>NZ_JCAIUG010000001.1:0-3112681 GCF_059445405.1 Agromyces sp. Y782 | reverse complement strand
CATCAATCAAAGGAATCCCACCCGGCCAAAAGACCGGGACAGGGTTCAAAAATTGGCATTGAACATAGTGCACGCTGTTGAGTTCTCAAGGAACGGACGCACCCGAGTTTCGGCCTCGCGGCCTGCCCTCAGGGCAACCTATCTACCATACCACTTCAATCGCCGGACCCGATCACTCGGATTCACACGGCTGTCGCTCTCACAACAAGAACACGACTCGAGAGCCATGTTCGTTCTGAAGTGGGGGTTTCATCTTAGGCTTGAAATCACCGAGTCGCAATGCGACTTCGAGGCTATTTGGCTAAGAGTGTCGCCGTCTCGGCCGAGAAGCCCTGATCTCTCAGCCGCTTCCCGCACCGCCGTGGCGATAAGTAAGAATTTACGCGGATCCCCGCACCCCGGCAAATCCGCCGTGCATCCCGGGCGTGTCGCGCGGAAATGCGCGGATCCGCGGCATCCGCTCAGCTCACGTCGTCGGGATGCGAACTCACTCGGCCCTCACGCTCGAGCGCGGTGATCGCGTGCATCTCGGCGCCGCTCAGTTCGAAGTCGAAGACGTCGAAGTTCTCGGCCATGCGCTCGCGCCGGTTCGACTTCGGGAAGACGATGTGGCCGCGCTGGAGGTGCCATCGGATCACGACCTGGGCAGGACTCTTGCCGTGCGCGGCAGCCGCTTCGGCCACGTCAGGCAACTCGAACAGCGGGTACTTGCCCTGGCCGAGCGGCCCCCAGGCCTCAATCGCGATACCGTGCGCCTCTGCGAACGCCGTGGTCGCCGGCTGCTGGTGCGCGGGATGCAGTTCGATCTGGTCGACCGCGGGCACGACGTCGGTCTCGTCGAGCAGCCGTTCGAGGTGCGGGACCAAGAAGTTCGAGACGCCGATCGAACGCACCCGCCCGCTCGCGCGGAGCTGCTCGAACGTCTTCCACGTCTCGACATAGCGGTCGTTGGCCGGTGCCGGCCAGTGGATCAGGTAGAGGTCGAGATACTCGAGCCCCAGCCGCTCGAGGCTCGCGTCGAACGCGTCGAGGACCGACTGCGTGCCCTGATCGTCGTTCCACAGCTTCGTCGTGATGAAGAGCTCTTCACGAGGGATGCCGGAATCGGCGAGCGCGGCACCGACTCCGGCCTCGTTGCCGTAGATGCGCGCGGTGTCGATGTGGCGATAGCCGACCTCGAGCGCATCCGTCACGATGTGCTCGGTCTGCTTCGGGTCGACCTTGAAGACGCCGAAGCCGAGCTGCGGAATCGAGTGGCCGTCGTTGAGCTGGATGAGTGGCACAGAAGTCATCCTCCATCCCACCACGCCGCCTGCAGCATCCGACAGACCGTTCGCTGCCCGCGAATCAGGCCGCAGCGTCGCCACCACGCCGCCTGCAGCATCCGACAGACCGTTCGCTGCCCGCGAATCAGGCCGCAGCGTGACCTTCGTCGTCAGCACCGGCACCAGCACCGGCGGAATCGAGCAGCGGATGCCTCGTGGCGAGCCGCTCCCCCGCCCGCAATGCGACCGGCCAGCGGTTGCCGGCGGGCGGCAACGGGCAGACGTACTCGTCGGAGAACGCACAGGGCGGCAGGTATGCGCGGTTGAAGTCGACGGCCACCCGGCCATCGGAGTCGGGCTCTGGCACTCGCAGGAAGCGGAACCGGTAGCTCTCGCTGCCGCTCGTCGCATCCGCGAGCACCGCCGAAAGGCCGTACGAATCACGCGTGACGGTGAGCGTCACGGCAACCCCGTCGATCTCGAGCGCGATCGTTCCCCCGAGCTCGTCGATCGACTCGTGCCCGTCGACCGAGGTGACATCGAGCGTGGAGCCGGCGCCGGCCGGCGTGAATCCGCCGATCACGACTCGGCCGCGCGAAGGCTCGTAGGCGTCGATGCACTCGAGGCTCGTGCGGCTCGGGGCATCCGGATCGATGACGCGAAGGGCGAGCGAACCATCGCGCTCGAACACGCGCAGGCGGATGCCGTCGAGCTCGAGTTCTTCATCCGCCGCGAGCCGCACGACGTCGTCGGAGAGCGGCACCCGGTCGTGGCGCCCAACGCCGACGATGCCGGCCGGCAAGGATTCACCGACGACCTCGGTGCCCTGCACTCGCCAGCGACCGGGCGCACCGGCGAACTCGGCGGAGTCTGTCGTGAGCCAGTGCGTGTGACGGAGAGCGGCCGTGCCGTACGGCGCCGACACCGCCTGCCATCGACTCCGTCGCCACTCGTGCCACTCGTTCTCGAAGTCGCTCTCGCCCATGCGGAGACGGTATCCGCCCGGCGGGCCCGATCGAAATCGTGTTCGCCAGGAGGCGAGCGCGAGCCATGTACCGAGCGTCGCGTGCCCGAGCCCACCGGCGCCGCGACATCCGTCGAGGGAGTTCGACCACGACCTCGCTCGCGCCGCATACGATGGAGGGCTGTGCTTGCCGCGATCACCTACCCCGCCGAGCTGCCCGTCTCCCGGCAGCGTGAGGAGATCGCGCGCGCCATCCGCGAGAACCAGGTCGTCATCGTCGCCGGCGCGACCGGCTCAGGCAAGACGACGCAGCTGCCGAAGATCTGCCTCGAGCTGGGCCGTGAATCGATCGGGCACACGCAGCCGAGGCGGCTCGCCGCGCGCACGATCGCCGAGCGCATCGCCGAGGAACTCGGCGAAGAGGTCGGCGGGCTCGTCGGCTACCAGGTGCGCTTCACCGACAAGGCGACGGCCTCGACTCGCATCAAGCTCATGACCGACGGCATCCTGCTGAACGAGATGCACCACGACCGGATGCTGCGTCGCTACGACACGATCATCATCGATGAAGCCCACGAGCGCAGCCTCAACATCGACTTCCTGCTCGGCTACCTCAAGCAGTTGCTGCCGAAGCGGCCCGATCTCAAGGTCATCGTCACGAGCGCGACGATCGACCCCGCGAGCTTCGCGAGGCACTTCGCGGATGCATCCGGCGAACCGGCCCCGATCATCGAGGTCTCGGGCCGCACCTATCCGGTCGAGATCCGGTACCGCCCGCTCGTCGCGGAGGAGTCCGCGAGCGACGACCCCGACGAGGTCGCGACGATCGGTTCCGGTTCGACGAACTCCAGCGGGCGGGCCGCGGCCGACGACAAGGACTACCTGCAGGGCATCATCGAGGCGCTCGACGAACTCGACCGGGAGTCGCGCGGCGACGTGCTCGTGTTCCTCTCGGGCGAGAACGAGATCCGCGACGCCGAAGAGGCGGTTCGCGGGCACTACGCCGGCGGCGGGGCATCCGTCACCGAAGTGCTGCCGCTCTATGGTCGCCTGTCATCGGCCGAGCAGCATCGCGTCTTCCAGCCCTCGACGGTCGCCGGGGTACGCCGTCGCGTCGTGCTCGCGACGAACGTCGCCGAGACGAGCCTCACCGTGCCCGGCATCAAGTACGTCATCGACGCAGGAACCGCCCGCATCAGCCGGTACTCGGTGCGCTCGAAGGTGCAGCGATTGCCGATCGAGGCGATCTCCCAGGCCTCGGCGAACCAGCGATCGGGCCGCTCGGGCCGCACGAGTGACGGCATCGCCATCCGCCTCTACTCCGAAGAGGACTTCGCACGGCGACCCGAGTTCACCGAGCCGGAGGTGCTGCGCACCAACCTCGCCGCCGTCATCCTGCAGATGATCTCGCTCGGCCTCGGCGACATCGAAGCCTTCCCCTTCCTGACCCCACCCGACTCACGCGGCGTGAAAGACGGCGTCGAGCTGCTGCGCGAGCTGGGCGCGGTCGACCCTTCGACAAACTCAGGGAGCGGATCTGCCGGGTCAGGGAGCGGATCGACCGCGTCGGGAGCCGGGCCACGGCTGACGAAGGTCGGTCGCGCACTCGCGAAACTGCCGATCGAGCCTCGTTTCGGGCGCATGGTCGTCGAGTCGAAGCAGCACGGCGTGAGCCGCGAGGTGCTCGCGATCGTCGCGGGGCTCACGATTCAGGATCCGCGCGAGCGGCCGCTCGAACGGCGTCAGCAGGCCGACGAGCGCCACGCCCGCTTCGTCGACCCGACGAGCGACTTCATCACGCTCCTGAACCTTTGGAACCACCTCGAGACGCAGCAGCGCGAGCTCGGCTCGAGCGCGTTCCGGCGCATGTGCAAGAACGACTTCCTGAACTACCTGCGCGTGCGCGAGTGGAACGACGTCTATCGGCAGCTGCGGCAGATGGCGAAGCCCCTCGGGCTCACGATCGACGACAAGACTCCCGGTGGCAAGGCGGCGCCCGACGCGGATCTCATCCACAAATCGCTGCTCGCCGGCCTCCTCAGCCACATCGGGTTGAAGGATGCCGCGGCGAGCACGCAGCAGTCGGGGGCGCGAGGCCCCGCGGCATCCGGCGGGCGCAAACCCAAGGGCGAGTACCTCGGCGCCCGGCAGTCTCGGTTCCTGATCTTCCCGGGTTCGGCGCTCGCGAAGAAGCAGCCCGACGCCATCATGAGTGCCGAACTCGTCGAGACGAGCCGTCTCTTCGCTCGGATGAACGCGGCGATCGACCCCGCGTGGGCCGAACCGCTCGCGGGTTCGCTCGTCAAGCGCAGTCACAGCGAGCCGCACTGGGAGAAGCGGCAGGGATCCGCGGTCGCCTACGAGAAGGTCACGCTCTACGGAGTGCCGATCGTGGCGCGCCGGCGCATCCAGCTCGCACGCATCGACCAGGCGTACGCCCGCGAGCTCTTCATCCGGCACGCACTCGTCGACGGCGACTGGCCGAACGACATCCGCCGCGACCGGCTCTTCGACTTCGATCGGCAGAATCGCAAGCTCCGCGCCGAGCTCGAAGCGCTCGAGGAGCGCAGCCGCCGGCGCGACATCCTCTTCGACGACGAAGCCGTCTTCGAGTTCTACGACTCGCGCATCCCGGCCGACGTCACCTCGACCCGGCTCTTCGAGACGTGGTGGCGCGCGACGAAGCAGGAGTCGCCCGAACTGCTGACGATGACGGCCGAGACGCTCGCTCCCGATGACGCGCCGACGATCGACGAAGCTGCGTTCCCGCCGACCTGGCGGCAAGACGACCAGACGCTGACGCTGCGCTACCGCTTCGAGCCCGGGGCATCCGACGACGGCGTGACCGTGCAGGTGCCACTCGTGCTGCTCGCCCGGCTGCGGCCGGAGGGCTTCGACCGGCAAGTGCCGGGGCTCCGCACCGAACTCGTCACCGCGATGATCAAGGCGCTGCCGAAGATGATCCGCCGAAACGTCGTGCCCGCCGCCGACTGGGCCACGAAGATCGTCGCCGAGTTGGGTGAGACGGATGCCCCGGCGGGCATGTCGTTCGCCGACGAGGTCGCCGCCGTCATCAATCGCCTCACCCACACGCCGGTGACCGCCGCCGACTTCGCGATGGACCGCATCCCGCCCCACCTCCTGATGTCGTTCCGCGTCGTCGACGGCCGGGGCAAGCAGCTCGCCGTGGGCAAGGACCTGCGGGCGTTGCAGGCCCAGCTCGCAGAGAACGCACGAGATGCCATCGCCGACACGTTCGCGAACCCCGCCCGCGGAGAACGCGGGCCCCGCGGGCCGAAGCCGGTCGACGGCCGGGCGACGCCCGACACGATCGCGGCAGCCGGTGAGGCACCGGGCGCCGGCATCGAGCGCAACGGCCTCACGAGCTGGGACTTCGCCGAGCTGCCCCGGTTCGTCGACACGACCGTCGGCGGCAATCGGGTGCGCGCCTACCCCTCGCTCATCGACGACGGCACGACCGTGAGCATCAGGCTGCTCGCAACCCCCGAGGAGCAGGCCCGGGCGATGCCCGGCGGCATCCGTCGCCTGCTCATGCTCGCGACGCCGTCGCCGGTCAACTACGTGCAGCAGCACCTCACGGGCAACGAGAAGCTCATCCTCGCCACGAGCCCGTACCCGAGCACGGCCGCCCTGTTCGCCGACTGTCTCGTCGCCTGCGTCAACGACGTGCTCTACCGCGTCAAGGACGACGGCATGCTCTTCACGAAAGTGGAATTCGAGACCGTGCGCGACCGCGTCTCGGGCGTGGTCATGGACACGATGTTCGAGACCGTCGGACTCGTGGCCGGTACCCTCGGCGCCCTCCGCACCGCAGAGAAGGCGGTGAAGTCGGCGACCAGCCTGGCACTGCTGCCCGCCCTCAGTGACGCGAAGGAGCAGCTCGCCGGGCTCGTGTTCCCCGGCTTCGTCTCGCGAACCGGGCTCGAACGGCTGCGACACGTGCCGCGCTACCTCGAGGGCGTCACGATGCGGGTCGGCAAGCTCGTCGACAACCCGGGGCGCGACCGGGTATGGATGAACGAGGTGCAGACGGCTCTTGCTCGGTTCGCCGACGCGGGCGGCACGATCCCGCTCGCCCCTGACGCCTCGACGAACCTCGTTCGCGCGCGCTGGCTGATCGAGGAGCTGCGCATCAGCCTCTTCGCTCAAGAACTGCGCGCCGCCGAGAGCGTCTCGCTGCAACGCATCACGAAGCTGCTCGCCTGAGCGGCGTCGGGCGGTAGTTCGCACGCTCGGAGCGCTGGTCGTGATCCGCGTGCGAGGTGCGTGCCTCCGCGGCATCCGCCTCGATAGAGTGATCGCACCGTGGGAAGCTACTCCGATCTATTGAAAACCTCGGGCGTCGCTCGCATCATCGCCGCCCAGCTGACGGCACGGTTCCCGTCGGGAATGCTCTCGCTCGCGTTCCTGCTGCACGTCGAACAGCAGACGGGTTCGTACGGTTACGCCGGACTCGTGCTCGCGGCCACCTCGATCGGCCAGGCGATCGCCGGTCCGATGACGAGCCGGCTCATGGGACGACTCGGCATGCGACCCGTGCTCATCACGACCCTCATCGTCTGCGTCGCGGCCGTCGTCGCGATCGGCGTGCTGCCGCTCACGGTGCCCCTCTACATGGCGGTCGGCTTCGTCGCCGGCATCGCGACACCGCCGGTGCAGCCGGCCGTGCGCACGATCTACCCGAAGATGGTGAACTCCCGTCAGCTCACCCCGTTGTTCTCACTCGACGCGTCGGCACAAGAGATCATCTGGGTCGTCGGACCCGTCGTCACGACCTTCGTCGCGACGCAGGTCGGCACGGTATGGGCGATCCTCCTCGCCGCCGTGCTCATGGTGATCGGCGGCATCTGGTTCATCTCCTCTCCCGAGCTCGGGCGCGTCCGCATCCCGCGTTCGAAGCGGCGATTCGGCGTCGTGCTCGGCAGGCCGCCGGTGCTCCTCGCGACGATCGTCGGCTTCCTCCTGATCGGAGCGACCGCGGCGATCGAGGCCGGCGTCGTCGCCGTGTTCGGCCACGGCGGTGCCGAGGCCGGCATCGTGCTCGCGATCTTCTCGCTGGGTTCGCTCGCGGGCGGCCTCTTCCTCGGGCACGTGCCGATCGGCCCCTGGTCGACCGCGCGCCGCATGTTCATCGTGTTCGCGGGCACGGCGCTCGCTGCCGGGCTCATGGACTTCTGGTGGCTCTCCGCCACCCTCTTCATCGCGGGCCTCGGCATCGCGCCGGCGCTCGCCGTGCTCTTCGCGATCGTCTCGGCGAGCGTGAAGTTCTCCGACACCGCCGAAGCGTACGGTTGGGTCGGCACCGGGCAGCTCATCGGCGCCGCCCTCGGCTCGGCCCTCGCCGGATTCCTCATCGACGGCTACGGGGCGCAGGGCGCATTCTGGGCAGCCGCGGCGCTCGCGCTGCTCGGGTTCATCGTGCCGGTACTCGGTCGGCGATGGCACCCCGACCTCAGGGGCCGCGATGCGAGCCCGATCCCCGATACCGAGCCCGTTCCACTGCAACCGAGCTAGACCAATTCAGAGAGGCGCTCCGGATGCCGCAACCACTCCCTCCCGCACCGCGCGTGCCGCTCGCCGACGGTGCGAGCATCCCGCAGCTCGGCTATGGCCTGTACAAGGTGCCGCCGACGGATGCCGCACGCCTCTGCCTCGACGCGATCGACGCAGGCTATCGGCATCTCGACACGGCTGCCTTCTACGGCAACGAGCGTGAGGTCGGCGAGGCGGTGCGCGCATCGGGCCTGCCTCGCGAGGAGCTCTTCGTCACGACGAAGGTGTGGAAAGACGACAACGGTTACGAACTCGCGCTGCACGCCTTCGACCTGTCGATGCGCGCTCTCGCGCTCGAGCAGCTCGATCTCCTCCTCATCCACTGGCCAGTGCCGTCGACCGACCGCTACGTCGAGACGTGGCGCGCGCTCATCCGGTTGCGCGACGAGGGACGGGTCCGCTCGATCGGCGTCTCCAACTTCCACGCGCACCACATCGAGCGGCTCGTCGCGGAGACCGGTGAGGCGCCCGTCGTCAATCAAATCGAACTGCACCCGTGGCTGCCGCAGACGGCGCTGCGAGAGTTCGATGCTGCGCACGGCATCCGCACCGAGGCATGGTCACCGCTCGCGCGCGGCCGGGTGCTCGGCACTCCCCTGCTCGACGACCTCGCGGCCAAGCACGGTCGCACGCCCGCGCAGATCGTGCTGCGCTGGCACGTGCAGCTCGGCAACCTCGTGATCCCGAAGGCGTCCTCGCCCGAGCGCATCCGCGAGAACCTCGACGTCTTCGGCTTCGAACTCGACGCCGACGACTTCGCCGCGATCGCCGCGCTGGAGACGGGCGAACGCACCGGGCGCGACCCCGACGACGACTGACGGCAGCGACGAACGACGGCTGGAATCGACGTGTTGAACGGGCGAACCACGCCGAACGTTGGGGCCTCTCCTCGATTCACAGTGAAGCGCAATCCGATCGTGACCCGACTCCCAGCGGGGTTCCAGACATCGGGTTCCGGCCGCGGAATACAGTGAGCGCATGAGACGACGACTCGCACCAGCGGCGGCCGCGGCCGCGCTCACCGCCCTCCTTCTCGCCGGCTGCTCGGCCGGCGGCGCCAGCTCGTCGTTCGAACCCGGCGTGGCCCCCGGCGAGATGATGCCCGCACCCGATGCGCCGCAGAGCGCCGAGGGCGACGCTGCTGCCGGCGGCACCGAGGTCACCGCCGAGGCCGAGCGCAGCGTCATCACGACCGGATCGATCTCGGTCACCGTCGACGACCCGATCGCGACGGCCGAAGACGCGGCCGACATCGCCGAGCAGGCCGGCGGACGGGTCGACAACCGCCGCGAGACGCCCGCCACCGACACCCGGCTGCCGAGCGCGTCGCTCACGATGCGGGTGCCCTCCGACGAGCTCGACGGGGTGGTCGCGAAACTCCGCGAGCTCGGCACCGTGAACTCCGTGTCGATGAACGCCTCGGATGTCACGCAGCAGCACCAAGACCTCGACGCTCGCGTCGAGGCGCTCACCGCATCCGTCGCCCGGCTGCGCGAGCTTCTCGGCACCGCCACCTCGATCGCCGACCTCATCGCGATCGAGTCCGAACTCACGACCCGGCAAGCCGAGCTCGACAGCCTCACCCAGCAACGCGACTGGCTCGTCGACCAGGTCGACTACTCGACGATCACTCTCGAGCTCATCACGGAGGACGTGGCTCCCGATGCGGCGCCCGGCGATTTCTGGAGCGGCCTCGTCGCGGGGTGGGGCGCACTCGTCGCGTTCGCATCGTGGCTCGGTGTCGCGTTCGGCGTGCTCCTGCCCTGGCTCCTCACGGGGCTCGTCATCGCCGCGATCGTCGTCGCGATCGTCGTGGCCTCGACGCGCGGCCGGCGCAACGGGCGAGCGGATGCCGCGGCATCCGTCGACCCTGAAGCGGTCGTCGACGGGTCCGCCGTCTCGGCCACGCCGCCCCGGTCGGGCACCACGCCCGAGGCGTAGTCTGGCGGCGTGAGCACCACGCCGGAGACCCCGAGACCCGAGACCCTGCTGCACGACGATCTGATCGAACGCATCCGCGAACGGGCGGCCGGCTACGACCGGGCGAACGCGTTCTTCGACGAGGATCTCGCCGAACTCCAAGAGGCGGGCTATCTGACGGCGCTCGTTCCGGTCGAGCTCGGCGGGCTCGGCTGGAGCCTCGCCGACGCCGTTCGCGGGCAGATGCGGCTCGCGGGCGCGGCGCCGGCGACCGCGCTCGCCGTGAACATGCACCTCGTGTGGACGGGCGTTGCGAAAGTGCTCCGCGACCGCGGTGACGACTCTCTCGAGTTCGTGCTCCGCGAGGCGGGCGCGGGCGAGATCTTCGGTTTCGGCATCAGCGAGGCCGGCAACGACCTCATGCTCTTCGGATCGCGCACCGACGCCGAACCGCAGGAGGGCGGCGGCTACCGGTACACCGGTCGCAAGATCTTCACCTCGCTCTCACCGGCGTGGACCAGGCTCGGCACGATGGGCCTCGACACGGCCTCGGCCGACGCGCCGAAGATCGTCTACGGCTTCATCGACCGCGAAGATCCCGACGTGCGCATCCTCGACGACTGGGACACCATGGGCATGCGGGCGAGCCAGAGTCGCACCACCGTGCTCGACGGCGCGTTCGCTGCGGCCGACCGCATCGTGCGCCGGCTCGACCCGGGGCCGAACGCCGATCCGCTGATCTTCGGCATCTTCGCGAACTTCGAACTGCTGCTCGCCTCGGTCTACGCCGGCATCGGCGACCGCGCCCTGCAACTCGCCGTCGCGGCGGCGCACCGGCGTACTTCCCTGAAGAACGACGGCAAGCCGCTCTCGCAAGATCCAGACATCCGCTGGCGCATCGCCGATGCCGCACTCGCTCAAGAGGCCATCGAGCCGCAACTCCTCGCCATCGCACGCGATCTCGACGAACTCGTCGACCACGGCGGTTTGTGGTTCGCGAAACTCGTCGGCGTCAAGGTGCGCGCAACCGAGACCGCCAAGCACGTCGTCGACCAGGCCGTGCGCGTCTCAGGAGGCTCGACGTACTTCGCAGGCTCGGAACTCGGCCGCCTCTACCGCGACGTACTCGCGGGCATCTTCCACCCCTCCGACGACGAATCGGCCCACTCGACCGTCGCGAACGCATGGCTCGGTCCGCTCGAGTCGTGACCCTTCGGCGCGTGGTGTTCGAACGTTAGACTTGGCCGGGCGGCGCGGACCGCCACCGGAATTCAGGAGGTCGCTGTGAACGTCGTCGCCTTTGTCATCTCGATGGGACTCTTCATCTTCGGCCTCTGGCTCATGGGCACGGCGCCCGTGCTGACCGAATTCCAGGCACCGCTGTTCTTCGGCGGCATTCTGAGCGTGTCGATCGCGATCGGCATCCCCTTCCACGTGCTCGGTCGCAGCGACGGCGTCTGAGCCTCGATGGCACTGCCTGCGCGCGATACCCGCGTGACCTATGCCGACGGCGCCCTCGAGGCCGAGTCGGTGGTGCTGCACGTCGAGGCCGCCGGTGACGGGCTCTTCGCCGTCATCGCCGAGACGACGAGCTTCCATCCCGTCGACGCGGCCTGGCCCGACCAGCCGGCCGACACGGGTTCGATACTCACGCGCGGCACCGAGTACCCGATCGTCGACGCCGTTCTCGCCGCGACCGACGGTAGCGCCCTCTTCCTCGGCGCCGACATCCCCGTGCGCAAGGGCGCTGAGGGCTGGGCGTTCCTCGTCGCGCACCTCGTTCGCGGCGAAGCCGCGATCAACGAGGGCGATGCGGTGACGGTGCGAGCGGATGCCTCGACGCGACGCGCGCTCTCGATCGGACACACTGCCTGCCACGCGGCCTCGCTCGCGTTGAACCGCGCGCTCGCCGGGCACTGGTCGAAGCCCGCCCGCGAGGACGCGCTCGGCAATCCCGACTTCGACGGCATCGCGATCACCTCGAGCCGCATCCTGCAGGGCGGCTCCGTCGACGTCTATCGGCTGAATAAGTCGCTGCGCCGCGCCGGGTTCGACACCGGGGCGCTCGCGGCCGACGGGCTCGGCGAGCTCGCGGCATCCGTCACCGCCGCCATCGCCGACTGGGCCGGCGCCGGCGTCGCGGTGCGCGTCGAACGCGAGGGCGACGGCCTCACCGACCGCCGGTTCTGGGTGGCCGCCCTTCCCGGCGGCGACGCCCGCATTCCGTGCGGCGGCACGCACGCGGGCTCGCTCGCGGAGCTGGGTACTGTGACGGTCGAGTTCGAGGTCGGCGACGACGCCGGCACGCCCGTACTGACCATGCGCACGCAGGCCAAGTCGCACGGCTGAGCGCGGTGGGCCGCGACGCGCCCGCGCGGGGTTACGATTGCCACGTGGGTATTCGCATAGAGAAGGTCGACCTGCCCGGAATCGGCATTCGTCACGACCTCGTCACCGAAAGCGGTCGACGCATCAGCGTAGTTTCACACCGGGATGGTGAGCGCGACCTCGGCCTCTTCGATGAAGACGACCCCGACGCTTGCCGTGACTCGATTCCGCTGAACGACGACGAGGCTGCAGCCCTCGCCGACGTGCTCGGCGCCTCGGTCATGCTCAGCCGACTCACGAGCCTCAGCGATGAGACGGCCGGCCTCTACACCGAGCAGATCGCATTGCCGACCGACTCGCCGTACCTCAATCGCACGCTCGGGGCGACGAAGGCGCGCACCCGCACCCATGCCTCGATCGTCGCCATCGTTCGCGACGGCACGATCATCCCCTCACCCACGCCGGCAGAGACGCTGCGCGCGGGCGACGTCATCGTCGTCGTCGGAACACGTGAAGGACTCGACGGGGTAGCCCGGCTGCTCGCCAACGGCCCCGACTGAGGCCGCGCGTATGCACGAGACCACGCTGCTCCTCATCGAAGTCGGCGCGCTGCTTCTCGGCATGAGCCTGCTCGGACGCCTCGCGAACGCGCTCGGAATCTCGCCGATCCCGTTCTATCTGGTCGTCGGTCTCGCCCTTGGCGAGGGCGGACTGATTCCACTCGACGCGAGCTCCGAATTCTTCGAGGCCGGCGCCGAGATCGGCGTCATACTCCTGCTCGCACTGCTCGGTCTCGAGTACACCGCTTCCGAACTCTTCGGGAGCCTGAGGTCGGCGCGCACCGCCGGTCTGCTCGATGCGGCGCTGAATGCCACACCGGGTGCCATACTCGCGCTGCTGCTCGGGTGGGGGCCGATCGCCGCCGTCGCCCTGGCGGGCGTGACCTGGGTGTCGTCATCCGGGGTCATCGCGAAGCTCCTCCGCGACCTCGGTCGGCTCTCGAACCGCGAGACGCCCGCGATCCTCGCGGTGCTCGTCATCGAGGACCTCGCGATGGCGTTCTACCTGCCGGTGCTCTCGGCGCTGGTCGTCGGCGTGAGCCTCTTGCAGGGATCCATCGCGGTAGCGATCGCCGTCGGAGTCGTCGCCCTGCTCCTCTACATCGCGCTGCGCCACGGCCACATCGTGTCGCGCCTCTTCCCGGCCGACCAGCACGAGCCGTTGCTGCTCGGTGTGCTGGGGCTCACGATGCTCGTGGCCGGCATCGCCGCAGAGGTCAGCGTGTCCGCCGCGGTCGGCGCGTTCCTCGTCGGCATCGCACTCTCGGGCCGGGTCGCGGCCAACGCGAGCCAGGTGCTCACTCCACTCCGCGATCTGTTCGCCGCCATCTTCTTCGTCTTCTTCGGTCTCACGACCGATGCGTCCGCGCTCTTGTCGATGCTTCCTGCGGCATTGGCCCTCGCGCTCGTGACGGTGCTCACGAAGCTCATCACCGGCGCGTTCGCAGCCCGCCGCGCCGGGGTCGGTACGCTCGGCCAATGGCGCGCCGGGCTCACCCTCGCGCCCCGGGGCGAGTTCTCGATCGTCATCGCCGGCCTCGCGGTCGGCGCTGGCGTGGCGCCCGAACTCGCGCCGCTCGCCGCGGCCTACGTGCTCATCACGATCATCGCGGGCACGTTCCTCTCGAGGCTGCCCGACGCCAAGTGGTTCCGCGCGGCCGTGCGCAAGCGACGCCCATCACCGGTGTCGAGCCCGACGCCGCCTGCGGCGTGAGTTCCGAAGCGGGTAGCCGGTCGAGCCTGTCGAGACCTCGAGGGGCCGCCGTGCCGTTCGACAGGGTCGATCTGCAGCGCCCGCGGGTTCAGTCGAGCGGCCGGTCGGCGGATGCCGCTGCATCCGCTCGATCGGCGGCGCCGAGGTCTGCGACCGCCGCGAGTTCGGAATCGGATGCATCGGCCGCGGCGAGGAGTTCGCGCACGCGCGGAACCACCTCGGTGGCGTACAACTCGATGCTGTGCATCATCGCCTCGTGCCCCAGCCCTCCGTTGGAGTACTTGAGGTCGAAGCGGGTCGCACCGATCGCGCGCATCGCTCCGGCGATCTTGGTGGCGACCTTCTCGGGCGAGCCCGCATACAGGGCACCGTTCGGGCCGGCCTCGTCTTCGAAGTGCTCACGGCTCACCGGGCCCCAGCCGCGTTCGCGGCCGATGCGATCGATGATGATCTTGTAGTGCGGCCAGAGCGTGTCGAGCGCCTCGTCATCGCGGTCGGCGATGAAACCGGGCGAGTGGATCGCGATCGGCTGCAGCGGATTGCCGAACTGCTGGAGCGCGCGGCGGTAGAGGTCGGCGAGTGGCGCGAACCGGGCCGGGCTGCCGCCGATGATCGCGAGCACGAGCGGCAGGCCGTAGCGTGCAGCGCGGACGACCGATTCGGGGCTGCCGCCGACGCCGACCCAGGTCTTCAGCCGGCCGTGCTCGACGGGTGGGAACACGAGTTGGTCGGTGAGGGGCGCGCGGAGCTCGCCGGTCCACGTGACGGGCTCCTGCGGGAGCAGCGCGGCGAAGAGGTCGAGCTTCTCGTCGAAGAGCTCCTGGTACTGGTTCAGCTCGAAACCGAAAAGCGGGAACGACTCGATGAACGAGCCGCGGCCGAGGATGACCTCCGCCCGCCCGCCCGAGATGCCGTCGAGGGTCGCGAAACGCTGGAAGACCCGCACGGGGTCGTCGGAGCTCAGCACGGTGACGGCGGAGCCGAGGTGGATGCGCTCGGTGCGCCCCGCGATCGCGCCGAGCACGACCTCGGGCGCCGAGACGGCGAACTCCTCGCGGTGGTGCTCGCCGAGACCGAAGAAATCGAGGCCCAGACGGTCGGCGAGCACCGCCTCCTCGACGACGTTGCGCAGCACCTGCGCGTGCGACAAGGGGGCGCCATCGGGCCCGATCGTGACGTCGCCGAAGGTGTCGAGACCGAATTCGTAGCGCTCAGGCATCCTGTTCCCTTCCGTGGTTCCATGCGTCCGCATGCACATGGCGGAACCCCCGTGAGGTCGAGACTATTCCCCGGATGCCTCGCGGTCACGAACCCGGGAATTCCCGCACCAGGCGCCACGTTCACTTCCATGACGACGCATCGATCCGATGCGCCGATGGATGGGAGAATCGAAGCGTGACGGATCGGCCGATCATCGGAATCTACGGCGCGGGCAAGGTGGGCACCGCCCTCGCTCGCCTGCTCGTGGCATCCGGTCATCGCGTACTCATCGCCGGATCCCCGCGCCAGACCGCCCTCGACCTGCTGGTCGAGGTCGTCGCTCCGGGCGCAGAGGTCACCACACCCGAGACGCTGGCCCGCACCGCCGACGTCATCATCGTGGCTGTGCCGTTCGGCAAAGCGGGTACGGTGCCGTGGCCCGAGTTCGACGGACGCATCGTGATCGACGCCATGAACTACTGGCCCCCGGTCGACGGCAACATCGCCGAGATCGACGACGACCCGCGCACGACGAGCGAGATCAACGCCGCCCGCAACCCGCGCGCCCGTGTCGTGAAATCCTTGAACCACCTCGGCTACCACGAGATGGAAGACGACACCATGGAAGCCGGCTCCCCGCTCCGACGGGCACTCGCGGTCGTCGGCGACGACCTCGAAGCGCGCGCCGTCGTCGCCGCGATCATCGACGATCTCGGGTTCGACCCCGTCGACGGCGGAGACCTCACCCACGGCATCGCCCTCGAGCCCGGCCACCCGGCCTTCGGCCGCGAGCTCTCCGCCGGCGAGCTCGCCGCGCTCCTGACGCCCGCCGCGCATCTCGCCGCTTGAGGCACCGGTAGGGTGTGTTGCACCTCACCCGAAGGAGCCTCGATGTCGCGCGCTGTCAGACTCGGACCCGTCGCCGCGATCGTCGGATTCCTCGCCTTCGTCGAATTCACGAGCGGCATCCTGCAGGGCTTCTACACTCCGCTGCTGACCGACATCGCGCGGCACCTCGGCATCCACGACGCCGACGTGAACTGGCTCGAGGGCACGCAGCTCATGCTGTCGGCGCTCGTCGTGCCTGCGTTCGCAAAACTCGGCGACATGGTCGGGCACAAGCGCATGCTCGTCTGGTCGACGGCGGTCACGGCCATCGCCTCGATCGCGCTCGCGTTCACCGACCAGTTCTGGGTGTTCCTCGCCGCGTGGGCGCTGCAGGGCTTCTACGTCGTGTGGCTGCCGCTGGAGATCGCCCTCATCTGGTCTCGGAGTCGTTCGGCCGACCGTCCGGCGGCGATGACACGCAAGGCCGCGGGCCTCCTGGTCGCGGCGCTCGAGCTCGGGGCCATCGCGGGCGCACTCTCCGCGGGCGCACTCGCCGAGGCCCTGCCCATGCAGCTGCTCCTGCTCGTGCCCGCGATCGCCGTGGTCGCGTGCTTCTTCGTCGTGCTCTTCGGGGTGAAGGAATCGCCCGATCTCACAGGCGGAACGCTCGACACGGGCGGTCTCATCCTCATCTCGCTCGCACTGCTCTCGCTCACGGGCGGTCTCAGCTTCATGCGCCTGAACGGGCCGGCCGACCTCCTCTCGTGGGCGCTCGTCGCGCTCGGCGCCCTGCTCGTCATCCCCTTCGCCCGCTATGAGCTGAAGCACCCCGATCCGCTCATCGACGTGCGCCTGTTCCGCCAACCGACACTCTGGCCGGTCTTCCTCACCGCCGGCCTCTTCGGGGTGAGCGTGCTCGGCGCCCAAGCGCCGCTGTCGACCTTCGCGCGAACGGATGCCTCGGTGTACGGTTTCGGTCTGAGCGCGACGACCGGGCAGACCTCCATCCTCGTCGGCGCCTATGTGCTCTCACTCGTCGTCGGCGCGATGCTCTTCCCGCTCGCGACGCGCTGGGTCACGCCGCGTGTCGCGCTCATCGGCGCCAGTTCGCTCGTCGCGGTCGGGTATCTCCTGTTCCTGCCCTTCCACGACGGCTACGTGCAGGTACTCGCGAACATGGTCATCGCGGGCATCGGCTCGGGCGCGCTCGTCGCCGCACTTCCGGCCGCCGCAGCGGCTGCGGCACCCTCGCACCAGACCGGCGTCGCGACCGGCCTCACCAACTCGGTGAAGACCGTCGGCGGGGCGATCGCCTCCTGCGTGTTCGGCATCGCACTGCTCGGAGCAGCCGGCGAGGCAGCCACCGGCACGGCCGGCGCGTTCAGCGGCTACGTCACCGTGTGGCTCGTTTGCGGGCTCACGGCGGCCGTCGCAGCCGTGCTCCTCGCATTCGTGCCGAAACTCGCGTTCTCAGACAGCCCAGTCGCCGAAGCATCCGCCGTGCGCTGATTCCCGAAGATGCGGACTTGGTCGCTTCTGACCTGATCCATGCTTTACTACCTTGCTGTGCTACGGTAGCAGCATGGAAGACGATAGCAAGCTCGCGGCGCTCCGCCGCGGCATGCTCGAACCCCTCGTGCTCGCATCGATCGAAAGTCGGCGCCGCTACGCGGCCGAGATCGTCGCCGCCCTGCGAGAGGCGAAGTTCCCCGTTCAGGAAGGAACCCTCTACCCGCTTCTGAACAGGCTGCGGCGCGACGGGCTCGTGGGGCACGAATGGGAGGAGTCGCCATCCGGGCCACCCAGGAAGTACTTCTCCCTCACCGAAACGGGACGAGCGCAACTCACCGATTTCCGTGACTACTGGCGGACGCTCACTGCAACTCTCGAAACGATTGGACGTTGACGGTGGAACAGACTCGATACATCAGATTGAGCGGACATGCGGAAGCGATCCCTCTGACGGCCGCCGCACACGAGCGTCTCCTTCGATATCTCGAGGACGCCCGCCTGGCGCTGACGTCGGACCCCGACGCGGACGAGACCATCCGCGATCTGGAGGCCTCGCTCGGCGAGCAGATGCGCCACGGCGTCGACGCATCCAGAGACCCGATCAACGATACGCGCATGAGTGAGCTGCTGACTGACACCGGCACGGTCCGCACCCCAGACGACCGGACTGGGTCCTTTCGAGCGCAAGTACGAGGTCCGTTCTGGTGCCGCATCGACCAGGGAAAGTGGTTCGGTGGCCTCTGCCTCGGCATCGCAGCCCAAGGCGAGTTCCGCGTCGACTGGGTGCGCACCATAACCATTCTCCTCGCACTGGTCACCGGCGGCCTCATCGGCATCGTCTACCTTGCGCTGCTCCTCTTCATTCCCCGCGTCGACACGCTCGAGGAATATCGGAACCTCCGCGGTGCCCCGAAAGCGCAAGCAGCTCGGACATAGCCCATCAGCTCTCGGGGCGTGGCACGAGATCGGCACGCTCCCGCCTCATCACCGACGATAGGAAGCGATCGATGCCGGATGCCGCTGATCTGATCCTCACGCTCGAGAAGCTCGCGAGCGACGAAGAGCGTGAGAAGTACACGAAGTACTTCCCGCCCGACCCCGACGCTCCGTTCATCGGGGTGCGCATGGGCGCGGTGTTCGAGCTCGCGAAGACTGCGCTCGACCTGCCGCCCGCCGAACTCGAGCTGCTGCTCGAGCAAGCGACGCACGAAGTGCGCGCGCTCGCCTGCAGCATCATGGGCAAGTCGGGTGCGCGAGCCAAGACCACCGAGGCCCGGCGCACCGAGCTGTATGAGCTCTACCTCCGGCGACACGATCGAATCGACCAGTGGGACCTCGTCGACCTCGCCGCACGCGATGTCGTCGGCGGCTACCTGCTCGAACGCGATCGTGCGCCGCTCGCCGGGCTCGCGGCATCCGCGTTCTGGCCGGAGCGCCGCACCGCGCTCGTGGCGACCTTCGCTTTCCTCCGTCGCGGCGAACTCGACGATGCGTACCGGTTCGCCGAACTCCTCGCCGACGACCCCGAACCGTACGTGCAGAAGGCGCTCGGCTGGGTGCTGCGCGCGGCGGGCGACCTCGACCGGGTACGGCTCACCGCGTTCGTCGACGCACATGCGGCGACCATGCCGAGGGTCGCACTCCGAGCGGCCATCGAACACTACGACAAGCCGGAACGCACTCGAATCCTCGCGCTCCGCTGAGGCCTCGAGGTCTCCCGCGGTCAGGCCTCGCCTGCCTCCGCCGCGCCGAGCGCACTGCGCTGACGTCGACGCGCGCCGAGGTCGGCAATGCCGATCGCGAAGGCGATCGCGACGAGGATCGCGACAGCGAGCATGCCGACGCCGTAGGCGTCGTGGTAGACGGCGAGGTCGGGGGCGCCGTTGGACTCGCGGAAGATCGTCGAATAGAAGAGCGAGAGCGTGACCGCCGTGCCGATCGCCGTGCCGATGCGCTGGCCGAGCTGGCCGACCGAGCCGGCGAGGCCGCCCTGCTTCACGGGGATGTCCATGAGCGTCAGCGTCTGGTTCGGCGAGACCACGAGACCGCCGCCCGTACCGCCGATCACCATCGCCCCCGCCATCGCCCACGGGGTCATCTCAGGCGGCGTCACGATCGCGAACAGCACGAGGAGTCCGATGCCGACGAGCAGCAGCGCGAGACCCCACACGACGAGCGGCCGCCCGATGCGGTTCACGAGCGTGCCGCCGACCCACGACCCGACCGCGCTCATGAGCGCGAAGCCGATGCTGACCATGCCCGCGAAGACGGCTTCGAGGCCGAGCCCGAGCTGCAGATAGAGGGTCGTGAGCAGGAACATCGACGGCATCGCCGCGAAATACACGCTCGCGAGCGCCGTCCCGTTTCGAAACGAACTCACGCCGAAGAGGCTGAGCGGCACGAGCGGGTGCTTGCCGGATGCCGCGTACCGTCGCTCCCACGCGATGAAGCCCGTGATCGCGAAGACGAAGACGACGAGCACCCACCATCGGGCCGGGTCATCGCTCGGCGAACCCGTCGTGAAGAGGAACGGCCACAAGAGCGAGATGACGGTCACCGCGAACAGCGCGAGCCCGACCGGATCGAGCGACAACGGCTTCGTCGACGGACGCCTGGTGACGGGCAACAGCCAGATCGCGGCCGCGATCGCGACGAGCGCGAGCGGCACGTTCATCCAGAAGATGCCGCGCCAGCCGTCTTCGGCGCCCCCGATCGCGATCGCGAGGCCACCGAGCGTCGGCCCGAATGCGGTCGCGAGTCCGATCGTCGCGCCGAACAGACCGAACGCCTTGCCCCGTTCCTTGCCGATGAAGAGCTCTTGGATGAGGCCGAGCACCTGCGGCATCTGGATGCCGGCGGCCACGCCCTGCAACAGCCGGGCGACGAGGAGTACCGTGATGTTCGGTGCGAGCGCCGCGACGAGGCTCGTGATCGTGAACAGGCTGAGCCCGACGATGAACAGGGTCTTGCGCGAGCGTTGGTCGCCGATGCGCCCCGCGGGCACGAGGGTGAGGCCGAAGGTCAACACGTAGCCGGCGACGATGAGCTGCAGCTCGGTGGAACCCGCACCGAAGGCTTCCTCGATCGCGGGGAGGCCGACGTTCACCTTCGACAGGTCGAGGATCGTCAGCGCCGCAACCGCGACGCACACCCAGTACGCGCGCCACCGGTGACCTTCGGGCAGGGTGATCGACCGGGTCTCAGGCGCTTGCGTCATCTGTTCCACCATACGCCCGGGCCACCCGGCGCCGCGGGAGGCGGCCGACGTGACGGCTGCAATGCGGGAAACGTGGTTGCGGTGTTAGCTCGCGTGCCGTACCAGCCGGGTCCTCGACGTTCCAGACGGCGTACGACTGCACGGCATCGAGAGCTCACGCGTCGCTGCGTCGGCCGCTGGAATCACAGCTCGAGCAGAGCGAGACACCGCCGGAAACCGCGACAGCCCTGCTCTCAACGGGGCAGGGCTGTCGCAGCGTATCGGTGGACCCAGGGGGATTCGAACCCCCGACCTTCTCATTGCGAACGAGACGCGCTACCAACTGCGCCATGGGCCCGAGCGAGAAAAAGCTTATCATCTCGCGAGCGTTGACTCGGACCGGCGCGGTCGTCAACCGGCCTGCCGACGGCGGCGCAGCACTGCATCGAGGTCGTCGATGCCGGGCCGCGTGTCATCGACGATGCCCATGCGGGCATACGGACTCGCGGGAGCCTTCTCACGCCCTGCGCCGGCGACCTGCCGAGCACGGTCAGCGGATGCCGCAGCCGGCGCGACCGGTCTGATCGCGGGCACCTCGGGCACGAGCTCGGCGGCCCGACGCGCGATATCGTCGCCAGCCTCGGCGCGCTTCAACTCGGCAGCTGCTTCGATGGAGGCCATCGCCGTCGCAGCGATCGTGCCGCGTGAGAGGTGCAGCGGTCGCGGGAGCGGTTGCGGGGTCCAGCTCTCGGTGATCGGCTCGGCTTCGGGCAGATCGATCGGTTCGAATGACGCGGTTTCGACGGTGCGCACGGGTTGCGCCGCTGCGGTGCGGGCCGGGCGCACGCGCGCGAGTCGGACGACACCGGCGATCGCGAGTACGACACCGAGGGCGCCGGCGCCGGGCGCGATGAGCGTCGCGCCGAACGCAGCGGCGATGCCGCCGGCGACCAGGGTGACCAGCGAGACGAGCAACACGAGCGAGCACAGCGCCCGTTTGCGCCGAAGCGCACGGCGTGCCGCGGCGCCGGTGCGGACCGTGGCTCGTTCGCTCGTCGACGAGCCGGGCTCTTCTGCTGCGGCGTGCGCGACCACGGAGATCGGCTCGGTGACGGCTGCTTTGACGGCGAGCGCTTCGACGGCACGACCACGCGCGGCATCCGCTGCCCCCTCTGCTGCGCGGAACTCGGCGAGGGCCTGCTGCTCGGCGGCCTCGGCGGCGAGCCTGGCCGTTGCCTCGCGCTGCTGCAGGATGCGTTGCTGGGACGCGACCTCGCGCGCCGTCGCCTCGATGCGAACCGGTTCGGGCGTCTCAGCCGTCTCGGCGAGGATGCGGAGGGTCTGCTGGAGACGAACGGCATTGCGCTCGGTCGCGAGGTATTGGCGGCGCCCCAGCCAGCTCGGCAGCAGGTACGCGATCCACAGCGCGGCTGCCACAGCCACGAGCAGTCCCCCACCGATCACGTCCATGGGACAACGCTAGGTCACTGCATGCCTTCAGCCGTACTCGACGCCCGCGTGTTCACCGATCGGCGAGCGGCAGGGGGTGTGCGGATGCCGCGCGGTCCTCTGCGCTCACCCGCGCGACCCCCTCGGGCACCCGCCCGTCACGCCAACGGCGTAGGACTCCATGTGCCACTTCTTCGGACACGAGCGCGAACGCGAAATGGTCGCTCCACACGCCGTCGATGTGAATGTAGCGCCGCCGGAAGCCCTCGTAACGAAAGCCGAGCTTCTCGACCACGCGGAGCGACGGGCCGTTCTCGGGGCGGATGCAGATCTCCATGCGGTGCAGCCGGAGCACGCCGAAGCAGTAGTCGGTCGCGAGCGCGACGGCCGTCGGCGTGATGCCGCGCCCCGCCACGTTCTGCGCGACCCAGTATCCGATCGTCGCCGAGGAGAGTGAGCCGTAGGTGATCGACGACACGTTCAGTTGGCCGACCAGGTCGCCGTCGACTTCGAGGATGAACGCGAGGGCGTGCCCGGTGCGAGTGTGCGCCAGCAGATTTCGAATGCTCGCGCGCGTGTCGATGACCGAGCCGCCGCCCGGATATGTCGCCTCCCACTGCCGCAGCCAACCGCGATTGGCCAGCAGCACCCGCTCGAGCGGCTTCGCATCGCGAACGCGGATCGGGCGCAACGTGACGTCTCCGTCGCGCAACGTGGGAACGGCGACTGCGGGCATGCTCAGACTGTATCGAGTCCTGCGGCGTCCGTATCGAGTCCTGCGGCGTACTCGATGAGCCAGGGCCGCAGCTCGGGTCCGATGTCGTCGCGATCCGAGGCGAGCTGCACGACCGCCTTGATGTAGTCGAGCTTGTCGCCCGTGTCGTAGCGACGCCCTCGGAAGATGAGTCCGTAGACGCCGCCGGTGCCCTCGACGTCGTTCGCCATCGTCATGAGCGCATCGGTCAGCTGGATCTCGCCGCCCTTGCCGGGCGGGGTGTGCTCGAGGATCGCGAACACCTCGGGCTTCAGCACGTACCGGCCGATGACGGCGAAGTTGGACGGTGCGACCTCCTTCGCGGGCTTCTCGACCATTCCGGTGATGCGCACCACGTCGGGATCATCGGTGGACTCGATCGCGGCAGCGCCGTAGAGGTGGATCGAATCGGGGTCGACCTCGAGCAACGCGACGATCGAGGCATCCCTCACGCCCTGCTCCTCGAGCATGCGGGTGAGCAGCGTGTCACGGGCGTCGATGATGTCATCGCCGAGCAGCACGGCGAACGGCTGGTCGCCGACGTGCATGTGGGCGCGGAGCACCGCGTGTCCGAGCCCGAGCGGGTCGCCCTGTCGCACATAGTGCATGTCGGCGAGGCCCGTCGACTCGTTCACCTTCGCGAGCTTGACCGTGTCGCCCTTGGCTTCGAGGGTCGCCTCGAGCTCGGCAACGCGGTCGAAGTGGTTCTCAAGGGCATTCTTGTTGCGCCCCGTCACCATGAGCACGTCGGTGAGTCCGGCGCTGACGGCCTCTTCGACGACGTACTGGATGGCCGGCTTGTCGACGACGGGCAGCATCTCTTTCGGCATGGCCTTGGTGGCGGGCAGGAACCGCGTTCCGAGTCCGGCTGCGGGGATGACGGCCTTCGTGATGCGTGAGCTCATGCATTCGAGCGTATCGGTGGAGGCGGCGCACCACACAGGACCAGCGGCGCGTCAGCCTATGATGTGTGACATGCCCGAGGACCCGGACGTTCAGAAGCGCGTACTCCGCGCGGAGCTCCGCGAGCGGCGGCAGAACATGCCCGCACACGAGCGCGAGCTCGCGACCGAAGGCTTCACCGCTCGGCTCGAAGAGCTCATCGGTTCGACCGGGGCCGAGTCCCTGTCGTGCTATCTCTCGATGCCGACCGAGCCCGACACCCGGCCGTTCGTGAACTGGGCCGAGGCCCGCGGCATCCGTGTGCTGTTCCCTGTGACCCGCGAAGACGGCCTGCTCGACTGGACGGTCGGCGAGGAGGAGACCGAGACGCTCGGCCTCTACGGCATGCCCGAGGCCGTCGGCGAACTGCTCGGCCCGATGGCGATCAACGACGTCGACCTCATCATCGTGCCGGCAGCGGCGGTCGATGCAACCGGCATGCGGCTCGGCTGGGGTCGGGGCTATTTCGACAAGACCCTCGGATCAATGGGAAAATGTCCTCCGGTGTACGCCGTCGTCTTCGACAGCGAGTTCGTCGAGACCGTGCCACGCGAGGTGCACGACCAGCCCGTGAACGGCGTCGTGACGCCCACACGCATCATCGCGTTCTGACCGGCCCGGTGCCGGCGCGCGACCAGAAATCGGAAGAAGCTCCATGCCCACGTATTCATACCGTTGCACCGAGTGCGACAACGCCTTCGACATCCACCAGGCGTTCACCGACGACACGTTGAGCGTCTGCGATGTCTGCGGCGGCAGATTGCGCAAGCTCTTCAACACGATCGGCGTGACCTTCAACGGATCGGGATTCTACAGCACCGATTCGCGAAGCAACGGATCCGGGTCGGGTTCGAAGGCCGGCTCCGGCGGTTCGAGCGGCTCGTCGGAGTCCGGCTCGGGCTCCGGTTCGTCGGGGTCCGGTTCGTCGGGGTCCGGTTCGGGCGGCTCCGGCTCGTCGGGCTCCGGTGGCGGATCCTCCGCAAGCGGTTCCGGGTCGTCATCATCGACGGGCGGCAACTCCTCCGCTAGCGTGGCCTGAAGGAGGCCGCCCACGCGGCCTCGACTCCAGGAGGAACCATGCTCAAGGGTTTCAGGGATTTCATCACGCGAGGCAATGTCATCGACCTCGCCGTCGCGGTCGTCATCGGTGCCGCGTTCACCGCAGTCGTGAATGCGATCGTCGACAGCCTCATCAATCCGCTCGTCGGACTCCTGTTCAACGCCGAGAGCCTCAATGACGCGATGATCGTCGCAGTCGGCGACGCGCAGCTCAAATTCGGCGCCGTCCTCGCCGCGATCATCACCTTCCTCGCGGTCGCGCTCGTCGTCTATCTCGTCTTCGTGCTCCCGATGAACACGTTCCGAGAACGTCAGGCAGCGAAGGCCGCGGCCGGACAACCGACCGACGAGCCACTCACCGAGGCCGAGCTGCTGACGCAGATCCGCGACCTCCTCGCCGAGGCGCGGGGTGGCAGCGGAGCCCACCGCGACTGATCAGGTCTGCTTCCAGTGAGGCGGCCGGTCCCGCGTCAGTCGTTCGTCATCGGATGACGCGGGGCCGGCCTTCTCCGCCTGCGTCGGCGCCGGTTCGTCGGGCCGGTCGACCGGCACCTCGGGCGAAGGATCGGAGCCCGGTGCCGGCGTGAGCCTGGCACGGCGTGCCCGACCCGCGGCACGCTCGACGCGCTGACGTGGCTCCTTGCTCATCGGGGCGCGGCTGCGGCATCCGTCGACCGCTCGGCCTCGGGCCGCCCGAGCAGTGACGCGACCCTCGAGGCGACCGCCTCGGGGTCGCCGAAGAGTTCGAAGCTGTGCACGCGCAGGTAGTGCCAGCCGAGGCGGCGCAGCACGTCGGGGCGCAGTCGGAGCGACTCGCGAAGGCTGAGACCGGCGAGGGCGTCGTCGGTCTCGACGACGACGGCCTTGCCCGCGTTCGCGGCGGCGAGGGCGAGCCGGCCCCGATGACCGACGCTCACCCGGATTCCGCGGCGCTCGAGTCTCCCCGCGAGGTCGCGCAGCATCGACGGCCCGTCACCGGTCTCGCCGGCTTCCGCCGCTCGCTCTTCGGTCTGGGTGAGCACGTTCGCGAGGGCGAGCACGCCGTGGCTCTGCCGGTCTTCGTCGATGTCATCGGGGTGGAACGCCGAGACGAGGTCCATCGATCGCCTGGCGCGGGTCATGCCGACCGCGAGCAGGCGGTCGCCACCCGGTTCGCCGAGCGAGCCGAAATTCGAGAGCAGCCGGCCGTGCGGCGTGCGACCGTAGCCGACGGAGAAGATCACTCGGTCGCGGCTCTGTGCAACGGCCTGCTCGAGCGTGAGCACCGTGAACGGCTCCGCCCGGTCTTTCAGGATGAAGTCGGAGAGGTCGGTGCGCTTGGCGAACGCGGCGAGCACCGACTGGTGCACGCGGGCGGCGTGCCTCGTGCTCGCGGTGATGACCATGAGCGATTCGCGTGGGCGCTTCACCGCATGCTCCATGACGAGTTCGACGACCTTCGCGACCTCGGAGTCGATCGACTCCACTGTGCCGGTCACCGAGTCGGGCAAGCCGTTGCCCGAGACGTAGTGCAGGCCGAGACTGCCGTGGCCGAGGAAGCTGCCCGCCCACGGCAACGACACGATGCGCCCCGCGTAGAAGCGGTTGTTGACGAGTTCGGCGAGGTCTTCGCCGCCCGCCCGGTAGCTGCGCGTGAGCGTGAGGGTGGGCAGCAGCTCGCCGAGTCGGGCGAGGGCCGAGTCGGCGTGCAGGGCGTCGACGCCGTGCTCTGTCACCGGCGCGCCCGTCTGCTCGACGTCGTCGATACCGGTCTCGAAGAGGGTCGGTGTCTGCGTCACGGGGTCGCCGAACGCGACGACCTGCTTCGCACGGCGGATCGCACCGAGATTCTCGGCGATGCTCGTCGCGCCCGCATCGACGAGGATCACCGTGTCGAAGCCGATCGAGTCGTCGATCGCGGCGACATCGTAGGGCGACGCGAGCCAGACGGGGGCGAGCGCGCGGAACAGGTGCGGCGATTCGGCCTGCAGCGCTTCGGGGCGCACGCGGTCGCCACGGAGCATCCGCTTCAGTCGACCTGCCTCGTCGGGGTGGTCGACGAGCGCGACCTTCCAGTTCTCGGCGAGCCGCCACGCGAGTTGCGGCCCGGCGGCGGAGGCATGGGCTTCGTCGACGAGTCGGAAGTCGCTCTCGAGCCGGTCGAGCACCGTCGTGTTCGCACCGAGCAGGGCCTTCTCGCCGGCGAGCACCGATTCCAGCACCGACTGCCACCAGGCGAGTTCGAGCTCGGCAGCGACGGACCGCTCGGGCACATGGCGCTTGGCGAGGTCGAGGAGCAGGGGGTCCAGACCCAGGTCGCGAAGGCGCCCGAGCACCGCGGTGCGTTCCTGCAGGTTGGTGAGCACCTCGGACTCGGCAGCGAGCCCGGAGAGGGTCGAGGTCAGCTCGCGCACCGGTCGGGCGGCGAGCTGCCGCGGCGTGCCGACGATGCCGAGCGGGGCGTCGAGGGCCGCGAGATCGGTGGCGACGTGCTGGAGGGCGACGTGTACGTCGTCGATGCCGACGGGCACGCCGGGGATCGCCCCCGCCTCCGAGTAACGCTGCCAGAGCGTGCGCTGCTGCTGGATGCCGCGGAGGGCGGAGTTCAGGTCGGTGACGTGCACGCCGGGGCGCACGTATTCGAGCGCGTGCCGGCGCAGACGCCGTCGGTTCGCTCCGGACATGCCGGCCGAGTCGCGCCGCGACGAGGTCGCGGCGATGAGTTCGCCGAGCGGCCGGTCGAAGACGGCGGGCTGGAACCGGTCGAGCGTCTCGCGCACGTCGAGGAGCAGCCTGAGGAACACCCCGAGCTCGGCGACCGACTCGAACTCGCGCAAGCGCGTCTGCGCGATGAGCGCCCGGCCGCGATCGAGCAGTCGCGGTAGATCTCTCGCCGAGAGGCGCTTCGCGAGACTGTGCGCATTGCTCGCCTCGTCGGACGAGGTGAAGGAGGCGCCGTACCAGGGGGAATCACCGGGGCCGTAACGGAATTCGCCGAGCGCTGCCGCGCGAGCGAGGTCGCGAGCGACCTCGTCACGGTCGTCGGCGATCGCGACGAGCGCGTGATGGTCGAGCCGGGCGGTGGTCGATGGCGACTCGGGCGCGAGGGCGAGCCGCGCGAGCTCGCTGAGCGCGTCGAGCACCGAGACATGCAGCTCGGGGTCGGCGCGGGTGAGCGCTGTGCGATAGTCGAGGAGCACCTTCCGCAGGCGCACGAGCGCGTCGTCGACGTCGGCGACCCTGGGGCGCTCGGCCTTCTCGTTGCGCGAGATCGACTGGATGAGTTCACGGCGCAGGCCCGCGGTCGTCACCGCGGCTCCGCCCAACCCGACCTGGCCGAGTCGGTGGGCGATGCCGTCGAGGCTCGCCCTGCGGGAGCCGACGACGAGCACGCGCTTGTCTTTCGCGACGAGTGCGCCGATCGCGTTCACGATCGTCTGGGTGCCACCGGTGCCGGGCAGGGTCTTCACGACGACCGAGGTGCCGGCCTCGATCTCGGCGACGGCCTGCTCCTGTTCGGGGTCGGCGTCGAGCAGCAGGGTGTCGGTCGATGGCGGGCGGGCGTCCTGCGCCACCGCGCGCACTCGTTCGCCCGTCGCGGCGATGACGGTCGCGCGAGCAGCGGGGTTGCCGGCGATCGCATCGATGACGGGGTGGTCGAGTTTCGCGGCATCCGCTGCCATCGACGGCCCGACCTCGGCGAACGAGGAGACGACGAGCCGCGGCGCGACGTGGAACCACGGCAGGTGGCTCGTGAGGCCGCGGAGCCGGTCGATCACGGGCTGCGGCTTGAATACGCCGTTGGTGATGGCGAGCGCGACGAACGCCTCGGCGTCGAGCGTGATCTGGAACTGCTCGCGAAGCTCGCGGGCGAGGGCGGGGTTCAGGAACGGCTGGCCCTTGAGCTTCAGTTCGAAGTCGCGGCCGTAGCGACGGATGGCGAGCGGTCGCAACAGCACCGGGGCGAGATACTCTTCACCGGCGTTGCGCCACGACGCGAGCCCGATGGCCAGGTGCACCGACTCGATGCCGCGCACGGAGCGCAACTCGATGCCCTTCTGGGTGATCTCGGCTGCGGCGAGCCGGGCGTTGCGCAGAGCCAGCTCGTCGCGGATCAAGCTCGAGAGCAGGGTCGACTTGCCGGTGATGAACTGCGGCAGGCCTCCCGGGTGCGTCGTCGAGAGCTCGATGCGGGTGCGCGGGGTGTCGACGAATCGAGCGAGCGGCGAGCGGGCGCCCACGCCGGCGAGCTCGCCGTGCCAGCGACGCCACGCGGGCTCGGCAACGTTGCCTGCGACGAGCTCTGGGTCGCCGAGGCTGAGGCTGTCAGGGCTCGTGGTGTCGTGTCGCATGGGATCCGGTGTGAGTTGTTCCGCGGCAGCATCGGTCTCGGGATCGAGGATGTCATCCTCGTCGTGATTCCGATCGAGCCGCCGCACACGGACACCATACGTGGTATCGCGCGGAATCCATGTCAGCATCGCCGCGGAGCGCTGTGTCGAGACCGCGGGTAACGTTGGACGGACCCCGCCCGACCATTCCAGGAGCTCCGATGCGATCCGCCATTCCCCACGACGTGCACGCGATCGCCGACGCCGTCATCCTCGATGTGCGCGAACCGCACGAGCTGGTACAGGCGCGCATCGACGGCACGCTCGACATCCCGCTCGGCGAGCTCGTCGACCGAGTCGGCGAAGTGCCTCGTGACACGACCGTCTACGTGATCTGCCATGTCGGCGGGCGCAGCGCTCAAGCCGTGGCGTACCTCGAGTCGCAGGGCGTCGACGCCGTCAACGTCGAGGGCGGCATCATGGCGTGGCACCGGGCGGGCCTGCCGGTCACCCTCGACGCCCCGACGGTCGAGTAGCGCGAAGCGCGTATCGAGACCCCTCGCAAGGCCTCGACACTTCGCCTGTCGAGGAGCGCGAAGCGCGTATCGAGACCCCTCGCAAGGCCTCGACACAGTCGTGGCTGCGCCACGACGAGGTGCAGCTCAGATCGACGCGAGCTCGAGCCCGTGCGCCGCAGCGACGCCCTCGTTCGTGAGGCGGCCGGCCGTGGCGTTCAGCCCCTTCGCGAGCGCCGGGTCGGCGGCGAGCGCGCCCTGCCAGCCGAGATCGGCGATCTGCAGCGTGTACGGCAGCGTCGCGTTCGTGAGCGCAGGAGTCGAGGTCGCGGGCACCGCCCCGGGCATGTTGGCGACGCAGTAGTAGATCGCGTCGTGCACGCGGAACGTCGGCTCGGTGTGCGTGGTCGGGCGTGAACCCTCGAAGCATCCGCCCTGGTCGATCGCGATGTCGACGAGCACCGAGCCCGGCTTCATCGCGGCGACCATCTCGTCGCTGACCACCTTCGGTGCCGCGGCGCCCGGCACGAGCACCGCGCCGACCACGAGGTCGGCGTCCTTCAGTTGGCGCGCGATCTCGTACGGCGACGACGCCAGCGTGTGGATGCGGTGGTCGTAGCGGGCGTCGATCTCGCGCAGCTTCGGCAATGAGATGTCGAACACGGTGACGTCGGCGCCGAGGCCGAGTGCGGTCGCGGCCGACTGCTCACCCGCGACGCCGCCGCCGATGACGACGACCTTCGCGGGCGAGGTGCCCGGAACGCCCGCGAGGAGCACGCCGCGCCCACCCCGCGAGGCGAGCAGCTCGGCGGCACCGACCTGCGGCGCGAGGCGGCCCGCGACCTCGCTCATAGGCGTGAGGAGCGGCAGCGAGCGGTCGGCGAGTTGCACGGTCTCGTACGCGATCGCCGTGACGCCCGAGTCGAGGATCGCCCGCGTGAGCGGCAGGTCGGCCGCGAGGTGGAGGTACGTGAAGAGCGTCAGGTCGTCGCGCAGGAAGCCGTACTCGGCGGCGATCGGCTCCTTGACCTTCAGCACGAGGTCGGCCGACCACGCCTCCTCGGCGGTCGCGACGATCGTGGCGCCCGCGGCGGCGTACTCGGCGTCGAGGTAGCCGGCGCCCGTGCCGGCTCCGGCCTCGATCGCGACGTCGTGACCGCGCCCCGCGAGCGCGTGCACCCCGGCGGGCGTCATCGCGACGCGGAACTCGTTGTTCTTGATCTCTGCGGGCACGCCGATGCGCATGGGTTGCTCCGATAACTGTGGGCCGAATGTCGTGATGACGAGTGCCATTATTTTCGCCGCTTGTTCGATTGTCCGAAAGATCAACCGCACAGAATTCGGTAGAATGGATGCATCCGCTGCACTCATTCGAATCAAGGATATCCCGATGCCCGATGCACCGCAGATCAGCGCACCCGGCGCCGAACCGACGCCGGTCGTGCTCGATGCTGTCGACCGTCAGATCATCGCCCGGTTGCACGAGAACGCCCGCACGCCGAACGTCGACCTCGCGCGCGCCGTCGGAATCTCCCCGTCGACCTGCCTCGCTCGGGTGCGGTCGCTGCGCGAGCGCGGGGTCATCGTGCGCTATACCGCCGAGATCGACCCCGCCGCGCTCGGCTACCATCTGCAGGCGCTCGTGAGCGTGCGCATCCGCCCTGGCGCCCGGCACCTCATGGAGCAGATCTCCGACGAACTGCGCACCCAACCCGAAGTCGCGCAGCTCTTCTTCCTCGGCGGCTCCGAAGACTTCCTCATCCATGTGCGCGTGCGCGACAGCGATCACGTGCGCCAGTTCGTGCTGAAGAACCTCTCGGCGAACCCGGCCGTCGCCCTCACCGAGACGAACCTCGTCTTCGAGCACCACACCGCGCTCTCCGCGGGGCTCCGCGCGGTGATCTGAGCGGGCACACCGAATCGACGACAGATGCCTCGAGCTCTCGCCAGCCGCGCCATCCGGTCATATCGTTGACGCCATGGCGCCCACCGAGATCGTCGCTCCCATGCTCGCCAAGGCCGTGCCGACCGTGCCCGAGCCCGACTCCGTTGCCGGCGGTCTCGCCTACGAGCCGAAGTGGGACGGCTTTCGCGGCATCGTCGCATTCGACGGCGAGCACGTCGAGATCGGCAGCCGCGGGGCGAAGCCGCTCACTCGGTACTTTCCCGAACTCGTGGAGGCGTTCGCTCGCATGCTGCCCGGGCCGTGCGTGCTCGACGGCGAGATCGTGGTCGCCGCCGGGCCGGCCGGCAGCGCGCGCCTCGATTGGGAGGCGCTCTCCCAGCGCATCCATCCCGCTGCGAGCCGTGTCGAGATGCTCTCCCGAGAGACGCCCGCGATGTTCGTCGCCTTCGACCTGATCGAGGAGGCCGGCGTCTCGCTCATCGACGAGCCGTTCTCCGCACGCCGGGCCGCACTCGAACGACTCGTCGGCGAACTCGGCGACCCGATCAGCTTGACCCGCATCACGAGAGACGTCGCGCTCGCGCGTCGCTGGTTCGAGGAGTTCGAGGGCGCCGGGCTCGACGGTGTCGTCGCCAAGCCGCTCGCGGCACCGTACTCCCCCGGCAAGCGCGTCATGCTGAAGGCGAAGCACCACCGCACCGCCGACGTGGTCGCACTCGGCTACCGCATCCACGCCTCGGGCAACGGGGTCGGATCCATCCTCCTCGGCCTGTACGACGACTCCGGGCAGTTGCGCAACGTCGGCGGCATGTCGGCATTCAGCAACGCGCGGAGACTCGAGTTGATCGACGAACTCAAGCCCTACGTCGTCCGCGACGACGACGGCGGGGCCGTTACCGGCGAGACCGAGCGCAGCCGCTTCTCATCGGGCCGCGACGTCTCCTTCGTGCGCCTGCGCCCCGAGCTCGTCGCCGAAGTGCGTTTCGACCAGCTCGAGGGCGAGCGTTTTCGGCACACGGCCCAGTTCGAGCGCTGGCGCCCCGATCGCGAGCCCCGCTCGTGCACATTCGAGCAGATCGATCGTCCGGTCGCGTACGACCTCGGCGAAGTGCTCGGCTGAATCTGATCGCCTGAACCGTCTCGGGCTCCGCGAGTAGCATGCGCCCCTCGAAGGGTCAATCCCCTGTCGATGCCGACTCCGCGCGCGTACGTTCGAAGATGTCGGCTCCGATGCCGCAGCCGACTCGAACGAGGAGTACACACCGATGAGCGATCCCGCCCCTTCCGTATCGCGCCCGGAGGACGAACTCGACCAGGCCGTCTATGCCGTCGAGCAGCACCAGCAGGCCGAAGAAGACGCCGACCCGAACGAACAGGTCGTCGTCCGCGACCCCGAGACGGGCCGCACGAGCGAGGAGCCGGCACAATGAGCTCGATCCTCGACGAACCCGCACACGATGAGCGTGCCCGGCGCTCGCACGGACTTCCGCCGATCGGACTCTGGTGGCCGATGCTCGAACGCCCGCTGCAGATGGAAGTGCTCGAGAACCTCGATGCACCGCTCCGAGCCGTCGTCGTACGCCGCATCTTCGAGCTCTGCGAGCTCGAGCCCGGGAGCACCCCGAACCTCGGCGTGCGGCTCGGCGAGAACGAGCGCGCGTACATCGCCGGCTGGATGCACGCAGCCGACTGGGACTGACGCCGATCCGACTGACGCCGATCCGACTGACGCCGATCAACGGCGGGTCGGGCGCTGAGCGGCGCGCGCCCGCGGCAGACTCGACCCGTGAGCGCGACAGCAGAGCCCGAGCGAACGTACGGACGGGATTCAGTCGAGTTCGCACGAACCTTCGCGTTCCTCGACGCCGTCTACGCCATCGCGCTGACCCTGCTCGTCGTGAACATCGACCCGCCCGCGGCATCCGACTGGAAGAGCCCGACGACCCTGCTCGACAGCGGACTCGGCTGGCAGCTCCTCGGTTTCGCGATCAGCTTCGCGGTGATCGCGGTGTTCTGGCGGGTGAATCATCGCATCGTCGCCGGCTTCGACGCGATCACCTCGGCCACCATCGTGGTGAGTCTCGTGGCGATCGCCTTCGTCGTGCTCATCCCCTTCTCGACGCAGGGCATCAGCGACTCCGAGACCGCCGACCAGCCCCTCGCGGTGTCGGTGTACGCGCTGAACATCAGCGTGGCCGTATTGGCCCAGGCCGCGGTCTTCTTCGTGGCGCGTCGCGATGGCGTCCTGAAGGATCCCCTCCCGCGCCGAGCCGACACCGTCAAGCTGCTCGACACCCTGACGACTCCGGCTGTGTTCCTCGCCTCCATTCCCATCGCGTACCTGTTCGGCACCGATTGGGCGCGGTACACGTGGGCGCTCCTCATCGTCATCAGTCCGCTCACCGGGAGATGGGCGGCGCGTCGAATCGCGCGGATCCGGGCTTCGGCGAGCGCGCATCCGTCAACGCCCGTCGGCACGCGCTGAACCCTTCGCCGTGCAGCGGAACCGTCCACGAGTGTCTGCGAGGAGTGCGACGATTGAAGGATGACCGTCGACACGTACCCGTTCGTGGAGGAGCTCGCGATCGCCAGGTTCGTCGGTCCGCTGGCCCTGAGCCGGGGGCGCACGGTCGAGCGCGCCGGGGGCGTCGTCTCGCTCACCTGGGATCCCGCGCATTTCCGGCTGAGCGCCGACGTCCGCGGAACCGCGCCCGAGCCCTACCGCTCGAGTGTGAAACTCGACCTCGGCATGCCGGGGCGTGCAACGATCCTCGCGGGTGCCTGCACGTGCCCGGTCGGCCGCAACTGCAAGCACGTCGCCGCGACGCTGCTCGCTGCCGCCGAACATCATCGCCGTGCGCAGTCCGAGGCCGCGGAGTCGGCGTCGCGCGATGCCACGAGCGCGGCGGAAGATGGATGGCGCGGCGAGCTGGCGGCGCTCGCGGGCGCAACCGGCGGTTCGGGCGAAGCGGATGCCGCCGCCCCGCGCAAGCCGTTGGCGCTGCAGTTCGAACTGCGTGAGCGCGTCGCGCGTCGCGGCAGCCGGCGCCAGTCGGCTCGCGACGAGCCGGCGTCGTCTGCGGCATCCGTCGACCGTCTCGCGGTTCGTCCCGTCACGCGCGGGACGCGCGGCGGCTGGATCAAGAGCAACCTCACGTGGCAGAACGTCGGGTTCCAGGGGCGCGCTGGCGGGTTCGACCCGGCGCAGGCGCGTTGGTTCGCCGAGTTCTCACTGCTCAAGGGCGCGCGGCATTCCGCGTTCGCCGAGTTCGGATCGGCGTGGATCTCCCTCGACGAGTACGAGAGCCACACACTCTGGGCGCTGCTCGAGGCGGCGCCCCGCCTCGGCATCGGGCTCGTCCCTGCCACGGCGCGGGGCATTGTCGACGTCGCGGGGGCCGCGGTGATCGGCCTCGACGCTCGTCGCGGCGAGCGCGAGCCCGCGCCCGCGGCCTCGGCTGCCGCCGCGAACGGCCTCGATGTCGAGCCGGCGACCACGGCCGGCCTCGAGCCCGAGCCGGAGCCCGATCTCGTGTTGACACCTTCGGTCACCGTCGACGAGCGGGTGTACCCCACCGACCTGGTGCGACTCATCGGCGACCACGGCGTCTACGTCTACGACTTCGCCCGCGGCACGATCACGCTCGCGCCGCTCGCCGCGCCATTGACGCCCGCCGGGCGCGCGGCGGTTCGGCGCCGATCGCCGATCGTGGTTCCGTCGGCCGAGGTCGCGGCGTTCGTCGAGCAGCAGTACGCGCCGCTCGCCCGATCGCTCAAGCTCGGCAGCGGCGACGGAAGCTTCGACCTGCCCGAACTTCCGCCCGCGACCCTCGTCGTCACGATGCATCATGAGCCGCAGCACGTGGTGCGACTCGAATGGGAGTGGGAGGCCGACGGCGGGCGGCGATTCGCCCTCGACGCACCCGACGCCGAGTTCCACGACCCCGAGCAGGAACGGCTCGTCGCAGCATCCGCTGCCGCTGTACTCGCCGACGACCCGGCCGGGCTGCCCTCGGTGACCTCCGGTGCAGAACCCGTGCTTCGTGCCGGGGCGGTGCTCCGCGGCCTCGCGAGCGCCGAGTTCACCGCGCGACTGCTGCCGCGACTGCAAGAACTCGAGCGGCTGCGCGTCGACGTCGTCGGCGATCCGCCGGCCTATCGTGAACTCGTCGAGGCGCCGAAGCTCACGGTCACGACCGTCGAGAGCGAACGCACCGACTGGTTCGACCTCGGCGTCGTCGTCACCGTCGAGGGCAAGCGGGTGCCGTTCGGGCCGCTGTTCAGTGCGCTCGCCAAGGGGCGGGCGAAGCTCATGCTGATCGACGGCACCTACCTCTCGCTGAAGCAGCCCGTGTTCGACCCGCTGCGCGAGCTCATCGAAGAGGCCGGGTCGCTGCGCGAATGGGAGGTCGGGCTGAGCATCAGCCGCTACCAAACGAGCCTCTGGGCGGAGTTCGAAGACCTCGCCGACGAGTCGGAGACGGCCGTCGCCTGGCGTGAGACGGTCGCGGGGCTCCGCGCAGCCGACCGGGTGGAGGAGATCGCGCCGCCTGCGGGGCTCGCCATGGAGCTTCGGCCCTACCAGCTCGCGGGCTACCGCTGGCTCGCGTTCCTCCATCGGCACGGGCTCGGCGGCATCCTCGCCGATGACATGGGCCTCGGCAAGACCGCGCAGACGCTCGCGCTGATCGCGCACGTACACGAGACGAGCGACGAGGCCACCCGCCGGCCGTTCCTGGTCGTCGCTCCGACCTCCGTCGTCTCGAACTGGGCGATCGAAGCCGCACGCTTCGTGCCGGGCCTCCGAGTCGAGTCGGTCACCACGACACGGGCGGCGAGCCGCACTCGACTTGCGGATGTCGCGGCACGCGCCGACATCATCGTCACGAGTTACGCGATCCTGCGCCTCGACGCCCCCGAGTTCGCGGGCCTCGACTGGGCCGGTCTCGTGCTCGACGAGGCGCAGTTCGTGAAGAACGCGTCATCGAAGGCGAATGCTGCAGCACGCGACATCCGTGCCCCCTTCAGGCTCGCCGTCACCGGCACGCCCGTCGAGAACAATCTCATGGAATTGTGGGCGCTGCTGAAGATCGTCGCGCCCGGACTGTTCCCTTCGGCTCGCGGGTTCGCCGAGCGATTCGCCCGGCCGATCGAGAACGACCACAACGCCGATCGGCTGACGACGCTGCGCCGCCGCATCCGCCCGTTCATGCTGCGCCGTACCAAAGAGGTCGTCGCACCCGAGCTGCCGCCGAAGCAGGAGCAAGTGCTGACCGTGCAGCTCGACCCCGAGCATCAGCGCATCTACGACGCGTTCCTGCAGCTCGAACGGCAGAAGCTGCTCGGGCTCATCGAAGATCTCGATCGCAACCGGTTCACGGTGTTCCGATCGCTGACGCTCTTGCGCATGCTGAGCCTGCATGCCGGGCTCATCGACCCCGAACAGTACGCCGACGTGCCGTCGGCGAAGCTCGACGCACTGTTCGAGCAACTCGACGAGGTCGTCGCCGAGGGGCACCGCGCGCTCGTCTTCAGCCAGTTCACGTCGTTCCTGCAACTGGCCGCCGCCCGGCTCGAGGCGGCAGGGGTGCCGTACGCGTATCTCGACGGATCGACGACCAGACGGGCCGACGTCATCGCGAAGTTCCGCGAGGGCGACGCACCGGTCTTCCTGATCAGCCTGAAGGCGGGCGGGTTCGGCCTGAACCTCACCGAGGCCGACTACGTCTTCCTCCTCGACCCGTGGTGGAACCCGGCGAGCGAGGCGCAAGCCGTCGACCGGGCGCATCGCATCGGGCAGTCGAAGTCGGTCAACGTCTACCGAATGGTCGCCGAGGGCACCATCGAGGAGAAGGTCATGGCGCTGAAGGCGCGCAAGGCGAAGCTCGTCTCCTCCCTCATGGACGACGGCGAGCTCTTCAGCGAGACGCTCACGGCCGACGACATCCGGGGGCTGCTCGGCGGGTGACCCGCTGACGGTACCGCCTTCCCGACCGGGCCTAGCCCGCTGCATCGCATCGGGCTATCGTGGGGCCAGGGGGACGAGGGACCCGTTTCGGGTTCCGCGGAGGGGGCTGGGCCATGCATGTACCCGATGGATTCCTGGACATACCGGTGTCGATCGCGACCGGAGTCGTTGCGGCGGGGGCGATCGGAATCGCACTCACCCGGGCCCGCAGGGAGATCGTCGACGATCGCAAGGCCCCGATGGTGGGCATCGTCGCGACCGTCGTCTTCGCGGCGCAAATGATCAACTTCCCGGTCGGGGCCGGCACGAGCGGCCACCTCATGGGCGGGGCGCTCGCCGCCGTGCTCGTCGGCCCATGGACGGGCGTGCTCTGTCTCGGCGTCGTGCTCATCGTGCAGGCATTCCTCTTCGCCGATGGCGGCATCACGGCGCTCGGCACGAACATCACGCTCATGGGCGTGGTGACCGTGGCCGTCGGCTGGGGGGTGTTCCGCCTCATGATGCTGGTGCTGCCCGGTCGGCGATGGTCGGTCGCTCTCGCCGCGGGTCTCGGCGCCCTCGTCTCGGTTCCCGCCGCCGCTGCGGTGTTCGTCGGCCTGTTCGCGATCGGCGGCCACGTCGACGTGCCGCTCGACGCCGTGTTCGCGGCGATGGTGGGTTGGCACACCGTCATCGGGCTGGGCGAAGCCGTGATCACGATGCTCATCGTCTCGGCCGTGTTGGCCACCCGTCCCGACTTGGTCTACGGGGCCCGATTCGCGCGTGTCGACGGTCGATCACTCGATACCGCCATCACTCCGAAGGAGGCGTCCGTATGAGCAGACGCCGCATCTCCACTCGAGCGTTCACGATCGGTGCGCTCGCATTCGCTGTGCTGCTCGCGTGCATCGTCAGCCTCTGGGCCTCGAGCCACCCGGACGGCCTCGAATTCGTCGCCGAGTCGAACGGATTCCTCGGCGCCGCCGAGGACAGCGCCACCACGGGAAGTGCGCTCGCCGACTACGGCGTCGTGGGAATCGCCAACCCCTGGCTGTCGGTCGCGATCGCGGGCGCGGTCGGCTGCGCGGTCACCTTCGCCCTGGCCTGGCTGATCGGGCGGGCGTCGAAACGACGTGCCGGCTGACGTGGCCACTCCCGCCGGCGTGGAATGGGGCTATCTGAACGGCAGCTCCCCGCTCCACCGAGCGACCGCACGCAGCAAGGTGCTCGCACTCATCGGCTTCGCCCTCATCGTGGTGGCGACCCCGCGCGAGTGGTTCGCCGCGTTCGCGGTCTACGCGGGGGTGCTCATGGCGCTCGCCATCAGGGCACGGATCCCAGCCGGGTTCATCGCGCGAAAGCTCGTGTTCGAGGTGCCTTTCGTGGTGTTCGCGATGCTGATGCCGTTCATCGCGACCGGACCGCGTGTCGAGGTGCTCGGCCTGTCACTCTCGATCGGGGGGCTCTGGGGTGCCTGGGCGCTGCTCGTGAAGGCCACCCTGGCGCTCCTCGCATCCACCGTGCTGATCGCGACGACACCGCCGCGCAAGGTGATCCAGGCGTTCGAGCAACTGCGCCTCCCCCGTGCGCTGACCTCGATCATGGGGTTCATGCTGCGCTACCTCGACCTCATCATCGAAGAAGGGCGGCGCATGCGCACCGCACGGCTCTCGCGCGGCTTCCAGGCGACCGGCCCGGCGTCGTGGAAGGTCATCGCGCGCGGCGTCGGCAGTGGTTTCGTGCGGGCGCACGGCCGGGGCGAGCGTGTTCACCTCGCGATGCTCGCCCGCGGCGGGGAGGGCGGGGCGTGAGCGCGATCTCGGTTCGCGGCCTCGGCTTCGCCTACCCCGACGGCACCGAGGTGCTGCGCGGCGTCGACCTCGAGGTCGAACCGCACGAACGCGTCGCCGTGCTCGGCCCGAACGGGGCAGGCAAGACGACCCTCATGCTGCACCTGAACGGCATCCACGCTGCACAATCGGGTTCGGTCTCGATCGGCGGCCTCACGATCGACCGCACCACGGTGCGCGAGGTGCGCCGGCGCGTCGGTCTCGTGTTCCAGGATCCGGACGACCAGCTCTTCATGCCGTCCATCGGCGAAGACGTCGGCTTCGGCCCGGCGAACTACGGCGTCACCGGCCCCGATCTCGAGATGCGGGTCGCCGCCGCGCTCGAGCGTGTGGGTCTCGCCGATCTCGCCGAGCGGGCACCGCAGCACCTGTCGCTCGGCCAGCGTCGACGAGCCGCGATCGCCACGATCCTCTCGATGGACGTCGACGTCGTCGTGCTCGACGAACCCACGTCGAACCTCGACCCCACCGCGCGGCGCGAACTGTCGACCGCGCTCGACGCGCTCTCGTCGACGATCCTCGTGGTGACGCACGATCTGCCCTACGCCCTCGAGTTGTGCCCCCGCGCCGTGATCCTCGACGGCGGCAGGATCATCGCGGACGGACCGACGAGGGAGATCATGGCCGATGCCGCGAGCATGGCCGCGCACGGCCTCGAGCTGCCGTACGGCTTCGACCCGACGGTTGCGCCGCCGCGGGCCTGACATCCGGGGGCTGCTCGGCGGGCGACGCCCGAACAGCACACGTACCTCTCCGACGGCGGTGCGACCATCGAGTCGCGGCCGGCATCCCCGGCTGGTTCGAGCGGCCCCTCGCCGACGTGAGGCCTGCGCGGTTCGTTCAGGCTCGACCGTCGCGTTCCGCCGGCGGTGCGCGAGCGGCTCGATGCCCCATTCACGACACGCGATCGTCTCGAATACGGAAGCGAGTCACGCGCTACGGCGGCACCCGTCGGGAGTGGTTCGACGCCGTCGTCCACGCTCAACAGGTCGGCCCCGCGCACCCGCTGCGACCGCGAATGCCGGGCGCGGGCGCTGACGGCCGCTGCGCCCGGCGTTGGTGCCCCCGGCAGGATTCGAACCTGCGCTTCCGACTTAGGAGGTCGGCACTCTATCCCCTGAGTTACGGGGGCGGCCGTAAGAGTCTACTTCCTGCGATTGCACCACCCGGACGCTACCGTGACCCATCGCGAGAACGTCGCGCGGTCTGCCCGACTCCGCCCGCGGTAGCGTGTTCAGCGGCGCGCGTGCGCCTGGCGAACAGCGGCATGGCCGCAGAACGGGGCGGCATGAGCCAGTCGACGGGCACGAGGTTCTGGGTCGGCGCTTCGACGACCGGCGCGCTGGGGTCGGCGGCACGAGGCATCCGGCCACTGGATGTCTCCGCCGACGGCCGAACGACCCTCGGCGAGCCCGTCGACGTGGGGCCGAACCCCATGTTCCTCGCCCTCTCCCCCGCGACCGGCGTGCTCGGTGTCGTGCACGAACTCCCCGAGGGCCTCGTCTCGACGTGGATGCTCGAGGGCGACGGGCCCGTGCCGTTCGGCCGGCCCGGCGTCACCGGCGTCGCGGGCCCCTGCCACCTCGCCTTCGACGAGTCCGGCGGCCTCATCTTCGTCGCGAACTACTCGGGCGCCCGGCTCTCGGTGCACCAGGCGACGTGGGATGCCGCGGCCGACGTCGTCGTCGCTGCCGACTTCACCGGCAGCGGCCCGAACCACGAGCGGCAGCAATCCTCGCACCCGCACCAGGCCGTGCTCGACTCGGTGCGCAACCACCTGCTCGTACCGGATCTCGGCACCGACCGCATCCGCGTGCTCGGCCTCGGCGGGCTCCCCACGACCCTCGACCATGACGACGTCGACGACATCGTGCTGCACGCCGGCGCCGGCCCCCGCCACCTCGTGATCGACGGCGACCTCGCGATCACCGCGAACGAACTCGACCGCACGGCGAGCATCGTCGACCTCGCCGAGGGTCGCGAGGTGGCGTGGTTCTCGATCGGCGACGACGTCGAGCCGAGGGGACTCGGCTGCTCGGCGATCCGGTTGACGCGGGGCGGCATCGTGCTCATCGGCGACCGCGACGCCGACGCGCTGCGGGCGCTTCGCTTCGACGCGGCGGCACGCACTCTCCAACTCGTGGCGACGGTGAAGACCGGCGGGCGGCATCCGCGCGACCTGAATGTGACGCATGACGAGCGATTCGCGCTCGTCGCCGACCAGGAGTCGGACTCGATCGCGGTGATCGCGCTCGAGAGCACGGGAGTGCCGACCGAGGTGGTCGGCGTCGTCGAGACTCCGGCGCCGGCGTGCTTGGCGCGGGTGTAGGTCTCGATACGGCCCTGGCGGGCCTACTCGACCGGCGAAAGGAGTCAGGCGGGCGGGTAGAGGTACAGCGCCTCGCTGGTCTGGATCGTGCGCCGATGATACGAGTGGTCGGAGTTCTGGTTGTATTCCTCGATGTTCACGGTGCCGTCGCCATTGACCGACTGCACGTAGGCCACATGGTTGTAGGGGAACCAGGCGACCGCGCCGACGACGGGTTCGCTCGACGTCGGCCAGCCGCGGCTGGCCCACTCGTCGGCCCATGCATAGGCGCTACCCGACGCGAGGTTGCTCCAGTCCCACTTCCAGGGCGCACTCGTCACGCCGGCATCGCGGTTCATGCGCCAGGCGACGAAGTCGACGCACTCGCGGAAGAAGTACCGCAGCGGCGACAACCCTCCACCGTAGTCGTCGGGCGTCTGATCCCACCAGGGGTAGTCGTCACCCTCGGCCTTGACCGTGTAGACCGCGTACTCGCCGGTGCCGCGCGAGGCGAGGTTCGCTGCCCAGGCCGCCTTGTCGAGTGCCTCCTGATCGAGGCGAGCCGACTCGATCTCGGCCTTCGTCGTGACCGCATACGAATCGCCCGAGAGTGGTGCGCCACTCGCGAGCGAGGAGACCTCGATGTCTTGTGCCTCGGCCTTCGACAGGCTGAAGGCTCCGGATGCACCGAATGTCTCGCCGCCCGGCATGAACGCGTAGGCCGGCAGGGCCACGGTGCCCACGATTGCGGGCACCACGAGCACAGTCGCGAAGACGCGCATCGGCCCATTGCGGCGAGTGGTGCGCGGACCCTGGGCCACGGCTTTCGCGACGTCGGCGGCCGGAGCTGCAGGACGCGCTTGGACGGCAATGGATGCCGCGGCATCGGTTCTACCCTGCCCTCGCCGTTTCGGCGCCGTGGCGGCGCTTCGTCGCGCGCGACCTCGGTCGGCCGACCGACGCGCTGAGCGGGGGCGCTCGTGTGCGTCGTTCGTCTCGTCACCGTTCAACAGCTGGACCTCCGGGCACCGTGCCAAGGCCGCAGTGCAGCCCTGTTACGGAGTGGCTTCTCGGGTATCGGCGACTTGTGAGCCGCCAGACTCGTACCACCATAGGGCACGTCGCGTGCCTTTGTCACGACTCGATCACGCGGCCATTGCGAGGTATTCGTCCCACTGCGGCAGCGGGCGCTCGAAGCCCCGGGCCACCCAGCCTCGCCCATTGGGCCGGCCCGGCGTGATGCGCAGCTCCCAGCCCATCTCGGCAGGAGTTCGGTCGCTCTTCGTGTTGTTGCAGCGCAAGCAGCACGCGACGAGGTTCTCCCACGTGTCGCGGCCGCCCCGCGATCGAGGCAGCACGTGGTCGATCGTTGCGGCGGACCTGCCGCAGTAGGCGCAACGGTGATCATCGCGGCGCAGCACGCCTCGCCTGCTCACCGGCGCTTGGTTCGCCCGTGGGGCGCGCACGTACCGGGTGAGCAGGATGACGCTCGGCCGTTGCCACGAACCGCTCGCCGCGCACACGGGGTTGCCCTCTTCGTGCTGAATGACGGTGGCCTTGTGGTTCATGACGAGGAGCAGCGCCCGCTTGAAGGAGACGATGGCGAGGGGCTCATAGCCCGCGTTGAGCACGAGTGTGCGCATGGAGTGCCTTTCGATCGGAGCTGGATGGCTTCCAGCCGCGTGAACGGTTCGGCGTTCCGAGAAAATGATCGGGCCTGGTCTGCGCCGCCGGAATTCGGCGGGTCGAACCGCCCGGAGAACAGAGAACGGGCACCGTCGTGATGACAGTGCCCGTCGGAGCGTTCGCCCGGTTCGTGCTCGACTGACTACTGCGCCGTTGGTCGAAGAGCGCGCGCGCACCCGCGGAATGGATGCTGCGCGACTTGACCATCGGCTTCCCCTGCCTGGTTTTCTCGGATCGTCAGGGTCTCAGGTTAGAACACGAATGGCGCGCCGGGAACTTCCGGCGCGCCATTCACGTGCGGGATCACGCGATGTTCATCGATCAGATGCCGATGCGCACGATGTAGTAGTCGCTCGACCAGATGGGCTGCACACGAACGGCTGCCCCTTCGTAGGGCGCGTGCAGAATCATGCCGTTGCCCGCGTAGAAGCCATCGTGGCCGGGCATGATGACGAGGTCGCCGGGCTGAGCATCGGCCTCGGAGATGCGGGTGCCCATGGCGCCCTGACCGGTCGACGAGTGGGGCATGCCGACGCCGAACTGCGCGTAGACGTACATCACGAAGCCCGAGCAGTCGAAGCCGGCCGGCGTTGCACCGCCGTAGACGTAGGGCGTGCCGATGTACTGCGTCGCGACGTTGTAGACGCTCGCGAGGTCGAACGTCGGATACGGGGGGTTCGCGAGGAAGTCGCCGACCGACGGACCGGAGTACGACGCGGCGTACGAGGTCATCGCCGTCTCTGCCGCGACGCGGGCCGCTTCGGCCTCTGCTGCGGCCTGCGCGGCAGCCTGGATCTCGGCACCTGAGACGGCGGCGTAGCCGTCTTTCGTCATGGGTGCGGCGATGACGTCATCGGTCACCTCGACGGACTGCGCCTGCGCCTTCGTGCGCTTCGTCTCGTCGGTCTGGGCGAACTGCGGGCCACCGCTGCCCGGCGCGAACGCGTATGCCGGAATGGCGAGCGTGCCGACGATGCCGGCAGCGACCGTCATGACGAGCACGTTCGCGAGTCGGCCCCGGCGCAGCCGACGAGTCGACGGCAACGTCGACGCGGCGACGCGAACCGCCGCATCCGGCTGCGCGGCAGGGGAAACGGGAGGCTTCGAGGCGATGATCGCCTTCGTAGCGGCCCCGCGAGCGTGGTTTTCGGTGAACCGACGCCGAGAGAATCGAGCCAAAATGTGTACCTCCGTCGCCCCACGACATCGAATGTCACCCCACCGGATGCGCTCGAGGGCGCTTACGGGTACTTGATCGAGCGGTGGGCTTGGGAGGCGTCTCGACCCTGGTCCTCCGACTGGCTTCTCGCCGGCGGACTCGAATGAGACTACGCGAGCCGTGCCCGAATGTCACATTCCGATCACGGCGCGGCCCTGAACGGGATCATTCCGCGATGAAGATATGGCTGGCGACCTCGCTCGGCAGCTCGAGCCCGCCGTCGATGCCGTCGACCTCGACGAGCACGTAGCCACCGGCGCGACTGAACGACGCCATGGCGCCGGGCATGACACCGGCCTGCCTGAGCTGTCCGAGCAGCTCGGGGTCGAACTGCACGGGTTCGGCGAGGCGGCGAACGACGCCGCGCACCGGGGTCTCGCTCGCGTCGACGGCCTCGACCACGTTGATGACACCCCACATGAACGCATCTGCTGCCGGGAGGCCGAGCTCTTCGAGGCCCGGGATGGGGTTGCCGTACGGCGATTCGCGCGGACTGCCGAGGATCTCGATGAGGCGACGCTCGACCTGTTCGCTCATGACATGCTCCCAGCGGCATGCCTCATCGTGCACGAACTCCCACTCGAGGCCGATGACGTCGGCGAGCAGCCGCTCGGCGAGCCGATGCTTGCGCATGACGTGCACCGCCTTGGAGCGCCCATCGGGAGTGAGCTCGAGATGCCGGTCGCCGGAGACGACCACGAGTCCGTCGCGCTCCATGCGGGCAATGGTCTGCGAGACCGTCGGTCCGGAGTGACCGAGTCGTTCGGAGATGCGTGCCCGAAGCGGCACGATGTTCTCCTCCTCGAGGTCGAGGATCGTGCGGAGATACATCTCCGTGGTGTCGATCAAGTCCGTCACGCGCGCCATCCTCCCGTTGTCACAGCCCGCCGTCCAGCCTACCGGGCTTGCCCCGTCGCTAGACTCGACCGCATGCCGAGCATCGTGATTCCTCGTGACCTGCTGCCCGCCGACGGACGTTTCGGTTGCGGTCCGTCCAAGGTTCGGAGCGAGCAGCTCGCACACCTCGCCGAGGTGGGCCCCTCCGTGCTCGGCACCTCGCACCGACAGGCACCAGTCAAGCAACTCGTCGGTCGGGTTCGTGGTGGGCTGAGCGATCTCTTCGCTCTGCCCGAGGGCTACGAGGTCGTGCTCGGCAACGGTGGATCGACGGCGTTCTGGGATGCCGCGGCATTCGGTCTCATCGAGCAGCGCGCCCAGCTCGCCTCGTTCGGCGAGTTCGGCGCCAAGTTCGCAGCCGCAGCCGCAGCCCCATGGCTCGACGCCCCCGACGTGCTCAAGGCCGATCCGGGCTCGCGGGCCGAACCCTCGCCACTCGAGGGCGTCGATGTCTACGCCTGGCCGCAGAACGAGACCTCCACCGGCGTCATGGCGCCGGTCACCCGCGTGGCCGGCGACGAAGGCGCACTCACGGTGATCGACGCGACGAGTGCCGCGGGCGGCATCCACGTCGACCCCACGCAGTTCGACGTCTACTACTTCGCTCCGCAGAAGAACTTCGCCTCCGACGGCGGCATCTGGTTCGCCCTCCTCTCACCGGCGGCGATCGAGCGCGTCGAGCGCGTCGCCGCGAGCGGTCGGTACATCCCCGAGTTCCTGTCGCTGAAGAACGCCGTCGACAATTCTCGGCTCGACCAGACCTTGAACACCCCGGCTCTCGCCACCCTGGTGCTGCTCGAGAACCAGCTCGAGTGGATGAACGCCTCGGGTGGTCTCACGTGGGCCGACGCCCGCACACGCGAGTCGTCGTCCGTGCTCTACGACTGGGCCGCGCGCACCCCGGTCGCCACCCCGTTCGTCGTCGACCCCGCGCACCGCTCGCAAGTGGTCGTCACGATCGATTTCGACGAGTCGACGGATGCCGCGGCGCTGGCGTCGGTGCTCCGCGAGAACGGCATCGTGGACACCGAGCCGTATCGCAAGCTCGGACGCAACCAGCTGCGCGTCGCGACCTTCACCGCCATCGAGCCCGACGATGTGCGTGCACTCACGGCATCGATCGACTACGTGCTGGCACAGATCGGTTGACCCGCGTGCGATTCTGGCTCAACGATGACGAACGACGCCCCGATCCGGCGCCCGCGCGCGCCGACGCCCGCAAGGCGGTCGTCGCCGGCACCGCTGCATGGGTGGTCGCGCTCATCGCCTGCCTCGTGTTCCGCGAACCGCTCGAGTCCGCGGGATTCGGCTGGTTCACGGCCGCCACGGTCACCGGCATCGTGCTCGGCCTCATCGGCCTCGCGGTCGTGCAGGTGATCCGCCGGCGGGCCGGTCAGTCGACGGGGCGCTCCTCGACCTGATCATCGTCGGGCCCGTCGTCGGAATCGCCATCTTCATCGTCGTCCGAGTCGTCGTCATCCGACTCGTCGAGTGCATCGATGTCGATGCCGTCGAACTCATCTTCGTGGTCGTGATCGTCGACATCCTCGTCGTCGTCGTGCTCATCGTCGTCGAGATCATCGTCGTCGAGATCATCGTCGTCGTCGAAGTCGTCGTCGGCGCCCTCGGTGCCCGCGGCATCGCCGGACTCTCCGGCGGCTGCGGCCGCCGCGTCTTGAGCGGCACGGTAATCGGCCAGTCGCTCCGACCACGGCACCCAGTCGGGCGCGAGCAGGGCCGTCTCGCCGGGCATGAGCTCCGTCTCGAGAACGGTCGGCTCGGCGTCGCCGTCGACTCGCGAGAGCGTGACGCTCCAACGCCAGCCGGGGTAGCCGCTGAGATCGGAGGCGAAGAGCAGCGTCAGCACGTGCTCACCCTCGACGAGGTGTCCGACCACCGACCCGACCGTCTCGGGCGGGGTCACCTCGAGCAGCGCGCGCCGCGCAAGATCGGCCGACGCCAGGAGCACGTCATCGGCAACGATGACGGGTGCGCTGTCGGGTTCGGTCGGCTCAGGCATCCAGATCGTCTGCCACCTTGCGCAGCACCGCGGAGACGGTACGTGCCTTCGACTTCTCGGGATAACGGCCGCGACGCAAATCCGCTCCGATGCCATCGAGCACCTTCACGACGTCTTCGACGATGATCGCCATGTCGTCGGCTGGCATGCGGTTGATCTTGGTGAGGCTCACGGGCGTGTCGAGCACGCGCACCGAGAGAGCCTGCGCGCCGCGCTTGCCCTCGGCGACGCCGAACTCCAGGCGACTGCCCGCACGCACGGTCGCGCCGGCGGGAAGAGCGGATGCATGGAGGAAGACCTCTTGGCCGTCATCGGAGCTGATGAAGCCGAATCCCTTCTCCTCGTCGTAGAACTTGACCTTGCCGGTGGGCATCGTGGAAACCTCGCTCATGTTGCAGGCGCGCTGAAACGCTGCGCCGTCCACCACCCAGTCTAGGGCTCCGGGGCACCCGCGAGTGGGTCGCCTGGCCTATTCTGGACGAGTGAGCGATTCCGGCCCCGTCATCGACAATCGCGCCGAGCGCGTCCTCGCCTATATGTTCGCCGCCGTGGTCGGTCTCTCGATCATCTGCTTCTTCGCCGTCATGATCGGCACGTTCTCGGGCGTCACACGCGACGAGATGGGCTCGGGCTTCTGGGCCGTCGTCACGATGCTGCCCTGGTTCGGCCTGCCGATCGCCTTCCTCCTGCTCATCGCCCTCCTCATCATCAACGGCATCCGCCGGGCCCGCACCTCGCGCGCCGGATCGAGCTGAGCGGAGACCATGCTCGAGCTCGCCGCACGACTCCGCGAGCTGTCGCGAGACTCTCTCGCAACAGCATTGCAGTCGCGCGAGTTCGAGCCGTCAGGCGTGCGCGACCTCTTCGACCTCGCTGAGGCCGTACTCACCCCCGATTCGATCGACCACGCGGTCGGCCGCCTCAACCGTCGAAGGCTCGCGGTGCTCGCCGTCGCGGTCGACCTCGCCGCAGGCGGCGACACCACGGCCGAGGCGGTACGCGACGAACTGGTGCGTCTCGCGGCATCCGCAGAGCTGTCGGATGCCGCCGGCGAACTGCTCGACGTGCTCGACTCGCTCCTGCTCCTGGTGCGCGTCGACGACCGGGTGCACGTTCCGGCGGCGATCATCGCGCGGGTCGCGCCGAGACTCGGCGACGACCTGCCCACGGTAGCCGAGCTCGCGGCGCCCGCGCCGCCCGTGCTCGTCTCGGGCGACGCGATCGACCGCACGATCCTCGAGCGACGTGCGGCCGAGACCGCGTACGCGACCGTGGCGGCAACCGCCGAGGTGCTCGCAGCACTCGGTACGCAGCCCGCGCGCGAACTCGCGAAAGGCGGGCTCGCGCTGCCCGACTCCAAGCGCCTCGCCGAGGCGAGCGGCACGGCGCTCGACGCGTTGCCTCGACTCTTCCACCGCGCCGACGAAGCCGGTCTCGTCGTGCGCGAAGGTGCGTTCTGGCTCGAATCCGAGAACGGAGCCGCGTGGGCGCTCGAATCGGCCGAGGGCCGGTGGCGGCGTCTCGCGGAGTGCTGGCGCGACCGCATTCCCGAGGCCCTGCGAGAACTCGTGGCGCGACGCAGCGAGTCGCTCACCGCGAGCACCCTTCGTGACGACGTGCGCTGGTTCTACCCCGCGGGCGGGCGATGGCTCGATGAAGGGCTCGAGCGACTCATCGGCGAAGCCGACGCGCTCGGACTGGCGGTCGCCGGCGAACCGGGCACGATCGCACTCCTCGTCCTCGGCGGCGACCTCGACCAGGCAGCAGGCCGACTCGCGGCGCACTTCCCCGCGCAGGTCGACAAGGTGTACCTGCAGCACGATCTCTCGATCGTCTCTCCCGGGCCGCTCGAACCCTCGCTCGACGCCCGGCTCCGCAGCTTCGCCGACGTCGAGGGTCGAGACCTCGCCTCGACGTACCGCGTCAGCGCGGCATCCGTCAATCGCGGGCTCGCCGCCGGCGAAACGGCCGACTCGATCCTCGCGTTCCTCGGCGGACTCTCACTCACCGGCATCCCCCAGCCCCTCTCGTATCTCGTCGGCGAGGCCGCCGCGCGCTTCGGCTCACTGCGGGTCGCCGTCGCCGCCGAGACGGATGCCCCGGCGCGCGCCTCGATCCGCTCCGACGACGAGCAACTCGTGCGCACCCTCGCCGTCGACCAGTCGCTCGCACCGATCGGCCTGCGGCAGACCGGGCCGCACCGCTTGCTCTCCCGGTTCGCCCCCGAAGTCGTGTTCTGGGCCCTGTCCGACGCCCGCTACCCCGTGGCGGCAGAAGACGCAGCAGGCAATATCATCCGGCTGCGGCGGCATCACCTCGCTGCGGCACCCGAACCCGCTCCGAAAGCCGATCCCATCGAGGCATTGCTCGATGTCGTCCTCGCCGAGGGCGAGGCAGGCGCGACCGAACAAGCGTGGCTCGCGCGGCAGCTCGAGGCGGCGGCGCGGTCGAAAGAGACCCTCACGGTCACCGTGCGCATGCCAGGGGGCGACACCGCCGACTACCTCCTCGCCCCCGCGAGCGTCGCCAACGGCCGGCTGCGAGCGCGCGACCGCAAGGCCGACATCGAGCGCACCCTTCCGCTGTCGGCGATCGCAGCAGTGTCCCCGGCGCCCGCCGGCGCCTGACCGGCGCCGCTTCTCCGACCGATCCAACGGCCCTGGCCGTCCAGTCCTGAACACAGGACGACACTCCGCCACGGCGACGAGAACAGGCGTGGTGCGGGCGTCTCCGGCGGCCCTGCAGGTTCTCGTGCCATGGCCACGCGGCCGTCCTCCCATGAACCGGGCGTAGACTCGACCGCTATGTCAGACGGCCCACTCATCGTGCAGAGCGACCGAACCGTCCTCCTCGAGGTCGCCCACCCGCTCGCCGAAGATGCGCGCCACGATCTGGCGGTGTTCGCCGAACTCGAGCGGGCTCCCGAGCACGTGCACACCTATCGCATCACGAGGCTCGGTCTGTGGAACGCGCGGGCTGCCGGCCACGACGCCGCAGACATGCTCGCGACGCTCGAACGGTACGCGAAGTTCCCGGTGCCGCAGACGGTCGCGGTCGACATGCGCGAGACGGTCGGCCGGTACGGCCGGCTCGTCGTCGATCGCACCGACGACGGCGCGCTTCGCCTGCACAGCGATGACGCCGCGGTGCTCACCGAGGTCGCCGGCGCCAGGCGCATCGCACCGCTCCTGACCGAACGCCTCGACGAACGGAGCTTCCTCGTCGCCGCCTGGGCACGAGGCGCCCTCAAGCAAGAGCTCGTGAAGCTCGGCTGGCCGGCCGAAGACCTCGCCGGTTACACCCCCGGCACACCGCACCAGATCGACCTCGATCAGGCCGACTGGCACTTGCGCGACTACCAGCAGAAGGCCATCGACAACTTCTTCGACGGCGGCTCGGGCGTCGTGGTGCTGCCCTGCGGTGCCGGCAAGACCCTCGTCGGGGCCGGCGCGATGGCGACCGCGAAGACGACGACGCTCATCCTCGTGACGAACACCGTCTCGGCGCGTCAATGGCGCGACGAACTGCTGAAGCGCACGACCCTCACCGCCGACGAGATCGGCGAGTACTCGGGGCAGGTGAAAGAGGTCAAGCCCGTCACGATCGCGACCTACCAGATCCTCACCGCGAAGCGGAAGGGCGAGTACGCGCACCTCGCGCTCCTCGACGCGCTCGACTGGGGCCTCGTGGTCTACGACGAGGTGCACCTGCTGCCTGCACCCGTCTTCAAACTCACCGCGGAGCTGCAGGCACGCCGCAGGCTCGGGCTCACGGCGACGCTCGTGCGCGAAGACGGCCGCGAGGGCGACGTCTTCAGCCTCATCGGCCCGAAGCGTTTCGACGCTCCATGGAAGGAGATCGAAGCCCAGGGCTTCATCTCCCCGGCCGCCTGCTACGAGGTGCGCATCGACCTCCCGCAGTCCGAGCGACTCACGTACGCGGCATCCGCCGACGACGAGCGCTACCGGCTCGCCGCCACCGCGCCCGCGAAGCTCAGTGTGGTGAAGGAACTGGTGGCGAAGCACTCCGGCGAGCGCATCCTCGTGATCGGGCAGTACCTCGACCAGATCGACGAGCTGGCCGATGCACTCGGCGCCCCGAAACTCACGGGCGCGACGCCGGTCGACGAACGTGAACGGCTCTACCAGGAGTTCCGCGAAGGGCGCACGCCCGTGCTCGTGGTCTCGAAGGTCGCGAACTTCTCGGTCGACCTGCCCGAGGCGACGGTCGCCATCCAGGTGTCAGGATCGTTCGGCTCACGACAAGAGGAGGCGCAGCGACTCGGTCGCCTGCTGCGGCCGAAGGAGTCGGGCCTCTCTGCGAACTTCTACACCCTCGTCGCACGCGACACGGTCGACCAGGACTTCGCGCAGAACCGTCAGCGGTTCCTCGCGGAGCAGGGTTACAGCTACACGATCCTCGACGCGCACTCGCTCGAGGCTGCGTGACCCGGCGCGGCGCTCAGGCGCGCGAGTAGCGCAAGAGCAGGAGGTCGCCTGCGGGGATCGCGTGCACGAGGTGCATGCGCCGCTCGAACTCGGGGGTGCCACGCACGATGCGACCCGCCGTTCCTCCAACCAGCAGCGGACTGAGCGAGAGGCAGAGTTCGTCGACGAGGTCGGCCTCGAGCAGCGAGCCGAACAAATGCGGCCCGCCCTCGCAGAGCACCTGCCGAAACCCCCGCTCGGCGAGCACATCGAGCATGGCGCGCAGATCGATGGAGCGTTCGCCGACGATGACGACGTCGGCGACCTGCGCGAGCGCCTCGCGGCGCGCAGCGGGAGACGCCGCGTGGGTCACGACGATCGGACGGGTCACGGCCGCCGTGAAGAACGCGGCATCGGGATCGAGCTCGAGCGCGGAGGAGACTACGGCGACCCTCGGCTGCGGCGAGAGCCCGTGAGCCACGCGCCACGCGACATCCGTTTCGCCGACCGCGAGCCCGCCGTAGCCTTCGGCGCGCACCGTGCCCGCGCCGACCAGCACGACATCGGCGAGCGCGCGCAACACCTGCATCGTGAGACGGTCGTTCGCGTCGCCGAGACCGCCGCTGCGACCCTCGATCGTCGCCGCACCGTCGAGGCTCGCCACGAAGTTCATGCGCACCCGCCGCGACTCGCGGTCGGGCAACGCGTTCGCCGCGAAGAGCTCGTCGCGGTCGAGCGCCGGCCCTGCGGCGCTCATCGGTTGTGTTCCAGGAACACCGGCTCGCGCCACCCTTCGATCGCCCCGATCATGCGCATCGCGTCGACGGTCTCGCGCACGTTGTGCACCCGCACGATGCGGGCGCCCCGCATGACGCAGTACACGGCGGCGGCGATCGAGCCTTCGATGCGCTGTTCCCGCGGGCGGCCGAGACTCTCGCCGACGAAGTCCTTGTTCGAGAGCGCCACGAGCGTCGGATAGCCGAGCGCGGTGATCTCACCGAGGCGGCGAGTGAGCTCGAGCGAGTGCAGCGTGTGCTTGTTGAGGTCATGGCCCGGGTCGACGATGATGCGATCGGATGCCACACCTCGCGACTCCGCGAGGGCCACCCGCTCGGCGAGGAACGCCGACACCTCGGCGACGACATCGCCGTACTGCGGCGAGGGATACGGCGTGCGCGGCTTCGCGAGGCTGTGGGTGACGACGATCGTCGCCCCGGTCTCGGCGACGACGTCGGCCATGGCCGGGTCGTGGATGCCCGTCGTGTCGTTGATGACGTGGGCGCCCGCCGCGATCGCGGCCCGAGCCACCTCGGGATGGAACGTGTCGACCGAGATCACGGCACCTGATCCCGCGAGCGCAGCCACCACGGGCACCACGCGGTCGATCTCTTCGGCGGGCGGGATCGACGGACCCGGCGCGAACTTCGCACCGCCGACGTCGATCCAGTCGGCGCCGAACTCGATCGCCCGATTCGCAGCGTCGACTGCCGCCTCGAGCGCCTCCGTACGGCCTCGGTCGTAGAACGAGTCCGGCGTGCGGTTGACGATCGCCATGACGGCGACCTCTCGTGCGAAGTCGAATTCGCGCGGGCCGATGCGCCGGATCACCTGTGTACGACTGGCCATGTTGCCGAGTCTTCCACGTCGCGGGCTGCCCGGCGCGCGCGGCATCCGACACTCCGGAATCGCGACCCTCGAAGAATGTTCAGGAAAGTTTCAGCCGATGCGCAGAGAATCATCACATGAGCGACGGACCACGAATTCTCATCGTCGACGACGAGCCCAACATCCGCGACCTTCTCACCACCAGCCTTCGATTCGCCGGCTTCGCCGTGCGTGCGGTCAGCAACGGCGCGCAGACCATCTCCGCGGTGCTCGAAGAGGAACCCGATCTCATCATCCTCGACGTCATGCTGCCGGATATGAACGGCTTCGGCGTGACCAAGCGCCTGCGCTCGGCCGGCTATACCGCGCCGATCCTCTTCCTCACCGCCAAAGACGACACCGAAGACAAGATCACCGGCCTGACGGTCGGGGGCGACGACTATGTCACCAAGCCCTTCAGCCTCGACGAGATCGTCGCGCGAATCAAGGCGATCCTGCGCCGTACGATGCACGCCGAAGAAGACGCGGTGATCCGCACCGGCGAACTCACGATGGACCAGGACACCCACGAAGTGCTCGTCGGCGACGTGCCGGTCGAACTCTCCCCGACCGAGTTCAAGTTGCTGCGCTACCTCATGCTTAACCCCAACCGGGTGCTGTCGAAGGCGCAGATCCTCGACCACGTGTGGGAGTACGACTTCAACGGCGATGCCGGCATCGTGGAGAGCTACATCTCCTACCTCCGACGCAAGCTCGACCAGCACTCCGCCGAGCCGCTGATCCAGACCAAGCGCGGATTCGGCTACATGCTGAAGTCCTCCAAGCCCTGACTCAGGAAGGCCAACCTAGACTCGGCCAGCCATGAATCAGATCTCCGAGCGGTGGAACCGCATCTCGCTGCGTACCAAGATCACGGGTGTCACCGTGCTCATGCTCACGCTCGGACTTCTGGTTTCAGGAATCGGAACCGCGGCGATGCTGCGCTCGTACGTCGAAGAGCAGATGACCTCCAAGCTCGAGTCGATCGCATCGGGTGAACTGAAGAAATACTTCACCGATGAGAAAGACCTCGACAAGCGCGAGTTCATGCCCTCTGACGATGTCTTCATCGCGATCTACGATGCAGCGTCCGGCGAGCTGCAGCAGACCAACTGGGATGACCGCCCTCCCGAGTCGCGTCCCGTCATTCCCGAGATGCTCACCCAGGCCAAGGTGAACGAGCTCAACAGCTCGACGTACACGGTCTTGAAACTGGAGGATGCGCAGGGATCGCCGAGCTTCCGCGGTGTCACCACGATCACGCTCGCCGACGAGCACGGTGCCTACTCGGCGGTCATCATCGCCGTCTCCTCGAAAGACACCGAGCAACTGCTCGCCGTCTACCTGACGATCTTCCTCGGATTCGGATTCGGCGTCGTGCTCGTCGGAGCGCTCCTGACCCGCATGCTCGTGACCACGACTTTCATGCCGCTCCGCGAGGTCGAGCGCACCGCTGCCGCGATCGCCGACGGCGACTTCAGCCAGCGCCTCGGCGGGGCGACGCCGAACACCGAGGTCGGGCGGCTGAACCGTTCGCTCAACACGATGCTGAACCGCATCGATCGCGCGTTCCGTGATCGCGCGCGCACGATCGACCAGATGCGCCGGTTCGTCGGCGACGCCTCGCACGAGCTCCGCACTCCTCTCGTCTCGGTGCGCGGCTATGCCGAGCTCTACCGCATGGGCGCCCTGCAGAGCCCGGAAGAAGTCGGTCAGGCGATGGAGCGCATCGAGAAGGAGGCGATCCGCATGGGCGGCCTGGTCGAAGACCTGCTCGCCCTCGCCCGTCTCGATGAGGCCAAGCCGCTCGAACTCGCCGAAGTCGACCTCGTGCCGCTCGCGCGCGACGCCGCCCTCGACACGATGGCCGCGCACCCCGCTCGCACGATCACGGTGATCGCGCCCGAAGATGTCAGCCGGGCGGATGCCGCGGGCGAGCCCGCCCCCGACCTCGAGGTCGAGCTCGAACCCGCTGCCGACCGCGCCAGCACGCTCACCGGACCGATCTCATTCGCGGGTGCGACGCTCGCACGGTTGCGCGGCCGCCGTCCTCGCGGCGAGGCTGCGACGACGACCGGCAGCCGACGGGCGACGGGGAAGACCGGAGGCGGAGCATCCGCGCCCTCGAAACGCGCTGTTCGCGCATCGGCCGCTGCGGCCGCTGCGTCGGCCGCTGCCGCTGACGCGCTCGCCGCACCGGCGACGGCGGAGGCTCCCTCGGCTCAGGGCCGCCAGAAACCCGTGCGGCGCACGGTCGTGCTCGCGGAGGAGAACAAGATCCGCCAGGTGATCACGAATCTGATGGGCAACGCGATCCGCTTCACCGCCCCCGACAGTCCCATCGAAATCCGCATCTCCGTCGATGAATCCGCCGAGCGCGCGATGATCGAGGTCGTCGATCACGGTGAGGGCATCCCGCCGCAGATCCGCGAGAAGATCTTCCAGCGTTTTTGGCGCGCCGACACGTCCCGCACGCGCGAGACGGGTGGGTCCGGCCTCGGACTCGCGATCGTGTCCTCGATCGTCGCCGCGCACAACGGCACGGTCGACGTCGTCGAGACACCGGGCGGTGGGGCGACCTTCCGGGTGTCGCTGCCTCTGGCCGGCGCAGCGGCATCGCCCCGGTCGGTCAACACCGACTGAGCGACCGCGCATCCTTCTGCGCGCCCCGACTCGTCCTCAACATGCGGCGGGCGACGGATGCCGGGCACCGATGGTGCCCGCGCGGTTCCCCTCGGTCGATGCGCGCGTAGCGTGGCGACACACCGAACGAAGGGAACACCATGACCACGTACCAGGTCGACTCCGAGCAGGTCGCCGCTGCGACCCAGACGATGCGCGGCACGATCGGACGCATCCAGTCCGAAGTGGCGTCGCTGCTCGGTCAGCTCACGGGCTTGCAGTCCTCGTGGTCGGGGCAGGCCTCGTCCGCGTTCCAGGGAGCCGTCGCCGACTGGCGAGCCACGCAGACGCAGGTCGAAGAGAGCCTCGCCGGTCTCAACACCGCCCTCGGCACCGCTGCGGTGCAATACTCCGACGCCGAGCAGTCGAACGCCCGGCTGTTCCTGCGCTGAGCCGGTCAGCTGAGCGCCGCCGCAATGGCGGCGGCGACGTGAGAGGCCTCGTCCTCGAGCGGGCCCTGGGTCACGCCGGACGATGCTGCGAGAACTCCGACCCATGCGTTTCGGACTGGGAAGTACACCGTGCAGTTTCCAGTGCCCGCTTCGAACGGCTCGGCGTTGCTCGAGCATTGCATCAGGCCCGCGCCAGATGCTCCGGGCACATCGACGGTTGAGCGATCATCGCCCGGCGGGACTGCGCCCAGCGCCTCGGCGCCGTCGGGCAAGATCCAGATCGAGCCTGTTCCGAGGCCGCCGACATACCTGCAGGAGAAGCCACCTGCGGCGAGGAGCGCGACATCCCAGCCGTTCGACTCTTCATAGGCGTACCCGATTCCGTAATTCGCACCTTCGACGTCGAGTGCAGCCGCCAGAACCTCGACCGGCAGCATGTCGGCACAACTGGCGGGGCCGGCGCCCCATTCGTCGGAGAGCGGCGGCAGCGGCTCAGCCGCCTCGATGGAGTCGAGATGCGCTGCAACCTCCTCACGCAGCGACACCACCCTCGACGCCTCTCGCACGGCTCCCTCGTCCCGCGGCATGTCGTAGACGATGAGGTTCACGTCGGTGGTGCCGTGGAAGCCCTTCACGCCGCAGTAGTCGTAGATGCAGAAATCGAAGAGCGACGTCCTTGAAGACGGGGCCGTACCGTCGAACTCCGCGAACTCCAAACGGATGCGCTCATCAGCGGCAACCGCTTCCGGAACGAGCGTGAGCGAGGCCCTGACCGCACCTGTCGCGACATCGGACCACGCGCACGCAATTCCACCCGCGTTTTCGACAGCGGTCGGGAGGAGCACGGCCCTGATCGAGTCGTCGTGCAACGAGCCGCCCGGTACGAGCGCAACTTCGGTGATGGCTTCGAGAGCAGCGATCGAGACGATGCTCTCGCACGAGGTGGCGATCGTCTGGAACGGTCGCGTCGGCTCGGGCACCGAACTCGGGACTGCGGTGTCAACCGCCTGCGAGGGAGGGGGTTGCGCGGCATCTGAGACCGTCGCGCAGCCGGACAACATCAGGGCGGCGACCGCCACCACGATCGGAGTCCTCCAGGCTTTCATGGTCGCTGACAAGGTACTCCATACAGGTCGCGCGGCGGGGAGACCTTCAACCCACATTCGGAACAGTACCTCCGAGCGTCACTCCAGATCGAATTAACCGCATCTCCATTCGGTAACGGCGCTGCCCCTGCGCCGATCCGCGTGCGACTGAGCTTTCCCCACACGACGATGGGCGCCTCCCGTGTGGGAGACGCCCATCGTGCGTGTCGTGTGAGGCGCGGACTAGAAGTCCATGCCGCCCGTGGGGTCGCCGGCCGGAGCCGAGTTCTTCTCGGGCTTGTCGGCGACGACGGCCTCGGTGGTGAGGAAGAGGCCAGCGATCGACGCAGCGTTGAGCAGCGCCGAACGGGTGACCTTCACCGGGTCGTTGATGCCGGCAGCCAGCATGTCGACGTACTCGCCGGTCGCGGCGTTCAGGCCGTGGCCGATCGGGAGGTTGCGCACGCGGTCGACCACGACGCCCGGCTCGAGGCCGGCGTTGAGGGCGATCTGCTTGAGCGGCGCGTCGATGGCCACGCGCACGATGTTCGCGCCGGTCGCCTCGTCACCCGTGAGTTCGAGCTTCTCGAACGCGGTCTTGCCCGCCTGGATCAGGGCGACGCCACCACCGGCGACGATGCCCTCTTCGACGGCGGCCTTCGCGTTGCGAACGGCGTCTTCGATGCGGTGCTTGCGCTCCTTGAGCTCGACCTCGGTCGCCGCACCCGCCTTGATGACGGCGACGCCGCCCGCGAGCTTGGCGAGGCGCTCCTGCAGCTTCTCGCGGTCGTAGTCGGAGTCGGTGTTGTCGATCTCCTTGCGGATCTGCGAGACACGGCCTGCGATGGCCTCTTCTTCGCCGCCACCCTCGACGATGGTCGTCTCGTCTTTGGTGATGATGACCTTGCGAGCGGTGCCGAGCAGGTCGAGGGTGACGTTCTCGAGCTTGAGGCCGACCTCTTCCGAGATGACCTGGCCGCCGGTGAGCGTCGCGATGTCCTGCAGCTGCGCCTTGCGACGGTCGCCGAAGCCGGGAGCCTTGACGGCGACCGACTTGAAGATGCCACGGATCTTGTTGACGATCAGCGTGGCCAGAGCCTCGCCGTCGACGTCTTCAGCGATGATCAGGAGCTGCTTGCCGGTCTGGATGACCTTGTCGACGATCGGCAGCAGGTCTTTGATGTTCGAGACCTTGCCGTTGACGATCAGGATGTAGGGGTCTTCGAAGACCGCTTCCTGACGGTCGGGATCGGTGACGAAGTACGCCGAGAGGTAACCCTTGTCGAAGCGCATGCCCTCGGTCAGCTCGAGCTCGGTGCCGAAGGTGTTCGACTCCTCGACGGTGACGACACCCTCTTTGCCGACCTTGTCGATCGCCTCGGCGATGAGTGCACCGATCTGCTCGTCGGCGGCCGAGATCGAAGCCGTTGCGGCGATCTCTTCCTTCGTCTCGACGTCTTTCGCGTTCGCGAGGAGCTCGGTCTCGACGGCCGCGACGGCCTTCTCGATGCCGCGCTTCAGCGAGATGGGGTCGGCGCCTGCTGCGACGTTGCGAAGGCCCTCGCGCACGAGCGCCTGGGCGAGCACGACCGAGGTCGTGGTGCCGTCACCGGCGACGTCGTCGGTCTTCTTGGCGACCTCCTTGACGAGCTCGGCACCGATCTTCTCGTACGGGTCGTCGAGCTCGATCTCTTTGGCGATCGACACGCCGTCGTTCGTGATCGTGGGCGCGCCCCACTTCTTCTCGAGCACGACGTTGCGGCCACGCGGGCCGAGGGTCACCTTCACCGCGTCGGCGAGCGTGTTGAGGCCACGCTCGAGGCCGCGACGGGCCTCCTCGTTGAAAGCAATGATCTTTGCCATGTGTTTCTCTCGTCCTTTCCCGGACGTCTTCAAAGATTCGTTGGGTTAGCACTCAAAACGAGTGAGTGCTAAGACGATTCTGGCACTCGACCGTCGGGAGTGCAAGCGAGCGCCGGGCTGTCCGCTCAGGGCGTGAAGCTCGCCGAACCCTCGTCCGGCACGAGCTCCACCCAGGTGTTGCCGGGGGCGAGGCGCAACGGTGAGCCGTCATCGGCGGTGAGGGTGATCGGCGACGCCGCGGCGTCCTTCGACCAGGTGCCGTGCGCTGTGCGGCCCGCAACCGAGACCCAGGCCTCGCCCGAGCCGATCAGAACCGTCCTCGGCACGTCTTCGTAGCTCTCGTCGATGCCGACCCGCAGGGTCACCACGTTCGTGGCCCGCACACGCTCCCCCGAAGCTTCGAGATCAGGGGCGCCTTCCTGCGAGCGCAACCACACGGATGCCCCGCCGTCCCACTCCCATGCAGGGAAGCGCGCATCGGAGAACACGAGATCGATCCGCGACGTCGGGGCCGCAGCGAGGGCCGGCGCAGCCAACGGGTCCGCCGCGCCGTACGCGAACTGCGCCGGCGGCGGCGCAAGCGACGCGTTTCGCGAAACGGCCTCGCCGGCACGGAGGATCACGTCGTGCGGCCCCGGCCGTTCGTCGGCGCGGTAGAAGAGACCGGTGTCGTCGTAGTCGAAGACGATGTTGAGGAGCGGCGTCGCCATCATCATCTCGACGAACCGCTCCTGCCCACCCGAATACGAGATGATGCCGCCGAACGGCGTCGCGATGTCGGGATCCATCGGACGAATCGAGCGCACGGGGCCGAGCTCGTCGGGGACATCCGAATGCCAGACCGCGAGGTACCGGGTGATGCCGCCCTCGACGAGCTCCTCGAAGACGATGTCGGTTCGATTCATCGCAATTTGCGGGCGAGCCTCTTCGTGGTTGTCGATCTTCACGGCGAGCGAGGGATGCGCGAGCCCCGCAGCATCCGCCGCCGTGCCTCGGAGCGGCGCGAACGCCACCGCCACTGCGGACGAGTCGGCCACAGGACGCGACGTCACTCCGCCGGATTGCGTGTCGGGGTTGGACGCCGACGGCTGGCACCCGACGAGCAGCACCGCGGTCGAGGCGAGCACGGCCAACGCTGCTGCCCGCCGAAGCGGTGTCGGCCGGGCCCGCGCTGCCATGCGGTCAGCGTAGTCGAGCGGGCGTCGGAGTCGGTCTGCGGCACGCCACGGACCTACGGCGACCTGCCGGGCGGATCAGGTGGAACCGGCTCAAGCTGGGCGGACCGCCTCGGCCTGAGGGCCCTTCGAGCCTGTGCCGACCTCGAACACGACCTGCTGGCCCTCTTCGAGCACCTTGTAGCCGGACATGTCGATCGCGGAGTAGTGGACGAAGACGTCTTGACCCCCCTCGTCGACGGTGATGAATCCGTAACCCTTTTCAGCGTTGAACCACTTCACGGTTCCGTTCGCCATGCGTTGCTCCCATGTTGCCGTGTGTCGATCAGCACGTGCCTGTCGCCTGTACCGGGCCCTCGTTCGTGCTGACGGGGCGCCGAGACGGCACCGGGCGTTCACACGGGTAGAGCGACCGAGTCCAGATACTCACGACGAGGCGTGCGGGCACAAGAGCATCGACCGGCCAACAGGTCTCGGAATGGCAACGATTGGATCGACGGTCAGCCCGCCGTGGCGTCCGCGTAGTCGGATCCGAGCACGACGACGAGCTGGTTGCCTGTTGCCACGAACTGGTCGGACATCCGCACGTCGGCCTCGGGCAGGAACTGCGCGACGCCTCGAGCGGCCCCCTCGAGGTCGGGTGTCGCGTAGTACACGACGGTCTCGGTCAGGGTGTCGTCGCTGGCGTTCGCGGTGGAGCCGACCGGCACGCCGCTGGCGACGAGGGTCTCCTCCGCCCTGGCTGCGAGGCCCGACGTGGCCGTGCCGTTCAGCACGAGCACCGGGATGTCGGGGGCGACCACGGGCTCGGCGGTGACGACCGGCTCGGCGCTCGGCCCTGCGGCCGTCGGATCGCCGACGTTCAGCCGGTCGTTGAAGAGCATGACGGCGGCGATCCCCACGCCCACCAGTACGACGGTCGCGAGCGTCGCCCAACCGAAGGTGATCCAGCCGGCACCTTTGCGTGCGGGCGCCCGATGCGCGCCGACGCGATCGATGCCATGCGGAATCGAGTCGAAACGATCACGGGGGAACTTCTGCGCCATGGGTCCAGTCGTCGGGTCGGGGCCGCGCTCAGTCGAGCGGTCGGCCGATCGAGAGGGAACGCCGCGTTCGCGCCGCCGCCCGGGCCGCACGCAACCGCTGCAGTCGCTTGACGAGCATGGGGTCGTGCCGGAGGGCCGCGGGCGAATCGATGAGTTCGCCGAGTATCCGATAGTAGCGGGCGGCGGAGATCGCGAACTCGTCGCGGATCGCCTCCGCCTTCGCGCCCGGCTGCTGCCACGCACGTGACTCGAACGCGAGCACGCGTACAGCGCGTTCGTCGAGTGCCGACTCGGGGGGACGGCGCTGCGTGCGCTCGGCGCTCATACGACCTCCCATCGAGGCGAGCCGGATGCACCGCCTGCACAAATCCTAGACACTCTCGCCCGTGCACGAGCCGAGTGGCGGCGGCGTGTGTCCCGTCCGCTCGCGGTCCATCCCGCGCACCCGCCCGCAGCTCGGAACATCGGAGCGCGTCGGTGCGTTGCAACCGATGTCGGAACCCGCCGCCGGACCTGCGAGCATGGTCGAGCACCGACGCGAGGACTGAGAGAGGACCGCACATGGCGTACAACGTGGACAAGACCGAAGAGGAATGGCGTTCCGAGCTCGGTGACGAGCAATACTCGGTGCTCCGGGAGGCGGCGACGGAGCGCCCCTGGACGGGTGAACTCCTCGATGAAGAGCGCGCCGGCGTGTATGCGTGCGCCGCGTGCGGCGCCGAGCTCTTCCAGAGCGGCACGAAGTTCGACTCCGGCTGCGGCTGGCCGAGTTTCTACGAGTCGGTTCGCCCCGAGGCCGTCGAGCTCATCGAAGACTCCTCGCTCGGCATGGTGCGCACCGAGGTGCGCTGTGCGAATTGCGGCTCACACCTCGGCCACGTCTTCCCCGACGGGTTCGGCACCCCCACCGGCGACCGCTACTGCATGAACTCGCTCTCCCTCGACTTCACGGCCGAGGCCTGAGTGGCGGCTTCCGTTCGCGAGGCCATGCTCGCGAGACGGTCGGCGCCGAAGGTGACGGATGCCTCGCCCGATGACCCCCAGATCATCGCGTTGCTCGAGGCGGCAGGCCGGGTCGCCGATCACGCCGCGCTACGGCCGTGGCGGGTGATCGCCCTTCGCGGTGACGCTCGCGTTCGACTGGGCACTGCGCTCGCAGGTGCGGCCGGACTCGACGGCGAACACGGCGCCCGGCTCGCGGGCAAGCCGCTGCGGGCGCCGTTGCTGCTCGCGATCGTGGCCGTCACCTCACAGCACCACAAGGTGCCGGAGTGGGAGCAGGAGGCGGTTGCGGCGGGCGTCGCCCATCAGCTGAGCCTGCTACTCGACGAGGCGGGATGGGGCGTGATGTGGCGCTCGGGCCCGCACACGCGGCATCCACTCGTCGCCGAACTGCACGGTCTCGCGTCCGGTGAACGACTCCTCGGCTGGCTGTACGTCGGCGGACTGCCAGACAGCCCGCGACCCGATCGCGGCCCCGACGTCGCGGCCGCCTCGCGGTTCAGTTCGCTCGACTGATCCCGGTGTCGGTCGTCGCGTCGTCGGCGGCCGTCACGTCGACACCGCCCGTCGCGTCGGCCACGTGCGGAGCTGCATGCTTCCGCCGACCCCAGCGGATCGATGCGACCACGACGGCGACGAGCGCCAGTGCCGTGCCGCCGATCGTCGCGAGATCGACCGGCCGACCGGCCGTCGGCAGCAGTAGATCGAGGGCGAGCGCTGCCGTGAGCTGCCCAGCAACCCCGCAGAGGGCGAGCAGGAGCACCCCGATGACGCGAACGAGCATCGCCTGCCCGGCGATGAAGATGCAGCCGATCGCACCTCCCGCGTAGAGCCATGGTTCGGTCGGCATCGCAGCGGGCCACCCCGCGGATGCCGCGTGCACGAGCATCACGACGACGAGGGCCGTGGTGCCGACCGCGAAGTTGAACACCGTCGCGGTGAGCGCGCTGCCGGCGAGCACCTTGACCCGACCGTTCACCGCCTGCTGCCACGCCGAGCCGAGGCCCGCGACGAACGGCAGCACCATGAGGAGCACCGGCACCTCGTTCGCGATCTGAGCCGACACCGCCCAGCCGATCGCGGCGAGCGCGAGGACCGCGCCTGCGACACGCGTCGCGCTGAGCGGCCGGCGACCGCCGGGCCCGAGGCCGACGAGGTCGAAGACGATTCCGCCGATGGTCTGCCCCGCGACGATGGCGATCGTGAACAGGGCCACGCCGATGACGCCCGCGGACAGGCCCTGCGTGGTCACGAACCAGGCTCCCGCGAGGCCGCCGAGCACGATCCACCACGCGAGTTCCCGCCGGCGCAGTGCGCCGATGACACGTGCCGTGCCGACCCGCCCTGGCCGCCACAGGCTCAGCACGGCGAGCAGGATGACGAGGCCGCTGCCGAAGGAGATCGCCGCTGCCGTGAACGGGTCGTCGAGCGCAGCCGCGAGCTGGCCGTTCACTCGCGACTGCAACGCCGTCAAGGCTCCGAAGGCGAGCGCGAGCACGAGTGCGAGCCACATCGGCAGACGGGAGCGATCAGCATGAGCATGCTCGTGGTTCGTGCGGGCGATGCGGTCCGTCTCGTCGACGGTCTTCGCGGCTGAATTCTGCATCAAGAGCCGGCTATGGGACTCGAACCCACAACCCCCGCTTTACAAGAGCGGTGCGCTACCAATTGCGCCAAGCCGGCGAGGCGTGCCTCTCCGACATCCTATCGATCGCATGCACGCCGAACGCGCGGAGGCCCGGCAGCAGCCGGACCCCCGTTGGGCGCTGCGGTCGTCAGGACGCCGGCGTGGGCGTCGGAGTCGGCGTCGAGGTCGACTCCGAGAAGGTCTCACCCGTCGCCTGCAGCACGAACGACTGGAACTCGGCCGGATCCGTGAGCGAGCCCTCGTACTGCTTGCCGTTCACGAGCACCGTCGGGGTGCCCTTGATCGACTCGAGGTCGGAATTGGGCACCGGCTCGGTCAGCGCGCGCGTCGTGGCATCCTGAACCCACTTCTTGAACTGGGTGTCGTCGATGCACTTCTCGATCGTCGAGAGGGAACTGACACCCGCCTCTTTCGCGAGCGCCTTGATCTTGGAATCGTCGAGGCCGGTCGACGTCTCTTCGGGCTGGTTCTCGAAGAGCAGTGCGTTGAAGTCGAAGAACGACTCGGGCGAGGCATCCGCGACGCATGCCGCAGCGTTCGCGGCGCGCAACGAGTACTGCGTGCCGGCCGACTTGTTGGTCAGCAGTGCGATCGGGTGCACCTCGAGCGTCGCAGCCCCCGACTCGACCATCGTTCTGATCGACTCGGAGTTCGTCGACTCGAACTGGCCGCAGAACGGGCACAGGTAGTCGATGTACATGACGATGTTGGCCACGGTGCCGCTGTCGTCGGGCACGGTCGGGGTCGGGGTGCCGCCGGCAGCCAGCGCAGGGGTCTCGGTCGCCGTGATGACGCCGTCGACACCCGTGAGCAGAATGCCGTCGCTCGCCATGTTGGCGGGGCCGGGGCCCGCCGGCTTGACGCTCTGGAAGATCAGCGTGCCGATGACCGCCGCGATCGCGACGACTGCGACGATGACGCCGCCCTGAAGGAGCACCTTGTTGCGGCGCTCGCGCTTCTTCTGGTCCTCGCGGAGAACTCGCGCCGTCTCACGTGCCGCTTCGCGCTGCTCGTTACGGGTGGGACGTGGCTGATTCGATCCGCCGTTGCTCATCGATGGTCACTCCGGTCGCTGTGTGGGCGCGCGCTTGTGCATGCGGACGCAAAGACGATAGTAGGGAGGATGGCTGGGAATCACCCAAACGGATGCCGCGAGCGCGCCGAGTTCCGACTGGATGCCCCGGCCGGAACGTGTGCATCGCGGCCACCCGTGCATGCGATACTGAGTGGGCGTCAGCGTCGACGCAGTCCATCACAACGGATCGTCCGGCACGTACCTGCCGGTGAAGGAGAAACAGAATCATGGCGTCAGTCACGTTCGACAAGGCCACCCGCATCTACCCCGGAGGCAACCGGCCGGCCGTCGATCAGCTCGACCTCGAGGTGGCAGACGGCGAGTTCCTCGTCCTCGTCGGCCCCTCTGGTTGCGGCAAGTCAACCTCGCTCCGCATGCTCGCCGGCCTCGAAGAGGTCAACGAGGGCAACATCTTCATCGGCGACCGCAACGTCACCGACGTGCCGCCGAAAGACCGCGACATCGCGATGGTCTTCCAGAACTACGCGCTCTACCCGCACATGACCGTCGCCGAGAACATGGGCTTCGCGCTCAAGATCGCGGGCATCGGCAAAGAGGAGCGCGCTGCTCGTGTACTCGAGGCGGCCAAGCTCCTCGACCTCGAGCCCTACCTGGCACGCAAGCCGAAGGCACTCTCGGGCGGCCAGCGTCAGCGCGTCGCCATGGGCCGCGCGATCGTGCGCCAGCCCCAGGTGTTCCTCATGGATGAGCCGCTGTCGAACCTCGACGCGAAGCTCCGTGTGCAGACCCGTACGCAGATCGCCTCGCTCCAGCGTCGTCTCGGCGTCACCACGGTCTACGTCACGCACGACCAGACCGAGGCGCTCACCATGGGCGACCGCATCGCCGTGCTGAAAGACGGCGTCCTGCAGCAGGTCGGCACCCCGCGCGATCTGTACGAAGCCCCGAAGAACGTGTTCGTCGCCGGCTTCATCGGCTCGCCCGCGATGAACCTGTTCCACGCCGACCTCGTCGACGATGGCATCAAGTTCGGCACCGCAACGGTGCCGGTCGACCGCGAGACGCTCGCCCAGTCGAGTGGCAAGGTCGCCACCATCGGCGTGCGCCCCGAAGACATCGTCGTGTCGGCCACTCAGGGTGAGGGCCTCGCAGTCGAGGTCGACCTCGTCGAAGAGCTCGGCGCCGACGGCTACCTCTACGGCCACTCCACGGTCGAGGGCAAGCGCACCGACATCGTCGCTCGCGTCGACGGACGCCTGCACCCGTCAGCCGGCGACAAGGTGTACCTCACTGCCACGCCGAACCACGTGCACCTCTTCGACGCAGAGTCGGGCGACCGCCTCGGCGGCAAGGTCGTGGTGAGCTGACCGACGCAGTCACCGGCGATGCCGGCCGGGCCTCGGCCCGGCCGGCATCGTTGTTCTCCGCCCGTTCTGCGCCCACACCATCTGCGCCCGCTCCATCTGCGCCCGCTCCATCGGTGTCCGCTCCATCGGTGTCCCCTCGCAACCGCGACTACGCTGAAGCACAAATGAGCGGCTCACTCTCCATCACCTCGGCCATGGCCGACCCTGCACTGCTCGACCTGCCCTGGGACCTCCCTCTCGAGGCGTGGCCGAACGACACCATCGCGGCACTGCCCAAGGGAATCTCACGCCACCTCGTGCGGTTCGCGCACCTCGGCGCCCACGTCGTGGCGATCAAGGAGACGACGGCCGACATGGCCAAGGGCGAGTACGAGATGCTGCGCACGCTGCAGCGTCTCGACATCCCGTGCGTCGAGCCCGTCGCGTTCATCACCAATCGCACCGATGCCGAAGGCGACGCACTGAAGCCCGTGCTCGTCACTCGGCACCTCCGCTTCTCACTCCCCTATCGGGCACTCTTCTCGCAGACCCTCCGGCCCGACACCGCGACGCGGCTCGTCGACGCCCTCGCCGTGCTGTTGGTGCGCCTGCACATCGTCGGATTCTTCTGGGGTGACGTCTCACTCTCGAACACACTGTTCCGCCGCGACGCGGGTGCATTCGCGGCATACCTCGTCGACGCCGAGACCGGCAAGCTCTACGAGGGCGGACTCTCGAACGGCCAACGCGAGAACGACCTCGAGATCGCCCGGGTCAACATCGCGGGCGAACTGCTCGACCTCGAAGCGGGCGGCAAGGTGGCCGACGAACTCGATCCCGTGAATATCTCGAACGGCATCGTCGAGGCATATCGAAGCCTCTGGATCGAACTCACCGGATCCGAGTCGTTCTCGAGCGCCGAGCGATGGCGCATCAACGAACGCGTGAACCGCCTGAACGAGCTCGGCTTCGACATCGAAGAGCTCGCGATCAAGACCGACGAGACCGGCACGACCGTGCGCATCCAGCCGAAGGTCGTCGACGCCGGCCACCATCAGCGGCGCCTGCTGCGACTCACCGGCGTCGACGCCGGCGAGAACCAGGCCCGGCGACTGCTCAACGACCTCGACTCGTACCGGGCCGCCTACGGCAAGACCGAGCTCGACGAGGAGATGGTCGCGCACGAGTGGCTCATGCGCGTGTTCGAACCTGTCGTACGGGCGATTCCGCTCGAGCTGCGCGGCAAGCTCGAGCCGGCCGAGGTCTTCCACCAGTTGCTCGACCACCGCTGGTATCTCGCCCAGCAGGCCGGGCACGACATCCCGCTGGCTGAAGCGGTGACCTCCTATATCAACACCGTGTTGCGGCACCGGCGCGACGAGGCGACCGTGATCGGGCCGCCGACCGGCGCGTTCACCATGCCGGTCGAGACGATCCCCTCGACCGATACCGCGGCCTTCGCCGCCCTCGATCCCGACGACGACGGCGACTGGCGAATGAACGTCTGACCCACACCGATACCCGCCGTAACGAGCGTATACAGGTCCGTTGGTCGAGTAGCGAGCGCCAGCGAGCGTATCGATCCCCCACAGGAACCCGCCGGTCGAGTAGCGAGCGCCAGCGAGCGTATCGAGACCCCCTGTGGACAACGTGGATCCCCTGGGCGGAACATCGGCAGACTTGCGGGCATGGCCCACATGTACATCCTCGAATGCGCGGACGGAAGCTACTACGTCGGCAGCACGATCGACCTCGAACGCCGGATCGCGCAACACAATGCAGGTGAGGGCGCCGCGTATACGCGCGTCAGACGCCCCGTACGCCTCGTCTTCGCAGAGGAGTTTCCACGGATCGACGAAGCGTACGCTCGTGCGGGTCTCGATACGCTCGCTGACGCTCACTACTCGACCAACGAACCCTCGATCACGGGCGGGTCTCGATACGCTCGCTGACGCTCACTACTCGACCAACGAACGCGAGTAGTGCTCGGCGGGTCTCGATACGCTCGCCGACGCTCACTACTCGGCCGACGAACGGCCTTATTCGGCGCGGAGCTTGGAGATCTCGTAGAGGGTGACGGATGCCGCGATGCCAGCGTTCAGCGACTCGGTCGCGGCACTGATCGGGATCGAGACGATCGCGTCGCATGTCTGGGCGACGAGCCGCGAGAGCCCCTTGCCCTCGCTGCCCACGACGATCACAATCGGACGATCTGCCCATGAAAGGCCAGGCAGCGAGACATCTCCGCCGCCGTCGAGGCCGAGCACGAAGACCCCGCGTTCCTTCAGCGCCTTGAGCGTCTGCGTGAGGTTCGGCGCCATCGCCACGGGCACCCGTGCCGCCGCACCTGCCGAGGTCTTCCACGCTGCGGAGTTCACTCCGACCGAGCGACGCTGCGGCACGATGACGCCCTGGCCGCCGAACGCTCCCGTCGAGCGGAGGATCGCGCCGAGGTTGCGCGGGTCGGTGATGCCGTCGAGCGCGACGAACAGCGGGGTCTCGTCGCGGGCCAACACCTCGTCGAGCAATTCGATCGGATGCGCGTACTCGTAGGCGGGCACCTTCAGCGCGAGCCCCTGATGCACGCCGCCGTCGCCGGCGAGCCGATCGAGTTCGGGTTTCATGACCTCGAGAATGGGGATGCCGCGGTTCGTGGCGACCTTCATCGCCTCGCGCACGCGGTCGTCCATCTCGACGCGCGCGCCGACATACAGCGTCGTCGCCGGAATACGCGCTCGAAGCGCCTCGACAACCGAGTTGCGGCCGGTCACGATCTCGGACTCGTCGCCCGACTTCGGCCGTCGAGCAGCACCCGACGTGCCGCGCGGAGCGCCCCCACGCTGCTCCTGGCCCGCAACCCGCTTGCCGCCGGACGAGCGATAGCGCTCTTCCGCCGCCTTGCGCTTGCCCGCGGGATGCCAAGCACGATCCTCCGCCTTCGGCGTCGGCCCCTTACCTTCGAGCGCCTGACGCCCCTGGCCTCCGGAGCCGACTTGCTTGCTCGTCCCCTTGCGCACGGCTCCGGCGCGCGACTTGCCGCTGCTGCCTTTCATAGTCCCAAGCTCCAATGCGTTCCGGTCTGGCTGTCTTCGATGGTGATGCCCGCGGCCGAGAGTTCGGTGCGGATGCGGTCTGCGGCAGCGTAGTCCTTCGACTCGCGCGCAGCCTGGCGGTCTTCGATGAGGCCGGTGACGAGGGCGTCGAGGGCGGATGCCGCGGGGCCGGCGTCGGCCGCCGCCCACTGGGCGTCGCGCGGATCGATGCCGAGCACCTCGACCATGGCGACGACCTGCCCGTGCGCCACTGCCGCGTCGTGCAGCTCTTCGGCGTCGAGCGCCTGATTGCCGGCGCGTACCGTGTCGTGCAGCACGGCGAGTGCCTGCGGCACCCCGAGGTCGTCGTCCATCGCCGCGGCGAAGACGTCGGGAATCACCGGGGCGCCGATTCCGGCGTACCTGGTGCCGGCGAGCCGCCGCTCGACTCGGGACAGGAAGACGCGGATGCGGTCGACGACCGCCTCGGCCTCGGTGAGGGAACCGGGCACGTAGTCGAGCGTCGACCGGTAGTGCGCGGCGCCGAGAAGGTAGCGCACGGCGAGCGGCGAGGCGAGCTCGAACAACTCCGCCGCGTACACGGAGTTGCCGAGCGACTTGGACATCTTCTGCCCGCCGATATTCACGAGTCCGTTGTGCACCCAATATCGGGCGTACTCGTCGCCGGCCGCGGTCGACTGCGCGAGTTCGTTCTCGTGGTGCGGGAAACGCAGGTCGAGGCCGCCGCCGTGAATGTCGAATTCGGTGCCGAGGTATCGTGTGGCCATGGCCGAGCATTCGATGTGCCAGCCGGGGCGACCATCGCCCCACGGCGAGGCCCAGCTCGCCGAATCCGGTTCGGCCTCCTTGCGGCCCTTCCAGAGGGCGAAGTCGCGCGGGTCGCGCTTGCCGCGCGGGTTGGCGTCGGCCGCGGCCTCCATGTTGTCGAGGGTCTGACGCGTGAGCTCGCCGTAGGCGGGCCAGCTCGCAGTGTCGAAGTACACGTCGCCCGAGGCATCCGGGGCCGCGTACGCATAGCCGCGCTCGATGAGCCGCTCGATGAGCTCCTGCATCTGCGACACGCTCGCGGTCGCCCGCGGTTCGTATGTGGGCGCCAAGATGCCGAGCGAGGCATACGCCGCCGTGAACTCGAGTTCGACGCGGTAGGCGAGCGCCCACCACTGCTCACCGGTCGACGAGGCGGCGGCCGCGTTCAAGATCTTGTCTTCGATGTCGGTGACGTTGCGCACGAACGTGACGTCGTTGCCGCGGTATGCGAACCAGCGACGCATGATGTCGTAGACCAGTGCACTGCGCAGGTGCCCGATGTGCGGGCTCGACTGCACCGTCGGTCCGCAGACGTACATGCCGACGTGCCCCTCACGGAGGGGTACGAAATCACGGAGGGCCTGCGCCTTCGAGTCGTAGAGTTGCACGGTCACTCCGCAAGCCTACCGGCCGGGCGTGTCCGAGACCTCCGCGACTGCGCCTCAGGCGACGGGCAGCAACAGGGCCGTCGCAATCGCCGCGACGCCCTCACCGCGGCCGGTGAATCCCAGCGCATCGCTCGTCGTCGCCGACACGCTGACGGGCGCGTGAAGGATGCGAGACAGAAACGCCTCGGCCTCGGCCCGGCGCGGCGCGAGCTTCGGCTGGTTGCCGACGAGCTGCACCGTGACGTTGCCCACGCGCCAGCCCGCGGCTTCGACGAGCCGGCGCGTCTCGGTCAGGAACACCTCGCCGTGCGCCCCCTCGAATCGTGCGTCGGCCGTGCCGAACACCTGACCGACGTCGCCGAGCCCCGCAGCGGCGAGGAGGGCATCGCAGATCGCGTGCGCCGCGGCATCGCCGTCGGAGTGGCCTGACAGACCGCGCTCGCCCGGCCATTCGAGACCGGCGAGCCAGAGCGGCACGTCGGCGTCGTCGGCGAACGCGTGCACGTCCGTGCCGGTGCCGATGCGCGGCGCTCCACGGCCGACCGCGACCGTAGCCCGCCGTTCGTTCACGAGCTGCTCTGCGCGGTGGAGGTCGGCCGGCACGGTGATCTTGAATGCACGCACGTCGCCGGGCACCACTTCGACGGTGAGCCCGGCGGACGCCACGAGCGCCGCGTCATCGGTGAAGTCTCCGTGAACCGTGGCGTAGGCGTGATCGAGCGACCCCCGCGGGAATCCCTGCGGCGTCTGCACCGCGCGCAGCGTCGACCGGTCGACGGTCTCGAGCACGTGCCCGTCTTTCGAGACCCGTTTGACGGTGTCGACCACGTCGAGTGCCGGCACGATGCCTCGCCGCCGGGCTCGAACGGCACCGGCGACCTCGTCGAAGAGGAGAGCGGGTGCGAGGGCCCGCGCCGCATCGTGCACGAGCACGGTCTCGACCGAGGGCGGGAGCGCCGCAAGGCCGCGAGCAACGGATTGCTGACGAGTCGATCCGCCCGCCACGACGACGAGCTGGACGGATGCCTCGGCAGCGGCCTGCTCGAACGCCGCCTTGGCGGCATCGACCAGATCGGCCGGCACGACGAGCACGAGGTGCGGCGGTTCGCGCATGCCGAGCACGGCATCGACGGCGATCGAGAGGATCGTGCCGTCGCCGAGCGGTACGAACGCCTTCGGCTCGGTGTGGCCGAGCCGGGTGCCGCTGCCCGCGGCGACGACGATGACGGCGGTCGCTGAACTCACCATTCGAGCGTAGCCGCGTCTGCCGTCGGGTGGGTATCGATACGGCACTTGCGCGATCAACACAGGTCGAGTAGCGACGTGGGAGCGTGGCGAGACCTGGCGCGGGGTCTCGATACGGCGCTGGAGCGCCTACTCGACCGACGTGGGCCTATTCGACCGACGTGGGAGAGACGCGAAACGGCGGGCGCTCTCGCGCCCGCCGTTCGTGAGGACTCGCTAGGAGGCGAGCACCTCATCGAGCACGGTCGAAGCCGCCTCTTCATCGGTCTTCTCGGCGAGCGCGAGCTCGGAGATGAGAATCTGGCGCGCTTTCGCGAGCATGCGCTTCTCACCGGCCGAGAGGCCGCGATCCTGATCGCGGCGCCAGAGGTCGCGAACGACCTCGGAAACCTTGATCACGTCGCCCGAAGCGAGCTTCTCGAGGTTCGCCTTGTAGCGACGCGACCAGTTGGTCGGCTCCTCGGTGAACGGGGCGCGCAATACCTCGAAGACCTTGTCGAGGCCCTCTTTGCCGATGACGTCGCGAACGCCGACCAGGTCGACGTTCTCAGCGGGCACCTCGATGACGAGGTCGCCCTGCGTGACGTTCAGCTTGAGGTAGAGCTTCTCTTCACCCTTGATGATGCGTTTCTTGACCTCGGTGATCGTTGCGGCACCGTGGTGGGGGTAAACGACGGTTTCGCCAACCTCAAAAAGCATGAATAGATGTCCTTTCGGCAACTAACAGGATATCACATTCAGGATCATGCTAAGGTTCCGCCTCCCTTCTCGAGCGGCATCTTCCGTACGATATGCTCGGTTCCGATCCCATTGCGCCCGGGCCACCGCTCGCGCGCACGCTTGCACTTGGAGGTTCTGTGAAGGCGCGTCTCGCGGCATCCGCTGCTCTGGCCCTCGGCATCGCGCTCGGCGCGAGCGGATGCTCGATGCTGACATACCAGGCGACGACCGAGCATTACGACGCGAGCGACGGCGTTTCAGTCGACGTGGGCGAGCTCGACCTCCGGAACATCCTCGTCGTCTCCGACGACGGAGTCGACGGCACCCTCGTGATGACCATCGTGAACAACGGCACCGATGATGTCGAACTCGGCGTGCAGTTCGGCGCCGGAGGCGGCGACACTCAGACCATCGAGGTCGAGGCCGGAAGCACGGTCGCATTCGGCACCGACGACATCGAAGGCATCGACGTCGTCGAGCCGCTGCTGCTCGAGGACATCGACTCCATACCCGGCAGCCTCATTCCCATGTTCTTCCAGTACGGCTCGGTCGAGGGCGTGGAGAAGCTCATCCCCGTGCTCGACGGCCGCCTGCCCGAGTACGCACACCTCGTACCCTGACGTCACCGCGAAGGGGTGGTGGATGCAAGGCATCCGCCACCCCTTCTGCGTACCGTTCCGCTGGGCGCGACCGTTGCCGCGCCGCGCTCACGCCTCGAAGCGGTAGCCGAGCCCGCGCACCGTCACGAGCTGCACCGGCTCCGAGGGCTGCAATTCGATCTTCGAGCGGATGCGCTTGATGTGCACGTCGAGCGTCTTCGTGTCGCCGAAGTAGTCGGAGCCCCAGACCCGGTCGATGAGCTGGCCCCGCGTCAGCACGCGACCGGGATTGCGCATCAGCAATTCGAGCAGCTCGAATTCCTTCAACGGCATGGGCACGGGCGTTCCGTCGACTTCGACGGTGTGCCGATCCACGTCCATGCGTACTCGGCCGCCTTCGAGCACCGCCTCGTCGAAGTCCTCGATCTCGATGCGGCGACGCAGGACCGCCCGGATGCGGGCGAGCAGCTCACGCGTCGAATACGGCTTCGTGACGTAGTCGTCGGCGCCGAGTTCAAGGCCCACCACGATGTCGATCTCGGAGTCTTTGGCCGTCAGCATGATGATCGGCACCGTCGAGCGGCTGCGGATCTCACGGCACACCTCGGTGCCCGGCAGACCCGGCAGCATGAGGTCGAGGAGCACGAGGTCGGCGCCCGACTGGTCGAACGCGGCGACCGCCGCGAGGCCGTCGGCCGCGACCTCCACCTCGTAGCCCTCCCGCTCCAGGAGGAAGCTCAGGGGGTCGCTCAGGGCGATCTCGTCTTCGACGAGCAGGATGCGGGTCACGTATGGTCTCCTCGATCGGAGGCTGCGAGCTTCGCAGCCGGTATTGCCGATGACGGCTTGGACTTCGCGGCGTGCCCCGGCGCGACATCCGCAGGGCTCTCGAGCTCGCCATCGCCGGATTCCGGCTCGATCGCGGCCTCGGCGAGCGGCAGTCGGATCATGAATGTCGAGCCGCGACCAGGCTGAGACCACACCCGAACGTCGCCACCGTGATTCTGCACGGTGTGCTTGACGATGCTGAGGCCGAGTCCGGAGCCGCCGGTGTTGCGCGAGCGCGCCTGATCGACGCGGTAGAACCGCTCGAAGACGCGCTCGAGTTCGTCGGCTTCGATGCCGATGCCCTGGTCGGTGACGGCGATCTCGACGACGTCGCCGACGACCTTCGCGCCGACGCCGACGCGGCCGCCCGAGTTCGAGTAGGCGATCGCGTTCGCGACCAGGTTGTGGACCGCCACGACGAGGAGCGCACGGTCGCCGTAGACCTCCGCCTTCGCCGAGGCCTTCACTGCGACTTCGACCTGCTTCGCCCCGGCGACCACGCGGTTCTGGTCGACCGCTGCGGCGATGACCTGGTCGACGCGCACGCGCCGGTCGGGCCGCAGCGCGTCGCGCGCCTGCAACCGCGACAGCTCGATCACCTCGCTCGTGATGTGCGCGAGACGCGCGGCCTCGACCGAGAGGCGCCCGACGAACCGGCGCACCTGCTCGGGCTCGTCGGCCGCTTGTTCGAGTGCCTCGGCGAGGAGGCTGACCGAAGAGATCGGCGTCTTCAGTTCGTGACTGATGTTCGCGACGAAGTCGCGGCGCACCTCGTCGAGGCGGTGCGCCTCGGTGCGGTCCTCGGCGAGCAGCAGCACGAAGCGCGTGCCGAGGCGCGCGACCCGTACGTGCAGGCGCACCGTTGATTCGCCGAAGGGCCCGCGGGAGACGGTCACCTCGTCGTCGATGGCATCGCCACGGCGGCGAACGGATGACACGAGTTCGAGCAGTTCCGGGTGCACGAGCGCCTGCTGGCGCACGAGCCCCATCGCGAGCGCCCCGGGCGAGGCCCGAAGCACGTTGTTCGAGGGATCGAGCACGACACCGGCGGACTCCAGCACGTCGAGCACCTGGTCGACCCCATCGGGGATCGTCGGCGCGACGACCTTCGCGGCATTCGAGCCGCGGCGCTCTGCCACGTGCAGCACGATCATGAAGGCGGCGCCGAGGAAGGTGCCGAAGGCCAGTGCGGTGAGCACCAACCAGGTGGAGTCCATGGAACCAGACTAACCAGCCGATCCGGTGCTCTCCGCCGTTATCTGCATGTGCGGCGGTACGTTAGTGAGTGTTCAGGGTCCCGGCACCAGTTGTTCACCTTGCGCCGGGAGGATGTCCCGGGGCCGGATCGTCCCGGGACATCCGTGTCCCGTCACAGACCAGAGCAGACCAGAGCAGACAAGGATTCACAGACATGCGTGAGGTGTTCCAGCAGGAACTGCGCGAGGTGCAGGAGCGGCTCGTCGAGCTCGCCGAACTCGTGGCCGAATCGATCGACAAGGCGACACGTGCATTCAACGAGTCCAACGTGAGCCTGGCCGAAGAGGTGATCGCCGACGACGACCGCATCGACCAGGAGACGGTCGCACTCGACGAACTCGCGATCACGATCCTCGCCCGCCAGCAGCCGGTCGCACGAGACCTGCGCATCGTCGTGAGCGCATTGCGCATCAGCGCATCGCTCGAGCGCATGGGCGACATGTCGACGCACATCGCCCAGCTCGCGCGCTACCGCTTTCCCGACAAGGTCGTACCGAAGTCGCTGCGCCCGACGTTCGCCCAGATGGGTCGTCTCGACGTCGAGATCGCCCGCAAGCTCGTCGAGCTGCTCCGCATCGAAGACGTGCACCTCGCCGAGGAGATCCGCAACGACGACGACAAGATCGACGCCCTGCACCTCCAGGTCTTCGACAAGGTGCTCGGCGAGACGTGGAAGGGCCAGGCGGTCGACACGGTCGACGCGACCCTCGCGAGCCGGTATCACGAGCGTTTCGCCGACCACGCGGTCTCGATCGCCAAGAAGGTGCAGTATCTCGCGACCGGCGACTGGGACCCCGAGAAGTCGGCACTCTGACACCGACCACGTCACTGGTGGTCGAGGAGCGGCGCAGGAGCGTATCGAGACCCTCGTTTCCGGATCTCGATACGCTCGCCGGCGCTCGCTAGATCTCGATACGGCGCTGGTGCGCCGACTCGATCCGGCGCTCGATCAACGAGCGGCTACTTCTTGCCCTGCGCAGCGACCGCGGCAGCACCGGCGGCGGCGGCCTCGGGGTCGAGGTACTCCCCGGCACCGAGCGGCATGAAGTCGTCGCCCAGTCGGTAGACGAGGGGGATGCCGGTCGGAATGTTGAGCTCGGCGATGTCGTCGTCGCTGATGCCGTCGAGGTGCTTGACGAGCGCGCGCAGCGAGTTGCCGTGAGCCGTCACGAGCACCGTCTTGCCAGCCTCGAGGTCGGGGATGATGTCGGAGCGCCAGTACGGGAGCATGCGCTCGATGACGTCTTTCAGGCACTCGGTGCGGGGCAGCTCCGTGTCGTCGAGGTTCGCGTACCGCGGGTCGCCGACCTGGGAGTACTCGGCGTCGTCGGGCAGCACCGGCGGCGGCACGTCGAATGAGCGGCGCCAGAGCTGGAACTGTTCGGGGCCGTACTTCTCGAGCGTCTCGGCCTTGTCGAGACCCTGCAGCGCGCCGTAGTGGCGTTCGTTGAGGCGCCACGAGCGTCGCACGTCGATCCACGCACGATCGGCGACGTCGAGAGCGATGTTCGCGGTCTGGATGGCGCGGGTCAGCACGGAGGTGTGCTGCACATCGGGGAGCAGGCCGGATTCGGCGAGCAGCTCGCCGGCGCGCACCGCTTCGGCCGTGCCGAGTTCGCTGAGTCGCACGTCGACCCATCCGGTGAACAGGTTCTTCTGGTTCCATTCGCTGTTGCCGTGGCGAAGCAGCACGAGGGTGTGAGACATGCGAACAGCCTATCGACGAGGCATCCGCTGCTGCGTTCACGCCTGCACCGTTGTGTCCTTGTTCACACAGAATCATCATGCCGAACAAACGAAATCAGTTCCGCAATTTACATCTTTCGCTTGACGAATGCTAAAAGTCCCCCCTAGGTTCGTGACGGACGCGCGGGGGCTCGGTTCCCGGATGCACGTTCGGCATTTGGAACCGATGGAGGTCTCATGCACACCCAGCTTCACAACGTCGTGGCTCGCCTGGTCGCCGGATCGCTCGCCGCACTGCTCGCCGTGGGATTCATCGCGGGCACCGCGACTCCGGCACAGGCGCACGACGGCGCGCACGTCTTGATCTTCACCAAGACGACGCAGTTCCGGCATACGGACGCGATCGACAAGGGCACTCCGCTGATCACCGCGGCGCTCGAGGCCGAAGGCATCGAGGTGACGCATACCGAGGATTCGACGACCTTCAATGACACGGATCTCGCGGGCTTCGACGCTCTGATCATGTTCCAGGCATCCGGTGACCCGTGGAATGCCGACGAGAAGGCCGCCCTGGAGCGCTATCAGGAAGCCGGCGGCGGCATCGTCGCCATCCACAACGCGACGGACATGCGCGGCAACTACCAATGGTGGGACGAACTGGTCGGATCCCTGATGCCCGGCCACGCCGCCACCGGAACCGACCCCGGACAGCCGGGCACCGTGCGGATCGAGGATCACACGCACCCCTCCACCGGGCACTTCGAGGGCAGCCGCTGGGATCGCGCCGACGAGTGGTACAACTTCTCGAACAACGTCAGGGGCACGGCGCACGTGCTCGCCTCGATGGACGAGACGAGCTACGACGCCGGCGGTAACGCGATGGGCTACGACCACCCGATCTCGTGGTGCAAGCCCTACGACGGCGGACGCGCCTGGGCGACCGCGATGGGCCACTTCGGATCGCACTACGAGGAGCCCGCGTTCATGCAGCACGTCGTCGGCGGCGTGAAGTATGCGGCGGGCCTCGAGGAGGGCGACTGCGGCGGCACCGTCTGGGACAGCTTCGAGAAGGTCGCGCTCGACCAGAACACCTCCGCGCCGTTCGCGATGGACATCGCCGCCGACGGGCGCGTCTTCTACACCGAACTCGTGCGCGGCCAGATCCGCGTGTGGGACCCCGCCACGAACAACGTCACGACCGCGCTCGAGCTCGACGTCTACTCGGGCGGCGAAGACGGTCTGTTGGGCATCGCCCTCGACCCGGCCTTCACCGAGAACGGACGACTCTACGTCTACCGCTCCCCCGACGCCGCCGACAACAGCGACCCGTCGAGCTTCTTCAGTCGCGTCTCGCGATTCACGATGGTGAACGGAGTCATCGACCCGGCGACCGAGGAGCTCATCATCGAGGTGCCGGCGCGCCGTCTGCCCGACGAACCCGGCCACACCGGTGGCGGCCTCGACTTCGACGCCGACGGAAACCTCTACCTCAGCGTCGGCGACGACGTGAACCCGCACTCCGAGCCCTCGGGCGGGTACGCACCGATCTCGACCCGCGAGGGCACGTTCCACGACGCCAGGGCGACCTCGGCCAATACGAACGACCTACGCGGCAAGCTGCTGCGGATCACCCCGAACGCCGATGAACCCGGCTACACCATCCCCAGCGGCAACCTGTTCGCCGAAGCGGACGACACCGACGACAAGACTCGTCCCGAGATCTACGCGATGGGCTTTCGCAATCCGTTCCGCTTCTCGGTCGACCAGTCAACCGGAGCGATCAGCCTCGCCGACTACTCCCCCGACAACGGCAACGACGCACCGTCGACCCGCGGCCCGGCCGGCATCTCCGAGTGGAACCTGATCACCTCGCCTGGCAACTACGGCTGGCCGCTCTGCATGGGCGACAACGAGCCGTTCCGCGACGTCGACTACACGACGAACCCGGTCACCGTTGGCGACTACTTCGACTGCGACAACCCCGTGAACGACTCCCCGCGCAACACGGGCCTCACCGAACTGCCCGCGGCTCGCGCCGCCGACATGTGGTACGGCTACCAGCGCTCCTCGGTGCCGGAGGTCATCCCGCAGGGCGGCGGTCTCGCGCCGATGGGCGGGCCGGTCTACGACTACGACCCCGACCTCGAGTCGGACACGAAGTTCCCGGCCTCGTACGACGGCAAGCCGTTCTTCTACGAGTGGGCCAGGAACAAGATGTACTCGATCCAGCTCAAAGATCCGGCCGCCGGCTCGGGCTCGCAGGTGGAGAAGGTCAACGCGTTCCTGCCCCAGGAGCAGTTCCTCGCCCCGATCGACTCGAAGTTCGGCCCTGACGGGGCGCTGTACGTGCTCGACTGGGGCGGCGGCTTCGGCCGCGACAACCCCGAATCGGGCCTGCACCGCATCGACTACATCTCAGGTTCCCGCTCACCCGCGGCGAAGATCGCCGTCGACCGGGACTCCGGCCCGGCCCCGCTCGCGGTCGCATTCGACGGATCCGGTTCGTCGGACCCGGAGAATGCAGCGTTGTCGTACGCGTGGGACTTCGACGGGGACGGCTCCGTCGACTCCACCGACGCCGTGACCGCCCACACCTACGAAGTCGACGGCGTCTACGACGCCAGACTCACGGTCACCGACCCCGACGGCAAGACCGCGACGACCACTGCGCCTATCACTGTGGGCAACACCCGACCGACGGTCGCGTTCTCGCTGCCGCCGAACGGCTCGTTCTTCGACTTCGGCGACGACCTCTCGTGGGATGTCGCGGTGAACGACGCCGAGGACGGGGTGGTCGACGGCGACGACGTCATCATCCAGCCGGCACTCGGGCACGATGAGCACGCCCACCCGACGACGCCGCTCAGCGGCCTCACGGGCACCACCGAGACGAGCCTCGGCGGTCACGCGCCCGACGAGGACATCTTCTTCGCGCTCGACGCCCGCTACACCGACGGCGGCGGCGCAGGTGGTGCGAACCCGTTGATCGGTTCGCAGACGACGCTCGTCTTCCCCAAGATGAAGCAGGCCGAGTTCTTCGATTCCGCGTCGACCGATATGACGACGGCACCGAGCCGAGATTTCGAGGGCGTCGAGAGCGACCGAGTGATCGTCGGCGGCGACGGCGCCTGGGCGCATTACGACCCCGTGAGCTTCCACCGGATCGACCGACTCGCGCTACGGGTCTCGGCGGTCGCCGAGGGAGGCTCCATCGAGCTTCGCCGTGGCGCGCCCGACGGCGAGCTGCTCGCGACGGCCGCGGTGCCGGCGACCGGCTCGACGCGGTTCGCCGACGCGATCGTCGAGACGAGCGAGTTCCCGGCGGAAACGCTCGATCTCTATCTCGTCTTCCATGGCGGCGAGATCAAGGTCAACTTCCTCGAGGCGATCGGCCAGGGCTCATCGCCCGTGTCCTCGCCGACTGTGGCCATCACGACGCCTGAACAGGACGTCGAGCTCGAGCCGGGTCAAGATGTCACAGTCGAGGCGGATGCCGCAGACACCGCGGGCGAGATCGAGCAGGTCGAGTTCTTCGTCGACGGCGAGTCCATCGGCGTCGACGACGCCGCACCGTATGCCGCGGAGTGGTCTGCACCCGAGGAGGGTCTCTACGAGCTCACCGCGGTCGCGACGAGCGCGGCAGGCAAGTCCACCACGTCGCGCATCGTGCTGGCGCAAGTGGGTGAGCTCTTCGGCGACCTCGTGCCCTTCACGAACGCCGACGGCACCTTCGAACGGATCGGCGACGGTCGATTCCGCGTCACGGGCGCCGGCGCCGACACGTGGCAGGGCGTCGACGAGTACTCGACGTTGTACGCACCGGCCGGTGGCGACGAGGACTGGGAGGCGGTCGTCAGGGTCGATGCCCAGGAGAACACGAACGGTTCGGCCAAGGCCGGCATCATCGTGCGCAACGACGTCACGCTGCCCGGCACGTCACCGGGCTACGCGATGGTCGGCATCCGGCCGAACAACGGCATCGAATTCCTCTCCGACCCCGACGGGAATGGTCAGCTGAACACCTCGGTCGCCGGCGGAACGACGAGCTACCCGGTGTGGGTCAAGCTGAAGCGGAGCGGGGCCGACTACACCGCGTACTCCTCGAAGAACGGCACCTCGTGGACCCAGGTCGGCGGCACTGTCAATCTCGCGGGCGCGACCGCAGTGCAGGACGTGGGCATGTTCACGGTCTCGCACGCCAGCGCTGCAGGAACGGTCGACTTCGCGGAGTTCGCGATCGACACCGACCCGCAGGGGCCGGAGCCCGTCGACCCGCTCGAGCCGCTCAGGTGCCCGGCGAGTCCGCTCTCCGATGAGTTCGACGGCCCCGCGCTCGCGCCGTCTTGGGCGCTCCGTTTCGATGATGCCGCCCCCATCACCCAATCCGACGGCGTCCTCGAACTGCCCGTCACCTCCGGCGACATCAACGAGGCCTCGACCGGCCCGGTGAGCTTCGCCGGCAAGCCGCTGCCTGCGGGTGCGTGGGAGGCGACGACCGAGATCACCTTGGAGCACACCTCGCACTGGCAATGGGCCGGGCTCGTCGTGCACCAGAGCGACGACGAGTACAACAAGCTCGCCTTCGTGCGCCACCAGAACGGCGGCCGCATGGTGGAGTTCCAGAGCGAGACGGCGGGTGCGCGCACCACACCGGCAGCTCCGGTGCTTCCGGCCGACTTCCCGTCGACCATCCACCTCAAGCTGTCGAGCGACGGCACCACGCTGACCGGGGCGTACTCGACGGACGGCGAAACGTGGACCGCGCTCGACGGGCAGTTGCAGCTCAAGCAGGATGCGCGGATCGGCGTCATGGCCGCCGGCGATCTCGGCACGACGCCGGTGACGGCGAAGGTCGACTCGTTCCGGTTCAGCCCCGAGCCGGCCCCAGGAGAGCCCGTCGCCACGAGCGACGAGTTCGACGGCGACGCACTCGACGGATGCCGCTGGGACCGGAGTGTGCGCTACGACTCCAACCACGCCGAGGTCGCCGAGGGTCACCTGAAGATCGAGACCCAACTCGGTGACATCAACGGCGACAACCCGGTTTCGCCCCGCAACTTCATCCTCACCGAGGCGCCTGAAGGCGATTGGGTGGCGACGACGAAGTTCACGGCGCCGCTCGAGCACCGCTACCAGCTGGCGGGCCTCATGATGTGGGCCGACGACGACAACTACGTGAAGGCGGATGTCGTCGCCTACAACTCCCCGGGCACGGCGCTCGATCTCAGGGCCGAGCTCGCGGGCGAGGTGGATGCCGCGGGCATCGGCAACACCAACGTCGACATCGCCGACTCCTCGGAGAGCGGGTACTGGTACATCCGGGTCACGAAGACCGGCGACCTCTACACAGCCGAAGTGAGCGACGGCGGCGTCAACTGGACACCGATCGGCGACACCGGGATCACGTTCGACCAGCCCCTCCACGGTCTCGGCCTGATGGCCATCGGACCGCAGCAAGAGGAGCCGGTCGTGGTGGAGTTCGACTACGTTCACCTCGAGACCCCGCAGGTCGACACCACGGCCCCCACGACGAGTCTCGCCTGGACGCCCGCCACGCCCGACGGCGGCGACGGCTGGTACCGCACGACGCCGACGTTCGCGCTCACCGCGACCGATGCCGGCGGATCCGGCGTGGCATCCACCGAGTACGCGATCGGCGGCGGCGAGTGGACGGCGTACACGGAGCCGGTCGAGTTCGCCGGCGAAGGCGAGGTCGCGGTCGCGTTCCGATCGACCGATGCCGTCGGCAACGTCGAGGCCGAACTCGCCGCGACCGCGAAGGTCGACACCGTGGCACCCGCCACGACGGCCACCGTGGAGGACGTCGATTCCGGGGTCAGGGTCACCCTCGCCGCGATCGACGACACCTCAGGTGTGGCGGCGACCGAGTACCGCCTCGACGGCGGGGACTGGGCGGCATACGCCGATCCGATCCTCGTGACGGGGGCAGGCGAGCACACCGTGGAGTACCGCTCCACCGACGTCGCAGGCTCGGTCGAAGCAGACCAGGCCGCGACCGTCACCGTCGGGGAGGAACCCGGCCCCGTCGATCTGAAGGTCGTGACCAACGCCGCCTCCCAGTGCATCAACGGGAACGCACACGTCGCGGTCTACGCCATCAACACGGGCAACGTGTGGGCCGACATCCGGCTCACGACCGAGTGGGGAACCTACAAGGTCGTCAAGGTCGCGCCCGGTGCGGCGGTGTACCACCTCTTCGACACCGGGTCGGCGAAGGTGAAGAAGGGCACGGCGACGGTGGCGGCCTACCACTGGGACGGCAGCCAGGGTCACTACACCAGCCAAGTGAGCGCGTTCGCCAAGGCGAACTGCAAGAAGTAGCCTGCCCGACGCTCGGCGGCCCGACATCTGCGGATGCCGGGCCGCCGACGCAGTCCGGCCCGGGCGCCCGGCACAGCACGGGACGGGAAGTACGGCTAGCGCTTGTGGACGCCGAGCCGCGGCAGGCGCGGCACCTCGACGGCAGCCCCGGAATCGGCGGGCACGATCTCGACCTGCGCCGCCGCGACGTCGATGCCGTGGCTCAGCACGATGAGCGGCAGGTCGGCCGGCACGGCGCGCTTGACGACCGCGAGCGCGACGGGGCCGAGTTCGTGATGCATGACCGCCGTCGTGATGTGACCGACGACCTTGCGCTCGGGCTCCGCACCGGCGGCGGGCTCGGGGCGGACCTTCTCGCCGACGACCTCGTCTCCGGGCATGGGCAGCACGGTATCGCTCCCGTCGAGGTGCAGCAGCACGAGCCGCCGCGGCGGACGCCCGAGGTTCAGCACCTTGGCGACCGTCTCCTGGCCCTTGTAGCAGCCCTTGCCGAGGTCGACGGCGCTTCGCAGCCAATCGAGTTCGTGCGGGATGGACCGCTCGTCGACCTCGGTCGCGAGGCGGGGACGCCATGCCGCGACCCGCAGGGCCTCGGCGGCGAGCGCACCCGCAACGTCGACCCGGCCGGCGCGCACAGCTTCCGCCGCGTCGGCCAGCGCAGCGCGCGGCACAATGCGTTCGATCCAGTGCCATTCGGATGCCGGGTGGCCGGCGTCGTTCGCGTACTGATGAGCCCCCGGGCGGAGGTGCTCCCACGGGTCGACCCAGTCGAGGGAGACACCGTTCGGGGCGAACGCCGGCGCCGCGGCATCCAGTGGAGTCGTGGACATCGCGCCGAGCACGGCGACCTCGCCACTCGCGTCGGCGACCTCGACCCGCAGCATGAACCGCATGCGATCGAGGAAGGCGGCGAGCGGCGCAGCCTCGTCGCCCTCGACGACGAGCCACGTGGTGGCGCCGTCGTCGACGATATGCGCCGCGTGCTCGATGCGCCCCGATGCGTCGAGGAAGAGGGCCTCGGCGCTCTCACCCGGAGCGAGCCGGTCGAGCGCCTGACTCGCCATGGAATGCAGCCACGAGAGCCGGTCGGGGCCGGTCACGGTCACGACGCCACGGCCCGAGAGATCGACGATCGCCTGCCCGCGTTCGAGGTGGCGCTGCTCGACGATCGGGTTGCCGTAGTGGCCGGCGACGCCCGCATCGACGCCTTCGGCTGCGACGGCGCCCGACAGGCCGAGAAAAGGGGAAGTAGTCATCAGTCGACCTTCGCGAGTCGGGCCGACGCGTGGGTGCGCAGCTCGTTTCCGAGGGCGGCGATATCCCACGCCCAGAGCAGATGGCCGTCGACGAGGCCGTAGAGCCTCGTGGCGGCCGCGTAGTCTTTCGCGCTGCTCGTGCGCAGCACTGCATCGGTCGCGAGGTCGATCCGGGGGCCCTTGACCTGGCCGAGGTAGAGCTCGCTGACTCCATCGGGGTGCACGATCGACACCTCGATGTCGAAGCCGCCGTCGGCGTTGCGCAGTGACTCGACGGCCTCGGCATCGGTGAAGCGCGACTCGCCGACCCCCGGCAGCATCCCCGGCCCCGGGTCGCCCTCACCGAGCTCGCGGGCCAAGCGCCAATACCCCGTCTCGGTGACGAGCGGTGTCGGTTCACCGCCTGCTTCGGCCGGGAACAGCCAGGAGTACGAGGTGTAGTTCAGGTGCGGGAGACCGTCGTGACTGAAGCTCACCCGCTGCCCGAATTCGTGCGTCACCGGCTCGGCGCCGCCCTGGTAGTCGATGACGCCCGAGCCCTCCCAGACCCCGAGCAGCCAGGAGAGCGGCGCGAGCTCTGCCGGAAGGTCGACGGGCAGGTCGATCATTGCCACGTCCTCACGGGCACCTAGCGCTGGCCCTTGAAGAGCTTGTAGACGACCACTCCGCTGACCCACGCGATCGCGAGGCTCGCGAGGCCGAGCAGGCCGATGAAGAGGAGTTCGAGGGCGAGCAGCTCAGACATGCTCTGAGTCTATCCGCTCACGGCACGGCGACGGGCGTCACCACGAGGGCCGCGATCGCGATGACCGCGACGGCGCCGGCGATGCTCCAGCTCGCCCGCACGACGAAGCCCTCTGGCCGTCGCGTGGCGAGCTGGGTGACGAGAGCGGCGATGACGGATGTCGCGAGCACCACGCCGAGCGCGCCGTAGACGCCGAGCCGCGTCGTGTCACCGAACCAGGCCGCGGTTCCCGCGTAGGCGAGCGTCACGACCACGACCGCGCCGACGAGCGCGATCGCCCAGACGAGCGCGATGCCGAGCCATCCGCTGCCGGTGTCGGTCTCGTCGATCATCGTCTCCCCATTCGTGTCGCGGCGCGCCCGTCGGCGTCCCGTAGTATTGACCGCACCTTACTACTGGAGGGTGAGCGTGGCGCAGCTCCTGATCTTGTCGCCGGCGGCCAACGACGATGTTCTTCCGGCTCTGTCACTCCTGACTCATCGAACGCGGATCATTCCCGCTTCGCCTGAGCAGTTGGTCAGGGCGCCCGAATCCGATCTCGTCTTCCTCGACGCCCGCACGAACCTCGCCGGTGCCAAGGCACTCTCGCAGATCCTCCGCACGACCGGGCTCTCCGTGCCGCTCATCCTGATCGTCACCGAGGGTGGACTCGCGGCGGTGACGCCCGACTGGGGAACCGACGACGTCGTGCTCGAGCACGCCGGCCCCGCAGAGCTCGACGCGCGCATCCGCCTCGCGATCGGTCGTTCGCAGTCGTCGCAGCCGAGCGAGCGCATCCAGACCTCCGGCGTCGTCATCGACGAGGCGAGCTACTCGGCGAAGGTGCACGGTCGCACCCTCGATCTCACCTACAAGGAGTTCGAACTCCTCCGTTTCCTCGCAGCGCATCCCTCGCGGGTGTTCACCCGCGAGCAGCTGCTCAGCGAGGTGTGGGGCTACGACTACTTCGGCGGCACCCGCACGGTCGATGTGCACGTGCGACGGCTCCGTGCGAAGCTCGGCGACCTCGACAGCCTCATCGGCACAGTACGCAACGTCGGCTACCGCTTCAACGTGCACGAGGAAGACGACGAAGGCGCATCGGTCACCGCCCGTTGACGAACACCTCATCTGCCGGTCACAGGCCAGTGGCATGATGAGGGGATGACCGCCGACAGCATCCTCGACGACCGCACGTCGAGCGACTTCGACGACGACTTCGAGCCGTTCGACCTCGAGGGCGCGCCCGAGCTCGCACCTGAGCGCTACCTCGACCGCGAGCTCAGCTGGCTCGCGTTCAACCAACGCGTGCTCGAGCTCGGAGAAGACCCGAGGGTGCCCGTGCTCGAACGGGCGAACTTCCTCGCGATCTTCGCCTCGAACCTCGACGAGTTCTTCATGGTGAGGGTCGCCGGCCTGAAACGCCGCATCGTGACCGGGCTGGCCATGCCGTCGAACGTCGGGCGGTCGCCACTCGACGTGCTCAGCGACATCTCCAAGAAGGCGCACGAGCTGCAGGAGCGGCACGCCGCCGCCTATCAAGAACTCGTCAAGCCGGCGCTCGCCGAGTCCGGCATCCGCATCATCACGTGGGCCGAGCTCGGCGACGACGAGCACGCCCACTTGCGCGACTACTTCTCCAAGCAGATCTTCCCCGTGCTCATGCCGCTCGCGGTCGACCCCGCGCATCCCTTCCCCTACATCTCGGGGCTCTCGCTGAATCTCTCGGTGCGTGTGCGCAACAGTCGCACGGGGCGACAGGAGTTCGCGCGCGTCAAGGTTCCGCAGATGCTGCCCCGGTTCGTGCGCGTCGATCCGGGCGAATCGATCGAAGACGCCCGCTACATCGCCCTCGAAGACCTCATCGCCAACCATCTCGGCGACCTCTTCCCCGGCATGGAGATCGTCGAGCACCACGTCTTCAGGGTCACTCGCAACGAAGACGTCGAGATCGAGGAGGACGAGACCGAGAACCTCATCAAGGCGCTCGAGAAAGAGCTGCTGCGCCGCCGGTTCGGGCCGCCGATCCGGCTCGAGATCACCGACGACATGGACGACGTGACCCTCGGGCTCCTCGTGCGCGAACTCGACGTCACCGAGCAGGAGGTGTTCCGCCTTCCCGCGCCGCTCGACCTCGGCGGCCTCTTCGACCTCTCGCGTCTCGACCGGCCCGAGTTGCACTACCCCACCCACGTGCCGACCACCGCGCTGCAACTGCAGCCGAGCGAGTCGAGCCTTCGGGCCGACGTCTTCGCCGCGGTCTCCCGCCAAGACGTACTGCTGCACCACCCCTACGAATCGTTCGCCACGAGCGTGCAGGCGTTCCTCGAGCAGGCTGCCGCCGACCCCGACGTGCTCGCCATCAAGCAGACGCTGTACCGCACCTCGGGCGACAGCCCCATCGTCGAAGCCCTCATCGATGCGGCGGAGTCGGGCAAGCAAGTGCTCGCCCTCGTCGAGATCAAGGCGCGATTCGACGAGCAGGCGAACATCTCGTGGGCGCGAAAGCTCGAGAAAGCCGGCGTGCACGTCGTCTACGGCCTCGTCGGTTTGAAGACGCACTGCAAGCTGGCACTCGTCATCCGCCAGGAGAAGGGCGTGCTTCGCCACTACAGTCACATCGGCACCGGCAACTACAACCCCAAGACGAGCCGCATCTACGAAGATCTCGGTCTGCTCACCGCCGACGACCAGGTCGGCAAAGACCTCACCCGGCTCTTCAACGAGCTCTCGGGCTACGCCATCGAGAAGAAGTTCAAGCGGCTGCTCGTCGCACCCCTGCACCTGCGCAAGGGGCTACTGAAGCTCATCGCCGGCGAGATCGGCAATGCCGAGGCCGGGCGCCCCAGCGGCATCCGCATCAAGGTGAACTCGATCGTCGACGAGGCGATCATCGACGCGCTCTACCGCGCGTCGAACGCGGGAGTGCCCGTCGAGGTGCTGGTGCGCGGCATCTGCAGCCTTCGGCCCGGCATCCCGGGGCTCAGCGAGAACATTCGGGTGCGTTCGGTGCTCGGCCGCTACCTCGAGCACTCGCGCATCTTCTCCTTCCTCAACGACGGCGACCCGCAGGTCTACATCGGCTCGGCCGACATGATGCATCGAAACCTCGACCGCAGAGTCGAGGCGCTCGTGCGGCTCGCCGATCCCGTCCACCTCGGTGAGATCGACTCGCTGTTCGACCTCGCGATGGCCGAGACGACGAGCGCGTGGTGGCTCGACGGCTCGGGCGAGTGGGCCAGGCGATCGGTGGATGCTGCCGGGCATCCACTCGATGACATGCAGAATAGGCTCATGCAGCAGATCGGCCAACGCACTCGTTCCGGACAGCGCCCTCGCTCGGGACCGAGGCGGTGACGACGGCGGTCTACGCCGCCGGCGCCGTCTGTTGGCGGGTCATCGACGGCAAGATGCACGTGCTGGTCATTCACCGTACCGTGTACGGCGACGTGACGATCCCGAAGGGCAAAGTCGACCCCGGCGAGTCGTTGCCGCAGACCGCCGTGCGCGAGATCGCCGAAGAGACGGGGCTCGAGGTCGCACTCGGGGTGCCGCTCGGGGTCTCGCGGTATCCGCTGCCGAGCGGGCGCGAGAAGATCGTGCACTACTGGGCGGCCGAAGTGAGCGAACGGGCCGTGCAACGCTCGACGTTCAAGCCGAACGCCGAAGTCGCCGCCCTCGAGTGGGTCACGATCAAGCGGGCTCGTGGATACCTCAGCTACGAGCCCGACGTCGAGATCCTCGACGCCTTCGCGACGCTGCTCGACCATGGCGTCACCTCGACCTTCTCGCTCGCAGTCGTGCGGCACGGCAAAGCCGTCGGTCGCTCGGGTTGGAAGAGAGCCGATGCCGCGCGGCCGCTGACCGAACGAGGCATCGAGCAGGCGGCGGGACTCGTGGAAACGCTCGGCGCGTGGGCACCGAAACGCATCGTGTCGAGCCCGGCCGTGCGATGCGTGACGACGGTGACGCCGCTTGCCGCCGCGACCGGCATCGAGATCAAGCGCGATGCGGGCATCAGCCAAGACGCGTGGGAGTCCGGCGACGCCGAAGTGCGCCGCGTCGTCGGCAAACGGGTGCGGGCCGGCAAGAGCGCGATCATCTGCAGCCACGCCCCGGTGCTGCCCGAGATCATGCGCGAGGTGGCTCTCGCCACCGGCACTCCCCTGGGCGCGTACGTCACGGATGCCGCTGAGCTCGAGGCCGGCGCGTTCAGTGTCGTGCACCTCTCGGCGACGAGTCCGGGATCGGGCATCATCGCGATCGAGACGCACGCACCGCGGGCGTAGGCGCGGCCGCAATACCGGTGGCCGCAGACGACCGATCGAGGGTTCACCGAGGAGAATAGGACGATGACCGACGCAATCGCGATCGACGTGCCACAGGCCGAACTGGACGATCTGCGAGATCGGCTTCAGCACACTCGCTGGTCGCGTGAGTGGCCGGTCACCGGGTGGGTGGCGGGCACCGACCCGACCGAACTGCGACGCCTGACCGCCTATTGGGCCGACGGTTTCGACTGGTACGCACAGCAGCGGGCCATCAACGACCTGCCCTGGGCCGTCGCGACGATCGACGCGATCCCGCTCCGCTACCTGCGATTCGAAGCTGAACGCCCCGGCGCCATGCCGCTGATCCTCACGAACGGTTGGCCGAGCACCGCGTTCGAGCTCGTCGAGGTCGCCCGGCGGCTCGCCACCCCATCGCACTACGGCGGCGACGCGGCCGACGCGTTCACCGTCGTTGTTCCGGCGCTGCCGGGTTTCCCGTTCTCGCCGCAGCGAGACATGCATGAAGAGCAGACGCACGAACTCTGGCACCGCCTCATGCACGACGAGCTCGGGTTCGAGCTCTACGGGGCGCACGGGGGCGATCTGGGTGCGGGAATCACCTCGAGACTGGCGCAGGCTCACCCCGAGGCGGTGATCGGGATCCACCTGCTCGCGGTCGCCGCTCTCGCCGCCGTCGACGAGACGACCCTGTCTGCAGCAGAGCGTCTCTATCTCGACGAGGTGAAAGCCTGGGTGGCGGTCGAAGGCGGTTATCAGCATGAGCAGCAGACACGGCCGCTCAGCCTGGCTCCCGCACTGTCCGATTCGCCGACCGGTCTGCTTGCATGGATCATCGAGAAGTACCGCGCCTGGAGCGATTGCGACGGCGATCTCTCGTCACGGTTCAGCGACGACTTCCTGCTGACGCAAGCGTCGCTCTACTGGTTCACGAACTCGATCTCCACCTCGTTCCGGCCGTACTGGGAGTTCGCAGCCGGCCTGACCACACGCGTCGCCCGAGTCGAGGTTCCCACCGCCGTCGCCGTCTTCCCGCGCGACCTGACTCACCCGCCACGTGCGTGGGCGGAGCGCACCTACAACGTCGTGCGATACACCGAGCTGCCGCGAGGCGGCCACTTCGCACCGCATGAAGAACCCGAGCTCCTCGCGGCCGATCTGCGCGAGTTCTTCCGCCCCCTCCGCTGAGTCGTGCGCTGATGCCGGCGATAGCGGCCGCGGCATCCGCATCGACAGCGGTCGTTCACCTGCTGTTTACCGTCGTGGCGGAAGCTCGTAAGGCGCGCTCATTAGCGTCGCAGGCGGGTCGGCACCGGCCCACAACCTGCAATCGAACCCCGGAAGGGAATTCACGTGAACCTCAAGCGTTTCGGCGTGCCCGCCGTCATCGCCGTCACTGCGGTGATCGCACTCAGCTCCTGTGCTTCGAACGAAGGCGGCGCAACTCCGTCTGACTCGGCATCGACGCTCTCGGGCAACCTCGTCGGCGCGGGCGCCTCCTCGCAGGACGCCGCACAGCAGTCGTGGATCGCCGGCTTCCAGACCGCGAACCCCGACGTCACCATCGACTACGACCCCTCCGGGTCTGGAGCGGGTCGTGAGACCTTCCTCGAGGGCGCCAGCGACTTCGCCGGCTCGGACCGCGCGTTCAACGACGAGGAGCTCGCCGCCGGCGGCTTCGCCAAGTGCGCGCCCGACTCGACCATCGTCCAGCTGCCGCTCTACATCTCGCCGATCGCCGTGATCTTCAACCTCGAGGGCGTCGACTCGCTCGAACTCGACGCGGCGACCGTTGCGGGCATCTTCGCCGGCACGATCACGAACTGGAACGACCCGGCGATCGCCGCGACGAACCCCGACGTGACGCTGCCCGACCTCGCCATCACGCCCGTGCACCGCTCCGATGACTCGGGCACGACCGAGAACTTCACCGAGTACCTCGGCGCCGCGGCATCCGACGTCTGGAGCTGGGAAGCCGACGGAGTCTGGCCGTTCGAAGGCGGCGAAGCCGCTCAGGGCACCTCGGGCCTCGTCGACGCCGTGACCAACGGCAACGGCACCATCGGTTACGCCGACGCCTCACGCGCCGGTGACCTCGGCACCGTCTCGATCCAGGTCGGCGACGAGTTCGTGCCGTACTCCCCCGAGGCCGCTGCCGCCATCGTCGACGCTTCGCCGTTCGCCGAGGGCCGCGCCGATGGCGACCTCGCCATCGAGATCGACCGCACCTCGGAAGAGGCGGGCGTCTACCCGATCGTGCTCGTGAGCTACCTCGTCGCGTGCGGCCAGTACGAGGACCCGGCGAACGTCGAACTCGTCAAGGGTTACCTCTCGTACATCGCGAGCCCCGAGGGCCAGGAAGTCGCCGCGACCGACGCAGGCTCCGCCCCGATCTCGGACACGCTCCGCGAGAAGATCACGGCTGCGATCGACTCGATCGAGTAGTAGGTTCGTGCCCGACCCCGATCGTTCACGACGGGGTCGGGCACGATCGCCACCCAGAATCCCTCCCTTGAGATCCGAGGATCGCACCAGATGACCGTAACGGCCCCGATCAAGGCGAAGCTCCGCGTCGGCGACCTCGTCTTCTCCCGCTCGGCGGTCTTCGCGGGATCGATGATCCTCGTCACCCTGGCCGCCGTGGCCATCTTCCTGATCGTGCAGGCACTGCCTGCGATGGTCGCTTCCAACGAGGATGCCTCCATCCTCAAGACGAACTTCTGGGACTACGTCGGGCCCCTCATCTTCGGCACCATCTGGGCCGCCACACTCGCACTCATCGTCGCGCTGCCCGTCTCGATCGGCATCGCCCTCTTCATCTCGCACTACGCACCGCGCCGGCTCGCATCGGTGCTCGGCTACATCGTCGACCTGCTCGCCGCGGTGCCGTCGGTCGTCTTCGGCCTCTGGGGCATCGGCGTCTTCGCTCCGGCCCTCGTCTCGGCCTACGCCTGGCTCAACGAGAATCTCGGGTGGATCCCGCTCTTCAGCGGCACCCCGTCTGCCACCGGCCGCACGATCCTCACGGCGGCGCTCGTGCTCGCGGTGATGGTGCTGCCGATCATGACCGCCATCTGCCGCGAGGTGTTCCTGCAGACGCCCGTGCTGCACGAGGAGGCGGCACTCGCCCTCGGCGCCACCCGCTGGGAGATGATCCGCACCGCAGTGCTGCCGTTCGGGCGACCCGGCATCATCTCCGCATCGGTGCTCGGCCTCGGGCGCGCGCTCGGCGAGACGATGGCCGTCGCAATGGTGCTCTCGGCATCGCCGGTGATCACGTTCCAGCTGCTGACCTCCGTCAACCCGAACACGATCGCGGCGAACATCGCGCTGAGCTTTCCCGAGGCGTACGGCCTCAACGTCAACGTGTTGATCGCCACCGGCCTCATCCTCTTCATCGTGACCTTCGCGGTCAACGCCTTCGCGCGCTGGATCGTCAACCGCCGCAAGGAATTCTCGGGAGCCAACTGATGACCGTCCAGACCACTCGGGCCCCCGAGGCCGGCACGCCGATCGCCAATTCGCTCACCGCTGGGCGGCTTCCGAAGTCGGCGCCGTGGACGATCCTCATCGCCGCGATCGCCGTCGCCGCCGCCGTGTTCGGCGTCGTCGCCGTCGGCACGGGCGCCGGCTACAACTGGGGCGGTGCGCTGTTCATCGGTGCGCTGCTCTACATCCCCTCGATCTGGTTGTTCTCGACCCTCGTCGAAGGCCGTCGCCGCGCGATGGACCGACTCGTCACCGCGCTCGTCACGGGCGCGTTCCTCCTCGCGATGATCCCCCTCGTCTCGCTCGCGATCACCGTCGTCACGCTCGGCGCCGCGCGCTTCGACGCCGACTTCTTCTCGATGTCGATGCGCAACGTCACCGGCGAAGGCGGCGGCGCGCTTCACGCGATCATCGGCACCCTGCTCATGACCGGGGCGGCGGCGATCATCTCGATCCCGATCGGCCTGATGACCTCGATCTACCTCGTCGAATACGGTCGGGGCAAGCTCGCCCGCGGTGTGACGTTCCTCGTCGACGTCATGACCGGCATCCCATCGATCGTCGCCGGCCTCTTCGCCTACTCGCTCTTCGCCATCTTCCTCGGCCCTGGCACCCGCACCGGCATCGCCGGCGCCGTCGCCCTGTCGCTGCTCATGATCCCCGTCGTCGTTCGCTCGAGCGAAGAGATGCTCAAGCTCGTGCCGAACGAGCTCCGCGAGGCGGCCCTCGCCCTCGGCGTGCCGAAGTGGCTGACGATCGTCAAGGTCGTGCTGCCCACCTCGATCGCCGGCATCACCACCGGCATCATGCTCTCGATCGCCCGCGTCATCGGCGAGACCGCGCCGCTCCTCATCGCGGCCGGCTTCACCGCGAGCGTGAACTACAACATCTTCGACGGCCGCATGCAGTCGTTGCCCGTGTACGTCTACACGCAGTACGCGAACCAGGGCAACCCGGCCGAGGCGTTCATCGACCGCGCCTGGGCCGCCGCGCTCACCCTCATCCTCATCGTCATGGCGCTGAACCTCATCGCGAGGCTCATCGCCCGAATCTTCGCGCCGAAGTTCGGCCGCTGAGACCCGCAAGCAAAGGAAACCCGTGTCCAAGCGCATCGAGGTCCGCGACCTCAACGTCTACTACTCGAAGTTCCTCGCCGTCGAAGGCGTGACGCTCTCGATCGAGCCCCGCAGCGTCACGGCGTTCATCGGCCCCTCGGGTTGCGGCAAGTCGACCTTCCTCCGCACGCTGAACCGCATGCACGAGGTCATCCCCGGCGCCCGCGTCGAGGGCGAGGTGCTCATCGACGGCAACAACCTCTACGACCCCGACGTCGACCCGGTGCTCGTGCGTCGCCAGGTGGGCATGGTGTTCCAGCGGCCGAACCCGTTCCCGACGATGTCGATCAAAGAGAACGTGCTCGCGGGCGTGAAGCTCAACAACAAGCGCATCTCGAAGTCCGACGCCGACGAGCTCGTCGAGAAGTCGCTCCGCGGGGCGAACCTCTGGAACGAGGTGAAGGACCGCCTCGACCGCCCCGGCTCGGGCCTCTCGGGCGGCCAGCAGCAGCGCCTGTGCATCGCCCGCGCGATCGCAGTCTCTCCCGAGGTGATCCTCATGGACGAGCCGTGCTCGGCGCTCGACCCGATCTCGACGCTCGCGATCGAAGACCTCATCGAGGAACTGAAGCAGCAGTACACGATCGTGATCGTGACGCACAACATGCAGCAGGCCTCGCGGGTCAGCGACCGCACCGCGTTCTTCAACATCGCCGGCACCGGCAAGCCCGGCAACCTCATCGAGTACGACGACACCACGACGATCTTCTCGAACCCGTCGGTGCAGGCGACCGAAGACTACGTCTCGGGCCGCTTCGGCTGAGCCCCGACCCGTCGCGGTTCAGTCGCGAGGCGAGAGCAGGTAGGTGTTGAACGCCCGGGTCTCGTCGGCGTCGTAGGCGACGGATGCCCCGTTGAGCCGGGTCACCCCGACGGCGAGCCGCACACTCGACACGAGCCACAGTGCGTCGGCGGAAGCGAGTTCGGCGATCGGGAGGTCTCGGTACTGCGTCGCCCGACCCGTCGCGGCGAGATGCTCGAAGAGGCTCTGCTGCGTGGTGCCGTGCAGGATCGCACCCGACGGTGCCGGCGTCGAGTAGACGTCGCCGTGCCGGAGGATCACGCTCGACGTCGGCCCCTCCATGACATAGCCGTCTGAAGAGACGAAGATCGTGTCGTCTGCGTCGCGTCGATGCGCTTCGCGGAGCGCGGCCATGTTCGTCGCGTAGCTCAGGGTCTTCGCCCCGAGCAGCAGCCACGGCGCACGCTCGGCCGCGTCGTGCGAGTACCCGCGGTCGAGCGTGACGACGGAGACCCCGCGCTCGCGCACCTCGCTGAAGTCCGCGGCCGGCGCCGCGTGCAGCCAGGCGGTTGGAGCCGGCCCGTGCTCGACGCCGCGGCTCAGTACGAGCTTCATCGCCCATGGGCCGGCGACGGGCAAGCTCCCGAGCGCGCGATCGATCGCGGCGCGCCATTGCGGCAGGTTCGGCTCCGGCAGTTCGCAGATGAGCGCCGAATTGCGGAGGCGCTCGAGGTGCGGCCCGGCCTCCTGCGCGTGGCCGTCGATCACCGCGATCGTCTCGAAGACGCCGTCGCCGCGTTGCGTCGACAACTCGCCGACACGCAGCGCCGGGGCCGCGGCATCGACTTCGCGGAGCGTCGAGCCGAAGTCCGTGGCGCGGGTGTCGGCGGGCACGGGTTCGATGAGCAGGGTGACGGTCTCGGGCATCTTCCGATGCTACGCGGATGCCGCGCGCACGCGCGGCTCCGGGGCATCCGTGCACCGTGGTTCGTGGTTGGCGTACGCATGAACGCGGGCCGACGCCGGAGACGAGGAAGGCCGGCCGCAGAACGCCTCTCGGCGCGAGGCCGCTCGGAGCGGCGAATATTGGAGCCCGGGGTTACTGCGGCCGGCCTCGTCAAGTGTAAACGAGGTCGGGTGCCACTTCATTCCCGAGACTCGTGGTGACGAGAATCGGGAATCAGTCGAGCGAGTCGGTGCGCCAGAGTCGTGCGCACGAAGTGAGCTCTTCGGCGAGTTGTGTCAGACGGAGGGCTCGCTTCGTGAGTTCCCGGGAGCGGACGGGGTTCGCGGCGTCGGTCGCATCGGCGTCGTCGGCGAGACTCGCCATGCCCGCCGCGGTCACCCGCGCGAATGCGGACGCTCGGTCGAGCGCGACGGCGAAGTCCCCGGTGAAGAGGCCGTGCAGGATGCGGTCGGCGAGTTCGCGGACCTCGTCAGGGCCGGCGGGGATGGCCGCACCCGCGACGACCTGGTCGATCGTGTGGGAGACCTCGGTGCCGCGCTGGAAGGCGAGGCTCAGGCCCTGCGGATCCTGCCGGATCAGGGTGCGCAGCAGGTAGACCCGCCACAGCGCACCGGGCAGGCTCCTCGGCGATGCCGGCGCCCAGAGCTCGGCGATCGCATCGATGCCGTGTTCGTCGGTGTACGTCACGAGGCGGGCGACGACCTCGGGATCGGGGTCGGCACGAACTCTCGCCAGCAACGCGGCAGCGGTGTCGTGCGCCACGCGGCTGATCTGTGCGGGATCTTCGGCGCCGAGGAACCCCTCGAACTTGCCGGATGGAAAACGAGTGGGGCGATGGAAATCGGAAGACATCGCCGCACACACTACTCGCACGAGCCGAGCTCCGCCCGGACGGGCTCAGCCGGCGAGGTCCGCCGGCGAGCTCCGCCGAGACCAAGTTTTCATCGAATCCTCCGCGCAATCGACTGCATTCACCGAATCGCCGACGAGACAAGCAGCAGACATTCGACTTCGTCGCACCGAGCGCACCCGCGAGCAGGCTATTCTGGTTCGGCGGGCCTCTAGCTCAGTTGGCAGAGCAGCGGACTTTTAATCCGCGGGTCGTCGGTTCGAGCCCGACGGGGCCCACCCAAGCGTCATTGTTCATACCGATGACACCCCCTCACTCTCGCGACGCTCCTGGCACCGCCTCGGCGGGCGTTCGAACTACTCGGCCTGGTCGACGAGCGGTACAGCGGGCGCGTTCCTGCGCACCGACTCGATGCCGCTCTTCGCGGCCGCCTTCGTCGTGCGGGCTTCGGATGCCGCCATCGTCTGACCGTTGCCGGTCTTCAGTCGGAACCTGAATCGCCCGCTCGCATCCTCGTAGAGTCCGAACGTTCCCGCCACGGCGGCTCCTCCCCAGGTGTCCCTTGCGCCCACGTCTTCGTGAGCACAATTTCACGGTAGACCTGCAGCGGCGCCCCGCGCCAGAGGCAGTCGGGAGTTGCCTCGGGCAATGTTCATGCACGAGGCATCCGCTCGCTCACCTGCAGGCGAGCGGATGTCGCGACAACAGGCTCAGCCGACGATCGAGCGGAACCCCGACATCAACGCCACCCGCTCGTCCGAAGTGCGGGCGAGTGGGGTCACGGCGAGCGTCGTGACCCCAGCTTCCGCGAACGCAGCCACCCGTTCGGCGACGTGCGACGCAGGGCCGATGAGGGAGACGGCACGCACGAGCTCGTCGGGCACGGCGGCGATCGCCTCGTCTTTGCGCCCCTCGAGATACAGGTTCTGGATCAGGGCCGCCTCGGCCTCGAAGCCGTAGTTCGAGATCAGCTCGTTGTAGAAGTTCTTGCCCCGAGCGCCCATGCCGCCCACGTAGAGCGCGAGTTGGGGCTTGACGAGCTGCAGCACCTGCTCGGGGTGGTCGGTGATCGCGAGCGCGGGGCTCGCGAAGATGTCGAGCGGTGCGAGCTCGGGCCCACGCTTGGCGGTGCCCGCGGCGAGCGCGTCGCCCCACACCCCGGCGGCACGCTCGGGGTGGAAGAACATCGGCAGCCAACCGTCGGCGATCTCGGCCGTCTGCTCGACCGATTTGAGGCCGAGCGAGGCGATCGTGATCGGGATGCGCTCGCGCACCGGGTGGTTGATGAGCTTCAGCGGTTTGCCGAGGCCCGTGCCCTCGCCTTCGGGCAGCGGGATGCGGTAGCGACGCCCATCGTGCACGACGGGCTCGCGGCGCCACACCATGCGGCAGATCTCGACGAGTTCGCGGGTGCGGCCGAGCGGCGCGTCGTAGGGCACGCCGTGGAATCCTTCGATGACCTGCGGGCCGGATGCCCCGATGCCGAGCTCGAACCGGCCGTCGGAGACGTAGTCGAGGCCGGCGGCGGTCATCGCCGTGAGCGTGGGCGTGCGCGTGTACAGCTGCAGGATGCCTGAGGCGAGCGTGATGGTCGACGTGCGGGCGGCGAGGAAGCCGAGCTGGCTGACCGCGTCGAACGAGTAGGCCTCGGGCACGGCGATCAGGTCGACGCCCGCTCGTTCGAGCTCGAGGACCTCGTCGGCGACCTCACGGAAGCCGCCCGCGTAATTCAGGAACATGCCGACGCGCATCCGAACTCCTCATCGTGTGGTGGGCCCGGCCGATCGGCCGCGGCACTCAGACCCTAACCGAGGTGCCGCGTCGACGCGGCATCCGTTGTCGCAGGTCGACTCTGCGGCGATGACGACGATCGGTTCGGTCGTGGGTTGCGGAGAACCCGCCCTGCCGTGTGCGCGCCTTCAGCACTCTCAGAGACGGATGCCGCAGGCTGGAGATCCCCGCCCGCCGCCGACGAATGGAGCCACAGTGGTCTGGAGCATCCTGCTCGACATCGCGCTCGTGCTCGTCTTCATCGGTGCCGTCGTGAACGGGTCGCGCGCGGGCCTGCTGCGCACGGCCGCCGGACTCATCGGGCTCGTCGCCGGCGGCATCGCCGCGTACTTCGTCATGCCGTGGATCGCCGGTGTCGTCGCCTGGCCCGAGTGGCGGGCACCCGCGGCGATCGCGGTCGCCATCGTGCTGCTCAGCCTCGGTGCGTGGCTCGGCGCGGTCGCGGGCCGAGCCCTCCGGCACGGAGCACGGGCAGTGAAGCTGGGGGTGCTCGACCGAGTCCTCGGTGCTCTCGGCAACCTGCTCGTCACGGCGTTCGTCGTCGCACTCGTCGCTTCAGGGGTCTCGGCGATGGGTGTCCCCGTGCTCTCCCCCGCGGTGGCCGGATCGCGGGTGCTGCAGACCCTCGACGCCGTCACACCGGCACCGACCCGCACACTCCTCGCCGAGATCCGCACCGCCGCGCTCGGCGAGGGCATCCCCTGGCTCGTCGACGTGCTCGACGGCCCGACGGAGAGCCCGGCACTGCCCACGTTCGAGGTCGACGATGCCGAGCTCGCCCGCGCCGCGGCATCCGTGGTGCGCGTCACCGGCAGCGCGTTCCAGTGCGGCTCGACCCTCTCGGGCAGCGGCTTCGTGGTCGCATCCGACCGCATCGTGACGAACGCCCACGTCGTTGCCGGCGTCACCGAGCCGATCGTCGAGGCACCGGGCCAGCCCGCGCTTCCCGGACGGGTCGTGGCCTACGACGACACGAACGACCTCGCGCTCATCGCCGTCGACGGACTCGCGACGCCGCCCCTCGCGCTCGCAACGGCAACACCGGGCCAAGAGGTCGCCGTCGCCGGCTACCCCTTCGGCGGGCCGTTCGAGTTGCGCCCGGCGAACGTCATGGCGAGTGGGCCACTCACGATCTCGGTCGCCGACGGCACCTCGACGCGCGACGTGATGACGCTCGCCGCCGACGTGGACCACGGAAATTCGGGCGGGCCGGTGCTCACGGGAGACGGCGCCGTGGGCGGGGTCGTCTTCGCGAAATCGGAGGCCGTCGACAACGTCGGATTCGCGATTCCCACATCGACGCTCGCTCCACTCGCGAGCGACGCGCCGAATCTCAGCAGGGCTGTGGACTCGGGTTCCTGCGTCGCCGGGTGAGGCCCGTGCCTTCTCGGCCGCGGGCGAAGAGCGCTCGCGCCGTTCGATGAGGGAAGCGGGCGGCCCGCAACGATCGTTATCTAGAGTCCTGGAGCGCAACCGCAGGCTATGACCTTCGGTTCCGTGTCGTGGACGGGTGTCCAGCTCGGGGTCTGGACTGAACAGGGTGCTCTGACCGATGAAGGTCCTCAGATATCAACAGGCTGTTGACAACGTGATGTTGGTGCTGTCAGGGTTGCTGCATGGTTCCTGCTGTTCCGAATGAATTTGATGAGTTGAACGAGCTGGACTCGGCGCGGCGACAGCTGTGCGAGTCCGGTGCCGACGGGTTGCCTCCGCTCCCGTGGCTGCCACCGGGGGCCATGCCCGACGATGTGACCCTGCTGCGGTTTGCCATGTGGCGAGCGAACTCGACTGTCGGGGAAGCTTCTCACGACGATCTTCGAGCCGCGTTGAAGCTGCTGGAGTCGGCACGAGCTGACCTCGATGCCCTCGAATCAGGTTTGATGCTGATCGCGAGGGCAGAGGGATTGACCTGGCCCGACATCGCCAAGCAATTGGGAGTGAAGTCTCCGCAGGCGGCCCAGCAACGCTTCCAGCGGGTGTCGACTCGCGCCCAGGCCGGCGACGTCGTGGAGCAACCAGAATGACAGCTGAACGATCCGATACGACGTGGCAGTCCCGTGACGAGTTGCTGGTGCTTCACGCGGTCCGCCTCGCCGGGTTCGCGGACACTGAGGCGGTCGCTGACCGCGTCGACCTGCCAGCCAACATCGTCCGTGACACTCTCCGCGTCCTCGAAGGGCAGCACCTGATTGAGCGCATGGCGTTCGCTGACTCCGGTGGCTGGATTCTCACGGAAGCGGGCAAGAGTCGCGACGGCGAACTGCTACAGGAAGAACTTGAGGCATCCGGAGCGCGACCCGTCCTCCAAGCCACGGCTGAGGACTTCGAGGGCAGCGTCAATCCCCGCCTCGTCCGGGCGGTGACCGACTGGCAGCTTCACTCTTCCGCTGACCGGACGGACCGCAGTGTGGAGGTGTTGCGGGAGCTGACGGACTTAGCCGATGCTCTCAGCGACCTCATAGCTGAACTGGATGCCCGGCTTCCGCGATTCAGCCGGTACCCGCGGCAGTTCTCGGCGGCCTTGGAGAAGGCTCGCGCGGGTGACCATCAGTGGGTGGCAGGCGTGGGCCGGCTCTCTTGCCACATCGTGTGGGCAGAACTCCATGAGGATCTGTTGTCCAGTCTCGGTCACGACCGTTCCTCGGAACCACATGAAGGAGGACGGTGATGGCTGCTCGCACTGTTTATTTCGTGCGCCACGGGGCGGCCGACGCCTGGGGCCAGTTGACCGACGAGGGTCGGGAACAGTCCCGATTGATCGGCCAGCGACTCGCCCGGTTGCCCATCGACGTCGTGTGGCATTCCCCGCTGCCACGGGCGGTCGAGAGTGCCGAGATTATCGCAGCGGAGATGCGGCGCGTACTGGTCAACGAGGCCGCCGAACTCGTCGACCATGTCCCGTTCGTCCCTGACCGCGAAGACCTCTCACCCTCATGGGTGGGATTCTTCGACGGCTACGACCGCAGCGAAGCCGATGCCGGTCGAAGGACCGCAGACGGCCTGGCGGCACGGTTCGGCACGCCGAACACGCGGGCACAGCGCCCGACCCACGAGGTAGCCGTGACCCACGCGTACCCGATCGCCTGGATGGTGCGCGATGCACTCAGTGCCCCACCTGCCCGATGGATGTCGCTGGCCGGTGTCGCCAACACTGGGCTCACGGTGATCGAACACACCGACGGGGAACCCCCTGGCGTGGTGATGGTCAACGACATGTCTCACCTGCCCGCCGAACTGCGGTGGACAGGCTTTGCCGGCGGGAGACAGCTGTGAACATCGTGGACCTCGTCGACGCCGATCACTTGACTGCCGGTGGCAAAGCCGCCCCCTTGGCCGGGCTGACACGGGCTGGCTTCAAAGTACCTACCGGTTTCGTGGTGCCAGCAACCACCTACCGAGCCGCGGCCACGGCACTTGGCCTCACCGAACTCTCCACCGATCACGCCGAAGAGGCTCGATCACGAATCCTGCGCTCTCGCCTCCCGGACGGCGTTGTCGATGACGTCTCCCGGGCGTTGGAGCGCATCACCGACGGGGCACCGACTGACTACGTGGCCGTGCGTTCATCCTCGATCGCTGAAGACAACGCCCACGCATCTGCCGCAGGACAGCATGACAGCTTCCTTGTCCTGCGCGGAACCGAGCAGGTATGCCAGGCGATCCTGAAGTGCTGGGCCTCGCTGTGGACCGATCGCGCTGCCGCGTACCGAGCCCGCCAAGCCCGGCAGGCACCAGTCGACATGGCCGTGCTCGTCCAACGGTTCGTGGATGCCAGCGTCTCCGGGATCATGTTCACCGGCACTACCAGCGTGATCGAAGCCTCGTGGGGCATCGGAGAACGGCTCGTCGCCGGCCACGTCACTCCGGATTCCTGGCGCGTCAGAGACTCTGGCATCGTCGAGCGCCGACTAGGACTCAAGACCGAGCGCACCGACCGCTACGACGGGTATCTCGTCACTCGATCCACAGTGCCGACAGAGCAGAAGGAGCCCTGTCTCACGGACCGCGACGTTCTGCGCTTGCACGCCCTCGGCAAAGAGGTCTCCAGCACGTTGGGTGGTCCCAGAGACATCGAATGGGCCATCACGGATGACACGACGTGGGTCCTTCAAGCCCGACCCGTGACGGCAGTCGTCCCTGACTCCACAGCACCGTCCCTGACGGCCGCCGGCGATGTCACCATCACCGGAGTGCCAGCCAGTCCAGGAGTGGCCTCCGGTCCCGTCCGCCTGGTCCGCGGACCAGGCGACTTTCCTAAGGTCAAGCGCGGGGATGTGCTGGTCTGCCGCCACACCGATCCTGCGTGGACACCGCTGTTCACCATTGCATCGGCAGTGGTGACCGAAATAGGTGGAGTGCTCTCCCATGCAGCGATCGTCGCCAGGGAAGTCGGGATACCCGCCGTACTCTCAGTCCCACGAGCGCCCGAGCTCCTCAACCCTTCGTCCGTGGTCATCGTCAATGGCAACACCGGCCACATCTCGCTGTGAAGCGGCCCGCTCTCCTGAGCGCGTTCTACCAGCACGCCGCCCGCCACGGCATCGACCTCGGGGAGCTGCTCAGGACGTGGCAGCCTGCCGGAGGCCGTAGCTCGGGGTGGAAGCCGTTCTTGCACCACATCAGCAAGGGCAAACCGCAAGCGCGGCGGGCCATCGTGCTGAGTGCGCAACGCAAGCTCCCGCGCGTGCTCAGCGCCGTCGAGGTGCAGACGATCCTCGATGCCTGTGCCCATCTGCGCGATCGGTTCCTGTTCGCCGTGCTTTTCGACACCGGGATGCGGATCGGGGAAGCGCTAGGCCTGCGACATGAGGACATCGCCGCGGCCGAGTCCCAGATCACGGTCCAGCGCCGGGTCAATGACAACGGTGCCCGCTCCAAGTCACGCAACCCGCGGACGGTGCCGGTCAGCGCGGAACTGATCCGGCGCTACGCCGACTACCTGCACCTGGAGTACGGCGACCTGGACTCCGACTACGTCTTCGTGAACCTGTGGGGCCGACCCCATGGTCACCCGCTGACCTACACGGCGGTCTACGACCTGGTCACGCGTCTGCGCCGGCGCACCGGGATCGACTTCGATCCGCACTGGTACCGCCACACCGCCGCCACCCGGATGCTGCGCGACGGCGTGCCGATCGAGATCATCTCCAAGCTGCTCGGCCACGCCGACATCACCACCACTGCCGCCGTCTACGGGCACCTGAGCGCCGAGGACGCCCGCAGGGCGCTGGAGGAAGCGGGCTGGTTCACCGGCCGGGAGGTGCAGTTGTGAGCTCGCCCATCCCGCTGGTGCCGGACCAGTCATCGAGGACCGGCCGCGAGCGGCGCCGAACGTCCCGTCAGGCCAGCAGCTGGGACGCGGAGTACGGCAAGGACGTCTGGCAGCTGCGTGAGCTCGGCATCAAGGACAGGCGGCTCGCCCGGATCACCTTCGAGGACATCCCGCAGCCCTGGCTGAAGGCCTTGGCGAAACGTTGGGCCCGGTGGCGCCTGGCCACGGGACTCGGGGTGGTCAGCGTCTCCTCCGGCACACGGGCGATCACGCACTTCGGGCAGTTCCTCATGGACGCCGCCCCTTCCGTCCAGGGGCTGGCAGACCTGGACCGGGAGATGTTGGAGCGCTACCTCGCGCACCTGCACACCCGGTTCTCGGGCACCGTGACCCACCACATGCTGAAAGGAAGCCATCCGGCAACCGCGCGCGCTGAGCGAAACCGTGATGGCCCAGCTGGAGAACCCGGACAACCTCGCCAAGTGGAACAACCCCAGCTACGAGCTGATCCTGATGGGGTGCGGGCTACGCATCACCGACACCGTCCGCCTGCCGACCGACTGCATCGCCTACGACGGTGAGGGAGCGCCCTACCTGCGCTACCTCAACCACAAGATGAAACGCGAGGCCCTGGTGCCCATCGACGCCGACCTCGCCCAGGCCATCACCGCGCAGCGCCGCCGGCTCCAGGAGCGGTGGCCGGCTGGTACGCCCTGCTCTTCCCGTGAGTCACCGACAACGACGACGGCCGCGAGTCGGTCGGTGACGGGGCCTACCGAAAGGCGCTGCACCGGTGGCTCAAGCGCTGCGACGTCCAACGGCTTCTGCGGGCTGCCGGTCCAGCAGTCCTGCCCACACGCGAACCCGTGCCTGAGCTGCCCGATGTTCATCACCACCTCGGAGTTCCTGCCCGAGCACCGCCAGCATCGTCAGCAGGTCGTGCAGATCATCACCGCGGCCGAAGCCCGCGGTCAGCAAAGGCTGATCGAGATGAACCAGCACGTCCTGGGAAACCTCGACCAGATCATCACCACATTGGAGAACGACCAGGACGGCGAGGCAAGCACCTGATGCATGCCGATAACAGCCATCACCTGATCGCCGCCGCCCAACTGCGTCACGAGGCCACGCGCGCCAAAGCCACCCAGGCTCTTCGTGACCTCGACCGCGAAGGCGGGGCGGTCACCTTCCAGATCGTCGTGCAGAAAGCGCAAGTCTCACGTTCCTGGCTCTACACCCAGCCCGACATCTGCGCCGAGATCCGCCGACTCCGCGACCTCCAGCAAGGAGCCAGCGACGCACCGCTGCCCGCGTCGCAACGTTCCACCGATGCGTCCTTACGACGCCGCCTCGACCACGGCACGGTGACGAGGCCGAGCCGCTTGATGGACGGCTCAAGATAACCGCGTCCACCAGGAAGACTTCCGATCCGCTGAGTCTCGTGCTGGACGTCATGACCACGTCTGACCCGACTCTAGATAACGACGGTTTGTGAGCGTGGTCGGTACCGGTCGTTATTGAGTGTGCCGATGATGCTGCCGGTCGAATGTGCCCTTCTGAGTCAGGGCTAGCACCGTTTTGTTTTGATTGGTGATTGGGAACGGCGACCACTTGAGAGTTCAGCGACCTCTGCGCGTGTAGGCGCGGAGCGACAATGGGACGAAGATCACCAGCAGCGCGGTCGACCAGAGCAGGACAGCGGTCACCGGATGCGCGAGGGGCCATGCCATGTCTCCGGATGGCGCGCCCGGGTTGCCAAACAGTTCCCGTGATGCTGCGGTAAGCGCGCTCACCGGGTTCCAGTCCGCCAGAAAGCGGAGCCACCCCGGCATACCGCCGGTCGGGACGAACGCGTTCGACAGCATCGTGAACGGCAGGCCCAAGGGCACCATCGCGTCAGCAACCTGCTCGTTCTTCACCGATAGGCCCACGCAGACGCCTACCCAGCTCAGCGCGTACCGCATCAGGATCATCAGAAGGAATGCCTGGGCCGTGGGGATCAGGCCATGGTGCGGCTGCCAACCAACCAGCAGGCCCGCGACCACCATGATGGCCAGCATCAGCAGACCGATGAGCAAGTCGCCGCCGGTCTGCCCGAACGGTACTGCCAAGCGCGTCATCGGCATGGAGCGGAACCGGTCCATCACCCCGCGGGAGGCGTCGTTCGCCATCCGCGTCATGACCGCCGTCACCCCGGAGAAGGTCACCATAGCGAACAGCCCGGGCATGAGGTACTCGCGGTAGTTGCCGCCATTCGGCACCTGGATAGCACTGCCGAACACGTACCCGAACAGCACCACCATGATGGCCGGAAAGATTAGCGCAGCGATGAGCTCCGCGGGCTCCTGGCGCAGTCGCGCCAGCTCGCGGCCGATCAGGGTCAGCCCGTCAGAGAATGTCCAGCGCAGGCTCCGCAACGGGGTGTGGGTCGTCATTGTACGGATTCCTTTCGGTCCGTGAGGCGCAGGAACACCTCATCGAGGGTGGGGTGACGTAGCCGCACGTCGGCCGCGGCGATGTTGGCGCGGTGGAGCTCACGCACGATATCGGCGAGGCGCACCGAGCCGCCGGGCAAGGCGACACTGAGCCCGTCGGTGCCCGTCAACGTCGGTTCGCTCCCCGTCAGCGCGTTCAGTACGGCTGCTGCTGGACGTAGCGCGGCAGGATCTTCAACGACAACGTCGAGACGGTCCCCGATCACCGCCTTGAGCTCGTCGGGAGTGCCCGTGGCAATAACCTGTCCGTGGTCGACGATGGCGATGGCGTCGGCCAGCTGGTCGGCCTCCTCCAGATATTGCGTGGTCAGCAGCACCGTGGTGCCGTCGGCCACCAACTCGCGAACGCTGTCCCAGATCTCGCCACGGCTGCGCGGGTCCAGGCCAGTGGTCGGCTCGTCCAGGAAGAGTACCTCGGGGCGCAGGATGAGACAGGTGATCAGGTCGAGGCGACGACGCATGCCTCCGGAGTAGCCGGCAACCTGCCGATCGGCGGCGTCCGTCAGGCTGAACCGGTCGAGCAACTCGTCGGCCCGCCTGTGCGCCTCACGTCGAGACAGATGGTAGAGGCGCCCAAACATGCGCAGGTTGCTGCGGCCGGTGAGCTTCTCGTCCACGGCGGCGTATTGACCGGCGAGTCCGATCCTCGCGCGCACCTGGCCGGCGTCGCGGACTACGTCATAACCGGCGATGCGGGCGTGCCCCGAATCGGGATCTGACAAGGTCGCCAGAATGCGAACCGCGGTCGTCTTCCCTGCACCGTTGGGTCCCAGCACGCCGCAGACCGTTCCCCGCGGGACGCTCAGGTTCAGGCCCCGTAGGGCGTGGGTGTCGCCGAACGACTTGTGCAGTCCCTCGGCAAGCACGATGGGATCCGACATGATGATGCCCTCCAGCTGGGTACGGTGTACGCGGTTATGCGTTCACACTAGGCTAGTGGGTACAATGTACGCAAGCGAGAGGGGAATGGTGACCGACGCCGAGTATGTGAGCATCTGGATGCGGCCCGAACAGCCCGCCCGCGGACCCAAGCCGCTGTACAGCCGTGCGCAGATCACGGCGGCGGCCGTCCGGCTCGCCGACGCCGAGGGGCTCGAGGCCGCCACCATGCGGCGGATCGCCGCCGAGATCGGCGCCAGCGCGATGTCTCTCTACAGGTACGTCCCGAGCCGAGACGACCTGGTCCAGCTCATGACCGACCGGGTGTTGGGTGAGATCGACGTCACGGACATGCCCTCGGGCGACTGGCGCGTTGACCTGACCCGCTACGCCGACAGGCTGCGGGCCATGTGGTTGCGGCACCCATGGATCGCCACCACCCAACGGTCACTCCCCAGCTTGGGCCCCAAACAGCTGCTCTTGATTGAACGGCTGATGGGCGTGCTTGACCCTGTGGTCTCCATCGACGAGAACCTCAGCCTCATCGCCATGCTGAAAGGCTACGTCGAGGGCACGGTCCGCGAGGAGATCAGCTCGGCTGAAGAAATGCGTCGCAGCGCGCTCAGCGAGTCGGAGTGGATGGCACAGAGCTCCCGGTACGTCGACCTACTAATCGAGAGCGGGCGGTTCCCGATCTTCACCAAGATCGTGATGGAAGCCCGCCAGCCGCACATGAGCCGCGGTGATCAGTTCGCAAGCGGGCTCCAGCGCGTCCTCGACTGCATCGCCGCGGCCCTCCCATCAAACGACCACGGTGATGCAGCTCTCGGGTGAGAACGCGAGGATCAGCGAATCCAAGGTTTCACAATCGACCGGTTCTGAGCACGCTCTCAAACCGTCGTTTCTGGACACAGATCGAGACGGCCAGTCACCCGGCAGATATAACGAATGCGATCACCCCGCAGCTGACCCCAACGACGATCATCGCGACAATACCCGTGGCATGAATCCCGTGCCTACGTTGCGGGATCCGTGAACCGATCAAGAGTGTCGCCATCGCGACCAGCACCACCGCGACGGCACCGGCCAGGCTCCAAGCAGTCTGTACGGCGTAGTCCGGCACTGGTCGTGGAGGCATCACGGGCGGGAGAGCGAATCGCAGGTTGGCGAGCCAGAGGAGCAGTCCGCTGAGCAGCATTGCGATAATCGCAATCGCCCACGGCCAATGGATTGGCTTCTTACCGCGTTGCCAGCCCGTCCCTGCCATCCTGGACTCCCCCGTCACACCCTGAGAGAGATCATCCCCGATGTGTTCGAGAGGTCGGAACCAGCCGCCAAGGTCGTTATATAGAAGCGATGCGCGATCGATGACGAACAGAAACGAGGGCGACCCAACGTTTCGCTCAGAAATGACCGTTTGTGAATGCTGCCTGCCGAGTGGTCATAGCGCTGCCAAATCGAGAGCCAATGCTCACGATCGAACGTTGCCTGCCAGAACCCGGGTCCTCGACTTCGCGACCCTCCGTTGCAGGCACGACCGTGATCGGATGCACCCGAATCCCCTCGAAGCGGAAGATGCCTCGTCGAGAGAGAGGCCTGCGCCTATTCCGCCGTGAACCCCTCGAAACGGATGCCCCACGAGACCTGCCACTCCTCGCCCGGGTCAAGCCAACGCAGGCCCCGGCCCGAGTTGAACGCCTCGGCGGGCGCCGTCATCGGCTCGACGGCGATTGCGACATCGCCGTCTTCGCCCGGGAACTCACGCGAGGTGTACACCTGCACGTAGTCGAACTCGTCGTCGGCCCAGATCGAGACGCTGCGGCCGTCGGGCGCGGTGAGCGTGTGCAGCACCTGGCCGTCTTCGCTCGCGAGCTCGCCGAAGGCGTCGTCGAGGGAGACATCGCCGACCCTGCGGCCCTCACGGAAGTCCCACTCGGTGCCATCAACGGGCACCTCGCCCGTGGGCAGCAGCCGGTCGTCGACCTCGATGTGACTCGCGGCGTCGAGACGCAGGGTGAGGTCGGCTGTCGGCACGCCGCCGATCTTCAGGTAGGGATGGGTGCCGATCGCGACGGGCGCGGTGTCGGCGCCGAGGTTCTCGACGAAGTGCGTGACTCGCAGCCCGTCGGCCACGAGCTCGTAGTGCACAGCCGTGCCGAGCAGGAACGGATAGCCGAGCTGCGGATACACCGTCGCCGCAAGGGTCACGGAGTCGCGCTCGCGGGAGATCGGCTTGTATTCGGTGTAGCGCAGCAGGCCGTGGATGGCGTTGGCTCGCGCCGGCTCGGTGATCGCGAGCTGGTGCTCGACGCCCTCGTGGCTCCACCGCCCGTCGCGGATGCGGTTCGGCCACGGCACGAGCACGATGCCGGCGCCCATGGGCGGCGCCTGGTCTTCTGGGAACGACGGCACGAGATCGATGCCGTTGATGCTGAGGGTGCGGAGGCCTGCGGCGACGGCGGTGATCGTCGCGCGGATGTCCCCGCTCGACGTCGACGTCTCGAGGGCGAATTGCTCGCCCGTGGGAAGGGTCATGGATCCACTCTAGAGTCTCGTGAGCAGTGCACCGCGAGCCCCTCGTCCTCGAGCTCCGCGACGATCGCCTGCGGCGCAGCGGCATCCGTGACGAGCGCGTCGAAGGCATCGATGGGAGCGACCCTGCCGAGATGGACTTCGCCGAGCTTCGTCGCGTCGGCGACGACGACCGAGCGCGCAGCGGCTCTCATCATGAGCGCCTTCACCGCCGCCTCGGGCAGGTTCGCGTTGGTCACACCGTGCACGGGGTCGACGCCGTTGCAGCCGATGAAGGCCAGGTCGACGTGCACCTCATCGAGCATCGAGCCCGCGAGGGGGTGCACGAGCGAGTGCTGCTTCGGCCGCAGCGTGCCGCCGGTGACGACGACCGTGAAGCGCGGGATCTCGGCCTCGAGCTCGAGCGCGATCGAGAGCCCGTTCGTGAAGACGACGACGTCGTCGAGCTCGGTGCGGGCACGCAGAGCACGAGCGACCTGCAGCGTCGTCGTGCCGACGTCGAGGATGATGCTCTGTCCGCTCTTGACGAGTGAAGCCGCGAGCTCGCCGATGAGCCGCTTCGGAACCACGGATGCCTCGAGCGCCTCTTCGAAGCTCGGCTCTCGTTCGGGCCGCGCGGTCGCAAGCGGCGAGGAGACCGGCACGGCCCCGCCGTGCACGCGCCTGATGCCTCCCTGGCGTTCGAGCGCGTCGAGGTCCGCGCGGGCGGTGACGGTGGTGACGCCGAATGCGGCGCTGAGCTCTGCGACGCGCACGAAGCCGCGTTCGGCGACGAGAGCCAGCGCGAGCTCCCGCCGCCGTAGCGCGTCGGGCTGCCCGCTCGCGCGCGCCGTTGCATCAGTCATAGGGGAATCATGCGGCCTGCCGGGCTACTTTGCAATACGAAACCAAGTTGTTTGCGAAACGAAAGGCGCGTAGGGTGTGCCGCGTGACCGACTCGAACGACGTCGCCGGAGCGGCATCCGCCCCGCTCGTCGACCCCCGCATCGCTGTGACCACGACCAAGCTGGGCGACGGGCGCGAACTCATCTACTTCGATGACGCCGACTCGACACTGCCGCCCGGGCGCGGCGTCGACGAGCGGGTGCTCGACCCCCGCCCGGCGAACGCCGAGATGCGACAGGACCCGCTGACGGGCGAGTGGATCTCGATCGCCGCAGCCCGGCAGAACCGCGTCTTCCTGCCGCCCGCCGACCTCGACCCGCTCGCGCCGCAACGACCGGGCAACCCCTCGGAAATTCCGAGCAACTACGACGTCGCCGTCTTCGAGAACCGTTCGCCGTCATTCGGGCCGGCGCTCGGCGAAGCGGATTCCTCGAATACCGACGCCCTCGCCGATCTCCGGCGCGTCGGACTCGAGCGCACGCACCCCTCGATCGGCCGCTGCGAGGTCGTCTGCTTCAGCCCCGAGCACGAGGGATCGTTCGGCACACAGACGCGCTCCCGTGCGCGCACCGTGATCGAAGCGTGGGCGCAGCGCACCGCAGCCCTCTCGGCGCTGCCGGGCGTGCAGCAGGTGTTCCCGTTCGAGAACCGCGGGCGCGAGATCGGCGTGACGCTCGGTCACCCCCACGGCCAGATCTACTCGTACCCCTACGTGACGCCGCGCACCGAGCGACTGCTCGCCTCGATCGACGCCTACGGGCCCACGCTCTTCGCCGACCTGCTCGAACGCGAACGGAACGGACCGCGCGTCGTGCTCACGGGCGAGCACTGGACCGCCTTCGTGCCGTTCGCCGCCCGGTGGCCGATCGAGGTGCACCTCCTCCCCCACCGCCAGGTGCCCGATCTCGCTGAGACGAGCCTCGCCGAACGCGACGAACTCGCGTCGATCTACCTGCGGCTGTTGCGCGGAATCGACCTGCTCTACGACACGCCCACGCCGTACATCGCCGCGTGGCACCAGGCGCCGGTGCACGAACGACGCGACGACGTGCGACTCATGCTGCAACTGACGAGTCCGCGGCGAGCCGCTGACCGGCTCAAGTACCTCGCCGGGTCGGAAGCGGCGATGGGAGCATGGATCGGGGACGTCCCCCCGGAAGCCCAAGCAGAGGCGCTGCGCGCCGCGATCGGAAAGGCCGAAGTATGAGCGAGGCGGCACACGGGTTCGCAGAATGGTTCGGCCGGAGCCCTGCCGGCGTCTGGTCGGCGCCCGGGCGAGTCAACCTCATCGGCGAGCACACCGACTACAACGACGGATTCGTCTTCCCCTTCGCGATCGACCGGCGTACCGCAGTCGCCCTCGGCGACCGCGACGACCGTGTCATCCGCGTCGCCTCGACATTCTCGCCTGAGGCCGTCACCATCCACCTCGACGAGCTGACTCCAGACGCCGTCACCGGCTGGGCCGCATACCCGCTCGGCGTCGCATGGGCGCTCGGCGAATTCGGTGCCGACCTCGAACACGTGCGGGGCGTCGACCTCTACATGGCGTCCGACGTGCCGATCGGCGCAGGCCTGTCGTCTTCGGCCGCGATCGAATGCGCCGTCGCACTCGCTCTCGACGAGCACTGGGGTCTCGGCTTCGACCGGCCCACGCTCGCGAAGGTGGGCCGCCTCGCCGAGAACCGGGCGGTCGGCGCACCGACGGGCATCATGGACCAGTCGGCATCGCTGCTGGGTGAAGCCGACGCCGGAGTCTTCCTCGACTGCCGCAGCCTCGACGCCGACGTCATCCCGCTCGGCTTCGACGCCGACGGACTCTCGGTGCTCGTGATCGATACCCGAGTCGCGCACGAGCACTCCTCGGGCGGGTACGCCGCCCGCCGGGCGTCGTGCGAGGCCGGGGCCCGGGCGCTCGGGGTCGACTCTCTCAGGGACATCCGACCCGCCGACCTCGAACGAGCTGCCGAGCTGCTCGACGACGAAACCTTCCGCCGCGTGCGTCACGTTGTCACCGAGAACCAGCGCGTGCTCGACACCGTGCGCACGCTGCGCGAACACGGTCCCGGCGCGATCGGGCCGTTCCTCGACGCCTCCCACGTCTCGATGCGCGACGACTTCGAGATCTCGGTACCCGAACTCGACCTCGCCGTCGCGACCGCGCAGGCCACCGGGGCGATCGGCGCTCGGATGACCGGTGGCGGCTTCGGCGGCGCGACGATCGCGCTCATGGTCGACGCACTCGTGCCGGTCGTGACGCGCGAGGTGCTCGCGGCGTTCGCCGAACAGGGCTACCGCGAGCCGTCGTTGTTCACCGTGCATGCCGCCCAGGGCGCACGACGCGACGCCTGACCGCTCGAGGATCGGGCCGGGCTCCGGTGAACCGCGCCGGGGCGGTCATGTTTCAGCCTCCGCAACGGCACGCGCACTCGTCGACACAGCCGCGGCTTGCCCAGCACGGGTCGGGGCATTCGCACGTCATCTCGATGAGTGCCGCAGCATGCTGTGCCGAGCTTCGCACTCGCGTGTCGAGCCGCGTTCGATTGAGCGTCTCGAGCGAGCGTCGCGTCGGCTGGTCGTCGATCGAATGGACACCCGACATGGATCGCCGTCGATCACGCTCAGCACGCTGGTGGTACCACGCCGTGCGCCTCGTCTCGTCTCGATGAGCCGTGAGCCACGCCGATCGCGGGCGGTCGGCCATTGTCCTGACATCCAGATGCGTGGGCAGCCGCCGACCTGCGCGATCGCGAATCGCATCGGGATCGATCGCTCGAACCTCGGTGCCGTCTCCGTCCATCACGGCGATGCGCATGCCCGCGACGCCGAGGATGCGCTGCAGCAGTTCGAGATCGACACCGGACCGCGACGCCTCGATACGCGCGATCTGCGACTGATCGCGCCCGACCGCCGCCGCGAGCTCTCGTTGGCTCAGATCGCAGGCGCGGCGAACGCGCATCACCATGCCCGCCACATCGATCCCCGATCGAATGCCGGGCACTCTCCGTTCGCCATTAGATTCGCGATCGGATTCGCGGCCAGATTCGCGATCACCAGCCCTCTGACGACCCCCAGTCGATTCTCCGTTCATGCGCGCCTCCTGGGAAGGAGCATGGCAAACCCCACCGACATCGACACCCGCGCAATGTCACAGGCACCCTCCGGCGCCCGCCGGCAACTCCCCGGCGAGGGCAGCCCCGAAGTGCTCGACGCATCAGACCGGCCCGGTCCACAACGTTCACACGTTGATGCGCTGGACGCATCAACACCAGAACAGACCCACCACGCTCACACGTTCACACGTTGATGCGCTGGACGCATCAACACCAGAACAGACCCACCACGCTCACACGTTCACACGTTCACACGTTCACACGTTCACGCGTTGATGCGCTGGACGCATCAACACCAGAACTGCTGTGCCGAAGGCGCCGTGCTCGCGATGTCGTTGACCGGGGCGAGCCACGGAATGGAACGGAACGGAACGGAACGGAACGGCACGGCACGGCACGGCACGAAGATGTCAGCCACGCGACGGAAGTGCGCACAGTTGGCGTCGAGGCGGGATCGGCGCCGAGGCGGCGCTGAGGAGCAGCGGAGGCGGCGCCGAGGATCCGTGGAGGCGGCGAGAAGCAAGGACGCTACGCAGCGCCCGTGTCGGCCCCGCCCGTGTCCGCCGCGCCCGTGTCCGCCCCGCCCGTGGTCGCCCCGCCCGTGCCCGCCGCGCCGGTATCCCGCGCGCCCGTACTCGTCGCGCCTCCATCCACCGTGCCCCTCGCCTTCGCAGGCTCGACTGTTGGAGGCTCGACCGAACTCGGCGTGCCGCCCGTGATGCGCACCAGCTCGTCGAACGAGGTCGGGAACACGGTCTTCGCGTGGCCCGCTGCAGCCCAAACGACCGGGAACTCAGCGAGCTGCACATCGACGATCGTGCGCACCGGCGAGGGGTGGCCGAGCGGTGCGACTCCGCCGATCACCTGACCGGTCGCCTCTTTCACGGTCTCTTTCGAGGCACGACGGATGACGCCGCCGAGGGTCTCGCCGAGCCAGTCGGTGTCGACCCGGTGCGATCCGGAGGTCAGTACGAGGATCGGCTCCTCGTCGAGCGTGAAGACGAGCGAGTTCGCGATCTGACCGACGACGACGCCGAGGGCATCGGCGGCGAGCTGGGCGGTGGTGACCGCGTCGTCGAACCAGACGATCTCGGGTGCGAGCCCGTGCCCGGCGAGGGCTTCGGAGACACGGTCGACAGCGGGGTGCACGGGTGACGGCATGCGGATGATCCTAGCGACGACGCCCGGGCGGGTTGCCCCGGTTGCCCGGTTGGGAGCGGCACGGGACATCCGTTCGCCGGTGCATGAAACGTTCGCGGGCATATGAAAGCCGGATGAAAGCGCCCCACGGCAGGCTCGTCTCCGCAGTGAAGGGACTGCCACGACGGATGGGGCACCGATGGGGATTGGGATGATTGGGATGCAGTTGGCGGCGGCGATCGTCGCGGGCACGATGACGTTCGGGGCGCCGGTGCCGGACCCGCACCAGTTCGACGACCCATGCGAGATCACGGGGATCGACGTCTGCGAGATGGGTGCCCGAGAGACCGGTGAGCGTGCGAACTCACGGGCCACGGCGGTTGCGCGGGTCGGCAACCTCGCATTCGACGTCACGGCCGAGATCAGCCACACCGAGTCTCGCGAGGGCGTCGCCTACTCGGCGGCGCTCATCGCGGGCACGAGCCGGCTCGTGGTGCACGACCGCTCGGACGACGGTCACGACGCCCGGGCGGAGGTGGTCGTCGACGGCCACTTCCGCACCCGCTTCGTCAGCCCCCCGACCGACGGCGAGGTCACGATCGACCTGAACGAAGAACTCGGACTCGTGGACGGCAGCGCCGTCGCAATCCGCGTCTGCATCGAACAGCATGCCTGCTCGCCGTGGGCCCGTGGCACCACGTGACGAGGCCACGACCGACGCCCTGAGCGGCACCCTGCGGGTCACCGATATGCCCTAAAGTGCGAGCGTGAGCCAACCCTCCCTCGCCCGTCGACTCGGATTGGGCGACGCCGTCGCGATCGGACTCGCGGCGATGATCGGCGCCGGCGTCTTCGCCGCGTTCGCGCCCGCTGCACAGGCCGCGGGCGCGGGCCTCATGATCGGCTTGGCGATCGCAGCGTTCGTCGCCCTCGCCAACGCGGGTTCGACCGCGCAGCTCGCCGCCCGGTACCCGGAGTCGGGCGGTGCGTACCGCTACGGCCGAGAACGACTCGGCGAATGGCCCGGATTCCTCGCCGGGTGGAGCTTCGTGATCGGCAAGACCGCGAGCTGCGCAGCGATGGCCATCACCTTCGCCGCCTACCTCGCGCCTCTGGAATGGCAGCGTCCACTCGCGGTGCTCGCCGTGATCGCGATCGCCGCCCTGAACCTGCGTGGCATCACCCGCACCGCCCGGGCGGCGACCGTCATCGTCATCGCCGTGCTCGCCGTGCTCGTGCTCGTCATCACGGCCGGTGCGGCCGCGACCTTCAACGGCACGGGCGCGATCACGAACGAGCCGACGGTGTTCGGCACCGAACTGCTCGACCATGGATGGTTCGGCATCCTGCAATCGGCCGGACTGCTCTTCTTCGCGTTCGCAGGGTACGCGCGCATCGCGACCCTCGGTGAAGAAGTGCGGGAACCGGCACGCACCATCCCCCGGGCGATCGGCATCGCGCTCGGCATCGCCGTGGTCGTGTACGCCGCCGTCGGGGCGGTCGCCCTCGGCACCCTCGGGGCCGAGGGGCTCGCGGCATCCGTTGCCCCACTCGTCGACGTCGTCGGGGCCGCAGGCTGGCCGTGGGCGGCCCCGATCGTGCGCATCGGAGCCGCCGTCGCCGCGCTCGGGGCGCTGCTCGCACTCATCGCGGGCATCGGTCGCACTGCCCTCGCGATGGCGCGCGACGACGAGCTGCCGCGGGCGCTCGCCAGGGTGCATCCGCGTTTCCAGGTGCCGCACATCGCCGAGATCGCCGTCGCGCTCGTCGTCATCGTGCTCGTCGCCACCGTCGACCTCCGCGGGGCGATCGGGTTCTCCTCGTTCGGCGTGCTGCTCTACTACTTCGTCGCGAATGCCGCGGCGCTCACCCAGCCGAGACAGGAACGACGGGTACCGCGGGCCCTCTCGGTCGCGGGGGCGATCGGATGCCTCGTGCTCGTCGCGACCCTGCCGCTCGTCTCGATCGTGGCGGGCGTCGCCGTGCTCGCCGTCGGCGCTGCGTACCGGCTCATCGCGCGAGGTGCGCGAGGTGCGCGGTCACGCCGGGGCGGGTCGCCCGATCGCCCGCGCGTAGGCTGACGGCATGACTGCAGACCCCTCGGCTCGCATCCTGACCATCGCCGGGGTGCCGGCACCCGTGCTCGACGAGACCGCCTTCGTTGCAGCCGGCGCAGTCATCGTCGGCGACGTGCGGCTCGCCGCCGGTTCGAGCGTCTGGTACAACGCAGTGCTCCGCGCCGAGGCCGAACCGATCAGCCTCGGCGAAGACGCGAACCTGCAGGACGCGGTCGTCTGCCACGTCGATGCGGGCTACCCACTCACCATCGGACGCGGCGTCTCGGTCGGCCACGGCGCGGTGCTCCACGGCTGCATCGTCGAAGACGACTGTCTCATCGGCATGAGCGCGACAGTGCTCAACGGCGCCGTGATCGGCGCCGGATCCCTCGTCGCTGCCGGTGCCGTGGTACTCGAGGGCACGGTCGTGCCGCCGGGTTCACTCGTCGCAGGGGTGCCCGCGAAGGTGCGCCGCGAACTCAACGACGTCGAACGCACGGGCATCAAGCGCAACGCCGCGGCGTACCTCCGCCATGTCGAGGCGCACTCCGCGCCCGTCGACTGAACGCTCGGCGCCCCGAAGGGATTCACGCCTCGACGGCGGGTCACGCCTCGACGGGACCGGTCCGGAATTCGATGACGCGACGGCGCACCTTGCGCACACGACGCACCACCCACCGCGCCGGAATCGCGACGAGCATCGACAGGGCACCCACGATCGAACGATCGTGCTCACCGAGCATGCGCTTGCGCTCGAAAGCTCGACGCAGCGCACCGCCGGTCAGGTTGTGCGCCCGATCACGCGGGGCGAGGGCCGTCGCCGCACGACGCGCGAGGAGCGCGTCGAGGTGCTGCACCCAGTCGTCGTGCTCGCGCCCGTGGAAGTAGTTCTCCGCGAGCCACCCCGAATCGGGGTGACGGGTCGACCAGTCGGCGAGCGCTTCCGCGTTGCCGAACAGGCCGCTGCCCTCGAACACCGTGTTGATGAGCTTCGGCTCCACCCCGAACTCGCCGACGAGCAGCGCGGGCAGGCCCGCCGCGACGGCCTCGAGCACTGCCGTCGAACTCACCGTCACGAGACCCGCGGCACGCGTTAGCTGCGCCGACATCGGCCCGTCCTCCACGACGAGGTTCGGCGGCAGCGTGCCGCCGAGTTCGCGTCGCACCTCGGTGTCGGCGAGCAAATCGGCGTAGTCGAACGCTTCGGCGTGCGTCTGCGCCTCACCTCGACGCGCCCGCACCTTCACCACAACCCGACGCGAGGGGCGTCGCCGCGCGGCATCGGCGAGCCAGCCGAGCAGCCGCACCCGATCCTCGCGCTCAGCGGGCACCTTCGCCTGCGCCGCGAAGACGAGGTCGGTTCGGGATTCGTCGGCCGCGACATCCGCCAGCGCCTCATCGGGGAGGAACGGGAGCGTCGCCAGACCGAACTCGACCTCGACGCCGAGGCTCTCGGCGTTCGCACGGAACTCGCGCACCTCACGGCGGCTGTGCAGCACGATGAGATCGACCTGCTCGCGATACACGATCGCCTTCGGCTCGGCGGGGATCGTCAGTCCGGGGAAGCCGCTCACGAGCACCGGTCGATCGGGGCCCCTCCCCACGAGCGGGGCGACGACCCGCACCAGCGGTCCGCGCAGCGCGAGCAGTACGACCTCGGGGCGAGCAACTGCGAGGCGCGACTCCAACTCATCGAGGCGAAGGGTTTCCACTCCCTCCGGCGTGAACGTCGAGCCGGCGAGCGCGGCGCGCAACTGGCGGGCGCTCGGCTTCACGGGCGTCTGCAGCACGACGATTTCGGCCTGCCACGTCGCGGGCAGCCTCGACGCGAACGCGGCGCCCCACTTGACGTACGAATCCGAGTCGGCGACGACGAGCAGGCGTCGGCCCGGGCCAGGGCTCACAGGGCCGGCGCTCACAGGGCCGCCGCTCACAGGGCGGGCACGCGCCGGAGCTTCGCGCGCGGCGCCTCTTCGCCGGGGAAGACGCGCTTGACGCCGTCGCCCATCGCCTCGGCGATCACTCGGATGTCGCGCACGAGGTGCTCGAAGCCCGTCGGCTCGAGCGACGCCGCCTGGTCGGAGCCCCACATGGCGCGGTCGAGCGTGATGTGACGTTCGACGGCGACCGCGCCGAGCGTGACCGCGGCGAGCGAGATCTGCAGGCCGCGCTCGTGCCCCGAGTACCCGATCGGCACGTCCGCGTACCGCCCGCGCAATGTCTCGATCGTGCGCAGGTTCGCCTCTTCGGGCGGCATGGGGTAACTCGAGGTCGCGTGCATCATGACGAGCCGGTCGGTGCCGAGCGTCTCGACGGCGCGGTCGATCTCCTCGATCGTCGACATGCCCGTCGAGAGGATCACCGGCTTGCCGGTCAGCGCGATCGCCTCGAGCAGTGCAAGGTCGGTGACGGAGGCCGATGCGACCTTGTGCGCCACCACGTCGAGCCCCTCGAGGAACTCGACCGACGGCACATCCCACGGCGAGGCGAACCAGTCGATGCCGGCCCGCAGGGCGTAGGAGGCGATCTCGAGGTACTCGGCCTCGCCGAACTCGACGCGGCGACGGTAGTCGAGGTAGCTCATCGTGCCCCACGGCGTCTCACGCGGCACGTCGCGCATGTGCTCGGGGGTTGCGATCTCGGGCGTGCGCTTCTGGAATTTCACGGCCTGCGCGCCCGACTCGACGGCGACGTCGATGAGCCGCTTCGCGATCTCGACATCACCGTTGTGGTTCAGGCCGATCTCGCCGATCACGTAGACGGGGTACTCGGCGCCGACCATCGATCGGCCGATACGAACTGACGTCATGCGTGCACTCCTGAGGTGTCGAAGGTGGTCTCGGTGAGGATCTGTGGCGGTTCGCCGTCGGCGCTCGCTCCCGCTCTCGCGGCGAGCACGAGGTCGGCGAGCTCTCGCACGGCGCCGTGGCCGCCGCGCTGCCCGAGCACGTGCCGGGCGGCGTCGAGCACGGCAGGTGCGGCATCGGCGACGGCGATCGGCCAGCCGACCTCGGCGAGCGCGGGCAGGTCGCCGTGGTCGTTGCCGAGGTAGGCGATGCGATCGAGGCGGATGCCGCGGTGCTCCGCCCACTCGCGAAGCACCGAACCCTTCTCGGTGATGCCCTGCGCGCACTCGACCCCGAGTTTCTCGGCGCGACGCCCGACCACGGGGTTCTCCTCGGCGGAGAGGATGAGCACGGGGATGCCGGCGGCCCTGAGGCGCGCGACGCCGTGACCGTCGCTGCGGCTGACTCGCACCGATTCCCGTCCGAGCTGGTCGACCATGACAGTGTCGTCGGTGTGCACTCCGTCGAAGTCGGTGACGACCGCATCGACGTCGACGACGGGCGACGGATGCCGCGGCGCGCGGTCGATCGCCCGCGCCAGCGCATTCGCACGAGCCAGGTCGTCGGCATCGTCGATCTCGATGGCATGGTCGCCGCTGACGCGCTGGATTCCCACCCGTCCGAAGAAGCGGTGCCCACCTTCGATGAAACCTTCGGTGCGCATCACGTAGAACGCTCCGGTCTCCGCGTACTCCGGCTCACGGTCCTGTCGTCGCTCGCGACGGGCTGCATCGTGGTTGACGCCGACAGCCGTGCCGCCGGCCTCCTCGCGCCAGAGGAAGACGTGCGTCGGCGTCGCCGAGAACACGACATCGCGCTCACCCCCGGCGACCGTCTCGATCGCTGCATCGAGGTCGGCGGGGTCGATGAAGGGCGACGTGGCCTGGATGAACACCGTGATCGAGTCGGTGTCGGCGAGGTCCGCCGCGGCATCGAGCTCTCCGAGCGCGTGCAGCAGTGCGGACTCGCTCGTCGCCGTGCTGCCTGCCAGCTCGGCGGGCCGCACGATGATCTCGGCGCCCTCGACGCGCGCGGCCTCGGCGATCGCCTCGTCGTCGGTGGTGACGACGACACGTCCGATCCGTTCGGCGGCGAGCGCCGCGCGCACCGCGCGCGAGACGAGCGGTACGCCGCCCACTCGTGCGATGTTCTTGCCGGGCAGCCCGATCGACCCGCCCCGGGCGGGGATGATCGCCGTCGCGAGGGCGATCGCGGCATCCGTTCGCTCGGCGAACCGGTGCTTCAGGGCGACCGGATCGGCGACGGGGCCGTCGACCGGCGTTTCGGCGAGGGTGACTCGTGCCATGGGCGCGAAGCTACGCGCGCAATGCGGCCGCCCGGTGCACACGTGGTGAACACCGGGCGACCGGGAGGTCGACTACCGGTGCAGGCGCTGCTCCGCGGCCTTCACGACGTTCGCGAGGAGCATCGCGCGGGTCATCGGCCCGACACCGCCGGGATTCGGCGAGAGATGACCGGCGACCTCCGCCACGGCGGGGTCGACGTCGCCCGTGAGCTTGCCCTTGCCGGTGTCGTCGTCTTGCACCCGCGTGATGCCGACGTCGAGCACGGCCGCGCCGGGCTTCACCCAGTCGGCCTTCACGAGATGCGGCACCCCGACTGCCGCGACGACGATGTCGGCGCGGCGCACCTCGGCCGCCAGGTCTCGCGTACGCGAGTGCGTGAGCGTGACGGTCGCGTCGAGCCCCTTGCGGGTGAAGAGCAGTCCGAGCGGGCGCCCGACCGTGAGGCCACGGCCGATGACCGTGACATGCTGCCCTCGGATCGGCACGTCGTAGCGCCGCAGCATCTCGACGATGCCCGCGGGCGTGCACGGCAGCGGCGAGTGCAGCTCCCCCTCGATGCCGAGCACGAGCCGGCCGAGGTTCGTGGGGTGCAGCCCGTCGGCGTCTTTCTCGGGATCGATGAGCTCGAGCATCGCGTTCTCGTCGTGCCCGGCCGGCAGCGGCAGTTGCACGATGTAGCCGGTGACCTCGGATGCCGCGTTGAGGTCGCGAATCGCGGCGCGCACGTCAGCCGTGGTGGCCGAGGCCGGCAGGTCGACCCTGATGGATTCGATGCCCACCTCGGCGCAGTCGCGGTGCTTGCCCGCGACGTACGACCGCGATGCGGGGTCGTCACCGACGAGGAGAGTGCCGAGTCCCGGCACGACCCCGTGCGCTTTCAGCAGTTGGATGCGGGAAGCGAGTTCGGACTTGACGGCCGTCGCGGTGGCGACGCCGTCGAGCGTGATGGCGGTCATGGGATCCCCCTACTGTGCGAGGCCCGGGTACAGCGGGAACGCCGCCGTGAGGGCTTCGACACGGGAGCGGAGCGTCGCGACATCCGCTTCGCCCTGCAGTGCGAGCGCGATGAGGTCGGCGACCTCGGTGAACTCGGTGTCGCCGAAGCCGCGGGTCGCGAGCGCGGGCGTGCCGATGCGCAGGCCCGAGGTGACCATCGGCGGCCTCGGGTCGAAGGGCACCGCGTTGCGGTTGACGGTGATGAGCGCCTCGTGCAGGAGGTCTTCGGCCTGCTGGCCGTCGATCTTCGAGTTGCGGAGGTCGGCGAGCACGAGGTGCACGTCGGTGCCGCCCGTGAGCACGTCGATGCCGGCTGCCCGCGAGTCGTCGGCGGTCAGGCGCGCTGCGAGGATCTGCGCGCCGCGGATGGTGCGCTCCTGGCGGTCTTTGAACTCTTCGGATGCCGCGATCTTGAACGCCGTGGCCTTCGCCGCGATGACGTGCATGAGCGGGCCGCCCTGCTGGCCCGGGAAGACGTTCGAGTTCAGCTTCTTCGCGAGCTCCATGTCGCGCGCGACGATGAAGCCCGAACGCGGGCCGCCGATCGTCTTGTGCACCGTGGAGGAGACCACGTCGGCGTGGGGCACGGGCGACGGGTGCAGGCCCGCCGCGACGAGACCGGCGAAGTGCGCCATGTCGACCCAGAGCTTCGCGCCGACCTCGTCGGCGATCGCGCGGAACGCGGCGAAGTCGAGGTGACGGGGGTAGGCGGACCAGCCGGCGATGATGACCTGCGGCTTGTGCTCGAGGGCCTTGTCGCGCACGACGTTCATGTCGACGAGGAAGGTCTCGGGGTCGACGCCGTAGGACACGGCGTTGTACAGCTTGCCCGAGAAGTTGAGCTTCATGCCGTGCGTGAGGTGGCCGCCGTGCGAGAGCTCGAGGCCGAGGATGGTGTCTCCTGGAGTGGCGATCGCAGAGAGCACGGCCGCGTTGGCGGTCGCGCCGGAGTGCGGCTGCACGTTCGCGTACTCGGCGCCGAAGAGCGACTTCGCGCGTTCGATCGCGAGCGACTCGGCGATGTCGACGTACTCGCAGCCGCCGTAGTAGCGGCGACCGGGATACCCCTCGGCGTACTTGTTCGTGAGGACGCTGCCCTGGGACTGCAGCACAGAGACGGGAACGAAGTTCTCGCTCGCGATCATCTCGAGATAGTCGCGCTGGCGACCGAGCTCGAGCTCGAGAACCTCGGCGATCTCGGGGTCGACTTCGGACAGGGGGGCGTTGAAAACAGACTCGGCCAAGACTGGCTCCTTCATGACAAACGGACCTATTTGGGTGCTGCCTCGCGCGCGCCAGCGCCGAGGTATGCGTACCGGCCCAGGCGTTCGGTCGGTCCGTGCCAGTCGCTCCCCGATGGTATCCATCTCAACGCCAGTCGCGACCCTCGAAGCTTAGCAACGGATGCCCCGTGCCGACGTATTCAGCGCGACACGATCCACGTCGACACGAGCCACCACGCGATCACGCCGATGACGCCGGCGACGCTCGCCCAGCGGATGCCGCCCCGCAAACGCCGTCCGCCGGGGGCGATGACGGGCGCGGCGGGCGTCGCGAACAGCTGCGCCGCCTGCGGCGCGGGAGCAGCGGATGCCTCGGGCGCGGCGGCGACCGCGCGCTCGTCCGCATATCGCTGCGTCCGTGAGAGCACCTTCGTACCGACGGCGTCGGCGACGCGGAGCGCGCGACCCCATGCCGCGGAGTCGAGCGGGTCGATGGGGTTCGGGGAGTAGCAGAGCAGCCAGCGGTCGATGAGCTCCACATCCCACTTGCCGGCCTCGTCGATCAGCACGGCCATGAGATCGGGCGTGAAGATGTAGAGCGCGTCCCGTTCGTACTCATGCGGGGCGTAGAGGGTGAAGTGGCGGTCGAAGTCGCCCTCGAGGCTCAGCACCTGGCTGCGCTCGAACGCCGCCGGCAGGCCGCTGCCGAACACGCCGTTGTTTGCACGGGCGTTGAGCAGCATGTGCGGCACCGGGCGGTCGATGGCCACGGCGATGTACCCCCACCGCGAGGTGCGCTCGTTCTTCTCGCTACCGGTCGTGTACTCGTACGATCCGAGATCGACGAAGCGACCGCGAGCGGACTGCAGCCGGTCGTAGGTCGCCCGGTTGCGACCCCGCCCGAACACGACGCCGGGATAGTTCGGATTCGCGGTGCGAATCGCGTAGCTGAAACCGTTCGCCGCGGCGAAGCCCTCGAGCCGGAACCAGCGATGCCACTTGCTGCCTCGCCGCACCCGTCGCACGACGGCGTTGATGCCGACGGCGAGGGCGACGATCACGAACACCGGCGCGATCAACAGCACGATCGGGAGGTCATCACCCGAGCTCGCGGCGGAGAAGTACAGGCCGCCGAAGACGATGCCGAGGATCGTGAAGACGACGACGACCATGATCACGGCGAAGACGGCGACGACCGTCGACGTGCCCGCCGTCGCATACGGCGACCCGGGCGCCTTCGCGGCCTGCTGGAACGCCTGCAGTGCAGCAGGGTCGATGGGGGCTTCGAGCGCGCGGAAGTCGACCTGGTCGACCGCGACCGGGAGCGCTGGCAGAGTGGTCGTCATTCGTCTCCGTTCCGGGCCCGAGCGTATCGCCGCCCGCCGACGAATCGTGCCACTATGTGGGAGTTAGGGCTCTTTACCTCCAGACGAGTGAGGACGCATGCACCGACGCAGCAGCTCCACCCGAATCGACCGCGGCGAGCGTGGCAGCCGCCGCATCGGCCACGCCATCGCCGGCCGACCGATGAAATCGGGCCGCGCTCACCTGATCGCCGCAGGCCTCGTCACCATCGCACTCGCCCTCGGCGGCTGCACCCCCGACCCGCAGCACGACGGAGGCCCCGTGTCCGGCGTCATTCCGGCCCTGGCCGAACTCGAACTCACCGGCGGCTCGCCCTTCACACTGACCGAGGAGTCCCGCTTCGTCGCGACCGGCGATGCCGCAGCCGTCGCCGAGACGTTCGCCGCGCGAGCGCGCATCGCCACGGGATTCGACCTGCCGGTCGTCGAGGGCGACGCCGCGGCATCCCTTCGACAGGCTCAGGACGGCGCCGACATCGCCCTCGTGATCGACGCCGACGCTGACGCCGACGCCGAGTCGTACTCGCTCACGAGCGGCGCCGATGGCGTCCGCATCGCGGCGCCCGGCCCGGCCGGACTCTTCTGGGGCACGCAGACGCTGCGACAGTTGCTGCCGGCCGAGATCGAGCGAGCGGATGCCTCGCGTGCGCCCTCTGGCGGATGGATCGTGCCCGCGGCATCCGTCACCGATGCCCCTCGCTTCGCCTACCGCAGCTCCGTGCTCGATGTCGTGCGCCACTTCTTCCCCGTCGAAGACGTGCTCGACCACATCGATCGCATCGCGCTGCTGAAGCTCAATGTGCTGCACCTGCATCTCACCGACGACCAGGGCTGGCGCATCCAGATCGATTCATGGCCCGAGCTCACCGGCATCGGCGCGTCGACCTCGGTCGGGGGCGACGGCAGCGGCTTCTACACGAAGGCCGACTACGCACGCATCGTCGACTACGCGGCCGAGCGCTTCGTGACGATCGTGCCAGAGATCGATCTGCCCGGGCACACGAACGCCGCGCTCAGCGCCTACCCGGAGCTCAACTGCGACGGAGTCGCGCCGAAGCCCTACGAGGGCATCGAGGTCGGGTTCTCGTCACTCTGCGCCTCGCCCGAGCGCGCAGCGGCGACCGACCGGTTCCTGGCCGACGTCACCCGCGAGGTCGCCGAGATGACACCCGGGCCATGGCTGCACGTCGGCGGTGACGAACCGCACGCGACGTCGCCCGAGGACTACCTCGATCTCGTCGCGCGGATCACCGCGGCGGGCGCCGCCACCGGCAAGACGGTGATCGCATACCACGAGATGGGCGTCTCGACCGAGTTGCCGCCGGGCACGGTGGGCCAGTACTGGGACTTCACCGAGCCGCGCGAGAACACCGCAGAACTCACGACCTCGTTCGTGGAGCAGGGCGGCGAAGTCATCCTCATGCCGGCCGACGTCACCTACCTCGACATGATGTACCCCGACGACCCCGAGGGTCCGCTCGGCGGCTCGCTCGGCACCCGGTGGGCCGACGGCCCGACGACGCTCGAAGAGGCGTACGCGTGGGAGCCGACGTCGACGATTCCGGGCCTCGACGAGGCCGACATCCTCGGCATCGCGGCACCGATCTGGACCGAGACGACAGCGACCACCGCCGAGCTCGAGTTCATGGTGTTCCCCCGCATCACCGCAATCGCCGAGATCGCGTGGTCGCCGGCGCCCGCCGACGGCGGCGCGCGCGACCAGGCGGACTTCCACGCCAGACTCGCGTGGCTCGGCACGCACCTCGATGCACTCGGCGTCTCGTACCACCGGGTCGGCGGGGTGCCCTGGGTCGAGTGACGCGCCGGGTGCGCCCAGACCGTGAGCCGCGGCATCCGCCCTGAAGCATCGCGTTCATCCGCGACATCGGCCCCCCGGTGGTGCCACGCATTCGTCTCACGCAGTTCAGGCGATAGGCCGCTGCTCAGGACGAAAGCGACGATTCCCACCTGAGCAGCGGCCTATCGCCTGAGCTGCGGGCCACCCCTCCTCCACCACAGCCCCCGGAGACCCGTTCTCCACGAACGATCGAACGCCGGCATGGCCTCCCGCGCGGGCCACCGATCCTGTCGGAATGAACATCACAGAATGGGTCACGAGTAGTGGCGGCATCCGTCACGTCGACGATGCCCTTCGCGCCGGGTTCACCCGATATGCAATCCGGGCAGCGATCACCGCAGGTGGCATTCGCCGAGTCCGTCGATGGCTTGCCACGGGGGATGCGCCCCCGCTCCTCGCGCGGGCGGCAGCGGTGAGTGGTCAGCTCGCCTGCGTCACGGCGGCAACCCATCACGGACTCTGGACCCTCGACGACGGACGCGCCCACCTCGCAGTCCCGCACGGCGCGTCGCGATTCGATGCGGGTGGCGCGATCGTGCACTGGAACTCCGGTCCGGTCGCGCCGCACCGCTACGAACTCGTCGAGCCGGTGGTCAGCGCTCTCGTGCACATCGCCGATTGCCGGCCACTCGACCACGCGCTTGCGACGTGGGAGTCTGCGATCCGCGGCGGCGTCGTCACACCGGAGATGCTCCATCAGCTGCCACTCCGGAGCGCGGCCGCCAAGCGTGCTCGACGTGGTGCCTCGCTGCTGTCGGACTCGGGAATCGAGACGATTCCTCGCACCCGACTGCAGCGGGTCGGGATTGCGGTGCAGCAGCAGGTGGTCATCGACGGCCACCCGGTCGATGGGCTGATCGGCGAGCGACTCGTGTACCAGATCGACGGATACGAGTTCCATCGGTCAGCTGAGCGACGCCGACGCGACATCGCCCAGGACCGTCGCTTGATGCTCATGGGCTACACGGTGTTCCGATACGACTACAAGCAGATTCTCTTCGAGTGGGACATGGTGGAGTCGGAGCTCCGGCACGCGGTTGCAGTGGGACTCCATCTGGCGGCGTGAGCCGGGACGCGGGCGACTCCGACTCACTCGTTCGGACGGGGTCGCACCGTCGATTCAGGCGATAGGTGGCAGCTCAGGCAGAAATCAGCGATTTCCGCCTGAATAGCGGCCTATTGCCTGAGCGGCGAGCGAGAGGCGAGCGGATGCCGCGAGGCCGGATGCCGCCGGGTTCGGTGACCCCGCGGCATCCGCTCGGCGCTACTTGACGCTGCCTGCGGTGAGGCCGCCGACGAGGCGCTTCTCGATGATCATGAAGAGGATCACGACGGGCACGATCGCGACGATCGAGACCCCGAACACGTACTGCCATGACGTCTCGTACTGGCCGACGAACTTCGTGAGGGCGACTGAGAGCGGCTGATTGCCGGCCGTCGAGAGGATCACGAGCGAGGCCGCGAACTCGTTCCAGCACGCGACGAAGGTGAACACGATCGCAGTCACGATGCCGGGCCAGACGAGCGGGAGGCTGATCGTGAAGAGCACTCGCAGCCGCCCGGCGCCGTCGATCTGAGCGGCCTCGTCGACCTCTTTGGGCACGCCGGCGAAGAACGAGTGCATGATCCACACGGCGAACGAGAGGTTGAACGCCGCATTGATGAAGATCATCGCCGCCCACGTGTCGATCAGGTCGAACGCGAGGAACTGGCGGAAGAGCCCTGAGGTGAGCACCGCGGGCTGCAGCATCTGCGTGACGATCACGAGGAAGAGGAACACCATGCGGCCGGGGAACTTGAACCGCGCGGTGTAATACGCCGCGGGCATCGCGACGAGCAGCACGAGCAGCGTCGCGACTCCCGCGATGATGATCGTCGAGATGAGGTTCTGCACGAGCGGCGTCTCGGGGGTCGACCACATGTTGATGTAGTTCTCCCAGTGCCACTCCGTCGGGAAGTAGGTGGGTTCGACCGAGCGGATCTGCGCCTTCGTCTTGACCGAGCCGAAGAACATGATCGTGTACGGCAGCACGAAGATGAGCAGCACGATGAGCCCGGCCAGCATGCGCCAGATCAGCTTGCCGAGCGGCACCTGGTCTTCGGTGTAGCGGCGCTTCCGAGCGGATGCCGCGGGCGGGGCGATCGCCTCGAACGCGGGTGCGGTGACGGCCATGCTCAGACCTCTTTCATGGGCTTGACCACGCGCACGTAGATCGCGACGATCACGATGACGATGATGAAGGCGACGACGGAGAGCGCGCTCGCGACGTCGACCTTGTGCTGGTTCTGGATGTACTTGAAGATCATCGTCATGATCGTGTCGGCGTCGTAGCCCGGGATCGACCCGGTCATCACCTTCAGGATCGGCAGCGAGTTGAACACGTTGATGATGTTGATGAGCACCGCGACCGAGAGGGCGCCGCGCAGTTGCGGCAGTACGACGCCCCAATACGTGCGAACCGGCCCTGCTCCGTCCATCTTCGCGGCCTCGAGCACGTCGCCTGGCACCGTCTGGAGTCCGGCGAGGATCGTGTACGTCGTGAACGGCAGCGACACGAACACCGCGACGACGATCGACCAGGCGAAGGCCGTCTCGGGGTTGCGGGTCCACCCGTAGCCCTCGGGCGTGTCGACGAGCCCCACGTCGACGAGGAAGGTGTTGATGATGCCAAAGTACGGCTCCAGACCGTAGTAGACGACCATCGTCGTCATGACGACGGATGCCGCCCACGGGATGATCACCGCCAGGCGCACGATGCGCCGGCCCGGGAACGCCTTGTTCAGCAGCTGGGCGAGGACGAGCGAGATGAGCACGGTGGCCGCGACGACCACCACGACCCAGACGATCGTGCGGCCGAAGATCGGCCAGAAATAGGGGAAGGAGAAGACCTCGACGTAGTTGTCGAAGCCGACCGAGCCCTTGTCGATCCCCGAGATCGAGATGTCGCGGGTCGAGTTGAAGAACATGACGACGGCCGGGAACAGCACGACGCCGAAGATGAGGATGAGGGCAGGGCCGATCCACGGGAGCGAGGCGAGGAACTGCCGCCCGCCTCGGTGGGGCTTGACCTGTTCGGCCCGCCCACTGGGCGCAGCCTGCCCGCCGGGGCGGGGGCGGCCGGTGGCCGCCCCCGCGGGGATCGATGACGTCTCGGGTGTCGTGCTCATGGTTCGGCGGTCACCGATCCCTCCGGATGTTGCGAAACGGACGTGCTGGTCGGCCCGGGCGGGATCAGCCCGCGTCGACCTGCGCCTGGATCTCCGTCAATACCTCTTGGGCGGGCTTCGTCTGCAGCTGCCCGAAGAGCGCCTTGAACGCGGCATCCGCGGCCGACCACTTGGGGTTGGTCGTCGGGTAGAACTGCGCGTCGGGCAGCACCTCGAGGAACGGCGCGAGCGCCTCTTCGGAGGCGAGCGCTTCGGCTCCCGACTTCGTGACGGGAAGGAAGCCCTCGGCCTGCACCCACGGCACGTACACGTCGGAGGTGTAGAAGTAGTCGAAGAACTTCGTGATCGCGTCTTGCTTGTCGTCGTCGTTCTGGAAGGCCATGAGCTGGTCCATGACGCCGACCGTCATCGGGCTGCCGTCTTGGGTCGGGATGGGCACGATCGAGTAGTCGAGTTCGGGGTTGTTCTTCTCGATCTGGCCCACGGTCGGCGGGAGGCCGACCTGCATGCCGATCTTGCCCTGGATGAAGATGTCCATGAGCGGCGAACGGTCGGTCGAGCCCGGGTCGGCCTGGGTGGCGCCCGCGTCGATCATCTTCTTGATCTGATCGGCACCGGGCAGGTTCGCCGGGTCGTCGATGGTGATCTCGCTCGCGTCGCCGAAGGTGCCGCCGCCGCCCCAGAGCCACACGGCTGCTTCGGCCTGCGCCTCTTCGGATCCGAGGGGCATGCCGTAGCCGGCGATGCCGCCGCCGAGGGCCGAGACCTTCGTCGCAGCGTCGAGCAGTTCGTCCCAGTTGGTGGGGGGCGCGGTGACGCCGGCCTGCTCGAGCAGGGCGTTGTTCACGAAGAGAGCACGTGCCGAGGCGATGAGGGGCAACGCGTACGCGGTGCCGTCGACCTCGGCGTTGGCGATGAACGAGTCCTGGAAATCGCTGAACGTGTCGGGCGAGACGACGTCTTCAGCCGGGTACAGCAGCTCGTCGGCTGCGAAGCCGGCGAAGGGGCCGCCGTTGTAGATGTCGGGTGCCTCACCGCCCTGGATCTTCGTGGCGATGACCGTCTCGAGGTTGTCCCACGACTGCACCTCGAGGTTGACGGTGATGTCGGTGTTCTCCGCTTGGAATCCCTTGATCACGTCTTCCCAGAGACCCTGGGTGTTGTCGGAGTAGCTGGGCACGAGCAGGTCGATCGTGGTCGTGCCGCCGGCTTCGTCACCCGACCCGCCGCCGAAGCCGCAGGATGCGAGCGTGAGCGATGCCGTGGCGGCGAGCGCGACGGCCGCGCCGAGGCGCAGAGACTTCTTCATTGGATGCTTCCTCACTGTGGTGGATGGTGCACCAGCGCCCGTGGAGAGAGCCTCGCGCGACAGTGCGTGTGTTCCGGAACCGCACTTGACGACCATGGCTGAGTGCTATTTCCTGAACGTTTCGGCGAGCAAACAATCACGTCCGTTCACTCGACGCACGAAATCTATGTCGGATGCCTCGGGCCCGTCAAGACGCGCAACAGATTCGTTATGAGATTTTGTTCAGATCCCTGACAAACTCCGATGCCCACACGGAGCCGCTCGAATCGAGCGCTCGAGTGATCGTTGGACACATGTTGCAATCATCTGCGATCATTGAGTGTCATGCCGCCGCGGGGTTGCCACGGCGGCCGTCGCACACCCGTCTGGAGCCCCACGTGACCGACCAACCGACCACCGCACACACGACCGGCGAAGCTGTTCCCGCCGCCGCTGAACACATGTCCGCCGAGCTGGCCTCGCAGCCCGAGACCTGGGCGCGCGCAGCCGAACTCCGCGCCGAGCAGTCGCTCCTGCCGGCCCGCGGCGCCCGCATCGCGGTCGTGGGCTGCGGCACGTCCTGGTTCATCGCGCAGTCCTATGCGTGGTTGCGCGAAGCCGGCGGCCACGGCGAGACCGACGCATTCGCGGCATCCGAAGCCTTCGTCGACCGCGGCTACGACGCGGTCGTCGCCCTCACCCGATCGGGCACGACCACCGAGGTGCGCCAGCTCGTCGAGGGGCTCCGCGGCCGCGTGCGCACCATCGGCGTCATCGGCGATGCCGCGTCACCGCTCGTCGACCTCGTCGACGAAGCCGTGACCCTCCCCTTCGCCGACGAGCGCTCGGTCGTGCAGACCCGGTTCGCGACGACCGCACTCGCCCTCTTCCGCGCCTCGCTCGGCGAAGACCTCACGGGCGCGATCGCCGATGCCGAGCGCGCCGTCGCCGAAGACCTCGCCCCCGAGCTGACCGACGCCGAGCAGTACACCTTCCTCGGTCGCGGCTGGTCGGTCGGCCTCGCCCACGAGGCGGCGCTCAAGATGCGGGAAGCCTCGCAGTCGTGGACCGAGTCGTACCCGTCGATGGAGTACCGCCACGGCCCGATCGCGATCGCAGCTCCGGGCCGGGTGACCTGGCAGTTCGGCGAGGCGCCCGATGGACTCGCCGGCGACGTCGCCGCAACCGGGGCGCACTTCGAAGCGGGCCGCCTCGACCCGATGGCCGAACTCGTGCGCGCACAGCGCGTCGCACTCGCCCGTGCCCGCGCGAAGGGCCTCGACCCCGACTCGCCTCGCAACCTCACCCGTTCCGTCATCCTCGACGCGTGATGAACGAGCACCCGTCTCACGACGCCTTCCCGCTCGGCCCGGGCGCGGCCGTGCTCGCGTTCGACGTGGGAGGCACCGACACCAAGTCGGCGCTCGTCGATGCCTCGGGCCGGGTGCTCGGACTCCGCCGCACGCCGACGCCGTTCGACCCGGCCGACGCCGACCCCGCCCGTGCGATCGTCGCCTCGATCGGCGTGCTCGCCCGTGAGCACCTGGCCGCGGCCCCCGGCATCGTTCCGGTGGCCGCGGGCATCAGCGTGCCCGGTCTCGTCGACGAGGTCACGGGTGTCGGCATGTTCGCGTCGAACCTCGGCTGGCGCGACGCCCCCATCCGTGACCTCGCCGAGCACGCGCTCGGCTTGCCTGTGGCGTTCGGCCACGACGTGCGCGCGGCGGGCGACGCCGAGCATCGCCTCGGCGCGGCTCGCGGCTACGGCGATGTCGTCGTGCTCGCCATCGGCACCGGCATCGCGAGCGCGCTCGTGCTCGGCGGCCGTCCCTACGCCGGCGGCGGCTACGCGGGTGAGATCGGCCACTCGCTCGCCGATCCGCTCGGCGAGCGGTGCGCCTGCGGGGCGATCGGATGCCTCGAGACGATCGCGTCGGCCGGCGCGATCGCCCGGCGCTACTCCGCGGCATCCGGTACTCGGGTGACCGGCGCTCGAGAGGTGCTCGACGCGGCGACCGCCGGCGACCCGCTCGCCAAGCGCGTCTGGGACGACGCCGTCGAAGCACTCGCCGAGGCCCTCGCCCGTCTCGTTGCGATCCTCGCCCCCGAAGCCGTGGTGATCGGCGGCGGCCTCGCGCAGGCGGGTCCGGCCCTGTTCGCGCCGCTCGGCACGCGGCTCGACGCGCTGCTCAGCTTCCACCGCAGGCCGGCGCTCCTCCACGCCGAACTCGGCGACGACGCGGGCCTGCTCGGCACCGCGCTCGCGGCCCGCGACCTCGCCGCCCGCGACCTCGCGGCCGCACGCCGAGACGACGGCACGCCGTGATCGTCACCATCACGCCGAATCCGGCGCTCGATCTCACCTGGCACGTCCAGCGCCTGCAACCGGGCGAGACGCATCGCGTCGACACCGGGGCCGCACGCGCCGGCGGCAAGGGGCTGAACGTCGCACGCGTCCTGCACGCCGAAGGTCACGACGTGCTCGCGCTCACGACCTCCGGCGGCGCGGTCGGTGCGGAGTTCACCGCCGAGCTCGAGGCGAGCGGCATCCGCCACCGCCTCGTGCGCGTCGCCGGCGCGACCCGCCGCAGCATCGCCCTCGTCGACAAGTCGAGCGGCGAGACGAGCGTGCTGAACGAGCGTGGCGCCGCGCTCTCCGCCGCCGAAGCCGGCGCGCTCACGGCGAATGCGCTCGAGCTCGGTCGCGACGCCGGCATCGTCGCCATCTGCGGGAGCCTGCCGCCCGGGTTCGGGCCCGACGAGCTCGGCGCACTCGTGAATGCGCTCAGAGCCGAAGGCGTGCCCGTCATCGTCGACACGAGCGGGCCCGGAGTGCTCGCCGCCGCCCGTGCGGGCGCGACGGTGCTCAAGCCCAACGCCGAGGAGCTTCGCGACGCCACCGGTCTCGACGACCCCGTGGCGGGCGCGACCGCGCTGCTCGAACTCGGCGCCGGAGTCATCGTCGCCTCACTGGGTTCGGAGGGCCTGATGGTCGTGACGACGGATGCCCCTGGCGGCATCCGTGCCCGGCTGCCCCGCACGCTGCACGGCAACGCCACCGGGGCCGGCGATGCCGCAGTCGCCGCGATCGCCGCCGCTCTGGCAGAGACGCCCCACCTCGCCGACGACACGCCGACGGCCGCTGCCGCCCGCGAGCGCCTCGCCCGTCGGGCCGTCGCCTGGTCGGCCTCGGCGGTGCTCGCGCCTCTCGCAGGCGAGCTCTCACCCGAACACACGGACCTCGAGCACGAGGTCGTCGTGAGCATCGACCCGAAGGAACACGCATGACCCTCACCCCCACACGCATCCTGCTCGCCCGCGCAGCCGACGGCGGTCGGGGCATCGGCGCGTTCAACGTGCTGCACCTCGAGACCGCGGAAGCGCTCGCTGCCGCAGCAGAGGCGACCGGGCTGCCCGTGATCCTGCAGATCTCCGAGAACGCGATCCGGTACCACGGCGGCTTCGAGCCGATCGCTCGCGCGACGCTCGCCGTCGCCGAAGCGTCGAGCGCTGCCGTCGCGGTGCACCTCGACCATGCCGAAGACGCAGAGCTCGCGCTGCTCGCGATCGACCACGGCTTCGGCTCGGTCATGTACGACGGCGCGAAGCTCAACTTCGCCGACAACGTCGCCACCACCCGCCGGGTCGTCGACCATGCGGCGAGCGCGGGCGTACTCGTCGAGGCGGAGCTCGGCGAGATCGGCGGCAAAGACGGTGCACATGCACCGGGCGTACGTACCGACCCCGACGAGGCCGCGCGATTCGTCGCCGAGACCGGCGTCGGGGCGCTCGCCGTCGCGGTCGGCTCCTCGCACGCGATGACCGAGCGGGTCGCCGCACTCGACCTCGAACTCGTGAGCCGGCTCCGGGCGGCGGTGCCGGTGCCGCTCGTGCTGCACGGGTCATCCGGAGTCTCAGACGAGACGATCGTGGCCGGCATCAGTGCCGGACTCACGAAGATCAACGTGTCCACGCACCTGAACGCGCAGTTCACCGGCGCGATCCGCCGATTCCTCGACGATCACCCCGGCGTCGTAGACTCGCGAAAATACCTCGCCGCCGGCCGCGATGCCGTCGAAATCGAAGCGGCACGTCTCCTCGACCTCTTCGCGCGGAAGGACCCCAACGGATGAACCGCGCCGAGCGCCCGGAGCACGGCAGTGCCGTGCTCGACCTCTTCGCGCGGAAGGACCCCGACGAATGAACCGCGCCGAGCGGCTGAGCGCTGTGCTCGACCTCCTCGCCGAAGGCGGGCAGGTCGACGTCGACCAGATCGTCGATCGCCTCCGGGTGTCGCCCGCGACGGCGCGACGAGACCTCGATGCGCTCGCCCAGCAGCAACTGCTCACCCGCACCCGCGGCGGCGCGGTCGCCCACTCGGTGGCCTACGACCTACCGATCCGCTACAAGAACCAGCAGAACCCCGGCGCGAAGGCGGCGATCGCACTCGCGGCGAGCGCGCTCGTGCCGCGCGGGGCCGTGATCGGCCTCTGCGGCGGCACGACCTCCACCGCGATCGCCGACGCGCTCATGTCGCGCGCCGACATCATGGAACCGGCGCCCGACCCCAGCCTGACCGTCGTCACCAATGCGATCAACATCGCCATGCAGCTCGCGATGCGCCCGCAGATCAAGACCGTCGTCGCCGGCGGCGTCGTGCACGCGAGGTCGTACGAACTCGTCGGGGCCTACACCGACGCAGTGCTCGGCAGCATCACCCTCGACCTCGCATTCATCGGTGTGAACGGCATCGACGCGGATGTCGGCCCGACCTCGCACGATGAGCGCGAGGCGGCCGTCAACGCGCTCATGGCCGCGCGCGCCACCCAGGCCGTGATCGTCGCCGACTCGTCGAAGATCGACAAGCGGGCGTTCGCCGCGATCGGTCCGCGACGGCTCTTCTCGACGATCATCACCGATTCGGGCGCCACCTTCGAGCAGCGCGAACGCCTCGCCGACGCGGGCTACGACGTTATCGTTGCTTGAGTGAGCACTGCAGCCGTCGTCATCCATTCCGCGCGTCTCGTGAGCGGCGCCGACACCGTCACCGACGCGTGGGTCGCCTTCGACGGCGACCGGGTGAGCGCACGCGGCATCGGCGATGGCTGGCGTAACGAGGTTCGGCTCGACTCGGTCGACGTGACGGATGCCGCGGGGCGGTTCCTCACCCCCGGATTCATCGACATCCACTGCCACGGGGCAGGCGGCGCGGCCGCCGATGAGGGCGACGAGGCCATCGAGACCCTACTCGCCGTGCACAACGCCCATGGCACGACCCGCACCGTGCTCTCACTCGTGACGGCATCCGTCGAGCGGCTCGCCGACGACCTGACGACGATCGCGCGATTCGCGGAGCGCGATCCGCGCGTGCTGGGCGCACATCTCGAAGGACCCTTCCTCGACCGGGAGTTCCGCGGGGCGCATGATCCCGGGCTGCTGCGCGGGGCCGACGCGGCATCCGTCGACCTACTGCTCGACGCGGCGGCAGGCGCACTGCGACAGATCACGATCGCCCCCGAGCACGCCGGCGCACTTGCCGCCATCCGCCGCTTCACCGAGGCCGGCGTCAAGGTCGCGGTCGGCCACACGGGCGCCGATTTCGCGACGGCACTCGCCGCCTTCGACGCCGGGGCCTCGATCCTCACCCATGCCTTCAACGGCATGCGCGGCATCCACCACCGTGCGCCCGGGCCTGTCGTCGCGGCGATGCACGCCGACCACGTCACCCTCGAGGTCATCAACGACGGCGTGCACGTGCACCCCGATGTCGTGAAGCTCGCCTTCGCCGGCGCGCCCGGGCGGGTGGCGCTCGTCACCGACGCGATGGCCGCGACAGGCTCGTCCGACGGCGTCTACGTGCTGGGATCGCTCGAGGTCGTCGTCGCCGACGGCGTCGCGCGGCTCCGCGAGGGCGGCTCCATCGCCGGTTCGACGCTCACGCAAGATGACGCGCTCCGGCGTGCGGTGCTCGAGTGCGGCATCCCGCTCGACGAGGCGGTCGGCGCGCTCACCGTCACGCCGGCCGCAGCGATCGGTCGGGCTCACGACCTCGGCCGGCTCGATCAGGGGTTCGCCGCCGATGCGGTGCTCCTCGACGACGAACTTCGCGTGAACGCCGTCTGGGCCGCGGGCGCACGGCTGCACTGATCGTCGCGACGGGGAACTCGCCGATCGGGCGGGATCCGGAGGCGTGTTCCCCTTCGCCTCCGAAACCCCCGCCCGTACGAGCGGCGCATCGTTTCCCCCGATGCTGACCGCTCAGGCGCCGGCCATGCCGGCATCCGTCTCAGGGTTCGGGACGCCTGAGACGGCGGTCGGTCAAAGCGAAATCGCCTTCACCCAGAGAGACGGCGGGCACACGCATCTATGACGCGCATTCCGAAGAAAATCTTCTGTGCGCGCGTCACGTGGATTTCTGCTGGAATGTACTCACCCCGTGACGCGCGTCATGAAAAGCGTTTCGACGCGTCTCTTCAGTGGGTGACTCCCGCGAACTCCGCGGTTCCCCATCACCCGAAGGAGGCGACGTGCCGCCGCTGCGCACCGACCGATCGGCCGACGCCGCGCTCATCGAGCGAACGCGCAAGGGCGACCGTTCGGCGTACGCCGAGCTGTGGGAGCGGCACTCCGCATCGGCGCGCACCGTCGCGCGCTCGTACAGTTCGCTCGACCCCGACGACCTCGTCGCCGAGTCGTTCACCAAGATCTACAGCACGATGCTCGCCGGCGGCGGGCCGACGGGTGCGTTCCGTCCCTACCTCTTCACGACGATCCGCAACACGGCCGCGGGGTGGGGCCGCGCCCGGCACGAGACCACGCTCGAGACCCTCGAGTCGTTCGAAGATCCGGCGACGAGCGAGTCCGCCACGCTCGAGGCGCTCGACCGGAGCGCGACGGCCCAGGCGTTCCGGGCACTGCCGACCCGGTGGCAGGAGGTGCTGTGGTACTCCGAGGTCGAGAACATGACCCCGCAGCAGATCGCCCCGCTGCTCGGCATGAGCGCCAACAGCACGGCGGCGCTGGCCTACCGCGCGCGCGAGGGCCTGCGCCAGGCATGGATCCGAGTGCACCTGCGCAACCCCTCCAACGATCCGGAATGCCAGTGGAGCATCGATCGCCTCAGCAGCTACACCCGCGGAAAGCTCCGCACTCGTGAGACGAACCGTCTCGAGGCGCACCTCGACGACTGCGCCCGCTGCACGATCGTCGCGGCAGAGGCACGCGACGTCGGCTCGCGCCTCGCGCTCGTGCTGCTGCCACTCACCGCGGGCATCGGCGGGGCGACCGCGTACTCGGCCTGGCTCTCCCAGGGAGCGCCGGTCGCCGAGGTCGCGATGGGAGTGGCTGGCATGCCCGCCGTGCTCACCGGCCATGGCGGCGCGGGCGGTGCGGGTGCCGCCGGCGGGAACAGTGCAGGCGCCGGCGGGGTCACGAGTGCCGGCGGCCTCGGTGCCACCGGCGTCGTGGGCGGCGTCGCGGCCGCGGTGCTCGTCGCCGCAGCGGCGGTCGCCGCGGTGGTCTTCCTCCCGGGGCTCGTGAATCCTCCCGAGCAGCCGTCCGAACCCGCTCCCGTCGCCGCGCCGTCTTCCGAATCGAAGACGGCCGACCCGACTGCAGAGGCGTCGTCACCGGCTCTGCCGCCGGCAGCTCCGGCGGTGCCGCCCAGGCTCGTCGAGCCAGAGCCAGAGCCAGAGCCGGGGCCAGGGCAGGGGCCGAATGCCGACGCCGATGCCGAATCGATCGAATCCGATGCGCCGGCGGTGGAACCGGGCGCATCGCAGCCCGCTCCTTCGCCGACGCCCACCCCGGAGCCCGTCGACGTTGTCGTGCAGCCCCCGGAGATCCTCGAAGCCGACACGGCGGGGGGCCTCGTCGATCCAGACCTGAGCGGCACAGCCGAACCCGGAGCCACGATCGTCGTCAGCATCGCGGCGGATGCGGCCGATGCATCCCCTGCACTCCTCAGCGCTTCGACGTCGGTGGCCCCCCTGCCCGAGACGGTGACTGCCGATGCGGCCGGACGATGGAGTGCTCACCCGCGCGGCCTTCCTGCCGGCCAGACGACGCTCGAAGTCGTGCAGACCGACCTTGCGGGCAAGATGTCCTCGGCCGCGGTCGTTTCGGTGAACCTGCTGGTTCCCTCCGTTTCACTGTCCCTCGGACGCACCGAGTTCTCAGGGGTCGGCGGGGCAACGGTCGTGATCGAGGTCTGCGGCGAGTTCGCCGGCAGGTTCCCCCTCGATGCGGCTGGCCGCGCTCACGATACGAACAAGGAGTCGTGGTTGTGGCCGCTCTTCTCCGACGACGTCGCGGCTCGCTATGAAGCCAAGGGCCGACTGGGACCCGCCGTCCCGACCAGCGTCTCGTCGCGCTCGTCCGAGCCACCCGCCGCTGAGGTGCTCACGTCCGCAGAGGCACCGCCCGTTGCCGGGTAATCTGGCCGAATGACCACGGATGCCGCAACCGAACACCTGTACCACTGGGTCGTGACGCTCAGCTGCACCGACGGCCCGGGCATCGTGCATGCGGTGAGCGGGGCGATCGTCGCCGCGCACGGAAACATCACCGAGAGCCAGCAGTTCACAAGCCTCGACACGGGCCGTTTCTTCATGCGACTGCAGGTCGAGTCATCCGCCGCCCGTGCCGAGCTCGAGCAGGCGCTCGAGCCCGTGACCGAGCGCTGGAACATGCGGTGGCACCTCGACGAGGTCGCTCGGCCCCTGCGCACACTCGTGCTCGCCTCGACGGCGGGGCACTGCGTCAACGACCTGCTGTTCCGCCAGCGCGCAGGGCAGCTGCCGGTCGAGATCCCGCTCGTGCTCTCCAACCACGGCACCCTCCGCGATCTGGTCGACTTCTACGGAGTGCCGTTCGAGTCGCGTGCGATCACGGATGCCGCGTCGAAGTCGGCATTCGAGCAGCGCGTGCTCACCGCGGTCGCCGAGCACGACATCGAGCTCGTCGTGCTCGCGCGGTACATGCAGATCCTCTCCCCCGAGCTCTGCGCGGCGCTCGAGGGCCGCTGCATCAACATCCATCACTCGTTCCTGCCGGGCTTCAAGGGTGCGAATCCGTATCGTCAGGCGCACGCGCGCGGCGTGAAGCTCATCGGTGCGACGGCGCACTTCGTCACGAGCGATCTCGACGAGGGTCCGATCATCGAGCAGAACGTCGTGCGAGTGGATCACTCCCGCAGCCCGGGCGAACTCGTCGCGATCGGTCAGGATGAAGAGAGTCGCACGCTCAGCCAGGCGGTCAAGTGGTTCGCCGAGCGTCGGGTGCTCGTCGACGGCGCACGCACGATCATCTTCCGCTGATCTCGCGGGTAGGCTTGAGCGTTGTGAGCGACGCACGACAGCACGAACAGCAGCCGAAGATCGGGCCGAACGACATCCTCCGGTTCCTCCTCGAACTCTTCGCGTTCGTCTCCCTCGGCATCTGGGGTTTCGCCGCTTTCCCGCTTCCGTGGCCCGGCGTGCTCATCGGAATCGGTGCACCGCTCCTCGCGATCCTGGTGTGGGCGCTCTTCGTCTCACCGAAGGCGGTGCTGCGGGTCGACACGTTCGGCAAGGCGCTCGTCGAGATCGCCGTCTTCTCCGCTGCGGCACTCGGCTGGTGGACCCTCGGACAACCTGTGGTCGCGATCGTGCTCGCGGTCGTCGCCGCGGTCAGCGGCATCCTGAACGGGCGCAAGGAACTCGCCCGCTGACTCCGCGTCGGTCAGTGCCGAGCCCGCTCGAAGCCGACGATGCGCGCACCTCGACTCTCGATGCGAGGCCCGCCTGACGATCAGACGGCGACGGATGCCTCGGCATCGGGTTCGGCTCCGCCTGCCGTGCGGAAGTGGCCGACGACCGACAGCAGCAACCCCCCGACGGCCCATGCAGTGAGCACGAGCCACGGGAAGCTCGTGTCGGCAGCCGGGAAGTACGACAGCTCGCGCACGAGCGTCGCGGCCGCTCCCGGCGGGAACCACTGCCCGACCTCGCCCCAGGGTGCCGGGTAGAACTCCTTCGGCACAGCCGCACCCGAGATCGGGTTCGCGAACAACAGCATGATGACGGGGCCGACGGCGATGCCGGCTCGGCCGATGAGCGCCACGAACCCGGTGATCGGCGCGGCGATCGCGCCGAGCGCAAGTGCGATGGCGGCGGCGTTCAGCCAATACTCGCCCTGCAGTGCGCCGAACCAGCCCTGCAGGATGCCGGTGAGCACGAGCCCGCCCACGGCGGAGTACACCACGACGGCGAGCACCCTTCGAAGCGCGCCGATGACGGCGATCGAGATGGCGATGCCGCCGAGCATTCCGCCGAGCACGAGCGGGAAGAGCGCAGCCGAGAGGCCGGTGCCGCGCGCGTCGCTGTCGGCCAGTGGCACAACGTCGGTCACCGTCACGTCGATGTGCGGCGGCGCGGCGGGTGCACCCGCCGCGGCTGCTGCCGCTGCGGCCTGGGCGTTCACGCCCTCTTCGAGGCCGCTCGCGATGCCCGCGAGCAGCTGGGCGACGATGAGGCTCGACGCCGATGAGGTGAGCACCTCAGGCTCCTGCCCGAGCACGATCGCCCCGTACGCCTCACGCGATGCGATGGCGTCGACGGCTGCATCGCGGTCGGCGACGTGGTCGAAGGCGATCGCTCCGGGCGACTGTTCATCGACCGTCGCCTCGATCGCTTCGATCGCCTCGGCGGGGCCGGCGATCGCGATCGGCAGGTCCTTCGCGTCGGCTGTCACGCTCGGCCATGAGAACGCGAGCACCACGACGGCGACAACGGCCGCGAGGGCGAGCGCGATGCCGACGACGCGGCCGATGGCGGTGTGCGGGTTGGCGGCGTCCGTGTGGGCCATTGTTCCTCCAAAGTAAAACGAATGTTCGTTCTTTATCATTTTGAGCGCCCGTCCTATGCTTGTCAAGAACGTTCATTCGTTTTCGACGGAGAGGCGGCGCGATGCCCAAGGTGACCGACGCCTACCGGGCTGCCCGGCGAGACGAGATCATCGACTCAGCGCTGCGCGCGTTCGCTGCGACCGGGTTCCAGCGCACGTCGATGGCCGACATCATCGCCGAGTCGGGCCTCTCGGCAGGCGCGATCTACGGTCACTTCTCGGGCAAGAAAGACCTCCTCGCCGCCGTCGCCGGACGTGTGCTCGACGCTCGGCGCGACGAGCTCGAACAGCGGCGAGGCGACGGTGAGCCGCTCGCACCCGGACAGATCATGGCCACGCTCCTCGACGGCATGCGCCGCGAACCGTTCGGCGACGTCATCGTGCAGATCTGGGCCGAGGCGGCCGTCGACGACGAGATCCGATCGCTCGTGCAAGGGGTGTTCACGAGACTGCGAGCGACGGTTCGCAGTCGGCTCGTCGAATGGGCGACGGCCGACCCGAGTCGCATCGACGGTGACCCCGAGGAGTGGGCGGCACGGCTCGCCCCCGTAGTGCTCGGCCTCGGGCCGGGATACATGGTGCAGCGCATGATCGTCGACGACTTCGACGATGAGGCCTACCTCAGCGCCCTCTCCGAGGCACTCCCCCACTGACGAGCGAGCGGATGCCGCAGCATCCGCTCAGCCGCGTGCGCGAATCAACCGCCGGATCAGATGCCCTGCCAGGCGGGCTTGTTCGCCCATGCGTGCCGGTAGTAGTCGAGGTTCGCGAGCTCGGAAGCCGCGGCTTCGTCGACGACGACCGTCGTGTGCGGGTGCAACTGGATCGCCGAACCCGGCTGACTGGCCGACACCGAGCCCTCGACGGCCGCCGCGACCGCGTGCGCCTTCGCCTCACCGAACGCGAGCAGCACGAGGTGCCGAGCACGGAGGATCGTGCCGATGCCCTGCGTGATGCAATGCATCGGCACATCGTCGGGAGAATCGAAGAAGCGGGCATTGTCGAGACGAGTGGCCGCGGTCAGCGTCTTCACGCGAGTGTGCGACGCGAGCGAGGAGCCGGGCTCATTGAAGCCGATGTGCCCGGTGCGCCCGATGCCGAGGATCTGCAGGTCGACACCGCCCGCCGCCTTGATCGCCCGCTCGTAGTCGGCGCCCGCGTGCTCGATCGTCGCCGGGTCGCCGTTCGGCACCCGCACGAGCTCGGGAGTCAACCCGAGCGGTTCGACCACCTCGCGCGTGATCACAGCCCGATAGCTCTCGGGGTGGCCCGCGGGCAGCCCCACGTACTCGTCGAGGGCGAAGCCGCGCACACCGCGCACGTCGATCGAGTCGTCGGCGATGCTGCGGGCGAGTGCGCGGTAGCTCGCGAGCGGCGTGGAACCGGTCGCGAGACCGAGCACGACATCGGGCTTCGAGCGGATGAGCGAGACGATCGTGTCGGCGACGAGGGCGCCTGCGGCATCCTCGTTCTCTACGATGACGATTTCAGCCATTGGTGTTCTCCTACGAGAGCGGCGCCGACAGCGGCCGCTGGGAATCCGAGTGGGATGACCTGCACGCGAGCCGCGAGGTCGGTCGATGCGAGGAAGGCCGACTCGGCCGCCCACCGATTCAGGATACGGCGTGTGCCGGCTACGAGCGGCTCACCGAGCGCGGCGAGCCCCCCACCGATGACCACCGCATCGACGTCGACGGCCAGCGCGAGCAGACGCACCGCCGCCGCGACACCCGTCAAGAACTGCTCCTGCACGGCGAGCGCCCGCTCGTCGCCGGCCTCCGCCGCATCGAAGAGCTCGCGCGCCGGGTGCTCCGACACGGTCGGCCACGTGCGCGCGATCGCCAGACCCGAAGCGATGGTCTCGAGGCATCCGAACTGCCCGCACCCGCACATGACTCCGGCCGGGTCGACCGGGATGTGCCCGATCTCGCCGGCGACACCGTGTCCGCCGCGCAGCAGGCGCCCGTCGAGAAGCACACCGGCCGAGAGGCCCGTACCGAGGTTCAGGTACGCCATCGACGTCGCCCGAATGCCATCGGCCACGCCGAGCAGGTGGTGCGCTCCGACCGCGGCCGCCTTCACGTCGTTCTCGATGCGCACCTCGACCCCGAGCCGATCGGCCAGGCGCGGGCCGAGGTCGAGCCCCTCGAGGCCCAGGTTCACGGCGTGCTCCACCCGGCCGGTCTCACTGTCGACGGCACCGGGGATGCCGATGCCGATCGACGTGAATGCCGAGGCGTCGACGCCCGCGAGCTCCGTCATGCGTTCGACCGTACGGATCGCGGTCGCGACGACCGCCTCGGCGCCGAAGCCGGTCGGCATCCGCACCTGGTCGCTCAGCTCTCCGTCGGCACCGATCGCCACCGCGGCCGTCTTGGTGCCGCCGATGTCGATGCCGAGCCTCACGGCGCGGCCACCGCGGCCCTGAGCGCGTCGTCGACGAACTCGATGACCGCTTCACCGACGAGGCGCGAGGCGCCGAAGGTCGACACGTCGGCGTACGCCCGATCGTTCGAAGGCCAACCCATGTCGATCGTCACGACGTCGTCGCGCACCGCTCGCAGCGCGTCGATCGCGGTTCGGGCGAATGGATGTCGGTGCAGATCCTTGCCCACCACGAGCACCGTTCCGGCCAGATCGGCCGCGCCGGCGAGCGGCTGCCGCTCCGAGACGGCGACGGTCTCGGCGCCGCTGAGCCACGACCTGTGCGCGCTGGCGTCCTCAGCGGCGAACGGGCCCCACGGGGCCACGCCCACGGCGATGTTCGCGACCGTGTCGATGCGCACCACCGTGCCGATGCGCGGCGCCTGCGCGAGACGTGCGCGCGCGACATCCGACACCTCGAACGCGGCGATGACGCGTCCGATCTCGTGCACATCGTGCGGCGGCTCGATCGACGACGCCGCGGCCGGCCCGCCGGGAACCGGCACGGCCTCGGCTGCGAGGGCGCGGACTCGTGCCGCCGACTCGCGGATGCGTTCGGCCGGAAGCCGGCCGGCCTCGACCGCTGCCTCGACGGCCTCGACGATCTCGGCCATCTGCGTGGCCGTGTTGCCGGAACCGATGCAGAGCAGGTCGCAACCGGCGGCGAGGGCGCGCACTGCAGCTTCGGGAATGCCGTGCACGCCGCTCGCCCCCTTCATGTCGAGGGCGTCGGTGACGATGACGCCGTCGAACCCCAGCTCCCCGCGGAGCAGGCCGTTCAGAATTTGCGGGGAGAGGGTGGCTGGATTCTCCGCGTCGAGCTGCGGAATGAGGATGTGCGAGGTCATGATCGTGCGGGAACCTGCCGCGATCGCCGCGCGGAACGGCACGAGCTCGCGTTCGCGGAGCGTCTCGAGCGGCACGTCGACGACGGGCAGGGCGAGGTGCGAGTCCGTCGCAGTGTCGCCGTGGCCCGGGAAGTGCTTCGCGCTGGCAGCGACGCCCGTCTGCTGCAGCGCCGTGACCCAGGCGGAGGAGTGCCGCGCTACGAGCTCGGGGTCGGCGCCGAAGCTCCGCACCCCGATCACGGGGTTGTCGGCGTTGGCGTTCACGTCGACGTCGGGCGCGAACGTCACGGTGCATCCGGTCGCCGCGAGCGCCTCGCCGACGGCCCGCGCGACGCGTGCGGTGAGCTCGAGGTCGTCGATGCGGCCGAGCACGGCGTTGCCGGGGAACGGCGCACCTCGGTCGTGGAAGAGCCGTGTGACGTCGCCGCCCTCCTCGTCGATCGCGATCACAGCGAGGGGGTTCGCCTGGCGCAGCGACGCGTTCAGGCTGCGCAGTTGCTCGGGCGATTCGACGTTCGACCCGAACAGGCAGACGCCGCCGAGCCCGTCGCGCAGCAGCTCGAGCACCCACTCAGGCGCGCTCACGCCGTCGAAACCGGGCAGCAGGGTCGTGAGGATGTCCCGGCGAAGGGCAGTGCCCGCGCCGGTCGAGTCGATGCCGGTCATCCCTTGACTGCTCCGCTCACGAGACCGCCGACCATTCGACCCTGCACGAACAGGAAGAAGATGACGACGGGCAGGGCGATGAGCGTGGACCCTGCCATGACGGCGCCCCAGTTCGTCGCTTCGGTCGCCGACTGGAAGGAGTTCAGCCAGGGCGGGAGGGTGAGATTGTAGCCCTTGAGCAGGAGGAGTGCCATCAGGAACTCGTTCCAGCTCTGGATGAACGCGAAGATACCGGTGGCGACGAGACCCGGTGCGAGTAGCGGGAAGGTGACCTTCCAGAACGCTTGCGCCTTCGTGCAGCCATCGATCTGGGCCGCCTCCTCGAGCTCGGCCGGCACGCCCCTGACGAAGCCACGCAGGGTCCAGATCGTGAACGGCACCACCGCGGCGAGGTGCACGATGAACAGCCCGAGGAGGGTGTTGATGAGGCGCCAGTCGTCGATCATGTTGTAGATCGTGAACATCATCGCCTCGCCGGGCACCATCTGCACGACGAGCACGCTCACGATGAAGACGACGCGGCCTCGGAAGGCGAAGCGGGCGATCGCGATCGAGGCGAGGAAGGCGATGAGCGCGCCGACCACCACGACGGCGAGGCCCACGGTGAGGCTCGAGACGAGTGCGTGCGGAAAGTCGGTCTGACCGGGCGCCGCCTCGCGGGTCCACGCCGTCACGTAGTTCTTGAACGTGAAGTCGAACGGCAGGAAGCTCGGGTTGCGGCTGATGATCTGGTTCGGCGGGGTGAACGACATGTTCACCATCCAGTAGACCGGGAAGACCGAGCAGACGATCACGACGAGCGCGAACACGTTGAGCCCGAACCGGCCGGCCCTCCCCTTGGCGCGGCGCGCGGGTCGGTCGAGACGACCGCCGTCGCCGATCGTGGAGGCGGCACGCGTGGACGTCGTGACCGAGCCGGGGTTCTCGGCGATCTGGATTCCTGGGCTGACGGTCACAGCTCTGCCTCATCCTTCAGGGAGGAACGGACGTTGAAGTAGGAGATGGCCATGAGCAGGATGACCATGAACACGCCGATCGCGGCGGTCACGCCGAACTCACCGAGGCCCTGCCTGAACAGGTAGGTGGGCAGGATGTTCGTCTCGCTCGCGAGCCCTCCCTGTTGCTGCAGCGCGTACACCTGCGTGAATATTCGGAGGTTCCAGATGGTCTCGAGCACCAGCACGGCGGTCAGCACGCCCCGCATGTACGGCATGACGATGAGCCGGAACCGCTGCCAGGCGCTCGCGCCGTCGAGCGATGAGGCCTCGAGTACTTCCTCGGGCACCTGACCGAGACCCGCGTAGAAGGTGACCGCGGCGAACGGCACGCTCTGCCAGACGACGATGATGACGAGCACCATCATGAACGACCACGGATCGATGAGCCAGGAGTGGCCGCGGAAGTCCTGCGTGCCCGTGATGGTGTTGAGCGCCCAGTTCACGAGACCGTAGTCGGTGTCGAAGATCCAGCCGAACACGACGGTCGCCGAGAGCGGGGGCATCGCCCACGCGAGCATCAGGCCGATCGACACGGCGAGGCGCCATCCCTTCGACAGTTTCGTCATGAGCAGAGCGATGATCATGCCGAGCACGACGATGAGCGCTGTGAGGACGACCATGAGCCCGAGGCTGCGGGCGAGCACCGCGGGGAAATCGGACTCGGTGAAGACCTCGATGTAGTTGTCGAAGCCGACGAAGTTCGGCGAGGTGCCGAGCATCTTGTTCTTGATCTGCAGGTCGGTGAAGGAGTTCACGAACATGACGATGGTCGGGTAGAGGACCATGACGCCGAGCAGCAGGATGCTGGGGCCGAGCAGCAGCCACGGTGCCCAGGGCAGCGGCTTCTTACGGGGACGATCGCCAGCGGAGCCCCGCGGCGAGAGGGGAGGTCTGGACTTCGGCGTGCGCGGCGCTGCGTCAGGCTCGGTGAGGGTTGCGCTCATGGCTGCTCCTCGGATGTGTCGCGGGGGATCGCGATTTGACTGATGGTACGTCTCGGGCGCGGCGGCGGCGACGTGCCGGAGGATGTCGTGGGAACGGGGGGCGGAGCTGTGTGGAACTCCGCCCCCCGCGCAGGGCTCAACAGGCTAGCTGTTGAGGATCTCCTCGATCTGCGCGTCGAGGTCGGCCGCGATGGCCGCCACGTCGCCGCCCTGGGCGATCTTCACGAGCGCCTCCTGGATGATCTGCGCAGCTTCGACCTCGGCCCACTTCGGGGTGGTCGGGGTCACCCTCGAGTTGGCGAGCGCGTCGGCCTGGGCCTTGGCGATCTCCGTGTCGGGCAGCGATGCAGCAGCTGCCGTGAAGCCCGGCGTCAGGCCGCCTTCGGCGAGCAGGATCTGGTAGTCCTCGCCAGCCATGATGTCGAGCGCGGCGCGAGCCTGCTCGGGGTTGGCGCTCTTCGTCGCGACGGCGATGTTGGAGCCGCCGGCGAAGATCGGCGCGGTCTCGCCGGCCTCGAGCCCGGGCAGCGGGAAGGCACGCAGGTCGGAACCGTAGGTGTCGGCGCAACCCGGCGCCTCGGCGTCGGCCGGAGCCGTGATCGACCACTGCACCCACGCGGGAGCGGAGAGCAGCGCGATCTCACCGGCGCAGAACGGCACCTGCGGGTCGGTCTCGTCGCCGTCCTTCGCCGCGTTGGACGCGTTCACGTACACGTCCTGCAGCTGGGTCAGGCCCTCGATGCCGCCTTCGCTCGAGAAGCCGGCCTTCCACTCGTCGCCGTCCTGCTCGGCGATGAAGCCGTCGTGCGCCCAGACGTAGGGAAGGGCGTTGTACCAGTCGCGGCCCGGAGCCCAGATACCCGAGCGGGTGTCGGTCTTCAGCGCCTTGCCGGTTGCGACGTACTCGTCGAGTGTCGTCGGAACCGGGGTGGCGCCGAGGATCTGCTCGCTGTAGAACACGATACGACCGCCCGCGTAGTACGGCGCTGCGTAGAGCTCGCCGTCGTACGTGGCGGACTCGACGAGACCGGGCAGGTAGTCATCGGCCGGGAAGTCGGTGAGCGGCAGGAACAGGCCCTGATCCGCGAAGCTCGCGGTCTGGGTGTTGCCGACCTCGACGACGTCGGGCGAGTCGTTCGACTGCAGTGCCGCCGCGTAGGTGTCACTCACGTCGGCCCAGGTCTTCTCCTCGACCGTGAGAGTCCAACCGTCGTTCTCCGCCTCGAAGGTGTCCTTGAGGTATTCGCGGGCTGTGTCGGGAGTGTCGGTGCCGACGACCCAGACGGTGATCTTGCCACTGTCGGCCGACTCGTTGCCGCCACCGGCGCTACAACCGGCGAGGGTCAGGGCAGCAGCAGCGCCGAGCGCCACAATGCCGAGTTTCCTCATTTGTCGTTTCCTTTCATGGGGTGGGGAGGCAGCGGGGGTTCGCTGTCACCCTTGGTGCGTGGAGTCCCTCACGAGACTCCAAGTTGTCCGGAGAGGACCATGACGGCCGCGCCGCGAAGGACGATGTCCTCCGCCTGCTCGGACATCCGGAGCCTCAGATCACGGTTGAACTCCGCCATCGTCCGCTTCCGGAGCGTGTCGACGGTCGCCTCGTGGAAGGCGCCGTCGAGCAGTTGGGCGGGGCCGCTGAGCACGACCTCCGACAGGTTGAGCGCACCGACGACCGGTGCGAGCACGATGCCGAGTCGGCGGCCGGCCTCGCGAAGAATACCATCGCGTGCGGATGCCACGGCGACCTCGTCGCCGGAGAGCTCGGCGAGCTGGGCGGTCAGCCGTGGCACGGCGAGCCAGGCTTCGAGGCATCCGTCTCTGCCGCATGCGCAGTGCGGGCCGCCGTCGGTGCCGACGACGACGTGGCCGATCTCGCCGGCCGCGAAGCCGCCGCCGATGACGGGCCGCCCGCCGATGATGAGGCCGGCGCCGACGCCGTGCCCGATCTTGATCAGCAGCAGGTCGTCGAGGTGGGAGGAGCCGTGTTCGGCGAGGACGCCGACGTTCGCGTCGTTGGCGACGTACACGGGCAGAGCGAACAGGGCGGTGAGTCGATCTTGCAGCGCGACGTCGGTCCAGCCGAGGTTGGGCGCCGACCTGACCACGCCGTGCTGGTCGACGACGCCGGGTGAGCCGACGCCGACGCCGAGCACCGGCGTGGAAGTGCGCTCGGCGAGGCTCGCGACGAGTCGCTCGACGAGGAGCACGGCCGCTTCGCCGGTCGAACCGCCACGCGGGATCTCGTCGCGGGCGACGATCTGGCCGTCGAGGCCGACGACGGCGCCGCGGAACAACTCGTGCTCCGAGAGGTCGACGCCGATGATGTGGAACGCATCGCGGTCGATGTCGATGAGCGTCGCCGGTTTGCCCGGTCGTACGTCTTCACGCTGGCCCAGTTCGACGACGAGCCCCTCGGCGATGAGGGCGGCGACGAGGTCGGAGATCGTGACGCGGGTGAGCCCGGTCTCGCGCGCGACATCGGCCCGGCTCTGCGCGCCGGCCGAGTAGAGGGTCTGCAGCACGAGTGCTCGATTGTGGGTGCGGGCGTGCTCGGGCAGGACCTTGCCTGTGGGACGGAGTGCGCGCGAACGGGTGAGCGCCGGCACGCCTGGGTTCGGCGCGATGAGCAACTCGGGCGCCACCGAGGAGGTGGTGGGCGTCGGCGCCGAGGTGACCGGGCCTCGCTGCGCATCCATTGCAGTCACGTTTGTTAGTAAACCTTACGAACAAACCTGGCCGCAAGAGCTTGCGGCCACTTCGCCCCGACGTTATCGAGTTGTGACCGGCGAGCGGCTGCTGCGGGAAGCATCCGCTCTCGCATCGAGCCGCCCGCCGATCGCGCGGAGCGCCGCGAGGATCGTCACGAGGTCGACCACTTCCTGCAACACCGCACCGAGGGTGGCCGGGATCACCCCGAACGCGGCGACGAACATCAGCCCGACGCTCACGAGAATGCCGAGCCAGATGCTCTGCAGTGCGATGCGCACCGTGTCACGGCCGATCTCGACCGCCTTCGCCGTGCGCGAGATATCGTCGACGAGGATCACTGCAGACGCGGACTCGCTCGCCGCCGTCGCGCCCTTCGCCCCCATCGCGATGCCGACATCGGCGGCCGCGAGTACGGGCGCATCGTTGACGCCGTCGCCGACCATGATCACCGGCCGCTCCGCGACCGCCGCGACCTCGTGCACCTTGTCGGCCGGAAGGCACTCCGCGCGCACGTGAGTGATGCCCAGTTCGGCGGCGACGTGATCGGCCGTCGCCTTCGCGTCCCCCGTGAGCATCATGACGCGGTGCACGCCAAGTTCGTCCAGGCGTGCGAGCGTGGCCTTCGCGTTCTCGCGCAGCCGGTCGCTCGCGAGCAGCGCCCCGGCGAAGCGACCGTCGATCGCGACGTAGACCGCGAGTTCTCCCGGCGCGATCTCGGTACGCTCCGCATCCGGCGCGTGCTCGAGCACGAAAGCAAATTTGCCGACGACGACCTCGCGCCCGCCGACCTTCGCCGTCACGCCGTTCGTCGCCGCCTCGCGCGCCCACTCGGCCTCGACGAGCGGGAGTCCGCGATCCTTCGCCGCCTGGATCATCGACGTCGCGAGCACGTGCGACGAATACTGCTCGGCCGAAGCCACCGCGCCGAGCAGCTCGTCGTCGCCGAAGCCGTTCTCCGGCCGGATCGCGACGAGCGTCGGCGAGCCGTACGTGAGCGTGCCGGTCTTGTCGAACACGGCCGTCTTCGCCGCAGCGAGCAGCTCGAGCACTCCCCCGCCCTTCACGATCACGCCGTTCTTCGCGGCGCGGCTCATGCCGCCGATGAACGCCACCGGCGCGGCGATGAGCAACGGGCACGGGGTCGCGAGCACGAGCACCTCCGCGAAACGCACCGGGTCGCCCGACAACCACCAGGCAACCGCGGCGAGCGCGAGCGAGAACACCGTGAACGGCACCGCGTAGCGGTCGGCCAAGCGCACGACGGGCGCCTTCGACTCGGCGGCCGCCGTGACCAGCGCCACGATCTGCTGGTACTGGCTGTCGGCTGCGGATGCCGCGGCGACGACTTCGACCGCGGCCTGACCGTTGATCGAACCACTCAGCACGAGGTCGCCCGCGTGCTTCTCGACCGGCACCGACTCTCCCGTGATGGAGGACTCGTCGACCGTCGCCTCTTGGGAGCCCAGGGTCGCGTCGACCGGCACGATCTCGCTCGGCCGCACGAGCAGCACATCCCCGACGCGCACGTCGCCTGCAGGCACCTCGACGATCGACTCCCCCTCGATGCGGTGCGCGTGCAGCGGCGAACGGGTCAGCAGCGCATCGAGTTCGCGCTTGGCGCGACGGTTCGCGTAGTCCTCGAGGGCGGCGCCACCGGTGAGCATGAGCACCACCACGAGGGCGGCGATGTACTCGCCGACGAGCACCGTCGCGACGATCGCGGTCACCGCGAGGATGTCGAGGCCCCAGTGCCCGCGCAGGATGTCGCGCACCATGCCGACGGCCTGCCAGGCCGCGACGCCGAGCGCGTAGATGCTGAAGATCCACTGCACGGCGGCGCCCGCGCCGGTGAGGGCGAGCACGATGCCGAGCAGACCCACGCCGAGCGTGAGGGTGACGACCCAGTACCTGCGGGCGAGCTTCAGGAGGCGTGCCATGCCCCCATCCTCCCCCCGTCGCGGGATGCGCCGGCCAGAAAGCTCTCGTGCGCCACCGTCGTGGCGCACAATGCGGCCGTCGCACGTGCGGAATTCAGGAACGCACGGGTGTGTCGCGGCGTGTTGCGGGCGCGAACGCGCGACACGCCGTTCGCCGACCTGAATTGCTGCGAGAGACGGGCGTGAACGGCGAGGCGGAAACGCGAACGGGGGTCGGATGCCGCGGCATCCGACCCCCGTCTCGAGGCGTTTCGACTACGCGGCGATGCGCGCCTTCAGGTTGTCGGCCAGTGTCGCGAGGAACTCCTCGGTCGTCTGGTAGCCCTGCTCGGGGCCGACGAGGGCCGCGAGGTCTTTCGTCATGGCGCCCGACTCGACGGTCGTGATGACGACGTCTTCGAGGGTCGCGGCGAAGTCGATGAGCTCCTGGTTGTCGTCGAGCTTGCCGCGGTGCGCGAGGCCGCGCGTCCAGGCGAAGATCGAGGCGATCGGGTTCGTCGAGGTCGGCTTGCCGGCCTGGTGCTGGCGGTAGTGCCGGGTCACGGTGCCGTGCGCGGCCTCGGCCTCGACGACCTTGCCGTCGGGAGTGGCGAGCACCGAGGTCATGAGACCGAGCGAGCCGAAGCCCTGCGCGACGGTGTCGGACTGCACGTCGCCGTCGTAGTTCTTGCACGCCCAGACGTAGCCGCCCTCCCACTTCATGGCCGAGGCGACCATGTCGTCGATGAGGCGGTGCTCGTAGGTGAGGCCGGCGGCGTCGAACGCCGCCTTGAACTCGGTCTCGAAGATCTCCTGGAAGATGTCCTTGAAGCGGCCGTCGTACGCCTTCAGGATCGTGTTCTTCGTCGAGAGGTACACGGGGTAGTTGCGGTTCAGACCGTAGTTCAGCGAGGCGCGGGCGAAGTCGCGGATCGAGGCGTCGAGGTTGTACTGCACCTGCGCGATGCCGTCGCCCGGGGACTGGTAGACCTCGAACTGCTGCGGCTCGCCGCCGTCTTTCGGGGTGAACGAGACCGAGAGGGTGCCCTCGCCCTTGAAGAGGAAGTCGGTGGCGCGGTACTGGTCGCCGAATGCGTGACGGCCGATGATGATCGGCTTGTTCCAGCCGGGCACGAGGCGCGGGATGTTCGAGATGATGATCGGCTCGCGGAAGATGACGCCGCCGAGGATGTTGCGGATCGTGCCGTTCGGCGACTTCCACATCTTCTTCAGGCCGAACTCCTCGACGCGCGCCTCGTCGGGCGTGATCGTCGCGCACTTGACGCCGACGCCGTGCTTCTGGATGGCGTGCGCCGCATCGATCGTGATCTGGTCGTCGGTCTCGTCACGCTTCTGGATCGAGAGGTCGTAGTACTCGAGGTTCACATCGAGGTACGGGTGGATCAGCGTGTCTTTGATGGCCTGCCAGATGATTCGCGTCATCTCGTCGCCGTCGAGCTCGACGACGGTGCCTGCAACCTTGATCTTCGACAAAGTGGATGTCTCCTTGATTCTGGTGGGGGAAACGGGAAGCTTTCGGGCGGTCGGACACGCCGCCTGCCAGCCTACCGCGTCACCGGATTATCTCCACATCGAGAGAGTTTCGGCTCCACATCGAGACGACGGATACCGCGGCATCCGCTCGATCGCGTCGTCGCAATGCCGGTTCGGCCGCTCAGATGCCGGCCGTGTCGCGGGTGGCGTCGGCATCGGCCGATGTCTTTGTGTCGTCTCGGCTACCGACGCGGAGCTCGCACGGGTTAGCCTTGGCTGCATGGCTGAGCTGAGACTGGAAGACCTGTCGGCGTCGAACATCGTTGCGGCGAACTCGCTGTCGCTGAAGCCCGGTCAGGAACAGTTCATCGCCCCGGTCACCTATTCGGCCGAGTCCTCGGTCGTGAACCCCGCGACCGCATGGCAGCGCGTCGCGCTCCTCGACGACCGAGTCGTCGGGTTCATCCACGGCAACTTCGATCCCGAGAACGAGCACGAAGAGTTCCGGGCGTGCATCTGGCGCATCAACGTCGACGCCGAAGTGCAAGGCAAGGGTGTCGGGCGCTTCCTCGCGACGGCGCTCGCCGAAGAGGCGAAGCGGCGCGGCTTCGACCGCATCACCGTGCTGTGGGAGCCCGGCGAAGAGGGCCCCGAGGCGTTCTTCCACCGCATCGGGTTCACCGACGTCGGCGAGAGCGCGTATGGCGACGTCATCGGTGCGCTCGAGCTCTGACGCGAGCCCCGATCAGGTCGAGCGGATGCCGCAACAGCCGACCGGGCGCAGCCGTGAGCCCGTCGAAGGGTTCGTCGCCGCCGTGCTCATCGTCGTCGCCGACATCCCCTCGGGGCAGGTCGCGACGTACGGCGACATCGCCGCGCTGCTCGGCTCCCGCGGCGCTCGCGCCGTCGGACAGGTGATGGCCAGGTACGGTGCGGATGCCCCGTGGTGGCGGGTCGTGCGCGCCGGGGGCCGCCCGCCTGCGGGTCACGCCGAGCGGGCCCGCGCGTACTACGACGCCGAGGGCACGCCGCTGCGCACGACCGACGACGACGACGGCTACCGCATCGACCTCGCCGCGTGCCGGTGGCGGGCCTGACTACCCTCCGGTCGTCACCGCGCTGTTGAGCGCGTTGCCGATGAGTCGGTCGATGAGGGCGTCGTCGATGTGCTCGTCGAGCACGAGGATGCGGTGATAGCAGGCTCCCCAGAGCTGGTCGACGAGGACGTCGAGCGGTGCGTCCGACCGGATCTGGCCGCGGTCCTGCGCGCGCTCGAGCGCCCGGACGGCTTCTGCGCGTCGTGGCCGGGAGTAGGTGGCCGCGAAGGCCTGCCGCAGCGCAGGGTCGGTCTGGGCGGCTCCGATGAGCTCGCGAACCGCGCGCCCGGCGTCTTCATGCTGCATGAGGCGGGCGAAGGCCCGAAGCTGCGCCCGGAGGTCGCCCGTGATCTCTCCGGTGTCGGGGAAGCCGAGCGCGTGCTCGACCCGGGTGAAGTAGGCCTCGGCGGCGAGGGCGCCCGGCGTCGGCCACCACTTGTACAGGGTCGTCTTGCTCGAGCCCGCAACGGCGGCGACCCGGTCGAAGGTGACTGCCGCCATTCCGCCGGCGAAGAGCAGATCGGCGGCGGCGGTGAGTACATCACCGCGTACTTCGGCGGCGGGGCGTCGCCCGCGCCCGCGCCGCACCTTGGTTGCGGAGGTCGATTCAGAAGTGGACACATTGTCCATTATGCCCTACGATCTCATTTGTGGACGAATTGTTCACATCTGACATCGAGAGGTTCCCATGAGTTCACGTGTTGCGATCGTCACCGGCGGTTCGGGCGGTATCGGCCGTGCCACCGCACTTCGGCTCGCTGCAGACGGCTTCGACGTCGTCGTGCAGTACCACGGCAACCAGGATCGCGCCGACGCGGTGGTACGAGAGATCACGGCAGCGGGCGCGAGTGCGCTCGCGGTGCATGCCGATGTCGGCGATGAGCAGGCCGTCGCCGTCTTGTTCGGTGAGGCGGAGTCCGCGTTCGGCGGCGTCGACACGGTCGTGCACACGGCAGGCATCATGCCGCTGTCGCCCCTCGTGGACACCGACATCGACACATTCGACCGGGTGTCGCACGCGAACATCCGCGGAACGTTCCTGGTGGCTCGCGAGGCAGCACGGACCGTGCGAGACGGTGGCAGCATCGTGCTGTTCTCCACGTCGATCACGCGCCTGCAGGCGCCGTCCTACGGGGTGTATGCGATGAGCAAAGGCGCCGTCGAGGCGCTGCCGTTGATCCTCGCCCGTGAGCTGGCCGGACGAGACATCACCGTCAACGCGGTCGCGCCCGGTCCGACCGACACCCCGTTGTTCCGTGAAGGCAAGCCGCAGGAACTCATCGACCGGATCGCCGGATCCAACCCGATGGGCCGGCTCGGCACCCCGCACGACGTCGCCGAGATCGTCTCCACCCTGGCGGGGCCGGCTCGGTGGATCAACGGGCAGGTCCTCTACATCAACGGCGGTGCGGCGTGAGCCGACTCGTCAGCCCGCGACGCTGACCCCGAGCGGCATGCGCACGGTGATCGTCGTGCCTGCTCCCGCCGGGCTCACGATGACGAACCGGCCGCCGACGGCGTCGACCCGGTCGGCGATGCCGAGCATGCCGGAGCCTGCGTCGACGGATGCCCCGCCCACCCCGTTGTCGCGCACGACGAGCTCGAGTTCGCCGCCGTCGATGCCGGCACGCACCCACGCCCGCGTCGCCTGGGCGTGCTTCGCGATGTTCGCGAGCGCCTCGGAGACGACGAAGTACGCGGTCGACTCGACGACCTCGGGCAGACGCCCCTCGGCCTGCACGTCGATCTCGACCGGCACCGGGCAGCGACCGGCGAGTTCCGGCACCGCGAGCGCCAGTCCGCCCGACGACAGCAGCGACGGGTGGATGCCGTGCGCGAGCTCGCGCAGGTCTCTGAGGCCCTGGTTCAGCATGCCGATCGTGTCGTCGAGCTCGACTCCGAGCGGCTCGACTCCGCGATCGCGCGCCTGGTTCGCCACGAGGCGCAACCGCATGCCGAGCGAGACGAGCTGCTGCTGCGCCCCGTCGTGCAGGTCGCGTTCGATGCGACGCCTCGCCTCGTCTCCGGCCTCGACGATGCGACTGCGCGACTGCCGCACCTGCTCGAGGGTGCGTTCGATCTCCGAACGCAATCGGCCGTTGTCGACCGAGAGTCGCAGGGCGCTCGAGACCCCGTCGAGCAGGCGCATGTTGTCGGTGAGCACCCGGTCGTGGCGGATGACCGCGATCGGGATCCCGGTCGGCGACGCGACCGGCAGCAGGCCGTGATCGGCACGCCGGTCGTCGGGGCCGTGCTCGAGCGGCTCCCCCGCGGCATCCGCATATCTGGCGCGCTCTTCGTCCCACCAGTAGACGCGCACCGAAGCGTCGCGCAGGGTGCGCGCGAGCGACTCCGCCCACAAGCCGCGGTCGGCGCCCTCGCGCGTGATGCGCATCAGGTCCGCGACCCGGGCGCGCATGTTCCGGGCGTGGGCGATGCCGGCGACGAAGCTGACGGGGATCGACGCGATCGCCACGAGTGAGACGGTGTCGAGCACGAGGTCGGCGGTGCCGGATGCCGCATAGTTGACGGCTTGGGCAGCGAGGGTGATCGCCCACGCGAACAAGGCGACCGGCATGAGGAACGCCACCGTACGGGCGGGAACGCTGCCGCGGACCCAACGCACGAGGAGCCGACCGGCGATCACGAGCGCGAGCAGCACACCCACGATGCGGTAGCCGATGTCGATCACCGCGAACAGGGCGGGCGCATCCGTGATGCGGTACGGATTGGGAACACAATCGCATACCTCAGCCGATGGCTGACCGAGCAGCAGCACCCCGAGCAGGTAGCCGACCGATGCAACGAGCGCGATTCCCGCGATCCAGCGATCGACCCGGTCGACCAGCCAGCCGCGCGGATACACGAGGACGAGGATGCCCGTGAGCACCGCCCACCAGAGGTGCAGGCCGTAGAGCAGCGGCCAGAGCCATCCGATGTCCTCGACGATGCGCAGGAACGACAGCGGTATCCACACCAGGGAGAAGCCGACCATCAGCCGCGCGGGCACCCGCGAGGGGCCGATCGACCACGCGATGCCGGCGCACGCCGCGAACACGAGCGGAACGATCGCGTGGAGGGTCGTCCATGACGCCTCGCGACGGTCCGCCGCGGGGGTGGCGAGGAATCCGGAGATCTCCATCGCGAGGCTCACCGCCACGACCACGGCGATGACGATGCTGCGTCTGATGATCCGGCCCTTACGGCCGGGGGCCATCACCTCGCGCCGAGGAGCGTCAGCACTGCGAGCACCCGCCGGTGGTGCTCGGGCGACTCCTCGAGATCGAGCTTCTGCAGTATGGAGCGGACGTGCGTCTCGACGGTCTTCAGGCCGAGGAAGAGCGACTGCGCGATGCCGCCGTTCGAGTACCCCTGCGCCATGAGTTCGAGCACGGATCGCTCGCGCTCGGTGAGTCGGGAGAGGGGGTCGTCGGCCCGGGTGCGCTGCACGAGTTGTTCGACGACCTCGGGGTCCACGACGGAGCCGCCCGAGGCGACCGTCTCGACCGCCCGCACGAGCGTCTGCGGCTCGGAGACGCGTTCCTTCAGCAGGTAGCCCGTGCCGCTGCCCGCGCCCAAGACACGCAGGGCGTACTCGGGCGTCGCGTACATCGAGAGCAGCAGGACGCCGATGGTCGAACCCTGTGCGCGCATCTCTTCGAGGGCGAGGATGCCCTCGTCGCGGTGGCTCGGGGGCATGCGGATGTCGAGCACGGCCGCGTCGAGCTCACCGCGAGCAGCGACTTCGAGCAGTTCGGCACCCGTGCCGACGGAGGCGACGACCTCGATGCCGCCGTCGACGAGCACCTTTGCGATGCCCTCGCGCAGGAGGAGCGCGTCATCGGCGATCGCCACGCGCAGGGGACGTGCGGTCGTCTCCATCGCTCCTCCATTCCGGGGCAGGCGTCACCGCCACCGGGTGGCCCCGTCTCCCGTGAGGGTACCGCGACACGCACTCGGCCGCGCGGCCCATTTCAGGGGGCACACCGGTGCGGGCGCGCCGGATCGCTGCCAAGCTGGAGAGTTCGTGTCCGTCGAGCGCGTGCCGGCCGCACTCAGTGCCTGCACCCTCGGCCGGCCGGTGGTCGCCCTGATCCCGCGCCCGCCGGCGCACGGCAGACTTCGGGGCATGTCCTGGACCGAGCGTTTGCATGGGCTGCTCGATGAGCGCGCACCGGCATCGTCGGGCACCGGTTCCGCGACCGAGCGGGTGGCGCACCGCGAACTCGTGCGCCGCGATCTGGCCGAATACGCCGAGCACATCCGGCTGGAATCTCGTGCGCCGTCATGGCACTCCGCTCCTCGTGATCGACACCGACCGGCTCACCATGCGGCTCCTCGAGCTGCGCCGGCAGCTGCCGACCGTCGGCATCCACGTCGCGGCGGGAGCGCTGCCGCACCCGGCGGCTGCACGCGCCGTCGACGCGTTCGGCGCGAGCATCGACGTCGCATCCCGAGCGCAGATCGCGTTCCTCGAGCTCCATGCCATCTCGGTGGATCGCAGCGTGCACACCCACCCCGTGAAGACGGTCGCCGATCTCACGAGCGCCTACCTCCGAGGCATCCGCACCTTCGTCGTCGACAATGCGGCCGAGGTCGCGAAGTTCGCCGGCCTGCCGAAGGATGTCTCGGTGCTCGTGCGCCTCGCGGCGGCCGCGCCGCCCGGCTCGGCCGGCCCGGCGGCGAAGTTCGGCGTCACCGCCGACCGGGCGCCGGAGCTCGTCGAGGCCTGTCGGCACGCCGGGCTGCGCGTCGCGGGGTTCACCGTGGACCTCGCGGTCGGGGCGACCGCCGTGACGTGGAGACGCACGATCCACGACGCGCTCCGCCTCGAGCACCGGCTGCGAAGGCAGGGCGTGCGCCGGAGCGTGCTGCACCTGGCCGGGGAGCTTCCCGTCGACCACGACGAGCGCACCGGGGCTGGGGCCGACGTCGTGCGTGCCATCCGCGACGCGCTCGCGGACGCTCCCGCAGACCTCCGCGTGTCGTTCGACCCGGGCCGCTCCGTGACGGCACCGGCGATGACACTCGTGACCCGTGTGATCGGCACGGCCGACCGCCCCGACGGGCGCTGGCTCCACCTCGACGGGTCGTTGTCCGGCGCGCAGCCGGGCGGAGCCGACGGCGACCCCGCGGAGCGGGTGTTCGCGGCGACGGAACTCGGCGCGGAGCCCGTGACCGGGGGCACGACGGAGCGCGCGGCCCGGCGGCGGCGGCTGCGTGAGCGCCGACAGGTCACCCTCACGGGTCCCGGTCTCGACCCCGGAGACGGGGTCGTGCGCGGCTGCCTGCTCCCCCCGCTCGGCGACGGCGACCTGCTCGTGAGCCCACTGGCCGGAACAGGGTTCGCGAACGATCCCGCGGCGCCGGTCGTCGTCATTCCGGGCTGAGGCACGGAGACACGGATGCCCTGCGCCGAATGTTCGGCGCGGGGCATCCGCTCGCTGCTCGCGTGTTCGCGTGTTCGCGTGTTCGCCCTAGACGAGGGAGTCCCGCCAGGCCGCGTGGAGCGCCGCGAACCGTCCGGAACCGCCGATGAGCTCGGGCGGGGTGCCGTCTTCGACGATGCGACCATGCTCCATCACGAGCACCCGATCGGCGATCGAGACCGTCGACAGGCGGTGCGCGATGATGATCGCGGTGCGGTCGGCGAGGAGCTTGGTCAGCCCGTCTTGCACGAGTCGCTCGCTCGGGATGTCGAGTGAGGAGGTCGCCTCGTCGAGGATCAGCACCGCGGGGTTCGCGAGGAACGCCCGCGCGAACGAGATCAGCTGACGCTGTCCGGCGCTCACCCGACCGCCCCGCTTGTTCACGTCGGTGTCGTAGCCGCCCGGCAGGCCCTCGATGAACTCGTGCGCGCCGACCGCCATGGCCGCCCGCACGATCTCGTCGAACGTCGCGTCGGGCTTGCCGAGCGCGATGTTGTCGGCCACCGAACCCGAGAAGAGGTAGGCCTCTTGCGTGACCATGACGATCGCTCGCCGCAGATCTTTCGGGTGCAGGTCGGCGAGTGAGATGTCGTCGAGCGAGACGACTCCGTCGCTCGGGTCGTAGAAGCGCGCGATGAGCTTGGCGAGCGTCGACTTGCCGGCACCGGTGGAGCCGACGAGCGCGATCGTCTGTCCGGCCGGAATGTCGAGGTCGAATCGCGGCAGGATCACCCGATCCTTCCTGTAGGCGAACTCGACGCCGTCGAAGCGCACGTGCCCCTCGGCGTTCCACAGGTCGGTCGGCTTGACCGGGTCCGGCACGCTCGGCTCCTCTTCGAGCACGCCCGAGATCTTCTCGAGCGCCGAGGAGGCCGATTGGTAGCCGTTGTAGAACATCGCCATGTCCTCCATCGGGTCGAAGAACCGCTTCGTGTACAGCACGGCCGCGAGCAGCACACCGACTCCGAGGCCGCCCTCGACCACACGGAAACCGCCGAGCACGAGGGTGACCGCCACCGCGGTGTTGCCGATGAAGGCCAGCCCGGGGTTGAACACCGCGAAGAGGCCCAAGACCTTGGCATTGACGTCGCGGTAGTCCTCGACGAGCTCGCCGAAGTCCGCCTCGTTGCGCTTCTGCTTGCGGAACGCCTGCACCGCTCGGATGCCGGTCATGGTCTCGACGAACTGCACGATGAGCTTCGCCGATGCCACGCGCGAACGCCGGAACAGTGATTGCGAGCGCACCTGGAACCACCGGGTGAGGATGGCGAGCGGAATGAGCGAGACGAGCAGCACGAGCCCCGACGGGGCGTCGACGATCACGAGCATGACGCCCGTGAACACCATGTACATGAGCCCGCGCACGAGGAGCGTGAGGCCCTCGTCCATGAGTTCGCGGATGGCGTCGAGGTCGCTCGTCTGCCGCGAGATGATGCGCCCGGAGGTATACGACTCGTGGAACTCGAGCGAGAGCTTCTGCGTGTGCAGGAACACCCTCGTGCGCAGGTCGATGAGCACGGCCTGGCTGATGCGAGCCGACATGCGGATGTACACCGAGATGAGGAACGCGCCCACGAGCCCGGTCAGAAGGTACGCGACGCCCGCGAACGCGGTGGGGTACCAGTTCTGCTCGATCAGCGCGGGGATGCCCTGGTCGATGCCGAAGGCGATGAGCGCGGGCCCGGCGACCTGCGCGGCCGACGACACGACGATGGCCGCCGCCGTGATCCACAGCTTGGCCTTCTGCGGCGCGAGCAGTGAACCGAGGAGTCGCCGCGAGCGAGCGCGGATCTGCGTGGATTCCGCCTTCGTGTAGTCCTGGCGTTCCTCGCCCTGGACACCGGTGACGCTCATGATGCCGCCTCCTCTCGGATCGTGGTGTCGACGTCGACGGCATCGACGCCGGTGTTCCTGCGCTCGTCGTCTTCGAGGCTCGAGATGACGAATCGGTAGTGCTCGCTCTCCCGGAGGAGCTCGGAGTGGGAGCCCACCGCGGTGATCCGCCCGTGTTCGAGCAGCGCGACCCGATCGGCGAGCATGACCGTCGACGGGCGGTGCGCGACGATGAGCGCCGTCGTCGAGGCGAGCACCGAACGCAGCTCCGCCTCCACTCGGCCCTCGGTCGCGACGTCGAGCGCCGAGAGCGGGTCGTCGAGCACGAGCACGGCGGGATTTGCCGCGACCGCGCGTGCGAGTGCGAGTCGCTGCCGTTGTCCGCCGGAGAGGCTCATGCCCTCTTCGCCGACCTTCGTGTCGACGCCCTCGGGCAGCTCGTAGACGAACCCGGCCTGCGCGATCCGAAGGGCCTCGTCGAGCACCCGTTCGGCTTCCGCCCGGGTTCCGGGGTCGTCGGCGGCGAGTTCGGGCCGCCCCAGCAGTACGTTGTCGCGCACCGAGGCACTGAAGAGCGTCGCGTCTTCGAAGGCCATGGCGATGTGGGTGCGCAGCTCTTCGCGGCTGAACGCGCGCACGTCGACGCCATCGAGCGTCACCGAACCCGCAGTGACGTCGTAGAGGCGCGTGGTGAGCGCCGTCATCGTGGTCTTGCCGCTCCCCGTGAGGCCGACGAGCGCCATGGACTCCCCTGGCTCGAGCACGAGGTCGACGCCGTCGAGGAGGTCGCCGAACCGCTCGGGCGAATCCTGATAGCGGAAGTGCACGCCCGTGAAGGCGAGCTCGCCGCGCGGGCGTTCGAGGGTGCGCGGTTCGGTCGGGTCGACGATCGTGTTCTCGCTGTCGAGGATGTCGAAGTACCGATCGGTCGCGGTGCGCGCGTCGAGGGCGAACGCGAGCATGAAGCCGATCGACTCGATCGGCCATGCGAGCACCGTGGCCGTCGCGAAGAACGCGACGAGCTCGCCGACCGTGAGCTGGCCCTGCGATGCCAGCCACACGCCGACCACGAGGCAGATCGAGAGCGCGACGGCGGGAACGACCATGATCCACACCCAGATGTTCGCGTCGAGACGCGCCTTCTCGATCTCGGTGCTGCGCAACGACTCGGCCTGCGCGCGGAACGTGGACAGGGCGTGCTTGCCACGGCCGAACGCCTTCAGCACCCGGATGCCGTGCACCGACTCCTCGACGGCGGTCGCGAGGTCGCCCGCCTGGTCTTGGCTCAGCCGCGACATCTCGGAGTACCGGCCCTCGAAGCGCCAGCCCGCCCACCAGAGCGGCAGCGAGCAGACGAGGAAGATGAGGCCGAGGAACCAGTTCATCGACATCAGGATGCCGACGCCCACGACGATGATCACGACGTTCGCGCCGGTCAGGACGAGCCCGAACGAGAGCCAGCGACGGATGAGGCCGAGGTCGCTCACCGCGCGGGAGAGCAACTGGCCGCTCGGCCAGCGGTCGTGGAAGCTCACGGGCAGGTCTTGCAGCTTCGCGTAGAGCGCGTTGCGCATGCGCGCCTCGACCCGCGTACCGGGGCCGACGACGAGCCAACGGCGGATCGCGTAGAGGATCGCCTCGACCGCGCCGAGGACGAACACGAGCACCGCGAGCGGGATGACCGCATCGGCCTCGCCATGGGCGAGCGGCCCGTCGACGATCTGCTGGAGTACCTGCGGGATCGCCAGGGCGATGAGGTGCGCCCCGATCGCAGCGGCCATGCTGCCGGCGAACGCGGGCATGGCAGGCCCGGCGTACTCGCGCAGCCGCCAGAGCGTGCGCAGAGTACCGAGCCGCTCAGGCCCTGTCGTCGAGTCGGGTGCGCCGTGCTCAGGCGTTTGGGGGGATTCGGACACAGCCGGTTCCAATCAGAAGGGGCGCCGAACTCCAGATCGAGTCTGAACGGCGAAGGTTTGGTGAAGAGAGTGACGCGGATCGCGAAAGCGCGTGAATCCGCGGGGCAGGCGAGGCCTGCGCGGCAGGAACGGGCGGTCTACCCGGCAAGCCCGACGACGAGGTACGCCGGCCGAACAGAGCCGTGGACCGCAATCGTGCGGGCGTCGGTTTCTGTCTGCATGGTGTCCTCCTGCAAGTCGTCTGCGAATCTCGAGGCCGGTCGGATCACTCACCGCGGCCAGCCCTACAGACTATGGGTTTTTCGGGGTGGCACGCAAGACCGCTCTCAACGCTAGGCTGTGCGAATTCGTCGCCGCGCGGGCGACGGCGGTCGTCTCCCCCGGGCGAGCCGCCCGGACCTGCCCCGTACGCCGCTGCGCGCGCGACCCGATCAACGAGGAGAACGCGTGGGTGCGGCACGAATGGCGTTCGCCCGTGCGAACGCCCGCGCCGGTGTGCTCACGTCGATCGCCGCCGTCGTCCTCCTGATGTCCGCCCTCGGCACCGGTGTCGTCGACTCGCTCGCGGGTTCGTCCTCGAGCGGCCTTCGCAGCGGTCTCGAGGCCGCCCAGGGCACGGCTGGAGCCGCGCGCTGGCAGATCCGTGTGGCGAACGACCCGGCGGCCCAAGCGGATGCCGCGGCATCCGTGCTCGATCGCACGCTCACGCCGCGCGGTGCATCGTGGAGCCGTACCGTCGAGACCGCACCGGTGGATGCCACGAGCGGCGAGACGGCCTTCAGCGCCGTGCTCCTCGCGGACGCCGACGCCGCGGCACGTTCCGAACTCGTCGACGGTGCCTGGCCCGACGCCCCCGAGTCGCTCGCCGCGGCCTCAGCCGACGATGCCGTGCCCGCTACCCTCCATGCGTCCGCGGCCGAGGCACTGGGCCTCGCACGGGGCGACGTCGTCGAGCTCGACGGCCCGTCGAACCCGCGTCTCCTCGTCGTGGGCACGTGGCTGCCGAGCGATCCCAACGATCCGGCATGGTTCGGCGAGGCCGTCGTGGCCTCCGGTGGCACGCTCGAGGGTGCAGGCCCCTTCCTCGTCGCCGAGGAGGCGACGCTCGACGTGCCCGCCGCGGTCGTCGTGCGCTGGACCGCCGTCGCCGACGCCGCCGCTGCCACGCCCGAGTCCGCGCAGGCCCTGCGCGCGGAGCTGCCCGACGTCGAGCCCGCGCTCCGGGCGGCGCCGGGGATCGGCACCGACGGATTGAGTTCGCTCGGCGGCCTCGACGCGACCCTGACGAGGCTCCTCGCTGGTCTCGGAGCGGTGCGCGCGATCGCGCCACTGCCCCTGCTCCTCCTCGGCTTCGCAGGCTTCGCAGCGCTCACCCGGCTCGCAACGCTCCTCGGCGCCGCCCGACGCGGCGAGACCATGCTGCTCCGCGCTCGAGGAGCCTCCACCGGCCGGCTCACGCGCGACACCGCGGTCGAGGTCCTCGCACTCGGCGTACCGGCAGCGCTCGCGGGTGCGGCCGTCGCCGAGTCGCTCCTCACGATCACCAGGCCCGGGGAGGCCCGCGACTGGGGCAATGCAGCACTCGTGGCATCCGCCTCGCTCGTCGGAGCCGTGCTCATCCTCGCCGGGGGCGCGTGGCTCGATGCACGGCGCCCGGTCGTGCGCGGATCGGGCGATGAGGTGGGCCGGATGTCCCGTGGTCTCGTCACCGGCGGCGTCGTGCTGCTCCTCGTGGTCGCGGCCGTCGCCCTCTGGCAGTTCCGTCTGTACGGCTCACCGCTCGTGGCGAGCGCGTCGGGCACGATCGACGTCGACCCGATCGCCGTGCTCGCGCCGGTGCTCGTGCTCGTCGCGCTCGCACTCGTCGCGCTCGGGCTCTCCCGACCGATCGGCGCCGTGCTCGAGCGGCTCGCCGCAGCACGGCCGACCCTCGTCCCCTCGCTGCCGATGCGCCAGCTCGCGCGGCGCGCGGCGCTCTACGCCTCCGCGTCGCTCGTCACGATGCTCGCCGTCGCGGGGCTCACCCTGACGGCCGCCTTCTCGGGAGCCTGGCACGACATCGACCGCACCGCTTCGGCGCTCGTCACCGGCGGCGAGGTGCGTGTCTCGTTCGCCGGACGCGACGTGGTGCTGGGCCCCGACGCGCTCGCCCTCGACGACACGGTCGCCGGCGCCGAGGGCGTCACCGCCGAGGCACCGGTCTTCCGCGGCGAGATGCGGGTCGGTTCCGACCGCTCGACCTTCGTGGCGCTGCCCAGTGCGAAGGTCGATGCGGTCGCCCCCGGCACCGGTTCGGCAGACGTGACCGCCGCCCTCGCCGACTCCGCTGCCGCAGCCGGTGCGGCACTGCCGCCCGGGGCCACGACGATCGACCTCGCCGTCGACGTCGATGCGCCCGGAGGCACGAGCGGCACGGTCGCGGTGACGGCGTGGCTCCTCACGGAATCGGGCGCGGCGACACCCGCGACTCCGACGGTCGTCGACATCGCCGCTGGCGGCGCCGACGTGAGCTTCGAGCTTCCGGATGCCGAAGGCCTCCGATTCATCGGTCTCGGCGCGTCGCTCGCCGGCGCCGACGGCGCCGACGTGCTCGTCTCGTTCGGCGCGATCTCCTTCGACGGCGCAAGCGTCGCCGCAGCCGAATTCGACACGGAACGCGAGCTGCGACTCTCATCGAAGACGCCGAGCGGGCGAGTCTCGCTCACGTCGGGAGGGAGCGACCCGCTGCCCGTCGTGCTCGGCTCCGAACTGGCCGAGCGCATCGCCGCCGAGACCGGCGACGAGTTCGCGTTGCGGGTGCTCACCGGCGGAGTCGCGGTCGACGCGGTCGTGGCCGGCATCCTTCCCGTGGTGCCGACCGCCGACAGCGGCGGCGCGCTCGCCGACCTCGGTGCGTTCGAACGGTACGCCTTCGATACGGGCGCGGGCATTCCCGCGTTCGGAGAACGGTGGGTCGCGGCATCCGACCCCGATCGTGTCGCGAGCGAGTTGAGTCGCGACCGCGGCTCGGCCGTCGTCGCCGACGCGCGGTCGGCCGCCTCCTCCGCGCCGTTCATCGCTCCCGCGATCGCAGCCCTGTGGACCGGAGCAGCCGGAGCCCTGCTCTTCGCACTGATCGCGGTCGTCGCGCTCGTCGCCACACTCTCGGGCACCCGATTCGGCGAGATCGTCGTGCTCCGCGTGCTCGGTGTGCCGGCGCGAACGCAATCGCGCGCCCGATTCGCCGAGTTGGCGGTGACGCTCGGCACCGCGATCGTGATCGGCGTTCTCGTCGGTATCGTCACGGCGTTGCTCACGGCACGCGAGCTCGCCCGGGCCGCAGTGGCGGGAGTGCCCGAGGTGATCCCGGTCGAATTCATCATCGACCCGGTGCCGTTCGTCGTGGGAATCGCCGCGTTCGTCGTGCTCGCTGCGGCGATCGCGGCCGGCGCCGCGGCATCCGTTCGGCGAATCGCATCACGCCCCGGGCTCAGGCAGGAGGAAGGATGACCGGCCTGCATCACTCACGACTCACCACTCCCGGTCTGCTGCGGCGCCAGTTCTTCGCGGGACCCGTGGCGTCGATCATGCTCGGACTGCTCGTGCTCGCCGGTGCGCTGCTCGCGACGGGGGTTCCGCGTGCGATCTCGGCGATGCACACCGCGGCACTCGAGGAAGAACTCGAGACGTTCCCGGCCCGCGAACTCGACGTCGTCACCTCCAGCCGCAACCTGCCGGAGCTCGGCGCCTCCGACGGCGACACGACCCTGACGCCCGAGGTCGACGCGGTCTGGGGGGCACAGGAGCAGCGCATGCTCGACATCCGTGCCGACATGCCAGAGCTGCTGAAACGGGTCGCGGGCGAACCATTGACCGTCCTCCACGCCGGGCCCACGAGGGCGAGCGTGCCGGGAGCTTCGGCCGACTCGACGTCGTACCAGCTCTTCACGGGGTTCGACCCGAGACTGCGCGAGCACATCACGCTCACCGGGGGCGAGTGGCCGGCGACCCTGACCGGCCCGGTGCCGGGCGACGCCCCGCTCGAGATCGTGCTCGCCGACGCCGTCGCTGAAGAGATGGAGTGGGCGACGGGGGAAGACCGCTCGATGCCGCTCGGCACGACAGCGCAAGACGTTCGACTGGTCGGCACCTTCGCAGCGATCGATCCCGACGACGGCTTCTGGACGCACGGACCGGCGGTGGCACTCGAACCGGCGGTCTCCTACACCCCAGGGGGAAACCTCGAGATCACGGGCCTCGGCTTCGCCGACCCCGTCTCGTGGGCGGGGCTGCAGGATTCCCAGCTGCCGACCGCGATGGACGTCTGGTTCCCGACGCTGCCCGAGCGCATCCGCGCCGCCGACTCGGCCGAGCTCATGACGCAACTCGGCGAATTCACGAGTCAGACGTTCGTGCTCGGCGGCGGCTCATGGGAGTTCTGGTTCGCGACGGTCGGCGACGTCGCCTTCACGAGCGGCCTGGCCGACGCCCTCGGTGACGCGGCCATCGCGGCGAGCGCGACCGACGCGGTGCTCGCAACGATCGCGTCCGGACCGATCGGCGTGATGGTCGCGGTGCTCGTGCTCGGTGCCCGAGTGGTGTTCGAGCGTCGGCGCACCGGACTCGAGCTGGCAGCCGCCCGAGGCGCATCGCCCGGCCAGCTCCGTGGCATCCTCGCGCTCGAAGGCCTGGCCATCGGCGTTCCGGCCGCCGTCGTCGGCGGGATCATCGGCATCCTGCTCGTCGCAGCCGACGCCGGATTCGGCGGGTGGGCGATCGCAACCCTCTTCGCCCTCACTCCCGCCGCCCTGCTCGTGGCCGCCGAGCCCGCACTCAGCCCGCTGCGGCGCGCCAGGTCGGACCTCGGCCGCGCCAGTGACGGACGCGTCCGATGGATCGCTGAAGTGCTCGTCGCGGTGCTCGCGATCACCGCGGTCGTGCTGCTGTTCCGCCGCGGCCTCTCCACCTCCGCCGCGACGACCGGCGTCGATCCACTGCTCGCCGCGGTCCCGCTGCTCCTCTCGCTGCTCGCGTGTCTCGTCGTGCTTCGGCTCTACCCGCTCCCGCTTGCAGACCTGGTGCGCCGAACGGCCCGTCGTGCAGATCTCGTGCCATTCCTCGGCTCGGCGCGAGCACTGCGCGACCCCTCGGCGGGGCTGGTCCCGGTACTGGCCGTGGTCGTCGGCGTCTCGGTCGCGGTGTTCTCCTCGGTGCTGCTCGGCACGGTGCAGGCCGGCGTCGATCGCGCAGCCGCCGCGCAGGTCGGCGCCGACGCCTCGGTGGGCGGCACTCCGTTCACGCTCGCCCAGCTCGACGAGTTCGCAGCGGTACCGGGTGTCGAGGCGATCGCACCGGTGTTCTCGACGAGTCCGACCAAGGTCAGCGCCGATGGACGCTCCCGCACCTCGACGCTCATCGTCATCGACGCCGAGCAGATGCGTCGCGTGCAGGCCGGCCGCGACGGGTCGACTCCCCTGCCCCCCGGACTCGAGTCGAGCGACGACGACGCGGTGCCCGTCGTGCTCTCGAAGACCGTCGCCGACATCGTCGCAGGCGCAGATGCGGCCGAGCTCGACGGCCACGAGTTCGCCGCGCTCGGGGTCGTCGACGGCAGAACCGCGTACTCGCCTCGCTCGAACTGGGTGCTCATGGATCGCGCGAACGCGAAGCCCTTCACCGACACGCTCGTGCCGCGCACGGTGCTCGTTCGTTTCGAGCCGGGCGTCGACGCCGACGCCGACGAGATCACCGCGGCACTCGCGGAGATCGCCGGCGAGTCGGCGACGGTGACGACTCCCGACGCGCTCCTCGAGGAGTTGCGCGCCAAGCCCACCACGCAGAGCCTCGTGATCTCGCTCATCATCGCCATCGTGCTCGCGAGCCTGCTCACCGCGCTCGCGATCGTGCTGACGCTCGTCGTCGGCCGGCCGGCGCGTGATCGCTTGCTGCCGCTCCTGTCGACCCTGGGTCTCGGCCGCCGCGGTGAGCGCTCGCTCGTCGGCTGGGAGATCGGACCGGTCGCGATCGTCGCCCTCGTCGCCGGGGCGTTCCTCGGCGCGGCGCTGCCGTTCGTGGTGCTCTCGGCGATCGACCTGCGCGCGTTCACCAACGGCGACGTACAACCGGCCGTGACGTTCGATCCCTGGCTCATCACCGCGGTGCTCGCGGGCAGCGTGCTCGTGACCATCGTCGCGGCTGCCGCGGCATCCCGCATCGACGGCAGTGTCAACGCCGCTCGCGCAATGCGCAAGGAAGAGGAAGGATGACCCCGTGACCCCGACCGACATCCAGGCGCAGCAGGCGCGACCAGCCAGGCAGGGGCAGCAGGCGACGCAGCGGCCGCACGCCTCGCCGGGCGCGCAACCGCACATCCTGTGCACCGACCTGGTGCGCATCTTCAGCGCCGACGGCGTCGAGGTGCAAGCGCTGCAGGGACTGAACCTCCGCGTCGATCCCGGCGAGATGGTCGCCGTCGTCGGCGCATCCGGCTCCGGCAAATCGACGCTGCTGACGATCCTCTCCGGCCTCGACACCGCCACAGCGGGTGTCGCCCACGTGGCCGGACACGACCTGCTCACCATGGGCGGGCGCGAACGCGTCGCGTACCAGCGGCACACGGTCGGCTTCGTCTGGCAGCAGACCTCCCGCAACCTGCTGCCCTATCTCACCTCCGCCGAGAACGTCGCCGTCGCGATGAACGTCGCCGGCACCCTCCGCGGTGCGGCCAGGGCGAGCCGTGTCGACGAACTCCTCGAGTTGCTCGACGTCGGCGATGCGCGCGATCGGCGTCCGGGCGAACTCTCGGGCGGCCAGCAGCAGCGCGTCGCGATCGCGGTCGCGCTGGCGAACTCACCGCACGTGCTGCTCGCCGACGAGCCGACTGGCGAACTCGACGAGGCGACCTCCGCCGCCGTGCTCGAGGCGATGCGCGGCGTCAACGAAGAGCTCGGGGTCACCACGCTCATCGTCACCCACGACCCGACCGTCTCCGACCATGTGCGGCGCACCGTGCAGATCCGCGACGGGCGCACCTCGACCGAGGTGCTGCGTTCGACGCGGCTCGACGAATTCGGCGAGGAGGAGCACATCGCCGAGGAGTTCGCCGTGCTCGACCGGGTCGGCCGCCTGCAGTTGCCGCACGACTTCATGCAGAGCCTCGAGCTGCGCGACCGCGTGCGTCTCGCACTCGAAGCCGACCACGTGGGCGTGTGGCCGGGCGACGAAGGGCGAGCGGATGCCTCGGCGCTGCCCTCCTCGGAGACGACCGACACCGCGCCCGCGAAGGCCACGGATGCCGACCGCGACGGCGACGGCGCATCCGGACCGGACGCGGCACCGGATGCAGCACCGGACGCGGCACCGGATGCAGCACCGGCGAGTCGGCGCGAACGCCGCGCAGCTGAACGGGCGGCCGAGGCCCCTTCGACAGGCTCGGACAACGCCGTCACCGACGAACCGGAGGAATCGCGATGACCACGCTTCGCGCGGAATCGATCAGTCGCGTCTTCGAGTCGAAGGCCGGCGCGGTACACGCCGTCGCCGAGGTCTCGCTCGAGGTGAAACCGGGCGAGCTGCTCGTGGTCACCGGGCCATCCGGTGCAGGCAAGACGACGCTGCTGAACCTGCTCGGCGGGCTGGACCGGCCGACAGCCGGTCAGGTCTTCCTCGGCGACGACGAACTCTCGGCTCTCGGCGAGGACGCACTCGCGACGGTGCGTCGTGATCGACTGGGCTACATCTTCCAGTCGTTCGGCCTGATCCCCGTGCTCTCAGCGGCTGAGAACGTCGAGGTGCCGCTTCGCCTGCAGCGCATGGCGCCCGACGAGCGCGACGCGCGCGTCGCCGAGTCGCTCGAACTCGTCGGCCTCACCGGCCACGCTGCGCAACGGCCATACGAACTCTCGGGCGGCCAGCAGCAGCGGGTGGGCATCGCGAGGGCGCTCGCCGCACGGCCGCAACTGCTGCTCGCCGACGAGCCGACCGGCCAACTCGACAGCGGCACCGCGGCGACCGTCATGGATCTCATCGGCGAACTCGTGCATGCGCGCGGCGTCGCCGCCGTCGTGACCACCCACGATCCGGCACTCGCCGGGCGCGCCGACCACGTGCTCGAACTCCACGACGGCCGGGCGGTGTCGCTCAGCGCACCCGCACCGACAGGCACGTGACGCAGCCCTCGAGCTTCTCGAACTCGCCGATATCGACGGTCACCACCCGGTAGCCGAGGCTGGCGATCATCGCCGCCGTGTGCGGCGCCGACGACGACATGAGCAGCGACTCGCGCGACAGTTCGACGACGGCGACCCCCTCGGGTTCGAACACCGGCAGGAAGCGCGGGAAGAGGGTCGCGACGTCGAGCAGAGCCGGCTCGCCGATGATCGTGCCGTCGGGCAGCGCCGTCGCGGCGCTCTTGAGGTGCAGCGCCTTCGTGATGGGCACCGCGACGACCGTGTAGCGGTGCGGGGTGAGCAGGGTGCGCAACTGCCGGATGCCCTCGGCGTTCGTGCGCTCAGATGCACCGACGTAGACCGTCGAGCCGACCTTCAGCACGTCGCCGCCGTCGAGCGTGCCCGGCAGTTCGATGCGGGTCACCGTGACACCCGGCACCGCGCGCACGGCACGTTCGACCGCTTCGACCTCTGGGCGCCGCGACTCGGCGCCGGGGCTCGCGAGCACCGCGAGGTCGCCGAACATCACGACCATGTCCTCGACGAACACCGAATCGGCGAGCTCGGGCGCCGCGTCGACCTCGATCGTCTCCCAGCCTTCGGCCACGAGCGCGGCGCAGTAGTTGTCCCACTGCTGGTCGGCGAGCGCCTGGTCGATCGGCTGCCGGTCACGGTGGGTGAGCACGGCTTCGTCGAGGTTCGACGCGGGGATGCGCACGAGCGCGATTCGCCGGTCGGCGACAGCGGGCGCATAACCGAGGATGCCGCGGAAGACCCGCGGAGCGAGCACCATTTCGCCCACGATGACCGCGATGATGAAGATGAGGTTGAGGCTCACGAGCGACCCGACCACGAAGAGGAAGATCGCACCCGAGAACGGGTTGCCGGCGGCACTGGCCGTCACGGTCGTTGCGAGCAGGGCCGCGAGGCATCCTGAAGCGAACCCGGTGATGAGGGTGAGGAACCATGCCCGCGTCGCCCCCACCGCATTCGCGATCGAGAGCAGCACCCACGCGACGAACCCTGCGAGCGCGAAGTGCCCGAAGACCTGGCCGAGCACCTGCGGCGACTGGCCGCTGCCGATGAAGAACGCCAGGAGTGCGACGAGCATCGCCGCGCACGAGACTGCCGCAGACGAGGCGAGCACCGCCGCCACCCGGCGTCCCGGGGTGATCGCCGGGGTGAACCGGGCAGGGGCGGTCGGAGGCATGGCGGGGGACGTCATGGCACGAGCCTACTGGCCGCGCGGACGCCGGGCGCGCCCCTCCAGCCGATGCCGCGCGGTCACCTCAGCGGCCTGCGTCGAGCCTCGTGCGCGCGAGCTGTTCGGCGGCCTCGAGCGTCGTCGTCCCGCTGTCGCGAGCACTGCCCAGCACGGATGCCACGGTGTCGCCGATTCCCGCGATGCGGGCGTCGAGGGCGACCTGGTCGGCGCCGGGGGCGCTCGCGACGTCGAGGTAGATGACCCCGCCCGCGTTCACCACGAAATCGGGCGCCCAGACGATGCCGCGCTCCTGCAGGAGTTCCGCGACGTCGCGCGAGGCGAGCTGGTTGTTCGCGGCGCCGACGACGGCGCCCGCCCGCAGACCGTGCACGACCTCGGGTGTCAGTACCCCGCCGAGCCCGCACGGCACGAAGACGTCGGCCTCGACGCGGTGGGCCTCGGCCGGATCGACCCAGGTCGCGCCGAGCTCGTCGGCGAGGGCGCGCTTGCCCTGCGCGACATCCGTCACGGTCAGTCGAGCGCCGGCGGCGGCGAGGCTTCGTGCCAAGCGACCTCCGACCTGCCCGAGGCCCGCGATCATGAAGTGGCGTCCGGCCGGATCGGCCGAACCGAACACCTCGTCGAGCGTCGCGAGGATGGAGGCGTGCACGCCCGCTGCCGTAGCATCCGCCGGCTCGCCGACGCCGCCCTGCTCTGGCGGGAGGCCGCAGACGTGCTCAGTGCGCTCGCGCACGACGGCCATCAGCTCGGCGCTCGTGCCGACGTCTTCGGCGGTCATGTACGCGCCGCCCAGGGACTCGATGGCGTCGCCGAGATCGAGCATCGCGTCGTGCTTCCCGGCCACATCGAGTGTTGTTCCGGCGGGGATCGCGATGACGGACTTGCCGCCGCCACGCGCGAGACCGGCTGCGGCGTTCTTCAGGGTCATCGCCTGCGAGAGGCGGAGCGCGTCGGCGAGGGCGTCGGTCCAGTGGCCGTAGTGCCAGAGGCGGGCGCCGCCGAGTGCCTGTCCGAGCCGGGTGGAATGCACGGCCACGATGATGGTGAGGCCCGAGCGGGAACCGCGGGTGATGAGCACCCGTTCGTGTTCGGGGGCCTCCGTCGGCAGTGCTGCGTTGACGCCGGCTGCGGGGTTCGCCGGGGCGTGGGTGATCGTCATCGACCGTTCTCCTTGAATCATCCGCTTCGTGGGCGGAACCTGGCCTCGCGCCTCATGAGCGCGGGTTCGATTCAAGGGTACCGCCGCCGCGCGAGCCCGAGTCACCCGGATATGGACAGAAATGGGCGACTCGATTGGACCGAACCTCTCGAGTTGCCCGACTCTGGCGAGAAATGGGCGACTCGATGAAGGAGAGGGGTGCTGAGCGCTGCCCGTGTCAGTGGAAGAAGTGGCGCTCGCCCGTGAAGTACATCGTGACGCCGGCCTCGCGGGCCGCGGTGACGACCTCTTCGTCGCGCACCGAGCCGCCGGGCTGCACGACCGCACGAACCCCGGCGTCGAGGAGGATCTGCAGCCCGTCGGCGAAGGGGAAGAAGGCGTCGGATGCCGCGACCGAACCCGCTGCCCGCTCCCCCGCACGCTCGACCGCGAGCTTGCACGAGTCGACCCGGTTCACCTGGCCCATGCCGACACCGACCGAAGCGCCGTTGGAGGCGAGCAGGATCGCATTCGACTTCACGGCGCGGCACGCCTTCCACGCGAACTCGAGGTCGGCGAGCGTCGCAGCATCGGCGGGCTCACCCGCGGCGAGCGTCCACTCCGATGCCGGCGCGAAGTGACGGTCGGCCTGCTGCAGGAGCATGCCGCCCGAGACCTGCCGCAGCTCGACGGCCGTCGGCGTGAACCCCTCGGGCAGGGTCAACAGCCGGATGTTCTTCTTCTTCGTGAGCAGCTCGAGCGCCTCGGCCTCGAATGCCGGGGCGATGAGCACCTCGGTGAAGATGCCCGACACCGTCTCGGCCATCTCGAGCGTGACGATGCGGTTGGCGGCGATCACGCCGCCGTAGGCCGAGACCGGGTCGCAATCGTGGGCACGGCGATGGGCGTCGGCGATCGGGTCGGCGCGCCCTGAGCCTGCCGAAGGGGCCCCGGCCGACGCCACGGCGATGCCGCACGGATTCGCGTGCTTGATGATCGCGACGGCCGGCTCATCGAAGTCGAACACGCTCCGCACGGCCGAATCGGCATCGACGTAGTTGTTGTACGACATCTCTTTGCCGTGCAGCTGCACGGCTTGGGCGATGCCGGGTCGGCCTCCCGTCGAGGCGTAGAGCGCGGCCTTCTGGTGCGAGTTCTCGCCATAGCGGAGGTCGGCGTCCTTGGTCCAGGTGCCGCCGACCCACGCGGGGAACGGCGACTCATCGGCAGGTTGGTCGGGCGCGACGACGCTGCCGAGCCACGAAGCGACCGCGACGTCGTACGACGCGGTGTGCCGGAACGCCTCGCGTGCGAGCCCGGTGCGCTGCGCGAGGGTCGTGCCGCCCGCGGCGACCGCTGCGGCGATCTCGTCGTAGCGATCGGGCGTGACGACCACCGCCACGTTCGCGTGGTTCTTGGCCGAGGCCCTCACCATCGCGGGGCCGCCGATGTCGATCTGCTCGATCACGGCGTCGGGCGACGCGCCCGCCGCGACGGTCTCGGCGAAGGGGTAGAGGTTCACGACGACGAGTTCGTAGGGCTCGATGCCGAGGCCCGCGAGCTCGGCCTCGTGGTGCTCGAGCCGCAGGTCGGCGAGCAGGCCCGAGTGCACGGCCGGGTGCAGCGTGCGCACGCGACCGTCGAGGTGCTCGGGATAGCCCGTCACCTCGGCCACCTGCGTGACCGGCAGGCCCGCGTCGGCAATGGCTTTTCCGGTGCCGCCCGTCGAGACGATCTCGACGCCCGCGCCCACGAGCGCAGTCGCGAGTTCGACGAGGCCGCGCTTGTCGCTGACGGCGATGAGCGCACGGCGCACCGGCACCAGGTCGCGCTCGCGGTAGAGACTCGGGTCGTGGGTGGGGCCGCTCATGATCGTGCGAGTTCCTTCAGGTCGAGGTGCGAGTTGGCGATGTCGAGCACGGTCTGGATGAGCAGGCGCCGCTCGACGGGCTTGATGCGGTCGTGGAGGCTCGACTCGGTGTCGCCCGGCAGCACCGGCACGCGCTCCTGCGCGATGATCGGGCCGCCGTCGACGGAGTTGTCGACGACGATGAGGCTCGCACCGGTCTGCGTGACGCCCGCTGCGAGCGCGTCTCGCACGCCGTGCGCACCCGGGAACTCGGGCAGGTACGCGGGGTGCGTGTTGATGAGATTCGGCGAGAACGCGTCGACGACGGCAGGCGGCACGAGCCGCATGAGGCCCGAGAGCACGACCACGTCGGGCTCCCAGCGGCGAATCTCTTCGATGAGCGCCGCACCCCAGCTGTCGCGATCGGGATACGCCGTATAGGGCACGGAAAACGTCGGCACACCGTACTCCTCACCGAGTGCGAGACCCTCGGCATCGCGGTCGGCACCGATCGCGACGATCCGGGCCGGGAACTCCGCATCGGTGGAGGCGTCGAGCAGGGCACGAAGGTTCGAACCGGTGCCCGAGATCAGGACGACGAGCTTCAGCACCCTCCGAGCCTACCGGCCGGCGAAGGTTCGAAACTGCGCCACCGCGACGCCCGAGATCAGGACGACGAGCTTCAGCACCCTCCGAGCCGACCGGCCGGCGAAGGTTCGAAACTGCGCCACCGCGACGCCCGAGATCAGGACGACGAGCTTCAGCACCCTCCGAGCCGACCGGCCGGCGAAGGCTCGAACCGCGGCATCCGCTCAGCCCAGGCCGCCGTCGACGGAGCGGATGACCTTCTGCTCGTCTTCGGGCACGAGCACCTCCGTCTCGCGGTTCAACGCCTCACCGCGGAAGAACGGTCGCGAGTCGGCGAAGAACGACCAGACGACCATGAGCACTGCGCCGAGCGCGAGCGATCCCACCCCGACGACGAACACCCCGCCCACGCCGAAGAGCACCGTGTACCCGTAGTCGGGGTCGAGCATGTCGATCGCCGAGAACACGAACGCGAAGATCAGCAGCACCGACCCCACGAGCGGGAACACGAGTCGGTTCCAGAAGTGGCGCCACGAGGTGAAGAGCGTCTTGCGGAAGTACCAGACGCACGCGAGCCCCGTGATCGAGTAGTAGAACGCGATCGCGAGGCCGAGCGAGAGGATCGTGTCCTGCAGGATGTTGTCGCTGACGAGGGTCATGCCGATGTAGAACACGATGGCCACGAAGCCCATGAGCAGCGTCGAGAACGATGGTGTGCGGTATCGCGGATGCACCGTGGCGAACCGCTTCGGCAGTGCCTTGTACACCGCCATCGCGAGCGTGCCGCGCGCCGTCGGCAGAATGGTGGTCTGCGTCGACGACACCGCGGAGATCATCACGGCGACGACCAGCAGCCAGGCCCACGGCCCGAACACCGCGTCCTTCAGCGCGAAGAACACGTCGTCGGCGTTGCCCTCGTTCGCGAGCCCGAGGCCCGTGTCGCCGAGGCCCGCATACGACATCGCCGCGACGGCGACGCCGACGTAGGTCACGAGCAGGATGAGGGTCGTCAGCACCGCGGCGCGCCCCGGGATGCGCTTCGGGTCGCGGGTCTCCTCGTTGAGCGCGAGGCAGGTGTCCCAACCCCAGTAGATGAACAGTGCGAGCAGCACCGCCTCGACGAGGCCGTCGAACGACTCGAACGCGAACGGGTTGAACCAGTCGGCGCTCGGCGCGGTCGAGCCTTCGGGCGCGGTGCCCGTCATCACGGCGACCGTCGCGAAGACCACGAAGAGCACGAGGGCGAGGTACTGCACCGCGAGCAGCACGTTCTGGATACGCTCGCCGATCTCGAGCCCGCGCCAGCTGATCCAGGTCATGAGCGCGATGAACACGACACCGGTCGCCGTGACGAGGGGCACGTTCTCGGCGAGCTCGGGCGAGACCAGCAACCAGAAGTAGATGCCGCCGATCTGCGCGAGGTTCGCGAGCACGACGGTGCCGGCGACCGCGACGCCCCATCCGCCGAGCCAGCCGACCCACGGGCCGAACGCCTTCGTCGCCCAGGTGAAGGTCGTACCGCAGTCGGGCACCGCCCGGTTCAGCTCGCGGTAGGCGAAGGCGATGAGCAGCATCGGCACGAACGCGATGATGAAGGCGATGGGCGCCTGCGCACCCACCGCGAGCACGACGAACCCGAGCGTCGCGGCCAACGAGTACACGGGCGCCGTCGAGGCGAGACCGATGACGGTCGAACCCCACAGGCCCAGTGTTCCTGCGGCGAGGCCCTTGCCTTCAGTTGCGGGTGGCGCAGTCTCGTTGGGAGCCGACATCGATCCTCCTCGATCATGCGGTCACGCGCAGAATAGCACTCGCGTGCCCGCCTCGGCAGCTCGGGATGTCAGCGCCGACCGCTCCCGACTCCCGCACCGGTGACGGCGAAGATGCCATCGTCGGCGCGAGGGCCACCCTGGCGGCCGGCATACCCGCCGACGATCGCACCGACGCCGACGGTCGCCGCCGCGATCACCGCAACCTCCCATGGGTTCGGGCCGACGTCGGCCAGTCGCCCCGGTCCGGCGGCGCCGCCGGACCACCATGCCAGCAATCCGAGCACGATTCCCGAGACGAGCGCCGCACCGGCGCCGACCACGAGCGGCGACCACCAGGCGTCGCGAGCCGAGGGGTGCACGGATGGCTCGCCGCCGAGGACGAGCCAGGCGCCGACGAAGCCCAGCAGCACCGGCACGATGAGCCAGAGCGCACCGAACGGCGCCGCCTCGGTCGGCAGCGCACCGAGCAGCGGGATGCCGGGCACGGGCCCGAGCAGGGTACCGGCAGGTGCCACCGAGGTGCCCGTGCCGAGCGCGAAGCCCGGCCCGAGCAGCCACGCCGCCGCCCACACGACGACGTTCGGCAGGAGGGCGAGCTCGGCGACGGTCAGCGCGATACCACCGTCGATGCCGGTGCCGAGCGACTGGTAGAGGCCCGCGATCGTCGCGTAGTCCGCGGCGATGAGCCCCGCGACGAGCACTCCCGCGACCGCGAGCACGCCGAACGCGGCGCCCGCACCGATCCGCACGGCGGCGCGCACGGTGCCAACGAGCACCGCGGGCAGCGCCGTGATTCCACGACGCACGACGCTGCCCGCGGCATCCGTCATCGGGTCGTCGCGCAGCGATTCGAAGACCGCACCCACCACGACACCGACCGCCATCGTGAAGGCCGGCAGCAGGGCCGCCTGCCACAGCGACGAGCGTGCACCGTCGATGCCGGCGGTCGCCGCGAGCGCGAATCCGGCGAGCCCGTACACGCCGATCGCCGCCAGACCGCCGGTGAACGAATGCCCCTCGGCGGCCGAACGGCGGCCGATGCGGCGGCCGAACGCGACGGAGACGAGCGCGAAGCCGAGCAGCGCGATCGTGATCGGGAACGGGTCCCCGGCGCCCGGCAGTCCGGTGCGGGCTGCCGTCACCGCGTCGAGCTGCAGCTCGAGGTCGACGCCGTGCCCGAGCAGCCACACGTCGGCCGCCGCGCGGAAGAAGATCGTCGCATCGACGGCGAGACCGAAGTGCACGGCCCAGAGCAGCATGAGCGGCACGAGCGCGATGCCGAGGCCGATGAGGGCGGCGACGGATGCCTCGAGGCCGGCGAGCAGGGCGATCGTCGTGCGTCTCATTCCGACGCCGAGCTTATCCCGGCCGACGCCGCTCAGTCGGCAGGACGTGCGGTGTCGGGCGGACTCGAGGTCGCGGCGTCGCCGCCTTCGATCACTTCGACACCGGGCTCGACGCCATCGGTTCCGGCGACGACGAGCACCTCGACCTCTTCGTCGACCGTACCGGCAGCGGCGGCGGCGGCGGCAACAGCGACGTCGGCAGCGACCTCACCCTGAGGTCGCCGGAGCAACTCGACGATGAGCAGGGCGACGAGGGCGACGAGAAGCGTCGTGACGACCAGACCGGCCGAGGCAGGCCGCGAGAACAACACGACGAGTGCGGCGATCACGGCGATTGCGACATACACGACCACTCGCCAGCGGTCGAGCCCGATGCCGAAGCGACCGGTCGTGATGCCGTGCGCGGCCGCGGCGCGGCGTACCGCCGCGAAGCCCGATTCGGCGAACCCGCGCAGTGCACGGGCGGGCCGCCACGGACCCGAGAACCAGGCCACCACGGCGACGAGCACGCCGAGCACGACGAGTGCCACGATCGTCGACATCATGATCTCGATGAGCCCCGAATAGATCGCCTCGGCCGCATCCGGCGGCATGACCGACGGGCTGACGGCGCCCACGAAGAACCAGCGGCCGACGCCGACACCGCTCGCGAGGATCAGCATCGAGAGCGCGAACCCGCCGGCGGTCCACACGAGCGCCCTCGTGCGCTTACGCGCGACGACGACGCCGATGACGAGGAAGGCCAGGATGATCCAGGGCAGCCAGGTGCCGACTCCGATGGCGAGCGCGTAGATCGTGCGGATCAACGCGAAGGCGTCGTCTTGTGCGATGACGACGGCCCGGTCGACCGTCGGGATCGCCTGGGCGAACCCGACGCCCTGCTCGATGAGCCGTTGCTTGACGGCCTCCACGATGGGGCCGAGCTGCACCGAGAGCGTGCCGTCGCTGCCGATGGCGAGTGCGGCGTCGGGGTCGCCCTCCATGGCGGCCACGAACTGCCGGTGGGTGATGCGCAGCGTCGACGCCCAGACATCTGCGAAGGCCGGGGACTCGACCACCCGATCGACGACGTCGGAGACGAGCGACTGGATGCCCTGCGTCGCGGGCACCTCGAGCAGGCCGAGCGCGGCCTCGGCACGGGGCGGCAGCCCGAGTTCCCGGATGCCGTCGAACAGGTCGGCCGTGATCCCCGGGATGTCGACCTGCTCCTCGATGGCGGCCGTGACCTCGTCGCCGAGGTACGCCTGCACCGCCGGGTCTTCGGCGAGCGGCGCGAACGTCGCCACGAAGCGATCGGTGTCGGCCAGTTCGAGGCGCGCCCACGCGGAGATCACCGCGACGGGTGCGAGCAGGAGCCCCACGACGATGAGCACCACGGCGGTGACGCTGCGGCCCCACCCGCGCTTTGCACGCTGCTGGGCGACGGATGCCGTGGCATCCGCCCCCGGTGCCTCCCGCGCCGTCTCGGCGTCGAGCACGCTCGCGCGCAACGTCTCGTTCTCAGCTTCGAGCGCCGCAATGCGTGCCTCGAGCTCAGCCTCGTTCGTGCCGGCCATGGCTCCCCCTTTTGTGAGCAACCTAGCGCCAGTGGCGGCTCGCCGCACGGATTCAGTGGATGAAGGCCTTCAGGGCGATCATCGCGACGCCGAACATCGCGGTGACGAGCGAGCCTGCGAGCCGGATCGGCCAGCGTGCTCCGCGCCGTGCGAAAGCGATCCAGCCCAGCACGGCGAGCACGGCGACGCCCGCCCAGAGTGCCGTCCAGATGGCGACGGCATCGGGAACGACCCGCGTCGCACCGAGGAGCAGGATGAGCGACGGAATCATCGCCGAGGCGAGCAGCCCGAGCGCACGATTGAACGATGCGCGGAACGCATCGCGCAACCCGATGACGTGCCCCTCCTCGAGACCGTGGCGCGCCACCGTGCCGGCGTAGACGTGCGCGGCCCAGAAGACGATGACGGTCCCGACCACCTTCCAGAACACCTCGAAGGCGTTCGTCCCCGGTCCGCCGGCGACGACGATCATGCCCGAAACGAGGATGACGCCGTACACGCTCTCTTCGGTGACGAACGTCGTGCGCACGAGTTCGTTCGCGATCGTCCGACGCGCGCGTCCTCGTGGCATCGCGTCCGCGGCATCCGGTGCCGGCTCGACCACGGAATCCCGTTCTGTTCGCGCCGAGTCTTCGCTCATGCTCCCACTCTGGCACGACATCGGTCAGAGCGACCGAGACGGGCCCGCCGGTCAGTGCGCGGGCCGCGTTGCTGACGAATTGCGTCGCCGCCGCGCCGTCGCGATGCCGTTGGAAATGGGGGCTTGCGGCTGTCGAGGGTGGATCTACAATGCCCTTAACGCTCTCCCGAATTCATCGAAGCGCGACCGCGATCCGAATCGGATCGTGTGAAGTCATCCCCCTCGCTAATAAGTACGGCTCGCGCCGATCACGGTCCCGTGACATGCGCCCGACTTTCGAGAAGGGAGGCTCCGTGCCATCGACCGCGATGCCCCACATGGCAGCGATCACGGCACCACAGGAACGGCGGGCGCGGCTCCGAGCCCGGGAATCTCTGCTCGCATCTCGCAACACCTCGTGATGAGGAAACGGACATGCGCATCCACATCGATCAACGGAGATCGAGCACGACCTCGATCGCACTCATCGCCGCTGGGGCCCTCGTCGCCGCAGTGGCCGTCGTCTCAGGCTCGGGAGCGGCACTCGGCGCCCCAGTGGATTCTCCCGAGGCGCGCGCCCAGGCGCTGCTGGAACAGATGACGCTCGACGAGAAGATCGACATGCTCGAGGGCGAACTGAACAACTTCTACGGTTTCTACAATGCTCCCATCGAGCGTCTCGGAATTCCCGCGCTCACCATGGCCGACGGCCCCGCCGGAATCCGAATCGCCAACCCGAACGTGAACGGCAAGCGTTCAACGGCATTGCCGGCCCCCATCGCGCTGGCCGCCACGTTCGACGTCGCCGATGCGGCGGCGTACGGCGACGTGATGGGCGACGAAGCCTTCAAGACCGGTCACAACGTCTCACTCGGCACCGCAGTCGACATGGCGCGAGTCGGCGTCGCAGGTCGTGGCTTCGAAGGCTACGGCGAAGACCCTCTGCTGTCGGGAACGCTCGCGGCGGCGCAGCTCAGCGCCATCCAGTCCCACAATGTCGCCGGTGACATCAAGCACTACGCGGCGTACAACCAAGAGGAGGATCGCCTGAGCGGCGGGAATGCCATTGTGGGCGAACGGGCGCTGCAGGAGATCTACATCCGGCCGTTCGATATCGGCGTCAAGGGAAGCGACCCCGCCACGGCGATGTGCTCGTTCAACAAGATCAACTTCATCTACGCCTGTGAGAACTCCGAACTGTTGAATGGCATCCTGCACGACCAGATCGGCTTCCGAGGTTTCGTGATGAGCGACTACGGCGCGACCCACAGCTCGGTTCCGGCGTTCCGCGCCGGCCTCGATCAGGAACAGCCGAGCTTCGGATTCTTCCTCGCGCTCGAGGACGCAGTGCTGAGCGGCGAGGTGGCCGAGTCGGAGATCGATGTGGCGGTACTGCGCATCCTGACCGCCATGTTCCGCATCGGACTGTTCGATACGCCTCCGGTCGAGCAACCGTTCGATGAGGCAGGCCATGCGCTCGAATCGCAGCGGATCGCCGAGGACGGCATGGTGCTGCTGAAGAACGACGGAATCCTTCCGCTCGATTCGTCAGCGATCGACTCCGTTGCGGTGATCGGCGCTGACGCGGACAACGTCACCGCCGGCGGTGGCAGCTCACTGATCCAGATTCCTACCTCGACGATCTCTCCGCTGCAGGGCATTCGCGACATGGTGCCGGGGGCCACCGTCTCGTTGGCGCGTGGTACCGACTTCGTCACCTCCTCGACGCTCCTGCCCGGCATGGACGCCATTCCGTCGGACTACCTCCGAAGCTCGAATGGCAGTCCGGGCGCCGACGTGATCGTGTACGACGCGGGCGGAAACGTCATCGACCAGGAGACCCTGCAGGACATCTCGATCAACGGCGGGTTCTTCTACTTCGAAGGGTTCAACGCGCAATCGCCGCTGCTGCCGACGCTTCCGGGTGGTGGCATCGCCGCGACGTCGTACTCATCGACACTGACCCCGCCTGCCTCCGGCAGATACGAACTGGAACTCGTCGCGGCAGGCGAAGCATCGGTGACCCTGGACGGCGCGACGATTCTCGAGACGACGACGACAGCGCTCACCACGGACACGGTGACGCTCGATCTGGTCGGGGGGCAGGACTACACCGTCACCGCGACCCACGACGCGAGCGGTGCCACCGGCGATCTGGGTCCGCGCATGAAGCTGGGCTGGACGAAGCCGGCGGGTCTGGTCGACCCGAAGGCGACGGAGGCAGCGGCCCTGGCAGCTGAATCCGACGTTGCGGTCGTCGTCGTCAGGGACTACTCGTCGGAGGGCGGTGACAAGGCCGACATCGGACTGCCCAGCGGGCAGGAGGCACTCATCGACGCGGTCAAGGCGGCCAATCCGAACACCGTCGTCGTGTTGACGACCGGTGGCCCGACCACGGTCGAGTGGGAAGACGGCGTCCCCGCCATCCTCGAGGCGTGGTTCGGCGGTCAGAATCAAGGGGCGGCGATGGCGAGGATCCTCTTCGGTGAGGTGTCACCGTCGGGCAAGCTGCCGGTCACGTTCCCCGTCTCAGAGGGTGAGACGCCGATTTCGACACCCGAGCAGTATCCAGGCATCGGAGTCGACTCGTATTACACCGAGGGTGTCTTCGTCGGCTACCGGGGATACGAGGAGTTCGGCATCGCGCCGAAGTATCCGTTCGGGCACGGCTTGTCGTACACCACGTTCGAGTACTCCGACCTGAAAACGAAATCGCGTGGCAACGCACGCGTCTCGGCCACCTTCACCGTCACCAACACAGGCGACACGGCGGGAACCGAGTCACCGCAGGTGTACGTCGGGGCTCTGCCGACGAACGTCGTCCAGTCGGCACCGAAACAACTGGCGGGATACGCCAGCGTGTACCTGGAGCCGGGCGAGTCGGAGGAGGTCACGATCGACCTGTCACGGGAGTCCTTCTCGTATTGGGATTCGTACACCGACGCCTGGGTCACGCCACGCGGCACGCTCGACATCCTGGTCGGTTCGTCCTCACAGGACATCCGTCTCGATGACGCAGTGAAGGTGAGGTCGGCGGACAAGGAGGAAGCCTCCGGCATCTCGACCCGGGCGGTCTACACGATCGTCAACGAGGGCTCGGGAGCCTGCCTGGATGCGGTGGACCACGGCACGGCCGTCGGCACCCCGGTGCAGCAATGGTCCTGCCCCGCACCGCAGGCGAACGCGGAGTGGACGCTGACGAAGGTGAAGCGCGATGTCTATCGCATCAGGAACGTGAACGCACCCCTGACGCTCGAGATCGCGGACGCATCGAGGGCGAACGGAGCGCCGGCGGAGCTCGGGAAGTGGACGAGGGATCGCCACCAGCAGTTCGAGCTTCGTCGCATCGGCGACGGCAACTACCAGTTCGTGGCCGTGCACAGCGGCCGCTGCCTGGCGGTCGACGGCGGAGTGCGCGACGACGGTGCCCGGATCGTGCAGCGTTCCTGCAACGCCGACGATCCGGCTCAATCGTTCGCACTGCAACGGCAAGCCGGCTGAGCACTCGCCTGCACACGAGATGGGTCCGGCGCTGCCGGGCCCACCTCGTCCTCACCGCCCGCGAGAGGAGCACAGATGATCAGCACGCGACGACCTGGTGCCGACTGGCTCCACCAGCGGAAGGTCGGGTGGGTCATCGCGGGTCTGGTCGTCGCCGGACTCGTGGCCGTCGTGGTCATCACGATCGCGACCTCCACCGCATCACCACCGACGGGAGGCACAGAGAGTGCGGAGTCGAGTGCACCGGAGCGCAGTCGACCGGTCGCAGTGACGACGAGCGCGAACGGCGGTCAGCGACTCCAGGAGATCAGCGTGGAAGTCACCTCGTCGGCCGGCAACGAGCCGCCGGATATCCGCGTCGATTCAGCCACGACAGCACAGGAGATCCGCGGATTCGGGGCTGCGATGACCCATGCCTCCGCAGACCTGCTCGCACAGATTCCGGAGGCTGTGCGGGCGGCGCTGATCGACGAGTTGTTCTCGCCGCAAGGGCCGGTGCGGCTGACGGTGCTGCGTCTGCCGATCGGCGCCTCGGACTTCGTCGCAGGTGACGCGTTCACCTTCGATGATCTCCCGCCGGGCGAGACGGACTGGTCGCTCGACGGCTTCGACATCGCACCCGACCGAGCGTCCATGATCCCGGTCCTGCTGGAAGTGCTCGCCATCAACCCGGACATACGCTTGATCGCATCGCCGTGGAGCCCGCCGGCATGGCTCAAGACGAGCGGTTCGCTCGAGGGAGGTCGTCTCATCGACGAGGACCGGGCCTACGACACGTACACGGAGTATCTGGTGCGATTCGTCGAGGCATACCGCGATGCCGGTCTCGACATCAGTCTGCTCACGGTGCAGAACGAGCCGCAGTTGCGCCATCCCGACGGCTACCCCGGCACCGACATGCCCGTCTGGCAGGAGGCGAAGCTGATCGAGCGGCTCGGCCCGGCGCTGGCCGACGCCGGGCTCGACACCGGCATTCTCGGATACGACCACAACTGGACGTTGAGTCCGGCCGACGCCGCCTCGACTCCCGAAGGAGAGGACCCGGCTTCTCAGTATCCCGCCGACCTCTTGCGCACGACAGCCGCCGAATGGATCGACGGCATCGCCTACCACTGCTACTTCGGGGATGCCTCGGCGCAATTGCAGTTCTGGGAGCAGTTCAGCGACATGAGATCTGGGTGACCGAGTGTTCAGGGTCGGGCGCGCCAGGTGATGCCCCCGAGAAGGTCTTCGCTGACACGTTCTCGTGGCAGTCGACGAACCTGCTCGTCGGTGCGCTCGAGAATCAGGCGACGGGCGTGCTCACGTGGAACCTGGCTCTGAACGAGCAGAACGGGCCGCATCGAGGCGGCTGTGAGTCGTGCTCCGGCGTCGTGACCATCGCCGATGACGGCACGGTGACCCGCAATGCCGAGTACTACGTTCTCGCGCACGCCGGCTCGGCGGTGCCGCCCGGTTCCGTGCGGGTGGAATCGTCGTCGGATGAGACGGACCTGCGGCAGATCGCCTTTCGCACCCCAGCCGGCTCGCTGGTCGTCCTCGTCTGGAATGGCGCCGACCAGCCTCGGTCGGTGCGAATAGAAGCTCGGTCTCAGGAGTTCGTCCTCGAAGTGCCAGGACACTCGCTCACGACCATCACGCATCGGGTGGGTTGACGTGAGAGGTGATGACGAGTCGTTCGTTCATGGCACGAGTCCCAACCGACATCCGCCCGCCGACCGAAACGGCCCCGCAGGTCGAAGCCTGCGGGGCCGTTCGTCGAGCGGAAGTGTCTAGAGCGCGGCGTACACCTCGCGGAGCAGCGCGGCGGTCTCGCTCGGCGTCTTGCCGACCTTGACACCGGCTGCCTCGAGGGCCTCCTTCTTCGCCTGAGCGGTACCGGCAGAGCCGGAGACGATGGCGCCGGCGTGGCCCATCGTCTTGCCCTCGGGAGCCGTGAAGCCGGCGACGTAGCCGACGACCGGCTTCGTGACGTTCGACTTGATGAACTCGGCCGCCCGCTCTTCGGCGTCGCCACCGATCTCGCCGATCATCACGATCGCCTTCGTCTCGGGGTCGGCCTCGAACGCGGCGAGCGCATCGATGTGCGTCGTGCCGATGATCGGGTCGCCGCCGATGCCGATGGCGGTCGAGAAGCCGAGGTCGCGCAGCTCGTACATCATCTGGTAGGTCAGCGTGCCCGACTTGGACACGAGGCCGATCGGCCCCTTGCCGGTGATGTTCGCCGGGGTGATGCCGACCAGGGACTCACCGGGGCTGATGATGCCGGGGCAGTTCGGCCCGATGATGCGAGTCGTGTTGCCCTTCTCTTTGGCGTACGCCCAGAACTCGGCCGAATCGCCGACGGGAACACCCTCGGTGATGATCACGAGGAGCGGGATCTCGGCGTCGATGGCCTCGACCACGGCGTCTTTCGTGAAGGCCGGGGGAACGAAGGCGATGGAGACATCCGCCCCCGTCTGTGCGATGGCCTCGGCGACCGTGGCGAAGACGGGCAGCTCGACCGAGTTGCCGTCTTTGTCGGCGTGCAGCACCGTGGTGCCGGCCTTGCGGGCGTTCACTCCGCCGACCACTTGGGTGCCCGCCGCGAGCATACGCGCCGTGTGCTTGGAGCCTTCGCCGCCGGTGATGCCCTGGACGATGACCTTGGAGTCCTTGTTGAGGAAGATAGTCATTCTTCGATTCCCTAACTACGCGGCGTTCGCCAGCTCGGCGGCCTTGTCGGCGCCCTGGTCCATGTTCTCGGCGAGGGTGACGAGCGGGTGCGCCGCCTCCTCGAGGATGCGGCGACCCTCGACGACGTTGTTGCCGTCGAGACGCACGACGAGCGGCTTGTTCGCCGTGGAGCCGAGCTCGGCGAGCGCGCCGACGATGCCCTTCGCGACCTCGTCGCACGCGGTGATGCCGCCGAAGACGTTCACGAAGACGCTCTTGACCTGCGGGTCGCCGAGGATGATGCCGAGGCCGTTGGCCATGACCTCTGCCGAGGCGCCGCCGCCGATGTCGAGGAAGTTGGCGGGCTTGACGCCGCCGTGGTTCTCGCCCGCGTAGGCGACGACGTCGAGCGTCGACATGACGAGGCCCGCGCCGTTGCCGATGATGCCGACCTCGCCGTCGAGCTTGACGTAGTTGAGGTCGAGCGCCTTCGCGGCGGCCTCGAGCGGGTCTGCGGCGTCTTTGTCTTCGAGCAGGGCGTGGCCGGCGTGACGGAACTCGGCGTTCTCGTCGAGCGTGACCTTGCCGTCGAGCGCGACGATGTTGCCCTCTTCGTCGAGGATCAGCGGGTTGACCTCGACGAGGGTCGCGTCTTCGCCCTTGTAGACCTCGTAGAGCTTCACGAAGACGTCGGCGACCTTGTCGACGAGCTCGGCCGGGAAGTTCGCGGCGACCGCGATCTCGCGGGCCTTCGCGCCGTCGATGCCGGCGATCGGGTCGACCTCGACGCGAGCGAGCGCCTCGGGCTTCTCGACGGCGAGCACCTCGATCTCCATGCCGCCCTCGACGCTCGTGAGCGAGAGGTAGGAGCGGTTGGCCCGGTCGAGCAGCACGGAGAAGTAGAACTCCTGCGCGATGCGTGCGCCACCGGCGACCATGACGCGCTTGACGACGTGACCCTTGATGTCGAGGCCGAGAATCGCCTTCGCGGCCTCGTAGGCCTCGTCGGGGGTCTTCGCGACCTTGACGCCGCCGGCCTTGCCGCGGCCACCGGTCTTCACCTGGGCCTTGACGACTACGACGCCGCCGAGCTGCTCGGCCGCCGCACGCACTTCATCGGGGGTGTCGGCGACGATGCCCGGGAGCACCGGGACCCCGTATCGCTCGAACAGGTCTCTGGCCTGGTACTCGTAAAGATCCACGCTCTACTTCCAATCGGTCCGCACGCGCGAAAGCGCACAGTGGCTGGTGGGTGTCGGCCCGACGCCCCGAAGAATCTCGACGTCAAGATAAGTGGGCCATCTTCCATGCTACTCCCCCCGTTCGGCGCGGCCGAACCGGCGGCGGGCTCCTCAGGTCGTGGTGCGTGCGTCGGAATGCGACACGATGGCAGCTCGCTCCGAGTACGAGCCGAGATGGGAACACGCCGAACGCCGTGACGCCGATCAGCCGATGCGGCCGAGCGCCGCTGCCGCGTAGAAGAGGGCCGCGACGGTCTCGCCGTCGGTGATCTCGCCGTCGCGCACCATGCGCACGGCCTCGCGCCACGGCACCGCCTGCAGGCGGCTGATTCCCTCTTCGGCCTGAGACTCAGTGACGGATGCCGCGTGGCGCAGCCCGGTCGCGAGGTAGACGATCTCGTCGGCGCGGCAGATGCCGTTCAGTGCGGTCATGCGCCCGATCTCGCGCCACTCGGCTGCTTCGTGGCCGGTCTCCTCGAGCAGCTCTCGGCGTGCGGCCGAGAGCGGGCTCTCACCGTCGGTGCCACCCGCCGGCACCTCGATGGATTCGCCGACCGTGTGCCGGTCGATCGTGACGAGGAGCACCTCGTCGTCGTCGGTCATCGCGACGACGAACACGGCGTCGTTCCTGAGTTCGACGACCCCGTAGATGCCGTCGCGACCGTCGGGACGCACGACCTCGTCTTCGGTGACGGTGATCCACGGGTTCTCGTACACGGTGCGTCGGGCGCGGGTCGGCCAGGTCATGGTTCCTCCATCGGTCGGATGCTCGGTGTGGCGGCGGTCGGCGGCGGCATCGGCACGCGCTCGACGAAGCCTCGGGCGAGGAGCACCGCCACGACGCCGATGGCCGCGCCGACGACGGTCTCGATCAATCGGTCACCGAGCAGCACCGGCAGCGACGTCGAGCCGGCCAGGCTCGCGACCACGAGTGCGAGCGGCGTGACGAAGACGAGCGCAGCCCCGTAATGCCGACCCACGAGGATCTCGGCGGCGAACTGGCAGATCGCAATGACGATGACGAGCACCCAGATCGGCGGATCGGGCCAGAGTACGAGCCCGGCGACGCCGACGCCGACGGCCGTGCCGATGACCCGATGCCACGCGCGCTGCACGGTGTGGGCGGATCTCGCCGGAGGAATCACGGCGACGGCGCTGACCACCGCCCAGTACGGGTGGCCGATGCCGAGCAACACGGCGATGCCGCCGGCGACGAGGGCCGCGACGACACTCTGCACCACGTTCAGCCACACCCGAGGGTCGGCGTACGCCCGCACCCGAACCGGCGCCGTGCGAGGCAGCGACTTGAAGATCGCCTCCCCGCGGGTGCGCACGGCGCGGCGGAGGAGCCATCCCGACATCGCAAGCAACCACGCGAACGCCGCCGCGGCCGCAGCGACGCCCCAGCGGAGCCATCCGCTGCCGTCGTCGACGGGCTGGGCCGCGCAGACGAGCACAGCGAAGACCGCGAACAACGGCCCCGACGGCGTTACCCCGAGCGTATTGAAGAGCACGATCACGAGGGCGATCACCGCGGCGAGCGCGGCGGCCTCGACTGCGAGCGGCGCCTCGGCGACCGACAGCAGGATGCCGACGCCCACCGCACTGAGCTGCACCGCCCCTGCGGCCGTGACCGTGCGCAACCGCGTGCGGTACGGCTCGTTGCGCCCGAAGATCGCGGTCATGCCGCCGAATGCCGCGTACGCGGCGAGATCGACGCGGCCGAGTACGACGAGCACCGTGAGCGGGATGCCCGCCGCGAGGGCCGCCCGGAGCGCCACCTCGAGGTCGAGTGCGCGCAGCGACCGCAGTCGCGCGACGAGCCCTTCGGGTCGCGTCGAGTCGAGCGGTTCGCCCATTGCTAGAGCTTCTCGATGGGCGCGATCTTGATGAGGAGCTTCTTCTGCCCGGCGGTGTCGAAACTGACGTGCGCGATGCGCTTCGTGCCCTCGCCCGTGACCTGGGTGACCTTGCCCTCGCCGAAGTCGACGTGGCGGATGCGGTCTCCGGCTTCGAGCGTGAGGTCGCCGTTGTCGCGCACCGTGCCGGTGACCCGATTGGCCCACTCGGTCTTCGGCTTGTCGGCCCTGGTGACGCTGAACCGCTCGAGGTCGCGGTCGCGCGTGCCCCATGCTCCGCCAGGAGCACCGCGACGGGCGTTGAGCGCGCGCGGCTGCGTGCCCCCGCGCGACGTCGCCATGCCCGGCGACTGGCGCCAGTCGATGAGGCCCTCGGGGATCTCCTGCAGATAGCGCGACGGCATCGCCACCGCGACCTCGCCGAACTGCGCCCGGCTCATCGCGAGCGAGAGGTAGAGCCGCTTGCGGGCACGCGTGATCCCCACGTAGAAGAGCCGTCGTTCTTCAGCGGGCCCACCCGGTTCGGAGGCCGACATCTGGTGCGGCAGCAGGCCCTCTTCGATGCCGGTGAGGAACACCGCGTGGTATTCGAGGCCCTTCGCCGTGTGCAGCGTCATGAGCGAGACGGTGCCGGATGCGTCGTCGAGCTCGTCGGCCGCAGCCACGAGCGAGACCTGCGTGAGGAAGTCGACGAGCGTGGCCCCGGGGTTCTCGCGGTCGAAGTCGCGCGTCTGCGCGACGAGCTCTTCGACGTTCTCGGCGCGGGTCTCGTCTTGCGGGTCGCGGCTGTTGCGGAGCGCGTCGAGCAAGCCCGAATGCTCCATGAGGTACACGAGCACGTCGGAGACCTTCGCCGCACCCACGTTCGTGCCGGCGGCGATGCCCTCTGCCGAGGGCACGAGCATCGCGGCGGCCTCGTCGAGCACCTTCGCGAGCGCCGCGATCGCCCCGGTCACCTTCGGACCGAGGCCGAGCCCGTCGACCGCGCGCATCGCCTGCCGGAACGTCAGTTCGTTCTGCTCGGCGAACGAGGCGAGCGCCGTCTCGGTGGCCGGACCGATGCCGCGCTTCGGGGTGTTCAGGATGCGGCGGAGTGCGAGCTCGTCGACGGGGTTGGCAACCGCGATGAGGTAGGCCATCGCGTCTTTGATCTCGGCGCGCTCATAGAACTTCGTGCCGCCGACGACGCGGTACGGCACTGCCGATCGCACGAAGATCTCTTCCAACGCGCGGGTCTGCGCGTTGGTGCGGTAGAAGACGGCGATGTCGCGATAGGCGACGCCCTCGCGGTGCAGCGACTCGATCTCGTCGGCGATGAACTGCGCCTCGTCGTGCGCGGTGTAGCCCGTGTAGCCCGTGATCTGCGCGCCATCGCCGTCGGCCGTCCAGAGCTTCTTCTCTTTGCGGTCGAAGTTGTTGGCGATCACGGCGTTCGCCGCGGAGAGGATGTTCTGGGTCGAGCGGTAGTTCTGCTCGAGCAGCACGACCTTCGCGCCGGGGAAGTCGCGTTCGAACTCCGAGATGTTGCGGATATCGGCGCCGCGGAAGGCGTAGATCGACTGGTCGGAGTCGCCGACGACCGTGAGGCTCGCGCCGGGGATCGACCCCGAGGCATCCGTGAGCCCTCGCACCAGGATGCCGTGCTCGTCGAGTTCTTCGACGAGCTCGCGCGCGACGGGCCGGGTCAGCTCGTGGATGAGCGAGTACTGCGCGTGGTTCGTGTCTTGGTACTCGTCGACGAGGATGTGCCGGAAGCGGCGCTGGTAGAGCGCCGCGACCTTCGGGAAGGCACGGAAGAGGTAGACCGTCTCGGCGATGAGGTCATCGAAGTCGAGGGCGCTCGCTGCTCGCAGCCGCCGCGTGTACTGGCGGAAGATCTCGACGAACATGGCCTCTTGCGGGTCGTTCATGTTCGCGTTGCGCGCGTGGGTGTCTGCGTCGGCGAGCTCGTTCTTCAGCTTCGAGATCTTGGCCTGCGCACTCGCGGGGGTGAAGCCCATGGTGTCGGCCGCGAGTTCTTTGATGATGCGCTTGAGGATCGTGCGCTGGTCGGCTGAGTCGTAGATCGTGAACGTCGACGACATGCCGATCGACTCGGCCTCGCGGCGCAGGATGCGCACGCACGCGGAGTGGAAGGTCGAGATCCACATGCCCGACGCGCTTTCGCCGAGCAGCGCCTGGACGCGCTCGCGCATCTCGGCCGCGGCCTTGTTCGTGAACGTGATCGCGAGGATCTGGCTCGGCCACGCCTCGCGGCTCTCGATGAGGCTCGCGATGCGGTGCGTGAGCACGCGCGTCTTGCCCGAGCCTGCGCCCGCGACGATGAGCAGCGCGGGCCCGCGGTACTCGACGGCCTCGCGCTGTTCGGGGTTCAGCCCGTCGGTCAGTCGGGAGCCGGAGTGGCCCTCGGATGTCGCGGGCTGGGCCTCGCGCCAGCCGGCCGGTTCGTCGGGGTCGAGGATCAGCGTCATATCCCCTCAAGTCTAAGCGCGACCGCCGACATCGCCCCTCGCGGTGCGCCCACGCGACGGCCGTTCCGACGCCGTGGGAGGCGGCGGCCCATCGACGAACCTCCTCAGAATGTCGTAACATTTGCGCAGCCCGAGCGAAGGACGACGATGACCGAACGCGCTGAGACGACACCTCCTCCTGCCACCGCCCCATGGCGATATGCCATCGGCATGTTCGGCACCTCGATCCCGATCAACATGATCAAGGGGTCGATGATCCTCTACTACGTCGACATCCTCGGCCTCGACGTGCGCGTGTATGCGGGAGTCATGATCGTCTACGCCGTCATCGACGCCGTCGACAACCCGGTGCTCGGCTTCCTCTCCGACCGCACCCGCACCCGCTGGGGCCGCCGCCGGCCGTGGCTCGTCATCGGCGCACCGCTCCTCGCCGCGAGCATGATCGCCTTCTTCTCCGCGCCCGACTCGCTCGAGGGACTCGGGCTCGTGCTCTGGTTCGCGATCTTTGCGATCCTCTGCGAGGCGTTCGACTCGATGCTGAACGCGAACTACGGCGCCTTGCTTCCCGAGCTCTTCCCGCGCGAGCGCAAGCGAGCCGTCGCGAACTCGCTTCGGCAGGGCTTCCAGCTCGTCGCCCTCGTGATCTCGCTCGCGATCACGCCGCTGCTGACGACGCAGGTGTTCGGCACCGAAGACACGACGGTCGGCTTCACCACGACCGCGATCATCTACGGAGCGATCGCCACGGCGGTCATCCTGTTCATGGCGTTCAGCGCGAAGGAGAACCCCCGTTACGCCGAGGGCGCGCGGCCGCGCTTCTTCGCGACGCTCCTCACGATCATCCGCAATCCGAAGTTCTGGTCGATCGGGGTCGCGGGCGCGTGCTACGCGAGCGCGATGGCGCTCGTGCTCGCCGGACTCCAGCTGTTCGTGCGCTACTCCCTCGGCCTGCCCGTCGCGAATGCGCTCTACCTGCAGGCCACCGTCATCCTCTGCTCGGCAGGCGGCCTCGTGGTGTGGACGCGCGTGATCCGCCGCAAGGGCGCGGCGTTCACCTGGCGACTCGCATTCTTCATCCTCGCGATCAGCTTCATCCCGCTCTTCTTCGCGGTCGACCTCGTCACCGCCCTGCTCGCCGGCCTCCTCGTCGGCGCCGGCTACTCGGGCATGCTCGCCACGAACGATCTCATCGTGGCTCGCGTGCTCGACGACGACGCCCGTCGGCACGGTCAGCACCGCGAGGGACTCTTCCTCTCGGCGTTCGGTTTCTTCGGTCGGCTCAACGGCATCATCACGGGCCTCGCACTCGCCTCGCTCGGCATCTTCTTCGGCTACAACTCGGGTGACGACCCCGGCAGCCAACCGGATGTCGCGTTCCGCTTCTATCTCTGCGTGTACCCGTTCCTCCTCTGCGTGGTCGGGGCGATCCTCGCCCGGTTCATCCGGGTGCCCGATGGCCTCACCGAAGCCGAGGCCGACGGCGCGACGACCCTCGAGTCGGTGCGCACCGCCGCTGCCGACGACGAGACGGCGCAATGACGCGCCGACTCGTGCTCACCGCCGACGACCTCGGGCGTGAGCCCGAGAGCGCAGTGGAGATCGCACGTCTCGCCGCCGAGGGCGCCATCACCGCGGCGACGGTCATCGTCGTCGCGCCCGGAGCCGGGGCCGCGGCGAGCGCCGTCGCCCACGCCGGCGTCACGCCTCGGCTGCACGCGACACTCTCGAGCGAACGCGGCCTCGCCGGATGGCGGCCGATCGAAGCCGCCGCATCGCTCGTCTCGGACGACGGCATGCTGCCGTTCGATCCCGAAGAGGTGGGCACCCGGGCCGACCCCGGCGAGGTCGCCGCCGAGCTCGGCGCACAACTCCAGCGGTTGCTCGACTGGGGCATCCGACCGCTCGCCCTCGACTCGCATGCCGGCACGCTCTACGGACTCACCGGACGCTCGTTCACGGGCGAGGCCCTCGAACTCGCGGCGCGCCACCGACTGGGATTCCGGCTCCCGCGCGACCCGACGCTCTACATCGGCAGCGCCCTTCCCGCCGAAACGGCGGCGGCGCACGCCACGGCGGTGGCTGCCGCTGACGCACTCAGCGTGCCGATTCCCGCAGCGATCGCGACGAACCGCAGCTCGGCGGCACAACTCGGCGGTTACGACGCACTCCTCGACGGCTACCTCCGCATCCTCGGGGCACTGCCCGAGGGCACGAGCGAGATCTTCATGCACCCCGCGCCCGAGCACGCCGTCGCAGGCCCCGACGGCATCGTCCGCGCGTGGGAGCTCGCGCTGCTCCGCGACGATCGGTTCCGTGCGGCGATCGACACGGAGGGCATCGAGCTCGTCGAGGCGTGGTGAACCGTCAGAGGGTCGCAGCCCGACGTGCCTCGAGCCCGAGGTCGGGCTGGTCGACGAACACCCCGTCGACACCCATGCGCATGACCTCGACGAACTCGCCGAGCCAATCGCCGTAGGCCGCACGGGCGGTGCCGCGCCGGAACGGAGCCGACAGGAAGCGGTTCTCGGGGCGCAAGGTCCAGGTGTAGATCTCGAGGCCCGCGGCGTGCGCCGCATCGACGAGGTCGGCCCCCGTGAGCGGCTGGCTCGAGGCATCCGCTGCCCGCTTCACGCGAGCCCCGCCGACGAGCCGCGCCTTGCCGACGCTCACCCCGTCGAATCTCCCGGTGAGTCCCAGCAGTCCAGCCTCGGTCACGAACGAGTCGTAGCGGGGCGCAGCTCGGCCCTGCTCGAGCACGAGATCCCACGGCGCACTCGCGCCCTCGATGAGGAACACCCGCTTGCCCCGGATGCCGCGTGCCCCGAGCCGGTCGAGCAGTGTCGGTTCGAACGCCTCCATGATGAGCCGCTCATCGCCGCGGCCCCAGCCGGCCGCGTCGAGCTCGGCGGCGAAGAGCTCGTCGAGCGGGAGCCCCAGCGCATCGAAATGCGCGGCGTGCTTGAACTCGGCGACCATCCGCAGCAGCCGCCGCTGCTCCCCCGCGGCGAGGTCGATGATCTCGAAGAGTTCGCGCAGCCGGATGATCGGGAATCGTCCGTCGAAGCTCGCGCTCGCCTGACGGAGCGAGCCGAGGCGCTCCCGCGCACGCAGTGTGGCGAGTTCGGCCCACGTGAAGTCTTCAGTGAACCAGCCGGTGAGGGCCGTGCCGTCGATCTCGCGCGTGGTGCGGCGACCGGCGAATTCAGGGCGGCTCGCGACATCCGTGGTGCCCGAGATCTCGTTCTCGTGTCGCAGCACCAGCACGCCGTCGCGCGTCGCGACGATGTCGGGCTCGACCGCGTCGGCGCCGAGCGCGAAGGCGAGTTCGTAGGCCGAGCGAGTGTGCTCTGGGCGGTAGCCCGGTGCGCCACGGTGACCGATCACGAGAGGGCGCGGAGTCTCGTCGTGCAGCATGCGATCCAGCGTAGTCAGGGCACGCGACGAAAACCGCGGGAATTCCGCGAGAACTCAAGGCGTTGTCACGGGTAACTCGGGTAGGTTTGTTCTGGCAACGGATGCCACGTGCAGCCGCCGCCCGAGCAAGATCACAGCCGAAAGCAGAGGAAACCCATGGCTCTCGACAACCCCGCCTTCGCGCGGAACTCCGCGTTCTCCGCCAAGGGAGGCGTGGCCGCCGCGCCAGACATCTCCGCGCAGCAGCTGCAAGAGATGTACAACCAGCCCGCCACCCCGCCCGCCGGCGAGACCATGGCGGTCGACACCACGATCCAGAAGGCGGCCGTCTCGTTCGGCCTGCTTCTCGTCGGTGCCGCGCTCGGCTGGGTCACGACCGAGGCCGTGCCGTTCCTCTGGATCGGCGCCGGCATCGTCGGCTTCGTGCTCGCCCTCGTCAACATCTTCAAGAAGGAGCCGTCACCGGGCCTCATTCTCGCTTACGCGGGCGTGCAGGGCGTCTTCGTCGGCGGCATCTCGTCGTGGTATGAGACGGCGTTCGGCGGCGGCATCGTCGCACAGGCGGTCATCGCGACGCTCGTCGTCGTGGGCGTGACGCTCGCACTCTTCGCCTCGGGCAAGATCCGCGCGTCGAAGAAGGCGACGAAGATCTTCCTCATCGCGATGGTCGGCTACGGGGTCTTCTCGCTCGTGAACTTCGGCCTCATGATCTTCGGCGCGACCGACGACGCATTCGGCCTCCGTTCGGTTCCGGTCTTCGGCATCCCGCTCGGCTTGATCCTCGGCGTGCTCGTCGTCATCATGGCGGCGTACTCGCTCGTGCTCGACTTCGACTTCATCCAGCAGGGCGTGCGCAACCGCGCCCCGAAGAAGTACGAATGGTCGGGTGTCTTCGGCATCATGGTCACGGTCATCTGGCTGTACCTCGAGATCCTGCGCATGCTCGCGATCGCCCAATCGGGCGACTGACGCGCAACCCGCACCAGCTCCATCGAACGGCCGCCCTCGGGCGGCCGTTCGTGTTTCCGTCCACTCGTGCTCAGCCGACGATGCTCGCGTCCCGACGGTGCGGCGTGGTGCGACTCGTGGCGCGGCTGCCGGCGAACGCCAGCACGCGATCGCGCAGGGGCTGGGCGCGTTCGGCGAGCGCGAGATGCATGAGCGCTCCGGATGCCGCACGCAGACGCTGCGACGATCGAACGCGAGCCCGGTCGTACGCGTTCAGCGCCTCGTCGACCGGCAGCTGCCCGAGCAGCCGCCCGAGTGTGACGGCGTCGAGGAGCGCCTCGCATGCACCTCGACCGAGATTCGGCGTCATGGCGTGGGCCGCGTCTCCGACGAGCACGAGTCGTCCGTTCACGTACGAACGCAGGCGCGGAACCGTCCAGACGCGCTGCACGAGGGTGGCCTCGGGCGCAGCCGAAGCGAGCACGTCGGCGAGGCCCGGGGCGAGCTCGTCGAGACCCTGCCGCGCGAGCTCGAGCGCGGCGGCGACATCGATGCGGCGCGGCCCGAGGTCGGAGCGGAACGCGGCATACCAGTTGGTGCCCGAACGGTGCGGCCCGACGCCGTAGAGGCGACCGCGACCCCAGTACTCGCCCATCGCCTCGGCCGGTGCGGAGTCCGGCATGACACCCCGCACCGCGAGGTACGGCGTCAGCGAGGCATCCGCTCGACTGCCCCAGCCCGAGCGCCGCACGACGCTGTGCACGCCGTCGGCCCCGACGACGAGCTCGTGGGCCGCCGCAACCACGCTGTCGACGCGCTCGGTGGTGCGAACGACGGATGCCGGGACGGCCGCGTCGAGCGCGGCGAGCAGGTCATGGCGGGCGACGAGCACTGCCACGGGCGTCGGCAGCTCCGTCCAGGTGCGTCCGGCGGAGCTGCGCAACGGGAACCGGTCGATGGATGGGCTCGAGCGACGCAGCCCGTCGGCGATGCCGATCGACTCGAGCGCGTCGACGGCCTGGGGCCACATCGCCAAGCTGGTGCGGATGCCGGCCAGCTCGGTGCGTTGCTCGACGAGCGTGACGTCGAAGCGGTCGGGGTCGAGCGAAGCTGCGAGGGCGAGCCCGGCGATTCCGCCGCCGACGATGCGGATGCGGATGCGAGTCATGCGCGCCACGCTACTACAAAAATAGTATTGACACTACTTTTGTAGTCGGCTCGGTACACTCGCGCTATGGACCGCCGCATTCTCGTCGCCGACGCCGCCCTCGATGTCGTCGCCGCAACCGGCATGAAGGGACTCACGCACCGCGCCGTCGACACGGCATCCGGTTCCCCCGCAGGCACCGCCTCGAACTACTACCGCACGCGTGCGGCGCTCGTGGCGGCTGCAGTCGAGCGCCTCGAGCAGCGCGACCTCGAGCTCTGGTCCGTCGGCGCGCAGCTGCCGCCCCCGGCCGACGCCGACGCCCTCGCCGACCGCCTCGTGGCCACCCTCGCCGCGTTCGTCACCGAACAGGCGGACCTCACGCGTGCCCGTCTGGTGCTCGCACTGTCGGAGCCCGATGCCGTCGTCGCAGGACACCGTCGATTCGTGGACGTGGCGCGCGCCTTGGTCGACGCCGCGGGCGTCGACCGCGCAGAAGAGCGAGCGCGCTGGCTCGCGGACTACTCGGACGGCGTGCTCCTGCACCAGCTCACGACCAGGAAGGGCGAGCCGCTCGACGTCGAGTCGCACCGCCGTGCCATCCGTCGACTGCTGCTCGAGTGAGTTACGCCCGATGATACGGGCATGAGGGCCGACGCGGGGGGCACTTCGCGGGGTCCGACCTCAGTCGCACACGAGCCGTTCCAGTCGCCGGATGTCCGCCCGGATCGCACGCGCGAGCATCCACCGCAAAGGCAGGGCGAACCAGCGCTCCACGCCGCGGGGCCGGATGTGCACGTGGAACGTGAACACGCAGCGCAGCCCGTCGATCGGCTCGACGGACCGCCCTCCCTCCGCATCGATGCCCGAGGTCGTCCGCCACGTGAACGACCGCCCGTGCTCCACGGTCCTCACGATGCCGCCGTTGCGAAAGGTCGTGCCCGCGAATCGCATGACCTCTCGCGTCGTGGTGCCGACCCCGACAACTCCCGAAGGGTCGGGGTCCATCGTCGCAACGCCGGCGCGCCAGAGCGGGTCGTTGCCGTAGTCGGCAACCACCGCCCAGACCTCGTTCGCGGGGCGGCCGACCTCACGCGCGACCCGGAGGGAGATCCGCCTCCCGGCCGTCGCCATCAGCGGCCGAGCGTTTGGAACGACGCACGGCTCGCATCGGGCCGCCGCAGCATCATTCCCATTCGATGGTGCCCGGCGGCTTCGACGTGATGTCGAGCACGACCCGGTTGACCTCGGCCACCTCATTCGTGATGCGGTTGCTGATGCGAGCGAGCACGTCGTAGGGCAACCGAGTCCAGTCAGCGGTCATCGCGTCTTCCGACGAGACGGGCCGCAGCACGATGGGGTGGCCGTAGGTGCGGCCGTCGCCCTGCACGCCCACCGACCGCACGTCGGCGAGCAGCACGACGGGGCACTGCCAGATCTGCTCGTCGAGGCCCGCGGCGGTCAGTTCGGCACGGGCGATCGCATCCGCCGCGCGGAGCAGATCGAGACGATCACGGGTGACCTCGCCCACGATGCGGATGCCGAGGCCGGGCCCCGGAAACGGCTGACGACCGACGATCGCCTCGGGCAGGCCGAGCTCGCGCCCGATCGCACGCACCTCGTCTTTGAAGAGGGTGCGCAGCGGCTCGACGAGCTCGAACTGCAGGTCTTCGGGCAGGCCGCCGACGTTGTGGTGGCTCTTGATGTTCGCAGTGCCCGTGCCGCCGCCCGATTCGACGACGTCGGGGTAGAGCGTGCCCTGCACGAGGAACTTGATCGGTTGTCCGTCGGCGGCGGCCTCGGCGACGAGGTCGTGCTCGGCCTGCTCGAACGCGCGGATGAACTCCCGGCCGATGATCTTTCGCTTCTCCTCGGGGTCGGTGACCCCCGCGAGCGCGTCGAGGAAGACGTCGGCGGCGTCGACCGTGATGAGACGCACGCCGGTCGCGGCCACGTAGTCGTTCTGCACTTGCTCGCGCTCGCCCTGGCGAAGCAGCCCGTGGTCGACGAAGACCGCGGTCAACTGGTCGCCGACCGCCTCCTGCACGAGCGCGGTCGACACGGCCGAATCGACGCCGCCCGAGAGCGCGGAGATCACGCGAGCCGAGCCGACCTGCTCGCGGATGCGGGCGACCTGCTCGGCGATGACGTTGCCCGAGTTCCAGTCGGCCGGGATCCCGGCAGCGCGGTGCAGGAAGTTCTCGATGACCTGCTGCCCGTACTGGGAGTGCTTGACCTCTGGGTGCCACTGCACCCCGTAGAAGCGCTTCTCATCGTTCGCGAACGCGGCGACCGGTGTCGACTCCGTCGAGGCGAGCACCTCGAAGCCCTCGGGAGCGCGCGAGACCGAGTCGCCGTGGCTCATCCACACGGTCTGCCCGGCGGGCTGACCTTCGAGCAGAACGTTGACCTCGGCCCCTTCGACGGGCTCAGGGAACGCCGTCAGCGTGGCGGCCGTCGCGCCGTACTCGCGGAGACCGGTGTGCGCGACCTCGCCGCCGAGCTGCTTGGCCATCACCTGGAAGCCGTAGCAGATACCGAGCGTCGGCACGCCGAGCTGCAGGATGCCCTCGTCGAGCGCGGGCGCACCTTCTTCGTAGACCGACGACGGCCCGCCGGACAGCACGATGCCGATGGGGTTCTTGGCCGCGACCTCAGCGGCGGTGATGGTGTGCGGCACGATCTCGGAATAGACGGATGCCTCGCGCACCCGCCGAGCGATGAGTTGCGCGTACTGCGCTCCGAAGTCGACGACGAGCACCGGCCGCTGCTCGGTGGGCTGATCTGTCACTGCTGGGCCTCCACGGGGTTGGAAGTGTCGGGGGTGTCGGATCTCGCCACGGACGGAGTCGCATCGGCCGCATCGGCCTCGCGGACCTCGCGGGCGTCGAGGTAGCCACGCACCTCGCGCCCGATGCGCGCCTCGAGGAAGAACGAGAGGAACGGCACGACGCCGCCGAGCGCGATGATGATGAACCGGCTGAACGGCCAGCGCATGAGGCTCCAGAGGCGGAAGTCGCTGAAGAGGTAGACGACGTAGAACCAGCCGTGGGCGATGAGGATGCCGGTCGACAGGTTCACACCCGTGCCGGTCGATTCGAGCCCGGCCGCCGTCTCGATCACCGGGGTGAACGCGAGCACGCCCTGATCGCCGAACGCGAAGAGCTCGAGGTGGAACACGTACTTCAGGATCATCTCGGCGCACAGCAACAGCAGCATGACACCCGTGATGACCGAGGCCACCTGGTAGAACTTCAGCGCCCCGCGAATGCGCGGCAGATCGGCAGATTTCGGCTCGAGCGGCATGGCACCAGTCTACGTGGCGTCACTGGGCGTGCGATCGACGGATGCCGCGGCCTCGGCCTGCTCGTCTCGCTCCCGCTCGACGGCATCGCGCACGAGGCGGTACCAGAGGTAGATCGCGAAGCCGGCGAAGACGACCCACTCCGCGGCATAGAAGATGTTGAGCCAGTTCAGCTCCGCCTCCTGCTCGGGCGGCGGAGAGACGATGGCTTCGAGTCCGGCGACCGGCTCGGCTGCGGTGATGTAGCCGAAGTAGACGGGCCGGTCGTCGAAATCCGCCCACACGTTGATGAACTGCGCGACAGCGACGGCCTGCATCGAGAACGGGTCGGCTTCGTCGTCGGGGGCGATCGGCGCTTCGCTCGGCAGGAACCGCCCGACGAGTGTGATGGGTTCGAGGGAGTCGAGGCCGGCCTCGAACCGATCGGCCGCCTCACGAGCGGTCTTCTCGTCGGCCGCCCAACCGAGCGCGACGGGCAACCCGCCCGGCGTGCCATCCGTCACCTCGAGATGCACGACCGGCCAGAAGCCCGCGACGCCGTCGTTCAGTCGCCCTTCGACGATCACCGTGTCACCCGGTACGACGGTGCCTGTCACCTCGACGATCTGGGCGGTCGCGGCTTGCTCGGTCGGTTGGTCGGGCTCGGCGACGCCGGCGAACGGTCGCACTTCTTCGGTGGGCCGCTCGACCACGACCGACTGCTCGACCGCACGCTCGAGCTGCCACTGGCCGAGCAGTGCGAAGGCCGCGGCGATGCCGAGGGCGAGGAGCAGTGCGAGCACCCACCGTGGGCGCAGCATCATGTGGAGCATCAGGCGCTGGGGTCCTCGCCGCGCTCGAGTGGCGCCGCTCCGTGGCGGAACGCGCTGAATGCGGCGTCGACGCGCTCCTTCGGCCCGATGGCGACGATGGTGTCGCCGACCTGGGTGACGAAGTCGTCGGACGGCGTCGGATAGGCGTGGTCGTCGCGCACGACCGCAGCGATCACGACCTCACCGGGTCGATCGAACTCGCCGAGCGGACGGCCGCGCACAGCGTCGTCGGCGTCGACGACGAACCAGTCCATGGGCACGCCCGGCAGCTCGTCGAGTTCGGAAATCGACGTCACGATGCTCGTGCCGCCGAGGAGTTCGGCGACCACGCGTGCCTCGTCGTCGCTCAGCCGCACGGTCGTGGCCGGATGATCCTCGCCGCTTCCGGCCGGTCGCGTCATGAGGTCACTGGCACCCGTTCGGTGCGCGACCACCGACACCTCGACGCCGTCATCGGTCGTGAACGAGTGGAGCACGCCGACTCCGGGGAGCGCCACCCGGCGGACGTCGATCATGGCGCGGTCACCTCCGGGTCGAGCGGGATCGTCCCTAGTCTATCGACGTCCACACCTCTCGACGCCCAAGCGCCCAGGCGCACGGCCTCTGCGCCCTCAGCACCGACAGCGGGCACGTCGTCGAGATCTGCCCCGGCAGCTTGGAGCGTTCTGAGCGCTCAATCCACCTTCACGATGTCGGGCGCCTCGAGCCGCACACGGTCGGCCGACTCGTCGTCGGGCTGCTCCTGCGAGGCGCGCTCTGCAGCGACCCGCTCGAGGTAGCGCTCGACCTCGAGCGACTGGCGAGCCGTGTCCCAGCCGAGCACCTCGCCCATCAGCCGTGCAGCAACGGGCGCAGCCGAGACTCCGCGATCCCACGCCTCGATCGAGATGCGGGTGCGCCGGGCGAGCACGTCGTCGAGGTGCAGGGCGCCCTCATGCGAAGCCGCGTACACGACCTCGGCGCCGAGGTAGTCATCGGCCCCCGGCAGCGGTTCGCCGAGCGCGGCGTCATCGCGGATCAGGTCGAGCAACTCGTCGGTCATCGTGCCGTAGCGGTTCAGCAGGTGCTCGATGCGCACCTCGTGCACGCCGAACGCACGGGCGATCTTGCCGCGCTTGTTCCACGCGGCTTGGTAGCCCTCGGCCCCGAGGAGCGGAATGTCTTGCGTCGTCGACTTCGGCACCTTGTCGTCGAGCGCGTCGGCGGCGGCGTCGATCGCGTCCTTCGCCATGACGCGGTAGGTCGTGAACTTTCCACCTGCGATGACGACGAGGCCGGGCACGGTGTGCGCGACGAGGTGCTCACGCGAGAGCTTCGAGGTCTGGTCGCTCTCCCCGGCGAGCAAGGGCCGGAGGCCCGCGTAGACGCCCTCGACGTCTTCTCTCGTGAGCGGGATGCCGAGCACGGCGTTCACATGCTCGAGCAGGTAGTCGATGTCGGCCGCGGTCGCCGCAGGGTGGGCTTTGTCGAGGTTCCAGTCGGTGTCGGTCGTGCCGATGAGCCAGTGCCTCCCCCACGGAATCACGAACAGCACGCTCTTCTCGGTGCGGAAGATCATGCCCATCGCCGACTGGATGCGGTCGCGGGGCACGACGAGGTGCACGCCCTTCGAGGCGCGCACCTTGAACGTGCCGCGCTCGCCGACCATGCGCTGCGTGTCGTCGGTCCACACGCCGGTGGCGTTCACGACCTGCTTGGCCCGCACCTCGAAGTGCTCGTCGGTCTCGAGGTCGTGCGCCTTCACGCCGACGACCCGTTCGCCGACCTTGATGAAGCCGTCGACCTTGACACGACTCGCAACGTGCGCGCCGTAGAACGAGGCAGTACGCGCGAGACTCGCCACGTAGCGGGCGTCGTCGACCTGCGCGTCGTAATACGTAAGTCCGCCGACGAGTGCGTCCTTCGAGAGCGACGGGATCGCCCGCAGCACCTGCCGCTTCGACAGGTGCCGGTGGTGAGGCACCCCGGGTGGCCGCCCTCCGGTGTAGCTGAAGATGTCGTAGAGCAGCATGCCCGCACCGACGTACAAGCGCTCGAAGATGCGCTTCTGCACGGGGTAGAGGAACCGCACGGGCTTGACGAGGTGCGGCGCGATGCGCTGCAGCAGCAGGCCGCGTTCGATGAGCGCCTCGCGCACGAGCCGGAAGTCGAGCTGTTCGAGATAGCGGATGCCGCCGTGCACGAGCTTCGACGATCGACTCGAAGTGCCCGACGCCCAGTCACGAGCTTCGAGCATCCCGGTCGAGAGCCCTCGCGTCACGGCGTCGAGCGCCGCTCCGGTGCCGACGATGCCGCCGCCGACCACGAGGACGTCGAGCTCTTTCTCCTTCAGCCGCGCGATCGCGGCCATTCTCTCCTCTGGTCCGAGCTTGGTCGAACGCGTCACCGACTTGAGCCTCGCCGACTTCTGAGTTGCCATCGTGCACCCCATCCCCGCGGCCTCACGGCCGGGCCGCGTGATCCGTTTCCACGCTACCCGAAGCGAGACACGTTGGCACCGCGGGTTGAGGCGGTGCGCCAGTGCCGTCTCGAAACTCGCCTCGGAGCCACCCGGTTCGGTTACAGCCCTTGATACGGCGCGACGACGACCTCGACGCGCTGGAACTCCTTCAGGTCGGAGTACCCGGTCGTCGCCATCGAGCGGCGGAGCGCCCCGATGAGGTTCGTGACGCCGTCGGCCGACGGTGCCGGCCCGTAGAGCACCTCTTCGAGCGGGGCGACCTGGCCGACGTGCACGCGCTGCCCGCGCGGGAGCTTGGGGTGGTGCGCTTCGGCGCCCCAGTGGTATCCGCCGCCCGGGGCATCCGTCGCCCGCGCGAGCGCCGTTCCCAGCATGACCGCGTCGGCGCCGCATGCGATCGCCTTGACGATGTCGCCCGACTTGCCGACGCCGCCGTCGGCGATGACGTGCACGTAGCGGCCACCGGACTCGTCGAGGTAGTCGCGGCGCGCGCCTGCGACATCCGCGACCGCCGTGGCCATGGGTGCGTGGATGCCGAGCGTCGCTCGGGTCGTCGAGGCCGCTCCCCCGCCGAAGCCGACGAGCACACCCGCAGCCCCGGTGCGCATCAGGTGCAGGGCTGCCGTGTAGGTGGCTGCACCGCCGACGATCACGGGCACGTCGAGCTCGTAGATGAACTTCTTGAGGTTCAGCGGCTCTTGATTCTTCGAGACGTGCTCGGCCGACACCGTCGTGCCGCGAATGACGAACAGGTCGACGCCGGCGGCGACGACGGTCTCGTAGAGCTCTTGCGTGCGCTGGGGCGAGAGCGCACCGGCGACGGTGACGCCCGCGGCGCGGATCTCGGCGAGACGTGCCGTGACGAGCTCAGGCTTGATCGGCTCGGAGTAGAGCTGCTGCATGCGCGCGGTCGCGTGCTCGGGCGTGAGATTGCGGATCTCGGCGAGCACCGGCTCGGGTTCTTCGTAGCGGGTCCAGAGACCCTCGAGGTCGAGCACGCCGAGACCGCCGAGCTGCCCCATCATGATCGCGGTCTGCGGCGAGACGACGGAGTCCATCGGCGCCGCGAGGAACGGGATGTCGAATTGGTAGGCGTCGATCGACCAGCCGACCGAGACGTCTTCGGGGTCGCGGGTGCGCCGACTCGGCACGATCGCGATGTCATCGAATGCGTAGACGCGCTGGCCCCGCTTGGAGCGGCCGATCTCGATCTCCTGAGTCACCACTCAACCCTACCCAACCGGCACTTCGCCGGTTGAGGATGATCGACGTCTCGAACCCGCGCCCTAACGGGCCCGCGCGACGCGCTTCTCGTCCCACACCGGGGCATCCGACTCGTAGACCTCGCCGTCGCCGCCGAACACGAGGAACCGATCGAACCCGCGAGTGAACCAGCGATCGTGCGTGACCGCGAGTACCGTGCCGTCGAAGCGCGAGAGCCCGTGTTCGAGCGCCTCGGCCGAGACCAGGTCGAGGTTGTCGGTCGGTTCGTCGAGCAGTAGCAGTGTTGCGCCCGAGAGCTCCAGCAGCAGAATCTGCAAGCGCGCCTGCTGGCCGCCCGAGAGCGAGTCGAAGGTCTGCTGAGCGGATGCCACGAGCCCATACCGATCGAGGGCGGAACTTGCCGCCTCCCGTGCCATGCCGTCACGGTTCGCATCACCGCGATGCAGGATGTCGAGCAGGGCGCGACCGCGATACTCGGGATGCTCGTGGTTCTGCGCGAACCAGCCGGGCACGACCCGCGCGCCGAGCACCGCCCTGCCCGTGTGCGGCACCCGTGCGAGCGTCTCGCCGATGGTCGTGATGTGCCCGAGCGTACGATCGGGCTCGGTGCCGCCGCCCGCGAGCAGGCGCAGGAAGTGCGACTTGCCCGAACCGTTCGAGCCGAGCACCGCGACCCGGTCGCCGTACCAGACCTCGAGGTCGAACGGCTTCATCAGGCCCGTGAGTTCGAGGCGCTCCCCGACGACCGCGCGCTTGCCGGTGCGCGAACCCCGGAGTCGCATCGAGACGGCCTGCGCGGGCGGTCGTTCCTCGGGCGGACCGGCCTCTTCGAACCTGCGCAGCCGGGTCATCGCGGCGTGGTACCGCGACGCCATGTCGGCGTTGTACGTCGCCTTGACCTTCAGCGTTGCGACGAGGGTCTTCAGTGCGGCGTGCTGCTCGTCCCAGCGGCGGCGGAGTTCGTCGAGCCGCTCGAATCGTTCCTCTCGTGCGCGGTGGTAGCCCTCGAAGCTGCCGCCGTGCACCCACGCCGTGTTGCCCGCCGCGCCGAGCTCGAGCGTCACGATGCGGTCGGCGGCACGAGCGAGCAGCTCGCGATCGTGCGAGACGAGCAGCACGGTCTTGGGAGTGGCCCGCAATTGCGACTCGAGCCAGCGCTTGCCCGGCACGTCGAGCGAGTTGTCGGGCTCGTCGAGCAGCAGCACCTGCTCGGGGCCGCGGAACAGCGCCTCGAGCGCGAGCCGCTTCTGCTCGCCACCCGAGAGGGTCGAGAGCTCACGCCACTTCGCACGCTCGAACGGGATGCCGAGGGCCGCGATCGTGCAGTGGTCCCACACGACCTCCTGCTCGTATCCGCCCGCTTCGGCGTACTCGGCGAGCGCGGTCGCGTAGCGCATCTGCGCTGCGGTGTCGTCGCGTTCGATGAGGGCGTTCTCGGATGCCTCGAGCTCGATCGCCGCCGCTCGCACGCGGGTCGGCGCGACCGAGACGAGCAGGCCCGCGACCGTGGCATCCGTGCCCTCCACCGTCTGCCCGGTGCCGACGAACTGGTCCATCACGCCGAGACCGCCATCGACCTGCACGCTGCCCTCGTCGGGGCGCAACTCGCCGCGGATGATGCGCAGCAGCGTCGACTTGCCCGCGCCGTTCGCGCCGATGAGGGCGGTGGTCGCGCCGTCCGTCACCCGGAAGGCGAGGTCGGCGAGCAATGGCCGGCCGTCGGGCAGCGAGAATGAGACGCCGTTGACGTCGATGAAACCCATGGGAGTGTCCGTTCGGTACGCGGCTGGGCGCATTCACCCGGTGCCGCACCGCCCGTTGGGCAGCCGACCAGACTAGCGCCTCTGCGCTCGCCCTGCCAACGCGGGCCGATCTGCGGCAAGCTGGAGGCATGCAACGCACCGCAGCAGAGCCCCTCGACGCACTCCGCACGAGAACCAGTGCGAAGTGGCGCCTCTACGCCGATGACGTGCTGCCGCTGCCGGTCGCCGAGATGGACTTCCCGCTCGCAGAGCCGATCGCGGCGGCCCTGCACGCGGCGATCCGCCGCTCCGACACGGGGTACACGGCGGGGAGCCTGCCCGTCGCCGAAGCGTTCCAGGGCTTCGCCGCCGCGCGACTCGGCTGGGACGTCGATCCGGCTCGCGTCACGTGCACGGCCGACGTCAGCATGGGCATCGTCGAGGTGCTGCGCCGGGTCACCGTCCCGGGCGACGGCGTCGTGATCACCCCGCCGATCTATCCGCCGTTCTTCGACCTCGTCACCGAGGCATCCGGGCGAGTGGTCGAGGTGCCGATGCTCGGCGGCATCGACGAGGGCTGGTCCCTCGATCTCGACGGCATCGACGCGGCGTTCGCGGCCGGTGCCCGGGCGATGGTGCTCTGCAACCCGCACAACCCGATCGGCCTGGTTCCGGATGCCGCGCAGCTGGCCGCCCTCGCCGCGATCGCCGCCCGGCACGGCGTCACGATCGTCTCCGATGAGGTGCACGGACCGCTCGTGCAGCCGGGGGTCTCGTACACGCCGTTCCTCACGGTCTCCGACGAGGCCCGCGAGCACGGCGTCGCGGTGACCGCCGCGAGCAAGGCGTTCAACATCGCCGGCCTGAAGGCGGCGCTCATCGTGACAGCGAGCGAACGCGGCGATCTCGTGCGCGCCGCACTGCCGTACGAGGTCGAGTGGCGCATGAGCCAGTTCGGGTCGATCGCCTCGATCGCGGCGTTCCGCGAGGGCGGGCCGTGGCTCGACGGCGTGCTCGCAAGCCTCGACGACAACCGGCGGCTGCTCGCCGAACTCATCGCCGACGAGCTGCCGGGAGTGCGCTACCGCATGCCCGACGCGACCTACCTCGCCTGGCTCGACCTCTCAGCTCTCGGCTGGGGCGACGACCCCGCCGCCTACGCGCTCGAGCACGCCAAGGTCGCCCTCGGCATCGGCCCGACGTTCGGCACGACCGTCGGCCGCGGGCATGCCCGGCTCAACTTCGCCTGCACACCGGAGGTGCTGAGCGAGGCGGTCACGCGGCTGGCGGACGCGAGGGTCGGTTGAACGGTGGTCGCGGCGCTGCGCGCCGGCGCTTCGCGGCGCTACGGCTACCGCCTTTGTGAAGGAAGCGCGTCGCAGCTCCGCTGCGCCGCGCTGACCTTCACCTCGTGTAGTTCGGCGCCTCGACGACGATCTGCACATCGTGCGGGTGGGACTCCTTGAGCCCCGCCGGGGTGATGCGCACGAACTTGCCCTTGGTCTTCAGCTCTGCGATCGTGCGCGCCCCGACGTAGAACATCGACTGGCGGAGGCCGCCGATGAGCTGGTACGCCACGGCCGACAGCGGGCCGCGGTAGGGCACCTGGCCCTCGATGCCCTCGGGAATGAGCTTGTCGTCAGACGGGACATCCGCCTGGAAGTAGCGGTCTTTCGAGTACGAGGTCTTCTGGCCGCGCGTCTGCAGTGCGCCCAGCGACCCCATGCCTCGGTACGCCTTGAACTGCTTGCCGTTCTGGAAGACGAGCTCCCCCGGGCTCTCGGCCGTACCGGCCAGCAGCGAACCGAGCATGACCGTGTCGGCGCCGGCGACGAGCGCCTTCGCGATGTCACCCGAGTACTGCAGGCCGCCGTCGGCGATGAGCGGCACGCCGGCGGGCCTCGTGGCCTTGGATGCCTCGTACACGGCGGTGATCTGGGGCACACCCACCCCCGCGACGACGCGCGTGGTGCAGATCGAACCGGGACCGACGCCGACCTTGACGGCGTCGGCGCCCGCGTCGACGAGCGCCTGTGCGCCCTCGCGGGTCGCGACGTTACCGCCGATGACGTCGATGTGCGCGAACGTCGGATCGGTCTTCAGACGGCGGATGATGTCGAGCACGCCGGCCGATTCACCGTTGGCGGTGTCAACGACGAGCACGTCGACCCCGGCGTCGCGCAGCGCCTCTGCACGCTCCCACGCGTCGCCGAAAAACCCCATCGCGGCGCCGACCCTGAGCCGACCCTCGCTGTCTTTCGTGGCATTCGGATACTGCTCCGACTTGTCGAAGTCCTTGACGGTGATGAGGCCCGTCAGGCGACCGTCGTCGTCGATGAGGGGCAGCTTCTCGATCTTGTGCTTCGCGAAGATCGCGAGCGCCTCGTCGGGGTTCATGCCCACGCGGCCCGTGATGAGCGGCATCTTGGTCATGACCTCGCTCACCGAGGTGGAGGGCTTCTCGAAGTCGGAGACGAAGCGCATGTCGCGGTTCGAGATGATGCCGACGAGCTTGCCATCGGCGTCGACGACCGGCAGTCCGCTGACCCGATACGTCGCGCAGAGGGCGTCGACGTCGGCGACGGATGCCTCGGGCGTCGTCGTCACCGGATTGGAGACCATGCCCGACTCGCTGCGCTTGACCCGGTCGACCATCTCGGCCTGATCGGCGATCGAGAGGTTGCGGTGCAGGATGCCGATGCCGCCCTGGCGTGCCATCGCGATCGCCATGCGCGCTTCGGTGACGGTGTCCATCGCAGCCGAGAGCAGCGGCGTCGCAACGCTGATGCGACGGGTGAGGCGCGAGCTGGGGTCGGCTTCGCTCGGAATCACATCGGTGTGGCCAGGCAGCAGAAGGACGTCATCGTAGGTGAGTCCTGTGAGTCCGAACGGGTCGGCCTGGTCCATATCGCTCCTCGCGTCGAGTTCTGCCCGAGTACCGCGCGCCATGGGTCAGGCCCGCGATACCAATGTTAAGCGAGTTTGCATCCGAGCCATTCCCGGATAACAATCGAACGCCGTTTGCCTCATCTGTGAAACGTATGAGACATAATCGGCACGTACTGTCGACGACGTTGTCGACAGTAAGGACCGAACCCCGACGGCCACCAAGCCCGAGGGGCGCCCTTGGAGGTGCAGTGAAACCCACACGAATGCTCGCCCAACGGTCTCCAAGGAGGTGGCTCGTCCTCCTCGGAATCCTTTTGTCCGCACTCACTCTGTCCGGCATCGCAGCGTCCCCTGCGATGGCGGAGGATGGGAGTACGGCCCAGGCTTCCGAGGACTTCGAGTTCTTCTTCACGGGGAACGTGCAATTCGATCGAGAGCCGCTGGAAGGCGTGGAGATCACGGTCGAGGGCGGCGGCTTCACAGCCGACGCCGAGACCGACGCCGAAGGCAAATGGCGCATCGGCGTACCCGAAAAGGGCGAATACAAGGTCACTCTCGACGAAGAAACGCTCCCGAAGGGTGTCGTCGTCGCGAAGGGCGAGGCCACCATCACGGCCGAGTTCGGCCTCACGAAGCTGAAGGCCGTGAATTTCTTCCTCGGTGAGGGCGAACGGACGACCACGAACTTCGGTGCCCAGTTGCTCGAGCGGGTGATCAACGGCCTGAACTTCGGCTTGCTGCTCGCGCTCGCGGCCATCGGACTTTCGCTCATCTTCGGCACGACGGGGCTCTCGAACTTCGCCCATGCCGAGATGGTGACCTTCGGCGCCTTGATGGTGCTGAGCTTCGGCGTCGATCTCGCCTGGCCGCTCTGGCTCGCCATCGCGGTCGCCCTCGTGCTCAGCGCGGCGCTCGGCTGGGGTCTCGATGCAGTGATCTGGAAACCGCTCCGCAAACGCGGGGTCGGGCTGATTCCACTCATGATCGTGAGCATCGGCCTCTCGCTCGCGATCCGCTACACGTACCAGTTCGTCTACGGCGGCGCGACCCGGCAGCTGCCGGGAGCGACCGCCCCGAAGGAATTGTCGTTCGGCGGCGTCCAGCTCTCCTGGATCGACGTCGGCAGCATGATCGTCTCGGTCGTCGTGCTCCTCGGCGTGGCGTACTTCCTGTTGAAGACGCGTATCGGCAAGGCGACTCGCGCCGTCTCCGACAACGCGAGCCTCGCCTCTGCGAGCGGCATCGACGTCGACAGGGTCATCCGCATCGTCTGGGTGCTCGGCGCGGCGCTCGCCGGCCTCAGCGGCATTCTCTGGGCCTATTTCCGCCCCGGGGTCAGCTGGGACATGGGGTTCCAGATCCTGCTGCTGATCTTCGCCGCGGTCACCCTCGGCGGGCTCGGTACCGCCTTCGGCGCCCTCGTCGGCTCCCTCATCGTCGGACTCTTCATCGAGATCTCGACGCTGTGGCTGCCGAGCGACCTGAAGTACGTGGGTGCGCTCGTCGTGCTGATCCTCGTGCTGTTGTTCCGACCGCAGGGCATCCTCGGTCGCCGCGAGAGAATCGGCTAAGGAGGACCGACCATGATCGACTGGATTCAGATCTTCTCCAACGCGGCGCAGGAGCTCATCAGCCCCACGACCGCGGCATACGCACTGGCGGCCCTCGGCCTCGCGATCCACTTCGGATACACCGGCCTGCTGAACTTCGGCCAGGCGGGCTTCATGGCCCTCGGCGCGTACGGCTACGCCATCTCGGTGCTCTCCTTCAACCTGCCGGTCTGGGCCGCGGTGCTCGTCGGCATCGGCGCATCCGTCGTGTTCGCCCTGATCCTCGGCATCCCGACCCTGCGGCTCCGAGCCGATTACCTCGCGATCGTCACGATCGCGGCGGCGGAGATTCTACGGCTCATCTTCACGACGAACACCTTCGAGGCCGTCACCGGCTCCGCGCAAGGCCTGAACGGCTATAAGGGCAGCTTCGCCGCCCTCAACCCGATACCGAAGGGCACTTACGGCTTCGGCCCGTTCGAGTACAACGAGTACGACTGGTGGTTGCGAATCGTCGGGTGGATCGTCGTCGTACTCGCGGCGCTGCTCACGTGGCTCATCATGCGCAGTCCGTGGGGCCGTGTCATCAAGGGCATTCGTGAAGATGAAGACGCGGTTCGCGCGCTCGGCAAGAACGTCTACTCGTACAAGATGCAGAGCCTGATCCTCGGTGGTGTCTACGGCACCCTCGCCGGCATGATCTTCGTGCTCCCGCGAGCGGTCGTCCCGGCGAACTACCAGACCTCACTCACCTTCTTCATCTACGCGATCCTGCTCCTCGGCGGCGCCGCCACGATCCTCGGCCCCATCGTCGGCTCGATGATCTTCTGGGTGCTGCTCTCCTTCTTCTCGGGCTTCATCTCCCGAGCGGTGGAGGCCGGCTGGCTCCCGTTCATGACGCAGGTGCAGGCCGGACAGCTCCGGTTCATCCTCGTCGGCGTCGCGATCATGTTGATCGTGATATTCAGGCCTCAGGGCATCTTCGGAAATAGGAAGGAGTTGGCCTTTGTCAAGTGATGTCACTCCCACGTCCAAGCCGGTGAAGACCACCGGTCTCCACATCGGCGCTGCAGAACCGGGTTGCCGCAAGGTCGACCCGATCCTCATCGCGGATCGTGTCACGCGCACCTTCGGCGGTCTGAAGGCCGTCGACGTCGAACACGTCGAGATCCCGCGCGGAGCGATCACCGCCCTGATCGGCCCGAACGGCGCGGGCAAGACAACGTTCTTCAACCTGCTGACGGGCTTCGACAAGCCTGATTCCGGCACGTGGGAGTTCGAGAGTCGCTCGCTTGCGCACGTTCCCGCGTACCGGGTGGCCCGCATGGGTCTGATCCGCACCTTCCAGTTGACGAAGGCGCTCGGTCTCCTCACTGTGCTCGACAATATGAAGCTCGGGGCGAAGGGACAGAGCGGGGAGAACCTCTTCCGCGCGGTCCTCCCATTCCTCTGGCGTAAGCAGGAAGAGGAGATCGAAGCGAAAGCAGTCGAACTGCTCACCCGCTTCAAGCTCGACACCAAGCAGACCGACTACGCGGCAAGCCTCTCGGGGGGGCAGCGGAAGCTCCTCGAGATGGCCCGGGCCCTCATGAGCGACCCCACGCTCGTGATGCTCGACGAGCCGATGGCCGGGGTGAATCCAGCACTGACCCAGTCGCTACTCGACCACATCCTCGACCTGAAATCCCAGGGTATGACCGTGCTGTTCGTCGAGCATGACATGCACATGGTGCGCCATATCGCCGACTGGGTGGTCGTCATGGCCGAGGGCCGCATCGTCGCCGAGGGCGATCCGCACACCGTCATGGAAGACCAGGCCGTGATCGACGCCTACCTGGGCGCCCATCACGACGCCGATCTCGGCGCGACCGACACGGAACACGTCGAAGTCCTGAAGGAGCTCATCGATGACGAACAGTAATCCCGCTCCGGGCGCCGTGCTCGAGCCCGTCGGCGACATGGTCGTCGAGGTCGATGCGGTGACCGCCGGGTACCTCCCCGGTGTCAACATCCTGAACGCGTGCTCGCTCCAGGCACGACAGGGTGAGCTCATCGGCATCATCGGCCCGAACGGCGCCGGCAAGTCCACTCTCTTGAAGGCGATCTTCGGCCTGGTGAAGGTGCGAGAGGGCACGATCCGCCTCAACGGTGAAGAGATCACGAACCTCAAGGCGAACAAGCTCGTCGCCAAGGGCGTCGGTTTCGTGCCGCAGACGAATAACGTGTTCCCGTCGCTCACGATTCAGGAGAATCTCGAGATGGGCCTGTTCCAGAAGCCCAAGGGGCTCAAAGAACGGCTCGAGTTCGTCACCGAGATTTTCCCCGAACTCGGCAAGCGCCTCGGCCAGCGGGCGGGATCGCTCTCGGGTGGTGAGCGCCAGATGGTGGCGATGTCGCGCGCGCTCATGATGGGGCCCCATGTGATGCTGCTCGATGAGCCGAGCGCCGGCCTCTCCCCGGTGCGTCAAGACGAGGCGTTCCTTCGCGTGAAGGAGATCAACCGCGCGGGCGTTACGACGATCATGGTCGAGCAGAACGCACGTCGCTGCCTGCAGATCTGCGACCGCGGCTACGTGCTCGACCAGGGCCGTGACGCCTACACGGGCACCGGTCGCGACCTGCTGAACGACCCGAAGGTCATCGGCCTCTACCTGGGCACGCTCGGTCAGGACTGAAAGAAGCGTACGACAGAGGGGCGGATGCTGCGGCAACCGCCCCTTTTCGCTGCCGTCCCCGCTGCCCACGCAACACCCACCGCACCTGCAGCACCCACCGCACCCACATGCCTGCAGCAATTCAGGAACGGAGGCGTGTCGAGCCGCTTGGCGGCGGCACTTGAGCACGACACGCCAGGTGCACTCCTGAATTACTGCAGGGTGTGGCCGGGTGAAATGCTGCAGGGCGTGCGGGCGGACCGGCAGACACGTGCGGGCGGACCGGCGGCAGACGTGCGGGCGGATCGGGAGACGTGCGGGCCGACCGGCGGCAGACGTGCGGGCCGACCGGCGGCAGACGTGCGGGCGGACCGACGGCAGACGTGCGGGCGGATCGGGAGACGTGCGGGTGGACCGGCGGCGCACGTGCGGGCGGATCGGGAGACGTGCGGGCCGACCGGCGGCACACGTGCGGGAGATTGTGCGGGGCGCACGAAGAGAGGGCCCCGGCCGAAGCCGGGGCCCTCTCAGACACGACCCCGTACTAGTTGATGCGGGTGTACGTGTTGTCGTCGCCGTACTCGTAGACGCCGATGGTCGCCTCGGTCGGGTCACCGTGCTCGTCGAGCGTGATGGGACCGGACGCACCGTCGTAGTCGATCTGCTTGCCCTCGGCGAGCAGCGCGGCGCCGTCGGCGAAGGTCGTGACCTTCTCGCCGTCGCCTGAGCCACCCGACACCTGACGAAGGTACTTGGCGATGTCGGCACCCTCGGTGCTGTTCGCCGCGTACGCTGCAAGGGCGATCAGCACGGTTGCGTCGTACGACTCGGGGCCGTAGCTGAAGTCGGCGAGAGCCGGGTCGACTCCGAGGAGCCGATCACGGAAGTCGTCTTCGAGCTTCGGGCCGGGCAGCGTGCCCTTCGAGCCGGCGATCAGGCCGGGCGCGAAGTCCGCACTGTAGTCGGACAGGTTGCCGTCGACGAAGTAGAGCTGGTCGCCGGGGTAGCCCGAGCCGACGAGCGCCGGAACGACGACCTTGGCCTCGTCGAACGTGATGACCGCGACGGCGTCGGGGTTCGCGGCCGAGATGGCCGAGAGCTGCGCGTCGAAGCTCGAGTCACCCGTGTTGAAGAGCTCTTCGGCCACGACTTCGCCGCCTGCTGCTTCGAACGCTTCCTTCGTCGCGGCCGCGAGGCCGGTGCCGTAGGGGTCGTTCAGCACGAGCAGGCCGAGCGTCGAGTTGCCGTCGTCGGCGATCTGCGTGCCGAGCACTTCGCCCTGGAGCAGGTCGGAGGGCGCCGTACGGAAGTACAGACCGGCGTCTTCGTACTCGGTGAAGTCGGGCGAGGTGTTCGCCGGGGAGAACTGCACGACACCGGCCGAGGTGATCTGGTCGATGACGGTGAAGGAGACCCCAGACGAGGCAGCACCGATGATCGCCGAGACGTCCTGCGAGAGCAGGTCGGTCACGGAGACGGTGGCGATGTCGGTCGTCGTGTCGCCCGAGTCACGGAAGATGACGTCGAGGTTCAGACCCGAGTCGGCGTCGTTGACCTCCTGCTGGCCGAGCGCGACGCCGGCCTCCTCGGGCGGGCCGAGGAACGCGAGCGTGCCGCTCTGGGGAAGGATCGTGCCGATCTTGAGGTCCAGGTCACGTTCACCGGCCTCGATGGGCAGTGCGTCGCCGGTGTCGGCCGGCTCTTCCGTCTCGGTCGACGGCGTGCCGCCCGACGCGCACGCAGACAGGAGAAGGGTGCTGACGCCGGCAATGGCGAGACCCGTCCAGGCTGCGCGAGCCGAACGCTTGGCCGAGGCCTTCGCGAATACGCTCATGTTGCTCCTTGGGACTGAAGGAAATTGGTACACAATGCAGCGCCACGGTGACGCCGTTGTTTGACAGTATTCCGCGCCAATGGCGGAAACAAGTCAGGGCGGTCACAACCGTGTAACACCGCGGCAATCGTTATCTCGCCGACACCTCCCCCTGATTCGGCGCACGGAATCAGCGAGAAACCGCCCGTTCACGCGAAAATCGCGCGCCTGCGACATCCGCTCACCGGTTCGCCACCCGGCCCGCTCGGGACACGGGTCACGCGGGCTCGACGACCAGCCGTCTCGACACGCGAACGCCGCGCAACAGATCGACCGTCAGCACGATGAGCGCCACCCAGACGAGCCCGAAGCCGATCCAGCGCTCGAGCGGCATCGGCTCGTGCAGCACGACGACTCCGACGACGAACTGGATGAATGGCGCGAAATACTGGATGAAGCCCATGAAAATGAGCGGCAGTCGTCGGGAAGCCGCCGCGAAGAGCAGGAGCGGCACCGCGGTGACCGCGCCGAGGCCGATCAGCAGCACCGTGTGCCACACGCTCACCGTGCCGATCGTGAGCCCCGTGGTCATGGCGACGAACACGAGCTGCACCACGGCGAGCGGTGCGAGCCACATGGTCTCGATCGTGAGTCCTGAGACCGCGTCGACCTTCGGGCCGACGCGCTTCTTGATGAGTCCGTAGAAGCCGAACGAGAACGCCAGCACGAGTGCGATCCACGGCAGCTGGCCGTATCCGAACGCGAGCACCACGACCGCGACGATCGAGATGCCGACCGCGATCCACTGGGTGAGGTTCAGGCGCTCGCGCAACACGAGCACGCCGAGGAAGACCGTCACGATCGGGTTGATGAAGTAGCCGAGCGCAGCCTCGACCACCTGGCCGGAGAGCGTCGCGTAGACGTAGGTCTGCCAGTTGATGAAGATGAGGAGACCGGCGAGCCCCATCGTGAGCACGATGCGGCGATCGCGGAAGAGCACCGCAAGTGGCCGCCACGCGCGCGTGACCGTGATGAGCAGGGCGCAGAAGACGATCGAGAACAGCACCCGCCAGGCCACGATCTCGAACGGCGCCGAAGGAGCGAGCGCGATGAAGTAGATGGGGAGGAAGCCCCAGAAGCCGTAGGCGCCGATCGCGAAGAAGAGGCCCGAGCGGCTCACTCCCGCCGTCGGAGTCGTCGAGGCGGATGGCACGGTCTCGGAGCGGGATGACACCAGCACAGACTACGCCCGGGCGGGGATGACGAGAGCGGCGGGCAAGAGGTTCGGGCGAGCGGATGCCGCGGCATCCGCCCGCCCGAACGACGACGAGGCCCGGATGCCCCACTGGGGCATCCGGGCCTCGAATGTAATCGTGTCGCCTTAGCGGACGACGACCGCGAGCACGTCGCGAGCCGACAGGACGAGGAGGTCGTCGCCGTCGAACTTCACCTCGGTGCCGCCGTACTTCGAGTAGATCACCTTGTCGCCGACTGCGACGTCGAGCGGGATGCGGTTGCCGTGGTCATCGATGCGACCGGGGCCCACTGCCACGACCTCGCCCTCTTGGGGCTTCTCCTTGGCAGTGTCGGGGATGACCAGACCCGATGCGGTGGTCTGCTCGGCCTCGACCTGCTTGATGACGATGCGATCCTCGAGCGGCTTGATGGAAACCGACACGGTTGACCTCTTTCTTGACGAAGACTGGTTGGCAGCCTCAGAGCGAGAGTGCTAAACCGAGTCTAGGCGCGATTTGGCACTCGTGCAACGTGAGTGCCAGCCCATTCAGCCACAGGCGAACGCTGCCGCGACGCGATGCTAACGTGGCCCGGGTGGATCGCGCTGAACTCGTCGAACTGCTCTCGCCAGAGGGCCTCACGCTGCTCGACGGGCTGCCCGATTGGGACTCGAAGGCCGACATCGTCAAGACCGTCGCCGACCTTCGCAAGCAAGGGCATCGGCCCAGTCTCGTGGCTGCCGTGCTCAGCCAGGCGAAGCTCCGAGCGAAGGCGGAGGCGAAGTTCGGCCCGTTCGCCTCGCGGATGCTCTTCACCGAAGCCGGCCTCGAACAGGCGACACGGTTGAAGGTCGCGGCCCTGCACGCCGGACGCTTCTCGAGGGCCGGTGTCGGCCATGTGGCCGATCTCGGCTGCGGCATCGGGGGCGATGCCCTCGCCATGGCGGCGATCGACCTCGAGGTCACGGCAGCCGAGGCCGACGAGGTCACCGCGGCGATCGCCGCGTACAATCTCACGCCTTTTCCCCGGGTGCGAGTGCTGCACGAGCAGGCGGAGCAGGTCGCCCTCGGCGGCATCGACGGGGCGTGGCTCGATCCGGCGCGACGAACGACCGCAGGCGGCACGACGACGAGAATCACGGATGCCGCCGACTACTCCCCCTCGCTCGACTTCGCTTTCGGGCTGGGTGAGCGCATGCCCGTCGGAGTCAAGCTCGGCCCCGGCACCGATCGCGGCGTGATCCCCGCAGGAGCAGAGGCGCAGTGGGTCTCGGTCGACGGCGACCTCGTCGAGCTCGGGGTCTGGTTCGGATCGGTCGCCCGTCCCGGCATTCGCCGCGCCGCCCTCGTCATCCGGGGTGACGCCGCCCAAGAACTCACGGCGGGTGCCGACAGCGAAGACGCTCCGGTCGGGCCGCTCGGCGATTACCTGTACGAGCCCGACGGTGCCGTCATTCGCGCGCGGCTGATCGGTGATCTCGCCCGTGCGCACGGCGCGTGGATGCTCAGCTCCGGCATCGCGTACCTCACTGCCGACACCGCGTTCGACTCGCCGTTCGCTCGCGGGTTCCGCGTGCTCGAACGGCTGCCCGCCGACGAGCGCCAGCTGCGACAGGCGTTGGCGGAACGGGACATCGGCACACTCGAGATCAAGAAGCGCGGCACCGATGTCGACCCCGCCCGGCTGCGCACCCGGTTGAAGTTGCGCGGCGCGGCCTCTGCGACCATCGTGCTGACCCGCGAAGCAGGCCGGCACGTCGCCCTGCTCGTCGAGCGGATCTGAGCCGACGCTCGCCGAATTGCCGGGGCCACCCGCCCGTCGTCATCGCGTGAAGCGTCGGCCGTCGCATGTCGGCACGGCAGTCAGGGCCTCAGCCCGACACGACCTCAGCGCGGCACGACGTCAGTGCGGCAGAGCACCGAAGACGATCGCGTAATAGCCGATCCAGACGGCCGAGAACACGAGCCCTGCGATGCCGGTGCCGATGCCGGCGAATGCCAGCGTGCGCCCCCGTTCCTCACGGCGAAGGCCGAGCACGCCGAAGACGATCGCGGCGATGGAGAGCGGCAGCATCCAGCCCACGAAGAGCGATGCCGCGGCGCCGATGGTGCCGGCGACGGCCGCGATCCAGCTGAACACCCGCCGTTGCGTCTGCTCTTCGACCGCTTCGGTCGGGTCGGATCCCGGCCGATGCACGATGAGCAGCTGCCCGGTGGAGATCGATCGGAGCTGACCCGTGTCGAACGGGACGTCGAACTCCCGCACCGCGGGATCGGCACGGAACGTCGGTTCGGCGGGCTGGAACGGCGCCAAGGGCTCGAACGACCTCGCTCGCTCGTCGCTCGCCCCGTTCGACCCGTCGTCGCGAGCCCCAGGAGAGCGGTCGGGGGTCTCGCCGTCGGGCGAAACCCCCTCGCGCTCAACCATGGATCGCTCCTCAGTACCCGTAATAGCTGTCGTAGCCGGAGAAGACGATGCCCCACAGCACGAACGACAGCAGCGCGATGGCGATGCCGACGAAACCGAGGATGATGCCGGTCAGCCACATGCCCTTCGCAGCAGGCTCCTTCTTCTTGCCGAGGAAGCCGAGCACGACGGCCGCAGCCGGGATGAACAGCTGCAGCACCCCACCGACGAACGGGATGAAGACGACGAAGAAGCCGATGAGCCCCACAATGCCCGCGATGAGCGAGATCAGGCTGAGCACGGGTGTCGCCCTCGCCGGTGCGGCAGTGCCGTAGGCGGGTGCGCCATACGCCGGCTGCGCCGGTGCGCCATAGGGAGGTTGGGCGGGCGCACCATATGCAGGCTGCTCGGGAGCACCATAGCCGGGCGCCGCCGGCTGGCCGCCTGCGGCGGGAGCGCCGTAGGGAGGCTGCGGCGGGGGCGTCGGAGCTCCGTAGCTCGGTGCCGCGGGGGGCACCGGTGGTGCGGGCGGTGCAGGTGGCTCTGGAGCAGCCGGCGGTTCGGGCGCCGATGGCACTTCGGGCACGTCGGGTGTCGACGATGCCGGAGCGGCCGCAGCGGCGTCGACCGGCACGATGGGCTCGGGGGCGCTCGGAATCTCGGGCTCGGGGGCGTCGGGCAGCTCGGGCTCGGGAACGCTGGGCGTCTCGGGCTCGGCCGGCACCTCGGGGAGGTCTGGCACCTCTGGGACGTCGGGGTTCTTGGGATCACTCATGGTTGCCTCAGTACGACCCGTAGGTCGTTCCGTAGTTGGCGAGCACCGCGAAGGCGATGATCGCGATGATGATGAAGATCACGCCGATCAGGATGCCGACGAAACCGAGGATGATGCCGGTGAGCCACATGCCCTTCGAGGCCGGCTCCTTCTTCTTCGCGATGAAGCCGAGCACGACGGCGGCGATCGAGAACAGCAGGCCGAAGTAGAAGAACGAAGCGACGAGGCCGACGATGCCACCGACGAGGGAGAGGATGCTCAGCACCTGCGACGGCTTGGCCGACGCGTCTCCGTAGGGGGGCGCCGCGGGCGCGGGCTGACCGTAGGCGGGCGCGGCAGGTGCCGGCTGACCGTACGCGGGCGCCGCGGGCGCTGCAGGGGGCGCTGCGGGAGGAACGGGTGCAGCAGCGGGCGGAACCGGCGGGGCGGGCGGAACCGGTGCGGCAGGCGTCTCGGCCGGCGGCACCGGCGGCACTGCGCCGTCGGGCTGCTCAGGATGGTTCGGATCGGTCACGGTGGGTTCTCCTCGATGCTGTGGAATACGACCCCGCCACGATGACAGGCGCTCCCGGGCGCTGTCAACGACAGCGGCATCCGGTCTCGTGATCACACTATCGCGCTACGTACGGGGCTGCACGGATTCCGACGCACGTGACGACGCGGACTCGGCCGCCATCTGGATCTCGGTCGCCGGCAGGGTCGAGTCTGCACCGAAGTCGAGCGTCGACGGCGGATGCCCCGCCATCACGAGTTGCGCGCCGAGTGCGGCGATCATCGCGCCGTTGTCGGTGCAGAGCGACAGCGGCGGAATGCGCAACGCGACGCCCGCGGCATCCGCTCGTTCGGCGGCCAACTCGCGCAGGCGGGCATTCGCCACGACGCCGCCGCCGAGCAGCAGGCGCGGCACACCGAGTCGGGTGCACGCCGCGACGGCCTTCGTCACGAGCACATCGCCGACCGCTTCGCGGAAGCTCGCAGCGACGTCGGCGACCGGCACGGGCTCGCCGGCTGCTTCGCGCTGCTCGACCCATCGAGCGACGGAGGTCTTCAGGCCCGAGAAGCTGAAGTCGTAGCGGTGCGCCGCGAGGTCTTTGGGCTGGGTGAGTCCGCGTGGGAACCGGATGGCTCGCGGGTCGCCGCCGATCGCGGCTCGATCGATCTCGGGCCCGCCGGGGTACGGCAACCCCAGGAGCCGCGCCACCTTGTCGAACGCCTCGCCCGCGGCGTCGTCGATGGTCTCGCCGAGGAGCTCGACGTCGGAGACGAGGTCGCGCACGAGCAGGAGCGAAGTGTGCCCGCCCGAGACGAGCAGCGCGACAGTGGGCGTTTCGAGCGGAGCCGCAGTGTCGAGCAGATCTGCGCCGACGTGCCCGACGAGATGGTTCACTGCGTAGATCGGCACGTCGAGCGAGATGGCCAGCGCCTTGGCGGCGCCGACGCCGACCATGAGCGCGCCCGCGAGGCCGGGGCCACTCGTCACCGCGATCGCGTCGAGATCGGCGAGGGTGACGGATGCCTCGGCGAGCGCCGCCCGGATCGTGGGCCCGAGCGCCTCGAGATGTGCACGCGCGGCGATCTCGGGCACGACGCCGCCGTATCGGGCGTGCTCCTCCATCGATGAGGCGATCGTGTTGGCGAGGAGCGTCGTGCCGCGCACGATGCCGACACCGGTCTCGTCGCACGAGGTCTCGATGCCGAGGATGAGCGGGGCGTCGCGGTTCATCGGGTCACCCCTGCGCCGCCAGCAGCGCGCTCGCCCGCGTCGTCGGCGGCGGGGCGGGTGACCGCCGGCGGCACCGTCAGCCGCATGCGCACCGCGTCGATGCCGCGCCGGTAGTAGCCACGGCGCACGCCGATCTCCTCGAAGCCGAGCGAGTCGTAGAGCGCACGGGCGATGGGGTTGTCGGCGCGCACCTCGAGGAAGAGCTCCGCCACGTGTCGGCGCCGAGCTTCGGTGATGAGTGCGTGCATGAGGCCGCGGCCGAGGCCGATGCCCCGGGTCGACGGCGCGACCGCGATCGTCTGGATGTCGCCCTGCCCGCCGCCGGCCGGGGCGAGCAGGCCGGCGTAGCCGAGCAGGCCGCCGGCGGGATCGCCATCGGCTTCCGGATCGGCGTCGGTGTCGGCGTCGGTGTCGGGATGAGCATCGCGCTGGGCTTCGATCCGGTCGTCGACGGCCACCAGGTAGTAGCCGTGCTCGCTCTCGATCTCACGGCGCATGGCGTCTTCGGGCCAGGCATCGGCCTCGAAGGTCGCGCGCTCGAGCACCATGATGCGCTCGAGATCGTCGCTCGTCGCACGTCGCATGAACACGCTCATCGCAGCACCTTCTTGCCGGCCGACGGGGTGACATCGGGTGCTCGCAGGTAGATCGGCTCGTCGGGCGTGAGCGGCAGGCGACCGGTGGCGAAAGCGAGTTCGGCGAGCATGCCGACCGCGCCCGCCGAGACGATCGCGGCATCGAAGCGGATGCCGCGTGGCGCGGGCATCTCGTCGCGTGGCGCGAGTTCGGGGCCGCTGACCCGCACCGGCAGTCCGTCACCGTCGAGTCCGTCGTACTCGGAGATCGCGAACTCGCGACGCCGGGCATCGGTGACCACTTGCAGCGGGCCGGCGTCGCCCGCGCGGTACCGGGCCAAGGCGATCGCGTCGTGGCTCACGACCGGAACGAACGGGCGGCCGATGCCGAGCGCGAAGGCGTGTGCTGCGGCGATGCCGACGCGCAGGCCGGTGAACGGCCCGGGTCCCATTCCCGCCGCGACACCCGACAGGTCTCGTGGTTCGACGCCGGCGCCGGCGAGCGCGTCACGGATGAATCCGCCGATCACCTCTGCGTGGCGCATCGTGTCGTCGGTACCCGTCTCGACGAGACAGCGCAGTTCACCGCTGACGCCATCTCGATCGACGACGGCGACACTCGTGCCCGTCGAGGTGTCGATCGCGAGGAGCATGGCGTCAAGCCTACGCGGGCGCGGCGTACGGAGTGGCGACCCAGCGGGGCCCGCGGCCGATCACCGTGACCGTTCGCGGCTCGTCGGCATCGAGTGCGGTGCGGTCGAGGCCGTCGGCCGTGGCATCCATGCCGCCCGCGCCGCCGACCGGCCCCGCGGCATCCGCGGTGCTCGCGCCAGTCGGCCGCTCGATCACGACCTCGAGCCATGAATCGGTGAGGTCCTCCACGAGCCCGCCGCCCCATTCGACGACGACGACGGAGCGATCGAAGTCGAGGTCGAGGTCGTCGAGCAGTGCAGCACTGCCGAGCCGATAGGCGTCGACGTGCACGAGCGGGGCGCCGCCGACGAGGCTCGGATGGGTGCGAGCGAGCACGAAGGTCGGGCTCTGCACGGGCCCGCGCACCCCGAGGCCCGCGCCGATACCGCGGGTGAGCGTGGTCTTGCCCGCGCCGAGCGGCCCCGTGAGCACGACGACGTCGCCCGCGCGCAGCACGGCCCCGAGCTCACGACCGAACGACTCCATCGCCGGGGTGTCGATCACCTCGAACCGCATCACGCCCCGCCCAGGTAGCGGCGCGGCACGCGCGGGCCGATCCGGGTCACAATCTCGTAGCCGATGGTGCCTGCGGCATCGCCCCAGTCGTCCGCCGACGGTGCGCCCGTCTCGGGGTCGCCGAAGAGCACGACCTCGTCACCCGCCTCGACCCGGTCGTCGCCGACGTCGACGACGAACTGGTCCATCGCGATGCGGCCGACGACGGGGCGGCGCGCGCCCGCGATCCAGACCTCTGCCCGATCGGAGGCCTGGCGGGGAACCCCGTCTGCATACCCGAGCGGCACGAGGGCGAGCGTCGTCGCACGCGCAGCGCGCCAGATGTGGCCGTACGACACACCGGTTCCGGGCTCGACGCGGCGCACAGCAGCGACGCGGCCGCGGAGCGTCATGGCGGGTCGCAGCCCCAGATCGGCCGCAGTCGTGCCGTCGCCGAACGGCGGGATGCCGTACGCGCCGATGCCGATGCGCACGAGATCGAAACGAGCGGCGGGCACGCGCAGCGCTCCCGCGGTCGAGGCGAGATGGCGCACCTCGGCGCGCAGTCCCGCCGCCGCTGCCTGCTCGAGGCCGCGCTCGAAGGCTGCCAGCTGGCGCGCATCCTCATCGGGGGAGGTGTTCGCGAGATGGCTGAACAGGCCGCGCACGCGGATGCGGCCTGCACCCTCGAGCCCCGCCGCGATCGCGACCGCCTCGGGCCAGTGCTCGGGGGCGACGCCGCTGCGACTGAGACCCGTGTCGAGTTTCAGGTGCACGGCCGCCACGCGGTCGACGGATGCCGCGGCATCCGCGATGGCGAGAAGCTGAGCGATCGACGAGACGCCGAGGTCGATGTCGCGCTCGATCGAGGGGCCGAACGTCGCACCCGGGTCGTGCAGCCACGCGAGGAGCGGCGCATCGATGCCCGCTTCGCGGAGCGCCCGTGCCTCGTCGATGTCGGCGACACCGAGCCAGTCGGCGCCGCCTGCGAGCGACGCCCGGGCCACCGGTACCGCGCCGTGCCCGTAGGCGTTCGCCTTCACGACGGCCATCGTCAGCGCCGGCGCCACGACCGCGGCGAGCCTGCGCACGTTCCCGCGCACGGCCTCGAGATCGATGACGGCTTCGCGGAACGGCCTCACCGGGGCATCCGTCGGCCCGTTCACGAGGCGCCTCCCGCCCCGTTCTCGAGCACGACGAACGCACTCGCGATGCCGGCGTCGTGACTCATGGTGACGTGGACCCGATCGATGCCGAGGTCACGGGTGAGTTGCGCGATCGCGCCTGATAGCTCGAAATCGGGGTTGCCGTGCTCGTCTTGCACAACCCTCATGTCGTGCCACCGGATGACCGGGTTACCGCCGAGCGCCTTGATGAGCGCCTCTTTCGCGGCGAATCTCGCGGCGAGCGATCGCGCAGGGCGGTCGCGTTCGCTCTCGGCGAACAGCCGGTCGCGAAGCGCGGGAGTGCGCGCCAGCGAACGCTCGAACCGGGCGATGTCGACGACATCGATGCCGATCCCCGCGATCACCGCGCCACCTCCCGCAGCCGGCTCACTCGACCGTGACCGACTTCGCGAGGTTCCGCGGCTGGTCGACATCGAGCCCCTTCGCCTGCGAGAGCTCCATCGCGAAGATCTGCAACGGCACGACGGCGAGCAACGGCTCGAAGAGCGGCGCCGCGAGCGGGATGCGCAGCACCTCGTCGGCGAACGGCAGCACTGCGGCGTCACCGGCCTCGGCGATCGCGATCACGCGAGCGCCGCGGGCGCGGATCTCCTGGATGTTCGAGACGACCTTCGGGTGCAGGGCCGCGGAGCCGCGCGGGCTCGGCACGACCACGAACACGGGCTGGCCCGGTTCGATGAGTGCGATCGGGCCGTGCTTGAGCTCACCGGCGGCGAAGCCCTCGGCATGGATGTACGCGAGCTCCTTGAGCTTCAGCGCACCCTCGAGCGCGATCGGGTAGCCGACGTGACGGCCGAGGAAGAGCACCGAACGCGTGTCGGCCATCCAGTGCGCGAGCTGCGCGACCTTCTCGGACTCGGCGAGCACGACCTCGAGCTTCTCGGGCACCGCCGCCAGCTCTTCCAACTGCATCGCGAGCGCATCGGCGGAGAGCGTGCCGCGCACCCGTGCGAGATGCAGGCCGAAGAGGTAGAGCGCCGCGATCTGCGCGACGAACGCCTTCGTGGAGGCCACTGCGACCTCGGGCCCGGCGTGAGTGTAGACGACCGCGTCGGACTCGCGGGGAATCGTCGCCCCCTGCGTATTGCAGATCGAAATCGTTCGCGCTCCGTGCTCACGCGCGTACTTCACGGCCATGAGCGTGTCCATGGTCTCGCCCGACTGGCTGATCGAGACGACGAGCGTGTCCGCATCGAGCACCGGTTCGCGGTAGCGGAACTCGTGGCTGAGTTCGACCTCGACCGGCACCCGTGCCCACTGCTCGATCGCGTACTTCGCGACCATTCCCGCGTAGGCGGCGGTGCCGCACGCGATGACGGTGATGCGACGGATGCCGCGCAGCTCGTCATCGCCGAACGACTCGAGTTCGGGAATCACGACCTGGCCGTCGACGACGCGGCCGAGCAGCGTGTTCCGCACAGCCTCGGGCTGCTCCGAGACCTCCTTGCGCATGAACGAGGACCAGCCGCCCTTCTCGGAGGCGGACGCGTCCCACGCGACGTCGAACGGCTCGACCTCGACCGGCTGCCCGTCGAAGTCGGTGACCACGACATCGCCGGCGGTGATCGTCACGATCTGGTCCTGGCCGATCGCCACAGCGCGCTTCGTGTACTCGACGAAGGCCGCGACATCCGAACCCAGGAAGTTCTCGCCCTCGCCGAGTCCGATCACGAGCGGGGAGTTGCGGCGGGCGCCGACGACGACGCCCGGCTCGTCACGGTGCACGGCCAGCAGAGTGAATGCGCCATCGAGTCGGGACACGATCCTGCGGAACGCCTCGCGCAGGTCGCCGGTCGCCCGGTACTCCCTGCCGAGGAGGACGGCGGCGACCTCGGTGTCGGTCTCGCTCTCGAAGGTGAAGCCCTCGCTCTCGAGCTCGGCCTTCAGCTCGGAGAAGTTCTCGATGATGCCGTTGTGGATGAGGGCGAGCCGGCCCTCATCGCCGAGATGCGGGTGCGCATTGCGATCGGTGGGTCCGCCGTGCGTCGCCCATCGCGTGTGGCCGATGCCGGTACCGCCGCGGTGCAGCGGGTTCGCGGTGAGTTCGTCGGCGAGCACCTGGAGCTTGCCGGCCCGCTTCGCGGTCTCGATGGCACCGTCGTCGTCGACGACCGCCACTCCCGCTGAGTCGTAGCCACGGTATTCGAGGCGACGAAGGCCTCCCATAAGGACGTCGAGGCTGTTGCGCTCTCCGACGTATCCGACGATTCCACACATGGGAGCGATTGTACTGGCGCTGCGCTGTGCACTCCCCCGCCGTCGCCGCCCGGGCACCGTCGCCCGAGCGCCTGACTACACTGGCACGGTGCCTGATCCGCAGAGCCAGTCGTCGCCCGCGGCGCAGATCTCCCCGTTCATCGAACTCGATCGGGCCGACTGGGCCGCGCTCGCACCGTCGATGCCCTCTCCATTGCGCGAGACCGAGATCGTGCAACTGCGCGGTCTCGGCGAACCGCTCGACCCCCGAGAGGTCGCGGAGGTCTACCTGCCGCTCAGCCGGTTGCTGAACCTCTACGTCGGCGGTACGAAATCGCTGCACAAGGTCACGAGCGAGTTCCTGCGCGAGCGCTTCGAGTCGACACCGTTCGTCATCGGCGTCGCCGGCTCGGTCGCCGTCGGCAAGTCGACGATCGCCCGATTGCTGCGCGAACTCCTCGCTCGCTGGGAGCACACGCCGCGCGTCGAGCTCATCACGACCGACGGGTTCCTGTTCCCGAACGCCGAGCTCGAACGGCGCGGCCTCATGGCTCGCAAGGGTTTCCCCGAGTCGTACGACCGCCGTGCGCTGCTCCGCTTCGTGAGTGAGGTGAAAGCCGGTGCGGCCGAAGTGCGCGCGCCGTTCTACTCGCACCTCGCCTACGACATCGTGAACGACGCGCAGGTCACCGTGCGTCGACCCGACGTGCTCATCGTCGAGGGCCTGAACGTGCTGCAGCCGCCCGGACCCGGTCATCGTCTCGCCGTGAGCGACCTCTTCGACTTCACGATCTACGTCGATGCGCGCACGAGCGACATCGCGCGCTGGTACGAAGAACGCTTCCTGAAGCTCCAGCGCGGAGCCTTCGCGAACCCGCGCTCGTACTTCCATCGCTACGCGAGCCTCACCGAAGCCGAGGCGCGTGCGCGGGCACGCGAGATCTGGCACACCATCAACGAGCCGAACCTGCTGCAGAACATCCGCCCGACGCGGTCGCGCGCGTCCCTCGTGCTTCGTAAGGGCTCTGATCACACGGTCTCGAGCGTGCTGCTGCGCAAGCTCTGAGCGCCCGAACGGATGAACGTCAGAGGGACAGTCGTTGCCTGACGACGGCCGCAAGCGTCTCAGCGTGTCGCTCGGCGGCCTCTTGGTCGGCGGCTTCGACCATGACGCGTACCATCGGCTCGGTACCGGAGGGGCGCAGGAGGACCCGCCCGGAGTCGCCGAGCTCGGCCTCGACCGCGGCGACCGCGGCAGCGATCGCCGCATCGTCGCCGAGCGCGTGGTGGTCGACGCCGCGCACGTTCACGAGCACCTGCGGGTAGACCGTCATGACCGAGGCGAGCTCGGCGATCGTCTTGCCGGTGCGCGCCATCTCGGCCGCGAGGTGCAGGCCGGTCAGTACGCCGTCGCCGGTCGTGGCGAACTCGCTCATGATCACGTGGCCCGATTGCTCGCCGCCGAGCGCGAGACCCTCGGCCGCGAGCGCTTCGAGCACGTAGCGATCGCCGACCTTGGTCTCGACGACGCGGATGCCTCGTTCAGCCATCGCGCGACGCAGGCCGAGGTTCGACATGACCGTCACGACGAGCGTGTCGTCGGTCAGTGTGCCGCGTTCTTTCATCGACACCGCGAGGATCGCCATGATCTGGTCGCCATCGATGACCTTGCCGTCGGCGTCGACAGCGAGGCAGCGGTCGGCGTCGCCGTCATGGGCGATGCCGAGATCGGCCCCGTGCTCGACCACGGCCGCCTGGAGTTGCTCGAGGTGGGTCGACCCCACGCCGTCGTTGATGTTCATGCCGTCGGGGTCGGCGCCGATGACGATGACGTCGGCTCCGGCGTCGGTGAACGTCTCGGGCGAGACGCCAGCGGCAGCGCCGTGCGCGCAGTCGAGCACGACCTTCAGTCCGTTGAGCCGGTGGGGCAGCGTGCCGAGCAGATGCACGACGTAGCGGTCTTCGGCATCGGCGAAGCGGCGGATGCGCCCGACGCCGTCGCCGACCGGAGCGAGCTTCGGCCGGCCGAGGAAGGACTCGATGCGGTCTTCGACCTCGTCGGGGAGCTTCGTACCGCCGAACGAGAAGAACTTGATGCCGTTGTCGGGCGCGGGATTGTGCGATGCCGAGATCATCACGCCGAAATCGGCGCGGATCGAGTCGATCAGGAACGCGGTAGCCGGCGTCGGGATGACACCGGCATCGAGCACGTCGACCCCCGAGGCGGCGAGGCCGGCCGAGACGGCAGCGGTGAGGAACTCACCTGAGACGCGCGGGTCGCGCGCCACGACCGCGACGGGCCGCCGGCCGGCGGCTCGACGCTCTTCTGCGTGCCGCCCCTGAGTGAGGACGGCAGCAGCAGCCTGAGCGAGGCCCAGGGCGAGGTCAGCCGTGAGTTCACGGTTGGCCAGGCCCCGGACCCCGTCGGTTCCGAAAAGCCGAGGCATCTACGGAGATCCGGGCGCTGAGATCAGCGCTTCGAGAACTGCGGCGCCTTGCGGGCCTTCTTGAGACCGGCCTTCTTGCGCTCGATGACGCGAGCGTCACGCGTGAGGAAGCCCGACTTCTTGAGCGTCGCACGGTTGTTCTCGCGGTCGATCTCGTTGAGCGCACGAGCGATGGCGAGGCGCAGCGCGCCGGCCTGACCCGAGGGACCGCCACCCGTGATCTTCGCGACCACGTCGTAGGAGCCGGTGAGCTCGAGCACCGTGAAGGGATCGGTGATGAGCTGCTGGTGCAGCTTGTTCGGGAAGTAGGCCGCGAGCTCGCGACCGTTGACGGTGATGCTCCCGGCGCCGGGAACGAGGCGCGCACGGGCGATCGCCTGCTTGCGGCGACCGACGGCGGCACCGGGCACGGTGAGCACGGGGCGGGGGGTGCTGGGAGCGGCCTCAGCGGCGCTCTCGGTGGTGTAGCTCTCGGGAGCCGCTTCGATCTGGTCTGCGATCTTCGCCATGGTGGTGTGAATCCTTATTTCGAGAACGTCGAGGGTGCCGGAATTACTGGGCGACCTGGGTGAGGGTGTACGGCTTCGGCTGCTGAGCCGAGTGCGGGTGCTCCGGCCCGGTGTAAACCTTCAGCTTCTTGAGCTGGGCCCGACCGAGCGAGTTCTTCGGGAGCATGCCGCGGATCGCCTTCTCGACGGCGCGGACGGGGTTCTTCTCGAGGAGCTCGGCGTAGCTGACGGCCTTGAGGCCGCCCGGGTACCCCGAGTGGCGGTAGGCCTTCTTCTGCTCGAGCTTCTGGCCGGTGAGGGCCACCTTGTCGGCGTTGACGATGATGACGAAGTCACCGGTGTCGACGTGGTTCGCGAAGATCGCCTTGTGCTTGCCGCGCAGCAGGGCTGCGGTGTGGCTCGCGAGGCGACCGAGCACGATGTCGGTTGCGTCGATGACGACCCAGTCATGCTGGATGTCGGACGGCTTGGGAGTGAAAGTGCGCGTCACGGAAGTGCTGCTTTCTGATCGAGTGAGGGGTTCGTGAATCCCACTCCGGTGGGTGTTCGCCCGCGATGCGTTCGAACGCCCTGGTGGAGGGCTCAACTTCGCATGTCGCCGCAGAGGACGACACCAAAGGGAAAGCTTAGCGGGTCGAGGCGCGGGCGTCCAATCCCGCGGGTGAGCCGCCCTCTGCGTCAGCACAGCTCTGCGTCACCACAGCTGCGTTAGCGCAGCTCTGCGTCGATCGGATGCGCCCGGAGCGCGCGCCGCGCACGGGTCTGCGCCGCCCGCGCCTCGAGCTCGTGGTCATCGGGGTATCCGACCTCGGTCAGCACCAGACCCTTCGCAGGCATGACCTTGAAGGCGCTCGTCCGCTGCCCCGCACGAAGCAGTTCTAGGGGTGATTCCACGCCAAGACGCCCCTCGCCCACTGCAACCACCGCGCCGATCAACGCGCGCACCATCGAGCGGCAGAAGGCGTCGGCCTGCAACGACGCCACGAGCACCCCGTCGGCGTCTCGGCGCCACCGATAGGACTGCAGCGTTCGGATCGTCGTCGCCTCGGCGCGCGGCTTGCAGAACGCCGCGAAGTCGTGCAGGCCGACGAGCGACTCGGCCGCCGCCGACATCGCCCGGTCGTCGAGGGCGCGCGGGATGGCGACGGTGCGACGCCGCTCGAGCGGGTCGCGTCGAGCGGATGCATCGGCGACGCGGTACTCGTACCGGCGCCACATCGCCGAGAACCGGGCGTCGAACCCGTGAGGCGCACGATCGATGCCGTTGACGACGACATCGGCGCCCGCCCCGAGGATGCCGGTGAGTCGTCGTGCGAGCACACCCGCCTCGCTCGCAACCTCGGCCGGGTGGCCTCGTCGCGGCCGCGTCACTGCACGCAACGCATCCACTGGAACATCGAGGTGCGCAACCTGCCCGATCGCATGCACGCCGGCATCGGTGCGCCCGGCGACCGTGAGCGTTGGAGCCACACCCGTGCGCCTGAACAGGGTCGCGAGCGCGTCTTCGAGCACCCCCTGCACGGTGCGCTGCATCGGCTGGCGGCTCCACCCGTTGAAGTCGGTACCGTCGTAGGCGATGCCGAGTCGAAGGCGCACCACGGATGACTCGACGTCGCCGTTGCCCGCCGCGTCCGACTCACTCACCTCGTCGAGGTGCAGCCCGCCCGCGGCATCCGCTCGTTCGATCACCGCACCAGCCTAGGGTCGGAATCATCGTCTCGCGCACAGCCCTTGACCCCTGGCGCCGCCGTCTCGGCGGGTGCCCGCCGGGATGGCGGTGCGACGGCGACCCGCGCACCCGGACCTCCGATGGTGAGCATCACGACCGCACCGGTCACGAGCGCCCAACCCGTGAGTCCGACCTGCCATGGCAGGTACCCCTGCGTGAGGATGACGCCCACACCGACGATCGCGATCACGGTCCATACGATGACCGCGGCGAGCGGCGTGCTGCGCTCGCCGGGGGCAGGCCAACGCGCCTCGAACCTGGGAACCACGAGGCAGCACAACGCCACCACGAGCGCGATCGCCGCGATCCAGATCGGGCGCGTCGCCCACCATGCCGGCGAGAGCACCGGCGGGAATCCGAAGCCCAGGAGGCTTTGACCGCCGACGACGACGGCCATGGCGAATGTGTGCCAGAGGTAGATGACCATGCCGTACACACCGAAGACGTAGACGCCGCCGAGCACCGCCCTGCGCTGCATCGCACGGCGGATCGCCGGCTGCGCCAGTGCGAACAGCGAAACCTGCCCGACTGCCAATGCCAGGATGCACAGGGTGGGCGGGTTCAGGTTGTCGAGCATGTCGTGCGAATACCCGAACACCGTGACGAGCACCGCGATCACGCCGTAACTCGCGGCCGCCATGGTCCAGAGCACGATACGGGAGCGTCGGGCGAACCAGCCGTCGCGCAGCCCGAAACCGAGCTGCTGCGCGAAGAGCCACACGAACAGCCAGTTGAGCGGCCCAACAGGAAGGCCGGCAGCACGTGTCGCCACATCGACCGCGACGACCCCGCCCGCGAGCCCGAGATATGCCACCCACGGCACGTGCCGATGCAACGTCGACATGACGGGCACGAGAGCCGTGCATGCGATGTACACGGGGATGAACCACAACGGCTCGGCGAGCCGCATGGCGAAGGTGCGCACGAACTCGAAGTCGGCACCGCCGACGAGCATCGCCGCGAGCACGACGCCCACGGCTGCGACCACCGAGACCACGGGACGTGCGAGCCGGATCGCGCGCAGCCGCACGTAGTGCGCGACCGTCTCGCCGTGGCCGCGAAGCCGCCGCCATTGGGTGATCGAGGCGAACCCGCCGCAGATGAAGAAGACCGGCATGATCATGAGCGGCCAGGTCGCCCAGGCGAGCGGCTCGAAGCCGTCGAGCGCGTTGAACGCCCGCAACGGCGAGCCGCCGATGCCCATCTGCAAGGCGTGCAGCAGCACCACGACGGGAAGGCAGAGCGCTCGGGCGAAGTCGATCGACAGATCGCGGTCGACCGGAACCCGAAGCGTGGACATGCGACTCCCTCTCACCCACCGGATGGCGGGCGTCGAGCACCGATTCTGGCAGAAACGCGATCGAGCCCCATGCCGCTGTGGACAACGGAACCGTGCGAACGGATGCCGCGAGCAGCCGGAGCGCTACACCACGATCGTGTAGCTGGTTTCGCTGGTCGCCGCCCTGAACCCCATGCGCTCGTACAGGGCGAATGCACCGGTGGGGCTCGCGGCGTCGACCTCGAGCGTGGAGTACTCGAGCCCGGCGGCACCGGCGGCCGCGAGGTGGGTCGCCAGCAGCGCCTTCGCGATGCCGCGCCCGCGTTGGCCGCGCACCACGCCGACCAACGGGATGTGCGCACTCGAGAAGCCCTGCCCGGCCCAGTCGTCTTCCTTCACTTCGGCGAGGACGAACCCCACGACACGGTCGCTCGCCTCTTCGACGGCCACGACCGAGAGATCGGGGCGGAACACCGCGCTCGAGGCGAAGGCCCGCCATTGCTCTTCGGATGTCGGCTGGCTGCCCCAGTGATCGCGGAACGCGTCGTTGCGAGCCTCTCGCACCTCGTCGACCCGCGATGACGTCAGCATCTCGATGCGAACACCGTCGCCGGGGCGAGCATCGTCGATCGGCTCCCCGAGGTCACGGCGCAAGCCCGCGAAGTACCGCGCAACGCTGAACCCCGACGACTCGAACAACGGACCGGCTCCGTGCGCGCGGTCGTCGGTGAAGGCCATGACCCAGCCGGGTAGCCGCAGGTCGGATGCCGCGAGCTGCTGCTCTCCCCGAGCGCGCTGCCATTCGAGGAGGACCCGGCCGATGCCGCGACGACGCAGCTCAGGATGCACGCCGCCCGCGAGAATCGTGCGCACGAGCGTGTCGTGCACCGGCGGGTGGTACGCAATGCCCCACGCCACCGCCCGACCGTCGGCATCGAGCCCGACGACCGTATCGAGCTCGCGGTCGACGAACGACATCCCGAGGTCGTCGGCGAGCTCCTCGCGCGGCACCGCGTACTCGGGATGGTCGACTGCCGCCATGGCCGCCTCGAGTGCGACGAGCAGGTCGAGGTCGTCGTCGCCGACCGGGCGCCATGCTTCGACGTCGGGATGCGAAAGGGGCGGGAGCGTCTCGGGAGCCGCGATGCGCTCGAAGAGCGGCGGCAAGTCGTGCTCGGTCACTCTTTCAGCCTAGACGGCGACACGTGCGCGGCGCGCAGAAGGCCCCGGCGTAATCGCACCGGGGCCTTCGTGAACGAGTGTCGAGACTACTTGGCCTCGGCGGCCTCGGTCTCGGCGGGCGTCTCGTCGGCGACAGCCTCGGCCGTCTCATCGGCGGCAGCCTCGGTCTCGACGACCTCGGTCTCCTCGACGACCTCGGCCGGAGCCTCTTCGGCGACGGGCGCCTCGGCGGCGGCCGGCTTGGCTGCGCGCTTCTTCGGGGTCACGGGCTCGAGTACGAGCTCGATGACCGCCATGGGCGCATTGTCGCCCTTGCGGTTGCCGATCTTCGTGATGCGGGTGTAGCCGCCTTCACGGTCGGCGACCTGCGGTGCGATGACCGTGAACAGCTCGTGCACGACGGTCTTGTCGCCGATGACACCGAGCACACGACGACGCGCGTGCAGGTCACCGCGTTTGCCGAACGTCACCAGACGCTCGGCGAGCGGACGCAGGCGCTTGGCCTTCGTCTCGGTCGTGGTGATGCGCTTGTGCGTGAACAGCGCAGCAGCGAGGTTCGCGAGCATCAACCGCTCGTGGGCGGGGCCGCCTCCGAGGCGGGGGCCCTTCGTGGGCTTCGGCATGGTTCGTTCTCTCCAGTAGGTGGGGGTGGGCGGGCGGGCGCAGTGCCTGCCTAGTTGTTCTCGTCGTCGAAGCCCGTGTAGAAGTGGGCGCCATCGAACCCGGGGACCGAGTCCTTGAGCGACAGACCCATTTCGGTGAGCTTGTCCTTGACCTCATCCACCGACTTCTGACCGAAGTTGCGGATGTTCATGAGCTGCGACTCCGACAGGGCGACGAGCTCGGACACCGTGTTGATGCCCTCGCGCTTCAGGCAGTTGTAGCTGCGCACCGACAGGTCGAGGTCTTCGATCGGAATCGAGAGCTCGCTGGAGAGCACGGCATCGACCGGCGCGGGGCCGATCTCGATGCCCTCGGCGGCGGTGTTCAGCTCGCGGGCGAGGCCGAACAGCTCGGTGAGCGTGCGGCCCGCCGAGGCGATCGCGTCGCGCGGCGTGATGGCCGCCTTCGACTCGACGTCGACCACGAGGCGGTCGAAGTCGGTGCGCTCGCCGGCACGGGTGGCCTCGACGCGGTAGGTGACCTTGAGCACCGGCGAGTAGATCGAGTCGACCGGGATCTGGCCGGCCTCTGAGTACTCGTTGCGGTTCTGGCTGGCCGAGACGTAGCCGCGGCCGCGCTCGATCGTGAGCTCGAGCTCGAACTTCGCCGAGTCGTTGAGCGTCGCGATGACGAGCTCGGGGTTGTGCACCTCGACGCCGGCCGGAGCCGAGATGTCGGCGGCGGTGACCTCACCCGAACCCTGCTTGCGCAGGTAGGCGGTGATCGGCTCGTCGTGCTCGCTGGAGACGACCAGGTTCTTGATGTTGAGGATGATCTCGGTGACATCCTCCTTCACGCCCGGAACGGTCGAGAACTCGTGGAGCACGCCGTCGATGCGGATGCTCGTCACGGCTGCGCCGGGGATCGAGGAGAGGAGGGTGCGACGGAGCGAGTTGCCCAGGGTGTAACCGAAGCCCGGCTCGAGGGGCTCGATCACGAAACGCGAACGGAACTCCGAGATGTTCTCTTCGGTGAGCGTCGGGCGCTGTGCGATCAGCACTGTTGATTCCTTTCGGCAGGGTGTCCGCTATATGACACCTGCGAGTACGAGGATCTTGAGTTGAGTGAGAGAACGGATCGCTGGTCGAGTAGGCCCCTCAGGGCCGTATCGAGACCGCGGGGTCTCGATACGGGCGCGAGCGCCCTACTCGACCAACGTGAGAATCAGACGCGACGGCGCTTGGGCGGGCGGCATCCGTTGTGCGCCTGGGGCGTCACGTCGTTGATGCTGCCGACCTCGAGCCCTGCGGCCTGAAGGGAACGGATCGCGGTCTCGCGGCCCGAGCCGGGGCCCTTGACGAAGACGTCCACCTTCTTCATGCCGTGCTCCTGCGCCTGGCGGGCGGCCGACTCTGCGGCCAGCTGCGCGGCGAACGGGGTCGACTTGCGCGAGCCCTTGAAGCCGACGCCGCCGGAGGAAGCCCAGCTGATCACGGCACCGTTGGTGTCGGTGATCGAGACGATCGTGTTGTTGAACGTCGACTTGATGTGGGCCTGGCCCACTGCGATGTTCTTCTTTTCCTTCTTGCGCGGCTTGCGAGCTGCCGTCTTGGGTGCTGCCATGATTTCTCCTGAATCCTAGAGGCGCTGGATCGCTTAGGCCTCGGCCTAGCGAGCCTTCTTCTTGCCGGCCACGGTGCGCTTCGGTCCCTTGCGGGTGCGAGCGTTGGTCTTGGTGCGCTGGCCTCGGACCGGGAGACCGCGACGGTGGCGGATGCCCTCGTAGGAGCCGATCTCGACCTTGCGGCGGATGTCGGCTGCCACCTCACGGCGCAGGTCACCCTCAACCTTGAAGTTGACCTCGATGTAGTCGCGGAGGGCGATGAGCTGCTCGTCGCTGAGGTCCTTCACGCGAATGTTTCCGTCGATGCCGGTCTCGGCGAGCGTGGTGAGCGCTCGCGTGCGGCCGACGCCGTAGATGTAAGTCAGTGCGATCTCCACGCGCTTTTCGCGCGGGATGTCGACTCCTGCCAGACGTGCCATGTGTGGCTTCTCCTGTTTCGAAGTGGAGGTGTGGAACAACGCCGGTGCCCGGGCCTCCGACCCGAGGTGTCCGTATCGCTGATCGAGTAGCCGCGAAGCGGCGTATCGAGATCGATACTTCTGGCGCTGCCGATATGTTCAGTTGTGGGGAGCGGGGCGCGTGCGCCCCTTGTCTGCGACTAGCCCTGACGCTGCTTGTGGCGCGGGTTGGCCTTGCAGATGACCATGACGCGGCCGTGGCGGCGAATCACCTTGCAGTGGTCGCAGATGGGCTTGACGCTGGGGTTGACCTTCACGATTGTTCCTTGATTTCGCTGTCCTCGTACCCGCGGGACGCCGCGAGCCGTTACTTTCCGAACAGCCCTTACTTGTAGCGGTAGACGATGCGGCCGCGCGTCAGGTCGTATGGGCTCAGCTCCACGATCACGCGGTCTCCGGGGAGGATGCGGATGTAGTGCTGGCGCATCTTCCCTGAAATGTGCGCGAGGACCTTGTGCCCGTTCGAGAGTTCCACCCGGAACATCGCGTTCGGAAGGGCCTCGGTGACCGAGCCTTCAATCTCGATGACGCCGTCTTTCTTGGCCATAGCCTCACTATCGCTTGGAGTTTGGGATGCTGGTCGTGCGATGGTTCTGCGCAGAACGCAGCCCCGTCAGGACGCAGAAGATCTGTGGGAACACAGACCGTCAGGCATGCCGAAGCAGGCGTGCAGAACACCAAGGGTCAACTATAGGCGATTCGTGCCCGCTTCGCCAGTTGAGCCACGGATGCCGCGCCGACGGCGCTTCACGCGGTCGACTGCGCGTCCGTGAACACGGCGATGAGCGCGGCCTCGAGCGGATGCCCCGCCTCGATGCCCGTCACCTCGTGCACGAGCTCCGTGGCGTCGCGCGCCGGCAGCAGTGCCTGCAGCTCGACGCTCTCGGGGTCGGTCGGCACATCGAAGCGCAGGGCGGCGCCGACCGCGGCGAGGAGGCCGTCGACCGAGCCGCCGCGCTCGGCGAGTTCGGCCGCCGGACCGATGAACCGCTCGTGCCTCCCGAGCTTGCGCAGCGGCTGGCGCCCCACACGCTCGACGGTGTCGGGCAGCTCGGGGTTGCGGAAGCGCTCGAGGATGGCCGCCCGGTATTCGGCCTGCTGCGCCTCACTGAACTCGTGCTTGTCGACGATGAGCGCGGAGGTCTCGATGAGCACGCGCTCGACGGCACTGGCCACGGCCGGATCGGCGAGCGCCTCGGCGATGCGCTCGTGCCCCGCGAGGAACCCGAAGTAGGCCGTCGCCGCGTGCCCGGTGTTCACCGTGAAGAGTTTGCGCTCGATGTACGGTGCGAGGTCGGCGACGAAGTGCGCGCCGGGGATCGCGGGCGCCACCGCACCGAACGGCTGGCGTTCGATCGCCCATTCGAAGAAGGTCTCGACGGTGACGTCGAGCCCCGCGCCGGGCGCCTGCGCCGGCACGATCCGGTCGACCGCGGTGTTCGCGAACACCGCGCGTGCGGCGAGCGCCGGCCACTCCGATTCGGTGACGAGCGCGGCCATCTCGTCTCGCAGCACGTCGGTGGCGTTGATCGCGTTCTCGCAGGCCATGATCGCCAGCGGCGGGGCCTCGGCGGCCCGCGCACGCAGCGCGGTCACAAGGTGCGGGGCGATGAAGCGCAGGATGGTCGGCCCGACCGCGGTGGTCGCGAGGTCGGCGGTCTCGAGCTCGGCGGCGAGCTCCGCGGCATCCGTCGCACTGTTGACGGCGCGATAGTCGTCGACGACTCGGTCGCGGTCGCCGGCGCCGACCTCGTGCACCGTGTAGTGGTCGGATGCCGCGAGCGCATCGATCAGCTCGGCGTTCACGTCGGCGAACACGACCTCGTAGCCCGCCTCGTGCAGCAGGAGACCGACGAAGCCGCGCCCGATGTTGCCGGCGCCGAAGTGCACGGCTTTCACGAGTCGTTGACCTCCGAGAGGAGTGCGAAGATCTCCTCCGCCGACCCGGCGTCGACGAGCGCCTGCACCGAGTCGTCGTCGGAGAAGATGATCGCGATCTTGGAGAGGATCTCGAGGTGCTCGTTCTCGAGCCCGGCGATGCCGACGACGAAGCGCACGGGTTCGCCGCCCCAGTCGAGAGGCTCGTCGTACCGCACGAACGAGAGCGCGGAGCGCACGATCGCGTCCTTGCCCTCGTTCGTGCCGTGCGGGATGGCCAGAAGGTTGCCCATGTAGGTCGAGACGGATCCCTCCCGCTCGAGCATCGAGTCGAGGTAGTCCGGGCGCACCGCGCCGGCATCGACGAGGATGCCGCCGGCGTCGCGGATCGCCTGGTCTCGGTCGGCCGCACGAGGTACGAGCCGCACGTTCTCGGGAGAGAGGATCTGTTCGGTCATGGGCCGTTCCTTTCTATCGGCGCTGGCCTTTCAGCGCACGCCTTCGGATTCCAGCAAGTGCACGATCTCGTCGTACTTCGGCGAGTTCATGAAGTTGTCGACCGAGATGTGCAGGGCGTTCGGCGACTGCAGTCGTGCCCGGTCGGTGAGGTCCTGGTGGGTGACCACGAGGTCGACGTCGTCGGTGAGGCTGGCGATCGACTTGTTCGTGACGTCGACACTGTCGATGCCTGCCTTCTTGATCTTGTTGCGCAGCACTGTCGCGCCCATGGCGCTCGAGCCCATGCCGGCGTCGCAGGCGAAGATGATCTTGTGAATCGGCTTCCGCTCGAACGCCGCAGCCTCGCCCTCGCCCAGCAGGGCACCGCCGGCGGCCGCACCGTCGGCTTGGAGGTCTGCCAAGACGCTGCTCGACTTGCCCTTGTTCGCCTGTGTTTTCGCGATGGCCGCCGAGAGATCGCCGGCGTCTTCCTTCGCGAGGTCGCGCTTGCGGCTCGCCCTGAGGATCACCGCGGAGACGAGGAACGAGACGGTCGCGGCGAAGACCACCGAGAGGATGACTCCGAGGTAGCTGTCGTTCGCGGTCTGGAGCAGCACCGCGATGATCGACCCCGGTGCGGCGGGAGCACGCAGCCCCGACTGGAAGAGCACGTTCGTCGCGACACCCGTCATACCGCCGGCGATCGCAGCGAGGATCAGCATCGGCTTCATCAGCACGTACGGGAAGTAGATCTCGTGGATGCCGCCGAAGAACTGGATGATGATCGCACCGGGCGCACTCGCCCTGGCCATGCCGACACCGAAGATCGCGAACGCGAGCAGGATGCCGAGGCCGGGGCCGGGGTTCGCCTCGATGAGGAACAGGATCGACTTGCCGGTCTCCTCCGACTGCTGGATGCCGAGCGGCGTGAACACGCCGTGGTTGATCGCGTTGTTCAGGAAGAGGACCTTGCCGGGCTCGACGAGGATCGACACGAGCGGCAGCAGTCCCGCGACCACGAGCCAGTTCACCGCGGCCTCGAGGCCGTTGCTGACGAACTCGACGGCCGGCGCGAACGCGAAGAAGCCGGCGAGCGCGAGCAACAGTCCGAGGATGCCGGCCGAGAAGTTGTTCACCAGCATCTCGAAGCCGGCCTTGATCTTGCCCTCCCACAGCTTGTCGAGCTGCTTCATGATCCACGCGGCGAGAGGGCCCATGATCATGGCGCCGATGAACATCGGGATGCCCGCGCCGACGATCACACCCATGGTCGCGATGGTGCCGACGACACCGCCTCGGGTGTCGTAGACCATGCGCCCGCCCGTGTTGGCGATGAGCAGCGGCAGGAGGTAGGTGATCATCGGGCCGACGAGGCCGACGTACTCATTGCCGTCGGCGTCGGGGAAGCCGCCGAGTGCCGGAACCGGGAACGGTCCGGCTTCGATGAACAGTGCGGTGATGAACCCCCACGCGATGAATGCCGCGATGTTCGGCATGATCATGCCGCTGAGGAAGGTGCCGAACTTCTGGACGGCTACCCGGCCTCCCCCTGGCCGCTTCGTGTCCGATGACGTCGTCGTCATTTTGATGCCTCTCTAATGGTCACGACGCGGATTCCCGGGTCGTGGTGATGTCGGTGGCGGCTGCGTCAGCCGCCGCTCGGGCTTCGGCCGCTCCCTCAGCGGCCAGGGCTGCCTGCGCGAGCGCTTTCGCCTCGCTCAGGCTGTACCGCGCGAGGGATGCGCGGACATCTGCGAGTGCCGATGATGACATCGACAGGCTCGTGGCACCGAGTCCCACGAGCACGACGGCGAGCAGCGGGTCGGCGGCGGCCTCGCCGCAGATCCCGACGGGCTTGCCGAGTTCGGCGCCTGCATCGCCCACGTCGGCGATCAGCCGCAACACGGCCGGATGCCACGGGCTCTGCAGGTTCGCGACGGTACCGAGCAGTCGGTCGGCCGCCATCGTGTACTGGGTGAGGTCGTTCGTACCGATCGAGGCGAAGTCGCACGCGGCGAGCACGTGGCGCGCGATGAGTGCCGCCGACGGGGTCTCCACCATGACACCGGCGACCCTGATGCCGAGCTCTTTGGCGAGCGCCGTGAAGTACCGCGTCTCTTCCACCGTCGCGATCATCGGCGCCATCACCCAGAGCTCGGCGTCGGTCGCCGAGTCGGCCGCGGCGAGCGCGGTCAACTGCTCCCGGAGGATGACCTCGGAGTGCCGAAGCGATCGGATGCCCCGGAGCCCGAGTGCCGGGTTCTCCTCGGGCGCGTCGTTGAGGAAGGCGAGCGGCTTGTCGGCGCCGGCGTCGAGCACGCGCACGACGACCTTCTTGCCCGCGAACGCCGTGAGCAGCCTCGTGTAGTGCTCTTGCTGCTCTCGGACGCTCGGCGCGCTGTCGGCGTCGAGGAAGAGGAACTCGGTGCGGAAGAGCCCGACGCCCTCGGCGCCGAGCTTGAGCGCCTCCGCGGCCCCGTCGGCCGAACCGAGGTTCGCGAGGAGCGGCACCGGAGTGCCGTCGGCGAGTGCGCCCGGAGTCACCGGCGCCGCCTCGAGCGCCGCGCGCTCCGCGATGCGGGCCTTCGCGTCGGCGAGCTGCTCGGGCGTGGGCGAGGCGATCACGACATCGCCCGCGGCGTCGACCACGACCGTATCGCCGTCGGCGAGGCTCGCGGCATCCGCTGCCCCGACGACCGCGACGATGGACTTCTCGCGGGCGAGGATCGCGGTGTGCGAGGTCGGGCCGCCGTCGACGGTCACGAGTCCGAGCACCTGGCCGAGGTCGAGCGTCGCGGTGTCGGCGGGCGCGAGGTCACGGGCGACGAGCACGAACGGATACCCCGGATTCGGCACACCGGGGGCCGGAAGCTTCAGCAGATGCGCGATGACGCGCTGGGAGATGTCGTCGAGATCGGCTGCGCGCTCGCCCATGTACCCGCCCATGCCGGCGAGCAGGTTGCGGTAGGCGGCGAACGCCTCGTAGACGGCGCGCTCGGCGGTCTTGCCCGTCTCGAGCAGCTTCGTCACCTCGTCGATGAGGCTCGGGTCCTCGGCCATCATCGCCTGGGCCTCGAGCACGTCCTTCGCGGCTCCCCCAGCTTTGGCCCCGCGGCTGGCGAGCTCCGCCCCGACGACCGAGAGCGAGGCTCTCGCCCGCTCCCCTTCGCGTTCGGGGTCGAGATGGCTCGGTCGGTCGACCGGCTCGGGCAGGCGCTCGGCCATCCGCACCACCGGCCCGACGGCCACCCCCTGGCCGATGCCGGTGCCCGTGATCTCCATCATTCGCCCTCTCGAGTCGTCGGATCGAAGGAAGACGGATGCCCCGCCCTACTCGTCGTGGTCGGTGCCGAGCAGTTCGATGAGCTCGTCGAGCACCGTCTGTTCGTCGCCGCCCTCGACGACGAGCGTGACTTCGTCGCCGTGATCGATGCCCTGCGAGATGACCCCGAGGATGCTCGCCGCGTTGACCGGCTTGCCGCCGGCCTTGCTGAGCGTGACCGTGGCGCCCGAGGCTGCGACGGCTTGGGTGAAGAGCTTGGCAGGCCGTGCGTGCAAGCCATGCGTCGATCCGATTCGAACTGTTCGTTCCGCCATGATTCCGGTCTCCGTCGCGAGTGTCCGTTCCCTCGTTCACCATAGCCCTCCGCCGCGAGTGAGGGAGCGGTGAGCACCGCGCGGCGGATCATGATCGTGTCCTGGTCGCGGCGAGCGCGAGATCGAGCAGCGCCTCGCCGTCGGCGGCGGTGGCCGCATCGTCGGGCAGGAGCGCGACATCGACGGATGCCGCGGCCGCGCGTTCGCTGAGCGAGTCGAGCTGATCGCCGAGGTGCGCACCGATGAGGAGCAGATCGGCTCCGGGCAGCACGGCATCGAGCCCGGACAGACTCGTCGCCTTCGCTTCCAGCGGCAGGCCGCGGGCTTCGGCGGCCCGCCGGAGACGCACGGTGACGAAGGTGCTCGAAGCGCCGGCGCCGCAGACCACGATGATGCGCATCCGATGCCTCCTCGCCCCGCCGCTCGCGGTCTCCGTCGATCGTCTCGCACACGGCCCGAGCCGCGATCACCTCGATTCTCCGCCCCCGTCGCGGCTTCGCTCCAGCACATTCACTTCCGCTCCCCCGGAAACTCCTCTCGTGTGGGCGGGCATCCTGTCGTGCCGATGGTTGACTGTGTGCACTGCCCGGGCCGAGAGGTTCGGGCAAAACCCGGGAGATGTGCGTGGCCGAGAACTGGAAGCGACTCGTCGAGATGCTCGTCGAGCGCACCGACTGGACGACCGGCGCCGAACTCGCGACCCGGATCGGTGTGACCCCGCGCACCATCCGCAGCTATGTCGCGAGTGCGAACACCGACGCCATCGTGGTCGTGTCAGGGCCGTTCGGGTACCGCCTCGATCGCACAGCATGGGCCACGGCGCAGGCGGGCCCGCCGGCGCGAACCTCTCCCGCAGCACGTGCCTCACGCATCATCCGTGCCCTCGCCGATGCCGATGCCGGTCTCGACGTGTACGAGACGGCGTCGTCGCTGCATGTCAGCGAGTCGACGATCGAGGCCGATCTCGGCCGCATCCGGGCGCGACTGGCCGGCACGGGTCTCGCCCTCGTGCGTCGCGGCCCACGCGTGAGCCTGAGCGGTCCCGAGTCCGCGATGCGGCGCCTGCTCGGCGCCTTGTTCCGCGAGGAGGCGACGCGCGGCATGCAGGGCACCGTCGCACTGCGCGCCGCCTATCCTGAGCTGCCCGCGTTCAGGGAGTCGCTCGTCGCGCAGCTCGCTGAAGCCGGCTATGCGCCCAACGAGTACGCGTTGGACGACGTGCTCCTCCATATCGCCATCGCCGTCGATCGGGTCGGCCACGACCATCGGCTCGACGCCGACGAGCTGCCGGCACCGGCTGACCGCGCAGACCGCGAACGCACCGCACTCGGGGAGTTGCTCGACGGGGTCATCCGCACGCGGTTCGGCACCGCGGTCGGCGACGCCGAACTCACGCACCTCTCGCGCCTGCTGGGCACCCGCGCGGCGACGCGAACCCTGCCGGCGACGGATGCCCCGGGGCCGCCCCTCTCCTCCAGGTCCGCGCTGGTGCGCGCGGTGGTGGGGAAAGCGGCCGACACGTACCTCGTGGAGCTCGACGATGACGAGTTCATCGAACGCCTCGCCCTGCACGTCGACAATCTCGTCGCGCGCTCGGCCGAGCACCGGCCGTCGCGCAATCCCCTGACCGCGACGATCAAGTCGGCGTATCCGCTCATCTACGACCTTTCGGTCTACATCGCCCACGAACTCGCGATGGCCGAGGGAATCGTCTTCGATGACGACGAGATCGCCTACATCGCGATGCACGTCGGGGCGTATCTGGACCGTCGCCGGGCGAGCGCCGAGCGGGTGCGCGTCATCATCGTCGCGCCGGCCTACCACGACGTGCACCTGGCGCTCGCCGAGCGAATCACGAAGGCCTTCCCCGATGACATCGACTTCGTCGGCCTCGTCGATCACGCCGGAGTCGAATGGTCGAGCCTGCCGGCCGAACTCGTCGTCTCGGTGCTCGCCCCACCGGTTCCGACCCCGAATTTCGTACGGATCTCGCCGTTTCCCACGGAGGCCGACCTCGAACGCATCCGATCCGAGCTCGGTCGCATCCGGCGGGTTCGGCGACGCGCGCGCCTCGCCGTCTCGCTCTCGCAGTACATCGCGCCCGAGCTCTTCGTCCGCGGCCTGCACGGGCAGGATCCCGAACGCGTCATCCGCCTCCTCGGCGACCGCATGATCGCCGCGGGCGTCATCGACCACTCGTACGTCGACGGCACGCTGGAGCGGGAGCGCCTCTCATCGACCGCGTTCACCGAGTACCTCGCGGTGCCGCACGCGATGACGATGTCAGCCGATCGCACCGCAATCGCGATCGCGATCGACGAGACACCCATCGACTGGTCGGGCGCCCGCGTCAACGTGGTCGCCCTCATCGCATTCGCCGAAGACGGACGAGCCGAGTTCCAAGATGTCTTCGACCAGTTCGTGGAGACGTTCTCGGAGCGCTCGAACGTCGAGCGTCTCGTTCGCGGTGCCACCGACTACCCGGGCCTGCTGGCGGAACTCGCGCGGCTCATGGAGCCGTAGTCGGCGCCGTCCGCTCCCGGCACCGGTTCGCCGGCACGATCTCAGTCAGGCGATCGGTGCCGGCCTGATGCCGAACGGGGCAAGCCCCGCAGCGCCGCCGTCGGATGCCGTGAGCACCCAGATGCCATCGGCATGCACCGCGACGGAGTGCTCCCAGTGCGCGGCGTCCGATCCGTCGGAGGTGGTCACCGTCCAGTCGTCGTCGCGGGTGAACGTGTCGATCGCACCCCCGACGATCATCGGCTCGATCGCCACGACGAGTCCGGGCTTGACCGCCGGCCCGCGGCGATCGACGCGGTAGTTGAACACCGGTGGCTCCTCGTGCATGGAGCGTCCGATGCCGTGGCCGACATAGTCGGTGAGGATGCCGTAGTCGCCCTCGCCGCGCACGAAGTCCTCCATCGCCGCTCCCACCTCATTGAGGTGAGACGCTCTGGCGAGCGTGGCGATGCCGAGCCACAGGGATTGCTTCGTGACCCGGCTCAGCTGCTCGCGGGAGGCGACGACATCCGGGCGCGCCGGGTCGGGCAGCACGAGGGTGAACGCCGAGTCGCCGTTCCAGCCGTCGACCTCGGCCCCGCCGTCGACCGAGACGATGTCGCCCGGGCGGAACGGACGGTCACCGGGGATGCCGTGCACCACGTCGTCGTCGACCGAGACGCACAGCGTGTGCCGGTACCCGGGCTCGAGCTGGAAGTTCGGTCGCCCGCCCGCTTCGCGGATCACCCGTTCGGCGGCCGCGTCGAGCTCGATCGGCGTCGCACCCGGAACCAGGAGGCGCCGAGCTTCTGCGAGGGCCGCCGCGGTCGCCGCACCCGCCGCCAGCATCGAGCGGAGCTCGGGCGGAGACTTGTAGATCGAACGTCGGAACACTCTGGCTCAGGCTGAGACGACGTTGCCGTTTGACGGCGTGAGGCCGCGCTCGGCCAGGCCCCGGAAAATGCGCTGGGTCACTTCGTCGAGCGAGCCCACCCCGTCGATGCGAGCGACGATGCCGCGCGGCCGGTACACGTCGAGGATCGGCGCCGTCTCGCGCTCGTAGATCGCCAGTCGGTTCGCGATCACCTCTTCGGTGTCGTCGGTGCGTCCCTGATCGGCGGCCCGCTGCTGCAGCCGGGCGATGCTCTCGGTACGGGGAACATCGAGCTCGATGACGGCGTCGAGCGCCTCACCGCGACCCGTGAGGAACGCGTCGAGGTCGTCGACCTGCGCACGGTTGCGGGGATACCCGTCGAGCAAGAAGCCCTTCGCGGCATCCGCTTGGCTGAGCCGATCGCGAACGAGTTCGCTGGTGAGTGCATCGGAGACGAGGTCGCCCGCCTCGATGATCGCCTGCACCCGCTTGCCGAGCTCGGTGCCGCCCGCGACGTTCGCACGGAAGATGTCACCCGTGGCGATCTGGGGCACTCCGAAGGCCTCCGCGACGAGCACGCCCTGCGTTCCCTTGCCGGAGCCCTGAGGCCCGACGATCAGGAACCGAGCCGACCCCGTCGCGCCCTGAGCCTGTCGAAGGGTCATCGGAGAAGTCCTTCGTAGTGCCGCTGCTGGAGCTGGGCGTCGATCTGCTTCACCGTCTCGAGGCCGACACCGACGATGATCAGGATCGAAGCGCCGCCGAACGGGAAGTTCTGGTCTGCACCGACCAACGCGAACGCGATCAACGGGATCAGGGCCACGAGACCGAGGTAGAGGGAGCCCGGCAGGGTGATGCGGGTGAGCACGTAGTCGAGGTACTCGGCGGTCGGACGCCCGGCACGAATGCCCGGGATGAACCCGCCGTACTTCTTCATGTTCTCGGAAACCTCGTCGGGGTTGAACGTGATCGCCACGTAGAAGTACGTGAAGCCGACGATGAGGAGGAAGTACATCAGCATGTACAGCGGGTGGCTGCCCTGCGTGAGGTAGTTCGTGATCCAGGTGACCCAGGGCTGCGGAGTCTCACCGGCAGCCGGGGTGTTGAACTGCGCGATGAGCGCAGGCAGGTAGAGCAGCGAGGAGGCGAAGATGACCGGCACCACACCCGCCATGTTCACCTTGATCGGGATATAGGTGTTGTTGCCGCCGTAGGTGCGGCGGCCGACCATCCGTTTCGCATACTGCACAGGGATGCGCCGCTGCGACTGCTCGACGAAGACGACGGCGATCACGACCACGAGGCCGATCACGAGCACGATCGCGAAGGTGTCCCAGCCGCGGGCGATTCCGATGGCCCAGAGCGAACCCGGGAACTGCGCTGCGATGGACGTGAAGATCAGTAGCGACATGCCGTTGCCGATGCCGCGCTCGGTGATGAGCTCGCCCATCCACATGATGAGGCCGGTACCGGCGGTCATGGTGACGACCATGAGCAGGACTGCATACCACGCGTCGTTCGAGATGAGCTGCGAACACGACGGGTCGCTCGATGGGAACAGCGCGCCGGAACGGGCGACCGTGATGAGCGTCGTCGACTGGAGCACGCCGAGGGCGATCGTGAGGTACCGCGTGTACTGGGTGAGACGCCCCTGGCCGGCCTGGCCTTCTTTGTACAGGGTCTCGAAGTGAGGGATCACCACGCGCAGCAACTGCACGATGATCGACGCGGTGATGTAGGGCATGATGCCCAGCGCGAAGATCGAGAGCTGCAGCAGCGCACCGCCCGAGAACAGGTTGACGAGGTCGTAGAGACCCGCCGCCCCCGTCTGGTTGGCTGCGAGGCAGGCCTGCACGTTGCCGAAATCGACGAACGGCGCGGGAATGAACGAGCCGAGCCGGAACAGGGCGATGATGCCCAGCGTGAACCCGAGCTTGCGGCGAAGATCCGGCGTGCGGAAGATCCGCCCGATGGCGTTGAACACTCGTCCTCCTGTAGCTCCGTGTGGAGTCAGTCCATATGCGACTCGAGCCAGTCGAGACCCCCGTGAATCATACGCGAGGTCCCGACTGGCTCGAGCAATCGGTGCTGTTTCCGGTCTACTTGACCGAGCCGCCAGCGGCGACGATCTTCTGCTCGGCCGAGCCGGAGACCTTGTCGACCGCGACGGTGAGCTTCACCTGGATGTCACCGTTGCCGAGCACCTTGACGCGCTCGTTCTTGCGAACGGCGCCCTTGTCGACGAGATCGGCGATGGTGACATCGCCTCCCTTCGGGTACAGCTCGGCGAGCTTCTCCAGGTTGACCACCTGGTACTCGACGCGGAACGGGTTCTTGAACCCGCGCAGCTTCGGCGCACGCATGTGGTACGGAAGCTGGCCACCCTCGAACCCGGGGCGGATGTTGCCACGCGCCTTCGAGCCCTTGGTGCCGCGACCGGCCGTCTTGCCCTTCGAACCCTCACCGCGTCCGACGCGGGTCTTGTCCTTCTTGGCGCCGGGAGCCGGGCGGAGGTGGTGTACCTTCAGCACCTGCTCGCGCTTCTCCGCGACATCCGCCTTGGCAGCGGCCGTCTTGGCGGACGCGGCCTTCGCTGGGGCCTTCTTCTCCGACGCAGCCTTCGCCGCGGCCTTCGGAGCGTCGGCCGAGTCGGCCTTCGCTGCGGCAGCCTTGGCGGGGGCCTTCTTCTCGGCTGCCTTGGGGGCGGCCTTCGCGGCGGCGGGCTTGTCGGCCGTCTTCTTCGCCGGAGCCTTCTTGGGGGCTTCGGCGGCGACGTCCTTCTTCTCGTCAGCCATTAGTCAATCTCCTCAACCTTCACGAGGTGCGCGACGGTGTTCACGTAGCCGCGGTTCTGCGGGGTGTCCTCGCGAATGACCGAAGCGCCGATGCGCTTGAGCCCGAGGCTGCGCAGCGTGTCGCGCTGGTACTGCTTCTCGCTCACCTTGGACTTGATCTGGGTCACCTTCAGCTGCTTGGCCATCAGGCACCTGCCTTCGATGCTGCGGCAGCCTCGGCCGCCTGGGCTTCGGCACGCAGCAGACGGGCCGGAGCGACCTCGTCGTAGGGCAGCCCCCGACGCGCGGCGACCGCACGCGGCTCTTCGAGCTGCTGCAGGGCCGCGACCGTGGCGTGCACGATGTTGATGGTGTTCGACGAGCCGAGCGACTTGCTCAGCACGTCGTGGATGCCGGCGCACTCGAGCACGGCGCGCACCGGACCACCGGCGATGACACCGGTACCGGCGGACGCGGGACGCAGCAGGACGACGCCGGCTGCGGCCTCACCCTGCACGGGGTGCGGGATGGTCGCTCCGACGCGGGGGACGCGGAAGAAGTTCTTCTTCGCCTCCTCGACACCCTTGGAGATCGCGGTCGGAACCTCGCGCGCCTTGCCGTAGCCGACGCCGACGAGCCCGTTGCCATCGCCCACGACGACGAGCGCCGTGAAGCTGAAGCGACGGCCGCCCTTGACGACCTTCGACACGCGGTTGATGGTCACGACGCGCTCGAGGAACTGGCTCTTGTCTGCGTCACGGCCACCACGGTCACGGCCACCCTGGTTTCGGTCGCGACCGCCACCGCCGCCGCCACCACGACGAGCATCGCGCTCGTTGCGGGCCGGCTCTGAAGCGGCTGCCGTCTCGACGGGTGCCTCTGCAGTCACCTCGGGCTCCTTCGTAGTGCCATTTTCAATAGGTACGGTGCTCACAGGTTGAGCCCTGCCTCTCGCGCTCCATCGGCGATCGCTGCGACGCGACCGGCGTACTTGTTGCCGCCGCGATCGAAGACGACCGACTCGATGCCGGCCTGCTTCGCGCGCTCCGCGACGAGTTCGCCGACCTTCTTGGCCTTGGCGGTCTTGTCACCGTCGAGGGTGCGGAGGTCGGCCTCCATCGTGGACGCGGATGCCAGCGTGCGGCCGGCGGCGTCGTCGACGACCTGCACGAAGACGTGCCGGGCCGAGCGGGTGACAACGAGGCGCGGACGCAGCTCGGTGCCGACGACCTTCTTGCGAAGGCGGGTGTGGCGGCGCGAACGCGCAGCCGTCTTGGTCTTCACGGCCATGATTACTTACCAGCCTTTCCGGCCTTGCGACGCACGACCTCGCCGGCGTAGCGGATGCCCTTGCCCTTGTAGGGCTCCGGCTTCTTGATCTTGCGGATGTTCGCGGCGGTCTCGCCGACGGCCTGCTTGTCGATGCCGGCAACGGTGATCTTGTTGTTGCCCTCGACGGTCAGCGTGATGCCGGCCGGCGCCTCGACGACGACGGGGTGCGAGAAGCCGAGCGCGAGCTCGAGGGAGCCGCCCTTCTGGGCCACGCGGTAACCAGTGCCGACGATCTCGAGTGCCTTCGTGTAACCCTGGGTCACGCCGATGATCTGGTTGGCGATGAGGGTACGCGTGAGGCCGTGCAGCGAACGCGAAGCGCGCTCGTCGTCGGGTCGGGTGACGAGAACCTGGTTCTCGTCGAGCTTGACCTCGATGGGGGCGGCGACGGTGAGCGAAAGCTCGCCCTTCGGGCCCTTCACGGCGACGGCCTGGCCGTCGACCTTGACGTCGACGCCCGCGGGGATGTCGATGGGAAGTCGTCCGATTCGTGACATGGAACTACCACACGTAGGCGAGGACTTCTCCGCCTACGCCCTTCTTCTCGGCCTGGCGGTCGGTGAGCAGACCGCTGGAGGTGGACAGGATGGCAACGCCGAGACCGCCGAGCACCTTGGGGAGCTCCGTCGACTTCGCGTACACGCGGAGGCCGGGCTTGGAGACACGCTTGATGCCCGCGATCGAACGCTCGCGGTTGGGGCCGAACTTGAGCTGCAGCGTGAGGGTCTTGCCCACTCGCGCGTCGGTCAGCTCGAAATCGGCGATGTAGCCCTCTTTCTTCAAGATCTCGGCGATGTGCCCCTTGAGCTTGGAGTTGGGCATCGACACGGACTCGTGGTGCGCGGAGTTCGCGTTCCGCAGACGGGTCAGCATGTCAGCGACCGGGTCGGTCATCGTCATGACAAGTGTTTCCTTACGTTCACCAGGTTTCAACACCCGTTACACGAGCGGTGACCTGTGGTGTCGGCCCCCACGGATGCGGGGAACCGGTTCGGATGCCGCGGGCGTGTGCCCGCGGCATCCGTGGTTCAGTTGGCGGACTCGGCCGACTTGAAGGGGAAGCCGAGCTGCCTGAGCAGCGCGCGACCCTCATCATCGGTCTTGGCAGTGGTCACCACGGTGATGTCCATGCCGCGGACGCGGTCGATCTTGTCCTGGTCGATCTCGTGGAACACGGACTGCTCCGTGAGACCGAAGGTGTAGTTGCCGGTGCCGTCGAACTGCTTCTCGGACAGGCCCCGGAAGTCCCGGATGCGCGGCAGAGCGAGCGACAGCAGGCGGTCGAGGAACTCCCACATGCGGTCGCCGCGAAGCGTCACGTGTGCACCGATCGGCTGGCCCTCACGCAGCTTGAACTGCGCGATGGACTTGCGAGCCTTGGTGACCTGCGGCTTCTGGCCGGTGATCTTGGTGAGGTCGGCGATCGCGCCGTCGATGACCTTGCCATCGCGCGCGGCCTCGCCGACGCCCATGTTCACGACGATCTTCACGAGACCGGGCACCTGGTGCACGTTGGTGTAGCCGTGCTCCTCGGTGAGGGTCTTCGAGATCTCGTCCCGGTACTTGGTCTTCAGTCGCGGCTGGATTTTGCCAGCCTGCGTAGCCGTATCGGTCATTACAGGTCCTTACCTGATTTCTTGGCGTAGCGGACGCGGACCGTCTTCTCGACGCCGTCCTTCGTCACGGTCTCGTTGCGGAAGCCGACACGGGTCGGCTTCTTCGACTCGGGGTCGACGAGCGCGACGTTCGACACGTGGATCGGCGCCTCTTGGGTCTCGATGCCACCCGTCTTCGAGCCGCGCTGGGTCTGGCCGACGCGAACGTGCTTCGTCACGAAGTTGATGCCCTGCACGACGACGCGGTTCTCGGCGACGAGCACCTCGAGCACCTTGCCCTGCTTGCCGCGGTCTCCGCCGCGGGCCTGGCTGCGGCCCGAGAGGACCTGCACGAGGTCGCCCTTCTTGATGTTGGCCATGTTAGATAACCTCCGGTGCCAGCGAGATGATCTTCATGAACTTCTTGTCGCGAAGCTCGCGACCGACGGGTCCGAAGATTCGGGTGCCGCGAGGGTCGCCGTCGTTCTTGAGGATCACCGCTGCGTTCTCGTCGAACTTGATGTAGGAACCGTCGGAACGACGGGTCTCCTTGACGGTGCGGACGATGACGGCCTTGACCACATCGCCCTTCTTGACGTTGCCGCCGGGGATCGCGTCTTTGACGGTGGCGACGATCGTGTCGCCGAGGCCGGCGTAGCGACGCTTCGAGCCGCCGAGAACGCGGATCGTGAGCAGCACCTTGGCGCCGGTGTTATCGGCGACCTTGACTCGTGATTCCTGCTGAAGCACTGTGAACTCCTTCTTTCAAGTAAGCCCGAGGCTTACTTGGCCTTCTCGACGATCTCGACCAGGCGCCAGCGCTTGGTGGCGCTGAGCGGGCGGGTCTCGCTGATCACGACGAGGTCGCCGATGCCTGCGGTGTTCGCCTCGTCATGCGCCTTCACCTTGGAGGTGCGGCGGATGACCTTCCCGTAGAGAGGGTGCTTCACGCGGTCTTCGACCTCGACGACGATGGTCTTGTCCATCTTGTCGCTGGTCACGTAGCCGCGACGAACCTTGCGGTAGCCACGGACGAGCTCGGCCGCGGTGTCGACCTCGGCCGCGGTGCCGACTCCGGCAACTGGCTTCTTGGTCTCAGCCATGATCAGGCCTCCTTCGTCTCTGCTTCGGCAGCGGCATCCTCGACCGGAGCGGTCTCGGTTGCCTCGGCCTTGGCCTTCTTGGTCTTCTTCTCGGCCTTGACCGGAGCCTCGACCGGCGCGGGCGTGGCCCGGATGCCGAGCTCGCGCTCGCGGATGACCGTGTAGATGCGCGCGATGTCGCGCTTGACCGCGCGGAGGCGGCCATGGCTTTCGAGCTGACCCGTGGCCGACTGGAAGCGCAGGTTGAACAGCTCTTCCTTGGCCTTCTTCAGCTCATCGACGAGACGCTCGTCTTCAAAGGTGTCGAGCTCGACGGGGCTGAGCTCTTTGGTGCCGACGGCCATTATGCGTCGCCCTCCTCGCGCTTGATGATGCGTGCCTTGAGGGGCAGCTTGTGAATGGCACGGGTCATCGCCTCACGAGCGAGCTGCTCGTCGACGCCGGAGACCTCGAAGAGGACTCGACCCGGCTTGACGTTCGCGACCCACCACTCGGGTGAACCCTTACCGGAACCCATGCGGGTCTCGGCCGGCTTCTTCGTGAGCGGACGGTCGGGGTAGATGTTGATCCACACCTTGCCGCCGCGCTTGATGTGACGCGTCATCGCGATACGAGCGGACTCGATCTGACGGTTCGTCACGTACGCGGGGGTCAACGCCTGGATGCCGTACTCACCGAAGGTGACCTTGGTGCCACCGGTGGCGTGGCCCGAACGGCCGGGGTGGTGCTGCTTACGGAACTTGACTCGACGGGGAATCAACATGGTTATGCCTCAACTCCTGCTGCCGCCGGCTCCTGCGCCTTGGGCGCACGACGGGGACGGTCGCTGCGCTCGGGGCGCGACGACTTCTGGTTGGCCTGCTCGCGGGCGAGCTCCTTGTTGGTGATGTCGCCCTTGTAGATCCAGACCTTCACGCCGATGCGGCCGAAGGTGGTCTTCGCCTCGTAGAAGCCGTAGTCGATGTTCGCGCGCAGGGTGTGCAGGGGCACACGGCCTTCGCGGTAGAACTCCGAGCGGCTCATCTCGGCGCCGCCGAGGCGGCCGGAGACCTGGATGCGGACGCCCTTGGCTCCGGCACGCTGAGCACCCTGCAGGCCCTTGCGCATCGCGCGGCGGAACGCCACACGAGCGGAGAGCTGCTCGGCGATACCCTGAGCGACGAGCTGGGCGTCGGCCTCGGGGTTCTTCACCTCGAGGATGTTCAGCTGAATCTGCTTGCCGCTGAGCTTCTCGAGGTCGGAACGGATGCGCTCCGCCTCGGCGCCGCGGCGGCCGATCACGATGCCGGGACGCGCCGTGTGGATGTCCACACGAACGCGGTCACGGGTGCGCTCGATCTCGATGCGCGAGACACCGGCACGATCGAGCGACGTCTGCAGCAGTCGACGGATCTTGATGTCTTCTGCAAGGTAGTCGGCGTAACGCTGACCTGGCTTCGTCGAGTCTGAGAACCACCGCGACACATGGTCGGTGGTGATGCCGAGACGGAAGCCGTACGGGTTGACCTTCTGACCCATTACTTCGTACCCTCCTCGGGCGTGGCGAGCACGACGGTGATGTGGCTCGTTCGCTTGTTGATGCGGAAGGCACGACCCTGGGCACGCGGCTGGAATCGCTTGAGGGTGGTGCCCTCATCGACGAATGCGCTGCTGATGTAGAGGTCCTGCTCGTCCAGATAGGTGTTCGAGGCATCGGCCTTGACGCGAGCGTTCGCGATGGCTGAGGCAACGAGCTTGTACACCGGCTCGCTCGCACCCTGAGGTGCGAACTTCAGGATGGCGAGTGCCTCCTGTGCCTGCTTACCGCGGATCAAGTTGACGACGCGGCGGGCCTTCATGGGGGTCACGCGGATGTGTCGCACGCGTGCGATCGACTCCACCATTTCTTCTCCTCCTTCACGTCACCGCTTAGCGGCGACGGCCCTTCTTGTCGTCCTTCACGTGTCCACGGAAGGTGCGGGTGGGGGCGAACTCGCCGAGCTTGTGACCCACCATGGTCTCGGTGACGAACACCGGGATGTGCTTGCGACCGTCGTGCACCGCGATGGTGTGACCCAGCATGGCCGGGATGATCATCGAACGGCGCGACCAGGTCTTGATCACGTTCTTGCTGCTGGCCTCGTTGGCCGTGATCACCTTGCGAAGCAGGTGGTCATCGACGAAGGGGCCCTTCTTCAGACTGCGTGGCATCTTCTACAACTCCTACTTGCGCTTCTTGCCGACGTTACGACGGCGAACGATGAGCTTGTCGCTGGGAAGATCGCGCTTGCGCGTACGGCCTTCCTTCTGGCCCCACGGGCTGACGGGGTGACGTCCACCGGACGTCTTGCCCTCGCCACCACCGTGCGGGTGGTCGACCGGGTTCATGGCGACACCGCGCACGGTCGGGCGGACGCCCTTCCAGCGCATGCGGCCGGCCTTGCCCCAGTTGATGTTCGACTGCTCGGCGTTGCCGACCTCGCCGACGGTCGCGCGGCAGCGCGCATCGACGTTGCGGATCTCGCCCGAGGGCAGACGCAGCTGGGCGTACGGGCCGTCTTTCGCGACGAGCCGAACGGATGCACCGGCCGAGCGGGCCATCTTCGCGCCGCCACCGGGGCGGAGCTCGATCGCGTGGATCACGGTACCGGTGGGGATGTTCTTCAGCGGCAGGTTGTTGCCGGGCTTGATGTCGGCGCCGGCGCCCGACTCGACGATGTCGCCCTGGGCGAGCTTGTTCGGAGCCAGGATGTAGCGCTTGGTGCCATCGACGAAGTGCAGCAGCGCGATGCGCGCCGTGCGGTTGGGGTCGTACTCGATGTGAGCGACCTTGGCGTTGACGCCGTCTTTGTCGTTGCGCTTGAAGTCGATCACGCGGTACTGGCGCTTGTGGCCACCACCGATGTGACGCGTCGTGATGCGACCCTGGTTGTTGCGACCACCGGTCTTGGACAGCGGGCGGAGCAGCGACTTCTCGGGCGTCGAGCGCGTGATCTCCGCGAAGTCGGCGACCGACGATCCGCGACGACCCGGCGTCGTGGGCTTGTACTTACGAATAGCCATTCTTATTCCTCTGCTCCCTAGCCGACAGCCGTGAAGATGTCGATCGAGCCGGACTTGAGGGTGACGATCGCGCGCTTGGTGTCCTTGCGCTTGCCAAGGCCGAACCGGGTACGGCGGGTCTTGCCCTGACGGTTCAGGGTGTTGATCGACGCCACCTGGACGTTGAAGATCTTCTCGATCGCGAGCTTGATCTCGGTCTTGTTCGAGCGGGGGTCCACGATGAACGTGTACTTGCCCTCGTCGATCAGGCCGTAGCTCTTCTCCGAGACGACGGGCGCGATGATGATGTCGCGCGGGTCCTTGTTGTTCGCGGCGGCGGTCATGCCGAGACCTCTTCCTTCACTGCGCTGTCAGCCTTGGGCGCCTTGGAGGCCACGAAGGCCTCGAGCGCGGCAGTGCTGAAGACGATGTCGTCGGAGACGAGCACGTCGTAGGCGTTCAGCTGGTCGACGCGCAGCACGTGCACGGTCGGGATGTTGCGCACCGCGCGCTGCGCGAGCTCTTCACCCTGCGTGAGCACGATGAGGAAGCGCTTGGCGGGAGCGATCGCTCCGAGGAGCGCGACGGCGTCCTTGGTCTTCGCCGTCTCGCCGGCGACGAAACCGGAGACCGCGTGGATGCGGCCACCGCGTGCGCGGTCGGAGAGCGAACCGAGGAGGGCCGCGGCGATCATCTTCTTGGGGGTGCGCTGCGAGTAGTCACGCGGCTGCGGGCCGTGGACGATGCCACCGCCGGTCATCTGAGGAGCACGGATCGAACCCTGACGGGCGCGGCCGGTGCCCTTCTGCTTGAACGGCTTGCGACCGGCGCCGGAAACCTCGCCGCGGGTCTTGGTCTTGTGCGTACCCTGGCGCGCTGCTGCGAGCTGGGCGACGACGACCTGGTGGATGAGCGGGACGTTGGTCTGCACGTCGAAGAGTTCGGCGGGCAGCTCGACCGAGCCGGACTTCTTGCCGGTCGCGTCGAGCACGTCAATGGTGTTGGCGGTAGCCATGGACTACGCCCCCTTCACTGCGTTGCGGACGAAAACGAGGCGGCCGCGCGCACCGGGAACTGCGCCCTTGACGAGCAGCAGGCCCTTCTCGGCGTCGACGGCGTGCACGCGGAGGTTGAGCACGGTCACGCGCTCTCCACCCATGCGACCGGCCATGCGCATGCCCTTGAAGACACGGCTGGGGGTCGAGGAAGCACCGATCGAGCCGGGCTTGCGGTGGTTGCGGTGCGAACCGTGCGAAGCGGAGACGCCCTTGAAGTTGTGGCGCTTCATGACACCGGCGAAACCCTTGCCCTTGCTCGTGCCGACGACGTCGACGAGCTGGCCGGCTTCGAAGGTGGCCTCGACGGTGAGCTCTTGGCCGCGCTCGTACGAGGCGGCGTCAGCGGTGCGCACCTCGGTGAGGTGGCGGCGCGGAGTCACGCCGGCCTCACGGAAGTGACCGGCTGCGGGCTGGTTCACCTTGCGCGGGTCGATGGCGCCCGCCGCGATCTGCACGGCCTGGTAGCCGTCTTTCTCGGGGGTGCGAACCTGGGTGACCACGTTCGGGGCGATCTCGATCACAGTGACCGGAACGAGCTTGTTGTTCTCGTCCCACACCTGGGTCATGCCGAGCTTCGTGCCCAGCAGTCCCTTCACGTTCTTGGTAGCGGAAGACATCTGTTACCTCAGAGCTTGATCTCGATGTTGACGTCGGCCGGCAGGTCGAGTCGCATGAGCGAGTCGACGGCCTTGGGCGTCGGGTCCACGATGTCGATGAGGCGCTTGTGGGTGCGCATCTCGAAGTGCTCGCGGCTGTCCTTGTACTTGTGGGGCGAACGGATGACGCACACCACGTTCTTCTCCGTCGGAAGCGGCACTGGGCCGACGACCGTGGCGCCCGCGCGGGTCACCGTGTCGACGATCTTGCGCGCCGAGGTGTCGATGACCTCGTGGTCATACGACTTCAGTCGAATGCGGATCTTCTGTCCCGCCATTGCTGACTCTCTCTCTGTCAAGGCGTCTTACCCCTTCCGAGGGCATCGGACGCCGCGTAGCTACTCCGTGTGAAGCACCACTGTTCTTCTGTCAAAGGCCGTTGATCGAGCCTGTCGAAACCACCCGGGCGGATTCTCTCCGCCGCGGTGCCCTCGACACGCCCGACCTCGTGCCCACCGACGCGCACGCAGGCATACCTGTGTCTGTTCAGGCACAGGCCTGTTGCGTTGTGGTTGTCGGCTTGTCTGTTCTCCTGCCTGCGGCCTAGCCTGACCCCTGTACGAACCGGGTGGCTATGCACTGCCTGACAGTGATCCGATCGGCGCGCACGCATGCGCGCGTTCGAAATGTTGAACTCATCGAGTTTGCCACAGTCCGGGCATCCATGCAACCCGGGCGTGTCGCGCCCACTCGGTTCACAGCCGAGTTCCAGCCGACGGATGCCTCGAGCCCGCCGCATCCGTGATGGAATCGAGCTGACGACCACGACTGGAGACCCCATGACCGAGCACGCGCACCGCGTGAGTCAGCGGATCGGGCCGGGCAGCGTCTCGGTCACGCGCACCGGTTCACGCACCTACGAGGGTATGAACGAGCGCGGCTCGACCGTGCTGATCGGGCCCGAGGAGGCGGAAGGCCACTTCACCCCCGGCGAGCTTCTGAAGCTCGCCCTCGCCGGCTGCGCCGGCATGAGCGCCGACCGGGTCGCGGCACGCCGTCTCGGTGACGACTTCGCGATGACGGTGTGGGCGCACGGCACCTCCGACGCCGACAACCGATACTCTCGCGTCGATGAAGAGCTGCTCGTCGATCTCTCGGTGCTCGAACCGGCCGAGCGCACGAAGCTCATCGAGATCATGGCGAAGGCGATCGACCGCGGCTGCACCGTGGCACGCAGCGTGCACGGGAGCATCGACCTCGAGACGACGATCGACGCAACCGCGGTCTGACCGACGTCACTCGCGATCGCTGCGATCGCACGCGGCCGCACGCTCGGCGGCCATGCTCGGTGCGACGACGCCGGCAGTGACGACGACCGCGACGACGACCGCGATGCCGCCGATGACGACCGACGGGCGACCGCGAGCGCCCTTCGCCGGGGTGCGGAACGGGTCCTCGATGAATCGCTTCGAGAGACCCGCGACGAGGAACGCGAGCGCGACGAGCAGCACCATGAGCCAGGGCGGGCTCGGCATACCGGTGAAGTAGGGCATGAACATGAAGATCGGCCAGTGCCAGAGGTAGAGCGAGTACGACACGTCCCCCGTCCACTGCACGGGGGCCGCTGCCGCGAGACGGGCCGGCGACCACGCGACATCCGGCATGCCCGCCCAGATCACCGCCAACGTGCCCGCCACCGGCACGAGCACGACGACGCCCGGGAACAGTTCGTGCGAACGGAAGGCGACGATCGGCACGATGATCAGCGCGAGCCCAGCCCATGACGCCGCACTGCGCCAGCGTGCATGATCTGGACTCGGCGTCCCGGCGACGACGGCGAGGATGCCGCCGACGCCGAATTCCCACGTACGAGTGAGCGTCGAGAAGTAGGCGAGATCCGCGTTCTGAGTGGTGAGCACGACGCAGTAGGCGAGGGATGCCGCGGTGACGGTGCCGAGCACGGCCAGCACGAAGCGCCGGGAGGCCGCTCCCCTGCGCACGGCGATCCAGAGCCCGAAGATGATGAGGAGCGGCCAGAACAGGTAGAACTGCTCCTCGACCGACAGCGACCAGAAGTGCTGCACCGGCGTCGATTCCAGATCGGCCCGGCGCGGGATCTGCGAATCGATGGCCAGCTGCCAGTTCTCGTAGTAGAGCGCGCTCGCCACGATCTCGCGGAACCACGAGCGCCACTCGCGCTGCGGAACGACGAGCAGCGTGAGCACGGACACCGCCAGCAGCACTGCGACGGCAGCGGGGAGAATGCGCCGAGCACGGCGGAGGTAGAAGGTGCTCAGCGAGATTCTGCCGCGTGTCTCGGCCTCCCGGAGGAGCAGGCCGGTGATGAGGAACCCCGAGACGACGAAGAAGACGTCGACACCCATGTACCCCGCAGGCGCGACGGCCGGCCAACCATGATGGAGCACCACCGCCCCGACGGCGAGCGCCCGGAGAGCCTGGATCTCGGGGCGAACCGTCGATCGAACGAGTGGCTGAGGGGGAGCTGCCATCTGTTCCAGCGTAGATCGCTCGCCCGCTTCGCGCGAGGGCGAACGCGAAACGGGGCCGGGCCCGAAGCCCGACCCCGTTGGGATCGCGTAGTGCGAAAGGTGTTACTTGAGCACCTTCGTGACCGTGCCGGCGCCGACGGTGCGACCACCCTCACGGATGGCGAAGCCGAGACCCTCTTCCATGGCGATCGGCTGAATGAGCTCGACCGTCATGTCGGTGGTGTCGCCGGGCATGACCATCTCGGTGCCCTCGGGCAGCGTGATGACGCCGGTGACGTCGGTGGTGCGGAAGTAGAACTGCGGGCGGTAGTTCGCGTAGAACGGGTTGTGACGCCCGCCCTCTTCTTTGGAGAGGATGTACGCGGTGCCGTCGAAGTTCGTGTGCGGGGTGACCGAACCCGGGGCGACGACGACCTGGCCGCGCTCCACATCTTCGCGCTTGGTGCCGCGAAGGAGCAGACCGCAGTTCTCGCCGGCCCATGCCTCGTCGAGCTGCTTGTGGAACATCTCGATGCCGGTGACCGTGGTCTTCTGCGTCGGGCGGATGCCGACGATCTCGACCTCGGAGTTGATCTTCAGCGTGCCACGCTCGGCGCGGCCCGTGACGACGGTTCCACGACCGGTGATCGTGAAGACGTCTTCGATCGGCATGAGGAACGGCTTGTCCTTGTCGCGGATCGGGTCGGGGATCGACTCGTCGACGGCGTCCATGAGGTCGAGAACCGACTTGACCCACTTCTCGTCACCCTCGAGCGCCTTGAGGCCCGAGACCTGCACGACGGGAGCGTTGTCGCCGTCGAAGCCCTGGCTCGAGAGCAGCTCGCGAACCTCGAGCTCGACGAGCTCGAGGATCTCTTCATCGTCGACCATGTCGGACTTGTTGAGCGCGACGAGCAGGTAGGGCACGCCGACCTGCTTGGCGAGCAGCACGTGCTCACGCGTCTGAGCCATCGGGCCGTCGGTCGCCGCGACCACGAGGATCGCGCCGTCCATCTGCGCAGCACCGGTGATCATGTTCTTGATGTAGTCGGCGTGACCCGGGGCGTCGACGTGCGCGTAGTGGCGCTTCGGCGTCTCGTACTCGACGTGCGAGATGTTGATCGTGATGCCGCGCTGACGCTCTTCAGGAGCGGAGTCGATCGACGCGAAGTCGCGCTGCACGTTGGTGGCCGACGGGTACTTGTCGGCGAGCACCTTCGAGATCGCGGCGGTGAGGGTGGTCTTGCCGTGGTCGACGTGACCGATCGTTCCGATGTTGACGTGCGGCTTGGTCCGCTCGAACTTGGCCTTAGCCACTGTGGGTCCTCCTCAGGACTCGTGTAGAACCCCCGGGCGCTGGATTGCGACCGGTGGTCTACGGGGGTTGTGTTGATATGTTACGCGAACCGGCAGGTTCGTGCGTCTCGGACTATTCGCCCTTGTTCTTCTGGACGATCTCGTCGGCCACAGCCTTCGGGACCTCCGCGTAGCTCTGGAACTCCATCGAGTACACCGCGCGACCAGAGGTCTTCGACCGAAGGTCGCCGATGTATCCGAACATCTCCGAGAGCGGGACGTGCGCACGCACGACCTTCACGCCGGCGGCATCCTCCATCGACTGGATCTGGCCGCGACGCGAGTTCAGGTCGCCGATGACGTCGCCCATGTACTCCTCAGGAGTACGGACCTCGACGGACATAAGCGGTTCGAGCAGCACGGGGTTCGCCTTGCGAGCGGCTTCCTTGAAGCCCATCGATCCGGCGATCTTGAACGCCATCTCCGAGGAGTCGACGTCGTGGGCCGCACCGTCGAGCAGGCTCGCCTTCACGCCGACCATCGGGTAGCCCGCGAGGATGCCGTACTGCATGGCATCGCGGAACCCGGCGTCGACCGAGGGGATGTACTCGCGGGGGATGCGACCACCGCTGACCTTGTTCTCGAACTCGTAGGTCTTGTCGCCTTCGATCTCGAGCGGCTCGATCGCGAACTGGATCTTCGCGAACTGGCCGGAACCACCGGTCTGCTTCTTGTGGGTGTAGTCGTGTTTCTCGACCGCGCGCTTGATCGTCTCGCGGTACGCGACCTGGGGCTTGCCCACGTTGGCCTCGACGTTGAATTCGCGCTTCATGCGGTCGACCAGGATGTCGAGGTGAAGCTCGCCCATGCCCTTGATGACCGTCTGGCCCGTCTCGGAGTTCTGCTCGGTGCGGAACGTCGGGTCTTCTTCGGCGAGCTTCTGGATCGCAGTGCCGAGCTTCTCCTGGTCGGCCTTCGTCTTCGGCTCGATCGCGACCTCGATCACGGGATCGGGGAAGGTCATCGACTCGAGCACGACTTGGTTGTTCGGGTCGCTCAGGGTGTCACCGGTCGTCGTGTCCTTGAGACCGATGACGGCGTAGATGTTGCCTGCGGTCACCGACTCGACGGGGATCTCCTTGTTGGCGTGCATCTGGAAGATCTTGCCGATGCGCTCCTTCTTGCCCTTGGTCGAGTTGATGACCTGGGCACCCGAGTCGAGACGACCCGAGTAGACGCGCACATAGGTGAGGCGACCGAAGAACGGGTGCACCGCGACCTTGAATGCGAGGGCCGTGAACGGCTCCGAAGCATCCGCGTGGCGCATGACGACCTTCTCCTCGTCGCGAGCGTCGTGCGCCTCGATGGCGGGCACGTCGAGCGGCGACGGGAGGTAGTCGATGACGGCGTCGAGCATGGGCTGCACACCGCGGTTCTTGAAGGCCGAACCGCAGAGCACCGGGTAGATCTCGCTCTTGACCGTGAGGCCGCGGATGGCGGCCTTGATCTCGGCGACCGTGAGCTCTTCGCCACCGAAGTAGCGCTCCATCAGAGCGTCGTCGGTCTCGGCGACGGCCTCGAGCAGCAGGGTGCGGTACTCCGCAGCCTTCTCGACGAGGTCGGCGGGGATCTCTTCAATGGCGTACTTGGCGCCCATCTCGACGTCACCCTTCGCGTCGCCGCGCCAGGTGAGTGCACGCATCTCGACCAGGTCGACAACGCCCTCGAAGGAGGACTCCGCACCGATCGGCAGCTGCAACACGAGCGGCTTGGCACCGAGGCGGTTGACGATGGTGTCGACCGTGAAGTAGAAGTCGGCGCCGAGCTTGTCCATCTTGTTGACGAAGCAGATGCGCGGCACGTTGTACTTGTCGGCCTGACGCCAGACCGTCTCGGACTGGGGCTCGACGCCCTCTTTACCGTCGAAGACGGCGACGGCGCCATCGAGCACGCGGAGCGAACGCTCGACCTCGACCGTGAAGTCGACGTGGCCGGGGGTGTCGATGATGTTGATCTGGTTCTTGTTCCAGAAGCAGGTCACGGCGGCAGACGTGATCGTGATGCCGCGCTCTTTCTCCTGCTCCATCCAGTCGGTCGTCGAGGCACCGTCGTGGGTCTCGCCGATCTTGTGGTTGACGCCCGTGTAGAACAGGATGCGCTCGGTCGTGGTGGTCTTGCCGGCATCGATGTGCGCCATGATGCCGATATTGCGGACCTTGTTCAGGTCGGTGAGCACGTCTTGTGCCACGGGTGTTCCTCCGGGGATTCAGGAAGGGGAAAGATGAGGTGAACGGATGCCGCGGCATCCTGCTGTGGCATCCGTCCGGCCTGCTACCAGTGGTAGTGGGCTCGATCGGATGCCGGCCGCGGCACCCGTCTGCCTGCTACCAGCGGTAGTGGGCGAAGGCGCGGTTCGACTCGGCCATCTTGTGGGTGTCTTCGCGGCGCTTGACCGCGGCACCCAGGCTGTTCGAGGCGTCGAGGATCTCGTTGGTGAGACGCTCGGTCATCGTCTTCTCGCGACGGGCCTTGGCGTAGCTGGTGAGCCAGCGGAGAGCCAGGGTGTTGGCGCGGTGAGGCTTGACCTCGACGGGGACCTGGTAGGTCGAACCGCCGACGCGACGTGAACGCACCTCGAGTGTGGGGCGCACGTTGTCGAGCGCCTTCTTGAGGGTGGCGACGGCGTCTTGGCCGTTCTTCTCGGCAACGTTCTCGAGGGCGTCGTAGACGATGCGCTGGGCGAGGTCTTTCTTGCCGTCGATGAGGATCTTGTTGACGAGCTGGCTGACGACGGGCGAACCGTAGACCGGGTCGGCGACGACGGGGCGCTTGGGAGCTGGTCCTTTGCGAGGCATTACTTCTTCTCCATCTTCGCGCCGTACTTGCTGCGACCCTGCTTGCGGTTCTTCACGGCCTGCGTGTCGAGCGCGCCGCGGACGATCTTGTAGCGCACACCCGGGAGGTCTTTCACACGACCGCCGCGGATGAGCACCATCGAGTGCTCCTGGAGGTTGTGGCCCTCGCCGGGGATGTAGGCGGTGACCTCACTGCCGTTGGAGAGCTTCACACGGGCGACCTTGCGGAGCGCGGAGTTCGGCTTCTTCGGGGTGGTGGTGTACACACGCGTGCAGACGCCGCGCTGCTGGGGGTTGGCCTTCAGGGCGGGAGCCTTGGTCTTGGTGACCTTCGGCGAGCGACCCTTGCGGACCAACTGCTGAATCGTTGGCACTGCTTCTCCTTGTTGGTGCTGCACGGTGACAGCGTTTGATGGAATTCACATCAGACCCACCGGCACTGCAGAGCTGCAGCGCCGTTTCTGTGGTGGGTATGCCGTGGGGGCGACCCGTGAAGGTGCCCATGACGTGGTCGATCTGCCGCTGCCTGCCTCGCGCGCCTTGTTCTTCGCAGAATGTCGGGGCACGATTCAAGCGCGCGTCAAAGCGCACACTCGATCCATGGTAATGCCACGTAACCTTGCGGTCAAATGGGGACGGATGCCGCGGGCCCGCGTTCGCTGTCGGCAAACGGTCAGCTCGGCCACCCGGGCGAATCGAGCTCCCGCTCGAGATCGGCGAGGAGGTCCTCGACCTGCGGCTCGACGAACTCGGTCACGGCGTCGCCGATGCGCCCGCGGTGCTGGGCGAGTTCGACGCAGATGCGCCGCCCGAGTTGCTTCGCGAAGTCATCGGCGAGGCGCACCTCTTCGCGGAGCGCCTCCTTCTCCTCCATCGTGAAGGGGCGCGGCGCCGGCTCGAGCGCTTCGGCTGCGGCATCCGCCTCGAGTCCGCTCAGGGTGAAGAGGAACGGCTGGTCGGGCATCGGCTCGGGGTCGAGGTCGAGACCGAGGAATTCCGGCTCGAGGCCCTCACCAGCGCGGTACGGGCGCCGCGCCTTGCGCTCTTCGGCGAGCCTGATCTCACGGTGGAGCATCGGCAGGTTTCGCGCTGTGTAGTCGTCGACTGCGAGGTCGATGATGCCCTTCATGCGCATGGAGAAGGAATGCTGCACGGGGTGCGGCACGTCGATGTCGAGCCCCGCGGCGGTCAGGATCGGCGACCCGAAGCACCGCGTGCAGAGCCGCACGCGGGCGCGGTGGGTGCCCGGTCGCCACCGGGGCAGCCACGCCAGCCACCGGTCGACCTCGTGGCTCACCCGCGCCTCGATCGAACCCTGCATCAGCTTCACGATAGCGCCGAGCCGGTGCCTCGTCACCGATGCTGGTACCGGATGGCGCGCCGCGGCCCCTTCGACAGGCTCAGGGGACGCCGTCACTCGTTGTCTTGGTCGCGCTCCCACGGCCACCGCGGCCGCTCCATGCCGGCACCGCGCCCGCGCGCGACGAGCACGGCGAGTGATGCCGTCAGTACGGCCAGCGCCGGGATGAGCAACCCGAACCACCCGATGCCGAAACCGAGGCCGAACAGGAGCGCCGCCAGCATCGTGTTCGCCGTGCTCGCGAGCGCGTAGCCGATGGCCGAGACCACGACCGCGGCGAGCCAGCTCCACACCGCCGAGAACGCGAGGCTCGGCAGCATCCGAGCGGGTCGACGAAGGGTCTGGGCGAGGGTGAGCAACAGGGCGATGACGGATGCCCCGACCGCCGCCGGCGCCACGAACAGGCCGGCCTCGGGGTCGACGATCACCTCGATGTCCGTGAGGAGACTCACGAAGCCGAACGCGCAGACGACGAGCGCGAGATCGAGCGCCGCGGCGAAGGCGGCGATCACCCAAGCGTCGCGCGTGCGCTGATCCATGCTTCGAGGCTACGCCCCGTGCTCGCCGATCAAGCCGCAGCGGAGGTTCCGGCCGGATCCCAACCGGGGTACCCGGCGCAGCCGACCGTGAGACGGATGAACCCGTCGGTCTTGTCGGTGAGGATCGCGTAGGACTTCGCCGCGTCGCCCGCCTCGACGGCCTCTCGCATGCTGTCGAGGTTGCGCAGCGCCGTCGGCAGCCAGGCGAGGAACGGCCCGTCGGCCAGACCAGACGGGTCGTCGGCGAGGATGCTTCGCACGCTCGCGATCGCCTTCAGCAGCTCGGGGAGGTCTTGTGTGCGGTACGCCGCCGACATACTCGTCGCGACGAGCTCGGTGACGGGCTGACGTAGCCGCTCGCACCGATGCTCGAGGGTGTCGGCCATCAGGCGCCCCCACCGTTCTGGTCGAGCTCGAACTTCTCGAGCGGGGTCCGAACCCCATCGCGGAACGCCCCGAGGCCGGCCTCGAAGTCGACCGCCGAGCCGACGAACAGCACCGTTTCATCGGGCGCGACGTAGATCTTGCCGCCGCCGCGAACCGAGTGCACGAGGCAGACACCGAGCCCGTCGGGCAGGTCGATGATGTTCAGTTTCGGGTTGTCGGTGAGCTTCGCGAACAGCGCTCGCCCGACCGCGACGAGCCGGTTCTCGTCCGAGGCATCCGTTGTCGTCTCTGCTGTGCTGCCCTGCGCTGCAGCCGTCTGCAGGTGCTGCCGCACCGACGGCTGGCCGACGAGCTGCGCGATCGTCGTCAAGTGCTCGTAGAGACCGCCGAGCTGAAGGTTGCCCGGGTCCGGCGAACCGCCGAGGCCGAGCAGCGGTACGTAGCCATAGCACTGCTCGAAACCGGGCACGCCGTCGCGGTCGCGAGCCTCGGGGTACGGCTGCCACTCCCAGGCGCCGTCGCGCTCTGCCGGGTCTTCGATCAACGCGACGAGCTGGTCGACGTCGGCGCCCTCGATGAGGTCGATCACGCCCCAGCGAGCCTTGTAGACGAGATACAGCCCCTTGACGTGCACGACGAGGTCGCCGAGGGCCGTGGCGAACAGCACCGTGGCCCCCTCGGGCATCTCGAAGACACCGGCGAGCATCTGCGCGGCACGCGCCGGGTCGAGGAACCGGAAGTACCCGTCACCGACCAGACCTGCGCCGTAAGTGCGCCAGAGCTCGGAGACCTCGGCCGGGACCGCGCCGGCGAATGCGGCGATCGTCTCGTCGGAGATGGGGGCGACCGGATCGAAGCTCCGGAACCTCGTCATGCGTGACCCTTTCGTCAGACGGAGCCTTTTGGCTCACTGTTGAAACGGATCGGCTCGATGCGATAGGCGGCGCCGAGCCGCCTCGGAGAGTCTACCGAGGCGTGAGGCGAACGACATGGGGAGGAGTCCCCATGCGCGCGTTCGCTCAGCCCGCGTGAGCAGGAACGTCGAGGCCGACCTCGACGAACGGGGTGACGAGCAGTGCGTATTGCTCGGGCGTCAGCTGGGCGGACTTCTCCACAGCCCGTGCTGCGATCACCACGGCACTCTTGGCGTCGGAGTGCAGCCCCAGCCGGAAGTCATCCAGCTCGTCGGCCCGCGGCAGCAGCGCCGCACGCACCGCATGCTCGAGCTGCGAATTGTCGATCGCAGACAGCTTCAACGCGCGCGACGCCTCCTTCCCACCGGCGCGGCGCAGCGAAACCGCGCGATCGAAGGCCGCGGCGAGCGATACCGGCGGGAGCGCGCAGGCCTCCGCGATGAACGTCCGGGTGCTTGTCTCGAGAACGATCTTCGTCACTCCGTCCCTGCGACGGACGTCATTCGACTGATCTTCGCGAAGTTCGGGGTGTGGAACTCCTCGCGGACCGCGCCCGTGCGCTTGTCGATGAAGATCGCGAGATTGTCCCAGCGGGCGTACGCCTCGACACCGTCGACGTAGAACTGCCGTGAACCCCAGACCGGCAGATAGTCCTGCTCGTCCTCGAACCACTCATCGGCGATGTAGAGGTCGCCCGAGATCGCGGGCGGGTGCTCGACGAAGTACTGTTCGAGCGCCCGGCGTGCTTCCTGGATCGTCATGGTCCTAGTCTCGCTCCTTCGACGGGCCCGCGCCGACCCGCTTCGCATCGCCGTGCTCATCTTCGTAATCGTCGCCCGGACCGTTGGTCACGATACTCGACCGGGTATACGTTCCGTCCGACCCATTGGTCGCCGCCCCCGGTGGGGTGGTGGCCGGTGCGGCAGGCGCGCTGCTGGGCGGAGTGACCAGCTCGAGCTTGAACTGCACCGCTCCGGCCTCGAGCCTCAGGTTCTGGTCGTGGAGCACCTGGATCTCGCCGTGCAGCCGCATCGCCTCGGCCGGGCTCGTCGCCGGGTCGTGCAAGATCGCGATCCGCTCGGCCATGAGCTCGTTGTTCCGGTCGCGCCATCGTTCGTTCGCCGCGAACTCGCGGTCGATCATCTGCTGAGGCAGTGCCGAGGGATCCGCGGCGTCGCGCCAGTCGAGCAGCAGCTGGTACTCCGGCTGAGTCCACGGCTTCGAGGTCTTCAGCACCTCGCTCGTGGGCACGAGATCATCGACCCGAATGACCGAGATGTCCTTCCACGGTGCGGAGGCCGTCTCGTTGAAGTGCATCGCGTCGAGATAGCCGGAGACGTCGGACCGATTCACCTGGCCGTCGTACAGCTTCACGCCATCGGCTTCCTTCACCACGGTGAAGATGTGTCCACCGCCCGTCTTCCAGTACCCCGCGATGAACCCGCGGCCGCCTTCGGGCCACGATGCGGTGAGTGCGTCGAGCGCGTCCTGCGCCGTCTGGCCCTCGTAGTCGCCCAACTGCTCGAAGTCCCGACGACTGCCATCCGACTGCACCCAATCGGCCGCAATGCTGTGCGGGAAACGGCCCTCGAAGGTCGGGTTGATCGCGCCCGTCGAACCGTCGACGACCGCACCCTGCACGGTGGGGCTGGCGATGACGTCGTAGCCACGGAAGCGGAGCTCGAGGGCGTTGACGACGTAGTGACAGTTGTTCAGGAAGCGCCCTTGGTCGACCGTGACGCCCAGCCCGTTGACGATGTGGATCGCCTGGACTCGCGACTCAGGCGTCGCGATGTGCGGGAACGCGTCGTCGAGGACCTGGTGGTGGATCGTCTCGGGCACCTGCGGCTCTGCGGACTCCGGTGAACTGCCATCGCCCGGAGCGGACTCGGCCTCCCGCCCGGATCCGGCCTGGGACTCCGCATCGGCGGCGTCGGAACCGGAGTCGGAAGCGGGGTCGGTACCAGCACCGGAGTCGGTATCGGAAGCGGAGTCGGAGTCGCTTGCGCTGTCGGTTCCCGCCTCGCTGTCGGTTCCCGTTTCGTTGCTGGATTCGGCAGGGGTGGTGGACTCGGCAGGGGTGGTGGACTCGGCCGGGGTGGTGGACTCGGCCGGAGGGGTGGACTCGGCAGGGGTGGCCCCTGATTCGGGGTGCGACCCTGACATCGGGGCCGGGTCCGCACCGGTGCGTGCGGACGTTCCCTGTCCCGCTCCCCCGGTCGCACTCGATGGAGCGGTACCCGAGGGGGTCGAACCCGAGACAGGCGTCGCACCGGACGGCGTCGAACCCGAGGCGGGCGTCGCACCGGACGGCGTCGAACCCGAGACAGGCGTCGCACCCGAGACAGGCGTCGCACCCGAGACAGGCGTCGCACCCGACGGCGTCGAACCCGAGGCGGGCGTCGCACCCGACGGCGTCGAACCCGAGGCGGGCGTCGCACCGGGGACGGAAGCACCCGACGGCGAGCCGGCGCCCGAAGCTGCACTCGCGCCCGCCGGCCGTCCAGTCACCGGCTTCGCCGAGGTGAGCGTCGCCTGGGTGGCGTTCGGGTTTCCACCGACCGAGTCCGAGGCGCCGAGGTGCACGTTCACCTTGATGTGTGCGTGAAGCTTCGGGTCGATGTCGCTGACCGCGCCGGCGATCTCCTGCCGAAGGTCGTCGATGCGGTGCTGCCACTGGCTTCCGAGCGAGCTGTTGATTCCGAGGTCGCCCGCGCCGTCGAACCGGTCTGCGCGGCCGCCCGCCACTTGATCCGGCCCGTGCAGTACGGCCGGGTTCGTGATGGGCACGCCCGCCAGCTTGAGGGCCTTGATCGCCGCCGTCTGAAGGCCCGGAGCAACCCGCTTGAACTTGTCGTAGAAACGCGTGTTGTGCTGCCACTCGGCGACTGTCAGGTCGTTCAGGCCCTGCTGCTGCAGTCCGACCTGACGCTCGTACTCTGCCCAGTCGTGATTCGGTTCAGATCGGGCGAATGCGTCGACGTCGATCGGGTTCTTGAGCGAGTACGAGCCGTCCTGATTGCGCACGATCGGCGAGTCGGTCTGCGCAGCGAGAGCGTCGAGCTGCTGACGGATCTCGGGCGTCAGCTCCGGGATCGTGTACTTGTTGTAGGTGAGGCCGCCGCCCTTCGAACCGTCGGAGGGGTGGGACGCGTCGACCCGGAGGGACTTCGCCGGAGGACGGTACCCTCCTCGATTGCTGTCGACAGGAGTCGAACCGTCAGGAGTCGAACCGTCAGGAGTCGAACCGTCCGCGGCCGGCTGCACGGCGTTCGGCTTCGTGCCGTCGGGGTTCGTGACGCGCTCGGGCTGGATCGAGGCGTCCCAGTTGGTCGCGTTCGGCTCGGCCGGAGGCCACGGCGAGCGGCTGCCGTTCTGCGCATCGAGCGACCATACGGTATCGCCGTCGAAGTAGGCGTTGAACCAGTGACCATCAGTGGCAGACCGGTCGATGCCGACCACGCAATGCGAGCCTGCACCCATGTCGCGCAGGGTCGCCTCGATCTGCTCTGGAGTCATCGAGGTCTGCGGGTTGCCGGTGCGCGCTTCCATGTCGGGCACATCGAGGGTTCCAGTGGATGCTTCGGAGCGCGAGTTGCCGTTCAGGAAGTCGTTGAGGTTGGCCGAAGTGTTGCCGCAGTTCGTCGCGTACCCGTTGGCCGGGTCGGACGGGTCGTAGTTCGGATTGATCTCGTTCAGCGCAGCATCGATCTCGTCGAGCGTGCGGTCGCTGTGATTCGATCCGCCCTGATCGGCCTCGGGCTGGTGCGCACCGTCGTTCTCGGGCGTTGCCCCATCGTCGGGGTTCGAGCCCGAGTCGGGCGTGCTCGCGTCGTTCGAATCGGCGTCGATGCCGGAGCCGTCAGCACCCGAGCCATCCGCCCCTGCGTTCGAGGAGTTGCTCGAACCGTCGGCGTTCGGGCCGGCAGGCTTGGGCGCAGCCGGGGTCGAACCGCCGGGAGTGTGCGTCGGCAGGAAGCCGGGCTTGCCGATCATGACGGCCGCAGCACCGGCCGCAACCGCAGCGCCGGCAATCCCTTCCGGGGCCACCAGGCCATCGACATCGGATGCCTCGGGCGAAGTGCCCTCGCCGTCACCGGACGCGTCGGTCGAATCGGTGTCGCTCGAGTCGGTGTCAGCGTCGCTCGAGTCGGTGTCAGCGTCGTTCGAATCGGTGTCGGTGTCGGTCGAATCGGTGTCGGTGTCGGTCGAGCCGCTGTCAGCGTCGGCATTCGAGCCGTCGCCCTTCGAGCCCGTTGACGAAGCGCCACCCGCCGCACCCGCAGTCGGCGCCTCCGAGCCGTTCGAGCCGTCGCCGTCCACGGCCGCTGCATCGATGTCAGGTGTTCCACCATTGTCAGCAGGCGTCGTCCCACCATTCTCGGCAGGCGTCGTCCCGTTTTCAGCAGGTGTTCCACCATTGTCAGCAGGCGTCGTCCCGTTCTCAGCAGGCGTCGTCCCGTTCTCAGCAGGCGTCGTCCCACCGTTCTCAGCGGGCGTCGTCCCACCGTTCTCAGCGGGCGTCGTCCCACCGTTCTCAGCAGGCGTCGTCCCGTTCTCCGCAGGCGTCCCACCATTGTCAGCAGGAGTCGTCCCACCGTTCTCAGCAGGCGTCGTCCCACCATTCTCGGCAGGCGTCGTCCCGTTCTCAGCAGGTGTTCCACCATTGTCAGCAGGAGTCGTCCCACCATTCTCAGCAGGCGTCCCACCGTTATCGGCAGGCGTCCCACCGTTGTCAGCCGGGGTCCCCCCGCCGTCGCCGCCACCGACACCACTGCCGTCGCCGACGCCGCTGCTCGGGATGTCGACCGAGCCGCCACCGTCGCCTGCACCGGCACCGCCGTCACCGCCGCCGCCCATCGGGGCATCCGTCGGAATATCGACCGATCCCCCGCCGTCGCCGGCACCAGCACCGCCGTCACCGCCGCCGCCCATCGGGGCATCCGTCGGAATATCGACCGAACCGCCGCCGTCGCCGACGCTGGTGCCCGCATCCCCCGCGCCGGGCTGCGGCGCGTCGTTCGAGATGTCGACCGAGCCGCCACCGCCTTGGTTCGACGAACCATTGCCGGAGCCTCCGGGCGTCGGAATGCCGTCTGGAGCGGTCACACCCGAGCCCGCACCAGCGTGCGACCCAGGTCTGAGTGCGCTGACGCCGCGGCCGGCGGCCGTCATGCCGCCACCGAGCAGGGCGCCCAGCACCATGCCCGAGATCGGATTGAACTCGGTGTCGTTCATGCCCGCTTCGACCCCGGAGCTCACGAGACCGTCGGCGGCGCCGCCGACCGATTCTGCGCCGACCTCACGCATAGCGGCCTTGAAGCCGGGCCCACCTGAACCGCCGAGGATTCGCGAAACAGGTGAGGCGATCGCACCGCCCGCGAACGCGGACACGAACGCCGTGCCGACGTTCTGCTGCTGGTAGCCCTCTTCGTCGGCTCGAGCGGAGTTGACGTAGGTGACCGAGATGGTCGAGGCGAGACCCGCCTGCAGGCCCTCCTTCGCGGCGCGCAGGCCGCCGCGCACCAGAATGCCCTTGACACCGCGGATACCCCTGAGGAACGTCTTCAGCCTCTGGATGAGCTGGGCGATCTTGATGCACCAGCGGACGACGGTGTGGCCGACCTTCGCGGCCGTCGCGAGCGCGCCGATACCCACGGTGACGATGCTGAGCAGGCCGCCGATGGCGAGCTCCGCGGCAATCTCGATCGCCATCTGCTTCAGGAACCAGCCGAGCTCTTCGCGCATCTGACCCAGCTGGGTGCGGAAGTTTCGAATCCACTGCTCCATCGCGTCGGCGCTCTGTCGGAGCTCACCGAGGCCGGTCGACATGCTCGTGCGGCAGGCCAGCATCGAGGCCTTCTGCGGGCCGGGCAGCGTCGCCGAACCGGCGTTCGTGAAGCTCGAGGTGACACTGGTGCGGGCCGAGGTGATGCTGGTGGAGAAGTCGCCCCAGGCGTCGGCCGCGGTCTGCAGCTTGTCTTCGTCGCCGGTGGGGATGACGACGCCGACCTGGGCGAGACCCCACTCGAGGATCTCCTGGAACTCTCCGAGCGGACCGGGCCACCCCGGACCGAGTGCGTCTGCCGGGTTCGCCTTCGAGTTGTCGATGCGTGCGGTCGCCTCTCCCGGCCGCGCCGTCTCGGGGTCGAGCCCGGCACCCGGCTTCTGCGCCGCGTCGTAGGCGCGTGCCGTGTTCGAGAGCGCAGCGTCGAGGATGCGCAAGGCGTTGCCGTGCGAGGTGACCGCGTCGATCGTCGGACCGGCGAGCTGGTCGTATCCCTCAGAACCCTCGCAGAATTCCTCTGCGGCGTTGTCGTCGCCCGCCATGCCGCCGCAGCCACTGAGCTGCGAGAGCAGTGTGGTCACCGCGCTGTCGAGCGTCGTGGCGATGCTGTAGAGGTCATCACCGTCTTGCACGAGACGTGCAGGATCCAGCTTCACCTGGGTCATCAGGAGTCCTATCCGAGTGTCGGTTCTGATACGAGAAGGCGCGAGCAGGCGGTGGGCCTCGGCGCTACGCCTCGAAGTTCGATTGGATCGACGCCCACGAGGAGTCGAGGTTCTCGATGGTGGTGGAGTACGCCTTGGACGAGGCCTCCGCCTGGTTCTTGAGCGCCAGCGCGTTCGCCTCGATGGCTGAAGCACCGACCGTCCAAGCGCTGAACGAGCCGAGGAATGCCTGCATCGCGGGGCCTTGCCACTCGGTGGGCAGCATGTAGGCGAACCCGCTCGCTCCCTGCTTGAGTGCCGAGGCGTAGCCGATGAGTTCGTTCATCGTCTGCACGAGCTCACTGAGCTCAGTGGTGTCGGCCTGCTGCTCAGCCATTCGCGCCGCCTCCCTGGATCTGTTCGAACGCCTCGACCACGGGGCCGAAGTCGGGCAGGTCGATGTCGACCTCGACGTACCCGTTCACATCAGGCTCGCCGTCGGCACTGAGGCGGAAGACGCCTTTGCCGATCGAATCGTCATCGCCGTCGCCGTCGGTGTCGCCTGAACCACCGCCCGTAGCCTGGCCGCTCGTCTTGCGCGGGCCGAGCGCGCCACCGCCGAACTGCTCGACCTCGTCGTCGCCGGCGTAGTCGCGACCGAAGAACTCGGCCATGTCCTCCGCTTTGTCCTCGCCCTTCGCCACGCGCGTGCTGAGGTTGCCCGAGGCGCTGCGCACGCTGACGAGGCCCTGCTGGCGCTGGCGGAAGCCGGTACCGATGCCCGTCTCAGTGCGGGTGTAGCTGCCGTCGGCGGCGATCAGGCCCTGCTGCAGGCCCGTGAGAGCGAGCCGGACCTGCGAGGCCAGGGTCATGAATGCGGCCCAGTTCTCACTGAACTTCTCGGCGTCATCACCGACCCACGTCGTGCCTGCCATGCGGCTGACGACGCTGTCGGCTGACGCGAGGTTCGCGTCGAACGTCACGATGACGTTGCCGATCAGCGCCGCGACCTCGCTCAGCGAATCGGCGCGTACTTTGAAGAAGACCATCCATGACCCCTAGCCGTGAACCGATGCCGGCGTGCGTCGCCGCACGCCGGCATCTGTTGTCCTTACGTCAGCCGTTGAACGTGCCGGCGATCGCGTTCTCGCTGTCTTCGTACGACAGTGCAGCCTGGTTGAGCAGGTCGCTGATGCCCTGAAGAGACTCCTTCAGTTGGAGACCGGCCTGGTCCCACTGCGAGTACAGCTCGTTGAAGCTCTGCGACGCGGTGCCGCCCCAGTCGCCCGAGATGAGCCCCTCGACCAGCGACTTCAGGTTCGACAGCTGCGACTCGATCGACTGCGAGCCGCTCGAGAGCTGGCCGGCGACACCGGCGAGAGAGTCGGATGTGACGCGGATCTCCGCCATGATTTCCTCCGTTGAATTGGATGCCTCGGTAGGCACCGAGCAGGAGCCTTCGCTCCGAATTGTCTGTGCGTCGAACACGTTACCTGCAAGCACCGGAAATGCCGATGGGGAGGACTCCCCTACTGCTCCACGCGGCCATCGCCCCCGAATGCGCGACACGCTGAGGCCGGGTAGGCTGACGGCGCGCGCGGTACGCCTTGTCCGTGGCATGAGAATGAGGATGCAGTGCAGGCGGACTACCGGGCCCACGTCGACCGGGCGAAAGTTGACACGACCGAGCGTCTGAATCGTCGCATCCTCGTGGCCGGTCTCGTCACCGCGGCCGTCTTCGCCGCCCTTGTCGTCGTCGCGATCATGAAGGGCTTCGGCTGGTTCACGGTGGTCATCGCCGCGCTGGCCATGTTCGCCGGCCTCGCGTCCGCGATCCTCGCGCATCGACGCCGACGCGCCCTCGGGCTGCTCATCGCCGACGACGACATCGCGATCGCCGTCGGGTCCTCCGGTGTGCAGCTCGCAACGGCCCCGCTCATCCCCTGGTCCGAGATCGTCTTCGTCGGGGTGCTCGACGACCGGCGGCGCACCGGCATGCTGCAACGGCTGCCGGTCATCGGCTTCTTCGCGAACACCGCCGTGCGCGCCGGCAGTGGCACCCTCCTGTGCGAGCTCGGGGTGCGCGACGCGGCGGCGCTGCGTGACGCGTTCGCGGGCGCGCCCGGCGGTGAACGCGTCACCGTGTTCGATGAATTCGACGGTCGGCGTCGCGGTCTCGTGCCACTCCTGCTCGATGCGGTGCTCGACGACGCCAGTGCGCACCAGGCTGCACAACTCGTCATCCGCGAGGCGGAGCGCCGATGCATCCCGGCCCGTGCCTTCGACCGCATCTTCGACTACTTCGAATGGAAGGGGCCGATGATCGATCACAAGTGGCCCGTTCAGAAGGGCACCGCGTGACCGCCGAACCTCAGGAGCAGCCGCTGCACGCGAGCCCGACCGAGGTGCGCCGCGTGCGCTCGCACGGGCAGATGATCGCCGCGGTCGTGATGCTCGTGCTCGGGCTGGCCCTCTTGGTGCTCAGCATCGTCATGTACGACGCCCTCGTCGAACTGTCGAGCACGTACCGCGGCCGTCGCGGCGGCCTGCGCGACGCGGTCGCACCCGGCGCGGTGCTGCTCAGCGCCGGAGCCGCGCTGGGCGGACTCGTCTGGCTGCTCGCCTGGTCGTACCGCTGGGAGCGCGTCGCCACCGGAACGGTGCTGAAGCAGCAAGCGAGCTCCTATCTGGCGCTGCCCTCGCACGAGGCCTCCGCCGTACTCGGGCGACTGGCAGGCGGCGACCCGCGGGTCTACCTGCCGCTGCCCCTCACGAACAAAGGAGACGTCGTCTTCGGCGTCTGGCTCGCCAGGGCCGACCGTGTCGCCTACGCCGGCGTCGCCGGCCGCAACCGGCGTGACTGGCAAGCCCTGCCGCTCGTGCGACTCGAGGGGCCCTCGTACGAGGCGATCAGCCGCCTCACGGTCGACCACTACGGCGCTCGCGCCAGCCAGACGATCGTGAACGGCTTCGTCTCGGGTCTCTTCAGCGACTGAGGACTGAGCGAGTGCGCACGACCCGCTGCCGCGTCAGGCCGCGTGCAGCACGAAGCTCAGATCGCCGAGCCAGATCGTATCGGCGATCTCGACCGCGACACGGGTGCCCGCGCTCTCGAGCGGCACCAGCTGACCGGCGCGCTCGATCCGCGAGCCGTTCGCCGATCCGGCGTCGCCCACGGTGATCTGACCGCCCTGCACCTCGAGGAAGAGGTGTACCCGTGAAACCGAGCGCGTGTCGTCGACGACCTCGACGGCCCGGGCGCCCATGGCGAGCGCGGTGTCGGCGGGCTTTCGACCGATGACCGCGGCCCCCTCGACGACGATTCGCTGACCGGTCGAGAACAGCAGCTCGACCCGCTCGATCGGCGCGACGGTGACGGGCTCTGGCGCAAGCACCTCGATGCGTGCACCCGGCTGCTGCCAGGGCAGCGAGCGGGGCAGCGGAACGGGCTCGAGCGGGGCGGCTGCGGCCGGAGTCGGGGTGTCATTTCGCGGCGCCGGCTTCGGCTTCGCGACCTGGAATTGAGCGGGCACGGGCGGCGTGCTCGACTGCGGGATCAGCTGACCGCACGAGATGCAGTACATGCTGTTCGGCTGCAACGTGGCGTCACAATACACGCAACGGGCAGAAGCCACTCGGATCATCCCCTTCTCGACGGGCGCACCACCCGGTCATTCCCGGTGTCGCCCGGGCCAGTCTATGTGCGCGAGGCATCCTTCATTGCCGGATATCAGGCACCCGTACCGGCAGCCAGCCGCTCGGCGTCGTGAGTACAGCAGAACCGGGCGTGGCGCGACCGAGCATGAACTTCGGAATCGGTGAACCGACCGCCTGAGTGCCCATGATCGTCGACTCCGGGCGCAGGACGAGGGCACGCCTGGCGCGCTTCGCCTCGACGACCGGACCACCGAACAGCGTCGACAGCGACTCGGAATCGGCGGCCACGATGAACACTGCACGATGCTTCGCCCCCGTGAGCGCGTGCTCGATGGGCGCGTTCTTGAGCTGCTCGGCGTCGTCGACGACGACGGTGACGAACTCACCGGCGGCGTCGAGGATCGGGTCGAGCTCTGCCGGACCGATGTCGCCGCCCCTGAGGACGTGGATCCCGTGGGCGGCCGCCACTTCGGTGAGGATCGACTCGCGACCCGAGACCACGACGACCGGGGCCTTGCGCCAGGCGAGCTGGTGCACGATCGCCGCGAGCGCCGACGAACGACCCGACTTGCGGGGGCCGGTGACGACGAACCCGCCGTCGGCCGGCCAATCGAGCGTGAACCGCGACAGCAGGTCACCGCCGACCGCGACGACCGGGCCGTCGTCTGGCCCGGACTCGCCGAGCGGGAGTTCGTAAGAGGCCGTCAGCGCGAAGTGACCGGGCAGCGGATCGACGCGGAACGGCGAGGGCAGCGCCGCGAGCTGCGGGAACTGGTCGAAGTGGTCGCGCACCTGCTCGACGATCCGGCGTAGCGCGGTCGTCTGCGCCTCACCGCTCGTGTCATGCACGAGCACCGCGAGCTGGGCTTCGGCGGCGTTCGCACCGAAGAGCACGCGACCCGGCCCGAGGTTCAGCGGGACCTCACGGGCGAGGATGCCGGCCGTACGGTAGTCGGCGATGTCACGCAGCGGCAACACGTACTGCTCGTCGATGAACGAGATGATCTTGTCGCCCGTGATGCCGCGGTCGCCGGTGATGATCACGCGCACACCCACCGCGGGTCCCTCGCGCAGGATCCGCATGAACTGATCACGGAAGGTGACGAGCTGGTCGGGGTTCATCGTCGAGAGCATGCGCTCCCAGCCGTCGACCGCGACGATCGCGAACGGCAGCCGCGTCTCGGGGGTCGACTGGGCCCGCTGCTCGGAGATGTGCCCGACGCCGGCGGCCGAGAGCACCGACTGGCGGCGGCCGAGCTCTTCGAGCAGGCGCTGCACGAGTCGCGGCAGCCGATCGGAGTCGAGCTGGGTGACGACCGCACCGGTGTGCGGGGCGTCGACGAGCGGCAGCAGCGCACCGTTGCCGAAGTCGATGATGTACATGTGCAGGTCGGCCGGCGAGAACTCCTGCACGAGCTGCGCCAGCATCGTGCGCAGCGCCGTCGTGCGGCCCGAGAGGGCACCGCCGAGGAAGAGCACGTGCGAACCCTCTGCGACGCCCCAGGTGAGGGTGCGCTGCGACTGCTCCCCCGGCACGTCTTCGAGGCCCAGCGCGATGTGGTGCTCGGGCACCCGCTGGTCCTGGAACTTCTCGAGCGGCAGCACGGTCGGCAGCGGCATGAGCCACGGCGAGGGGTTCTTCGGCACACCGAGCTGCTGAGTGGCGGCCGTCACGAGGTTCACGAGCGCCCGCAGGTCGGTGTCGTCGTGGTCGGCGTTCTGCTGCTGGGTCGACACCGCCTTCGGATAGCGCACGGGGTAGCCGAGGTCCGCCCACTCGAGCGGCGCTTTGCGCGGCAGCACTTTCACCTGGCGCTGCGCTCCGGGACGGATGCCCGCAACTCGAGCGGTCTGGAACGGGGCGGGCGCCGAGGCCGGCCCCGTGCGCACGAAGCCCCGGCCCGGTGTCGAAGGGCTGATCATCGCCGCCTCGCCCGAGCCGAGGATGTCGGAGGAATCGGTGCGGTCGGTGACGCGCAAGGCGACGCGCAGGTTGATGTTCGACTGCATCTCGGGGGTGACGACACCAGCGGGCCGCTGGGTGGCGAGCACGAGGTTCACGCCGAGCGATCGACCGACGCGGGCGATGCGCACGAGTCCGTCGATGAACTCGGGCAGCTCGGTCTTGAGCTCGGCGAACTCGTCGATGACGATCATCAGGCGCGCGAGTCCGCGACGGGCGGCCGTGTCGGCGTCTTTCGCCCACGCGGAGTCGACGTCTTTCGCATTCATGTCGCGCAGCACCTTCTCGCGGCGCTTCAGTTCGGCGTCGAGCGAGGCGAGGGCGCGCTCGGTCTCGCGGGCGTCGAGGTTCGTCACCATGCCGACCGTGTGCGGCAGCCGCTCGCAGTCGGCGAACGCGGAGCCGCCCTTGTAGTCGACGAGCACGAAGTTCAGCGCGTCGGGCCGGTTGGCCATCGCGAGGCTGACGACGAGCGCCTGCAGGAACTCGGACTTGCCCGAACCGGTGGTGCCGGCCACGAGGGCGTGCGGGCCGTCGCGCGAGATGTCGATCGCGAACTCGCCCTCACCTGTCGCGCCGACCACGACGAAGGTGTTGCGCGGGTGGGTGGACCAGCGGCGCACGATCGGCTCGGGGTCGTCGAGGTCGATCTTCAGCAGCTCGGCGTAGCGCACGCTCATCGGCAGCATGGCGTCGTCGCCGACGCCGCTGACGTGCCGTAGCGAGCAGAGGCTGCGCGCGATCTGATCGCAGCGCGTCACCGAGAGGCCGTCGAGGAGCACGATCGGGTAGTACTCGGAGCCGGTCTCGACGCGTGCCATGGCAGGGTCGTGGTCGTCGACGACGACGACACTCTTGGCCTCCTCCGGCAGTCGCGCACGCTCGCTGTCGAGGGCGATGACGTGGATGCCGTGAGCCGCGCCATGCTCGAGCAGCGGCACCATGCCCGGCAGCATGCGGTACTCGCGCGCACCGTCGACGACGACGAGGATGTCGTTCGACGGTGGGGCGCCGCGCTGGCCGGAAGCGCGCACGCGCTGCTCGAGCACGACGCCGAGCTCCCGCACGCGCTCGCGTCGGCTGTCACCGGTGTTGCCGACGGCGGCCGCGGCGGAGCCGCTCTCGGTGTGGGGCAGCCACTGGGTCCACGCCCAATCGTCGGCCGCGTCGTCGGGGCAGACGATGACGATCTCGGAGTCCCGGGGCGAGCGTAGCGTCGCGAAGCTCGCGACGATCGAGCGCGAGACGCTGCGGACGACGTCGGCAGGCCCGGCGATGCCGAGGGGCCCGCTGCGCAGCTCGGCCGCGACCGGTGCCGGTGCCACTCCGACGCGACGCGACTCACCGCGGTCGCGACCGCCGCCCTCGAAGCGCACGTCGAGGGCGACCTCGGCCACGCCGACGCGCATCGACAGGGCGTCGGCATCGGTGCGACGCCGCTCCCAGAGGCGCGACAACGGCTTGGTCGCGATGTCGCCGATGACGACCGGGTCGGGCAGCCGATACCAGTTCTCGAGCCGCTGCACTTTGGCGAGGTCCTCGATGCGCCGCTCGGCGACGCGCACCTCCTCGATCCACTGGTGTTCGGTCTTCACGCCCTTCTTCTTCGCCAGCTTGCGGTTGGTGAGGAAGGAGCCGATGACCATGATGGGGCTCGCCGCCGCCATCAGCAGCATGATCGCGCGGCCGAACACCATCGCCATGGTCACCCCGAGCACGACCGGGATGATCGCCGAGAGCCACGGCAGCGGCGACTGGTCGGGGTCTTCGGGGCGGTCGCCGGGCAGCGAGATGGCGGGCTGCTCGGTCGCAGGGCGGATGCGCGATGGTCGGTTGAAGCCGCGATCGCCGAGGGCGTCACGGGTGAGGTCGGCGTCGGCGGCCGGCGCGATACCGAGTCGCAGCACGCTGCTGCCCAGCTGCAACAGGTCGGCCGGGACGATCTCGCGCGCCTCTTCGAGGCGCTCACCGTTGACCCAGACCTCCGCGTCGGGTGCCGGGGTGAGGGTCGCAACGAGGCGTGCTGGGCGACCGTCGGCGTTGGTCGCCTCGCTCAGCGCGAGGCTCGCGTGCATCGGCAGCAGCGCACCGTCGGTGACCACGATCGAGGCGCCCGATTCGCTGCCGACGGTCACGGCGGCGCCACGGGCGAGGGCGACCGCGTCGCCCGCGAATGGGCCGCCGACGAACTCGAGTCGCACGGTGCCCGGCTGCAGCGACTGCTCGCCTCGGGTCGGCACGGATGCCCCGGACAGCAGCGTGCTCTCGGCGAGCGCGGCGGCGTCGCCGGCGAGCGGGTCGAGTACATCGCTGGGCAGGCCGAGCGCCTCGGCGACCTCACCGACCGTCGTCGCCTCATCGACGTCGAGCGACCACGAGCCTGCCGCGTCCCCACTGATCGCCGGATCGATCGTCAGTCTCAAGCTCATCGGTCCGGCCCTCCGCCTTGGGTCATTCGTTCATCACTCATCGTTTCGTCACGCGCCCACCCGATCGAACACGGACAGGAGCGGCCCGAGCAGTCCGCCGCCCGTCGCCCCGTCGTCCTCGACCGGAACCGCGGGCGGCACGAGCACGGGCACGCCCGTCTTCGACTGTTTCGGCGGCGCGATGGACGCCATGCCCGGTGCAGGCTCGGTCGTGCCGACCGGCACGACCGTGACCGTGCCGAAGCCGCGGCCGCCCTTGGCAGTGGCCACCTGGAACGAGAACTGATCGACGCCGCCGTCGCCGCGGTACTCGGCAGTGCCGTCGGCCGCGCAGCGCACCTGCCCGCGAATCGGATCGCCGCAGCCGACTACGATCAGCTCTCCCCCGCCGAGCGGAAAGGCGAGCGCGTTCAGATCGACGCTCGCCGCGCCCTCGGCCAGCTCGACGACGATGTCGGCGGTGGCCAGTGGTCGGACGGCCGGGTCGAGGATCGACACGGCGAGTTTCGCGTCGCCCGACCATGATCCGTAGTCGTCCGCGAAGCGGAAGACGAGTTCGACGGGGCCCCGCGCATCGGCGGCGGCCCTGAACACGAGGTGCGTGGGGGTCGCCCAGAGCGAGCCCGCGCTCTCGGGCTGCACAGCGACGGCGCGCAGGCTGCCGCCAGTGGTGTTGCACACCTGGCACTCGAGCCGGAGCTCGGAGATCGGGATCCGCAGCAGCGAACCGGCCGGCACCGGGCGCAGCTCGGTGCTCGGCATCGCCGTGGGCAGCGCCGGCGGCTCGAGCACCACCCGGTACACCGTCGTCGTGCTGATGCGCCCGTCGCTCAGCGACAGTCGCAGTGCCACGGCCCCGGCATCGGGGTCGTACTCGGGTGCGGCGAGCGAGATCGTGTTCGCTTCGCACGCGGTGACCAACGGGGTCGCGGCGAGCGGCGCCGCGCAATCGGTGATGAACCAGGGAGCCGGGATGTCGATGGACGCGGTGCCGAGGTACGGGATCTCCACGCGAGCGGGGTCGGCGTCGGGCGGTGCCTCTGCGGCATCGGCGGCGAACGGAGAGGACGCCAGGAACAGCGTCGCGAAGAGCATGGCGAAGACCACGGCGAGCGCCGGGAGTCGTCGTCGCACGATGCCCACACTCACCTCTCTTGCACTCTGCTGTCGGCGCCGGGCCGAGCAGGCGCACCGATATAGCATGGTACGCGGTCGTGCGACCAGCTCTGCGCGACCGACTGAACACCGCACCTACCGAACACCGCATGTACCGAACCGCGCACCGAACACCGCGTGCACCGAAGGCAGGGAGCCGAGCGATGACCGACCGCCTGACCGGGATGCCGTCGACTGCGACGAGGACGGCGACGGTCGGTGGGGCCGCGGGCCAGCCGAAGCTCGGGGGCCGTGGCGGGGCCCGCGCACTCGGAAGCGGCGGTTCGGTCCTACCCGAGCTCTCCGAGGCGCCGCCGCATGTGCGCCGCTGGTGGCTGCACCCCGCTTTCATCGTCTCGGTCAGCCTCACCTTCCTCGCGCTCACCGGACTCGTCGTCTGGCTCATCGTCTCGGCCCTCACCGACTCGAGCGTGAAAGTCTCCGCCCTCTCGGTGAATACCGAGTCCGGCAACCTGCGCCTGGACTGGTCGGGTCCCGACGCCGACTACGCGCTCTTCGCTGTTTCCGGCGACGGCACCGCGAGCGACCTCACTGGCTTCGTGACCGGCACCGAGGCGTGGCTGCCCGCAGCAGCGGGGCTCTACGACGACCGCACCTGCTTCGTGGTGCGCCCCGCGGGCGATCAGGGCGAGGTCTCGCTCGACGCCGCCACCGTCGCCGAGCAGAAGGGCGCGAGCATCTGCGCGGCGGACGCCGCCTCGTGACCGCGCCCCGCAGCGCCGCGGGCCGCTCGGCGGGCACACGCGCGGCGAGCCGCCGAGGCATCCGGATCGCCGCCTTCGCCGTGGCCGCCCTCACCGCTCCCGCCCTGCTCACCGCCTGCAGCGCGGCGGCCGAGCTCCCGGCCGCGCCGAACGGCATCGACGCCGAGTCCTTCGACGGTGCATCCGGCAACGGCCTCTGGCTGGCCCCCTCGAGCGAGATCGCCTCGATCATCGTCCAGTCGGTGCACGCCGCCGGCCCGGTGTCGATGCGGGGCACGGTGAACGAGTTCATCTTCACCGAAGAGGGCGAGACGCTGCCCGCCCGCATGCTGACGATCGACTTTGCGGGCCGGCCGTCGGGCTATCGCGCGCACTTCCTCGCGGGCGACCTCGAAGCGCAACTGCTCGTCGATGGCGGCAGTACCCGGGTGCGAGGCAACGACGCCTACGCCGCCTCGAGCGGCCGCCCCGAACTGACGTCCGCGCAGTGCACCGTCGGCACCGATCCGGCCGCCGCCCGATGGGCGCCGTTCACCGAGCCGGCCGCCGTGCTCGACGCGGTACTGTCCGGCGCGCAGCTGTCGGTGGCCGCTCCCGACGTCGACGACGACACCCTCGCCGTGCAGATCGGCTCGTCAGAGGCGATGGTGGGCGTGCTCACGGTCGAGCGATACGGTTCGCCGCTGCCCCGTTCGCTCAGCGTCGCCGAACTCGAGGGTGATACCGAACTCGCCTTCACGGCGTGGGGCGATGCCATCGACCTCGACGCGGCCGCCGCCGAGCTGCCCTGCGGCTGAGCCGGGCTCAGCGCGCCTGCGGCCCCGCCGCGACCTCACGGTCGTAGGCCTCGAAGGCCAGGCGGTTGCGCTCGGTGACGGCGCGGCCGCGCGCGGCGATCCAGCCGCCCAACCAGATCGGGATCTCCCGGGCGATGACGGCTGCGACGATCGCGAACGGGTCGAGCCAGCGTTCGGCGATGAATTGGGAAGCCTGGTCGAGCGTCAGCGTCCACGCTTCGACGGCCAGCAGTGCAGCGCCGATGTACGAGAAGTACACGAGCACCCCGACGAGGAGGCCGAACACCGCGTAGGTCCACCACGGGCCGCGATTGACGATCGCCGCGAGCAGCGCGAAGGCCAGGAAGAAGACGATCACCGGCACCCAGAAGGTCGGCTGGGCGAGGAAGTCGGCGACGCCGAGGGCCTGGCCGGCGGGCGCTCCGTAGTTCAGGTACAGCACGTATGCGATGACGGCGTAGAGCACGCCGAACAGCACCGTGCCGATGAGTGCGACGAGCACCCCGAAGCCGCGGTTGCCCCTCGCCTTCGGCGGGGTCGGGGCCTGCACGTAGATCGTCTGCGGCCCGGCCTGCGGAGCGACGTAGAGGGGTTCGGGCGTCTCATCGGCGAGTGTCGCGGCGCCGGCGGCCGTGCCCGTCGCCACGGTCGCAGCCGGCACGTAGGTCTCGCGCCGTACGGTGTCGGCGGGAACGGGCAGAGGTGCGGCCGCGACAACCGTGTCGTCGATGCCGTTGGTCTCGGATGCCGCCGCGTCGGCGTTCGCGCGCTCGACGGCCTCGTCGAGGCGCGAGGTCACTGCGAGGTCGTCGCTGCCGGCATCGGGGGCGGGCTCGGCATCGGTTCCGAAGGCCGGTTCGACCGGGGTCGGCTCGTCGCTCGCGTCGATCGCGCCCGTGCCGGTCGCATCGCCCGTGCCGGTCGCATCGACCGCGGGGTCCACGGCGTCGACGCCGGCGCGGTCGTCGACCGGACCGGTGTGCTCGTCGTGTCGCTCCGGTTCGCTTCCGGGAGTCGTGCTGCTCATGATCGCGCTCCTTCCGGGCAACGCTCGTACCCGCGGTTGACCAACTGTAGCAACGCGCAGCCCCCGAGACCGGGAGCGCACACGGCGCTTCGCTCAGCCGAAGATCGTCGCGACGATGTCATGCGTGTACCCGTCTGCGGTGACGTTCGACCAACGCGTGGCCGACCAGATGCCCTCCCGAAGGAAATGCGACTCCCCTGAAGCGCCCGCGTCGGACGACGACTCGACGACGCATCGGGTGCCCGAGAGCTCCGCGTAGCACGCGAAGCCACTCGCGCCGAGGTGCTCCAGCATGGAGACCTGCTGCTCGGGGCTGAGACTCGAGATGTTCGTGATGATGCCCACATCGCCGCCGCCGTTCGGGCTCACCCACGCACAGGTGAGGGCGGATGTCGCTTCGAGCACGGTGATCGCTCCGGCGTCGTTCGACCCCCAGAAGGGCCCGTTGCCGGGCGTCTCCGTCCACTCCGGGTTGAGGGCGAGGCCGCCGAGCTCGGCATTCCAGTCGCGAGTGTAGATTTCGGCGCACTCCCCCGGCACCGCAGCGGTCGCCGGCGTCGCACCCGGTGTCGCGGGTGGGTCCGAGGAGGGCGTCGTCGCCGTCGAGCCGGGCGACGTGCTCGGTGACGCCGACCCTGCGGCGCCAGCTCCTGCCGCCCCGCCGATGGCGGTGCCGACGAGCACCGCGACGACGGCGACCAGCAGCACCGCGATCACGACGAGCCAGAACAGCGGGCGCTTCAGCAGGGGTCGAGGGGCACCGGCACCCGTCGGTGCCGACACCGCGGATCGTGCAGGCGGAGTGTGCTCGGTCATCGCGAGTCCTTCGGTCGGCTGCGTCGGCGTTTCGAGCGAGCGTAGCGCCCCGTGCGACGTCTTGTCACTGGCGCACTCTGCGCCGGCGACCGGCCGCGCTACGCTGACCACCGATTCCACCATTGACCCGGAAGGACCCCGTGCCCCGCTTCGACCGCCCCTTCGACGAGCTCCGCGACTATCGACCGGAGGTGGCCGAACCCGCTGACTTCGATGAGTTCTGGGCATCGACCCTCGCCGAGTCCCGCGCCCTCGCCCAGCCGCCGCGTCTCACCCGGCTCGATTCACCGCTCAGTTCGTTCGAGATCTTCGACATGACCTTCAGCGGCTTCGCCGGGGACCCGGTACTGGGCTGGTTCGTCGTGCCCGCAGGTGCAACGGGCGCGCTCCCCGCCGTGGTCGAGTACAACGGCTACGGCGGCGGCCGAGGCCTGCCTCATGAGCGGCTCGCCTGGGCCGGCGCGGGCTACGCGCACTTCATCATGGACACCCGCGGACAGGGCAGCGCCTGGGGCACGGGCGGCGGCACGCCCGACCCGCACGGCACCGGGCCCTCGTTCCCCGGCTTCATGACGCGCGGCATCGACGACCCCACGGGATACTACTACCGCCGGGTGTTCACCGACGCGGTACTCGCGATCGACGCGATCCGATCCCTCGACCGAGTCGACGAGACTCGCGTCGCCGTCTGCGGCGGCAGCCAGGGCGGCGGCATCGCGATCGCCGCGGCCGGCCTCACCGACGGTCTCGTGGCAGCGATGCCCGACGTGCCCTTCCTCTGCCATTTCGAGCACGCTGTCGGCATGACCGACCGGGACCCCTACCGAGAGATCACGCGTTACCTCTCGGTGCAGCGCGGCGCTGCCGAGCAGACCTTCCGCACGCTCTCGTACTTCGACGGTGTGAACTTCGCCAAGCGGGCGAGCGCGCCGGCGCTGTTCTCCGTGGCCGGCATGGATCCGATCTGCCCGCCGTCGACCGTCTATGCCGCACGCAACCACTACGCGGCGGCCGCCGACATCGTCGAGTACGACTTCAACGAGCACGAGGGCGGGCAGGGTGTGCAGTGGCAGCGTCAGGCCGAGTGGCTCGCGACCCGCTTGGGCTGAGCGGATGCCGCGGCATCCGTCGCCTCATGGGGTGATCGGATGCCGCAGCATCCCTGAGACGGAACAGGGCCCCGGATCGCTCCGGGGCCCTGTTCGTTGCTCACTTCGACACGCTCAGTGAGCGGTCACACTCAGCTGTAGTTGCCGGGGGTGAAGTCGTCGCTCGAGAATGCGTCGAAGTCGACGAAGCTCAAGTCGCCCTCGGTGAAGGCCGCGTCGTCGGTGAAGATGCGGTTCGGGTACCGCTCCGCCTTCGCCTCCTCAGTGGCCTCGACCGCGACGTTCCGGTACTTCTGCAGACCGGTGCCGGCGGGGATGAGCTTGCCGATGATGACGTTCTCCTTGAGCCCGACCAGCGGGTCGCTCTTGCCTTCCATGGCCGCCTGCGTGAGCACGCGGGTGGTCTCCTGGAAGGAAGCGGCCGACAGCCACGACTCGGTCGCCAGCGACGCCTTGGTGATACCCATGACCTCCTGACGGGCCGAAGCCGTCTTCTTGCCCTCGGTCAGCGCGGCACGGTTGATGCCGTTGTACTTCAGGCGGTCGACGAGCTCACCGGGCAGCAGGTCGGTGTCGCCGTGGTCGACGACGGTGACCTTGCGCAGCATCTGGCGCACGATGACCTCGATGTGCTTGTCGTGGATCGGCACGCCCTGCGAGCGATACACGTCTTGCACACCGTTGACGAGGTGCTTCTGCACATCGCGCACACCCTTGACCCGGAGGACTTCCTTCGGGTCGACGGTGCCGACGATCAGCTGCTGGCCGAGCTCGACGTGCTGGCCGTCTTCGACCAGGAGGGTCGAACGCTTGAGCACGTTGTACGCGATCGGCTCGTCGCCGTTGTCAGGCGTGAGGATGACCTTGCGCTGCCGGTCGGTCTCATCGATCGTGATGCGCCCCGGGGCTTCGACGATAGGTGAAGCACCCTTGGGGGTACGAGCCTCGAAGAGCTCCTGCACGCGGGGAAGACCCTGCGTGATGTCGTCGGCCGAAGCCGAACCACCGGTGTGGAAGGTACGCATCGTCAGCTGCGTGCCGGGCTCGCCGATCGACTGGGCCGCGATGATGCCGACGGCCTCGCCGATGTCGACGAGCTTGCCGGTCGCAAGCGAACGGCCGTAGCAGTTCGCGCACACGCCGACGGCCGACTCGCAGGTCAGCACCGAACGCACCTTGATCGACTCGACGCCTGCGGCGATGAGCTTCTCGATGAGCACGTCGCCGACGTCGGAGCCGGCCTCGGCCACGACCGTGCCCTTCGCGTCGACCGCGTCGGCGGCGAGGCTGCGGGCGTAGACCGCGTTCTCGACGTTCGGGTCGCGCACGAGCGCACCCGAAGCATCCGTCGTCGCGATCGGCAGTTCGAGACCCTTGGTCGTGCCGCAGTCGTCTTCGCGGATGATCACATCTTGCGAGACGTCGACGAGACGACGCGTGAGGTAGCCCGAGTCGGCCGTACGGAGGGCCGTGTCGGCCAGACCCTTGCGGGCACCGTGCGTCGCGATGAAGTACTCGGCGACCGAGAGGCCTTCGCGGTAGCTCGAGATGATCGGGCGAGGGATGATCTCACCCTTCGGGTTGTTCACGAGGCCTCGCATGCCGGCGATGTTGCGCACCTGCAGCCAGTTACCACGAGCACCCGACGTCACCATGCGGTTGATGGTGTTGTCGGTCGGGAAGTTCTCCTGCATGGCCTTGGCGACCTCGTCGGTCGCCTTGGTCCAGATCTGGATGAGCTCCTGGCGACGCTCGAGGTCGGTCGTGAGACCCTTCTCGAACTGGCCCTGGACCTTGGCGGCCTGCTTCTCGTACTTCGAGACGATCTCGCCCTTGTTGGGCGGCGTCAGGATGTCGGAGAGAGCCACGGTCACGCCCGAACGGGTCGCCCACTTGAAGCCGGCGTCCTTGATTCGGTCGAGGGTCGCAGCGACCTCGGTCTTCGGGTAGCGCTCGGCGAGGTCGTTGACGATCTCCGAGATCTGGGTCTTGCCCGCCTGCGCGTTCACGTAGGGGTAGTCGACCGGCAGCGCCTCGTTGAAGAGCGCACGCCCGAGGGTCGTCTCGAGCAGGTACGGCTTGCTCGGCACGAAGTTCTCGGGCGTCTCGCCATCGGCGAAGTGCAGCCCCTCGAGGCGGATCCTCACCGTGGCACCGAGGTCGAGCGCGATCTCACCCGGACGGTTCTGGTCGAACGCGAGGATGGCCTCGGAGATCGACGAGAACGCGCGGCCCTCACCGGCTGCGCCGGGCTTGCCCGTCGTCAGGTGGTGCAGGCCGATGATCATGTCCTGCGTGGGCAGGGTCACCGGACGACCGTCTGACGGCTTCAGGATGTTGTTCGAGGCGAGCATCAGGATGCGGGCCTCGGCCTGCGCCTCCACCGAGAGGGGAAGGTGCACGGCCATCTGGTCGCCGTCGAAGTCCGCGTTGAACGCAGCACACACGAGCGGGTGGAGCTGGATCGCCTTGCCCTCGACGAGCTGCGGCTCGAAGGCCTGGATGCCGAGGCGGTGCAGCGTGGGTGCACGGTTCAGCAGAACCGGGCGCTCACGGATGATCTCTTCCAGCACGTCCCAGACCTGCGGACGCGAACGCTCGACCATGCGCTTGGCCGCCTTGATGTTCTGAGCGTGGCTCAGGTCGATCAGGCGCTTGATCACGAACGGCTTGAAGAGCTCGAGTGCCATCTGCTTGGGCAGACCGCACTGGTGCAGCTTCAACTGCGGGCCGACGACGATGACCGAACGGCCCGAGTAGTCGACGCGCTTGCCGAGCAGGTTCTGGCGGAAACGACCCTGCTTGCCCTTGAGCATGTCGCTCAGGGACTTGAGGGCACGGTTGCCGGTACCGGTGACGGGGCGACCACGACGACCGTTGTCGAACAGTGCGTCGACCGCCTCTTGCAGCATGCGCTTCTCGTTGTTCACGATGATCTCGGGAGCACCGAGGTCGAGCAGACGACGCAGGCGGTTGTTGCGGTTGATCACACGACGGTAGAGGTCGTTGAGGTCGGAAGTCGCGAATCGGCCACCGTCGAGCTGCACCATCGGGCGCAGCTCGGGCGGGATGACCGGCACGACGTCGAGCACCATCGCGGCCGGCGAGTTGCCGGTCTGCAGGAAGGAGCTGACGACGCGCAGTCGCTTGATCGCGCGGATCTTCTTCTGGCCCTTGCCCTCGGCGATCTGCAGGCGCAGGTCGTCGGCCTCGGCGGCCAGGTCGAACGCCAGGAGGCGCTTCTTGATGGCCTCGGCGCCCATGTAGGCGTCGAAGTACATGCCGAAGCGGTCTTGGAGCTCGTGGAACACCGAGTCTTCGGGCTTGAGGTCGCCGACCTTGAGGGTGCGGAAGTCCTCCCACACGCGCTCGAGGTGCGCGATCTGCTCGTCTCCCGACTTGCGGACCTGCGTCATCTCCTTGTCGGCGGCAGCTTCTGCGCGCTTCTTCTGGTCGCTCTTGGCGCCTTCGGCCTCGAGGGAGGCGAGTTCCTCCTCCTTGCGGGCCATGAGCGTTGCGATGCGTGCGTCGCGCTGGTCGCCGATGGTCTTGATCTCGAGCCGGAGCTCGTTCTCGAGGCCGGGCATGTCGGCGTGACGACCTTCGTCGTCGACGTCGATCACCATGTAGGCGGCGAAGTAGATGACCTTCTCGAGGTCTTTCGGCGCCATGTCGAGCAGGTAGCCCAAGCGCGAGGGAACGCCCTTGAAGTACCAGATGTGGGTCACGGGCGCTGCGAGCTCGATGTGTCCCATGCGCTCACGACGAACGGAGGACTTGGTGACCTCCACGCCGCAGCGCTCGCACACGATGCCCTTGAATCGCACCCGCTTGTACTTGCCGCAGGCGCACTCCCAGTCGCGGCTCGGGCCGAAGATCTGTTCGCCGAACAGACCGTCCTTCTCGGGCTTCAGGGTGCGGTAGTTGATGGTTTCTGGCTTCTTGACCTCACCGTAGGACCACTTGCGGATGTCCTCTGCGGTGGCCAGGCCGATGCGAAGCTCGTCAAAAGTCGTTGCGTCGAGCAATTTCTCTCCTTGGAAAGTCTCTGGAATCGTCTACTGGCCTGGCTTAGATCTCGTCGATGTTCGACGACTCGAAGCGCGCGGAGATGTTGATGCCGAGCTCTTCCGCAGCGCGGAAGGCCTCGTCGTCGGTGTCGCGGAGGGAGACAGCCGTGCCATCGGCCGAGAGCACCTCGACGTTCAGGCAGAGCGACTGCATCTCTTTCATGAGCACCTTGAACGACTCGGGGATGCCGGGCTCCTGGATGTTCTCGCCCTTGACGATCGCCTCGTACACCTTGACGCGGCCGAGGATGTCGTCGGACTTGATCGTGAGGAGCTCCTGCAGCGCGTACGCGGCACCGTAGGCCTGGAGCGCCCAGACCTCCATCTCACCGAATCGCTGACCACCGAACTGCGCCTTACCACCGAGCGGCTGCTGGGTGATCATCGAGTACGGACCCGTCGAACGCGCGTGGATCTTGTCGTCGACGAGGTGGTGCAGCTTCAGGATGTACATGTAGCCGACCGAGACCGGGTACGGGAAGGGCTCGCCGGAGCGGCCGTCGTAGAGCTGCGTCTTGCCGCTCGAGTCGATCAGCCGCTCGCCGTCGCGGTTGGGGAGTGTCGAGTCGAGCAGACCCGCGATCTCCTCCTCGAGCGCACCGTCGAACACCGGGGTCGCGACCTTGGTGCCGGGCGCAGCCTCATGGGCGTCTTTCGGGAGCTTCTTGGCCCACGACGGGTTGCCCTCGACCTTCCAGCCCTGCTTGGCGACCCACCCGAGGTGGGTCTCCAGCACCTGGCCGAAGTTCATGCGGCCGGGGATGCCGAGCGGGTTCAGGATGACGTCGACCGGAGTGCCGTCTGCGAGGAACGGCATGTCTTCGACGGGCAGGATCTTCGAGATGACGCCCTTGTTGCCGTGGCGGCCGGCGAGCTTGTCGCCCTCGGTGATCTTGCGCTTCTGGGCGATGTAGACGACCACTCGCTGGTTGACGCCCGAGCCGAGCTCGTCGTCACCGTCTTGCGAGTCGAACACCTTGACGGCGATGATCGTGCCTTGCTCACCGTGGGGAACCTTCAGCGAGGTGTCGCGAACCTCACGGCTCTTCTCGTTGAAGATCGCACGGAGCAGGCGCTCTTCGGCCGACAGCTCGGTCTCGCCCTTCGGCGTGACCTTGCCGACGAGGATGTCGCCGGGCCGGACCTCGGCGCCGATGCGGATGATGCCGCGCTCGTCGAGGTCGGCGAGCAGGTCGGGGCTGACGTTCGGGAGATCACGGGTGATCTCCTCTTTGCCGAGCTTCGTGTCGCGCGCGTCGACGTCGTACTCCTCGATGTGGATCGAGGAGAGCACGTCGTCTTTCACCAGGTTCTGGCTCAGGATGATCGCGTCTTCGAAGTTGTGACCCTCCCACGGCATGAACGCCACGAGCAGGTTCTTGCCGAGCGCGAGCTCGCCGTTGTCGGTCGCAGGGCCGTCGGCGACGACCTCGCCGGCCTCGATGCGGTCGCCCGTGTTCACGAGAACGCGGTTGTTGTACGAGGTGCCCTGGTTGGAGCGGTCGAACTTGCGCAGGAAGTAGTTCTGCGTGCCGCCCTCGTCGAGCTGCACGGTGACCGAGTCGGCTGAGACCTCGGTGACCACGCCCGACTTGTCGGCGGTGACCACGTCACCCGCGTCGACCGCGGCGTAGCCCTCCATACCGGTTCCGACGAACGGCGAGTCGCTGCGCAGCAGCGGCACAGCCTGACGCTGCATGTTGGCACCCATGAGGGCGCGGTTCGCATCGTCGTGCTCGAGGAACGGGATCAGCGAGGTCGCCACCGACACCATCTGGCGCGGCGAGACGTCCATGTAGCCGATCTCGTCTGCGGGGAAGAGGTCGACCTCGCCGCCCTTCTTGCGGGCGAGCACGCGCTCTTCGGCGAAGTGGGCGTCTTTCGTCAGCGGGGCGTTGGCCTGCGCGACGATGTGGTCCTCTTCCTCCATCGCGGTGAGGTAATCGATCTGCTCGGTGACCTTGCCTGCCACGACCTTGCGGTACGGGGTCTCGATGAAACCGAACGAGTTGATGCGCGCGAACGATGCGAGCGAACCGATGAGGCCGATGTTCGGGCCTTCCGGGGTCTCGATCGGGCACATGCGGCCGTAGTGCGACGGGTGCACGTCTCGCACCTCGACACCGGCGCGGTCACGCGAGAGACCGCCGGGGCCGAGCGCCGAGAGACGACGCTTGTGGGTCAGACCCGCGAGCGGGTTGTTCTGGTCCATGAACTGCGAGAGCTGCGAGGTGCCGAAGAATTCCTTGATCGCGGCGACGACGGGTCGCACGTTGATCAGGGTCTGCGGGGTGATCGCCTCGATGTCTTGCGTCGTCATGCGCTCACGCACGACGCGCTCCATGCGGCTGAGGCCGGTGCGCACCTGGTTCTGGATGAGCTCGCCCACAGCGCGGATGCGACGGTTGCCGAAGTTGTCGATGTCGTCGACGTCGAGGCGCAGGTCGACCGCCTTGCCGGCGCGGCGGCCGGGCAGGGTGGTGCGCTCATCGTGCAGGGCGACGAGGTACTTGATCGTGGCGACGATGTCTTGCACCGTCAGCACCGAGTCGGTGAGGGGAGCCTCGAGGCCGAGCTTGTTGTTGATCTTGTACCGGCCGACCTTGGCGAGGTCGTAGCGCTTCGGGTTGAAGTAGAAGTTGTCGAGGAGCGCACGCGCGGCCTCGGCAGCGACCTGCTCGCCCGGACGGAGCTTGCGGTAGATGTCCTTGAGCGCCTCTTCCTTCGTGAGGATGTTGTCCTTCTCGAGGGTGAGGGCGATGGACTCGTAGCCGGCGAACTCTTCGAGGATCTCTTCCGAGGTCAGGCCGAGGGCCTTGAGGAACACCGTGACCGACTGCTTGCGCTTGCGGTCGATGCGAACGCCGACCTGATCGCGCTTGTCGATCTCGAACTCGAGCCAGGCACCGCGGCTCGGGATGACGCGAGCCGAGTAGATGTCTTTGTCAGAGGTCTTCTCGGCGGTGCGGTCGAAGTAGACACCCGGCGAACGCACGAGCTGCGAGACGACGACACGCTCGGTGCCGTTGATCACGAACGTGCCCTTGGGGGTCATCAGCGGGAAGTCGCCCATGAAGACGGTCTGCGTCTTGATCTCACCCGTGAGGTGGTTCATGAACTCCGCGTTCACGTACAACGGTGCTGAGAAGGTCTTCGACTTCTCTTTGCACTCGTCGATCGTGTACTTCGGAGGCTCGAGCTCAGGGTTGGTGAACGAGAGCTGCATGGTCTCACCGAGGTCTTCGATCGGGGAGATCTCTTCGAAGATCTCCTCGAGACCGGTGGTCTCAGGCAGGTCTTCACGACCGGCTGCCTTGCCATCAGAGAGGCGTGTCTTCCACGCATCGTTGCCGACGAGCCAATCGAAGCTCTCGGTCTGAAGGGCGAGCAGGTCGGGTACCGTGAGGGTATCGGTGACCTTGGCGAACGAGAGACGGCTTGCACCGCGTCCGTTCTTGGGGGTGGGCGTGGTTGCGTTGCGCGCAGCGGCCAAGTGAAAAACCTCCATGGCCCCGTCGGGCCGGTTCACTGTCGGTAGCGGAGAGTGGAACCCCTCAGACGAATGCGGCCGAATATCCCAGCGGTGAACCGCACAGAATCTCGACACGTACACGAAGCCGACCGCAATATGAAGGCATGGTGGGTCTGGGAGCGCAAAGGTTAACTATATGCCGCCAGGCGCGCCGTGTCCAGTCGATTCTTGATTTGTCTGCGATTCTCCGGTATAACCCGATTTCGCGTCCACTCAGCACCGGCTTTCCGACCGGGCAAGGCACCCTGCCAGTCGACAGGCAAGGCGACAGGCGAGGCATCCGTGACACGATTCGTGAATGGAGCCGCGCATCGAATTCGAGGCCGACGTGTTCTCGTCGAACGGCTTGACCCTGCTCGTCGACGGCACGGCCCAGTCGCACGTCGACGCGGTCGATCCGACCCGATTGTTCTTCGAGTACACCCGTCGCATCGGTCACGTCGTCGACGCCCTCGCCGCGCCGGGTACCCCGCTTCGCGTACTGCACCTCGGCGGCGGCGCCCTCACGCTCGCCCGCTACGTGGCGGCGACCCGGCCCGATTCCGAGCAGCTCGTCGTCGAGCTCGACCGCGAGTTGCTGAGCACCGTGCTCGCGCGCCTGCCGCTGCCCGCCGACGCGCGCGTCACGTTCGTGATCGGCGACGCGGCATCCGTCATCGCCACTGTCGCCGAGCAGTTCGACCTCGTCATCGTCGACCTCTACAGCCGACTGGAGGCGCCGGCGTTCGTCGATTCCATCGAGTTCATGAGCGGATGCCTCGGACTCACCGCGCCCGGCGGCGTGCTCGCCGTGAACGTGGCCGACGCGGCGGGCCTCACCCGGCTCCGGAGTCAGACGCGGGCGATCGCCCGCGCCGATCCTTCGGCGGCGCTCCTCGTCGCCGGCGACCCGAAGGTGCTCTCGGGCGCGGAAGAGGGCAATGCCGTGCTCATCGCCGCACCCGCCCGTCTGCCGGTCGGGCTTCGCGAGCAACTGCTCACCCTCGGTCCGCATCCCGCCGGCGTGCTCGACGGCGAGCGACTCGACTTCGCGCTCTGGGGCGCATGCTGAACACGTGCCGCACTCGCTCGCCCGCGAGCAGCGGCTCCCCGACGGGCGGTGCGCGGTAGCGTGGCATCCGTGCCAGACCTCGAACGCCGCCTCGCCGTCAGCGGCCACCTCGCCCGGCTCGAGGAGTCGCGTCAAGCGCCCGGCTCGTGGACCCTCTACGTCGACGGAACGCCCCAATCCCACGTCGAGCTCGAGCGGCCCGACTGGCTCGGCTTCGAGTACGTACGGCGAATCGGCCACGCGATCGACCTCGTGCGCCCAGACCGGCAACCGATCACCGCGGTGCATCTCGGCGGCGGCGCGCTCACCCTGCCGCGGTACGTCGCGGAGACCAGGCCCGGTTCACGCCAACAGGTGATCGAGCTCGAGTCCGAGCTCGTCGATCTCGTGCGCGAGCACCTGCCACTCCCCCGCGGCGCTCAGGTGCGCGTGCGCCACGGCGACGCTCGCGAGGTGCTCGCGAAGCTGCCCGCCGGACTCGACGGCGCCGTCGACATCGCGGTCGTCGACATCTTCTCGGGCGCCCGCACACCCGCGCACGTCACGAGTGCGGAGTTCTACGGGCTCGTCTCGCCTCGACTCGCGCCGGGCGGCATCGTGGCGGTGAACGTCGCCGACGGCGCCGGCCTCGGCTTCGCGCGGTCGCAGGCCGCGACCCTCGCCCACGTCTTCCCGCACCTCGCGATCGCGGCCGACACCTCGATGCTGAAGGGCCGCCGCTTCGGCAATATCGTGATGTACGCCTCGCACGACGAGCTGCCCTTCGACGGTCTGCCCCGGCGCCTCGCGAGCGACCCGGCCCCGGCGAAGCTCGTCGACGGCGATGAGCTCCGGCGCTTCATCGCAGGCGCACCCGTCGTGACGGATGCCACGGCGGTGCCGTCGCCGCCACCCGCCCGGTCGATATTCCTCTCGAAGCCCGGCGCCTGACGCCTGACCCTGACGCCTGGCGCCTGGCGCCTGACGCCTGACGCGGCATCCTTCCCTCTCGCTGTCAGTCGCGCCCGCCATCAGATCGGGGATCTGCGCAGAATCGGATGGATTCCCACGTAGATCTCCGATCGAGGGCAGATCTCCGTTTTCTGCGGCTCGGCTCAGCGGGTGGTGCGCACCCGGCTCGGCGGCGTCTCGTTCCAGACCCGGTCGAGCGCGGTCACCGCGTAGCTGTAACGGACACCGGCAGCCGCAGTCGCGTCGACGAATCGCTGCATCACGCTGTCGGCGGACCGAATCGTCGCGATGAGGTTGCCCGGGTGCTCGACGTCGATCTGGTCGACGCGACCGTCGACCCGGTAGATCGCGAACGAGGTGGCGCGGAGCTTCGGCGGTGCAGCATCGAGCCAGTGCAGCGCGACACCACCCTCGGACCGCAGTGCGGTCGCGAGCACCGGGGTGCGCACCTCGGTCGCGGGCAGCCACGGCATCGCCGGCACGATCGCGGGCCGCGAGTAGTGATCGGCCAGCACCCGCGACATCGAGCCCTGCGGGTCGGCCGGCACGTGCTTGGCCGAGAAGTAGACGTTGCCGTGCACGGGCGCCTGTGCGGCGTCGATCTCACGGTCGAACGTGAGGTGGTTCGAGAGTTCCGCCGGGTCGGTGAAGACACCCGAGGTCACCTTGTAGAGGGCTTCGCCGATATAGAGGTGCGTTCCGGATGTCGCGGCGACGTCGGCCCACCACGGCACGAGCTTCGCATAGTCGGCGACCGCAAGGCCGAACTGCCAGTAGATCTGCGGGTTGATGTAGTCGAGCCAACCCTCGAGCACCCACTTGCGGGTGTCGGCGAACTGCAGGTCGTACGACTGCGAGCCGGCCGTCTCCGAACCGAGCGGGTCAGTCGCGCGGTTGCGCCAGATGCCGAACGGGCTGATGCCGAACTTGACCCAGGGTTTCAGCGCCGTGATGCGCTCCGAGACGGAGCTCACGAACGTGTCGACGTTGTGCCGGCGCCAAGCGGCGATGTCGTCGAAGCCGGCGCCGTGAGCGGCGTAGGTCGCGGCATCCGGAATCGACTGCCCGGCCACCGGGTACGGGTAGAAGTAATCGTCGAAGTGCACGCCGTCGAGGTCGTAGTGCTCGACCGAATGCAGGATCGCCTGCTGGATGTGCTCCTGCACCTCGGGCAGTCCGGGATCGAAGTAGAGCTTGCCGCCGTACGCCCAGATCCATTCGGGGTGCACCCGCGCGGGGTGCTCGGGCACGAGTGCGGCCGGATCGGCCCCCATCGAGACGCGGTACGGGTTGTACCAGGCGTGCAGCTCGAGGTTGCGGCGGTGCGCTTCCTCGACGATGAAGGCGAGCGGGTCGTAGCCCGGGTCCTGCCCCTGCACGCCCGTGAGGTATTGCGACCACGGCTCGAGCGGGCTCGGCCAGAACGCGTCGGCGGTCGGGCGCACCTGCACGAAGACGGCGTTGAGATTGAACTGCTCGGCCACGTCGAGCCAGTGCAAGAACTCGGCGCGCTGCTCGTCGGCGGTGAGTCCGGTGCGCGACGGCCAGTCGATGTTCACCACCGAGGAAATCCACATCGCGCGGAGCTCGCGCTTGCGGGATGCCGCTGTGACGGCGGCAGCATCGGCGGCTGCGTCGCCGGTCACGGACGATGCGATCGCGGGGGTCGCGGCGAGCGTGCCGACGGTCACGGTGAACGCGGACGCCGCGGCTCCGGCGACCGCGAGAGTGAGGAACCCCCTGCGGTGGAGCGCGGGCGAGGTCTGGGCGGGCGGTGTCTGGTCAGGGGGCGGTGTGCGGTCGAGGGGCATCGTTGATCCTCCGAGTCGGTCCGTTTTGGAAGATACTTCCACGCCCGACACCGGATGTGAAGAGTTGTTTCCACAGGTCAGACGTGACGGAATCGCACCTCGTGCCCGGGCCCCAATTGCGCGACGGCATCGAGCGATGCGGGCGCGACGATCGCGATGACGGGATAGCCGCCGGTGACCGGGCGATCGGCCAGCAGGACGGTCGGCCGGCCGTCGCCGGCGACCTGGATCGAGCCCGGCACCGTCGCCTCGCTCACGAGCTCGCCGGGCACCCGCCGCTCGAGTGCGGGGCCGGTGAGGCGGGCGCCGACCCGGTCGGCTTGCTCCGACACGCGCCATGCGGTGTCGAAGAGGGTCGCACGTGCATCGTGCGTGAACCAATCGGCGCGCGGCCCCGGCAAGAGGGCGAGCGTCACGGCACCGGTCGGCGGCGGGAACGCCGCTTCACGGTCGAGCAGGGGCACGGATGCCGCGGGCGCCGCGCCGATCGTGAGCACACGACCCGCGGCGACGGGGTCGGGACCGATCGCGGCGAGCGTGTCACGAGAGCGCGAGCCGAGCGACTCGGGTTCGTCGATGCCGCCGCGCACCGCGAGGAGGTATCTGAGGCCCTGTGCGGCCGGTGCGATCTCGAGCAGCGCACCTGCACTCGCGCGTGCAGCAGTGTAGAGCGCGACGGGCCGGCCATCGAGCGTCACCGGCCCCCAAGCGCCGGCGACCGCGATCCAGGTCTCCTCCTCGAATCGCGCACGGAACCCGCCGAGCAGGATCTCGAGCCCAGCCGTGCCGTCGGGGTTGCCGACGAGCCGGTTCGCGAGCGCGAGGGCTGCGCGATCGAGCGCCCCTGAGCCGGCGACGCCGAGATGGGCGAGGCCCGGCCGGCCGAGATCCTCGACGAGCACGAGCGGCCCTGTCTCGAGCACGGTGAGACTACTCATGGGCGATCACCGCCCCGGCACAGCACCCTGAAAGCCACGGTGAGACCGCTCAAGGGCGATCACCGCCCCGGCACAGCACCCGGAAAGCCACGGTGAGACTACTCATGGGCCGTCGACCGCCCGGAAGCGCACGCGACGGCCGGGCACGAGCAATGCGGGCGCCGGGTCACTCGGATTCCAGAGCACGGCATCGGTGCGCCCGATCAGACGCCACCCGCCGGGGCTCTGGCGCGGATAGACACCGGCGAAGGCTCCGGCGAGTGCGACGGCACCCGCTGGCACCCGGACGCGGGGAGCGTCGAGGCGCGGCACCTCGAACGGCCAGCCGTCGCTCACGAGGTAGCCGAATCCGGGTGCGAACCCGATGAACGCGACCCGCCACTCCGCGGCCTGGTGCCTTGTGGCCAACGCCTCGGGCGAGACACCGAGGAGGCCGGCCGTCTGCCACAGGTCATCGCCGTCGTAGACGACATCGATCACCGCCTCGCCGGCGACCTGACCCGCGCGCCGCGCACCGGCCTCGGACGGGATGCGCCGCACCCAGGTCGCCGCAGACTCGAGCGGCAGCCGCTCGGGATCGACCGCGACGAGAATCGTGCGGGCGGCCGGCACGAGTTCGATGACGCCAGCGGGCGGCTCTGCCGCGAGCGCGTCGTGCAGTGCCAGCACCTCCTCAAGGGAGTCGCACTCGACGAGCAGGGCTGCGTCACCGCTCGGCAGCAGGCGGCGGCTCACGCGAACGACTCGATCGAGATGTCGGAGCGTTCGAGCGCAGCACGCACCGCCCGGGCGATCGCGACGGCACCGCTCGTGTCGCCGTGCACGCAGAGCGAGTCCGCGGCGAGCTCCACCCTGCTGCCGTCATCGGCGGTGATGCCGCCGGTCTCGACGATCTCGAGCGCCCGATCGGATGCCGCGGCCGGGTCGTCGATCATGGCGCCCGGCTCCCCTCGCGGCACGAGGGAGCCGTCGGCCACGTACCCCCGATCGACGAACGCCTCACGGGCGTACCGGATGCCCGCGGCATCCGCTGCCCGTTCGACCGCGCTGCCCGGCGGGCCGAGCACTGGAAGCGAGGCGTCGTAGGCGGCGACGGCCTCGACGAACGCATGAGCAGCCGAGTCATCGCTCGTGAGCCGGTGATAGAGGGCGCCGTGCGCCTTCACGTAACGCACGCGGGTGCCGGCCGCACGGGCGAGTCCGTCGAGGGCGCCGAGCTGCGCGAGCAGTTCCGCGGCGATCTCGGCGGGGCTCGTGTCGAGCGCGCGTCGCCCGAAGCCCGCGAGGTCGCGGTAGCCCGGGTGCGCGCCGAGCGCGACGCCAATGCGGGCGGCGAGCCGAGCACTCCCGAGCATCGTCATCGGGTCGCCCGCGTGGAAGCCGCACGCGATGTTCGCGCTCGAGACGAGGGCGAACATCGCCTCGTCGTCGCCCAGGCGCCACGCCCCGAACGACTCGCCGAGGTCGCTGTTGAGGTCGATGCTGTTCAGGTCGATGCTGTTCGCATCGTTCTCGACGGGCATGCTCCCATTCTGGCGCGGACTCGCGCAGACTGGGGTGGGGAGGGCCGGATGCCGCGCAGTCATGCTCGAGACGACCTGCGTCTGCGCGCAGCATCCGTCGCCCTGATCGCGCTCGTCGTGCCGTTGGCCGGTCTTGCCGGCTGCGCATCGGAGCCGCCCCTGCCGAGCCCGACCCCGCTCGCATCCACGGATGCCCCGCCGTCGACGTCACCGCCCGCGACGCCTGTTCCCCCGCCTCCCGTGCTGCAACCGGCCGGCACCCCGGAGGCGATCGCGGCGGGACTCGACGCGCCGTGGTCGATCCTGTTGCTGCCGAACGGCGGCGTGCTCGTCAGCGAACGCGACAGCGGCGACATCGTCGAAGTGCTGGCCGACGGCTCACTGCGGGTCGCTGCCACCGTGCCCGGCGTCGCGGCGGGGGGCGAGGGCGGGCTGCTCGGTCTCGCCTTTCTCGCGAGCGACGGGGAGCGGCCCGATCGCGTCTACGCCGCGCACACCGCGGCATCCGACAATCGGGTCGTGCGGATGCCGCTGACCGGCGCACCCGGCGCACTCGCGCTCGGCGCGCCGGAGCCCGTCGTCACCGGCATCCCGCGCGGCGGGGCCAACCACAACGGCGGCCGCATCGCGTTCGGGCCCGACGGCCTGCTCTACGTGACCACCGGTGACGCCGGCAACCGGGATGCCGCGCAAGACCCCGCCTCGCTCTCGGGCAAGATCCTGCGAGTCACGCCCGACGGCGCGGCGGCACCCGGCAACCCCTTCGGGAATGCCGTCTGGAGCCTCGGCCACCGCAACCCCCAGGGCATCGCGTGGGACGCGCGCGGCGACATGTGGGCCGCGGAGTTCGGGCAGAACACGTGGGACGAGCTGAACCGCATCTCGCGCGGCGGCAACTACGGCTGGCCGATCGTCGAGGGCCAGGCCGGCGACGGTCGGTTCCTCGACCCCGTCGTGCAGTGGCCCACCTCCGAGTCGAGCCCGAGCGGGCTCGCGGTCATCGGCGACACGCTCTTCCTCGCGGCGCTGCGCGGCGAACGCGTCTGGACCGTGGCACCCGCGACGAGCGGCGGCGCACCCACCGCGACTCCCTGGTTCGCGGGCGAGCTCGGGCGCATCCGCGACGTCGCCGCCGGACCCGACGGCTCGCTCTGGCTCATCTCGAACAACACCGATGGGCGAGGGTCGCCCGGCGATGGCGACGACCGGTTGTACCGGGTGCCGCTCGCGCCGACCGGCTAGGTGGGTGCGGGCGCTGGCGCTGGCGCTGGCGCTGGCGGCCGGAATCTGCACCCGATCGGGGGTCGCCGCCTTCTCGCCGGTGTCGCCGGTCAGCGCTATTGTCTGTTCCATGGCGGATCTCGAGCGCGTGCGGCGGTGGGCCGAGGCCCTCATCGCGCTGCATCTCGACAATGCCACCTGGACGTTCGGGTTCGACAACGCGAAGAAGCGCGCCGGCCTCTGCAACTACACCGACAAACGCATCTCGGTCTCGCGCTACCTCGCCGCCCGCTACGACGATGACGAGATCCACCAGATCCTGCTGCACGAGGTCGCGCACGCCCTCGCCGGGCCGCGCGCAGCACACGGGCCGAAGTGGGCGTCGATCGCATCGAGCCTCGGGTACGTCGGCCGTCGCACCCATGACGGCGAAGTGGCCCACGAACTCGCGCCCTGGATCGGGCAGTGCCCCGCCGGCCACGAGCACTTCCGCTACCGCGAGCCGCAGCGCCAGTTGAGTTGCGGACTGTGCCGCCGAGGCTTCGACCTGACGAACCTCATCGTGTGGCACCGCCGCGAGATCACCGCCGCGGTGCGGCGCAAGGCGGCGAGCGCGGCGAGCGGCTGAGCGAGGTAGGCGCACACGCCGCCTGCAGGTCGTCTCGACACGTGCGAGTCGACCGCGCACCCGTGAGGTTCGAGAGAGCCGACGGATGCCTCCTGCCGCGCACCAGCTCGGCTGCCCGCTTCGTCGGCGTGAACCCCCACTGACTCATCCTCCACAGTGTCGCATTCGCCAAGTTCTCCACAGGCGGTTTTCGCAGATCAGGTTTGTTTTCCGACCCGCTCCGAATGTCGGTGGGTGGGTGCAGGATCGAAGCATGGAAGAACACCCGCGACCGCTGCAGGCGCTCGAACGCGACCTCGATGCCTTGCGCGCGAGGTGGGCAGACGGCCTGCCGGCGTTCGGTGCGACCACGGGTTCGACGCAAGGCGAGCTCGAGCAAATGAGCGACGCGGCCTTGATGCGAGTGACCGAGACGCTCGCGCAGGTTCGCCGCGACGCAGACGCGTTGCTGACCCGGGTTGCCGCCGAAGTCGCCAAGCGCTCGGGCAGCACGTTCGGCAACGACGGCCTCGCGAAGGCGCAGGGCTTTCACAACCCGGTCAGGCTCATCGCGGCCTCCCTCGGCGGTTCGCGGGGCGATGCTGCGAAACTCATCGCGGTCGGCACCGCGACCGCCGAACGGCAGACCTTCGGCGGCCACCGGGCCCCGGCGCCCACCCTTACGTCGCCGCCACCTTGGCGACTGCGTCGATCAGTGTCGAGGCGGCCTCGGCGATCACCTCGATGCTCGACCGCGTCACGCTGCGCGCCGACGCGGCACTGGCGGACGTGGTCGAAGCCGCACTCGTCGAACTCGCCGGGCGGGTTTCCCTCGAGTTGCTCATGCGCGGAGTCCGTGAAGCAGAGGCGCGTCTCGACGAATCCGGGGTCGAGCCCCGCGAGGAGGCCCTCCGGCAGGAGCGGTCCTTGACGATGCGTGAAGACGGCGCCGGCATGCTGCACCTGCACGCCCGGCTCGACCCGGAGTCCGCCGCACCCCTCAAGGCCGCCATCGAGGCGCTCGTCAGCGACGTGTTGCGCCGACGGGAGCCCAAACCCGACGAGACGGGTGCCGTGATCGAAGATGCACGGTCGATCCCGCAGATCCAAGCCGACGCACTCGCCGCTCTCGCCCGGCACACCCTCGGCTGCACGCAGACCCTCACCCCGCTTGCCAAGACGACCGTCGTGATCCGCCTCGACCTGCGCACGCTCACCGACGGGCTCGGGCATGCCGGCATCGATGGCATCGAGCAACCGATCTCCGCCGGCACCGCCAGGCGCATGGCCGCCGACGCCGAACTCATTCCCGCCGTCCCCGGCGGCCAATCCCCGCCACTCGACCTCGGTCGCACCGCTCGCCGCTTCACGAAGGCGCAGCGTCTCGCTCTCGCTGAGCGCGATGGTGGCTGCGCCTCGTGCGGGCAGAACATCGGCTACGTCGACGCCCACCACATCCGCTGGTGGAAGCGCGACGACGGGCCGACCGACCTCGCGAACGGCGTACTACTGTGCAGCTTCTGCCACCACATGATCCACCGCGAAGCTTGGGAGATTCGCGCGACCGCGAGCGAGGTGTGGTTCATACCACCACCGCACGTCGATCCGCACCGGACACCACGACTTGGCGGCAAGGCGCGCTTCGCCTTGCCCGAACGTCAGCACGCTGCGGCCTGACCCGGGAATCAGCCGACCCCGACAGGCGCATCGTTGATGTGTCCCGACGCCCGACGGCCCGACGCCCGGCGCCCGGACTCAGAGATCGCGAGGCGCCTCGCTCGCTACGTCTACGACCATGCCGTTCGCCGCATACATCCCCGAGCCACGCCGTCGATGAGGCGACCCGTCAGCCAGTACCTTGGTTGTATGCCCGTCTCCACCGTCTCGATCGCCGTCGGGCAATGGTTCACCAGCGGCGAAGGCACTCGCTGGTGGTTCGACTCGGGTTCGTTCGCACTCGACTTCGCCTACACCGGCCAGATCGGCGGCCTGCAGTCGGGCGAAAGACTCCACGCGCCCGATGACCTCACGCGGTGGCTGCACGAACGGTTCCCTGTGCCCGTGGGCGCGGCGCGCTCCCGCGATCTCTTCGACGCGATCGCACTTCGCGATGCGATCAGCCGCATGGCGGTGGCCGCGAGCCGCGAAGAGCAGCTGCGCGCCGCCGACGTCGACCTCGTGAACCTCTATGCGGCCACACCCGACATTCCGCCGTCGCTCGCGGGCGGCACCCGGCAGGCCGGCCGCTCGGTGCAAACCGTGCCGCAGTCGCTCTCCACGATCGCGCGTGATGCCGTCGACCTCTTCGCGCCGGCGAGCGTCGAGCGCATCCGCTGCTGCTCGGGCGCCGACTGCGAGGTCGTGTACCTCGACACCTCGAGGGCGGCGAGTCGTCGATGGTGCTCCATGCAGCGCTGCGGAAATCGCGCCAAAGTTCGCGCACACCGGGCGCGGAAGGCCGTGCGCCCCGCCGCGTGAGTGGTCACCACGACGACCGCGCGACGACGAAACGCGGGCACCTCGATTAGTCGACGGATGCCTCGGCGGCCGCCCCGCTCGGGCGAACGACTCGGACCGTCTGGATCGAGTCGAGTGCGGCGACCCCGTGCAACTCGACGGTGCTCATGCCCGCGGCTGCGGCCGCACGACCCGAGACCGACGCCGAGGTGAGGTGACGCACCGCCCGGCGCAGGCCCCCGAACGCCGCGCTCGCGACCGCGGCCTCTGGTGAGGTGTCGTCGATGCCGAGCGACGCCAGCGCATCGATGACGGCTCCCGCACCGAGCAGGTCTTCAGCGGTGAACCCCTCCTCGGCATCGCCCGCGGCGATGATCGCAATGAACGCACGGCGCCCGAGACGTTCCTGCTCGGCGAGGATCCAGCGCGCGGTCGCGGTGGCGTCGACGAATCCCGCGGCGAGCACTGCGGCCTGCGCGGGAGCGAGCTCGACGACGCCATCGGGCAGGTCCTGCGCCGAGGCATCCGGAACCACATCGACCCAGACGAGCAGGTCGGCGCCGGCGCTGATGCGTGCCGTACCGGGGCGACCCCAGTCGAACCGCACCTGATACGTCGATTGGGCCTCGGGGCCCGGGTTCTGCTCGTTCACCCGCACAGGTTATCCCGTGCGGCGGGGGTGCCTGCGCCGGATGACGGGGATCTCGACGCGGGCCGCGGCGCGGGAACCGCTCACATCGCGCGGTAGAGCGCCAGCGCCTCGGCGTCACTCGCCCGCGATGTCGCCCGGCGCGCCGCGTCGAGCGCCGCCACCGGATCCGGCTCCTGATGGGCGATGAGGAGTTGGCGTTCGGCCTCCGCCAGCCTGGTGCGGGCGTCGGCGCCGACCGCGTGTCCGCCCCGATCGATCGCCGCACGGGCAACCCGCAACTGGCTCTCGGCGATGGCGATCGCCCCGCCGAGCGCCCCGCGGGCGCCGTCGAGACGGCCCTGCGCGTTGCGAGCCGCAGCGCGTGCGACCTCGAGCCGGTCCCGGCACGCCCGGAGCCGGTCGCGGTCGGTGAACGGGTCGCCGGCCAGTTCGGCACGCCCGGCCATCGCGGCCGAGCCGTCGCCGATCGCCGATCCGAGCACCTCGGCAGCGTCGGGATCCTCCTGGGCATCGCGCTCGCGCCGCGCTGCCACGAGCTCGCCGTCGAGTGCGGCGGCCTCCCGCGACGCATCCGATTGCGCGGCCGCGAGGGCCAGTTCGACGGCGTCGATCTCATCGAGGTCGCGGGTCGCGCGTACGAGCGCATCCTCCGCAGACCCCAGCCGACCGGCCGCCGGCTCGGCACGTGCGAGGCTCGCCTCGGCCGCGTCGAGCGCGACGGTCGCCTCGACGAGCGCGGCATCGACCCGGGTCGCCGCCCCTCGCCCGGCGGCGAGCGCCGATGGCGCGAACCTCGAGCCGAGTCGCCCGAGCATCGCCTCGGCCTCGAGTCGTCGGCGGCCGAGCTGCTCGACCTGCTCGCGCAGCGCCGGCAGTTCGGCGTGCGCCCCGCGCTCGCTGCGTCGCCTGGAGGCGAGTGACGACTTCGCATCGTCGAGCACCCCGATCGCAGAGACGCAGAGGCCTTCGATACGGGCGCTCCAGGTGCGTCGTTCGGCCACGGTATCGACCTCGGCGTCGTCGAGACGCTGCTGCAGGATGAACGCCTCCCGCAGCCAGCCCCGTGCCGAATCGAGCGCCGTGTGCATCGCCCGCGCCTGCTCGGCGCCGAACTGCGCCTCCGCGTAGGCGACTTCGCGTTCCGCATCGCGCACGGCGTTGTCGGCCTGCACGATGAACACCTTGGCCCTCGCCTCGGCCTCGGCGCCTTCGGCGAGCGCGCCGCGCTCCCGACGCGCACCGCTCCGGCGCAGCGCCACCACCGCACCGGCGACTGCGGCGACAGCGGCCGCGAACACGACGAGGGAGGGCAACCACCAGAGTCCGTCGGGCATGAGCGGGAGTCTAGGCGTTCGTGGTTCGGTTGAACCGTGCGTCAGCTTCGAATCCGGCGCGGCGCTTGGCAGGGGCATCCGAGCGCCCTACTCTCAGCTCATGCGGGTGCTGCTGAAACTCACGCTCGATTGCACTCCGGATGCCGCATGGCGGGCGCTCCGGAGTCCGGCCGTGCTGCGCGAGGTCGTCGCGCCGTGGCTCGACTTCGACTCGCTCGAGCCGGGCGGTCTGCCGACGGTCTGGCCAGAGGGACCGCACCGCTTGCGCGTGCTCGCCTTCCGCCGCTATCCGATCGGCGAGGAGCGCGTCGAGCTGAGCAGCCCGGGCGGCCTGCCCGTCGGCGTGCGGATGCTGCGCGACGGCGGTGGCGCCGAGACCGGGCCGTTCGCCGCGTTCGAGAGCTGGGATCACCGCATGGCCGTCTCGGCCCTGCCCGATGGTCGCACCCTCTACCGCGACCGGTTGCTCGCGAGCGCCGGCGCCCTCGACGCGCTCGCCTGGTATCCGACCTGGGCGTTCTGGCAGTGGCGCGGCATGCGGCTGCGACAGCTCGCACCCGGTTGGCGGTACGACCCGCCGGGCACCGCCGATGCCGCCGGTGCCGCCGGTGCCGCGGCATCCGAGACCACGGCAACGGCGACGCTCGCCTCGATGGGGGCGGCGGCATGACCGACACGATCGGCGCCCTCCAGCTGGCCGACTGGCGACGACGCGTCTTCGGACTTTACTCGGGCGTGCGTCAGTTGAGCGTGCACTCCCCCGCTGCCGGCCATGAGCTGTGGAAGTCCGCGCGAGACGAGCTCTTCGCGGGGCATCCGCAATCGCCCCTGCTGCCCGACGACCGGGCCAGCTTCACCGGACTCACGGTGGCCAGGTACGACCCCGACTGGCGGTTCGAACTCGAGGTGCGCCGCGCCGCCGAGCCCGTGCGCATCACCGTCGACAGTGCGACCGACGGCGTGATCCCGTTCTCGCTCATCGGCGAGGTGCGCGTTCCCTACCTCGGCACCCTCGACGTGTGGCGGCTCACGGGCTACGGCGGCGGACTCTTCCTGCCCGTCAAAGACCGACTCGCCGGCACCCCGGGCGGCACCTACGGCGGCGGGCGATACCTGCTCGACTCGGTGAAGGGCGCCGATCTCGGGCCGGGCGCCGAGCCCGACTCCCTCGTCATCGACTTCAACTTCGCCTACAACCCGTCGTGCGCCTACGATCCGTCGTGGTCCTGCCCGCTCGCCCAACCGGGCAACACGCTGCGCGAAGACGTGCCCGTCGGCGAACGGATGCCCCGCTGACGGCGGTTGCACAGGGTCATCCGCTAGAGTGATCGATGGCGGCCGCGATGAACGCGCCGCTTGCGTCGTAGAAACGCTTCCGGGCACCGCACATCGTGCAGTGGCCCGTTGACTCTCATACGGCGAACGGATGCGCCGACCGGCGCCTTCGCCACAACACCCACCGCCGGGCCGAGAACCCTCCGCAAGCCGGAGCTCGAACCAGCGGTGTGCTCTGCCCTGAAAGGCACCAGTGACCGACATCACCTTCAGCACGCTCGGCGTGCCGGCCCCCCTCGTCGCGGCCCTCGCCGCCGACGGTAAGACCACCGCGTTCCCGATCCAGGTCGACACGCTGCCCGACACGCTCGCCGGACGCGACGTGCTCGGCCGCGGCAAGACCGGCTCGGGCAAGACCATCGCCTTCGCGCTGCCCATGATCGCGCGCCTCGGCACCACGCTCGCCGGCGGACGTCGCCGCCCGGGCCGCCCCCTCGCCCTCGTGCTCGCACCGACCCGCGAGCTCGCCACCCAGATCGACGCGGTGCTCGCGCCGCTCGCCGCCGCCTACGACCTGAAGACCACGACGATCTTCGGCGGCATCAGCCAGAAGCGCCAGGTCGACGCGTTGCGCGCCGGCGTCGACATCGTCGTCGCCTGCCCGGGCCGTCTCGAAGACCTCATGAAGCAGGGCTTCGTCACGCTCGACGCGATCGAGATCACCGTGCTCGACGAGGCCGACCACATGGCAGACCTCGGCTTCCTGCCCGTCGTCACGCGCATCATGGACAAGACCCCCTCAGGCGGTCAGCGCCTGCTGTTCTCGGCGACGCTCGACAACGGTGTGGACAAGCTCGTCAAGCGCTTCCTCCACAACGAGGTACTGCACTCGGTCGACGAGGCCACCTCGCACGTCGCCGCGATGACCCACCACGTGTTCGAGGTCGCCGACGTCGACGCGAAGAACGAGCTCGTGCGCACCCTCGCCTCGGGCACCGGTCGTCGCATCCTCTTCATGCGCACCAAGCACCACGCGAAGAAGCTCGCGAAGAAGCTCACCGAGCAGGGCATCCCCGCGGTCGACCTGCACGGCAACCTCTCGCAGCCGCAGCGCGACCGCAACCTCGCCGCGTTCTCCGACGGCTCGGCCAACGTCATGGTCGCCACGGATGTCGCGGCCCGCGGCGTGCACGTCGACGCCATCGAGCTCGTGATCCACGTCGACCCGCCCATGGAGCACAAGGCGTACCTGCACCGCTCGGGCCGCACCGCCCGCGCCGGCAGCGAGGGTGACGTCGTCACCATCAGCCTGCCCGCGCAGAAGCAAGACTTGAAGACGCTGCTCCGTAAGGCCGCGATCACCGTCACGCCGCAGCAGGTCACCGCGACCTCGGCGGCCGTGACCACGCTCGTCGGCGACGTCGCTCCCTTCGTGAAGCCGTCGCCTCGTGCGGCTGTGCAGCAGCAGGGCGGCGGCGGCCGCTCGCAGGGCGCCAACGCGCAGCGCAAGCGCACAGCTCGCGACGAGCGCGGCGCCGGCGAAGGCCGCACGAGTGCCGGTCAGGGCCGCGGTCGCGGTCGTGGCGGCAACGGCGACGGTCAGTCGGATGCCGCGGGCGCACCCCGCCGCGACCGCTCGGGCCGCCCGGCCGAGGCGCGTGCGAACGCCCCGAAGCAGGGTGGCGGCCAGGGCCGCGGTGCGCAGACGACGGGCGCGCAGCGCGGGTCATCCGCTCGCTCGGGCGCGAAGGCGCCGCTTCGTGTCGGCAGCCTCGTCTCGCCCTCTGGCAACTCGCGCGGCAACCGGCGCGCCCAGGGCTGACGCCCGAACACCCGGCTGAACGGCCTCGACGAGTTCGCTCGTCGGGGCCGTTCGTGTCTCGTGGTGCAGCTGACCGCGTTGAGCCCCCGACCTTCCTCCTGGTCACGCCGACTTGGCAGGACCCGCCGAACTGACAGGCCGGGCCGAACGGACCGGCGTCCCCCGACACCGGCCCGTTGCTCACCGTGAATCTGAACCGGTCCGAGTCCCCTGCGGGCCGGCACCGCGCACGGCGAGCGCGACGGCGTGCGATCACAATCCCGACATGACCGCCCGACCGATCTCGCCGCCGACCATGAGTGCCACGGTGATCGTCGCCGCCATCGCACCGGCGACGATCGTGGTCGCCATCACTCTCGTTCCTCGCATCCACAACCTCCGTCCCTCACACGGATATGTCCGGATCCCCGTCGGCGGTTCCATCGGGTCGCCGCGGAACCCCACGCCCGTGCCGGACATAACGATGTGTGCGGCCGAGCGGCCGCGTGAGAAGAGGAACCCGATGAAGAAGATCCGTGCGATCGGCGCTGTACTCGCAACGACGTTCGTGTTCGCGACCCTTGCTGCGGTCTCACCGGCGACGGCGGCACCACTCGATGCCGCCGTCCAGAGGGCCGCCGCCCCAGTGCACTGCGCCGTCGAAGTGCAACCCGTCGATGCACCGGTCGTCGAAGCGACGCCCGTCTGCTTCGCGGAGCGACAGAGCGTCGACCGATATCTCGATCTGATCGCCGCGGCGGATGCGTCGTCGCGCGGTGTGGCTGCGGCAGCCACGACCCAGCTCGGCACCGTCTACTCCGACAGCAATGGAGGCGGCTCGAGCCTCACTCTCTGGGGGTCGAGCGGATGCTACGGCGTGCTCTTCGGCTTCTCGAGCATGCCCTCGGGCTGGAGCAACAACGTGAGCTCAGCCGGCGGCTCCAACGGGTGCTGGGTTTCCCTGTACACGACGACGGGCTACGGCGGATCCCGCCTGACTTGCACGCCATGGTGTGGCGGCGTCGGCACCCTGAACGACCAAGTGCGCTCGGTGGTCTTCCGCCCCGCCGGCACGTTCGGCTAGGCCGGTAGGATCGTGCGGCGCATGAGCCTGTCCGGCCGACCAGCCGCTTCATCTGCGCGCGGTCGCCGATCGTCGGCACGGGCAGCATGGGCGATCCACTGAGCCGGCCGCGGGCTGCGACGGTCGTGGTGAGGCGCGTCTGCACGAGGTCCGAGGGCCTCACGAGCTCGAAGTGGATTCTCTGATGCCGCTGCGGCTGAACCAGAGTTAAACTCATGTCTATGGACATGCTCAAGGGCAAGCAGATCGCCGCCGCCGACCTGACCGACTGGCGCAAACTGGCCCAGGGACTGCATGCCCGGTACGTGGTCGACGACTTCGGCACCGGCGCACGGTTCGTCGTCGCGGTGGGCGAGGCGGGCGACGCGCTCGGCCACCACCCGCGCGTGTCGATCGGCAATGGGTACGTCGATCTCAAGTTGATCAGCGACGACGCCATCTACCGCGACGACGAGGGCACCGAACACATCGTCGAATGGGTGACCCAGCAGGACGTCGACCTCGCGCGCCGGATCACCGAGATCGCCGCCGACCACAGCCTCGCCGCCGAACCGGCCTCGGTCAGCCACATCGAGCTCGGCCTCGACACGGGCCACTCAGCGACCATCGCCCCAGTGTGGGCCGCGCTCCTGACCGGGAGCCCCGAGTCCCAGGGCCGCGGGTCCCCCAGCGACGAAATCCGGGACGCCACGGGACGAGTACCGAACCTGTGGTTCGGGGACGCCGACGAGCACGAGACCCCGCGTCACCGGTTCCACATCGAGGTCTACGTGGCGCCCGAGGTGGCCGAGCAACGGATCGCCGCCGCCCTCGCCGCGGGCGGGATCGTCGTCGATGACAGCGACACGCCATCGCTCACGGTGATCGCCGATCAGGATGGCAACAAGGGAATCGTCTGCGTCGACGTGTCCGCTGCGAAGGTCGACGTGTCCGCGGCGAAGTAGGAGTGAACCGCCGACTGGGGTGGCCACCACCTCCCGTGCCGGAGCCGTCCTCCACGCCATCATCGCCTGGACCGAACGATTGCGAGACACCACCTAGTCGTCGAGCAGCGCCAGACCGAGCGCGGGACAGATCGACGCATTCGAAGACGGCACGATCACCGCGCTCCCGTCGGGCATGACACAGGCTTGCAGCTCGTCGGGAACGCGGCCCGGCGGGTTGCTCTGCGCCGACGGATCGTACTCGGCGTCGAGCACCCCCTGCTGCCACATCAGTGAGCAGAGCTCGACCGCATCGGCGACCCTGCCCTCGCCGCTCGGCGAGGCAATCGTCGCCGACGAGCCAGGATAGCTGCCATCGGCATTGCGTTCCGCGGCCGTCATGCACAGCACGATCTCGGCGTTCGAGACTGCGGTGGGCTGCAGCAGCACCGCACCCGCCGTGGCGGCGGCACCGATCACGAGCACGCCGAGACCGCCCCAGCCGAGCAGTCGCGTGCGACGGCGCTTGGCCTGGGCGACCGGCTCGGAGCGCACGTGATCGAGGAGCATCTCGCGAATCGCGGCATCCCGTTCGGGGCGCATCTCGGGCCCGCTCATCCGGTCACCCCCAGGTCGTCGACGGATGCAGCGCCCGAAGCGGGCGCGGCGCCCGGGGCGCCGTGCTCTCGTGGCTCACGAAGGTCGCCGAGCGCCTGCTGGAGCTTCGTGCGCGCCCGCGAGAGCCGGGACTTCACGGTGCCGACGGGCAGATCGAGCACGCTCGCGACGGTCGCCATCGAGAGTTCGTCGACGAGGCACAGGTCGACGATGCGGCGATCGCTCGCATTCAGGCGCTGGAGTGCTGCGGCGATGCCGCGCGCGATGCGCTCGCCGTCGAGCCGCTCACCGACCTCATGGCTCGGATCGGCCGAGAACTCGGCGGCCGGGAGCTTCGCGAGCAAGCGCCGGTATCGCCTGCCCGACCGCTGGCTGTTGAGTGACACGTTCGTGGTCACGACGAGCAGCCATGGCAGGAGCGAACCGTCGACGAACCGCACCGCGTGTCGGCGCCGCCACGCCTCGAGGAAGACCATGGCGACGACGTCTTCCGATTCAGTGCGGTCGAGCGTGCGGGAATACGCCTTGCGGAAGATGCGCGCGCGATAGCGGTCGTAGACGACGCCGAACGAAGCCTCCGTGCCCGAGGTCGCCTCGAGCCAGAGCACCGCGTCGGATCGGGCATCGTCAACCATGGTCGAGCCAGCCTAACCGCGCCGCGCCGCATCGGCGCATGCACCCCGGCCCGCGGGCCGACGCCGCATCCCCTCGCCTCTCGCGTTCCCCGGGTGTCTTCCATGCCGCACGGTCCCCTTTCCATCGGCGAAGCCCGCCGCACAGAGAGGTATGTCCGGATGCCGACGCCGGGTTCCGTGCCGGCCGAACCCGATTACCCGACCGAGGCGCGCGACCCCCACGATGTCGACTGCCCCGCGGGTGACAACGCCTGCGGCACGCCCCAGGGGTTCGCACTCTGCAGGGGCGCCGGCAGCAGCGCTTCAGCGGCGCCCTGGTAGGCGACCGGGCGGAGGAACCGCGTGATCGCCGCGGTGCCGACCGAGGTCGAGGAGTCGTTCGTCGTCGCGGGCCACGGCCCACCGTGCTGCATCGCCGGCGTGACCGCGACGCCCGTGGGCCAGCCGCCGAAGAGCACCCGCCCGGCGTGCTCGGTGAGCACGCGTACGAGCGCGCGCAGCGGGGCATCCGCTTCACCGGTCGCCGCGTGCACCGTGGCCGTGAGGTTGCCCTCGAAGAGCGTGGGCACGAGGCCGGCGAGGTCGGTGCCGGCCTCGTGCTCGACGAGCACCGAGAGCGGCCCGAAGGCTTCACCCAGCAGCACGTCGCGCCCGGCGACGAGGTCGTCGAGCGAGACGGCGACGATCGTCGGGGTGGCCCGACCCTGCCCGTCGCCGTCGATCTCGATGCTGCCGGGTGCGATGACGCGCACGCCCTGCGCGGCGAGGATCTCGTCGCGGCGCGTTCGGTAGCCGGCGGCGATACGCGGGTTCAGCAGGCGGTGCGGGGCGACGGATGCCGCGGCATCCGCGATCTCGCCGTCGAGGCCGTGCCCGAACGGCACGAACACGAAGCCCGGCTTGGTGCAGAGCTGCCCGGCCGAGCCGGCGACGCTCGCAACGTACCCCGCGGCGATCTCGCTGCCGCGTTCGGCGAGGGCGCCCTGCGTCACGAAGACCGGGTTGACGCTGCCGAGCTCGCCGTAGAACGGGATGGGTGCGGGGCGCGCAGCAGCGATGTCGGCGAGCAGGCGGCCGGCGGGGATCGAGCCGGTGAACGAACCGGCCTTCACGCGCGGGTCTTTGAGGATCGCGACGCCCTCGGCCTGGCCCGTGACGAGGTGGAACACCCCATCGGGCATTCCCGCGGCTGCGAGGGCCGCCGCGACGACCTCGGCAGTGCGCCGGGAGAGTTCGGGGTGGCCGGAGTGGCCCTTCAGGATCACGGGGCAGCCGGCGGCGAGCGCCGCGGCGGTGTCACCGCCCGCGACCGAGAACGCGAAGGGGAAGTTCGAGGCGGCGAAGTTGACGACGGGGCCGACCGGCACGAGGTAGCGGCGCACGTCGGGGCGCGCACCGAGCACGAACTCGGGGTCGGCGGCGTCGATGCGCACGTCGAGGTAGCCGCCGTCGACGATCGTGTCGGAGAAGAGACGCAGCTGCACCGCAGTGCGCTTGAGCTCGCCGCGGAGGCGCGCCTCGGTGAGGCCCGTCTCGTCCATCGCGATGCCGACGAGCTCGTCGGTATTCGCTTCGAGCGCGTCGGCGACGGCCACGAGGGCTGCGCCGCGGTCGCGCGGGTTCGTCTCCGCGAACGGAACGGCTGCTGCGGCAGCGCCTGCCGCGATGGTCTCGAGGTCTTGCGTCATGAGGTCTCCTTGAGTGCGGCGGCGGTCAGAACTGGAAGCCGGTCGGGAACGGGTCGGCGGGGTCGAGCAGGTACTGGGCGGTGCCCGTCACCCACGCACGACCGGTGATGGTCGGGATGACCGCGGGCCGGCCGTCGACCTCGGTCTCGGCGATGAGCCGGCCGACGAAGCGACTGCCGATGAACGATTCGTTGACGAAGTCGGTGTCGAGCGCAAGCTCGCCGCGGGCCCAGAGCTCGGCCATGCGCGCCGAGGTGCCCGTGCCGCACGGTGAGCGGTCGAACCACCCGGGGTGGATCGCCATGGCGTGGCGCGACAGCGTGGCATCCGACCCCGGAGCGATGAATTCGACATGGTGGCAGTGGTCGACGCCGTCGATGAACGGATGCCGCGGCGGCGCGGTCTCGTTGATCGCCGCCATGATCGCGAGGCCGGCCGTGATGATCTCTTGCTGCCGCGAACGGTCGAACGGGAGCCCGACATCGTCGAGGTCGACCATCGCGTAGAAGTTGCCGCCGAACGCCATCGAGTAGGGCACGGTGCCGTATCCCGGCACCTCGATGGTGGTGTCGAGCGCGTCGACGTAGCTCGGCACGTTCTCGATCGTCACCGAGTCGGCATGGCCGTCGGTCACGGCGACCCGAGCGACGACGAGCCCCGCAGGGGTGTCGAGGCGGATCTCGGTGACGGGCTCGACGACCTCGACCATGCCCGTCTCGACGAGCACCGTGGCAACACCGATCGTGCCGTGCCCGCACATCGGGAGGCATCCGCTCACCTCGATGAACACGACGCCCCAGTCGCAGTCGAGGCGCGTCGAGGGCTGGAGGATCGCGCCGCTCATCGCGGGATGACCGCGCGGCTCGTTCATGAGGAAGAGCCGCAGCTCGTCCATGTGCGCCATGAAGTGCAGGCGCTTCTCGTTCATCGTCTCGCCCGGAATCACGCCGACGCCGCCGGTGACGACGCGCGTCGGCATGCCCTCGGTGTGCGAGTCGACGGCAGAGATCATCCGCTTCGAACGCATGTGTCCTCCTCCAGCCCCGCCTCGGCCCTGCCTCGCCTAGCGGCTCGCGATGTAGTCGAGCGCCTTCTGCGTGTCGCGGCGTACGAGCGCCTCGTGCTCGGCCGAGAGCGGACCGCGCGGCGGGCGGGTGGTTCCACCGTAGCTCTGCCCGGCGACGTCGATCGACAGCTTGATGGCTTGCACGAACTCGGTCTTCGAGTCCCAGCGGAACACGGCGACGAGGTTCTTGTAGAGCTCGCGGGCGGCGTCGATCTGCCCCGACTTCACGAGGTCGTAGATCTCGACGGCCTCCTTCGGGAAGGCGTTCGGGTAGCCTGCGAACCAGCCGGTCGCGCCCACGACGAGCGACTCGAAGAGCAGGTCGTCGGCGCCGGCGATGACGTCGATGCCGCAGAGCTCCTGGATCTCGAGCACGCGACGGATGTCGGTCGTGAACTCCTTGATGGCCACGACGTTCTCGAGCTCGAAGAGCTCGGCGACGAGGTCGGGGGTCAGGTCGACCTTCGTGTCGATGGGGTTGTTGTAGAGCATGATCGGCAGGCCCACCTCGTTGAGGCGCGTGTAGTGCTCGATGACCTCGGCGCGGTTCGCACGGTAGATGGTCGGCGGCAGCGCGAGCACGCCATCTGCGCCGTCGGCCTTCGCGTACTCGGCCCACTGCACGGCCTGGTGCCAGCCGACGCCGTGCACGCCCGCGACGACGAGTCCGCGGCCGGCCACGGTCTCCACCGCGACCTGGATGACCTTGCGGCGCTCGTCGTCGGTGAGGCTCGAGTACTCGCCGAGCGAGCCGTTGGGGCCGACGCCGCGGCATCCGTTCTCGATCAGGAAGTCGCAGTGCGCGGCGAACTTGTCGTAGTCGACGGCGAGGCCCGCGGGCGCCGATGCGTCTTCCTTGAACGCGAGGGTCGTCGCGACGACGACACCGCCGAGGTCGAACTTCTGCGTGGTCATGGATGTCCTTTCTGGACGATGGGAGTGGTGTGGACGTTGAAGTGCGACGCGCTCACTCGGGCGCGACGCCCGCGGCGAGTTCGCCGAGGCGCACCGGCGAGGCGATGGGGCGGCGGTCGGTCGTGACGCGCTCCGGATGGTCGAGTAGGCCGCCCGCGGCCACCCCCCGCTGGTCGAGTAGGCCGCCCGCGGCCACCCCCCGCTGGTCGAGTAGGCCGCCCGCGGCCACCCCCCGCTGGTCGAGTAGGCCGCCCGCGGCCGTATCGAGACCCCCGACCGCACCGGCTGCCCCCACGAGTTCCTCGACCGTGCGACCGCAGACGCGGCCCTGGCAGATGCCGAGGCCCGCGCGCGTCGTGAGCTTCATCGAGCGGAGCCCGCTGCCGCCGGTCTCTGCGGCGGTCTCGCGGAGGCAGCCGTAGGGCACCTCTTCGCAACGGCAGACGAGGGTGTCGTCGTCGAGCCAGGCGGTCCAGCCCGAGCGGATGCCGTGCGCCGCCTCGATGCGGGCTGCGAACCCCGTGAATGTCGTGCGCGCACGAACAGCCCGGCGAACGCCGGCATCCGTCGGTGCTCCGCCGGCGGCGCAGTGGCCCGCGAGTTCACCCTCGGCGAGCGCGGCGTCGACACCGCCGATGCCCGTGATCTCACCCGCGGCGTAGACCCCGGTGACGCTCGACTGCTGGGCCGCGTCGACCTCGACGAAGCGCGCCGGGGAGATCGCGCAGCCCGCGGCGATCGGCAGCTCGAGGCGTGGCGTGAAACCGTGGCTGACGCACACGGCGTCGGCGGCGATGCGCCGCTCGGTGCCGGGCACGGGCTTCCAGTTCGCGTCGATCCGGGCGACCGTGACGGCCTCGACCCGGTCGAAGCCGTGCGCGGCGATCACCGCACGACCGGTCGCGTACGGAATGAGGTGCCGCACGTGCGTGCCGACGTAGCCTGCGAGTTCGCCGCCCTTCTTCGCGGCGCCGAGGAGCTGCCACGGCTTGCGCAGCCACCCGCGCACGAGTCCGGCGACGCGGCTCGCCTCGTAGACGCCGAGCACCTTCGCACCGGTGGCGGCGAGGGACGCCGCGACGGGGAGCAGGAACGGACCGGCGCCCGCGATGACGACCCGCTGGCCGATCGCGACCCGCTCGCCCTTCGCGAAGGCCTGCGCCGCCCCGGCGGTGAAGACGCCCGGCAGGTCCCAGCCGGGGAAGGGCAGCGTGCGGTCGTGGGCGCCGGTGGCGAGCACGAGCGCGTCGGGGCGGAACGTGCGGGCGGCGCGGCGCGAGCCGTCGGGCGGCCCGACGAGCACGTGCACGGCGACGGGAGTGGCGGGGGCGGGGGAATCCGCGGGTTCGATCGCCCAGACCTGGGCGCCCATCACGATCTCGCAGCCGGCATCGGCTTCGAGGGCCCCGCGCATGGCGGTGAAGCGATGCCAGCCGTGGTGGAGCACCTGCTCGTCGGCCGAAGGGCGCTCGGGTGGCAGGTGCCGCCAGTACTGGCCGCCCGGTTCGTCGGCAGCATCGAGCAGGGTCACGGATGCCCCGCGAGCCCGTGCAGCGAGCGCGGCGGCGAGTCCGGCGGGGCCGGCGCCGACGATGACGACGTTCATTCCGCCTCCGGGAGTTCGTCGTGCTGACTCTCGACGATGTCGCCGTCGACCGCCCGGCGCTGACAGGCACGCACGTCGCGCTCGCCGTTGACCGTGACGATGCAGTCGAAGCAGATGCCGATGCCGCAGAACAGGCCGCGCGGGCGACCGTCGACCGAGGTGCGCCGCCACGCGAGCCGGCCGCTCGCGAGCACGACGCCCGCGATCGTCTGCCCGGCGATGCCGCGCACGGCCGCGCCGTCGAGCGAGATCGCGAGCGGCGCGCTCGCCGAAGGACGGATCGGGTCGGAGGAGGCCGGCAGCAGTCGCGCGCCCATCACGCCACCGCCGCGAGGTGGGGCGCGAGTGATGCGCGGTCGAGCCGGAACGGTGTCGCGTCGATCGACGCCGATCGATCCGTGAACTCGGTGACGAGAAGTTGGGCGGTCGCGAGCGAGAGTCCGATGCCCGCGCCCTCGTGGCCACTGGCGTGCCAGAGGCCGGGCGCGCGGTGGTCGGCGCCGATCACGGGCAGGTGATCAGGCATGAACGGCCGGAACCCGCCGTAGCTGCGCATGATGCTCGCGCCCGCGAGAAATGGGAAGAGCCGCAGCGCCTTCACCGCGATCTCGCGGAGCGCGGCGACCCGCAGCCGATCGTCGAAGCCGATCTGTTCACGGCTCGAACCGATGAGCACGGTGCCTGCAGCCGTCGACTCGACGACGCTCGACGTCTGCAGCGCCGCGTCGCTCGACTGGGTGGCGCCGAAGTAGTCGCCGTCGTACACCTTGTGGAAGACGCGGTGGGGCATGCGCGTCGTGACGAGCACGTTGCCGCGGCGGGGTCTGACCGGCAGGTGCACCCCGAGCGAGGCCGAGACCTCGCCCGACCAGGGGCCGGCAGCGACGATCACTGCGCCAGCCGGCACGTCGCCTGCCGTCGTCGTGACGCCGGCGACGCGGCCGCTGACATCACGCAGCGCACCGGTCACGGTGACGAACGGGCGGATGTCGGCACCGTGGTTCCTCGCCGAGGCGAGCAGTGCTTCGGTGGCGATGACCGGCTGCACCTGCGCGTCTTCGGGGTAGTGCACAGCCGCGGTGATCGCGGGGTTCAGGTGCGGCTCGAGGGTGCGGGCATCGTCGATCGTGATGGCGCGCGCATCGACGCCGGCAGCGAGCTGGGATGCCGCGAATGCGAGCAGCGGCGCGGCGCCCTCGGCGGTGGTGGCGACGACGAGCCCGCCCTTCTGCTCGTACTCGATCGCCGGGAACGACGAGCGGAGCTCGTCGGCGAGTTCGGCGGCGAGGCCCGGCCAGAGGGAGGCGGCGTACTGGGCGAGCGCGAGCTCCGCGCCGGGGCCTTTGTCGGAGACGAGGAGGTTGCCTTCGCCCTTCGCGCTCGTGCCCGAAGCGGGGGCATCGCGGTCGAGCACGGTGACGCGGAACCCGGCCAGGGCGAACGCCCGCGCACACGCGGCGCCGACGATGCCGGCCCCGACGACCACGATGTCACTGATCATGGCGCTGCTCCCCTTCCCGTTGGATCGATCGTATCAGTAATATGTCACACATTGCCGGGTGGGAAGCGCGGTCTGGGCGGGGCCGCATACCGCGTGCCGACTCCGGCCACGGGACATCCGCTCGCGCCTCGCCCTCGCCCCAGCTCCCTCAGCCCTGCTCGGTCTCGGGGTTGCCCGCCCACCAGCCGAGCGTGTGATGGATGTGCCGGTGCATGAGCTCGCGCGCCCCTGCGGCATCCCCTGCCTCGAGCAGTTGCAGGAGCTCGAGGTGCTCGGCTGCCGACTCGTCGAGCCTGTTGGTCTCGAGCATCGCCGAGAGCCCAACGAGTCTCGTACGCGACCGCAACTCGGCGACGGTCTCGACGAGCAGGCGGTTGCCCAGCATGCGCGTGAGCGTCAGGTGGAAATGCACGTCGGCCTCGAGGTAGGCGCGCAGGTCGCCCGTGCGCGCGCCGACGACGATCTGCGCGGCGAGCTCGGTGAGCGCCGGCAACTCGCCGGCCGGGAACCGTCGTGCGAGCTCCTCCATCGCCGGCGGCTCGAGCAACTGGCGCACCTCGACGATCTCGCGAAGCACCTCGGGGCTCACGGTCGTGACCCGGAAACCCTTGTTGCGCACCGGTTCGACGAACCCCCGCCCCTCGAGATCGAGCATCGCCTCTCGCACCGGCGTCGCCGACACGTCGAACTGCGCCGCGAGCGTCGGTACCGTCAGCAGTGTGCCCGGTGCGAGCTCGCCGGAGATGATCGCGGCCGAGAGCGCCTGCTCCACCTGCGCGCGCAGGCTCTGTTGCTGCTCGACCGGACGAATCGCGGTGACCCCCATAGCTGTTCCGACCTCTCTCATCGATCGCGGGCGACAGGACTACCGCGCCCGCATCCACTCTTCGAGGCCGACGGCATCGATCGGCAGCGCGTCCGAGAGAACCTCGGAACCGCCGGTGGTGACCAAAATATCGTCTTCGATGCGAACTCCGATGCCACGCAACTCCGGCGGCACTGTTTCGTCGAATGCGTGGAAGTACAGGCCGGGCTCGACCGTGAGCACCATGCCGGGTTGCATCAGGCCGCCCTGGTAGGCCTCGTAGCTCGACTGGGCGCAGTCGTGCACGTCGAGGCCGAGGTGATGGCCGATGCCGCACACCAGGTATCGGCGGTGGTGCTGGCCCTCGGGTGAGAGCGCCTCATCGACCGAGACCGGCAGCAGTCCCCAGTCGGCGAGCCCCGTTGCGATGACCTCCATCGCGGCTGTGTGGAAGTCGAGGAAGTCCCGCCCGGGGCGGACGGCGGCGAGGCCTGCCCGGTGCGAGCGCTCGACGAGATCGTGCACCTCGCGCTGCGCGGCGCTGAACGTGCCCGAAGCCGGGAACGTGCGCGTCACGTCGGCCGTGTAGTACGCGCGGGTCTCGACGCCCATGTCGAGCAGCAGCAGCTCGTCGGGCTTCACCGGTCCGTCGCAGCGCACCCAGTGCAGGGTCGGCGCGTGTTCGGCCGAACCGACGATCGTCGAGTAGCCGGGCCCGTTGCCGAAGGTTCGCGCGTGCCGGTCGAACGTGCCCTGCAGCCAGCGCTCGCCGCCGAGGGCGATCGCATTCGGCACTTCGCGGATGACGCTCGCGAAGCCGCCGACCGTCGCGTCGACCGCACGGCGGAGTTCGGCGATCTCCCACTCGTCTTTCAGCATGCGGAGCTCGGCGAGCACGCGCCCGAGCTCGGGTGATCGACGCAGGCCCGCGAGCGCCGCGTGGTCGGAGTTCAGCGTGCCCGTGACGAGCGCTCCCTCGCCGCGACCGACCGTCTCGGCCAGCCGTGAAAGCGGCCGCACCTCGATGCCGAGCGCCGCAGACCAGTCCCCCAGGTCGGGCGCGGCGCCGACCCAGAGTTCGCCGTGCGCGGCGTTGCCGAAGAAATCGGGGTCGCCGGGATAGGCCGGAGCAGGAAGGAACAACGTCGCGTCATGGCCGGTGCCCGCCGGCGTCAGCACGACGACGGCGTCTTCGACGGAGCATCCGCTCAACCAGAAGAAGTCGCTGTCGGGCCGGAAGTCGTAGTTCGAGTCGTTCGCGCGCACCGGCGCGCGACCCGAGGCGACCACGATCGTGCGACCGGGAAAGGCCGCGCTCAGACGCGCTCGGTGCGCAACGGATGCCCCCGCGACGCCCGGCTCGACCGGCGGCGTGCGATCGGGGGTTCCCCAGCCGGTCGCCATGTAGTCGAGGAACGCAGGCACCTCGCGCAGTCGCGGCAGCCGTGGGTCGCGAGTCGCGGGCGCCGGCATCGAAGCTGCCGAGGCGACCGTGGCTGCCTCGTGGTCGTGGCCGGCGTGGGCCGAAGCCGCGGGGGTCGTCTGGGTCTCGCTCATGCTGCGTGTCCTTTCATCTTGTGAGACTGGTCCACGATCGGCCCGCCCTGCTCGGCGACGAGTTGCACGAGCCGTGGGAAGACTCGCTCGGATCCGATTCCGTCGTGTTCGTATTCGTTCGTCACCCACACCCGTGTGTTGCCGACGTGCTCGGCCGTGGCGAGCTGCAGCCCCGCATCGACGTACATGTCGTCGTGGTAGACGGCAGCAGCGAGCGGCACCTCATTGGCGGCGAGTCGGTCGAGATCGTAGAGCGCACTCCAGTCGGTGCGTTCGGCGAGCAGGTCGACGACCGCTTCGAACGGCTCGAGGGCGCGGATCTCCCGGAACATCCAGGGGAACATCATCTCGCCGGTCATGAGCAGGGGGCGAGCCGACTCGGCGAACTGCGGGCGTCGTTCGCGTTCGGCCTGCGCGGCCCACGCGGTCGCGCCGGTGTCGCCCGAGGCGTAGATCGACTCCTGCATGACGGCGAAGAGCGGGTTGTCGCTGTAGGAGCTGCGCGCCTCCACCTGCGCGAGGAAGGTCTCGGTGAGCTCATCGGATGCCCCGGCGAAGGCTTCGTCGATGAGGAAGTGCATGCGTTCGAACCCCGGCTTCATGCCGTAGTCGATGCCGAGGCTCTGGAAGCGCCGCACCGTGAGCGCGTCCCCGCCGGGCAGCACCACGTCGCCGGCCGCGAGCCGGTCGGCGATGCGCGACATCGTCGCGACGTGGTGCGGGTAGCGGCGGGCGAACTCGCGGTTCTTGCCCTCGGTGCGCGGGTAGGTGCGGCGGTACACCTCTGCGGCATCGGGCCACACGCTCGCGAGCCCGCCGGTGACGTAGCTCGCCGCGAGCCCCTCGGGCGCGTTCGAGAGGTAGGAGAGGGTGATGAAGCCGCCGTAGCTCTGCCCGAGGGTCGACCATCGCTTGCCGCCGAACACGGTCTTCCGCAGGTGCTCGGCGTCGGCGACGATCGAGTCCGCGCGGAAGCGGGCGAGATAGTCGGCTTGCGCGGCGGCGTCGCCGACGGCCGCGATGACCCGGCCGTCGATGCGCGAACTCCGGCCGGTGCCGCGCTGGTCGAGCAGCACGACGCGATGCGTCTTCAGTGCTTCGCCCACCCAGCCGTCGGGCGCGGGCGGGCGCGGGCCCTTGCCGCCTGGTCCGCCCTGCAGGTAGACGAGTACCGGCAGCTCGTCGCGACGCTTCACGGGGTCGACGATCTCGCGGGCGAACACGGTGATGCGCCGGGTGCTCGACTCGTCGAACCAGTCGAGCGGCACCTCGACGAGGTGGTCGCGCACGTGCATACCGGGGATCGTGTACTCGGCCTGGATCACTCTGCTGCTCCTTCTGCTGCGAGCATGCGCACCCGCTCGCGTTCCCATTCGGGGTTGATCTGCGGCACCGCGGCGAGGAGCGCCTTCGTGTACTCGTGCTCGGGGTGCTCGAAGATCGCCGCCCGGTCGCCATGCTCGACGATACGGCCCCGGCTCATCACCGCGACGGTGTCGGCGATCTGTCGCACGACCGCGAGGTCGTGCGCGATGAACACGTAGCTGAGCCCGAGCTCGGACTGCAGCTCGTTCAGCAGGTTGATGACACGCGCCTGCACCGAGACGTCGAGCGCCGAGACCGCCTCATCGCAGATCACGAGCTTCGGACTCACGGCGATCGCCCGGGCGATGCCGATGCGCTGCGCCTGGCCGCCCGAGAACTGGCCCGGATACCGTTGCGCGTGGTCGGGGTTCAGCCCGACCCGCTCGAGCAGCTCTCGCACGAGGGTGCGCTTGCCCTGCTTCGGCGTGATGCCCTGGTAGTCGAGGGGTGCCGCGATGATCTTCTCGATCGTGTGCCTGGGGTTCAACGACGAGAACGGATCCTGGAAGACGACCTGCACGTTCGACCGGAACGCGGCGAGCGCGCGCCCGCTCGCCTTCGTGACATCCTCGCCCTCGAACTCGAGGGTGCCCTCGGTCGGGTCGATGAGCTTCGCGACGATGCGCGCCGTGGTGGACTTGCCCGAACCCGATTCACCCACGATGCCGAGCGTCTTGCCGCGCGGCACCTCGAAGTTCACGTCGTCGACCGCGGTGAACCGGGTCGTGCCGGCGAACACGGCGCCCTCTCCGCGCGTGACGAAGACCTTGCTGACGTTCCTTGCGGCGAGGATGGCCTCGGTCATGCGCCCGCTCCCTTCAACTCGAACGGGTCGTCGATGCGAGGCAGCGCCTCGAGCAGCGCCCGGGTGTAGGGCGCCTGCGGCCGCGAGAAGATCTGCTCGGTCGTGCCGCGCTCGACCTGCTCGCCGTCTTTCATGACGAGCACGTCTTGTGCGACCTGGCTGACGACGGCGAGGTCATGGGTGATGAAGACCATGCCCGTGCCCGTCTCGCGCTGCAGTTCGGCGAGCAGTTCGAGGATCTGCGCCTGCACGGTGACGTCGAGCGCGGTCGTCGGTTCGTCGGCGATCAGCAGATCGGGCTCGAGGCAGAGCGCCATCGCGATCATGATGCGCTGGCGCATGCCGCCAGAGAACTGGTGCGGGTAGTGATCGACCCGCCGCGAGGCATCCGCGATTCGTACTCGTTCGAGCGCTTCGATCGTGACGTTGCGGGCGTGCTTGCGGCTGCCGCCGTTGTGCGCTCGGTACGCCTCCTCGATCTGGAGGCCGACCGTGTAGTAGGGGTTCAGCGACGAGAGCGGGTCCTGGAAGACCATCGAGACCTTGTCGCCGCGAACCCGGCGCATCTCGCGGTCGCTGCGACCGAGCAGTTCATGGCCGTTCAGCCGGATGCTGCCGCGTGCGACGCCGCCCCGAGGCAGCAACCCCATGATGGCGAGCGAGGTCATCGACTTGCCCGAGCCCGACTCGCCGACGATGCCGAGCGTGTCGCCGGCCTCGACGTGGAACGACGCGTCCTTCACGACGTCGACGGGGCCCGAGGAGGTTTGGAACGTCACCGTGAGGTGCTCGACCTCGAGCAGCGTCGAGCCGGGCACGGGGATGGAGATCGTGCGTGGTGATGTGAGACTCATGCGGACTTCACCCTCACTCTCGGGTCGAGGTACGTGTAGGCGACGTCGACGAGCATGTTCGCGATGACGACGAGCGCGGCGGCGAGCAGCGTGACGCCCATGATGACGGGCTGGTCGTTCTTCGCGATCGAGTCGGCCGTCAGCTTGCCGACACCGTTCAGGCCGAACACCGTCTCGGTGATGAGCGCACCGCCGAGGAGGCCCGCGAAGTCCATGCCGAAGAGGGTCACGACCGGAGTGAGCGACGGACGCAGCGCGTGACGGCGCAGCACGAGCGGGGCGTCGAGCCCCTTCGCCTTCGCCGTGCGCATGAAGTTCTGGCCGAGGGTGTCGATGACGTTCGTGCGCACGATGCGCGAGTACATCGCCGCATACCCGAAGGCGAGCACGAGCCAGGGCATCAGGTAGGACTGGAACCACAGCAGCGGATCCTCGGCGAACGGAATCGACTGCGGGAACGGCAGCCACCGCAGTTGCACGACGAGCACGTACTGCAGCAGTAGGGCGACGAAGTAGTTCGGCAGGCTGATGCCGGCGAGCGCGGCCATCATGACGCCCTTGTCCCAGCCGGTGCCCTGCTTGACGGCGCTGAGCAGCCCGCCGCCGATGCCCGCGAGCATCCAGAGCACGGCCGCGCCGACGGCGAGGGTGATGCTCACCGGCATCCGGGTGGTGATCATGTCGGTGACCGACTCGTTCGTCTGGAAGCTGAAGCCGAGGCACGGAGCCGCGCACTCGATCGCCGCGGCGCCCTCACCGTAGGTGCGACCCGTGAAGATGCCCGAGATGAACTGCCAGTACTGCTGCCAGAACGGCAGGTCGAGACCGAGCTGGGAGCGGATCTGGTCGATGCGTTCCGGCGTGCACGTCTTGCCGCAGATCTGCACCGCGGGGTCGGGCGAGAGCAGGAAGAAGATCGCGTAGGTGAACAGGCTGATGAGGAAGAGGATGGCGAGGGCCGCGAGGATGCGGCGAGCGAAGTAGAAGAGCATTACGCGGCATCCCCCGTGTCGAGCGCCGTGCGCAGATGGTCGCCGAGCACGGTGAACGAGAACACGGTGAGGAAGAGGAAGGTGCCCGGAATGAGGAAGAACATCGGGTCGACGGCGTACCAGCCGACCGCGGTCGAGATCATCTGGCCCCACGACGGCGTGGGCGGCATGACGCCGACGCCGAGGAAGGAGAGTCCCGCCTCGGTGCCGATGTACCCCGGAACAGCCAGGGTCGCGAGCACGATGATGGTGCCCCGCAGGTTCGGCAGCACCTCGCGGAATGCGATGCGCACCGGGCGCGCACCCGAGGCGCGCGCTGCCTCGACGAACTCGCTGTTACGCAGCGACATCGTCTGACCCCGGATGACCCGCGCGGTGTAGGGCCAGCCGAAGATGCTGAGTACGACGACGAGGAGCGCCGGGCGGTTGCCGGCCGGCAGTGCGGAGAGCAGCGCGATCATGAAGATGAGGGTCGGGAACGCCATGAGGAAGTCCATGACGCGGGAGATGATCTGGTCGGCGACGCCGCCGAAGAATCCGGCGATCATGCCGAGCACGACGCCGAGGGTCATCGTCACGAGCGTGGCCGAGACGGCGATGGTGAGCGAGACCTGGGCGCCGTAGGCGACGCGCACGAGGATGTCGCGGCCGTTGCCGGGCTCGACTCCGAGCCAGTGCTCGGCGCTGATGCCGCCGAGCGGCCCGATGGGGATGCCGCCGAGATCCGAGTCGATCGCGGTCTTGTCGAATTCGTACGGCCCCCAGCCGGTGATCGCCGCGATGAGCGGCGCGCACACCGCGAGGAGCGCGATGAACAGGATGATGCAGACGCTCACGACGACTGCAGGGGACTTCATGAGCGTCGCGATGACGCGTCGGGCCGGGGTGGGGGCGCCGCCCGTTGGCAGCGCCCCCTTCGCTTCCGACTCGACGGCCAGCTCGCTGGGGACCGTCGACATCGTTTACTGCTCCGGGCTCGCGAGTCCGACCGACACGTAGTCGATGCCACCCGAGAATCCCGCGTGCGCGTAGGCGCCTGCGACGTTCGAGCCGACGACCATGACGGCCTTCTCGAAGAGGAGCGGCACGGCGGGCGCGATCTCCATGATCTGCTCGTCGAGCGCGCCCCATGCGGCGTTCGCCTCGTCGACGTCGGTCATCGCGCGGATCTCGGTGATGCGGGTGTTCACGGCCGGATCGTTCAACTGGCCGACGTTCGAGTTGCCCTTCTCGTAGATCTGCGAGCCCTCGAAGAGCGGCGGCAGGAAGGTCGCACCCGACGCCCAGTCAGGGCACCAGCCCGTGATGGCGGCATCGTGCTGTTGCGACGTGGTGCCGATGACCTCGTAGAAGGTCGACGAGTCGATGAGGTTGAACTCCACCGTGATGCCGGCCTTGGCGAGCGACTGCTGGATCGCTTCGGCCTGGGCCTGCATCTTCGGGTTGTTCCGGATGTCGAGCACGAACGTGAACCCGTCGGGGTATCCGGCCTCGGCGAGCAGGTCCTTCGCGGCATCCGGGTCGCCGGCGAAGTCGTCGGAGGGGTACAGGTCGAACTCGGTGAATCCGGCGACGGTCGGCGGCATCATCGTCGTGGCGATGTCGGCGAGCTGGCTTCCGCCCGTGCCGTCCTTGACGGCCTGCTTGTCGACGGCGAGGTTGATCGCCTGGCGCACGAGCGGGTTGTCCATGCCGGGCTTCGTCGTGTTCAGCGGCATGTACGTCGTGCAGCCCTGCAGGCCCTGGATCGTGCGTTCCTGGATCTCGGGCGTCTGGATGCGCGAGATCGACGCGGCCTGCACGGATCCGGCGATCGCGTTTCGGTCGTCGCCCTGGCCGGCGATCATGCGCTCGTCGATCGTGGCGCCGTCGAGTCCGAAGCTCCACTCGAACGAGTCGGGGTACGCGCCGCGCACGTCGTCGCTGTCCTGGTTCCAGTTCTCATTGCGCTCGAGCACGAGGGTGCTGCCGCGCTGGTATTCCGTGACCCGGTACGGGCCCGAGGCGATCGGCTGCTGGTCGAGGCTCGTCGTCGTCACGTCGGCGTCGACCGGGAACGGCGTGAACGGCGACTGGCCGACGACGGCGTCGAAGTCGGCGTACGGCTGGTTCAGGTGGAAGACGATGGTCTGCTCATCGGGCGTCTCGATCGTGTCGAGGGGCCCCGAGATGTAGTAGCCCTGGTAGTCCTCGGGCATGTCGAGCACGATCTTCGCGTATGGCGAGCCGATCGCGATCGACGGGTCGAGCGAGCGCTCGACGCCGAACTTCACATCAGCGCTCGTGATGGGTGTGCCGTCTTCGAAGGCGATGTCGTCCTTCAGCGTGTAGGTCCACACCGTCGCGTCCTCGTTCGGCGTGCCGAGGTCGGTCGCGAGGTCGGGCACGATCTCGGTGCCCTCGGCGCCCTCGCCCGTGCTCTGCGTGGTGAGGGTGCGGTAGATGAGCCGGTAGAAGTTGTTGACGCCCCCGTCGAAGCCCTGTGCGGGGTCGAGGTGGGAGAAGTCGGTGTTCTGCAGCACCCGAAGGGTGCCGCCCGCGGTGGGGGTGCCGCCGACCCCGTCACCTCCGGAGTCGGGGGTGTCGGTTGCGGCGCTGCAACCGACGAGCGCGAGCGAACCCGCGAGTGTCAGCGCGAGGAGCGCGGTGCGTTGCTTCATGCTGTCTTCCTTCGTGTGAGAGTGGTGGAACGGTGCAGTGGTTCAGGCCGTGCGAAGCCACACGCGCATGGCCGCCGCTCCGCGGTTCCCCCAGAGGTGGTAGGGAACGAGCGTTGCGGTTGTGGTGACGGATGCCGCGGCATCCGTCACCCTCTCGATGCCGAGCTCGGGGTAGAGCCCGCCCTTGTGGGGCGGGGCGACCCGCGTCGGCACCGTGATGATCCGGGTCTCGTCGCGACTGCCGGCCGTGACGACGCGGGGCACGGCAGTTGCGGCCGCCGCGTCGGCCGGAGCGAGCAGCAGTTCGTCGAGCTCGAACTCGTTGTCGATCTGCTCGGCGCAGTAGACGATCGGGCCCCGGGCGAGGGCGATCGAGCCGCGCAGGGCGTCGACTCGTGGGTCGGCGCCGTGGGCGCGCACGGGCATCGGGAGGTCGAGTTCGATGCGATCGCCCGCGCCGAGCGTCTGCTCGATCCGCAGCCAGCCCGCTGGGGCGTCGGCCGCGATCGTCTCGCCGTTGATCGTGAGGCTCGCACCGTGGCACCACGCGGGCACTCGCAGCGCGAGACGCGGCGCGTCGGCCGGCGCATCGGCGACGTCGATCGTGACCCGTTCGGTCCAGGGGTATTCGGTGGTCACCGCGAGGCGGAGGCCGCCGTGCTCGATGTCGGCACCGGTGAACTGGGCGAGGTAGAGCGTGTCGGCGTCGGCCGCGGCGACGTGGTCCTGCAGCTCCGACGTCCAGCGGATGATGTTCGGCGGGCAGCACGGGCAGCCGAACCACGCGCGGCGCAGCAACTCGCCGTCGGGCTCTGCACCTGAACGCTGTTCGTGGTCGGGACGGCGCTGCAGCGGGTTGTCGTAGAAGAACGCGCACCCGTCGTCGGAGAGGCCGGCCGCATACGCGTTGTAGAGCACGGTCTCGAAAACGTCGAGGTACGGCGTCTCACTCGAGGCGAGGTACATCCGCCACGCCCACTGCATCGTGGCGATCGCCGCGCACGTCTCGCTGTAGGAGCGCTCGGAGGGAAGTTCGAACCGGTCGCCGATCGCCTCATCGGAGTGCCGGCTGCCGAGGCCGCCCGTGAGGTAGAGCTTCGTGTCGACCATGTCGTTCCAGAGTCGCTCGAGCGCGGCGTCGAGCGTCGTGTCGTCGCGCTCGAGGGCGACGTCGGCTGCGCCGGCGGCGAGGTAGGTCATGCGCACGGCGTGGCCGGTCACGGAGTCGAGTTCGCGAAGCGGCGCGTTGTCTTGGAAGTACTCGGCGGGGAAGACGCTGAGTGCGACCGTGCCACGTCCGCGACGATCGATGAACAGTCTCGCGAGTTCGAGGTAGCGGGCCTCGCCGGTCTCGCGGCCGAGTTCGACGAGCGCCATCTCGACCTCGGGGTGCCCACAGACGGCATCCTCGCCGTCGGGGCCGAACCGCTCGTAGGCGAGGTCGGCGAAGCGGCGGGCCACCGTGAGCAGGCGGTCGTCGCCGAGCTGCCGGGATGCCGCGACCGCTGCTTGCGCGAGGTGACCGAGGTTGTAGAGCTCGTGGCCCCATGAGAGGTCCTGCCACGGGTTCTTCTCGACGTCGGGTGCCTGGAAGTACGAGTTCAGGTAGCCGTCGGCGCGTTGGGCTCGCTCGATGAGATCGACGGCTTCTTCGTAGAACGCAGTGGTCACGGCGTGCGCAGTGCCTGCGACATCGCCGTCGCGATCGTCACCGCTGCGGCCGAGCTCGTAGGCCAGGCCCTCGAGCGTCTTGAACACGTCGGTGTCGAGGAACGGGTATCGGCCGCGGAACGGGTGGGTTGCAGCCTCGCCGTCGGGTTCGGCGATGCGGCGGAGGTTGTCGAGGTTGCCCGCCAGACGCAATTGCTCGAGCGAGTGGGGAATCGTCGCTTCACGATTGCGTCGCTGCCAGTCGGCGAGCTGCCCGGAGGTGAGGCGCACCCGGCCGGAGCCGAGCGGCACTCGCGATGCGACCGTCGGTGAGACCGCAGGATCCCGTGTCGCCGAGCGTTCGTGCACTCCTCGTGGCTCGACAACCGTGTCTTCCATGTGCGAACAGACCCCTCTGTGCTGTGTCATGCATCACGGTACGTGATGTTGTAGTGGGTGACATATTACGGGGACGTGTTCCGCTCCCGTCAAGCCCGGAGGTCATGAACCGGCGAGACTTCACATGATCGAAACGAACGGCCGGACGCACGCCGACACGCCCGGCGGCGAGCCCTGGCGTCGTCGATTTCGCCGCACGCGCGCGCTGGCTTAGTCTCGGGACATGAGCACCGAAGTCGTTGCCGATGTCGTCGTCCGCCCCATCAGAGACTCCGATGCGGAGGCCCTCGGCCGCGTACACGCCACCTGCTGGCACGAGACCTACGACCACCTGATCAGCGCCGCCGCCTTCGAGCACCTCTCCCCTCGCCGCATGGCCGAGCTGTGGAACCACTACGCCGAGCGCGGCGAGGAGTACTCGCAGTTCGCAGCCCTCGTCGACGGCGAGATCGTCGGATTCGTCGGCTCGGGTCCCGCCCGAGACGAGAACCCGCCGCGCGAGCGCGAGCTCTTCTTCATCTACCTGCTCGACGCCTACCACGGCACCGGCATCGGCCAGAAGCTCTTCGACGCCGCCGTCGGCGACGACGCCGTCTACCTCTGGGTCGCCTCAGACAATCCTCGTGCTCACCGCTTCTACGCACGCAACGGCTTCGTGGCCGATGGCGCGGAACAGGTGCAGCCGTTCCTCGGCGAAGAGATCCACGAGGTTCGCCTCGTCCGCTGAAAACGGACGATAGCAGCCCCCGTCGATCGACCTACCCCGTCTTGACCGAAACGTTCTCAGTCAGGTCCGTGTAGACATCATCGGGCAGCGGCGCGCCATCGGGGTGCACGTGGTACTCGTGGCGGCCATTCGACCCCACCCAGCTGCCGCCGCTGCAGGCCATCGACCTGCCGTCGTCTTCAGGACCGTCGATGAGAAGGCAGATCCCCCCATCGGGGCCGCTGCCCTTCGCGAGGTAGAGGCGGTCGCCCTCATACTCCGTGGCGAAGCGAAGGGTGTCGACGTCGTAGAGCTCGTCATCGACAAACTCGGATGGAGGCGCATCGGCCGATTCCGCCTCCCGGTCGAAAATCGCATAGTGCTCACCGAACGTGCAACCGCTGAGCAGCACCAGCAGCGCGATCGATGCCGACGGACGGTCATGTCGCTGGTTCGAGGCGAAGAAGGTGCATGCCGTCGGGTACGCATGAGTCGAGAAGTTCCGCGCTCTCAGCGTCCCGAGTCGTCGTCGTCGTCCATTCGGGTGGCGAGCATGACGTTGATCAACATGCCTTTGGCCAAGAATTCCGGGATCTCGAGTCGCCGTGCTAGGACCTAAAGTAATCAATCGATTGCGTGCCCTCGTCGACTGCGCTGACTGCCACCGGAGGACCCCATTCGCGCATATGAATACACCAGCTTCGGCGGACCCGAGGTCCTCCAGCTCGGAGAACGCCGAAGTCCGGTCGCCGGTCCCGGCGACGTCGTCGTGAGAACCCAGGCGATCGGCCTGAACCCCATCGACATCCTTCAACGGACAGGCGCGTTCCGGCTCTTCAGTCCCACCCGGTTTCCACTGGTCCCGGGGAACGAACTCTCCGGCATCGTCACCGCCGTCGGGGAAGGAGTCACCTCCGTCGCCGTCGGTGACGCGGTCTTCGCACGCACCGACAAGGCCTCCCTCGGCGCCCTCGCCGAAGAGGTCGCGATCGCGGCGGACCTGGTCGCGCCCTCGCCGCGAACGCTGTCGTACGCGCAAGCGGCAGCCGTTCCCTTGGCCGGGACGACCGCACTCCAGGCGATTCGAGACGTGCTCATGGTGAAACGAGGCGAGCGCCTGCTGATCACCGGTGGCTCCAGCATGGTCGGCATGTTCGCGATCCAACTCGCGAATCGACTCGGCGCACACATCGTGGCGACCGCTTCCGCAAGCAGCGAAGAGGAACTTCTTCGCCTCGGTGCCGACGAGGTGATCGACTATCGGTCCCGGCCAGTGGATGCGAGCTGGGGAACGTTCGATACGGCATTCGATCTTGTACCGAAAACAGATCTTGCCGGCATCTTCGAGCTGATGTCACCTCGCGGGCGTGTCGTCTCCGTCGCGGCGACACCGACACCCGGATCCATCAGTCAGGACTATGCGCTCGCGCCGGGGAGGGAGATGTTCCTCGACGGCGCACTCCGCCTCGCCACCTCGCGCATCCGGCGTCGTGCGGCAGCCAAGGGCCTCTTCTATCAGCGTCTCTCCATGCGCCCGAGCCGAGAGGACTGATCGCGCTGGCGAGCCTCATCGACGCTGGTTTCCTCGAAGTGAAGATCGACAGCATCTACCCGTTCGACAAGGCGGCAGCTGCCTTCGCACGCGTTGAAAGCCGTCGGGCCAAAGGCAAGGTCGTAGTGACAGTCGGCTGACCGGAGACCAGTGATCGGCGACTGTTAGCGCAGGGCGCCCACCGAGGCGAGCGCCTGCTTGACGAGCGAGCCGCGTCCGCCCTCCATCTCAGCGGCGATGCCGTCGCTCACTGCCTCCTCGGGAGTCATCCACGTCACCTCGAGCGCATCCTGGCGCGGTTCGCACGTGCCCGTGACGGGCACGACGAAGGCGAGCGACACCGCGTGCTGGCGTTCATCGGTGAAGTGCGAGATGCCGGGCAACGGGAAGTACTCGGCGACGCTGAACGGCACCGAGCTCGCGGGCAGCAACGGGAAGGCCATCGGCCCCAGGTCCTTTTCGAGATGGCGGAACAGCGCGTCTCGAATCGTCTCGCCGTACATGACCCGCCCTGAGACGAGGGTGCGGGTCATCTCCCCCACCGCGTTCGCCCGCAACAGTACGCCGACCTCGGTGACCTGCCCGAGCCCGTCGACCCGCACCGGCACCGCCTCGACGTAGAGCAGCGGCAACCTGCCCCGCACCTCGGCGAGCTCGAGGTCGGTGAGCCATCCCGGATTCGCCGGCGGCCTGACGTCGGGATCGTCGTCGGGATTCCAGTCCGGGTCGGGAGTGCGTACGCTCATGCCTTGATTCTGCCTCACACCACTAGCGTTGACCCATGGTTCCCGTGCAGATCGACGATGAGGCGGTGCTCTGGTCTGCATCCGCGGCCGATCGCGAGGGTCGTCCGCTCCTCGTGCTGCTGCACGGGTACAACTCCAACGAGGGCGACCTGTTCGGTCTCACACCGTACCTGCCGCTCGCGCCGGCCATCGCCTCGCTCCGTGCGCCGACGTTCACGGGCTACGGTCACGCGTGGTTCCCGCTCACCGACGAGGGTGTCGAGCTCTCGATCGAGGGGGCGGATGCCGCGACGACGGCCGTCATCGATTGGCTCGACCGGGTGGCCCCCGACGTCTCGTCGGTCGGCGTGCTCGGCTTCTCCCAGGGCGGCGCGATGGCGCTCGAGCTGCTCCGGCGCGCACCCGAGCGTTTCACGTTCGCGGTGAGCCTCGCGGGTTTCGCGCTGCCGGGCGACCGCGACGGCGATGAGCGGATGTCGGAGCTCACCCCGCCCGTCTTCTGGGGTCGCGGCACACTCGATGAGGTGATCCCCGCGGCATCCGTGGCTCGAACGCAAGCCTGGCTGCCGACGCACGCGGATCTCGATGAGCGCATCTACGAAGGGCTCGGCCACTCGGTTTCCGAGCGCGAACTCGCCGACGCTTCAGCCTTCCTCGCCGCCCGCTACCCGACACCGCTGGTCGAGTAGCGAAGCGTATCGAGACCTAGACGCCCGAGCCGCCGCTGCGGCGCTCGGCGCGCTCCTTGTCGCGATCGGCGACGCGGATCTTCTCGGCGCGCACGGCGGCCTGCGTTGCACGTTCGGTGACGAGCCAGGCGGGCGGGGCCTCGAGCAACGCCTTGATCTGGGCGGTCGTGAGCGGTTCGGTGACCTCGCCACGGGCCAGGCCAGAGTTGGAGACGCCGAGCTTCGCCGCGACCACGGTGCGCGGGTGCGGTCCCTCGCGGCGCAGCACCTGCAGCCACTCGGGCGGGTCGGCCTGCAGCGCAGCCACTTCGTCGCGCGTGACGACCCCGGTGCGGAACTCCTCGGGCGCGGCCTCGAGGAGGATGCCGAGCTTCTTGGCTGCGGTCTCCGCTTTCATGGTCTGGGCGTTTCTCGACTGGGACTGGCTCACCTTCACACCGTAGCCCGTCGCGCGGCATCCGCCCACCCGAGCCGGCCGGGCGGCCATCGTCTACGCTGGATGCAGGCTGTGCGAGGCCGCTTGCGAACGGGGGCCGGGGTGGCACTGACACTGCGATACGTCGCCGGCGTGAGCCCCTCGAAATGGTTCAAGGTGTGGGGCGAACGCCGGCCCGACCTTCCGCTCGAGGCGCTCGTCGTCGAACAGCCCGAGCAACTCACCGCGCTCCTCGCGGGCGAGGCCGACGTCGCGTTCGTGCGACTCCCCGTCGAGACCGAGGGCCTGCACGCCGTCGCCCTCTGGGAGGAGCTCGCGGTCGTGGTGCTGGCGAAGGAGCATCCGCTCGCCGATGCCGATGAACTCACCCTCGCCGACTTCGAGAACGAGACGCCCGCACCCGTGCAGCCAGATGCCGCGATGACCGTCGAGCTCGTCGCCGCGGGCACCGGCCATGCGATCCTGCCGCAGTCCGTCGCCCGGCTGCATCGCCGCAAAGACGTCGTCGCGATTCCGGTGACGGATGCCCCGGCCACGCAGATCTCATTGGTCTGGCGTCGCGACCGAGACGACACCGACATCCAGGAGTTCGTCGCCGTCGTGCGTGGTCGCGGTGCGAAGAGCTCGCGCGGATCGGCCGACGACCCGCCCCCGATGAAGCCCGCGAAGGCGGCCAAGCTCGCCGCAGCCGAACGCCGAGCTGCTGCGGCCAAAGCGGCCGGCGGTGGCAAGGGCAAGTCCGGGGGCAAGGGCAAGTCCGGGGGCACGGCCGGCCGGCCGGCGCCACGCACCGGCGGGGGTGCGAAGCAGCGCAGCCGACGGAGAGGTCGATGACGCAGAGGCGGTTCCTCTTCCTCTCAGCACGCCCCGAGGTCGAGGCCGTCGGCCCAGAGTACGAGTCGGTGCGCCGCGCGATGGGCGTCGATGCCGGGAGCCTCGAACACGTGCGCCTCGACGTCGACCCCCTCGGCGATGTCGCGATCGACGACTACGTCGGAATCGTCGTGGGCGGCAGCCCGTTCAACGTGACGACCCCTGAGGCGGGCAAGCACGAGGTGCAGCGCCGTGTCGAGTCCGATCTCGCCCGTCTCGCCGAACAGGCGCTCGCGGCCGACTTCCCACTCCTGCTCACCTGCTATGGCATCGGAGTGCTGACCCGGCTGCTCGGCGGCGAGGTCGGCACGGCACACGGCGAACAGGCCCAGGCCGTCGAGATCCGCCTCACCGCCGAGGGCGTGGCCGACCCGCTCGTCGGCGCGTTGCCCGAGCGGTTCGACGCGCTCGTCGGCCATAAGGAGGCCACCGAGCGACTGCCGGCAGACGCCCGGTTGCTGGCATCGTCAGAAGGATGCCCCGTGCAGATCTACCGCGTGGGCGCGGGTGTCTACGCGACGCAATTCCACCCCGAGGTGTCGACCGACGACTTCATCGCCCGCGCACAGGTCTATCGCCACCACGGCTACTTCCCGGCGAGCGAACTGCGCGAGGTCGGCGAACAGCTGGCCGCGGCATCCGTCATCGAACCGCAACGCATGCTGAGACGCTTCGCCGAGCTCGCCCTCGAACGCGCACGCGAATGAGCCGCGTGCCGTCGACCGGCCGGTGAGGCCGGCCGACGAGCACGCGGCGTTCGTCGAGCCGAACGGTCTCAGGCTGCCGTGCTCTTGCTGCGGCCCCGAGTGATGAGGCCCCAGATCAACAGCACGATGATCGATCCGGCGATGGCGAGGAGCCACGTGCCGAGATCCCAGAACTGATCCATGCCGATGCCGAAGATGGCACTGCCGATCCAGCCGCCGAGCAGAGCGCCGACGACGCCGAGCAGCAGGGTGACGAACCACCCGCCGCCCTGATTGCCAGGCAGGATCAGCTTGGCGATCGCCCCGGCGATGAGGCCGAGGATCAGAAACGCGAGGAAACTCATGTTGTGCTCCTTCGTTTGATTCCCCTACGAAACCACCGCTCACCACATGTCGGCAAGCCCTTGTGCGCGTGTCGCGCGACACGATATGGGGCATGACCCGGGGGCTCGAGCCGAGAATGACGGCGGAAGACGGCCGTGCACAGCACCCGCGGGTACAGCGGAACGCCCCCGATCTTCGGGTGAGATCGAGGGCGCCCGCTCCGATCGCTCGCGCCGCCACCGTCACGCCGGCAGCGGCGCCTGCAGGGGATACCTGCGTCGCAGCAGCACTCGTTGGCACAGCGTCCACGCCACCGTGACGAAGAGGTACAGGGCGGCGGCGAGCGGCACGAACACGGCGATCACGGCGGTGATGAACTGCAGTGCGCCGAGCGCTCGAGCCATTCCCGGCCCGGCGAGCAGGGCAGCGGATGCCCCTACGGCGTCGGTCTTCGCCGCGGCATCCGCTCGGCTCGTGGTGGCGACCCCACCGGCGGCCGGGCGCGGCTGGAAGACGCGTCGGGTGATCTCACCGACGACGGCGATGCCGACGATCACGACGCCGAACACGAACAGTGCGCCCGGCGTCAGCGTGCCGGTCGCGATCTGGCCCGCGAGGCTCGAGCCGAGCGGCACGCCGAAGAAGGTCTGCTCGAGCAGCGCGTTCGGGTGCCCGGCGATCGTCGGAAGGATGAAGAGCGCGTAGATCACGCCGACGATGGGCGCCTGCACGAGCATCGGCAGGCACCCGGCGAAGGGCGTGGTGCCCTCCTCGCCGTAGAGCGCCATCGTCTCGCGCTGCAGTCGCTCGGGGTTCTTCTTGTGCTTCTGCTGCAGCGCGGCGAGCTTCGGGGCGAGGCGGGAACGCGTCTGTTCGGCCTTGGCCTGCGAGACGCCGACGGGGATGAGTGCTGCGCGCACGAGCAGGGTGACGAGCACGACGGCCGCCGCGGCACTCGCGATGCCGATGAGCGGTTCGAGGATGCCCGCGAGGGCCATGAGCACGGCATGTGCGCCGTCGAGAATGGCGGCGATGGGCGGGAAGGCATAGAGGTCCATGGGAGTTCCTTGCGGTCGGAGGGATGTGTGAATCCGTCTGGCCGCGAGGAATCGGGTCGCCGAGCCGTCGCCCGCTGGGCGATGGTTGCGTCGGTCGAGTGTCGCTACGCGGCCGCGATGCCGCGTGTCGGCGCCCTCGGGCGAGCGCGCCCGGGTGCGTCGGGGTCGCTCTGCGCGAGGAGTCGCCACGGGTCAGCCGTCTGCCGGAACCGTGTGGCCGCGCCGCTCGCGTCGGCCGCGACGATCGCCGGCAACGCCTGACAGGCCACGACGACCACGGCGACGGCGGCCGCTCCGACGACACCGAGGAGCACGATCGACATCTGCGCGTTCGAGGCGAGCGCGATCTCGAGTGAGGCCTGCGCGACCCGGAAGAGGGCGACGACAAGTTCGATCACGTCAGCTCCCCTCGGTCGTCGCGGCGGCCCGTGCCGGTGCGCTCGCGTGGGTCCACGCTAACACCGGCGGCCGGTGCGGTTCGGCTCACTCTTCGAGCAGCCGCTCGAAGAGCACGTGATCCTGCCACTCCCCCGCGATGCGCAAGTGCCGGCGGGAGAGCCCGAAGCGTTCGAACCCGTTGCGGGCGAGCACCGCCTGCGACGCGGCATTGTGCACGAGCGTGCCCGCCTGCACGCGGTGCAGACCGATGCCGCGCGCCGCATGCACGGCGAGACCGACCGCCGTCGTCGCGAGGCCGCGCCCGGCATAGCGGGCGTCGATCCAGTAGCCGAGGTGCGCATTCTGGAACGCGCCGCGCACGATGTCGGAGAGATTCATCCGGCCGACGATCTCGTCGCCGTCGACGATCACGAACGGCACGGCGAGACCCGCCTCGAGTCGGGTGAGCGATGCCTCGACGTCGCGCCGGTGCATCTCGGCGGTGAAGAAGTCGTCGGTTCGGGCGGGCTCCCAGGGCGCGAGGTGCTCGCGGTTGCGCGTATACGCCGCGGCGAGCGCAGGCCCGTCGCCGATCGCGAGTTCACGGAACATGAGGCCCTCGTCGAGTTCGACCGGTTGATGCACGCTGCGTTCCCTCCGCGGAATCCACGGCGACGGATGCCGCGTGGTCGGCCATCCACGCTAGCACCGGGTGCGATTCGGGGCCCAGCTCACACCAGCACGGGGAACGTGGCGAGGATCACCCCGCCGGCGATCGCCACGACGGCGCCGAGCCCGAGCAGGAACCATCCGGGCCAGCGCGAGGTGTTGCGCTCGGACATCGCCGTGAAGAACAGCACCATCGCGAAGAGCACGGTGAGCAGCGAGTAGTTGTCACCGCGCTGGTTGCTCTCGAGTGCGGCCTCGAACTTCTCGTCGGCGAGTTTCGCCGCCGCGACCGACTCCTCCTTCCCGATCGGAACATAGCTCGGTTCGGCGAACGGCGACTTGAGGTCCTCGCCGCCGGCCTGCCAGTCCTCGAACGCGACCGTGAACTCCGGAGTGAATCGAGCACGCACGTAGTCGGCGAGTGCGGTGTCGCCCGTCGCCGTCGCATCGATCCACTGGGTGTAGATGGCGAGGTCCACCGCCTGCGCGTCGCGCGACTCGCTCGCGAGGTCGACCGACTTGATTCGCGCGGCGGAAGCCTGGCTGAAGTCGATCGACATCTGCCCGCTCCACTTCGAGGACTCGAAGCCGCACCACGCCGTCAGGATCGCGGTGACCGACAGCAGGAAGACGGCGATGATCTCCCGCGCCTCCGCCCACCGCTGACGCGTCCGCGACTCGGCTGGCTGCTCGGTGGACATCGTGCTCCTCGTGGTCCGGATCGGGACCGGATCGGGACCGGCCCACGGTACCGAAGCCGTCGATGTTCCGAATCACTCGGTTCGGGTGATGTGGGAGCGTCGGCCTCACGAGGCAGACTGGTTCCGTGACCGGACACCGGAAGTCCTGGGTGCTGCACGTCGACCTCGACCAGTTCGTCGCGGCCGTCGAAGTGCTGCGACGGCCGGAGCTCGCAGGCAAGCCCGTGATCGTCGGGGGCCGAGGAGATCCGACCGAACGCGCCGTGGTCTCGACTGCGTCGTACGAGGCGCGCGAGTTCGGCGTCGGATCAGGGATGCCGCTGCGCATCGCCGCCCGCAAGGCACCCGATGCCGTGATCCTGCCAGTCGACGCAGAGGCCTACACCGCGGCATCCGCTGAGGTCATGGCGACACTGCGCGCGCAGCCCGGCGCGACCGTGCAGGTGCTCGGCTGGGACGAGGCGTTCGTCGGCGCGCAGACAGAGGACCCGGAGGCCTATGCCCGGATGCTGCAGCTGGCCGTGCTCGAACGAACCCGGCTTCACTGCAGCGTCGGCATCGGCGACACACTGGTACGGGCCAAGGTCGCGACGGGGTTCGGCAAGCCTCGCGGCGTGTTCCGGCTTACCGCCGACAATTGGCTCGAGGTGATGGGCGACCGCCCGACCGTCGACCTCTGGGGTGTCGGCTCGAAGATCTCCCGTCGTCTGGCCGGGCTCGGCATCACCACCGTCGCCGAGCTGGCTGCGACTGCGCCCGACGATCTGGTCGCCGAATTCGGGCCGAGGATGGGGCCCTGGTACGCCCAGCTCGGCCGCGGCGAGGGCGCCGATGTCGTCGACGACACACCATGGGTCGCCCGCGGGCACAGCCGGGAGACGACGTTCCAGCAAGACCTGACCGAGCCCGCGCAGGTCGATGCGGCCGTGCGGGAGCTCGTCGCCCGAGTGCTCGAGGACATCGCGGCCGAGGGCCGACCGGTGATCGGGCTCACGCTCAAGGTGCGGTACGCGCCGTTCCTCACCAAGGTCTTCACGAAGAAGGTGCCGGAGACGTTCGAGCGAGACCTGGTGCTGGCCAGAGCGCTGGAGCTCGCCGGCAGGATCGAACCAAATCGGCCAATCAGACTGCTCGGGCTGCGGGCAGAGATGCCCATGCCCGACGACGCCCGAGAGGGGCACACGCCGACGCGCAGCGGTTGGTGAGCGAGGCGTGTCGACGCCGGGCTAGCACGCCGTGCCGCGGGGCACGATCCATTCCTGCTTCAGCTCTGGGCCGACGCTGGCGAGGAGCTCGAAATCGCGGTCGAAGTGGATCACGGTTGCATCATTCGCCACTGCGTAGGCAGCGATGACGGTATCCAGCGCGCCGGCCGCCCGAACCAAACCGCCATGCAAAGCCCGCCCTGAATCGCAAGCGTCATGGCGCTAGTGGGAGCTTCAGGACACTCGGTGAAAGCCGCAACTGCGTTCACGATGTCGTCGTGGTCGCCCCGTTGCGCGCTGAACACCCGTACACCGCCACGAAAAGGTCTGCTTCTTGCCGCTGAGTTGACTGCGGTCGGGTCGATACACGCGCGTAGCCGATCAATTTCGTCACCGGGCTCCAGGTGTCTCGTAACCAACGGTGGGTACTCAGATCCGATCACACGGATATGACACATAGTTATGAGAATCGCCAATCCGCCTGTGAGTTTCCGAAGTCGTCTGCACGGAATGTCCAAACTCGTCTGCACGCAGTACATGTTCGCAGGAGGAACCCTGATCGGGACGGAAGTTGGCATGCGTTGTTTCGAGATGCAACAGCCCGTTCCTCTAGGTGTTGTCATGACTGAGCGTTATATCTTCTCCGCCGAAACGGACAGAGTTGATCGTGCCCGCGTGCACCAGTGGCTCAGCGAGCAGTCCTATTGGGCGCAAGGTAGGGCTCGTGAGAAGCAGGATGCAGCTATCGACGCCTCTCGGAATTACGGGGTGTACGACATCGGGTCTGGAGAGCAGGTGGCTTACGGTCGCGTCGTGACTGACGGCGTTACGTTCGCTTGGCTCTGCGACGTGTTCGTCGCAACCGAAGCCCGCGGTCAAGGCATCGGCAAGATGCTGGCCGCTGGTGTAATGGCGGACCTGGAACCTTTAGACCTAAAACGGATTCTGTTGTCAACGGGCGATGCTCACGGGCTTTACGCCCAATACGGCTTCACCGCTGACCGAGCCATCACAAATGATGGCTCGCGTCCAATGACCCATCCTTCAGCGCTCCAACCTGCTCGTACTCCACTCGTCGCGGCTGACGCGAAACTGCAGTTGGTGATGATAGTCGGGAATCTGGTCGTGGGAACTGTTTGGGAGCTGGGGAATTACCTATCTCTCGCGGGGTTTGATCCTGGGTGCAGCGTTCCTTGGTTTCCTTTTGTACGTTCGTCATCATGACGGCCATTTCTGGCAAGAGGAAGAGGCCAAGAGGGCCGATTGGGACCGGCGGGCGCGGGCACTCTGACCCCGGTGAAACCGCAGCGATCGACTGACCCTCGATCGCCGGCATCTCGTTGATATCTCTTCGTCGAGGTAGCCGAACGTCTTGCGAGACCTGAACATAGAGATAGCTCGGGTGTCGTCGCCCACTCCCATCCGATGCTGAGCTCTTGCATCGGGTTCTCGACTCCCCTGGCTAACGCTGCAGGTGTAAACACTGTGACGGTCTTGAGGAACAATTGTCGAATCGGGTGATCGCGTTCGTTGAAGTAGTGAAGCCGCCCCCAGAGGTGACTCGGAACAAGGGAGCAACACCATGAATCTCACGATCTCGATCCAGGTCAGCGTCGACGGCGTCATGCAGGCAAATGGCGGCAACAATGACGAGCTCGACCCCGGTTTTGCGCGCGGCGGCTGGGCCATCCCGACCGGCGACAAGGAGTCGGCCGCGTACATCGCTTCGACGTGGCAGCGCGCGGACGCGTTCCTGCTCGGCCGCAAGACGTACGGACTGTTCGCGAGCTACTGGGGTGGTCAGGCCGACGACTCGAACCCGTTTTCGGGCGCGATGAATCCTCGGCCGAAGTACGTCGTGTCCAACACCCTGACCGACCCGGCATGGAAGAACACGACGGTGATCTCGGGGGATATCGCCGCGGGCATCAGGGAACTGAAGGCACAGCCGGGAGGCGAGCTGGTGGTCGTGGGCAGCGGCGTGCTGGCGCGCTGGCTGCTCGAGAACGAACTCGTCGACGAGATCAACCTCATCGTGTGCCCGGTCATCGTGGGAGACGGCCTTCGGCTGTTCCCGCAGCAAGGCAAAGACTTCGGTCTCGAACTGGTCGAGACGCGGGCGTTCCCGACCGGTGTCCTCGCTCACACCTACCGGCTCACCGGCCGCCCCAACTACGCCTGAGAGGACCAAGCCATGCAATACCTGGTCAATGTCATCGACTACCGCAGCGAATCGGGCACCGTCCAAGAGGCTGTCGCGATCGACGCCTTCAACGAGAAGCTGGTCACCGGTGGCCACTGGGTGTTCGCCGCCGGCCTCGCCGACCCGACGGTCTCGACCGTGATCGACGGGCGCGGCGACGAGCCGGTCTTCACCGACGGACCGTTCGTCGAAGCCACGGAGTGGGCCGCCGGATTCTGGATCATCGACGCGCCTGACCTGGACGTCGCCCTCAAGCTGATGTGCGAGGGCTCGAAAGCCTGCAACCGTCGGCTCGAAGTGCGGCCCCTCCTGTCGGATCCCTGATCGACGCGCAGGACGCCTTGACCCCGTGTTGTCCGTCCACCCGAACCACGCGAGCACGCCGGGTGCGGCCGCGGCGAGAGAGGCCCCACCCGCGAGTGCGAACACGATGAAGCCGCCGGATACCATCGGGCGCCATCGGCGTCGTGCCGTCAGCGGCTGTGCATCAACCAGGTCATCCAGTGCGAATGTTAGGCGTGGGCTGCGCTCTGCCAACTCGGGCTGCGATCGACGCAGCAGCTCATCCAGATCCTCGTTCACCGTGTAGCCCATCCAATCGTTCGACTTACACATATATGTCCGCTGGTGCCCGAAACGTCCATACCGCGAATCGAAGCTCAAATCCGAACTCAACGCGCTGAACCAGGAATCCCATCCTGAAGAAGGACCACGTGCACAGCCGCTTCACCGTGGACGGTGCGTGTTTCGGTAAGGCACCGGCTTGCGGGCGAGCTGAGAGCGCCGAGGCTCTACTGGCGAGCATTGGCAGGATGCGGCGCCCGATCGTTGCCATCTTCAAGTGTGAATTCCATCGCCTTGCGTCTCAGCACGATCGCGCAGATGACGACCGCGACGGACACGAGGAGACCAAAGAGCATCGGTGGCCCACCGACGCGTGCGACCGACCCGGCATGCACGAAAACACCGGCGAACAGTGCGCCCGACGAACCGAGAGCCACAGGTAGGGCGATCGCCCACCATTTCTTTCGCTGGGTGCGGGTGTTCGTGGCCGCGGCCGAAAGCACCTGCCACGCGGCCAGCAGGGCCACCTCAAACAGTCCGATCGCGACCCCGACGACGATGACGTATGGACGCGCCAGGCCCGCATATTCGGGATATCGGGCTGCATACTCGGCGGCAACGCTCGGAACGAGCCAGAACTGCATCAGCAGGGCGACGAAGAACAGTGCGCCCAAGGCGATGCGCGCCACTGGAACGTTCTGCTTGGACATGATCATCAGAATCGTCTCGCCTTCGTCATTCACACGATAGTGACGATGATGTTAGCCGTGCGGGACAGAATCCGGACCGCGCGCCGCGCGGCAGGCTAAGCCAGCTAGAAGTTCTGCGGGTCGATCCGCAGAGAGATCCGCTTGCGTGCCCTCGACGGCCCATCCCGCACCGGTCGATGAATTCAGGCCACCGCTACTCGCTTCGGACCGGCCCGCGCAGTGGCCAGGGCTCGTACCGCACATCCGCGTAGTCGGCGACCTCCTCGCGCAGGCGGCGAGCGATTTCTTCGCCGTCGGCGCCCCAACCGTCGCGGACTTCGCTGCTGCCCCACCCCTCTGCGTGGTCGAAGTGGGCCTCCCAGAGCTTGTTCCAGGCGTCGATGTCGGCGGTGAGTTTCTCAGACAGGCCGTATGTCTCAGGGGTGGTCGTGTAGCCCACGTCCCATGTCGGCGTCGAGTTCTCCCAGAGCGGCCAGTCCCGTGAGTAGTCCGGGAACAGCCGGATGATGCGTCGATCAGTCGGTATCCCACTCATCCCGCGAGGCTACCGCGGCCGAACAGTGGCTCTGAGCGCTCTCTCTGCGCGGTACGTGGCATTCACGGTGTCCCCGTTCGCGATCGGGGTACGTGGACCCGGCTGCGCCGCCGGCGATGCCTACGCAACGAACGCCGTCAACCACGGCTTTTACGGCACCGGCACGAAGTCGATCAACCTCTCAGGCGTCCAAGGTCGCATTCGGCGCGTCACTCCCCTGCTGTTTTGCGGCTGAGCGGCCCAGATGGCGAGAAATACACCACGGCTGCACCATGAGGGATTTCAGAATGCAAAAAACCCCTGTTTTACCAGGGGTTTTCTGTGGCGGTACCGGTGGGATTTGAACCCACGGTGGGCTTTCACCCACACAACTTTTCGAGAGTTGCACCTTCGGCCGCTCGGACACGGTACCGAGGACGATCTTAGACGACGCGCGCGCCAGTGCCAAAACGAGCGGATGCCTCGACCAACGCGCCGACAATCCATACTGGGTGCATGATCCGAGCGGTGATCTTCGACCTCGACGGCGTGATCCGTCACTTCGACCCGTCGGCTGCCGCAGAGATCGAGCGGCCGCACGCCCTCGAGACCGGCACGCGACCGCGACTGCGACCGCGTTCGCGCCGCCCTTGCTCACCACCGCCGTCGGGTGAGACCGTCGCCAGACGCCTCATGCCCAGCTCACGCCCAGTCCGCGCGCAGGCAACTCGAAGTCGACGGTCATAGCGTCGTGTGATGACCGCAGAACTCCTCGTACCGGCGACGACTACCGCCACGAATCGCGCGTCAGGCGACTCGACGAGCGTGTGGCGCGGCATCCGTCTGTCCGCCGTCACGCTGCTCGGTGCAGGCGGAGTGCCCCGGTTCCGTGATCGCATGCTCGAGAACAAGTCGACGCTGAACGACACGCTGCCGGTGCACTCGAAGTGGTGGCGCGATCACGCGAAGGTCGAGGGCGAGCTGCTCTACGTCGCCATCGGCGACAGTGCGGCGCAGGGCATCGGCGCGTCGCGGCCCGACCGCAGCTACGTCGGCGTACTCGCCGACGGGGTGCGCGCGGTGACCGGGCGAAGCGTGCGCGTCGTGAACCTCAGCGTCTCGGGTGCGACGACGGCGCTCGCCGTGCGCGACCAGTTGCCGCGGTTCCGCGATCTGCGGCCCGACGTGGTCACGGTCTCGATCGGCGCGAACGACATCGCCGACTGGAGCCCCCGGGCGTTCGACCGCAACATCCGTTCGATCTTCGCCGAACTGCCCGCCGGCGCCGTCGTCGCCGACCTGCCGTGTTTTTACTTCCCCCACAGCGAACGCAAGGTGGCCGAAGCGAATCGGATGCTTCGCGCTGCCGCCCGCGAGCACGGACTCGTCGTCGCGCCGCTGCACGAGATCATGAAGCGGCAGGGACTCCGGGGCATCCTGACGCAGTTCGCGCGCGACATGTTCCACCCGAACGACCACGGGTACGCGGTGTGGGCCGAGGCCTTCCGGCCCGCTGTCGCCCGGGCCGCCGCACACCTCGGCGTCGGCGCGCGCGCCGACGCGGTCACTGTCGGCGGCCGCAGCTAGTCTCGGGGCATGGCCCGCCCCACCTCCACGTTCCGCTGCACCGAGTGCGGTTGGAGCACTGTCAAGTGGGTTGGCCGCTGCAGCGAGTGCCAGCAATGGGGCACGGTCGTCGACGTCGCCGAGCCCACGGGCATAGTGCGCGCCGTGCAGGCCGTGCAACTCGGCGAGGCGCGCACCGCTCGCCCGATCACCGACGTGCAGACCGAAGACGCCGCGCACCGCCCGAGCGGCATCGGCGAGTTCGATCGGGTGCTCGGCGGCGGCATCGTGGCGGGCGCCGCGATCCTGCTCTCGGGTGAGCCGGGCGTGGGCAAATCCACACTCCTGCTCGAGGTCGCGGCGCGCGTGGCAGCCACCGGGCGGCGGGTGCTCTACGTCACCGCCGAAGAGTCGGTCGCGCAAGTGCGCCTTCGAGCTGGGCGCACGAAGGCCCTGCACGACGAGCTCTTCATCGCGGCAGAGACCGACCTCGCGACGATCCTCGGGCAGGTCGACGCCATCGCCCCCGAGCTCCTCATCGTCGACTCGGTGCAGACCGTATCGTCATCCCTCTCCGATGGTCTGCCCGGGCAACCGAGCCAGGTGCGCGAAGTCGCGTCGACGCTCATCCGCATCGCGAAAGAGCGGCGGCTGCCAGTGCTGCTCGTCGGCCACGTCACGAAAGACGGCTCGATCGCCGGCCCCCGTCTGCTCGAGCACCTCGTCGACGTCGTCTGCCAGTTCGAGGGCGATCGACAAACGGCCCTTCGCTTCGTACGGGCCCTCAAGAACCGCTTCGGGCCGACCGACGAAGTGGGTTGCTTCGAGATGACCGGCGAGGGCATCTCCGAGGTGCCCGACCCGTCGGGGCTCTTCCTCTCGAGCGGGCGCAGTGCCGTGAGCGGCACGTGCGTCACCGTCGCACTCGAGGGGCGCCGTGCCCTGCCGGTCGAAGTGCAGGCGCTCGTCGTGTCCACGAAGGCGCCGCAGCCTCGCCGCGTCGTCAACGGTGTCGACCCATCACGGGTGGCCATGATCATCGCCGTGCTCGAGCGCCGAGCCGGCCTGAAGACTCTCGGCGATCATGACGTCTACGTCTCTACAGTCGGCGGTGTGCGGCTCGCCGAACCCGGCGCCGACCTCGCGATCGCCGTCGCCATCGCCTCGGCCATGCGCGACCGTGCCGTGCCGCACGAGCTCGCCGCCTTCGGCGAGATCAGCCTCGCCGGCGAGGTGCGCCCCGTGACTGCGGCGAAGCAGCGGGGCGCCGAGGCCCGCCGACTCGGCTACACGACCATCCTCGACGTCGAAGCCGGCAGCGTGCACGCCGCCGTGCAACGCGCCATGATGGCCTCGACCGGCCCGCGCGAACGCGAGCTCGACGCCGCCTTCTGACGGCCTCACACGGTTCCTCAGGGCGCGCCGCAGCCGCACACCTGCAGACTCGAGCCGTGCGCGCCGACTCGGCGTACTCCGCTACGCCTCGAGCGCGCGCAACAGCTCGCCGGGCGACGCTTGCATCGGGTGCGGGCCCGCGATGTCGAGGAACACCGTCGTGATCGTCGACTCGTACCGCTTGAGGAACGACCGCAGCCACCCCGGGCTCTGCAGGCCGACCGCTGGCGGCAGGTTCGCCGGCTTGTTCGCGGCATCGCTGAAGAGCAGCAGTGCGACGTCGCCGGTCTTCGGGTCGCGGTAGGTCCACACCTCGCCGCCGTCGAGTGGCTTGTCGCGCGGCCCCGGCTTCACGAGCGGCACGACCGTGTTGCCGTGGCGGAGGGCCAGGGCGACCGCCGCCACGTCTTGCCGTTCGAGTGCCTGCGCGAGCGCCTGCGAACGGAACTCCACGGGCTCCGTCGACTGCTTCTGTTCTGCCTTGCCTGCCATCCCTCAAGGGTACCGAGCGGATGCCGCGCACCCGTCTCCGTCCGCGCAGGGCGCACTGCGGGGCATCCGCTCGGGAGGCTCTTCGACCGACCCTCGACTGGGATGTGTATTTCAGAGAGAAGCAGCCTATGCTGTCTGTGCCGGACCGTGAGGGTCCGAGGTGTCGACGAAGACGACGGCGTTCTCGTTGACCCCACGGCGCCGGCGCATTCGCTCGTTTCCTGGCCCTCAGACTCTGTCGTGGGCCGCACGTAGCATCGAAACAAACCCGCGCGGGCCGGCGCGCTCCATCTCGAGGAGCACCATGGCAAGCAGTCTTCCGAAGCCGATCCGTTACGACGGCGACACTTGGCTGTGCATCCGCAACGACGCGCTCGTGCCGAAGGCGATCATCCGCCGCTACCGTGACCTGAAGCGTGGCGAGGTCTACCTCGTCGTCAAGTGGGCGCTCGACCCGGCAGAGCAGCAACTCATGGCGTCGGCGCCATCACTCGATGCGGCCAACGAGCTCGTGCGCTTCGACCCGCCCACCGGCTCAGCGCCGGCGTTCGCGGGCTACCCGCACCGTTCTGGCGCAGACCCTCGGCCGGAGCAGCGGAACGCCCCCGCGAGAGCGCCGGGCGGGCTTGATAGCAGAGGGGGAACCCCCGGCGCTCTCCACCAGCCTGGCGAGGTGGTGGTGCGCGTCCCTTCGGCCGGGAACGCCAGACGCGCACTCAACGAACCTAAGCCGGAGGCTCCTGACCGCGCGGCCCCCGTACGCGGGTCAAAATGACGAACGCCGGGTCGTGGCCTGCACAAGTGACGAGCGGGTACGCGGGTGCGAGTCACGCGGATGTTAGTAGAGCAAGAACTGCTTCTGCTCGGCCGAATCGAAACCGTCGACCGACACCCCGAGGTGGTACGAGGCACCTTCGGCCGGCACCGTCTCGCGCGGGCCGGCGCACGTCTCGGGCGTCGAGCGAGTGCGGTCCCAGACGATCGGCACAGTCGAACTGACCGGCGTACCGGGGGTCAGCGAGACCTCGGCGTCGATCGCGTCGACCTGGCAGTCGGTCGAGGTCCAATACACCTCTGTGCCGCTCATGATCGTGAAGATCTGGGCGTTCGTGCCGGCGTTCAGCACGCAGACGTTCTTGCCCGTGTTGGTGATCGTCACCGACAGCTGCGGCTGCTCTCCCGCCTCGTATGACGACTTGTCGGTCACGGCCTCCACCGAGATCTTCTCGGGCGCGCACGGGTCGCCGTCGGCCGCGGTCGGCTCGGTCGGGATAGAGGTCGTCTCCGGCGCAGTCGTCGGGTCGGCGCTCGACGATGGTCCACCCCCGGCGCCGTCTTCACCCTGACTCGCCCCAGGACGCACGATGATGAGCACGATCGCGATGATCACCGCGACGAGGCCGATCAGCACGATGAGTCGCCGACGTCGATACACCTGCGGCGATTGCCGCCCGGCCGGTGTGTTCGTCGACATGCACACAGGGTACGACCGGGATGCCGCTGCCCGCGGCATCCGCTCGGCGCGCCGAATCTCGTCTCAGAGAAGCTTCAGCATGCGGGTGTTGCCGAGGGTGTTCTGCTTCACGCGGGCGAGGTCGAGGAACTCGGCCACGCCTTCGTCGTTGGAACGCACGAGCTCGGCGTAGACCTCGGGGTCGACGGTCTCGCGCCCCATGTCGACGAAGCCGTGGCGGCCGAAGAAGGTGGTCTCGAACGTGAGGCAGAAGAGGCGGCTGAGGCCGAGCTTGCGCGCTTCATCTTCGAGCGCGGCGAGCAGCGCGTGGCCGACGCCGTGGCCGAGCCAGACGTCGTCGACGGCGAGGGTACGCACCTCACCGAGGTCTTCCCACATGACGTGCAATGCGCCGGCGCCGACGAGCCGGCCGTTGTCGGTCTCGGCCACGCGGAATTCCTGCACCGAGCCGTAGAGGTCGACACGCTCTTTGCCGAGCAGGATGCGTCGGGTGACGAGTGGCTCCACGAGGTCGATGATTCGCGGCACATCGCTCGTGCGGGCCCGCCGCACGTTGAACTCGGTCATCCCCTCATCGTATTGCCGCTGGGGACGCCCCTGCCGCACTGCCGCCGCTCCCCGACGTGCGTAACTCCGGATGAATCGACCGGCGCGCCGCGCCCCTCTGCCAACACGCCGGTGCGGCAGCGCGACATCCGGAGTTGCGCACGCAGGCGAACGGCGGCGGGAACGACGAAGGGGCGGATGCCGCAGCATCCGCCCCTCGTGTCGTATCGACTACTCGCCCGACGCGGCCGCCAGATCGGGGCTCACCGGACCGGTGCCGATCGCCGCGTTCGTGTTCACGCCGACGCCGACGGGCAGGGCCCGCTGCGTGGTGGTGAACAGGAACTCGCCGTCTCTGAAGTCGACGTGCACGTGGTCGCCCGAGTTGAGCTCACCATGCAGGATCTTCTCGGAGAGACCGTCTTCGATCTCGTGCTGCACGGCGCGGCGAAGCGGCCGGGCGCCGAGGGCCGGGTCGAACCCGACCTCGATGAGCCGCTCCTTGGCCGCCTGCGTGAGCTCGACGGTCATGTCGCGGTCGAGCATGCGCTCGCTGAGCCGCTTGATGAAGAGATCGACGATCTGCAGCAGCTCGGGCTTGGAGAGCTGCGGGAAGACGATGATCTCGTCGACGCGGTTCAGGAACTCGGGCTTGAAGTGCTTCTTCAGCTCTTCGTTCACCTTGCCGCGCATGAGGTCGTAGCCCGTGCGGGTGTCGCCCTCGATCGCGAAGCCCACCGGGCCGCTCGAGATGTCTTTCGTGCCCAGGTTGGTCGTCATGATGATGACCGTGTTCTTGAAGTCGACGACGCGGCCCTGACCGTCGGTCAACCGGCCCTCTTCCAGAATCTGGAGGAGCGAGTTGAAGATGTCGGGGTGCGCCTTCTCGATCTCGTCGAAGAGCACGACGCTGAAGGGCTTGCGGCGCACCTTCTCGGTGAGCTGGCCGCCCTCTTCGAAGCCGACGAACCCGGGAGGGGCGCCGAAGAGGCGCGAGACGGTGTGCTTCTCGCCGTACTCCGACATGTCGAGCGAGATCATCGCCGCCTCGTCATCGAAGAGGAACTCGGCGAGCGCCTTGGCGAGCTCGGTCTTGCCGACGCCGGTGGGGCCGGCGAAGATGAACGAACCCGAGGGGCGCTTCGGGTCTTTCAGACCGGCACGCGTGCGGCGGATCGTCTTGGCGAGGGCCGAGATGGCCTCTTCTTGGCCGATGACGCGCTCGTGCAGCGCCTTCTCCATGAAGACGAGACGCGAGCTCTCTTCTTCGGTGAGCTTGAAGACGGGGATGCCGGTGGCCTGCGCGAGCACCTCGGCGATCAGGCCCTCGTCGACGACGGCGGTCGTCTTGACGTCGCCCGACTTCCACTGCTTCTCGAGGCGCAGTCGCTCGCCGAGGAGGTTCTTCTCCTCATCGCGGAGGGAGGCGGCCTTCTCGAAGTCCTGCTCCTCGATCGCGGTCTCTTTCGCGGCGCGAACGACGGCGATCTTCTCGTCGAATTCGCGCAGCTCGGGCGGGCTCGAGAGGATCGAGAGACGCAGGCGTGCGCCGGCCTCGTCGATCAGGTCGATCGCCTTGTCTGGGAGGAAGCGGTCGGAAACGTAGCGGTCGGCGAGGTTCGCCGCGGCCACGAGCGCACCGTCGGTGATCGACACCTTGTGGTGCGCCTCGTAGCGGTCGCGAAGGCCCTTGAGGATGTTGATCGTGTGGGGCAGGCTCGGCTCGGCGACCTGGATCGGCTGGAAGCGGCGCTCGAGCGCGGCGTCTTTCTCGAAGTGCTTGCGGTACTCGTCGAGGGTGGTCGCACCGATGGTCTGCAGCTCGCCGCGTGCGAGCAGCGGCTTCAGGATCGAAGCGGCGTCGATGGCGCCTTCGGCGGCACCCGCACCCACGAGCGTGTGGATCTCGTCGATGAAGACGATGATGTCGCCGCGCGTGCGGATCTCTTTCGTGACCTTCTTCAGACGCTCTTCGAAGTCGCCGCGGTAGCGGGAGCCGGCGATGAGCGAGCCGAGGTCGAGCGAGTAGAGCTGCTTGTCTTTCAGCGTCTCTGGCACCTCGTTCTTCACGATCGCCTGCGCGAGGCCCTCGACGACGGCGGTCTTGCCAACGCCGGGCTCACCGATCAGCACGGGGTTGTTCTTCGAGCGACGCGAGAGGATCTGCATGACCCGCTCGATCTCTTTCTCGCGCCCGATGACGGGGTCGAGCTTGCCGTCGCGCGCAGCCTGCGTGAGGTTGCGGCCGAACTGGTCGAGGATCTGCGAGCCGCCCTGCGGGGTGGTCTGCTCGTTCGCGCCGACCTGCACCTGCTCTTTGCCCTGGTAGCCCGAGAGCAGCTGGATGACCTGCTGGCGCACGCGATTGAGGTCGGCGCCGAGCTTGACGAGCACTTGGGCTGCGACGCCCTCGCCCTCGCGGATGAGGCCCAGCAGGATGTGCTCGGTGCCGATGTAGTTGTGGCCCAGCTGCAGCGCTTCGCGCAAGCTCAACTCGAGCACCTTCTTGGCGCGCGGAGTGAACGGGATGTGCCCGGTCGGCTGCTGCTGACCCTGGCCGATGATGTCTTGCACCTGCTCGCGCACCGCGTCGAGCGAGATGCCGAGCGACTCGAGCGCCTTGGCGGCGACGCCTTCACCCTCGTGGATGAGCCCGAGCAGGATGTGCTCGGTGCCGATGTAGTTGTGGTTCAGCATCTTGGCCTCTTCTTGGGCCAGGACGACGACACGACGAGCTCGGTCGGTGAATCTCTCGAACATTTCTACTCCTCACGACCCCGCTGGGTAGGGGCGCCGATATGAAGAGCGTAACCAGCAGAGGGGGCCGCGAGGCCGTTGTTCGCCCTCGGCGCAGAGCTCAGGCAGGGGTTGACGGACCGTGACGGCGACGGATGCCGCGGCTCGGCCGCCGACCGTTGACAGGGTCGAGCGACCTCCGTACCATATCGTTTATCGTTATTATCGATATTCGTTAGGAAGAACATGAGCGCCACCATCCCCACTCCCACCGTCAAGCGAAGCGACGCCGTCGCCCTGTGGATCTTCATGGTCGCCGGCATCGGCATCGCGATCTGGGCGGTCTGGTCGTCCGTCGCCCGCATCATCGAAGTGCTTCCGAATCACGACGTTCCCGTGATGGCCGAGTTCACCGGCACCACGGCCGCCGCACCGATCGGCGTCGACGGGGCTCCCATCACGGTCGAACTCGATCGCGCGATCATCACCGCTCCCTCTCTGCCTGCGGCGTCGCTCTGGTCACTCGTCATCCAGCAGGTCATCATGGCCGTCGTGGTGGTCGGCCTCGTGGTCTGCCTCGTGTGGCTCGCACGGAATGTCAGCAGGAGCATCGTCTTCGGCCGCACCAACACCGTGCTCGTCACGATTGCGGGATTCACCGGCATCGTGGGCTATTTCGCGGTGCCGTTCTTCGGCAACATGGCTGCGAACGGCGCATTCGCCGTGCTCAGCGACCGCACCTTCGACAACGTGGTGATCTCGGTCGAGCTGTTCCCGCTCATCCTCCTGACGTTCATCGCAGCGACGGCCGCGACCGTCTTCGCAGTCGGCGAGCGCCTCCAGCGCGAAACCGAGGGTCTCGTCTGATGGCTCCGGCCGAACCCGACGAGGCATCCGACATCCACTGCCGGCTCGACGAGCTGCTCGAGGCACGCGGCATGACGCTCACGCGACTCGGCGAGCTCGTCGGCGTGAGCGTCGTGAACCTCAGCGTGCTGAAGAACGACCGCGCTCGCGCCATCCGCTTCTCGACGTTGCAGGCCATCTGCGACGCACTCGACTGCGAGGTCGGCGAACTGCTCGTGCTCCGGCCGAACCTGGCCGAGGCTACTTGATCGGTACGACGACCTCTGTGCCACTCACCTCGACGTAGAGCGGCTCAGTCGTCGTCACGTACACCGGCGTCCAGAAGAGCGTCGTGTGGGGCACGATGTCCATCGTGCAGACCTGACCTTCGGGCTGCTCGACGAGATCGATCGCAACGCGGTTGCCCTCGCCGGCCTTCTCGAGCACACGGATCTCTTTGCCGATCACGGGGCACGTCGAACTGCCCGAGATGGTCAGGGCGAGCTGACCGCCTTCGGCCCACCACACGACCACGGGGCCGTCTTCGGACGACTGCGCCTCTTCTTCGTCGCCGGCCGTGTCGGGACCCTCCTCGACGTCGACAGCCTCGGCATCGGCACTGACCGGAACACCGGGGAAGTTCTCTGCTGCCCTGCCCGACGGGTTGCATGCCGACAACAGGAACACCGACGAGACCGCCAGAGCGAGGAGACCAGCGCGACGAATGCGCATCGAGGGAGCCATACCTTCATGCTAACGGTCGCCCCGGTTCTCGTGCGCGGGCACCCGCGTACTATTTTCGACATGAGCAACCAGGAACGCGATCCGGTCGAAGTGCTCTCGCGACCCGACGAACCCATGGGCGCGGTCGTGCAGGTGCTCGCTCCACGCGACGTGCCGCTCGGCGGGCCGCGAGCGATGAACGTGCGCCGCACGCTCCCCCAGCGGGGCCGCACCACGATCGGCGCCTGGTGCTTCGCCGACCACTACGGGCCCGACGACGTGGAGGTCACCGCCGGCATGGTCGTGCCGCCGCACCCGCACACCGGCTTGCAGACCGTGAGCTGGCTCTTCGAAGGCGAGATCGAGCACCGCGATTCAGCCGGCAGCCACGCCACGGTGCGGCCGGGCGCCGTGAACCTCATGACGGCGGGCCGAGGCATCTCGCACTCCGAGGTGTCGACGCCCGAGACCACCCGGCTGCACGGGGTGCAGTTGTGGGTTGCGCTTCCCGAGGCCTCCCGGCATGTCGGCCCCTTCTTCGAACACGCCGACATCGCACCGGTCGTCGTGGGCGACGCCACGGTGCGGGTGTTCGTCGGTTCCCTGCCGGTCGGCGGCGCGCCCGAGGCATCCGTTCGGCAGGCTCAGGGCGGCGCCGTCACCGTGTTCTCGCCGCTGCTCGGCGCGCAACTCGACCTGCCACCGTTCGGCACCGTCGACCTCGACCTCGACCCCGCGTTCGAACACGGTGTGCTCGTCGATTCGGGCCCCGTCGAGATCAGCGCAACGGATGCCGCGATCGGCGGCTTCTCGACCGACACCGTCTCGACGACCGCCGCATGGAGCGAGCTCGCCTATCTCGAGACCGGGCTTCGCCGCATCCGCCTGTCGGCCGAGGCGCAACCCGTGCGCGTGATCCTCCTCGGCGGCGTGCCGTTCGGTGAAGAGCTCGTGATGTGGTGGAACTTCATCGGCCGCAGCCACGACGAGATCGTCGAGTTCCGTCGGCAATGGCAGGCCGACGTCATCGGCCGCGATAACCCCGACGGGCGGTTCGGCACGGTCGCGGGCTACGACGGCGCGCCGCTGCCCGCGCCCGAGCTGCCGACGGTGCGACTGAAGCCGCGCAAGTAGCAGTCCCGCTTCGACGGGCTCAGCGAGCGACGGCGCCCGCTACTGCAGCGCCGAAGTGAGCCTCGCGAGGTTGTCGAGCACGGTCGATCGAAGCGGCTGCTTCATCCACGCCTCGAGCGTCAGCTCGTGGCTGTCACGCCGATAACCGTCTTCGACGGCGCGCATCTCGCGTACGAACGAGGCCCCGCGCACGAGCAGCGACACCTCCATATTGAGCTCGAACGAGCGGATGTCCATGTTGCTCGAGCCGATCACGGCGACGTCGTCGTCGATCGTGAAGTGCTTGGAGTGCAGGATGTACGGCGCCTTGTACATGAAGATCTTCACGCCTCCGCGGAGCAGCGCCTCGTAGTACGAGCGCTGCGCGTGATACACGAGCGCCTGGTCGCCGATCTCCGAGACGAAGAGCTCGACGTGGATGCCGCGCTGCGTCGCCCCGCTGATCGCGCGGAGCATCGCGTCGTCGGGCACGAAGTACGGGCTCGTGATGATGATGCGCTCTTCAGCGGCATAGAGCAGCGCGAGGAAGAGCTTGAGGTTGTTCTCGTTCGGGAACCCCGGCCCGCTCGGCACCACCTGGCAGTCGAGATCTTGCGCCTCGCCCGGCTGGTCGAGCGACGCCGCGAGGTCGCGAACCGGTTCCTCGTCGGTCTCGAGGTACCAGTCGGTGGCGAAGATCGCATCGAGCCCGGCCACGATCGGCCCTTCGACGCGCGTCACGAGCTCTTTCCATTTCAGGCCGCGACGGATGTTGCTGCGCTTGTTGTAGCTGCGGTCGATGACGTTCTGCGAGCCCATGAAGCCGACCTCGCCGTCGACGACGAGGATCTTGCGGTGATTGCGAAGGTCGGGCCGCTGGTACTTGCCCTTGAACGGCTGCACGGGCAGCATGAGCTGCCACCGCACCCCCATCTCGGTCATCCGCTTGAGCGTCTTCCGGTAGCCCTTCACCCGGAACGACGCCACATGATCGAGCAGCACACGCACCTCGACGCCACGAGCGACTGCTTCGCCGAGCGCGTCGAAGAACGGCGCCGTCGTGGTGTCGTAGGCGAAGATGTAGAACTCGACGTGCACGTAGCGTTTCGCATCGTGCACCGCCGCGGTCATCGCGTCGAGGGAGCCTTGATAGTTGCCGATGAGACTCGCGCTGTTGGAGCCGATGAGGGGCATCGAGCCGAGATTGCGGTTGAGGCGCACGACGCCCTCGAACCAGGCCGGCCAGTCACCGGGATCGCTGACCCGCTCGACACCGTGCGTCGATTCGCGAATGTAGCGGTCGACCTCGGCCTGTTTGCGACGCCGGTGCCTCGGCAGCTTCGGATTGCCGATGAGCAGGTAGAACAGCACCCCGATGTACGGGACGAAGAAGATCGCGAGGAGCCAGGCCATGCCCGCGGTCGGGCGGCGGTTGCGCGGCACCACGATGATCGCGGTGATGCGGACGATGATGTCGATGACGATGACGATGCCCGCGACGAGCAGCGTCGTCTGCTCCGCGGTCACGTGTTCACGCTGCCGGTCGGTGCTGGGCGAGCTTCGCCCGCTCCTCCGCCTCGATGCGGGCGTACGCCTTGCGCTCGTTGCGGTCGGAGTGGATGATCGCGCGCATCACGAACCAGAAGATGAGCCCGATGAGCACGGTCGGCGCGAGCGACCAGATCGCATTCGCCCAGAATTCGTCCATAGAGCTACAAGGATACGGGGCTTTACCCGGTTTCGCCGCATAACGGCACTGCGCCGCTGCCCGAGAACGGGAAGGGCAAGCGGTGAGAGCCGGTCAACCGGCGGCGATGAGGCCCCAGACGCCCGAGCCGACGAGGTAGAGACCGATCGCACCGACGACGATCCAGATTCCGAGGCGCGCGTTCGAGGGGCGCTTGGGATCCTGCTCGGGTTCGAGCTCGGATTTCGGAAGGAAGTCGTTCATCTGGGGCATCCGCTCACTTGAAGCTCACTTGACCAGCGGGAAGAGGATCGTCTCGCGGATGCCGAGACCCGTGAGCGCCATGAGCAGCCGGTCGATGCCCATGCCCATGCCGCCCGACGGCGGCATGCCGAACTCGAGCGCGCGCAGGAACTCCTCGTCGAGGCGCATCGCCTCTGGGTCGCCGCCCGCGGCGAGCTTCGCCTGCTCGACGAAGCGCTCGCGCTGCACGACCGGGTCGACGAGCTCGGAGTAGCCGGTCGCGAGCTCGAAGCCGCGGATGTAGAGGTCCCACTTCTCGACGACGCCCGGGACCGAGCGGTGCTCGCGCACGAGCGGCGAGGTGTCGAGCGGGAAGTCCATGACGAAGGTCGGGCGCTCGAGGCCGGACTTCACGTGGTGCTCCCACAGCTCTTCGACGTACTTGCCGGGCAGCGGGTGGTCGACCTCGACCCCGGCCTCGTCGGCAAGCTGCTTCAGGCGCTCCACCGCCGTCGACGCCGTGATCGTCTCGCCGACCGCCTCGGAGAGCGAGTCGTACATCGAGATGCGCGGCCAGTCGCCGCCGAGGTCGAACTCGGCGCCGTCTGCCCACGTCACCACGTGCGAACCCGACGTCGCGATCGCGGCATCCTGGATCAGCTTCTGGGTGAGGTCGGCGATCGTGGTGTAGTCGCCGTACGCCTCGTAGGCCTCGAGCATCGCGAACTCGGGCGAGTGCGTCGAGTCCGCGCCCTCGTTGCGGAAGTTGCGGTTGATCTCGTACACGCGCTCGATGCCGCCGACGACCGCGCGCTTCAGGTACAGTTCGGGCGCGATGCGCAGATACAGCTCGGTGTCGAACGCGTTCGACTGGGTCACGAACGGGCGAGCGGATGCCCCGCCGTGCATGACCTGGAGCATCGGCGTCTCGACCTCGATGAAGCCGAGCCCATCGAAGGTGCGGCGGAGGCTCGCGTTGACCTTCGCGCGGTCGATGACGTTCTTGCGGGCCTGCTCGCGCGAGATGAGGTCGAGGTAACGGCTGCGCACGCGCATCTCTTCGGAGAGCTCGTTGTGCAGGTTCGGCAGCGGCAGGATCGCCTTCGAGGCGATGCGCCACTCCTTCACCATGATCGACAGCTCGCCGCGGCGGCTCGTGATGACCTCGCCGGCGACGAAGACGTGGTCGCCCAGGTCGACGAGTTCCTTCCACTCGGCGAGCGACTCCTCGCCCACCTCGGCGAGGGAGACCATCGCCTGGATGCGGCTGCCGTCGCCCGATTGCAGCGTGGCGAAGCAGAGCTTGCCGGTGTTGCGGGAGTGCACGACGCGGCCGGCGACACCGACCTGCACGCCACTCGCCTCGTCGACGCCGAGGCCGATGAACCGGTCGCGCACGCCGGGAATCGTCGCCGTGATCGGCAGGCGCACCGGGTACGCGCCGAAGGCCGGGTCTTCGGATGACGCGATCAGCCGCTCGCGCTTGGCGAGCCGCACGGCCTTCTGCTCGGAGATCTCGTCGGCGCTGATCTGGTCGGCGCTGATCTCCTCGGCAGTGGGCTCGGGCGTGGCGCCCGTGTGGTTGTCGGCCATCGTTCTCTCTCGTCGTGCGAAAAGGTGCGTGCACCAGCCTACTTGTGCGCTCCTGCGGGCTGAGCCCGTCGAGACGCCGGCCGTCAGCCGAGCGTGATCGTCGCGTTGTCGATGAGCCGGGTGGCGCCGACGCGGGCGGCGACGAGCACGACGGCCTCGCCTCTCGCGTCATCGGCGACCGGCAGGAACGTCTCGGGATCGACGACGACGAGATAGTCGAGCGTGACCTCGTCGTGGTCGCCGAACGCGGCGGCGGCCTCGGCGAGCACCTCGGAGAGACCGTCGGGGGCCGCCTCATGCGCCGCCTTGAGCGCCTCGGAGAGGGTGAGCGCCGCTGCACGTTGCGCCGGGTCGAGGTAGCGATTGCGGCTCGAGAGAGCCAGCCCGTCGGCTTCACGCACGGTCGGCACGACCTCGATATCGGCGGGTACGTCGAGATCGCGCACCATGCTGCGCACGAGGAAGACCTGCTGCGCGTCTTTCTGGCCGAAGACCGCGATATCGGGGAGGGCGATGTTCAGCAGCTTGCTGACGACGGTGAGCATGCCGTCGAAATGACCCGGGCGCGATGCACCCTCGTAGAGCGACCCCACCCGACCGGCGGTGAGCGTCGTGCCGACCTCGCCTCTCGGGTACATCTCGGCGACTGTCGGAGCGAACACGAACTCCACGCCGAGGACCGCGAGCGCCGCGGCATCCGCGTCGAGGGTGCGCGGGTAGCGGTCGAGATCTTCACCCGGGCCGAACTGCAGCGGGTTCACGAAGATCGACACCACGACGACGTCGGCGAGCTCACGCGCACGCGCGACGAGCGCGAGGTGACCGTCGTGCAGGGCGCCCATGGTCGGCACGAGGGCGACGGATGCTCCGGCCGCGCGCCGTTCGGCGAGCAGCTCGCGCAGCTCGGCGATCGTCGGCACCACCCGCGTGCCCGCGGCGACCTCGGTCACGCGCCACCTCCCAGCGTCCAGTCGGTACCGGCCCCGTCGATCGTATCTGCCCCCTCGGCGTATGCGCCGCCGTCGTGCCTTGCGAGCGCGTTCTCGACGGAGGAGCGCACGAGCGGCGCAAGCACGGCGCCCGGGCGGGCGATGCCGATGCCATCGAGGAGGCTGCTCGCCTGGTCGATGATCGCACTCGAGAACGACACCGCGGTGTCGATCGCCTCGCCGTAAGCCGCGCGGTCTCGCTCGGCGACGATGAAGGGTTCGCCGCCCATCTCGACGACGAGCGCCTGCCCGATCGGCAGCACCGGCGCCGGAGCGGTGACCGCGAACCAGGTGCCGGGCAGTCGGGCGAGATCGACGCTCGTGCCGGTGAAACTCATGGCGGGATGCACGGCGAGCGGGATGGCCCCCGCGAGTCGCGCGGGATCGAGCACTTCGGTGCCGAAGCGTGCGACGGTGTGCAGCACGAGTTGCCCGGGCTGCCAGACGCCGGCGTCGGCGAGACCCGCGACGAGCGCGCCGAGCTCGTCTTCGGGTACGGCGAGCAGCACGAGTTCGCTGCGCTCGATGATCTCGGGGATCGTCAGTACCGGAACCGACGGCAGCATCGCCGCGGCTCGCTCGCGGCTCGAGTCGGAGACGGCGGAGATGCCCGTGAGGGCGTGCCCCGCACCCGCGAGCGCTGACGCGAGCACCGCGCCGACGCGTCCGGCGCCGATGGTGCCGACACCGAGCCGGCCCGGACGATCAGCCGACACGATCCTGCTCCGTTCCGTCGGGTGCTGTTCCCTGAGCCTGCCGAAGGGAGGGCGAGCCCGGGTGCGCTTCGACGGGCTCAGCGAGCGCAGCGGATGCAGCAGATGCCGCGACCGGGACCGCGCCCCAGCGGTGAGAGGTGTCGCTCGCCGCACGCTCGACCGCTTCGTGCGAGAGACGCTCGAAGAGCGCCGTCGCCTCGGAACGCTCGACGACGGGCAGCAGCGCCGTGACCGGGCCGGTGACGGTATGGAGGCGAAGGGTCGCGAGGTCGAGTGCGCGTTCGATCGGGCCGACCGACACCGCGAGCGACTGCATGCGCGCGAGTGGCACGAGGCTGAGGCTGCGCACGAGCGCACCCCGCCGGATCACCGCGACGCCGGAGGCGGATGCGATTCCGATTCGTCGCCACGAGAACGGCCGCAGCCATGCGGCGCGCTTCGGCGTGCTCGAGAAGCCGCCGGCGCCGCCCCGGCCGGTGAGGCCGGCGTCGACGAGCGGTTCGACGTCGGCCGCGGCATCCGGAAGCAGCAGACCGAGCACCCGGTGCACGTCGGCCGCCATGCCGACCGGCAGCACGATGGTGCGCTGCGCGGCATCGCCGGAGGCGGAGACCGACTGTCCGGCGACGTTGATGCGCACCGACCACCACCCGAACGGCCGCCAGAACACCCACTGCGTCGCTTCGATCGCATGCACGCGCCCCGGGGGGATCGTCTGGTTCGCGGTGGAGAGCAGCCCGTGACCGATGCGCACGCCATCGGGCGTGCCCGCGATCGAGTAGCGGAGCGACTTCGTGATGCGGGTCCACATGTAGCTCACGAGACCGATCCCCGCGGGCACGAAGCTGAAGAGCACCCACATCTGGCCTGTCGTCACGCCCACCACGATGATCGCCACGAGGATGATCGCCCACAGCGTCGAACCGCCGAGCAGGGTCGATCCGATGACGCGCCCGATCGGCAGGTGCACGACCGACTCGGGCGGCGCGAGCTCGGGGTCGAGCTCGGGCGCGAGGAACTCGCCGACGCGCTGGGTGACGATCGCGCCTGCGCGGGAGGTCACGGGCTGGTGCGCGCCGCTCGGGTCGACTCCTGACGCGACGCCCGTGTCGGTGCCCGGGACGACGGCCGGGCCTGCGCCCCCGTCACGCTCGGGGCCGGCCGCGACCTCGCCGGATACTGCGGCCCGGGCGGCGCCAGGGCCCTGTTCCCGTTCGGCGCGGGCACCAGACGCCAGCCGAAGTATGTCGGCCCGCAGGGCGTCGGCCAGCGCCGAGCCGAGATAGGCGAGCTGCACGTTCGCCGATTGGCCGGCGACCGAGACCTCGAGCTTCGCGGTACCGAAAAGTCGTGCGAACAACGGCCGGTTGACGTTGATGCCCTGGATGCGATCGAGCCTGGCGCTTCGATGAGAGCGGAAGAAGATGCCGCTCTTCACCTCGACCGCCTCGCGCGTCACCCGGAACGAGTGCATGCGCCATGACAGCCAGAAGGCGACCACGACAGCCAGGATCACGACGGCGAGGCCGAGGATGGCCCACCCCACGAGCCCGTTGGAGACGATGCCGCCCACGGGGTCGTTCGCCCAATCTTGACGCCACCCGCCGTACTCGGCGTCGAGCCCTTCGCCCGCCTCGGGCGCGAAGACGGATATCCAGATGTCGACGACCCGTTCGCGAAGGTTGGCGATCAGGAAGCCGATCACCGCGATGAACACGAGACCGCCGCGCAGCAACGGGCTCGCCGGGTGCAGGCGGTGCCACTCGCCGTCGGCGAGGTTCACGACCCCCTGCGGGCGCTCGATTCGGCTCACAGCCCCGCCCGGCGCGACTCGGCGAGGGCGACGAGCTCGTCGCGCAGGCGGTCGGCCTCTTCCATCGGCAGCCCGGGCACGGTCACCGCGGTCGACGCGGCGGCCGTCACGAACTTGAGATCGGCGAGCCCGAGCCACCGCGCGACCGGACCGCGGGTGATGTCGACCAGCTGCATGCGCCCGTAGGGCACCGCCACCTGTCGCTGGAACATGATGCCTCGCCGGAACAACAGGTCGTCGGCCCGCAGCCGGTACTCGATCGAGCGCACCCGGCGCGGCTCGAACGCGATGCCGATGATCGAGGCCACGGCGATCGCGATCGCGATCCAGAGCGCCCACTGCTGCTGCCAGAGGAAGTACACGACGAGCAGTGCGCCGACGAAGATCACCATGCCGATGATCGAGCCGATCACCTCGACGACGAGGTACTTCGGTGAGACGCGCTGCCAGCCGGTATCGGATGCCGCGGTCTGCGTGCCGGGCAGTTCAGGACCCGTCACGTCGGGCTGCGTGCCGGGCAGTTCAGGCATGAGCGGGTTCTTCCTTCTCGGTTTCGGTGTCGTCGGGCGGAAGCGTGCAGAAGTGCTCGGCGATGAGGCCGCCGGCCATGAGGAGCGCCGCACCGATCGCCGTCGCGAGTGCGAGCCAGATGGTCGACGGCGCAGGCACGACGCTGCGGGTCAGGAGGAAGAGGGTGATGCCGAGCCCGAAACCGAAGACGAGCGCTCCGCTCAGGCTGCACGCCTTCGCAAGCACCGCGGTGCGCATCGCCCGGAAGGGGTCGAGGTGCTTCGTCGACTTGCCCTTCACTGCGCGCCGGATAGGCCACGCGAAGGCGACGACGAGGATCGCGACACCGGTCAGAGTGATCGGCAGCGAGATGGGGGGCACGAGCGCCTTCGCCCCGGAGGAGACGGTCGCGAGGTCGACGAGGTAGCCCGCGACGAGCCCGGCCAGCACGAACGCGATGATCGTGGAGACGTGCGTACGCTTCACCGGCGCACCACCTCGTCGGTTGCGGCTGCGCGCAGAGCGGCGATCGGCCCGCGCGCGGCCAGCACGGCGTCGGGCTCCACATCGAGCCACGGCGCCAGCACGAAGGCCCGCTGCCAAGCGCGCGGATGCGGCAGCACGAGTTGATCGTCGGCGATCACGGTGCCGCCGACGTCGATGAGGTCGAGGTCGAGGGTGCGATCGCCCCAGTGCTCGGAACGCACCCGCCCGTGCTCGCGCTCGATGTGCTGCAGCACGTCGAGCAGGGCGTGCGGGTCGATGCTCGTCTCGACGATGACGACGCCGTTGAGGTATCGAGGCGCATCGTCGTCGACGCCCGCGTCTCTGATCGCGGGTGTCTCGTAGACCGGCGACACCGCCACGAGCACGAGGCCGTCGGTCTCGGCGATCTCACGCGTCGCGGCCGCGATCGTCGCCTCACGATCGCCGAGGTTCGCCCCGAACGCGATGACGGCGCGCGTCATGACCGCCCCCGCACGATCGTGACCGCGACATCCGCGAAAGGAACGCTGATGGGTGCTTGCGGCTTGTGCACCGTGACTTCGACCTCGTCGACAGCCGCGAAGCCGAGCGCGACGACAGCGACGCGTTCAGCGACCGTCTCGATGAGGTCGACCGGGTCGCGTTCGACGGCGGCGACGACCGCTTCGGCGAGTTCGCCGTAGTGCACGGTGCGGTCGAGGTCGTCGGTGGATGCCGCGGCGGCCAGGTCGACCGCGACCGCGACGTCGATCACGAACTCCTGCCCGTCGGTGCGCTCGAAGTCGAACACGCCGTGGTGCGCGCGCACGCGAAGCCCCGTGAGGGTGATCCGGTCGCCCCGGTCGCGTTTGCACAGTTCAGGCACGTCGACCACTCTGCCACGCCCCGAGGACGTCGAGGGCGCGGCGCGTGCCCTGCACGTCGTGCACCCGCACCCCCCAAGCGCCTGCATCGGCGGAGAGCACGCTCACGATGGCGGTCGGCAGGTCACGGTCGGTGACGGATGCCTCGGCCGGCAGCATCGCGCCGAGGAATCGCTTGCGCGAAGCGCCCACGAGGATCGGCAGCCCGAGCCCGGCGAGCACGTCGAGTCGCCCGAGCAGCTGCCAGTTCTGCTCCCCGCGCTTGGCGAAGCCGAGTCCGGGGTCGAGGATGAGCTTCTCGGGCGCGACGCCCGCGGCCACGAGTGCGTCGACCCGCTGGGCGAGTTCGTCGCGAACTTCGACGGCGACGTCGTCGTAGTCGGCGAAGTCGTCCATGCGGTCGGCGTGGCCGCGCCAGTGCATCGCGACGTACTGCACTCCGGTCTCGGCGGCGATCGCGCCCATCGCGGCGTCGGCGAGGCCCGCGGAGACGTCGTTGATGATCTCGGCGCCCGCTTCGACGGCCGCGAGCGCGGTGGTCGCACGCATCGTGTCGACGCTCAGACGGATGCCGCGACCGGCGAGCGCCCGGATGACCGGTATCACCCGGCGCAACTCCTCTTCTGGTTCGACGCGCGCCGCGCCCGGGCGCGTCGACTCGCCCCCGACGTCGAGGATGTCGGCACCCTCGGCGACGAGTTCGAGTCCGTGCGCGATCGCCGCGTCGGCATCGAACCACTTGCCGCCGTCGCTGAACGAGTCGGGTGTGACGTTGACGACCCCCATGACCAGGATCGGCTCCCCGAGCCTGTCGAAGGGAGGCGCCTCTTGCAGCGCTTCGACGGATTCGGCGAGCGAGTGCTCGTCAGGCATTCGCCTGCGCACCGATCAGCGCGATGATCTCACCGCGGGCAGCGGGCTCGGAGAGCGCGCCGCGACTCGCGATCGTCACCGTGGAGCTGCGCTCCTGCCGCGAACCCCGGGTCGTCACGCAGCGGTGTTGCGCGTCGAGCACGACGAGCACGCCCTTGGGGTCGAGACCGGCCACCAGAGTGTCGGCGATCTCCTCGGTGAGCCGCTCCTGCAACTGCGGACGGCGGGCGAGCGTGTCGACGACCGCGGGAATGCGTCCGAGTCCGACGACCCGGTCACCGGGCAGGTACGCCACGTGCGCCGTACCGACGAACGGCAGCAGGTGGTGCTCGCACACCGAACGGAACGCGAGGTCGCGCAGGATGACCGCGTCGCTCGTCGCGGGCACGCCGGCATCCGCGCCGCCCTGAGCCTGTCGAAGAGCCGACCCGATCGGAACCGAGTCGGCGAGGTGACGGAGCGGGTCGACGTCGAGACCGCCGAAGAAGTCGGCGTAAGCCTCGGCGACTCGCTGGGGCGTGCGCTCGAGCCCGGGCCGCGATGGGTCTTCACCGATCGCGAGCAGGATCTCGTGCACCGCGCGCTGGATGCGCAGGGCGTCCACTCCGGCCATGGCTCCCCTTCTTCGGGTCGATGGACTTCGACCGACCGACGACTACGCCGTGGCGGGGCGCGGGTTCGACCGGGGCGCGCGCGCAGCGGTCTCGTCGACCGGCAGCTGACCGGAGTCGACCCCACCGTCGACGGCACCCTGGTCGATCGGCATCTTCTCGGTCGGGAAGGCGATCGGAGGCCGGTCGGACACGGGGCGCTTGTCGCTCGACAACCACTGCGGGCGCTCGGGCAGCTTCTTCACGTCTTTGAAGATCTCGGCGATCTGCTTGTGGTCGAGCGTCTCTTGTTCGAGCAGTTCGGCCGCGAGCTTGTCGAGGATGTCGCGGTTGTCGTTCAGCACCAGCCAGGCCTCGTCGTGCGCCTGCTCGATGAGCGTGCGCACTTCGCCGTCGACCCGCTCGGCGATGCGTTCGGAGTAGTCGCGCTGGTGGCCCATGTCGCGACCGAGGAAGACCTCGCCCTGCGACTGGCCGAGCTTGACTGCACCGACGTTCGCGCTCATGCCGAATTCGGTGACCATCTTGCGAGCCGTCGACGTGGCCTTCTCGATGTCGTTCGACGCACCGGTCGAGGGGTCGTGGAACACGATCTCTTCGGCGACGCGGCCACCCATCGCATACGTGAGCTGGTCGAGCAGTTCGTTGCGGCTGATCGAGTACTTGTCTTCGAGCGGCAGCACCATCGTGTAGCCGAGGGCGCGCCCACGCGGCAGGATCGTGATCTTCGTGACGGGGTCGGTGTAGTTCATCGCCGCGGCAGCGAGGGCGTGGCCGCCCTCGTGGTAGGCCGTGATGAGCTTCTCCTTGTCTTTCATGACGCGGGAGCGGCGCTGCGGGCCGGCGATCACACGGTCGACGGCCTCATCGAGGGCGCGGTTGTCGATGAGCTGCGCGTTCGAGCGCGCGGTGAGCAGCGCTGCCTCGTTGAGCACGTTCGCGAGGTCGGCACCAGTGAAGCCCGGCGTCTTGCGCGCGAGCACCTCGAGGTCGACGCCGTTGGCGAGGGGCTTGCCCTTGGAGTGCACCTCGAGGATCTTCTGGCGGCCCTTGAGGTCGGGTGCGTCGACGCCGATCTGCCGGTCGAAGCGGCCGGGGCGAAGCAGCGCGGGGTCGAGGATGTCGGGGCGGTTCGTCGCCGCGATGAGGATGACGTTGGTCTTCGGGTCGAAGCCGTCCATCTCGACGAGCAGCTGGTTGAGCGTCTGCTCGCGCTCGTCGTGGCCACCGCCGAGTCCGGCACCGCGGTGCCGGCCGACGGCGTCGATCTCGTCGACGAAGATGATGGCGGGCGCGTTCTGCTTGGCCTGCTCGAAGAGGTCACGCACGCGGGATGCGCCGACGCCCACGAACATCTCGACGAAGTCGGAGCCCGAGATCGAGTAGAACGGCACTGCCGCTTCACCGGCGACCGCTCGTGCGAGCAGCGTCTTGCCGGTGCCGGGAGGGCCATAGAGCAGCACGCCCTTGGGGATGCGTGCGCCGACGGCCTGGAACTTCGCGGGTTCCTTCAGGAACTCCTTGATCTCGTGGAGTTCTTCGATGGCCTCGTCGGCACCGGCGACGTCGTCGAAGGTGACCTTGGGGCTCTCCTTCGTGACGAGCTTCGCCTTGGACTTGCCGAACTGCATGACCTTGCTGCCGCCGCCCTGCATGCCCGAGAGCATGATCCAGAAGAAGAGGCCGATCAGCACGAGCGGCAGAAGAATGCCGAGCATCGAGAGGAACCAGTTCGGCTGCGGCACCTCATCGTTGTAGCCGTCGGCGGGGTTCGCCTCGTCGACGGCGGCGACGATGTCGGGCCCGCGCGGCGTCACGTAGTAGAACTGCACTTGCTTGCCGAGCTCGTCGTCTTCTTTGGCGAGCGTGAGGTCGACACGGTTCTCACCGTCGACGATCTTGACCGAGGCGACCTTGCCGTCGTTCAGCAGTTCGAGGCCCTCTTGCGTCGACACCTCTTTGAACCCCGAGGCGGTGATGAGGCTCGAACCGATCCACACGGCGACGATCGCGAGCAGAATGTAGATGATCGGCCCGCGCAGGATCTTCTTGATGTTCATGGTGCTGACAGGCTACCGCGGCGATGCTGCAGGTCGGCTGCGTGTTCGCTGTGGGCTGCGAAGCAGGCAGCAGCGAACCAACGAGCGCAGCCGCTGTGGGCTGCGAAGCAGGCCGCAGCGAACCCACGAGCGCAGCCGCTGTGGGTTCAGCTGTAGACGTGCGGTGCGAGGATCGCGACGTCGCGGAGGTTGCGGTACTGCTCGGCGTAGTCGAGGCCATAGCCGACGACGAACTGGTTCGGGATGTCGAAGCCGAGGTACTTGACCGTCACGTCGACCTTCGCGGCGTCGGGCTTGCGCAGCAGCGCGCAGATCTCGACCGACTCGGCGCCGCGCGATTCGAGGTTGCCGAGCAGCCAGCTGAGCGTGAGGCCCGAGTCGATGATGTCTTCGACGATGACGACGTGCTTGCCGGTGAGGTCGGTGTCGAGGTCTTTCACGATGCGCACGACGCCCGAGGACTGCGTGCCCGCACCATAGGAGGAGACGGCCATCCAGTCCATCTTCACGTGCGGGCGCAACTCGCGCGCGAGGTCGGCCATGACCATGACGGCGCCCTTCAACACGCCGACGAGCAGCACGTCTCGGCCCTCGTAGTCTGCCTCGATGCGGCGGGCGAGCTCGGCGAGCTTTTCGTGGATCTCGGCTTCGGTGACGAGCACCTCGGTGAGGTCGGCCTCGATCTCGCGCGCGTACATTTCCGGTCTGCTCCTCGTTGCTCGGCGAACGGATGCCACGAGCCTACCGGTCGCCTCCTGTGGATGCCGCGCCGGTTCCGGTTGCACGTCGCGCGTCCCGCAGCCAGAGCGTCGTGATGACGATCAACGGCACCTGGGTGGCGGCGTAGACGATATGGAATCCGTAGTGCGCGATGGTCTGCGCCGGCTGGAACGGCAAGAACCCGAGCGGGAGCACGGTGAGGATGCCGCCGATGAGCGAGAGCCAGCCCCAGACGAGGAGCGCCCACGTCGCGACCCGCCTGATGGGGCGCACGAACCAGCATCCGGCCAGTACGAGCGTGACGAGCGTCGGCACGAGGGTCTCGGCGCTGAGGATCGTCTGCCCCGGGAGATCAGCGACGTTGTGCACGAACATGCCGAGCCAGGCGATCACCGCTGATGCCAGGATCGCGGCGGGCCATCGCCGCACGGAAGGCCGTTCCATGGCCCGACGTTGGCACGCCCGGAACCCGCGCGCAAGGCGCGGGAGCAACTCAGGCCGCGGTGAACACCAACAACTCGCCGATGCGCGAAGCCTGCACGCCCTGCAGGTCGATCGGGCCCTGGCCGTGCCAGTCGGTGACGAGGCGCGCGACCTCGAGGGTCTGGGCGCGCGAGAGCGAGACGCCGAACTCGCTGCCGACGACGTGCCTGATGATGCGCTGGCGCAGCGCCGCCGGGTTCGACGCGAGGGCGCCGACCGACACCGCGATGCCGGCCTCGGCTGGTTCGCAGATCTCCTCGATGAACTCCTCGATCTGCTCCGCGAACGCCGCCTCGTCTTCACGCAATTGCTCGGCGGTGCGCACGAGCGCCTCGGCGATGCCCGGGCCGAGTTCGGCCTCGAGCACGGGCAGCACTCGTTCGCGCACGCGCACGCGCGCATAAGAGTGGTCGGTGTTGTGCGGGTCGTCCCATGGGGTGAGCCCCGCGTCGAGGCAGGCCTGCCGCGTCGTCGCACGGCGGATGCCGAGGAGCGGCCGGGCGTAGCGACCGGCACGCGCCGGCATGCCAGAGAGGCTCGCGGCGCCCGAGCCGCGGGCGAGGCCGAGCAGCACCGTCTCGGCCTGGTCGTCGAGGGTGTGCCCGAGCAACACGAGCGCCGCGTCGGTCTCGGCGGCGGCGGCATCGAGAGCGGCATAACGCGCTGAACGAGCAGATGCCTCGGGCCCGCCCTCGCCCGTCACCTCGACGCGGCGCACGATGACAGGGTCGAGCCCGAGCTCGCGCGCGGTCCCCGCTGCGGCGGCCGCGACATCCGCAGACCCCGCCTGCAGTCCGTGGTCGACGATGACGGCGCCCGCGCGGAGTCCGGCGCGCGGCGCCTCGAACGCCGTCGCCGCGGCGAGCGCGAGCGAATCGGCGCCGCCGGACAGGGCGACGAGCACGAGTGGATTCGTCACAGGAGTCTCGATACGCGTCGCCTGCGGCGGCGCTACTCGACCAATGTCGGGCAGCACGCCGCGCACTGCGCGGCGCACGTCGGCGATCGGCGGTGTCAGTCGCGGCCGGTGCGGGGTCGCGGGCACTTCGGCGGGCTCAGAGGGAGCCGTCGGCTGGTCAGGAGGCATCAAGTAACCTTATTCCGCCGATCGCGGCCGCTCCTGAACGGGCCGGCCCGGGGCCGAGCTTCCAGAGAGTGCTTCCAGAAGTGCTTCCGATACAAGGAGAACCAGCATGGGCGAGTACGCCGCCATCATCGAGATCCCCAAGGGGAGCCGCAACAAGTACGAGGTCGACCACGAGACCGGCCGGGTCTTTCTCGACCGCGTGCTCTACACGACGTTCGTCTACCCGACCGACTACGGCTTCTTCGAGAACACCCTCGGCGACGACGGCGACCCGCTCGACGTGCTCGTGCTGCTCGACTACCCGCTGTTCCCGGGCGTCGGCGTGAAGGTGCGCCCGGTGGGCGTGTTCAACATGACCGACGACGGCGGCGGCGACGCGAAGGTCATCGCGGTGCCCGCGGGCGACCCGCGCTGGAACCACATCCAGGACCTGAACGACATCCCCGAGTTCACCCGCAAAGAGATCGAGCACTTCTTCGAGCACTACAAAGACCTCGAGCCCGGCAAGTGGGTCAAGACCGAGGGCTGGGCCGATGCGGCCGAGGCCGAGGCGCTCATCCAGAAGGCGATCGACAAGTTCCCGGGTCACTGACCAGGGCATGAGCCCGAACGGATGTCGCGAGCTCGCGACATCCGTTCGGTGCGACTGAGACAGCAGGGGCGGGCCGACGAAGTCCTCCCAACCGTCGTGACGAGCGAGCGAGCACGACGCACTTCGCTGGCGTGGGCCGGCTCAGCGCGCACATCGGAATCAGCTCGCGGGGCGCGCGGCCGCCGACGGGCTGCCCCAGATGGGCCACTCGCGCACGGGCTTGCCGTAGTCGGGCGCCTCGAGAATGCGCCCGCCACCGAGGTAGATCGCGACGTGGTAGTAGTTGCCGGGCGAACCCCAGAACAACAGGTCACCGCGCTGCGCGCTGCCGAGTGAGACCGCCTTGCCGCGATCCGCGAGCGTGTGGTACTGGTTCGTCGCCGAATGCGTGCCGATGCCGATGCCCGCCGCGGCGTACGCGGCCCGTGTGAGGCCCGAGCAGTCCCACGAGTCTGGACCTGCGCCGCCGAGCCGGTAGGGCTCGCCGAGTTGCTGGCTCGCGAACCAGATCGCCGTCTCGACGGCACCCGCGTTCGGCGGGGCAGGGTCGGGGTTCGGCGCCGGAGTGCCTCCGCCGTTACCACCGCCTCCGCCTCCCCCACCGCCACCGGGCGCAGGCGCAGGCGCGGGGGCCGGTCGAGTGGCTTCGGCGAGCGCTGCAGCTGCCGCCGCCTGTGCCTGACCTTCGACCCGTTCACGTTCAAGCTCGGCGGTCGTGTTCTTCAGCGTCGCGAGCTGGGCGTAGAGCTCGACCGAACGCTGTTCCTGCGCCGTGACGGCCGAGAGTGCGGCTTCCGCTGCGGCATTCGCCTCCGTCGCTTTCGCCTCGGCGAGTGCGGCGAGGCGGGTGCGTTCGGCAGCCGCTGCCGCTGCCTGGGCGCGCAGTGCGTCGGCGGTGTTGCGGTCGGCCACCGCCTGCTCGTAAACGGCCTGCGACTGCTCGCCGAGCTTGGAGGCCATGCCGAGCTGCTTCAGCAGCCCGTCGGCGTTCTCGCCCGAGAAGACGAGCTCGGCGCTCAAGTCATTGCCGGCGGTCTTCGCGAGATGCGCGGCGAGGAGCCCGGCGCGCATCTTCGAGATCTCGGCGACCGCGTCGGCCTCGTCGGCCTGTCGCGCGAGGGTGCTCTCGCGTTCGGCCGCCCGATCGCGCGCGTCGACCGCGATGCGGTACGACTCGGCCGCGATCTGCGAGGCCTGCACCGCGACATCCGCCGCCTGTTGCAAGCCCGCGAGCAGCTCGCCGACCCGCTCGATCTCTGCCTGCTTGGTCGCCTCGTTGGTCTTCGCCTGTTCGATCTCGCTCCACGACGGATAGTCGGGCTCTGCCATGGCCGGGCCGCCGGCCGCAACGACCGACGCGGTGACGGCACCGACCGCGACCGTCGAGAAGACCGTCGCCGGCTTCACCCGCGACACGGGCCTCGTTCGATTCTCAGCCAAGACGGATCCCCCGATCGGCCATGAACGGGATCGGATCGATGCGGGTGCCGCCGATCCAGACCTCGAAGTGCAGGTGGCAGCCATCGGATGCCCCGGTGGTGCCGCTCCACGCGATGTGCTGGCCGGCGCTCACCCACTCGCCCGCGCCGACGAGTCGGCCGCCGTCGACGATGTGGGCGTATCCCGTCGAGACGCCCCCGCCATGGTCGACCCTGATGTAGTTGCCGTACGTGCCCGAGCTTCCAGAGAAGCTGACGACGCCACTGTTCGCCGCATAGATCGGCGCACCGCAGCCGGTGCCGAGGTCGACGGCATAGTGGAAGCTACCTGAACAGCCGCCACTGCAGATCGGGGCGCGGGGGCCGTAGTCGCCGGTGATCCGTCCGGCGGCGGGCTTGGCCCATCCCGAGGCGGCGACAGCACCGGGCGAACCGGTGCGGGCTGCCTCTTCGCGGCGCTTCCGTTCTTCCTCCTGGCGGATGCGCTCACCCTCCTGGTACGCCGCCGTGGTCTTCGCCTCGGCGTCTTTGAGGAACGCCAGCTGCGCCTCCAGCTCGATCTTCTTCGATTGCGATTCGGCGAGCGCGGCCTCAGCGGCCGCTTGTGCTTCTTGCGCGGCCACGAGGGCGGCTTCGGCGGCGATGCGCAGCTTCTCGCGCTCGGCCTGTGCCACCTCGGCTTGGTCGCTGAGCGCGAGCGCCGTGTTCTTCTTCTCTTGAGCACGGTCGTAGATGCTCGAGGTGCGCTCGACCATCTTCTCCATGCTGCCGAGCTTCGAGAGCAGGGCGTCGGTCGCCTGCTCGTCGCCGGCGTCGAGGAAGAGATTCACGCCGACATCGCTGCCGCCCGAACGGTAGAGCTGCGCGGCGACCTGACCCGCGTTCGACTCGGCTGCGGCGGCCTCAGCCGCCGATGCGTCGGCCTGAGCCTGGATCTGGTCGGCGCGCGTCACCGCCTCGTCGTACTTCTGTTGGGCGACGAAGAGCTCGTCGGTGCGGCGCTCGGCCTCGGCGCGAGTCACCTCGACATTCGTCTCGAGCTGCGCGATGAGGGCGATGACCTGATCGACGGCCGCGGCGCCCGCGGCGGTGTTCGCCTTCGCGGCCTGCAAGTCGTCCCAACTCGGATAGGTGGCGGCGGTCGCGGACTGCGGCGCCGCGATGACGGGGCCGAGCAATGCTGCCGCAGCGATCGCGACGATGGCGCCCAAGCGACGCGAAGTACGCTGGCGGCGCGATCCCGTCGCGGCGCCTCGATTCAGGCTCGTTCCAGCTCGAGCGGTCGGCTGTCGGTCTGTGCTGCGATACATCTTTCCCCGTCCACGCGGGCTCGGGTCCCCGCGCTCATCACTCTCGGTTCGGGCACTGGCAGCCCAACGATAGGGGCGGGATCGGCGCTTTCCGGGCATTTGGGGCGCGTGTGGCGGATGCCGCGTGGCGAGCCCCGCGGCATCCGCGCCCCTCGTTTTGCCATCTCGCGTGAGTGCACGTATGCTTGGCTGTCGGCGGGCGTGCCCAGCACTGCCCTCCGGCCCCATCGTTTAGTGGCCTAGGACACCGCCCTTTCACGGCGGCAGCACGGGTTCGAATCCCGTTGGGGTCACTGCACGACAAGCACATATAATCGAATAACTCGGTGTCGAAAAGACACCACGGTGTTGCAAGACACCACGAGGCCCTGTAGCGCAGTTGGTTAGCGTGCCGCCCTGTCACGGCGGAGGTCGCGGGTTCAAGTCCCGTCAGGGTCGCTCAGGCGACAAGCCCTTTCCCTTTCGAGAGAAGGGGCTTTCGCCTTCTCGAGGCAGTAGGTCCGGTGAGAATCGGGCGGATGGCCCCGAGGCTCTGTAGCTCAGTTGGTAGAGCGCACGACTGAAAATCGTGAGGTCACGGGATCGACGCCCGTCGGAGCCACCATCGAAACCCCCGGTTCACCGGGGGTTTTCTGGTTTCAGCGGGCGATCTCGCCTGGGCGCCGGTGAGGCTGTGCCATTAATGTGCCATTAATCTCGGCAGGGGCCTGCCGTGTGGTTCGCTGCAATGGTTCGCCGGCTGCATTCTTGAGCGCGTCGTTCAGGGCGGCGCCGGCACGGAGCGCGACCCCCTCGCGGGCACGCGAGTAGCGCTCAGTGACCTGCAAGCTCGAGTGCCCGAGCGTCGCCTGCACGTCGGGCGCGCTGGCGCCGGCATCGAACAGGATCGTCGCGAAGGTGTGCCGGAGATCGTGGATGCGCAGGTCGGGTCGGCCGATCGCCTCCCGGAGCTTTGCCCAGTCGACTCCTCGTCGCGCGTTGTGGTTGGTGAGCCGGCCGCCATCAGGTCCAGCGAACAGCAGGTCGTTCGACTGCTTGCCTCTCGCGGCGGTCTCGGCGTACGGGCGCAGCGCGTCGATCAACGGGACGTCGCGCGACTTGTGACTCTTGGGCGACTGCTCGATCAGCTCACCATGCTGGCCAGGACTCAGGGACCGGCTGACGTGGATGATGCCGCGCGCGAAGTCGACGTCGCCGACCCGCAGCGCGGTCGCCTCCCCCGCCCGCATCCCCGTATAGACGAGCGCGGCGAGGTAGCCGCGGTAGGCGCCCTCCGGCACGAGGTCGAGGAGCCTTCCGATCTGGTCGAGCGTGAGCGCGCGCGAGACCGGCGAGATGGACTCGCGCATGCTCGGCCGCTTCACCTCGCGGGCCGGGTTGTGGTCGATGAACCGGGAGCGCCGCGCGCCATCCAGCAGGCGTGAGAGCACCGCGAGCGCATCATTCTTCGCGGATGCTCCGCCAAGCCACGCCACCATCGCCGACTCGATCATCGGCGAGGTGATGTCTTCGAGGCGGTGCCGGCCAAGGCTCGGTTTCACCCGCAACCGCCAACCCACGCCGTAGCTGCGCGCGGTCGCCGGCCGCACCGAGGATTCGATCGCCGGCCAGTACTTCTCGTGCCACTGCTCGAGCGTCATCGACCCATTCGGGTTGCGGCCGGCGACCAGCTTCGCGAGCTCGCGCTTGGCCTCGGCGAGCGTCAGGAAGGTGCGGGAGCGTTCGGCCGCGCCGCCCTCGACACTCGGGCCGACGACGCGGATCTGGTACCGCTGCCGATCGGCGCGCCAGCGGATGCCCTCCGGGAGCGGTCGGCCCGTTCTCGGATCGATACGGCTCGGGGTATCTCGGTTCGGCCGCCCGGCCATCAGGGTTCCGTTCCACCCCGCGCGAGCAGGTCGTCGATCGTGTCGGCGCTCCAGAGCAGGTGCTTGCCCATATGGGCGTCGGGCTCGGGGATCAGTCCGTCGTGACGAAGCTTGTCGAACGTCGAGACCGGGATGCGGCACCGCGCGGCCGCCTCGACTCGGCTCAGGTACTCGACCCTCAGCGCGGTGTCGACCATGATGCATCCCTTCGGCTGTTCCGCCGCGGTGCTGGCATCTGGTGCACGCCGGCACAAGCGCGGCTATTTGCAAGTATCTGAGATTACCATGCATGCGCGGGTTTCGGCAAGTACCTGAGTTGTTGGCTAGACTCGTCGCATGCGACCACCCGACGCTCCCCCTTGGGCAAACCAGTCGCAGGACGGCCTGCTCGTTCAGACCGACCTGCCCGATGGCTGGTACCTGCCGAACCGCTTCCCCGGCGAACGGAGCGACGACGCGAGCGCGGAGATCGACGCGATCCTCGGATACAACGACTGGGTCAACACCGAAGAGCAAGCACAGTCGCAGCAAGCGTCTGAAGAGAACGAGACGATCGACGGCCGCTGGCGATACATCGAGCACACCGCGACGCACACGCGAGTGATGATCCGGCTGCAGCGTCAGGTGTTCGCTGTGCCCGAAGAAGTTCGGATCACCGGAGTGATCTACCTCCCGTGGCGCCCTGGCGACCCGATCACGAGCCAACTCCTCCGCGAACTGCCGACCGCTCGCATCGAAGCAGCGATCAATAAGCGGCTGTTCGCGATGAAGCGCACCGAGACGATCACCGGCGGGAAGATCGTGCTGCCGTCGGGGCGGAAGGTCAGCGAGCGAGACCTGCTCAAGCCGCTGGGCGACCCGAAGAAGGTGCCCGACTTCTACGAGGTGGTTGCACTGCAGCACGGCCGGCTCACGCAGCAGGGCGACGCGAATCCGAGCGCGACGATGGCGGAACTCAACGGAGTGGCTCTGTCGACAGCGCAGGGTTGGGTCACGAAGGCTCGCGACCGCGGGCTGCTGCCACCCGGCCGACGCGGGCGCGCCGGGTAACACAGCGACGAAGCTGGAACCGACACCCACACATCTGCCACGGGCTCCAGTACGGGCGAACTATTCAAGCGCGTGTGCGCCCGCGGGTAGGAACTAACGGCCGGACGGGCCGCTAAGCATCGCAGCGGCTGACTCTTCAAGAACCTTGAACGCGCGCTTCACCCGATTGATGTGTTGATAGGCGGCAGCGCGGGCTTCATCTGTACTCGGGCCACTGGCCCCGTGAATGCCGTCCCAGCTGGACGGGTCCTGCATGAAGCCTTGAGCGACTTTAAGTGGCCCGATCAGAGCGTCTTCACTCGTCAAGAGGCGAAGTTTGCGGGCGTTCTGAATGACTAGCTGTGCGTTCGATGCCATGGCCCGCCCAGAATCGGTATCGACCCATTCCATCCAGTCCCGCTGCGACCACCTCTTGTTTGCGCTCATGATGGTGAGTATCTGCATTGCATCGGCCCACTGCTCTGCCGCGTGGACCAAGTCGGCAACGAGGATCCGAATTTCTTGGTTGCGTTCAGCGTTTCGGGCAGCATCGGCCTGTGCAGCGATACCGTCCAAGAGGCGATCCTGAAGCATCTCCATTTCCGCCCGAGAAGCACGTTCGGTTGCTCCTGGTTGTCGGACGAATACGGTCCCTTCAGCAACGAGCGACCCCTTGCCCTGATAGCCCTTCTGCAGAAGCGCAATCCGGTCGCCGGCATGCGGTGGCTCCACCGTAACGACCAGCACGTTCTTGCCTTCGACCGTGACGCTTCGTGGGTCCCAGATCGGCCACCCATGCCCAGTGAATCGACGAACGGCGTTGAGAAATTCGGCACTGTCCGGCACCGGTTGCCCCACCAACTCGCCCGGCTCAACCCCAATCAAGACATACCCGACACCCTCGAACGCAACTCGCGCTACTGCCTCCGGGCGATTCGCAAGCCCGAGGATCGCCCGAGCGATGGCGAAGGATGCATCCACGCCAGTCAGGTCCGCGTAGCCCCGCTTCCACTCGACCGCTCGGTTTTCATCATCAGAGGTCGCGTTGTGGACTGCTCGAATCAGTTGCATCAGCTGGTCGGGAGTGCGGAGCGAGCGCGAGATGTCGATCTGAAGGGCCACAAATTGATTATGTGGCCACCCTAAGGTCGCCTCATGGATGCGGCATGGGTCGGGTTGCTCGGCGTCGGTCTGTATTGGCGCGTTGGTCACACTCGCGGCGTCGGTCATCGTCCCGTGGATACGCGATTCACTCGAGCGATTCGCGTGCTGTCGCACGCATCCCAAGTCCGAAGCGTACGGCCAGCCCGTCGCCCAGACGATCGGGGCAGCAACGGATAGTCTCCGTACGTGACGCAGCACAGCCACGATGGCGGATCATGCAAATGGTGCGCGCTTGATTATGAGTTTGAGATGCCACCCGCCCTCGTCGAAGCGTGTCGACGTGGAGACCTCGTCTTGTTTGCGGGCGCTGGCGTCAGCACCGAGGTGCCCGCCGTCTTTCCAGTGACGTTCTACAGCGCCATGAAGGCCCTCTCCGAGTCGGCAGCTGAATCGTTCCCTGAAGTGATGTCGGACTTTGAGGCGAAGTTCTCCCGCGCGGAGCTCGTGCGGGAACTCAAGGCGCGTTTCGACGCGGCCGACTCGTTTCCAACGCTGCGCCGCGCTGCGCGGCAGTTCCATCAAGAAGTGGCGACAATTCCGTACATTCGCGACATCATCACGACCAACTGGGACACCTACTTCGAGGAGGAATGTCTGGCGACGCCGTTCGTGGTCGGCGAGGATATGGCGTTCGCCGGAATGTACCCGCGCCGGGTGTTCAAGATGCACGGGTCCATCTCGAACGTTTCTACTCTCGTCGTCACCGAAAACGACTACGCCGAGAGCCTGACGCGGCTCTCTCAGAACGCGCTCGGAGCACGCATCCGTGACCTCCTCGCCTCGAAAGTGGTCGTCTTCATCGGCTATTCGATGACTGACTGGAACTTCGATCGCCTCTACTCGGCTCTACGCGCCGACCTCGGTAAGTTCGCGCCAACCGCGTACGTTGTGTCTCCCCATGCTGGAACTGCAGCGGAGCGAAACGGGCTAACTCATCTACACACGAGCGGTGTCAAGTTCGTCCGCGAACTGAAGATCGCGCTGCAAGACGACTGCCTTGTTGCAGACGAGCGATACGACAAGATCGAGCTAATCGAATCGCGCGCGTTTCGCGCCGATGAGATTGCCAAGGAGGTGCCGCATGCGGATTACCCCTCCGTGCTCTACTGCTGGATGTACCTCGAAGGGGTAACCGACGCTTGTTTCCGGATACAGCACCAGCGTGGGTCCGGTCAATACTCTGATGCGCATCACGTCCAGTGGCAGGCGCGACTCTACCTGCAGGCGGCAGATCGGGCAGAGAGTCGAGGACGCTTCCACGACGCCGCATACATGGAGGGCTACACGAATGTTCTGCTCGCCCTAGTTATTGACGCGGAGGACGATGTCGCCGCTTTCCCGTACTTCTTCATGTACGGCTCGGACGACGACCTCACAAACCCAGAGGAGTTTCGCACCGCTATCGAGCAGAGTCGGCGGCGCGCCCCCAGGCAACGCGCGCACGCCCGACGATTGCTCGACGGGCTCCCGGCCGACATGATCCTCACCCATGACCGGACACTTCCAGACTTACACACTGCCTAACGGTTGCGGCCTCAACCGATCGATCTCATCGAGAGCCGACTCGAAGCGAATCCGCTCCCTCTCCGCAAAGCAACCAGTTTCACCGCCTCCATTGATGCCCCTCTGATTGCGAATGGACATATGCTACCGTAGGTAGTTGCAAGAACCTGAGCTAACTCGGAGGAAGGCGATGCGAGGTGGAGTGATCCTGTATCGGGGTTCCGGGCCCGACGCGCGCCGATACCTCGAGTCCGATCGCTCCCGCGCCGACGACTACTACTTCGAGGGCGGCACGGCGCTGGCCGAGTTCTCCGTCGTCGACGGCAACGGCGACCTGATCGGCGAGGGCGCACTCACCCCCGACCAGTACGCCCACTGGGTCGACTGGATCAACCCGCTCACCGGGGAGTCGATGGGATCGCCCCGCCACGCCGGCGACGTCCGCCACGGATCTCCGCGGTTCGCCGAGATGGTCGTCAACGCGCCGAAGTCACTGTCGATCGCCGCGGCGCTGCACCCCGAGGTATCCGATGCGCTCGATGCGGCGCAGCGCGACACGGTCGCCGAGATCCGGGTCTGGCTCGGGCAGCACTCGGTCACGCGCGTCGGCCCGCGCGGCGCGCAGCGCGTCGTGCAGGTCGAGCAACTTGAGACGGTCGCGGTCTCGCACAAGACCTCGCGAGCGGGCGACCCGCACCGGCACATCCACTTTCAGATCGGCACGCGGGTGTGGGCGGATGCCGCGTGGCGAGGTCTCGACACGGCGGCACTGTTCCGGCAGCAGGGCGCGATCCGCGCGCTCGGCACGACCGTGATCGCAGCGCACCCACGGCTCGCGGCCGCGCTCGACGCGCACGGCCTTACGCTCGATCCGGTGACGGCCGAGGTCACTGAACTGCAGCCGTTCAACGCGGCGATGAGCAAACGCGCCGAGCAGGTTGCACGCAACCTGGCGCGCTTCGAGATGGAGTGGCGTTCGGAGCATCCGGAGCAAGAACCCGGACCCGCCGCGATGTCGCGACTGACCGCGATGGCGTGGGATCACGAGCGGCCGCACAAGAAGCCGACCCAGCTCGGCAGCGAGGATGCGTGGCGACGCGAGCTCGAGGCATCCGGCTATCGACCTGATCTCGAGCGCGTGCGGGCGCAACGGGCCGTCGCGCTCGATGGGCTGAGCGTGCAGGATGTCGCATCCCGCGCGCTCGATCGATGCGCGGCCGCCGCGTCGACGTGGACGGTGCACGACATCCAGGAGCACGTGTCGCACCTCGTCACCGAGGCCGGCGTGCGTGCCGAACCAACGCCGCTGCGCGAGTTCGTCGCGCTCGTCACAGAGCTCGCCGAGGAGAACTGCCTGTCGGTGCTGCCGCCCGATGGGCCGCATCCTGAGCACGTCGCGCACCTGACGAGCGTTCACGTCATCGCGGTCGAGACCCGGCTGCGCGATCTGCTCACGGCCCGTGCCGAGCGACCGCCGCAACGCACGCCGGACCTCTCGCGCCTTGCACAGCGGCTCCGACTCGACCCGGCACAGGCGCGCGCGGCTGCGGCCGTGGCATCCGCTCAATCGCTCGTCGTCGTGGAGGGTGCAGCCGGCGCAGGCAAGACGACGATGCTCGCCGCCGCGATCAAGGCAGCGGCAATGGAGGGTCGCAAGATGCGCGTGGTCACGCCGACGAAGAAGGCGGCCGACGTTGCGCACCAGGAGCTCGGGGTTGCAGCCGACAGCGTCGCCAAGCTCGTGCACGAGCACGGGTGGCGGTGGAATCGCGACGGCGCGTGGATGCGGCTCGCGATCGGCGACCACGATCCCGATACGGATGCCGCGTACGCCGGCCCCTCGGCATCCGCTCGATTGCGCCGCGGCGAGCGAATCGTCGTCGACGAGGCGGGCATGCTCGACCAAGACTCCGCGCTCGCGCTGCTGACCACGGCCGATGAGGCCGGCGCCACGGTCGCCCTGGTCGGCGACCCCGCACAGCTCTCGGCAGTCGGCCGCGGTGGTGTGCTCGCCATTGCCGCGCAACTGCTCACCCGCGTGCACCGTATGACGGCCGTGCACCGATTCGTAGACCCGGAGTACGCCGCGCTCACCGTGCAGATGCGGCGCGGGGATCATCCGGAGGCGGTCTTCGATCGACTGTGCGCGCTCGGCCTCGTTGCGATTCATGAGAGCCCCGATGCGCAGTTCGAGGCGCTCGCGGGCGAGTGGCGCGAGGGTTGCGCGATTACTGTTGCGACGAACGACGAGGCGCGCGAGTTGAATGCGCGGATTCGGGAGGAGCGGGTGCGCGCCGGCGACGTTGATGACAGCCGCACTGTGATCGGGAGCGATTGGCTGAGCATTGGGTGCGGCGACGTAATTCAGACTCGGCGGAACGACTCGGGCGTGCGGGTGGCGAATCGGCAGGTGTGGGTTGTTCGGAGCGTGGCTGCGGATGGCACGGTGTGGGCGACGGAGCGTGCCGCCGGCCGTCGGCCCCGATCAGTCCGGCTGCCTTCCTGGTACGTCGCTGAGCACACGCATCTCGCGTACGCCGCGACGGCGCACGGGGTGCAGGGCATGACGGTGGAAGAGTCGCACACGGTGGTAGGCGATGCGATGGGTGCGGCGGGTGTCTACGTCGGGATGACGCGGGGGCGGATCTTCAACCGGCTGTATATCGTCGCTGCCGAAATGGATGATGCACAGGAGCAGTTCGTGCTCACGACTGCACGCAACCGCGCCGATCACGGCCTCACGAACGCGACAGTTGCGGCACGCGAGTCGGTGCGCGGGCTCACCGCCGAGCGGGGCAATGCACGCCACAGGATGCACCTGATGTATGAAACTGACTTCACTCGAGACGACGCGCCGAGCGCATCGCGAGGAGCTGGACTGAGTCGATGAGAAGGCCGTTCAACGCTCACTCGCCTTCGTGGAAAGTTCCCGACTGGGTACGGCTCGCTCATCACCAACGTCCAATGCGACGCCGCTGCGCGACCTATTCAGTCACCAGCGTGCAGTCGGCTCCCATCCACACGCGCGTGTGCACGTCGCTACAGAGCAAGTATCGTGCTGAAGGTCAACGAGGAGGCCGGTCAACTGACGCGGGCGTCGCTGGGCGAGCAGGATAAGCCCGATAGAGGGAGGAATTCGGCCGAACTCCACGAGGACTTCCGACCAGTGTAGATTGGCGCCCGAGATGGCGGATAGTGCCGAGGATTCGCTCGAGTTCACAGCGATTTCGGGCTCGAGATGCCACCCGAAATGGCAGACTCCTACTTGGAATCGCATGGATATATAGTGCTTAGCGCTGTTCTATGCGCTGGTAGGCGACTAGAGCAATCTTCGACATCGTGGATCCTGTCGGTGAGGTTGTGTCCGCTGTCCGATTCGACGGGTGGAAGTAAACCGCCGCCAACGACATCGAAGTCCGCAAGGTGCTCCGACAGATGCTTGCGTACAGTTCGAGGTCCGCGACAACGAGATATATGAGAAGGCACTGGGGTACGCGCGTGAGCAATACCGAGCCGCCGCAGAATTCGGTACCCAAGGTCCGCGTGCGATGGGGCCTGATCGCGGTAGTCACGGTGTTGGGCCTCCTCGTGACGGCCGCGCCATTTGCCTTGGTGCGGTGGCAAGGCAAGGACTTCGGAGAGTGGGAGAGCCTGGTCTCGTCCACCCTGACCAACGTCGGCACCGCGATCTTACTGGTCGCCCTATTCTGGTTCCTTGAGCGCCGATTCACGGCGCACATCAGGACCGAGGTCCGAGAGACTGCACGGGCGACAGCGGTCGAGGAAACACGTGAACTTGCGGCCGCGCAAAGCAGCCTCTCTCGGCGTCTCGACGATATCCAGGAACGTCTGAACACGCGCGTATCACAAGAGCGACAAGCGCAGGACGACGTGCTGCATCGTCTAGATGATGAGATCTCGTTCCCAGCGGTCTATGCCGCGTTGTCAGTTGCACAGCAACTGGGTGCCATCTGGCACGATGAACTCACGGTCTCCGTCGGAGACGGCGAACCCGACCTCCCGCGCTTTGTGTTCCGGCTGAGCGCGTCCGCGACGAATCCTCTCCATCGGGAGCGCAGCAATGGCGACCTGACACCGCTCATCGAGGTCGAGTATGTGAACTCCGGCCCAACCGCCCCTCCTATGGTGGCCCACTGGGGCGCCGAGAGAGAGGCGGACGCCGTCTTGGACGAGTTGCGTCGCACGATGGTTGCGGCGGGACTCGCCGAACAAGCACTTCTCGTCGACGTCTCACTGTTTTCGAACCTCGGAACCGCTTTGAATGCCGCGATCGCTGGCAGGCGGAAAGACGCCGGGGCATGGTTGAAGGGCGCGCTGACGGAATGGGTGAATGCCGAATGGGCAATAACGGCCTACGGACTCGAGCATCGTGGCTTACTCGGCATGCGCGCTGAAGAGTTCCCTGTGCACTGGAACGGCCGAAGCAACGCCGAGTCCAGGAATTGGAAGCCTCCTGCGCCGCCTCACGGTGTTGATGGGGTGCTGTGGGCATTTCTGATCTCGCGTTCCAGGCGCGTTCACCGGCCTGGAGTCTCACTCCCCGGGTGATTTCCAGGGTCCGACAGGAGCTGGCTCAATGGCGCAGGGCTAGGCTCCACCTCGCAATGATGAACTCGCAACCACGCTGAGCATCGGACGCGGAGATGTGATTCAAGACTCGGCGGATCGAGTCCGTAGGGGTCGCCGTGCGCGGTCTTGTGTGTGCGCATCGCGATGCCTTAGCCGTCTCTTCAGCTCGTTGGAATGCAGCGGCCAGATCCCGTGTCCAGCTACCTTGGCTGGCGGTCGAGGTGATTGTGGACGCTCGAGATGAGGGCATCAAGCGACAGGGTTGGCCATTGAAGTAGCCCGTCGGTGCCACCAATGATCTGACGGTACGACCGTGCAATCCTGATGAGGCGCTGTTCGTCGTCGACCATTTCGTCCCCGCGGGGGCCACGAAACCTCTCTAGAAGTAGCGAATCCGGAGCGTCAACGTGCACCTTTAGCGCTCCCACCGTCTCCAGTACTTCCTCGATCTCCTCTGCTTGCGAGATAGAGAGACGAGAAGCCCCTCTGAAGATCGGCCCGTAGACGAGCTCGCTGATGTGAAGGCGGTCGAACACGACGAGCTCATCGCGGCCTGCGGCGTCCTTAACGGGGTCAAGGTAGTACGCTATCAAATCGGCGGAGGCAGGCGGCTGGCCAACCCAGCGGACAGCACCACCGAATAGCTTCGTCAGGTGTTGGGCAGCCGTCGATTTCCCCGCGAAATCGGGACCTTCCAAAATGACGATCATCTGCGAGTCGCCGGGTTCGCGGGCGTTCCATCGTCGGCGCGACGCGGCTCGGGTATTCCCAAGCTCACTAGATACGATCCCGCCAACTGTCCGCAGTTCAACTGATCATCACCGTGTGAGTAGAAGTGATAGGCGTCCCACCCGCTTTCGACCGCCGTCTTAACTACAGCTCGAACGGTGGAAAGGCTCGGTTGCCGCAGGCCATTTCGCCTGCTCGCAGAAGTCTCGTTGAGGCGGGATACACGCAGAACGGACCTGTGCCGCACGGGCTCGAACACATCCAGGATGTCTTGAATCTGTCCCTCTTCGCTGTTCAAACCATCGATCACGACGTAGTTCAGTCGATACCTAAGTCTGGGCTCAGCTGCCATCGCTGCGACGAGTGCCTGTGGGGTATATCCGAGCCGTGCACCGAGCGGCATCATTGCGCGGACCGCTTGAGCATCCGATGAGAAGACCGAGACCTGCAGGTACTTCAGGGCAAGGCCTCCAGACAGCTCACCTACCGCTGAGATGAAGTCGGGACGTATGCCAACTGTCGTCATTACGAACTCAGCGCTCGGAAAGCGCATCTGCAGTCTCCGGGCGGACTCGAACATAGGCGCTCGGAGCAGCGATGCTTCGCCAATACCGGAGAAGGTGATGAGCAGGTTCGAAGAATCCGACAGTTCGTGTTGCTCAGCGACCAGGATGGTCGCTGCCACGACCTCGTCGGTGGTCAGAGGCTGCATGTGCGGTAGGTCTGCTGCAGCGCAGTGGTGGCATCCCACTGTGCAGCCGAAACTGCTTGCAATCTCGATCACATCCTTGACGTACTCGCCAGCCATGAAGTGTCTGAAGTGGGAGAACTCAACCATTCGACCGTCGACATCGATTACGTAGCGCGAGGCATGCTCCACATCCCAGGTTCGCGCCGTATAGGACATCTCAGACTTGAGTACTTGAGCGATGCGCACAATGGGCTCCTAGTAGCTTGCGAGATCGACGGCTTCGCAGTTCGGACGGATCGATTGAAAGTCAGAGATGACGGTGTTCGCAAAGGAGCTAGAGATCGCAAACGAAGCGTGAGGAGCCGATCGCGTGCTCGCTCGAGAGAAGTACGGCGAGTATTCCAGGCTCGAGTCTGTTATGACAGCCATATACAGCGGTTGCTCTGCAGGGGGAAGGAAGCGTACGTCGAGCTTCCCCTTAAGATTGGCCGGCAACGCCCTATGGACCTCGGCGAGCGCACGTAGAGTCGTTTCGATGTCGGTCCGGTAGCTCCGACCGCGAGCATCGATGATGCGTTTCTGGGCATCACCATCGGGATCAAGCAGCAGTATGCAGACGTCGCCTCTGCTCTTGATCACCCGGGAGATGGCTGCGAGAAATGCCTTCTTGTATTCCGGCTGAGTCCAGGTGTTCAAAGCGTGACCCATCAGGAAGAACCGCTTGAACGTGCTGTCGCTTAGTTGGTTCCAGTATTCGGGCTTATGGAAGTATTTCTCGTCGATGAAGGTGGCGCCGTAGCGCTCCCTGGACTCGGCGGCTCTCTCTAGTTGCAGAAGCTTGTCGGCCAATTCACTTTGCCCCCCGAGGGATCTGGACGTGAAGAAGCCGAGTACGAGTGACGCTAGAAGTGAGCTCAACACACCCGATCCGATGATGAACCAAAGTGTGTTGGCCGGTTGCGCCAGTCCGAAACCAACCAAGGCGAGCCCGATGACGAGCACGATCAGGATCGCGACTCTCGCCGCCGTTCGCCCCACCTGAAGCCCCATGGGCTGCATCCTATTCGGTCGTGAGATCTGAAATGGCCTGACTTTTGTTGCTATCGGGGAGCGTTGTCCGACAGCGACCGATTTCGCCTATTCTGGTGCTCCCTGCTCCAGAACGAGCTGACTGCCGCCGCTCGATGCTGTTCTGGTCGCGACTCTCGAGTGTCGAGCAGATCATCCCGACGGTCCCGGCCTATGCGCGGTTCCGACCGCGCGCGGTGGCCTCGACGACTTCGTCGAGCGGTGGCTGACTGGCCTCGAAAACGACGGCTTGCTGGTGGGGCTGAACGGGGCCGGAGCCAAAGCCACTGGCATGAAGTCCCACCACAGGAAGTGCTCGATCGCCTGAACAAAACACACTGTCCGGGGTCCCGATCCGTCCCCCCTTCGCGAAGCGATTTCAACCCTTTGCCCACGAAATCTGTGCCATTAATGTGCCATTAAATGCGCGAAAAGCATCTGAGACCAACTGCGAGCGTTTCGAAGAATCCCTGATCAGCGCGATATCGCAACCATAAGAATTGAGCGAAAACCGCCCAGGCTCACTGAAAATCGTGAGGTCACGGGATCGACGCCCGTCGGAGCCACCATCGAAACCCCCGGGTAGCCGGGGGTTTTCTGGTTTCAGCGGGATATGCCGCCGCTCCGTCGCCGAGGCTGTGCCATCAACGTCGGCGACGGACATGGGCATGCCGATGCACGCGCCCGAAGCTCGTCAAGTCCGGAAGGCGCTCGGCGCGCGGTCGCTTGTCACTGAGGCGAGCCAAGTAATGAATACTAAGATCGCCATTAACCCGTATAATGACGAGTATACTCGTCATTATAGGAAGGAGGCTCCCATGGCGTCCGAGCTTCCCGCGGTGATCCTGAGGTCCGCCCGAGAGATCGGCCAAGACTTCGTCGGCTGGCGAAAGGTACTGGGCCTCACCGCTGCCCAAGTCGCAGACCGGGCGGACGTCACGCGGGATACCCTCCGCAAGCTCGAGCACGGCGATCCGGGCGTAAGCCTCCACGTCGTGCTGCGCGTGGCCCGAGCCCTCGGCATCCTCGACACTCTGACCGCTGCCCTGGACCCGCTCGATACCGACCTCGGCCGCGCCCGCGCCGGCCAGCTCGAGCGGAAGCGTGTGCGATGACCCTCGACGACGAGCTCGAAGTCCACGTCGAACTCAGCGGAACGACGAGGCTCGCGGGCCGCGCGCAGTTCCACCGCAGCCGCGGTAGCCTCGCCTCCACGACCTTCCAGTACGACCGCATATACCTCGAACACACGAGGGCGTACCAGCTCGACCCGGCACTCCCGCTCGTTTCGGGCACGCAGCAGACGGCCGGGTTGCCAGGAGCGTTCTCGGACTCGGCGCCGGATCGTTGGGGTCGCAACCTGATCAAGAAGCGCGAGCGGGTCTTTACCCGCCAGGAGTCACGGCGACCACGCGACTTCGACGACGCGGACTTCCTGGCCGGCGTCGCCGACGCTACCCGCCAAGGTGCGATTCGATTCCGTGCCGACGCTGACCCGGCCGACCGGTTCCTCGACCCCGGACACGAGGTGCCGAGACTGATTCGTCTGCCCGAGCTCCTCCGTGCTGCGGACGCAGCCACAAGAGACAGCGACGACGACTTCGAAGCGGTGAGGGCTCTGCTGGCCGCAGGAGCCGGGTCTCTCGGCGGCGCTCGCCCGAAAGCGGCGGTGCTCGATGAGGATGGCCGCCAGCAGATCGCGAAGTTTCCGCACCACGATGACGCCTGGGATGTGATGGCCTGGGAGGCGACGGCGCTCGACCTCGCGGCTGCGGCGGGTGTGCGCGTCCCACGCCATCGTCTCGTACGCATCGAGGGCCATCACGTGCTCCTGCTCGACCGGTTCGACCGAGACGACAACAGCGACCGCATCGGCTATGTAAGCGCGATGACCATGCTCGAGCACCGCGACGGCGAACACGCTGATTACGTCGACATCGCCGACCGCCTCGCAGAGATCAGTGCTCGAGCGACGGATGACGCACACCAACTCTTCCGCCGGGTCGCCGTCAGCGTCGGGCTGAACAACACCGACGACCACCTCCGCAACCACGGCTTCCTCCGCGCGCGAGGAGGTTGGGCTCTGAGCCCGGCCTTCGACGTGAACCCGAACCCCGACCCCGACCTGCGCCAGACCACGATCGCCGGCGCCGACCTCCCCATCGACGAAGCAGACGGTCTGATCGAACTCGCCCGCGCCTGTCGGTTGCCCCCGGCCGAGGCACGGGCCGTACTCGCCCATGTAGCTGACGCACTCTCCAAATGGCGCGTGGTCGCGACCGGGAACGACGTGCCGCAGTCGCAACTCGCGCGCTTCGAGGACTCGTTCACCGCCGGGCTTCGCACTCTCCGCGAAGCCTGAGGCCCTCTTCACACTCAAAAATTGCAGCCTTTGCGCTGGGATAGTGACACAACGAGCGTTAGCATCCAAGCATGGAGTCGCACCTGGCGTTTCGTGAGCTGGCGGAGATCGCCGAGTCCCAGTGGGGCATGGTTACCTCGGCGCAGGCCCGAGTGCGCGATGTCAGCCACATGAACCTCACGCGACTCTCCGAATCCGGGGACCTGATCCGCCTGTCGCACGGGGTCTACAGGATTGCTGGCGCACCGGGCGGGCAGTACGAAGATCTGCGCGTTGCATGGCTGGCAACCGATCCCGCGAAGCTCGCGCATGAACGCATCGGTGAGCACCCACCGAGCGCCGTCGTGTCAGGCGAATCCGCCGCTCGACTCCTCGGCATTGGCGACCTACGCGCGATGAAGAGCGAGTTCACCACGCCGACCCGCAGGCAGACACAGCGTGCAGATGTCCGATACCGAACCCGAACGCTGCCCGAGCAGGATCTCACGGTGCGAGAGGGCCTGCCCACGACGACCCGCGAGCGCACGATCGCCGACCTGGTCGAGGATCGGCACGACCTCAGTAACGTCAGCAACGCACTGCGCGATGCAGCGAGGCAGTCTCTGCTGGATGTGAGCCGACTCACTGAACTCCTGAGCCCGCTCGCAGAGCGCAATGGACACCGCAAGGGTGCCGGCGAGGCGCTGCTCGAAGAGCTCATGCGAATCGCAGGGATCGACCAGGAGAGCATCGCGAAGCAGATCGCTTCGATCCCCTCGCTCGCCAACCTCGTCGCCGCGCGGTACCTCGAGAACTCACGCGAGTTCATTAGGAGCGGATCCGACACAGCGCCCTCCGCGCCAGGCGAATCGAGCGCCACATCGGAGATCGAAGCGCAACTGCGTGCAGCCGAATCGGTATCGATCGCCCAGGCACTGCAGACCAAGTGAGAGCACCAATCGACCGGCGCTCCGGGCGAGGCATCCGGTCGCCCGATCCGCTCGCTTAGATCTGTCGATGGCACGAGCGACGGCCCACTCACCAGGCGGGCGGGGAACGCCCTCGAGCCGTCACGCCGATGATCGGGCCGACCAGTCGGCGCGGGCGCCCACCTGTGGGCGGACATTGACGAGTGCACCTGCGGCGAGGATGATCATCGGCATGGGCACGAAGACTGCTCCGCGGCGGCGCCCCAGGCGCCCGGCGTCACGGTTGGCCGAGCGGTGGACCAACGTCGACGGCATCGACGTCTTCTACCGCGAGTCGCCCGATCCGCCGGATGCCCCGGCGATGATGCACCTGCACGGCTTCGGCCTCTCCGGCCGGTACCTGCTTCCGACGGCCGAGCGACTCATGGACGAGTTCCACACCCTCGTTCCCGACCTCCCGGGGTTCGGCCGGAGCGGGAAGGCGCCGGACGCACTCGACGTGCCCGATCTCGCGCACGCCGCGGTGAGGTTCCTCGACGACCGTCAGGTCGAATCGGCCACGCTGGTCGGCAACTCGATGGGCTGCCCGGTCATCTTGGAGCTCGCGTACCACCACCCCGAGCGCCTCGAACGTGCCATTCTCGTGTCGCCGGCGGGTGGCCTGCACAACCAGCCGCTGCGCCGTGCCGTGGGTCAGCTCAGCCGCGACGGCACGCGCGAGCCGCCCCGGATGATGCGGGTGGCCACTCCCGACTACCTGCGATTCGGCGTGCCGAGCACGTTCAAGATGTTCCGGGCCCTCACCCGGTACCCGACGCTCGAGCGGTTGCTCGAGTTGCAGATTCCCACGCTCGTAGTCATCGGCGACCGGGACCCGCTGATGCCGGGTCCGGCCCGCGTGAAAGAGGTGGCCGGCCGCACCGACAACCACGTACTGCTGGTGATGATCGAGGGCGCGGCGCATGCGATCAACTTCAGCCATCCGGGCGAACTCGCGCACCTCATCCGCCTGTTCATGGCCGACCAGCCGATCGTCGACGATCCCGACTCGCCGGGGCATTCGCGCTCGTACGAGATCCACCGCGGCGCGCTTCATCCGCCCGCCAAGGAGCAGTAGGGCCGACGCCGCCGTCGGTCGGCGGCGTCGGTCGGCGCCGTCAGTCGGCGACCGGATCCAGCCGCAAGGTCGTCGCGACCACCTGCGGGCCGACGACGGCGCCGACGATCTGCGGTCCGTGGCGGTCGTATTTCGCGTGGTAGGCGGCGTCGATCGCGTCGTGCATGTCGGCGGCAGGCTCGGCGAACGACACGTCGCGTTCGACGCCGCCTGCACGGATGCGTCCGGTGCCGCTCGCCTGCGCGCGGCGGAACCACGGATTATCCGGCCCGTACGCCGAGCGCACGAAGATCTCATCGCCGACGCGTACGACCCAGATCGTCACGTACGGACGCAGCGTGCCGTCGGATCGCCGGGAGGCGATCTGCAGTTCTTCGGCCCGGCCGATGCGGTCGAGTTCGTCGGTGGTCCAGGTGCTCATTGCGTGTCCTCTCGCTGGGATGATTCTTGCGCGGACCGGCGACCGGCGGCAATGGGTGCCACCTGCGGACTTACTGCGCGATGAGCGCCTTGAGCGCCTCACGGGCGTCCATGGCGCGGTAGCCGTCGGGGTCTCGTCGAGGCTGACGGTGCGGTCGAATGTCTCGTGGGTACCGGATGTCTCGTGGGTACGTAACCCGGTGAACGCGTGCTCGCCGGCCCGAGGGAATGCCGGGTCTTCCGGGTACTGTCAAGTGCCTCCCAGCCGCCCGCTGCCAGGCGTAGCGTCGGGGCCATGGAACGCCAACCGAAGACTCCCAGCACGAAGGGCCCCGCCGAGCTGTTCACTGGCGACGTCTACTTCGACGTGATCGCCCGCGGCGAGACGCCGTCACGACTGCGCGTGAACCTCGTGCGGTTCACGCCCGGTGCCCGCACCGCGTGGCACTCGCACTCCCTCGGCCAGACCTTGCACGTCACCGACGGCATCGGCCTCGTGCAGGCCCGCGGCGGCGACGTGATCGTCATGCGGCCCGGCGACACCGTGTACACGCCGCCGGGCGAATGGCACTGGCACGGGGCATCCGCCGACTCGTTCATGTGCCATCTCGCGATGTGGGAGGACGACGACGCCACCTGGGGCGATCACGTCACCGACGAGGAGTACGGCGCGGCACGGGCCGACTGAGCTGCGCGAACCATCGACGCGCGATCGCGAGCCCGTTCGACCCGCCCGTCAAGGGGTTGGCCGGCTGAACCAACGGTGCGAGCATCGTGGCATGGATGAGCAGAACAAACCGATCCAAGACGGCCACGACGACGCGAGCGACGACCAGAAACGTGACGGCATCATCGCGCAGGTCCGCTACGACCTCGGCCTCGGAGCCGTCGACGACTTGCGCACGATGATGCGACAACGCCTCGAAGACGCCGGCCTGCCGGCGAGCGCCGAGCACGTCGAAGCGGCGGTCGCGGCCGTGAAAGATCAACAGCCACGCGATTGAGTCGAGCCGGCGGGTGACCTTCAGAACAGGAGCGGGATCAGCTGGATGCCCAGCCCGCTCGACACGAACCGCGTTCGGCGATCGCCGGTGAGCTGCGCGACCCAATCGAATCGTCCGAGGTCGGCGATCTCGACGAAGGCGCCCGAGCGGCCCTCAGCCCCGAAGCCCACGCGAAGACCGTCGTAGTAGGCGGATTCGAGCGGTTCGGTCACGAGTTCGACGTGCGGCAACGTCGTCGCCAGTCGGCGCAGCACGCGGTCGCGGAGCGCATCGCCGCGAGCGCCGGTGCGCACGACCGCGCGCCGGTGCGGGAACTCGACCGGCAACGCACCCTCGCACGCATCGAACAACCGGTCGAACACCGCGAGTTGTCTCGCGACTGCCCGCACCTCGAACTCGTCATCGGCAAGTCCTCGACCGGCCTCCGCGAGCGCGAACAGACGGAAGTGTCGCGAGCGGGCGCCACCGTCGTCGCCCCCGTCGCCACCGGCGAGCGGCTGCGCTCGCAGCGTCTGGTGCACGGTGGCGAGACTCACCGCCGCATCGGCCCCGGCGAGTCGCTTGGCGCTCTCGAGGGCGAGCACATTCGTGGGATCGGAGACGACTTCGGTGTTTCGAATCGTCGAGAGGGTGCGATCCTGCGAGGTCGGTGCGACGACCGAGTTCGAGCCGAGCGGTGCGACGGGCGAGAGCAGCACCGCGTCGAAGTCGGCCGCCGATTCGAGCGCCAGCCGGTCGAGGGTGTTCGCGAGGCGCAGATCGAGGGCGCTCGCCGCGACGAACTCGTCGTCGGCATATTGGGCGACCAGGTCGGTCGGCCGCCGCCGCCCGGCCTGGTTTCGCAGCAACTCGAGCAATGCGCCGCGCGTCTGACTCGGGGACCCGTTCATCATGCGCGGGTCCACTCCAGCAGCCGCTCGACCGGCCAGGTCGTGACGATGCGTTCAGCCGGTATGCCGTTCGCTGATGCGCGCGCCGCGCCGAGTTCGAGGAACGTCAGATGCCCCGGAGCGTGCGCGTCGCTGTCGATCGAGAAGAGGCAGCCGACTTCGAGCGCGAGTTGGATGAGCTCGTCGGGCGGGTCCTGCCGCTCGGGTCGCGAGTTGATCTCGACCGCGACGCCGTGCTCGGCGCACGCCTCGAACACGGCTTGCGCGTCGAACGTCGACTGCGGGCGGGTACCCCGCGAACCCTCCACCAAGCGACCGGTGCAGTGGCCGAGCACGTTCGTGCGCGGTTCGGCGATGGCGCGGAGCATCCGTTTCGTCATCTCCGGCGACTCGGTGCGCAGCTTCGAATGCACGCTCGCAACCACGACGTCGAGGCGGTCGAACATCTCGGGAGTCTGGTCGAGCGAACCGTCGAGCAGGATGTCGACCTCGATGCCTCGCAGCAGACGGATGCCGCCGACTCCGGCCTGCACATCGTCGATCAACTGCTGCTGCGCTATGAGCCGTTCGGCGCTGAGCCCGTTGGCGACGCGAAGGCTCGGCGAGTGGTCGGTCACGGCGAGGTATTCGAGGCCGAGTGCCTCGGCGGCACGGGCCATCGTCTCGAGACTCGTCGTGCCGTCGGACCAGTCGGTGTGGCTGTGCAAGTCACCGCGCAACTGTGCTCTCAGGCCAGTCGGTGCGCCAGCCGGCGCGAGCCCTGCGCGAGAGCGCAGCTCGGCGAGGTAGTCGGGCACCGCGCCATCCGTCGCCTGAGCGATGACGGTGAAGGTGGTGTCGCCGATCCCCTTCGTGCGTTGCAGCCGCCCGTCGCCGACGCGAGCGGCGATCTCGTCGGCGCCGAGCGGGCGAATGACGTCGGCGGCCCGGCGGAATGCCTTCGACTTGAACGCCGACGCGCGGTCTCGTTCGAGCAGGAACGCGATCTGTTCGAGCGCCTCAACGGGATCCATGGGCCCTATTGTGGCGCGTATCGGCGCCCGCCGCTCCACTCCTGAGTCGGCGGCATCCGCAGCTCAGTACGACGGATACATCTCGATCGCGGTGCTCATGGCGTTCGAGACGATGACGATCACCCAGACGATGACGCCGACCGTCAACACGACGGTCAGTGCGATGGCTGCCGCCATCGGGAGGAACCCTCGCCCCGCCTGCTGCCGCACGACGACCGAGCGGCCGATGACGTACACGAGGGAGGAGAGGAACGTCCACGCCCAGTGGAAGCGACGCCGGTAGCCGAGCCGGGCGAGAGCGGCCCAGTCGAGGTAGGCGAACCAGACGGCGAGTCCGTAGACGACCCAGCCGGCAAGGGTCGCGAGGAGGGACCACGGGTCGGCGTACGGACCGAGGGCCGCGGCCAGCGGACTGCCCGACGTCGACGAGTACATCGACCGCTCGAAGTATCCGTTGGCGTCCCAGAGGAAGAGCGGGAGCACGGCGAGCACGGGCAGCGCCACGATGAGCCAGATCCAGACGGTGTCGACCGGTGTGCCCTCGGGCACGCGAGCCTGCTGGTCTCCGCCGTACGGTGCCGGCTGCCCGGCGGCGTACGCAGGCGCGGCCGGATACGCCGTCGTCGCGGGAGTCAGCGGGGCGACCGCAGAGGCCGGCGCGACGTAGGCCGGCGCTTCGACCGGTGCGACCGGCACCACGGGTGCAACCGGTGTCGCCGGCGCGACATGCTCGGACCATTGGAAGCCGTTCCACCAGCGCTGGCCACCGGTGCCGCTCGGATCGGGATACCAGCCGGCGGGTGCCGAACGACCATCGCTCATCGATTCCTCCTTGGGGTCCCCGCCATGCTACGGGCCCCCGAGGTCACGCGACGACGCGGGTGAAATGCTCATCACGCGCACGGCGAATGCGTCGAGCTTCGGGAGGGCGAGCCGTGCCCGCGCCTCGGCATCGGCGGCGATCGCCTCCACATCGCGGAGGCTCGGCTCGCCGGCAACCGCGACGACCGCGTCTCCGCTCAACCGGTGACCGCTCCAGCGGAGCCGCACGACGTCGACCGCGGCGACCCCGGGCGTCTGCGCGAGCGCATGCTCTGCGCGATCGAGCAGCTCGGGCTCGATGCCGTCCATGAGTCGGCGGCCGACGCTGCGCACCGTGCCCCAGAGCAGAACGAGGATCGCCACGACGATCACGAGCCCGACGATCGGATCCGCGAGGGGGAATCCGAGCATCACGCCGATGGCACCGACGACGACCGCGAGCGAGGTGAAGCCGTCGGTGCGGGCGTGCACCCCGTCGGCGACGAGTGCGGCAGAGCCGATGCGCTGCCCGACTCTGATGCGGTAGATCGCGACGGCCTCGTTGCCGAGGAAGCCGATCACGCCCGCCGCCATGACCCAACCGAGATTCTCGACGGGCTGGGGATGCACCAGCCGATCGATCGACTGCCATGCGGCGACGATGGCGGATGCCGCGATGACGACGACGATGAAGAGACCGGCGAGATCCTCGGCGCGGCCGTATCCGTACGGGTAGCGCCGGGACGCGGCTCGCCGGCCGAGGACGAACGCGATCCAGAGCGGCACTGCCGTCATCGCGTCGGAGAAGTTGTGCACGGTGTCGGCGAGGAGCGCTACCGAGTTACTGACGAAGACGATCGCGAACTGCAGGATCGTCGTGGCGAGGAGCACGAACAGGCTGATCTTGAGGGCACGGATGCCCTGGCGGCTCGACTCGAGCGCGTCGTCGACCGAGTCGGCCGAATCGTGGGTGTGCGGCAGGAAGAGCTCGTGCAGGAATCCACGGATGCCGCGAGGGTGGTCGTGATCATGCACATGGTCGTGGTCATGGTCATGCACATGATCGTGCTCGTGCTCATGCTCGTCAGTCGGCCCGTCGGCGTGGGCTCTGGAGGCATCCATCACGCTGTCGCTTCCGTCGCCGACTCGACGTCGTGGTGCCGGGGAGTGCCGCCGAGCGAGTGCTCCGCTTGAAGGATCGCGTCGGCGACGAGCTGGCGTGCGTGTTCGTTCTCGAGGCGGTAGAAGACCTTGGTGCCCTCGTGCCGGGTCGCGACGATGCGTGCGAGGCGCAGCTTCGCAAGGTGTTGGGAGACCGCCGCAGGAGCCTTGTCGACGAGGTCGGCGAGCAGGTTCACCGAGAGTTCGCCGCGGTCGCGGAGCGTGAGGATGATGCGGATGCGGGTGGCATCGGCCAGCATCGAGAAGACCTCGACGGCGAGTTCGACGTACTGGCCGTCGGGCGATCGACCAGATGTCTGCGTATCTGCATCCATATGCAGATTATGCCACAGGCGTCGACGCCCGTCTCGATTCGAGAGCGAATGCGGTCGTGCGAATGCGGTCGGGCGAGCGGATGCCGCTACAGCTCGACGACCGTCATGCCCGAGCCCGCTCCCCCGGCCTTGCCCATCGCCGCGAGCGCCTTCGGCACCTCGTCGAGCGTAATGCGACGACCGACGAGCTCGATCGGCCGGAAGTCGCCCGAAGCGACCGCGCCGAGCATCGACGGGTACTCGTGCGCGGCCATTCCGTGGCTGCCGAGAATCTCGAGCTCGCCGTCGATCACGGCGTCCATGGGCATCGCGGCGAGCGCGGAGTCGCCGACCATGAGCCCGATCTGCACGTGCCGGCCGCGCTTCTTGAGGCTGCGAACGGAGGCGAACGAGGTCTCGGTCGAGCCGAAGGCATCCACCGAGACATCCACCCCGCCGCCGGATGCCTCGAGGATCCGCTCGGCCGCTCCCTCGCCGCCCTGCACCGGCACCGCGCCGAGCCCCTCGGCCGCGGCGAGCGCGGCATCGGAGACGTCGACGCCGTAGACCTTCACGCCGGCGGCGACGGCGATCATGATGGCCGAGAGGCCGACCCCGCCGCATCCGTGCACCGCGATCTGCTCACCGGGAGCGAGCCGGCTTCGAGAGACGATCGCCCGGTACGCGGTCGCGAATCGGCAGCCGAGCGACGCCGCCTCGACGAAGCCGAGCGATTCGGGCAGACGGATGAGGTTCAGCTCGGCCTCGTCGATCGCGACGTACTCGGCGAACGAGCCCCAGTGCGTGAAGCCCGGCTGCGACTGGGCGTCGCACACCTGCTCATTGCCCGTCAGGCACTCGTGGCAGCGACCGCAAGCGCAGATGAAGGGGGCCGTGACGCGATCGCCGACGGCCCAACCCGAATCTGCTGCGAGCTCGGAGCCGAGCACGGCGATCTCGCCGGCGAACTCGTGGCCGGGCACGTGCGGCAGCGACACGGCAGCGTCGTGACCCATCCAGGCGTGCCAGTCGCTGCGACACACACCCGTCGCCCGCACCCGGATGACGGCGCCCCTCGGCGGACAGTCGGGCTCCGCCACCTCCACGAGTTCGGGTTTCTCACCGAAGGCGTTGAAGAGCACAGCGCGCACAGGAGTCCTTCCGTATCGGGTCGCCCTTCGACAGGCTCAGGGCATCGCACATGTCGGCGGCGCAGCTCATGGCATCGTCGCCGGATCGCGCGCGCGACATCCGCGAGCTTATCGGCCTTCGGAGGGGTGCTCGCGCGGCCGGCGGCCCGCCGACGTCGGAACTCGGGAGGGGATCGCGCGATCGGGACGAGCGCCGACCCGAGTTCCGCCCCCCGATCGGCCGATCGCCGCCCAAGCGGTGGCGGAGCCGCCTATGGGGCCGAGCGCCACCGGTGGCGCTCGGGCTCGGCGATCTCCGAGGCGGTGCCGAAGCGGCGGCGATGCCAGAACCCGATCGCCTCGATGAGCACCCACGCGATCGGCACCACGATCGCCACGTCGATGAGCGTGTCGAGGGGCAGCGGCACGAACTCGAGGAACGCCACAGCGATCGGCACGGTGAGCACGAGCACGAGCCCCACGACCATGGCGGCGAGCACACCAACCTTGATCCAGGTGAACGGCCGCGAGAGCACCGCGAGAATCCAGAGGCCGATGAGCGCGAGCGTGACCGTGCACGCGGTGCGCACGATCTGCTCGTCGAATCCGAGCGACCGGGCGTGACCCGAGACGACGGCGATCGAGACGGCGACGACGAGCCCCGCCGGGATGGCGAACGACAGCGAGCGCCGCAGGAACCCCGGCACGTAGCGTCGCGCATTGGGCAGCAGCGCGAGCAGGAACGCCGGGATGCCGATCGTCAGCCCGTCGGTGACGGAGAGCTGGCGCGGCAGGAACGGGAACGGCCAGAGCAGCACGCCGAAGAGCACCGCCATCGCGATCGCGTACGCGGTCTTGGAGAGGAAGAGCATCGAGACGCGCTCGATGTTCGCGATCACCCGGCGCCCTTCGGCCACGACCCCCGGCATGTGCGAGAAGCGACTGTCGAGCAGCACGATGCGGGCGACCGCCTTCGTCGCGGCCGAACCCGACTCCATCGCGATGCCGATGTCGGCCTCCTTGATCGCGAGCGCGTCGTTGACCCCGTCGCCGGTCATCGCGACGGTGTGCCCCCGCGCCCGGAGCGCGCGGACCATCGCCCGCTTCTGCACCGGTGTGACGCGGCCGAACACGAGGTGCGTGTCGAGCACCTCGCCGAGTTCGTCGAGATCCTCCGGCAGCTCGCGGGCGTCGAACCCCGCGCCCGCGTCGAGGCCGACCTCACGGGCGACCGCCGCGACCGTGCGCGGGTTGTCACCCGAGATGACCCGCACGGCCACGCCCTCCTGCTCGAAGTAGCGGAGGGTCGAGGCGGCGTCGTCGCGCACGGCCTCACGGAAGGTCAGCAGGGCGACCGGCGCCAACCCATCGGGAAGGCGCGCGGCGGCGGCATCCGCTTCGCCGAGCGAGACGGGGCTGTGGGCGAGCAGCAGGGTGCGCCGCCCCGATTCGGCGAGCTCGCCGGCGCGTTCGAGGGCAGCGGATGCCGCGGCATCCGTCACCGCCGCATCGCGCAACACGAACTCGGGGGCGCCGAGCACCCACGTGCCGGGCGCACCCGCGGTCTCATCGAACGCGACCGCGCTCCACTTGCGCGCAGAGGAGAACTCGATGCGCTCCGCCGGCTCGATGGGCGCCTCGAGCGCGAACTCGTCGCGAAGACTCTTGGCCGTCGCGTTCGCGTCGGACTCGGCGCCGTTCCAGGCGAGGGCGAGCCGCCATCCCTCGGGCCGGGCATCGCCGAGCGGATGCACGCCGTCGAACCGCACCTCGCCGCTCGTCAGCGTGCCCGTCTTGTCGAGGCAGATGAGATCGACCCGGGCGAGCCCTTCGACGGCCGGCAGTTCCTGCACGAGCACGTTGTGCGAACCGAGCTTCACAGCCCCGACTGCGAAGGCGATGCTCGTCATGAGCACGAGTCCGAGCGGAATCATCGCGATGACGGCGGCGACGGATGCCACGGCGGCTTCGTGCCACTGCCCCGTCTCGATGGCGTGACGCCAACCGCCTGCGGCCACCATATTGGCGTTCACGACGAGGAGCATGATCGGGAAGATCGCCCAGGTGATCCACTTCAGGATGCGGTCGATCGAGCTGCGGAGCTCGGAGCTCACGAGGGAGAACCGCTTCGCCTCGGACGTGAGCCTGGCTGCGAACGCGGCATCGCCGACCTCGGTGACGACCGCGCGACCATGCCCACCGATGACGATCGAACCCGAGAACACGCGGTCGCCCGGCTCCTTGTCGATCGCCTCGGACTCGCCCGTGAGCAGCGACTCGTCCACCTCGAGTCGCACCCCGTCGACGAGCAGGGCGTCGGCCGTGACCTGGTCGCCCGAGCGGAGGACGAGCACGTCGTCCTCGACGACGCCGCGCACGTCGATCTCGCGCTCCACGCCGTCGCGCACGACGCGGGCACGCGGGGCATGGAGCAGGGCGAGCTTGTCGAGCGCGCGTTTGGCGCGGTACTCCTGCACGACGCCGATGGCGGCGTTCGCGATCGCGGCGATGCCGAAGAGGGCGTCCTGCCATCGCCCGAGGATCAGGAGAAGGAGGAAGCCCGTGACCACGATGCCGTTGAAGAGGGTGAAGACGTTGGCTCGGAGGATGCTCCAGATGCTGCGGCTCGAGGCGTCGTTCGAGATGTTCACCCGACCATCGCGCACGCGGGCCTCGACCTCGGCGGCGGTGAGGCCGCGATCGGGTTCGGTCACGGCCCGTTGCACCGCGAGCTGTTCATCGCTCAAGACGCCCCCGTTCGACCCGCCTTCGTTCAGCCTGCTCGGCTCCGCTCGGCCCTGCTCGACCCCGTTCGAGTCTGACACAGCGCTCGCACCCGGAGTGAGGGAGGCGTCGCATCGCAGATTGTGTAACAATATGCCATGCGATTCGTGACCGCCGTGCTGCTCGCGGCCGTCTGCTTCGGCACCACGGGCACTGCACAGGCCCTCGGTCCCGAGGCGAGCGCGACCTCGGTCGGCGCAGCGCGGATCCTGATCGGCGGCGGCGCCCTCGGGCTCATCGCCGTGATCCTCCACTTCGCCGGGCGTCGGCGCGATGCGGCCGGGACACCCGCCGCACCGGCGCCCGGCGGGGCCACGCGGCATCCGCTGCCCGTCTGGCTCGTCATCGTCATCGGCGCCGCCGCCGTAGTCGCCTACCAGCCCGCGTTCTTCGCCGGCACCGCGGCGAACGGGGTGGCCGTCGGCACCGTGGTCGCCCTCGGCTCGGCTCCCGTGCTGACCGGCGCGCTCGACTGGGCGCTGCACCGGCGCTACCCCGGCCACCGATGGGCGGTCGCGACCGCGATCGCGACCCTCGGCGTCGGCGTCCTCGCCGCAGCGACCGGCGGCGACGCGGCGGGTGCCTCAGGCGCGTTGGGTGCAACAGGCGCCTCGGGTGCTTCAGGTGCCGACCCACTCGGCCTCGCCGCGTCGCTCGGGGCAGGCGCCTCGTACGCGGTCTACACCCTCGCCGCGAAAGCCCTGCTCGACCGCGGATGGAGCGGCACGTCGAGCATGGGGGCACTCTTCGGCGTCGCAGCCGTCTTCAGCCTTCCGCTTCTTGCTGCGACGGATGCCTCGTGGCTCGCCACCAGCCCCGGATTCGCCATGGCGCTCTGGCTGGGGCTCGTCTCGACGACCCTCGCCTACCTGCTCTTCGGGTACGGGCTCGGCGGGCTCGCCCCTGCGACGGTGTCGACGCTGACGCTCGCGGAGCCGCTGACCGCAGCCATCCTCGGCGTCGCGCTCCTCGGCGAGACGCTCACGACCGGGGCACTGCTCGGGCTCCTCGTGCTCGCCGCCGGCATCGTCGTGCTCGCCACCGCCGGCGGCGGCCGCCGCTCGCCGCACGCCGCGGCGGCGTGAGCTCGCGAGGGGACGGGCCGCGCCCGGGCGGCCACGACGGCCGCGGCACGTGGTTTCGACGACGGAAACCGGATCTCGGATGTCGAATGTCGGATGTCGGCGGCCAGCGCTAGCTTCCATGCATGGACGTCATTCTCATCCCCGGATTCTGGCTCGACGCATCATCGTGGCAGCAGGTGACCCCGATCCTCGAAGAGGCCGGCCACCGCGTGCACCCGTTGACCCTTCCCGGTCTCGAGTCGGCCGATGCCGACCGATCGGGCATCGGCCTGCGCACCCACATCGACGCCGTCGCCGCCATCGTCGACACGTTCGACAACCAGGTCGTGATCGTCGGGCATTCCGGCGGCGGCGCGATCGCGCATGGCGTGGCAGACGCCCGCCCCGACCGCATCGCCCGGGTCGTCTACGTCGACGCCGGCCCCCTCGCCGATGGTGACGTGATCAACGACGAGTTCCCGACCGAGGGCACCGACCTGCCGTTGCCGCCGTGGGAGGCATTCGGCGACGAAGACCTCGTCGACCTCGACGATGAACTGCGCGCAGCATTCCGCGCCCGGGCCATCCCCGAGCCCGCCGCAGTCGCCACCGATGCAATCGTCCTCAGCGACGAGCGACGCTACGACGTGCCGGTCACCATCATCGCGAGCGAGTTCCCGAGCAAGCTGCTCGCCGAGTGGATCGCCGCGGGCTCGCCGTTCACGCGCGAGCTCGCGAAGATCAAGAACGTGAGCTACCTCGATGTGCCGACCGGCCACTGGCCGCAGTTCACGAAGCCGGTGCAGCTCGGTCAGGCGATCGTCGCGGCGATCGGCTGACTCGAGCGCCGCGCCTGAACCGGGGTTCGCATCACCGCGCGAGCACCCCGGAACGAGGCGCCGCAGGGCCGTCGCCGACGCGGTGAATGCCCCCCCGTTTTGGGTAAGGTGACAACGCGAGCGGGCGAGTAGCGTCATGGGCAACATCCTCCCGAATGGATGCGCCACCCGACCGGCTCACCGACGTTCGTTCAGTCTCGAGTCGCCCGATGCCCGGGACCACCCGGGCATCACACCCGATTACCCGATCCCGAAGAACGAACAAATGATGCCTGCAACCCGTCGACGTTTCCGTCGACCCCAGATGGGCGCCTTCGCCCTCGCAGAGACCGTGTCACGCCCATGACCGGCCTCCCTTCGCCTGTGGAACCGCCCGCGAGCAACATCGGGCGGTTCCACGGTTCGACCGCCTCGACCGCGACGACCGCCTCGGAACTCTCCGTCGACGCCCCGTCCTCCGGACTGCAGTGGGCGCGCAGATATCGTGATCGACTGCGCATCACCGATGCGGCGATCGTCGCCGTCGCCATGCTGGCCGCCGTCGCCATGAGGTCGGCCGTCGTCGGTCCGAGCGTCACCGACGACGGGCCGATCGAGCGCATGGGGGTGCCCGCCGTCATCGCGACCGTGTGGTTGCTCGCCCTCGTCGCGTTCCGCACTCGCGACGGACACGTTCTCGGTGTCGGCGCACTCGAGTACAAGCGAGTGCTCAATGCCACGGCGACCACCTTCGGCGTGGCCGCGATCGTCTTCCTCCTCGTGCAGACTCCCGACGCGCGCTGGTACCTGGTCGTCGGGGCTCCGGTCGGAGTCGGCGGACTCCTGGCAGGCAGATGGTTCTGGCGGAAATGGCTCTTCGCGCAGCGCCGCCACGGCCATTTCCTCTCCCGCGCGATCGTCGTCGGCTCTCGCGCCGACGCCGAGTACGTGGCGAGTCAGATCAGCCGCGACACGGGTGCGGGATTCGTCGTGGTCGGTGCCGCGATCTCGGGTGATGATCGATCCGAGCTCCTGGTCGACGGGGCGACGATTCCCGTCATCGCCGATATCAGCGGAGCTGCCGGCGCCGCTGCCCAGCTTCGGGCGAACTCCGTGATCGTCGCGGGTCAGTACAGCTCCGGAGGAGACGCGATCCGACAGCTCAGCTGGGATCTCGAGGGCACCGCGACGGAACTCGTGTTGTCGTCACGACTCACCGATGTCGCCGGTCCTCGGATCCACTTCCGCCCAGTCGACGGACTTCCCCTCCTGCATGTCGAGATCCCGACGTTCGATGGCTGGCGGCATGCGCTCAAGCGAACCTTCGACATCGCGTTCGCCGGTACCGCCCTGCTGCTGCTCAGCCCCCTGCTCATCGCGGTCGCTCTCCTCGTGAGAGTCGACAGTCCCGGCCCGATCATCTTCAGGCAGCTCCGCTGCGGTCGCGACGGCAACACGTTCGAGATGTTCAAGTTCCGCTCCATGGTGCCGACGGCAGAGCAGGACCTCGCCGCCCTCGTTCAGCAGAACGACGGATCGGGCATCCTGTTCAAACTCCGGTCCGATCCCCGCGTCACGCGTGCGGGCCGGATTCTCCGCAAGTACTCGATCGATGAGCTGCCCCAGTTCTGGAACATCCTCATCGGAGACATGAGCGTCGTCGGACCGAGACCGCCGCTCGTCGCCGAAGCGGAGCGCTACGAAAAGGCGGTCAAGCGTCGTCTCATGATCAAGCCCGGACTCACCGGCCTGTGGCAGGTCGGCGGACGCTCCGACCTCAGCTGGGAGGAGAGCGTGCGGCTCGACCTCTACTACGTCGAGAACTGGTCGCTGATGGGTGATCTCATGCTCATCTGGCGTACGGTGCGAGTCATCCTCCGACCCGTCGGCGCCTACTGACGGAACGAGGGGGCGGTTGGGTCCGCCCGAAGGCTCCGGGGCGACCAGGCCCGGGAGAAGAGGAATGCGACGAGGCTTCCGATGCCCGCACCGACGGCATTGGCGAGAACATCTCTCGGGCTCGCGACGCGAGCGGGCAGGAGCGCCTGCACGAGTTCGGCCGACACCGACAGCACCAATGCGAGACCCACTCCGATCCAGAATCGGCGAGTCAGCAGACTCAGCAGGAAGCCGAACGGGATGAAGAAGGCGATGTTCGCTGCGAACTCGACCATGCCGTCGCGAAGCCCGGAGATTCCGAGGTTCTGGTGCATCCAGGTCACGATCTCATTGACGATCGCACCGAATGAGTGCGGCGTTCGAGGCGACAGCAGCACGACGAGCGCGAACAGCACGTACAAGGCCAGCGCCCAGTACAGCCAAAGGGGACGGTTCCGCTCCACGCTTTCCTCGCATCGACCTCGTCGCGTCGCGCCGCGGACACGAGCTGGCATCCGCTGGTCGGCCGCCACCTCAGATTACCCCGGAGCATCCGCACCGAACCGAGACTCCCCCCTCACTGGGGGAGGCGCCCCGGGTTCGGGCGCGGGTAGCTTCTGGACATAGGCAGCGGGATCTGCCGCGACGAGCATGCCGCCCCGTCGATCACACGGCCGCGAACGATGATTCATCAGGAACTCGTTCCACGGAATTCGGATCTCGGCCATCGTTCGATCGACAGGGAGAGCACAGAGTTGGACACCACCCCGTCGCCTTCGGCCGACCCACCGGTCGCAGTCGCAACGAGCGCCCAGATCCACCCCTCCGTCAGCATCGGCGACGGGACGAAGATCTGGCATCTGTCCCAGCTCAGGGAAGATGTCGTCATCGGCTCGGATTGCATCATCGGCCGAAACGTCTACATCGGGCCGGGCGTCGCCGTCGGCAACCGCTGCAAGATCCAGAATTCCGCGTTGATCTACGAGCCCGCCACTCTCGATGACGGGGTCTTCATCGGGCCCGCCGTGGTCTTCACGAACGATGAGTTCCCGAGAGCCGTCAACCCCGATGGGAGTCTCAAGTCGGCCGCTGACTGGGTCGCGATCGGCGTGAGGGTGCGAGAGGGTGCATCGATCGGGGCCGGCGCAGTGTGCATCGCGCCGGTGACGATCGGGGCGTGGTCCCTGATCGCTGCGGGCTCGGTCGTCACGAAGGACGTTCCCCCGCACGCGCTCGTGGCCGGCGTGCCCGCCCGCAGGATCGGGTGGGTCGGGAGGGCGGGAGTACCGCTGGTCGAACAGCTCCACGGCCAGTGGGTGTGCCCGCGCACCGGAGAACGCTATCTCGAGCTCGACGGCGGGCTCACGGAAGAGCCTGCGCCCTGATCCATCACACGATGGATGCTTGCCCGGTCGTGCTCGCGCCGAACAGCGAAACTCGCGCGGCGGGATAGCCCGGTGCCCAACCGGCTCGTCTCGACCAGACGGTGGACCACATTCCTCGGCGCCGTCGAACCACGCGTTCGAGCAGTGCACGGAGACCGACCCCTGCAGTGAGCAGCCCGATGCCGAAGCCTGCTCGGGACGGGCTCCAGATGCGACGCAGCAGCGTCGTCTTCCCGGCCATGACCATGCACATCTTCAGTCCGTTGGAGCTGGTCGAGCCTCCGACCGCGTGCACGATGAGGGCCTCGGGCACGATGACCGGACGGAGGCCGCGTCGCGCAGCGCGGATGCTGAACTCCGCGTCCTCCCCGTACAGGAAGAAGGTCTCGTCCATGCCGCCGAGGTCGTCCCACTGTTCGCGGCGCATCAGGAGCAGGCATCCCGTCACGATCGGTACTTCGCGTACGGTGTCGCGCTGCCACCGACCGAGCGATTCCGGATCGAAGAACCGTGATCGCGCGAATGCGGTGGAGAGGCCGAGTGCGAAGCACGTGAGCGACCACAGCGTCGGGGCACCCCAGCAGGAACTCGGTTCGAGCATGCCATCGACCCGCACCGTGCGACCACCGTAGAGCCCGTACTCCGGATGCGTCCGGGCATACTCGAGCAGCCGGTGGAACGACTGCGGCAGAACGACGGTGTCGGGGTTGAGGAGCAACACGTACTCGCCCGCCGATTGCGCGACGCCCCGGTTCACCCCACCAGCGAAGCCGAGATTCGCTCCCGCCTCGTCGACGACGACGACCGGATACCGCTCCCGGATCGCCTGTGCACTGCCGTCGGTCGACCCGTTGTCGACGACGACGATCTCGGTGCCGGCCGGCGAGTGGGCGAGGACGCTCTCGATGCAGGTGAGCGTCTCGTCGCGCGTGTTGAAGCTCACGATGACGACGGACAATCTCATCGGCTGGCCAGCCTCGCGGCCTCCGAAGGCAGCGATTCCCCCCACACCGAGCGATCGATGGGAGGCTCCGTCACCGACGGGAGCGGTCGCACGCCGATGACTTTCGCCGGCACTCCGGCCGCGATGCACTGCGGAGGCAGATCCTTCGTCACGACGGCGCCCGCCGCGACGACGGCACCGTCGCCGATCGTCACGCCGGCCAGCACGACGACGTTGCTGCCGAGCCAGACGTCATCGCCGATGACGATGTCCTGCTCGAGCTTGGCCTGGTGCATCACGGGTGTGCCCTGGGTGATGCCGTAGTTCGAAGCGGTGACGGTGACATGCGGCGCGAGCAGGCAGAAGTCGCCGAACGTGATGCGCCCGCTCGTGTTGCCCGCCCAGATGACGTCGGACTCGCCGATGTGCGTGCCACGGCCGATGCGGATCCGCTCGCCGTTGCGAAACGTGGCATTGGGCGCGATGCGCACGCCTGATCCGCAATCGAGCTTGCGCACTTCCTGCACGTGCGAATAGGAGGTCAGGTGCGCGAGCCGCAGCATGTGCAACCAGGTGCGCGGGTCGAGGATCGAGCGCACCGCTCCCGACGTACGGGTCGCGGTCGTCTCCCCACCATGGCTGCGCGAACGGCGATGCGCTCCAGGGGAGGCATCTGCGTTCGCTGGAGTCGGCAGATCGGTGCTCGCCATACGACGAACGTAGACTCCGGGACCCCGGATCCGCCTCCCCCAGTATGCGGGGGCTGGAGCCGGCGGCGCCCCCTTCGATCGACTCGTCAGGGTCACCCGAAGGCGGGTATCGACCTGGTTTGCGCTCTTTCGTACACTGAACCGGAGGCGACTCGGAGCACTCCACGCGCGCGCACGAGATGACGGGACGAGACCAGACGATGACCGCACAGGTGAGCGTCGTGATCCCCGCGCACAATGAAGGCGCATCCATCGCCGAACTCCTGCACCGTCTCGTGGACACCGACCTCGAGGGCAGGCTCGAGATCGTCGTCGTCGCGAACGGATGCACCGACGAGACAACCGCCATCGCCACGGCCTTCGGCCCGCGAGTGAACGTCATCGCTATTGCGGAGGCATCCAAGATCGCCGCATTGAATGCGGGGGATGCCGCGTGCACCGGTTTCCCGCGCGTGTACCTCGATGCCGACATCACCGTCACGGCCGACGCGTTGATCGCCGTCGCCGATGCGCTTTCCGATGAGGGGCCGTTCGTCGGCGCGCCACGGCTCGAGGTCGACCTCCGCGGTGCGAGCAGGGCGGTGCGCTGGTACTACCGCGTCTGGGCGCTCTCCGACTACCGTTTGTCGGCCCTGGTCGGTTCAGGCGTCTACGTTGTTTCAGCGGCCGGACATCGACGGTTCGGACGCTTTCCCGACGTCATCGCCGACGATCTCTTCGTGCGGCGCCACTTCACCCCTGCCGAGCGCATCTCGGTGGCCGAACACAGCTTCACCTTGCGTGCTCCTCGCACCTACGGGTCGTTCCTTCGGAGACAGACCCGGATCGTGGCGGGCAACGACGAACTCGCCGATCGCTTCCCGGAGCTGCGTGAAGGGGGCGCCGGGTCGAGCGTGCGGTCGCTCGGCGGCCGAGTGGTTCGCCGCCCTTCACTGTGGCCGCCGGCGGCGGTCTACCTCGCGACCGGCATCATCGCCCGCCTCCGGGCCGCGCGTGTGCGCGGCCGGTGGGCCTCGCAGTCATGGAATCGCGACGAGTCGAACCGAGTCGTCTCCACCAGCTGACCCCACCACTGGGGGAAGAGGCGCACGCCTTCGCGGCAGTACTGTCGCGGCAGGAGTCGAGGACGGTGGCAGTCCCGTGCACGCCCACGCGATGCACGGCAGCCCTGTCCGCCCGAGATCTCACCCGAACTGGAGTGCCCGTGAACCCATCGAAGATGTCTCGCCCGCGACGTCCTGTTCGCTCCGGGCAACTGGAGCCAGGGTCATGACCGCCTCCGATACTCCCGATCGAACGCTCAGCATGCTCCGTCCGCGCGCCACGGTCGGCGCAGTGACGATCGACCACGTGATCCTGACCCGGTTCAACCTGCCGTCGGTCGGTCCGGAGAGCCTGATCCGAGCCCAGGACGGCTGGCTTCAGAGTCGCGTGAAGTTGTTCGAACGCTTCACCGTGCCGTCCGTCAGACGGCAGACCGTGGCCGGGACATTCACCTGGATCGTGTACTTCGATCCCGAGAGCCCGAGCTGGCTCATCGAGCGTCTCGGTCCGCTGATCGCCGAAGGCGTGTTCGCACCGATCTATCGCGAGCAGTTCACTCATCTCGATGTCGTCGAAGACGCTCGAACCCTGACCGGTGGTCGAGGGGATGTCCTCCTGACCACCAATCTCGACAACGACGACGCGATCGCGGTGGACTTCGTCGAACGGCTGCACGGACTCGTGCGCCCCGGACAACGCACCGCCCTCTATCTGGGTCGCGGAATCATCCTCTCGGGGGATGAGGCGTACCTGCGTCTCGACCGCCAGAACGCGTTCTGCAGCGTGGCGGAACCCTGGGCCGGAGCCGAGTCGGTCTGGCGCGAATGGCACAATCTGCTGCACAAGCACATGCCGATCACCACGGACCGGGGCCGGCCTGCATGGCTGCAACTGGTGCACGGCCGGAACGTGAGCAATCGGGTGCGCGGACGCCGGATCGATCCGGCCTCGTTTCGCGTTGACTTCCCGGGCGTCCTCGACGACGTACCGGCCCCCTCGCGCGGTGAACTGCTTCGTGACGGGCTGCTGCGGGTCCCCGCGCGCGAGGCGCGGGAAACAGTGCGTCGCGTCGGCAAGGCAGTGCTCCTGGGCACGATCGGCAAGGGCGGACTCGACCGAGTGAAAGAGTCTCTGGGCAGGCGCTCGTCTCGCTGACATGCCGTCGCTTCACGAACCCTCCCATCGGCCCGGGAACCAGGACCGAGCGCCTCATCGACCGGTGCGCACCGCCCGTTCGACGCCGACCGGAAAGAAGACCTCGACCCGGTCGGCGGCGGCGGCGAGCACCGCGGCCGGAAGCACCTTCCATTCGTCCTGCTCGGGGACGACGGCCGGACGGCGCAATTGCGAATCGTGAGCGTCGAGAGCGTACTGTTTCGCGGCACCGTGATCATCGACACGCACCACGACGGCGCGTCGGCCGACGACGCGGCCGGCCGCGTCGATGAGGGAGCCCAGTCGGGCGCCTCGGCGCAGGGGCCAACTCCCCCACAACCAGACGGGGTATTCGAGCAGCGCCACTTCGGCTCCCGAAGGCTGCGAACTCGCAGCTCGGCGCGCGGCGCGGCCCACGGCCGCGTGGTCCGGGTGCGGCTCGTCGGCACTGGTGGCGTACAACTCGTCGGGCCTCAACTCGACGAGCAATTCGGCGATGATCTCGACGAGGCGATCCTCGTGCTCGGCCACCGAGCCGTCGTCGAGGTCGATCCAGCGCACCGCAGCATCATCGAGACCGAGACGGGCTGCGGCCTCGCCCATCTCCCGACGTCGCAGCGCACCGAGGTGCTCGGGAGGCAGCGAACGGCTGTGGTGGGAGTGGCGCCCGTCGGTGACCATGACCAGGGTCACCTGTGCACCCCAGGCCACCTTGCGGAGGATGGTCGCCCCGCACCCGAGCGTCTCGTCGTCCGGATGCGGAGCCAGCACCAACGCGCTGCGCTCCTCCGCCACGATGGTGACGTCGCGGGCGCTGCGCGAGATGGCGGTCCGGGCGAGGGCCCGGAGTCGCTCGGTCAGTGTGGGCACGGCGTGACCTGCACTTTCGTTTCAGTCGCCCCGGTGGCAGGGCCCCGATATCGTTGGACAACGGCTCCAGCAGATGTGGAACTCTCATGACAATCCTCGCCGATCGAGCGCGGCGCATCCTTGCGGCCACACGCCACGCGCGCCACGCGAAGTACCGCATACCGCCGCAGATCCGCACGGGTGCGTCGGGCACGGCCCCACCGCACGTCTACTACCTCTCGCCCGATCCACGCGCTCCGAGGGGCGGCGTTCGAGTGTTCTACCGGCACGTCGACCTGCTCAACGAGGCTGGGATCCCAGCGACCATCGTGCACCACCGTGCGGGGTACCGTGCCGACTGGTTCGCGAACGAGACTCGAATCGCCGCGGCATCCGAGGTGTTCGCCGCACCCGACGACGTCCTCGTCGTGCCCGAGTTCTACGGCTCGAACCTGCGCCTGCTGCCGACCGGTCCGAGGATCGCGATATTCAATCAGGGGGCGTACCACACCTTCGACGGCATGACCCCTGAAGAGGCCGCGGTGCTCGCCCGCACGCCGGTCTCCGCACTCCTGACGGTCTCGAACGACAGCCTCGACCTGCTCCAGTACACCTTCCCCGATGTGCCCGTGCACACCGCACGCTCGGTGATCGACGGTTCGCTCTTCCACCCCGCGCCCGGCGAGAGGAGTTCGCGACGCATCGGCTACGCACCCAGCCGCCGCGCTCAGGAGCGCGACCAGCTGCTCAGCATCCTCGAGGTGCGGGGCCGACTCGCCGGTTGGGAGTTCGTGCCCATCTCCGGCATGTCCGAGGAGCAGGTCGCGGCGACGATGCGCACGTGCGCGATCTTCCTCAGCTTCAGCGAGCGGGAGGGCTTCGGCCTGCCTCCGGCCGAAGCGATGGCGAGCGGATGCTTCGTCGTCGGCTATCACGGACGAGGCGGTCGTGAGTTCTTCGATCCCGCATACTGCGGCCCGGTCGCCGACAGCGATCTGCTCGGCTTCGCCCGCGCGGTGGAGAACGCGGTCGTGTCGTACGACGCCGACCCGCGCACGCTCACCGATGCCGGACTGCTCGCCTCTCGCACGATCCTCGAGCGCTACAGCCTCGACGGTCTGCGCAGCGATCTGGTCGCGTTCTACGCGACGCTGGGCTTCGACCGTGCGTCGTGAACCCGACCCTCGGAGCGACATCCATCTCACCGACGACCGACCTGCTCGACACGGGGGCTCGAACGAGCACGCGTCTTCGGTAGTTGCGAGGAGCTGAGCTGAGCGTCGGCACGCCCGATCGTGAGCACGCTTCCGCAGAGTCCTGCGACGAGGAAGAACAGGCCCGCCGATATCGGGAAGGACAACGCGTCGAAGAAGGCGTACAGCACCGCGATCGTGAGCATCGAGGCGGCCAGCATGCGCGACAGACGGAACGTGTCGGGGTGTCCTGAGATACGGCCGGCGTGCAACGCGCTCCCGATGGCGGCCACGGTCATCGCGGCGAAGCCGATGGCACCGAGCACGCCGACTTCGACGAGCAGGAGCACCCACTGATTATCGAAGATGTAGTAGCGGGGCAGGAAGGTTCCGAAGCCGGCGCCGAGCACCGGCGACGCTGCGACGAAATCGGGCACCCGCGCGAGCGCGGCGGTGCGGGACTGCGTGCTCGGATCGTCGGGCGCACCGATGAAGAGGGCGATGATCGTCGTCGCCATGCCCGGGATGAGCAGCGAGACCCCGACGACCGCCACGAACCCGCCGATCGCGATGATCCAGCGGTATCGCTTCGGCAGGCCCGGCAGCGAGGCCACGACGGCGACGACGAGGCCGATGATCGCCGAGCGGGAGACGGCGATCAGGGAGGTCACCATGATGAGCGCCACCGGGAGCCACCAGGCGAGTCGCGTGCGGAGCGAGCCGGGGCGGAGCCCACGTTCGATCGCCGCGAAGATCGCGAGCGGGAGCACCCCTGCGAGCACGATCGCATACTCGAGCGGATGCGTCGCGGTTCCCGTGGCGCGCGCGAACGCCCCTCGCTGGCCGACCCCATCGGAGTCGTAGCTCAGCCCGGGAATGAGCGTGATCCAATCGAGGAAGGTCTGCCGGGTGACGAATTGCGCGAGGCCGAGGGCGGCGAGCAGTCCGGCAGCGACGGCGAGCCCGCGCACGATCCGACCGACGTCGTGCATCGTGCGGATGCCGTCGAGTGTCACCAGCAGTACGCCACCCCATGACGCGAGCCGCACGATGGCGGAGATCGCAGGGCTCACCTGATCGAACGGCTGGCCGCGCAGCATCGCCGCAGCGAAGCTCGCGAGTGCCACGACGACGAAGAAGCCGAACGCCAGCCGAACGGGCTGCCAGGCCGGCCTGACATCGAAGGTACGCGCCTGCAGGCGAGACAGGACCCACCAGGCGAGAAGCAGGATGCCCCAGAGCATCGAGGGCCGGCCGTACGCGCCGAGCGGGCCGAGCGTGACGTTCGACGGAATCGCCAGAAGCAGCACGAGGTAGACGGTCAGCATCGTGGCGGCGTCGACGCCGCGCCACCGGACTACCCCGCGATGCTGCAGAGCCCGGACCGGCTCCGGTGTTTCGGCGCCGAATGGCATCCTCGGCTCACCTGCCGCGGCCTGGAACCGCAGGCACCCGCTCGGCGATCACGTTGCTCGAGTCGTCGTCCTCCAACGAGGAAGCACCGGGGTCCGCGCCCGCTCCAGCGTGGTCTTCACCCATCGAGTCGAGGAACTGTTCGACCTCGTCGTCTTCGGTGCGCTCGACCGACCTGCGCCGCCTGATGCGGCGTTGGCTGAGGCCGTCGACGACCGCGGCGAGGAGGAGCGTGAGCACGACGACACCTGCGCCCGCACCGGCGGCGGCCATGAGACGGCTCTTCTGCTGCAGCGCGCTGTGCTCGTCGACCGTGATCGGCCTCACGGTGATCCGCTCCGCTACGGCGATCGACTCGGCCTCCTGCAGTTCGTCGAGCACGGTCGGCGTTCGATCGACCAGCAGCTCGAGCACTTCCGCCGTCTCCGCATCGTTGCGCGTCGTCACGGTGATCAGGATGACCGGTCCGGAAGTGGATGGATCCCGGGAGACCGAGACCTCTGCTCCCGGAAACTTCTCACCGACCTCCGCCAACACATTCTCCGAGCCGACGGCGCTGACGAGCACGTCGGCGGCTTGAGTGAGCCCGCCGATGTACAGATAGGGATTGCCGCCCTGTTCGGGAAGGCTCCCCGTGCCGGGAAGCAGAAGTTGGGTGGCGGAACGCTCGTAGCCCGGCTGAATCGTGGACCACGCCAGGAAGGCGAGGATGACCGCGACGATGATGCCGGGAAATACGATGTACCAACGTCTCCAGAGGCCGCGTAGGGTGTCGGCGAGGTTCATGCGAATGTGCCTATCGGTTGATGATCGGGCGGGCGTACAAGTCTGGTCCGTGCGCGCTTCAGCCGCGCCGCACGGAGCCGCTCGGCCATGATCGCCGCCCAGCCGCCGACGATCAGAGCGGCCGCGAGCATGGCAGCGACAGCGGCGACCTGGGTCGTGCGAGTCGGCGCGATGTGCTCGATATGCAGGGTGAGCGGTACGACCGAAACCAGGATGCGAGACTCCGGCGTGGCCCCGGCAGACTCCTGCTGGGCTTCGGCGATTCGCAGCACGTCGGCGACCAGGGTCGACTGCATCGCTTCAACCCATTGTTCGGTTCGGCCGACGATCTGGATCTCGATCTCCGCCTTGCCGAAGCTCGTGGCCCACTGTCCACCGGTGTTCGGGAGTCCGACCAGGACTCCCTGGCGGACTCCTGCGCCGTAGAACGGTGCGCCGTCGGCCGCATAGCGCATGGTCGGTCTGCCGTTGTTGATCTCCTGCGCGACGGAGCCCGCGAACGCGATGACGTTCTTGTCCCCGGCTCCGTTGTACGGAGTCAGATTCGTCTTGGCCGGAAACACGAAGGAGACGACGGTTCGCGTGGAGTAGCTGCCGCCGTCATTGGCGAACATCATCGTGAGGAGCCCAGCGGCCACGACCGCGGCGAGCGGGAGATACCAATGACGGAGCATCGTGATCATGAGGTCGCGAAAGGTCACGAGCGCACTCCTCTCCGAGCTCCTCTCGCCAGCGTACCGGGCGAATTCGACTGATCCTCATGACCGCCCCGAACTGGGGGGACCGAGATCAGCCGTGCGCCGGGCCTGCTCCACGCCCTCATACGAACACCAAGGTCGCTGCGTTCCGCCAGAGGTCGGGCGAGCGGAATCCACCGGTGACCAGGGTCCGCCGGCGAGCGTATGGCCCGGCATGGCGCATCGAAACGAATCGCTCGAGCACCGTCCGGCTCTCGTCGGGGAGTTCGTCGCCGTACGCGTGGAGGAACAGCTCTCCTTGGTCGAGCCGGATGCGCACCCAGCGCCGGATGTCGCGTGCCGAGGGGAGGCGCTGAGCGGCGCTCGCCAAGCTCGAGTGTTTCGGGGCAGACGTGTTGCCCCCGTGGATCCGGTACTGAATATGCGGGTCGGGATCGAAGTCCACTGCTCCGAATGCGGCCGCGGTCAGGTTGATCCACCAGTCGTGCATGATCGCTTCCGCAGGGATCGCCCGCACGAGTTCGACGAGGCTGCGGTTCAGCACTGCCGTGCAACCCGTCACAGTCGGATGCATCAGTGCGGTTCGCAGCGAGGTTCCGAACTCAGGGCTGATCGATTTGAACCCCCAGAACGACGGTGCGATCGGTCGCGCCTCGCCGTCGACCACTTCGAGGTCACCATGAACGAGCAACGGAGTGTCCACCCCCCGACTCGCCTCCAGGGCTCGGATGCGTGCCAGGCCCGCTTCGATCTTGTCGGGGAGCCAGATGTCGTCGTGGTCGGCCAGCAGGACGTAGTCGCCGGTGGATCGGGCGAGCAGCGAAGCGAAGTTCGCCCCCGCGCTCCCGCTCGGGACGTCGCGGACGATGCACTCCGGCGGATGAGCGAATCGATCGGCCCATTCTGCGAGCACACCGAGCGTGCCATCGGTCGAACAATCGTCGCTGACCACGAGCACGAAGTCGCGGTAGCTCTGCGACACGAGGGACTCGAGCAACTCCGCGAGATACTTCTCGCTGTCCCGCGTCGCCAGCAGTACTTCGACTCTCACGGCGACACCGATTCGAGACCGACCTCGGAAGGAAGCGACGTCGAGCTGATCGCCCTCCGTTCGATGATGAATCGCTCGAATTCGTCGGAGTCGTCCAATGGGACGAAGACGTCGCCCCGGCCGACCTCCTGAGTGTCGGCCGACTCGGAAGCGTCGGCGGCACCTTCGCCTCGCGAGGTACCGATCAGTGCGTCGAATACCTCCACGTACGCCCGCGACTGCGGCCGCCAGTCGAGCTCCTGCGCGACCCGCGCGCGAGCACGAGCTCCCATGTCGCGTCTGAGGTCGGGCTCATCGATCAGTCGCGCGACGGCATCCGCGAACGCGGTGATGTCGCCGGACGGGACATACGACACGGAGTCGCCACCGCTGACGCGCGTCTCCGCCAAGTCGAACGAGACCGACGGCAACGCGTAGGCCATGTATTCCATCGTCTTGTTCATCGTCGAGACGTCGTTCAATGGCGTCTTCAGGTCGGGGCAGAGTCCGATGTCCGCTCGACTCAGGTATTGGGCGATCATCGCTCGGTCGGCCCGGCCGGTGAAGGTCACATGATCGTCGAGCCGCAGCTGCGTGCTCAACCTCTTGAGTTCGTCCAGGCAATCACCGAACCCCATGAGCGTCGCATGCACATTCGTCCTGCCGCGTCCGTGCACGAGCTCGTGGACGACGTGCAATGCCGAGTCGACGCCGTCTTGAGGCCCCATGATGCCGAGGTACGCGAGTTCGATGGAGCCGTCCGCGCGCGGGGCATCCGGATAGATCGGCCGCATGCTCTCGGTGTCGGGCCCGCTTCGCACGACCGTGATGTGCGACGGGTCGACGCGGCCTCGTTCGATGGCGATTCGCCGGTAGGAGTCGTTGGTCGAGATGACCCGGTCGGCCGTGCGGTAGGTCATGCGCTCGAGCCATCGGAGCGCTCGAAGCTCGCCAGACCGCAGTCGGCTCTTCGGCTCGCCGAAACGCGAGAGGAAGAGTTCGGGGTTCAGATCGTGCTGGTCGAAGACGAATCGAACGCCGCGTCGCCGCCAGAGCTTCGCGAGCAGCCAGTACGTATCGGGCGGATTGCACGCTTGGATCACGTCGAACCGGGACCGGCGGAAGACGACATGAGAGAGGAGTGCGGTGCGAAGCCACGAATATGCGAACTCGAGGACGAAGCCGGCGAGGCCCTTCGCAGCCGGCGCCGGCGCGTACTTGAATATGGACACGCCCTCGATCTCCTGTCGAGACGGATCCCCCGGTCCCTTCGGACAGATCACACTGACCCGGTAGCCGTTGGCGGTGAGCGCCAGGCACTCGAGCCAGACCCGCCGGTCGAGCGGCACCGGCAGATTCTGGACGATCACGAGCACATGCGTCGCACGATCGACGACCTGCTTCGACCGGCGCCGGGCACCGTCGGCTCCGCGCAGGTCGTTCATGTGCAGCATCCGATCGACGTAGGGGCGGTGGAAGACGACGTCAGCTTCGCACATCTCTCGACGCGATTCCTTCCCCAGAACGGGGCTCAAGAAGGCCGCGCGCGCCCCGTCACGGTCGGACACGCGCTTGCCGATGCGCGCCGAGCATGTCAGCATGTCAAGACCCGTCCGTATCGACCGCATACAGGGGCCCTACCTTCCTGATAACACCCACGCTGTAGGAAGGCACGCCCAAATGCGCCGACCGGCCCACGCCATCGACACTGCTGCACCCGCGAAGCGAACTCGGAGACGGACCCGGCTGTTCGCTGCCATCGCCGCCACATTGCTGGTCGGAACCCTGATTCCAACGGTCGCAAGCGCCTCCACTCCAGCAGCGAAAGCGCCGCTGACGCTCTGGGGCGATCAGCCGGACGCGAGGCCGGTGCTCGACAGCGACCGAGTTCCGGTGGAGCTCGGCACCGCGTTCGAGAGCACTGTGGACGGCACCGTCACGGGCGTCAGGTACTGGAAGACCCGGGCGAACACCGGAACGCACGTCGGTCACCTCTGGGGGCCCGACGGCGAACTGCTGGCCACCGCTACCTTCGTCGACGAATCGTCGCGTGGTTGGCAGACCGTGACCTTCGACAGCCCGGTGGCCGTCGAAGCCGGCGAACGCTATGTCGCCTCCTATCACGCGCCGAACGGTCGCTACGTGTCGAGCATCGGATTCACCGGGCAGGCCGCGTCGTCGACGCTCTCGGTGACCCGTGGCAAGAGCGGGGTGTACGCCTACGGCGATACCCGGTACCCGACGTCGTCCTGGCGTTCGAGTCAGTATTGGGTCGACGTGCTCTTCCTCCCCGCCGACGGCACCACCACGCCGCCCCCGTCGACCACGCCGACGCCGAAGCCGACTCCCACGGCGACCCCGAGGCCCACACAGACTCCCACCCCGACGCCCACGCCTACCCCGACCCCGACACCCACGCCGACGGCGACCCCGACTCCGACTCCGACCCCGACCGACCCGAGCGAGCCGTCACCGGGCGGCGTCAACGCCCAACCGTCCGTCGGCAAGGGCTGGGCCATCAGCCCATCGACCGTCGGCCTCACACCGTTCGGCCTGAAGTGCGCCGACCTGCCCGAGTATCGACTCTCCGGGAACACGGTGCCGGCCGGCACCGTGATCGACGGCAAGCGCATCACCGGATGGCTCGACCTCTCCATGGGCGACATCACGATCCAGCGCAGCTGCATCCAGCCCGTCCCCGGAGCCGTCGGGCAGGGCACGACGTCGCTCACGACCTGGAACAACCGGCGCGAACTGCAGGGGCCGATCGTGATCCAAGACAGCGAGTACGACGGCTCGCTCCTGAGCGATCGCGACAAGGCATTCGTCGGCTTCTTCAACGGCGTCGCGAGCTTCTACCGCAATTACGTGCATGATTCGGGCAGTGGTATCGGCATCCAGGGCAGCGACGAGCGAACCGGTGCCGACGTCGTCATCCAGAACAACTACGTCGATCACCTCATCGCCTACGGCGACGCGAACGGGAGCGGCAACCACCAGTCCGCCTTCACGGTGCGCGACTTCGTCACCGATGCCAACCCCAACCGGCAGCTGCTGGTGAAGGACAACTTCTTCGATTGCGACGGCAAGAACGCGACCGGTGCGTTCTTCGTGCAGCCGAACGGCGGCGACGTGAACAACATGACGGCGCAAGGCAACCTGCTGGCCGGCAACGGGTTCCAGCTGATCCTCGAAGACGACCAGGGCCGGTTCCCGGGTGTGAGTTACCACAACATGCGCGCCATCGACAACCGCATGCTCAACACCGAGTACGGGCCGACGAAGCTCGCCGGCCGCGGCGAGGGCTGGGCGGAGTGGCGGGAGAACTACACGTACAGCACCGGTGGGAACAATGGAAAGGGCAGGGTGGTCTCGGACCCGTCGTGACCTCGATCGTGTCCGTGAGAGGAGCGGCCGCCGGCGACTGATCAGGCCGTCTGCGGCCCAGCGACGTGCGGCGCCTTCCTCGAGGCCAGAGCGCGAAGCAGGTTCGCGTGAGCCTCGACCGACTTCGATGAGTCGAACCGGTCCGAGGAGTCCGCCGCGATCTCGTCTCTCGGAGCAACCAGACCGCGGTTCTCGCCGACGGAGCGCATCGCCTCGATGAGCTCATCACGGTTCCCCTGCCGTCGGAACCGGGCGCCGAGCATGTCGTCCCAGGTCTGCCCCACCGGGTCCCCGAGAGGATTCGACACGATGAGGCCGCTCGGAACTGCGCTCGAGACCTGTTCGCGCGCACCGCCGACGTCGCTGAGGACGACCGGGACACCGGAGGCCAGCGCCTCCATCGACGACAGCGCCCAGCCCTCGAAGAACGAATCGAGCACGAACACGTCTGCCGCACCGAACAGCACATCCGTTCGTTGCACGTTGTCGCGCACGTGAAGGCGATCTCTGAAGGGCGACCGATTCCGCAACGCGATGATCTGGCGCGTGTACACCGCTTCGTCGACGCGACCGCAGACGAGCAGGTGCGCACGCGGCAGCGCCTTCGCGACATCCTCGAACGCACTCATGAGCGCGTAGGTGTTCTTCTGCAGACAATGGCGCGCGAGCGAAAGGAACACGATCTCGTCTTCGAGGCCCAGGCTCTGCCTGCAGTCGACCCTGGCGAGTCTGGAGACCTTGCGCGGGTCGACGCCATTCGGGATCACCACCGTCTTGGCGGGATCCAACCCGTCGGATATCGAGAGGTATTCCTGCCGGACGAGTTCGCTCACGGCCACGACGGCTGTCAGCTTGCCCGAACGATCGACGACCGTCTGACTGTCGACATCGAACAGGTCGTGCATTCCGTGCAGCACGAGTGCTGCCGGCACGTCGAGCCGAACCGCCGACTCGACAGGCCACTGCATGTCGCCATGGAGGTAGACGACATCGGGGTGCCAGTTCGCGACCCAGCGCGCACCGTCGATCGGACCGAAGTCGACGACCTCCACCCCGTGCGCGAGCAGATCTCGACCGATCAGCCCGATGCCCTTCGTGCGATCGTCCGATGCCAGGAGCACGGCGACTTCCATTCCGTGCGCGGGCAGACTGCGTGCCAGAAGGGCCACGACCTCGTCGACCCCGCCGGTCTCGAGCGAGTCCGTCACGAGCAGGCAACGCATGCCGCCCGAGGCCCCGGCGGTGGGAAACGTTTCCTTGGGGGCATCGGGTGCGGCCGGCCACACCGGCACCTGCCCCCGGTGGGTCAACGGGGAGTCCCACGCGTCGAGCACCGCCGTCCGTTTTCGCCGCAGCATCGGGCGCAGCAGCTCTCGCATCCGCCTCGGCACGACACGTGCAGACAGACGCTCCAGGGCGAGCAGGACTCCGGCGCTCGTGCCGCTCATGTTCTGCGTCCGAACCGGGACGTCACTCCCTCGATCCGGGCCCGAGCACCTGGGGGCAGCAGGAGCGCCAATTGCTTGGCGGTCATGAGCAGGTAGGCGATGCCACCGCACAGTCCGCCGGCCAGCAGCTGCCACAGCGGCGACGAGATCGGGAGCGAGACCGCATACGCGATCGCACCTGCGATGACCGCCGCCATCAACGGCGGCGCGGCGCCTCGAGCCATCGCACCGAGACCGCCGCCGAGCACGCGACGAAGTGAGATCAGGTAGACCGGGAGCGAGATGAGCAGCACCGTCGCGACGTGCGCGAGTCCGGCGCCGATCAGTCCGGCCGTGGAAATACCCAGCCACAACGCCGGTACCAGCACGGCGAGCACGGCCACCTGAACGACGAAGAGCACCACTGTTCGGCCCGAGGCGATCAGGATGTTGGCGATGAGCTGCCCGATCGCGGTCGCCGCGCCGTACACCGACAGGATGACCACCACGGGGGCGGCGTCGCCCCATCGTTCGCCGTAGAGCACGACGATGAGCGGCCACGCCAGCCCACTCGTCATCGCTGCGATCGGGAACGCCACGAGGGCGACGACCCGTGTCGAGGTGAAGAGCGCGCCGATGACGTCGCCGTTTCGTTGGCGAACGGCGGAGAAGGCGGGCAGAACGATCCCATTGAGCACAGATGCAATGACCGATGACGCCCATGACGCCACATTGAAGGCGAGCGTGTAGAGCCCGACGTCGCGCAGTTCGAGAGCGTGGCCTACGAAGACGTAGTCGACATTTGCGACGACCTGGCTCAACAGGTTGGCGAATGCGAGCGGCACACCGAACCGGAGCAGGAGCCTGACCGAACTCGCATTCCATCCCGGCGCATACCGCTTCGAGAGCGCAGCGATCACGAGCACACCCGTGATCAGCTGCCCGGCGACGCGCGACCAGGCGAACGCCTCCGCACCGTCGCCGACGAGCGCGAGCCCGATGAGCACTCCCGAGCCGACGATCGTTCCGACCAGGCTCGTGCTGAAGATGACGTTCTGCCGGAACTCGCGCTGGAGTTGCGCGCTCGGAACGACGAACACGCCGCTGAACGCCACCGAGATCGAGAGGATCCGCAATGCCGGCGCCGCCTCGACCGAGCCGAGCGCGATGGCGATCGGTTCTGCGAAGAACGCGAGCAGCCCCGCAAGGAGCGCGCTGACGCCGACCGAGATCGTGACCGCAGTCGGAGCGATCGCATCCTGATCGAGGTCCCTCCTTGCGATCGCCGAGGCGATGCCCAACTCCGCGACGGTCACGATCGTGGCGTGCGCCACGATCGCGAGCGCGAACACGCCGAACTCGTCGGGGGCGACGATGCGGGCGACGACCGCCATCACGGCGATGTTGGAGATCCGCATCACGATCGAGTTGCCGCCGAGCCAGAAACTGCCTCGGCGCACCTTTCGGTCGAGCGCCGCGTCCGTCAGGGGTTCGTCGCCGGACACCGTCCTGGGGGTCACCGGGTCCTCCCGGGAACGCGGGAGCGCAGCTGCTCGAGGCGGGACTTCATGAGGAGCCGCGCCGCGTCGCTCACCCGAGCCGCCCGGCCGGGCGCCGCCAGGAGCGCGGATCTGTAGATCGACTCGAGCGCGCTCGCCGCCGCATCGAGCCCGAATCGGCGAGACGCCTCGTCGAGCCCGAAGGCGCCGAGGGCATCACGGCGCTCGGGATCGGCATGCAACGCGCGGATGAGCGCAGCCAGTCGATCTGCGGGATCGCCGGCGCCCCCGACGCCGTAGAAGCCTTCGCGGCGGAAGTGCGGGACGGTCGCGGGCTCGTACATCGACGAGAATCCATCCTCGCCGAGCACGATCAGCGGCTTCCCGTGCGCGAGCCCCCTGATCGCCGATCCACCCATGCCCAAGACGATGTCCGCCGCAGCGTAAGCGGCCCGGGGGTCCTGCATGTCACCGACCATGCGAACCGCTTGCCGCCCGAGCCGGGTATTCGCAGCGGTGGCCGCGGCGTCCACCGCCGTGAATGCGTCGCCGTCGCCCACGACCACGAGTGTCAACGTCGGTGAATCGATCCGAACCACCGCCGAGATCGCGTGCAGGATCCCCTCGGCCTTCATGTCCCTGTCCACCCGCGTGACGATCACCGCGAGGGTCTCGTCGAGAGGAATCCGGTGTGCAGCGCGAAACGCCGACGCCGAACCACGATCGGGCCTGTCCGCCGTGAGGTCGACCGGCGGCTCCATGAGGTGCACGGCGGCCCCTCGCCGGCGTTGCGCCTCCTCGAGCATGGCACCGGTCCCGACGATCAGCGGCACCCGCGCTGAGCCCCAGAAGGCGTTCTCCATGTTCCAGTTGGTCTCGATGCAGGCGCGCCCCGACCAGCCGGCCGACGCCACTGCGACCGGTCGATTCATCCAGGGCGCGAAGACGTGCACGATGTCCGCCTGGTGCGCATCGGCGAACCGCGTGATGCCGCGGGCCGTGCGCAGGAGTCCTGCCCGTTCGAGGATCTCGATCTCGAAGCCCGCAGCCTCCGCGTACGGAAGGATCGTCGAGCTGACATCGGAGTCGCGTACCGCGAACACCGCGACATCGTGGCCGCGCGGCCGCAGCACCCGCGCAAGATCGATGGCGTTGATCTGGCATCCCCCGAACCGCAGTCCCGCGAGGCCGATGACGATCCGCATCGGCTGCCCCTCGACGGACGTCCGCTGCCGAGCCGTTGCTGCGAGGCGATGCGCGGTGACGGTCATCGCACGCTCCTGATCAGCTCGTCGGCGACTCCGGCCTGCTGTTCCGGCGTGAGGTGCGGGAACATCGGCAGCGACAGGATGCGGCGTGCCTCGGCCTCTGCGACGGGGAACTGTCCGGCTCGGTAGCCGAGGGAGCCGTAGGCGGCGGTGAGATGGAGCGGCGTCGGGTAATGGATGGCCGCACTGATCCCTGCCGCGCCCAGTTCCGAGAGCACCCGGTCGCGCTCGTCGACGCGCACGACATAGAGATGCCAGACGTCCTCGTTACCCAGGCGTCCGGTCGGCACACGCACGCCGGCCACATCGGCGAGCAGCTGCGCATACTCGGCCGCGGCGGCGCGGCGGGCGGCGTTCCACGACTCCAGTCGACGCAACTTGGCTCGCAGCACCGGTGCCTGCACGGCGTCGAGCCTCGAGTTGAAGCCGACGCGATCGTGCACGTACTTCACGGTGCTGCCGTGAGCGGCGACATTGCGCACGAACTCGGCGAGGGCGGGATCATTGGTCAGTACGGCACCGGCGTCGCCGGCTGCACCGAGATTCTTTCCGGGATAGAAGCTGGTTGCGGCGATCAGCCCGAGCCCGCCCGCTCGTCCGGCAGCGGATGACGCCCCCTGCGACTGCGCGGCGTCTTCGATGATCACGATGCCGTGCCGCTCGGCGATGGGAACGAGCGCCTCGACCGGCGCGGTCTGGCCGTACAGGTGCACGGGGAGGATCACCCGCGTGCGTGCGGTGACGGCAGCCTCGACCGCAGCCGGGTCGATGAGCAGGTGCTCATCGTCGACATCGACGAACACGGGGGTGGCGCCCGTGCGCGAGACGGCCTCGGCGGTCGCGATGAAGGTGTTGACCGGCATGATGACCTCGTCGCCCAGGCCGACGCCGACGGCGCGCAGTGCGAGCTCGACCGCGTCGGTGCCGTTGCCGACGCCGACGCAGTGTTCGACCCCGATGTACGCCGCGTACTCGCGCTCGAACGCCGCAACCTCGCCGCCGCCGATGAACGACGCCGACTCGAACTGGGCGCGCCACACGGGCAGCACCTCGTCGGCGACCTCGGCCGACTGCGCCGCGAGGTCGAGGAACGGCACCCTCATGCTGACGCCGATGCTCACTTCTTCACTCCCAACGCTCGTGCGGGCACCCCGGCCCAGGTCTCTCCATCGGGCACATCGGCCAGCACGACCGCCCCCATGCCGACCGTCGCGCCCGCACCCACCTGGAGGCCCGGCAGTACCGAGGCGTTCATGCCGACATATGCACCGCGCCCGATGCGCACACCGCCGCCGAGCGAGACGCCGGCTCCGAAGGTCGCGAAGTCGTCGACGAGGCAGTCGTGCGTGATCGTCACGTTCGGCATCACGACGATGTGGGCGCCGATGACGGCATCGGCGGTGATCGTCACGTTCGCGAGCAGGATCGATCCGAGGCCCACAGGGGAGCCACCGACGTTGCGCACCGAAGGGTCGACGACGGTCGTGTACCGAGACGCATCGACACCCGCGCGCGCCATCCGCTCGACGATCGCGGAGCGCGCCAGTCCCGATCCGACGCACACCAGCACATCGGCGTCGGGGTAGAGCGCGACATCATCCACACCGCCGAGCACCGCCACGCCGCCGACCGTGCGCGGCAGGCTCGCACTCCGATCGTCGAGCAGCCCGAGCAGATCTCGGCCCGCTTCCCGCAGCACGGGCACGACCTCTCGGAAGAGACCGCTCGCCCCGACGAGCAGGACGGCCATCTCAGTGGGCTCCGGCGTCGTGGATGACGCGCGAGACGCGTTCCAGCTCGTCGCCGGACATCTGGTGGAAGAGGGGCAGGATGAGGGTGGCCTCGGTGAGTCGTTCCGTGACCGGTAGCGGAACGTCGCCCGTGTCGCGCCCGGCGTACGCGGGCTGCCGGTGCGCGGCCATGATGCCGCGACGAGCGGAGATTCCCGCCTCGGCGAGCGCGACGAGAAGCCCCTCGCGGTCGAGCGGGTAGTCGGCCAGCACCTCCAGCCACAGCGACTGGAAGTTGCCGGCACCCCACTCGGGGTCATCGACGAGACGAACTCCCCCGACGTCGGCGAGCAGTTCGCGATATCGCGCCGCATTCGCGCGACGACGCTCGACGACTTCGGCGAGTTTGCCGAGCTGCACGAGCCCGACGGCCGCCTGCAGATCCGTCATGCGGAAGTTGAACCCGATCTCGTCGTACTCCTCGGCCGGCGAGACGAGGCTGCCGTGCCGTTCCGCAGCGGAGGTGCTCATCGCGTGCTCGCGGAGCCGGCGTGCGCGCGCCGCCCACTCCGAATTGCTCGTCGTGAGCATGCCGCCCTCACCCGTCGTCAGGATCTTGCGCGGGTGGAACGACCACGCGGCAAGCTCGGCGCCCGCACCGACAGGGCGCCCGCGGTACCGGGATCCGGCGCCGCACGCGGCATCCTCGATGACGACGATGCCCTTCGGGTCGCACACCGCGCGGATCGGATCGAGGTCGACGGGTACACCCCCCTGGTCGACGACGATGACCGCTCTCGTCGCCGGTGTCAGTGCGCGGCGGACGGTTTCGGCCGTCACGTTCCCGGTCATGGCGTCCACGTCGGCGAAGACCGGTCGGGCTCCCACGTAGGTGGGTGCATTGGATGTCGCGATGAACGAGAACGACGGCACGACGACGTCGTCGGCCGGGCCGATGCCCGCGACGACGAGGGCGAGGTGCAGCGCCGTCGTGCAGTTGGACACCGCCACCGCTTCGCGGGCCTGCATCGCGTGCGCGAACGCTCGTTCGAATTCGGCGACCTTCGGGCCCTGAGCGACCCAGCCGGACTCGATGACCTCCGTGACCGCAGCCACCTCTTCGGCGCCCAGCCAGGGCTTCATCACATTGATGCGCGCGTCCACCGCGGTGCTCATGCGGCGCTCGCCGTCGGTCGGCCGGCAGCGATCTCGTGGCGCAGCGGGGTCCACCAGTCGACGAGCAGACGGAGGCCGTCTTCGAGACCGGTGGTCGCCTCGAACCCGAGATCGCGCTTGGCCGCTGACACATCGGCGAGCCGCCGAACGACGCCGTTGACCGCGCGATCCGGGCCATGCTCCACTCCGAGGTCGGAGCCCATGACGCGAAGCAGGGCCTCTGCGAGCTCGAGCAGGCTCGTCTCGGTGCCGCTCGCGATGTTGTACTCGCCGTCGACGATGTCGCTCGTCGCAGCGAGCACATTCGCCCGGGCGATGTCGGGGACGCAGACGAAGTCCATGGTCTGCCGGCCGTCACCGAAGATGAGCGGCGGAAGGCCGTCGGCGATGCGTTCCATCCAGCGCACGAGCACCTCGGTGTAGACGCCGTGCACGTCCATACGGGGACCGTAGACGTTGAAGTAGCGCAGCAGCACGTAGTCGAGTCCGTACATGGCTCGGAAGCTGCGCAGCATCCCCTCGTTGAACGACTTGGCAGCCCCGTAGAACGTGTCGTTGTTGAGGTGGTGGTGCCGCTCATCGGTCGGGAACTGCTCGGCCATGCCGTAGACCGAGGCGCTCGAAGCCGATATCACCTTGGCGACGTGGTGTTCCGCGGCGGCCTCGTAGACGTTGAACGTTCCGTCGACGAGGACCTCGAGCGCGAGTCGCGGCTCCTCGGCGCATTGCGTGATTCGGATCGCGGCCTGATGGAACACCACGTCTTTGCCGCGGGTCAGCTCGTGCACGAGCGAACGGTCACGGATGTCGCCGTCGATGATCGTCGCTCGGCCCGAGGCGAGCGCCGGCTCGAGGTTCGCGCGCCGCCCGCGTACGAGATTGTCGATGATGTCGACGTGAGCGACCCCTGCGTCGAGCAATTGATCGACCAGCGTCGACCCGATCGTGCCTGCGCCACCGGTCACGAGTACGTTCGCGCCCCTGAGCCCGGTCATGCTGCGTCTCCCGCCAGTTCCAGCTCGGACATCGGAGCCGGATCGCCGCCGGCTGCGAGGCTGCGGCTCGCCGCCTCGAGCACTGCGAGCACGCGCAGACCCGACTCACCGTCGGTGCGCGCAGAGCGCCCCTCGTGGATGGCCTCGGCGAACTCGGAGACCATCGCATCGAGGGCCTCGCGCTCGGACAATGCCGGGGCCCACGTGTCGCCGAGCCGGTAGGCGACCGTCGCGGCCCGCCGCTCCAAGCTGTCGAGAACCTGCGTCTGCAGGTCGACACCCCGGTCGTAGACGCTGATGCGTTGCTGGGGGTTCAGGTCATCCCACACGAGGGTGCGCCGCGAGCCGCCGATGATCATCTGACGGACCTTCGTGGGGCTCAGCCAATTGACGTGCACATGAGCGACGGCACCACTCGGCAGCGGCATCGAGAGGTAGCCGATGCACGCCTTGCCTGCACCGAGAGGATCGGCGCCTTGCGCCGCCGCCGCGAGCGGCTTGAGTCCTCCGGGGAGCACGAAATCGATGATCGACAGATCGTGCGGGGCGAGATCCCAGAACACGTCGACGTCGGGCTGGACGAGTCCGAGATTGATGCGCACGGAGTCGATGAAGAGGATGTCCCCGAGCTCGCCCGCCGCGATGAGCTCCCGGACCTTCAGCACGGCCGGCGTGTAGCAGTAGGTGTGATCGGTCATGAGGACGACACCGGCGGCCCGCGCGGCGTCCACCATCTCCCGTGCCTTCTCGCTCGAATCGGCGAGCGGCTTCTCGACCACGACGTGCTTGCCCGCCGCGATGGCGGCGAGCGCGATGGAGTGATGGCTGCGGGCCGGCGTCGCGATGGCGATCGCGTCGATCGAGGGATCATCGAGAACCGCGGCCAAATCGTGCTCGGCGCGAACGGCGACGAAGCGGGCGGCGAGTTTCTCGGCACGGTCGCGGTCGAGATCGCAGATCGCCGCGAGACGCCAATCCGGGCTGTTGCTGAAGTTCCGGGCCAGATTCGGACCCCAGTAACCAGCACCGATCACTGCGACGGATAGGGTGTGCATCGAGGTGTGCTCCTAGGGTTTCGGGTTCGCATCCGGAGCTGCGCCGGCGATCGCGAATGTCGCGGAACGCGTCCGGCCGCCAGCGACGACGTCGCGCGAACTCTCGCACCGATCGCATCGATTCTCCCCGCCGCCGGTTCGAGCCCGGCAGTCCCAATATGGGGGTGGACCGACGCTGCCACCTGCCCAGCCGCTCCGCGGCCCCGAATTGGGGGGAGCAGCATGGCAGTGGCCTGCGATAAGACGGAGGGGATAGCCGCTCCCGAATACTCAGGGCGTCCTCATTACCCGAAACCAGAGGACCCATCGTGACCATTGCCACCTCGACTGAGCCCGAATCCCGCTCGGCCATGCGTTGGCGCCTGCGCCGAATCGTGACCGCCGTGACGCTCACCGGTCTGCTCGCTTCGCTCGGGCTCACCACCGCGACCGTCGCTGCGGCCGAAGGCTGTGCGAACCCCGTCGCGTGCGAGAACGCACTCGCCGGCGCGGATCCGGAGGAATGGGAGATCTCGTCGGGCGCCGGCGATGCATCGATCCAAGGCTTCGCCACCGATATCAGTGTCAACATCGGGAGCCGCATCAACTTCAAGATCGACACCGACGCATCCGCGTACTCGATCGACATCTACCGCACCGGCTGGTATCAGGGCCTCGGCGCTCGCAAGTGGGACTCGGTCTCACCGAGCGCCCCACTCCCACAGCACCAGCCGGAGTGCATCACGGATGCCAGCACCGAAGTCTACGATTGCGGCAACTGGGCCGTCTCGGCAGGTTGGGACGTGCCGTCGAACGCCGTCTCGGGCGTGTACCTCGCGCTCCTCACACGCGGCGACACCGGCGGCCAGAGCCACATCACGTTCATCGTGCGCGACGAATCGAGCACTTCCGACGTGTTGTTCCAGACCTCCGACCCGACCTGGCACGCGTACAACCGTTACGGCGGCTCGAACTTCTATCAGGGCGCAGCGAACGGTCGAGCCTACAAGATCAGCTACAACCGCCCGTTCTCCAATCGCTACCACGATGACGGCCGCGACTTCTACTTCAGTTCCGAGTTCGCCATGGTGCGCTTCCTCGAGCGCAACGGCTACGACGTGTCCTACTTCTCGGGCGTCGACACCGACCGGTACGGCTCGCTGCTGACGAATCACCGAGTGTTCCTCGACGTCGGTCACGACGAGTATTGGTCGGCCGCGCAGCGCGCGAACATCGGCGCTGCACGGGACGCTGGGGTGAACATCCAATTCCTCGGCGGGAACAGCGCGTACTGGCACACGCGGTACGAGCAGTCGGCAGACTCCTCAGCCACGCCGTACCGCACGCTCGTCAGTTACAAGGAGACGTGGTCGAACTCGAAGATCGATCCCTCCGCAGAGTGGACGGGCACGTGGCGCGATCCCCGATACGCGTCGCCGCAGAACGGAGCCGGCCGTCCGGAGAACGCCTTGCTCGGCACGATGTACATGTCCAACTTCTCCGACCTCCCCGTCACGGTCTCCGCCGAAGAAGGCAAGACACGACTCTGGCGCAATACCGGGCTCGAATCGCAGCCGACCGGCACGGCGACCGCGCTGGCGCCGCACACGGTCGGCTACGAGTCCGACGAGGACATCGACAACGGGCATCGCCCGCCCGGCCTCATCCGTCTCTCGACGACCGTCGGGGCCGTCCCCGAATACCTGCAGGACTTCGGGAACACGGTCAAGCCCGGTGCGACGGAGCACCACCTCACCCTCTATCGAGCGGCGAGCGGCGCGCTCGTGTTCTCCGCCGGCAGCATCCAGTGGGCGTGGGGGCTCGACGCCACACACGACGGCGACGGCGCACCGGCCGATCCCCGCATGCAGCAGGCGGAAGTCAACCTGCTCGCGGACATGGGCGCACAACCCGCGACGCTGCAGAGCGACCTCGATCCCGCCTCCCCGAGCGCCGACACGACCGCGCCGACCGCGACCATCACGTCGCCGACAGCGGGCACGACGGTCGCGAACGGTTCGGTCGTCGCACTCTCCGGTACCGCCACTGACGGTGGCGGCGGCCGGGTCGCGGGCGTCGAGGTCTCGACTGACGGCGGGATCACCTGGCATGCGGCGGTGGGCACCACGACGTGGAGCTACGAGTTCGTGCTCCACGGAATGGGTGATCTCGCCGTGCTCGCGCGAGCGATCGACGACAGCGCGAACACCCCGCCGACTGGAGCCTCCGTCGGGCTTCACGTGACCGGGCCGTACACGGCCTTCGGCTTGGAGGTGCCGAAGCAGGTCGACTCCGATGACGCCGCGCCGGTCGAGCTCGGAGTGCGGTTCATTCCCATGGTCGACGGCTTCGTGCAAGGGATTCGTTTCTACAAGAGCGCCGCGAACACCGGCACACACATCGGCTCGCTCTGGGGCCCCGACGGCACACAGCTCGCCACGGGCACGTTCATCGATGAGACGTCGAGCGGCTGGCAGACCCTCATGCTCGCGGCACCCGTGGCCGTGCAGGCCGGAGCGACGTACACGGCGTCGTACTGGGCCCCCCAGGGCCACTATTCGGCCGACGACAACGCCTTCGCCGCCGCGTCCCTCGAGCGCGACCCGCTCCACCTCCCAGGCGGCTTCGGAAGCGCGGCGGCCGGTGTGTACGGAGGACAGGGCCGGATGCCCGTCTCGACGTGGGGCAACACGAACTACTACGTCGATGTCGTGTTCCACACCACGGATGCGTCACCACTCGGGGCGACGTCCCGCTGGCCGCTTCCCGGCTCGGTGAGCGTCGACGCCGACACCACGATCTCGGCAACGTTCACCAAGGCGGTCAGTGAGCACGCGGTGGCCGTCCGTGACCAACTGGGCCACGCCGTCCCCGGCGAGACGAGCTACGATCCGACGACTCGCACGATCACGTTCACGCCTGACAGCGCACTCGACGGTTTCGTGACGTACACGGTCGAACTCTCAGCGCGAACCGCCACCGGGATCCAACTCACGAGCGGCGCCATTTGGGATTTCCGTACCGCGAAACCCGATCCCGTCTCCGGCGCATGCCCGTGCGGCATCTTCTCCGAGTCGACGGTCCCCGGCATCCTGGAGGATCCGGACACGGTGCCGGCTGTGCTCGGAACGGCATTCACGCCGACGACGGACGGCGTCGTGACCGGGGTCTCGTTCTACCAGTCGGTCGGCAACACGGGTCCGCACACGGGAAGCCTGTGGACTGATGCCGGTCAGCAGCTCGCGAGCGGCACGTTCACGTCGGAGGGGACAAGCGGGTGGCAGACCCTGGTGTTCGACGAACCCGTTCCGGTCGAGGCCGGCACGGCGTACGTCGCCGCCTATCGAGCTCCGGCCGGACGCTACTCCGCCACGATCGGCACGTTCTCCTCCCCGAAGACGGTCGGTCCGCTCACTACTGCGGCCTCCGCGGGCGCATACAGCTACAACGGTGATTTCCCGGCGACGCGAAGCACCACGAGTTATCTGGTCGACGTCGTCTTCGAGTCGGCAGCGCCGTCGTTCGCCGTCACCTCGGTGACACCGGCCGAGAACGCGGTCGGCGTTGCCGCCGCGTCGGACGTCTCGGTATCGTTCGGTGCGCCGGCCGCCGAAGGATCGACACTCGGCCTCACCGTGGCAGGTCAATCGGTCGCCGGCGTGCTCGCTTTTTCCTCGGACCGCAAGACCCTCACATTCAACCCTGCGGAGTCGCTGCCGCTCGGCACCACGGTCACGGTCTCGTTCTCGGGTGCGACAGCAGAGAGCGGTGAGGGCAGCGTCCCGGCACGCACGTGGACGTTCACCGTCGTGTCGCCGACGCCCGGGCCCGACCCGGTGCCGGACGGCGCCCTCACGCTGTTCACCGGCGTCACCCCCGCGGTCGCCGCTGCAGGCGACGACTCCGCTTCGGTCGAGCTCGGCATGGCCTTCACGACGACCGTTCGCGGCGAGGTGCTCGGAGTGCGATTCCACAAGGGCGCGGGCAACACCGGCGCGCACACCGGCTCGCTGTGGGATGCCGAGACCGGTGTCGAACTCGCCTCGGTGAGCTTCGTCGGCGAGTCGGCGTCGGGCTGGCAGCAGGCACTCTTCGATGAACCGGTGGAGATCGTGCCGAACCACCAGTACGTCGTGTCGTATTTCGCACCCGCCGGGCACTATTCGTTCACCTCCGGATTCTTCGCGACCGGCGTCACCAACGGACCGCTCGCCGCGGTACCCGATCTCAACGGGCGCTACCGCTACGGTGACGGCACCGCGATCCCGGCGTTCGCGTGGAACCGCACGAGCTACTTCGTCGATGTCGTGTTCGATCCGGCGGAGAACATCGCACCACCCGCAGTGAGCAGTTCGTCACCCGGCGCCGGCGCCACATTGATCGACACGTCGACGACCGTCTCCGCAGTGCTCACGGGCGACGTCGATTCGACGCCGCAACTCGCCCTCGCGGGACCTGGCGGTGAGGTCGCCGGCGCATCCGCGTGGAACTCGGCGTCGTCGACGGTCACATTCACCCCGAACTCCGCGCTCGCCGACGGCGCCACGTTCACGGCGACCGTCACCGTCGGCGGCGAGACCATCGTCGACGGCTCCTGGACCTTCGAGACCGTCGACGTGCCACCTACCGGAGCGATCTTCAATGACGCGACGCCCGCGAACACGTCCTGGAACGACGGGACGACCGTGCAGCTCGGCGTCCGGTTCACCGTGACTGAGACCGTGAGCATCTCGGGCCTTCGCCTGTACAAGGTCGCCGCCGACTCGGCCACCTCGCACCAAGCATTCCTCTGGGGAGCCGACACGAGCGCCCCGATCACCTCCGCCGTATCGAGCGACGAACCGGCTTCCGGGTGGTACACCGTTCCATTCGCATCCCCCGTCGTGCTGACTCCCGGTGTCGAGTACCGCGCAAGCTACATCACGACGACCGGGCGTTATGCGGCCAATGTCCGCGCGCTCATCGGCTCCGTGCAGAGCGGGCCGATCGTCACGGTGCCGAACGGCGGCGTCTACGTCTACGGGGGCGCGACCTATCCGATGGCGACGGCGGGTCACAATTACTGGACGGACATCGTGCTCACGGAGTGAACGTTGCGGGGTCGAACAGATCCGGCTACCGCACGACCGACGGTGACCATGCGTGCTCGATGAGCAGGGCAGGCTCGCCCGAACCGTCGGCGGCGATCGACCAGACGTCGCTGTCGCCGGCGACAGTGGCGCGTGGCAACCCGTAGATGACCGTGTCGTCGTCGAGCCACTCGACCTGGTCGTCGACGCCCCGCGACTCGGGCAGAACCGTCTCCTCCCTCGTCGCGAGATCGAGCACGGCGATCGTCCACTGCGTCTGGGGAGCGTCGCCGGTGATCTTCTTGAACGCGATACGGGTGCCGTCCGGCGAGAGCGACGGACATTCGACGCCATCGTGGATCGCCTCGAGCGTACGGTCGCCGAGGTCGCCGTGCACGAGCCACGTGCGGCCGCCCGAGGCGGCCGTGGCGTAGAACTCGTCGGTCCCCCGAACGAACGTGACACCCCAGAAATTCCGGTCGGCGGCCGTCACGGGCTCGCCATTGACGGTGAAGTCGAAGTCCTCGAGGTTGCCGTGGTCTGTGCCGTCGGAGCCGTGGATCACGGTCGCGGTCGAGAACCCGATCGTCGCGTAGGAGTGGCCCGTGACGAACGCCGTCGACGCCCAGTACCGCGAGTCGTCCGCAACTCGGGTGCGGCTCGGCACGCCCGGCAGTGGCGCTTGCCACTCCGGCCGGAACGTGGCGTCGGTGACATCCCACTCGAACGTCGTGACGATGCCGCGCACGATGCGCAGGCACGAGACGAACCCGGATGTCGCATCCACTCGGTCGCAAGCGAGGTCGTGTACGGCACGCGCCGAGCCCGGCGCATCGGCCCATACGGCGGCGACGAGGCCGTAGTCGTCGCCTGCGGCCGTTGATCGGAACACGATCTGCCCGGACTCGACGCGGTCGAGCGTGGTGGACGGGACCTCGCTCGACGCGTTCGAGCGCGCCTGGAATCGCGCGAACGCCGAGAGTCCGTATGCCAGCGAGCCGCCGAGGAGCGCGACGGCTGCAATGACGACGAGCACCCACTTGAGCCGGGGGCTCACACCGTGCGCTCCGGCTCGGCGGCGTCGACCGGCCCGCGTGCGCCACCGAACAACATCCACGCAGCGACCGGGATCGTGACGGCCAACAGGCACGCGACGATCACGACCGCCTCGGTACGTCCGATCGCGAACCAGAGCACGCCGAAGCCGATCGAGGCGACGAGCCGGGTCAGCGCGACGACGGTCTGTGCGGCGGCGATTCCGCTCGCGCGGGATTCGGTCGGTGTCGCCCGGCTCGCGAGTGCCGCGAGGATTCCGTCGGTCGCCGCGTAGAACGTGCCCAGAAGCACCAGACAGACGATCGTCGTTCCCCAGCCTGTGAAGGGAATCGCCGCGACGATGTACGTCGCGAGCAACGCGAGATGTCCGAGGACGAAGACGCGGGCGCTTCCGAACCGGTCGCTGAGCCGGCCGAGCGGCACGGCGAGTGCGAGGAACACGATATTCGTGCCGACGTACAGCAGGGGAAACCATTCGGCGGCGAAGGAGCTGCGATCCTGCAACACGAGGTAGATGAAACCGTCGCCGACCGTGAGCACGCCGAACAGACCGGCGACGATCAGCACCCGCCGCAAGCGAGGATTCGCGAGGTGTTTCCAGCGGAACGGTGCCGGCGCCGTGTCGACGCCGGCGCCCTCGGCGCGCGGATGCCGGTTCGGTACGAACAGGCCGAGAACGATCACCCCGAGCACCGCGAAGGCGAGGGAGATGACGAAGACAGTCGTGTACCCGTCTGGGATGAAGAGGAGCACGATGAATGCCAGCAGCGGGCCGATCGCTGCTCCGACGGTGTCGAGCATGCGGTGCACCCCGAATGACCGACCGAGGTTCTCCGGCGCGGACGACGCCGAGATCAGCGCGTCGCGCGGGGCGGTGCGGGCTCCCTTGCCGAGCCGGTCGACGACGATGACCGCACTGAGCGCCGCGAATCCGGTCGCGAAGAGCAGGCCGACACGTGCGATCGCCGAGACGCCGTACCCGAACAGCGCGATCCATTTCGGGCTGTCCCCGCGGTCGGCAGCGTAGCCGGCGGCGATGCGAACGACCGCACTCACGCCCTGGTAGAGGCCATCGATGACACCGTAGGCGACGGTCGAGAGCCCGATGACGCCCGTGATGTAGAGCGGGAGGATCGCCGCGGTCGCCTCGGATGAGATGTCGGTGAACATGCTCACGATGCCGAGCGCGATGACCACGGATGACACGCGGCTGCTGGCGACGCGCACTGTGGAGGTTCGTCCGGCCGTCGAGGTCGTGTCGTCCGCACCGTCTGGGCTCGACGATGGATCGCCGTCGGCATCCTGTTCCAGCTTCGCCTTCGCGCGCAGCTCTGAGAATGACAGGTACATGACTAACCTCCCGCCGCGGTCAACGTTCCGAACACCGTGTAGACCGTTCCTCCGGTGTCGCCGGTCACGGTCACGACGAGTGCATCGCCGCCGCGCGTGAAGGAGAGCGCGAGCGAGCCCCCCACGGCCGGCGACGTCGTCGATGTCAGACCGAGCGCTGCGAAGTGCTTGACGTAGAAGTCGAGAATGGCTTGAGGTTCTGAGTCGCTCCGGGCTTCGACGGCCGCCTGCAGACGATCATCCGACGAACTCACGGAACTCGTGGCGATCTCCGATCCCTCGTACACCGCGACCGCCGAGGGAAACCCCTCGACGAGACGCCCGGACTCGGCGGCGTTCGGCGGCAACGGCGCCGAGATCAGCGGCGCGTACTCCACGGGTGCAGGCAGGCCCGTCGTCGGATCGACTGGCGGCAGCACCTCGCTGGCGTCGCCGTCTTCGCCCGACGATCCCGGGGGCTGCGTGGCGTTCGTCTCGGCTGCACGATCGTCGGCACGCGCATCGGCCGACGATGTCGGCTCCGAAGCCGCTTGCGGTGCGGCATCGGCGAGGCGATTCAGGGTGACACCGATCGCCAGGATGAGGACGACCGCGACTCCGACCGCGATGAGCGCATATCGCATCTTCGACGTCATGTGCCCTCCCCTCGTTTCGTGGCTCCGCCGGCACAGACGACGAGACCGGAGCGAGCGCACGAATCGGGACTTCGGGAGTCTGTTCCGCCTCAGTGCTCGATGCGCAGGGTACGCACTCCACGGACTGCGAATACTCTACGAGCGGTACCGATGCGCGCGCTCCCCCCATTTCCGGGGACTCCGGAGCTCGACGCCGATGCAGGAGCGCCGGCCCGTCAGCCCGTCGCGATCGGATGACTCGCAGCACGCGTCATCCGATGCTCGTCTGCGGTGGCTGGACGATGGATCGCTCCGGTCGCACCGGCCGGGCGCCTCGGTTCGAGGTACCGGTGATCGGCGCCGCGCCCGCACGAGCATGGCCAGGCCACCGTTTCATCGATGCCGTCGGCACGGATGAACTCGCGATGAGGGGTTGGGTCGTTTCGTCGCATGGTTTCGGGTTCCCATCTGACTGCGGCATGCGTCGATCGCATGGCCGTCATCTGAGAGACGCGATCACCCGCGAATCATGACGCGGCTTGCGCGAGGAACTCCGAGACGGCAGCGGTGACTCGCTCGCGGGTGATCTCGTCATCAGCCGTGGCCGTGCCATCACCGGGTTGCGCGCCATAGTCGCCGAAGGCCGCGTGGTTCGCGCCGTCGAGCACGACGGTCACGGCATCGGCGGGGAGGAGCTGCGACGCGGCCCCGACCTTCTCGGGAGTGCTCAGTCCGTCGAACTCCGCGACGAGCGACAGGGCGCGCAGTCCCGAATCCGACAGGTCGTTCGCGCAGTAGCTGCCGAACAGGATGATGCCGACGACCTCGGGCGACGCGGCATCCGATGCCTCGGCCGCCATCTGGCACGCGCGAACCCCACCGAGCGAATGGCCGCCGACGTACCATCGCTCGATGCCGGGCGCGTCGGCCGTGAACTCCTCGAGCGGTCGGGTGTCGAAGAACGCGAGATTCAGGGTCGGTTCGGTGATGATGACCGTCGCCCCCGTTTCCGCCACGATCCCGCCGAGCTTCCAGAGGTACGCTGCCGGATCGACCCTCGCTCCAGGGATGAACACGATCCCGACATCGGAACCAGCCTCCGCCGGCTCGATCACGAACGAGTGATCCGTCTGCCGGATCGTGATCTCGGAATCGCGCCACGCCTCGAGCGCGCGGGTGCGCTCACCGGCCATGACCGTGTGCGCCCACGCTGCGAAGATCACGCCGATGAGCACGAGCACGGCGAGCACGCCCACGGCGACGCGTCCGACCCGGCGAGCGATCACAGCCTCACCGGACCGACCGCGCTGGTGCCGCAGGCGCCTGCGCTGATCTCGGCGCGGGATTGAACGTCATGATCCGTCGCTACTCCGCGTCCCGCTTGCCGTCGTCGAGGTCGTCATCGTCGTCATCGTCATCATCGAACTCGTCGTCATCGTCGAGCTCGTCATCCTCCTCGGCGAGGTCGTCGACCCCTACGGCATCGCGCTCGGCATCGCCGCCCGCCGGTCCGTAGCCCTCGTCGCCGCCTGCGAAGCGGTCGGTCGCCGTGATCAACGCGTCGAGGATGCCGGGCTCGTCGAACGAGTGCCCCGCATCGTCGACGATCGTCAGCTCCGCCTCGGGCCATGCCCGGTGCAGGTCCCACGCGGTCATCGCGGGCGTGCACATGTCGTAGCGCCCCTGGATGATGACCGAGGGGATGTCGCGGAGCCGCGAGGCATCCCGAATCAGTTGCCCTTCCTCCCACCATCCGCCGTGCCGGAAGTAGTGGTTCTCGATGCGCGCGAATGCCGTCGCATACTCGGGCGCGGTGAACCGGGCGATGTTCGCGGCCTGCGGCAGCAGGGTGATCGTCGAGGATTCCCACCGCGCCCAGGCGATGGCTGCCGGCTCGTGCACTTCGGGGTTCGGGTCGGCCAGCAGCCGCGCGTACGCCTCGATGAGGTGCCCCCGCTCGAGAGCCGGAATCGGCGCGATGAAGTCCTCCCACAGGTCGGGGAACACCGCAGAGGCGCCGCCTTCGTAGAACCAGTCGAGCTCCTGTCGTCGCAGGGTGAAGATGCCGCGCAGCACCATCTCGGTCACTCGCTCGGGGTGCGTCTGGGCGTAGGCGAGACCGAGCGCGCTCCCCCACGAGCCGCCGAACACCTGCCAACGGTCGATGCTGAGATGGCCGCGCAGGCGTTCCATGTCGGCGACCAGATGCCAGGTCGTGTTCGCCGAGAGTTTCGCTTCCGGTTCGCTCGCATGCGGGATCGACAGTCCGCAACCACGCTGGTCGAAGAGCACGATCCGGTAGCGATCGGGGTCGAAGAGCCGACGATACTGAGGCGTCGTTCCCGCGCCCGGCCCCCCGTGCAGGAACACGACCGGCTTCCCCCGCCGATTGCCCGACACCTCCCAGTAGATGTGCTGGCCGTCCCCCACATCGAGCATGCCGGTCTCCAGCGGCTCGATCTCCGGATACATCTCTCTCATGGCGCCACGGTATCGATCAGTGGATGCCTCCGGCTGATGCCGCGCCGCACCGGGCATCGGCTCACGGCTCGACGGCGCGGGGCGCGCGCCGGAACGGGATCGAGTTGCCGAGGCAGAAGACGACGAGCAGCCCGGCGAAGTACACCGTCGCCCAGACGCCGCGCGGACGTGTCAACCCGAATGCCGGGCCCGCCGCATCGGGTGCGACGACGGCGAAGACGACGACCGGCACCGCTGCAACCAGCCCGGTGAGGAATCTCGCCCATACCGGGCCGACACCCGATAGGGCGTATCCGCCCGAGATCGCGACGAGCGTGCCGGCGATCACCGCGACGGCGGCCATGCCGAGGTCGGCCCACGCACCGACCCCGGTCAGCGCGGTGAGCCCGAAGACGAGGGGCGACAGGGCGAACCAGCGCCGCCAGCGCGGCCCGTTATAGCGGCGCAGGTACTCCGCCCAGCCGAACAGGCCGCCGACGATCGCCGCCGGCGCGAGGATCTGGACGAATGTGCCCGACCATTCGACCGTCGATGCGACGCCCGCGAGCACCGACAAGAGACCGCGGAGGCTTGCCGCCCAGGTCAGCCCGATGACGGCGCCGAGCGCAACCAGCCGCCAAGGTCTGCCGACGCCTCGTTCGATGGATTCATCAGTTGCGCGCATGAACGGCCCTACTCCCCGATCTGCGGCGTGCGGGGTGCAGGGACCCTCTTTCGCCACGCTACGCGCGCCCGATGCTCGTCTCACCCCCCACTTCGGGGATCGTCGGGTGCTCGTGGCCCTGCCGTGGTGCCACCATGTGGCGGCGCGAGTGAACACCACGGATAGGCTCGGAACATGGCTGCTGAGAAGCCGATCACCGTCACGCTCACGGGCGCAGGCGGACAGATCGGATACGCCCTGTTGTTCCGCATCGCGTCGGGAGCACTGTTCGGCCACGAGACATCCGTTCGGCTGAACCTGCTCGAGATTCCCCAGGGGGTGCGCGCCGCCGAGGGTGCCGCGCTCGAGCTGCAGGACTCCGCCTTCCCGCTGCTGTCGCACGTCGAGGTCTACGACGATGCGCGGGCCGCGTTCGCCGGTTCGAATACGGCGCTCCTCGTCGGCGCGCGCCCGCGCGCCGCGGGCATGGAACGCGGCGACCTGCTCGCGGCGAACGGCGGGATCTTCGGCCCGCAGGGCGAAGCGATCAACGCCGGAGCCGCCGACGACATCCGTGTCGTCGTGGTCGGCAATCCGGCGAACACCAATGCGCTCATTGCGGCAGCGCATGCTCCGGATGTCCCGGCCGAACGTTTCACCGCGCTGACCCGCCTCGACCACAATCGTGCGTTGGGCCAGCTCGCGGCGACGGTCGACAGTTCGGTCGGCGAGATCCGCGGCGTCACCATCTGGGGAAACCACTCGGCGACCCAGTTCCCCGACATCGCGCATGCGACGGCGGCGGGCGATTCGGTGCCGGCCCTGCTCGCCGCCCGTCTGGGCGGTGTTGATGCGGCGAAGGAGTGGCTCGTCGACGAGTTCATCCCGCGGGTCGCGGGTCGCGGGGCGGAGATCATCGAGGTGCGCGGTTCGTCGTCGGTGGCGTCTGCGGCGAGCGCGACGATCGATCATGTGCGCGACTGGGTCGCGGGCACCCAAGCCGGCTGGACGAGCGCCGCGGTCGTCTCCGACGGGTCCTATGGCGTGCCAGAGGGGCTCGTCTCCTCGTTCCCGGTGGAGTCCGTCGATGGTGCGTGGCGCATCGTGCAGGGCCTCGAGGTCGACGAGTTCGCGAGGCGCCGCATCGCGGCATCCGTCGCCGAACTCGAGGAGGAGCGCGAGGCGGTGCGCGCGCTCGGGCTCATCTGACCTTCTCGCGACCGTCGGTCGAGTAGGCCGCCCGCCATTCGTCGGTCGAGTAGGCGCGCCAGCGCCGTATCGAGACCCCGCGACCCCAACCCGTCGGTCGAGTAGGCGCGCCAGCCATTCGTCGGTCGAGTAGGCGCGCCAGCGCCGTATCGAGACCCCGCGACCGGTCTCGATACGCTCGCTTCGCTCCCTACTCGACCAACGTGTGCCGCCCCCTACTCGACCAACGTGTGCCGCTCTGCTCGACCACCGTGCGCACGTAGGCTTGGTGCATGGCCCAACGGATGACTCCCGCACGTCGCAACCAACTCATCGTCGGGCTCATCGTCGGTGCAATCGTCGGGGTCGGCATCAGCCTGTGGACGGGGTTCTGGCTCTGGTCGGCTGCCGGAGTCGTCGTGGGGCTCGCTGCGGGCGCACTGATGAGGCCGCCGTCCGAGCAGTGACCGGCCCTCAGGCGGCGCGCACCGATGCCACGTACCCCTCGATGCCGTCGATCACGCGGGCGAGCCCGAATTCGAACGCTCCGAGCGGATCGGCGGGCGCCTCGTAGGCCTCGCCGGCCGCCTGACCCACTCGACCTGAGATCGGGTAGCGCTCGCCGTCCATGATCTGTTCGAGCAGCGGCGCGTTGCGCTCCCACCATTCGAGGTCGGACTCGGCACTCGATCGCCGCAGCCGTTCGGCATCGAGGTAGGCCCGCGCAGGCCCGCCGACGAACCCGAGCAGCAGCGTGATGACGCGGTCCATGTCGAGGTCGGCGAGGCCGAGCCCGTCGATCGCGCCGAGGCACCACTCCCAGTGGTCGGAGACGTTCGGGCCGAGCGGCGGCCGGCTCGTATCGATCGCGAGCAGCCACGGATGCCGCAGGTACTCGCCCCACTGCAGTCGCGCGATCTCGGTGAGCCGCTCGCGTAGGCTGCCCTCGAGTTCGGGCAGCGGTACCTCGCCGGCGACCTGGTCGACCATGAGATCGATGAGCTCGGCCTTGCCGGGCACGTAGGTGTAGACCGACATCGGCTTGAGGCCCAGGCGATCGGCGATGCGGCGCATGGAGAGCGCGTCGATGCCCTCTTCGTCGGCGATCTGGATCGCTGCCTCGACCACCTCGTCGACGCTGGAACGCTGTTTGGGCCCGCGGGAGCCGAGCGGTTCACCGAGCCGCGCACGCCAGAGCAGCCGCAGCGTGCGGTCGGGTTCGCCGCGCCCGGTGGATTCGGTCGACATGGCGCTAGCCTACATTCTTCGTATGGTGTACGGTATGCAAGAAACAAGTCCGTACGGCGTACGTTGAAGGATGCGATGACACTCATGACTCCGCCCAGAACCACTGATTCCACGGCCCTTCGAGCGGTCGGCCTCCGCAAGCGCTACGGCGGCGAGCACGCACTCGACGGCTTCGACCTCGAGATCGCCCGCGGCCAGGTGCACGGACTCCTCGGCCCCAACGGCGCCGGCAAGACCACCGCCGTGCGCTGCCTGACCACGCTGACCGATCTCGACGCCGGCACCGCCGAGATCGACGGCATCGACGTGCGTCGCCACCCCGCCCGCGTTCGCGAGCGCATCGGCCTCGTCGGCCAGTTCCACGCGGTCGACGAGGCGCTCACCGCCCACCAGAACCTCGTGCTCTTCGCACGTCTGAGCGGGCTCTCGAAGGCCCGCGCACGGAGTCGCGCCGATGATCTCCTCGGTTCCTTCGAGCTGACAGATGCCGCGTCCCGCACCGTCTCCGGATTCTCCGGCGGCATGCGGCGCCGGCTCGACATCGCGGCGAGCCTCGTGCTGACTCCGGCGATCCTCTTCCTCGACGAGCCCACCACGGGACTCGACCCCCGCGGTCGGGCAACGGTTTGGCAGGCCGTACGCGAGATCGCGGCCGCCGGCACCACCGTGCTGCTGACCACGCAGTACCTCGACGAGGCCGACCAGCTCGCCGACCGCATCTCGGTGATGGACCACGGCACGGTCGTCGCCGAAGGCACGCCCGGTGAGCTGAAGCGGCGACTCGGCGGTGACCGGGTCTCCGTCGTGATCGCCGAAGCCAGCCGGCTCGACGAAGCGGCCGAGCTCATCGGGCGAACCGTGGGGGTCGAGGCATCCGTCGACACCGACACCCGAACCGTCACGGTCGAGGTCGCCGACGGCCAGCAGGCGCTCGCCCCGATCGTGCGCACTCTCGACGCCGCCGCCCTCACCGTCGACGACCTCTCCCTTCGCCGACCCACGCTCGACGAGGTCTTCCTGCACCTCACCGGTCCGGGCGGTGCTGCACTCCCGGCCGGCCACGCTGCCGCATCAACCGCGGACCCGATCGCCGACACCGCACGGCACCACGACACCGAGGAGGCACGATGACCGCCATCACCCCGCCCACCGCCATCGCCGACGCAACCGTCACCCGGGACCGCCGCCCGAACGCCGCCCGCGAAGGCTGGCTGATCGCCGGCCGCGACATGATGCACTGGGTGCGAGAACCCTGGGGGATCGTCTTCGGACTCGCCTTCAACATCATGCTCATCCTGATGTTCGGGTTCCTCTTCGGCGGCGCGATCGAGCTGCCGGGCGGCGGCGACTACATCGCGTTCCTGCTGCCCGGCATGTTCGCGCTGACGATGCTCTTCGGGCTCGAGTCGACGATGACCGCGATGGCGGAAGACGCGAAGCGGGGCATCACCGATCGATTCCGTTCACTGCCGATCGCGAGCGCCTCGGTGGCACTCGGTCGCGCGATCGCCGACCTGGCCTCCTCAGCTCTGAGCCTCGGAGTGCTCATGCTCGGCGGCATGCTCATCGGCTGGCGCCCGACCACGGGCCCGGGTGAGATCGCGCTCGGCATCGCGCTGCTGCTGTGGCTGCGTTTCGCGCTGCTGTGGCTCGGCATCTTCCTCGGCCTGCGGTTCAGGAGCGCCGGTGCGACGACCGTGGTGCAAGTGCTGGTCTGGCCGATCGGATTCCTCTCGACCGTGTTCGTCTCGGCCGAGACGATGCCCGGCTGGCTCGGCGTCGTCGCCGAGTGGAACCCGGTCTCGGCGACCGCCACCGCCACCCGCGAACTGTTCGGCAACCCCACGGGCACGACAAGCGGATGGTTCGCGGAGAACGCCGTGCTCGCGGCATCCGTCTGGCCGCTCGTGATCACCGTGGTGTTCCTGCCGCTCGCGGCGGCCGCATACCGGCGCTTGCGCCGCTGACGCGGACCCCGCGGGAGCGAGAACGCTGATCGAGTAGCGCCGGGCGAAGCACGACGCGTATCGAGATCTGGTGACAGGTCTCGATACGCGCTTCGCGCTACTCGACCAGCGGGAGGAAAGGGCTATTTCTTCTTCGACTTCTCGGGCACGGGAAGGGTGCCGGCGGCGCGCTGGGCGGCGTAGTAGGCACGCGCCTCGTCTTGACGCTCCTGCTCGGCGCCCGAGGCGATCTTCGCGCGCAAGTGCGCGGGCGAGTAGCCGAACGCGTCGACGAGATCTTGTGCGTGGGGGCGCAGACGCTCGACGAGCCGGTCGATGTAGGCGCTGACGGCCTGCGCGCGCTTCGGCGAGAGCCGGCCGTTGATCAGGTACCACGCGAGGTGCTCCTCGACGAGGCCGAGCCCGAAGAGATCGCGCACCCAGGTGAGCACCTGCTTGGTGCCGGGATCGCTCGTCTTCGCGAGTGCTCGAGTGAACGCCTCCCACTGCAGCAGCTCGCCGTGTGCGCGAGCTGCCTCGATGAGCTCGTTCTGGTTGCGGTTGAACGCCGCAGCCGCATCGGCCTTCGGCAGCTTGCGCGCGTCGCGCAGTCGCCCGGCGATCTCGGCGATCATCGCCTCGACCCGGTCGGTGAGCAGCTCCCGCTGCGTCTGCTCGTCGCGGAGCTCTGAGACCGAGCGCGCCGTCGAGCCGAAGTCGGCGATGGTCTGCGCGAGGCTGCGGAGGCCCGTGCCGTGGTACGCGCGGTCTGCGGTCTGCGCGACGACGTAGCGTGCCATCGCGCCGGCGTCGGCTTTCGCGAACTGCTTCGAGAAGTCCGTCAGCAGGCGCTTGGCCACGAGCTGCAGCAGCACGTTGTTGTCGCCTTCGAAGGTCGCATAGACATCGAGGTCTTGACGCAGGCCCACCATGCGGTTCTCGGCGAGGAAGCCCGCACCGCCGGATGCCTCGCGCGCTTCTTGCAGCGTCTCGAGTGCGTGCCACGTCGACAGGGGCTTCAGCGCGGCCGCGATCGTCTCGAGGTCTTGGCGGTCGTCGTCGGTGTCGGCCGCTCCAGAGAAGACCGAATCGAACTTCACGAGGAACTCGTCGTGGGCGAAGATCTGCGCGTACGTCGTCGCGAGCTTCGGCAGCAGACGCCGCTGGTGGCGCTGGTAGTCGAGCAGCACCTCTTCGTCGGTGTCGCTCGCCGCGTTGAACTGGCGACGCTGGTTGCCGTAGGTGATCGCGATCGTGAGGGCCATCGCGGCAGCGGTCGTCGCCGCGCCGTCGAGCGAGACGCGGCCCTGCACGAGCGTGCCGAGCATGGTGAAGAAGCGGCGGCCCGGGCTCGCGATCGGGCTCGAGTAGGTGCCGTCTTCGGCGACCGAACCGTAGCGGTTCAGCAGGTTCACGCGAGGCACACGCACGTTCGTGAAGTGCAGACGGCCGTTGTCGATGCCGTTGAGCCCGCCCTTCAGGCCGTCGTCTTCGCCGCCGATGCCCTTGAGGAACCCGCCCTTCGCAGTGCGAAGCGGCACGTAGAAGGCGTGCACGCCGTGGTTCACGCCCTTCGTGACGAGCTGCGCGAACACGACGGCAGCGGTGCCGTGCACCGCGGCGTTGCCGAGGTAGTCCTTCCACGCGCCGCGGAACGGGGTGTTGATCACGAACTGCTGCTTGGCCTCGTCGTAGGTCGCGGTCGTGCCGATCGCCGCGACATCCGAACCATGGCCGGTCTCGGTCATCGCGAACGCGCCCGGCACCTTCAGCGACATGATGTCGGGCAGGAACGTCTCGTGGTGGAACTCGGTGCCGAGGTGCAGCACGGCAGCACCGAAGAGGCCCCACTGCACGCCCGCCTTGATCTGCAGGCTCGGGTCGGCGATGACGAGCTCTTCGAACGCGGCGATGTTGCCGCCGTGGTCGTCGTGGCCGCCGAGCGAAGTCGGGAACGCGCGGTGCACGGCTTGCGTTTCGACCAGGATCATCATTTGCTGCAGCACGCGCTCGCGATGCTCAGCCATCGGCTGGCCCTCGATGCGCTGCAGGTCGGGGCGCGCGGCGCGCTCTCGCGCCTCGAGGCGGATGTCGGGCCAGGTGCCGAGCAGCTGCCGGCCGAGCGTCGCCACATCGACCCGTGCCACGGTGGCCGCGCCGCCGTTCGCCTGCTGCGATGGTGCGGATGCCGCGGTGCGCGCCGGCTTCGACGACGCCGTGTCGGCCGATCGCTCAGGCGTCGTCGTCTGCTGCTGCTTCTGCTTCGAAGTCGTGCGGGGTGCCGTGTCAACCATCGTCGGTGTCTCGTCCTTCGTGTGCGGTCTGGGCTTCCTTCCACGGTAGGACGGGGCGACGTGGCGGGGAAACCCTGCGTCCGTGCCCTACAAAACCGCCCGATGACGTCTCGTGAGCGACTGTGACTACCCTACAAACTCGCCGACGCTGCGCATCCGAGAATCCACAAGGGGAACCTCGAGACGGCCCGACAGCACGGCCGCAATCGACCGCGGCCGTGATCAGCTGCGGAAGAACGCGTTCGCACGCCCCGACCACAGGAGGGCCAGGACGATCACCGAGATGGCGACGCTGAAGTACTCGCCGATGGCTCCGGCCGGGTAGGCGATGGCAAGGAAGACCGAGCTCACGATCGAGAGCGCCTGGAAGATCGTCACGACGACGCGAGCACCGGCACTGCCTCGGAGGAGTCCGCCGGCGACGGCGATGAGGACGATACCGATCAGGATCGTGATGATCGCCGAAGTGATGAGCTGACCGGCGCCGCCGAACTGCTCCACGGTCGCAGCGATGCTCGTCTGGAAGAGCAGGATCGTGCCGCCGACGATGTCGAGGAGGCCGCTGATCCAGACCAGCACTGCAATGAACGTGACGCCGCCCGGGCGGCCGATCGCGTTCACGCGGGGCTCCGGCTTCCGAAAAACACACTCGACTTGTGCCCCCAGAGCAGGAACAGCACGATGAGCGAAACGAGGATGCCGAGCCATTCGCCGACCGCACCGCCAAGGTACGCGAAGGCGAGGAAGAGCGAGCCGATGATCGAGAGCACCTCGGCGACCGTGATGATCATGCGCGCGGCCCAATTGCCGGTGAGGAGACCGGCGGCGACCACCACGACGACGAGGCCGAGCACGATGGAGCCGATCGCGGCGGCATAGAGCGGACCGGTGCCGCCCAGTCCGTCGGCGACGGACGTGACTCCGGCTTGGAACAGCAGGATGGTTCCCGAGACGATGTCGAGCGCGCCGGCGATCCAGGCGAGAATCGCGACGACCGTCACCCCCGTCGGTCGAGTCAACTGATCGGACATGCGGAGCCCCCCTTGCGCCGCGCACGCGGCGCCTCTGCGCCGATGCTAGCGCTGTGGGGGCTCGCCTGTCTCGAAACGCGCGCGACTCAGCGGCATCCGTTCGATCATAAACCGAATGATGTTAGGTTTTCGTCGTATCCCAGGCGCGGGACCGACGACCGCGGTGCGTTACGGAAATGATATGCAGAACGCCTGAAAATATATGCCGTTCTAACGCAATTCTGATCTACGCTGTGAGCAATCAGCCTCGCTGAAGTGGCGGGCCTAACCCGAAGAGGAGTGATGATGCGAAGGAGCATCATGATGATCGGCGCTCTTGGCGTCGTACTTACGTTCGCGGCTTGCGCGAGCCCCGACGGGGGAGAGCCCGCCGCGACTACGGAAGAGACGCTCACTCTGTGGGTGGATCCGAACCGGTATGCCGAAATGCAGCCCCTTGTGGAGGCATTCAAAGAGGAGTCCGGCGTCACGGTTGAACTCGTCGAGAAGGCCGTGGAAGACATCGGGCCGGACTTCGTCGCCCAGGTTCCCACGGGCGAAGGCCCCGACCTCATCATCTCGGCGCACGACGGTCTCGGTGAATGGATCAAGAACGGTGTCGTCGCGCCGATCGACCTCGGCGACAAGGCCGACGACTTCGCTCAGGTGGCATCTGCGGCGATGGCCTACGACGGTCAGTACTACGGCGTTCCCCTGGCGCTCGAGAACGTCGCGCTCGTGCGCAACAACGCACTGTTGTCGGAGACGAAAGCCACGACGTTCGACGAGCTGATCACCGAGGCCGCGACGGCCGGCACCGAGTTCTCCGTGCTCATCCAGCAGGGTGAGTCGTCGGACCCGTACCACATGTACCCGCTCCAGACCTCGTTCGGTGCCCCCGTGTTCAAGCAGAACGCGGATGGTTCATACACGTCGGAGCTGGCGATGGGCGGCGATGCCGGGCATGCCTTCGCCGAGTACATCGCGAAGCTCGGCCGGGACGGGACTCTCGACATCGCCGTCGACGGCGCTGTCGCCGGGCAGGCGTTCGGTGACGGCAAAGCGCCCTACATCATCACAGGTCCGTGGGGCATCCCGGGCATGCAGGAGGCCGGCATCGACTTCACGGTGCTGCCGATCCCGAGTGCGGGCGGTCAGCCTGCGCAGCCGTTCGTCGGGGTGTCGGGCATCTTCATCTCGGCGAAGACCAAGAACCCGGTGCTCGCGAACGAGTTCGTGGTCAACTACATGACGACCGAAGCGGCACAGGACATGCTCTACGAGTCCAGCAAGCGCAGCCCGGCGCTCATCGCCTCGGCGGAGAAGGTCGACGACCCGATCATCGCCGGATTCACCGAGGCAGGCGCCTCAGGCGCTCCGATGCCCGCGATTCCCGAGATGAGCGCGGTCTGGGGATTCTGGGGCGCCACCGAGGCCCAGATCATCGACGGCCAGGTCGACCCCATCGCGGGGTGGGACTCTCTGGTTCTGAACATCCAGGACGCCATCGACAACGGCTGATCGGCTTCGCTGCTTCCGCCCGCCCGCCCATCACTCGGGCGGGCGGGAGCAGGGTTTGCGTACGCACCGATCGCCGCACTGAGGATCATCGATGACCACTTCCACTTCTTCCGACCCCGTCGCACAGACACTGCCCCCGAAACCCCCCGGTCGCCCCGTCCGCCCCGGCCGGCGAGGCTCGGGTGAACGAACCCTCTCGCCTGGCTTCTTCGTCAAGCTCGTGCTGGTCGGGCTCGCGGACGCGTTCGGGCTGTACGGCCTGCTCGCGGCATGGGCGATCGGCCAATGGGCCATCGTCGCCTTCCTCATCGTCACTCTCGCCTTCGTCAACTGGGCGTATTTCTCGCGGCGGGCGGTTGCGGCGAAGTACCTCATCCCCGGGCTGATCTTCCTGTTCGCGTACCAGATCTTCGCGATGGGCTACACGGCATACGTCGCTTTCACCAACTACGGTGACGGCCACAACTCCACGCAGGAAGACGCCATCGAGCAGATCTCGGTGCAGAACGAGCGTCGCGTGGAGGGGTCGAGCACATTCCAGCTCACCGTTCTCTCGAACGGCGATCAGCTGGCCTTCGCAGTGCTCGACGACGGCGAGGTGCTTCTCGGCACCGCTGAGCAGCCTCTCGGCGAAGTCAGCGACGCGACGGTGGAAGACGAGAGGGTCGCGGCCGTCCCAGGATGGGACACGCTCACCTTCGTGGACATCGCCGACAGACAGACCGATGTCGTCGACCTGCGAGTCCCCGTGTCGGAGGATCCCGCGGACGGATCGCTGCGCACGCAGGACGGCTCATCGGGATTCATCGCGGTGCCGGTGCTGCAGTACGACTCGGAGACGGACACGTTCGTCAATACGACGGATGGCACCGTGTACCACGTCAGCGATACCGGCAACTTCGTCTCCGACGATGGGACCGTGCTCACCCCCGGGTGGCGCGTCGGTGTCGGATTCTCGAACTTCACGGCGATGGTCGCCGATGAGCGCATGGTCGGTCCGTTCATCGAGATCTTCCTGTGGACGTTCGGCTTCGCGCTCCTGTCCGTCGTCACCACGTTCGCGCTCGGGATCTTCCTTGCCGTCGCCTTCAACGATCAGCGTCTCCGAGGGCGCAAGATCATCCGGTCGCTGCTGATCCTGCCGTACGCGTTCCCGGGTTTCCTTTCCGCGCTCGTCTGGGCGGGCATGCTCAACGACCGCTTCGGCTACATCAATGTGGTGCTTCTGGGCGGGGCGGACGTGCCGTGGCTGACAGATCCGTTCCTCGCCAAGGTGTCCCTCATCCTGGTCAACCTCTGGCTCGGTTTCCCGTACATGTTCCTCATCTGCACCGGCGCGCTGCAGGCCGTGTCTTCGGACATCATCGACGCCGCCCGGATCGACGGTGCCAACCGCTGGCAGGTCTTCCGCCACCTCACGCTGCCATTCGTGATGATCTCGGTCGCTCCCCTGCTGATCTCGTCCTTCGCGTTCAACTTCAACAACTTCGCCCTCATCTACATGCTCACCGGCGGTGGTCCGAACTTCGCCGGCACGCCCTACGTGGTGGGCCACACCGACATCCTCATCTCGATGGTCTATTCCGTCGCCTTCGAGAGCGGGAGCAAGCAGTACGGCGTCGCGAGCGCTCTCTCGCTCGTGATCTTCGTCCTGGTCGGCGTCATCTCGTGGCTCGGATTCCGCCGTACGCGTCGTCTGGAGGAGATCTGACATGACCAAGGTGACTACCGCAGCCGTCGCGACCGTGGACGCGACAGTGCGGCCGAACAATACTCGGCTGCGGGGTGCACGGTTCTGGTCGGAGATCGGCTGGCGCTATGTCGTCGCGGCGGTCATGATCGTGATCTGCGTCTTCCCGCTGCTCTACGCCCTGTCCGCGTCGCTCAACCCATCGGGCACCCTGACGGGTTCGTACGAACTCTTCCGTGTGGTGTCGCTCGAGAACTTCGTCGAGCTGTGGTCCACTCCGTTCGGAACGTGGATGAGGAACTCCCTGCTGGTGTCATCCCTCACGGCGATCGGCACCGTGCTCATGGGCGCGGCCGCGGCCTACGCCTTCTCACGCTTCCGCTTCACCGGACGGCGCGCGGGATTGACGACGCTCTTGCTGCTGCAGATGTTTCCCCAGATGCTGGCGTTCGTGGCGATCTTCCTCGTGCTGTTGGCGATCGGCGACGTCTTCCCGCTGCTCGGGTTGAACTCCCACCTGGGACTCGTCTTCGTCTACCTGGGCGGAGCGCTCGGGGTGAACACATTCCTCATGTACGGGTTCTTCAACACTGTGCCACGCGAGTTGGACGAGGCCGCGAAGATCGACGGAGCCAGCCACGCGCAGATCTTCTGGCGCATCATCGTCCGCCTCGTCACGCCCATCCTGACGGTCGTCGGCCTCCTGTCGTTCATCGGGACCTTCAGTGACTTCATCATTGCGCGCGTCGTGCTGCAGCGATCGGAGCAGTTCACGCTGGCAATCGGCCTGTACAACTGGGGATCCGACGAGCGCAATGCGCCGTGGGGCCTGTTCGCGGCCGGAGCCGTCATCGCCGCCATCCCGGTCGTCCTCTTGTTCCTCGTGCTGCAGCGGTACATCGTCTCCGGCCTCACCGCCGGCTCCACCAAGGGCTGACGGCAGCCCCAAGAGAGGCTCGAATTGACTATCGCCACCCGAGACGTCGCGCTCAGCGCTGCCCGTGCGGGAGCCGTGATCCAAGGTGATCGATACCGGTTCACCGTCCTCACCGAGCGGCTCATCCGCATGGAATGGAGCGAGGACGCGGCCTTCGTCGACCAACCGACGGCCGTCGTCGTGGATCGCCGGTTCCCAACTCCCGAGTTCACAGTCACTCACGGCGAGAGCGGGCTCTCTCTCCGAACGGGTTTCCTCGAACTGCACTACAACGGCCGCGAGTTCTCCCCCTCGGGACTGTCGGTCACCCTTCTCGCCGCGCCCGACATCCATTACTCCACCTGGCGGTTCGGCGAAGCGCTCCCGCAGTCGCTTCCCCTGCGCGGCAACCTCGGTGGCACGGCTCGCACCCTCGACGAGGTCGACGGTGAATGCCCACTCGATCCCGGGATCCTCTCGACGTACGGGTTCGCGACACTCGACGACTCGCGGTCTGTCATCCTCGGCGCAGACGGCTGGCCGGCGACGCGACCCGGCCACGGCCACGACATCTACCTCTTCGCCCACGGGCACGACTACCAGGGTGCCCTCGACGACTACTTCCGACTCACCGGACCGCCCGCCCTGGTGCCCCGCTCCGTGCTCGGCAACTGGTGGAGTCGCTACTGGCCCTATAGCGCGGACGAGTTCGCCTCGCTCATGGATGGCTTCGCCGCGGACCGGGTGCCCTTCTCGGTGGCGGTGCTCGACATGGATTGGCACCTGGTCGACATCGACCCGGCACTCGGAACGGGATGGACCGGATATACGTGGAACACGGCGCTGTTCCCTGATCCGCCCGCATTCCTCCATGCGCTGCATGAACGCGGAATCGCGGTCACGCTGAATCTCCATCCTGCGGATGGAATCCGCCGGCACGAGAATGCCTATCCTGCAGTCGCGCGGGCACTCGGTGTTGATCCGGAGTCAGGTGATGCGATCCCGTTCGATATCGCATCGAGGGCATTCGTCGACGCGTATCTGACGCATGCGCACCATCCGCTCCAAGAGCAGGGCGTCGATTTCTGGTGGCTCGACTGGCAGTCGGGTGACGTCTCGCGCATCGACGGCCTCGACCCTCTGTGGATGCTCAACCACGTGCACTTCACCGATCTGGAGCGCGCGGGGCGTCGGGCCGTGACGCTCTCGCGCTATGCGGGCCCGGGCAGCCACCGTTATCCGGTCGGATTCTCAGGCGACTCGCATGCGACGTGGGCGTCGCTCGCCTTCCAGCCGTATTTCACGAGCACCGCCGCGAACGTTGGCTACTACTGGTGGAGTCACGACATCGGCGGTCACATGCACGGGCAGACGGACCCGGAGCTGACCCTGCGCTGGATGCAGTTCGGAGCCTTTTCGCCGGTGAACCGCCTGCACTCCTCGTCCAGTCCGTTCGCTTCGAAGGAGCCGCGCCTGCTCGGACCGGAGCTCGGGGACATCGCGTCGCGGTTCCTTCGCCTGCGCCATGTCCTGGTGCCGTATCTCTACACGGCGGCATGGCGGGCGCACTCCGAGGGGATGCCAGTAGTCCGGCCGATGTACCACGAGTACCCCGACGAGGAGGGCGCCTACCTGCACCGGAACGTCTACCTCCTGGGGCCCGACATCCTCGTCGCGCCAATCACGACGCCGCTCGACGACGCCGCCCAAGTCGGGGCGACGACGGTGTGGCTTCCCGACGGGTCTTGGACGGACCTCTTCACGGGCAGGCTCTATCGCGGTGGGCGAACGACAACACTCCACCGTGGTCTCGACGGATATCCCGTGCTCGTGCGCGCAGGAGCGGTGCTCCCTCTCGCGATGGACGCGACATCACACGTCGCCGAGAACCCCCGCGAGCTTCTGCTCCGCGTGTACCCGGGCAACGCATCCTCGGTGCTGATCGAAGACGACGGGTCCGCGTCGCCTGACGCGTGGCGGACGACTGTGTCGCAGGCCATGCACCAGCGAGATGACGGATGCGTCGACATCCAGATGCTGCTGACGAGCCGGAACACCGATCGTTCTCGCGTCGTGGACAGGCTGGGCTTCGACCTCGAGGGCATCGAATCGATCGAGAGCGCGGTCGTGGTCGTCGATGGAGAAGAGAGGGAGTTGTGCGACATCGGGCGAGCAGTGGATGACGCTGCGACGCTGCTTGCCCCGGCTCATCGCCTCGAGGTGGCGGGCGTGGACCTCCACGCCCGAATCGAGCTGCGCGTCGTCGGCGCCCGCCGGCGCCCGATGAACGCAACGGCGGATGCCCTCGACCTGCTGCAGCGAGCGCGAGTCGCGGTCGACCTCAAGGACGACGCCTATCGGGCCGTGAATCGACTCGACGGGCTGGCGCTTGTGGACGAGCTGGCGAGCATCAGGCTGCCGCCGGTGCTCATGGCGGCGCTGTTGGAGGTCTTCGTGACTACCACAGCATGATCGATCGGCATGCGGACCCGAGGAGGCAGGAGATGGACATCGCGTCCGCCGTGGGCGTGTTCATGCGAGTGCGACCGACGGAGTCGATCGCGCTGATGGCGCACGATGGCGAGTTCGTGGCCGCGCTCGAGCGCGAGTTGCGCGACCATCGATGTGCGATTGCGCTCTGGGGCACGACACGGCCTGCCGACATCCCTGCGATGTCGGCGAAGCTCGCCGGTGCCGTGCTTCTCGGATTTCGCGACGACGAGATCCAGTCGCTTCCCGCACTCGGCGTCCCCGCCGTCGCGATCGACAGCTACGCACACCGAGCCGACTTCGCGTTCGTCCGTGCCGATGACTTCGATGGCGGACGCCGCGCGGCCGCGTACCTGGCGATCCGTGGTCATCGTGACATCCTCTTCGTCGGTCCCGCGCAGGATCGGTCCGGCGTCATAAGGGAACGGTATTCGGGCTTCACGAGCGCGCTGCCCGACGGCGAGGCCACCCTCCGCTCCCACGTGACGGCCGGCACAACCCATCGAGAGGGCGTCGCCCTCGGTCGCACCCTGCGGCAGCGTCACCCCACGGTCACCGCCGTCTTCGCGACGGCCGACACCCTCGCGATCGGCGTGATCGAGGGGCTTGCCCTCAGCGGCCGACAGGTGCCTGCCGACATATCGGTCATGGGCTTCGACGACCTCGGCCTCGCCTCGATGTCCACGCCCAAGCTCTCCTCCGTCGTGCAGGACATTCCACGGAAGGCGAGGCTCGCTTCGGAGGTCCTGCTACTGCCGGACGGATGCAACGACCTCTACATCGTCGGCGTCGACATCGTCGAACGCGCCTCGGTGTCTTCGCCGACGTCTCGTTGACTCGTGCGTGGTTGCAGTTTGCGGGCCCGAGGAGTTTCAGCGGTCCCGCGGCCGTGTGACGGACCCGCGTAGATCCGAGTCCTCCGTGCTCTGCAAGCGTCGAAGCGACACCCTTCGCACGTAGACTTCAGGAGTGACAAGCAGGCTATCCGACGTTGCACGTAAGGCGGGCACCAGCCCAGCGACAGTCAGTCGCGTGCTGAACAACCGCCCAGGCGTGTCCGAGTCGAAGCGCCAGGCGGTCCTGACGGCGTTGGACGTTCTCGGGTACGAGCGCCCGTCGAAGTTGCGTGGCGATCGTCCGAGGTTCGTCGGCCTTGTTCTGCCTGAACTTCAGAACCCCATCTTTCCGGCGCTCGCCGAACTCATCGGTGGAGCCCTCACCCAGAACGGCTTCACTCCGCTGCTGAATACTCAGAACACCGGTGGAATGAACGACGCCGACTTCGTCGAGCTTCTTCTCGATCAGCAAGTCAGTGGCGTTATCTATCTTGCTGGGGGTCATCCCGAGGGCGCCGCGGCCAAGCCGCACTTCGCACGACTGCGAGCGGCCGGGCTTCCCACTGTCGTGATCAATGGCGCGATCGACGCGCTTCCGTTCCCGACGGTCTCTACCGATGACGTAGCTGCCGCGGAGCAGGCTGTGACGCATCTGCGTCAGCTCGGGCATCGACGCATCGGGCTTCTCATGGGCGGGCGTGGGCACCTGCCCTCGCAACGCAAGATCTTCGGGGCACAACGTAAGCTCGCTGAGCTGGGGTGCGACGTCGACGAAGCGTTGGTGGTGCAGGGTATGTACTCGATCGAGGCGGGGCAGGCCGGAGCGGCCAAGCTGCTCGGCGAGGGCGTGACCGCAATCGTGTGTGCGTCGGACCTTCTCGCACTCGGGGCCATTTGGTCGGTCCGGCGAGCCGGCCGAAACGTCCCCAACGACGTATCTGTGGTCGGATACGACGACTCGCAATTGATGGGCTTCGTCGAGCCGCCTCTCACGACAGTGCGCCAGCCCATCGAGGCGATGGGACGAGCCGCCATCGACCTGCTCCTCGGACAAATCAATGGCACCCACAGCGGTGTCAGCGAATTGCTGTTCGAGCCCGAGTTCGTTCTCCGCGGATCCACAGGCCCTGCTCCTGCCTGAGAGAACCGGCGCGGGATACAGGGGGTGAGTCGAGGGCCGACCAATGCCCACCCTCGACCCACCGTTGCTCCGCTAGAAGCCGGAATTCCCGTTCAGACGGTGGAGCACGAAGCCCGTCTCATTGAGCAGTCCCCCTGCACCAGACCCTGCAACCGTCGTATCCGTGAACGTCGCACTGCCTGGGGCATGGATCTCGATGCCGTAGGTGCCCGAGCCCGTGATGCTCACGTCCTGGAACGACACCTGCTGGATCGACTTCTGCCACGACATGAGCACGCCGCCGAACGTGCTGTCGGCGATGTCGATGTCACGGATCACGATGGGCGCGTCGACCGCGTGCACATCGGCGTAGACCCAGAGGGCGCCGAGCTGCGAGTTCCAGCCCGACTCCATGCTTCCGGTGCGCGTGAGGGTGTTCCGCTGCACCGTCGTCGTGCCGGTGAATGGCACCCCGAACCGCGTGCTCACCGCGATGCCGGCCGCCGCCTCGACGGTGTCGGCGACGAGGTTGTCCTCGACGCGGTTGCCGCCGCCTCCGCCGTACACCGCGAGCCCGTTCGCCAGCACTGGCGTCTGCACGGTGTTGAATGCGAACACGTTGTCGGACCCGGGCCCGTCGGACGACCACATCGCGAGCGCGTCGTCGCCGGTGTTGCGGAACGTCGACTGGACGACGTGCGTGTTCGATGCCGAGCGGAGGTTCACCCCGTCGGCGTAGGTGTCGCGGACTCGCAGGCCGACCGCCAGCACGTCCTTCGAGCCCGGCCGCACCCACATGCCGACCTTGGTGTGCTGGATCCAAACGTTCTGCACGAGCGTCTCGCTCGTGAAGTCACCCTCGATGCCAGCCTGACCCTGATGGTCGTTGCGGATGATCGCACTGCCTGCGATCGAGAGATCGGCGATCGTCACGCCGCCAGAGGTCGCGTAGAACCCGCCCGCGTTGCCGGCGCCCTGGACCGTCGAGTACCACGATCCCGCACCGAAGATCGCGACGTCGGATACCCGGATCGCACTGTTCACCTGGAACGTGCCTGCCGGGATCCACACGGGCACTCCCGCCGACTTCGCCGCTGCGACCGCCTGGTTGATTGCCACGGTGTCGTCGCCGCCGCCCGAGGCAGCACCGTGCGAGGTGATCGAGACCGCGCCCGACGGAGCGGTGAGCGCGGCCGGGATCACCTCGGCCTCGACCAGGTCGATGTCGATGTACGACACCGCGGGCGAGTCCTTCTGCAGCGTCAGCACGGTGCCCGCCGGGAGCTCTCCGGGCAGCTGCACGCGCAGCTCATCGTAGAAGCGGTGCGGCACGCACGCGGCGAGTTCCGGACCGCAACGATCCGCGGGTCGCTCGGCGTTCGGGTCGTTGGAGTACGTGTGCACGCCGTCGGCGGCCGTGTACGGGCCGTAAAGCCAGGTGTGCGCCGAGCTCAGCGTCGAGTCTGTGACTTTCGAGCCGTCCGCGTAGATCCCGAGCGGCGAGCTCTGCCCCGTCCCCGCCGCATTGTCGGGGATCGAGGAGCGGATCACGAGTCCGCTGGCAGGCGCCGTGAGCGTGATGCTCACCTGCTCGCCGAGGGCGTCGAGCCGCACCGCACGGCGTCCGCTCGACTCCGCCTGCACCGTGCCGTAGAGCCGTGACGGCGCGAGCACCGAGCCGTTCGTCGTGCCGTCCTCTGCCTCGTACTGACGGTAGGGTGCGGTGGCTCCGCGTTCGTCGAGATCGCCATCGTTCGAAACGACGATGCTGTCGATCAGCACATCGGTTCCGCCGTTCGATGCACGCAGGCCGACGGTGTTGACGCCTGCCCGCACGGGGACGCTCACCGTTGCCGTCCGCCAGCCGTCGCCGTCGTCGAACGTCACGGACCCGGTGCGGCGGCCGTTGACCAGTACGTCGAGCGTGCGTGATGCCCCGGTCGTGGCGAAGGTGATCGTGACCGTCTCGGTTCCCGCGGCACCGGCGCCGACCGTCCGCAGCACCCGCGCACCCTCGGTCGTGAACCCGCCGACATACCCGGATCCGGCGAAGCCGCTCACCGCACCGGCGACGGCCACGCCACCGGATCGGTAGGCATTCTCGGCCTCACCGGGTCCCGCCGGCTGAGGCGGAACATGGTCGGCGACGTCGAGCTTGTCGAGGTTCGCGTTGCCGTTGTCGCCGGTGTCGTAGGCAATGCGGATGTCGTGGTCGCCGATGTCGAGATCAGCCTGGTGCGACACCGCGGCCCATGAGTTCCACGCGCCCGTCACGGGCAACGACAGCTCTGCATGCTTCACGTCGTCGATGTACAGTGACAGCGCCCGGGCCGTCGTGGTGCCGTTCGCGTAGCGGAGGGACAGGCTCTTCTCGCCGGCCTCGGTCACTCTGACCTTGAACGTCGTCGAGGCGGAGCCCGCGTTGCCGTCGGTATAGCCGCCGACGAAGCCGGTGCCCGAGTAACCGGCGTGCTCGGAGTCGACGACGACGCCGCCCGCGAGCGACGCATCTTCGGCCTCGAACGTCGGACCGGTCGAATAGTCCGACCCGCCCGAACCGCTGTCGTGGGGGGCGACCTCGAGTCGGTCGAGGTTGACGTTTCCGGAATCGGACACTCCGAACCGGTACGCGACCGTGTGATCGCCCGCTGTCAGCGACGCGAGGACGCTCTGCGTCGACCACGAGCTCCACCCCGCGGTGGGCGAGAGCGTGACCTGTTGCGGCGCGCCATCGATCAACAGCGTCAGCGTCTTCGGCGACCCCGTGCCGTTGGCGTACGCGAGCGAGAACGTGTGCGCGCCCGTGGTCGCCGCGTCGACCTCGAAGGTTGCCGACGCCGTGCCCTTGTTGCCGTCGGTGTATCCGCCGACGAATCCGTCACCGGAGTAACCGGCGTGCTCAGTCTCGATGATCGCGCCGCCGGCGAGCGACGCATCTTCGGCCTCGTATTGCGTTGGAGCGGCGGACGCGGCGGTCGCAGTCGCGGCCATCAGTGCTGTGCTGGCCACGACGACAGCCGTGACCAGGGCGAGTCGACGTCGCCGGCTGTGGGAAAGGGGGGTCATGTGATGATTCCTTCCGTTGTGCTTCGCATGGATGTCGCTGTGCTTCGCATGGACGTCACGGCTTCGTGCATTGGATTCCGTCGAGGGCGAACGAACTCGGCACGGAGACCGTTTCCGCGTTGGCGGTGCCGGTCACGAGGAAGGTCTTGCTCCGGCCCGGCCTCAGCTCCGTCGTGAGCTCGGCGTCGACGCGCGTGCCGTTCTGTGCAACGTCGGCGCCGAGCATCGGCGCGGCGGATTCTCCGCTGCCGAGATGCCAGGCGAGGGAGCCGACCGGCAACGTCGCGGTGCCGGTGTTCTTGATCGTCACGGTCGCGATGAAGCGATCGAGGAAGACGGGCGTGGCCCGGTAGACGACAGCGCACGTCGCGGTCGTCTCCGCGAGCAGACCTGTATTGCCGCCTTCGTCGATGAACGTGCCCCACAGGTGGTTGCGCCCATCGGCGGGCTCGGCGATCGCGGAGGCCGTCACGTTGCGGAAGCGGTGGTCGCCCCCGACGCGGGCAGCGACGGCATAGGAGCCCGTGCCCTCGATCGTGACGTCGCTGATGCGCAGGTCGTTGACCCAGTGGCTGCCGCTCACGAGGAGTCCCTCATACGCGGAGTCGATGACGCGTGTGTTGCTGATCAGCACGGGCGTCGTGATGTGACTTGTGTCGGCGAACACCCAGATGCCGCCGAACGACGTGTTCCAGTTCGGCTCCCACCCGCCGCTGCGGAAGATGTCGTTGCCATCCACGACCGTCGTGCCCGAGAACGGGACCGGGTTGAAGCGGGTGCTCACGGCGATGCCGGCAGGTGCTGTCAGCGTGTCGTTGACGATCGAGTCGACGACACGGTTCGAGTCGCCACCGTAGATCGCGGCACCGTTGCCCAGCAGCGGGCTCTGCACGGTGTTGTGCGCGAACACGCTGCGCGTCACGGCCCCGCCGAGTGACCACATCGCCATCCCATCGTCGCCCGTGTTGCGGACGCTTGCGTGCTCGACGCGAGCGTCGGTGACGGCGCCGTCCAGATGCACGCCGTCGGCGAATGTGTCGCGCACACGCAGACCGACCGCGTAGAGGCCGTCCGTTCCGGCCGCGGCCCAGGCCCCCGTCTTGGTGTGCGCGACCCAGACGTCCTGGATGAGCGAGCCCTGGCCGAAGTTGCCCTCCACTCCGCTGTCGAAGAGCCGGTCGTCTCGGTAGCGCACGTCGCCGTCGATCATGAGGTCGGCGATCGTGACGCCCGTGCCCATCGCATAAAGCCCGCCCTTCGCCTCACGGCCGGCGATGATCGAGTACCACGGCCCGGCACCCCGGATCGAGACGTTCACGAGCCGCACGACCTCGGTGACCACGAATCGCCCACGCGGCACCCACACGCCCCCGCCGATTTCACTCGCCGCGTCCACGGCAGCTTGGATCGCGGCCGTGTCATCGGTGCCGTCGTCAGGCGTCGCGCCGAACGCGGTGACATCGAGGTAGCCCTCCGGGATCTTCCGCGGGTCGGGGCGCACCTCGGCCTCGACGAGGTCGACCGTGTACGGAAGGGCGCCCGACGCGGCATCCTTCTGCAGTCGCAGCGTCGTGCCCGCGCGCAACTCGCCGAACGTCACGCGCGACTCGTCGAAGAAGCGCTGTGCACCGCCCTGCGTCGGGTCGTTCCCGTACGGGTAGCCGCCGTACACCCACGAGTACGTGCTCGACACCGGGATATCGGCGATCTTCTTCTTCCCTGCGTACATCGCGAGCGTGCCGTCTTGGTCCGTGCCGTCAGCCGTATCAGGGATCGACGCACGAAGTACCACGGCATCGGCAGGCTTCGTCAGGGTCCACTCGACGTAGTCCTTCGTCTCGGTGAGCGTCACCGCCTGACGGCCGGACGCCTCGGCCGCAAGCTCCCGGAAGGTCCGGCTCGGCTCGAGAATGTCACCGTTCGTGATCCCGTGCTCGGCCTCATACACCGTCGTACCCGTCGTGGCACCCCGCTCCGCGGGGGCGTTCGCCTTCTCGACCACGATCGCGTCGACGAGCAGGGCACCCTCGCGCCCGTCTCCCGTGCGCCGCAACTCGACAGTGCCGAGCCCCTCGCGTAGCGGCAGCTTGACGGCGATGTCCCGCCATCCTTGAGTGGGCGGCAGTGAGATCGTACCGACTGGGATACCGTCCACGCCCACCACCACCCGCGTCTCCTGCTCACCCTCATTGAGGTATCGCAGGCCGATCTTCTGGGAGCGGTCGGTCGTCGCGAACGTCGGCACCACGATCCGGGCGCGCGGCGCGGCGAGGTCGACTCCGGTCGCACCGGCCCGGTCGCCGAGTGCGGCGCCGTTCGCGAAGAACGACTGCTCCGTCTCGTACGCATGTCCACGGTGCGGCGCTTCCACGAGCGCCAGTTCATTGCCGACCTGATCCCACCGCGTGTCCGGCCCGGAGCCCGGGATGTCGGCAGGGTCTGTGGCTCCGCCGCCCGGCGTGGAGACGTCGCCGACGACCGTGAACGCGACAGCGTCGATATTGACGTTCCCCGTGTCGTCGGAGTCGAAGCGGTAGGTGAGTTCCTGCTCGCCCGCAGGCAACGTGATGTTCTCCTGATGGATGAACCACTGGCTCCACGAAGCGCCGGGCGCCGAGGGCAGCGAGATCTGCCTGTCCTCGCCACCGATCACCTGCGAGAGCGTCATCGTCGAGCCGAGTCCGTTGGCGTACCTGAGGTTCAGACCGTACTCGCCTGGCTCGGGCACATCGACCGTGAACGTGAGGCTTGCAGCACCCTGGTGGTCGATGACGAAGCCGTCGACGAAGCCGGTCCCGGAATAGCCGAGATGGTTGTCGTTGACCCCCGCGCCGCCGACGAGCACGGCATCCTCGGCTTCGTATTCGACTGGGAGGTCCGCCGCGTTCGCGGGAATGGCGAGCATGAGGGATGCGATGACGCCGGCGAGGGCCGCACTCGCGATGACGGCAGGGGTAGTGCGCGACATGCTGATCTCCTTTGATCAGGGTGAGTCCACAATCGGGTTGCTTTAGCGATAAACCTAGGCGAACGATACGTGAGGCCCGAAGACGCGTCAAGACCCCGACATGAGGCAACAGGGGCCCGTCACTAGGATGACCCGAAAGGTGCATCGACTGGAATGGAACCCATGGCCGTCAAGCTGAGCGACATCGCGCAGGAGGCAGGGGTGAGCATGATGACCGTGTCGAACGTCATGAACGGCAAGCGCGCCCGCGTCTCGAGCGCGACGATCGAGCGGGTGCTCGCCATCGCGGACCGGCTCAGCTACGTACCCAACATCCCGGCACGCAGCCTCGCGGCGAGCCGCTCGCACATCGTCGCCGCGCTCGTGCCGGTCGGAGAGAGCCACAGCCTCCTCGTCAGCCCCCACAACGCCGCCCTCATCGGCGGCATCGAGAGCCACCTGCGCCGCCACGGCTATCACGTTCTACTCCGCGGCATCGAGCATGAGGATCAGGTCGCGCAGACGATCAGGATGTGGTCGCTCGATGGAGCGATCCTCGTCGAGTTCACCGACGAGCAGATCGACCGCATCCGCATCGACCGAGCGCCGCTCGTCGCGATCGACAGCTACTCGTCGAATCCGCGCACGATCGGAGTCCGCTCAGACGACCACCGCGGAGGCCGGTTGGCCGGCACCCGTCTGCTCGAGGCAGGCCACCGCCATGTGCTCTTCGCCGGCCCTCCCTATGAAGGCATGGGCGTCGTCGGGCAGCGGTGGGCCGGGTTTCGGGAGACATATGAGGCCGCCGGCATCGACTCTCGCGAGATCGTCGTCGAGGAAGTGTGGACGACGTTCGAGGACGGTCGCGCACTCGGTCTGCGGTTGCGCCGCGATCACCCCGACGTGACCGCGGTGTTCGCGACGGCCGACCACCTTGCGGTCGGCATCATGGCCGGCATCGCTGAAGCGGGAGGCTCCGTCCCCGGCGACGTATCGGTCATCGGCTTCGACGCCCTCGACTTCGCCGCCTACACCACACCGGGGCTGACGACCATCGCGCAGAACATGCCCGCCAAAGTGGCAGAGGCCGCACGCATCATCCTCGACGAGATCGAACGAGGCGAAGGACCGCGCGCACCGGTCTCGCTCGACGTCCGACTCGTCGAACGCGGTTCGGTCGGCCCCCCGCCGGGAAGGTCCAAGTAGTCACTGCACCGGCCGCATCGGCAGCCCGCGGTTTCTCTCCCGCGAGAGTGGAACTCGACGAGGAATGAACTCGGGCACGCCGAGTTGCGCCGGACTCCAACCCCGTTGGTCGAGTAGCGAGCGCATCGAGACCCCATGCGAGAGTCTCGATACGCGTCTTCCTGCGTCGGGCGTCACTCGACCAGCCCTGGCATACCGCGCTTCAACGGACACACGCGCCGACCGGTGTTCTAAAATCGCACCAACGCACCTGGGAGGGAGCCGATGCAGGAGCCATTGCTGCTCGACCCGGCGGAGGAGAACACCTATCGACTGCTCGTCGGCCTCGACGTTGCGCGCGCCGATCAGTTGGCCGAGGTCGCGGGGCTGACCGCCGAGCACGCCGGTGACCTGCTGCGCAGGTTGGAGGCGAAAGGTCTCGTCGTCCGGCACGGTGAGGATCCGGTCTTCCGACCACAACCGCCGGACGTTGCGCTCGGCACCGCCCTGCTTCGACGCCAGGAGTCGCTCGAGGACGACCGCCAGCGCGTGGCCGCGCTGAGCGAGGAATTCCGGGCCGTCGCCCGACGCCGCGACGCCGATCACGTGGTCGAGGTCGTCAACGGAGCGGGGGCGCTGCGCGAGCGGCTCCGCGACCTGCAGCAATCCGCACGCGAGGAGATCCTCTGGTTCTGCCGGGCCAACCCACTCGCCATGAAGGGCGCCGAGAACACCGAGGAACGCGACGCCCTCGCACGTGGCGTCCGCTACCGGGCGATCTACGAGCGTGCGCTGCTCGAAGGACCCGGCGAGCTCGACACCGTGCTCGAGGGCATCGGCTGGGGCGAGGAGGCGCGGGTCGCGCCCGCTCTCCCGATCCGGCTTGCGATCATCGACCGGCGCACCGCCATCTGTCCCCTGATCCACGACCAGGAGCGCGGCCTCGGCGAGCCGAGCGCGGCGGTGATCCGCGGTGGCGAACTGCTCAACGCCCTGCTCGATCTGTTCGAAGGCCACTGGGAGCGAGCCAGCCCGCTGCCGTCCGCTGGTGCTGCCGAGGGCGGCGACGAGACCAGCACTGCGGTTGAGGTCGACGGGATCGGCGACGCGGAGCGCCTCCTGCTCTCGCTCGTGGTCGCCGGGATTCCCGACAAGTCGATCGTGAACCAACTCGGGATCAGCCGGCGCACCGTGCAGCGCCGCCTCGACCGGCTGATGGCGATCGCGGGCGTCGACACCCGCACCGCGCTCGCCTATCAGGCGGCGCGGCGCGGGTGGCTGTGACCCGGCTCAGCGCCGCGCGTACGCGCGAACCACCTCTTGGGTCACCGAGGTCGAGCCGTCGACGGCGGTGACCCGCAACGTGATCGGCGCGCTGCCGGCCGGCACCACCGCGGAGAAGCCCTTCTTGTCGCGACGGACCGCCAGCGGCTTCCAGTTCGCACCGTCGTCGTAGGATGCCTCTGCCTGCAGCGTGGCACGCGATCGCACTGCGCCGAGCTGGTCGGTCACCTGCAAGGAGACCGTGTGCTTCCGACGGGTCGCGTATCCCTCGTCGTCGGTCGGCACGCCGTAGACCACTTGCAGCAGCGGCAGCGTCACCGTCTCGCCCTCGTCCGGTCGGCCGGACCGGAAGGTCCACGCCGTCGACGTGCGGGTGCCGTGCTGCCACTCCTCACCGTCACGGGAGACGTCGAGCTCGAGCCGATAGTCGGCCTCCTCGGCGACCACATCGAGGGCCTGCCGTGCATTCGGGAGCGACTCCACCAGCTCACCGTCACGGTAGAGCCGTGCGCTCGAGGAGGCACCGCCCACCTCCAAGTGGCCCGCAGCATCGACGAACTCGGGCACCTGCAACTGAAGCCGGTCACCGCTGCGGGTCGACGGCGAAGAGGCGACCGCGGCCGGGCGCACGACCGGATCGAACCAGCGCTCCTTCGAGTGCCCCGCCTCGTAGCTGCGCGCCGGTCCGGTCATGCCGCCTGTGACCGTGCCCATCCAGTTCTCCCAGGTATGCAGCACCTGGTGCTGCCACACCGAGTCACCCGCCGAGACCCACTCGACCCGGCTCTCGCCGGTGGCGACCGTACGCTGCGCGTCGTTCCACGCGTAGGTCATCCACGGGCGCCAGCCGAAGCGCTGCTCGCGGGCGTAGGGCCGCCCGCCGCTCTCGACGTAGGTCGTGGTGACGCGGTGGCTGTTGGCCTTCGTCACCCGGTGCACGATCTCGTCAGGGATCGCGTCGGTCGAGACCTGGATGACGTCGTAGAGGTAGGGGCTCGTGCGGCTCGCCTCGAGCACCACCTGCTGCTTGCCCGGCCGCTGTGCGCGCCGGATCAGCGCCGCGCCGTCCTCGGCGGTGGTGACCATCGCCGGGATCGGGCCGGGGTCGACGCCCGGCTGGAACACCGTGAAGATGCTGTTGGTCGTGGGTCGGACCAGGATGATCGCCCGCGCACCCGCTGCCGCCGCCGCCTGCACCTGGGCGTCCTCGAGACCCTGGTCAGGGGCATCCACCACGACCGCTTTGCCGCGCACTCCCTTCAAGTCCGGTCCCGGTGCCACCAGCTCGAGGCGCGTTGCCCGGTCGAGCACCCCGGAATTCGGGAGCAGGCCGGCCTGGGGCTTCAGCTTCGTGCCCGGCACGGTGATCAGCGCGGAGGGCCGCACCAGCTGCCAGCGGGAGGAGAACTCGAACTCACCCTCACGGACGGGTTCGGTCGGGGTCACCCAGGGCATCGTCCGCTCGAACGACATGACGCCGTGCTGGATGTCGCGGCCGTTCGTGAGAAGCCGGTGGGTGTACCAGCTGATGATGCTCTGCTGCTCGGCCGGTTCCGGGGTCCGGATCTCGATCGGGCGTGTCTTGCGAGCGTCGAGCACCACCTCGACGTCGGAGGTCACCTGCACGTCGGGCAGAATCACCGTGCCGGTCCGCTCGGCTTGCGCGGTGTCGTTGCCCTCGATGATCGCCTGCACGATGTAGTCGCCCTCCTCGACCTCGACGGTGGCGACCTCGCCCGTGCCGAGATAGCCGAGGTACTCGGTGCCCGGGTGGTCACCGATCAACGAGAGGGACGGCACGAATGTATCGCCGCCGTCGAAGCCCACCGCACGGATGGTCACGGTGTGCCGCGGGCCTGCCTTGATCGCACCGATGGCGGTGTGCACGACTACGCCGTCCGGCGCGGTCGCGGTCAGCGCGCCGCTCCACCGACCTCGGTCGAGGGCGGCCGGATCGATCGCCACGACCGCATCGGTGGAACCGTGCGCGGGAACGGTGACCTGCTCGGGCGCGGTGAAGGCACGGGTTTCGGAGCCGTCGTCGTCGAGGTTCTCGACCTCGATCGCGAGGTCGAGGTCGACCGGCTCGTCACTCTCGTTGCGGTAGGTGACGGTGCGCTCACGCACCGCCTCCTCCACTGCGTCGCCCTGACGCGCGAAGTCCGCGATCCCGGTGGCGGTCACCTCCTGGCTCACCGCACGAGCGACATCGACCCGGCCCCCGCCCTGCTCGTAGACCCCGAGATCGGGGTTGGCCTTCGCGGTGCTGACGAGCGCATCCTTGAGCCGCTCCCCCGACCAATCTGGGTGCTGCTGGGCGAGGAGGACGGCCGCACCCGCGACATGCGGGGTCGCCATCGACGTGCCCGAAGACGCCGTGTAGAGCGCGTCGACCGGCGAGCCCATGGCAGTGCCGGCCGCCCGTGCTGCGACGATGCCCACACCCGGCGCACTGATCTCCGGCTTCAGCCCGCCGTCGCCCGTGCGGGGCCCGCGGCTGGAGAACTCCGCCAGCGACTCGTCCCGGTCGACCGCGGCGACCGACAGCGCAGCCGGCGCGGTGCTCGGGGTGGCGACCGCCTCGTCCTGACCGTCGTTGCCCGCCGCCACGACGAAGAGGGCTCCGGTCTCTTCCGAGAGCGCCTCCAGGGAGAGGCTGAGCGGGTCCGTCCCGTCTGAGGGGCCGCCACCGAGGCTCATGTTGACCACTGCCGCACGCTCCGCCGCCCACTCCATGCCGGAGATGATCCAGGAGTCGTAGCCGTAGCCGTCGTCGCTGAGCACCTTGCCGATGATCAGGTCGGCGTCGGGCGCGACGCCCGGCCGGGTGCCCTCAGCGCCCGCTCCGGTGCCGGCGATGGTGGCCGCGACGTGGGTGCCGTGGCCGAAGAGGTCGGCGGTGCCGGTCGCGCTGTCGGTGAAGTCGACGGCCTCCTCGACCTGGCCCACGAGGTCGGGGTGCGACCCGTCGACCCCGGTGTCGAGCACCGCGACGCTGACGCCGGCGCCGCGGTAGCCGGCCTCCCAGGCCTCGGGGGCGCCGATCTGCGGGACGCTCTGGTCCAGCGAGGCCGAGGCCCGACCGTCGAGCCACACGTGTTCGATGCCGCCGGCCATCAGTGCGGAGCTGTCCTTCGCGGGTGCCTCCGCTACGGCGCCACCGGTGATCGCCTGCCACACCTGCCCGAGGTCGTCGACCCCGGCCGAGAGCGCCGCCCCATCGATGCTCGGCAGGACCCGGGTCTGCTCGGCTCCCGCGATGGTCATCGTCTCCGCCCGCATGCCGGGCGACCACGAGACGATGAGCGGCAGCGCCTCGAGATCGGCGTATCCCTCTTCGATCAGGGTGCTGACCTCGAAGAGGCTGTCGTCGATGACCCCGGAGGCGAGGAACGGGATGGCGTCGCTCGGCAGCACCTGCAGCTCGCCGTCCACCTCGATGGTCTGGAAGGTGACCCGCTCGCGTCCCGGACCCGGCGTGACCGTGGCCGCGCGTCGCCCGTCGGTGGACTCGGCGACCTCGACCCGATCGCCGGTCAGCAGCGTGATGCCGTGCGACTCTCCGAGCGCGCCTGCCGCTTGTGCGGGGTCGGGCGGCTCTGCCGCGGCGCCGGCGGCGGCCGGGGCGGTGAGGCCGACGACCACCGCGGTGACGGTGGCCAGAATGACAAGGGCTCGAGCGCTGTGAGGTGGACGCATACGGTGAAGTCTGGCGCGCCGCCGGCCTCTGCGATGCTCGGCGAGGTGCCCAGAGTGCGACATGGCGCAACCGCGTCACCCCGGCTTCAGGCGATGGGCAACGAGCGTCGCGACCGCTCGGGGAGATAGTTGACATAGGTCGACTATTCGAATATAGTTGACGTGGGTCAACTGGATAGTGGCCTACGGTCAACTAACGTCTGAAGGTCTCGATCTTGACTACCGCAGTACCCGAGTTGCATGGGAAGCGCTCGCAGCGCTCCATCCTCATCGCCCTCTCCGGGCTCGTCATGGGCATGTTCGTCGCAGTGCTCTCCGGCACCGTCGTGTCGACTTCCCTGCCCCGCATCATCGCCGACCTCGGTGGCGACCAGGCGGGGTATACGTGGGTGATCACTGCAAGCCTGCTCGCGACGGCTGTCTCGACGCCGATCTGGGGCAAGCTCAGCGACCTGCTCGATCGCAAGCTGCTGCTGCAGCTCTCACTCGGCCTCTTCACCCTGAGCACCGTCGCCGCCGGCTTCGCGCAGGACACGACCACCCTCATCGCGCTTCGCGTCGTACAAGGCATCGGCACCGGCGGCCTCATGTCGCTCGTGTTCGTGGTGATCGCGCTGATCATCAGCCCGCGAGAGCGCGGCAAGTACATGGGGCTCGTCGGTGGCATCATGGCCATCGCGACCATCGGCGGACCGTTGCTCGGCGGTGTCATCACCGACACCCTCGGATGGCGTGCGAACTTCTTCGTCAGTGTGCCGTTCGCGATCGCCGCGATCATCATCCTCCAGAAGACGCTGCGCCTGCCCCGCAACACCCGTAAGGTGCGCATCGACTACATCGGAGCTGCGCTGCTCGCCGTCGGCGTCTCGCTGCTCCTCGTCTGGGTCTCGATGGGCGGCAGCCAGTTCGAGTGGAACTCTCTGCAGAGTTACCTCATGATCGGCGGTGCCGTTCTCGCACTGCTCGCCTTCATCTTCACCGAGTTCGCAGTCGTCGAGCCGATCGTGCCGATGTCGCTCTTCAAGAACCGCACCTTCACCCTCGCGGTAGTCGCAAGCCTCGGCGTCGGTGTGGCCATGTTCTCCACGAGCGTGTTCCTCGCCCAGTATTTCCAGCTGGCTCGCGGAGCAAACCCCACCCAGTCGGGCCTGATGACCATCCCCATGATCGTCGGCCAGATGGTCGCCTCGATTCTCATCGGTCAGTTGATCAGCCGATTCGGCAAGTGGAAGCGTTGGATGGTCACCGGTTCGGTGTTGATGGTCATCGGTGCGACCCTGATGTCGACCCTCCGTTACGACACCGATTTCCTGTGGGTATCCGTCTTCATGGTGATCCTCGGTGCAGGCATGGGCATGGTCATGCAGAACCTGACACTCGTCGTGCAGAACGACACCCCCGCCGAACAGCTCGGTGCTGCCAGCTCCAATGTCAACTTCTTCCGCTCAGTGGCCGGTGCCATCGGAGTGACGGTCATGGGATCCATTCTGGCCAGCCAGGTGACCTCCCACCTCACCAGCTCGCTGGAGACCTTCGTGCCGAGTTCCCCCGCCGAGATCGATGCGCTGAAGGAACTCGGGACGGGCAGCCTGCCCAATGTCAGCGCATTGCCGGACGCCGTCCGGGTCCTCGTGGAATCGGCATACGGCACTGGCATCGCGGATGCGTTCATCGTCGCCATCCCCTTCGTCGTCCTGGGCCTCATCGCGGTCATCTTCCTGCCCAACAAGACGCTCTCGACCAAGACCGCGAGTGAAACGCTGGCGGAACGAGCCGAAGAGACCGCGATCGACCTCGCCGAGGCCGAGATCGGCGCGCCCCTCACCGGCGCGATCGCCGTGGTGAACACGAATGCAGACCAGCGCGAGACGGAAGGACAGATCAGGTGACGAACGTGGCGAGCACCACGCCCGACAGCGATCTCGAGCAGACGATCGACGAGGTCGAGGAACAGCTCGGTGTCATCATCAGCCGTCTCCGGGCAGTCTGGAAGGAAGCTGCGGCCAGTATCCATCCCGACCTTCAGCCCGTCGGCTACAGGATCCTCGGCACGCTCGTGCGGCTCGGCGAGGCGAACGCATACGTGCTGGCAGAAGTGCTCGAGACCGACAAGAGCGTCGTGAGCCGCCAGGTGCGCATGCTCGAAGACGTCGGTCTCGTCGTGAGCCGCGCCGACGACAAGGATGGCCGGGCCCGCGTGCTGTCGGCCGCACCCGCGGCAGTCGAGCGGGTGCGGGCCGCCAGAACTCAGCAACAGGATCGTTTACGCGACGTGCTCCGCAGCCATTCACAGGCGGAGGTCCGCGCGTTCGCGAAGATCCTCAGCATCCTCTGCGAGCCGTGACGAACACCGAACGCTCCTGCAACCCCTCGAACGTGGTGTCCTGAGACGCACGCTCGAGGGGTTGAGTTCGCTCAGGCGCTGCGCTGATATGCGCGGAAGGCGCGCGTCGCCACCCACGCGAGCACGGCCGTGAACGCCGCGAGCAGCCCGAGGTTGCTCCACACGCTCGCCCAGTCGGGGCTCGCGCCGAGCGCCTCGCGGCCCGCCACGACCGCCCACTCGAAGGGATTGAAGCGCGCGACCTCCGCAACCCAGTCGGCCGACAGGCTCGTGTCCATGAGCGCCGAGCTCAAGAACATGAGCGGGATCGTGATGAGTTGCGAGATGCCGATCAGCACGTTCTGGTTGCGTGCGAGCAGTGCCGCCGCGTTCGACAGCGCCGAGAACGAGGCCGTGAGCAGCATTGCCGCGAGCAGCAGGATCAGGATGCCGCCGAGCCCACCCGCGAATCGCGCACCGCCGAGCCAGGCGACACCCAGCACGATGAGCGACTGCACGAGCGTGAGCAGTGCCTGGTATGCGAGCGTCGAGACCATCATCGCGCCGCGGCTCGTCGGCGAGGTGAGGAAGCGGTCCATGACGCCGCGTTCCATGTCCTGGATGTAACTCGTACCCGCCCACGCGCTGCCGAACAACGCCATCATCATCACGATGCCGGGCGTCAGGAACTCGAGGTAGCTGTCGCCGCCCTCGAACCCCGGAATCTCGACGACGCTCGTGAAGAGCTGACCGAACAGCAGCAGCCAGATCAGCGGCTGCACGATGTTCATGACGATGAACGCCGGAATGCGCACCGCCGCGCGCAACTGCCGAAGGGTGAGATACGCGGTGTGCCGCAAGAAGTTCGGGCGTGCGTACGTCGGCGGCGCGGTGACGCGGGCGGGGCGGGTGATCGTGCTCATGATGCGACCTCCTCGAGCTCGGTGCGGACACCGACAGCGGAACCCTCGTGCGCCGAAGCGAACGAGTGCCCGGTGTGGGCGAGATACACGTCGTCGAGGCTCGGCCGCGAGACGGTCGCGGAAGCGACGGCGATGCCCTCGGCGTCGAGCGCCCCGAGCACGATCGGCAGCACCGCGCCACCGTCATCGGCTCGGGCGCGCACGGTGCGACCCTCGACGGCGACCTCGCGCAGCGCGCCGAGACTGCCGATCGCCTCGAGCACCCGGGCGACGACGGATGCCTCGTGGAATTCGATCACCACGGCATCGCCGCGCAGTTCGCTCTTCAACTGCTCGGGCGTGCCCTCGGTGACGACGCGTCCGGCGTCGACGATCGCGAGCCGGCTTGCGAGCCGATCGGCCTCTTCGAGGTAATGGGTCGTCAGCAGCACGGTCATGCGCTCCTCACGGGACATCCGCTCGATCTCGGCCCACATCTCGGTGCGCGCCTCGGGGTCGAGACCTGTCGTGGGCTCGTCGAGGAAGAGCACCTGCGGGCGGTGCATGAGCCCGATGGCGACGTCGAGCTTGCGCGCCATGCCGCCCGAATACGTCTTCACCTGCCGGCGCGACGCACTCGTGAGCGCGAAACGCTCGAGCAGCTCTTCGGCGCGGGTGCGTGCGGCGCGGGTCGACATGCCGTGAATCTGCCCGGCCAGCACAAGATTCTCGATTCCCGTGTCCATGGGGTCGGACACCTGCTTCTGCGCGACGAAGCCGATCGCGCTGCGCACCCGCTCGGGGTGGCGGCGCACATCGATGCCGGCGACGAATGCCGTGCCGGAATCGGCGCGAGCGAGGGTCGAGAGGATCTTGACCGTGGTCGACTTGCCGGCGCCGTTCGGACCGAGCAAGCCGAAGACGGTGCCCGCCTCGGCCTGGAATGTGAGCCCGTCGAGGGCTCGGAGCTGCGGCTGGCCGCGCCCCTGCGAATAGGTCTTGACGAGATCGACGGCCGCGAGGGCCATCCCGTCGGGTGATGCAGCCATGAGGCTCTCCTTCGGTGGGGAGCCGTTCGGTCGTGAGATGCGGCCGATAGAATGGCGGCACGCACTGGGGTGGATTCGACTCACGTTGAACGACTCGGTTGCGAGATGGCTCGGGTGTTGCCGCATCCGGGCCATCGATCTGTGTACTGATCAGTGCTCTGGTTCGGCCGCTCCTTCCGCGATGTATCGGGCGAGCTGCGACTCGATCTCCTCGGCGGTCGCGCCGGCGGCCATCAGCTCGTGCATGGCCTTCCACGCGTCGAGGCCGCCGAGCTCGCCGGCCTCGAGTCGGTCGAGCATCGCGGCGACGAAGTCGCGCTCGGCGCGGATCATCGCGACGCGATAGTGGAACTCGACGAGGAAGAGTTCGGGAATCGCGAGCCCAGCCGACTGCTCGGCGATGGACGCCCGCTGCGCGATCTCGGCATCGAGTCGCTCGAGTCGCTCGCGCAGCAGGGTGCTCGCCTCTTCGGGGGCGAGTAGCGCGATGAGCGAGAGCCCGGTTTCGAACGCCGGGTACTCCTTGACGGGTACGGCGATGAGCTCGCGCATCCAGTCGTGGGCCTCGGCCCGGCCGGCGTCGGTGATCGCGTAGACGATGCGTTCGGGGCGATTGCCCTCGCGCTCGACCCGAGCCTCTTCGATGAGGCCGTGCTTCTCGAGCGACTTGATGATCGCGTAGAGCGAGCCGAAGTTCAGGCGGATACTGTCTTCTTTGCCGCGCTCACGCAGCGTGGTCGTGATCTCGTAGGGGTACATCGGGCGCTCCCACAGGCTCGACAGCACCGCGAGTGCGAGCGGGTTGCTCACGGGTCGACGCGACATACTCACCTCCAAATACTTCATTCAGAGTATATCGTGAGTTGAGCTTGGTCAAGAGCCACCACCGCTGGTCGAGTAGCGAGCGCAGCGAGCGTATCGAGACCCCGGCGAGGGTCTCGATACGCGTCCTGCTGCGTCGGGCGCTACTCGATCGGCGTTGCTCGACCCGCCATCAGGCCGAGCGTGTCGACGACCCGGTTCGCGAACCCCCACTCGTTGTCGTACCAGGCGACGACCTTCACGTGACGCCCGTGCACCCGGGTGAGTTCGGCGTCGTAGACGGATGACGCGGGGTTGCCGACGATATCGGTGGAGACGAGCGGATCCGACGAGTACTCGAGCACGCCCGCGAGCCGGCCCGTCGCCGCGCTCCGGTAGGCCTCGTCGAGCTGTTCGAACGTGACCTCCCGCCCGACGGTCACGGCGAGTTCGACGAGTGATCCGACGGGCACCGGCACGCGCACCGAGTCACCCACGAGACGTCCGTCGAGGCGCGGCAGCACGAGCCCGATCGCCGAGGCCGCGCCCGTCGTGGTCGGCGCGATGTTGATCGCCGCCGCCCTCGCACGGCGCAGGTCGCGGTGCGGGGCGTCGTGAAGGTTCTGCTCCTGCGTGTAGGCGTGCACCGTCGTCATGAAGCCCGCCTCGATCAACGCCGTCTCGTCGAGCACCTGGGCGAGGGGCGCGAGCGCGTTCGTCGTGCACGATGCGTTCGAGACGATGTCGTGCACAGCCGGATCGTACGACTCATGATTCACGCCGAACGCGATCGTCACGTCGGCCCCCTTCGCCGGCGCACTCACGAGCACCTTCGCGGCACCGGCGTCGAGGTGTCGACGCGCGTCACCGGCAGCGGTGAAGCGACCCGTCGACTCGAGCACGAGGTCGACGCCGAGCTCGGCCCACGGCAGCCGCTCAGGCTCGCGCTCGGCGAGCACCGTGAGCTTCGCGCCGTCGACGATGAGGCCGTCGTCGACCACCTCGACCGGGCGGCCGAGGCGGCCGAGCGTGCTGTCGTACTTGAGCAGCTGCGCGAGCGTCGCAGGTGCGGCGAGGTCGTTGACCGCGACGATCTCGAAGTCGGTCTGGCGTTCGAGCGCGGCGCGGAAGACGTTGCGCCCGATGCGGCCGAAGCCGTTGATGGCGACACGGGTGGTCATGGTGGAACTCCCTCAATTAGTGTGTCCCACCACACTGGCGAGACGCTCGCGCCGCCGTCAGGTGCGCGGAAGACAGGTTCCGAAAGGATCGGGCCAGCCCGAGGCATCCGCCCGCCGATGAACGAAGCGGATGCCGCAGCGCCGGCGACCCCCGGCGGTTGCCGCGTCGGCCGCTGCGCCGCCCCTACGCCGCCGAGTCGGCGAACGTCTTGCGGTAGTCGCTCGGCGAGGTGCCGAGGATGCGCCGGAAGTGCAGGCGCAAGTTCGCACCGGTGCCGAGGCCGACGCGCGCCGAGACCTGGTCGACCCCGAGGTCGGTGCCCTCGAGCAGTTCGCGGGCGAGGTCGACCCGGGCGCGAAGCACCCATTGCAGGGGGGTGTAGCCGGTGTCTTCGACGAACCGGCGTGCGAAGGTGCGGCTCGAGACGCGAGCGTGACGGGCGAGGTCGGCGACCGTCAGCGGCTCGGCGAGTCGCGTGAGCGCCCAGTGCCGCGTCGCGGAGAACACCTCGCCGAGCGACTCCGGCACGGAGCGGGGTACGAACTGGGACTGTCCGCCGCTTCGGTACGGCGCCGCGACGAGCCGCCGTGCGACGTCGTTCGAGAGCCGCACCCCGTGGTCGCGCCGGATGAGGTGCAGGCACACGTCGATGCCGGCCGCGACGCCCGCTGACGTCAGGATCTGCCCCTCGTCGATGAACAGCACGGTGCCGTCGACCTGCACCCGCGGGTAGCGGCGGGCGAGCTCCTCGGCACTTGCCCAGTGCGTGGTCGCGCGTCTGCCGTCGAGCAGGCCTGCCTCGGCGAGCGCGAATGCGCCCGTGCAGATCGAGACCACGCGGGCGCCGCGCTGATGCGCGGCCCGCAGTGCATCGAGCACTCGAGAGTCGACATTGCCACCACGCGGCCGGTAGCCGGGAACGATGATCGTGTCGGCGTCGTCGAGCGCCTCGAGCCCGTGCTCGACGTGGAACGCGAGGCCGTCGCGCGAACTCACCCGCCCCGCGGTGACCCCGCACATGCGCAACTCGTAGGGCAGCCAGTCTCGGGGGTGGAAGACCTGCGCCGGGATGCCGACGTCGATCGGCACGGCGCCCTCGAGTACGAGGACCGCGACCCTGTGGTGCTGCATCAGCTGCTCCTCGCCCGTCTCGACCGTGCCACCCGTCCAGCTTGCGCGACACCGCTCGCTCGGGCAACTGGCGCGAATGCCACGCATCGAAAGATTCCTGCCACCGAGCGTTGCGAGATCTGGTGCGGGGTCTCGCACCCCGTCGGTCGAGAAGCGAGCGTACCGAGACCCGACACATGGGGTCTCGATACGCGTCCTTTGGCGTCGGGCGCTACTCGACCAGCGATGCCGGCTTCAGCCGGTCACCTCGCGACCACGGCCAGCAACGCCTCGCCGTAGGCCTCGCGCTTCTTGGCGCCGATGCCGGTGATGCCGTCGAGGCCGTCGAGGCTCGTGGGCTTGGCCACCGCGACTGCTCGGAGCGTCGCATCGCCGAAGACGATGTAGGCGGGCACGCCCTGCTCACGCGCCTCCCCTGAGCGCCACGCTCGGAGCGCCTCGAAGAGCTCGGCCTGCGCCGGTTCGAGGTCGGCGGCCGCCGGTGCCGCCTTGGGCCCACGCGAGCGCGTCGCACGCTCGGGCTCGGTGCGCAGCTTCACGGCGCGCGTGCCCGAGAGCACCTCGGTCGCGGCATCGGTCACGTCGAGGGTGCCGTACTCGCCGTGCGTGGCGAGGAGGCCCTGGGCGAGCAGTTGCCGCGTGACTCCGCGCCACTGCTGGTCGCTCAGATCTTGGCCGATGCTCCAGGTGGAGAGGGCATCGTGGCCGTACTGGCGCACTCGCGGAGTCTCTTTGCCGCGCAGGATGTCGATGAGATGGCCGGCGCCGAACTTCTGTCGGCGCTCGCGCTGCAGGCGCACGATGGTCGACATGAGCTTCTGGGCGGGAACGGTGCCATCCCACGACGCGGGCGGCTCGAGGCAGGTGTCGCAATTGCCGCACGGTTCGCTCGGCTGCCCGAAGTAGCCGAGCAGGTTCTGGCGACGGCACTGCACGGTCTCGCAGAGGGCGAGCATGGCGTCGAGGTGTTGCGCGAGCCGGCGCCGATGCGCAAGATCGCCCGGGCTCTCGTCGATCATGCGGCGCTGCTGCACGACGTCTTGTAGTCCATAGGCGAGCCACGCGGTGGCGGGGCCGCCGTCGCGGCCGGCGCGACCCGTCTCTTGGTAGTAACCCTCGACCGACTTCGGCAGGTCGACGTGCGCGACGAAGCGCACGTCGGGCTTGTCGATGCCCATGCCGAACGCGATCGTCGCGACCACCACGACGCCGTCTTCGCGCAGGAAGCGCTCTTGCGTTCGGCGACGAACCCCGGCGTCGAGACCCGCGTGGTACGGCAGCGCGTTGACGCCGTGCTCGGAGAGGAATGCGGCGAGCTTCTCGGTGCTCGCCCGCGAGAGCGCATAGACGATGCCCGCGACGGCGTTGCCTTCGGCATCACGCCCCTCGGTGCGGATGAAGTCGAGCAGTTGCTTTCGCACCTCGAGCTTCGAGTCGATGCGGTACTGGATGTTCGGCCGGTCGAAGCTCGAGACGAAGTGCTTCGCGCCGCCGAGGCTGAGCCGCTCGGTGATCTCGCGATGCGTCGCATCGGTCGCCGTGGCGGTGAGGGCGATGCGGGGCACGTCGGGCCAGCGTTCGGCGAGCTCGGAGAGCGCGAGATAGTCGGGCCGGAAGTCGTGCCCCCACTGCGCGACGCAGTGCGCCTCGTCGATCGCGAAAAGGGCGACGGTGCCCTTCGCGAGGAACCGCTTCGTCTGTTCGCTGCCGAGCCGCTCGGGTGCTACGTAGAGCAGGTCGAGCTCGCCGGCGAGGTAGGCGCGCTCGACCTCGGCGCGCTCGTGCGACTGCTGGCTCGAGTTGAGGTACGCCGCGCGCACGCCGTTGCGCTTGAGCGCGTCGACCTGATCGTGCATGAGCGCGATGAGCGGCGAGACGACGATGCCCGTACCCTCGCGAAGGAGCGACGGGATCTGGTAGCAGAGGCTCTTGCCGCCGCCGGTCGGCATGAGCACGACGGCGTCACCGCCACGCGCGAGCTGCTCGATGATCTCGGCCTGCTCGCCGCGGAAGCTGTCGTACCCGAAGACGGTGTGGAGCGCCTCGGCCGCTGTCTCGAACCGAGCCGGAGCCGCGCTCGCTGAGCCTGTCGAGGCGAACCCGCCGGCCCGGTTCCCTTCGACGGGCTCGGGGAACGGCGCGTCGGAGAACGGGGCGTCGGGGAACGGCGAATGCGGCGGTGCCCACTCGTCGTCGGGGGGTGGAGCGAGTTCATCGGGATCCCACGGGACCTCGTCGGCCCAGTCGGGTTCCGCGTTCGAGCTCATCCGTCGAGTGTAACGAGCGCCGCTGACGGCGCAGCCACCGGAGCCGAGCCGCCGGGCGCATTCGGCGACCGCGGCGCCCGTGGAGGACGAGTCCGTCACTCGCGATGCGCAACCGCGAGCGGGGCAGCGGTCATGCGACCACCGCCCCGCTCATCGGTCGAGCCTGCTCGCCTACCAGATGAGGATCGGCACTCCGAACGCCGTCGAGTCGGCGTACGGAGACGCACCGTCGAAGCTCGAGCGGAGCACGTGCAGCCCTCGCGACAGGGTCGGCAGCTTCACGGTGAACCGGCCCTTGTCGTTCGCGGTGATCTCGACGGTGGCGATCACCTTCGAGCCATCGCTGATCGTCAGGGTGCCGACCGGCTTGGAACCATCGAAAGCGAAGACCTGACCCTTGTACTGCACAGCGGATCCGGCCCTGGCGATGAGCTTGTTCGGCACACCGAGCACGAACGTTCCGACCTCGTCGACCACCGGCGCCTCGATCGTGATCGGCACGTCGATGTTCGTGCCGGTCGAAGCCACCGAGATGGTCAACAGCTGCGCACCCTCGATGCCCTCGGGGATGGTGATCGCAACGGTCGCGCGACCGACCTCGTCGGTCGTGTTCACGAGCGTGCGGTCGACGGGAGCCGTACCCAGCACCGTGTCGCCGATCGAGACCGAGACCTCGCCGGCCGCGACCTCGTTCGTCGAGAAGTCGAGCGAGCTGAGTGCGAGCGAAAGGGTCTCGCCGGGCACGTAGGCCGAGCCGTTGGCCGGCGCCGGCAACACGAGCCCCACCGAGCGCTGCGCGACATCGGGCGTCGCCGAGCCGTTCGCCGCGAACCAGTCGACCATGGACTGCAGGTCGACCTTTCCGGTGTCGGCGCGGTTCGTGCCATCACGCAGGGTGAGGAAGTTGTCGCCGCCCGTCGAGAGGAACGAGTTCACGACGACGCGGTAGGTGGCCGCAGGGTCGATCTCGGCGCCGTTCAGGAGCACGTGCGTGACGCGCGAGCCGACCGCGGCCGTCGGGTCGTAGACGACCTCGACCTCCTTGTTCACACCGAGCTTCAGGAACGGCCGCGACGAGCCGCCGGGCTGCCACTGCTCCTCGAGCACCTGCTTGACCTGCGCACCCGTGAGGTCGAGCGTCACGAGCGTGTTCGCGAAGGGCTGCACGCTCGCGGCCTCTTGGAACGTGACGTTGCCGTCGGGGTCGTCCGCGTTGCTCGAAGCGAACTTCAAGTCGGTGCGCAATCCACCCGGGTTCATGAACGCGATGTCGGCCGCGGCGTCTTGCTGCACGGCCCACAACTGCACATCGGCGACGAAGTTGCCGAGCGTCGATTCGCCGCCCCGGTTCTCGTCGAGGATGACATTGCCGTTCGCGTCGAGCACCGGGTTGCCGTTCACGTCGAGACGCGGGTGTCGGGCCCGGTTGAAGTCGGCCGTGATGTCGCCGACCTTCTCTTTGCCGAGCACGTCGGAGACGGCCTTCGCGTCGGCGACGATCTGCTCGACGGCAGGCACCGCCGGGTAGAGCGGAGTAACGCCGTTCAAGAGCGGCTTCAGCTCATTGGTGATCGAGAGCAGCTCTTTCGTGATGGGGTTCACCTGGATCTTCATGAGCCCGAACTGCTCGCCGTACTGGCCCGCCGAGACGACCGGACGGCCGTCGACGATGTGGTTGTACGGCAGGTGCGTGTGCGCCGAGACGATGGCCGAGACATCCGGATCGACGCCCGCGACGATCCCGGCGAACGCGGAACCGTCGCTGAGGCTCGCGATGTCGGTCGTCGTCGCGCCCTCGTGCACGAGCAGGATCAGCACGTCGGCCTCGCCGTTGGCGGTGTCGCCGTCGGTGAGGTCCGCTGCGACCGCGTTGACCGAGTCGACCACGCTGCGCACCTGCAGCTCGGCGATGCCGCCCGGGCTCACGAGCGCCGGCAGCTCTTCGGTGACCGCTCCGATGAAGCCGACCGTGACGCCCTCGAACGTCTCGGTGTAATAGGGCGCGAGCGCGGTGTCGTCCGAGTCGCCGAGGAACACGTTCGAGCTGATGTACTCCCAGTCGGCGCGAGGCACGACTCGGTCGCGCAGGTCGGCCCAGCCACCGTCGAACTCGTGGTTGCCCGCGGCGCTCACATCGAGACCCGCGGCGTTGAGCGCGTCGATGGTCGGGTTGTCCTTCTGGATGAAGGACGTGAACGTCGAGGCGCCGATGAGGTCGCCCGCGGCCGCGAACACCGTGTTCGGGTTCTCAGCCCGCACCTGCTCGACGGCCCCGGCGAGCACAGCTGCACCTGCAGAGGGTGCGATCTGTTCGATGCGACCGTGGAAGTCGTTGATCGTCACCACGTCGATGTCGACGACGTCTTCGAGCTCGGCCGTGTCGATGCCGATGAGGGTCGGGTCGTGGTCGCTCGACCGGTAGACCGAACCGTCGTCGGCCGCGGCATCCGCATACTCGCGCTCACCCCACTCGGGTGCATTGATCGCCCAGCGGCCGATGCCCGTGACCGCCTCGAGACCCTCGGCGTTGCCGAGCGCGTGGTCGAGCGAACCGAGCTCGCCGTCGAAGGTGTAGGTGTACTCCCCCGCAGCGAGCGCCGGAAGCAGGTCGGTGTAGCCGGCCCCGGTCAGCACCTGGATCGGGTCCTCCTGCGCGTACGAGTTGAAGTCGCCGAGGAGGAAGACCTCACCCGCTTGCTCGGCGAGTTGGCCGGCGAGCGTGAGCAGCGACGTCGCCTGCGCGACGCGATCGGCGTTGAAGTGCCCCTGGCCGTCGGCCGGCTCCGCGCCGCTGCCGCTCTTGGACTTGAAGTGGTTGGCGATCACGGCGAGGTCGGTACCGTCGGCGAGCTCGAACGCCTGACCGATCGGCTCTCGGGCATTGCCCCAGACCGACTCGTCGACGATCGTCTGAGCTTCACCCTTGGGCGTCACGACGTCGGATCGGTAGATGATTGCGCTCTGGATGACGTCGGTCGTCGCCGGCGTGAGGACCACCGGGGTGGGCACGAAGTCCCAGACCTCGGAGCCTTCGGCCTCGTTGAGCGCGGCGACGAGCGTTGCGATGGCCTCGTCGGCGACACCGTCGAGTTTCAGCGAGTTCTCGATCTCTTGCAGGGCGACGATCTCGGCGTCCATCGCACCGATCGCCTCGACGATCTTCTCCTCTTGGAGCGCGAACGCCTCGGCGGTGGCTGCGCCGCGCGCTGCCGGGTTCTCACTCGTCAACGTGGTGAAGTAGTTGAGCACGTTGAAGACGCCGATCTGCACGTCGCCGCCGACCGCGGGGGCTTCGGTCGGGCGCTCGTTCAGGGTCTCGAACGTGGGCTTGACCGAGGCGTCGCTCGTGCTGTCGATCGGCGTCGTCGGCTGCAGGCGCCAGGCGTTGAACCCGTAGCTGAGCACGTACGGCGTCGCGGGCAGGATCGCCCGGTCGCCGTTGCGGACGATCGTGTCCTCGGTGAGGTACGGCTGGTCGTTCAGGTGTTCGGCCGCATCGGCGCGAGTGTTCCAGCCGTCGTCGAGCACGAGCAGCCTGCCGCGGTTCGCGGCGGCGATCTCGGTGGCGGCGGGGCCGGCGTCGACCTGTTCGGTGCTCTTGACGGGAAGCGTGTCACCGGCGGCGAGCCAGAGCGAACCGAAGCTCGCGGCCTCGTGGGTGCTCGAGACGAGGTACGACCCGGTCGGCGCGACGAGCATGCTCTCGAGCGACTCGCGAGCCGTTCCGACGGTCGTGTCGGGCAGCGGCGTCGCGGCCGGGACCCCGACACCGGGCGTGACGATCTCGACGCCCGTCGCGCTCGTCGTGATCTCGGTGAGTCCGAAGTACTCGCTGACGGTGCCCGTCACGCGAACGAGGTCTCCGACCTCGCCGACGGCGGGCATGCCGAAGACGAAGACGCCATCGGAGGCGTTGGGCGCCTCGTCGGCGACGACCGTCTGGATGGTCACGCCGTCGTAGCTGCCGCTGGAACGGTGGTCTGCGGTGATGACGCCCTCGACGATGACCGCCTCGCCGTCGAGCGGACTCACGTCGCCGGCGCCCTGCACCTCACCGATCGTCGCCTCGGTCGCAACTGGAGGCTCGGTGTCGCCACCGGAGCCCTGCGGCGTCACGGTCTCTGAGAACGTGAAGTCGCCCGAGTTGTCATCGGTGTCGGCGAAGTCGGTGCGCACGATGCTGCCGGGCGTCGAGTTCGAGCCCTGGTAGGCGGCCGGTGCTCCCTCGAAGTTCAGCGAGGTGCCGTAGCCGACGTAGTCGACCACCTGCGCGTTGTTCACGATCGACCCGGTGCCCGGGTTGATCGCAGCGGCGACGTTCGCGAGGTAGAGCGAACCGGTGGTGCCGCTCGGGGCGACGGTGAACGAGGCGTCGGTCTCGGGGAGCGCTGCACCGTTCGTGCCGTTGCTGTTGAGGCCGATCAGGTAGTAGCCGTTCGGCGCGATCTCGCCGGTAAGCGCGCCGACGCCGCTTGCGACACCGGTGCTCGTCGCCGAGCGGTACTGCAGCGACCAGCCGGCGAGCGACACGGCGGAATCGGTGGGGTTGTACAGCTCCACGAACTTGTTCGTGAACGGCTGGTTGGCACTGCCGCCCCGCGCGTACACCTCATTGATGACGACGCCGGAACCGTCGACCGCGGCGACGGCCGGCGGTGCGCCGAGGAGGCCGACGACGAGGGCCCCGACAGATACGGCCGAGACGGCCGCGAGACGTTGGATGGTGCGGCGACGATGCATGACTCTCCCTGAACGGTCGGGTACCCCGCGGTGCCGCCGCGATCATGCGCAGACGCCGGGGGCCATTGCCACGTAGCCTATGGCTGGCCGGTGACGCTGCCAAGAGGTCGATGACCAATGACCGGCCTGATTTCACGCAGTGTTCACGGATGCCGCACAGAAGAGCACGCGGCATCCGCTCTGCTGCTCGGATGAGCATGTCGGCACCTGTCGTTACGCTGGGACGACCATGCTCACGGCCGTCTTCTCGCTCACCGGGGCGCTCGTGTTCGGTGCGGCGGACTTTCTCGGCGGCCTCGCCGCGAAGCGCATTAGCGCAATGCTCGCCACCGCGGTGGCCGCGATCAGCGGGTTCGTGGTGCTCGCGGCCGCCTACCCGTTGCTGGGCGGCGCGTGGGGTGCCCACGACGTGCTCTGGGGCGTGCTCTCAGGGGTCAGCGGCGCCGTCGCGATCTCCTTGCTGTACGCGTGTCTCGCGATCGGACCGATGTCGATCCTCTCGCCGCTCACGGCCGTGGTCTCGGCCATCGTGCCGATGCTGTGGGGGCTCGTCACCGGCGAGCGGCTCGCGGCGCTCGGATACTGGGCGCTCGGCCTCGCGCTCGTCGCGGTCGTGCTCGTCGGCTTCGTGCCCGAGAAGGGTGCGGTGCGCCCGAGCCTCCGCGGCATCCTCATGGCCATCGGCTCCGGCATCGCGATCGGCGGCTTCTACATCACGATCGACCAGACCTCCGACGAGAGCGGCGTCGTGCCGCTGCTGCTCAACCGCGGGGTCACCGCGGTCATCATGTTCACCGTCGTCGGCGTAGTCGCCTTGGTCGCGGTGGGGCGGCGGCGCGCCGCTCCCGCGACGGTTCCGACCTCGTCAGCAGGCGAGCGGATGCCGCAGCAGACGTCGATCGCCGCCGGAATCCGACTCGCGATCGCCTGCGGAGTCGTCGACGTCATCGCGAACGGCCTGCTGCTCGCGGGCATCAGGGCGGGCGACCTATCGGTCGCGGCCGTGCTCGGGGCGATGTACCCGGCGGGCACCATCCTGCTCGCGGCGATCGTGCTCAAGGAGCGCATCGCCCCGGTGCAGTGGGGCGGCCTCGTGCTCGCTCTCGCAGCCGCGGGCATGCTCGCGCTCGCGTGACCGCGTCAGAGGCGCACGACCTCGGTCACGCGCACGACGGCGGCGCCCTCCTCGGCGGAGGCATCGAGGTCGACCTCAGCCCGGATTCGCCAGTCGTGATCGCCGGCCGGGTCGTCGATCGTCTGCTCGACGCGCCACATTCCCTCTGCGGCATCCGTCTCGTCGATCGTGACCAGCCGGGGTGAGCGGGCCGCGGGCCCGACACCGATCGCATCGTGTTCGTCGTAGTACCGGTCGAGCGCTTCGGACCAGTCGACCTCGGGATCGAGTTCGGCGAGGTCTTCATCGCGCTGGAGCGCGGCGAGCTGCACCCGTCGGAAGAGCTCGTTGCGCACGAGCACGGTGAACGCGCGCCGGTTGGTCACCACCGAGGGTGGGGCCGGCGGCACGACCGCGGTCTCGTCTTCGGGCAGGTGCGCCGACGGGTCGATGAGCTCGTTCCACTCGTCGACGAGGCTCGAGTCGACCTGGCGCACGAGCTCGCCGAGCCACTCGATGATGTCGAGCAGCTCTTCGTTCTTCGCCTCGGTCGGCACGGTCTGGCGAATCGCCCTGAACGCGTCGGAGAGATAGCGCAGCACGAGCCCCTCACTGCGCGCGAGCTGATAGAAGCCGATGTATTCCCCGAACGACATGCTGCGCTCGAACATGTCGCGCACGACGGACTTCGGCGAGAGCTCGAAGTCCCGCACCCACGGCTGGCTCGAGGCGAACACCTCGAACGACTGCGCGAGCAGCTCGTCGAGCGGCTTCGGCCACGTGACCTGCTCGACGAGCTCCATGCGCTCGTCGTACTCGATGCCCTCTTGCTTCATGCGGCCGATGGCTTCGCCGCGAGCCTTGAACTGCTGCTGCGAGAGGATCGGCCGCGGGTCGTCGAGTGTCGATTCGATGACGCTCACGACGTCGAGCGCGTAGTGACCCGTGCCGACGCCGCTCTCAGCGGTGGCGTCGGGGTCGGGGTCGAGCAGGTCGATCGCGGCGAGCGCGAACGGCGACAGCGGCTGGTTGAGCGCGAAGTTCGGTTGCAGGTCGACGGTGAGGCGCACGATCGGCATGCCGGGTCTCGATACGCGTCGTCCTTCGTCGGGCGCTACTCGACCAGCGGAAGGGGCGCGTCCCGGTCCCTGAGCTTGTCGAAGGGCGTCGGGCGCCCCTCGATCAACAGAGTCCGCGGGCAGCAGTTCGACGACGCCCGCGTCGCGCAGCGTGCGGAAGATCTCGAGCGCGCGGCGAGCGAGCTCGAACTGCCGAGCCCGCGGTTCGTGGTTGTCGAACACGAGCGAGCGGATGTCGCCGATCACGTCTCCCCCGCGCCCGATGACGTTGATCAGCATCGCCGCGGTGAGCTTCAGTTGCGGCACGAGCGGCTCGGGCTCGGCGACGACGAGCCGGTCGAACGAGGCCTCGCCCCACGTGATCTGGCCGGCCGGCGCCTTCTTGCGCACGATCTTCTTGATCTTCTTGGGGTCGTCGCCCGCCTTGCGGACGGCGGCGTCGTTCTCGATCTCGTGCTCGGGCGCGAGCACCACGACGGTTCCCGCGGTGTCGTAGCCGGCCCGGCCGGCCCGCCCCGCGATCTGGTGGAATTCGCGGGCGGTCAGCTGCCGCATCCGCTGCCCGTCGAATTTCACGAGCGCGGTGATGAGCACCGTGCGAATCGGCACGTTGATGCCGACGCCGAGCGTGTCGGTACCGCAGATGACGCGAAGCAGCCCGCGCTGGGCGAGCGTCTCGACGAGTCGGCGGTAGCGCGGCAGCATGCCCGCATGGTGCACGCCGATGCCCGACCGCACGAGTCGCGAGAGGGTCTTGCCGAACGCGGTGTTGAAGCGGAACCCGCCGAGCGCATCGGCGATCTCATCGCGCTGCTCGCGCGTGATGACACGGATCGAGGAGAGCGCTTGCGCCCGCTCCATCGCGGCGGCCTGCGAGAAGTGCACGATGTAGACGGGCGCCTGCCGGGTCTCGATGAGCTCCTCGACCGTCTCCTGCACCGGCGTCTTCGCATATGAGAAGTGCAGCGGCACCGGGCGATCGACGCCCGTGACGAGCGCCGTCTCACGCCCCGTGCGCCGCTTCAGGTCTGCGGCGATCGCGGTGACGTCGCCGAGCGTCGCCGACATGAGGATGAACTGCGCCCGGTGCAGGGTGAGCAGCGGCACCTGCCACGCCCAGCCGCGGTCGGGGTCGCCGTAGTAGTGGAACTCGTCCATCACGACCTGGTCGACGTCGGCGTCGGGCCCGTGACGCAGGGCGAGGTTCGCGAGGATCTCGGCGGTGCAGCAGATGATCGGAGCATCCGGGTTCACCGAACTGTCGCCCGTGACCATGCCGACGTTCGCCGCGCCGAAGATCTCGGCGAGCTGGAAGAACTTCTCGCTGACGAGTGCCTTGATGGGCGCCGTGTAGTAACTGCGACCGCCTTGAGCGATGGATGCCGCGTGGGCGGCCACTGCGACGAGCGACTTGCCGGTACCCGTGGGCGTCGAGAGGATCACGTTCGCGCCCGAGACGATCTCGATGATCGCCTCGTCTTGCGCGGGATACAGCGAGAGTCCGCGGCCCTCGGCCCACTCGACGAAGGCGTCGTACATCGCATCGGCGTCGTACGGGCTCGGGGCGAGCTCAAGCAGGGTCGGGGTCACCCGTCGAGTCTGTCACGCGGTCGGGCCGTGCTCGCCCTCGTTCGCAGCGGGCTCGCCCGCGGTTCACACGACGGGCGCGAAGTCGCGCCCGAGGCGGTCGAGCTCGTCGCGCTCGGCGGGCTCACGCCCTGCGGGCTCGGGCGTCGCGCGCCCCACAGGCGCCGGCATCGCGGACGCGGTCAGCACGACGGCGGGCACGGTCGACGACGACCACTCGACGGTGCCGTGCTCGAAGCATCCGCGCTGCAGCCCCGTCTCGGGATCGAGTTCGACGTCGCGCACAGGAAGCCCGAGCGGCGAACGCTCCCAGCCGAGCAACGCCCAGATGTCGCGCACCATGCCGTACACGATCGCGGGTCCGTGCGCGGAGGTCCAGTAGATGGAGCCGCCCTCGAAGTGGGCGAACCCGCCGGCGGGGCCACCGTGCTCCGACGCGGCGAGGTGCTGCTCGTCGGTCGTCGGGAAGCCGAGGAACGAGTTCTCGCCGCCCGCCGCGTGCCAGTGCTCCGCGACCAGCCCGTGCACCTCGTGCGCGCCGGTGCGTTCCGACCAGTAGACGGCCCCGCCCTCGTACTCGCGGCGGTACATCTCGCCGGCACCGATGCGCGTGTGCGGTGCGGTGGCATCGCCGAGCCACGGGTGCTCGGCGCGCTTCATGCTGATCGCCGGCACCGCGAGCAGCAACTGGTTGGCGGCGCCGTAGCGCACCGCGGTGCGGAAGTCGCTCCAGCTCAGGGCACGGTCGAGGTGCGTCGAGCGGAGCTCGGTGCGGGCCGCGCGGGCGGGCCCGTGGCCGTAACGTGCGAGCCGCGTCATCCGTTCAGTCATCGCCCGATCTCTTCTCTGCCGTGTGCGCCGTGCGACGCCGGAAACGGGGGAAGCCGGCCTGCACCTCGTGTTGAAACTCGGTGCTGACCGGCTATCCGATCGCCACTCCGCGGTGACAGTTCCCCCTGCGGCCCATGGAGCGGTGATCGGTTCCCACGATATGAAGGGCTTGGATGCCGCGGATCAGGGTTAGCCCTGAACTTCGAGTCGTCCCGTCAGGGCCGGCACTGACGGCGATCTCCTCGACAGCACAGGCGACACGGGGCGGGTCGAGCCGCTAGCGTTCGCTCAGAACAACTCGCCCGAGGAGAATCCATGCGGATCGCACCCAGCCCCACGCCAGAGTCACCCGCCCCCGACGAGTCGCCCGCACCGCCTCCTCCGGCCCCTCCCGGCGACGGTGCGGAAGGTGGGAGCGGGGGCGGCTCGAGCAACCGCGAGCGCTCGGGCGGGGCGAGCGGCGGCGACTCCGCGCCGGCCGACACCAGCGCCGTCGATGCCGGCACCTTCGACCGTGCCCTCGTGGTCGTGCACGGCATGGGCAACGCCTATCGCAGCCAGATTCTGCTCGAGTGGGCCGAGCCGCTGCTCGGCCGCATGGATTGGCTCGCCCGCGACCGCGTGATCGGCGGCGACGAACGCCACGGCGTCGAGATCCACGAGTCGGACCTCTCGGGCGAGGTGCCGATCGTCACGGCGACCGTGCGCTACCCGGGCCCGCGGGCGCAGGCGAGTGGCGAGCCATCCGACCCCGACGACGACGTGCTCCTGAAAGTCGCGATCCTCGAAGCGCGCTGGTCGGAATCGTTCGTGCCGATGAGCCGCGGGCAGGTCTTCCAATGGGCCGTCGTGTTCATGTGGCGCACCATCTGGCGCGTGCTCGACCTGTTTCTCGGCACCATGGTGCTCGTGCCGTGGTACACGCTCGTGCGTCACGTGACGAAGTCGCCCGACGAGCCCCGCGAACTGCCGCGGGTCGTCGACCTCGTCATCGACCTCATCAGGCTCGTCGTCTGCACCATCGCCTTCGTCGTGACCTGGGTCTTCCTCGTACTGCTCGCGGCCGTGCTCACGCCGATCCTGCCGCTCATCAGCCCGCTGCTCATCATCCCGTGGTTCAAGGACCTCGCACAGGGAGCCATCGACGGCGTCATCGAGTCGATCGGCGACGTCGCGGCGTGGAAGGAGAAGCCGCTGCGCGCCTCCGCCATGCGCCTGGTCGTGCGCAACGCCCTGGCACGCGCCAAAGAGCTCGTCGGCGACGGTGACGTGCACCTCTTCGCACACTCGCAGGGCGCGGCCGTGGCGACGTTCGCCCTCTTCGAGGAGCTCGAGCCGAGCGACTACAACGTCAGGCGTCTCACCACGGTCGGAGCGGCGGTCGTGCTGCTCGGCCGCGAGAGGTGGCTCGGCCGGTCCGACGAGTACCGGCCCGTCGCGAAGTGGATCGAGCGCAACGACGGCGTCGGCGACGAGAAGAAGAAGGTGCAGTGGGCGAACCACTGGGCGATCTGGGACCCGTTCTCGGCCGGCCCGATCGCCGACACTGCACCCGGTCGTCGCGAGCGCTGGCGCAACGCGTACTTCCCCGGCGCCGCGACCGCGATGGGGCCCGAGGAGCACGCCGTGCACAATACGAGCCAGCCGTTTCTCGATCACTCCGCCTACTTCGAGAACACCGTCCAGGTGGTCGAGCCGACAGCGCGGCACCTGCTGGGCTCCGAGTTCCCCGCCGCGCCCGCTTCGGTCGCCTATGTCGAGAACCGGCTGTCGGTGATCGACAAGAAGTCGCTCGGCATCAACATGCTCGCCTCCGTCGTGATCGCCGCGATCCTGCCCGGACTGCCCGGCGTCTACGCAGCCTTCGCGACGGTCGCGAGCTGGGTCGCTGGAGCGATCGGCTTCATGATCGGCGTGTTCCCCGGCGGGCAGGACGTCGCGGAGGCCGTGCCCGCCACGATCGCCTCCGCTTCGTTCTTCACGGATCCGGCCGGACTCAACCCGTGGAGCTGGCTCGTCGCATCGGGGCTCACCCTCGCCGTGCTCATCTGGCTGAATCAGTTGCTCGCCGGCGCGACCCGCCGCTCGCGCGAATGGGACCGCTGCCCGATCGAGCCGCGCCACTGGCTGAGGCTCAGCTCGATTCCGCGATTCTTCTACGTCCTGGGCGCGTTCGTCTGCATCTGGTTCGCGATCTTCGCGTGGAGCAAGCCGTCGCTCGGGTGGATGGTCGTCGACACCGTGATCCTCATCATCGTCGCGGTGTTCGTCTTCGTGGAGCCGCTCTACGCGCCGGTTCCGGTCGTCGTCGCCGCTCGCACCGATGACACGGCGGCGGGCGACCCGACGATCCTGTCGAGCACTCGGCCGATGAAGCTCCGCGATGCGGTGCGCACCGAGGAGTTCACGCGCGACCTCGCGCGACGCCGCGAGCTGCTCGACCCGCAGGGCTGGCGCGCGCAGCTCTGGGCGCGCTGGTTCCACCACTGGAGCGCGCACTCGACGCCGCCCACGACGCCGCCCGCGAGGGCCGAGTAGCAGGGGCCGGAGCTGTGATCTTCGGTGCTCTTCGGCGGCATTCTGTGATCTCTAGTTGGCGCATCGGGCTGGACAACAAAATGGCCGGATCTTTCAGATCCTCCAGGGACCGGTGACGCGTGAGTCCGGCAGGTAGACGCAGTAGGTCCCCGTCCGGATGACCCGCTCGAGGTGCTCGCCCAGCGGCGGGTCATACTGACGAATCCGGACCATGGCATGGCGGACCGCCCGGGTCACGCTGACGCGGGCGCGTTCCGACGCGGAACCGGCGCGCCGGCCACGCCCGCTGAGCCCGTAAGCGCGCGACAACTCGCGGATGAGGAAGTCACGTTCCGCCTCCGCCTGGACAACGCGTCCGCTGTCTCTCATGAGTCGGGCCTCCTCGAGGTCTTCATCGATCTCCGCAAGCCGCCGACGGTAGGCGTTCTTGGCCTGGGGGTCGAGCAGCGCACCGGCGTCCCCCCACCCGGAAGTCGTCAGCTCCGGATCACGCGTACCGGGATGAGTCGCGGCTGGATCCACCCCGCTCGCCACGAGGTCGAGCACGTGAAACTCCCGACCGGGATGCGCAATGAGCCGCGCGAGATAGTGCAGGCCCTTCAAATCTCGCAGCGCAATCGTGTGTTCCTCGAACGTGATGGACCAGTAGTCGCCCTCTTGGCGAAAAGCGTTGGGGTCGCTCTTGCGGTCACCGACTTGCCGCGTCCCCACGGCCGACGGATCCGCCTCTGGTGGGGTGCCGGCCACGAGCCACGGGCCATGTGCAAGCGCGGTGCGCGCCAACGCGACCTCGTGGGGAGCCCCCACCAGGCTCCACAGACGGACGGCAGTCTGGAACGCATGCCGGGCCCCGGACACCTCGCCGGCCGCCAGCCGCACCCGCCCGTCTGCCATTGCCGCACTGGCCGCCAGTGCCCTGCTCTCGAACAATGCGGCTACCCGCGCAAGTTCGTCAGCCGCGCCGCGGGCAGCGACGAGGTCTCCAGCCGCCACCTCGATCTCGACCCGCGCGGCCAGTAGCGGAGCCCGGCGCAGGTCGGTGTTCGGCGGCAGCTCCCTGGAAGGGACGGTCAGCGGATGTTCGAGCGAGTCTCGGATGGACGCTGCCGCCAAAGCCACGTCACCCTGCGCCAGTCGCACCTGCGCCAGTCCCGGCTCCGGATCCCACCCGGCCTCGCGAGCTGCGAGAAACGCTTCCTCCGCACCACGGAGATCGCCCATCTGGAACCGCACGCGGCCCAATTCGGTGAGCGGCCACCCGAACTCGCGCCGGAGGTAGGGCCGGAGCTCTGCACAGGCCTCCAGTGCCACCCGCTCCGCCTCGGCGGACTCCCCACGCAGCCGCAGGATCTCGGCACGGTGGACGCGGCAGCGCCCGTGAATGCTGCCGATACCGTATCCGTGGCTCCACCGCTCCATGGCCTCCGTCCACTCCTCGGCGAGGTCGTGCTGAGCGAGCCCCTGGAGCATGCACACCAGCTCGCAATAGACCATCCCCGTCGATAGGGCATCGAGTTCCCCGGAGATGGTGGCCACCGCTGCTTCGTCGACGAGTTCGAGGCCCCGGCGGACGTCACCCTCCAGGATCACGGCATGCGCCTCTGCCACTCTGCCGAGGGCGGCCGCGGCCGGGTTGCAGGCCGATCCCACCGCGACGGCCCGGCTGGCCCATTCGCCGGCGGCACGGACGTCGCCCATCATCAGGCGCTCGTAGCTCTTGATAACTGCCAGCCATGCATGGATCGGCGTCTCGTCGTGCCCCACGAGAAGTCGCTCCGCCCGCTTGACCCACCCGCGGATCGGCGCCATCAGTGCGGTGTCCATCAGGAGGTGCAGGGCGACTCGAGCCGCCGCGCCGGCCGCCGCGACGGGATCGCCGAGGCGCACAGCCTCCGCATGCGCACGTTCCCACGCCTCAATCGTCACGTCGAGATGACCGGCGGCGTACGCGACCTCGGCCAGAAGCCCGAGGTCGTCCACCGAAAGCCGGACGCGCGCGTCCACACCGACGAGCAGGTCGTACGCCTGCGACCAGTCACTGCTCGAAGCTGCCTCGCGCGCCTGCTCCACCAGCACCGTTTCGGCTCCGTCGTACATCGCTCACCGATCTGCAGGCATGCTCGCTCCGACCCGACCCCGGGCGTAACGCCGAGGGCTACCCCGGTAACAGACTTCCTCACGCCATAAGGGTTATCAAGCCCGATCCCTGACAAAAGGACACCCCACGAGCCGGGAGACGGGCCAATCACAAGGAGACATCCAATGAACACGAACACGACGCAGTTGCCACAATCAGGCACGGCGCAGACGAACGGGCAGGTGCTCTATTACGAGGTCCACGGTGAAGGACCTGTGCTCGTTCTGGTGATGGGGATCGGATACGACTCCTCGCTCTGGACGCTGGCACAGGTCCCGGCCTTTTCCACGCAGTTCCGGGTGGTCCTGGTCGACAACCGCGACTCCGGCCGCAGCTCGAAAGCCAGCCACCCCTACGACATTGCAGACATGGCAGATGATCTCGCCGGCCTGCTCGACGCCTTGGGGATTCAGCGGACCCACCTGTTGGGGCTGTCCATGGGCGGGATGATTGCCCAGGAGTTCGCGCTGCGACACCCGGACCGGCTGGATCGGCTGGTCCTCACCGGGACGGGAGCAGCACCGGCACGAAGCGCCGTCGATCCGATCCAAATCTGGAGCTGGGTCAAGGCGAACGACGCGACCGGGCAGGTGTTTGGCGGCCAGCAACTCGCGTCGCTGTTCTCCACGGCCTTCCTTCGGAACCACGAAGCGGTAAAGGACACCACCGCGCTCCTGGCAAGCAATCCATATCCGATGGGTCCCGAGGCGTACGGGCGACAGGCGAATGCCTACCTGCAGTTCGATGCCCTACGGCGGCTGGGCGCAATCACAGCCCCTACCCTTGTCGTCGTGGGTGAGCAGGACCTGCTGACACCACCCTGGATAGCGCACGAGGTTGCCGATGCGATCCCCGGCGCACGGTTCAAGGTCATCCGAGGAGACGGGTCCTCGCACGTGGTGCCGATCGAGCGCCCCGACGACTTCAACCGCCTCGTTTCGGACTTCCTCGCCGAGTGACTCACCCGTCGCACGCCACGATCAACGACTCACGCATTCCACCGCCCGCAATCGATCCGCCAGTCGAGCCCAGGGGCTCGGCAACACCAGGAGGCGCCGGAACTTCTTGACGACCGTCGACGTACCGTTGTTGGTCGGCCCGACCAGCAAGAGGTTGAGCCTTCGCTGCCTGACCGGCCGGTCGAGAGCATGAGGGTGAGCACGGAGACGATCTACCAATGGGGTCTCGATACGCTCCTTCGTCGCTACTCGACCAGCGGGAGTGTTCGAGGCCCACTCGACCAACGTCATCGACGGATCGTCGGCCTGAGCACGCCCGCGGGGTCACCTCCCGTGACGAGCTCGACGAGCGCCTCGACCAGCCGGAACGGCGCGATCGCCACCAGTTGCACGAGCGCGAACGGACCCAGCCAGCCGAGCGAGAAGGTCAGCACGAGCACCACGCCGCCGAGCCTGCCCCACGCGAGCGCGGCGACCGCGACCACGACGAGCAGCACGAGCCACACGGGGTTCCAGAAGGCGGCGACGGATGCCCCGGCCACGACGATGCCGCCGAGCACCGCCTGCACGAGCAGCACGAGGCCGGCGGCACCGCCGAACTCCCGCTCCCGATCCGCGGAGATCCACGCCCACATGATCCAGGCGCGCAGCAGCGGCACCGCCTGCTCGCGGAGCGCGGTGCGGAAGACCCGGTCGTCTTCTCGGCGCTGCCGCAGTGCTGCCTGCCGGTCGCCGAGCCCCGCTGCGATCACCGATCTGGCGTCGTGCAGGAGCGCCGGCGCCGACTGGCGACCATAGCTCGCGATGAGCCCCCAGAGCGGCGTCGGCACCGACGCGAGATCCGAGTCGATGGGTGCGGCCCCGGCGGCGTCTCCCGCCGAGGCATCGTCGGCCGCGGCATCCTGAACCGGAACCTCGTAGCGCCCACCGCCGACCGGGTCGACGTACACGAACGGCGCGCGCACCTGGAAGCGGTGCCCGTCGGCGGGTCGCTGGGCGAGCAGCAACTCGTCGAGGGGCCGGCCGTCGGCGGTGAGGAATGGCATCGAGGTCTCCTTCGCTCCTGCCCATCCTGCCCCGACCCACCCGTGCTCGCGTGCCCGCAGCGTGACCGAGGCGTCAACCGAGCGTCAACCGAGCAGGAGCGCCACGATGATGAGCACCGGAACCGACCCGATCGTGGTGAGGAACACGGTGTCGCGCGCGACGACCTCGGCCGTGTCGTACCGCTGCGCGTAGTTGAACACGTTCTGGGCCGTCGGCAGCGCCGCGAGCACGGTCACCGCGTACAGCTCGATGCCGTCGAGCCCGAAGACGAAGCCGCCGACCACCCACGCGACGACGGGCATGGCGACGAGCTTCAGCGCGGTGGCGAACAGCACCTCGCGGCGGCCGCTTCCCGACTCGAACAATCGCTGCCCGTGCAGTGAGAGTCCGTAGGCGATCAGCATCAGCGGCACTGCCGCGTGGCCGATGAGCTCGATCGGCTCGAGCACGATCGGCGGCAGTTCGAGACCCGAGACCGAGACGAGCACGCCGGCCAGTGAGCCGACGATGATCGGGTTCGTGAGCGTCGTGCGCACGATCGCCCGGGCCGAGGTGTGGCCGTGCACGCGAGCACCGAGGATGGCGAGGGCCACCGGCGCGAACAACAGCAACTGCAGCAGCACGACCGGCGCCGAGTACGCGGCATCGCCGAGCATGTACACGGCGATCGGGATGCCGAAGTTGTTGCCGTTCACGTAGCCGGAGGCGAGCGAACCGATGACGGTGCGCTCGAGGCTGCGCCGCCACAGCAGCATCGCGACGAGGGCGAACACGACCATCATGGCGACCGCGGCGATCGCGGAGACCGGCAGCAGAGCAGAGAAGAGAGCGCCCACGTCGGCCGTCGCGAGCACCGAGAAGAGCAGGAACGGCGCCAGCACGTTGAAGTTCAGCCGGGCCAGGATCGGCTTCGCCTCGGGGCCGAGCACGCCGGTGCGTCCCGCGATCCAGCCGACGAACACGGCGAGCGCGATGACGGCGAAGCCGGTGAAGATCGCGATCATGCGCCGCGCCCGGGCTCGTCGGGTGGGTGCGGCGCGCTCATCGCGTTCGACGTTACTCCGTCCCGGTCCTTCCGCATTCCGCAGGCTTCGACCTAGGCTCGAAGCGCACGCCGAGTCGACGGGGGAAGACATGGTCGAAGCACGGGAGCAACCACAGCCGCACGAGCACGAGCACGAGCAGGAGCAGGCGCACGAGCCGTCGGGCGGGCGCCGGCTCGCGGCATCCGTGCCCCTCGAGACCGTCGACGCGTGGTGGCGCGCGGCGAACTACCTCAGCGTCGGGCAGATCTACCTGATGGCGAACCCGCTGCTCGCCCGGCCGCTCGAGCCCGGCGACATCAAGCCCCGGCTGCTCGGCCACTGGGGCACCTCCCCCGGTCTCAACCTCGTCTACGCGCACCTCAACCGAGCGATCGTCGAGCGCGGCACCCCGACGATCTACGTCTGCGGGCCGGGGCACGGCGGCCCGGCGATGGTTGCCAACACGTGGCTCGACGGCACCTACTCCGAGCTGTTCCCGTCCGTGAGCGCCGACGCCGAGGGCATGCACCGGCTCTTCCGCCAGTTCTCGTTCCCGGGCGGCATTCCGTCGCACGCGGCTCCCGAGACGCCCGGCTCGATCAACGAGGGCGGCGAACTCGGCTACTCGCTCATGCACGCGTTCGGTGCGGCCCTCGACAACCCGGGGCTCGTCGTCGCGTGCGTCATCGGCGACGGCGAGGCCGAGACCGGCCCGCTCGCGGCGAGCTGGCGCGGCCACTCCTTCCTGAACCCCGTGACGGATGGCGCGGTGCTGCCGATCCTGCACCTGAACGGCTTCAAGATCGCGAACCCGACCCTGCTGGCGCGCATCCCCGAGGCCGAGCTCGTCGACTTCTTCCGTGGTAACGGCTACGAACCGCTGCTCGTCACGGGCGGCTTCGACGGCGAAGATCCGCTGGCCGTGCACGGCCGCATGGCCGATGCGATCGACGTCGCCTACGAGCGCATCGCCGCCATCCGAGCGGATGCCGCGGCGGGCGCCTTCGCCGAGACCGCACCGCGCTGGCCGGCGATCGTGCTGCGCACTCCCAAGGGCTGGACCGGCCCCGGCATCGTCGACGGCGTGCAGGTCGAGGGCACGTTCCACGCCCACCAGGTGCCGCTCGCGGGCGTGCGAGAGAACCCGCAGCACCTCGCGATGCTCGAGGCGTGGCTGCGCTCCTACCGACCGGAGGAGCTCTTCGACGATGAGGGCCGCCCGGTCGCCGAGCTCGCCGCGGTGCGCCCCGACGGGGTGCTGCGCATGAGCGCGAACGAGAGCGCCCACGTGAACGGCGGCATCGCACGCGCCATCGAGCTGCCGCCGTTCGACGAGCTCGCGGTCGACGTCGCCCCCGGCGAGCGCGGCGGCACCGGCGAGGCGACCACGGTCTTCGGCGCGTGGCTCGCCGAGGTGATGCGGGCCAACGCCGACGACTTCCGCCTCTTCGGCCCCGACGAGGTGGCCTCGAATCGGCTCACCGCCGTGTTCGAGGTCACCGACCGGGCGTGGGCCGAGGCGCTGCATCCGCTCGACGAGCACCTCGCCCGTTCGGGACGCGTGATCGAAGCGCTCAGCGAGCACCTCATGCAGGGCCTCCTCGAGGGCTACCTGCTCACCGGCCGCCACGGGCTCATCACGAGCTACGAAGCGTTCATCCACATCGTCGATTCGATGTTCAACCAGCACGCGAAGTGGCTCGAATCGGCCAGGCAAGTGCCGTGGCGCGGGGATGTCGCGAGCCTCAACTACCTACTCTCGTCGCACGTGTGGCGGCAGGACCACAACGGCTTCTCGCACCAGGACCCGGGGTTCCTGAATGTCGTCGTCAACAAGCAGGCCGAGATCGTGCGCGTCTACCTGCCGCCCGACGCCAACACCCTGCTCGAGGTCATGCGACACGCCTTCGACACGCAGAACCGGGTCAACGTCGTCGTCGCGGGCAAGCAGCCGCAACCGCAGTGGCTCTCGCACGCCGAAGCGCGAGCGCACGTCGAGGCGGGTCTCGGCGTGTGGCAATGGGCGGGCAACGAACCCGGTTCCGGGCGAGCGGATGCCGCGGCATCCGTGCCCGACGTCGTCATCGCGTGCGCCGGCGACGTGCCGACCACCGAGGCGATCGCCGCGGCGCAGTTGCTGCGCGAGCGGCTGCCCGAGCTGCGAGTGCGGCTCGTGAACGTCGTCGATCTCATGCGGCTGCAGGATCCGTCGCACCACCCGCACGGACTGCCGGGCCGGGAGTTCGACGCGATCTTCACTCGCTCTGCGCCCGTGATCTTCGCGTTCCACGGCTACCCGTCGCTCATCCACCAGCTCGCCTATCGGCGCACGAACCACGCGAACCTGCACGTGCGAGGCTTCGTCGAGAAGGGCACGACGACGACGCCGTTCGACATGCTGCACCTGAACGACCTCGACCGGTACCGGCTCGCGCTCGACGTGCTGCACCGGGTGCCCGGGCTCGAAGGGCGGCCCGGCATCGCCGAGATCGCCGACGAATGGCACGCCGCTCGTGCGGCCGCCCGCGAGCACGCGTACGCGCACGGAGAGGACCCTGCATGGATCACCGGCTGGCGGTTCGCCGTCACTCCCCGACCCGTCACTCCCCGACCCGTCACTCCGGGATAGTCGCGGTCGCCCCGCGACGACGATGGGCGCCCGGTGGCCCGGACGCCCATCGTCACACCCTCGGTCGCTACGCGGCGCAGCCCCAGACGTACGAGCCGTTGTAGTACACCGGGTGCATCTCCTTGCCGGTGCACGGCCCGCAGTCCTCGTCGCGCGGCGCGGCGGGCAGACCCTGGTAGAACTCGGCGGTGTACGGGTCGGCGGCGGCCTGGCCGCCCCCGGTCGACTCTGCGGAACCCGGCGTCACCGCGGCATCCGAGTCGCCCGACCATGAGCCGGAATCATCGGCGGCCTGCTCGGCCGCCACTCGCGCGGATTCGGCGGCTTCCGCAGCTGCCGCCTCGGCGGCGAGCTGCGCGGCGACCGCTTCACGGTGAGCGGTGAGGGCCGTCGTCACCGCGCCCTGTTCGGCGCGCAACGATGCGATCGCCGCGGTGATCGCGGCGACGGAGCCGCCGGTGCCGACCTCGGTGTTGAGGCCGTCGCGCAGCGACACGAGCGTGGCGACGCCCTCGGCGCCGAGCTCGGCGCCCGCCTCGCCGATGATGCCCTGCACGCCGGCGACTGCTCCGGCAGCGAGGCTCGATGCCGCGGCATCCCTGAGTCCGTTGATGTCCACACCGGCAGCACCGATGCCGACGCGGTCGCCGACTTGCGCGACCGCGATCTCCTTCGCTCGCGTGAGGTCGGCGGCCGCCTGCGCGCTCTGCGCCTGGTTCGCGACGCCGAGCGCGACGACGATCAGCCCTGCGAATGCGAGTCCGAGCATCCGGTTCACCCGGCTGCGGCTCGGAACCGCCTTCGGATGGAGCGCTGCCGCCCCGCCGTGGCCGAACGCCGTGACACGTTGAGTATTCATTCGAGTCCTTCCTTCGTACGAACCGATGTTTCGGATCTGCACCCGTCGTTTCGACGGCTGAAGGAGGGAGATGTGGCGACCCTCGTATGTTCGAGTGGTGCACCGAGCGAGCCTTCGCCCCCGCGATGCACCGATGTCGTCACTGTCAGCCCCCCGCTAACAACACACTCGTGCAGCGTATCGACGTTGAGCCTCGTTTGGGGGGAGTTCTCGCATTTTCGGTGCGGAACGCTCGCCGCGGTAGGGTCTCCGGGTGCCGATCACGACCATCTCCCGCGCCCGCTGGTCGCTCATGGCCCAGTTCACCCTCTTCGGGCTCATCATGGCGTCGTGGACGAGCCGAATGCCCTCGGTGCGCGAGTCCCTCGATATCACCTCGCTGCAGCTCGGCTCGCTCCTCATCATCGGCGGCATCGGCTCGCTCATCGGCGGACTCACCGTCGGCGCGATCGTCGCCCGATTCGGCAGCCGCAACACCCTCATCGCCGGCACGGTCGGCAACGTGATCGGCTTCGGCCTCGACGCCGCCGGACTCATCGGATGGGGACTGCCGCTGTTCATCGTCGGCATGTTCGTCAACGGGCTCTGCGGCGGCCTCATCAACGTGCCCATCAACATCAACGCGGCGTCCGTCGAACAGCGACTCGGCCGCAACATCCTGCCGCACTTCCACGCCGCGTTCTCGATCGGCGCGGCCGGCGGCGCCCTCGTCGGCGCGGCATTCGCCTTCGCCGGCGTGCACATCGCGCTGCAGATCGTCATCGTCACCGCCGTCGTCACGGCGGTACGGCTCTGGCTGATCCCGCCGTCTACGGCGCTCACGACGCGAGCGGCGATCACGACGAAGACCGGCTCGGTCGACGCGCACGAGACGGGCGCCCGCAATCGGCGGGCGGTGCGCTCAGCGCTCGGGGCGTGGCTCGAACCGCGCACGCTGCTGCTCGGCGTCGTGCTCCTCGCCGCGTCGCTCGCCGAGGGCTCGGCGAACACCTGGCTCTCGCTCGCGGTCGTCGACGGCTTCGAGGCAGCCGAGGCGACCGGCGCGATCGCCTACGGCACCTTCGTCGGCGCGATGACCGTGTTCCGCTTTCTCGGCACCCGACTCATCGACCGCTTCGGCAGGGTCGTCGTGCTGCGCGCGTCCGGGGCATCCGCCCTCGTGGGTCTCGCGCTCTTCGTGTTCGGCCCGAACCTCGCCGTGGCCTGGATCGGCATCGTGCTCTGGGGCTGCGGCGCAGCCCTCGGCAACCCGATCGCGATCTCTGCGGCATCCGACGACCCCTCGAGGGCCGGCCAGCGCGTCTCGGTGGTCACGTCGTTCTCGACGATCTCCTCGCTCGCCGCGCCACCGTTGCTCGGCCTCCTCGCCGACACCGTCGGGGCCCGCCACGCCCTGCTCGTGATCGGCGCGGTCATGCTCGTGAGCCTCGCCGTCGCCGGCCAGGTGCGCAAGCGGCCCGCCGAGGTTGCCGGCGTGGCCGACGGCACCGACGTGGCCGGCGTTGCCGGCGTCACCGACGTCACCGACGCCGCTGTCGTCGAGGGTGCCGCTCGCTGAGGCCTGGCCGGCGGCGGGCGACTACCAGCGCGCGTGCACGGAGTCGCGGATGTCGCGGTCGTAGAGCTCGCGCACGGCGGCATCCACCGTGGGGGGCAGCTGCAGTGACCCTGCCGCCGCGTTGTCACGCGCCTGCTGGGGTGAGCGCGCGCCCGGAATCACCGAGCTCACGCCCGGCTGGGCCGCGACCCAGGCGAGAGCGACCTGGGCCGCCGAGGCATCCGGAACCGCGTCGCGCGCGATAGCGGTGAACTCCGCGGCCGCACGCACGCCGGTCTCGTAGTCGACCCCCGAGAAGGTCTCGCCGACATCGAACGACTCGCCATGGCGGTTGAAGTTGCGGTGGTCGTTCGCCGCGAAGATCGTGTCGCTCGTATAGCGCCCCGAGAGCAGCCCGCTCGCGAGGGGCACCCGGGCGATGATGCCGACGCCGGCGGCCGCGGCGGCGGGCAGCACCTCGTCGAGCGGCTTCAGCCGGAACGCGTTCAGGATGATCTGCACGGATGCCACGTGCGGACGCGCGATCGCGGCGAGCGCCTCGTCGACCCGCTCGACGCTGACGCCGTAGGCGGCGATCACCCCCTCGTCGACGAGGATGTCGAGGGCGGTGTAGACCTCGTCATCGGAGTACACCGAGCTCGGCGGGCAGTGCAGCTGCACGAGGTCGAGAGTCTCGACGCCGAGGTTCGCGCGCGAGCGGTCGGTCCACTCCCGGAAGTTCGCGAGGGAGTAGTTGGCGTGCTGCTGCGGCATCCGTCGCCCCATCTTCGTGGCGACCGTCACGCCCGAGTCGGGGTTCGCGCGCAGCCACGTGCCGATGAGCGATTCACTGCGGCCGTCGCCGTAGACGTCGGCGGTGTCGAAGAAGGTGACGCCCGATTCGTACGCCGCGTCGAGCACGGCGAGCGCGTCGGCCTCGTCGACCTCACCCCAGTCGGCCCCGAGCTGCCAGGTGCCGAGGCCGATGACGGAGACGGTGCGGCCGGTGCGGCCGAGGGTGCGAGTCTGCATGATGCTCCAGAGGTGGGGTCGCAAGCGGGATGTCGCGGGCGGCACGGTTGCCGGGCACGAGCCTACCGCCGCGGCATCGCCACCGCTCGGCCGCTCACGACGATGCCGCCATGCAACGGGATGTCGACGGTCAGTTCGCCCGGACGCCCGACATGGCGGCCCTGCTCGATCACGATGCGAGCGGGCGGGTCGACGAGGCCGAGGCCGCGCAGGTAGCCGCCGACGGATGCCGCGGCGGACCCCGTCGCCGGATCCTCCGTGATGCGCCCGACCGGGAAGAGGTTGCGTGCTTCGAATCGGCGCGGGGATCCGGTCTCGTCGAGCGGGTGCAGCACCGTGATGGTCGCCTGCCACCCTTGCGAGTCCATGAACGCGCGCACGGCCGTGGGTTCGAAGCGGAACCCGTCGAAGATCGCGGCGTCGGCGATGACGAGCACGGGGTGCCAGTTGCCGGCGAAGGCCAGCATCGGCCGGTAGCGGTCGGCGATGGCGGTGCGGTCGAGTGAGAGCAGGTCGAGCAGCGCGTCGAGCACGAACTCGCCGATCGGGGCGAGCCGGGTGTCGACGCTCGTGAACGCGGCGCGAACACCGCGGCCGAGTTCTGGGGCGGAGCTCGTCTCGATGGCGGGCTCACCGGCGGAGCTCGTCTCGATCGCGGGCTCGCCGGCGGAGCTCGTCTCGATCGCGATCTCGCCGACCGGCGTGGCGAAGCGCACGAGGCCGGTCTCGCCGGAGCGCTCAGCGAGCGCGACCGCCGTCGCGATCGTGGCGTGGCCGCAGAATGGCACCTCGGCGATCGGCGAGAAGTACCGCACCACGTGTGCGTCTCCGTCGCGACCCGTGATGAAGGCCGTCTCAGCGAAGTCGATCTCGGTCGCGATGCGCTGCATCGCCGCGGCATCGAGGGACGACGCGTCGAGCACGACCCCCGCAGGGTTCCCGCCTGCGGGATCGTCGGTGAAGGCCGCATAGTGGAGGATCTCGGGCGTCTCGGTCATCGTTCGATCGTCGCATGGGTGCGGGAGGGTGCTGGCACACTGGGCGGATGACGACCAAGTTCGACCCGAAACGCGAGATTCCGAGTTACCGCGCCCGCGCCGGGAGGTTCGAGTTCGTCGATGTGCCCGAGCTCGCGTACTGCATGATCGACGGGCACGGCGACCCCAACAGCGCTCCCGAGTATGCGGCGGCGGTCGAGGCGCTCTATGCAGTGTCGTTCGCGGCGAAGTTTCGGAGCAAGCGCGAGCTCGAACGCGACTACGTCGTCGGGCCGCTCGAGGGCCTCTGGAGCGCCGACGATCCCGCCAGCTTCATCACGCGCGAGAAGTCGGCCTGGTCGTGGACGATGATGATCTGGCAGCCCGACTGGATGACGGCCGAACTCGTGGCCAAGGTGACGGCGACGGCCACGGCGAAGGCGCCCGCCGCCGAGCTCGTGCGCTTCGAACGACTCGCCGAGGGCCGCTCGGTGCAGACGCTGCATCTCGGCTCCTACGACGACGAGGGGCCGACGCTCGCACGCCTGCACGAGGAGTTCATGCCCGAGCACGGGCTGCGGTTCAACGGCCGCCACCACGAGGTCTATCTCGGCGATCCGCGGCGTACCGCGCCTGAGAAGCTGCGCACGATTCTGCGGCAGCCGGTCGCGCCGCGCTCATGAACTATTCCGGGGGTGCATTTCCGCCAGATCGAGCCCGCTGGTCGCGGATTCTGACGGGAATGCACCCCCGCAACGAAATGGTGCAGTGTGCACGAGATGGTGCAGTGCACGAGATGGTGCAGGTGCACGAGATGGTGCGGGCGCACGAGATGGTGCGGGTTCAGAGCTCTTGCTCGGCGCCGAACCGCTGCCGCGCCTCGACCGGGATGAGCGGGGTCACCCCGCGAACCTTGAGCTGCTGCACAGCCCACGTGTTGCCGTCGGGGTCGGTGAAGCCGAAGAAGGTGCCGCCGTCGCGTTCGTCGATGACGGAGATCTCGCTCACCTCGACGCCGCGGTCGACGAGCTCGGCGTGAGCGACCGAGGCATCGGCGACGACGAGTTGCACGCCGTGCAGCGAGCCGGGTGCCATGTCGCGCTGCGTCGGCAGCGTGCCGATCACGATCGAGCAGCCCGAGCCGCGCGGGGTGAGCTGTGCGACGTGCATGTACTCGTTCTTGGTGTGGTGGTCGAGGTCGAACCCGACCTGGTCGCGGTAGAACGCGATCGATCGGTCGAGGTCGCTCACCGGCACGATGATGACTTCCAGTGTCCAGTCCATGAGGTGCTCCGTTCGGTGGGGTGTTCGTGCGTGTTCCGCCATGAGCCTGCGGGGCGGATGCCGCGGACGAGTGTTCGGCCCGCGGCATCCGCTCACTCAGGCGGCGAGGATGCCGTCGAGGCGCTCGTAGCCCTCGCGCACGCCGTGCTCCATGTTCGAGGCCACCATGCCGTCTCGGGCTTCGAGGCTCGGGTAGGTGGAGTGGATGCGGATGCGCGAACGGCCGCCACCGAGGTCTTCGAACGTCATCGCCTCGATGGCCACGACGTCGGGGTAGCCCTCGAATTCGAAGGTCTGGATCGCGAACTCGTTCTCGCGCACGGAGTGGAAGGTGCCGTTGAACCCGTAGGACTCGCCCTCGGGGTTGGTGTGCACGTAGCGGTAACCACCCTGGGGCACGAAGTCCCAGCGCTCGATCGCCATGTCGTACCCGTTCGGACCGAGCCACTGCTTGACGAGCGCCGGGTCGCGGTGCGCGTTGAACACGGCCGCGACGGGTGCGTCGAACTCGCGCTCGATCTCGATGAAGGGCAGCCCCTCGGGGGCGGTGATGGTGACGGGGTTCGTCATTGTCCTGTCTCTTTCGTGTCGGTGCCGGCGGGTGCGCCGACAGCGGGGGTGTCACTGGTGTCGCCGTGATTCTCGATCTGCACATCGAGGGCGACGGATGCCGCGGCGTCTGCGCCGCGGTCGGTGGCGAGCAGCGCATCCAATGCGCGGAACTGCTGCTCGTGGATCAGCCGGTAGCGGTCGATCCACGCGGTGAGGGCTTCGAGCTGGGCCGCGTCGAGGTGCACGGGTCGGCGTTGCGCGTCACGCGTTCTGGTGACGAGCCCCGCATGCTCGAGCACCTGGATGTGCTTCGAGACGGCCTGCTTGGTGATCGCGAACGGTTCGGCGAGCTCGTTGACCGTGGCCGGCCCGCGGCTCAGTCGGGCGATGATGCCGCGGCGCACCGGGTCGGCCAGTGCCATGAAGGCCCGGTCGAGGCGGTCGTCTGCGCTCGGATCGACGATCATCACCCACTCCTTTCTCAACCATTCTCTTGATCAACCATTTGATTGATTACAAGCTACGCCGAGTGGATGCCGCTGTCAACACCTCTCCCCGGGCAGTTCCCATGCCAGCCGCCCACGTGCACCGAGGGGCGCGAGCGTCGTCTTGATGCTCGGAAACGTTCACCATCGCGGGGTTGCGGCACGTGCGGCGAGGGGGCAGCATCGCCCCGAGAGACACATCGAGAAGGGTCGCATCATGGTCACGCTCAACCCGTACCTCAGCTTCAACGGCAATGCGAAGGAGGCGCTGGACTTCTACCACTCGCTGTTCGGAGGCGAGCTCACCACGAGTACTTTCGCCGAGTTCGGCCAGGCCGAAGACCCCGCTGACGCCGACAGGATCATGCACGGCCAACTCGAAGGAGCCGGAGGCATCGTGCTGATGGGCGCGGACACTCCGACCTCCACGGGCGATCCGGGCACCGGCGGGCCGATCTCGGTCTCACTGTCGGGCGGTGCCGACGATGACGCGACGCTGCGCGGATACTGGGGGCAGCTCCTCGCGAACGGCACACAGATCGTTCCGCTCGAGGTCGCGCCGTGGGGCGACGCGTTCGGCATGTGCACCGACCGCTACGGCGTCACCTGGCTCGTGAACATCTCCGGCAGCGCGGACTGATCCGACGGCGGCCCCCGCAGCCGTCGACGCCGCCGGCCGGGAGGAGATCGCACGATCGGGAGGACCGCGGCGGGCGGATCGCTCCTCCCCGCCTCACGTTCTCCTCCGAAGCGGGCCGAGTGTTCAGCCGACAGCAGCGGGCAGCGCCGCTCCGTGCAGCGCCTCGACCACGGGCGCGAGTTCGGGCTGCTCGCCGGCCTCGGCGAGGACGCGCTCGAGCGTTTCATCGTGGATCGGACGCGCCCGTTCGTAGAGCGCCTGCCCGGCGGCCGTGAGCTCGGTGTAGATGCCGCGCCGGTCATCGGCGCAGAGGATACGGGTGAGCAGCGCGCGGTCTTCGAGGCGGTTCACGAGGCGCGTCGTCGCGCTCGGGCTGAGTGCGGCCGCGCGAGCGAGCTGCTGCATGCGCATGTGCCAGCCGTCTTGCCGGTTGAGCGCGTCGAGCACGGTGTACTCGACGACCGAGAGCTCGACGGATGCCGCGAGCGCACGTTCGAGCTCGGTTTCGATGAGTCCGTGCAGTGCAGCCAGCGTGCGCCACCCCTGAGCGCGCACCTCGACCGCGTCGTCGGCGATGCCCATTTCTCCTCCTCGGTCGAGATAGTTGCTTGCGCTTTCTATTTGCGTGTGCAAACATTAACGGCCGCTTGCGCAATAGTGCGCGTCTGCAACTAATTGATCAGTGTAACAGGAGAACCACGAATGCCCCTCGGTCTCATCGCCCTCGCCATCGGGGGCTTCGGCATCGGACTCACCGAGTTCGTCATCATGGGCCTCCTCCCCGAGGTCGCCGCCGACTTCGGGGTCACCGAGGCCGCCGCCGGTTGGCTCATCTCGGGCTACGCACTCGCGGTCGTCGTCGGTGCCCTCGGCCTGACGGCGGCCACGACGCGGCTCCCCCGCAAACCGGTACTCATGGGATTGCTCGTACTCTTCATCGCCGGCAACGCCGTCTCGGCCATCGCCCCCACCTACGAGCTCATGATGACCGGCCGCGTGATCGCCGCCCTCTGCCACGGCGCGTTCTTCGGCATCGGCTCGGTGGTCGCCGCGGGCCTCGTCGCCCCCGAGAAGGCCGCCGGCGCCATCGCGATCATGTTCACCGGCCTCACCGCAGCGAACGTGCTCGGCGTGCCCTTCGGCACCTTTCTCGGCCAGGAGTTCGGCTGGCGCTCGACGTTCTGGGCGATCTCGGTGATCGGCGTGTTCGCGTTCATCGGCATCGCGACCCTCGTACCGAGCGCCCGCGCCGTGGCATCCGATGGACCGCCGCCGAGCCTGCGCCGCGAGCTCACCGCGTTCCGCTCCGGCCAGGTGTGGCTCTCGCTCACCGTCACCGTGCTCGGCTTCGGCGGCATGTTCGGCGCCTTCACCTACATCGCGTACACGCTCACCGAGGTCAGCGGTTTCGCCTCGAGCGCGGTGCCGTGGCTCCTCGTGCTGTTCGGCGCGGGCCTCGTCGTCGGCAACTGGATCGGCGGACGCCTCGCCGACCGCTCGATCGACGGCACCCTGCTCGGCTTCATCGCGGCCCTGGTCGTCGTGCTGACGCTCTTCGCCTGGCTCGCCGCGAGCCCGATCGCAACGATCGTGCTGCTCGTCGCCATGGGCGGGTTCGGCTTCGGTACGGTGCCCGCCCTGCAGAGCCGCGTGATGCGCTACGCCGACCACGCCCCCACGCTCGCCTCGGGCGCGAACATCGCCGCCTTCAACCTCGGCAACGCGCTCGGCGCCTGGGCAGGCGGCGTCACCATCGCAGCGGGCCTCGGCTACACCTCGCCCATCTGGGTGGGCGCGGTCATCACCGCCGCCGCACTCCTCGTCATGGTCGTCGCCGCGGCGACCGCACGGCGCCGCCCCCGAGCGGATGGCCCGGCGCCCGCGCGCCTCGACGACACCCGCGCCGCGGCATCCGTCGCCTGATCGTTCTGCAGGCCGAGCCTGTCGAGACCCGCACCACCACCTGACCCACCAGCACCAGCACCAGCACCAGCACCAGAGAACAGGAACCAGCAATGAGCAGCATCCTCATGATCGTCACCGGCGCGACCTCGCTCACGATGAAGGACGGTTCGGAGCATCCGACCGGCTTCTGGGCCGAAGAACTCGTGACCGCGCACCGCGATCTCGTCGCGGCCGGTCACAAGGTCACCATCGCGACGCCGGGCGGCGTCATCCCGACCGTCGACGCGGGCAGCCTCGACCCGTCGCAGACCGGAGGTGAGGCCCCGGCCCGCGAGCTCGCCGACTACCTCGCCCTCATCGCCGGCGAACTCGCTGCCGCCGTTCCGGTCGCCGATGTCGACGCGGCCGACTACGCCGCGATCGTGCTGCCCGGCGGCCACGGACCCATGACCGACCTCGCGTTCGACCCGAACGTCGGCCGGGTGCTCGTTGCCGCGAACGACGCGGGCACCATCGTCGCGCCGTTCTGCCACGGGCCGGCCGCCCTGCTCTCGGCGAAGCTCGCCGACGGCTCGAACGCGTTCGCCGGCCGCACCCTCACCGTCTTCACCGACGAGGAGGAGCGCACCGGCGGCACAGGCGAGAACACGCCGTGGTGGGTCGAGTCGGCCCTTCGCGATGCCGGTGCCGTGATCGACTCCGCCGCTCCGTGGAGCGACCACACCGTCGTCGACGGCAACCTCATCACCGGGCAGAACCCGCAGTCGAGCGCGTCAGTCGCACGCCGCGTCATCGAGGCGCTCGGCGCCTGAGTGCGCTCCGCCGGTGAGCGGATGCCGCGGCGCGGTGCCCCTCGAATGGCGCCGCGCTACGACATCCGGCGGTCGGCGTTCTCGAACTCCGCGTTTCGGGAGGAGATCGACCGCTCGGGAGGAGTGCCACGCAAGCAGTCGCACTCCCGATCCTGGCATCTCCTGCCGGGGGGTAACGATCAGTCGAAGAGCTCGGAGAGCCAGCTCTCCTTCTTCTTCTTGCGGGGGTAGCCCTGGTCGCCGTACCCTCGGTTCTCGTTGCGACGGTCGTCGTTGCGACGGTTGTCGTAGGGCTGCTGGTAGGCCTGCTGCCCGTAGGCGGGAGCCGGCGGCTGCACGGGTGTGGCGGGCGCGGCGGCAGGAGGGGCGGGGGCGGCAGGTGCGGCCTGCGCCGGCGCCGAGAACTCGCGGGCGCCGCGTTCGATGATCTTGTCGAGCTCGCCCCGGTCGAGCCACACACCGCGACACGTCGGGCAGTAGTCGATCTCGATGCCGCTGCGCTCACTCATCACGAGCACGGTTCCGTCACTGGGGCACTGCATGGGGGCTCCTCCTTCGGGGCCGACCGGGACAGGTCGGGGCTGTTCGGGTCTCTTCGACGTCGTCGAGCCTAGAGATCGAACCTTTGAGGACACCCAACCCGATGACCCCCGATGACCCTACGCTTGTTGCACGCCTGAACGCCGAGGAGGATGCTCGCCATGACTAATCTGACCATCATCGAGCGGTCTCCGGATCCAGAAGACGCCGTCACCCAGTCTCGTACCCGTCGCTCCATCGCCGATCACATCCGTGCGACGGGGCAGAGCCGGATCAGCGCCCTCCTGCTCCTGATCGCGACGGTGGCCGCGATCATCTGGGCGAATGTCGCGGCCGGGTCGTACGAAAGCTTCTGGGAAACCCACCTGTCTGTCGGCGTGGGCGACATCCAGCTCGACTTCACGCTGCACGCCCTGGTCAACGACGCGCTGATGGCGATCTTCTTCTTCACCGTCGGGCTCGAGGTGAGACGGGAGTTCGCGATCGGCGAGCTCACGAGCTGGTCGCGGGCGATGGTGCCAGTGGTGGCTGCGATCGCCGGTCTCGTCGTTCCGGCGCTGCTGTTCGTGCTCATCGCCGCAGGGTCCGGCCATGAGCATGCGTGGGGAATCGTGATCTCGACGGACACGGCCTTCCTCATCGGCGCGCTCGCCCTCATCGGGCCGCGCGCGCCCGGCCGGCTGAGAGTCTTCCTGTTGGCGCTCGCGGTCGTCGATGACATCGGAGCGCTCAGCATCATCGCCTTCGTCTACACGGAGGACTTCAACCCGTTCCCCCTCATCGTGGCGGCCGTCGGCCTCGCCGGGGTGTACTTCACCCGGTACCTGCCCTCCGGCCGGGGACCGGTCTACGCGACCCTGGCGATCATCGTGTGGTTGTCGTTCCTCGCATCGGGCGTGCACCCGACGCTCGCGGGCGTCGCCATCGCGCTGCTGGTGCCGGTCTATCGCCCCGACCGGCGAGACGTCGAACACGCGCTCGACCTCGCACGCACGTTCCGGCAGTCGCCGAACACGGAGTACGCCCGAGCGGCCGCGAACAGCCTGCGCGAATCCATCTCGATCAATGAACGACTGCAGTCCGCGTACGCGCCGTACGTCGCCTACGTGATCCTCCCGCTCTTCGCCCTCGCCAACGCCGGCGTGCAGATCAGTCCCGAGATCCTGGCCGGTGCCGCCGGCTCATCACTCACGTGGGGTATCATCGCCGGCCTCGTCTTGGGCAAACTCCTCGGCGTCTTCGGCTCGACGGCCCTGCTGCGGCTGCTGCGCCTCGGGCAATTCGGCGCCGGTCTCACCATGGATCGCATCGCGGGCGGGGCCGCGCTCTGCGGAATCGGCTTCACGATCTCGCTCTTCATCGTCGATCTCGCCATCGACGACCCCGCAGCGCAGAACGAGGCCCGCGTCGGCGTGCTCGCGGCGTCGGTCATCGCGTTCCTCATCGGCACCGTGATCTTCCGCATCTCGGATGCCGGCCGGCCGAACCAAGACGTCGGTCAGACGCTCGCGCGCCCCGTCGATCCCGATCGCGACCACATCTTCGGCGCCGTAGACGCGCCGTTCACGATCGTCGAGTACGGCGACTTCCAATGCGGCTTCTGCCTGAAGGCCTCGGGGTCGATCCAGGAGGTGCACGAGGAGCTCGGCGACCGGCTCCGCTACATCTGGCGTCATGCACCGCTCACGCAGTTCCACCCGAACGCACTGGCCGGCGCCGAGGCGGCCGAGGCCGCGTCGTTGCAGGGCAAGTTCTTCGAGTTCGAGCGCGGCCTCTTCGCCGATCAGGAGCACCAGCTACCCTCCGACATCATTCGGCTGGCGGGCGAGCTCGGGCTCGACGTCGAGCAGTTCGAGGCGGACCTGACGTCGCCAAGGGTGACCGGGCGCGTGCGCGACGACATGCTCGATGCCGAGGCGATGGGCATCACTGCTGTGCCGACGCTCTTCGTCAACGGACGACGCCACGTCGGCCCGTACGACGCTCGGTCGCTGATTCGCGCGCTCGAGGAGACCGCCGGAGGAACGGCGCCGATCGCCCCATCGGCGGGATAGTACTCGGGCGGTCCTGCGCCGCAAGTGCGCAGGGGCCGGTAAATGCGCCGCAAGTGCGCAGGGGCCGGTAAATGCACAGAGCGGATGCCGCGGCGCACGCCTCACGAAGAGGCGGCTGCCGCGACATCCGCTCGTCGACCAGGTTTCAATGCACTCGATGAGTGCGCCGAATCCCGGTCAAAAGGGATGCGAGAACTTACGAAATGACCGTGATGTTCTCAGCCTGCAGACCCTTGGGGCCGCGGGCGGTCTCGAATTCGACCTTCTGGTTCTCCTCGAGCGAGCGGTAGCCGCCCGATGCGATCGCGCTGAAGTGCGCGAAGACGTCGGCGCTGCCGTCGTCAGGAGCGATGAAGCCGAAGCCCTTGTCGGCGTTGAACCACTTGACGGTTCCGGTTGCCATGTTATTTCCTTCTGTATTAAGCCGAGCTGCCGAAGCTGCTGCGACGTGCATGGCCGGAGGCCATGCGGGGTTCCGACGGCGACGTCCGCCGACGGAAGTATGTGGTGCGGGTTTCGCGAAGCTCAACCAGCATGTATTCGATCAGATCCGTCGGAATTGGTTCACCATCGGACAGTCGAAGGGGTCGCGCGCCGAGAGGCCGACGCGATTGAGATATTGAATCACGATACCGTACGACTTGACGAGTGTCGTCTCGGTATAGGGCACGTCGAGCGTGCGGCAGTGTTCGCGCACGATCTCACGGGCCTTGGCGAGGTGCGGCCGCGGCATATTCGGGAACAGGTGGTGTTCGACCTGGTAGTTGAGCCCGCCGAGGAGGGCGCTCGCCCAGAGACCGCCCGAGACGTTGCGCGAGGTCAGCACCTGCTTCGAGAAGAAGTCGAGCTTCACGTCGGCCGGGATGATCGGCATGCCCTTGTGGTTCGGCGCGAACGAGGCGCCCATGTAGACGCCGAAGACCGCGAGCTGCACGCCGAGGAAGGCGAAGGCCATGCCGAGCGGCAGCACCCAGAAGATCGCGCCGAGGTACACCGTGAAGCGCACCGCGATGAGGCTCAACTCGATCCAGCGACCCTTGACGGGGGCGCGCTCGAACAGCGTGGCGATCGAACGGTAGTGCAGGTTCAGCCCCTCGAGAGTGAGCAGCGGGAAGAAGAGGTACCCCTGCTTGCGCGTGACGAGGGCGAGCAGCCCCCGCTGCTTCGCGGCATCCGTCTCGGTGAATGAGATCGTGTCGAAGTCGATGTCGGGGTCTTTGCCCACCTTGTTGGGGTTGGCGTGGTGACGCGTGTGCTTCGTCATCCACCAGGAGTAGCTGATGCCGACGACGCCGGCGGCGAGGATTCGGCCGACCCGGTCGTTGTTCGGGCCCGACTCGAGCACCTGGCGGTGGGATGCCTCGTGGGCGAGGAACGCGAACTGCGTGAAGATCAGGCCGAGCGCACCTGCGATCAGCAGTTGGAACCACGAGTCGCCCAGCAGGATGAAGCCGGTGATCGCGCCGCCGAGAGCGAGCGTGAGCAATGAGACGAGTGCGAGGTAGAACCAGCGGGCGCGGTTCAGAAGGCCGGACTCACGAACGACCCGAGAGAGCGCGGTATAGCTCCGCGTGACATCCGCGGAACCGGTGCGGGGCTTCGTTGCCCGAATCGCACCGAGAGCTTCGGTGTGAGAGATGTGTCTTCGTCCCGACTGGTAATCGACTTCCCAGCCGTTTCACGCGGGTAACCACCCGCTGCAGATGTCAAAAGTGTACCGCAGCCGCATGGGAAGGCGCTGGGAGATCTCGGAGCGCCGGCCGGTGTCACACTGGATGCATGCGCATCGTCGTCACCGGGGGGTCCGGCAAGCTCGGCCGCACCGTCGTCCACACGCTTCGCGAAGAGGGCAACGAGGTCGTGAACCTCGACCGCTTCGGCGAGCGCGGCAGTTACACGCAGGTCGATCTCACCGACTACGGCCAGGTGATCGACGCGATCGCCGGCGTCGACGATCGCCACACCGGCGTCGATGCGATCGTGCACCTCGCCGCGATTCCGGCACCGGGCCTCGCGAGCGACGTGGCGACGTTCCACAACAACATGCTCTCGACGTTCAACGTCTTCCAGGCGGCGCGCCGACTCGGCACCCCCCGCATCGTCTTCGCGTCGAGCGAGACGGTGCTGGGGCTCCCGTTCGACGTGCCGCCGCCGTACATTCCCCTCGACGAGGAGTACCCCGCCCGCCCCGAGAGCACCTACTCGCTCGTCAAGCACCTCGAGGAACAGCTCGCGATCGAACTCGTGCGGTGGAACCCAGAGCTCTCGATCACCGCCCTGCGCTTCTCGAACGTCATGGATCCCGCCGACTACGCGGCGTTCGGCTCATTCGACCAGGATGCCGCGCTGCGCAAGTGGAACCTCTGGGGCTACGTCGACGGCCGCGACGGCGCACAGGCCGTGAGCCGCGCGCTCGCGAACGCGGAGCCCGGCTTCGATCGGTTCATCATCGCCGCGGCCGACACGGTCATGTCGCGGCCGAACGCGGAACTCGTGGCCGAAGTGTTCCCCGGCGTGCCGCTGCACGGCGAGCTCGGCGTCAACGACACGATGCTCTCCATCGACAAGGCACGTCGGCTGCTCGGCTACGAGCCGTGGCATTCGTGGCGCGACCAGATCTCGGAGTGAGAACGGCCAAGCTCTCGGAGTGAGAACGGCCAAGCTCTCGGAGTGAGAACGGCGAAGCTCTCGGAGTGAGAACGGCGAACGCCGCCGCAGCACATGAGTGCTGCGGCGGCGTTCTCGTGGTGCCTGTGCCGGCTCAGAGCCCGCGGATGTTCTCCGCCTGCAGACCCTTCGGGCCCTGCGCGACCTCGAACTCAACCTTCTGGCCCTCTTCGAGCGAACGGTAGCCGTTGCCCGTGATGGCACTGAAGTGCGCGAAGACGTCGGCCGAGCCGTCGTCGGGAGCGATGAAGCCGAAGCCCTTTTCGGCGTTGAACCACTTGACGGTTCCGGTTGCCATACTGCTGTCCTTCTGTCGTCTGGGTCGCTGAGTGCGAACCCGATGCGATCGACGGTCGATCGCTGCCCCGCACGGCGGGTTGCCGACGGAGCGGGGGCGAGGGGCGGGTGTGCGCGGAGGCTACCGCCGTCTCGTATCGGGTCATGCCACGCGGATCGGTCCGCCTCCGGGCAATCAGGTGGAGGCACGGGCGAGCGCCCGCTTGATGGAGGAATCAGTGAACAAAACCCTATCGGGCGATGTTCAGCTTCACACGCTACGCGACCGAATCGTGACCTGGGAAGACCTCTGCCGATTTTCTTCACAATGGGCAGACACTCGGCAAGATACCAGCGGGGCGGCATCCAAAAGGTGGAGAATCATGGGATGAACCGCCGCCCCCTCGGTCTCGTCGCTGCTGCCTACGCAGCGGTCGTGCTCTGGGTGACCATCGGCCCGGCACCGTGGCGCACCGCGAGCAATCAGGTCGACGGCGGCATCCTGAACCCCGATGCGTGGACGGCGCCCGTTACCTGGACGACCGGGTACCTCGCGGAGATCGCCTTCAACGTGGCGCTCTTCGTTCCGGTCGGGGTGTTGGCGGCGCTGCTGATTCCCAGGCAGCGCTGGCCCCTCGCGCTGCTCGCGGGCTTCAGCTTCACGGCCGTCATCGAACTCGTGCAGGTTCCCGAGCTCGACCGCGTCTCCGATCCGCGCGACCTCGTGATGAACACGGCGGGCGCGATGCTCGGCGTGCTGCTCGTGCTCGTCGCCCGCGGCGTGCGTCGAGCCGGCATCGTGGCCGACACCATGCTCAGGGTCGATGTGGATGTCGATGCGGTGGGGGATGTCGCAGGCGCGGTGGAACCCGTCTCGGCGCACCCTGCCGACGACTCGAGCGAGATCGTTCCGCTGCCCGAGCCGGCGCTGGTCGCGACGCAGTCCAATCGCGCGGCATGACGCGCGTCGCTCGACCGACGATCCGCCGCTGAGGCGCCCGCCTGCGCCAGTACAGTAGGCGGGTGACTTCGCCCGTGACGCCCGCATCCGCGGCTTCCGGCGACCGACGCGCGTCGTGGCTGCGGCTCGCCCTGATCGGCGCGGTCGGCGGGTTGCTCTCTGGTGCGTTCGGGGTCGGCGGGGGCCTGCTGATGGTGCCGCTCCTCGTGACCTTCGCGGGCATGGACCAGCGCCGCGCCTCGGCCACATCGCTCGCGGCGATCGTGCCGACGGCGATCGCCGGATCGATCACCTACTTCGCAGCCGGCGAGGTCGATGTGATTCCGGCGATCTTCGTCGCGGCGGGCGGCATCGTCGGATCCTGGCTCGGTGCGCTGCTGCTGCGCCGCGTACCCCTCGGCTGGCTGCGCTGGATGTTCATCGCGCTGCTCGTCGTCGTCGCCGTGCGCATGCTGCTCGTCGTACCCGCACGTGCCGCCGCACATCTCGAACTCGACGCGCTCACGATCATCGGCATGGTCTGCCTCGGCCTCGTCATCGGCGTCGCCTCCGGGCTCTTCGGCATCGGCGGCGGGCTCGTCATGGTGCCGGCGTTCATCCTCTTCTTCGGTATGAGCGACCTCGTCGCCAAGGGCACCTCGCTCGCCGTGATGATCCCCACGGCGATCAGCGGCACCATCACCAGCACTCGCGGCGGGGTCGTCGATCTTCGCGCCGGCGCCATCGCCGGTATCGCGGCGACAGCGGCATCCTTCGGAGGCGTCGCGCTTGCGCACCTCCTGTCGCCCGAGTGGTCGACGTGGCTGTTCGCGGCGCTCGTGGTGATCGCAGCCGTGCAGCTCACGGTGCGGGCCGTACGGTTGCAGAAGAAGGAGCAGAAAGAGAGGAGCGAACGTGACGTTTGAGCCTGAGTCCGTGCCTGAGCTGCGTCGTGCCGCCGGTTGGTACGACGACGAAGCGGATGCCGCGCTGCTGCGCTATTGGGACGGCGCGGGCTGGTCTCCGCATACGGCGCCGAGACCGGCGGATGCCGCTTCGAACCCGTTGCCCGCGCAGGCTGCCCCCGCAGTGGCGTCTGCACCGGCGTGGCCGCCCGCGCAGGCTGCCCCCGCGGTCGCACCCGCTCCTGCGTGGCCGTTCGCACCGCCAGCAGCACCGTCGCTCGACCCCGCGCCCGCTCCGAGGTACGACGACATCGACGAGTCGACGACGGCCCGCCCCAACGCTGCGCTGCCGTTCCCTCCTCCGCCGGCGCCGCCGTCGCCCGGCCAGCCGGCAGCGACCCCTGCAGCTGAGTTCCCCTCGTACACACTGCCTGCCCCGCCGAGCTCCGCGATCGAGGAGCAGACGACCGCGCCGCTCCCGCCGGGCTACGCCGCAGCCGCGGCATCCGAACCCCCATTCTCGTACGAGCCGTACCGCTCGGCCGGCCGCACCTTCGTCGCGACGTGGCTGTTCGCCCTGTTGCTCGGATTCTGGGGCGCCGACCGCTTCTACCTCGGCAAGTACGGAACCGCGATCGCGAAGCTGCTCACCCTCGGCGGGCTCGGGGTCTGGGTGCTCGTCGACCTGCTGCTCGTACTCACCGGTGCGCAGCGCGATCGCGACGACCGTGCACTCGAGGGGTACGAGGAGCACAAGCGGGTCGCGTGGATCGTGACCGGTGCGCTCGTGGCGCTCTCGCTGCTGACGAGCATCGTGTCGGGCATCGTGGGCCTGCTCGTGCGCTGAGGCGCGTTCACCGGTCGCCGGGAACGACGAGGCCCGTCTCATACGCGAGGATCACGAGGGCGGCACGGTCTCGCGCTCCGAGTTTCGTGAGCAGCCGACTGACGTAGGTGCGCGCGGTCGCGGGGCTCAGGAAGAGCTCACCGGCGATCTCGTCGTTGGTCAGGCCCCGCCCGACCCGTTCGAGCACCTCGCGTTCCCGTTCGGTGAGCCTACTCAGACGCTGCTCGTCGCCGCCGACCGGCGGACCTGCCGCGATCACTCGCATCACCGAGGCTGTGACCGTCGGCGACAAGAGTGCGTCCCCCGAAGCCACCACGCGGATCGCACGTCGAAGCTCGCTCGGCGAGACGTCCTTCAGCAGGTACCCGGCCGCGCCCGACCGGATCGCCTCGACGACATGCTCGTCCTCGTCGAACGTGGTGAGCACGAGCACGCGAACACCGTCGAGCGCCGGGTCGGCGACGATCAGACTCGTCGCCTCGAGGCCGTCCATCTCGGGCATGCGGATGTCCATCAGCACGACGTCGGGCCGCAACGCCCGTACCTGCTCGAGACCCGATGCTCCGCTGTCGGCTTCGCCGACCACCGCGATGTCGCCGTCGCGTTCGGCGAGCGGCCGGAGCCCGGCGCGCACGAGTTCCTGGTCGTCGACGACCACGACCCGGATCACGGTACGAGCCTCGCCGGCAGCTCGGCGGTGACGGCGAAGCCGCCGAGTTCGCCTCGACCGACGTCGACCTGCCCGCCCAGCAGCATCGCCCGCTCCCGCATGCCGTTGATGCCGGCGCCCGACGCAACCGGTTGCAGCGCCGAGGTGTCACCTCGGCCGTCGTCGGCGACCTTCACGTTCATTCGCCCACCGATCAGCCGGGCCGACACAAGCACACGCTGCGCGTTCGCATGCCGCAGCACGTTCGTGAGCGACTCCTGCACGATTCGGTACGCCGCGGCGTCGATCGCGGCATCGACGCTTCCCGGCGGCACCTCCACCTCTACATCGACCGTCAGGCCGGTGGCGCGAGCCGGTTCGATGAGCGTGCCGATGCCGGCCAGACCGATCGACCCGCGTGGGGGTGCAGCAGGTTCGCGCAGCAGCCGCACCGTCGCACGCAACTCGTGCAGGCTGCTCGAAGCGGCTGCCGTCACATGATCGATGGCTTCGCGTGCGGCATCGTCGTCGCGGCCGATCGCCTCGGCGGCGACGCCGGCGTGCAGGGCCACGACGGCCAGATCATGGCCGACGACGTCGTGCAGGTCCCGAGCGATGCGCACGCGCTCCTCCTGCAGGCGCCGGTCAGCGAGATACGCCTGTTCCGCCGCCGTGAGCGAGCGCACCTGCTCCGTACGCTCGCGCGCTTCGCGGGCGAGCCGCACGGCCACCCCGAGCGCGATCGCCGCCGCGACGAGCGCGACGTTGGTGAGCAGGTCGTAGCCGTAGAGGTAGCTCGTCGGCTGCCCATCCACCAGCCGGAAGTAAGCCGACACCCCGAGGAGCACCGCGCCGGCGCCGACGGCCCACCAGGTGCGCCGCAGCTCGGCAGCCGAGTAGAGCGCAGCGACCGCCGGGAGCGCCATGCCGATCACCGGATAGCCCAGCGCGTAGTAGGCGAAGACCCCGAACACCGTCGCCACCAGCATCGTGCGCGGGGCGAGACGCCGAATCGCGATGAGGGCGCCGAACCCGACGGCGAACAGGTACGCGCCCGGATCGGACCGCCCGGCGCCGGTGAAGTCGGCAGCGATCACGACGGCGACGGCGAGCGCCATCGCGAGCGCCAGCACCGCGTCGATGAGACGCGGCGCGATGGAGTGATGGTCCCCGGTGCTCGACACGGGACCAGCCTACGGAGCAGGTGCAGGAGCGCGCGGGAACCGAGACGCATCCCCCGAAACTGTCGCCCGGGAGCGACACGAACTGTCGACACCCGTCGACCCATGTCACATCCGTCGGCGGATGTGCCGATGCTCAGCACCGGACAACGTGGAAGCATGACCTCCGATCAGTCCCCTGACACCCCGCTCCAGCACCACGGCGATCAGGCCCGGCCCGCCTCACCCTCGGCCCCCGCGCCGGCGCTCGAACCTGCTTCCGTTCGACGCAGCTGGTTCCGCCAAACGTGGCCCCTCATCCTCGGACTCGCGTCGGTGGCATTGCTGTGGCCGCTCTCAGCACTCACCGGCATCGGCGGCGGCGCGCCCCGGGCTCTCGTCATCGTCGGGCTCTCCGCCGCGATCTGGATCGGCGTCGTCGGCTTCGGCCGTGTCGGACGACCGGTGCTCACACTCACACTCACCGGAATCGCGTACGGACTGATCGCGCTGCTGATCAGCGCCATCGTGGCACCGGGCAGCGGGTTGCTCACCGGCGGAGGACCGGCATGGATCATCCTGCCGGCCCTCGCGATGGACGCGCTGTGGGGATGCCTCGCCGGCCTCGCCGCCGCCGGGATCCAGAAGCTGCGACGGGCGCGATGATCCGCACCCCGACGCAGTTGGCTCTCAGCGGAGCAGCCCTGGCCACCGCGGCGCTGGCCACGGCGGCGCTGCTGTCGGGCTGCACGCTCGTGCCGGGATCCGTGAGCCCGATCAGCGACCAGGAGTTCACGAACGAGCTGGCGATCCCCCCAGTCGCCGAATCGCGCATTGTCGATGGAACTCGGGTCTTCTCGCTGACCGCGCAGCAGGGTTCGTCCTCATTCGTACCGAACACGATGACGCCGACATGGGGCTACAACGGTGCCCTCCTGGGGCCGACGCTCCGCGCGGAGCGCGGCGAACAGGTGGCCGTCGAAGTCACGAACGACCTCGACGTGGAGACGAGCGTGCACTGGCACGGCATGCACCTGCCGGCCGCGATGGACGGCGGACCCCACCAGCAGATCGCGGCGGACGGCGGCACCTGGCGCCCGACGTGGAAGATCGATCAGCCTGCCGCGACCCTCTGGTACCACCCGCACCCGCATGGAGCCACCGAGGAACACGTGTACCGCGGTCTCGCCGGACTCTTCATCCTCGACGACGACGCGACCCGCGCCGCCGACCTTCCCCAGGAGTACGGCGTCGACGACGTTCCCGTGATCGTGCAGGACAAGCTCATCACCGACGGCGGCCAGCTCGAGTTGAGTGACGATGGTGGCGAGCCCGGCACACTCGGCAACATCGTCGTGACGAACGGCACGATCGGCGCGTACCACGAGGTCACGACCGAACGCGTGCGGTTGCGCCTGCTGAACGGATCGACGGCGCGCACCTACTCGTTCGGGTTCGACGACCGCGAGATGCAGCTCATCGCAACCGACGGCGGGTTGCTCGACGCACCGGTCGCCGCCGAGCAGGTGCGGCTCGCCCCGGGAGAGCGAGCCGAGATCGTCGTGGCCGTCGAGCCCGGGGCGACGGCCCGGCTTCGATCGTTCGAAGCGGATCTGGGCAACGTGGCCGTGCCGTTCGCCATGGGCGGCAACGACGCGTTCGACGTACTCGAACTGAGGGCGGCCGAGCAACTCGCACCGTCGCCGGAACCCCGATGGCCGGTCTCGTCGCACGCGGTCGAGGACGCGCTCGTCGAGACGGACGCGACCGTGGAGCGCGCGTTCGAGCTCGACGAACGGAAGATCAACGGGGTGACGATGGATATGGGGCGAATCGACGAAGTCGTGACGGTCGGCAGCACCGAAGTGTGGGAGGTGCGCAACACCATCCCGATGCCGCACAGCTTCCACGTGCACGACGTGCAGTTCCAGGTGCTCACGATCGACGGCGAACCGCCGCCCGATGTGCTGTCGGGGCCGAAGGACACGGTCTATCTCGAACCGAACCACACCTACCGGCTGCTCATGCGGTTCGAGGACTACACCGACCCTGAGATGCCCTACATGTACCACTGCCACATGCTGCTTCATGAAGACGAGGGGATGATGGGTCAGTTCGTGGTCGTCGAACCCGGCGATGAGGTGGCCGTCGGCTCCCCGCAACACGACGACCACACCGAAGAACCGGCCAGTGGGCACGAGCACCAGGGCATCACGGCTGAGCCTGGTGGTGCGGGCCTGCTTGCCCGCTGAGGAGGTCCCGCAAAAGGCAGCGGCTGGCTTCGACAAGCTCAGCCCACAGACGGCAGCGACCGGCTTCGACAAGCTCAGCCCACAGACGGCAGCAACCGGCATCGACAAGCTCAGCCCACAGACGGCAGCGACCGGCTTCGACAAGCTCAGCCCGCCGAGTGTCAGCGCGGCGCGCGCAACCGTTCGGCCTTCGCCGCGAGGTAGCGCTGTTCCGGGCCGTTGAGGGTGCGGCGCGCGGCCTCGGCGAACGCGAGCGAAGCGGCATCCGTCGCCCCTGCCCGCTCGAGCAGGTGCGCACGCACCGCCCACGTGCGATGGTGCTGGGCGAGCGCAGCGCCGCCACTCGACGCCTCTGAGGCCTCGGATGCCTCGAGGGCGTCGAGGCCTGATGCCGGCCCCTCGACCATGGCGAGTGCCACGATGCGACCGAGGGTGACCATGGGGCCCGGCGCGAGGCGTTCGAGCAGGTCGTAGAGTCCCAGGATCTCGATCCAGTCGGTGTCGTCGGTCGAGGCCGCCTCGTCGTGCACGGCGGCGATCGCCGCCTGCAGTTGGTACGGGCCGATCGGGGCGCGGTCGAGCACCTCGGTGATGAGGGCGACGCCCGCGCCGACCATGCGGCGGTCCCAGCGCGAGCGGTCCTGCTCGTCGAGCGGCACGAGCGCGCCCGCCGCGTCGGTGCGTGCTGGCCGACGAGCCTCGGTGAGGAGCATGAGGGCGAGGAGCCCGGTCGTCTCCCCCGAGTCGTCGGGCGCCGAGCCCAGCAGTTGCCTCGTGAGGCGGATCGCCTCGGCCGAGAGATCCACGCGCGCAAGTTCGTCGCCAGAGCTCGCGGTGTGCCCCTCGGTGAAGATCAGGTAGAGCACCTGGCGCAGGGCGGCGAGCCGCACATCGAGGGCGGCCGGCTGCGGCATCCGGAAGCCCTCGCCGCTCGCCCTGATGCGCGACTTCGCCCGTGAGATTCGCTGCGCGACCGTCGCTTCGGGCACCAGCAGGGCGCGAGCGATCTCGGCCGTCGTGAGGCCGCCGACGGCCCGCAGGGTGAGCGCGAGCTGCGCCGGGCGACCGAGCGCCGGGTGACAGCAGAGCAGGAACAACGTGAGCGTGTCGTCGACCGCGGACACGGGCGACGGCGTCGGCTCGAGCTCGACGACGCGCGACTCGCGGCGGCGGCGTGCGACATCCGCTCGCACCTCGTCGATGTAGCGCCGCGAGGCGACCCGCACGAGCCACGCACGGGGGCTATCGGGCACGCCATCTCGCGGCCATTGATCGGATGCCGCGATGAGCGCCTCCTGCACGGCGTCTTCGCAGGCCGCGAAGTCGCCGTAGCGCCGCACGAGCACCGCGAGCGCCGACGGTGCGGCGGCCCGCAGCGCCCGGACGGCGTCGGCCTCGGGCAAGCGCGTCACACGTCGGGGCCCGAGGCCATCTCGAGCACCGGCCGCACCTCGATGAGCCCGAACTGCGCCTCGGGGAAGCGCGCCGCGATCTCGACGGCTCGCGCCTCGCTCTCGCAGTCGACGAGGTAGAAGCCGGCGAGCAGCTCCTTCGTCTCGGCGAACGGCCCGTCACTCGCAACCGTGCCGTTGTCGTCGTGCGTGACGCGTTTGGCGAGAGAGATGTCGGCGAGCGCCTCGCTCGCCACGAACTCCCCGCTCGCCGCGAGCTCCTCGCTGATGCGCTGGTAGTAGACGTACCCATCGGCCTGCTGCTCAGGGGTGAACTCGCTCCACACGGCGCGAGACGCTGGGTTGCTGTAGATCTGGATCAGGTACTTCATCGGAATCGCTCCTTCGATCTGGGGAGTCAGAACCGCGCTCCCACCAGTATGTCGAGGCTGCGGTGCGATTCTCGACCGCTGCAAGCGCCACCCGATTCGGGGGTTGACACCATCGTCAGAGGTGACGAGAGTTCGAACATCGCTCGGGGGAGGCCGCGATGGGTGAGAAACCGACGACGTTCGGCATCGAGGAGGAGTTCGTCTTCCTCGACCCCGAGACATTGCGCCCGGCGGATGTCGCGGCCGGCGCGTTCCGCAGCCTCGCCGCGCAACCCCACTGGGAGCCGGTGACCCATCACGAGTTCCTCGCCGCACAGGTCGAGCACGCCTCGGTGGTGTTCACCTCGATGGCCGATGCGCAGGCCGCGCTCGTCGGGTTCCGTCGGGAGCTCACGACGGAGGCGGTTCGGCTCGGCTCGGTCGTCGCGAGCGTCGGGGTGCCGCCGGATGCGCTGCCGTTCCCGACCGTCACCGACCTGCCCCGGTACCTCCGCATCGCCGACGACATGGGCGACGTCATCGCCGACCACCAGATCCAGGGCTTGCACGTGCACGTCGGCATCCCCGACCACGAAGCGGGCGTGCGCGCACTGAACGCGTCGCGCAACTGGCTGCCGCTCTTCTCCGCGTTGACCGGCAACTCGCCGATCTGGCGCGGGCACGACACCGGGTACGAGAGCTGGCGCAATGTCGCCCAGCGGCGGTGGACGACCACCGGATGCCCGCCGGTCTTCCGTGACGGCGCCGACTACGACCGGCGACTCGAGCGACTCATCGGCATCGGCGGCATGAAGGACCGGGCGATCATCATGTGGAACAGCCGGCTCTCCCCGAAACTGCCGACGATCGAGATCCGCGTCGCCGACGCACAGCTCGAGGCGTGGTCATCGGTACTCCTCGCTTCGCTCTGCCGCGCGCTCGTCGTGTCCGTCGTCGACGACGACCTGGCGTGGGCGCACGCCGTGCAGCCGACCGCGGAATCGGCGCCCGGTCCGGAGCTGCTGAACGCCGCACTGCTGCACTCCGCGCACACCGGCATCAGCGCAGAGGTGCTCGACCCGGTGCTCGGGGAACTGCGTCCGGCCGAGGAGACGCTGGAGCGGAGCATCCGATTGCTGCAACCGGCGCTCGAAGCGGCCGGCGACCTGGAGTTGGTGCGGGAAGGCATCGCGAGGCTGATGCGCGAGGGCACGGGCGCGGCTCGACAGCGAGCCGCGTTCGGGGAGCGCGGCAACGCGGGCCTGCGCGAGTTGTACGAGGAGACGTTCAGTCGCACGGAGCTCTGAGTGTCACGTCGGCGAGAGCGGAGTGAGCTGAGCCCTACTCGCCGTTGACCGTGCGCTTGCGCCTGGTGGCGAGACGGTGGCTCTCGGTGACCTCGTGCGTGCGGCGCAACGGCGTCGCCACCTCATCGTGCCTTCGCTGCGCGACCCGCACGAAGAGGAAGTCGACGAGCGCGAGCTGGGCGATGCGACTCGACATCGCGCCCATGCGGTAGCTCGACTCGCGGGCGCGGGTGATGAGCACGAGATCGGCGAGCTCTGCGATCGGCGACTCCGGCGAGTTGGTGATCGCCACGATCGTCGCGCCTGCATCACGGGCAGCGGAGAGGGCGTGACTCGTCTCGGTGGTGAGTCCCGAGTGCGAGATGCCGATCGCGACATCCGTCGGCTTCCGGAGCGCGGCCGAGACGAGCGCGAGGTGGATGTCGACGGAACAGAACGCCGAGATGCCGATGCGGGTGAGCTTCTGCTGCAAGTCCTGCGCGGTGAGGCCGCTCGCGCCGAATCCATAGAGGTCGACGTGCCCCGCCGCGTCGATCGCCTCGACCACCCCGTCGAGCACCGCGGTGTCGAGACCCGCGACCGTCTCCTCGATGGCGAGCACCTCGTGGAACGCGATCTTCGCGACCACGTCGTCGGCCGAGTCATCCGGATTGATGTCGGAATCGGCGAGACCGAACCGGTCGCGCTCGGCGGCCTCACGGCTCACCGCGCTCGCGACCTCCATGCGGAATTCGCGATACCCGCTGTAGCCGACGGTCTGGCAGAAGCGCGCCACGGTCGACAGTGAGGTTCCGCAGACTCGGGCGAGGTCGTTGATCGTGAGCTCGACGACGAGCGTCGGATCGGCGATGATCGCCTCGGCGACGCGCGCCTCCGACGAGCTGAGGCGCGGCAGTGCTGCTCGCACGGCGGTGAGCACGTTCGCCGACATCACTGGGTCCCCGGTTCCTGCTGAGAAAACGCGCCCGCGTCCGCGGCCTGCATTCCATCCTCGGGGACGCCGCCCGGTCGTGCGAGGCGGCCGGCTACCCCAGTTCTGGTCACCGTGGCGGGGCTTCTGGTCACCGTGGCGGGCGTTCTGGTCGCCGTGGCGGGCGTTCTGGTCGCCGTGGCGGGTCGAGGAGGCGCGCCCACGCCTACCCCTTGACGGCGCCGGCGACGAGGCCCGACGAGAGGCGACGCTGCACGATGATGAAGAAGATCATGACCGGCAGGGTGATGAGCGTCGATGCGGCCATGATGTAGCCCCATTCGTTGGAGTGCAGGCCGAAGAACGACTTCAGGCCGATCGCGACCGTGTAGTTCTCCGTCGCCCCGCCGAGCAGGGTCATCGCGAAGATGAACTCGTTCCACGCCGTGATGAAGGAGAAGACGCTCGTTGCGACGAGGCCAGGCATCACGAGCGGCAGCATGACCGAACGGAACATGCGCCACCAGCTCGCGCCGTCGATGTAGGCGGCCTCCTCGAGCTCGACCGGCACGGCGGCGACGAAGCCGCGCAGCATCCAGATGCCGAATGGCAGCGAGAGCGCCACGTAGACGACCATCAGGCCGAGCAGCGTGTTCAGCAGGCCGAGGTCGCGCACCTGCACGAACAGCGGGATCACGAGTGCTTCGAGCGGCACCATCTGCACGACGAGGATCATGAGCAGCATTGCCGTGCGGAACTTGAACTTGAACCGGGCGACCGCGACCGAGGCGAGCAGTGCCACGATCGCACTCGCGAGCACGGTGACGACCGCCACGAGCGCCGAGTTGCGGAGGAAGACGTCGAAGCCGCCCTCGCTCAGCACGTAGGTGAAGTTGTCCCACGTGAACTCCTTGGGCACGAGCGACTGGCCGCCGCTCGACGCCTGCGCGTCGAACGCGCTCGAGACCATCCAGTACACCGGGAAGAGGGTGAAGAGCAGCAACGCGACGACGGCGATGATCTTGCCGATGTTGCGTGCGGGGGAACGCCGTCTCACAGCTGTTCCTCCTTGAAGAGTGTGCGGATGTAGACGACCGTGATGGCCAGCAGCACGATCGTGAGCAGCACCGCGAGCGCCGCGCCGAAGCCGTAGCGGTTCTGCCCGAACGACTCGACGTACGACCAGACGCCGAGGTTGAGCACCGAGCGGTTCGAGCCCGCACCGCCCGGCATCAGGTAGACCTGCGCGAACACCTTGAAGTCCCAGATGGTCGACAGGATGATGACGACCGAGAAGACGGGCTTCAGCGTCGGGAAGATGATCTTCCAGAACCGTCGCCACGCGCCGGCGCCGTCCATCTCGGCGGCCTCGAGCATCTCTTTCGGCACGCCGAGCAGGCCCGCGAGAATCGTGATCGCCACGAACGGGAAGCCGTGGTGGATGACGTTCAAGAGCACGATGCCGTAGAACGACCACTGGTTCGTGAACCAGTTGTACGGCTCGTCCATGAGGCCCAGCGCCATGAGCGTCGAGTTGACGACGCCCTTATCGGCGTCGAAGATCCAGACCCACACGTAGGTGCCGGTGACCGCGGGCATCGCCCAGGCGATCATGATGGCGCTCGCGACGACGGTGCGCCACAAGGTGCCGAGCGAGGCGAGCAGCAGGGCGACGAGCGTGCCGACGATGACGGTACCTGCGACGGATGCCACGGCGAAGCCCAGCGTGTTCGGCAGCACGACCGACCAGAGGGTCGGATTGGTGAACGCCTCGACGTAGTTGTCGAGGCCGATGAAGTTGGACTTGCCGCTGACGATCTCGCGCAGGCCGTAGTCCTGCAGCGAGAAGAGCACGACGCGGATGAGCGGCCACAGCATGAGGCCGCCGAGGATGATGAGCGCGGGCGCGAGGAGCACCCACGGACGGGCTTTCGCCCAGGTCAGGAAGCGGCGGCCGCGGGGGTCGCGGCCACCGTGGCCGCCGGCCACGGATGCGGACGCCGGAGCGCCCTCGCCCGTGACCGACAGCGTTGGTGCGAGGTTCGACAAAACAGGTGCCTCGGTTGTTCCGGTCGCCTCAGTTGCCGTTCATGATGGTGTCCATCTCGGCAGCGGCATCCTCCGTCGCCTGCTCGACGGTCTTCTGACCGCTGAGGATGGCCTGCATCATGGTGTTCGTCGTCTGCTTGGCCTGCACCGCACCGAAGGTCGGGGTGACGGGCACGGATGCGCCGCCCTCGACCATCTGCTGGGCGAAGGGCTGCACGAGCGGGTCGGTCGAGGCGAGCGCGTCGTCCATGAGCGACTCGAGGCCCGGGAAGTATCCGGTCGAGTCGGCCCACTCGGCGGCGAACTCGCCCGTGGTCATGAGCTCGACGAAGGCGTATGCGAGTTCCTGGTTCTTCGAGGTGTTGAAGACCGACAGGTGCGAGCCGCCGAGCACCGACGGCGAGATGCCGTCTTCCTGACCGGGGATGACCGCTGCCGCGATCTTGCCTTCGAGGTCGGGAGCCTTCTCGACGAGCGCCTTCGGGGTCCACGACCCGGAGAGCATCATGGCGACGCTGCCCTGCGTGAAGGCGTCGCGCGCGTCGGTCTCCTTCCACGTGGTCGCGCCGGCCGAGGAGAAGCCGTGCTTCAGTGCGAGGTCGGTGTAGAACTGGATGCCCTCCTGGGACTCCTTGCTCGCAAGGCCCGAGGTCCACTCGTCGCCGTCGAGCTCGGAGACCTCGCCGCCGGCGCCCCAGACCCACGGGTACACACCGAACTCGGCGTTGCCGGGAACCGCGAATGCGAGCATCTCGGGGTGAGCCGCCTTGATGGCCTCGCCGGCAGAGACGATCTCGTCCCAGCTGGTCGGCGCCTCGAGGCCGAGCTCGTCGAAGATGTCGGCGCGATAGACGATCGAGCGCACGCCGGCGTACCACGGCATGCCGTAGAGGTCGCCGTCGTAGGTGCCGGCGACCTCGAGGCCATCGACGAGGTCGTCTTGCAGGCCGTCTTCGGCGGCGACGAATTCGGTGAGCGGGGCGAGCGCGCCGGCGTCGGCGAACTCGGCGGTCCACGTGGTGCCGGTCTCGGCGACGTCGGGGGTGGTGCCGCCCGCGATCGACGTGACGAAGCGGTCGTGGGCATCGGCCCACTGCACGTACTCGACCTCGAGGGTCGCACCGGTCTCTTCGGTGAATGCCTCGCCGACCTTCTCGAAGAGGGGCTCGGAGTCGGGGTTCGTGCCCTCCATGATCCAGACGGTGAGGGTCTCGCCCTTCGCGTCGATCGGGCCGTCGTCGGCGGCAGGCGTCTCGCCGCTCGAGCAGGCTGCCAGCGCGAGCATGGCGGTGATGCCGAGTGCCGCGACCGGGAGGAAGCGCTTGTTCATAGGGGTGTCTCCTCGTTGAAACGTTGGTGGCACTCGCGCGCCGACCGGGAATATGAAACGGACGATGAACCTGAAACAGAACTCACTCTGGAAGTAGTATTCGGGAATGGTGGCCGGTTTGCAAGAAACTTCCGAACGTTCGGAATGGGTCCTCGGTGTCGACATCGGCGGCACCGGGAGCAGGGCTGCGCTCGAGCCGGCGGCGGCCACCACCGGTGCCGGTTCCAGCGGTGCAATCGGCAGTGCTGCCGGCGCCGAACGACGCCTGCTCGAGGGGCCGCCGGTCGCGATCACGCCGAGTGGCAGCACGGCGCTCGCAGTCGCCGGTTCGCTCATCGAGCGGGCTCGCGAAGAGTGGCCGGATGCCTCGATCACCGCGGTCGGAATCGGTGCCACCGGTCTCGCCTCCCTCGTCGCTTCGCCCGCCACATCGGTCGCAGCGTTGCGCGATGCCACCGGCGGAGCGCAGATCGCACTCGCCATCGATGCGTTGACCGCCCATCTCGGTGCGCTCGGCGGCCGCCCGGGCGCGGTCGTCGCCGTGGGCACCGGCGCGATCGCGATCGGCACCGACCTGCACGAGGTGTGGCGGCGGGTCGGCGGCTGGGGCCACCTGTACGACGACCGCGGTTCGGGCGCGTGGATCGGCATCGAGGGCCTGAAGGCGGCGATCCAGACCCATGACGGTGTGACGACGGATGCCGCGGCGCTCCTCTCCGCGGCCGAGTCGCGCTTCGGTCCGGCGCCGGGTTGGCCCGCGCAGCTCTACACGCGCGACGACCGCGGCTCGGTGCTCGCGGGCTTCGCAGCGGATGTCGCCGGCCTCGCCTCGGTCGGCGACGCAGCGTCGACCCGCATCATGTCGGATGCCGGTGCGCTCGTCGCCGGCACCCTCGCCGCCGCACTCGACCCCGCGCTGGCCGAACCGCGGCTCGCCGCCGGCACCGGTGGCGTGTTCGCCGCGGGCGGGGCATTCATCTCGGCGTTCGAGGCGGAATTCGCCCGTCTCGCGCCGGACGCCTCCCTCGTGCCGGCCGTCGGCGGACCGCTCGACGGCGCCGTGCAGCTGGCACGACTCGTGGCTCGAGGCGAGGTGCCCGCGGGGCATCCGCCGTTCCTCTGGCGCTGAGCGGCTTCGTGCCGGGTTCAGCAGCCGGGGCCGGCAGGGTTGGTGTTGCAGTCGCCTTGGGTCAGGACGGTGTCGAATCGGCCGACGAGGACGCGTTGCGGGTCTCCGGTGGCGGTCAGGGTGCCGGAGATGGTCTGCCAACCGGATCCGGCGAACCGGTATTCGGCGCGCAGCACGACGTCGAGGGCGACGGTGTACTCGCCGGACTCGGCGAAGACGTGACTCGTGCCGGTCTGGGTGAACTCGCGTTGACCGAGTTGTGCCCATGTCGCACCAGGTGCGGCGTTCTCGACGGTGCCGCCGTCGCTGTGGGACCACCGGTATCCGACCGGTGTGAAACGCACGTCGGCGGGCTGGCCGAGTAGGGTGCCGGGCACGATCTGCACGGATGCTCCGGCGACGAAGTTCGCCGGAAGGTCTTCGACCGCCCAGCCCCCCGGTTCCATGCCGTTGCCCGGCTTCGCCGGCACGAACGACGCGATATCACGCAGCGTGACCGTGACGCCCGGGGCAGGAGCGGCCGGCTCTGGTGTCGCCCCCGGTTGATTGCATTGGGCGGGATGAATCGGGCTGCAGTTGTCAGTCTCCTCGCCGAGCGAGACTTCGATGACATTCAAGGAATCGCCGTCATTGTCGTCGGCCGGAGTATCGGCGTCCTTCTGCGCTTCATCAACCGGCGTGACTTCAGGTTCGGGCTCGTGGATGCTTTTCTCTCCATCGAGTCGAGTCTCATCAGCCGTGTTCTGGCCACCGACATAGTCGATTTCGTTTGCCAAAGCGGGTGAGACTGCCGTCAACGAGATCAGTGCGACCAGCGTGGTCATCGTCAGCAGAAGTCGTCGCCGGCCCATTGTTCCGATCCTGAGGGCAACATCTCTGCTGCGTTGTCGGGCGACGATTCGAAGGTGGCCTGCAGAGGTCGCCGTATCACGCGGTCGGCGGGTGTCACGTCGACGCCATCCGAACTGATCACACGAACGGCCGAGACGTCGATACAGACATAGGTGGTCACCTCGGCCACACCGTCGGCCTCATGGCGTTCGATGAGCTTCATCTGGTCGAACCCGGTCTCGCCGGTCGTGTGATTGCCACTTTCACTCAGACGCTGCAGCGATTCCAGGAGTTCCTCTACATAGATGTCAGCGACGACGTCACGGATCCGCTCGGGCTCGCTACCGCCCTCTTGGGTCAACACATCAACAGTGGAGATATACGTTTCGTAACCGGCGACGGCGGCGGCGAGGGCCTCCTCGTCGGAGGCGAAGATCGGCTCGGCGGCATCCGGTGACGCGGTCGGCGTCGGTGCCGGGTCGCCGGTGCACCCGCTCAAGAGGAACGCGATCACCCCGGCCGCGGCGAGCGCGGGAAGTGCGCTTCGCCGGCGTGGCGGTCGAGTTCGGGAGAGGGGCATGGCGAATACCTTAGGCGAGCCGACCGTCTGCTCGCCGGGTTATCCACAGTCACACGCACACCCACACACGCACGCCGCCGCACTCGGACGCACGCGCCGCTCCGTCAGCCGCGCTCAGGCGCGCGCGAGGAGCGCCGCCACATCCACCCCGCGGGGCAGCACCCCGTACTGCCCGCCGCCCTCGCCGCCGAGGCGAGTACGGACGAACGCGTCGGCGACCGAACCCGGCGCGTACCGCAGCATGAGCGAGGCCTGCAGCACCAACGCGAGCCGCTCGGTCAGTTCACGCGCACGAGCCGCGGCAGTCGCGACATCCGTCATGGCAAGCTCGCGCACGAGCGTGTGCACCCCGGCGAGCGCAGCATCGAACGCCGGCGACTCGCCCGCCGCCGACCCGACCTCGGCGAAGAACGCGTCGAACGCCTCGGGTTCGCGCGCGAGCACGCGCAGCACGTCGAGCGCGATGACGTTGCCCGAGCCCTCCCAGATCGCGAGCAACGGCTGCTCGCGATAGCGACGTGCGAGCGGGAACGCCTCGGTGTATCCGTTGCCGCCGAGGCACTCGAGCGCTTCGGCGGCATGGCCAGGACCGCGCTTGCAGATCCAGTACTTCGAGACCGCGGTCGCCAGGCGACGGAACGCCTGCTCCGCACCGCCGCTCGAATCAGGCGCCGTCGCGTCGTCGTCATATGCTCGCGCGAGCCGCATCGACGTGAGCGTGGCCGCTTCCGACTCGAGCGCGAGGTCGGCGACGACCGACGCCATCGCGGGCTGGTCGACGAGCAGCGACCCGAACGCCGTGCGATGCCGCACATGCCAGGCCGCCTCGGCGACCGACTGGCGCATTCCGGCCGCCGAACCGATCACGCAATCGAGCCGGGTGCGCGTCACCATCTGCACGATCGTCGCGATGCCGCGACCCTCTTCCCCGACGAGCCATCCGGTCGTTTCATCGAGCTCGATCTCGGCCGACGCGTTCGAACGGTTGCCGAGCTTGTCCTTCAACCGCTCGATGCGGAACACGTTCCGCGATGCATCGGGCAGCACCCGCGGCACGAAGAAGCAGCTCAGCCCGTGCGGCGCCTGCGCGAGCACGAAGAACGCATCGCTCATCGGCGCGCTGCAGAACCACTTGTGGCCGGTCAGGCCGTACTCGCCGCCCCAGCTCGCGCCCGCGCCATCCGCGCCACCGCCGCCGCGCCGCTCGGCCCGAGTCGTGTTCGCGCGCACGTCGGATCCGCCCTGCTTCTCGGTCATCGCCATGCCCACGAGCGCCGAGGTCTTCGCCGGCGCACCTGCGCCGCCGAGGGCCGGGTCGTACGAGCGGCTCAGCAGCCGCGGCATCCATTCGTCGCGAAGGCCGGATGCCGCGAGCTCGAGTGTCGGAACCGCCGCATGCGTCATCGACACCGGGCAGGCATGGCCGGGCTCGACCTGCGCGAAGAGGAAGAACGCCGCCGCCCGGTCGACGTTCGCGCCCGGTCCGGGATCCGCCGCAGCACTCGTGTGCGCGCCCGCACCCACGGCCGCCGCGACCACCCGGTGGTACGCGTCGTCGTATTCGACCTCGTCGATGCGCCGACCCCAACGGTCGTGGGTGTGCAGCACCGGCGGGTGCGTGTTCGCGCGCTCCGCATCGCGCTGGAACGCGGGCGAGCCGACGAGCGCGCCCACGTCGTGCAATACGGCCGCGGCTCCGTCGCGACCCCATCGCGCGACGGAATCGACGAGCGGCCGGTCGGCGGCGTACTCGTCGACAGCTTCGCGCGGCGGCACCTGGTTCTCGACCTCGTGCGTGTTGATCATCAAGACCTCCGCCGCCCATTCTCGCCGTTCGGCGGCCGTGCGTCGAAGCGCCGTTCGAAGCGCTGGTCGAAGCGCTGGTCGCCACGGATTTCGCCCTCGGTGAACGCGGGCGACAGATCGCCGATGGCGCTTGCGTCTCGTCACGCGCCATGTGAGGCTAAAACGCTGCAATGTCGTACGGGGGTGCGATCCTGCAGATCGAGCGAGGGGCATGGGTGCCCTGGCTGGTGCTGTGCGCGCACGAACGCGCCGCGGCAGGCGGTGTCCGCTCGGTTCACTGACTCCTCGCGATGGAGACGCAATGCTCGGAAAAATCCTCGTCCGCTACCTCAAACCCTACAAATGGCTCCTCCTCGGTGTGCTGGTGTTCCAGTTCATCTCCGCCTTGGCGAGCCTCTACCTGCCGAGCCTGAACGCCGACATCATCGACAAGGGTGTCTCGACGGGCGATACCGCGTACATCTGGTCGACCGGCACGTTCATGCTCGCGATCTCGCTCGCACAGATCATCGCGGCGATCGTCGCCACCTACTTCGCGGCGAAGGCTGCGATGCGCCTCGGTCGCGACATCCGCAACGACGTGTTCGACAAGGTCAGTGCGTTCTCCGAGCGCGAAGTGTCGCAGTTCGGCCCCGGCTCCCTCATCACCCGCAACACGAACGATGTGCAGCAGGTGCAGATGCTCGCCATGACCGGCGCGACGATGCTCGTGAGCGCGCCGCTGCTCGCGATCGGCGGCATCATCATGGCACTGCGTCAAGACCTCGGCCTCAGCTGGCTGATCTGGAGCGCGGTGCTCGTGATCGTCGCCGTCGCCGTCTTCGTGATCAGCCGCATGGTGCCGCTGTTCCGCAGCTTCCAGACCAAGCTCGATGCCGTGAACCGGGTGCTGCGCGAGCAGCTCACCGGCATCCGCGTCGTGCGGGCGTTCGTGCGCGAGAACATCGAAGAAGAGCGCTTCCGCGGAGCGAACACCGAGATCATGATCGTCGGCCGTCGTGTGGGCACGCTCTTCATCACGTTGTTCCCGTTCTTCATGCTCGTGCTCAACATCACCGTCATCGGCGTGATCTGGTTCGGCGCGATCGAGGTCGATGCCGGAAACGTGCAGATCGGCACGCTCTTCGCGTTCATGCAGTACGTCGGCATCATCCTCGGCGGCGTGCTCATGGCCGCCTTCACGACGATCATGATTCCGCGCGCCGCGGTGTCGGGCGAGCGCATCGGCGAGGTGCTTGCGAGCGAATCGACCCTCACTCGGCCCGCCGTGCCGGTGACGCAGTTCCCCGAGACGGGCTCGGTGGAGTACCGCGATGTCGAGTTCGCCTACCCGGGCGCTCAGCACCCCGTGCTCGAAGGCATTTCGTTCCGCGCCGATCGGGGTGAGACCGTGGCGATCGTCGGCTCGACCGGTGCGGGCAAGACGACGCTCGTCTCGCTCATCCCGCGGCTCTTCGACGCGACCGGAGGCTCGGTGCTCGTCAACGGCGTCGACGTGCGCGAGGCCGACCTCGACCGGCTGTGGACGACGATCGGCCTCGTGCCGCAGCGTCCCTTCCTGTTCGCCGGCACCGTCGCATCCAACTTGCGATTCGGTCGTGAAGAGGCCACCGACGAAGAGCTCTGGAAGGCCCTCGAGATCGCGCAGGGTCGCGACTTCGTCGCCGAGATGGAGGGCGGCCTGAACGCCCGCATCGCGCAGGGCGGCACGAACGTCTCGGGCGGGCAGCGCCAGCGGCTCGCGATCGCGCGGGCGATCGTGCACATCCCCGACATCCTCGTCTTCGACGACTCGTTCTCGGCACTCGACCTCACGACCGATGCGAGATTGCGGCAAGCGCTCTGGCGGGAGCTGCCAGAGGTGACGAAGATCGTCGTCGCGCAGCGCGTGTCGACGATCACCGACGCCGACCGCATCATCGTGCTCGACGACGGTGGCATGGTCGGCATCGGCACGCACGACGAACTCCTCGAAACGTGCGAGACCTACCGTCAAATCGTCGAATCGCAGCTCGGAGTGGAGGCACAGGCATGAGCACCGACACCAATGACCAGCAGCCCCGCCGTGGACGCGGGGCGGGCCGTGGGGCCGGCAAGGGCGGCGCCCGCGGCGCCGCTCGCACCGCCGAGCCGAAAGAGATGACCGAAGAGGAGCGCATCGAGTTCGAGCTCGCCGAGCAGGCACGCCTGAACTCGGGCGACTGGGACAGCCTTGCGCCCGGCAAGGCCGCGAACTTCGGCGCGAGCTTCCGCCGCCTGCTGGGGCTGCTGGCCCCGTGGAAGTGGTCGTTCGCCTTCGTCTCGCTGCTCGGCGCGCTCGGCGTCGTGCTCACGGTCATCGCACCGAAGCTGCTCGGCGAGGCGACGAACATCATCTTCGATGGCTTCATCTCGCTGCAGTTGCCGGCGGGCGTCAGCCAGGAGCAGGTCGTCGAGCAGCTTCGGTCCTCGGGCCAGACGGATCTCGCCAACATCGTCAGCGCGGCGACCTTGACGCCGGGCGAAGGCATCGACTTCGTCGCGCTCAGCCAGATCGTGATCCTCGTGCTCGCGCTGTACCTCGTCGCCGCCGTGCTCTCGTGGGTGCAGGGGTACGTCATCAACGTCATCATGGTGCGCGCGATGTGGCGTCTGCGCGAAGACGTCGAGGCCAAGGTGCACCGGCTGCCGCTCAGCTACTTCGACAAGACGCAGCGCGGTGAGCTCATCTCGCGGGTCACGAACGACATCGACAACATCACGCAGACGATGCAGCAGTCGCTCTCGAGCGCGCTCACGAGCGTGCTCACCGTGATCGGCGTGCTCGTCATGATGTTCTCGATCTCGTGGCAGCTCGCTCTCGTGACCCTCATCTCGCTGCCCCTCATGGCCGTCATCTTCGGCGTCATCGGGCCGAAGTCGCAGGCCGCGTTCGGGGTGCAGTGGAAGAAGGTCGGCCGCCTGAACGCTCGCGTCGAGGAGTCGTTCTCGGGGCACGCGCTCGTCAAGGTGTTCGGCCGCGAACGCGACGCGAGTGAGAAGTTCCGAGCCGAGAACGAGGAGCTCTACGACGCCGCGTTCAAGGCGCAGTTCCTCTCGGGCATCATCATGCCCGGCATGATGTTCATCGGAAACCTCACCTACGTCGGCATCGCCGTGCTCGGCGGCCTCATGGTCGCAAGCGGGCAGCTGCGTCTTGGTGACGTGCAGGCGTTCATCCAGTACTCGCAGCAGTTCACTCAGCCGCTCTCGCAGCTCGGCGGCATGGCGGCGGTCGTGCAGTCGGGTACCGCCTCGGCCGAGCGCGTCTTCGAACTGCTCGACGCTGAAGAGCAGGAGCCCGACGCGGCCGATGCGCCGGCCCCGGTCGACGGCGACGGCACCATCGAGTTCGAGAACGTGTCGTTCGCCTACACGCCCGAGCGGCCGCTCATCCGCGACCTGTCGTTCCGGGTCGAGCCCGGGCAGACGGTCGCGATCGTCGGCCCGACCGGCGCCGGCAAGACGACGCTCGTCAACCTCATCATGCGGTTCTACGAACTCGACGGCGGGCGCATCCTGCTCGACGGTCAAGACATCGCCGAGCTGACTCGACACGATGTGCGCGCCCGCACCGGCATGGTGCTGCAGGACCCGTGGCTGTTCGCGGGCACCATTTTCGAGAACATCCGATACGGACGCCAGTCGGCGACCGACGAGGAGATCCTCGATGCCGCCCGTGCGACCTACGTCGACCGCTTCGTGCACTCGCTGCCCGACGGCTACGACACCGTGCTCGACGAGGATGCGTCGAACGTCTCCGCCGGCGAGAAGCAGCTCATCACGATCGCTCGCGCGTTCGTGGCGCGGCCGTCGGTGCTGATCCTCGACGAGGCCACCTCGTCGGTGGACACCCGCACCGAACTGCTCGTGCAGCACGCGATGGCGGCCCTTCGCGAAGGCCGCACCTCGTTCGTGATCGCGCACCGTCTCTCGACGATCCGCGACGCCGACCTCATCCTCGTGATGGAGCACGGTGACATCGTCGAGAAGGGCACGCACGAAGAGCTCATCGCGGCGAAGGGTGCGTACTACCGCCTCTACAACTCGCAGTTCGAGCAGGCGGCGACCGATCTCGACGCCGAGCTCGGCGAGTTGCAGGCCGGCGACACGACGCAGCCGCCACCTCGCCCGCTCGAGGAGGTCATCGAGGAAGCGGCAGAGGCCGAGCTCGAACTGTAGGCGCGCTGCCCCACAGTTCGACCAGGTGAACGAGCGGATGTCCCGGATTCGGGGCATCCGCTCGTTCGTCATTCGAGGGCGCGGTAGACGGCGGCCGTGTAGGCGTCGGAGCGAGGGGACCCGATGATGCCAGGCGACATCTTGTTCATGACGTAGGCGAAGGTCAGATTCCGGTCGGCATCGGCGATGACGATGGAGCCGCCCCACCCGCCCCAGAATCCGACACGTCCTTCGGGGATGTGCGGGGTGCTCGCCGGGTTCGAGACCGCATACCCGAGACCGAAACGCAGTGGCAGCCCGAGCACGAGGTCGACGTTGTCGGTGTGCTCGCTGAAGATGCGCTCGATCGTCGTCGGCGACAGGAATCGGGCTCCGCCTGACACGCCCCCGCCCGACACGATCTGGCTGAGCTGCGCGACGGAGCGCGCGTTGCCATGGCCGCCGGCACCGCCGAGGCCGGCGGCCCGCCACGCGCGGGTCCAGGTGAGCTCCGCGCCGAGCGCCGGCCCGGTGAGCGTGCGGTAGGCGACCGACTCCGGCGGGATGGCGGAGAGGTCGGAACGGACCGACGGCGGCACGACGTTGCTGACCCGATGGTCTTCACTCTCGGGGAGCCCCAACCAGAAGTCGGCGCCGAGCGGACCGGCGAGCTCTTCTGCCACGAACTCGCCGAGAGAGCGGCCGGTCACCCGTCGCACGAGCTCGCCGAGGAGGTGCCCGTAGTCCAGCAGGTGGTATCCCGACACGGTTCCGGGCGGCCACCACGGGGCCTGTTCCGCGAGGCGGGCGGCGGAGCGTTCCACATCGAGAATGTCTGGCGCGGCAACGGGCTCCGCCCAGGCCGGAACACCGGATGTGTGCATGAGCACATGTCGCACGAGCACGCCCTGCTTGCCGGCCGCCGCGAACTCGGGCCAATACCGCGCAACCGGCTCGTCGACGTCGATGAGCCCCCGATCGACGAGGACGAGCACGGCGAGGGCCGTCACCGTCTTCGAGATCGACCAGACGTTCGTGATGGTGTCGCGCTGCCACGGCGTGGTGCGATCGGGGTCGGCCCAGCCGCCCCAGAGGTCGACGACGGGTTCGCCGTCGAGGATGACCGCGAGCGAGCCCCCGAGTTCCTCGCCGGAGGCCAGCTGTCGCTCGAATTCGGCGCGAAGTCCCGCGAAGCGGTCATCGACGAATCCGTCGGTCGGGATCGTGGTCGGCATGGTGCTCGTCATTGAGACTCCAAAGTCGATCGAGTGAAGAATGGATGCGATTCGGCAGCATACCGCGCAGTCGGTATGCTTGTCACGCGCCAACGTGGGCAGGACGAGGAGGTCTGATGCACATCACCGGAGCAGTGCTCGAAGAGTCGGGGGCCGCGGCGCCGTTCGCGGCGTCGCACCCGTTCACCGTCGGGCCCCTCGAGCTCGACCCGCCCGGCGTGGGCGAGGTGCTCGTGCGCATCGAGGCCGCGGGCGTCTGCCACTCCGACCTCAGCGTCGTCGACGGCAACCGGGTGCGCCCGACCCCGATGCTCCTCGGTCACGAGGCCGCGGGACGTGTGGAGGCCCTCGGCGCAGGCGTCGACGATCTCGCGGTCGACACCAGGGTCGTGCTCACGTTCCTCCCCCGGTGCGGCGACTGCCCCGAGTGCCGCACCGACGGGCGCTTGCCCTGCCGCATCGGCAGCGCGGCGAACAACGCCGGAACCCTCGTCGGCGGCGGCATCCGATTGCACCGCGACGGCAACGGCACCGGCACCGGCACCGGCACCGAGCCCGTGCGTCACCACCTCGGCGTGAGCGCCTTCGCCACCCACGCCGTCGTGAGCCGCACCTCGCTCGTGCCGGTCGATGACGACGTGCCTGCCGAGATCGCCGCCCTGCTCGGGTGCGCGGTGCTCACGGGCGGCGGCGCCGTGATCAACGCCGGGCGGCCGCATCCCGGCTCACGCCTCACGGTCGTGGGCCTCGGTGGCGTCGGCATGGCCGCGCTGCTCGTCGCCGTCGCTCTCGGGCACGAGGTCGTCGGCGTCGACACCCTGCCCGCGAAGCTCGAGGTGGCACGCGAGCTCGGGGCATCCGCTGCCTTCAGCCCTGCGGATGCCGCGGAGGCCGCCGATGCCCGCGCCCCGCTCGTCATCGAAGCCGCGGGGTCGCCGCGCGCGTTCGAAACGGCGCTGGCCCTCACCGAGCCGGGCGGCACGACCGTGACGGTCGGACTGCCCGCACCCGACGCGAGGGCGAGCGTCTCTCCGTTGCTGCTCACGGCGCAGGCCCGCACGATCATCGGCAGCTACCTCGGCTCTGCCGTGCCGAGCCGCGACATTCCGCTCTACGTCGAACTCTGGCGCAGCGGGCGGCTGCCGCTCGAGCGACTCGTCTCCTCGCACATCCGGCTCGACGAGCTCGACGCCGCCATGGACGCGCTCGCCGGCGGCGGAGAACTCCGCCAGCTGATCACGTTCGACTGAGCAGGCCGCAGTCCACCACACGACACCGCACCGCACCGCACCGCGCCGCACTCGGAAACGACCAGCACACGCCAACCCGCACCCGCACCACCCCACGAAAGGACACCGAATGACTCGCACCGCCATCGTGACCGGAGCCGCCCGCGGCATCGGCGCCGCCACCGCCCGCCGCCTCGCCGCCGAAGGCCACGCGGTCGCGGTGCTCGACCTCGACGAGGCCGCGTGCGCCGAGACGGTCGCCGCGATCGAGGCCGACGGGGGCCGCGCGCTCGCGGTCGGCGCGAACGTCGCCGACTCCGCAGCGGTCGAAGCGGCCGTCGCACGCATCGCCGCCGAGCTCGGCGCGCCCACGATCCTCGTGAACAATGCCGGCATCCTGCGCGACAACCTGCTCTTCAAGATGACCGACGACGACTGGGACGCCGTGATCTCGGTGCACTTGCGCGGCGCGTTCCTCATGACCCGGGCCGTGCAGGCCCACCAGGTCGAGGCGAAGTGGGGCCGCATCGTGAATCTCTCGAGCACCTCGGCGCTCGGCAACCGCGGGCAGGCCAACTACTCCGCGGCCAAGGCCGGCATACAGGGCTTCACGAAGACCCTGGCGATCGAGCTCGGCCGCTATGGGGTGACGGCCAACGCGGTCGCGCCCGGGTTCATCGCCACCGACATGCTCCGTCAGACGGCCGAGCGCATGGGCATCACGAACGAGCAACTGCTCGAGGGAGCCGCGAAGGAGATTCCGGTCGGCCGGGTCGGCCAGCCCGAGGACGTCGCCGAGGCCGTCGCGTTCTTCTGCTCGGATGCCGCGGGATTCGTCTCGGGCCAAGTGCTCTACGTCGCGGGCGGGCCGAAGGCATGACCGCGGCGTTCGCCTCCCCCGAGGCACTGCTCGACGCGGTGGGCACTGCGATCGGCCCCGGCGACTGGTTCACCGTCGACCAGGCCCGCATCGACGAGTTCGCCCGCGCGACCGACGACCACCAGTGGATCCACGTCGACGTCGAGCGCGCGACCACCGGTCCGTTCGGAGCCCCGATCGCGCACGGCTTCCTGACGCTGTCACTCCTCACCGCGCTCGCGACGCCGCTGCTCGACATCGGCGGGGTCGCAATGGGCGTGAACTACGGCTTCGAGCGCGTGCGCTTCCTGCAGCCGGTCGCGGCGGGCTTGCGGGTGCGCGCGGTCGGCACGATCGCGGGCGCCGAGCGCACGGGCAGCGGCATCCGGGTCACGCAGGAGCTCACCGTCGAGATCGAGGGCAGCGAGCGCCCCGCGCTCGTGGCCGAGTGGGTGACGTTGCTCGTTCCCGAGTAGGAACACGCGCACGAGAACACGAAGGCACGCCGCGCCCCCGGCGTGTCTTCCTGTTTCGGGCGCCGTCACGGCGTGTCGTCCTGTTTCCACGACGGTGGACGAGGCATCGGATGCCCGCACACGGCGGATGCCGCGGGCGCACGTCGCGCCGCGGCATCCGCTGTTCATGCCGGTCAGATGCGCTCGATGACCATCGCCATGCCCTGGCCGCCGCCGACGCACATCGTCTCGAGGCCGTAGCGCCCGCCGGTCTCGGCGAGGCCGTTGATGAGCGTCGAGGTGATGCGCGCACCGGTCATGCCGAACGGGTGGCCGATCGCGATCGCGCCGCCGTGCACGCTGAGGCGTTCGGGGTCGATGCCGAGCTGCCGCGCCGAGGGGATGACCTGCGCGGCGAAGGCCTCGTTGAGCTCCACGAGGTCGAGGTCGTCGACCGTGAGCCCGGCGAGGGCGAGCGCCCGGCGGCTCGCCTCGACGGGGCCGAGGCCCATGATCTCGGGCGAGAGTCCGCTCACGCCCGTCGAGACGATGCGTGCAAGCGGGGTCAGGCCGAGTTCGTCGACGACGCGGTCGGAGACCACGACGAGGGCCGCGGCTCCGTCGTTCAGCGGGCAGCAGTTGCCGGCGGTGACGGTGCCCTCGGGCCGGAACACCGGGTCGAGGGTGGCGAGGCTCGCTTCGGTCACGCCGGCACGCGGACCATCGTCGGCGGCCACGACGGTGCCGTCGGCGAGGGTCACCGGCGTGATGTCGCGCGACCAGAAGCCGCTCGCGATCGCGGCCTCGGCGCGCTGCTGGCTGCGCGCCGCGAACGCATCCTGCTCCTCGCGCGTCACGCCGGTGAGCTCGGCGACGTTCTCGGCCGTCTGTCCCATCGCGATGTACGCGTCGGGCAACGCGCCGTCGACGCGGGGGTCGTGCCAACTCGCGCTGCCGCCCGGCGCCGTCGCGGCACGTGCGGCCGTACGGGCGATCGCGTCGGCGAAGCGCGGGTTCTCGAGTTCGACGCCCGGGATGTAGTCGCTCGAGCCGCGCATGGCATGGCTGACCGACTCGACGCCCGCCGAGACGAAGACGTCGCCCTCGCCCGCCTTGATGGCGTGGAAGGCCATGCGCGTCGTCTGCAGGCTCGACGCGCAATAACGGTTCACGGTCGTGCCGGGCACGTCGTCGAGCCCGAGCAGCACGGCGACGATACGGGCCATGTTCATGCCCTGCTCGCCGCCCGGCATGCCGCAGCCGAGCATGAGGTCGTCGATGCGACCGGGGTCGATGGCGGGCAGCTTGCCGAGCACCGCACGCACCATGTCGGCGGCGAGGTCATCGGGTCGGATACCGGCGAGGGAACCCTTGCGGGCGCGGCCGATCGGCGAGCGGGCGGTGGCGACGATGTAGGCCTCGGTCATCGGATGCCCCGGCTCACACGAACGCCGCGATGCCGGTGATGGCCCGGCCGACGATGAGCGTGTTCATGTCGAACGTGCCCTCGAACGTGTAGACCGCCTCGGCGTCGGCGAAGTAGCGGGCGACGCCGTGGTCGAGCTGAATGCCGTTGCCGCCCATGATCTCGCGGCACCAGCCGACCGTCTCGCGCATTCGCGCGGTGGCGAAGGCCTTGGCCATCGCGGAGTGGTGGTCTCTCTGCTCGCCGTCGTCTTGCATCTCCGAGACGCGCATGCAGAGTGCGATGCTCGCGGTGATGTTCGACAGCGAGTTCGCGAGCTTCTCCTGCACGAGCTGGAACGAGGCGATCGGCTTGCCGAACTGCCGGCGCTCCTTCGCGTAGGCGAGGGCAGCCTCGTAGGCGCCGACGGCGACGCCGATCGCCTGCCACGCCACCTCGGCACGGGTGAGGCGCAGCACGATGGCGACGTCGCGGAACGAGTTGATGTTCGCCAGCCGATCGCGCTCGGGCACGATCACGTTCTCGAGCACGATGTCGGCGTTCTCGACCCCGCGCAGCGACTGCTTGCGTTCGATCTTCGTCGCCGTGAATCCCGGCGCCGGCTGGCGCACGATGAAGCCCTTGACCTGGTCATCGGCCGTGTCGCGGGCCCAGATGATGACGATGTCGGCGAAAGTGGCGTTGCCGATCCAGCGCTTGGCGCCGTTCAGCACCCATTCGTCGCCCTGGTGGGTCGCGGTCGTCTCGAGGCCCTTCGCCGTGTCGGAGCCGTGGTCGGGTTCGGTGAGGCCGAACGCGCCGATGACCTCGCCGCGACCCATACGCTGCATCCATTCGGCCCGCTGCTCATCGGAGCCGCCGACGCCGATCGCGTTCATCGCGAGGCCGCTGTGCACGCCGATGAAGGTCGCCGTCGACGGATCGACCCGGGAGATCTCGAGGGCCACCCACGCACGGTAGACCGTGCTGTTCTCGAAGTGGCGGGTCTCGGGCCAGCCCGCGCCGAAGAGACCGAGCTCGGCGAAGCCGGGGATGAGGTGGCGGGGACTGCGCGCCTCCTCCCACAGGCGGTCGGCGTGCGGTCGCACCTCCGCGTCGAGGAAGGTGCGGATGCGGGCGACGGACTCCTGCTCTTTGGGTGTGAGCTTCGCCTGGAAGGCGTAGAAGTCCGCGGCGAGCAATTCGGCGGGGGCGGGCTGGGCGAGCTGCAGCGCGTCGGGCTGCGGCGTGGTGAGCGTCATGGCTTCTCCGATCTTCGGTGATCGCTTCGAGTATGCATCATTTTTCAGAATGTTGCATGCGAGCCTCTTGGCGCGAGGTAGAGTTCCGGCATGCCGACGACTGCCGCCCCTGCCGAAACCTCGATCGCGACCGTCGGTCTCGCGTCAGCGCCGTCTTGGCTCTCGGAACGTCTCGCCGATGGCAGCCATGCCGACGCTGTGCGCGCCTTCGAGCTGGCTCGCGAGGCCTTCATCGACGGCCGCCGAATTGACATGGGCGGCCTCGCCACCACTCTCGGCGTCGATCGCACCTCGCTCTTCCGCTGGGTCGGCAATCGCGACGCGCTGCTCTCCGAGGTGCTCTGGTCGCTCGCTGTGCCGACGCTCGTACTGGCCGAGCACGCCGCCGAGGGGCTCGTCGCCGAAGAGCGAGTGGCGACCGTGCTCACGCATTTCGTCGACGACCTCATCAAGGCCGACTACTTCCGGCAGTTCCTCCGCCGCGAGCCGGCGCGGGCACTGCGCCTGCTCACGACGAAGGAGAGCGAGATCCAGCGCCGCTACGTTGCCACGGCCGAGTGGATCGTGCGCCGCGACCTCGGCGACAACCCGCTCGGCGGCGCGATCGATCCCGCCTCTCTCGCGTTCCTGCTCGTGCGAGTCTCCGAATCGTTCACCTACTCCGACCTCATCGCGGGCGACACCCCGAGCACCGCGCGCGCCCGCACCGCGTTCCGCGTGCTGCTGCGCGCCGACTGAACAGCGCGCCCGACCGAACTCCGGCGCCCGACCGACTCCCCCGCCCGACCGACTCCCCCGCCCGACCGAACTCCCGCGCCCGACCGAAGGAGCCCCCATGGAGTACCGCGCCCGCCAGCCGTTCGGCACGCGCTGGAACGACAACGACCAGTACGGCCACCTCAACAACACGGTCTACTACGAAGCGATGGACACCGCGATCAACGTCTGGATGATCGCGAACGGCGGGCTCGACCCGCAGAGCGAATCGATCGCGCTCTGCGCGGCGTCGTCGTGCGAGTTCCGCGCGTCGGCGTCGTTCCCCGAGCCGCTCGAGGTCGGCATCGGCGTCGAACGGCTCGGAACTTCGAGCATCACGTGGGCGCTCGGCATCCTGCGACCCGGCGAGGCCGAGCCGATCGCAACCGGTCGATTCGTGCACGTCTTCGTGGATGCGGCGACCCGCACCTCGACGCCGATCCCCGCCGGCATCCGCGGTGCGGTCGAGGCGCAGCTCCTGCGCTGACGAGCCCGGACCATCAGAATGACCCGCTCCATGCCCACACATACCGACCACGCGGTATGCTTGCACAGCGCGGGTACCGAAACCCGCCGTGTCGCACAGCAGGGCGTGCGGAAAGGTGGTCGAGGATGACCGACTCCCCCGGGCTGGATGTCGCGGGCCTGACGAGGTGGCTCGCCGACGCGCATCCGGAGCTGGCCGACGCACCACTGCGCGCGAGTCTCATCACCGGCGGGCGCAGCAACCTCACCTACCGCATCGACGGCGCTCGCCGCCCCCTCGTGCTGCGGCGCCCGCCGCTCGGCCACGTGCTCTCGAGCGCGCACGACATGGCGCGCGAGCACCGGGTCATCTCCGCGCTGCGGCACACCGCCGTGCCGGTGCCGCCGACCGTCGACCTCGTCGACGACACCGACGCGACCCACGTCACCGGCACGCCCTTCTTCGTGATGGAGCTCGTCGAGGGTCGCGTGCTCGCCGACCCCACCCAGAACGCCGACTTCACGCCGGCCGGCCTCGACGCCCTCGGTCGCGAGCTCGCGGGCATTCTCGCCGAATTGCATGCGATCGACCCGGCCGCAGTCGGGCTCGAGGCCTTCGGCCGCGCCGACGGCTACCTCGAACGCCAGCTGAAGACCTGGCGACGCCAACTCGACGCCTCGCGATCGCGTGAGGTGCCCCGCCTCGACGAGCTGCAGGCAGGGCTCGGCGAGCGGATGCCCCGGGCCGCGCGCTCCTCGCTCGTGCACGGCGACTACCGGCTCGACAACGCGCTCGTCGCAAGCTCGGGCGACGGCGACGGCGACGGCGACGGCGACGGCGACGGCTCAGACTCGGGCGACGCTCCGGGCGACGCTCCGGGCAACACCCCCCGCATCACTGCGATCCTCGACTGGGAGATGGCCACGATCGGCGACCCGCTCGTCGACCTCGGCATGCTCGGGCTGTACTGGAGTATCGCCGAGCTGCCGGGCGGGAGCGGCGTCGCGCCGAGCGCCGTCGATCTCGCCGCCGGGTACCCCGACTTCGACGAACTCGTCGACACGTACGCCGCGCGGGCCGGCATCGCCGTGCCCGGTCTCTCGTGGTACCGCGCGTTCGCCGCCTACAAGCTCGCGGTCATCCTCGAGGGAATCCACTACCGCTACCGATCCGGCGAGACCGTCGGCGAGGGGTTCGATCGCATCGGCGAGCTCGTCGAACCGCTCGCCGCCGAGGGGCTCTCGCATACCGCAGCGAGTAGGAGCTGACATGGACTTCGCACTCGACCAGCGCACCGCCGAACTCACCATGCGCGTGCGGGCCTTCCTGAGCGAACAGGTGCTGCCCGCCGAGCCCGTGCTCGAGGAGCAACTCGCAGCGACGCCCGGCGAGTGGGGCTTCCGGCCGGTCGTCGACGAGCTGCGGGCCGCGGCGCGTGAGCGGGGACTCTGGAACCTCTTCCTCCCGGGCGAGCGCGGTGCCGGCCTCTCGAACCTGCAGTACGCCCCGCTCGCCGAACTCACGGGCTGGAGCCCGCGCCTCGCCCCCGTCGCGCTCAACTGCGCCGCACCCGACACCGGCAACATGGAGGTGCTCGCCGACTTCGGCACCCCCGAGCAGCAGGAAGAGTGGCTGGCACCCCTCCTCGACGCCGGCATCCGCTCGGCGTTCTGCATGACCGAGCCCGACGTCGCCTCATCGGACGCCACGAACATCGCGACCCGCATCCGCCGCGACGGCGACCACTACATCGTCTCGGGTCGCAAGTGGTGGTCGACGGGTGCGATGAACCCCGACTGCGCCGTGTTCATCGTGATGGGCAAGACCGATCCGGATGCCCCGCGCCACCGCCAGCAGTCGATGATCCTGGTGCCCCGCGGCACACCGGGCGTGGAGATCGTGCGCCCCCTCAGCGTGTTCGGCTACGACGATCGCGACCACGGCGGCCACGCCGAGATCGCCTTCCACGAGGTGCGGGTGCCCGCGGCGAACCTCATCGCGGGCGAGGGCGACGGATTCGCGATCGCGCAGGCGCGGCTCGGGCCCGGTCGCATCCACCACTGCATGCGCGCCCTCGGCATGGCCGAACGCGCGCTGTCGCTCGTGCGCGAGCGCGCGCAGGCCCGCGTCGCCTTCGGCCGGCCGCTCGCCGAACAGGGCGTCGTGCGCGAGTGGGTCGCGGAGTCGCGCATCCAGCTCGAGGCCCTGCGCCTGCTCGTGCTCAAGACCGCATGGCTCATGGACACGGCCGGCAACCGCGAGGCCATGACCGAGATCCAGGCGATCAAGATCGCCGTGCCGCGCGCGGTGCAGGGCATCCTCGACCACGCCATCCAGCTCTTCGGCGCGGCCGGCCTGTCAGGCGACCAGCCGCTCGCCGAGATGTTCGCCGGCGCTCGCGCGCTGCGGCTCGCCGACGGCCCCGACGAGGTGCACCTCGCGGCCCTCGGCAAGGCCGAGTTCCGGCGCTGACCCGCCGCAACCCATCAACCTCAAGCCATCCCACCCGCTCCATCGCACCACCCGCACCACCGCACCATCGCACCATCGCACCACCCACGTTGATCAAAGGAGATCCCGACATGTCCCACACCCCCGACGACGCGATCGACGGCGACGGCTTCGGCACCCTCTCGGTTGCGAGCATCCTCGCCGAGTCGGCAGCGCGCACACCCGAGCGTCCGGCCGCGCACTTCATGGGCGACACGATCAGTTACCGCCGACTCTGGGATGAGACGCGCGCCTACGCGGGCGCACTTCGCGACCGAGGCATCCGTCGCGGTGATCGCGTGGCGATGCTCGTGCCGAACGTGCCCGACTTCGCACGCGTCTACTACGCCGCCCTCTCACTCGGCGCGGTCGTCGTGCCGATCCACCTGCTCTTCAAAGCCGAAGAGATCGAGTTCGTGCTCCGCGACAGCGGCGCCGACCTGCTCGTCGCAGCGGCGCCCCTGCTCGCCGAGGCCGTGCCCGCTGCCGGCGCAGCCGGCATCCCGCTGCTCACCGTGCTCGCTCCGCCCGTCGAGGCGGGCGGGCCCGCGTTGCCCCGCCTCGAGGCCGAGGCCGCGGCGGCCGCAGCGATCGAACGCCACCTGCCGGTACGACCGACGGATGCCGCGACCATCCTCTACACGAGCGGCACGACCGGCACGCCGAAGGGCGCCGTCGGCTCCCACCTCGCGATCGTCGAACAGGTGCACTGCAACCTCATCGACGCGTTCGACATGCGACCCGACGACATCGTCTTCGGCGGGCTGCCGCTCTTCCACACCTTCGGGCAGACGGCGGTGATGAACATCGCGTTCCGGCGCGGGGCATCCGTCATCCTGCTGCCGAAGTTCGATCCCGACCAGGCGCTCGAGCTGCTGGTCGCGCACGGGGCGACGGTGTTCACGGCCGTGCCGACGATGTTCGTCGGCATGATCGAGGCCGCCGGCCGCAGCGACGGCCGGCCCCCGCTGCGCTACGCGGTCTCGGGTGGCGCTGCGCTGCCGGTCGCGGTGCTCGAGGCGTTCCAGCGGGCGTACGGTGCTGAGGTGCACGAAGGCTACGGCCTCACCGAGACGGCCCCGACCGTGTCGTTCAACACCGTGCACGAGCCGATCCGGCCGGGCACCGTCGGGCGCCCCATGTGGGGCGTCGACGTCGCGATCGCCGAGGCCGAGGTCGAGGACCGCATCGAGTTCGCCGCGCCGAGTGCGCTCGGCGAGATCGTCGTGCGCGGCCACAACGTCTTCAAGGGCTACCTCGGGCGAGCGGATGCCTCGGCCGACGCCGTCGTCGACGGCTGGTTCCGCACGGGTGACCTCGGCACGATCGACGAGGGCATCATCACGATCGTCGACCGCAAGAAGGACATGATCGTACGCAACGGCTACAACGTGTACCCCACCGAGGTCGAGGCGGTCATCGTGCGGCATCCGGCGGTCGCGATGGCCGCGGTGTTCGGGCTGCCCGACGACGTGCATGGCCAAGAGGTGCACGTCGCGGTCGTCGCCCTCGATGGCCAGGAGGTCGACGCCGACGAACTCGTCGCCTTCACGAAGGAGCGGATCGCCGCCTACAAGTATCCGCGCGTGGTGCACATCGTCGATTCGCTCCCCATCGGCGGCAGCGGCAAGGTGCTCAAGCGCGTGCTCGTCGAGCAGTTCGCCCCGGCGGTGCGCTGACGCGCCGCCGGGGTCGAGCCGTCGGCACTCAGACCTGCGAAACCGACTGCGGGCGTGTCTGCGTGCGCCCTGGCGCCGAGGCGAGCGCGACGACGCCGGCGAGCACGAGCGCGACCGCAGAGATGACGAAGGCCACGCGGTAGCCCGACGCGTCGGGCGCTGCGGTCGCCGCGAGCGCGGCTGAGGCCACGATCGCGGTCGAGACCTGCGTGCCGAGCGCCCCGCCGATGGTTCTGAGGATGGTATTGACGCCGGTGGCCTCGCCGGTCTCCTGGCGCTCGACGGCTGCGACGACGACGTTGGCGAGCGACGAGAAGGCGAACCCGATGCCGATGCCGATGATCCCTGCAGCGACGGCGATGACCCATCCCACCGTGACGCCGACGATGAGCAGCCCGAAACCGACCGCACCGATCGCACACGCGATGACGAGCACCGTCGTGAACCCGACGCGCGCGCCGAGCCGGCCCGCGATCGGGCCCGCGAAGAGCATCGTCACCGCCATCGGCAGCAGGAAGAGGCCGGATTCGGCAGCGGTCGCGCCGAAACCGTAGCCGGCGCTCGGCGGCGTCTGCACGAGCCGGGGCACGAGGGTGAACGCCCCGTACATGCCGAACCCGATGATGAGCGCCGTGATGTTGGCGGCCATGAGCGGGCGACGGCGCAGGAGTGCGAGGTCGACGAGCGGCGCCGCGATCCGTCGTTCGAACATGGTGAAAGCGGTGAAGGCCGCGATCGACACGACCACAAGGGCCGCCGTGGCCACGGCGCCCCAGCTCTGCGCCTGGCTGATGGCGAGCAGCAGCGCGACGAGCGCGACCGAGAGCACGAGCTATCTCGACCTGCTCGAACGAGAGGGGTACGTGAACCGATCCCGTGACGTCGACGATCGTCGTCGCCAGACGGTCGCGCTCACCGCCGCCGGGCAGCCGGTCGCGATCGAACTCATCGAGTTCGCCCGCACCACCGGGCGCAAGAGCCTCGGCGTGCTGACGCCCCAAGAGCTCGCGACATTGACTCGACTGCTCGCCCGCGTTGTCGCGCACGACGACGCGACATCCGGCCCCGATCGCGACGCCTGACACCGTGGAACGCCGCATCAGGTTCGGAGCAGGCGGGGCCGTGGGCGGGCTCTCTGCCACTCAGACGCTCGACCTCGCGCAGAGCGCCGACGAGCTCGGCTACGACTTCTTCAGCCTCAGTGACCACCTCCACGGTGCCCACTCCACGCTCGAGCCGCTCACCGCACTGAGCTGGATCGCCGCGAAGACCTCGCGCATCACCCTGGCGACGAACGTGCTCGGCCTGCCCTACCGGCACCCCGCCGTGATCGCCAAGACCGCCGAGACGCTCGATCGGCTCTCCTCTCTCGGCCGGATCAGCCTCGACGACGCGGTCCTCCGCGGCGAACGGGTGCGTGCGGCCGCCCGCCGCGCCGGCCGCGACCCCGACGAGATCGAATTCGCGTGCAACATCGACGTCAGGATCGACCACGGCCGGGGCGTACCGGTCATCGCCGAGCGACTCGCGTCCGTCGTCGAGGCCGGGTTCACGACGCTCATGCTCGCGGCGGCCACGGTCGCCGAACAGGAGCTCATCGCCACCGAGCTCATGCCGCTCGTGCGCGCACGAGCGTGACGAGCGTGACGAGCCCGACGTGCCCGACGGTGCTCACGAGGAGGGGCCGTCTCGGGAACAGCCCCTCCCACCGTGCACCGAACCGTTACTCCGACGTCGGGGTGCCGTCATTCGAGAGCGGTACAGGGTCGGCCTCGACCGCTTCGACGGTGTCGCCGTCGACGGAGTAGGTCACCCCGACGAAGTCCTGCACGCCCTGATCGACACTCGTGATGCCCACACCGCGGTAGGCCGCGTGGTCGTCACCGCCGAACGAGAGAGGCAGGATGCCGTTGCCGACGAGGTCGCCCGAGGAGACCGCAGCGACGAGGCTCTCGCGCGTCGGATCCTCGCCCGCCCTCGCGAGTGCTTCGGCGAAGAGGTATCCGACGCTCATGCCGTAGACGGTGTTGCCGTCGAACGGAGCGCCCGCGTTGTACTCCTCGTTGATCTCGCGGAACAGCTGCGCCCACTCGTCGTCAGGCCCGAACGGCAGGTAGTTGGTGCTCACGAAGCCCTGCAGGAGCTTGGGCGCGAGGTCTTCGCCGAGGAATCCGACGAGCGTCGGGTAGTCGCCGCCCGAGGACGACGAGAACCACTGCGGGAACCAGCCGAGCTTCGCCGCGGTGCCCACGGCGAGCGCCGTGAAGCCGTTGACGGTGGCGAGCAGGTTGATCTCGCATCCGGCCGCCTGCATCGCCCCGATCTGCGCCGTGACGTCCTGGTTCGACACCGAGTACTGCTCGACCGCGGCGAGCCCGTCTGCGCCGACGACAGTCTCGGCCCCCTCGGTGAACTCGGCGCCGAAGTCGTCGTCCTGGCCGAGCACGCAGAGCTTCTTGCCCGGGAACTCGTCGCTCGCATACTGCGCGAGCGCCGCACCCTCGACGAGGTAGTCGGCGTTGAAGCCGAACGTCATCGGGTACTTCTCGGGCTGGTTCCAGCTCGTCGAGCCCGATGCGACGAAGAGGTCGGGCACCTCGTTCTGATTCAGGTAGTCGAGCACGGCAGTGTGCGTCGGTGTGCCGAGGCCGTTCACGATCGCGAAGACCTCGTCCTCCTGCACGAGTTCGCGCACGACGGTCTGCGTCGTCGCGGGGTTGTAGCCGTCGTCCTTGACGAGGTACTCGATCGAGCGGCCGTTGATGCCGCCGTTCTCGTTGACGTAGTCGAAGTAGGCGCTCGTCGCCGCCGAGATCGACGAGTAGCCGGCCGCGGCCGGGCCCGTGAGCGGCTGGTGCGTGCCGACCGTGACGGTGTCGTCGGTGACACCCGGGGTCTCGGCCGTCGTGCCCGGCGTGCTGCAGGCGGTCACGGTGACGACAAGGGCGGATGCCGCGACGATCGCGGCCAAGCGCCTGACTGGTGCGGGGTGCTGTGACATGGGGTCACCTCTCTGTTTCGGTGGGGATGGGGCGGGGTGCAGGATGCGGGATGCGGATCGAGTGCAAGGCGGCCGCGGTGACCTCCGGGCGATCGCGGGCTCGCGGCATCCGTCGACGGAACGCCCCCGCGATGCCGCCCGGCCAGACCGCCGTGACGACGATGAGGAGCGCGCCGAACACCAGCACGGCGAGATTGCCCGAGAGGCGCTGCGCGAGGTCGGTCGGCAGGTCGAGGGCGGTGGTCACGGTGCCGATGAGCCAGGGCAGCAGCACGATGACGACCGAGCCGATGGCGGCACCGCCGATGCTTCCGAGTCCGCCGACCACGACGGCCACGACGAGCAGGAGGGAGAACGCGAGCGTGTACCCGCCCGGGCTCACCGTCTGCGTCACGAAGCAGAGCAGTGCCCCGCCGAGACCTGCGGAGACGGCGCTCACGAGGAACGCGAAGACCTTCACCCGCCCTGCGCGCACGCCGCTGAGCCGGGCAGCGGTCTCGTCGCCGTGCACGGAACGCATGCGCAGGCCAGCCCGGCCACGGCGCAGCGCTGCGAGTGCGGTGACGGTCACCGACGCGACGAGGATCGCCACCCATGCCTGCCACTGCTCGACCGCGATCAGCGCCTTCAAGGCGGGCGGCACACCGTCGTAGGCGATCTGCAGCCCCTGGTCGCCGCGGAAGACTCCCACGAACACGCTCGTCACGGCGGGCAGCGCGATGACGAGCGCGAGCGTGACGCCCGCGAGATACGGGCCGCGGAGACGCGCGGCGGCGAGTCCGAGGGCCAGGCCCAGCACTCCGGATGCCGCGACCGCCCCCACGAGCGAGATGAGGAACCTGGCCGCTCCGTCGATGCCGACCTCGGTGAGCGCGTTCGCAGTGAGGGCGTACCCGTAGCCGCCCGCGGCCATGAGCGCGGCATGCCCGAGCGAGAGTTGCCCCGTGAGGCCGATCAGGAGCGTGAGCCCTGCGGTCGCGCAGAACGTCGCCGCGATGACTGCCAGCTGGTAGTTGCGATACGGGTCGAGAAGGAACGTGCCGCCGATGGCGACGATCGTGATGACCGCCGCGACGACGATGAGGCGAGGCGTGCCAGTGAGGGAGGGGAACAGGCGGCGGTTCATGCGGTTCGCGCCTCCCTCGCCGAGAAGATGCCGCCGGGTCGCACGATCAGTACCGCGACGAGCAGCACGAGCACGGCGATCGGGGCCACGGTCGCACCGAGGTATCCGGTCACGAGGCTCATGACGATGCCGACGACGAGGCCACCGACGAGTGCGCCCGGCGGCGAGTCGAGTCCGCCGACGACGGCGACCGCGAAGGCGTAGACGAAGAGGATGTCGGCCCCGTGCGGGTTCAGCCCGAGTTCGGTGGGCACGAGGAGGAGGGCGGCGAGCGCCGCGACCGCTGAGGAGAGCATCCATCCGATCGTGAGCATGCGCGAGACCCGAACGCCGAGGAGCCGCGACACCTCGGGTGCGAAGGCCGATGCGCGCAGGCGCAGACCGAGCGACGTGCGGGTGAAGAGCACGGCGAGCACGGCCATCACTGCGACCGCGACGACGAGCACGAAGAGGTCGTACGGCGAGAGCACCGGCACGCCGCCGATCACGATCGGCCGCTCGTCGAACGGCACCTCCATGGGGCGGTACTGCTGGCCGAAGAGGATGCCGAGGGCCGACTGCAGCACCATGACGAGCCCGATCGCGATGATCACGCCCGCGAGCGGCGAGCCCTGCGGCGCGAAGCGCATGACACCCCGCTCGACCGCGAAGCCGATCGCCGCGCCGGCGACGAGGGCGCTGCCGAGGCCGAGCCAGTACGAGCCCGTGAGCCCGGTCACGGCGAACGCGACGTAGGTGGCGACGACCGCCATCGCGCCTTGCGCGAAGTTGACGATGCGGGCGGCCCGCCAGATGAGCACAAGCGAGAGGGCGAACAGGGCGAAGATCGCGCCGCGGGCGAGGCCGGTGGCGAGGAGGAAGAGGAGGCGGTCCATCAGAATCCCAGGTAGGCGTGGCGGAGGGCGGTGTCGGCGGCGAGCGTGTCGGCGGATGCATCGGCGACGATCTCGCCGAGTCCGAGCACGATGCCGCGATCGGCGATCGAGAGGGCGCTCGTGACGTTCTGCTCGGCGAGCAGCACGGTGAGTCCGGTGCGCTCGGCGGTGTCGCGGAGCACGGCGAGGATCTGCGCGACGACGATCGGGGCGAGCCCGAGCGAGGGTTCGTCGAGCAGCAGCACGCGCGGGCGGGTGATGAGCGCGCGGCCGAGGGCGAGCATCTGCCGTTCGCCGCCCGAGAGCTGGTGGCCGGCGCTCGATCGGCGCCGGGCGAGCGGTTCGAAGAGCTCGTAGATCTCCTCGATCGCCGCCTGCCGTTCGGCGCCGCGGTAGCGCCAGAGGGCGCCGAGGCGGAGGTTCTCGTCCACCGTGAGCTCTGCGACGACGCTTCGCCCCTCGGGCACCTGGGCGAGGCCACTGCGAGCACGATCCTCGACGGCGACGGTCGCGAGGTCGTCGCCGTCGAACGCGATGCGCCCGGATGCCGGCGTCACGAGCCCCGCGATGGCGCGCATGAGGGTCGTCTTGCCTGCACCGTTCGCGCCGAGCAGGGCGACGATGGCACCCGACGGGACGCTGAAGCTCAGTTCGTGCAGCACGGGTGCGCCGCCGTAGCCGACGACGAGGCGATCGATCTCGAGGATGCCGCCCATCACGCCGCCTTCACCCCGAGGTATGCGGCCTCGACCCGCGGGTCGGCCTGTACCTCTGCCGGCGCGCCCGACGCGATGACGCGGCCGAAGTCGAGCACGACGATGCGGTCGGCGAGGCCCATCACGAAGTCGACGTGGTGCTCGACGAGGAGCACGGCGCATCCCTCGGACGCCACCCGGCGGATGATGCCCGCGAGTTGTTCGATGTCGTCGGCGCCGAGACCGCCCGCCGGTTCGTCGAGGAGGAGCAGGTTCGGCTTCGCGACGAGCGCGCGAGCGAGGGCGACGCGCTTGCGTTCGGGGTAGGGCAGGGCGTCGACAGGACGGTGCGCGACATCCGTGAGCCCGAGGCCCTCGAGCTCGGCGTTCGCAAGCGCGAGCGCCTCGGCACCGAGGCGGCGGTCGCGCATGAGCGGGAGCAGCACGTGCTCGAGCACCGTCATGCCGGTGAAGAGGCCGAGGCCTTGCAGCGTGCGCGAGACGCCGGCGGCGGTCAGCCGGGTCGGTGAGGCCGGCACCGGCCGCCCATCGAGTCGGATGTCGCCGGCCCGCGGCCGCACGAGCCCGCTCACGGCATTGAACACGGTCGTCTTGCCTGCGCCGTTCGGGCCGATGAGGGCGACGGTCTCGGCTGGGGCGACCTCGAACGAGACGTCGTCGAGGGCGGTGAGCCCGCCGAACGTGACCGTGAGGCCGGTGATCTCGAGTCGCGGCGGCACCGTTGGGGCGGTGGTCGCGTCGCGCACAGTGCCGTCGAGGGCAGCGGATGGTTCGTCGGTCATGGCAGCGGCACCTCTTCGTGTCGGATTGCACACACTGTACCCCAGAAACCGACCAGACGGTATGTCTATGTTGCAGTTGCCCGTGGCCGCGAGCGTCTTTCATGCACGCCCGCTCGCTCGACGCCGACCGCAGCGAGCGGCGCGCGACAGCGCGCAGCAGGCACCGCGGGACAGCGCGCGACCCGCACCTCGGCGCGACAGCGCGCGACCCGCACCTCGGCGGAGCGCGGGCGTCAGCGGTGCGCGATGGCGACGGTCATGCCGCCGTCGACGACGAACTCGGCGCCGGTCGTGTACGCCGCGGCGTCGCTCGCGAGGAAGACGATCGTGCCCGCGACATCCGTCGGCAGGGCCGGCCGGCCGAGCGGGATCGAGAGCGCCTCGGCGTCGATGCGCGAGGTCATCTCGGTGAGGATGAGCCCCGGATGCACCGAGTTCACCCGGATGCCCGACGGTCCGAGCTCGACGGCGAGCGACTTCGTGAGCCCGCGCACCGCGAACTTCGACGCCGTGTAGCCGTGCAGGCCGGGGCTGCCTCGCAGGCCCTCGACCGAGGAGATGTTGATGATCGACCCGCGTCCGGCCGCTTTCATCGCCGGCACGACGGCCCTGCAGCCGAGAAAGGTCCCCGTGAGGTTCACGGCGATCACGGCGTCCCACTTGGCGCGGGTGAAGTGCTCGATGGGGGCCGCGTTCGCGATGCCGGCGTTGTTCACGAGCACGTCGATCGCGCCGAACGCAGCGATGGTGTCGTCGACGACGCGGGTCCATGCGTGCTCGTCGGTCACGTCGAGCGGCTCGAAGCGCGCCCGCTCGCCGAGTTCGCGTGCGAGCGACTCGCCCTCATCCACGAGCAGGTCGGCGATGACGACGTGCGCACCCGCGGCGTGCAGCGCGCGCACGTAGGCATCACCGAGGCCCCTGGCCCCGCCGGTGACGATCGCGACTCGTCCGTCGAGCTCGCGCATGAGTGCTCCTTCCGCGCCGGCTCGCGGCGCACGTCGAGGTTTCGTGCTCAGTCGGCGACGCGCACGACGAGTCGCCCGGTCGTCGCCCCACCGGCGAGCTCCTGCACGGCGGCCGGTGCCCGCTCGAACGGCACCGGCGAAGCGACGACGGGTGAGATCGCACCCGACGCCGCGAGGCGGGTGAGTTCGGCATGCGCCTCGTCGACGAGGTCGGGCCGGCGCTGCTGGTAGAGCGCCCAGTGCAGTCCGAGCACGCCGTAGTTCTTCACGAGGGCGTGGTTCGCCCGCACCGCGGGAACCGTGCCGCCCGCGAACCCGACGACCACGAGCCGCCCTTCGAAGGCGATGCACTTCGTCGAGAGCTCGAAGCCCTCACCGCCGACCGGGTCGAAGACGACGTCGATTCCGGCGCCGCCGGTCACTTCGCGAACGGATGCCACGAGGTCGTCGTCACCGCGAACGAGCACGACCTCGGCGCCTGCAGCACGGGCCACCTCGGCCTTCGCCGTACTGCCGACGACCCCGATCACGCGAGCACCTGCTGCGACGCCGAGCTGCACGGCGGCCGTGCCGACCCCGCCTGCCGCGGCATGCACGAGGAGCCATTCGCCGGCCTGCAGCTGCGCGCGGCGATGCAGCCCGAACCACGCGGTCTGGTACGCGATGATGAGCGCGGCGGCCTGCACGTCGTCGAGCGCGTCGGGCGCCGGATGTACCGCGAGCGCCGGAAGCACGGCGTACTCCGAGAGCACTCCGATCTGCGAGCCCACGACGCGGTCGCCGACGTCGAAGCCGCGCGTGCCGACGACATCCGCCCCGAGCTCGACGACGTCGCCGCTGAGCTCGATGCCCGGGATGAACGGTAACTCGGGCCGCACCTGGTACTCGCCGCGGGCGAGCAGCACGTCGGGGAAGTTCACGGCGACCGCACGCACCCGCACGAGCACCTCCCCCGGGCCGGGCGACGGCACGTCGACGTCGTGCAGTTCGAGCACCTCGGCCGGTTCGCCGTGCCGGGTCACGCGCCACGCGCGCATGCGCTCAGGCCGGGGCATCCGTCAACCCAACATCCGTCGCCTCGATGCTTCGCAGGAAGAGCTCGGTGAGCTGTTCGGCCACGACCGTCTTGCCCTCTGCGCCCTCGGGCGAGTACCAGTGCGAGAGGTAGTGCACGTCGCTGAAGAAATGCGCGATGAGCACCGGCCGCGGGATGTCGGTGCGGTACAGCCCCTCGGCCTGCCCGCGCTCGATGAGCGCCGCGAACTCGTCGTGGTAGGCGCGGCGACGCCTGGTGACCTCCTGCTGCCGCGGCGCCGTGAGCATGTGCATGCTGCGGAAGAACACCGTGCCCTCGGGCAGGAAGTCGATCGACGTCTCGATGACGTCGACGCACACCGCCCTGAGCACCTCGGCGACGGGCCCGCCGCGCTCGATGATCTCGTCGAGGTGCGCCTTCTGCAGCGTGAGCAGGCGCTCGTAGATCGCGAAGAGCAGGTCGTCTTTCGACTCGAAGTAGTGGTACATCGCGCCCTTGGTGACGCCCGCGGCCTCGACGATCTGCTGCACACTCGTGTTGGCGTACCCCTGGGCGGCGAAGAGCTCGACGGCGGCTCTGGTGACCTCGTCGGCGACGTTGGTGTCTCTCATGGGTTCAATCCTTCACCCGACGGGGCGGATGCTGCCGCCACCGTCGATCGGGAGTGTCTGGCCGGTGATCCACGCGGCGTCGTCGGAGAGCAGGAAGGCGACCGGGCCGGCGACGTCGTCGGGTTCGCCGAGGCGGCGGAGCGGGTACTCGGCCGCAACCTCGGCCTCGCGCCCTTCGTAGAGCGCGCGGGCGAATGCGGTCTTGATGACGGCGGGGGCGACGGCGTTGACGCGGATGCCGGGTGCGAGCTCGTAGGCGAGCTGCGTCGTGAGGTTCACGAGGGCGGCCTTGGAGACGCCGTAGAAGGCGATGCCGGGGCTCGCGGCGAGGGCCGAGATCGACGCGAGGTTCACGATCGAACGATCGAGCCCGGCGGTGACGGCGTCGCGGGTCCACTCGAGGGCGGCGACGACGTTGACCTCGAGGATCTTGCGCACGACGGATGCCTCGATCTCGAGCGCCGGGCCATAGGCCGGGTTGATGCCCGCGTTGTTCACGAGGTGATCGAGCCGCCCGTGCCGCTCGGCGAGGTGGGCGAAGACCGCGGCCCGGTGCTCGGCGTCGTCGGCCTTGCCGGCGACGGCGCTCGCCCGGTCAGCGCCGAGTTCGGCGACGGCGGCATCGAGTGACTCCTGCTTGCGACCGGTGATGACGACGGATGCCCCTTCCGCCACGAGTCGCTTCGCCACCGCGAACCCGATGCCGCGGCTCGCGCCGGTGATCAGGGCGACCCTGCCCTCGAATCTCTGCACCGCGTGCGCTCCTTCGCGTTCCGTACCGTCTGGTCGGTATGCAGGATACCGTAGCACGCGCGCCGCCGGGTCGACCGTCGGTCAAGTGGGCGCACCGGCCCGCTCCGCGAGAGGATGGGAGCGTGACGATCATCCCGCAGCCCGTGCGCCCCTGGCGCCTGTGGCTCGTCTGGGGTGTCGGCGTCGCCGCCTACGTGCTCTCGATCACGAACCGCACCTCGCTGTCGGCGGTGGGCGTCGACGCGGCGGTCCGATTCGACGCGGATGCCTCGGTGCTCTCCCTCTTCGCCGTCGTGCAGCTCTTCGTCTACGGTGCGATGCAGATCCCGGTCGGGCTGCTGCTCGACCGCTTCGGCGCCCGACCGATCATCACCATCGGCATGTTCGTGATGGCTATCGGTCAACTCGTGATGGCCTTCGCACCCGACGTCGGCACGGCGATCTTCGCCCGCATGCTGCTGGGCGCCGGCGACGCGGCGATCTTCCCGAGCGTGCTGCGCGTCGTCGCCGTATGGTTTCCCGAACGGCAGGCGCCGTTCCTCGTGCAGCTCACGGGCATCGTCGGCCAGGGCGGCCAGCTGCTCGCGATCCTGCCGATCGCAGCCCTGCTGCACGCGACGAGCTGGACCGTCGCGTTCGGCAGCCTCGCCGGACTCGGCGTGCTCTTCACCGTGCTGACCTTCGCCGTCATCCGCAACCGACCACCGGGCCGCGACTCCGACGTGAGCGTCGACACCGCGACCGGCGCCATGCACGCGGTGACCTCGTCGGCCGACCTGCGGCAGGGCTTCCGCGAGTCGTGGGCGCACCCGGCGACCCGGCTCGCGTTCTGGTCGCACTTCACGGCGCCGTTCTCGGGCACCGCGTTCATCCTGCTGTGGGGCTTCCCGTTCCTCACGGTCGGCGAGGGCCTCTCTGCGGCGATGGCCTCGCTGATCTTCAGCGTCTACGTCGTCGCCGGCATGGTGGTCGGCCCGGTGATCGGCGCGCTGTCGAGTCGGCATCCGATGCGGAGATCGCGGATGCTCGTGCTGCCGATCATCGCCGTCCAGGTGGCCGCATGGCTCGCCGTCATCCTCTGGCCCGGCTCGGCACCGTTGTGGCTGCTCTTCGTGCTCGCCTTGGCGCTCAGCACGGGCGGCCCCGCCTCGATGATCGGCTTCGATCACGCCCGCACCTACAACCCGCGCCATCGACTCAGCACGGCCACGGGCATCGTGAACGTCGGCGGGTTCCTCGCCGCCCTTCTCGCGATCCTGTTCATCGGCATCGCCATGGACGCGCAGGGCGCCGGCACTCCCGACACCTACAGTCTCGAGGCGTTCCGTCTCGCCTTCCTCACGCAGCTGCCGCTGTGGGCGATCGGCGCGGGCTTCATCGTCTTCGAGCGCAAGCGCACCCGCGTGCACCTCGGCCTCGACGAGCCGCGCACGCGCCGTCGCGACCGCCACGACGACTGAGGCCCGAGCAACTGAGGCCCGAGCGACCCCGGGTGGGGAAGTCGCTCGGGCCTCAGCACGATCACCGGGTCATCCGGCGTCCGTCATCAGTGGCGGCCACCGACCGGCCAGCCGGGCCAGTCGTACCCGCCACCGCCGTGGCCGCCGCCACCGTGTCCGCCGCCACCGCCGTGTCCGCCACCGCCGTGTCCGCCGCCGCCGTGTCCGCCACCACCGCCGTGTCCGTCGCCCTTCTTCGCGGCCGTCGCCTCGAATGCCCGCACGATCTCCTGGCTGAAGGTCGCGTCCGCGGCATCCGACGCCGTCACTCGCAGGTCGACCCACGCGCCCGCGTTCGGCACGTCGATCTCGGCGGCGTAGGCCGTGACGACGTCACGCCCCTCGGGGAAGATCGAGAGGAACTCCTCCGACGGCTCGTCGACCGTGGTGTCGGCCGAGGTGACGTCGAGTTCGACCGGCTGCCAGTCACCGCCCTCGACTCGTGCCTCGAGCGTCGCGTCGGTGATCGCTGCGATGCCGGATGCCCCGGCGAGGTGCCCGAGCTCGAGGTCGAGCTTGACCGGTGCACCCGCCTTGCGGCCGGCGCCGGCCTTGCCCGAAGCGTCAATGTCGATGTCGTAGTAGGCCTGCAGCATCGGCAGCAGCTGGGTGGTGTAGTCGCCCGCCGTTCCGGCGGACCGGAAGGTCCACTCGGTCGTGGTCGACGTCGACGAGGCGAGGTACGTGCCGTCGTGCGTCGCGGTGTTCACCACGCGCCACTCGGACTCACCATCGGGCAGCCCCCAGACGTTGACCCCCTGGTACGGCCCTGAGCCCGCAAGCTCGCCGTCGACGTACACCTCGGTGAATTGCGCACGGTCGACGGCGCCCGAGAACACGTCGAACGTGCCGGTGCGCTCAGCGCTCGCCCCGTCGGCCCACGACGGCAGGTTCACCTGCACGTTGTCGCCCGAGCGGTGCGGCGCCCAGTAGCCGGGCCCGACGTACGGCCGCACGATCGAACCGAAGTAGCTCGTCTCGAGCTTCTGGCCGGGCTCGTAAGCGCGCTTGATGTCGCGCACCTGCCATCCGGCGTCGACGACCGTGGCGTCCTGATACCACTCGACCTGGTCGGTGTTCACCCATTCGGTGCGCTCGAGGCCGCGTGTCGTGCGCATCGGGTAGCCCGATCCGTACTCCACGCCGGGCACGAAGTCCCACCGGAACTCCGCGACCGGGCCGGGTTCGCCGCGGTAGGTCGTGTCGATGCGAGTCAGCCCGCGCGGGCGGTAATCGAGGTCTTCGGGCACTTTGCCGTCGCTGTAGCGGGCGATGTCCCAGATCTCGTCGGCGTCCACGATGCCTTCACCCGTGACGGTGACCTTCTTCTGCGCGATCGCTTCGAGCACCCGGCGACCCTGCACGCCGCTGATCGCGGCGACGGGGATGGCGGTGTCGCTGACGTAGTCCTCGGAGCCGACCCATTCGCTGAGCTCGCCGTCACCGTCGTTGACGGTCAGCAGCAGCGCAGCGCCCGCTGCGACCGCGTTCGCCGATCGCGCCGGGGCCGAGACGGTGTCGGAGCGGGTCACGACCGCGACCTTGCCGGCCACGTCGACCGCGGCGAACTCCTCGGCACTGCCGAGTCCCACGTCGACGGCACCGGCGCGGATCTTGCCGTCGAGCAGTGTCGATCCGACCTGCGGGATGAGGTCGAGCGACTCCTTGCCGGCCTTCAGCGAGAGGGTCGGCTCCTGCAGCCGCCACCGGGTCGTGAAGTCGAAGCTCTCCGCCTCGGTCGCCTCCAGCGGCTGGGCGTACAGCTCGTCGACCCACACGGGTGCCAACACGCTGCCGGTGAAGCCGTCGACCTGGTAGTCCATGCGACGCACGGTGGCCTCGAGCCCGTCTTCGCCGACATCGACGGTCACGGGCTTCGTGGCCCGGGCGTCGAACGCGACCGTCGCTGCGCCATCGAGCACGACGTCGGGGTCTCCGACGAGCGCGATGGTCTGGGTGTCGGCCTCACGGGCGACGTCCATGAACGACATCACCGAGTAGAGACCGGCCGGCAGTCGCAGCGTGGTCTCGCCCGCGACGCCGAAGGAGGTGTACCAGCCGGTCTCGGCGTTCCAGATCCATCCGTAGGTCTCGAGCGGTTCGCCGTCGAAGTCGGTCGCCGTGACGGTGAGGTCGTAGCGTTCGGCTTCGGCGATGATGCCGAGCGCCGTACGCGTGACCGCGTCGCCGTCGACGGCCGCCGTCAGCACGCCCGAGAGCTGCGCTCCCGCGGGCACCTTCGCAGGGTCGGCCGTGAGCGTGACCGCCTTGGTCTCGCCCGCGGCGAGCGTGAGCGAGGTGGCATCCATGGTCAGCACATCGGATGCCTCGGCGGCAGCGCCGGCCGCGCGTCCGGGTTCGAGACCGCCGCCCGCAATCGGCGTGGTGTCGGTGAGCGTGGCGGTCAGTTCGATCGTCACCTCGGCGTCGCCGCGGTTCGCGTACTCGATCGTGCGAGCCACGGGGGCCGCGTCTTCGCCCCACGACAGCATGCCGAAGTCACCGGAACCGGAAGCCACGATGTCGGCCTCGATCGCGGCGGCCACATCGACCACGCCGGAACCGACCTGGTAGGGCGTGAGCCCGACATCCGTCGCCGTGCTGACGAGCGCGGCCCGCAGTTGCGCGGCGGTGTACTCGGGATGCTGCTGCTTCACGATCGCCGCAGCGCCCGCGACGTGCGGGGTCGCCATCGAGGTGCCGCTCATGCCGATGTAGGAGCCTTCGCCGGGGCTGTCGGCCGAGCGGGCGGCGGTCACGTCGTTGCCGGGGCCGGCGAGGTCGGGCTTCAGCGCGCCGGAGCGCACGAGCGGGCCCTGGCTCGAGAACCACGACAGGGCGCCGGTCGGGTCGTCGACCGAGCCGATCGTGAGTGCGCTTGCGGCGGAGCCGGGCGAGCCGATCGTCTCGGGCGCCGTGGAGTTGCCCGCGGCGACGATGAAGAGCGCGCCGGTCTCGGCCGAGATCTCGTTGAGCGCTTGGGACATGAGGTCGGTGCCGTCGTCGCCGTAGCGGGTGCCGAGGCTCATCGAGACGATGTCGGCGCGTTCGCCGGCCCACTCCATGGCGGAGATGATCCACGAGTCCTGGCCCTCACCGGCGGCGCCGCTCAGCACCTTGCCGATGAGGAGGTCGGCGCCGTCGGCGACGCCGCGGTGGGTGCCGCCGCTCGCGGCGCCGGTGCCGGCGATCGTCGAGGCGACGTGCGTGCCGTGGCCGTTGACGTCGTCGGAGACCGCTTCGCCGGGCACGAAGCTCGTCGAGTCGGCGAGCACCCGGCCGGCGAGGTCGGGGTGGGTGTCGTCGTAGCCGGTGTCGAGCACCGCGACCGTCACGCCGTCGCCGGTGTAGCCGGCCGCCCACGCCTCGGGCGCTCCGATGTAGGGCACGCTCGAGTCGAGCGTCGCCTGCACCTTGCCGTCGAGGTGGATCGCCTCGATGCCGCCGCCGAGGCTGACGGCGCCGTCGGCCCCGTCTGCTCCTTCAGCGCTGAAGCTGCGGGCATCGGATGCCGCGGCATCCGTCAGTGCTGCCCAGGTCGATTCGGCGCTCGCGTGATCCGCCGTCGCCGCGGCGCCGCCGATGCTCGCAAGGGGCGTGCCGATCTCGACACCGGGTGTGGGGGCGGCGAAGCTGCGTGCTGCCGACCCGTCGTCGAGTTCGAGGATCACGGGGGTCGCGTCGACCGAGGCGTCGTCGTAGCCGTACTCGATGAGCCGGGTGACGTTGAAGAGGTCGCGGTCGACGACGCCGGCCGTGATGAACGGCATCGCACCGCTCGGGAGCACGTGCAGTTCGCCGTCGACGTCGAGGGTCTGGAACCCCTCGCCGGGGTCGACGGGGTCGATCTCGACCGCGTGGGTGCCGCCGGCGAGGTCGGTCACGGTGACCCGGTCGCCGGTGATGAGGGTGACGGTGTGCGAGCCGCCGGCGGGAGCGGGTGCCGCGGCCGAGACGGCCGGTGGCGGGGTGCCGCCACCGGCCGGATCGGCACTGGCCGGGAGCACGGCTGCGCCGACTCCGGCGACGCCGATCGCGAGGCCGCTGATGGCGGCGGCGATCGATCGGCGCCGTGGTGCGGATGGTCTGATGCTTCGTGGCATTAGGGATACCTCTCACGCGTACGAACTGGCTTGCCAAGCAACCTCTCACGGCCTGTTGGCTAGGGTGGTGGCGGAGAGATGCCATGGCTGTGATCCGCCACCTCAACGGCGACCGACGTGACCGTGGCCGGCGAGAAATGGAAGGCACTCGTGCTCGAGGCGATCGGACTGGACGACGAGCACACCTCGTTGTATCGGCTCATCCTGCAGTCGCCGTCGGCGAGCGTCGACGAGCTCGCGGCATCCGCTGGGAAGTCGCCCGCCGACGTGCGCGCGATCGTGGCCGAACTCGAGCGTCTCGGGTTGCTCGCCCGGCAGGCATCCGCTCCCGACCGGGTCGTCGCCTCGCCGCCGTCGCTGGCCCTGCGCCCGATGCTCCTCGACCGCGAACGCCGGCTCACCCAGGCGCACGAGGCGCTCGTGGAGTTGAGCGAGATCTACCGCAGTGGGGCCGCGCAGCGCACGGCGCCCGATGTGGTCGATGTCGTGCTGGGGGCGGATGCCGTGCGCCAGCGTTTCGCGCAGCTGCAGGCTTCGGCGACGCAGCAGGTGCGCGTGTTCATGTTGAGCGACGTGGCCTTCCTCGACGCCGAGGAGAACACGGCCGAGGATGACGCACTCCACCGCGGCGTGACCTACCGAGTGATCGTCGAGAAGGCGGTGCTCGAATGGCCCGGCTTCATCGACGCGGCCCGCGAGTCGGCGCCCTTCGGCGAGGAGATCCGGGTGCTGCCGACGCTGCCCACCCGGCTCATCATCTCCGACGACGACATGGCGCTGCTCCCGATGCGATCGCACGGCGAAGACCGGTCGTCGGGCGCGCTGCTGGTGCATCCGAGCGGCCTGCTCGACCTCGTCATCGCGATTTTCGAGGAGTACTGGTCGACGTCGACCGAGTTCGTCTCGGCCGGCGAGCTGCCGGGCGCGCACGATGCGGTCGACCGCGACCTGCTGAAACTTCTGCTGCTGGGCCTCACGGATGCCGCGGCGGGCGCCCAGCTCGGCATCTCGGTGCGCACCGTGCAGCGGCGTGTGGCCGAGCTCATGGAGACGGCGGGTGTCACGACCCGGCTCCAGTTGGGTGCCGAGGCCGTGCGCCGGGCGTGGGTGTGATGCGGCATCGGTGCGATCCATGCGTGTGATCTGCCGAAACTGTTGACGGCCCCTGAAGAGGGGACGAAGATGAGCAACGTTCATGTCACGACCGATCGTCGGGTTCGAACGTTCGAGAACCACCCGGTATGACGTCATCGCGTTACGAGGGGGTACGCCATGTTCCGCACCAGCCCAGCCCGCCAGCTCGCCGCCGCTACTGCAGCAGCACTCGTCATCACCGCACTCAGCGCCACGCCGAGTGTCGCGATACCCGCACCACCACCCGGCGGAGGTGACCAGCTCGCCGTCTACACGGGCACCGTCGATGCCGAGGGACTCGCCGCGATCGTGGACCTCGGAGTGGACCGGCACGAGATCGTCGCGTCACCGAGCGCCGAGGCATCCGGCCAGGTCGACGTCGAGGTGATCATCTCGGGCGAGCAGGCCGCGCAGCTCGAAGCGAGCGGCGCTGACCTCCAGGAGAAGGCGCCGAGCGCGCAGCGGCGCTCGCTGCAGGCCGAAGAGGGCGTGTTCCGCCCCTACAGCGGCGAGGGCGGACTGCTCGGGGAGCTCATGTCCCAGGCCGCGGCGCATCCGAAGATCGCCGAAGTGCAGGTGGTCGGACAGACGACCAACGGGCAGGACATCGCTGCCGTGCGCGTCACGAAGAACGTCGACCGGGCGAAAGACGGCAAGCGCCCCACGACGGTCTACGTCGGCGCGCAGCACGCCCGCGAGTGGATCACGCCCGAGATGGTGCGTCGACTGCTCGACCTGGTGCTCACGTCGTACGGTACCGACCCGCGCATCACCGACCTCGTGGACTCGACCGAACTGTGGTTCGTGCCGGTCGCGAACCCCGACGGCTACGACTTCACGTTCCAAGCGGGCAACCGGCTCTGGCGCAAGAACCTGCGCGACAACAACGGCGACGGCGTGATCACCACCGGCGACGGCGTCGACCTGAACCGCAACTCCGCGACGCGCTGGGGCTACGACAACGAAGGTTCGTCGCCGAACCCGGCGAGCGAGACGTACCGCGGTCCCTCCGCGGCATCCGAACCTGAGACGCAAGCGCTCGACGAGCTCTTCGACCGCATCACGCCGGAGTTCTTCGTGAATTACCACTCGGCCGCCGAACTGCTGCTGCACGGCATCGGCTGGCAGGTGGCGACGCCGTCGCCCGACGACGTGATCTACGAGGCGATGGTCGGCGATGACGCCAACCCGGCGATTCCGGGGTACGACCCCGACATCTCCGCCGAGTTGTACACCACGAACGGCGACATCGACTCGCACATGCAAGAGGCGTACGGCACGCTCGGGTTCACCCCCGAGATGTCGACGTGCGAGGCGGCATCCGACTCGGTCGACGATGACGAATGGCTCGCAGAGGACTGCCAGAGCGGATTCAACTTCCCCGACGACGAGGCGCTGATCCAGGCCGAGTTCGAGAAGAACATCCCGTTCGCTCTCGCGACTGCCGAGTCGGCGCTCGACCCGAACGACCCCGTGTCGTCCGTGGGCCTCGACGCTCCCGACTTCAAGGTCGACAGCTTCACGGTCTCGTACGGCGACCCGCAGCCGGTCGCGGTCGTGGCCAAGCGCGACCTGCTCGCGAAGTTCATGAACTACCGCATCAACGACGGGCGCACGAGGATCGCACCCGTCAAGGAGTGGCAGGGCGGTGAACGCTACGGCGACGAGAACGACGACTACTACGCCGAGTATCGGGGCACGGTGCGCGGGGCCGATGCGGGCGACACCGTGGAGGTCTGGTTCTCGGCACGGCCCTCGCTCCGCGACATCCTGAAGAACCGGAACTTCAAGAAGGTCGAGAGTGAGCACTTCACCTATGAGGTCGCACAGGACACCGGAAACAACGTGCTCGTCATCGCGAACGAGGACTACACGGGCGTGAACCCGACGTATCCGGCCGGCACGACCGCGCCGAAGTACGTCGACGAGCACGTCGCGGCCCTCGAGGCGAACGGCGTGACTCCGGATGTCTGGGACGTCGACGCGCAGGGAATTCCGCACGACCTCGGAGTGCTCTCGCACTACGACTCGGCGCTGTGGTATCTCGGCGACAACCGGCTGACGCAGGATCCGGAGGACTTCCTGACCGACACCTTCCAATTCGGTCCGCTCGAAGACCTCTCGGTCGCTGAGCGCCAGCAGTACCTCACCATGTCGATCCGCGACTGGCTCAATGAGGGCGGCAAACTCGCGCTCGCCGGCGAGACCGCGGGGTACTACGGGCAGCTCGGCTCCTCGCTCGGCGGCATCTACTACGGGCTCGACGGAGCGCCGGACGAGGACTGCGCGGTGACGGAGGACTTCTTCTCCGACTGCCTGTTGCTCGCCGACGACTTCACGCAGTACTGGATGGGCGCGTATGCACGCACCGCGGTGGGTGTCGACGGCACCGTGGGCACCGCTCCCCCGCTCGACGGCTTCGAAGCGGCGTTCGGCGGCCCGGCGACGGTCGACAACCCCGTCGACGAGGCGGGAGCGTTCGTGAACACGAGCGATGTGCTCCCGGTCGACGAGTTCCCGCAGTTCGAGAGCACGGGGGTCGCCGACTACGCCGATCCGTTCGGCGCGATCGAGGGCGAGTGGGCGGCAGCGGCCGGTCACGTCGACAACGGCTACCAACGTCTCGGGCAGAACGTGGACCTGACGGGGCTGACAGCCACGGATGCGCCGACGTTCACGGCGCAGATCGCGTTCGACGTCGAACTGGGCTATGACAATGTTCTCGTCGAGGTGCGCCCGGCCGGCACCGACGCGTGGACCACGCTGCCCGAGGTCGGCGGCGCGACATCCACCGACCCGCCCACCGAATGCGAGGGGGGCTTCTACGCCGGAGTGCATCCGCAGCTCCTGCACTACCTCACGCTCGGCAACCCGTGCACCGCAACCGGCAGTACGGGCTCGTGGAACGCGATGACCGGCTCTTCAGGCGGGTGGATCCCCGTGTCGTTCGACCTGTCCGCTTACGCGAACCAGCAGATCGAACTCGTGGTGAGCTACGTCACCGACCCCGGCTCGGGCGGACTCGGCGTCATCCTCGATGACACCAGGATCGTCACGGCGTCGGGCGAGCTCACGGCCGAGGGCTTCGAGGAGAGCCTCGGTGCCTGGCAGGTGCTCGGGCCTCCCGCCGGCAGCCCGGCGAACTTCAGTGATTGGGAGCGGGCGCAGGGCCTCGCGGTGCTCGTAGCGTCGGTCGCGACACCCGACACGCTCATCTTCGGCTTCGGGCTCGAGCAGCTCGCGACCGACGAGGAGCGGGCGGACGTGGTCGGGCGCATCCTCGCGCACTTCAACGGGTAGCAGTGAAAAAGCGGATGCCGCAAGCGGGTGCTGCCCGCTTGCGGCATCCGTGCGCTACGCGGCCCAGACGCCGAGCTCGTTGCCGCTCGGGTCGGTGAAGTGGAAGCGGCGACCGCCGGGGAACTCGTAGGGGCCGTTGACGACCTCGCCGCCGGCAGCCGTGACTGCGACGACCGTGGCGTCGAGGTCGTCGCTGTAGAGCAGCACGAGCGGCCCGCCGCGCACGACCTCGTCGGCCAGGGCGAGCCCGCCGGCCTCGTCGCCGTCTGCTTCGGCGGCGGTGCGGATGCCCGCGTAGTCGTCGCCGTACGAGGTGAACTGCCACCCGAACGCGGCGCCGTAGAAGGCCTGCGCGGCGGCCATGTCGGTGACCGAGATCTCGACGTAGTCGATGCTCAATGGGATGCGGTGCTCATGCGTTGCCATGCCGATACGCTCCCATCACCCACCGACAGCGGCCTGCACGCGGCAGTCACCACGACCGCGCATTCGTTAGTGTTCTCGAATGCAGGTGACACGCCTTCGGATCCACCCGGTGAAGTCCTTCGCCGGACTCGACGTCGACTCGGCTGTGGTGCTGCCGTGGGGTCTCGCGGGCGACCGCCGGTGGGGTGTCGTCGACGCGTCCGGCGCGCCCGTGACCGCGCGCGAGCACAACGAGATGCTCGCGTTCACAGCCGAGCCGCTCGCCGACGGCGGGTTGCTCCTCGGCGATCGCGGGCGAAGCGCCAGCGCCAGCGCCGACGCCTCACTGCTGGTTCGCCCGCCGACCGACACCCCGCCCATCCCCGTCGGTCATACGCGGCAGGGCACCGCGCTCCCCGCCGGCGCCGAGGCCGACGCCTGGCTGAGCGCTCGGCTCGGCATCGAGGCGCGACTCGTCTGGCAGCCCGGTCCCCGTGAACGCACGGTCAACCCGGCGAACGGCGGGCTGCCGGGCGATCGGATGTCGCTCGCCGACGCCGGCCCGTTGCTGCTCACGAGCGAGGCATCCCTCGCCCAGCTCAACGCGTGGACCGACGAGTCGACGCCGTTGCTCGACATGCTGCGGTTCCGGCCGAATGTCGTGATCGACGGCGATGGCGACGAGCCGTTCGCCGAAGACGGTTGGCCGTTCATCGACCTCGGCAGCGTGCGATTCCGCATCACGAAAGTGTGCGACCGCTGCGTGATGACGACGATCGACCCCGAGACCCTCGCCCGCGGCAAGGAGCCGATCCGCACGCTCGCGAAGCATCGGCGGTGGGAGGGCAAGACGTGGTTCGGCGTGCTCCTCGCGCCGCAGTCGCCGGGTTCGATCGCGGTCGGCGACGCGGTGCGACCCGCCTAGAGAGCGGCGCCACGGTGCGACGACCGAGGGCGCAGGCGAGCACGCCTGCGCCCTCGGATTCGCTACCTGACCGTCACCTTCACCGCCTTCGACGCCGTCTCGCCGTTCGCATTCGCGAACACCGCGACGAGGGTGTGCTCGCCGGGTGCGACCCCGGTCAACGATGCCGACGCCACCTGAGCCGACGGCGTAGCCGCGACGAGCGGGCCAGAGCCCACGACGACTCCGTCGAGCTCGAAGCGGTACGAGGTCGCGTTCGTGCCCCACCACAGGTTCGCCGTGGCGGTGAAGTCGGCGTTCCGATCCCAGTTGTCGTGGCTGACGACGAGCGTGCCCGGCGCGGCATCCGTCACCGTGACCGTCGTCGACGTGGTCGCCGTTGCACCCTTCGCGTTGATGAGCTCAGCGGTGTAGACGTACGTGCCGTCGGGCTTGCCCTCGAAGGTGACGCCCGTCGTCTGCGACATTCCGGCCGTGTCGCCGAGCACTCGAGTCGCAACGAGCTCGCCGTTCTCGTAGAGCCGGAAGATGCTGCCCGGTGTGCCCCACCACAGGTTCATGACCACGTCGAAGTTGCCGTCGCGCAGCCCGTTCTGCCAGCCGCTCGTGTTCGAGAGCGTGCCACGACCCGGGGCGGATGCCGCGGAGTCGGCCGGCACCACGAGGATCGTGCTCGACGCCTCGGCCACGAGTCCGGCGTGGTTCGTCGCCCGGACGGTGACGACCCGCTCTCCGGCGAGACCGGCCAGGTCGACGGATGCATCCGCCTCGACCTGCTCGCCGTCGAACGTCACCTCGAGCGAGCGGATGCCGCTCTCGGGGTCGTCGGCGGTGATGGCGAGCTGCATCGGGGCGTCGGCCACGATCGTGCCCTGCGGCAGGCCGGCGATGACCGGCGCGCTCGCGTCGTCAGTGGGCGCGTTCACGTACGCGATGCTCGCGACCGGCGGCTCCGCCATGCCCTCGCCGATGAAGAAGCTCGGGTTCGGCGGCTGGTTGTAGGCGGAGTTCTGCGAGGCGATGCCGGCCCGGTACTGCGAGTCGTGCATCAGCGTCGGGATGCGTGCGTCAGTGACATCCGTCGTCGTGTAGATGCGGATGCCGCTGCCGTCCTGCAGGCGCACCGCGAGCTCTTCGCGCCAGTCGCCGAACAGGTCGGCCTGGATGACCGGGTTCCCCTTCGTCGTGTTGTTCGTGTACGTGCCGTCGGCGCGCAGCAGTTCGACCGATTCCTGCGCGACCGGGTCCCACTTCGAGATCGTCGGCACGCCGGTCGTCGTGGCTTCGTCGTACACATGGTCGGTGATCTCGCGAGTGAGGTCGCCGTCCCACCAGGTGACGAAGTTCGCCGCAGGGATGTCGGTCGAGAGCACCTCGCCCGCGGCCGACTTCAGGGTGCCGACGGGCGAGTTCCACGCGGCGTCGCCGCCGATGTTCCAGGCTTCGGCGCCGGGGTGGGCCGGGTCGATGTCTGCCGCGGTGGCGCGCCCCGTGTCTTTCGTGGCCTTGGTCGACCAGAGCACGGTGCCGGTCTCGGCGTCGCGCATGGTCGCGCCGAGTCCGCCGTTGCCGCTGACGTCTTCGTGCGCCGCGAAGACCTCGAGGCCGGCGCGGTCGGTGACGAAGTCGCCGACGTGCAGGGCGTCGCCGTGGAAGAGGCGCGTGTTGTAGAGCGGCGTGCCGTCGTCGTCGATGGTCATCGAGCCGAAGACGATCTCGTCGAGTCCGTCGCGGTCGACGTCGGCCGTCACGAACTGGTGGTTGCCCTGGCCCTCGAACTGCGAGCCGGCGTCGTTCGAGTCGAACTTCCATCGCTCGACGAGCTGTCCGTCGATGAGGTCCCACGCGGCGATCACGGTGCGCGTGTAGTAGCCGCGGCTCGTGACGAGTGACGGGTGCTCGCCGTCGAGGTAGGCGACGCCCGCGAGGAACCGGTCGACCCGGTTGCCGTACGCGTCGCCCCACGCGCTCACGTTGCCGCGGCCCGGGTCGTAGTCGACGGTGTCGATCGCGGCTCCGGTCGGTCCGTCGAAGACGGTCAGGTATTCGGGCCCGCTCAGGATGTAGCCGCCCGAGTTGCGGTAATCGGCACTGGCGTCGCCGATGACCGTGCCGACGCCGTCGACCGTGCCGTCCGCCGTCTTGAACGCGACCTCGGCCCGGCCGTCACCGTCGAAGTCGAAGACCTCGAGCTGCGTGTAGTGCGCGCCCGCGCGGATGTTCACGCCGAGGTCGATGCGCCAGAGGCGCGTGCCGTCGAACTTCACCGCCTCGGCGTAGACCTTGCCGGTGTAGCCGGACTGCGAGTTGTCCTTCGAGATCGACGGGCTCCAGAGGAACACGAGTTCGTACTCGCCGTCGCCGTCGAGGTCGCCGACCGTGCCGTCGCCGGGAGCGTAGGTGTAGGGCTTGCCGTCGGCAGTGACGTCGTCGGCCGGCTTCTCGAGCGGGATGTCGAGGAACTGGTCGCTCCACACGCCGAACTCGTCGGTCACCGACACCTCGCGGTCGCCGATCGTCGCGGTCACGAGGTAGCTCGACTCGGTCGTGCCGTCGGGGTCGACGAAGTTCGTGGTGTCGGTGATCGGTTCGTCGGTGATGCGCGCGCCGTCGCGGTAGACGTTGAAGCCGAGGTCGCGCGCATCGAGCCCCAGCAGTCGCCAGCCGAGGTAGACGCCATCGCCGGTCTGCACCGCGACGGGTGCCCGGTCGAGGTACTCGGCCTGACGCACGAGCGTCGTCGCGACCTCGGTGGCGAACGTGTCGGACGTGGCGGAGATGCCGCCCGCGTTCAGCGCGACGAGCTCGTAGAGGTAGGGCCGCGTGGTGAGCACGTCGGTGTCGGTGAAGGCCGGCGCGTCGACGGTGGCGACGAGCTCGAAGGGAATGTCGGCGCGAGTCGAGCGGTAGACCTTCCACAGCACGGCGTCGCCCGGATCGCTCCACGCGAGGGCCAGGTCGTTGCGGTTGACCGCGGTGGTCGCGATGCCCGTCGGCGTCGCGGGCTTCTCGACTTCGGCATCGGTGACGGATGCCTCGATGCCCTCGCTCGGCCGCGAGGTGCGCTCGCCCTTCACGGTCGCGACGGCGTACTCGTAGCTCTCGCCGAGAGCGACGTCGGTGTCGGTGAACGTCGTGGTGGTCTCGTCGGCGAGCCGTGCGATCTCGACGAGCTCGCCACCGGGCGCGGCGCGGTAGACGGCGTAGCCGGTGGCATCCGTCGCCTGCTGCCACGCGAGGGTGACCGAGAGGTCGCCTTCTGCATCGATGTCGGATGCCGCGAGGCCGGCCGGTGCCGCGAGCGGGGTCTGCACGCGGATGCCGTTGATGCGGCCGTCGCCGGCCGTGACGCGCACGCTCAGCTGTCCGTCGGCGACGGTGATCGCCGGGAAGTACTGCTCGTGCACCTGCCCGATGGAGGTGCGCGGCCCCGCGAACGCGGTGCCTTCGACGTCGAAGCTCGTGGAGTTGCCGGCGATGAGGTCGCCGGCCCACGTGGTGACCTCGTAGCTGCCGTTCGGCACGTCGACGGCGAACGCCTGCGTGTTGCCGATCGTGAAGTCGCGCGCCATGAGGTCGTCGCCGCCGCGGTCGCGGAATCCGTTGGCGGCGGGCGCGGTCGTGAAACCGTAGCCCGGCTCGCCGCTGTAGCTCGTGGCGGGGTTCACGCCCAGCCAGCCGGCCGCGACCGGGGTTGCGGGCCCGCCGAAGTCGAAGCTCAGGTCGATCTCGGGCTCGGCAGCGACTGCCGGCGATGCGGTGAACGCGGCGCCGGCGACGAGCGCCGCGCCGGCGAGGGCGGCGACGAACGGTCGCGCGCCGCGGGGTCGGGCGTGTGGGCCCACGGGATCTCCTTTGATCGGTTCCTTGGTGCGTCCGGCGGCGGCAATGCTCGCCGGATAAGTCGGGAAAGCGATTTCCCGTGAAACGTGTCAATCTTCACTCGCCCGCCGGTCGGCGTCAAGTGCCGAAGTGGGATGCCGCGGCGATCGCTCGCCCATCGGAGTCGCCTGAGCACTCGAGATATCCGACCGCCGACGGCGATCTGCGATGGGCGCCCGAGTCAGACGTCAGGAAACCAGCTCTTCACAATGCGGGGTGTACTCGGGGCGGGGCGTCAGCGATACTGTGGGCGTGGAGTACGTCTCCAGAATGCCGCGACCGCCGCTCGACGGGCTGATCGACGACCTCTACTACCTGGAGGGTACGCCGCCGTACTCCCGACTGATGCTGCCGGCGGCGCCGGCGCCGTTGCTCATCATCAACCTCGGAATGCCGTTCCTCATCCGCGCCGGCACCGCTGTCGAGGTGGCGGAATACGTCGATGGCTGCGTGGTCACCACTCCCACGCGCGCGTGGGAGTTCAGCTACCCGCCCCGCACCCGGTCCGTCGGCGTGCACTTCAAGCCGTGGGGGCTGGCGCCGTTCCTGCCGATGCCCGCAAGCGAACTGTGCGACCGGCCGGCGACGGTCGCGCAGATTTGGGGCCCGGCGGCGATTGCCGAGCTGCGAGACCGGCTGACGAGGGCTGACGGACCGCACAAGATGCTCACGCTGTTCGAAGATGAGCTGACGCGACGGCTGCGCGAGATCGACGGCCTGGACCTCGTACGCCAAACGAGCAGCGCCATCGCGGCGACCGGCGGAGCGGTGCCGCTCGGCGACCTCGGCGTGGCAGGTCGCGCAAGCAGCACCTATGTGGCGAGGCGGTTCAAGGCGGTTGTCGGTGTCACGCCGAAGCGGCTGGCTCGCAGCTACCGCTTCACCTCCACCGTGTTGGCGATCGACGTCGCCGCACCCATCGACTGGGCCGACGTTGCCGCCCGCGCGGGCTACTTCGACCAGGCCCACTTCGTCCACGAGTTCCGGGAGTTCACCGGGCTCACGCCGACCCGATATGTCGAGCGCCGGCGCCGATTCCTGCGCGAACATCCCGACCACGAGCTGGACGGCTGGCCACTGCCAGCCGATTGATTTCTTACAAGAGCGACCACTCACTACGCGCAAGACTTGGGACTCCGAACAGAGGAGGAACCCATGGGAGAAGTGATCATGAATGCGTCGGTCTCGGTGGATGGTTTCATTGCGGCTGAGAACGACGATCCGGGTCCGCTGTTCGAGTGGTTGGTCAGCGGTGATGTGCCGTTGGACGACAGCGGCGTCCTGAACGTGTCGCAGGCGTCCTACGACCACATCCGGCCCTACTGGGACCAGGTCGGGGTGACCATCGCCGGCCGCCACGTCTTCGACATGACTGACGGCTGGGACGGGAAACCTCCGGGCGGGGTCGACCACGTGGTCGTCGTGACGCACCGACCGAAGCCCGAGGGATGGGACCCCGAGGCGCCGTTTCACTTCGTCGACGGCGTCGAGGCGGCCGTGGCCAAGGCGCAGGAGCTTGCGGGTGACCGCCTGGTCGAGGTCGCCGCCGGCGACGTCGGTGGCCAGGTGCTTGCCGCGGGCCTGGTCGACGAGGTGCGCATGGACGTCGTACCCGTCGTGTTCGGGTCCGGCAAGCGCTACTTCGGGTCGGTCAAGGCGCAGCACCTGTTGGAGGATCCTGACGTGGTGATTCAGGGCAACCGAGTGCTTCACCTGCGCTATCGGGTGCGCCGCAGCCCGTCGCGCGCACGCCCGAGCCGCAGCCCTCGGCGTCGCATCGCTCGCTCATCATCGGGCTCGCAGCCGTCTTGATCGAGGAACGTCGACCATGCCTGGGCCTGCACGCGAAGCTCATCGGCCGTGCAGCGAACGGGTGCCCGATCGCCCTGGCCTGTCGCTTCGGTGACGAGTGCATGTTCGGCAGCCTCGAATGCGACCGGATCGGCGACGCCGCGAGCGCGCTCGAGTTCACGCACCATCACGCACGCCGCATCGACCCCGAGCTCGCCGGCCGCGAGCGCAGCGGAGACCAGTGGGAACTGCGGCTCGAGCGCCTCGCCCGTGAACGCGACACGGGCCCGTGTGGCCGCGCCGAGGCTGGTGCGCCGCCGCGCCTCGACACCCGACACCTGGGTGACCCGCTCGATGAGCTCTGAAGCGGAGCGGCACCCCTTGCGCCACGACAGCCGCTCGCTGCCGAGCTCTGCGCGCGACCGCTCACCGAGCTCACCCGCATACACCGAGCGTCGTGCATCGACGAGCCGGCCGAGACGCTCGAGCGCGCCCATCGTCGCCAGCAGCTCGTCGTCGGAGCACCGCGCTGCGTCATCGGATCGGAACACATCGACGACCGCCGAGCAGAGCTGCTCGAGCGCGTCGCGGGTTTCGTCCATGAGTCAATTCTCGCGCGACCCCCTGACATTCGGATGTCGCGAAAATACCTGATCAACCTGTGGAAAACGTGCTGCCGCACCAGCCTGTGGAGGACGAGTCGGCGTCACGGAACGAAACTCAGGTCCAGGTCGAACCGGGGGCGCTCATGCCGACACGCCCTCGGTGCGGGATCCCTCGCCCTTCCTGCTCTCGCGGTGCGCGACGCACGTCATCTCGAGGCTGATGCCGAACGGCAGCCTCGAGACCTGCAACGCGGTGCGCACCGGTTGGGCACGATCGGCCAGGTACGCGGCGTAGGCCTCGTTCATCGCCGGCCACTCGTCCATGTCAGTGAGGTAGCAGGTGATCTGCGCGAGGTCGCCGAGTTCGAAGCCCTCGGCCTCGAGCAGTGCCTCGATGTTCTCGAAGGTGCGTCGGGTCTGCGAACGGATGTCGTCGAGTACCGGTTCCCCCGTGCTCACATCGATCGAGCCCTGACCCGACAGGTAGAGCACGTCGCCGACGCGCCGGGTCGTCGCATACGGGCCCTTGGGCTGCGGCACGAGGTTGGCGGTGGTCATGAAACTCCTTCGTCTGGGCGATGCGCCGATGCCGGGTCCGCCAGGGTAGACAGGGTCGCCAGGTTCAGCGCACGCAGTGGCACCTTCGACAGAAGGCTGGATTTTATTCAACACCATGCCGAAGCAGTGGTCAGACATACTGTTCGCAGACTCGCCACACCGTTCGCATGAAGGAGCACTCCGTCGTGACATCCGTTCTGCCGCCTGCGCCATCGCGAGCCGACGCACCCGACACCCCCGACGCGCGCGACGCCGCCGTGCTCACCGTGGCGCACGAGCCCTGGGGCGAGTCGCTCACGCGACCGGCGATGGCCAACGAGCTCGACCGGCACGAGCGGGTCGCGCTCACGAACCGCTACGTCGAGCTCGACGGTCGGCCCGCGATTCCCGTGTCGGGTGAGTTGCACTACAGTCGCGTGCCGCGCAGAGAATGGAACGAGCGCCTGCGCCTCATGCGCTCTGGCGGCATCACGGTCGTGGCGACCTACGTGATCTGGAACCACCACGAGCCCGAACGCGGGCACGCGAGCTTCGACGACGGCCTCGACGTCGCGGCGTTCGTGCGATGCGCCGCCGAGGCGGGGCTCGACGTCGTGCTGCGCATCGGGCCATGGTGCCACGGCGAGGTGCGCAACGGCGGGTTCCCGGATTGGGTTCAGCAGGCGCCGGTTGCGCACCGCAGCGACGACCCCGGCTACCTCGCGCTCGTCGAGCCCTGGTTCGCCGCGCTCGGCGTCGAGCTCGCGCCGCTCTGCGGGCCGGCGAACCGGGTCATCGCGATCCAGCTCGACAACGAGCTCTACGACCAGCCCGGCCACCTCGCCACGCTCAAGTCGATGGCGCGCCGCCACGGCCTCGTCGCGCCCATCTACACGGCGACCGCGTGGGGCGGCGCGGAGCTGCCAGAGGGCGAAGTGCTGCCCCTCTACGGCGGCTACGGCGACGGCTTCTGGGTCGACGCCGACCACGAGTGGGACACGACCTTTCGCGAGCACTTCTTCTTCTCGCACACGTGGGACGACCCGGGCATCGGCGCCGACTTGCGCGACCACCCCGGCATCGGCCGGCGTCCGGAGACGCCCCGACTGCCATCGGCGTCGTTCCCGGCCGCCACGTGCGAGCTCGGCGGGGGCATGGCCACGGCGTACCACCGCCGACCCATACTGAGCGGGGCGGATGTCGCCGCGGTAGCGCACAACAAGATCGGCAACGGCTCGGGCTGGCAGGGCTACTACATGTATGCGGGCGGCACGAACCCGCGCCCCGGCCTCGCGGAGTCGCAGGATACGGGCTACCCGAATGACCTGCCCGAGTTCGACTACGACTTCCATGCGCCGATCGGCGCGGCGGGCCGCCTCGCACCGAGCCACGCCGAGCTGCGTCGCCAGCACGCCTTCCTCACGGCGTTCGGCGCGGAACTCGCGCCTATGCCCTCGACGCTGCCCGCGCACCACCCGACGAACGTCGACGACGCCGACACCCTGCGGTGGGCGTTGCGCAGCGACGGGGCATCCGGATGGCTCTTCATCACCTGGCAGCAGCCGCACGTGCCGCTCGGCACCGTGCGCGACGTGCGGTTCGCGGTGACCCTCGACGCCGGCACGACCGTGCTGCCGCACGCGCCCATCGACGTGCCGGCCGGCACCATCGCGCATTGGCCGCTGCACCTCGAGCTCGGGGGCGTGCAACTCGACTGGGCGACGGCGTCGGCGCTGACGGTGCTCGGTGGCGGTGCTGGTGCTGGTGCTGGTGCTGGTGCTGGTGCTGGTGCTGGTGCTCCCACCCTCGTGCTCGTCGCCGAAGCCGGGATTCCCGTCGAGCTCGCGACCTCGGCGACGGTGACCGCTGCCGACACCTCCGCTCTCACCTCGCCTGCACCCGGTGTCGTGGTCGTCGACGCTGCGCAACCGCAACGCGTCGAACTCGCGCAGGGCGACACGCGGCTCGCGGTGCTCGTCGTTCCTTCGTCGCTCGCCGACCGGGTGTGGGTGCTCGACGCGAGCGGTCGCCGACGGCTCGTGCTGAGCGCCGATGCCGTGTTCGAAGACGTCGACGGGCGGCTCGCGGTTCGCGCGGCCGCCGCGCCGGTCGTGCAGGAGTACGACGCCGCAGCCGGCCGGTTCGAGCCGGTCGCGTTCGATCTCGAGCTCGACGGCGAGCGGGGGCGCGAGTCGACGATCGCGGTACGCATGCCGACGCCCGGCGAGACGCCGCCGTCGAGTTACGGCGAGCGCGCAGGCCGTGCCTCGTCGCCGACTCGCGACGAGGTCGCGCGGCACGCCACCTCGTGGACGCTCGAGCTCCCCGAAGCACGTCACGGCCGCCGCCTGCTCGAGGTCGAATGGGCAGGTGACGTCGCCCGTCTCGAGGTCGACGGGGTCGTAGTCGCCGACCGCTTCTGGGACGGCACCCCGTGGGTCATCGGCCTCGACGAGCTCGGCATCACGCCGGCCACGCAGCTCGTGCTGCGCATCGTGCCGCTGCACCCCGGGGCATCCGTGCATTTGCCCGAGCATGCTGCGGCGCGCCGTCGCTCGGTCGACGGTCCGCTGCTCGCGCTCGACGCCGTCACCCTCGTCGAGGCGCCACTGTGGCGGGAGACCTCGCCCGTCGACTCCCCACCCGGATCTCGATACGGCGCTGGCGCGCCTACTCGATCAACGAACATCCCCACCCCGCCGGTCGAGTAGCGACGCAGGAGCGTATCGAGACCCCCATCACCACTGAACACCGCACCCGCAACACCCGGATCTCGATACGGCGCTGAAGAAGCACGAGAAGTTGCACCGGCGCTAGAAGAGCCGCCCCTGCGCGACGACCGCTGCGCCCTCGAGCTCGAGCAGGAACCGCTTGCGCTCGAGGCCGCCGGCGTAACCGGTGAGGGACCCGTCGGCGCCGACCACCCGATGGCACGGCACCACGATGCTGAGCGGGTTGTGCCCGACCGCGTTGCCGACTCGCCGGGCGAGGTTTCGGTCGCCGAGGCGCTCAGCGAGTTCCCCGTAGCTGGTCGTCGCGCCGTGGGGGATGTCGCGGAGCATCGCCCATACCGCGTGCTGGAACTCGTCGCCGACGGGTGCCATCGGCAGATCGAACGTCGTTCGCTCCCCTGCGAGGTATTCGTCGAGCTCGATGCCGAGCCGCATGATGAGCGCATCGTCATGCACGGCGACCTCGACGCCGATCGCGTTGCCGCCGGGCGGATGCCAGTGCCCCGGAAAGTAGATGCCGAAGAGCGCGTCGCCTTCGGCGACGATCAAGAGGTCGCCAAGGGGTGTCGTCAGGGTCGCATGGCGCCGGGGCATGACTCCATCTTCACCCCGACGCGCGCGCCGATGGCCGCTACCGACCGCGGGAATCGGACTTCATGGCCGAGCGGATGCCTCGCTGCGATGCCTCCCCCATGTCTCTCCGCGCGGAGTGAGCCCCTCGACTTCTGGCTACGGCCGGGCGTCCCCGACGAGCGCCGCACGGTTCGCCTCGTATTTCGGCTTGCCGATCACCCGCCAGATGAGCCGAACCGGCGCCGGCAGATGCTCGCGCTGCCACTCGTCGCCGCCATCGGGCTGGGCGGCGAGGATCGCCCCGAGCTGCAGGAACATCTTGCCCTTCGGCGTCGCCTTGCGTCCGTGGTCGCCGAGCGCGTCGACCTCCTTCGGAGTGAGCGTCACCTCCATGACCGGCACGATGTTCGCCTCCTCGTCGGGCAGGTGCGCGGCGAGCGCGGCATTGATGCCCTCGAGTGCGGCGGTCACGCCCGCGGCATCCGTCGAGCGACCGCTTGCACGCCACGCGGGCAGAGCTGCGTCGAGTTCGTTCAGGTGCACGAGCATCGCGGCGTGCTGCTCCTTCATGCGAGAGATGTGCCCGGCGCACGAGGGCGCACGGCCTTCGAGCGTGTCCCAGAGCATCGTGTCCTCGCCCTCGTGATGGGCATGCAGGCTGACCGAGAGCAGGTCGAGGTGGTCGCCGACGACCTCGGCGTGCGCGGCATCCGACTCGGCGACGCCCTCGACGAGGTCTCGCCCCTCACCGAACCCGGTGCGGAAGAAACGGTGGATCTCGGCCATGCCGCTCGCATCGCACGTCTTCGCCGCACCGGGCTCGCGGCCCGGCTGATCGCCGCTGGACGGAAGCGCTGTGGCGGGCATATCGACTCCGATCGTCGGTGAATGGCGCAGTCGCACGCGACCCTACGCGCGTGACGGATGTCGCGGCAAGACCCCGCCCGAGGGGTGTCCTCCACCGGACCGCAGACGCCTTACGCCGCCACCGTGATCGTCGCCCCGACCGTCGCGTCGTCTTCGAGCACGTCGAGCACCGCCGCCGCCAGGTCGGCCCGGCGGATCGAGATGCCGAACGGCACTCCCCCGCCGTTCGCACGACGGTAGCGGCCACGAGCGTCGCCGTCTTTGAGCTGCGGCGGTCGCACGATCGTCCAGTCGAGGGCACTCGATCGCACGACGGGCTCGGTCGCGACGAAGTCGGAGAACGGCTCGCGCAGGATGCGCCGCACGATCGGTTTCGCCACGAACTTCAAAAACGGGTCGTCGCCGTCGGTGAAGGGGCCGCTCGCGCTCACGACGACGAGGCGTCGCACCCCGGCGTCGCGCATGGCGGCCACGAGTGCCGACATGCTCTCGCGCATCACGGTGTGGTCGGTGCTCGCCGAGGTCGGGCCGATCGCGAACACTGCGGCGTCGCACCCGTCGAGGGCAGCGGCGAGCGCGTCGGCGTCGCGGCCTTCGGCGATGCGTTCTGTGGCGCCGGTCGGGGCGGATGCCGCGCGCCGCACGATCCCGATCACCTCGTGACCTCGCGCTCGCGCCGAGTCGGCGATGAGGCCGCCGGTGCGACCCGAGGCTCCCAGTACTGCGATTCTCATGGTTCGTCCTTCAGGAGCTCGAGTGGTTAGTAAGCATTTACTCACTGCCTCGATGATACGGTAAGCGAACACTCACCTGTCAAGTGGAAGGCCCGGATGTCCCAGCTCCCCACCACCCGCGACCGCATCCTCGATGCCGCCGCGACCGTGCTCGTCGATCGCGGCGTGGTCGGTGCGACGACGCGCGAGCTGGCCCGTGCCGCCGGGTGCTCAGAGGCCCTCATCTACAAGCACTTCGCCGACAAGCAGGAGCTCTTCCTCGCGGTGCTCGTCGAGCGGATGCCGCGCATCGAGCTGCCCGAGGCATCCGCTCGCTCAGCGCTGCCCGAGACGCTCGCGAGCATCGTGACCGCGCTGCTCTCGTTCTTCGTGCGCACCTTTCCGATGTCGGCGTCGATCTTCGGGGCGCCCGAGCTGCTCGCCGAGCATCGCGCGGGCGTGCGAGCGCACGGCTACGGGCCCGAGGGCACCGTGCCGCTCGTTGCGCGCCTGCTCGGCGAGGAGCAGGCGGCCGGACGCATCCGCCCCGATGCCGACCTCGAGTCGGCTGCGCGCCTGCTCGTGGGCGTCGCGTTCCACCGCGCGTTCCTCGCGGCCTACGACGGCCAGCGCGAGGTGACGGATGCCGCGGCGTTCGCCGAACGCAGCGTCGCGATGCTCGTACCCGGGCTCGCGCCCGTGCCCTGACGGACTTCAATCGACGCGCAACATCGGCGGGTAGCATCACGTCATGCGCATTCGTTTCACCGCCGAGATCTACGAATGGCAGGCGCGCAGAAACTGGTTCTTCGTCGACGTTCCGGCCGAGCCGAGCGCCGACATCTCGGACCAGCCACGGATGCCGCGCGGCTTCGACTCCGTGCGCGTCGTCGCGACCGTCGGCGCCACGACATGGAACACCTCGATCTTCCCGGGCGGCGGCACCTACGCGCTGCCGTTGAAGAAGGCCGTGCTCACGGCAGAGGGCATCGGCGAGGGCGACGAGATCGAGGTCGACCTCGACGTGCTCGACGGGTGACGGCAGCGCTGATCTGAACCGCACGACGGGGCGCAACTCGCGCGAGCACCGACGCTGCGCCTTCAGCGGCGTTGCTCACGTGCCGCCGCCGTCACCGCCACCGCCGCCGTCGAAACCGCCGCCGCCGAAGCCACCGCCACCGCCACCCCCGTCGCCGAAGCCGCCGAAGCCGCCCTCGCCTCCGCCGCCGAAACCACCCCCGCCGCCATCACCGAACGTGCCGTCGCCGCCCGCGAGGTATCCGCCGCCCCACCCCTTGGTGTCACCGATCATCGGCACGCCGAACCGGGAATCCTCGCCCCGCTGCAGCAACCCGCCGCCGACGCGGATCGGCTGCGAAAGCTCGGCTGCCACGACGGTGATGCACGATGCCAGTCGCTCCGCCGAGAACGGGGCGGCCGAGCGATACCAGGTCGGCACGGTGCCCGCCTTCTCGGCAACCTCGGCAAGGCGCCGAACCACGGATGCCTCGTCGTACAGCACCGCCCACGGCAGCAACTGCTCGGCTGCGGCGAGGGTCGGGACATCCGTGCTCGCGACGATCTCGCGCCACCGGTTCGCCCGCTCGCGGAGCTGCAGGCCGGCCGAGTTCAGTGGGATCCAGCGCGGCAGGAGCGCGCGCAGCCCGAGGGCCAGCGCACCGATGACGATCGCGCTCCAGGCGATCGAGTTCGCAGAGTCGTCTGCGCCTCCGAGTGTGACGAATCCCAGGGCTACCCCGACCACGCCGCCGATCGTGGCCGCCCCGAACCGGCGGACCGGGCGCGGCTCGCGATACCAGTCCGCCGCGTCGCGGAAGCCGTCGCGGGTGACATCGAGCAGCAGCCCGTTGTTCACCACGACACGGTCCGCGTCGACGCACGCCCCACGTTCGACCGTGCGCGACCCGCCCGAGAGCCCCGGCGAGAGCAACGCGAGCACCGTGCCGTCGGCGCCCGCCGAATCGACATCCGTGCGGGCGGCGAGCGGGTACGCGCCGTCGAAGACGATCCGGATGTCTCGCGCGCGGCCGGCCTCCCCGCCGCGGGTACCACCGGTGTCGCGGACGTCACGTCTGTCACCGGCGTCACGTACGTCGCGGATATCACCAGCGTCGCGGATGTCGCGCCGATCCTGGATCGCGATCACGCCATTGACGGCGAGCAGCATGACCGTCGCCGGCAGCCAGCGCGCCGCGGCAGCACCCGACACGAACCCGACCGGAAGCAGCCCGGCCGACTCGGGGTCGACGAGCGCGAACGAGCTGCCGGCCTCGGGCTTGCGCAGCCACGCCACGACGAGGGACCCGACGCAGATCGCGGCGGTCAGCGACGCGGCGAGCGCGATGAGCGGCAACAGCGCCGTGCCGAGACTGCCGCCCGCGGATGCCGCGAGCGACTCACTGCCCGCACCGGCACTCGTCAGGTCGACGGTGACCTGCTGAAGCGCCGAGATCATCGGTCGACCCATACGCGGAGGTTACTCCCGTCGGGCCCGTTTTCGCACCGGTGCCGGGCACAGCAATTCGGTCACAGCACGCCGGTCACCGCACGCCGATCACCGCGCTCCGATCACCGGCCGGTGATCGGTGACAGGTCGTCGTCGACCACGGCGGTCTCGGTGCAGAGCCCTGCGGGAGCCCGCTCGCGGATGTACGCGGACAGGTGACACACCTCAGTCGATGACATCTTCACCTTGGCGGTGCCTGCACCGGCACCCGCGCCGCCGTCGGTCAGTCCGCAGCCGGCGAGCACGCCCACGGCCAGGACGGCCGGGATGATGAGGAACGCGCGAACGTTCATGATCTTGTCCTTCCATGATGCAGGCTCCTGGAAGAGCACCGCTGGCCTCACGGTAGGAAGGCTGCGGCCGCGCCGCATGACGAGGGCGAGCCATCTTCGCGCGCACGCCGGCGTAGTCAATTCGGGTCATCGCCGCGAGCACGGTCGCGGACTATCGTGGGCAGATGGGGGAATGGTCCGCCCCGGCGCTGCCGGCCGGCTGGACGACGTCCGGGCAGCCGCCGTTCATTGCTCGACACGAAGAGGTCGAAGCGATCGAGTCGGCGTGGGCCGACGCGATCGGCGGCGCGGGGCGCGCGGTCTTCGTGAGCGGCGAGCCCGGCACGGGAAAGTCTCGGCTCGTGAGCGAGGTCTGCATACGGCTCCACACGAGCGGCGCCGCGGTGCTGGCCGGATCGTGCATCCAAGAGCTCGGCGCGCCGTTCGAGCCCTTCGACGAGCCGCTCCGGGCGCTCATTCCGGCGTATCGGGAGGTAGCGACCGACATCTCCGACCTCGACTCTGCCGAGCTCCTCGAGGGCGTGCTCGATCGAACGGGCCAGGATGCCGCCGATCGGTCGATGGGCCAGGAGCGTGTGTTCTCCGCAGTGATCGACGTGCTGCGCGCCGCGTCTTCGATACGCCCGGTGGTGCTCGCCCTCGACGACCTGCACTGGGCGGGGCCTGCGGCGATTCAGCTTCTTCGCCGGGTGGTCGAGGGCACGGCGGAGGCGAGGGTACTGCTGCTCGGCACCCTTCGAAACGCACCGCCGGACCGGTCGGACGCACTCGCGGACACGCTCGCGTCACTCGCCCGGCTGAGCGGCGTATTGCGCATCGGACTCGCTCCCTTCACCCCCGCAGAGATCACCGAGTACGTCGCGGCCCGCGCCGGCGTCTCGCGTGCCGGTCTCCGCGCGTCGGCCGAAGTGCTCGGCGAGCTCACGGGCGGCAATCCGTTCCTCCTCAGAGCCATGTGGCATCCGGTCGTCGGGGCCGAGCACCAAGGCGACCAGCGCGTGATCGAGCTACCCGACTCTGTCAGCGATATCGTGCGGTCCCGCATCGCGACGCTCGAACCATCCCAGCGCTCGGTGCTCGAGCTCGCCGCGGTACTCGGCCAGGAGGTCGATCTCAGTGAGCTGATCGGCATCAGCGAGGCATCCGTCGACGTCACGCTTTCTGCGATGGATGCCGCGGTGCGCGCCGGCCTCATCGAGCCGCCGCGCCTGGCGGGCGATCGCTACCGCTTCCCGCACGCCATCGCGCGGCAGGCGGTCATCGACGACATCCCGAGCACTGAGCTGCTGCGAACCCACGCGCGCATCGCGCAGGTGCTCGAGTCGAACTTCCCCGCGGTGCCACGGCTCATCCAGCGACTCGCCCACCACTATTCGGCCGCCCGCGCGCTCGGGTTCGGCGATCGGGCGGTGACCTACCTGACCCGCGCTGCCGAGCTCGCGGAGGCTCGCTTCGCGTATGAAGACGCCGGGCGCCTGTTCGAGCAAGCGGCCGAGATCTCCCCCGATGGCGACGAGCAGGCTGAGCTGCTGCTTCGCGCGGCGGGCAGCTGGGATGTCGCTATCGACACGTCGCGGGCGCGAATCCTGTACGAGCTTGTTGCGGGCGCAGGGAATCCACGACTGCAGCTGCGCGCGGCGATCGGATACGAGGATGCCTCCTGGCGCCCGGGCCTGCTCGGGCATCGAGCACTCGAGCTGCTCTCGGCGGGGCTCGCGCACGTTCCGAAGGACGACGGCGACCCCCTGTACGTCGAAGCGATCGGGGCGCTCGCCCGTGCGACGGCGTTCACCGGGGCCGTCGATGAAGCGGAGCGGATCGGCGACCGCGCGGTCGATCTCGCCCGGGCGCTGGGACATCCTGTGGTGCTGACATCCGTGCTCCGTTCGATCGTCTCCATGACGCTCCGCCCGCGGGGGGTCGCGAAGCGGCAGGAACGCGCGATCGAGCTGCTCGGCCTGACGCGATCGATGCGCAACGAGTGGATGGGCGCCGCAACGATGAATGTGTTCGCGAACAGCTATCTCCTCGGCGACCGTGCCGGGCTCGACCAGGCCGAGAGCTACCTCGTGAACATGAGCCGGCAGTCGAGCGGGCATTGGGGTTACTGGGTGGTACACGTCCGGTTCGGGCGGGCCCTCATCGGCGGGCGCCTCGAGGAGGCTGCGGCCGCATGCCGACAGCTGCGGTACGACGAAATCGACTTCCGGGACGACGGGATGTCGAGCACCAACGCCGTGCAGAGCTATATGCTGCGCCGGGAGCTGGGACGGATCGAAGACGTTCGCCGCTACGTCACCGGAGGGGAATCACCCGCCGAACGCTGGGCACCGGGCCTCCTCGCCCTCTACACCGAACTCGGACTCGAAGCGCCGGCACGGCGGATGCTCGACTGGCTCATCGAGCACACTGCGTCGAACGCGAGCGACTCCAGCGACTGGCCGGCCCGTCTCGCCTTCATGGCCGAGGCGGCAGTCCGGCTCGGCGACATCGACGACGCCGTCGCGGAACGACTGCACCAATGGCTCTCGGAGTACTCGGGCCTCAACCTCATGTCGGGCCTCTTCGCCGCTCCATTCGGCGCCGCCGACTGCTATCTGGGGGAGATCGAGTCCCTCTGCGGCACAGGGTCGCCGGTCGAGCGGTTCGAGAGTTCTCTCGAACTCGCCGAACGCAGCGGCGCTCTGCTTCACGTCGCGCGAACGCTCTCCGCATGGGCCGTTCACCTGCGCCGCGCCGACCCGGGTTCACCTGAAGCGGCCGCGCTCGCCGAGCGCGCTCGCGCGATCGCCGAACCCGCCGGCCTGGTGCGAGTGCTGCGGTCGCTCGACGCGGGTGCCGCGGCATCCGCTCTCGAGGTTTCAGGCGGACTCACCGCGCGGGAACGCGAGGTCATCGGGCTCATCGCCGAGGGCAGGAGCAATCGCGACATCGCCGCACGGCTCGTGATCAGCGAGCACACTGCGGCGAATCACGTGCGGAACATTCTCACGAAGATCGGTGCGGTGAACCGCACCCAAGCCGCGATGTATGCGCGGGAACGGGGGCTGACATGAATCCCAACATGAACGATGCTCATGTTTCGGTGGCGGTCGATGAAGCCGCGCTCAGGGAACTGGATTCCGGGTTCGCCGGCGAGCTTGTGCGGCCGACGGATGCTTCCTACGACGAACGCCGGAAGGTCTGGAACGGCTCGATCGATCGTCATCCCGCCTTGATCGCGCGGTGCGCCGGGGCCGCGGACATCGGCGCCGCGACGCGGTTCGCACGCCGCACCGGCCTGCCCGTCGCCGTGCGCGGCGGCGGTCACAGCTTTCCCGGTCTCTCGGTGTGCGACGACGGAATCGTGATCGACCTCGCGCCGATGAGCGGCGTCACGGTCGATCCGGAGGCGCGCACGGCGCGAGTGCAGGCCGGGGCGCTGCTCGGTGACGTCGACCAGGCGACGCAACCGTTCGGGCTCGCGGTCCCGAGCGGCATCGTCACGCATACCGGCGTGGCGGGACTCACGCTCGGCGGAGGAATCGGGTGGGTCATGCGAAAGCACGGCCTGAGCATCGACCGGCTGTCGTCAGTGGAGCTCATCACCGCGGAAGGCGAACGCGTCACCGCGAGCGAGACCGAGAACGCCGATCTCTTCTGGGGAGTGCGCGGTGGCGGAGGCAACTTCGGCATCGTCACTCGGTTCGATTTCAGACTGGTCGAGGTGGGCCCGATCGTCGTCGCCGGCCCGATCTTCTGGCCCATCGAGCAGTCGCCCGAGGTGCTGCGTTTCTACCGCGACTGGATCGCCGACGCACCTGACGAGCTGATGACCATCGTGCTGCATCGCAAGGCGCCGCCGCTCCCGTTCGTTCCCCCCGAGCTGCACGGCAAGCTCATCGTCGGAGTGGTCTGTTGCTATGCGGGGCCCGTCGAAGAGGGCGAGAGAGTCGTGCGCCCGATCAAGGACTTCGGTTCACCGGTACTCGACCTCTGCGTCCCGAAGCCCTTCCTCGATCACCAGGGGATGTTCGATCCGTCCTTCCCGCACGGCCGGTGGTACTACGTGCGCTCCTGCGACGTCGCCGAGCTCTCCGACGAGGTCATCGACATCACCGTCGAGCACACGAGGCGCATTCAGTCGCCGCTGACGAGCTTCCCCATCTGGCAGATGGGCGGGGCTGTCGCCCGGGTCGGTGACGAGGAGACGGCCTTCAACGGCCGCGGCGTCGGGCACACCTTCAACATCAACGCGGCAACGGAGACGGCCGCAGGCTTCGATGTCGAGCGCGAATGGGTCCGCGATTTCTGGTCGGCCCTGAAGCCCTTCCACACGAGCGTCTACATGAACTTCCTCATGGACGAGGGCGAGGAACGCATACGCCAGGCCTATGGGCCGGAGAAGTACGACCGGCTCCAGGCACTCAAGCGCAAGTACGACCCGGGCAACGTCTTCCGGCTCAACCAGAACATCCCGCCCGGCTGAGCCTCAGACCGATTCGGTGACGCCGGCGAGGGTGCCGCTCGGCGTCATGCGCCCGTCGACCTCGGTGATGACGTCGGCGGGCATTCCGGCGCGCACGGCGGCGGATCGGATCGCCTCCATCGACGGCGCTTCGTACAGGCAGTAGCTCCTGCGACGATCGACGGAGAGAAAGGAGTACAGCCATCGCACGTCTTCCTCGTCGTTGATGAGGTTGATGTCGGGAGCGGCCTCGAGTGGCACCGGAACGTCTTCGGCGTAGTTGCGCTCGATGATGAAGTACGGCATCTGCGTTCCCCCTTTCGGGTTTGGGTCACAGGGTACTCCGGATGCCTCGGCGCGGCCCCTCTGCGGTGGTGCGCTCGGTGCCGGTCCGCAGTCAGATCCAGCCCTGCTGCCACGCCTTCTCGGCTGCCTCGTGCCGTGATGCTGCGTCGAGCTTGGTCATCGCCGACGAGAGGTAGTTGCGCACGGTGCCCTGCGCGAGGTGCAGTCGTTCGGCGATCTGCTTCACGCTCGTGGTCGACCGGCTGTAGCGCAGCGCATCGAGCTCGCGGTCGGTGAGCGGGCAGCGTTCGGCGGAGAGCGCCGTCGCGGCGATCTCAGGGTCGATGTAGCGGCGGCCGGCGGCGACGTCGCGGATGACGTGCGCGAGGTCTTCGGCGGCCGTCGACTTCGGCACGAAGCCCGAGACCTTCGATGCGAGGGCGCGCCGCAGCACGCCGGGGCGGGCGTGCCGCGTCACGATCACAACGCGCGTCGGCACCTCGGCGAGGATGCGCGCCGCCGCCTCGAGCCCGTCGGCGCCGGGCATCTCGAGGTCGAGCAGGCACACGTCGGGCACGGTCGCGATCGCCTGCTCGACGGCCGTCACCCCGTTGTCGGCGCTCGCGACGACCTCGATGTCGGGCTCGAGGTTCAGCAGGGCGATGAGGGCGCCGCGGATGAGGTGCTCGTCGTCGGCGATGAGCAGACGGATGCTGCGTGGCGCGTCGCCTGCGCCTGCGCCTGCGCCTGCGCCTGCGCCGCTCACACCTGCGCCGCTCACACCTCCGCCGCTCACGCCGCCACCCGCTCGCCCACGGGCACCGCGGCGCGGAGTTCGAAGCGGCCGCCCGCGGCATCCGTCATCGTCTCGAGTGTGCCGCCGACGGCGGCGAGTCGCTCTCGCAGGCCCGCGAGCCCCGAGCCCTGAGCGCGTGGGGCGGTGCCGGTGCGGGCATCGGCCGGCGCCGGGGCATCCGACGCTGAGGCGTCCGACCCGGGGGCATCCGACCCCGGGGCATCCGTCACCGCGACGCCGTCGTTCTCGATCGCGAGCTCGATGAGCCCGCCCGTCGTCGTCAGTTCGATCGTCACCATGGTCGCCTCACTGTGTCGCAGGATGTTCGTCGTCGCTTCGCGCACGACCGATGCGAGCGCGCTCCGCGCCGCCGTCTCGGACGGGAGCGGGCCGAGCCGCAGCCGACACTCGGCGCCCGATGCGGTGAGCACTTCGCGGGCGTTCTCGAGCTCGTCGTCGAACGCGACCTGCCGGTAGCCGGCGACGAGCGAGCGGGTCTCTTCGAGGGCCTGCTTCGCGATCAGGCGCGTCTCGTGCAGGTGCTCGCGAGCAGTGGCGGGGTCGATCTCGAGCAGCCGTTCGGCGAGCTCGGACTTCAGCGAGATGACCTGCAGGTGGTGACCCTGGATGTCGTGCAGGTCTGACGCGAACCGCAACCGCTCCTGCGTCACCGCGAGCTCGGCGGCGGTGCGGCGGTGCCGGTCGAGCTCGACGACGACCTCCCACCACCACATGCTCGTGAGCAGCATGACGGGCAGCATGGCCGCGTAGATGCCGAACATCCACACACCAGAGCGCGCGACCGTGAACGGCTCGCCCGTGATCGTCGTCGCGAACATCGGGTGAGCGATCAACGCGACGAGCGCGGTGAGCAACACGAGCCAGCCCTGCGTCTTCGGCAGCAGGCATGCAATGAGACACGCCGCGGCCCACAACGGCACCGCCGTCGCGAGCTCGTTTCCCTGCGAGTAGAGACCGAGCACCCAGACGACGACAGCGGGAGCGAGGAGGGTGGCCGTCCAGCCGGGGTGCGGCAGGCCACCGCCACGCCCGACCCGGAGGAACCAGCAGTACCGCAGCTGCGTCGCCGACGCGACGAGGAGCAGCACGATGAGCACGGCGGTCGTGGGGTCGCCCGTCTGCCGGTACGTCTCGAGCATCGCCAGCGCGACGATGAAGTCGAGGAACCCGAAGAAGAACACGATCGACCCGAGCGTGTACAGCCACGTGGTCTGCACGCTGCGAGACGGTTCGGCAGCCATGGATTCGAGCCTAGGCCAGTGACATTTGTCACGGCCTTCGGTGCGGATTCGCACGCGAACTCCTGACACCGCGGCACTGCCATCGGCAGGCGGCCCCGCGAAGGATGGAACCGAACCGCCACCCCAACGAAAGGATTCGTCGTGATCGACGCCCTCCAGGACTTCACCACGTCCCTTCCCCCCTTCCTCCAGTGGCTCGGGGTGATGATCGTGGCCGCGATCCCGTTCGTCGAGTCGTACTTCGGCTCGGTCATCGGAGTGCTGATCGGGCTGCCCACCGCGCTCGCGATCGGCGTCGCCGTCATCGGCAACATCATCTCGATGCTGGTCTTCGTGATGTCCGCGCACGGCGTGCGCTCGAAAGTCGTCGCGGGCAAGGCCCTCGCCGGAGAAGAGCCCGTCGAGTCCCCGCGCCGTGAGAAGCTGCGCCGCGCGTTCGACAAGTACGGCGTCGCCGGCGTGAGCATCGTCGGCCAGACGATGCTGCCAAGCCAGATCACTTCGGCCGCGATGGTCTCGTTCGGCGCGAACCGCAACACGGTGATCTTCTGGCAGGTCATCTCGATCGTGCTCTGGGGCGTGGTGTTCGGCGTGCTGGCAACGCTCGGCGTCACGCTCGCGCGCTGACCAGGTCGGGCACAGCCCCTGACCCGGTCGGCTCAGGTCGGGGCGATCACCGATCTCGTCGATCGGTTCGACAGCGCTCGACAGTGCGACAGCACGCGACGGCGCCGTCACGCGACCGCTGCGGATCTTGGGTCGAGCTGGTCGAGCACGACGAGAGTGATCGCCGACCTCATCGAGCGGCTCGACCGCGCGCCGATCTCGTTGATGGGCGCGACCGGCTCGACGGCGCACGCCGGTGCCGTCACGCCACCTCGGGAGGTCTTCGCTCAAGCCGGTCGGCGAGTCTGGTCGGGGATTTCGTGGTGTTGCGCCATCGGCCGCCGGGGTCGAGCCATGCGGGCGGGCGGATCTGCGGTGCACCGGCGATCATGCGGATGCCCCACCCTGAGGTCTCGATCGTGCGGTGGTGGAACCAGCAGAGGAGGACGCCGTTGTCGGGATGGGTCGGGCCGCCGTCGACGTCTGGGATGACATGGTGGATCTCGCACCAGGATGCCGGCACGCTGCACCCGGGAATGAGGCAGCCGCCGTCGCGGAGCGTGATCGCCCGGCGTTGGTGCGGGGTGAAACAGCGATCGGGTGAGCCCAGCCGGATGATTCGGCCGTGGTCGTCGAACGTGACCTGCTGGGTTCCGCCGGTGCACATCAGTTGCCGGGCCGCGCGGAGGGAGACGGGGATCTCGATGCCGTCGGCGTGGGCGACGCCGCGGCCGGTCTGCAGATCGGCGACGCGGACGCTGACGAGCACCGTGGGTGCCGCCCCGCCGATGGACGGGTGCTCGCCCGAACGGGCGGCAGTCTCGATGATCGCGGCCATCACGTCGTGACGCTGCTGATCGGCGGTCCGCTGCTCGCCGATGCGGTCGAGGTCGGCGCGTTCTTCGGCGGTCATGAACCCGCCGCCCGACCGCGGTGCGAGGTGCGCATCGAACAATCGACGCAGCCCCGCCGCGACTTCGGGGAGGAGTTCACCGGTGACGGGTATGAGCCCGTCGCGGGCACGCCCGAGGCGGAAGCCTCGCCGCCGCAGCGCCCGCTCGTCGCCGGGCTCGGGGCCGTCTTGATCGAGGAACGCAGCCCACGCCTGCGCCTGCACCCGGAGTTCGTCGGCGGTGCAGCGCACCGCGTGGGCCTCACCCGATGCGAGGGCGGCGGCGACGAGTTCGCGCTCGGCCGCCGCGAAGGCGACGGGGTCGGCCACTCGCCGGGTGGCATCGAGCTCGCGGACGATCGTGCCCGCGGCGTCCACCCCGAGCTCGCCATCGGCCAGCGCCGCCGCGACTTCGGGAAATTGCGCCTCCATCAGGTCACCGGTCAGGCCCGTGCGGGCCCGGGTGGCGGTGCCGAGGGTGATGCGCCGCCGGGCTTCGGCGCCGGAGACCTGGCTGACTCGCTCGAGGAGCTCGCCGGGCGAGCGGCACCCGCGCCGGGTCGACAACCGTTCACTGCCCAGCTCGACCCGGGACCGTTCACCGATCTCACCGGCGCAGGCCACCCGGTGTGCGTCGATCACCCGACCGGCCGCTTCGATCACCGCCGTCACGGCGAGCAACTCGTCATCGGACCACCGCGCAGCATCATCGAACCCTGCGACGTCGAGCAGCGAGGATCGCAGCTGCTCGAACGCTTGGGTGGTGGTGGTCATGCTGCCATTCTGCCGGCACCCACTGACATTCCAACCGACCCGGAACCGCCGCGAAACTGCCGGTCAGCCTGTGAATAACTTCGACTCATGGTGGCCTGTGGAGGACGAGTCAGCCCTCACGCCGCCGCGCACCTCACGCCTCACATCTCACGCCTCGCACCTCACCGCGCGACCGCGCCCTCCTGATCGAGCGCAGCCCCGCGATCCCGTACCGTCAACGCCGAACCCACCGCGCGACCGAATCTCCCACGCCCCCACCCCCGCCCCTACCTCGCCAACCCCCGACCTTCTAAGCTGACCCCATGGCCGCGGAATTGCGGGATCCCGTTCGACGCATGCTCGAGACCGTGCTCGACGACGTTCGGCCGCTCAATGAGGGCGCCGTCGCCTCGTATATCCCCGAGCTTGCGACGGTCGAGCCCGACCAGCTCGGCGCCGCACTCGCGAGCACGCACGGAATCGTGCACGAGGCGGGCGACTGCGACGCGGAGTTCACGATCCAGTCGGTGTCGAAGCCCTTTGTATTCGCCCTCGCCGTCGACGCGCTCGGCCTCTCCGAGGTGACTCGGCATGTCGGCCTCGAGCCGAGCGGCGAGCCGTTCAACGCGATCAGTCTCGACGCGGCATCCGGTCGCCCTCTGAATCCGATGATCAATGCCGGCGCGATCGTGACGACCTCGCTCATGCGCGGCGACACGGCCGACGAGAAGTTCGCCGTCGTGCAGGCAGGTCTCGAGCGGTTCGCCGGCCACGACCTCGCGGTCGACGAAGACGTGTTCGCGTCCGAGGCATCCACCGGCGATCGCAATCGCGCGCTCGCCTACCTCACCCGCTCGGCGGGCACGCTCGGTTCGACGGCGGATGTCGCGACGACCGCGTACTTCCGCCAGTGCTCGCTCACCGTGAACGCGCGCGACCTCGCGATCATGGCGGCGACACTCGCGACCGGCGGCGTGAATCCCGTGACCGACGAACGCGTCATCAGTGAAGACGCCGCCCGCTGGACCATGGCCGTCATGACGAGCTGCGGCATGTACGATGCGTCGGGCGACTGGCTCGTGCGGGTGGGACTGCCGGCCAAGAGCGGCGTCGGCGGCGGCATCGTGGCGGTGCAGCCGGGCCAGTTCGGCATCGGCACCTTCAGTCCGCGCCTCGATGCCCGCGGCAACAGCGCGCGCGGCGTCGCGACCCTCGAACTGCTCTCGCAGCGGCACGGCCTGCACATGCTGCAGCACCACGGCGCCCCGCTCTCGCCGATCGCCTCGCTCGAGCGCGACGGCACCGACACCATCGCGATACTGCGCGGCGAGATCTTCTTCGCCGGCGCCGAAGAGGTGCTCACGCGCCTCACCCCCTTCATCAGCGATGACGGATGCCTCGTGCTCGACTTCTCCGAAGTGACCCGTGTCGGCGAGGGCTCGAAGCGCGTGTTCGCGGCCGCGTCCACGCTTCTGGGGCCGGCGCGCGACGGACGCCCCCGCGTCATCGTGCGCGACCCCGAGGGCGTGCTCGAAGCCTGAGCGATCGGATGCCGCGGTACGGCGTCGCTCGCCGCGAGGCCGCCCAGCGTGGCGCGCTCGTGCTCGTGCTCGTGCTCGACGTCTGAGCGATCCGCCACTCGCCGCCGCCGCACTCGCCGTCGGCGCCGACAACGCCGACCCTGGCGCCGCGGCTCGTGCGACGCCGACCCTTGCGGCGTCATGAACTTGCGACTATGGTTCGGCTAAACCGGTTTAGTTTCGCGCAATTCGAACCAGACCGGCCGAGGGGAATCGGGGCTTCCTCGCACGTCGACGTGCGAAGCGAGCCATCGTGCATCGACCAATGGAGCTTCTGGTGACCGAAGACGCCGTGCCCGCCGCACGCCCGACGATCACCGACGTCGCACGTCATGCGGGCGTCAGCAAGGGGCTCGTCTCCTTCGCGTTGAACGGTCGGCCGGGTGTCAGCGCCGAGACGCGCGACCGCATTCTGGCCGCAGCGCAACATCTCGGGTGGACCCCGAGCCTGCGCGCCCGGTCGCTCAGCGTCGACCGCTCCTACGCGCTCGGCCTCGTGATCGGCCGCAGCGTCGACGTCATCGCAGCGGACCCCTTCTTTCACGCGTTCATCGCCGGTGTCGAGAGCGAGTTCTCGACCGCCGGCCAGGTGCTCGTGCTCACCCGGGCGACGCCCGGCCGCGAAGAGGCCGCAACCTATCGCGGGCTCGCAGCCGACAAGCGGGTCGACGGCGTCTTCCTCACCGATCTCCGCTCCGGCGACGACCGCATCCAGCTCGTGAACGAGCTCGGTCTCGCCGCCGTCACACTCGGACGACCCGATGTCCCGTCGCCGTTCCCGTCGGTCTCGGTCGACGACGGCCGCGGCATCCGTGCTGCCGTCGACCACCTCATCGCTCTCGGCCACCGCCGCATCGCCTGTGTCGCGGGCCCCTCGAACATGCTGCACGGGCGTCGCCGCGCCGAGGCGTTCATCGCCGCGACCATCGCGGGTGGCGTCGAGCCGGTGGGTGTCGTCGAGACCGACTTCAGCGCGGTCGACGGGGCACGGGCCACCCGCGAGCTGCTCGCACTCGGCACCGAACGACCGACCGCGATCGTCTACTCGAACGACATGATGGCCCTCGCCGGACTGGCAGTCGCGCAACGCGCCGGGCTCCGCGTGCCGCACGACCTCTCCATCACGGGCTTCGATAACACCGAGCTCGGGGAGCACACCTTTCCGTCCATCACTTCGGTCGCGACGGATGCCGCCGACTGGGGCGCCCGATCGGCGCGGCTGCTGCTGGCGGCCATCGCCCGGCAACCGGTCGACGACGTCGAACTCGCGGAGCCGCGACTCATCGTGCGCGAGTCGACGGCAGCAGCACCGCCCGGAACGTAGTACGAACCCGCGCGGCACCGACGCCGCCTCGATGAAAGGAGCCGGCCATGCGCCGACGCATCATGATGACCGCCGTTGCCGCGGCGGGGGCGTTCGCCCTCACCGCGTGCACGAGCGGAGGAGGCGGTGATGGCGGCGCAGAAGGTCGCGGCGACATCACCATCTGGTACTCCAACAACGAAGCCGAGATCGCCTGGGGCGAGCAGATGGTCGAGGCGTGGAACGCCGACCACCCCGACGAGCAGGTCAAGGCTCAAGAGATTCCCGCCGGAGCGTCGAGCGAAGAGGTCATCGGCGCCGCGATCACCGCGGGCAACGCGCCGTGCCTCGTCTACAACACCTCCCCGGCGGCCGTGCCGCAGTTCGAGAAGCAGGGCGGCCTCGTGAATCTCTCCGAGTTCGACGACGGCGACGGCTACATCACCGAGCGCAGCGGCGACCTCGCCGACCAATACCGCTCGGCCGACGGCGACTTCTACCAGATGCCGTGGAAGTCGAACCCCGTCATGATCTTCTACAACAAGGCGATGTTCACTCAGGCGGGCCTCGACGCCGAGAATCCCCCGCTCGCCACCTACGACGAGTTCCTCGAGACGGCTCGCACGCTCGTCTCCTCGGGCGCGTCGCAGTTCGCGATCAACCCCGCGCCCACGAGCGAGTTCTTCCAGAGCTGGTTCGACTTCTACCCGCTCTACGCCGCGCAGTCGGGCGGCACGCTGCTCGTCGAAGACGGTGCTGCGACGTTCGACGACGAGAACGGCACGGCCGTCGCCGAGTTCTGGGCGACGCTCTACTCCGAAGGACTCGCCGGCAAGGAGCAGTACCAGGGCGACGCGTTCGCCGACGGCATCTCGGCGATGTCGATCGTCGGCCCGTGGGCCATCTCGGTGTACGGCGACGACGTCGACTGGGGTGCCGTTCCAGTGCCCACGCAAGACGGCACCGCGCCAGAAGAGACCTACACGTTCAGCGATGCCAAGAATATCGGCATGTTCACGGCGTGCAAGAACCAGGCGACCGCGTGGGACGTGCTGAAGTTCTCGACGAGCGAGGAGCAGGACGGAGTCTGGCTCGAGGAGACCGGGCAGATGCCGCTTCGGCAGAACCTGACCGAGACGTACCCCGCTTACTTCGAGGCGAACCCGGCCTACCAGCAGTTCGGCGACCAGGCCGCTCGCACCGTCGAGGTGCCGAACGTGCCGAACTCGATCGAGATCTGGCAGACGTTCCGCGACGGCTACTCGAACTCGGTGATCTTCGGCGAGGAGCCGGTTGAGACCTTCCTCACCGACGCCGCCACCGAGATCGACGAACTCGCCCAGGGCTGATCGGAGCTCCGATCATGACCACCGTCGCGGCACCGCCGAGCACGACGACGGACCCTGAGGAGACACCCCCGAGCCGCCGCAAGCGGTGGCTCGGGGAGCATCCGCTCGGCCTGCTGCTCAGCACGCCGTACCTGCTGTTCATCGGGCTGATCTTCGCCTACCCCATCGTCTTCTCCGTGTGGATGTCGTTCCAGGACTACTTCTTCGCCGCCCCCGGCGCCGAGGTCGACCGTCCGTTCGTCGGGTTCGACAACTACATCGCCGTGATTGAGGACCCGGCCGTCTGGCGCTCGTTCGGCAACGTCGGCATCTTCCTGCTCATCAACGTGCCGCTGACGGTCGCGCTCTCCCTGGTGCTCGCGACCGCGCTCGACAAGGTCGTGCACGCTCGCACGTTCTTCCGGGTGAGCTACTACGTGCCGTATGTGACCGCCTCGGTCGCCGTCGTCGCGGTCTGGCTCTTCCTATTCAGCCAGAACGGCCTCGTGAACCAGATCCTCGGTCCGCTCGCGCCTGAGCCGTCGTGGCTCATCAACTCGGCGCTTGCGATGCCGACCATCGCGCTGTTCGTCACGTGGAAGGGTCTCGGGTTCTACATCCTGCTCTACCTCGCGGCCCTGCAGAACGTGGGCAAGGAGCTCTACGAAGCGGCATCCGTCGACGGTGCCGGGGCGGTGCGCCGATTCTTCTCGGTGACGGTTCCGGGAGTGCGTCCGGCGACGGTGCTCGTGTTCCTGCTCGCCACCATCACCGGTGCGAACCTCTTCACCGAGCCATACCTGCTCACCGGAGGAGGCGGCCCGAACGGCGCCTCGACGTCGCCCGTGCTGCTCATGTACCAGAAGGGAATCGAGCAGGGGAACCCGGATGTCGCGTCAGCCCTTGGGGTCATCCTCATCATCTTCGTGCTCATCATCGCGTGGCTGCAGTACCGCTTCCTCGGAGGGAGGGAATCATGACGCGCTTCAGCACCGTATTGCGGTATGTGCTGCTCGCGCTCGGCGCGATCGCATTCCTCTTCCCCTTCTACTACATGATCGTGGGCTCCCTGCAGACCGATCCCGACCCGACGCTCGCGGGCGCCTTCCCCGATCCGTCGAACATCACGGGGCAGAACTACGTCAACATCAACGAGCGGGTGAACCTCTTCGTGGGGCTCGCGAACTCGGGCATCTTCACCGGCGGAGTGCTGCTCGGCACGGTCGTCTTCGGCGTCATCGCGGGCTACGCGCTCTCGGTGCTGAGGTGGCGTGGCCGCGGCGCGACCCTCGTACTGGTGCTGCTCGTGCAGGTGGTTCCGTTCCAGCTGCTGATGATCCCGCTCTACGTGATGATCGCCCGCGACTACGGGCTCTCCGACAGCTACCTCGGCATGATCTTGCCGTTCGCCATCAACTCCACGGCGGTGCTCATCTTCCGCCAGTACTTCCTGCAGCTGCCGGCATCACTCTTCGACGCCGCGCGTATCGACGGAGCCGGGGAGTTCCGGATCCTCTGGTCGGTGGCCCTGCCGCTCGTGCGCCCCGCGCTGCTGACCGCGGTGCTGCTGACCTTCATCGGGCCGTGGAACGAGTTCCTCTGGCCGTTCCTCATCACGAAAGATGCGGCCCTCCAACCGCTCGCCGTGTCGCTCGCGAACTTCATCTCGAACGTCGCGGCGTCGACCTCCAACCCGTTCGGGGCGATGATGGCCGGCGCGGTCGTGCTCGCAGGCCCTGCGGTTGCCCTGTTCATCATCTTCCAGCGCTATTTCGTCTCGAACGATCTCGGCTCCGGAGTGAAAGGTTGACATGTCCATCCCCACCACGGTTCCCTACACGCTCACTCGTCTCGGGGTCGTCATGCGACCCGAACCGGGCGAACCCAACGAGGTCGAGGGTGTGCTCAACCCCGCTTCGGGTCGCACGCCCGACGGCACGCTGTACCTGCTGCCGCGACTCGTCGGGGCGGGCAACGTCTCGCGCGTCGGACTCGCGCGCGTCGAGATCGAGAACGGCGTGCCCGTCGGCGTCGAGCGCGAGGGCGTCGTGCTCGAGCCCGACCGCGGCTGGGAGCGCGGCGCCGACAACGCCGGTGTCGAAGACCCGCGGGTCACACGCATCGACGCCCTCGGCTGCTGGGTCATGACCTACGTCGCCTACGGCCCCCTCGGGCCGCGCACGGCCATCGCCGTCTCGAGCGACCTGCGCGAATGGCGCCGGCTCGGCCCGGCCCTCTTCAGCTACGACGACGACCTCGACATGGATCTGAACCTGTTCCACAACAAGGACACGACGTTCTTCCCCGAGCCGATCACGGCTCCCGACGGCACGCCCAGCCTCGCGGTGCTGCACCGACCGATGTGGGATCTCGGCGAGACGAAGCCCGGCCAGGGTGTGCGGTTGCCGGCCGGTATCACCGACGCCCGGCAGTCGATCTGGATCGCGTACGTTCCGCTCGACGCCGCGCTCCGCGACATCCGTTCGATCACCCTCTGGGGCCGATCACGAATGCTCGCCGCGCCCGAGTTCCCGTACGAGGCGCTGAAGATCGGCGGTGGGCCGCCGCCGCTGCGGGTGCCCGAGGGTTGGCTGCTCATCCACCATGGCGTCACCGGCACGATCGAGAGCGAGTTCTCGCCGCAGCGGAAGGTCAACTACGCGGCGGGCGCCATGCTGCTCGACGCCGACGACCCGACGAGAGTGCTCGCGCGCACCGCCGAGCCGCTGCTCGCGCCCGAGACCGAAGAGGAGCGCAGCGGCATCGTGCCGAACGTCGTCTTTCCGACGGCGATCGAAGAGATCGAGGGCGAGCACTACGTGTTCTACGGCATGGCCGATTCGCAGATCGGCGTGGCACGGCTCGACCGCGTGACCGAATGACACGACTGCGCCGCGCCCGCTGAACACCACGCCGCGACTGAATGAGCCGCCTGACCGACTGAAAGGCACATCATGACCACCACGGATGCCCCTCGCCGCACGATCTGGACCATGGCCGCGTCGCTCACCGCCGCCGCCGCGCTCGTGCTCGCCGGTGCGGTCACGTCGCCGGCCGCCGCGCAGGCGGCGGCGGCACAGGCGCCGGCACCGGCGCCGGCACCGCTCGCGAACACCGCGCACCTCGACTTCCTGCTCGACACCGCGACCCCCGCCGAGCTGCCGGGTCACACCACGTATCGCCTCGCCGAGGAGCCGCAGCTCGTGCTGCCGTGGACGTACGCCGACGCAGGCGATGGCGGCACGTTCGAGCGCGTCGGCGGCGGACGGCTCGATCCGGCGACCGGCCATTGGGGGCAGGGCGCTTACAACGCCGACGACGTCTCGCGCGCGGCGGTGGTCTATCTGCGGCACTGGCAGCTGACCGGCGACGACGCCAGCCGCGAGAGCGCGTACGAGCTGCTGCGTTCACTCGCCTACCTGCAGACCGGCGAGGGCGAGCACGCGGGCAACGTCGTGCTGTGGATGCAGCCCGACGGCACGCTCAACCCGAGCGCGGAGCCCATCGAACTGCCGGATCCCTCCGACTCCGACGCGAGCTACTGGCTGGCCCGCACGATCTGGGCGTTCGGCGAAGGCTATGCGGCGTTCGCCGAGACGGATGCCGCGTTCGCGTCGTTCCTCGCGGAGCGGCTCGGCCTCGCGCGGGAGGCCGTCGACCGCCAGGTGCTGGGCCGCTACGGCGAGTACGAGATGACCGACGGCATGCGGGTGCCCGCCTGGCTCATCGTCGACGGCGCCGATGCGACGGCGGAGGCGGTGCTCGGGCTGTCGGCGTACGTGCAGGCTGCGCCCGACGATGATGCTGCACGCACGACGCTCGAGCGGCTCGCCGAGGGCATCGCCGCCATGGGGGCGGGCGACACCGAGTCGTGGCCGTACGGGGCGATCCTGCCGTGGGCGCTGTCGCGGTCGATGTGGCACGGGTGGGGTTCGCAGATGCCGGCGGCGTTGGCCGAGGCATCCGTCGCCCTGGGTGATGCCGACCTGCTCGAGCCTGCGCTGGCCGACTCGGCCGGCTTCTCGACGACGCTCCTCACGGCCGGCGGGCCCGACAACGGCTGGTTCCCGACGCCGGCCGATCGGGTGCAGATCGCCTACGGCGCCGATTCGCGGGTGCAATCGCTGCTGTCGGTGGCGGATGCCTCGGGCAGTACCGGCTTCGAGGAGCTCGCGGCGATGCAGGCGGCCTGGTTCTTCGGCGCCAACCGCGCGGGCGAGCCGATGTACGACCCCGCGCGCGGCGTCACCTTCGACGGCCTGCAGCCCGACGGGTCGATCAACCCCAACAGCGGGGCCGAGAGCACCATCCACGGGCTGCTGACCATGATCGCGCTCGATGAGCGCCCCGCTATTGCGCTGCAGGCGACAACGGTGACGGATGTCGCGGAGCTCGACGGTCTTCGCGTCATCGAAGCCGAATCGGCGACCTCGACGAGCGGTTCGGTGCAGCCGCCGGCGTCGGCGTGGACCGAGGAGTCGCTCTACAGCGGCGACGTGCTCGTGCTCGAACGCGGTCAGCAGGCGACGTTCGACGTGGGAATCGCCGGCTCGCCCCGCTCGGTCGAGCCCGTCGCCTGGCTCGACGAGGGCGCCCGAGCACGGTCGATCTGGACCGCAGGGCGCAAGCCGCTCGGCGTGCTCGACGGGCGCGGTGAGCCTCAGGGCATCAGTCCGGTGCCCGGCGTACTGCTTCCGCGCTCGTTGCACGGCTCGGTGGCTGCGGGCAGCTCCTTGCTGACGGTGTCGGTGAAGACCGGCACGGTCACGCTCGACGCCCTGCTGGTGCGGCCCGCGATCTCGCGGCTCGTACTGGTCGGCGCCGACGGGGCGACCGAACTCGCCCACTCGACCTCTGGCTCGCGGCAGCGCGTCGAGTTGGGTTTCGATGGCGCCGCCTCGACCGCACGGGTCTACGACGACCGAGGCGAGCTCATCACCGAGAAGGCCCTGAACGGACGAAGCACGATGGTCGTTCCGGCGGGCGGCTTCGCGGTGGTGAGCCGGTGAGCCGGTGAGCTGTGAGTCGCCGAGTCGCCGAACCGGTCTCGTGGGCCGGTGGTCGATCAGTGATCACCGGCCTCGGCGCGCATCTCGAGTTCGCGCCCGCGCCTCAGTCGCGCGGCGTGCGGTGGCCACCGCCGGTGTCGAGGTCGTCGCCGCCCTCGAGGTCGGGGCCGTCGCTCTCGGTGATGTTCGCCCCCTCGAAGAACGGATCGACGCCGAGTTCGCGGGCGTGCTCGGCCTGCAACCGCTTCTGCTCGTTCACGTCGTCGGCGAAGTCCCGGTCGTCAGGCAGTGCGCGGTCGTCGCGGTCGGTGTTGTCGCTCATGGTCGTCCCCTCGGTCGATGTGTTCAGGCTAGTTCGCCCGCTGCCCCGCCGCACCGGGGTTGCGTAATCGGATGTCGGCGAGCCACCCCGCCCTGCCCGGCGCGCTGGCCATAGCCTGAGCCGGTGACTCGACTCGCCGCTCGACCCACCCTCACCGCCGCCCTCGCGACGGCCGCGCTGGCCCTGCTCCTCACCGGTTGCGCCGGCAGCGGCGCGACGCCGACGACCGCGCCACCTACCTCCGCGACGGCCAGCCCAACCACGTCGCCGACGACTTCGCCGAGCCCGTCGGCGAGCGTCGACCCGGATGCCCCAGCCGGCCAGTGCGCCGACCACGCGCTCAAGATCGAGGTGCAGTACGTCGATGCCGGCGCCGGATCGATCGATTACAACGTCGTCTTCACCAACACCGGCAGCGACTCGTGCGAGTTGCGCGGAGCGCCCGGCGTCTCGGTGATCAACGCGTCGGGAGTGCAGATCGGCGAGGCCGCCGGCCGCGTGGGCGACGACAACCCGCAGACACTCACGCTCGAGCCCGGGGCATCCGTCGCCGCTGCCCTCAACGCCGTGAACATCGACCCCGACGGCGGCCCACTCGATAACTGCCCCGTCGTGCAGGGCAGCGACTACCTCGTGTACCCGCCGCACAGCTTCACGGGCGTCACGGTGTCGACCGGCGAGCCGGTGCCGGCCTGCGAGAGCACGGCGGAGTTCCTGCATGTTGGGCCGGTGCAGCAGCAGGGCTGAGCGAGCGGATGTCGCAGGGCAGGCGTTGCTCGCGCCCAGCTGAGGCGAGGCGAGGCTCGTTACGATATCATCGCGATATACTTTCCCGATGACGATGCGAGATTCGGATGCCGCGGCGCTCGTGCGTCGCGCGCGAGACGACGCCGGGCTCTCGCAGCGTTCGCTGGCGACGCTCGCGGGAGTGAAGCAACCGAACCTCGCGATGATCGAATCGGGCCGCCGTTTGCCGAGCGACGAGCTGCTCAACCGCATTCTCAGAGCGGCCCGCATGCGGCCATCGATTCCACTCGAGCTCTTCGCCGAGCGCATCCTCGAGCTTGCACCGATGTACGGGATCAGCGACATCCGCGTGTTCGGTTCGGCTGCTGACGGAACGGACACCGCCGAGAGCGACGTCGACCTGCTCGTCACCGCCAGCCCCGATGTCGACTTCCTCACGCTTGCGGCGTTCCGCCATGAGGTTGCCGAGCTCCTCGGATTCCCGGTCGACGCGGTCGTCGACGACGACGCCGACCCCATCGTGCTCGAGCTCCGACGCGAAGCCGTGCCCCTGTGACCGATGCGCAGAGGGGCCGGTTCACCGCACGACCGCGGGCCGACCAAGACAGTTCGGCACGCTCACTTGTTCGGCTGACCGACGAGGTCGGGCGACTACGGTCGCGCTTCGATCGGGCGGCCGTCGACGGGCGCGCGGTGTTCATCAGCGCCGACTCCGATACCTACGACATCGGCATGCTCGCGGTCATCCACCTCGCCGATCTCGTGAACCGCCAACTCCCTGACGCGATCGCGGCCAGCCTGCCCGAGATTGCACGCGACGGGCTTCGGGCCACGCGTAACATCACCGCGCACAATTACGCGGGGCTCGACAACACCCGCCTCTGGGAGACTGTCTCGACTCATGCGCCGGCCCTACTCGACGCGATCGAGACGGCGCTGCGCGATTCAGCGCCTCGGGGCTGATCGTTCCCTTCCCTGCCATCGGCGCCAGCACGAAGGGGGGGGGAATGTTCCGCGGTACATGGGCCGATGGTGCACGGAGCTCAGTCACCGATTGCGACCACGGCACGCTAGACGTGGAGGGCGCCCGGGTAGAGGTCGTCGAGGAGCTGCAGGGCGATTTTCCGCAGCAGTTCCTCGAGCTTGCGCTGCAGCACTTCCTCGCCCTCGCCGCGCCGCTCCCAGATCGCCGCGAGCCGCGCCTGCTCGGCGACGATCGCGTCGACGACCATCGGCCGCCAATGCGATGGATACTCGCCCTGCCGCCAGGCGCCGCGCCCGCGGCCGTAGTGCGCCACGGCCAGGTAGCGCAGCAGCGCCGACGTCGCGAGCCCGTCGAGAAACGCATCCTCCCAGCGCAGACTCGACTCGGTTCGGCCTCGCACGACGTTGACGCCCTGCGCGATGCCAGCGCCGCCCAGCGCGCCGATGATCGCACCCGCGACCATGCCGGCACCGAAGGTGAGCCCGCCCGCCAGCAGGTCGGCGCCGAGACCCGTGAGCGCGCCCGAGACGACGCCGCCCACCGCGGCGGTGCGGGTGCCGTCGAGCGGCGCGTCGAGATGCACGTCGCCCGCGACCCGCTCGAGCACCTCGTCGGTCGCTCGCCCCTCGAGCCGGTGGATCGCGATGAGCCGCTCCATGCCCTGCCGTTGATCGGCCTGCAGGCGGGCGGCCATCCGCTCCGCGGCATCCGTTCGGGCCCGCGCCTGTGCCGGATTCGGCAGGCCGAGCGAGTCGCCGACGCGCTTCGCGAGCGTTTGCTGCGATGACGATGAGAGGGTCACGCGATCAGCAGCAGCACGCGCGATCGGCTCGGCGAGCGCGGCCATCGCCGCGTCGAACTCGCCCATGCGAAGGTCGCGCCACGCGGCCGACAATCGGGCGAAGGCCAGCTCCGAGGCATCCGGAACCAGCGGTTCGATCGCCGCGAACAGCGTGAACTCCTGCACCCAGCAGCGCGCGAACGCATCGAAGGCGAGCACGTCGCGCACGTTGGTCGAAGGGCCGAGCGCGGCACGCCACCGCGCGGCATCCGCTTCTTCGATCGCCCGCTCGCGCGGCGGACCGGTCTGGTTGAGCAGCACGAGCACGGGCTTGCCGATCCACTCGAGCACCTCGAGCTCGGGGGCGAGGTAGCCGGCGTCGGCGGGCGCCTCGGCGGCGTTCACGAGGTAGAGCACCACGTCGGCCTGCTCGGCGACGTTGCGCACCGCGAGCTGGCTGAGCCACAACGCGCGGTCTTGATAGCGGTCCCACACCTGCGACGTGAACCAGCCGATGGGGTTGCGGTCCTGCCGCAGCCGGCGCGCGAGCCGCACGCTGTCACCGAAGCCCGGGGTGTCCCACAGCGTGAGCAGGTCGCCCTCGGATGTCTGCACGAGCGGAAACGGCGTCGCCTCGGCGGTGACATGCGGGGCGTCGCGCACCTCGCCGACGTCGCGCCCGAGCAGCGTGCGCGCGAGCGTCGTCTTGCCCGCGTTGGTGTGCGAGATGAGCGAGAGCGACACAGCCCCGGCGTCGAGCCCTGCCACCCCCGCCGGTCGCGCACCCGCCGGTCGAGACTCCGCTGGTCGAGTAGGCAGCGAAGCAGCCGTATCGAGACCCCGGTCACGATCAAGCCGGTCGGATGCCGCGTCACCGCTCATACCCGCCCCCGCGCCTCGTTCGCGGTGCCGCCATCGTGAGCGGATACCGCGGCAGCGAGCTGCGCCTCGGCCGCGGCCAGATCGGGCCCGACGAGGTCGACGAACACCGCAACGCTCCCGTGCGCCTCGAGCAGCTCGCTCCATGCCGCACGACGATCGTCGTGTCGCTGCGCGTCATCGCCCCATCGCGCGAGGAACGCCGACTCGTCGACGAGCACGACGTTGACCCCGGATGCCGCAGTATGGCCGGCCCCGCCGCCGCCACCGAGCGCCGTGAGGAACGCCCCATGCGCGTCCTCCTCGGGCGTGGCCGTGAGGCTGAACAGCGGCAGGCGAATCTCGCCGGCGTAGGTGAACCCCGTGCCCGCGGCATCCGTCACCTGGCTCTGCTCCATGTCGTCGCCCCACGCGACGGGCGCGTCGATCGTCGCGGCGGCGTTGCCGTACGCCCGTGCGAGCACGGCCTCGAGCCCGGCCCGCGCCTCGGGCTCGAGGGTGTAGCTGTACGGGATGACGCGCACCCGCGCCGGCTCGCCCACCCACCCGGCGACGAGCCGGCGGTAGTACGGCTCGTCGAGCGGCAGCACCACGCGCTTCGCACGGCGCCGCTCGACCAGCCCCGCTGCGAGCGCGAGCACGAGCCGCGGAACGATGACGACGGCGGCGACCGTGGCTGCCATGAGGTGCATCCACATCGCGGCGTTCTCACTCGCGGGCGCTCGGATCGCCTGGATCGCCGCCACGTCGGGCACTGGGATGCCGGTGAGCCAGGATCCCGGCGCGAGCGTCACGGCGAGCAGGGCGTGCACCTGCTCGGCACCGAGGAACGTGCTCTCCCACGACGCGCGGTACTCGAACGCGAGCCCGCGCAGGTAGAGCCCGGCGATCACGCCGAGCGCGGTCGCCGCCGCCGCGAGGTGCAGCACGCGCGCGGCGCGCGCTCCGTAGAGCGGCGCGGCGACGCGCGCCCAGTCGCGGGGCAGCGTGGCAAGCATGGTTCGCCTGGCGGCGGTCGCGGCATCCGCTCGGGTCTCGTGCAGGGGTGCGCGCACCGATGCGACCCGGATCAACAAGGTCCGCACCGAACCGGCCGCACCGCGCCCGAGCACCAGCGGCCGCACGAGCAGCCAGACGTAGACGACGAGGTTCCACGCGACGAGCGCGAACACCGGCGGCGCGAGCAGGTTGATGCTCGACCCGCCGCCGATGCGGTCGATGAGCAGCCCGAACAGGAACGCGGCGACCACCGTCACGACGCCCACCCACGGCCGCCACCGGATGCCGCGAACCGTTCGCGTCACCGCGGGCTGGCGTGTGCCGATGCGCTCGAGCACGAGCTGCGCGCGCCGCCCGAGGAACTCCTCGGCGCTCGCCCGCTCCCCCACAACGGCCGCCGCCGCGCGGCTCGCCCACTCGCGGTCGGCATCAGCCCACAGCATGCGATCGCGATCAGCCGTCTCAACGGCGCGCGCCGCGGTCGTCTCGAGGGCGGCCGACTCGTCCATGTTGCGGAGTCTATGCCGGGCAATGGGCATCAGTCCGGGAGCAGCCCGAGGTTCTTCAATCGCCGGTGGACGTATGCTCATCTCTGTGACCGACCCCGCAGCATTCCGATTCGCCATGCCGAAGCCGGTCCGCATCACGGGCCGCTCATCAAGCATCACGAACTCGTTCGTCAACGGAATCATTCCAGTCGTGGCTCCCACTGCCGAGCAGATCAACGAGGCGTTGCGAATCCTCGAGATGGAGGACGCTGTGAGATGCGCGTACTGCGGGGACACTGCGAGCGAGTGGGATCACCTTCGCCCCCTTGTCATGGGGAAGCAACCGACCGGCTACATCTCGGAGATACACAACCTCGTGCCGGCTTGCGGCAAGTGCAATCAGAGCAAGGGCAACAAGCCATGGCGCGAGTGGATGTTCAGCTCCGCTCGCCTGTCGCCCGCAACCCGCGGAATCACAGGGCTGGCAGAACGCGCGGAACGCCTTGACTCATACGAAGGATGGCAAACTCCTACCCGAATCGATTTCGGGTCAGTTGTGGGCGAGGAGTTGTGGGCGCAGCACTGGCGCAATCATGCTGCGATCCTGCAAGCCATGCGGGACGCTGAAACTTCAGTCGAATTGATCCGCGAACGTGTTGCAGGCGCAAGCACTGCCAGCACGATCGAGCTCACCAGCCCCTGACGTTTGCGACTCCGTCGCCGTACCTGGCGCGTTGCCGACGCGGTACGCCACGGCACTGCTTCAAATCCGATACGCGTTGGATAGACGTGAACGGGTCGAGTGCCGAAGAGCACTCGCGACTCGGTCAAAGCCCTCCTCGATGCACCGGTCTCCCGACGGATCCATCATCCGCCCGAGCAGAGCCCCGCTGCCTGCAATATTGAATCGACGCGCCGTCACGAAATTCACGCCGATTCAGCTGGAGTCCCTCGCCCTCACCGCCGCTCGCGCTGCGCGCAGGTAAGGGCGCTGCGGTGATGGCGAGAAGTGATCGTTCAGCGGCGGGAGTGTCGCACCGACCACGAGCTTCTCGACCGTGCCGGGCGCTTGGCGGGCAACCCACGTCACCTCGAGATTCGCCGTCATCCACGCTGTGAGGATGCCCTCGCCTACAGGATCAATAGCGAGTCGATTGCGCCCCACAACGGCTAGGTGATCGTTCAACCCCAGACGCTCATGGAGCAGTGCGACGAGCGAGCGCCGTAGCGTCGAAAAGCGAGTGGTCTTGAGGTGCATCTTCGCCACGCGCTCACCAAGCGTCGTCTTCGCGATCCCGACGTAGATCGGAGCAGTATTCAGCACCGGTGGGCAACCATCCGGGTACAGATCGGCGAGCATACCGCCTCGGTCCCACCATGCGTAGAGCCCTGGCGAATCGACGGCAAGAAGATCCGCTGACGGTCGCGGACTGGCGGTGAGTAGTCCGTGGCGGACGCTTTTCCAAGGTGGGGTGTCGGTCACTCGCTCAGCGTATCCAGCAAGCCAAGACGCGAGCACAGGAAGCCCGTGGCCTGAGAGCAGCTGATGGGCGATCGCAAGCATCTATAGCCAAGACAATGTAGCCGTCTGCCATTAGGCATCGGGTCGTTCATCGTACAGGTAGGGGTCTTCAACGTTCCGGACTACTCGTAACCCGTGAGCTTCAACGCTTTGCCTTATGGCAGCTGAGATCCGTCTAACGCTTGGTAAACGCAGATCCACCCGCTCACCAGTTCGCTCTGAATCGACGATCAACCCGATCAGCGCGGGCTTCGACAGTCCCCACGGCTGAACGGCCCGACGCAGCTTTGGCTCGAGCAGGTTTGCTCGTTTTCGTACGGCGAGCCACGTTTGCGCTGCTATCCATGCGTCGAGGTCAACGAGTTGTTGCTCGTCATCCACTAGAGGGAAATACGACATTGCACCCTCGAACGTCATAGCCGGAACTGCTCCGCTCTGAAACTTTCGCACTTGGTTCTCACTCAATGGGCCATAGAGATAACGCCGGAGTTGCCATATGTAGGTGACGTAGTCCCGGTCGTTCGCTCCAGTCAGGCGCCCAGTGTGCTGCGTTCCCCGTAATGGCTCCCGTAAGAGATTGGCAAAAAGTAGATCGTTCACCCGCGCCTTGATGCGATCGACAGCGGTTGACTTCATGCTCGTCGTCCGAAGGCCGACCTCATGGCCGAGAAAGGCAACCGCTCTCGTGGAACTCATCTCGGCGGATTTAGTACCTGACGGCACCAACAGTCGCACGCCGGGGCTCTTATCTAAATTGATTTCCGAGCCGATGCTTGCCGATGCCGCGTGGAGCGCGTCCACAGCCTCACTTATTTCAGCGTATGTATGACTCCAGATGAGTGTGTCATCTGCATACCGCACGAATCCGACCCCCAAACGTTCGAGGGATCGATCAAGATCGGCGGCCGCCACATTCGCGAGAAAGAGGGAAAGCGACGTCCCCTGCGGAATACCGACCTCACGATCGCCTATATGGGCACCTTTGTCCTCGATCGACATGTACGGCTCGGGGATAGCGAGGAACTGGTCGACCAGCCGCCGTTCGAGAGGCGTGATCCGTAAGCCGAGGACGTCGAATCTCTCTCGGAGATAGCTGTGCGAAATCGTGTCGAAGAACTTGCTGAAATCGAACTCGGCAACGAACAATCGCTGCTCGCGAGAAAACTCGCGACTGATATGCGCCAGCGCATCATGAGGAGACAGATCTAGGCGGTAGGCATAAGCACGAGCACTCAGCAAGGAACGGTTCTTGTCCATCAACGACCGGAACAGACGAAGAGAGATTAGCTCATCGACGATCCGGAAGTGGCTGATTGTTCGGGTCCCTCCGGACGGTTTCGACACGGAGAAACCCGCAGGCCGAGCAGGCGAGTAGGTGCCGCGCTTCAGCTCGGTGCCGACGGAATGGGCAATGGCTTCGTGCCGCGCACGAACGTGAAACGGGTTGTACCCCTTATCGAAATCCCAGGATTCGGGCGTCTGGACATCCAATTCAAGCAAGCGCCCGGTTGTTCGTCGCCGCCGCCTGTGATTCTCATCCCGAACGACCTGGCGATATCGCTCGTACTCCAAAACGCCACGGTGAGCTTTGTCCCGGAGCTCCTCTGAAAGTCGCCACCACATCTAGTCCCAATCGACTCGGCACGAAGGTGCCCGGCCTGAGCCGGGCACCTCGAACCGCGTGCCCACCAAAATACGCAACTACGCAACCCAACTTGCTCTCGCAAACGGATCCGAGTGAGTGGGGGGTGATCAACCCGCGTCCCCTCACAAACGGCACGAAGTTTCACCCCTGTTGAGGTGTTCGGTCATGGTAGCGCGAAGCGACTTAGCCATGGGTCAATTCAGATACGTCTTAGACGTTCCACGCAATCCCTATGCGGTATTGCACGACAGCGCGGGTCACGCACGGGTGGCAGCGTCCGCGGGTGAGTCAACTTCGCCTGCCCAGTCGTCACGGACTTTGTGAGGGATTGCTCAATCGAGGAAGTAGGCGAGGACCTTCTCGTCGGAACTCAGGATCTCTTCCGAAGCCACGCCGATCTCCAGTGCGAGCTTGACTGATCCGTGGAGCGCGATCTCTACATCGGGCGAGAATGCTCGTTCGAGCAGCGCGAGGTAGTCGGACATGCTCGCATCGAGCTTCTCGATGAGTTCCGTGTACTCGGTGGCGAGCCGCGTGTCGAGTACGTGCTGCTCTTCGAAGTAGCGAGCGATGAGCTCCGCCTCTCGCGTTGAGAGGGAGGATGAGACGGCCCTGTGCATGATGGTGCCGACTGTGTTGCCGATCACCGCGCCGACGACTGGTACCGGGATGAGTGCCTGCCCGACGAAGGAGGACAAGGCGCTGACAGCGGCTTCCAGAGAGACGAGCTCGGCGTTCTCGATGAACTCCAGCTCGTCGATCTCGCCGCGGCGGAGCTTGTTCGCTAGCTCGGCTATGCCAAAGGCGGCGGTGACGATCGAGGTGGCGACGGCCGCGGACGTAGCGGTGAAGTTCGTGAGCGAGTAAATGCTGAGACCTCGGACACCGCCTTTGACGATGCCTAAGCCGGTTTCGCCTGCGATGTCGATCCAGTCTTCACTCGTGAACTCGTTGAGCTTTGTGCCTTCACGGCGCTTTTGAACCACGGCCAGGACGAACGCGGTCCCGCCCTCGATGGCGGCGGTCACGACTGTGGCCTTCGCGCCCTGCCGCAATGTCGGCCGGCTCTGTCGGTAGGCGTCGTCCCGTATGGACTGATCAGTGGAGCGGAGAGAGCCTTTCTCCGCCTCCAGGGTCACGCCGTACGCGCCTCTCTGCACCTCGTGGTAGTCCAGGCTCGAGGGTTCGAGTGACTGGATGCCGACAGAGCCCTCCGCAAAGAAGACATTGACCCGCTCCCAGTCCTTGAGCGATGGGCCACCGCCACCGCGGGTCAGGAACTTGCTCGCCTCCTCGGGCGGCATGGCGTGTAGCTTCTGGATCACCTCGAAGTGATCGGCGGGGATCTGGTATTTCCCGCCGTTATTGATGAAGTCAGGATACTTCTGGAGGTGCTCCGCGATCGCGCCGAGACCGAAGCGTCCGCCGGCCGCGACGAACTTCTGCTGAATCTCCACGCCGCTGCGAATGAGGTCGACGGGGCCGTTATCGTTTACCCACTGGTACGCAGCGCCCTTGCCGAGGATCTGGCTTCGAGCGTTGCCGACACCGACTTCTGCGACCTCGGCGATGAAGCCGTGCATGCCCTTCACTCCGCCGCGGTTGGCGGCGACGACTTCGAAGTCGATCTTCCTGATTGCCTCGTCGACGCTGGCGAGCGCGTCCTGGAGGTTCACGTCCTGCTTTCTGAAGGCGCTCAGCAGGCCGTCCAGCCGCAGCTGGTTGAGGTAGTTGACCCAGGCCGCGACCGCCTGCTCTTGGTTGCTCTTCGCGAGCGTTACCTCGTCACTCATCCTCGGCGGCCTGCTCGACGCGCTGGCTCAACATAGTCGCGCACGCCCTTGTGTTGTTCACGAGCGCCGCGAGCCGGGATCGCTGCGACTCAGACAGCGCAAGGAAGTCGGCGCCGAAGAACTCCAGTGCTTCGCCGTAATTCGTCAGGAGCAGCGCGCGGAGGGAGACGGTGCGCCGCAGGAGGTCATTGATCTCGGCGTCCATGCGGTTGACGAGAGCAGTGTTCCGCTTCACGGCGATCTGCGCCTCCTGCTTCGCCTCGCGATTCTCGAACTTCTTCTTCGTAAACAGCGCGATCGACACGAGGAGGCTGGCCCCTGCGACAGTCCAGCCGATGGGGCCCGCGAGTGCGAGCAGCGCACCGCCGGCTGCAGTGCCCCCGCCTCCGATTGCGAGCGTCCCTCCCCCGAGCCAGGCCAGAGCAGCGTTGGTTGCCGCGGCACCGGAGAGGGTCGAGATCGCGGTGCCGGTCGATGCAACACCGTAGGTGGTGGCGACCCACATCGCCGCCGTCGGGGCCATGCTCGCGACGGCTGCGCCAGCGGCGAATCCGGCGCCAGCGCCAGCGACGGATGTGCGCGCTGCCTCGAGATCCTTCCGTGCAAACTCCTCCGCCTCCAGGAACTGGGCCTTATGGACTTCGATGTCATCGAAGTCGGTCGCGAAAGACTTCGGCGTATTAGCGATGCTGTTCACCAACAGTTCGACGAGCTCGATCAGGTCAGTAGAGCGTTCGCGCTGGCGCAGGAGCGAGAGGCCATTGTCGTTCATCGCCGTGAACGCGCCGTTGTACTCGGCTATGGCCTCCACGTAGGGGCCCGGCTTCTTCGCGGTTAGCTCCTCGACGGTGTCAACAACAGTGTCTTTGAGATCGCCAGCCTGCTCGACGAACTGTGCGGATGCGCTCCGCGCGAACTTACCGACGTCGTCGACGGCCCTGCCGAGGCCTTCTTTGGCCTTGTCGATCCTCAGCGAATCAACCATCGCGATCTCCGAATCCCTTTGTTGCTTTACTGACGAGAGACTATCGACCACGGGCGACAGCGCGGGTATGCGGTAACGACTCACACGAGCTCGAGCAGCCCACCGACACCAACGTTCAGCTGCCACCAATCCGTTCCTCACGCCCGAACAACCTCCGGAGCATCAAAGCCGTCGCTCAAGCACTTGCGCGGACGGGAACTAGACCCTCGCGGCAGAGCGAGAATCACGCCGATTCAATCGGGATTGCGTTGATCTCCACCACTCGCCCCGGTCCCCCGCCTGCGTCGAGGAACACCAGCTCCGAACGGGCGCGTTCGCCAGTCGCCGCCTCGAGAGCGCGCGCGTACGCTCGAAGCTGCGGGCCGTAGTACGTTGCTCGCTCGACGAGCGCGGCGCTGTCCGCCACCGTGTCGGTCTTGTAGTCGACGATCACGAGCGAGCCGTTGGTGTCGCGGAACAGCAGGTCGATGAACCCCTCGAGCACGAGTCCGTCGGACTCGTGCGCGACGCCCGAGCCTTCGGCGTTCTCGGTCTCCAGAGCTCCGACATACACCTCGCTCCAGTGCTCGGCCTGGAATGCGCGCCGCACCACATCGGTGTCCAGCGCCGATCGCACGAACGCAGCCACGGCGGCTCCCAGATTCGGAATTCCCTCTGCCAGGGCCTGCGTCGCCGCCACGGCCCCGACGCGCGAAGCGTCCCCTCCGACTGCCTGCAACGTGCCGTGGACCGCCCGCCCGATCAGGTTTCCGTACCTTCCCTTCAGCCACGGCGCGAGTTCGATATCGCGGGCGCCCTTCGCCTGACCGGCGGCGACCTCGGCCGTGCCAGGGTCATTGGCGGCGACCGCCGCGGCGATCGCCCAAACGACTTCCGGCTCCGTTCCCTCGAGTCCAGACGCGGTGTGTGCCGACGGCTGCCTCGAACGCTCGACCGCGGCCCTGGTCTCGGCAAACCACACCTCCCACGACGGACCAGGTTCAGGATTCGGGCGCCGCGCGAACACCGGAACGGCCGGTCCGGATGGCTCGAACCGCACGACTCCTGGATCGTCCAATGCACCCGCCTCGACGAGGATCTCGGCTGCAGTGTGCGCACCACCCGTTCGCTGGACTCGGTGTAGCGACACCACAAGGTGATCGCGGGCCCGCGTCGCGGCCACATACATGAGCCGCCGACGCTCGTCGTCGTCCATCTGCTCGTCGAGGGGCGCGGCCGCGGCGAAGTCGTTCGTCTCGATCTGCCCCGAGAGCTTCACGGCGTACGCGCCCTGGCCCCATAGCAACCGCACGCCGTTCTGACGCCGAGCTTGGCTCGTCATGCCCGAGAGCACGACCATGCCGAACTCGAGGCCCTTCGCCGCATGCACCGTCATGATCCGCACAACATCGAGATCGGTCTCGGGCAGCAGGGATTCGGCGACCCGCGCGGCATCCTGCGCCTGGTGCGCGGCCCACGAGAGGTACCTGCGGAGGCCCCCGTGCTCGATATCCGACCAGGCACGCGCTTGGTCGATCACGAACCGTACCCGCCCCCACTGATCGCGGGCGCGCGACGAAGGCTCCGCGACGGACGCCGTCTCGAGCACCCTTCGATCGAGGGCGAGAGCGCTCAGCAGTTCGGCCGGGGTCATCCAGCGGCTCCGCCGGTGCAGCTCATGGAGGTAGCCCATCGATTGTCCGACTGGAGTGTCCGCGAGGTCGTCGCGCACCGGCGCGCTGACCATGAAGCTGCCGCCGTCGCGCTTGTAGGTGAAGAGGTCGTTGTCGCCGCATCCGAACAGCGCCGACCGCAGCGCCGTGACCGCGGAGAGCAAATCGCTCGGGTCGCCGATCGCACGTGCGGCGGCCATCAGCGCTCTGATCTCGTCGGATTGGTACACGAGCGAACTCGACTCAGTCCGGTAGGGGATGTCGGCGGCGTCGAGCGCGTCCTCGAGGAATGGCAGCGACGTGCGTGCCGGGATCAGGATCGCGATGTCGCGCGCAGTGAGGGGTCGCCACGCTTGCTCGTCCTCGTCGAATACGGCCCAACCTTCGGCAAGCGCGGTGCGGATCACGGATGCCGCGTCGGCCGCTTCTGCTTCCCGCTGCTGACCAGCGAGCGTCTTCGCCGGGTGCGGCTCGGCGCCGAGCACTGTAACGGCGGGGCCGGCCAGCGCATCTGCCGGTGCGGGTGCACCGCCCGCGATCGACCCGCCGCCATCGGTTTCCTCACCCGACGTCCGATGCGACGCGAGCGCCTCATACGCCGGCTGCATCCCCGGCTTCTCCTGGATCACCTGCCCGAACACTGCGTTCACCCAGTCGATCACAGGCGGGACCGTCCGGAAGTTCGTCACGAGCGACACCCGCCGCCCGAACCATCCGCCCGCCTCGAGGTAGGTCGCGATGTTCGCACGCCGGAATCGGTAGATCGACTGCTTCGGGTCACCGACGACGAAGAGCGAGCCCGGCGGCACAACGACGTCGCGCCATTCCTCGCTCGAGGCCTCACGACCGCCCGCGATGCGCACCGCGAGCTCAATCTGGATCGGGTCCGTGTCCTGGAACTCGTCGAGCAACAGCCGACGGTAGGCCGCCTGCAGCTGTGCCCGCGCGTCGGCGTCGCGGCGCAGCAGGTCGCGTGACGCGACGAGCAGGTCGTGGAACTCCAGCGATCCGGATGCCACACGCTCGCGCGCTCCGTCGAGCACGGATGCCGCGATCCAGCGGGCGATCGGCCGCAGCGCGGCGTCTCCGAATTGCTTCCGTACGGCATCCGCATCCTCGATCAGCGCTTTGCACTCGGCCTTGAGGCCCGGCAGATCGGGCCAGTTCGAAGCCCGGCCGTATCCCGTCTTCAGGCTGGCGAGCCGGCGCACGAGTGCGAAGCGCTCGCGCTCGTCGCCCGCCTGCCGGAACTCGTCGGCCCACTCCGCCACCTCGCGCACCACACCGAGGAAGAGGTCGGCATCGTCCCGACACCCGGTTGACGCATCGCCCACCAGCACTGCGCGACGCAACAGCGGCCCGGTGTCTGGCGTGATCATCGCGCGCGGCGCCTCGACGAGCACGTGCGACTCGATGAGGTCCCAGTCGTTGCCGAACGCGCGCGCGAGCGAACGCAGCTGCTCCCGCAGTTGGTCGGTGGTCAGACTGACGAGCGAGAGCTGCAGCGGGTCGGCGAGATCCTCGTCATCGAGCATCCGCCGCCACATCGTTGTCCAGCGATCGTCGAAGGCGACGGATGATCCGACCTCGTCGAGCACCTCGACGAGCGGCGGCATGCCCGCTTGAATCGGAAACGCCGCGAGGATCCGCTGCGCGAACGAATGCAGCGTGCCGATCGCCGCACCGTCGAGATCATCGAGCGCCTGCTGCGCGCGCCGCTCGACGTCGGAATCGGCTGCCCCGCGGTGAGCCCGCTCGAACGCGGCGCGCAATCGGTCGCGGAGCTCGGTGCCGGCCTTCTCGGTGAAGGTCACGACCGCGGTTACGGCGAGCGGCACGCCGTCGCGCAGCACGGACGTCACCACGCGGTCGACCAGCGCGGAGGTCTTACCCGTGCCCGCGCCGGCGTCGACGAAGAGGTTTTCGGCGAGGTTGCCGCGGATCTCGTCGCGGACGGTGTCGTCGGTGAGGGTCATCGGTCCACCTCCTCGGTCGGTGAGCCGGGATCGGCGCCTTCGAGCGCACCGGTCGACAGGACGGACGGGTCGAGCAGTGCGTACAGGCTCGCGAGTGTGACATCCGTTCGCTTGCGTTCGCTCGCGCCGCGCACGTGCCCGTAGCCGACACCGTCGGGGTTGCAGAACGCGCACTGCACCCATGCGAAATCGTCAGTTGCGGGCGGGCGGGCGATGAAGCTCCCGTCGCGGATGCCGCCGGACAGCGTCCCGAGCGCACGGCGATACGTCTGTTCGAGGTCGTCGTCGAGGACAACCTCGACGCGCTTGCCGCGATCCTTGCGGCCGATGAACCAGTACGCGGCCTCGACGTTCGAGTTGCCGAACGCGATCCGCGCGGCGTGCGCGTACAGGGGAAGCTGGAGCTTCGTTCCCGCGGCAACTGGATCCTTCGCGATGTCGGTGAACCCGCGCGCGCTACCCGTCTTGAAGTCGGTGACGATGAGCGTGCCATCCCGGGTAGTGTCGACGCGATCCGCGCTGCCCCTCATCGCGATGACCCCACCCTCGACTTCGATGCGCACCGCGGCGTGGCCGCGAATGCCGAATGGCAGCTCGCTCGCCACGACGCGGGAGTCGCGGCTCGCGTGCGCCTGGTCGTCCAGGTCGAGGACGAGCTCGAGGTCGAGGCGCAGCTGCTCGCGCTCGCGCTCCCAGAGCCGCGGATGCCCCGTCAACCCGCGCCGCTCGAAATCAGCCATGACCTCGCCTGCGAGGTCGCGCATGCGCGCGCGATGCTGCGAACCCCATGGCTCACCGAAACCAGGCAGATCATTGGCGTCGAGGACCTCATGGACGATCGAACCCAGGTCCCACGGCCGGATGGTGATGATCTCCTCGGGCGAGTCGAGCGGGCTCACGCCAAGCAACCGCTCGACGAAGAACGCGTGCGGGCAACCGGCGTATCGTTCGAGCGCCGTCGGCGAGATCAACGACGTACCGTCGGCGTAGTCCGGCAGTCCAGCAACGCCGCCGAGGTGGCCGTCGAATCGGGTGAAGGCGTCGCTCCGCCGGGCGCGGATGAGCTCGAGCGACCCGTTGAGCGCCGCGTCGCCGTCAAGATGATCACCTCCGCTCAGCCGGCGCAGCCGCCATTCCTGCGCCGTGCCGGGGCGTCGGCTGTGCGTAATGCCCTCCCAGTGCGACGCCACCGAGCGCAGGTCGGGCGAGGATACCTCAGCCCAGCGCGTCGCCTCGAGATCCGGCCGATCCGTAAGCGTGCGAAGCGTCGGCATGAGCAAGCGACTCGGAAGGCGTTCGGCGCCGCGACGGAGGTCACCACGCGGGAAGCTCGCCGTCACTTGCGCGCCCGAGCCGAACGCGGCAAGCAGGGCGCGCTGGCGCGTGCGACGCCGGTCGCGGGAAGTGGGAAGCTGGCCCGTCGCCAGCTCTCGCACGGCGTCGGGCAGGAGCGGATCAATGGTGCCCCTGCCAGGGTAGAGGTCCTCCGAGAGGCCGAGCGCGAAGATGTGGTCGACGTCGAGCGACGGCGTGCTCCTGATCGGGCCGACGAACACGCCGTCACCGAACCGGCCGACGCGCGGTCGCCGCGAGTCGAGATCGACCTCGAGGATCTCTACGAGCTCGGTGAGAGTAGGGGGCGACCCGATGCCGTCGAGTTCGGCTATTCCGCCGAGCGTGACTTCGATCGCGTTCGCCGCGCGCTGCTCGTCTTCCGGGAGGCCGCCCATGCCCTCGGGCCGCCCGAGATAATAGCGGAAGAGCGCGAGCGCCCAGTCCCCAAGAGCCGCCCACGTCGACTGTTCGCCGCCCTCGGTGAGCCGATGCCGGAGCTCCGCGACGAACGCGGAGAACGCCTGCGTCTCAGCGATCGACCGCTCGCGGTAGGCGAGCGAGCCGACGCTCGTTTCGGGGTTGTCGCGGTCGGCGTCGAGCCTGGCCTGATGGCGGGCCTCATGGTCGGCGAGCCGTTCGCTCCAGTCGCCACCGGTGATCCCCGCCTCGCGGCTGAGCCGCTCCCAGCGAGTTCGAGGCACGGATGCCCCGCCGTCGCCGAGCCGGATCGGCGCACGCCCAAGCCAGTCGAAGAACGCCACCCGTTGCAGATCATCGGGGTCGAGCCCCAGGAGGGTCAGGAATGAATCGGCGATCGCCCGGTCGCGGAGCGGTCGCACGCCCGGACCGTTCGAAACGAGGCCAGCTGCCGAAAGGTGGTCTTGCAGCAGCCGCGCATACGGGACGGCGGCTGTGTGCAGAACGGCGATACGGTGCGCTGGGACGCCGTCGGTAAGGAGCGCGCGCACCTCACGGACAATTGCGCGCACCTCGTCGTCGGAATCGGAGGCGTGCAGGATGCGGCTTGCGTGTGGGGCAGTCTGCTCGGCGGGCTCGGCACGTTCTCGTGTGCCGTGCAACGCATCGCCCGAGAAAAACTCGAGCATCGGCTCATCGACGTTGCGCTCCCCGGTTCGTCCGATCACAGCGACGAGGCCGACTGACTCATCGAGCGCCCGCGCGAAGTCGCGTTCCGACGGAGCGAGCTCGTCGGGGAGATGCAGCACGACAGCGCCAAAGCGGGCGACCACGTTGGTGCCCGCGCGGACGAGACCGGCGGCATCGCGCAGCACTGCGACCTCGTCGCGCCGCCCGCCGAGCGCGCTCGCAGTGACCCGCCGATGCATCCGCACCAGGTCGACGGCGAGCTCGCTCGACTCCGCAATCGCGTCGAGCCCCGAATCATCCACCTCTCGCAGTTCGCCGTGCGCACGCACGAGTGCCCGCACCGTGGCCGTATGGTACGCGACCGGCGCAAAGTATCCCGGATCGCTCGTCAGCTCTCGTCGCCACACCGCCGTGAGCCACGCCGAAGTGACCGGAGGCCGCGTCTCCCCCGCCGCTGCGAGCAACTGCTCCGCGAACCGGCGGAGCGTCAGGACGTTGATCGCCGCGACTCCACGACGCCCGCCGACGCCGTGCGCGAGGGCCCGACGGCTGCTTATCGCCGCGATGTTATCGCGAACGAGGATCGTGACCGGGGCGAGGAGGCTAATGGCTTTCGCGTCCGCGACGACGTCGCCGAGAGCGATGTTGGCGGCGGCGCCGAACGAAACGGTGTAGGTCTGCATTCTGCCTCCTGTGGCGAGGCTAGTGGCCGCGGACGACATCGGTGCGCGCGGAGCACGTCAGCCGCAGAACGGAGCGCCGGCCAGGTTCATCACCGGGACGCCCCTCACCATCCGCGTCGCGAGCCCAGCTCACTGGATCACGATCCTGCTGTCCGCGATGCTCGTCGCTCCACGCCGATCCACGAACCTCTCCGCCAGCGTCGCCGTCGCCATCTCGACTGGTAGCGCCGCCGAGAACTTCAACCCTGCGACCGCCTCGGGCGGTACGGCCGGCAGCGCAGCCTCAACGCCCGCCGCCCGCAGCTCCGCGACCGTGATGCCGTCTGGGAAGCGAATCATCTCGTTGTCGGCGATCGCCTCCGCCGCGGTCTCCCCGAGCGCGGCGAGCAACGTGCCGTGCGCACGAAGGCCACCAAAACCCCAGAGCGTGGCTCCCTTCGCGCCCCTATGGAGCACAAGACCGTCGGCGTCGACGTCATCAGTGCGCATGTCGCGGAGATACTCGAGCTGCCGCACTGCTCGCGCCGACAGCGTCACCGGCGGGTCCTCCCCCAGCAACATGTCGCGGCGCGCGCCGACGAGTTCGAAGGGTTCGGCGATCGAGCCGCTCGACCAGCGAACCTTGCCCTTCTCGGGGTGTGCCCGGACATGAACCCGACGCTTCTCCCACTCGATGTCATCGACGCGCCAGGCCCGACCATTGAGCAGCAGCGGGCGGAGCCCGTCTGTGACGTCGTTCGGGAGTGCGATCGGCGCAACCGAGCCGATCTCCTTCGTGCCCTCGAGCACGCGGATCTCGAGATCAGCGATGAATGAGGACAAAAGGTCCATGAAGTTGCGGCGGCCGAAGGCCCGCTCAGCGGTCGGGCCGATCATGAGGAAGTCACCGTCAGCGACGAGGAAGTCTTCGGCAACGAGGTACTCGAGCACCTCGTCTGCCCCGTCCATGACGGCGCAGCCGTCCCACCAGTCCTGCCAACCCGCAGCAGGAATCCGTCCCTCTTGCAGCGCGAGTGCGAGCAACTGCTGGGCGGCGATGTGCCGCGGATGCGGCGGTGCCACGATCGGTTCCACGAAGCCACGCGACCACAACACCAGCAGGCCTGCGGCCCGTGCGAATCCGTCGACGTCGGTCGCCAGGAAGAGCGCGTTGCGTGACGTCCCTGGCCGTCGCCCGGTTCGCCCCAATCGCTGCAAGAACGCCGAAACCGAGAACGGCGCGTCGATCTGGATCATCCGGTCGAGGTCGCCGATGTCGATCCCGAGTTCAAGCGTCGAGGTGGCGACGATCACGCAGTCGCGCGCCTCTGCGAACGCCTGCTCGCTGATGCGCCGCTCGTCGACGGACAGCGACGAGTGCGAGACGTAGGTTGTCACGTCGCGCCGCCGCAGCTCGAAGGCTAGCTCCTCTGCCTGCGCGCGTGCTTGGCAAAAGACGAGCCGCTTCTCCCCCACGAACAACCGCGACAGGATCTCAGCGGCGTTCTCCAACGACCCCACGTAGTCAAGCGTCACCTCCGGGTGCGCGATCGGGCTCGAATCCCGCACGACCTCGGCCGGCGCCCCGCGCGAAGCATTGGACCCCTGCAGCCATTGCAACACCTCGTCGGGATTGCCAAGCGTCGCCGAGAGACCGATCCGCTGAATCGGCCGCTCTGCGATCCGCTGCAGCCGCTCGAGCACCGCGAGCAGGTGCCAGCCCCGATCGGATGCCGCGAACGAGTGCACCTCGTCGACGACGATCGCTTGAACGTGCCGGAACAGCCAGTGGTGAGACACACGCCGCGAGACGAGCATCGCCTCGAGCGATTCCGGCGTGGTCAGCAGGATGTCCGGCGGCTCGGCGAGGATGCGGCGACGCTCGCCGTCGCCGACGTCACCGTGCCACAGCGCGACCCGTCGCCCACCCCAATCGGCGTACTTCGTCAACCGCGGCAGCAGATTGTTGAGCAGAGCCTTCAGCGGCGTGACGTAGATGACGGTGAGGCCCTGCCACGAGGCATCCATCATTTTCGAAAGCAGCGGGAAGACAGCAGCTTCAGTCTTTCCGCCGGCGGTCGGCGCCACGAGCAAGCAGTCGGTGCCGCTGCGAATCGGGGTGATGGATGCTTCCTGCAGCGGCCTCAACGACGGCCAGCCGAGGGAGTTGACGACGTGGTACTCGATGGCCGAGTGCAGGCCGAGATCGGGCATCAGATGCCGAGGTCGATGTCGTCGACACCGGCAGGCGCGACGGCGCGCACGTCGCCGCGCCTCACGGCGGCCTGCTCCTCCTCAGTGAGCGCGGTGAGCGCAGCGGTCTCACCGAGCGCCTCGCGGCGGGGGTCGTAGTCTTCGAACAGGTCGACCTTGTCCATGACATCCACGAGCTGCCTGAGGAAGACGCGCGGAGCGATGCCGACCTTGCCGCCGAGCTGTCCGGCGATCTTGGCGGCGAATCTGGTGATGAACGCGTCGTCGATGGCGTCCCCGACCCGATATCCGTTCCCGGCACCGTCGGCGTAGATGTCACGGATGCGGACGCCGAGCTCGTGCAGCGAGTCTTGCGTGAACCCGGTGAGGCGAAGTTGCGGAGCGCGCGGGTTGTCGAACCGGTGGTTCGCCTCGAACTTGGTCTCCAGTCGCTGAGCGAGCGGGGCGAGTCGCTGCACGCCCTGCTGTCCGTCGAAGAACGCCGGCGTGCCGGTGATCAGGAGGTACAGCCCGGGGAATCGACCGGCGTCGACCTCGTCGAGGAGTTGACGCAACGAATTGAGCGACTTCTCGCGCACATCGGAGCGAACCCGCTGCAGTGTTTCGACCTCGTCGAGGATCACGACGAGTCCGGCATACCCCGCGTCGCGAAGGAGCGTCAGCAGCCCCTGCAGGAAACCGAGCGCACCGAAGTGATCGAGCTCGCCCTTCACTCCGGCATAGCGGCGGACGCTCGCGGCGACGTGCGGCTGTCCGCCGAGCCAGGCGATGAGGCCGTCGGCCTCGGCGGTGTCGCCCCGATCGACCGCCGACCGGTAGCCGCGCAGTGCAGTCGCGAAGGCGGGCGCCGTCTTGCTGACGTTCGCGAGCCGCTTCTCGATGAGCGCGTCGGTCGCCCGTGCAATTGCTTCACGATCTCCCTCATCCACGCCCGCGTCGATGACGTCGCCCTCGAGGTTGAAGAACCAGTTGTCGATGATCTCCCGGAACGCACTCGGCTGCGCCGACGATGTCGCGATGCTCTCGACGATGCGCCGGTACACCGTCTCAAGCTTGTGCAACGGTGTCGCGGTCTCGGAGATCTGCACTTCAGCGGTCGCGAAGTCCGCCGCCTTCGCGGCCTCGCTCAGCCAACGAGCGAAGAACGTCTTGCCGGAGCCGTACTCGCCGCGCACAGCTTTGAACTGCGCGCCGCCGTTCTTGACGACCTCGAGCTCGGCGCCGATCGTCGGTGCGAAGCGGTCGAGCCCGACCGCCATCACATCGAGGCCGCGCTGCGGTACGGTTCCGCGGCGCAGCGCGTCGATGATCTCTTGGCGACGACGAGGGCTCACCGGCATGTCGTGGCTCCCTACTTCAGCCCGAATTGGTCGCGCAGCAATGGGCGGTCGATCACAATGGTCACCTGATCGGCGTCCATCGAGACGACGTCGTAGCCGTCGGTGTTGAGCAGGCGGCGGAGCGCGGCGAGCATCGACGGCAGGCCAGTGGTCGCGATGCCGAGGATGCCGGCGAGGACGTCCTGGTTCACGCGGCCGTCTCGCTCGGCGGCGGCATCGATGATCGTGGCGACGACTGCATCCTCGAGCACACGGCGCACGAGCCGCTTCCGTTGCACTGCATATCGCTCCGAGGACAGCAACTCTTGGCTGAGCGACCGCGGCAATTCTGCCGGCGTCTCGTCTTCGGCCGGAAGGTCGAACATGCTCACCTGCTCTGGCGCAGCAGCGTCGGCCCGCTTCCGTTTCACCGGCGAGGAATGTACGGGCGAAGCGTCGATCCGCGTCGGATCGCTCTCGAACCACCACTCGGGTGCCTGCGGGGTCGCATCCACCCAGCCTGATGGCGCTGCCGCCGTGGCACGGCGGAGCACGATGATCGGCACGGTCAGCTCGGCGAGCGATGCCCCGCCATGGTAGCCAGCAGCCTTGGCCGTGTAGCGCAGAGCCTCGGCCCGCGCGAGGATCGCCTGTCCACCTGGCGCAAGTACGCGCGGGCCCTTGACGAACAGCTCGTCACCCCGCGCAGGCTCGCCGCCGAACGGGCGCCAGCGAGCACCGCCATCTTCGGCGGGGCGAAACTCGCCACCGCGCTCGACGATGTGCCCGTGATCGGATGTGAGCACGACATTGCGCCCGGCGAGCGCAGCGGCATTGAGCAGCGCGCGGAGGTGCTGAACCGTGTCGAGCCCCCACTGCGTCCCGGCGGGGTCGGCCTTGGCGAGCGCATCATCGATGGTGTTGAGCACCGCGGCGACGACGCGCTGTCCAGCGTCGTTGATGGCCTGCACGACGACAGCGGGGAGTTCGTGCCCGGCTGCAGCCCGCAGGTCATCTTTGTGGAAGAGGGATCCACCGGTGCGAGTGGCGAACTTGGCCTTCTCGATGGATTGGTTGCCGGGGAGAAGTTCGCCGGCGAACAGCGAGGTGCGCGAGTACTTGGTGATGGTCGGCAGGGTGGCGATGGCTGCCAGTCGTCGGCGACCGCCCTCGCGGACGACCTCGATCCATCCCTCGGCGGTGATGTCCTGGACGATCGCGGTCGCGGTCGCGACGCTCATTCCGTCAAGCACGATGACGAGCGCCGACTGCGATTTAGCGAGCGGCTGGATGACCGTGTCAAGGACTCGCTCGATGGCAACAGCCTGCTCGTCACCGGCATCCGAAGCACTGAGCAGCTTGGCCGCCTGCATGTCCTCGACGTCGCGACGCGCGTGCACCTGTCCGGCAAGAAGCCGGTACGCCTCAGCGAGGGCAGACTGCGACGAGCCACCCCAGATGGCCGCGTACGCGCGGTCGACCCAGCCGCCGGTCCGCAGATACGAGTGCACTACACCAGTGAACGTCAGGTCGGTTTCGGGCGACGTCTGCAACCAACGAACCAGCCGCATAGCCATGTGTGCCGTGGCGAGTTCGCGGCGTGCATGGTCACGGCCGGCCCGATCATGCGTGCCTGCACGTCGGATCGCGGCGTCCAACGCCGCCGCCGTGGTCGCGGACGGCTCGTCGAGAGCCTCGCGAAGCCGTCTGGCGATCTCTGCCAGCGCAGCGGCGAAGCCAGCGGGAAGATGGCGGGAGGTCGTGGCGCCGTCCGCCCACCCGATATCCGCGAGCAGCGCCTCGGCCTGCACGAGGATTCCGTCGATGCGCTCTGCTTCGAAGGTGGACAGTCGCAGCACCGTGCCGATCGCCGAGTCCGCGAGCGCCCGCATCGCGACGGGATCTAGGTTCTTGACGATCTGCCGTTCGAGCCGAACCCGGGCGTCGAGCGCATCGCCTGGCACGCCAGCTGACGCGCCGGCGCCCTCGACCGGCCAGAGCACGTCTGCGGCGAGTCCGAACGCAGGGATCGCCACGGCGGTGCCCGAGCGCACGATGTGCAGCGCATAGGCCACGTGAGTTCCAAATACCTCGCCGACGGCCTTCGCGAGTTCGGTTGCGATCTTCGGGTCAAGCGCCTTCCACTGATTGCGAACGCCGAACTCGTCGAGCGACTCGAGTACGAGGGTCGCGTCGACCTCGCTCGAAGGGATGCCAAGCACTGCCGCGATCAGGACTCCGACGACGTGCGCGTACGACACACTGCCGCCACGTCCCGGACGCCAGCCGGCCGCCGGGCGGTACTGCAGCAGCAGTTCGGGGGCCCACTTACCGAGCTCCTTCTGGATGCGCAGATCGAGGTCGTCGCGACGCACCCCGAACAGTCCGGGCACCAACGCCCAGCTGTCGAGTCGGGTGACGCCGCGTCGATCGGCGTGCTGGAGCACGGCCTGACCGAGCTCACGCTCGGTGAGCGCGGTCAGCGCGATGATCGGACGGTCGGATGTCTCGTCGTAGATCGCATCGAGGATCGCGAGGGGCGAGACGCCCTCCACGACACGCACGGTTGCTCCGCCGGCGTCGAGCATTGGAGGTCCCGCCCACACCGGTGCCGCGCGCAGCAGCAGCAGGTCGACACCGGGTTTCGCCTCGCGTACGAATGCGGCGGCGTGCTCGCGCACGCTCGCCTCGGTCGCGGCGGGCAGCTGCTCGGTCGGCGTCACTCCACACTCCAGGTGATCGTGAGTTTGTTACCCGGATGCTGGCGCAGTTCCGCGAGGATGGCGTCTCGGACTCTGTCCAACTCGGCCTCGACGACCGCAGGCGTCACAGCTGCAATGCCTTCCGTGGTCGTCGACACGGTCTGGGACGGGAACGGGGTGGGGCGGTCGTCGAGCGTCACGGCAACCTTGTCTGGGTCAGTGATCACCGGCGGTGCCACAACGGGCGGGCTCACGATCGGCGGCGGCGTGACGCTCGTCCGCGCCATCACCTCAGCCCTGGCCGCGGCCGCGGCCGCTTTCAGCGGCTCGGCGATGCTCTCGATCGACTCGTCGTTCAGCGCCGCTGCCCGCAGCTTGGCGATGGCTGCGGCGACTGCCGGCGCGTCTGCGAGTGCGTCGCCCGCAGAGAGCATCCCCCAGTCCGCGTTCTGCAAGGCTCGCGCGATCTCGCCGGCACTCTGCAAGCTCCGCCCGGCGGCGGTCAGATCACCAAGATCGGCGACGGCGAGCTGCTCGATCGCGACAAGCGGGTTGCGCTCGTTGGCGAGACGCTGCACTGTTTCGAGTGTGCGTCGCGCGGTCGCGCTTCGGCCGGTCGAGGCCGAAGCCGCGAGCCCGAGGAAGCCCGAATGCGCGTCGTACTGCTTCACAAGCTCCGCAGCGGCCTCGCGCGCGGCGCTCGCTTTGTCGATGATCGCGGCCCCGAGACGTCGCACGGCGGTCGAGTATCGGTGGATCTCGCCTCTGGTCTGGAAAAGCACCTTCGCACGTTCGTTCGCAGCCTTCCAGTCGGTGTCGCTCGGCAGTCCAGCCGGGCGCAACACGAGTTCGTCCGGCACCTGCTCGACCGTGGGCGTCGTCGAGAGCACCGTCTCGCCGCGCACCCATTCTCGGTCGGTTATGAGCGCCCACGCGAGGATGAGCGTGTTCTGCACCGCCTTCACCATGCCAGCGGGGCGGAGACCGGCCCGCAGCGCGGCGACGTTCGGCTGGTCAGCGGCAAGCTGCGCCCACTTGGCGAACTCGGCTCGCCAAGTGAACTCGGCCGGGCCGACGATGAGCACATTGTCGCTGACGACGCCAAGGCCGAGCGGCGTCGCGATGCGCCTGAGAAGCACCTGATCCGCGTTCGGCAGCCCCTCGAGTCGGCCGCCGGCAGCGACCGCATTGCCGACGAGATCGACGACGCGACGCAGGTCGGCGACCTTCAGCTCGGCGTGACCGGGTTGGAACTCAGGATGCGTCGGGGTGTCGGCGGTCCACGCCTGTTCGAGCGCCGACTGCAGGCCCTTCGCGAGGTGGTCGGCGACGGGCGGCTGAATGGTGAGGCCGCTGAAGACGGACGAAAACACCTCGACACCGGTGAGGCGTGCGTCGACGTCGGTCTGCTTCGCCGTCGACACCGCGTAGGCCTGTCGAAGCGCGCCGAGTGTCGAGGCGTTGAGGCTCTCGCGCTGGTTCTCGAGGGCGATGCGCGCGAGCTCGCGGTCGGCCGCGGGCAGGCTCACGGCGTTCTGATCGAAGTTCGCGGGCTTCAGCACGTGGTCGAGCTTTGCGAGCGTGCCGACATCATTGAGCCGATCGGTCGTCAGGAAGTTCGGGATCCACACGATCGTGCGGGAGTCACCGCCGGTCGTCGCGAGCGAGTCACGGAGCGCGTCGAGGCGGTTGAGGTCTTCTTGGTTCGAGTAGCCGAGCTCGTCGAACGGGTAGTCGATGACGACGGTCCACGCCTCGTGGCTGCCGATGAGATCGTCGTCGCTGACACTCGTCTCATCGCGCACGTTGCCGAACTTGACGTTCACGATCTGCTTGCGACCGCGCCAGATATGGGTGAACCGGCGTTCCGAATACAGCCCGCCGGTCTCGGTGAGTCCGAGTTCAGTGGCGACGAGCGAGCGGATGAGCCGCTGCCGGTTTCCTGAATTGTCTTCAGTGACTACGCGCTCGAGGATCGCGTCGTAGTCGACGCCGCTCAGGTGAATAGCGACAAGGGGATCGTTGCCTTCGCCGAGCTTGATCTCGCCGAACTGCCGCGACCAGTCCTTCACGAGCGCGACGACCTGCATCGCCTCCATGCCAAGGATCATCGTGTTGACGGTTCCGAAGTTGAGCGCGGCGAGCTTGCTCGCGGTGAGGTTCTTCAGCGATGCTGCGCCGGGCGCGAGATCGGCGATGAGCATCGTCTTCGCGAGGCGGTCCTCGGTGTGGAACGCGTGTTCGCGTGGGAGGGCCCTGGCTTCGGCGGCGGAGCCGAGGCTGTGCTTGTTGAGCAGGTACGGGAGCAGCTTGGTTTCGTAGAATTGCTTCGAGATGGCGAAGCGCTGCTTCTGGTCGCCTGTGAGCGGGGTCGAGTTGCCGGTCATGATGCGGTCGTAGAGGTCGCCGACCGGAATGACCGTCGACGCGGTGAGTTCGTGACGACCCTCGGCGAGCAGTTCGCCCATGAGCTTCAGAGCGGTGCGTTCGCGTTGCATGATCGACGACAGCGCGATCATCGCGTCGACGAGCGCCGGGGAGAACGGGTAGACCTGTGCGAATTCGGTTTCGCCAGCGCCAGCTTCGTCGGTCATGAGGAACGTCCAGGCGACCGGGTTGGCCTTCACGCGGTCGACAGCCTGCGACAGCACCACCGCAGCACCGGGCGAGACTGGTTGCAGCAGTCGCTGCTTGACGATTTTGGGCAGGTCGGCCGCCTGCAGGTCGATGCGGTCGAAGCGGTCGTTCCAGTGTGCGAACGACTGACCGATGCCCTCGCGCTCTGCGCCCGTGATGCCCTCGCCGAGGAAGTCCTGCAGGTCGCGCTGGCGGGCGATGAACGACACGATCGGCACGGGCAGCGACCCCAGGCCGGTCTCGACGAGCTTGGCGACCTTCGAGGTCTCGCTCTGGATGAACTTGCTGTCGGCGAGGTGCTGACCGAGCCAGAGCACGAGTTCGTCGAGGAATAGCACGATGCCGTCGTACCCGAGTGACTTGGCGTGTTCGGTCATGACAGTGATGCCGTCGGTGATCGACAACCATTCGCCGGCCTTCGCGAATCCTTGGAAGAACGACATTCCTGCGAGGTCGGTGACGAGGCGGGCCCGCTCGGCCTTGCCCTCGCGGAGCGCCAGCTCGTAAGCTTCGGCGTTCCACCCGGTGGCGAGGTCACCCCAGCCGTCGTCGATGACCGCGCCGCCATTGAGGGAGGCAAAGAACTTCTCGTCACCGAGCTCAACGCGGAGGCTCGCAGCACCCTGCAGCAACCCATCGCTGACGTGCAGCATCGGGCTTGGAGCATCAGGGTGCAGAGTGGCAACGGTGCGTGCGTACCCGCTGAAGAGCGCTTCTTCGAAGCTCGTGGCACCGAGCAGGTGGTAGTCGATCGTGAGCAGGTTGCGGCCGAAGAGGTCACGGTGCCGATCGACGATGGGTCCGAGGCGGTCAAGCTTGCGGGCCTCGATGTTGCCGGAGAGCAGCAAGTGCAGCACCGCCATGAAGTGCGACTTGCCGCTACCGAATGAGCCGTGAATGAACGCGCCCTTGGACTGCCGGTCGGCGACCGTCCGCGAGACGAGGCCGAGCGCCTGATCGATCGACTTCGCGATCTCCTCGGTGACGACATACTCACGCAGTGTCCGGTCGGCGTTCGTGACGCCGGCGTGCAGCTGCAGCACGAAGTCGGCGGCGTCGACGTGCTCGGGAAGGTCGATGAGGTCGCGCAGCGGGGAGCTGAGGGTGAGCTCGGTCATGCGGTCTTCTTTCGATGGATGCGGTGGGTGGGTCAGGAGGACTTAGCGCGTCCGCGCGTGCGGGCGGCGGGCAACCAGGCGCTGATGTCGGCGCGGCTGAGGCCATGCTTACTGAGCAGGAAGTCGAGGCCACCGGAGATCGCGGTCGAAGGGCTCACGCCGAACTCCGGATCGACGTCGGCATGCCACTGCTGCAGCCACGGCTCGAGTTCGACGATGCCGGCGAAGAGCGGTAGCAGGGCATCGTTCGAGGCGCCATCGCCGCTGAGCTGTGTCCCGAGGGTCACGAGGGCAAGGCCACGCTCGGCGTGGGTCCAACCGGCCCACCCATAGACCTGGGTGACGTCATTGGGCAGGTTCGCGCCAGGGTACGCGATGAAGCGCTCCTTTGACACGTCGAGGTTGCCCCGCAACTTCTTGTACGACGGCTTGCGGAAATCGGCGTCGACGTACTTCGGCGGCACCGGAATCTGCACGCGTTCGCCGCGGTCCTCTGCACGCTGGAGCTCCCAGACCGTCTGCCACTCACGGAACTTTGTGAGACCGGATGGCTTGTAGCGCAGCTGGGCGACGTGCGGCACGGACTCATCGGCGAGCAGGCTACGCAGCAGTCCGACCCAGTCGACATCGTCGGAACCGACGAGTAGCTCTGCGAGTTCCCGCGCACGCTGATCCTTGCGAAGCTCCTGCGCGAGCTGCGCGACCGAGCGGGCGGCCGCACGATTGGTTGCGTCGAACCAGAGTTCCCGAGCTTCGAGTCGGTCGAGCAGCGCCTCCCGGAGTGCACCCGGAAGCTGCTCGTCCCATGATTCGCCGGCCCAGCGGCGTTTGAACTCCGGCTGCTCCAGGAGACGGATCCACGGATTCGATTCCATCTCCGCCAGTCGCTCCTCGACAAGGTCGCGATACTCCGACGACCAGTGCACAGGGAGCTCGGTAAGAGGGTGCCGCCCATGACGCGGGAACCACGTCGACTCGCTCGCCCCGCTCACCACCTTCCGCGCCAGCGCGATTTCGAATGCGCGCTCGTTCGCTGAGATGGCAACGTCCTCACCAGAGACCAGGGGACGCGAAGTCAGCCCATAGGCGAAGTAAACTTCCCAGTCCAGCTCTTCCTGGAGGCCGATAATGTCTGTCTGCCGACTCGCCCAGCTGCCGCGTGCGACCGCAAGCTCCTCTCGCGCAGCGTTGCCAGCAAGCATTGCTGTTGGGAGCAACGTGGCCGCTCTCGCGGCAACCATGTCGATTCGCCGTGCTCGGGACTTGACCGACACTGAAGGGAGCGGGAACGCTTCAAGCTTCGTTGCGGTGAACTCGTAGCGGTCACTCCACTGCTCTGGGCTCACCCGAGCCCCGTCCTTGCCCATCGGGTCGCCGCCCTTCGGGTAGCTGACCTGCTTGAGCCAGAAGCAGGCGGTGGAGGAGTTGAGCACTCCGAGCAGCTCGTAGTGATCGTCTTCCGTCGCATCCGCGGGCAGCTTGATCACCGGCGCCGAACGGTTGAACACCTTTCCACCACGATCCAGCACGAAGTGGTTATGCGTCGCCACAAACGCAAACGCGATCGTAACGGGCGTCTTGAGCTTGTCGCGGTAGAGCTCCTGCCACTCCCACCAGCCCAGTCCACGTTCGACCATCGGCGTGCCAAAACGACGACGACGATTGATGGCCGAGCGGTACATCTCGAAGAGATGCCGCGAGCCCTCATCAAGTGCGGGGAGTGGAATGACATCGAGGTTGTGGTCGTAGGGCCAAACCGACTCTTCGCTTGGCCCGATCGTGAAATCTCGAACTGCTTCACCATCCACAAGTGCCTGAGTCCGCAATACGCCAAGACGCCGAGCGGCACCCGACTCACCGAGCATGTAGAGCGAGTCCTCGCCCGTCACAGAAGTGATCCCCACGTGGTCGGCAACCGCCCGCAACCGCTGGCGCGCGCCGAGCTCCAAGGCTTCTTGGAGCTCCCCTGCACCGCCGCCTGAGAGAGACCACGGGTGTGACGCCAAAGTCTGCCTCGGAAGATCTGCGACGCTGACATAGGTGCCATTGAAGCCGGGATCGTCGATCCGATCGACTATCTCGGTCCACACCTTGCCTCGCGACGGCTCAGCCGGCTGCCCCGGTTCACCGCGAACGCCGAGCACGGCGCGCAGCGTATCTCCTGCGGGCTTGCGACGGCGACCGAACAGGATCACCGTCGGTGTGCCGTGCCCAGGGATGTACGCACCCGAGGTGTCGACCACGGCGTTCAGATCGACGGGGCTGAACGGATCGGCTCCGGAGAGGAACGACTCGATGAGTCGCTTCCCGAACTCGCGCTTCATGAAAGAGTTGGACGTGATTTTGCCGACGTATCCGGCGCCGCCGCCGGCCTGATCGGGCTGCTTCGCGAGATTGAAGAACAGCTCCATGAACGGTGCCGACAGCGCGTACTTTCCGGCGCACGTCGAATACAACTCCCGGTACTTCTGGTTGAGCGCCTTGTCCTTCACCGTGATGTACGGCGGGTTGCCCACCACCACGTGATACTGGTTCGTCTTGAGGATGCCGGCGTACTCCTGCACGTCTTCGGTCTCGTAGTCGAACGGTGCTTCGCCGTCGCCGAGGTCGAGGCGCTGCGCGGGCGACTCCGACCGCAGCAGGGAGTCGCCGACGGCGAGGTGGTATCCGAACGCCGGCGCGGCAACGAGCGTCGGCTCGCCGCTCGCCTGCAGTGCCGCGATCGTCAGTCGGAAGCGAGCGATGGCGACGGCGAACGGGTTGAGGTCGACGCCGTAGACCGAATCGAGGGCATGTTGCACGCGGGTGCGCGCATCCATCGCCGGTGCGTGCTGCTTCCAGGCCTCGTTGAGCCGATCAAAGGCACCGAGCAAGAAGTGACCCGAGCCACAGGTGGGGTCGATGACCTTGAGCCCACTGAGCCCGAACTCCTCGATCGCAGGCGTCAGCGAGCGATCGAGGATGAACTCCTCGACGAAGATCGGCGTCTGCAGCAGCGCAAACGTCTTCTTCGCGTAGTCGGAGAGGTCCTGATACAGGTCGCCGAGAAAACGGGTATCGAGCGTCTGGTCCGTGAAGTCGTGCACCAGCGTGCCGTCGACGCGCTGCTTGCGCCAGAATTCGAGCAGCACATCCGCCGCGCCGCCGCTGATCGGCGCCGTCCACACCGGGTTGTGCCTCGGATCGACGAGCCCCCTGCCGGCGGGCAGTGACGCGAGCATGCCGAAGGCCGAACGCACCCAGTCGCGGTTGTTGGTCGTGCGCTCGCGGGCGTGGAACGCATCTTGATTCTCAACCGCGCGCTCACGGCGCGGACCGGGGCCGGCAATCCAGGGCAGGGGCACCGGCCCATGCTCGTCGCGAGCGCCCTCGAGCAGGTCGTTGTCTTCGAGGAACCGCACGAACGTCGTCGCGATGAGCCACGAAACCGCCGCCATCGTGACTTCGCCGTCGCGCCACTGCGACCAGGTAAACGCCGTGCGCTCACGGGCGAAGGCCCGGTCATACTCGGCGTGAAGCCGCATGCCGTACTCCGATGACGCGTCGTCGGCGGTCTGCCGCAGGTCGGCCTCGAGCAGCTTCAGTTGCTTCTTGAGGTCGGTGAGGAGCGTGGCGGCGACGATCATGCAGGCACTTCATTTCCGTTGTGGAGGAGCGAGAGTTCAGCAGGGTTCGAGGGCAGCGCGACCCAACGGTCGGCGCCGAACGGGATCGACTTGCCCTCGAGGTCGGGCGTCGGCAGGTCGGGGCGGTGCGGCACGAGCAGCCAGCGGGCGGCCGGGCGCGCGGTGGCGAGATCGGCGACCTCGTCGAGCAGGCCGGTCATGCCATACCGGGCGAGCACGCCGGCGTTGGTGAGCAGCAGCGGGCGTTCATCAGCGACAAGTTCGCTCCAGAACGGCTCGAGCGCCAGTCGCACGACCTGGGTCGCACGACCGAAGTCCACCGAATCGGCCGGTCTGCCATCGGCCTGCAACAGCACCGGCCACTGGATGTTCTTCTCGACGGCGATCGCGCGGGCCCGGTCGACGAGCGCCTCGGCGAAATCGACGACCTCGAGCCCGTAGCGGTGCGCGATGACGCGCTGCGCCGTGCGGTAGGCGCCCGGGTGCACGGTGAGCGCTAGCGCCCCCTTCGACCGCAGCGACCCTGCCAGTCGCTCGTGCAGCGCGACGGCCGACGAGGTCGCGGATGACGACGTGGTCGCCCTCGTCGACGAGTACGTCGAGAGCTCGGTGTCGAGCGGGCGGTATGCGTCGCCCTGCCATGTCAGGTGCGGGTGCGTGCGCTTCACGACCGAGTCGAGTTTCGGATGCATCGGCGCCGCAGCCGCGCGTGGGAACCGCAGGCTCACCCGATGGTGGACCTGCGCCTCGGTCAGCTCACGGATCGCACTGCCGCGCAGCGCCCCTTCGACGGCCGTCTCGCCGTCGAGATCGATGCGGTACAGCTCACCGACACTCGACCGGGCGCCCGTCGTTGACGCGGCCGCGGCGAGCGTCAGCAGACGTGCGTCATCGAGCAGCGTTGACTCTGCCACCGCATTGCGCAGTCGCTCCCGCACGGTAGCCGCCGCAATAATGCCGTTCGCCTCGAGCAAGCGGTCGACCTCTGCACCGGCCGCCAGCCCCGCCGCGAGCAGCGCCGACGCCGACGCCTCATGCCGCTCGGGGCGACTATCGGCATCGGCATCGAGCGCGAGAACCATGGGCGATCCCGGCTGCTTCCCGCGGCGCTGACGGAACAGAGAACCGTCAGCCGAGTCGTCCACTTCGATCACCGCGCGCAGCAGCGCAACCGCTCTCGCCGAACGCTCGTCGCCCGGCAGCAGTGAGCCGTAGGTCAGCAGCAGCGATGACGCCAGCTCCTCGGCCGTCGCGACGCCGCCCGACTCCGCGAGCGCGCGTTGAACGACGTCAATGACCGGCGCTAGCGTGCCGCTCCTGCGCCAACGTACGGTCGCCGACTCGATGGACGACGCGACCGTGGCCGCGTCGAGGCCGGTGCGCGCGACGAGATCATTGAGGCTAGGCCAACCTCCGCTCGGCTGCGCCTCCGCTTCAACAAGCTCCGCCGGTGCAACGGCGTTTCCTTCGAGAAGCAGCGCCTGCAGCACCGTGATCTCGGCTGAATTCTTCGGCCCCTCGCGCGGGATGAGCTTCGCCACCCGCTGCTCGATCGAGAGTCGGAGGTCAGCCGAGGCATCCGTCTCGGTCTGCTCGGTAGAGGCGAGGAGTCGCTGACGCCAGTCGCGCACCTGCGCCGTAATCGTTTTGCGGACCTTCTCGCCCATGCCGGGGATCGAGTTGATGCGGAACGTCGGCAGGTCGAGCACTTCGCCGACCGAGGCGACGCCGAGCCGCGAGAGCGCCGAGAGTTGCCGGGCGCTGAGGCCGGCCGACGCGAGCGGCGTGGACAGCGTCGCCGTCGCCGCGCGCTCCGCATTCGCCTCGTCATCGTCGCCGGCGATGGCGTCCACGCCTACGAACACACCACGCCAGGCCGTACCAAAGTCGCCGGCGTTCGCGAAACGGTTCGCTGTATCGCCGTCGAACGCTCGCTCGAAGAAGGCACGGAGCCCGACACCTACACCGGGATCGAACATCGTCTCAGTTAGTGCAACGCGGTCGTTCGCGTTCGCCGGTACATCTTCGCCCGCGACCCACCACGGCGGCGTGCCGACGGCCAGTTCGAAGAGGGTGACCGCCACCGCGTAGAGCTCCGCCGCGCGGTCGTACTGGGGTCGCTTGCCGAGGGCGAGGAACGGGTCGAGGTACGGCTTCGAGCCCGACGCCTTGTTGCGCAGCGGTTCCCTCGCGAGCGAGAGATCGAACAAGTTCAGGCGCGGACTGCGGGTCTTCGAGTCGGGCGCGACGGCGAGGTTCGCCGGCTTGATGTCGCGGTGGAATACCGATTTCGACTCGAGGTACCCGACCGCCTCGATGAGGTCGTTGCCGAACCGCTCAAGCTGCTCGATCGTCGCCCGCCCCTCGTTCTGGATCTTGCGCGCGAGTGTCTCGCTCCCGGCATCCGACAAGATCAGCGCTTGCCGGCCAGCGACGTCGATCGGGCCCTCAAGTAGCCGCACGATGCGCGGGTGTTGCAGGCCCTTCAGCACCTCAGCCTCCACCGCAAGCCGCTCGGCCGCTGCGTCGTCGCGTGCGAGCTTCAGGATGACGCCCTCACGTGCCCGTTCCACGTCATCGACGAACAATGCCGTGCCCGTGGTGCCAGATCCGCGCCGATCGTGCACGATGAACCGGTCGGCGATCGTCTCGCCCTGATTCGCGTCGATCGGATCGCCCTCGGCCACGCGAAGCTCCGAGGCATCTTCAGGCTTCGTCATCGCATCGATCGCGTTGTCGAGATTCGCGAGCACCTCGTCAACGTCGATCGTGCGATTCAGTTCGTCGAATGCCGTTGCCTGCGCCACGAGATTCGAGAGCCCGGTGTTGAGATCAGGAAGAATCGCCCGCGGGTCGAGATTGCGACTCGGATCCGCGATGAGCTGCTGCAACTCTGCAAGGTTTGCTGCCGGCGCGTCGCCAGTCAGAATCAGGTACGCAAGCGCACCGAGGCCGTACACATCCACGGCGACCGGAGAGACCACCGTGCTCTGCCGCAGGCTCTCCGGCGCGAGGTACAGCCAAGCCGCGTGATCGACGAGCTGGTTCGGGTTCTCCACCCCGCCCGACAGGAGCGTCGCCGTCGTCGTGCTGTTCGAGCTGCGCCGCGCGGCACTCCAGTCGCGGATGCGCACCCTGCCGGTCTCACGGCTCACCATTACACTCGCCGGCGTAAGCGCACGATGTGTCACCCGGCGAGCATGCGCGTATCGCAGCACCTCGCCAACGCGTCGGATCAGATCGAGCCGATCGAGCTGCTGGATCTGCTGATCGAACTCGCTCAGGTAGACGTCGAGCGCGACCTCGTCGGCATCGAATTCGAAGAGGAGCGCAGGGCCGTTCTCGGTGTCGAGATAGTCGAGCACCCCAGCGATGCCCGAGTGCTTCAGGCCCTCAGTGAAGGCGACCTCGCGCTTGGCGGCCAGCTCCATCTGCTCACGTGCCGAGTTCGAGGAGCCCGGGGGCACCTCGAACACTCGAAGCCGGCGCTGCAGCTTCGTCACAGGGTGGGACACGAGGAGGTCGTACCAGCCTGGGCCCTCACCGAGCGCGTCAGCCTCGTCGAGTACGTAGTTGCCGACGCGGCGCTGCTTCGGCGTCGGCACAAGCCCGGCGTGCTCGATCATCGACCGGATCTGCTTCGCCCGGATCCCGTCGATCGGCGCGAACCTCGGAGGCTCCGCCAGGAAGTCGGACACCGCGCGCCCTTCGAGCCCGTGCACGTGGTAACCGTCGAGCGCCAATATATTCGCGCCGGCAGCACCGTCGAGCTTCACTGTCGAATCTTCGCCATGGAAGACGACGCGTGCATCGATGAACGGCGTGTGCGGGTTACCAGGGATGCTCTTGGCAGCATCCTTCATGACCGAACTGAGTCGCTTCGCCTTCTCATTCGTGAGGACGTATGCGCTCTTGTGGTACCGACGCTGATGCTTGGTGTCCTGGATCCAGCTGGCCATCGTGCCAGTGACCACGCCATGCCAGCCCTTCAACTCGAGCACGAAGAGGCCGGCCCGGGTCAGCACCAGCGCGTCGATCTCGTCGGCGCGTCCACTCGGGCTCACCACGGTGGCGTTCACCCACGCGGTCGCGATGCCGTCGTCGGGCAGCAGCTCACGCAGTCGCTCCAGCGCGGCTGCTTCATGCGACTGCGCCGGCTCACCCAGCACACGCCACAGCGCAGAATCAGATTTCATCGGTTCCTCGGCACGAGTCGCCCACCAAGTTCAGGGTCGGAGAGCGTATCCAGCATTGTTTCAGAGTCCAAGGACATCGCGGGGAGGGTAATCCGTCGAACACGCCCCACGTTTGGGGGTGGCGTATCGGAACGTGCCGTGTAGGACCGACAATCGAACCATGACCGACGCGCTCCCCATCTTCGACAACGGCCCGGGTACAACCAGCCCTGACCGGCGACCGCTGACGGAAGCTCAGCGCAGTGTGCTCCGCGACGGCTTTGCAGCCCTTGGCGTCACGACGGCTCGGGAGCAGTTCTCGCTCGTCGAGGAGTTCACCGGGGTTCGCCTCGATCGGGTCACCGACCTGACCGAGTCGGACGCGCAGTCGCTAATCACGCGCTGCGTGCGCGGGTGCAGAACGCAGGGCGGCCGAACACGGGAAACTCGTGGGCAGACCGGGACGAAGATACCTGGATCGATCGGTTGTGACAACGCGCGGGTTGTTCGCGGCTCACAGCGAGCACACCACCCCGTAATTGAGGTGTCGGCGAGCGCCGTGAACCCCGCCGTCACCTGTACGATCCGAACGCCTGGCGCCGCCTCGATCGCGAACTTGGTGTCCGGAACGCTCAAAGGATCTACGGCAAGACCGTGCGAACGTAGGCACGCAGCGCCGGATCACAGACGTACACGAACGTCCCGCGCATGCCCCTGGTTAGCAGTACGGCATAGATATTCAGGATGTACTGCAGCACGTCGTCGCCGTCGTACGCGATACCAAGCTGGCCGTTGGCTTCTTTGCCCTTCTTATCGAAGTAAGAGTCGAGATCGGCGACCACACGACCCGTCGCAGAGTCGAGCCGAAGATCGGGCCCGATGATGACACCTGCGTAGTTCAAGTCGTAGCCCTGCAGGGTGTGGATCGAACCGACTTCTTCGAGCGCGTTCGCTGAGCTCGCCCAGTCTGTCGCCGTGCTGTTCCACCGCAGGGAGAGACCGTCGAGTTCGATGTCGACTGCCAAGGAGTCGTTCTTGCTCTTCCACGGCCAGGCAAAGCCTGCGGCCAGTCGCGAGAGTCCGTACTCACGGTCGCGCTCACGAATAGCTGCATGCATCTCACCGAGATCATCGAACATCTTCAACTCGTACCCAGGGAACTCCCGTGCTTCGATGGCCTGGGCCCGAAGCACCCGTCGGATGAAGTCGATGTAGTCGGCGCCGCCCGCAACCCGCATTTGTGATGCGAGCGGATAGAAGCGGAACTGCTCTTTTGCTTCCTGAATAAGCGGGCCGATCACCTGGCTCGGCAGATCAGCTGGGCGAACACTCTGAGCATCGTCGAGCAGGAGCACCTGGTGACGGCTTTTCGCGCGAATCCAGTCGAGCTGGGTCTTGGCGAGGTCGTCGGCGCCGAACAGCTTCGCATTGATCTCAGGGAACTTCTTGTTGAGCGCTCCAGACGGTTGGTTCGCCCGCTGATTCAACCGGTGCGCCTCGTCGACGACCAGTAGATCGAAATCCTCCTCAGACTCTCCGACCTGAAACGGTGTCAGCACCATACCCTTCTCGAGCCCGGGCGTCTTCGCGAAGACCTTCTGCACCGACTTCCGCAGCGACTGCTGGGGAATGACGATTCCGATCTTGAAGCCCTTCAGCTTCTCGAAATACCCTTCGGCGAAGAAGTCGGAGAAGAGCGAGTCGTTCTCAGTTCGCTCAGCGGGCTCGGAGCGTTCGATGTCGCGAAGCAGCTTCATGAGGAAAATGCCCACGATCGTCTTGCCCGTGCCGGGGTCACCCTGGACAACGATCGTGCCCTGCTCCCCCGAGTCGAGATCGGTAAACAGCGCCTCGAGGATGCCCTCCATCGTGATCGCCTGCTCCTGATTCAGAGCCTTGAAGGGCGACAGTTTGAAGAGGTCATTGTTTTCGATCTCAGGGATGTCGCGGGTGAACATCCCCGCCGCGCGCAGCTGCTCGAAGATTTCGTCGAATGTCGCTCGATAGCGCACGCGCTCGAAGTAGTCGGAATCGGTGATGCCCTCGTTGCGATTGACGACGGTGAACTTGCCGTCGCCCGCGAACAGCCTGATGAGGTACGACTCCAGGTCGAGGCAGACCGACTTGTTGAATGTCTCGTCGATGACGATGCGAGCGGCACTCAGTTGCTTCTTTGAATCCGAATCCAGGTGTTGACGCAAGCGGCCAACGGCATTCAGCGTTTCTCCGACGTATATTTCTTGGTTGCTGCTCAGTGTGTAGACCACGGGCCAGTTCGCGTGCCTCCCGTCCGGCTCGGTCCACGTCTTGACGGACGGCCGGGTGAAGGGGAAGTGCTCGATCCTAAAGCTGGTCATACTTGGTGCTCCGCCCGCGTGAACGCTCGATCGGGTATTTCGTGCGCGTCTTGGCCAGCTTGTCGAGCACGATCTGATCGGCGTCGACGGCGAGGCTGTCGGCCAGCAGCAGGCAATAGGTTAGGACGTCCGCGAGCTCTTCAACGACGCGGTCAGCGGGCGCGTCTGGACCCCATTGGAAACACTCCAGCAGCTCTGCCGCCTCGATGCTGATGCTCTTCGCGAGATTCTCTGACGTGTGGAACTGGCCCCACTCTCGCTCTCCCACGAATCGTCGAAGCTCCTGCACTACCGGAACCGGATGGGCCCCACCAACCTGCCCCGAGGGCCCGTCTTGAAGGGGATCGAACGGCACGCCCTCACGCGCGAGAATGCGGGTGACGACCGCGAGGTCACGATCCTCGTCGCGGTCGATGCGTCCGCGCTTGAGTGAGAAGTCCGTCGAGGAGATTGTGACCAGGCGCAGGCCATGCTCCGGGATTTCTTCACGGCGGCGTTCATCGTAGATTGTTCGTTGGATGCCGCGGTGAACTCCAGAAACTGTCAGCAGGTCCGGCTTGTCGAAATGTGGCGTTGGCGCCGAATGCTGAGCTTCGGCGAATTCGACGACGAGCCGCTCCATTTCCCAGTAGCCATCGACCGGAAGCAGAACTCGTTGCCCAGTCGATGGCGAGGCATCGCCAAGCAGCCACTCGAATCGATGCTGACGAGAGCACTTGACCCCGATGACACGGTCACAGAGGTCGAGTACATAGTGCTCGTCGCTATCGCGTCGTGATGCCATGAACGGCAGCATATGAGTTGCATACGACCGTGGAACGCCTGCCGCGCCCAATACATCGGTCAGAACTCCGCGAGCCCCTCAGCCCCAAGATTGCGGCCGACCCGGGCGCCACGGTATCGACGCCGTCGCGGAGTTCAGGCGGCTCGGCGAACGCCTACTCGGTGGTCAGGGGGCGCTTGAGAAGGTGACCCCGCTTCGCAGCCTCGATGAACGGCGAACAGGAACGACGGAAAGCCGCGACCGGCGCGCCACACATGGCGCGCCAGCCGCAGCATCCCCCTCCCCCTCATCGGCAGCTCAATCGCCCTTGACGTTCACGATCTGACGCAGCGTGTGCCGCACCTTCACAAGCTCAGCCGCATCCGCCATCACCTGGTCGATCGGCTTGTAGGCCTGCGGAATCTCGTCGAGGAACGCGTCGGTGTCGCGGAACTCGATGCCCGTCATCGCCTCCCGCAACTGCTCGTGCGTGAAGGTCTGCCGTGCCTTTGTCCGCGAGTACGTGCGCCCTGCGCCGTGCGGCGAGGAGTTCAGCGACATCGGGTGTCCGAGCCCCTCGACCACGTACGACGCGGTGCCCATCGAGCCGGGAATGAGCCCGGGCCGACCGACATCCGCCTGGATCGCCCCCTTGCGGGAGACCCACACACGCTTGCCGAAGTGCTCCTCGCTCTCGGTGAAGTTGTGGTGGCAGTTGATGCGCTCCTGCTCCTCCACGGGCGCGCCGACCCACTCGCTCACCTGCCGGATGACGCGGTCCATCATCTCCTCCCGGTTGAGCCGCGCGAAGTACTGCGCCCACCGGAGCTCGGCGATGTACCGCGTGAACTCCCGCGTGCCCTCGACGAGGTAGGCGAGGTCGGGGTCGGGCAGCTCGATCCACCACTGCTTCGCGAGCCGCTGAGCGACCTTGATGTGGTGCTGGGCGATCTTGTTGCCCACACCCCGGCTACCCGAGTGCAGGAAGAGCCACACCGCGTCGGTCTCGTCGAGCGACACCTCGATGAAGTGGTTGCCGCTGCCGAGCGACCCGAGCTGCTCCCGCCAGTTGCCCGCGTAGGCGGCCGGGTCGAAGCCCTTCACCTCGGCGAGCGCCTCGAGCTCTGCGATGCGCGGTGAGGCCGTCGCGACGATCTTGCGGTTGTGCTTGCCGGCCGAGAGTGGGATGGCGCGCTCGATCTGCTCGCGCACCGCCCGCCGATCGGCGGGCAGCTCCGACGCGGTGAACTGCGTCTTGACCGCGATCATGCCGCAGCCGATGTCGACTCCGACGGCCGCGGGGATGATCGCCCCGAGCGTCGGGATGACCGACCCCACGGTAGCGCCGAGGCCCAGGTGCGCGTCGGGCATGAGCGCGAGGTGCGGGTAGATGAACGGCATCGTCGACGACGTGCGGGCCTGCTCGACGGTCTTCTCGTCGATCAGGCTCGCCCACGAGACGAGCCGGTTGGTGAGCTTCTGCATGTTCCTTTCCTGTCTGGTTTGCATTGCGTGGATCCGGGGCCCGGGGGCTCCCGTCGCGCGCAGACAGGAAAACACCCCGGGCCTCGATCGGCACAGGGTGACGAGAATCGCGAGCGGATGTCGCGGCGGCGTCAGTGTGCCGGGTCGAGAACCTGGTCGAGTTCGCGGAGCAGTTGGCGCTGCTCATTCGCGGGCTCGACGAAGGAGGACTTGTTCGTGAGCTGCAGATACACGTCCATTGCCTTCCTTCCAGATTCCCGGGATGCCGCACGGTGTGTGCAGCCTACGAACACTAGCGGTGCGGATGCCTCGGGGTCAACGATTCGATGCGGAGCGCGGCGCGGCGAATAACCGACGCCGCCAAGAACCGACGGCATGCCGAAAAGCGCGGATGGGGCGGTGCTCAGGCCGCCGCGTATACCCGTGCCTCATCGCCCGACGCGAGTTGTGCGAGCAGGGGTGACCCGGCCCGCTCCGCCAGCTCGCCATCACGGACTTCGAGTTGCTGGCGCAAAATCAGGGTCGTGGCGTGCATCCAGGAAGCACACAACGACACCAGCGCCCGGGGTGCCGTACTCGCTACGCTCGGCATCATGACAACGGAGCCAGTGACGCCAGCCGAGCTCGCGCGAGAACTCGGCGTCGGTCAGCGTGCGATTCGCAACTACCTTCGCGGAGTCTACGGAACGCTCGCCTCGAGGAACGAGACGCGTTGGCTGCTTGATGCCGAGCAGGCTAACGACACCCGGCGCGAGTTCCGACGTCGGGCGGGCGAGTAGTCGTGCGCGCCGACGAGCTGGTCCGACTGTATCCCCAGTTGTGCCACATGGCTGCTGACGGCAGCTGGCCGTCGATCGAACGGCATGGCCTCCTCTCGTCGGCCGCGCTGGTCGAGCGATGGGACGTGGCACCCGCAAAACGTTCGATCCTGCTGACTGAGCGACGCGACGAGTCGCAGGTGCTGGAACATCCGTCCTTCGGCTCGGCCGTCGTTCGCGACCAGAAGGTGCTCGACGACATGACGCCCGCGGACTGGTACAGCGAGCTCAATTCCCCCGTGTTCTTCTTCCTCCAAGAGCGGCGACTGCTCGACCTCCTTGGCGCGCGCTCGTACAGAAACGACCCACACTGTGATCACCCTCGATACGGCGAAACTCGTGAATCGCTACGAGCAAGCGATCGAGCTGTGCGCGATCAACTCGGGCTTCGCACAGCGCCACAGCAAGGCACGACGCGGCGCCGGCACATTCCAGTCGATCCGCGAGTACCGGCACCCTGAGCGCACCGAGCCCCGGGCCAACGGGCACGATGTCGCCGAGTTGACGGTGAAGGGCGGAGTCCCGGACCTCGACGGCTTGGTCGTTCGGGTCGAGCGGATGCAGGGTCCGCACGTCATCCAACGAATCGTCTAACTGCGAGCGAGTAGCACGTGGGTGCGTCCGCGGAGAACTTGATTCTCCGCTTGAAGCGACACCGCACGACGTTCCTGAGACTTCACACACTCACCCCGCTGCTACACCCACGATCGCGAAGAGCCGGTTTGTCGAGCGTGGTGGTCAGAGCGGCTGAACCTGGGCGAAGGAATGGCCAGCCAGTCTCAAGCGAACCTGAGCCTGGCTGGCCACGCCACATGCGGCTAGTCGCCGCCGGATCCTGCCCCAGGCAGCGTCCGCACGACGGTCAGCGTCACAGCGCCGTCCTGGTAGGACACCCTGAACATATGACCGTCCGCGTTCAGGACCCGCCGTTCCGGCAGGGAATGGAAGTTGCCCTGGATCGAGTCGCCGCTGCCGATCGTCAGAACCGTGCCCGGCGTGAGGGGCGCCCGAATGTCCAACTCGAGTTCGCCGTCCAACACCAGGGCACCGGCGGCCCGCACGCTCGTGTAGTCGTCGTCGCCAGAGATGGTGATGGCGAGGCCACCCGTTCTGCTGACGCTCACGTCGCCGCCGACGTCCAGAACGTTGCCGGGCGCGATGTCGGCATCGCTGATGGACGCCGCTTCCGCAGCTTCCACCGATGACAGGCCGGGCTGCAGCACTCCGCTGTCGACGTCGATGCTGCCTGCGACGAAACCGCTGCCGCCGAGAGTGCCGCCCTTGACATCGATCGAGCTTGCGTGCGATCCCGTGATCGAGAGCTTGCCACCTTCAACCGTCGTGCCGCCCTCGTAGGTGTCGTCGCCCGCCATGATCAGCGACCCGGGGCCTTGCTTCGTCAGAGAAGCGGTGTAGACGTTGTTGTCGATGTTGTTCTGAATGTGGGCCGCGCGCGCGTCCATCCATTCCGTGCGCCACGCGACGGCTTCCGTATAGGTGATCTTGTCGTACAACTCGGGATGGCCGTCAGTGATGGCTTGGATCTGAGGATCATTCAAGATGCCCTGAACCGTGAAGGCCTGTTCGTCGAGCGTGCCGTCCGGGTTCAGTACGTTGGGGCCGAATTCACCGGCGTACGCAATACCTTGCTCCTTATAGCCGGCCAGCCACTCCAGATCTTCCTTCTCCCGTTCCTCGATCGCGATCTGGCTGATGTCGTTGGACCAGACGTCGAGGGCCGCTTCGTCCATGTTGTACGTCATGGGGCTCAGGAGTTGGCCGGGGCCGTACATGCCTTTGGCCAGATCGGGAATCCCCCAGCCCCAGCGTTCGTCCGGAAGACCGTCGGGAGCGGTCCAGGCGATGGGTTCACCGGTCGGGGAGGTTTGGCCGGTGCCGAGGAATCGCACGCCGTCGGACATCTTGTTGTTCGCGGTGGTGAGCATCAGATCACGCACCTGCATGGCGTCCATGTTCGGATAGCGGGAGAGCAGAACCCCCATCACCGCAGTCGCAACGGGCGTTGCCGGTGACGTGCCGTTCGAGTTCGAATAGCTGGTGTCGCCACTGCTGCTCGTGGTCCGAACGCTATTCGAAGGGGTCGAAACCGCCCACCATTTGGCGAGCCCCGCCTCGTTGTATCCGTACTGCTTCGTGTATTCGGGATTGGCCTCAGTAGGTGGTTGAACCCCACCGACAGCGACCCACTGCTTTTCCGCCGTGGGATTGAAGAGAGGATACGCCGGGCGATAATACGGGTTGTTCCAGTCGTTGTTCCCGGCCGACCTGACGTTGACAGTACCGCTGTCCTTGATGGCATCCCAGGTCGCGTCCATGAATGACAGCCCGGGGTGGTTCGGATCGTATTGAATGCCACCTTCGGAATAGCTCCTCTTGAAGAGGAAGAACTGATACTCCAGATCCTTCATGTATTCGTTGGGGATGGTGGTTCTCATTGCCGTGGCGTTGGCACTGTCTTTGCCAGTCACTTGGTATGCGTTGGCGAGGTTGCCGTCGACTCCGAGGTCGTTGCCCAGGCCGTCAAAGCGCGTTCGGTCAATGGTCTGGACGAACGAGCCCCAACTGCTGTTGATGACCTCTGCGCCCGCATCGACGAGCGCCTTGTTCGCTGTGGACCAGTACTCGTAATCGTGGAAGGGACCGTGGGATTGACTGTCGGAACCACCGGTCTTGGCAACTTCCATCTTCGATCCGAAGGCGATGCCGTGCTGCTCGATCCCATCGCGGATGCCAGAGGTGACGCCGAGCATGCCGGTCCCGTGCGAGTAGTCGCTCGTTCTCGCCTGATCACCGGCCACGGTGAACCACTCACCCGCAGTGAACGGGTTCGACGGAATCGCGCCTCGATACCCGTAGCCGGACGTGCCGTAGACGCCCTCACCTGCCACCGACGCGATCAGCTCGGTCTGAAATGCTTCGTGGGTAGGCCTGTAGCCCGAATCCATCATGCCCAGCGTGACACCCTGTCCGCAGTACCCCAGGGCGTACGCCGTGGACGCGTTCACCGCGACGAGTTGCCATGGGGCATTGACCACTGCGCCAAGGGTCGAAGGATTGTGGCCGGTGTAGAAGCCGTATTCCGGCGTTTCCCAGCTCGCCTTGGCGGCATCGACCTCCGCCGGACTCGTGGCGACGAAGCCGGGGTCTTCCGGGTAAGACAACTGCGCGCAGTCGTCTGCATATGACGACTGCGCGCTAGCCGGAGAACCGGCAAAGACAAGTAGGGGTAAACAAAAAATGGGCGCCAGGACAAGGGTTGTGGTCCTTGTTGGTCGCCGCTTTGTCGTAATGCCATCTGGCCGACTTGGTTGTCGCTTCCATGCCATCTTTGAGCCCTCGATTGTCGATGTTGAATTGGCACCGCTCCTGCCTCCTGCGACCGTAGCGGGCGGTTGTTGCGGCGCACAAGGCTCCGACGAGACTCAGCTAATGTGCTCGCGTAATGGGGTGCGTGCCTCATTCGGGATCTGCTCGCGAAACGCTGGCCCTCGTTCGAGCCCCGCATTCACGCCCGGAGAAGGCGAGCTGCGCCCGCACGCGGCGGTAGTCGTTCGTCGTCGCGCTCGGCAGCAAGCGAACGGACCGACAGTTGCAACAGGTCGATGCTCTGATCGACGCTTGGGTGGCTGCATATCCGGCCGGTCTCGGCTCACCCAGCCGAACGAAAGCAGTCGAGGGCGGACTCCCGACAGCGGGAAGCAGCCGAGAAGTATCGTTCGGGACATGCTCGACTTCGCGCGAACTGACCCGAGACTGCTCGACGACGTTTCCGAAGTGGTCGACGCACTCGTGGACGGCACGGGCATCGACCCGGATACCGTACTGCTCGTCGGAGCCCGATGCCGCGACGCCATCCACTCGGCGCTCGGAGCCCGTGAGCCGACACGTGCAGTTGGTTCAGACGGCGACGGCGCGTGCGACGTCTGACTCACCTCTGCGCGCGCACAGGTTCGTCAGTGCGCGTTCACCATCGCAACCGTCTGCTCGTACACGCCGTTCACCTCGGAGAAGCGCAGCGGCTTGACGCGCTCGACGAGGATCTCGGTGGCGTCCGGCTGGCTGGCCAGAAGCGACATGGTCTCATCGATGTAGTCGTCGAGCGGGAGGAACGCCTCGATGTGGGACCCGCCGGGCATGAGCTCGGTGCGAACAGCGGGCGGGCAGAGCTCGATCACCTGCACCGAGGTGCCGGCGAGCTGCAGCCGGATGCTCTCGCTGAACTGGTGGATGAACGCCTTCGAGGCGTTGTAGCTCGGCGTGACCCGCAGGGGCGTGTGGGCGAGTCCCGATGAGACCGTCATGATCGTGGCATCCGCCCGGCTCTGCAGGTGCTCGGTGAAGGCGGAGATCAGGCGCACTGGCCCGAGCACGTTGGTGTCGATGGTGCGCTCGGCAGTGTCGAGGAATCCGGCCGATGTGACATCCTCGGGCACCATGATGCCGGCCATCGCGATGAGCACGTTGAGGTCGGGGTGGGCGGCGAGCACCGCGTCGCGGGCGCTCAGTACCGAGGCAGGGTCGGTCGTGTCGATCGTGATGGTGCCGAAGCCGTGCTCGGCTGCGAGACGCTCGAGCACGTCGGTGCGGCGGCCGCCGATGACGACGGTATTGTCGGCATCCTGCAGGCGCAGCGCGAGCGCGAGGCCGATGCCCGAGGTGCCGCCGGGAATGAAGATGGTGTTGCCCGAGATGTTCATGAGTGTCCTTTCGCAGACCCGCCATTCGACCGGGTCACCGACCACGATGCGCCGAGTCGCGCTGCGGCACGAGAGACCCGGTTGTCGTAGGATTCCCGATCCCTCCCTCCGAGCGCCGAGGCAGCGCATGATGGAGGAATGGACCGCGAACAGCTCGCCGACTTCCTCCGCCACCGGCGTGAGAACCTGCGCCCCGAAGACGTCGGCCTGCGCCCCGGGGCTCGCAGGCGGGTCGCCGGGTTGCGGCGCGGCGAGGTCGCCGAACTCACCGGCATGTCCGCCGACTACTACACCCGCCTCGAACAGGGGCGCGGGCCCCAGCCGTCGGAGCAGATGCTCGCCGCGCTCGCCCGGGCGCTGCGGCTCACGACCGACGAGCGCGACCACCTCTACCGCATCAGCGGTCACCACGCGCCACCGCGCACCTCGCTCGACACACATGTCGCCCCGGCGCTGCAGCGGGCGCTCGACCGGCTCGACGACACCCCCGCCCTGGTGCTCTCGAGCATCGCCGAGACGCTCGTGCAGAACCGGCTGGCCGCCGCCCTCTTCGGCGATCACACCCGCTTCACCGGCATAGCGCGTTCGGCAATCTACAGATGGTTCACGGATGCCTCGGAGCGGGCCGTTTACCCGATCGCCGACCACCCCCGGCAAGGCCGAGCGAACGTCGCGAACCTCCGCGTCGCCTACGGCCTCGGCGGGGCTTCATCACGAGCCGGACGACTCGTGCGGGCGTTGCTCAAAGAGAGCGCCGAGTTCGCCGAGCTGTGGGAGCGGCACGAGGTTGCGACGCGCTTCGAAGATCACAAGATCCTGCTGCATCCTGAGGTCGGCGAGATCGAGTTCGACTGTCAAGCGCTGTTTACCGAAGACCAGTCCCAGGTGCTACTGATCCTCACCGCCGCCCCGCGCACCGAAGCCGCCGACAAGCTCGCGCTGCTTCGGGTGCTCGGCCAGGAGCAGTTCACGTCGTAGGGCGACCACGGTCACGTCCGCCGTTACCGCTACGCTGACGAAGCTGCGCGCCCGACGAAGGGCGCTATCGATCGAGGGGATGGCCCACTGGTGGAAACCGCACCGATGCTTGCATGGACGCTTCAGAACGAGATACCAGTGCCGGCGGACGTGAATGCACTGCTCGTCGAGGGCGAGCAGGCGATCGCGTCGTTCAAGACGTTCCGTGATTCCGCGACGTTCACCACGAAGCGGCTCATCGTGCGCGATGCCCAGGGAATCACCGGAAAGAAGATCGAGATCTACTCGCTTCCGTACAGCTCCATCAACATGTGGTCTACGGAGAACGCAGGTGGCATGCTCGATCGCGACGCTGAGGTCGAACTCTGGACCCGGGCAGGCCACATCAAGGTCAAGCTCACGAAAGGCGCTGACGTCCGGCGGATCGACAGCCTCCTCGCCTGGGCTGTCCTTCAGCACTAGCGTGCGGGCAAGCCGCAGCGATCAGTTCGCCGCGTACACCCACGTGTTGCCGCCCGACGCGAGCTGTGCGCGCACACGGCGGTAGTCGTCGACCTCGTAGTCGTCGGCCGCGGCGAGCTGTTCGGCGGTGACGTCGAGCACGCCACCGTCGACTCGATCAGCGGGGTCGTCGGTGCGCTCGAGGATGGGGTGCTCCGCCTCGCCGCTCAGCACGACGACCGCGGGATCGGCGATGCGCAGCATCCGGAGCCGCCAGCCCACGAGCGCGTCGGCGGTCGTGGGCAGCTCAGTGCCGAACAGCTGCCGCTGCACCTGCGGCAGGCGCAGGGTGCCGTAGCTGAAGAGGCGTTCGGTAAGGGTAGCGGCGCGCTCGCGGCATCCGTGAAGAGAATGTCGTGAGCATGTGACCGCCGCGTCATCACGGGCCGCCCCACAGCCGGGCATCCTGTCGGCGCGACGCGTCGACGTCGCGCCGGGCGAGCTGCAGCGCCTCGCCCGCGAGGGACGCGATGCTCCGGGCCATCGTCATCGCCTGCATTCGGTGATCCTCGTGGATCACGGTCATGGTCGCCGTTGCCGCGGAGCTTCCGAGGCAGTGACCGAGATCGATCCGGATGCGCTCGGACTCGGCCAGCCGCGTCAGGGCCTCAGCGCCGATCCACCCCGGGTGGCCGGCGATGGCATCGCGGGCGACGTCGAGCTTTCGATCGGCCTCCTCGATCGCATGGTGCAGGAGGTTCACGGGAGGCATCGGTCGCGCCGCGCGCTCGCGGGCCGCCGCGGTCGCGGCATCCAGCGCCGCATGCGCCTTTCGCAGTCGGTTCAGGTGGGCGAGCGGGTCAGTGTTGACGCCGGCCTGCGGGAGGTCGGCGAGGGCCACCTGCAGCTCGGCGGTCGCGTTCGCGACGCCGCGGGAGTGAGGCTTTTCGAGCGCGACGGTGAGGTCCCGACGGGACTCCTCGACGATCGCGGGCAGCATTGACTCCGATCGGAGCGCCTCGACCTCGAAGTTCTCGACCGCATCGATGAGGGTCGCTGCTCGCCGCACCGATTCGGTGGATGCTTCGAGCGCGAGATCGGCCTGCTCGCGCTGCCCGGCCTCACGCCGCCGCTGAGCCACGCCCGCGCTGTGCTCGGCGAATCCCAGCAGCTGCTCGGCCTCGGCCGGGTTGGCCTCCACCCGAGCGAGCGCCTCTCGCGAATAGCGGGCGGCGAGCTGATCGATGGTGTCGCGCGCGTCAGGGACATGGGTGCGCAGGCGCGCGACATCCGCTCGCACGCCTGCGATGGTCTCGGGAGCCCGCCGCGCTCGCGCGACTCGGTCGGCGAGTGCGGAGGTCTGCTCATCGAGCACGTGCTCGGCCCATTCGCACAGCGCCACGATGAGCACGTAGCGCGCCCGCACTTCTTCGGCGGTGCCGCGCATCGCATCGTGATTGAGCCGGTTCAATCGAAACGCGTCGCTCAGCTGTCTGCGCACCGCGGCGAGCGCCGCGCCCGCCGGCGCGGTCGATTCGGAACCCAGTTCCGCCTCGGCGAAGCCGAGCTCGTCAGAGGCGCCGCGCATACGATCGTCGGCGGCGAGCACAGCAGATGCAGCCCGCTTCGCCAGCTCGGCATCGTGGACTTCGAGTTCTTGCGCACCGACCCTGCGCCTGACCCTGAACCCGGCCATGCTCCGATCCTAGGTTCACCGCTCGGCGCCCGCTACGGGCGGCGGAACCCGGTTCGACGAGTGCGACGTGACGCCGGCTCTGTCACCATCGAGAGATGAGCGACCCGACGAAGGCGCCCGCCGGGTGGTACGAAGACGGGTCCGGCGGACGACGGTACTGGAACGGCGACGCCTGGACGCAATACGTCGCGCCCGGCGCCGAGACCGTTCCGTCGACGCAGCTCGGGCCCGACTCGGTGACCACCGCGGTGTTGCCGACCCCTGATGACGGCCCGACGATTCCGTTCGTCTGGGGTTCGCAGGGGCCGGATGCCGCGGGGTACGACTACCGCGACGCCCCCACCACCCCGTACACGGCGACGGCTCCGTACGCCGCGACCGCTCCGACCACGCCGTACGTGGCCGTCAACGCAAGCCCTGACGCGACGACGGAGAGGTACGGCGCACCTTCCGCGACGGTGCTGCCGCGGCATCCGTTCACCGAACCGTCGAACCCCGGGCCGAACGTGGTGGGCATCATCGCACTCGTGGTCGCGGTCGTGGGGTTCGTGTTCGTGTTCTTCCCCGCCGTGAGCGGCTTCGCATGGATCCTGGTGCCCATCGCGTTCGTACTCTCGATCATCGGCATCTTCCTGCGCGGCGCGAAGTGGCCTGCGGTCACGGGGCTCATCGTGTCGATCATCGCCGCGGTCGTCGGGCTCGTGATGTTCGTCACCTTCCTCGTCGCGTCGATCGGCGACGCGATCGACGGCATCGACGAGGCGATTCCCGACGTGCCGGCGCTTCCGCTGCCGGACCCCGATCCTCAGCAACCCGAGGCGCCAGCCGCGGGCGACCTCGCATTCGGCGAGACGATGACCTGGGACGACGGCGTCGCACTCACGGTCTCTGTGCCCGAGCCGTACACCCCGAGCGACTTCGCAGTGGGCGCGACGCACGCGAGCAACGTCGTGTTCACGCTGACGATCACCAACAACTCGACGGCGGATCTGCAGGCACTGCCGCTCCCGAGCCTCTCGTCGGGCGATCAGGACGTGAGCCAGATCTTCGATATCGGCAGCGATGTCTTCGAACCGGGCGACGACGTCGGTTTTCCGCCGGTGGAGACGATCGAGCCGGGCGAGTCCGTCAGCTGGCGGGCGGCCTGGTCGCTCGACGACCCGAGCTCCCTCACACTCCAGGTGGCGCCGAGCCTCCTGTATCCGAGCGCGACCTTCACGAACGCGCCGTAGCGGCCGACGGCGGGCGGCCACGCGCGCCTATTCGACCGCGCGCTCCCGGTTCGATGGCTCGGGGCCGTGCTCTGCACCGACCGCCTCCGGTCCCGCCGCTGCCGTCGGTGGCGTCGGCTCGAGTCGACGGCGCGTCACGAGGAAGGAGCCCAAGAGCACGAAGGCGAACCCGACGATCGTCCACACGGTGATGCGCTCCCCCAGCACCAAGACGCCGGCGACGACGGCCACGGCCGGGTTCACGTAGGTGATCGTCGTCGCCTTGACCGGCCCGATCTCAGCGATCAACCCGACCATGAGCAGGAACGCGAGGGCGCTGCACACCACGGCGAGCACGACGATCGACACGATCACGGCGGTGGACGGCATGGCGGTCGGCCAGCCGCCGGTCAACAGCACGAACGGGATGTACACGACAGCGGTGGCCGCCAGCGACACGGCGACGACCCCGACGCCCGGGAGGTCCGACATCCATCGTGCGAGGATCGCCGGCCCCAGCGCGTAACCGACGACCACGACGGCGATCTCGGCGACCGCCAGAAGATCGGACCCCGCGACATCGAATCCCACCAGGGCCGCGACACCGAGCATGCCGAACCCGATGCCCAGCCAGTTCACGCGCGAGAGCCGAGCAGGCCGGCCCATCGCGAACGCGACGGCCACACCGGCGAGCGGCACGGCGGCCAGCAGCAGTCCAGCGGTCGAACTCGGAAGGCGCTGCTCGGCCGAACTGAGGAAGTACCACGGCAGCACGATCTCGACGATCGTGTAGGCGAGCATCGGCTTCCACCGCCGCACCACCGACACCACCTCGCGCCGGAAGAACGCGAGCGGCATCAGGAGGATCGCCGCGAGACCCGACCGCGCCAGCACCACCATGCCAGGGTCGAGTTCGCTCACCGCCACCTTGATGAAGAGGTATGGGATGCCCCAGGCGATGCCGAGGGAGACGAACAGGATCAGTCCGCGACGAGTCACTCGCCCATTCTGATGGTTGCGGCCGACAGCCGCCGACGTCGGGCTGCCGAGTGGCCGCGAATTCCTGCCGAGCGCCTCAGTCGAACATGCCGTCGAGGAGGCCGCGAACTGCCGGCCGATGCACTGCCAGTGTGGTTCATTGAGCGAGGTTGGCCTGCTCACGCTGTTTCTACTCTGAACAGAATTCTATTCGATCGCGTATAATTCTGTTGGATGACGTAGAATTTTGGGCAATTCATTGAGGAGCATCATGCTGTTGCAGCATCCGTTCGAAGCGGTGACAACGTCTGTCGACGGTGATTGCCTCGCCGTGCTCGCGAAGGCCGATCACGAGTTCTCGGTCTCACGCATGTTGCCACTTCTCAAGAGAAAGCGCTCGGTCACCGGAGTGCGCAATGCGCTCGATCGCCTCGCGGAACAGGGCGTCGTCAATGTGCGCCAGGTCGGCAATGTGAAGAGCTACTCGCTGAACCGCTCCCACTTGCTCGCACAGGCCATCATCGAGATTGCCACCGTTCGCGATCGATTCGTCGAGCGAGTGACCAGCGAACTTTTGCAATGGCAACCGGCTCCTGTCTACGGTGCACTGTTCGGATCGGCCGCCCGGGGTGAAATGCGCACCGACAGCGACATCGACATACTTCTCATCCACCCCGACGATGCCGACATCGAAGTGTGGACTGATCGAGTCGTCCATCTGCAGCGTCTGGTGACCACCTGGACCGGCAACGACACCCGCGTGCTGACCTTCTCCGAACACGAAGTACGCGAGCACAGCACGAGCGAACTTGTTCTCCGTAAGATCTCGCAGGAGGGGATCGGCCTGATCGGACCCACGAATTGGCTGCGACGAATGACGACGAGGGCATCATGAGCCCGAGGATGAGCCCCGGCGTACGAGCCGGGCGGCTCAAGAAGGCGATCGAGTTCCGCGACTCTGCGGAACTCATCGAGCTATTCAAGAGCGACACCGACCGTCGCGACGCCTACGTGACCATGTGCGTGCATGCAGGCATCGCTGCTGCCGATGTCATCTGCATGGATGCGCTCGGCGAGTACTACTCGGGCCGAAGTCACGATCAGGCAGCCAAGCTCCTCGCGAAGGCCGATGCCGGGAGCGCGAAGCATCTCAATGCGCTGCTCAGCATGAAGACGAAGGCCGGGTACAGCGATGTGCCCGTCTCGAACGATCAACTTGCTCGCGCCAAGCGAGCGATGGAGGGGCTCGTCGACCGAGCCACGCGCTGACGCGACCGCGCTGGTCTCGTGCGGTCAGTCGAACATGCCGTCGAGGAGGCCGCCGATGACGAGGCCACCGAGGATGCCGCCCATGACATCGGATCCGCCGCTGCCGCGTCGACCGCCACCGCCCCAGTCGGAGCCACCACCCCACTGCCCTGGATCCTGCGGTCGTGACGAGTCGATGTCGCGCTGTGCGAGCTGCAGGGCCTCGCCCGCGAGATACGCGACGCGGCGGGCCATCGCCATCGCCTGCTCCCGGTGATCCTCATCGATGACCGTGACGGCCGCTGCGGAGGTGCCGAGGTAACGATCGAGGTCGATCCGGATGCGCTCGGACTCGGCCAGCCGGGTGCGAGCGTCGGCGCCGATCCAGCCGCGGTGGCCGGCGATGACATCTCGGGCAACCGCGAGTTGCCGGTCGGCGTCGTCGATGGCATGGCGCACATGCTCCAGCGGCGGAATCGGGCGCGCCGCACGCTCGCGGGCCGCCGCGATCGCGGCATCCAGCCCCGCGTTCGCCCCGCGTAGCTGACTCAACTGCGCGAACGGGTCGGTGTTGACGCCGGCCGGCGGAAGGGAGGCGAGCGCGGCCTGCAGCTCGGCGACCGCGGTCGTGACCCCGGCGCTGTGCGGCTCCTTGAGCGCGACGACGAGATCCCCGCGGGAATCCTCGACGATCGCCGCCAATGTCGACTCCGCCCGCAACGCCTCGACCTCGAAGGTCTCCACCGCATCGAGGAGCGTCGCCGCCCGGCGCACCGATTCCGTCGATGCCTCGAGCGCGAGATTGGCCTGCTCACGCTGACCGGCCTCCCGCCGCCGCTCGGCCACGCCCGCACTGTGCTCGGCGAATCCGAGCAGCTGATCGGCCTCGGCGGGGTTGACCTCCACTTGGGCGAGCGCGTCTCGCGAATAGCGGGTGGCGAGCCGTTCGATGGTGTCGCGGGCCTGCGGAACACGTGAGCGCAGGCGCTCGGCATCCGCTCGCACGCCCGCGATGATCTCGGGAGCCCGGCGCGCACGCGCGATCTTCTCGGCGAGGGCCGCGGTGCGCTCGTCGAGTAGATCTTGCGCCCAATCGCACAGCTGCACGATGCGTGCGTTGCGTGTGCGCAGCTCCTCGACGGTGTCGGGAATCTCGTCGTGATTGAGCTGGTTCAACTGGAACGCCTCGCCCAAGTGCTGCCGCACCGCGCCGAGCGCCTCGCTCAGCTCCGTGGTCGCATCGCGGCCGAGCTCGGCCTCGGCGAAGACGAGTTCGTCGGCGGTGAGGCGCACGCGCTCGTCGGCGGCGACCAAGGCAGTGCCGGCCCGCTTCGCCAGGTCGGCATCCGCTTGGACCTCATGCTCATCGCGTTTGCGCTTGCCCCAGAATCCGGCCATGCCTTCGATCCTAAGGGCGGCGCTGGGACGCCGCTGATGTGGAACGGATGCGGAGTGGATGGCGCGTTGCCGGTTGCTGCAACGCGGCATCCATATACTCCCGATGCCGCGAGGAGTAGCGTGGAACGGGACGACGGCGCTCGGCCGTCGTCTCGACACGAATGGGGACGACCGTGGCCGAATTCGAGGCGCAGGCAGCAATTTCGCAAGCTCGAGAGGCAGCGAGCCTCGCGAGTTTCGACATCCAGAAGCTGTCGGAGGATTCGGTTGAACGGCAGGCGCTGCACAACCTGCTGACCGCGGTCGACGCGCTGATCAACGCGGTCGACGCCGGGTCCGACGACGACGCCGGCTGAGCGAACCAGTCGCGAGATCGACAGCTCACGTCGATGAAGCGGTCTCGGGGTTCCCGAGCAGCGTCGTTGTGCCGTGAATCGAGGCGGGCTCAGAGGCATCCGTCTGGCTGCCTGATGCTCTAGCGTCGAAGTATGGTGGACCCGATCATCGCGACGTTCGTCATTCTGGCGCTGGCGATCGTCGCATTCGTGAGCGGCCGCATCCCCATCGGTCTCGTCGCCGTCGGCGTCGCGCTCGCTCTGTGGGCGACCGGCGTGATCACCCTCCCGCAGGCGCTCGCCGGCTTCGGTGACTCGACCGTCATCTTCATCGCGTCGCTGTTCGTCGTGAGCGAGGCGCTGGATGCCACGGGCGTGACCGCCTGGGCGGGCCAGCAGGTGATCGGCCGCGCCGGCACCTCCCGACGGCGGCTCACCGTCGTCATCGCACTGATGGTGGCCGTACTGAGCGCGTTCATCAGCCTGAACGGTGCCGTCGCTGCACTGCTGCCTGTGGTCGTCGTCGTGGCGCTCAAGGCCGGCATCGGGCCGTCGCGACTGCTCATCCCGCTCGCGTTCTCGTCGCACGCCGGGTCACTGCTCGCCCTGACCGGCACCCCCGTGAACGTGATCGTGTCGGATGCCGCGGCCAACGCCGGCGGCCGGGCATTCGGGTACTTCGAGTTCGCGTTGGCCGGGCTTCCGCTGCTCGCGCTCAGTATCGCGATCCTGGTCGCATTCGGCGGCCGGTTGCTGCCCGACCGGAAGGCCGATCAGCTCGCCGACAACGTTCCCGCTGATCCCGGGGCCGTGGCGCAGGAGCTTCGCCGCAGCTACGACGTGAGCCTCGACACCGACACCTTCTACACGCCCGACGAGGGGGTCGCCGAGGTGATGATCACGCCGCGCTCGATGTACATCGGCCGCAAGGTGTTCCCGGGCATGATCACGCTGCGCGAGAACCTCGTGATCATCGCGATCCGGCGCACCGGCGAGCGCCATTCGCCGCCGACATCCGATGACGACCCAGAGGGGCTCCACCCGGGCGACTCACTGCTCGTGCGCGGCCCATGGGATGCCCTCGAGCGATATGTGCGACTGCCCGGGGTCATCCCGGTCACCGCGCCGCAGTCGCTGCGCCGGGCCGTGCCGCTCGGCCGCGGCGCCAAGCGCGCCCTCGTCATCCTCGGCCTCATGGTGGTGCTGCTCGCGACGGGACTGCTGCCGCCGGTCGTGGTCGGCCTGCTCGCGGCAGGTGCACTCGTGCTCTCGCGCGTGCTGACCGTGCCGCAGATGTACCGCTCGATCCAGTGGAACACGGTCGTGCTCATCGCCGGGCTCATGCCGCTGTCGGTCGCGTTCATCGAGACCGGCGCCGCAGAGCTCGTCGCGAGCTGGCTGCTCGGCATCGTCGGCACGGCGAGCCCGCACCTCGCCCTGCTGGCGCTGTGCGTGCTCACCCTCGTGCTCGGGCAGGTGATCAGCAACACCGCGACCGTGCTCATCGTGCTGCCCATCGCGGTCTCGATCGCGGCCACCCTGGGCGCTTCGGTACAGCCCTTCATGATGGCGCTGACCGTCGCCGGCGCCGCCGCCTTCTTCACGCCGATCGCCACACCGGTGAACCTCATGGTGATGGAGCCGGGAGGGTACCGTTTCGGCGACTACTGGCGCCTAGGCATTCCGCTCGCACTGGCCTACCTGCTCATCGCGGTGCTCTGGGTTCCGCTCATCTGGCCGTTCTGAGCCGGGCCGACCACAGCCTCAGTGCAGGCCGAGCACGTCTTCGAGCGTCGCGGGCGACGCCTGCAGCGTCGGCTCGCGCACCTCGGCGCCGGGGAACTCGCTCGCCTCGAAGAACCAGCGGCGCGAGGCAGGCATGCCCCACAGCTGCGCGCGGCGGGGGTTGCTCACGTCCCAGCGGATCGGATGCTCTTCGAGGTCGATGAACTGGTAGTGCGTGGTGAAGAGCTCGATGCGGTGCTGGTCCGGGTCACGCAGGTAGAGGAACAGCGCGTTCGAGATGCCGTGGCGACCGGGGCCGCGGTCGATCTCGTCGCCGAAGCCGAGGGAGCCCGCGACATCCGCCGCATGCAGCAGCGCGGTCGCGTCGGGCACCGTGTAGGCGAAGTGATGCAGCCGCGGGCCGCGGCCGTTCGTGAACACGAGGTCGTGGGTGTTGCCCTTGACCTCCATCCACGTGCCCCAGAGTTCGTCGGTGCCGTCGGTCGCCGTGTATTCCGACATGCGCATACCGAGGCCGGTCCAGAAGTCGGTCGCCGCCTGCACATCGTAGGTGACGCACTGGAAGTGGTCGAGGCGCTGCGGCGCACCCGCGACGAACTCGTGGAACTCCCGCATCTTGCGCGGCACCTGCGTCATCGACGAGGTGAGCTCCATGCGCGTGCCGACGGCGTCGGTGAACTGCAGTGTCGGCCCCTGATGCGGCCGTTCGACGCGTTCGTGCTCGACACCGTTCGACCGGCACCAGACTTCAGCCGAGCGGATGTCGCGGTCCTCCCGCACCCGCAGGCCCACGCGTAGGGCCTTCGCCTCGTCGGCGCGCTCGAGCACGAGCGAGTGGTGCGACGACTCCTCGAGCCCGCGCAGGTACACGGCGTCGTCGGTCTCCTCGGTCACGACGAGCCCGATGACGTCGCGGTAGAAGTCCCGGCTGGCCTCGAGGTCGGTGACGGCGAGCGAGACGTGGCTCGCGCGCGTGATCGCGAACGGCGGGTCGAAGTTCGTGCTGGGCAGCATGTGGGCTCCTTGTGGCGCGGTGCAGGGTGGGTCAGGTCGGTCAGGTGCGTTTCAGGGCTGCGCGGCGTGTCAGGGCTGCGCGGCGTGTCAGGGCTGCGCGGCGCCGCGTCGCGCACGCCACTGGTCGATGTACGCGCGGCCGTAGTCGTTGCCGTTGGGCAGCCGCAGGGTCGAGTGCACGTGGAAGCGCTGGGGCACCCGGTTGTTCAGCCACACCCCGGCGTGATGGTCGAGCTCGGCGACGATCACCGGGCTCTGGATGCGGAAGTAGAACGGCCCCGTGCCGTCGGTTGCGCCGTACCAGGCGAACCACGTCTCGTCGCGGTGCTCCTCGATGTCGGCGAGTGTCAGCCTGCGCTGATCGCGCCGCAACAGCAGCAGGAAGTCTTCGACGAGGTCGAGCAGGAGCGCCCACTGCTCGTCGTCGAGGTCGTACGCCGAGATGCCCTCGTAGGGAATGAGCCGATTGTCTTGGAACGCTCCGGCGACGTGCCGTTCGTCGGCCGGGTGCAGACGGTCGGCCGGCATCTTCGGATCGAGCACGGAGGCGTACACGACCGCGGCCGTTCGCTGCTCGTCGGTGAGCGACGCCGCGAGTTCGAGGGCGGTCTCTTCGCGCGCCTCGAAGATCGGCGGCCGTTCGCCGTCGGAGAGAGCGGGCTCGGCGCCGATGAAGACCGGCGCGACCACGTGGCGGCCCGCGACGGTCACGAAGTGCACGGCCACGTGGTGCCCGAACAGCTGCCAGCCCCATGCACCGCCCGCGACCGGGTCGCCGTAGAGCGCGACCCAGTAGCTGCGGTCGTTCAGGATCGTCGGCAGGTCGACGAGCTCGCCGAGGAATCCGTTGAGCTCCATCGCCTCGCGCACGCGCTCGTACCCCTCGGCGCTGAGCGACGCCTCGACGAGTGCGAGGATCGCTGCGACCTGATCGGCGGCGAGGTCTTCGAGTCGCAGCCCCACGCGGTGGAAGACGAACTCGGGATTGCTCCAGGCTCGCCACTCCTTGGCGTCGAGCGGATGCCGGAATGCGTCTCGCTGCGCCTCGGGGAGGGCCGCGAGCGCGCGCTCGGCGGCGGCAACGAGGTCGGCGTCGTCACCCCGCTCGGCCAGCTCGTAGAGGCCAGGGCGCACGACCCCGTCGGAGGTGACGCCTGCGAAGGGCTCGTCGAGCTGTGCGTTCCATTCGTCGAGCAACGCCTGCAGGAACCGATCGTCGCGGCGCGCGTCGGCGAACTCCTGGTAGCCCATGCCCCGCCACGGCGCGAGCGTCTCGTCGTCGTGGTCGTAGAGGAACCGGCGGAAGTCGGTGCCGGCGAGCTCGATCGCCTCATCGCGCGCGGTGACTCTCGCGGAGGAGAAGAAGCCGTCGAGCTGTTCGTCACGTGTTGTCACGATCGTGCCTTCCTGTCGCGCCTGTCGTGCGTGTCGTGCGTGTCGTGCGTGTCGTGCGTGAACGTGCGATCGCGGAGCTTCGCGCGAGCGCTGCCGGAGTAGATCGCCTCGACGATGCGGTCGGGCGACAGCTCGCCCGTGAGCTCTTGGTCGATGCAGCCGTCGACGAGCACGAGCACGCGATCGCAGAGGAGCGCGAGCTCATTCTCGTCGGAGCCGGCGACGATGACGAAGCGCTCCTTCGCTGCGGCGCGTACGGCCTCGACGATGCTCTGGCGGGCGCCGACGTCGACCGCCTGGGTCGGCTCGTGCAGCAGCAGCATCCGCGGGTCGGTCGCGAGCCATTTCGAGATGAAGACCTTCTGGGCGTTGCCGCCGCTGAATGTGCCGACGACCGCATCGGGCCGCGGCGGGCGCACGTCGAGCCGCTCGATCCAGTCGTCGACGAGCGCGCGCTCCGCGGTGCGCTGCAGCCGGGCGAGTGGGCGCCGACGGGCGGACTGCGGGAAGGCCGTGTTCTCGAGCACCGTCTCGCTCATCGCGAGGCCCGCGTGCTCGCGGCCCTGCGGCACGATCGCGATGCCGTGCTGCATGGCGCGGGCCGGGTCGAGCCCTGTGAGCTCGATCGTCTCGCCGGGCAGCTCGATCGTGCCCGCCTCGGCCGGCGTGACGCCCGCGAGCAGGTAGGGCACGTCGTCGTACGCCGAACCGCCGATGCCGGTGATGCCGAGCACTTCACCCTGGTGCAGCGAGAACGAGAGGTCGTGCAGCCGCAGCCCCGTGAGGCCCTCGACCCGCAGCACCGGGGTGTCGTCGCGCGGCTCGTGCACGATCCGCTCGCCGAGGTCGATGATCGTGCGGCCGAGGATGAGCGTGGTCAGCTCGGTCTCGGTGAGCCCCTCGACGGGCCGGGCCGATTCGACGACGCGGCCGTCGCGCAGCACCGTGACACTGTCGGCGCCGTCGACGATCTCTTCGAGTCGGTGCGTGATGAGCAGCACGGAGGTGCCGGTGGCGACGATGTCGTCGAGATCCTGGTAGAAGTTCTCGAGCGCTCGGCGGCCGAGCGCTCGCGTCGACTCGTCGAAGATGATGAGGCCCGCGCCGGGCGTGGCATCCTGCAGCACTCGGGCGATCGCGACGGCGGTGCGGTCCTCCTCGCTGAGCGAGGACACCCGGGAATCGAGCGGCACGAGGCGGCCGATGCGTTCGAAGGCGAGCATCGCCGCGCCGCGCTCCTTCACCCAGTCGATGCGACGCAGGATGCCGCGGCCCTCGAGGCGCCCCATGCGCATGTTCTCGAGCACCGTCATGTCGGGGATGAGCCCGAGGTTCTGGTGCACGACGGACATGCCGTAGTCACGCGCCTGGTGCGGGCGGATCGGCAGCGGCAGTGGCGCGCCGTCGATCGCGACGACGGCACCGTCGTCGGGGTGGTTGAGACCCGTGAGCACCTTCGCGAACGTCGACTTGCCCGAACCGTTCTGGCCCACGAGCCCGTGGATCTCACCCGGGGCGACGACGACGTCGACGTCGTGCAGCACACGGGTCGAGCCGAACGTCATGTTCAGCGACCGCACCGCGAGTCGGGGTGCCGGTGGCTCGGGCGTCGCCGCCCGCGCCACCGGCGAGTGCTGAATCGTCACTCGGCGCCCCAGATGGCGAGGAAGTCGTCGCGGAACGTGGCCGGCCCGAACCATTCGCCGGATGCCTCGGCCTCGGCGGTCAGCTCGACGTCGCCGATCGAGTCGCGCGTGAAGAGCCGGAACGGGATCTCGTATTCCGGGAGCTCCGTGCCGAGCTGCATGCGCATCGCGATGTCGGCGGCGACCCAGCCCTGGAACACCGAGGCCTGACCGGCCGCTGCGTAGAGGAAGTTCTCGGAGTCGATCTGCTGCAGGGCGCCGAGCTGGGCGGCGCTCACGACGCCCTTGACGTCGGCGAGACGGCCCGCCTGTTCGACGCCGCCCTGCGTCGGCTGGAGGTGGTTCGCGAACTGGGAGAACACGTAGCCGATCTCGGGGTGCTGCAGCAGCGCAGAGCTCGTCGACGACGGGATGAGCGGGAAGTTCGAGCTCGAGACCTCGTTCACCACGATCTCACCGTCGGCGAGCACCTCGTTGGCCTGCTCGAGCGCGTCTTCGGCGGTCAGCGCCGACGAGCCGTCGGTCGCCTCGTTGAAGAGCACGGTGCCGGTGCCACCCGAGTCGAGTGCGATCCACTGGAAGAGGCCGACGAGCTGGTCGACGGCGGCGTCTGGGCCGTACTGCAGGGTCTCCGACGCCGCGTGGTCGGGCGTCTCGTAGTTGTTGTTCAACACGACGGGGATGCCGGCGGCCTGCGCCGCGTCGAGCGCGTTCGACGCCATGCCATACGGGATCGCGTCGGTGATGATCGCGGCCGCGTCGGCCTGCGTCGCCTGGGTGATGCACGAGTCGATCTCGGTCGGCGTGGCGTTGCCGTTGCAGATCTGCACGTCGACGTCGACGGCGGCGAACGCCTCGGTGACGGCCTCGCCCGTGACGTTGAACTGCGGCGACTGCTGGGTGAGCGGCACGTAGTAGACGGTCGTGCCGGCGAGCGAGGCAACGTCGCCCGTCGGCTCGGTCGGCACGGGGTACTCGTCGCGCGGCTCGAGCAGCGCGGCGACCGCGGCCTCGAGGTCCGACGAGGAGCCGTCGCTCGCGCCGGGTGCGGCCGAGGGGTCGGCCGTCGCGCCGCTCGAACAGGCGGTGAGCAGAACGGCGGCGGAGCCGAGGACTCCGGCTGCGACGAGCACGCGCGAGCGACGCGACCGTCGGTTGGTGGTGCTGGTGATGCTGTGCATGGTGTGCCTCCTGGGCGTCGTTGCGAGGAGCGGATGGTGCGGGATTGCGGATGGAGCGGGATCGCGGGTGCTGCGGCCTGCTGCGTCGAGGGCGGATGCCGCGGGGGCTCAGCGTCTTCGACTGAGCACGGTCGACAGGGTGACGGCGATGACGAGCACCCCGCCGTAGAAGACGTTCGAGACCCACGACGAGGCGCCCAGCAACTGCAGGCCGAGCACGCCCGTCGCGAGGAAGTAGACGGCGATGAGCGCGCCGAGCGGGGTGAAGCGGCCGGGCTGCAGGATGGCGGTGCCGAGGAACACGGCCGCGAACATCGGCAACAGATACATGTTCGCCACGTTCGGGTCGAAGCCGCCAGTCGCCGATGCGGCGATGACCCCGCCCAGGCCGGCGATCAGGCCGGCGACGACGAATGCGCCCATGCGGATGCGCGTCACGCGCACCCCGGCGAGCCTCGCCACCTCGCGATTCGCGCCGACGAAGCGCATGTTGCGCCCGAGCGGCGTGAAGGCGAGCACGTAGGCGAACGCGAGCATGAGGGCGAGGCCCAGGTAGAACGTGACCGGCAGGCCGAGGAGGTTGAAGAGCAGCCCCTGGCCGAGCCAGCCGGGTAGCCCGCTCACCGCGGTCATGTTCGCGATGCCGAGCGAGACGCCGAGCAGCACCGTCGCCATGCCGAGCGTCACGACGATCGTGTTGACCCCGACCCGCACGATGAGCCAGGCGTTCACGAGCCCGACGAGCGTCGAGGCCACGATCGCGGCGAGAATCGCGAGCCACACGTTCCAGCCGTGCGTCGTGTGCAGCACCGGTACGACGATCGCTGCGAACCCGAAGTTCGCCGCGACCGACATGTCGACGAACTCGCCGACGATGATCGTGACGAGCAGCGCCGCGGCGAGGAAGACGAGCGCCTGCTGCCCGCCGAAGATCGCCCGGAATGCGCCGAAGGTGAGGAACGTCTGCGGCAGGAGCACCGCGAACAGCACGGCCATGGCGATCCAGACGCCGATCACGGCGAACCGCTGCGGAATCTCCGCCAGCCAAGAGCGGGCAGGCGGCGTCGGGTCGACGCGCTGCACGACCGCCGTCTCGGGCAAGGTCTTCGTCGTGGTACCGGCCATGGGACGGTCACTCCTGTCTGCGCTTCGTCGCGCGACGTTCGGGTCGCGGCTCGGCCGCGCGATGCTGTGGCCCTCGCGGTGACGGCCGAGGGACTCTCTAGATGGGCAGGTCGAACATCCGCTTCGCGTTGCCCGACATGACGAGTTCGCGGTCTGCTGCAGAGATCTCGACCTCGTTCGTCATGAACTCGACGCCTTGGCTCATCCAGCTGTAGAAGACGGGGAACGAGGAGCCGAAGAGGTAGTGGTCGGCGCCGTTGATCTGCAGTGCGGCTTCGATCTGGGCCTTCCCCCACGAGTGCGGGTGCGTGAGGTCGAAGAAGATGTTCTCCCGCAAGTACTGCTGGATCTTCTCGCCGCCGGTCGGATCGAGGCGCTGCAGCGCCTCGACCTTGTTCGGCTTGTGGGGCGTGAGCAGGGCGGTGTTCGCGAACCAGTTGCCACCGAGCATCGTGTGGATGAAGCGCAGGTTGGGGAAGCGGTCGAACATGCCGCTGAAGAGTTCGCGGCCGACCGCGGTCGACTGGTCGATGATGCGGCCGTACTCGCGCCGCAGGTTCGTGTAGTCGACGACCGAACGCCACTCGACCGGCAGCGGGGTGTGATGCACGATCACTGGCAGCCCGACCTCGTTGAGCACCTCGAGGTAGGGCTCGAACACCGCGTCGTCGAGGTAGAGCTGCCCGTAGTGGCAGGCCAGCTGCACCCCGACTGCGCCGCGATCGACGCAGCGCTTGAGCTCGTCGATCATGTCGGCGCGGCCCCACGGCGGGAGGCAGACGGTAGCGAAGAGTCGGCCGCCCGAGCGCTCGGCGATCGAGAACGCATTGTCGTTGACCGCCTTGCACGTCTCGAGATCGAGCCACTCCTGCCACACCGGCACGCGCATGATGCCGTAGTCGACACCGGCCTCGTCCATCGCGGCGAGCTTCGCGTCGGCCGAATAGTCGCCCTCGACATAGTTGAGGTTCTGGTGACCGGCCGGCTTCTCGAGAATGAGGTGCCGCTTGCCGGACTCCATCGTCTCGACCCTGGCGATCTCGCCGAAGCCACGCGGCGCACTGCCGAGGAACCCGTTCAGGATCTTCTCGTTCGAGAAGAGATCCTCGGGCAGGTGGTGGATGTTGATATCGACGACCGTCATTGGTCCGGCTTCCTGTGCGGGGGGCGGTGGGGCGATGAGGCGGTGCCAGTGGCACTGGCCGCAAATGTACGTTGCGGATGGCGCCGGCGACAGGTTCCGGCCTGCACGCTTAGTTTGCACAGATCACGGGTCCGTCTCGCCCTCCCCGTGGCTAGCCTGCAATCACGCCCGACTTCGCCGGGTGTCATCGAGCGCCGCTCGCACCGACGACCGTTCGCACCCAGAGGAGGCATTTGTGCATCGATATACTTCGAATTCGTGCGGCCGCCCCCTCCGGAGCAGGATCCGCATCGTCACGGACTCGAAGGAGCGTTCTCGTGGATCGGTTCGCCGTCATGCGGACGCTCGTCTCCGTCGCGCATGCGCCCTCGTTCAGCGCGGCAGCCGCCGAGCTCAGCATCTCGCCCTCGCTCGTGTCGCGCCATGTCGCCGACCTCGAGGGCCAATTGGGCGTGCGACTCGTGAACCGCACGGCCAGGTCGGTCTCGCTCACGCTCGACGGGGAGCAGTACGCGGAGTTCGCCGAGCGCATCCTGTCGGAGATCGACGACCAGGATGCCGCGCTGTCGCAGACGAAGCGCTCGACCGAGGGCAGGCTGTCGATCATCAGCCCGAAGTGGATCGGCCTGCAGGAACTCGGCCTCGCGATCGGGGAGTTCCGGCTCGAGCATCCCGGCATCCGCGTGAAGCTGCAGCTCGGGGGTATCTCCGACCGCACGCACGACTTCCTCGACCAGGGCTTCGACATCGCGTTCCACGCGCGGCACCCATCGGACTCGCGGGTCAAGGTGCGGCGCATCACGGAGCTGCCGTTCATGCTGGCGGCATCCTCAACCTATCTGGAACGACGCGGCACGCCGGCGTCGCCGACGGAGCTCAGCGATCACGACCTGCTGACGCACACGGGCGACCCGGTCTGGCACCTCGGCGAGGGCGACGAGGCGACGCGGCTGCGCGTGCAGGATCCGGCGTTCACCTCGAACGCCTACTCGATCATCGAGCAGATGATCGAGCTCGGATGCGGCATCGGGCATGTGCCGCGAACGCTCGTGCAGCACTCGGCGCGCGCAGCCGAGGTGGTCGAGGTGCTGCCGCATCTGCCCCCGCCGACGCGCTCGCTGTACGCGCTGCACGCACCCGGCGACGCCACCCCCGAGCGGGTCAAGATCTTCCTCAGGTTCATCACGGACTGGTTCAAGCGCGCGCGTACCGACTGACCAGCCGGCGCGACGAGCGCCCGCCGTTGCGCTCGCCGGAAGGAGCGCAATGCCAGTCTTGACCGTTCGCGACATCGAGGCTCGCGACATCGAATACGCCCACGATGGCACCGAGATGACCGGCCTGCTCGTCGCGCCCGGGGGCGCGGGCGAGCTGCCGACCGTACTGCTGCTGCACGACGCGTTCGGCCTCGGCGAGGATGCCATCGCACACGCCCACCGCTACGCCGAACTCGGCTACGCCGTGTTCGCCGCGGACGTGTGGGGCGACCGGCACACTCCGGCGGGCGGCCCGGACATCGGCCCGCTCATCGGCGCCATGGTGGCCGACCGCGGCGAGTGGATGGCGCGCGTGGCGGCGGCGCACCAGACGGCGGCGGCGCAGCCCGAGGTCGACGCCGCGCGGATCGTCGCGCTCGGCTACTGCTTCGGCGGTGCGGGCGCGCTCGAGTATGTGCGCACCGGCGGCGACATCATCGGCGCGGTCAGCATCCACGGCGGTCTCGACCTGCTCGAGCGCGACTGGTCGGCGGCGACGTCGGGCATCGGCGTGCTCGTCTGCACGGGCGCGGCCGACCCCATGGCGACGACCGAACAACGCGCAGCACTCCAGGCGGACCTCGACGGCGCGGGCATCGGCTGGGAGGTCGACCTCTACAGCGGCGCCAGGCACGCGTACACGAACCCGAAATCGGACTTGCCGGGCATGCCGCCAGGCGTCGGCTACAGCGCACGCGCATCGGAGCGCTCCTGGCAGTCGACCCGGCAGTTCCTGGCCGAGCGCTTCGGCGTGGAGGCTCGCGACGCCGCCTGAGCGGCGGCGCGACAAGACCGGCGCGCGAAGGCGCGCGCATCAGAAAGGATCCAATATGCACGACATCGCGATCATCGGCGCGGGGCCCGGCGGCCTGGTCACTGCCCTGCGTTTGCATCAGCAGGGAATCCGCACGCGCATCTACGAGAGCGTCACCGAGCTGCAGCCCCTCGGCGTCGGCGTCGACATCAAGGTCTACGGCGCCAAAGAGATCGAGGAGCTGGGGCTGCTCGAGGAATTCCGCGCCATGTCGGTCGATGCCGTCGACTCGATCTTCTACAACCACTTCGGCCAGGAGATCTACGCAGAGAAGTGCGGCGTGCACATGGGGTACGAGCACGAGCAGCGCTTCGTGCACCGCGGCTCGCTGCAGATGCTCTTCTACGACGCCGTGCTCGAACGCCTCGGCGATGACGCTGTCGTGTTGGGCGCACGTGTGGTCGCCTACCGCCAGGATGAGACCGGCGTCACGCTCGACATCGAGCACCGTGACGGCCGCAAGGAGCAAGTGCGGCACGACGGCGTCATCGCGGCCGACGGCATCAAGTCGCCCGTGCGCCGCCAGATGCACCCGAACCAGGCGGAGCCGGTGTACTCGGGCATCACGATGTACCGCGGCACGACGCTCCGCGAGCCGATCCGCGACGGCCACACCATCCTGCACATCGGCGACCCCCGAATCTCGACGATGATCGTCTACCCGATCGCCGACGACTTCGAGGGCACCGGCAAGCAGCTGATCAACTGGGTGGTCGAGAAGGAGGGCGAGGAGACGATCGAGGATTGGAACCAGCTCGGCTCGGTCGACGACATCGTGCCGCTGTACGAGAGCGTCGACATCGACTACGTCGATATCCAGCAGTTGATCAGTGACGCACGCGAGGTCTACCTCTTCCCGCTCATCCGGCACGAACCGCTCGACGACTGGGTCGACGGCCGCGTGGTGCTGCTGGGCGACGCCGCGCACGCGATGTACCCGCGCGGCGGCAACGGCGTGTGCCAGGCCTTCCTCGACGCGCGCGTCGTGGCCGAGCAGCTCAGCGCCCACGACGACCCCCACGCGGCGTTCGTCGCCTACGACGCCGCTCGCCGCGAGGGCGTCAACCGCATCATCATGTCGATGCGCGGCGAGGGCTACGAGGTGATCCGCCGAATGGTCGCCGAGCGCACCGACGGCAAACCGTTCGACGACATCGAGCAGGTGCTGCCGCTCGCCGAGGCGGATGAGATCTTCAGCGGCTACCACCGCCTGGTCGGTCAGCCACGACCCGGTGTCGAGGCCGGAGAGGCGACGGGGTTCCGAACCTGGGAATCCTCGCGCCACGCGGCATCCGCAGTTCTGAGTTCTCCCGCCGAAGAAGCTACGCGATGACCGGCGTGACGAAAGCGGATGCCGCGACCGCCGGAGCACTGCGCGCCGTCGAGGAGCGTCGCCTGCAGGCCCTGTTCGACGGCGACCTCGAGACGCTCGACGAGCTGTTCGACGAGACGCTCGTGCACATCCACGCCCCCGGCCTGATGCACTCGAAGGCGCAATTGCTCGAGCACGTCGCGACCCGCAGGCCGTACCTCGACACGACGCGGGGCGACCTCGACATCCGGCTCATCGGCGACGTCGCCGTCATGACGGGCGATCTCGTGAACCGGCTCCGCACCAAGGAGGGCGGCGAACGCACGCTCGGCGGCGTCGCCACCCAGGTGCTCGTGCGATCGGCCGATGCCGAGCTCGGCTGGCGATTCATCCTGTTCCAGCTGACGCCGACGGCGGAGCAGGCATGGGGTGCGCTGCCCTCCGAACAGCAGGCGGAGTCACAGCGCGCGGCGCCGCAGCAGGCCGCGGCTCGGGAGCAAGCGCGATGAGGCTCGCACGGTTCCGCAGCGGCGATGGCCCGATCATGCTCGGCCGGGTGGACGACGGCGTCGTCACCGACCTCAGAGACGTGCCCGGAATCGGCACCTCGCTGCGCGCGATCCTGCCCCGGCTCGACGAACTGCGGCCGGCGATCGAGGGAGCCGACGGGCCCAAGCACGAGATCGCAGACATCCGACTCGAAGCGCCCATCGACGACCCGCAGAAGTTTCTCGGCATCGGCATGAACTACCGGGAGCACGCGGTCGAGGCCGCAGCGGCCGGCATCCCGACGCCGACGAGCCAATTGTGGTTCAACAAGCAGGTCTCGTGCATCACCGGGCCGTTCGACGACATCGAGAAGCCGATCGTGTCGGACGCGCTGGACTACGAGATCGAGCTCGGGGTGGTGATCGGTCAGCGCTGCCGCCACGTTGCGGTCGAAGACGCGCGCTCCGTCATCGCCGGCTACCTCGTCGTGAACGACGTGTCGGTGCGGGACTGGCTGCAGAAGCGCTCCCCCACGTTCACGCTCGGCAAGTCGTTCGACACGCACGGCCCCATCGGCCCGTGGCTCACGACCGACGACGAGATCGAGGATCCGCTCGCGCTCGGCATGCGCCTGACGGTCAACGGCGAGGAGCGGCAGCGCTTCCGGACCGACGACATGATCTACGACATCTCCCAGCAGATCGCCTACCTCACGCAGGTCATGACGCTCATGCCCGGCGACATCCTCGCCACCGGCACGCCCGCAGGCATCGGCGCACCGACCGGGCGGTTCCTCAAGGACGGCGATGTCGTGCGCGCCGAGATCGAGGGGCTCGGCGCGATCGAGAACCACGTGGTGCTCGAGGGTCGCGCGGTGCCCGAGGGCCGGTGACATGCCTCGCCGCCGCAGCATCCACCTTCCCGGTCACTCGCACCGCAATCCGATCCCGGCTGCGAGTCGCATCGGCGCCCACGTCCACTCCGGGGCACTGACCGGTCGCGACCCGGCGAGCGGTGCAATGCCGCCGGGCCTCGACGCGCAATGCGCCAACGTCTTCCGGCACATCCGCGCCCTGATGGCGGCAGCCGGCGGGTCGACCGACGACATCGTCAAGCTCACGGTGCACCTCGTCGATCCCGACGACCGTGGGGCACTGAACCGCGAGTGGCTCGCCATGTTTCCGGACCCCGACGACCGGCCGGCACGCCAGGTGATCGCGGCGCGGCTGGGCGGCGGCGCCCTCGTGCACTGCGACCTCGTCGCGATCCTCGACGCGGTCGACGACCTCGACGACTGACTGCGAGCGTCCGCGAAGCGCCCGACGTTGCAACGTGACGTTGCGCAGTCCGCAATGCTCAGCAGTGGTTGCTTATGTGACCATATATATGTCGATCGAAACATCGACAGCCCGTCGGACCGGCGCAACGGTGCGCCGGCGGGCCTATGTGAGGAACTCCATATGAGCGACCGCAGCATCCTTGTCGTCGGCGGAGGCATCGGCGGACTCGCCACCGCCATCGCCCTGCGCGCCAACGCAGGACTCGACGTCACCGTCATCGAGAAGCAAGCGGACGTGCACTCGTCCGTCTTCGGCGTCGGCATCATCCAGCCCGCGAACGCGATGCGCGCGCTCGACGCGATCGGCTGCGCCGACGCATGCATGGCCGACGGCTACGGCGCCAACGAGTGGGGGTCGATGTACGACGCCGACGGCGGCAAGCTCCGCGACATGACGGCAACGAAGATCGAGGGTGCCGAATACCCGGCGATGAACGGCATCACCCGTCCGCGACTGCACGAGATCCTCACCGCGCGGGCGCTCGAGGTCGGCGTCGTCATCCGCTACTCGACCTCCTTCGACACACTCGAGCAGCACGACGACGGCGTCACCGTGCGCTACGAAGACGGCAGCTCCGAGCGCTACGACCTCGTCGTGGGCGCCGACGGCGTGCGCTCGCAGGTGCGCGAGCACGTGCTCGACGAGCAGCTCCGGCCGTATTACATCGGCCAGAGCGCCTTCCGCCTGAACATGCCCCGGCTGCCCGAGATCGACCGCATCATCCTGCAACCCGGCCCGACCGGCATGGCCGGCTTCGTGCCCATCGGCAAGGATCTCGCCTACTTCTTCTTCAATGCCGAGTACGAACGCGACCAGCGACCGAAGGGCGACGAGATCTATCCGGCGCTCAAGCAGCACCTCGAGGGCTTCGGATGGCTCACCGGCAGGCTGCGCGACGAGATCCTGCAGCCCGATGCCGACATCGTGGTGCGGCCGGAGGAGTCGCTCATCGCCCCGGCACCGTGGCACAAGGGCCGCGTCGTGCTGATCGGCGACGCCGTGCACACCGTCACCCCGCACCTCGGCCAGGGTGCCGCGCAGGCGATCGAAGACGGCATCGTGCTCGCCGAGGAACTGCAACGGCACGATGACCACGAGCACGCCTTCGACGCCTACACGGCCCGCCGCTACGAGCGCTGCAAGCTCGTCGTCGATACCTGCCTGGCCATCGCGGAGTGGGAGAAGGGCCTCAAGCCCGGCTTCGACAACATCACCGCGACGAACGTCGTGCTCGACACCCTCGCGCAGCAGTACTGACCGGCACGGGTCTCTCGCCGACCTACACTTTGCCCAATGGGATCGAACGGCCGTGACACGCGCACTCCGCGCTCACTCGAGCAGGATGCCTCGCTGAATCGCGCCGCGACCACGCTCAGGGAGCTCGCCTGGACCATCCACCGGCGGGCCCCCGAGCGCGCGCACGTCGGGCCGATCCCGACGACCGAGGTCGCGCTGCTCAAGCAGGTCGTCGACGACCCCGGCGCGACCGTGGGCGAGCTCGCCCGCACGCTGGGCCTGCGGCAGTCGAACACCTCGGCCGCGCTGCGCTCTCTCGAGGGCCGCGGACTCATCACCCGCGAGAGCAGCGCCGAGGACCGCCGGGTCGTGCGCGTCTGGGCGACTGCCGACGGCACCCGCGAGCACGAGGCGATCTCCGAGGCATGGAGCGCGGACGTCATGAACGCCGTCGCGGCGCTGCCCGAGCGGGAGCGCGCTGCACTCGCAGCTGCGAGCGGCGCGCTCACGCAGCTGCACGAGCTGATCCGCGAGGCAGGCGAGGGCCTTCACAACCCGCCGCCGCGCGAGTAACATCATTGCTCGTCGCTGCACGAGCGACGAAGTCCGTCACGAGACGTCGAAGAGAGAGGGCAAGGCGATGCGAGCTCAGGTCACGCCTTCGTTCACCCTCTTCCGCGACCGAACGGACCTGACCACTCGTGCGTACCCTCAATCTCGGCATCGTCGCGCACGTCGATGCCGGCAAGACCTCTCTTACTGAGCGCCTCCTCGCCGAGGTCGGCGTGCTCGACCACCCCGGCAGCGTCGATGACGGCACGACCGTCACCGACTCGCTCGACCTCGAACGGCGCCGCGGCATCACGATCCGCTCGTCGGTCGTGTCCTTCGAGCTTTCGGGCGACGCGCCTGCGCCCGCGCTCACCGTCAACCTGATCGACACCCCGGGCCACTCGGACTTCATCGCCGAGGTCGAACGCGCCCTCGCGGTGCTCGACGGCGCCGTGCTCGTCGTGTCGGCCGTCGAGGGCGTGCAGGCGCAGACCGTCGTGCTCCTGCGCACCCTCCAGCGGCTCGGCCTTCCCGTCATCCTCTTCGTGAACAAGATCGATCGCGCCGGCGCCGACCCGCTGCGCGTCGTCGCCGACATCCGCCGCCGGCTCAGCGAGCGCGTTGCGTTGCTCTCGACGGTGACGGATGCCGGTACGCCGGCTGCGTCCGTCGAAGCTCGCCGCCACGGGGCATCCGTCGATGGCCTGCTCGAGGTCGTCGCCGAACGTGACGATCGCGTGCTCGAGGCGTGGGCGAACGGCACGCCGCCGCCTCCTGCGCGGCTGCGCGAGCGATTCGGCGAGCTCTCACGGGGCGCGTTCGTGCACGGCATCCTCGCCGGGTCCGCGCGCACGGGCGCGGGCGTGCCCGAGCTGCTCGCCCACCTCGGCGAGCTGCTGCCTGGCATCGAGCGTGATGCCGACGCCGAACTCGCCGCGACCGTGTTCAAGATCGAGCGCGACGACCGCGGCGACCGCCACGTGTTCGTGCACGTGCGCGCCGGCACCCTGCAGGTGCGCGACCGGGTCACCGTCGCCGGTCGAGAGGGGGTCAAGATCACCGGCATTCGCTCGTTCGAAAACGGCACGGTCGTCGAGACGGATGCCGCGCCGGCCGGCCGTATCGCCCTCGTACGCGGACTCGACGACGCGAAGATCGGCGCCGCCATCGGGATGCGATCACGCACCGCCGCTGAAGGGGCGGGTCTCGTCCGGCCGATGCTGCAGTCGGTCGCGGAGTTCGCACCGCCGCACGCGGGCGCCGTGTTCTCGGCGCTCACCGAGCTCGCCGAGCAGGACCCGTTCATCGATCTGCGGCAAGACGACGCGCGCGGCGAGATCACGGTCATGCTCGCGGGCGAGGTGCAGAAGGAGGTGATCCAGGCGATGCTCGCCGAGCGTTACGGACTCGAGGTCGGCTTTCGCGAGTCGACGGTGGTGTGCGTCGAGCGGCTCGCGGGTGTCGGCGAAGCCGTGGAGTTCAACAAGACCGGCGGCAATCCCTTCCTCGCGACCGTCGGCCTGCGCGTCGAACCCGCGCCGCCCGGCAGCGGCATCGTGTTCCGCCTCGGCATCGAACCCGGGGCCATGCCGCCCGCGTTCTTCGCCGCGACCGAGCAGGCCGTTCGCGGCACGCTCGAGCAAGGACTCCTGGCCTGGGATGTACTCGACTGCATCGTCACGATGACGCACTCGGGGTACTCGCCGCGCCAGAGCCACGCCCATCAGCGCTTCTCGAAGGCGATGTCGAGCACGGGGGCGGACTTCCGCGCCCTCACCCCGCTCGTCGTGATGGACGCGCTCGCCCGGGCCGGCACTGTGGTCTGCGAGCCGATGCATCGCTTCGAGCTCGAGGTGCCCATCGATGTCCTCGGATCGGTGCTCTCGGCGATCACCCGACTCGAGGCCGTGCCGACCACGACCGAGGAGGAGCGTTTCGCGGCCGTCATCTCGGGTCGAGTTCCGCTGCGACGACTCGACCGGTTGCGCGCTGCGCTGCCGGGGCTCACTCGCGGCGAGGGCGCACTGCGGTCGGAGCCCGACGGCGACGAACCCGTGCACGGCGTCTTGCCCGAACGCGCCCGCATCGGCGAGAACCCGCTCGACCGCGAGCAGTACCTGCGGCGCATCGAGCAGACGGTGAACGGGGTGTGATGCGTTCGCAGCCATGCAATGCCATGCCATCGCGCATCGCGTCAATCATTTATTGACAGACCGATCGGCGTCAACCTATGGTTGACGCGTGGGAACGCAATCGAAACGCAAGCTCATCACCACGTGGTCGATCGGGTTCGGCGCCATCCTGCTCGGCATCACGGCCAACACGGTGGCGATCGTCATGCTCGAGGGCTTCGTGCGCGGCATCGTGCTGGGCGTCGGTGTCGCACTGACGCTCGTCGGCACGCTGACGCTCGCGACCACCCTCGGGTGGCTCGTCTCGCGGGCCCACTCGAAAGAGGTCGACGGATGGTGGCTGCCCAGCCAGGATGCCGATCGATGACCGGCGTCGGCGACGCAGTCACGCTCGCGATCCTCGACAACGTCGCGGTCGACGGCGAGATCGGTCGTGACGGGCATCTCGCGCTCATCCGGGCGAGCGCCGAGGCAGAACACGAGGTGCGCGCGATTCTTCGTCAGGCGATCGAGTCGGCTCGCGCGGGCGGCGTCAGCTGGTCGGCGATCGGCGCCGAGCTCGGGATGACTCGGCAAGCGGCGCAGCAGCGATTCGGAGACGCTGCACGAGCCGATGCTGCCGCCACCGATGGTCTCGAATATCGGTGGCTCGGCCCAGTCACCGCGTTCGACGAGATGGCCGAGCTGGAGTTGGCGGGCCGGTCGGGCTGGCACACCGTCGAGGCCGCCATGCTGCGCCACCGCATGGTGCGCACCGAGACCCAGTGGGAGCACAAGCGCGTGGTCTGGCGCGGCCCGTTGCGGCGCTACGAAGACGACGGATGGATCGTGGGCAGCCGCTCGTTCCCGTGGGCGTACCTCGTGCGCGACCTCGGCGTGCCGCCGGAGTGAGCTGTCGCGCAGTTGCGCGGTCGCGCGAGCTCTGCTGTGGATAACCAGCCACCTCGCGCGCGGGCTCGCCTAGGGTATTCGCCATGCCCCTCTCTCGTTCTGCGCGACGCCACCGTCGCAACCCGCTTGCCGGGTTCGCCGCGATCGGCGCGATCGCACTGTTGCTGAGCGGATGCACGAGCGGCGACCCGACGCCGACATCGACCCCCTCAGCGGATGCCGCCGAGCCGATCTTCGCGTCAGACGAGGAGGCCCTCGCCGCCGCCGTCGAGGCCCACGAGTCGTATAGCACCACCTCGGATGAAATCCTCGCCGACGGGGGCCAAGACCCTGAGCGGATCCACCCGTATGTGACGTCCGAGCACGCAGCAGTGCTCTACCAGGAGTTCGAGGCGTTCCGTACGGCTGGCGCGCGAGCTGAAGGTGAGAGCGCATTCGATACCGTCTCGTTGGTCGAACGCAGTGAGAAAGACGGTCTCGCGTCCGTGTCTATTTACCTCTGCCGTGACGTAACCGACCTCAGGATCATTGGCCCAGACGGCAGCGATGTGACACCGACCGAGCGAGACAATCGCGTGCCATCGCAAGCCTTCCTCGTGTCGAACAGCGAGGAGCCAGCACACCTGCTCATCGATCGGATCGAACAATGGCCTGGCGACGACTTCTGTTGACAGCCCTGGCGGCCAGTATCGTCGTGGCTCTCCTCTCACCGCCCGGGACGGGAGTGGCAGCCGAAGATCCCCAGCCAGATACCTGTTCGAGCGTCGCGGTCGTCCTCGGGTGCGAGGTCGACTCAGAAGTCGGGCCCCGGGAGGTGATTCTGGAACTGATCGTTGGTGGCGAGGAATCGCCGGGTCGAAGCGAAGAGGGTCGTCCACCATCCCTGGAGCAGCCGCAAGAGGCCGATCCGATCTTCCACGAGTCTGAGCCGGCACCGCCGCCGCCGGAGAACTGCAGTCCACTGAACGTGGAGATCTGCGCGGTACCACCGGCAGCGACACCAGAGCCAGAGCCGGCCGCTCCCACCCCGGGCGTCACAGTCACGCTGCGCGATATCGCGTCGTTCGTGCCGGCGAAGCCGGACAACGGCATGGAACCAGGGGGCTGGGCGGTCGAAGACCTTCCGGCGAACTTCGCCGCCGGAGCATCCGTGCAGATCGTGCCCGGCACCCTACTCGGCCAGCCCGCCGACGTGCGCTTCACACCGGTCGGATACCGGTGGTCCCACAGCGACGGCGGCACCGTCGAGAACGCCGCACCTGGTGCGACATGGGCACAACTCGGTCAACGCGAGTTCACCCAGACCGGCACGAGTCACGTCTTCGCCGAGTCCGGCGAGTACACCGTCGCCCTCGACGTCGTGCTGCGCGCCGAGTACCGGTTCGCCGGATCCGGTTGGCAGACCATCTCCGGCACCCTGGCCGCCACCGGAGACCCCCAACGCGTCCTCGTCGGCCGATTCGACACCGTCCTGACCCAAGGCGACTGCAACACCAACCCTGCCGGCCCCGGCTGCTGAACCCAGCTGCTGACGAGGTGGCGCAAGGTAGTCGATCTGCTCGATCAGCCGCCGGGCGATCTCATGCGGCGTCTCGCCCGCATCGGTCGAGGTCGGCTTGGGCACCAAGGTAGCCGAGTACGCCGCCGACCGCGATAGGTGCGCCGAGACGATAGGTGCGCCGAGAAGGGATGGTAGCGAGGGGAGAAGGACCCGAACCTTCCCCCCACGCTCACCATTCGCTCGCACGGAGGAAGAACCCGAAACTCCCCCCGTGCCGATCGCGCAATGCGACCGTGTGCTGCGATGCAGCTACGCGCCCCCCAGCGCGTACTTGTACGGTACCCGGGCGGGACTCACGACGGCAGTGCCAGATTTTCAGATGATGAACAGCGGATGCCGCGGACGTCTGCCGCGGCATCCGTCACCGCCGACCCAGGCGCCCGACTCAGCCACCCGACTGCCCGAGGCGGTCGGTGCCGAGTTGCAGCGAGAGTCGGGCCGCCACGCCGCGCAGCTCTTGGATGAGGGCGGCGCCGGCGGCACTGCCCGGGTCGGTCGGCAGCGACACGGCGAGCGAAGCGGTGATGCCCGCTGCGCGTACCGGCACTGCGATGCACGTGTAGCCGATCGCATACTCCTCGCGGTCGACGACACTCTCGTGCGAGCGCTCGAGCTGGTCGAGCAGCACCCGCCGATCACTGATGGTGTGCGGTGTGAGTTCGGCGAGCGGATGCCGCGACACGTAGTCGAGCCGGTCCTCCCTCGGCAGCACGGCCAAGATCTGCTTGCCGAGCGCCGTGGCGTGCGCGCTGCTGTGCAGCCCGACCCAGAGTTCGACGCGCGGGTTGTGTTCGGCGTCGACGATGTCGATGAGATTCACCTCGCCGTCGTCGAACCGCGAGAGGTAGGCGGTGACGCCGAGTTCTTCAGTGACGCCGCGCAGCGCCGTGCGCACGCGGGAGAGGAACACGCCATGCGCGGCATCCCCCGAGAGGAAGGCCGGGAATCGATCGCCGAGCAGCAGCCCGTCAGGTTCGCGGGCGAGATACCCCTCGTGCACCAGGGTGCGCACGAGGTTGTACGTGGTGCCGGCCGTGAGTCCACTCGCCGTGGCGAGCGCCTTGACCGGCATCGGTCGCGGCTCGTTCGCGACGATGTCCACGAGCCGCAGAGCGCGTTGCACCGAACCGATCAGGGTCTGATCCGATTCTCGGGCGTCGGGTGTCGACATCGGTACTCCCCCCTCCTCTCATGGTACCGCCGGAGGAGGCAATCCACGCGCCCCGCCGCTGCGCGACGATCGAAGCTCTTCGTCGCGCTGCTGCCCGCGATGAACGCACTGCCGTGGCACCGATGTCACGGCTTCAGCGCGCGGTCGGAGCGTGCGCGTGCGGGCAGTGGCAAGCGAGCACTCACGGGGGGCTCCACGTCACTCGCCGCCGAGCACCTCGCGTGCGTGTCGGTACTTTTCGGCGAGGCGCACCTGCGTGTCTCGGTCGAGGCGGCGCACGCGCCACGGCGCCGAATTGTCGTCGACATCGGCGAGCTTCACCCGGCGGGCCACCGGGTGGCGGCGGATCCGCGCGTAGTACACGTCGTCCGCGACATCCGCGGTGCGCGTGAGCAGCTGCACGACCTCGACGATCTCGGGCATCACGCCCGCCTCGAGCAGATCCTGCGCGGTGACCGCGGTGTCTTCCAGCACGTCGTGCAACCACGCCGCCGCGGCGGGCATGGGCTCGGCGAGCGGGTCGAACCGCTCGGCCACGCGCCCCGGGTGATCGATGTACTCGGCGCCCACCCGGTCGAGCTGACCGCGGTGCGCGACGAACGCGATGCCCTTCGCGAGCGACACCTGCGCGGTGGCGGCGGCGACAGCCGGCGCCGGCGCGACGGCGGGTGCGGCTGCGGCTGCGGCTGCGGCTGCGGCTGTCACGGCATAGGTGCCGGCCGACGCCCCGACGGGCATCGGGGTGACATTGGCGGGCATCACGGATGCCGCGGGCTCGACCTGCTCGAACATGTTCGTTCCCATCACCACGGCGTTCTCCTCGTTCATCTCGTCGTCATCGTCGTCGGCCGCGCGGAAGTCGAATACCGGCTCGACCTCTGCCGCGACTTCACGGGCCGGCGGCTCGGGCTCTTCGGGCGCCGGCGGTTCGGGGTCTTCGGGTATCGTCCCGGCATCCAGCCACTCCGCGACGGCGCGCGCCGGAACCGGGAACGGCAGCTCGAGAACCACCGCCGGCTCTGCGTCCTCGAGATCTGCGACCTCCGGGCTCGACACAACGCCTGACGACACCGCGCCACCGGGCACCGCGTCACCGGACGCCGCGTCGCCGGACGCCGCCTGTGCTGCGACCTCCGCCGGCTCCGCAACATCCGTCACCCCCGCGGCATCCGTCGGCTCCGCGACATCCGTCACCGCTGCGACCTTCGCCGGCTCCGCGACATCCGTCACCTCAGGCACTGGCGCAGCGGTTGTCGCCTCGGCCTGTGCAGCCTCGGCCGCGGCCTCGGCCAGCGGGTCGCGCCCGAGCACCGGGCGCACGAAGTGCAATTCCGCCTGGAGCTCGGCCATCTCGCGCGCGTCGAGTTCGAGCAACGAGCGGGCGTTGCCCTCGCCTCGGCGCACGAAGTAGTCCTCGTCGACCTCGGTCAGACGCTCCCCGTCGCTCGTCGTGAAGTAACGCCGCCGACCGGCATCGGTGACGGGAATGATCACCTCGACGAACTCACCACTCGGCTCCTCGCTGCACAGGTAATAGCGCTGCACATCGCGCGGCGACGAGTGGCTCCCCCAGTCGGGCGTGGGAATCCGGCGGGGACGAAGGGTGCCTCCGACCTCGGCGCTCCGGCGGCCCGGCCGAGGCGCGCGCTCAGCCGCGGACGCAGCCGCGGACACCCCCGCGGACACACGGAGTCCGAGCATCGGCTGTTCGTCGGCATGCGTCGTCACTCGGGCTCCTGGGGGTCGGGCCGGCGGCGCTGCGGTCGGAATCGGAGCTGCTCGCCGCTTCCGATGCTAAACGGGTTCCGCACAATCTGCACCTGCACGGGCGGTCGGGCCGGCCTGCTCACCTCGTGCTCCCGACCGAGCCGGTGCCGCGCACCGACACGGATGCGGCCGACTCGAGCGAGCCGACCGCATCCGTCGCGAGGGTCAGCCGAGCTCGTGGCGTCGACGTGCTCGCATCAGCACGAGACCGAGCAGCAGCAGCAGCAACGCCCCGCCCACCGTCCACGGCACCCAGCCGAGATCGCTCCCAGTCGAGGCCAGGTGCCCGGTGAGCCCGTCGGAGCCGGAAGCAGGGGGCTCGCCGCCGGGAGCGCCGCCCGGTGCCGCACCCACGACGATGCGCGCTGAGGCCACATCGACGCCATCCTGCAACACGACCACCGTGTGCTCGCCGAGAGGAGTGCCCTCGGGAAGCGTTCCGGCGAAGGTGAGCGTGCCATCGTCCGCGGCGGTCACCGCGCCGAGTGCGACCGGCGTCGAGCGCAGCTCGATCTCGAGGGATGCGCCGGCGGCGAAGCCGGTTCCCGACACGGCGACCGCCCCACCGGGGTGGAAGTCGCCGCGCACCACGATGCTCGGCTCCGGCTGCTCGCCGCCGGCGTCCACAACCTCGATCGTGACCGGCTCGGAAGCGGGCGACCATCCGACGCTGTTGAGCGCACGCACCGTCACCGTGTGGCTGCCGGTCGCCACGCCAGTGGCATCCACCGAGAGCACGCCGCCGTCGACGGTCAGCACCCGGTCACCGACATTGACCTCGTAGCGGGTGACGTCGGCGCCGCCGTCGCTGGCCGGGGCCGACCAGCCGACCTGCACCGTGGTGCCGGTGGCCGTCGCCGACACGTCGCGGGGCGTCGACGGCACTTGTGCCTGCGCCTCGGTGATGGTGAACGTCGACACCGCACTGCGAGTGGTGTTGCCGGCCGCGTCGGTCAGGTCGGCGTACCACTCGTACTCGACGCCCTCGCGGGCACCCTCGAGCACCATCGAGACGGTCTCGTCACCGACCGTGCCGACGGTCTCGCCGATCGGCGCCGAGGCGCCGGCCGAGAAGGTGAGCGCGTTCGCGGTCAGGGTACGCGTGGTCGAACCGCCAAGGTCCAGCTCGATCACCCAGTTCTCCGAGTCGGAGCCGTGGAACCCGGGAACCGCCGACTCGGCGATCGGCGAGTGCCACGCACCGTCGGAGACCGCGGTCTGGAGCATCGGCGACCAGGTGTTGGAGTGGATCAGGCCGTTCTCCGCGTCGATGCTCAGGCTGCGGTAGAACTGCTGCCCGCCGTAGACGCGGCTCTGGTAGTCGGTGAGCACACCGTAGGTGGTGCTCGCCGGCGTCGTACGCGACGCGACCCCCGTGCCGGCGATGTGACCGCCCAGCACGAGCTTCACGTTCGGGTACGCGTCGACCAAGCCCGTGATGTTGCCGTTGGCCCAATTGTTCGCGCCCGTGCCCACCGACTGGTGCGCGGCGAGGATCACCGTGTGGTCGGGGTGTGCTGCCAGCACCTCGCGCGCCCACGCCAGCCCGGCGTCGTTCGCGTTGTCAGACGAGAAGAAGCCGATCGTCAGCAGCAGCAGCCGCGCACCGTCGATCTCGGCGGTGTAGTAGTAGTTGTCGATGTCCTGGCTGCCGCCGAAGCTCCACGGCGTGCCCTCGAGGCTCGACTCGAATCGCGACATGGGGAAGTAGCTCGGAAGCATCACACGGCCGTTCCGCGCGTCCGAATAGTCGTGGTTGCCCCACGAGATGAGGTAGGGCAGACCCGCCTCCTCCATGGCCACGGCGGACGGTTCAGCCTGCTTCCACTGGTACTCCTGCGAGAGGTACTCACGGTTGACCCAGTCGCCGGACTGCACGACCATCGCGGTCTTGCGCTTCTCGGCGCCGCCGACGACGTCCTCGAACTGCTTCGTCATGTAGTCGGGAGTGGCCTGGGCGTAGAGCTGCGTGTCGGGCACGTGCGCCATCCCCCAGTCGAAGTCCGCGACATCCGGAGCCGTCTCGTACTCGTGCTCCACGCCCCACGGCAGCTCGGTCAGACCGCGCCAGATCAGCAGCGAGATCGTGCGCTGTTCGGACACCACGTTCTGCTCGGCGCGGGCGACCACGTCCAGTGCGACGGGGCCGCCGTCGGCGTTCGCATCCGAATCGGCCAACGCCCAGGCGGATGCGACGGCGTCCCACACCCAGGCCGACACCCGGCGGTCGTCGCCCGTTCCGGTCCAGGCGAAGTGGAACTCCTCTTGCGCCGCTTGCTCGTCGGTCAGGGTCACCTCGTAGATCTGGAACGGGTTCTGGTCTTCGCCCGCGGTGGTCGGCAGGAGGTCGGCGAGCGCGGTGCCGCTCGTGGGCAGCAGCGCGACCGGGGTGCGTTCCACCGTCGAACCGGTGCGCACGACGGTGTTCGCCGCGGTCAGCGGCACCGTCGCGTTCGCCGAGAAGGAGACATCCACCGGTTCACGATCGTCGGAGTCGGGAGTGACCTCGAGCGTCACCTCCGGGCGGTCTGCGGATGCCGCATCCGACGAGTCGGCAACGGTCGGCGCCGCCGGGGCGACGGTGTCGACGACCGACAACGGCACACTCCGCTGTGCCGAGGAGCCCTCGGCGACAGCGGTGAGTGAGAGGGTCGCGTCGCCGATCGCGTGCACCGGCACCGACAGCGAGAATTCACCCGCGTCGACGGTCTGCCGGAGCACCTCGGCGCCGTCCACCTCGGCGACGAGCTCGGCGTGCTTGCTCACGGTGCCGGTCACCTCGACCAGGCCTGCCTCTTGCTCGGAGTCGGCACGTGGGGTGGCAACGGTGAGCTCGACGTCGTCGGACGAGCCGGCGACGACGTCTCCCAGCTCGATCGCGTCGCCGAGGTACATGGCGTACCGGAAGGCCTCGAAGTCGGGGCTGAAGCCCACCCCCGCGATCTGCACCTCCGAGACGTCGCCGGTGAACGGACGGAACAGCGAGCCGTCGGTGGTGGCGTAGTCGCCGATCGTGGTCTTCACCGACGGGTCGCCGTAGGTGCTTCGGTACTCGACCATCTGCGAGTGCACCTCTCGGCCGTCGATGAACACCGAGTACGTCATGCCGTCGTAGGTCTGCGTCAGCAGGTGCGGCTCACCGTCCAAGGCCAGTGCGAAGCGGTTGTTCAGGTCGACGGTGCCGAACTCCCAGCTGTTGCCGGCCAAACGGGTGCTCGCCTGCCCGTCGCCGGTGATGCCCTGCCAGAAGCTCGTGCGGCCCGAGCCCGTGCTGGACTCCTTCGCGACGATCGGCGCATTGCCCGTCATCTCGGCGAGCTGCTCCTCGGTGAGCGAGATGACGGAGCTGATCGAGATGCGGTCGAAGTCGCCGCCCACGTCGCCGTCGTACTCGAGGCGCGAGGAGCCCAGCTCGGCGACCGAGTCGCCGCCCCGGGTGGTCACCGTCAGCTCGCCGCCGACGACGGATCCCGCGTGCGCGCCGGTCGAATCGGTGACGGTGGCGCCCGCGTCCGCCGCGGAGCCGAAGTGCTCGACGAGCGCGTAGTCCTCCGACCACACCCGGGTCGGGTCGTTGGTCACGTCTTCGGCGCCGAAGTATGCCCAGACCGTCGCCGCCGACTGCGCGGGGATCTGCGGGACCCGCACCCAGACGACGGACTCACCGCCGGGGTTCCACGTCTCCACCTCGAACGGGAGGGGGACCCCATCGGTCGCGAAGAACGCGAGGGTGTCGGCATCCTGCTGCGGGGTCGACGCGAACGCGACCTTCACCGGCACATCCGTGAACGCAGTGCGGGTGTCGTTCCGCACCGTCAACGTCTGACGCGCGTCGGCATCGGTCGCCCACGCGATCTCACTGCCGTCGGTGGCGACGGCGCCGATCAGTTCGCGGATGCGGGCCTCCCGCGCCTCGAGCTCGTCGAGGTTGCCCAATCCACCCTGCTGCGCGGCGCTGAGCCCATCGACTACGGCGCGCACCTGCGCGACGCCGTTCTCGTCAGACGTGGTCAGGTCGGCGACCTGCGGCAGTGCATCGATCGTCGCGGCGACCGGAGTGACCTCGCGATCGATGCCGAAGCTCTCGAACAGGCGGGGCTGGCCCTTCTCCTTGATGTCGTACTGGTCGATCGTGAGCCGGTTCTCGGTGACGCTGATGCCGACGAAGTTCTCCTGGTTCTGCTCCCCCGTGCGGTCGAACAGCTGCAGGTAGCTCTCCAGGTCGATGCCGCCACCGGCGCCGGTCGCCTGCGTGTAGTGCTTGGCGCCGGCGGTGTTCGGCAGGAAGAAGATCGTGCCGTCGGGGTTCAGCGCGTACTCGGCGCGCTTGCCGTTCACGATCTCGGTGATCACGCTCGTCGGCCTGACGGCCGCATCCTCGATGCCCGCCGCGTCGTACCCGAGCACCTTCGTGCGGCTGATCACGTGGTCGTGGCCCTGCAGCACGAGGTCGATGTCGAGTTCGTCGATGACGGGCATGAGCCGGTCGCGCATCGCGATCACGTCGGCGTCGTCGAGGTGATTCGCCGTCGTGTAGAGGCCCTTGTGCATCGTCACGATGACCCACTCGGCGCCGGCCTCGCGTGCGGCGGTGACATCCTGTCGCAGCCAGTCGATCTGGCTGTCGCTGATGCCCTGGGCCCCGCCCTCGTTCGTGTTCAGCACCGCTACGTGGGCGGCGTTGTAGTCGAAGGAGTAGTAGGCACCCGTCGAGGTGTCCTGCCCGTTCTCCGCTTCGAGCGCGAAGTGATCGGTGAACGAGTCGGTCGCCTCGTCGTGGTTGCCCGAGGCAGGGGCGAGCGTCGTCGCCATCAGGCTGTCGCGCGAGGAGTCGAGCAAGTCGATCCAGTCCTGCTCACGACTGCCCTGCTCGACGACATCGCCGTTGTGCATGACGAACTCGGCCGATGGCACGGTCGCCAGCGACTTGGCGATCGTCGCCGCCGACAGCTCCGCCTCGCTCAGGTTCTGCGATTGGGTGTCGGTCAGGTCGATGAAGGTGAAGTCGGATTCGCCGTCGCTGGTCAGGAAGGTGCCGGTGGCACTCCACACCTGCGCGCCCTGGTCGCCCAGCTGGTAGAAGTAGCGCGTACCCGGCTCGAGCCCGGTGACGACCGCCTGATAGTTGGTCTCGCCGTTGCGGTCGGTCGTGCGTTCGGCGGCCACGAACTCGGCATCGCTCAACTCACGGTCGGTGCCGACCTTGACGCCCGCGGCGTCGCTCGAGAGCGTCGAGTACCAGTTGAAGGCCCGCTGCGTCTGCGTGTCCCCGTAGAAGGTGGTCGCGATGCGATTCGGGCGTTGGGTGTCGTCGATGAAGCGCGGCACGGGATGCCCGCGTTCGTGGTCGAAGATCCAGTCGGCGGCGAAGTCCCAGCCGAGCTGCTCGTACGTCGCCTGCACGCCGAGGTCGGCGGCGGAGGTGTCTGCGCCGTTCGCATCCGTCGCGGTGCCGGTGACGGTTGCGTCGCTGATCGTGATGTCGCCGTTGGCGAGGTTGTTCGCCAGCACGGGCACGCGGTACTCGCCAGAGGCCTGGTAGTAGCCGAGGATGCGGCCGGCGAACCCGGCGACGGGGCCGGAGTAGTCGATCGACCCCGAGAAGGCGACGTTGCGCTCGATCGTGACGTTGTTGCCGGATTCGGGGTAGGCCGCGACAGCGCCGGCGTCGATTCCGCGAGTGCCGGAACCGCCGTCGGCGACGACAGCGAGGTCGACCGAGACGAGGTTGTCGCGAATGACCGCGTTGTCGTGCACGTGGGAGGCGATGCCGGCCGGCATCTTCTTCGCGGTGACGTCGCCGTCGACCCAGCTGGCCGTGACCTGGCTGTTGCCGCGCAGCTCGGCCGCGATGCCGGCGACCTTCTCTGCGCCGGCACCCGACAGCTCGGCATCGATGACGGAGACGCCATCGAAGATCGTGTCGGTGGCGACGACCACGACCGCCGAGACCCAGTCGCCCTCGGAGCTGCTGTCCGTGCGCGCGGTGACGCCGTCGAGAACGAGGTCGCGAACCTCGCCGCCGGTCATGGCGCGGATCAGGCCGAGCCGGGCCGAGGAAGCGCTGGGCCCGTAGGTGATGTCGCTGATCGTGTGGCCGCGACCGTCGAGCATCGCCGTGAGACCGTCGATGCCGACGAACGCATCGCGGCCCGTGAAGTCGAGGTCGCCGGTGAGGGCGTAGTTCGTCGCCGCGGTGTACTTCGCCGTGCCGGCGTTGAGTTCGGCCGCGAGGAACTCGAGATCGGCCGCGTTCGCGATCTCGTACGGCGCCTCCGCGGTACCGGCACCGGGCAGCGTGTACGTGTACTTCGGCACCGGGTGCCCCAGCATCCCGTCGAAGCTCCAGGCGTCGGTGAAGTCCCAGCCGAGCGCCTCGTAACTCGCCTGCTGCGCGAGGTCGGCTGCAGCCGTGTCGATGCCGTGCTGGTTCTTCGTGCCCGGGCCGGCGACGGTCGCGCCCGAGATCGTGATGTCGCTGTTGGCGAGGTTGCCCTCGGCGCTCCAGCCTTCATAACCGGTGTAGCCGACGATGCGGCCGGTAAACCCGTCGATGAGGCCGCCGTACTCGATCGAGCCGCCGAGGGCGACGTTCTGCGAGAAGCTGGCCGAGCTGGGGGTGCCCGGGTAGCCGACGATCAGGCCGGCGTCGATTCCCCGCGTGCCGGCGGCGCCGCCGCCGTTCACGACAGTGAGGTCTGCATCGACGAGGTTGCGATCGATCCGGCTGGCGCCCTTCGAATAGGCGACGATGCCGGCGGGCATCTTGGCGGCGGTCAGCGCGGCCTCGACGGAGTTGTCGGTGACGATGGCGCCGTCGGCCTCGCCGATGAGCCCGCCCACCTTCTCGCCGGAACGCGCGACCAATTCGGCGTCGATGACCCGGTTGCCGGTGACAGTCGCGCCGGTCGCGTACACCGCGAGCCCGGCGACGAAGCCGGTACCGCTGCCGTTGTCAGCGGTGACGCCGTCGAGCGTGAGGTTGGCGACGGTGCCCTGGTTCAGCCGCCGGATGAAGCCTCGATGCCCTCCCCCGGCCGAAGACGTGCCCAGGGTGATGTCGCTGATCACGTGACCCCGCCCGTCGAAGACACCGGAGAACTGATCGATGCCGGAGAACTCGGCCTCGCCGTCCATCGCGATGTCGTCGGTGAGCGCGACGTGCGACGAACTGTAGGCGCCCGGTTCGGCGTTCGCCGCGGTCGCGAAGGCGAGCAGGTCGGATGCGGTGTCGAGGAGATAGGGATCGCCCGCAACTCCGCTTCCCTCGATGCCGTCCGGCACGGCGGCCTGCGCGGCGGTCGCCGCCAACGGGAGTGCGAGCGCGCAGATCACCGCTCCTGCCAGGACGGCTCCGGTCGTTCTCACGGTCTTCCTTCGGGCGTACGCAGGCATAGCAGTACCGCTTCTTCTGGGGAGGCAGGGGGGGAAAGCCACGGCGCTCAACGCGCGCAGGCCTCCTCGAATCAAGTGGGTGCGCGTTGCCGTCAAGCCAATCGACGGTGTCCGGTCGGTGAACGCGCCCTGACTGGTCGACGTTCTCGGCACGGCGGGCCAGGCTCAGCGCGTACTCCACCCGCGGCGGCACCTCGGGAGACGAGGTTCGCACCACGATGCCGTCGGCCTGTGGGTGCCTTCCGCGAAGGCGGGTACCGTCGCGAGGGAAGGCTCGCGAGCAGTATCCGGTTGCCCACTGGTGACTGCAATCGGAAGGAACACCGAACACCATGATCATTCTCGTCACCGCCGCCTCGGGCCAACTCGGCCGCCTCGTCGTCGAATCGCTGCTCGCCCGCGGCGCCGCGCCCGACTCGATCGTCGCGAGCTCCCGCGACACCTCGAAGATCGAGCAGCTCGCGGCACGCGGCATCCGCACCGTCGAACTCGACTACGCACGCCCCGAGACCATCGCCCCGGCGCTCGAGGGCGTCGACACCGTGCTGCTCGTCTCGGCTTCGGAGGCCGGCAACCGCGCCGCGCTGCACCAGAACGTGATCGACGCCGCGAAGGCCGCCGGCATCGCGAAACTCGTCTACACGAGCGCGCCGCAGGCCACGACCGCCGACTTCGTGATCGCCCCCGACCACAAGGCCACCGAAGAGGCCATCGCCGCCTCGGGAATTCCCGCCGTGATCGTGCGCCACAACTGGTACACCGAGAACTACGCAGCGGATGTCGCGCGCGCCGCGTCGACCGGCGTGATCGCCGCATCCGTGGCCGACGGGCTCGTCGCGAGCGCGACCCGTGCCGACTTCGCCGAGGGCGACGCCGTCGTGCTGCTCGAAGACGGACACCTCGGCAAGACCTACGAGTTCGGCGGCGACGTCGCCTGGAACTACGACGAGTTCGCCGCAGCCGTCGCCGAGGTCGTCGGCCGCGAGGTGACGTACACGCCGCTCACCACGGAGCAGCACATCGCCGCGCTCGAGGCGGCCGGCCTCGACACCGGCATGGCGGGCTTCGTCGCGGGCATCGACGACGCGATCCGGCGCGGCGTGCTCGCTGAGACCGACGGCACGCTCTCGCGCCTCATCGGCCGGCCGACGACCTCGCTCGTCGACGGGCTGCGCGTGACGACCGTCGCAGGCGACACCGCGGCGGCGTAGCGATGGAGATCGGGGTGGGCGTCGCCCGCCCCGATCACCGCCCGTGCGCCCGCTCCGTTCGCGTCGGGCGCCTCGGTCGCCTCGGTCGCCTCGGCGGCCCCTACTGCGGTACTACGTCGAATGCGACGACAGGGGGACGCGCTCACGGCAACCCCGTACATAGCGTCGAAGGCATGGAGTTCCTCACCGACATCGTGCTCTCGCTCGTGCAGTCGCCATGGGTCTACGTGGTGATCTTCGTCGTATGCGTCATCGACGGATTCTTCCCACCCGTGCCGAGCGAGACGGTCGTCATCGCCGCCGCCGCCGCGGGTGCGGCGACCGGTGACTGGGCGATGCTCGTCGGCGCCGTGCTCGCAGCTGCCGCCGGTGCGTTCCTCGGCGACAACATCGCATTCACGATCGGGCGCACCGTGGGACTCGATCGTTGGCGATGGATGCGGCGCGATTCCGCCCGCCGCGCGATCGAGTGGGCACGCGAGGGCCTCGCCCGACGGGCGACCGTGCTCATCCTCACCGCTCGCTACATTCCGGTGGGCCGGGTCGCGGTCAACGTCACCGCCGGGGCCGCCGGCCTGCCGCGACGGCGGTTCCTGCCGCTCTCCGCCCTTGCCGGAATCAGCTGGGCCGTGTACTCGGTCGTGATCGGGTTGTTCGCGGGCCAATGGCTTTCGGGCAACCCACTGCTCGCAGCACTCCTCGGTATCGCCATCGCCCTGACGATCGGCATCGTCATCGATCGGGTCAGCTCGACCGTTGCTGCGCGGCGAGCTCGCAGGAAAGAGATCGGTCTGAGCGATGCGCCTGTCGGCATGCCAGTTCCGCCTCGGCGTGAGGCGGAACTGGCGAACGCGGATTCGGATGCACCTGCGAACGTGTGAGGCCCGTGCTTGTCACCACCCTTCCGGAGGCACATACTGACGCCATGTCCCCGGCAGGCGCAGTGGAGGTCACCGACTGGGTCGCCAACTACGACGAGCTCGCGGCCCGCCGAGGCGAACTCACCGCCGCTGAGCTCGACGCACTGGGTTTGGCAGCCTGGTTCCTCGGCCGAGAAGCCGAATGCGAGCAGGCGTGGGGAGCGGCTCACCTCGCCTACCTCGACGAGGGCGAGACGGATGCCGCGATCCGTTGCGTGTTCTGGCTGGGCTTCACGCTCGCCGACCACGGCGAGGCCGTGCGGGCGGGCGCATGGATGGCGCGGCTGTTCGAGCTGTGCGATCTCGCCGGGAGCACCCCGGGCAGCGAGGCGACGGCGGCGCTCTGCCGGGCGGCAGAGGCGTTCGCATCGGGTGAGGTCGAGGCAGCCGTCGTCCTCGGCGAGCGCGCGGTCGCGCTGGCACGTGACGCCCGTGACGCCGACACCGAGGTGCTCGCCACCATGAGACTCGGGCGGTCGCTGGTGCGCAGCGGCCGCGTCGACGAAGGGTTCGCCTGCATGGACCGCGTCATGCTCGCCATCTCGTCGGGTCGGGTGAGCGACCGTGCGGCGGGCCCCGCGTACTGCGCGGTCATCGCGAGCTGCCTCGATCGGTGGGATATCGAACGCGCCCGCGTGTGGACCCGCGACCTCAGCGACTGGTGCGATGCGCAGCGCGGGCTCGAGCCGTTCCGCGGCGAATGCTCGGTGCACCGGGCCGGCGTGCTGCGCCTCCTCGGCGAATGGGACGAGGCCACCGCCACGCTCGAAGCCGTCTGCGCTCGCGAGCGGCGCGCCGAGACGCTCGAGCACGCCTACTACGGGCTGGCCGAACTCTGCCGGCTCGTCGGCCGACGCGCCGAGGCCGATGCGGCCTACCGGCGCGCTGCGGAGCTCGGGCGCGAGGTGCAGCCCGGACTCGCCCTGCTGCGGCGCGACAGCGGGCGCATCGCTGCTGCGCGAGCCGGCGTCGCTCGCGCACTCGACACGGCGCCGACGCCGGGCACGCGCGCCGAGCTGCTGGCCGCGCAGGTCGAGCTCGAGATCGAGCACGGCGAGACGGATGTCGCGAGCCGCGCCTGCGCCGAATTGCGCGCCATGGCCGAGCAGTTCGGCACGATCTACCTGCAGGCGCAAGCCGACCGGGCGGAAGCCCGACTCCTGATCGACACGGATGCCCCGGAACAGGCGCTGCCTCTGCTACGACGGTCGTGGACGGCCTGGCGACGACTCGAAGCGCCCTACGAAGCCGCGGTCACCCGCGTGCTGCTCGGCCGAGCGAACCGGGCCTGCGGCGACGAGGAAGCGGCGCAACTCGAGTTCGACGCTGCACGCACCGTGCTCGCCGGGCTCGGCGCGGTCGCCGACCTCGACCGACTCGAACGGGTCGCCGTCGGGGGCGAGCGCGCCGCGGCATCCGCCGGCCTCACGCGACGCGAGCTCGAGGTGCTTCGCCTCATCGCGAGCGGCCGCTCGAACCGGCAGATCGCGAACGAGCTGTTCCTCAGCGAGCGCACGGTGGCGCGGCACGTGAGCAACATCCTCGGCAAGCTCGGGCTCGGCAGCCGCTCGGCTGCGACCGCGTTCGCGTTCGAGCACGGGCTCAACGCGACGCACTGAGCCGCCGCACGCCGCCCGCACCACGGCAAATGGTCATTTCTGCCGACGCGGCAGCGACGGGGCATCCGTAGTGTCACGCGGAAAGGGAGGCCAAATGTCCACCACCGTCATCGACACCGCGGTCATCGGAGCCGGCGCAGCCGGGCTCATCGTCGGCAAGCGCCTCGCCGACCGCGGAGTTGCATTCGAGCTGTTCGACGAGCACGCGCGCATCGGGGATTCGTGGCGCGAGCGGTACCGTTCGCTGCGCCTCTTCACCCCGCGCCCTTTCGCGAGCCTGCCGGGCCTGCGCCTCGACGTCGGCCGGTTCGGCTACCCCACCGGCGCCCAGATGGGCGACTACCTCGAGCGGTACGCGCGGCACTTCGAGCTGCCGGTGCGAAGCTCGTCGAAGGTCGTTGCGCTCACCCGTCGGTCCGACGGCTTCTTCCGCCTCGAACTCGGTGACGGCAGCGACGTGCTCGCCGACCGGGTCGTCGTCACGACGGGCGCGCACCGCATCCCCGTCGTGCCGGCGCTCGCGCGCGAGCTCGACCCATCGATCCGGCAACTCCACTCCATCGACTACCGCGGGCCCGAGCAGCTCGCCGACGGCGCGGTGCTCGTCGTCGGCGCGGCGAACTCGGGCACGGATGTCGCACTCGACGCCGCCCGTGCCGGCCACGCCGTGACCCTCGCGGGGCGGCATCCGGGGCACGTGCCCATCGATATCGACACCCTGATCGGCAACCTCATGAGCGGCATCTTCATCGGCCGGCTGCGACGCACGACGATCGACACCGCCAAGGGCCGTGCGGCGCGGGCCGCGAATCTCGGCCACGGCGTCATGCTCGTGCGCAACAAGCCCGCACAACTCGATCGCGCCGGCGTCGTGCGGGTCGGCCGCCTCGACCGCGTCGAGGCGGGGCGCCCGGTCACCGTCGATGGCACTGTCATCGACGCGGCGACCGTCATGTGGTGCACAGGCTCGCGCCCCGACCTCGGCTGGATCGACATCGAGGGCGTCGTAGACGCCGATGGTCGGCCCATCGAGAATCGAGGCCTCGCCGAAGGATGCCCCGGGCTCGCGTTCGTCGGCATGCCGTTCCAGTACTCCGTGGCATCCGAGACGCTCATGGGCATGGATCGCGACGCCGTCGACGTCGTGGATGCGCTGACGCGGGCGCCCGCGCTCTCCAGCGCGATCATGTGACCGGCCCGCTGCCGCGGCATCCGCTCAGCGAACGACGTCGAGCACTTGCTTGACGACACCGTTGGAGTACGCCTCGTACTCCACGAGGCCGAGGCGCGTGTACGGGTCGCCGTCGCTCGCGAAGAGGCGCCTGCCGGCACCGAGCAGGATCGGAAACACGAGCAAGTGGTACCGGTCGACGAGATCGGCCGCGGCGAGGCCCTGTGCCAGGGTGGCGCTGCCGTGCACGATGATGGGGCCGCCTTCGCCCTCCTTGAGCTTCGCGACCTCGTCGAGCGACCGCAGTACCCGCGTGTTGCTCCACTCAGGGTCGGACAGCGTCGACGACACGACGTACTTCGGCATCGCGTTGTACTCGGCGAAGTCCTCCATCGACGGCCAGACCGGCGCGAACTCGTCGTAGCTCACTCGTCCCATGAGCATCGCGCTCGCTTCGAGCTGCTCGCGGCCCTTGATCTCGTAGGCCGCCTCGACGAAGGGTACGTCCTTGAAGGTCCAGCCGGCGCGCGGGTGCGAGCCGCCCCCGGGCGAGTCGATGACGCCGTCGAGGCTGATGAACTCGGTGACGATGAGGGTGCGCATGATGGAATCCTTCCAGAGACGGTATCTCCGCTCTCATCCTGGACGTCGAACGAGATCGCGCGGGATCGACAACCGTGGCGAACTCGCGAAACGTCGATGTCGGTGGCACGGCATACCGTCGGCCTATGAGCGAGTTGCGACCCTTCGAGCTTCATGTCCCCGACCAGGTCATCGACGACCTGCGAGACCGCCTCGCGCGCAGCAGGGTGCCCGACGATTCGCCGCGGCGCCCGCCTTCGGGAATGTCCGCCGAGTACCTGCGCGAGCTCATCTCCGAGTGGGCCGTCTGGGACTGGCGGTCGCGCGAAGCCTGGCTCAACGGGCATCCGCAGTTCATCGCCGACATCGGCGACGCCGCGGTGCACTTCGCGCACTTGAGATCAGAGCGAGCGGATGCCCCTGCACTCCTCGTCATGCACGGCTGGCCGCACACCTTCGCCCTGCAGCTCGATTTCGCCGACCGACTGCCCGACTTCCATGTCGTCGTCGCGAGCCTGCCGGGGTTCGCATTCTCCTCGCCGTACGCGACGGGTGAGATGACCGAGAAGCGGCTGGCCGCGACGATGCATGCACTCATGACCGAGGTACTCGGCTACGAGCAGTACTTCACGTACGGCGAAGACGTCACGGCCAACGTGAGCGACCTCATCGCGGCGCGCTACCCCGAGAACGTCGCGGGCATCGTCGCCACGCACGCGCACTTCCCGACGTCCGACGAGCGGAAAGAGCTCACCAAACCCGCCGAGCGGGCGTTCTTCGACGGCATCGCCGCGCGTCACGAGACCGACGGCGCGTACGGCCATGTGCAGGCCACGAGACCCGACACGCTCGCGTTCGCGCTCAACGACTCTCCTGCCGGCCTGCTCGCGTGGCTCGCCGAGAAACTCGTCGAGTGGAGCGACACACCGCCCGGTGACCCGAGCGCCGTCGAACGACGCATCTCGAGCGACCGCATCCTCACCGAGGCGATGATCTACTGGGTTACCCAGACGATCGCCTCGTCGTTCCGCCCGTACTACGAGGGCGCCGACACCCCCGACCCGATCCCTGCGAACTCGGTGCCCGCTGCCGTCTTCATCCAGCGGCACGAAGCAACCTATCCCGAGTCGCTCGTGCGGCGGCACTACCTCGACCTGCGCGAATTCGACCGCCTCGCCGAGGGTGGGCACTTCACGATCGCCGAGGTGCCCGACGAGATGGCGGCACGCGTGCGGCGGTTCGTGCAGTCGCTCGGCTGAGGCGCCGCTCGCAGGTCACCGAGCGCGCAATTCACCGAGTTCGCAGCTCACTGAGCTCGCAGTTCACCGAGCTCGCGGTTCACCGAGCTCGCAATTCAGCGAGCTCGCAATTCGCTCTGCTCACGGCAGGTCGACCGAGTCGCTGTAGACGAGCCGTCGTCCGCGCTGCGGCACGATGAGCAGCACGACCGGCAGCCCGATCGTGTCGCCCTCGTGCAGTTCGTACTCGGCGATGCGCACGCGCAACCGGTCGCCATCGACCCGTTCGGGCAGCCCGACGGCCCCCGCCCACTCGACCTCGCCGTACCGCTGGTTGCGAATTGCGCCGAGGCCCATCCGCACGTCGAGTTCGACGGGTGCGCCCACCGCCTGCCAGTCGAGATCGCTCGTCGCTCCGCCGGCGAGCCGCTCGACCCACGCCTCGACTCGGCGCGAGGCGCGAACCTCGGCGGCGAGGTTCGGCAGGGTGTTCGCGTGTTCTGGAACGCCGACGGGGCCCGCCAGTGTGATCGCGACCGCGCGGCCGTCGGGGGTGGCGACGAACGTCGCGGCGCGTCGGGGCAGCGTCTGGGCGAAGTCGGCGCGTACGACGGGTGAGAGCTCCTGGCCGACCACCGAGTGCGGCTGGTAGCGAGCGAGTGCGAGCTGCACGAGCGGCGTGTAGGCGTCGCCGGTCTCCAACTGGATGTCGCAGAACCAGAGCTTGCGGTCGGCGTCGAACTCGGGCTCGTGGCCGACCACGGTGACCCGGTCGTCGACCTCGGCGAGCTGCACCGTGCCGACTGCGCTGCGCAGCGGGAACTGGTGCGCGAACGGCCCGGCGGGCAGCGGTTCGCCGGCGAACACGGGATCGGAGCCCCACACACTCGTGAACCTGCGCCCCTCGGGGCCGGTGCCGGTGAAGAGCGGAATAAACTCGGTGAGGATGCCCGATGCGACGGAACTCTCGATGCCGGCGAGCAGGTCGAGGTCTGCGTGGCGAGCCGCGGTGACCGCGCGGTCGCTCGCCACGAGGAAGCGCTCGAGGTCGTCTCGCGCTCGAATGCGTGCACCCGGCTCGACCGCCTGCCGCCGCACGCGCTCCGCAATCGAGCGCACGCCCGCGGCGAGCTGCTCCCCGGCGGAGGTCGCGGCATCCACGATCGCACCCTGTCGTTCGAGCACCTGCCTCGACCAGGCGTCGGCGAGCGCCGGCGACTCCACGTCGCTCAGCACCCCGCGCGCGACGTCGGCGGCCCACGAGATCCACGGCTGCCGGGCGAGCACGACGCCGAGTAGTTCGTCGGGCCCGCTCGAGTACCACGGCCGGCCGAGGTAGACGCGAAGGCCGGCGGCCGTGCGCACGCGCCGCACCGCGAACGGCGCGTCGACCTCGATGCGCTCGGTTCGCCACTCCCACGTCGGCACCAGGTAGCGCACGTCGGGTGGGGCGGGGCGAGCGCTCGACGGCACGTCGATCTGGAGCGTCGGCCCGACCGAGGTGATGAGCTCGGGGTCATCCGTGATCTGCGGCGGAAAGTACTCGCGGAACCGGGTGGTCGCGCGCGGCGTGTAGTCGACGTAGCGGTGGCGGGTGTCGCCGAACTCGTGCCGCACCTCGTGGCGCGGACCGAACAACCCGGCGGCCGGCCCGCTCGTCGGCCACATGAGCGCGTCGATCTCACTCGTCTCGAGGTCGAAGTCGGCGACGTGCGCGCGCTTCCCCTCCTCACGCGGCGCGGGTTCGAGCACGTCGTCGACGGGGTCGTTCCAGTCGGCATCGAGGTCGATGCGCCCGGTGCTCGCGGCGTGGTTGTGCACGGTGCCGGGCAGCAGCGAGAACGTCGCCCCGGTGTCACGCCGCGAACCCGGGCCCAGCCGGATCTCGGGCGGCTCGAGCGGCTTCTCGACGGCGTGCACGAACGTCAGCTCGGTGAACGGCGTGAGCATCCAGTGCCGACCTCGACGCACCGTCTCGCGCTGATCGGCACTCGCCGGCGCCTGGTGCTCGTCGATGAGGTGCCACACGCGCATGAGTTCGACGTCGGCGTCGTCGAGGAAGGAGCTGAGCCGCACCGTCGCGAGCGTCGCCTTCGGCAGCGACACCGTGAGCGTGCGGGCCGCGTCGTCGAAGGCCGGGGGCGAATCGCCCTCGACGACGCGGAGCAGTACCGGCCGGCGGTCGAACCAGTCGTCGGGTTCTCCGGGCCACCGCAGCAGCCGGGTCGGCGGAGTGCCGACCACGTCGGCCCCGGCGGCCCCGGCTCCGCCGCCGGCAGTGACGTCGCCGGGCAGCGTCGTGAACGAGATGCCCCTCGCGAGCGGATCGGGCAGGTACGGCAGCGGGAGCGAACGGTTCGGGTGCACGACGTACTGGCCGTCGGGCAGTACCTGCTCTTTCGTGCCGTCGAGCGTCGACGGCGTCTCGAGCTTGCTCACGACCCGGCCGCCGGGCAGTGTCAGGTAGCTGCCCGCCTCCCGGCCCGCGATCGCGAACTGCGCGGCGACCCCAGCCGGGTCCCCGGCGAGGGCGGCATCGAGCAGACCGTGGATCTCGGCGAGCTGGACGCTGCCGATCGGCGCAGCCACATTGCGCTCGTTCTCGACGCGATAGACGATGCCGAGATCGCCGGATGCCTCGTGCCCCGGCAGTGTGCGCACGCGGTTCAGCTGCACGTAGTCGCCGACCGGCACGTCGAGCGTCGAGCGGATCACGAGGCGCATGAGCGATTCGCCCTCGGTGTACTCCGTCAGCGGCACCATGGCCGGCGACGGCACGGGCTCCCAGCGCTGGTAGGTGTCGTCGAGGTCGCGCTCATGGGCCTCGTCGAGCTGGTCGTCGGGAATCGATCGCCCCGAGAGGTCGACCGCGCGCACCCGCACCCGGTAACGGCGGCCGTACCGCAGCCGCGGCAGCGAGCCGGGCTGCACCGCAAACCGCGCGGCAAGCGGAAAGCCCGTGTCCGCGACATCCGGTGGCTCGGCCTGCGGGTCGACCGGCCGCGTCTCGTTCACGATCTTGCCCGGTCGCTTCACCGCGAGCGACCAGCCGTCCCATCCGCCGAGCGTCTCGTGGAAGTACTGGTCGGCGGTCGGCTCGGCCTCGTTCGCCGAGGTGCTCGCGGCCTTCAGATACCCCTCGTCGGGCTCGGGCTGCACCGGGAGCGGAGTCGGCGCGCGGTCGGGCGCGACGAGCAGATACTCGCCCTGCCGACGGTGGAGCGAGAACCACTCGCGGCCGCCGGATGCGTCGTCTTGCACGTCGATGCGCCAGCCGCGCGTGACGTCTGCCGCGTTCAGGCGAGCGGATGCCCCGTTGCCGCGATCGGTCTCGTGCTGCGCCGAGGCGTCGAACTGCTCGACGAGCCCGCCGGCACGATCGCGGCGGGCGATGATGAGCCCCGCCGACTTCAGCGCGGGCAGCGACGACGCGTCGTCGGTCATCGAGGGCGCGTTGTTGTTGCGACCGGCGCTGTCGCGCAGTTCGGCGTCGGTGCGTTCGAGCTCGGCGAGCAGCGTCGTCACCTTGAGCGCCGAGCCGTCGGGATCGAGCTGGTCGACGAGGAACCGGCGCTCGTCGTCGACCACGAGGCTGCCGTCGACCACGTCGGGCAGCTCGGCCCGCGACGCGGGCGCCCACACCCGGTCGGAGTAGTGCGCGTTCGTGATCGGCCGTGCCGCGGCATCCGTCATGAGCGACTCGAGCACCCCGCCGTTCGTGCCCCCGACGAGCTGGATGCTCGTGAACTCGCCGATCGCCGGGTCGTCCTTGATCCAGACGTCGATCGCGAGCCCGAGGCGGCGGAGCAGCTCGGGGTAGTCGGCGCAGCGTGCGACGAAACTGTGGAACTCGGGCGGCGCAGGTGCGGGCGGCGGGGCGATCGCGGTCGCGTCGTCCCACGGGTCATCCGTTCGGTCGTAGAACGCCGCAGCGGCGGCGAGCGCGACCGCCGGACGCTCGGCCGGCGGCACGTCGTCGATGCGGAGGTACCGGCCCTTCGGATCGGAATCTCCGCGGAGTTCGGCGAGATACCGCTTGATCTCTCGACGGTGGCCCTGCTCCCACCGCTCGAGCACCGTGCGCGGAGAACCAAGCTCGACGAGCTTGCCCTGCAGCGGCCCACGGGTGATCGCGGGGAACGAGGTCGGGCTCGTGACCGCGATCGTCTGGTAGAGCCCGGCGATCGCCGACGCGACCTCGTCGACCGAGTACGAGTGCACGACGGCCTGCTCGAAGTGCTGGAAGCCCGCGTCGCCGACGCTCGTGCGCCCGAACAGCCGTTCCCAGAGTTCGGGGTCGGGCACGATCGGGTCGTCGAGCGGAAACCCCTCGACCTGACCGATGCCGTCGACGTCGAACACGAACCGCGCGTCGAGCACGGTCTTCGGCCAGTTCGCGAAGGCCTCGAACGAGGCGAGCTCGGCCAGCACCCCGCTGCCTGCAGGCGCCCCGGTGTCGAGCTTCGGCGTGACGAAGACCGTCACCTTGAGCTGGCCGTTCTCGCGCAGGCGCCCCGCGGGAATCGCCGTGAAGATCGCCGTTTCCGCCATGTCCGCCCCTCACACTGCTTCGACGGCGAATGCCCGGCAGTACTCGGCCCACGGGTCGCGGGCCGCGCCGAGTTCGTCGGTGTAGGCACGCATGGTGTCGAGGAAGGTCGGGTCGCCGGATGACCCGGCGAACTGCTTCTCGCAACTCACCGACACCGAGAACGACACGAAGCACACCGACACCTCGATGCTGATCGACGCCTTGCCGACGGCTTTCGCGCTGCTCTCGCCGCCCGGACCCGAGATCGCCCGATAGCTGAGCTCGAGGTAGAGCTCGATCGACGCCGAGATGAGACCGAGCACGTCGACCTCGCCGCGGGCCCGGAAGTAGCCGGTGAGCAGCACGCTCTGCGCGTCGCCGTCCTGCTCGAGGCGGAAGTAGATGCCGGCCATCACCGAGAGGCTGCCGGATGCCACGACGAAACTCATCTCCACGGCGGCACCGAACTCGAACGCCGCCTCGACGACCTTGACGCCCTTCGGCGAGATCGTGATCGCGAAGAACCCGCCGCCGGCGAAGAACGCGACCGCGAGGCGGAACGGGTTCTCGCGCGTCGCGAAGAAGAAGCGGAACTCGAGGGACTCCCCGATGAACGGCACCGACAGCTCGGCGCCGAGGTGGATGTTCGTGAGCGAGAAGACGCCGACCGCGAGATCGGGGATGGCGAGGTCGAACCCGGCCTTCAGCCCGCTCGGCTCGATGTCGAGGTACGGCGGGTCGCTGAACCCGTCGAACGGGATGATCTCCTTCAGCGTCTCGACGAAAGCGAGCGGGCCCAGGAACTCGATGCCGTCGCCCTCGCGAAGCGCGACGTTGACGTCGGGCTTTCGGCCAGGCGCGACCGAGAACTCCATCACGGTCACATGGATGGCGATGAACTTCGTGCTGCCGAGCAGCAACAGCGTGAACGGCGGCAGCGAGCACGAGACGAGCGCCGAGGGCTCACCCGAACCGAGCGGCGCCTGCACTTCACTGACGAGGCGGAGCCGTCGATCGCCCTCGGGCTGGAACACCGGCGGCGAGATGCCCGACGGCGCCCAGGGCTCGAGCTCGGTCTCCCACTCGAGCCGGGCGCTCACCCGTTCGGGCAGCAACTGCCCCGTCGCAAGCTGCTCGATGAGCCCGACGATCGTGGGCAGTTCGGTTGCGAGCGCGTGCAGTCGCTCGAACAGGGCGAGGGCGCGTTCGATCTCGGCGCGCGGCAGCGACAACGGCACGGCCGGCGCATGGAGGGCGTCGCGGAGCTTCGTCGCCCGGTCGCTGATCGTCGTGAGCAGCCCGAGAAAGTCCTGCGGTGGATGCGGTGCCTGCGAGAACAGCACCATCGCGTCGCCGAAGTCCTGTGCGGCATCCGCGAGTTCGGTGGCGGCCTGCGACACCGCGGCCGCCTGCGCCGTGAGCGCTGCGGCGTTCTTGACGACGAACGCTCGGGCTTCGGAGACCGACTGCCCGAGCCCCACCACGGTGTTCACCGCTTGCGTGACGAACTTCGGCAGCGGGCTGCCCGAGGCGGGCAGCAGCTCGGCGAGCGGGAGGATGCCGAAGAGCTTCGCGGCATCGAGTCCGAACATGCCGCCGACATCGAAGGATGCCGCGTTCTGGGCGAGCTTCGTGAGGTCGCCCCCGACCGGTCCCACCTGCCGGGCGAGTGCGGTGACCTCGACGCTCGGGCTGACGAACCCGCCCGATTTGTCGGATTGCGAGGAGAACCCCATCGTCTCGCCGGCGGCCGACGGTTCGCCGCCGGTTTTCGCGAGCTGCAGGAAGAGCCCTCCTTCGTTGCCGGCATGGGTCGGCCCGCTGCCGAAGCCCTTCGCGCGGTACGCGGTCGCGTAGGTGAGGTCGACGGGTGACGACTGCCCCGTGAACGCGCTCATCGCCGGCACGGCGGCGCGGGCCACCCGCATCACCGGCAGCACGAAGTTCGTGGCCTTCTCGGTGGTCGCGGTGTCGAACTCGGCGTCGAAGGTCACCGAGGCGGTCGAGAGGGTGGTGTCGTCGGGGTCGAGCGGGGGTGCGAACACGACCCGCTGGCCGCGCAGGTCGTAGGCCGGCGAGACCATATTCGCGGCGCCCCGCGCCGCCTCGCGGTCGGCCTGCAGTTGCTCGAAGACCGTCTTCTCGACGAAGAGCAACGGCCCCTCGAACTCGATCAGCCGGTTGCCCACGTCGTTCGCGAGCATCCGGAACATGAAGGGCTCTTGCCCCGGCGCCGAGTTCGCGCCGACGGCGCCGTCGACGGCCGCGATCTCGGGCACGAAGATCTGCCCGTTCGCGACGAGCGGCTGGCCGTCGGCGCGGGTGGGCCGCCGCGGCGAGGCGAGCGGCGGGGTGGCTGCGGTGAGGATGCGTACCCACCGGAACGGCATGCGGTTGTCGAACTTCGCCGTGCCGCTTGCGAGGAACCGCCGCTCGGGCTGGCGCACAACGACGAAGAGCCGCTGATAGAGGGTGGCGCGGCCGTCGGCCTTCACGCGCCGCTCGGTGACCTTCACGAGCGAGGCTCGATGGCCGAACGGCAGCAGCACGCCCTGGTAGACGACCTTCACGTAGTGGTCGCGACCCATCGTCGCACGATGCTTCCACTCCTCGATCGACAGGCCCGTCGGCGGCGAGAGATGCACCTCGCTCGCGAGCCACCCGCCGACCGCGGTCAGCATGAGCCGCTCGACCGGCACCGCCCGGGGAGTGTAACCGCGCGACCACCGATGGTTGGAGGTGAGATGCACGAGCTGCATGCGATCGCGCACCGAGAGCGTCGCCCGGAACGGCGGCAGCGTCGCCGGATTGCCGAAGTTCTCATCGGGGAACGCCGTCGTCTTCTCGGCCGGTCCCTTGCCGGGGGTGAAGTCGCGGGTCCACACCGCGCGCACGGTGCGGGTTGCCGGCTGCTCCTCATCGACGGGCGGCGGCGCGGCCGGGTCGAGGTCTGCCGCGGCATCCGTGCGCGACGCCAGTCGGGAATGCCACAGCTCGACGCGCCCGTGGTGTTCGACCTCGCCGAGTGCGTGCGTGAACGCCCCGCGCGCGTGAGGGCTCAGCTGCAAGCGCCACGGCAGTTCGAGCGCCGTCTCGGTCGAGACGGGCTCACGCGGCAACGGCGGCCGCAGGTCGGGAGTGAACACCGGGCCGATCTCGATACCTGGCCGCAAGTCGGTCGCCACGGCCGCGACCGCCGACGATGCACCGAAGCGGGCCTCGAGCTCGGCGGCCGTGCGGCGCAAGCGGGCGGCCTCGGCGATCTCGGTGAGCTCGAGGTCGCGCACCGTGATGCGTCCGAGCGCCGAAGCGCGGCGCGCCGGCGAGAGTTTCGCGACGCTCACTCGGGCGGTCGACGCGCGACGGGCCGCAGCGGTGCGAACCGCACGCACCCGAGAGGCGACCGAGGCGATCGCGCCGAGCTCATCGGCCAGCTCGTGCCAATGGAGGCCGAAGGGCGCGCCCTCGGCATGCGGCACGACGCTGAGCGGCAGCACCCGCATCGCATGCAGGAGGCCGGCCTCACTGTAGACGATGCGCTCGCGAGTGACGAGGTAGGCGATGCGACTGGCGCGGGCGATGCGCGCGGCGACCGGGTAGTCGGGCGTCTCGGTCCCGCCGGGATCCTTCATGCGCCCCTCCTCACCCGGAGGAATCGGCGAGGCGGTCGTGAACGTTGCCGCCGGGCCGCTCGGGTCGAAGAACGCCTGCTCGAGCAAATGCTGCGGCCCGAAGCCGGCGATGAGGAACGCCGGTGCGTTCGCCGAACGGCGTGCGAGGTGCGGCACACCGTCGACGTCGATGCGGGCGAGGTTCACGAACCGGAACTCCACCCGGAGCAGATCGCCCGGGCGCAGCACGGTCACTCGTGGCAGGGACTCGGGGGCGGCACCACCGGCACCACCGACGCCGCCGATCGGACCGACCTGTCCGATCTCGAGTTCGCCGATCGGAATCGTCACCGCTTCGGCGCGCACGAACACGCGGCTGAACGCCGCAGCGAATCGGGCATCGATCTCAGCCATGGATCCCCCTCCGCGATCCGCACGACCTACGGCCGCGGCGTTTGATCGTCGTTGCGGCGATCCCCCGATCTCGGCGCACGGATCCATCCCCTCCGGCGCTCGAGCGGGTTCAGACTACTCTCGACCCGAGGTCGCGTATGCCCCTCGTCCGGGGGAGCCGGGGGGCCGCGGGGCCGCGGGACGCATCGTCGCCGGACGGCCGCGCGCGTGCAGACGACCGTGCGATCGCTCTCGCGTGCCCGCGAGGCGCACCCGCTCGCGTCATCCCGCGTCACGCGGCACGCGGAGACGACGTCACCCGACGTCACAAATGGCGGGTATGGCGTGCCTCGCGAGCGGGTTTGCCGACGCATGCCGTCATAGACATTCACAGTGCGACACGCACCGCACGGCGAGGCGCCGGGTCAATAGCGTCGTGCCATGCACCGAACCCGAACCGCGCCCGCGCGCGCCGAGGCCAGCCGCGCCGACGCCGGCACCGGAGCCCGCCGTGGCTGACATCGACTGGCTCTCCGTCGCCGCCCTCGCCTTGATCGTCGTGCTCTTCGCGGGTCTCTTCCTGCTGCGCCGCGCCGGGGCGAAATTCACCCTGCTCACCGTCATCGCGCTCGTCGTCGGCATCGGCGTCGGCATCGCGTTCCAGGGCCACCTCGACTACGTCGACCCGATCGGCTCGATCTACGTCAATGTCATCACCGCAGTCGTCGCGCCGCTCATCATCGTCTCGGTGCTCTCGAGCGTGACCTCGCTCGGCAGCCTCGCGAAGCTGCGCACGATCGGCCTGAGCTCGGTGTTCTGGCTGCTCGCGACCAACCTCATCGCGATCCTGCTGACGCTCGGCCTCGCGCTCGCGACGGGCATCGGCAAAGGAGCGAACCTCGACATCACGGGCGTCGAAGGCAGCTCCGCGCTCACGGGCCTGCTCGCCCCGCTCGACGAGGTCATCGTCGGACTCTTCCCGCACAACGTCGTCGGCGACATCTCGTCGAACAACATCATCGCGATCATCCTCTTCACCCTGCTCATCGCGGTGTCGTACCTGATCGTCGCCGACAAGAACGCCGAGAAGGTGCGGTCGTTCAAAGAGTTCGTGGATGCCACGCGCCGCGTGCTCTTCAAGGCCGTCGGCTTCATCATCGCGCTCACCCCGTACGCGGTGCTCGCACTCGTCGCGGTGACCACGTCGACGGCGGTCGCCCGCATCGAGACGGCGCTCTCGCTCGTCGGCGTGCTCGTCATCGCGCTCGTGGCCGCCTTCGTCGATACCTACCTCGTGAACGGCGTGCTGCTGCGGGTGTTCGCCGACGTGAACCCGCTGCGCTTCTTCCGCCTGCTGACGCCTGCCCAGTACACCGCCTTCACGACGCAGTCGAGCATCGGCACCCTGCCGCTCACGATCTCGACGCTCACCCGCAAGATCGGCGTCTCCGACGAGGTGGCGGGCTTCACGGCCCCGATCGGCACGACCATCGGCATGCCCGGATGCGCCGGCATCTGGCCCACCCTCGTCGCGGTGTTCACCGTGAACGCGCTCGGCATCGAATACACGCCGCTCGACTACGTCGTGCTCGTCGTGCTGGGGCTGCTCGTCTCCCTCGGCACGGCGGGAGTGCCGGGCACGGCGATCGTCACCGCCACCGCGGTGCTGACCGCCGTGGGGCTGCCCGTCGAGGTGCTCGTGCTGCTCATTCCGATCAGCGCCATCGCCGGCACCGCGAGCACCATGGCCAACGTCACGGCCGCCGCCACGAGCGCCACGATCGTCGCCCGTCGGGCCGGCGCGCTCGACGACGAGATCTTCGCCGGTCGCGCGACGCATCGCGACGAGTTCGAGAGCGAGCCCGAACCCGCGAGCGAGACCCAGCCCGAGTCCCAGACCCAGACCGACCTCGACGCTGCCACCGAAGCGGATGTCTCGTCCGCCCCGCTGCCGACCGAACTCGCCACTCACCGCTGACGCGGCCGACCAGAAGGAAGAATCCCTATGACTCCCCGACCTCGCCGCCTCCGCGGCATCCGCGGCTTCGCAACGGGCCTCGTGTTCGCGATCACCGTTCCGACCTTCGTGCTCATCGGCAGCGGGCCCGCCTCGGCGGCCGGCGACGTGTGCGATCTCTGCTCTCTCAACTTCGACCTCGGCGCGTGCGAGAACGCCGGCGGCTACCCCTACGACAGCACCCAAGAGGATCCCCCGCCCGCGATCAGCGGCGGCGGCTCCGCGCCGGCGCCCGCACCTGCTCCGGCCCCCGCACCTGCTCCGGCCCCCGCTCCTGCGCCGGCGCCGGCACCGGCTCCGAACACCGGCACCTCGGGTGGCAGCACCTCGGGTGGCACCACGTCGAACACGACCGAGACGGGGGCGACCACCGACGTCGCTCCGGCCGTCGTCGGGGCGACCGCGCCACTCGCCCCCACCGCACCGGTTCTCACCGTCAAGGGCACGGCGCTGACCGTCACCTGGGCGGCACCGACCGACGGCGGCTCGCCCGTGACGGGCTACAAGCTGTCGCTCAACAAGGGCACCGCGATTCCGCTCGCAGCCGACGCGACTTCGCACACGTTCAAGGTGTTGGGCGCAGGGGTCTACACCGCAACCCTCGTCGCCACGAACGCGGTCGGCGAGTCCGCCGCGTCGAGCGCATCGAAGTCGGCGACCATCGCAGCGGCGACCGCGAAGCCCACGACCGAGGCGGCCGTGTCCGCTGCGGCTTCGAGCAGCAACGGCGCACCGGAATGGCTCGCCGGCGGCGGCATCCTCATCGGCCTCGTCGCGGTGGGCGCACTCGCCCTACTCGGCCAGCGGCTGCTGCGCCGCCGCAAGGCGAACAGCGCCGGCGGCGACCACCCCGAGGGCGACGAGCCCGCCGAGACATCCGTGACCGTATGACCGGCCCAACCCCTCACTCGACGAAAGGAAGCAACGTGCCCGACCACCTCCGCCCCACCCCGAGGCGGGCAGCGATGCTGACCGCACTCGCGATCGCCGGCACGGCCGTGCTCGGCGGCGTCGCGGCCGCCCCGGCAGCGGCAGCCCCCGCGCCGGGCACGACCGACACCGTCGACTGGTTCGACGACGCCTACGAGGGCCTCGGCCCCGACAGCGTCTACGAGACCGTGACCTTCGAACGCTTCGAATACCTGCTCGGCCAAGACGGCCGGTTCGCGTTCCTCGTCGGCGGACCCGAAGACCCGCAGACGGCCGCGACGATCGGCGCGATCAACGAGGTCGCGAAGGGCGCCGGCGTCGAACGGATCTACAACTTCGACCCGCGACTCGACGGCAACCACCTCGACATCCGCACGACGACGAACGCCGACGTCGCACCGCTCTGGACCCGACTCGTGACCGAGTACCTCGGCAAGGACACGCAGACGCCCTTCGACGGCACCGACGACCCCACGCTCTTCGTCTACGACACGTCGCACACCGAGGGCGGCGCGGAAGACCGCATCGTCTCGGCGATCACCACGCCCGTCACGGCGGAGCAGCTCGAAGACCCCGCCGCACTCGCCGCCTACACCGCCGGCGTCACCACCGTGCTCGGCTCGGCGACCGAGCTCGACACGAGCGACCAGTTCACGTTCAACGAGCAGGTCGTCAACGCCAAGCACGCCTCGGCGTACCTGGGCAAGCCCGAGTACGGCGGCGCGACGGTGCTCGACGACGACGACGCCGACTGGCGCGTGCAGACCGTCACGTACCCCGAGCTCGTGAACATCCTCGAGAGCGACGGCGACTACGTGCTCTTCTTCGGCGGCACCTGGTGCCACAACACGCGCGCCTTTCTGAAGGAGGTCAACCGTCAGGCGGTCGCGAACGGCGTCGACCAGGTGTACTTCTTCGACCTGCGACTCGACGGCAACTCGGGCAACGACCTGCACATCCGCGACACCGGCTCGGAGTTCGCCGACCTCTACGGCGACCTCGTCACGCAGTACCTGCCGAACCTCGCCACGCAGTACGTGCCCGCCGTCTCAGGCCAGGTCGACTTCTACCCGGGCGGCGACCGCGAGCAGGCGCTCGCGACCGCGAAGAAGCTGCAGGTGCCCTACGTGCTCGAGTACAACCGCGGACGCACCGTCGACGGCCAGGCCGCACCGATCGTGCAGCAGTGGATCCACGACAACGGCGACGGCACCTACAAGGAGTACATGACCGAGTGGTGGTACGTGAACGACCTGCCCGGGCGCTACGCCGACCGGCCCGACCCCGCCGGCCTCGCCGCGCAGCTCGCGCTCGCCGACGAGGGAATCGCGGCCCTCGACACGTTCTTCGGCGCACTGCCCCGTGCGTCGGATGCAGTCGCGACCGTGCCCTCTGCACCTGATGCGCCCGACGCATCAGTGAGCGACACCTCGGTGACGGTCTCGTGGGCCGAGCCCGCCGACGGCGGCTCGCCCGTCACGAGCTACCGGGTCGCCCTGAACGGCGGTGCCCCCGTCACGGTGCCGGCCGACACGACCGAGTACACCTTCACGGCAAGGCCCGGCGGCGACTACACCGCGACGGTCGCCGCCCGCAACACCGTCGGCACCTCAGCAACCTCGGCCGCGTCGGCGGCCGTGAACGTCGAGGGCCCCCCAGTGGTCGACCCGACCACGGTCAAGGGCTCGGTCTCGGTCACGGGTGACCTCGTGCCGGGCGGCGACATCACGGTCGTCGGCACCGGCCTGGCACCGGGAGTCGGCGGGTTCGCGGTCGAGCTGCACTCGACGCCGCAGACGCTCGGCGCCGCGACGACGGCCGCAGACGGCGGATTCACGTTCACCGGCACGATCCCGGCCGCGACGCCCGCGGGCGCGCACTCGATCGTCGTCACGATCAACGGCGTCGAGGTCGCACGCTCCTCGATCACGCTCGCCGCAGCATCAGGGGCGGCCGGTTCGGCGGGGGCAGCGGCGACCGACGCCGACCTCGCCTCGACGGGCGCACCGCTCGTCGACCTGCTCGGCTGGCTCGCGCTCGCACTGATCGCCGCCGGCGGCGCGGCGTTCGCCGTCGTGCGGGTTCGCGCACGTCGCGCGAGCTAGCGAGCAGCACGAACCGAACGGGGGTGGATGCCACGCGGCATCCGCCCCCGTTCGGTTCGCTACCGGCCCAGGCCGGTCACTCCGTCGGGATCCACACCCGCATCGTCGACGGGCCGCGCTCGGCCCACTCGTGATACGGCACGAGCGCGACCTGGTGAGCGGATGCTTCGGGCCCCTCGTCATCCGCGTCGTCGCCGTACGGCCACCCGCCGATCACGACGCGCTCACGCAACGCGACCACGACCCGACCGTCGACCTCGCGCGGCGGCACCGTCGTGTCGACGAGCACATCCGCGACACCCGTCGCACCGATGCCCGCCGACTCGAGATCGACCGACTCGAGCGCGAACACTTCGGGCCCGCGCTCGACCGTGACGCACCCGCGCACGGCATCGACGCGCGGGTCGGGCGCTGTGAACCGCGGCGCCACCGGCAGCTCGAGCGTGACTTCGTCGCCCACGGCGAACGCACGGGTCACCGAGGTCATGCCCGCACGCCCGTGCGAGTCGGCGGGCCAGGCCTGCTCGACTCCCCCGTCGGCGGGCCGCACGACGAGCCGCGCCTGCTCGGCCCACGCCGGCACCCTCAGCGAGAGCGTCCACTCGCCACCGGCGTCGGCGAGAACGCGCACCAGCACCGACCCCTCGCGCGGGTACGACGTCTCGACCTCGAGCGCGATCTCGCGCCCGTCGTCGAGCGTCGTGCGAATCGTCGACGGGGCGAACTGGTGCACCTGCACGCCCGAGGCATCCGCGGTCGCGATGTACGCCGCCAGACTCGCGAACGTGCGCGCCACGTTCGGCGGGCAGCACGACACCTCGAACCACGGCGCGCGCAACGATGACGACGCCCGCGGCGACACGACGTCGGGGTCGGCCGGGGCGCCTGGGCGCCGCTGGTGCAGCGTGTTGGCGTAGTAGAACGCCGTGCCCTCAGCCGAAGGCGACGTCGCGACGACGTTGAAGAGCGTGCGCTCGATGAGGTCACCGTAGCGGGCGTCGGGTTGGGCCAGCAGCATCCGCCAGCTGAACATGATCGAGGCGATGCCCGCGCAGGTCTCGGAGTAGGCGCGGTCGGAGGGCAGTTCGAAGTCCTCGCCGAACGCCTCGTCCTGATGGTGCGAGCCCTGCCCGCCGGTCACGTAGGTGCGCCGCGCGACCGTGTTCGTCCACTGGCGCTCGAGCGCGCCCAGTAGTTCGATATCGACCGTCTCGACGGCGAGGTCGACGGCTCCGGCGGCGAGGTAGTTCGCGCGCACCGCGTGGCCGCGAAGCACATCGGCCTGCCGCACCGGGATGTCGTCCTGGTAGTACGACCGGCCCCACTCGATGTCGCGCAGCGTGCCCGTGCCACGGCGCTCGACGAAGAGCTGCGCCTGACGCAGGTACCGGGGCTCGCCGGTGACACGGGCGAGCTCCACGAGCCCGACCTCGACCTCGGCGTGACCGCAGACCGACTCGATGCCGCCGTCCCCGAAGACCTCGCACACGAGGTCGGCCGCGCGACGAGCGACGTCGATGAGCCCGTCGTCTGCTGTCGGGCTGGTGCGCGCCCGCGCGACAGCCGCCTGGAAGAGGTGCCCGAGGCAGTACAGCTCGTGCCCCCACTCGAGGTCGGACCACCGCGCACCCTGGCCGGGCCTCCCGAAGCGGGTGTTCAGGTATCCGCCGGGCTCTTGCGCCGCGGCGACCCGGCCGACGAGGTCGCGGAACGCCCGCTCGAGTTCGGTGTCTCCCCCGCGCCGCCCGATCTCCCACGCCACGGCCTCGAGGTACTTGTACACCTCCGAGTCCGAGAACTCCCGGCCGCGCCGACCTTCGGGCAGTCCTCCGGATGCCGCGAGGTCGAAGTTGCCGATCCACCCCTCGCGCTCGAGCCAACCGGCGATGTGCGCGAGCGTGGCCCGCCCGTTCACCTCCTGCCGCTCACCCCAGAAGCCGCCGGTGATCGTCACTTCGTCGAGGCCCAGCGGGCGGAGCGCGGTGCGCGATGGTGCGACGGGCGCGACCGGTGGGACCGATGCGACCGATGCAGGAGCGGTGTGCGTGGAGACCGTCATGTTCATCCCTTGAAGGCGCCCGACATGAAGCCGCGCACGTAGTGTCGTTGAAGGATCAGGAAGAGCAGGATGCACGGCAGCGCGAGTACCACGACGCCGGCCTCGGTCGCGCCGTAGTCGACGACGCCCTGCACCTGCCCCCTGAGGTTCGAGATCGCGAGCGGCAGCGTCATGCGGTTCGAATCGTTGATGAGAATGAGCGGCGCCATGAAGTCGTTCCACGCCGCGAGGAACGCGAAGAGGCCGACCGTGATGAGGCCCGGCTTCACCGCGGGCACGAGCACCCGCCAGAGCACGCTCCAGGCGGAGCATCCATCGACCATCGCGGCCTCGTCGAGCTCACGCGGAATCGACTCGAACGAGATGCGCATCATGAACATCGAGAACGGGAGCTGGAACATGGTGAGCACGAGAGCCACGCCCACGAGCGAGTTCGAGAGCCCGACCGAGTTGAGCAGCACGTACAGCGGGATGAGCAGCGTCGCGTACGGCACCATCAGGATCGCGAGCGTCGAGAGGAACAGCAGGTCTTTGCCGGGGAACCTGAAGCGCGCGAAGGCGTAGCCGCCGAGCAGTGAGATCGTGAGCGTGAGCAGCACGGTCAGCAGCGACACGAACGTCGAGTTGAACAGGTACACCCAGATGCCGGCCTGGTAGTTCGCGAGGGTGACGTAGTTGCCGAAGCCCCAGCCGTCGGTCTGGTTGGTGCCCGCGAGCGGTGAGACCGACGAGATCGCCGTCCAGATGAGCGGGTAGAGGAAGAGCAGTGCGAGGCCGGCCGTGAGCACCCAGTACGGCGTGCGCAGGGCGATACCGGCGACGGTGGTGGGGCGCTTGCGGGCGACCCCGCCGCGATGGTTCGGCGCGACGATCGCGACCGTGGAGTCTGTGGCGGGTGCCCCGCGACGGGTGAGCAGGCTCATCAGTCTTCCGCCTTCCTTCCGAACGCGCGGATCTGCGCGATGTTGATGACCACGAGCGCGAGCAGCACGATGACCGAGAGCGCACCGGCGACGCCGAGATCGTTCTGCCCCTGGAACGCCATGCTGTAGATGAGCTGCACGACCGTGATGGTCGAGTTGTCGGGACCGCCCTTCGTGAGGATGTAGAACTGCTCGAATGCGAGCAGCGAGCCCGTGACGCAGAGCACGGTCGTGAGCGCGAGCGTCGGGCGGAGCAGCGGGATCGTGATGCCGCGGAAGGTCTGCCAACGCGAGGCGCCGTCGATGCGGGCCGCCTCGTACACGTCTTCGGGTATTCCCTGCAGGCCCACCAACATGAGCAGCATGTAGAAACCGGCGTAGCGCCAGACGATGAGGAAGATCGTCGACCAGAGCGCGCCGTCGGGCGTGCCGAGGAACGTGAAGCCCCACGCCTTCATGAGGTCGGCGAACGGCCCGGCGATGGGCGAGTAGAGCACGTAGAACAGGAGCGAAGCGGATGCCAGGCCCAGCGCGCTCGGCACGAGGAACGAAGTGCGCAGCAGTCCCTTCCACCTGGTGGATTCCTGCACGAGCATCGCGAGCCCGAGGCTCAAGGCGAGCAGGATGATCGTCGTCAGCACCGTGTACTTCAGGGTGAACCAGATGGAGTCGAGGAAGAAGCGGTTGCCGACCGCGTCGACGTAGTTCTCGGGCAGGTTCCACCCCTGGTTGCCGCCGAGCAACGGCCAGTCGCTCGCCGACATCTGCAGCACGAGCAGCAGCGGGAGCCCGAACAACAGCAGCACGAAGAGCGCGGTCGGCAGCGCGAAGAGCCAGCCGGTCACTGCGGCACGGCGACGAGGACGTCGGCGCTGCGCGCGACTCGAAGCGGATGCCGCTGCGGGAAGCGTGGCGGTCATGGTGGGCCTTTCGAGGGATGGCGGGCCGGCGCGCAGCTTGGACTCCGCGCGCCGGCCAGTCGACGGTGCGGCTACTGCCCGAGGATCGCGGTGATCTCGTCGTTGTCGGCGTCGATCGACGACGCGTCACCCAGCACCGCGTTGCGGACCATGGTCAGCCACGGGCTGTTCGGCGCGTTGAACGCTTGCTGGAAGTTGATCGCGACCGGGGTATCGCCCTGACCGGCGACCTCGTTGATCGTGATTAGGCGCGGGTCCTTCTGCGAGTACTCGTTGTCGGCGAGGTCGGAGCGCGAAACCACGTCGTTGTCCTTCGCGAGGACACCGACCTGCGCGTCCTCGGACATCATCCAGCTGAGGAAGCTCCACGCCTGCGCGGCCTTCTTCGAGTCCTTCGAGACGCCGATGCCGTCGCCGCCGACGAATGTCGAGGCTCCGCCCTCGGGGCCGGGCAGACCCGAGACACCCACGTCGAACGGAGTCGACGAGAGCAGGGTCGCCGGGTACGGCATGATGCCGACCTTGCCCTCGGTGAACGCGGCGGTCCAGGTGGGGCCGGCCTCGTCCTTCGATGCGGGCAGCACGGCGCCCGAGTCCCAGAGGTCCTTCCAGATGGAGTAGATCTCCTTCGACGTGTCGCTTGCGAGCAGCGACTCGGTGCCATCGTCGGAAAGCACCTCTTGTCCGTCGGCCCAGTTGCTCGGGAACCACGTGAAGACGAGGCATCCGCCGCAGTTCAGGCCGGTGGCCGTGCCGTACGTGTCGGGCTTGTTCAGGCCCTGGATGGCCTTGGCCCACTCGGCGAACTCCTCGAGGTTGGCGGGGCCGGCCTCGGCATCGAGCCCGGCCTCGGTCGCGAGCTCCTTGTTCCAGAACAGCATCGACAGGTCGAGCACGAACGGCAGCACGTACTCCTCGTCGTCGAGCGTGCCGGCCGAGAGATGCCCCTTGTTGATCTCGTCCTTGAAGTCGAAGCCGTCGATGTTCGCCGTGATGTCCTGGAACAGCCCCTGCTCGACCCAGTTCGGCACGTAGACGATGTCGGCGGCGAACAGGTCGGGCAGACCGTTGGAGCCGGCTGCTGCACCGACCTTCGCGACGTAGTCGTCGTTCGGCACGACCGTGAGCTCGACCTGGTTCTCGTGGCTGTCGTTGTAGGCCTCGACGAGGAGCTTCGCCTGCTTCTCGAGGGGCGCACGCGTCCAGAGCGTCAGGGTCGTGCCGTCGTCGACGCCCTCGGCGCCGGCGTCCGCGAGGCTCGTTCCGGGTTCGTCGCCGCCCGTGCAGGCGGCCAGTCCGATCGTGAGAGCGCCGGCGGCGAGCAGAGCTGCAGCCCGCATCATCCGGCGATTGCGTGATCTCATCCGTGTACTCCTTGCTCGTCGTTGAGTGGGCGCCGAGACGCCCGGAATGTCAGGTGCTGGTGCGGCCTTACCGAAATTTCCGAAAGGCCTTTCGGCACGCTACAGTGTGAATCTCCCGGCCGTCAAGAGCGACAGCCGGTAGCGTTTCAGTCGAGGAGGCGAACATGGCGAGAACCGGCTCGGGCAGCTCACGGGCGGCGACGCTCAACGACGTGGCCCGCATGGCAGGCGTCTCGCTCGCGACCGCCTCGAAGGCCATCAACGGCCGCGACCAAGTCGCCCCGGCCACGCGCAAGCGCGTCATCGACGCCGCCGAACAGCTCTCGTTCACACCCAACTCGCTCGCCAGAAGCCTCATCGCCGGCCGCACCGGAACCGTGGGCCTGCTCACGAGCGACCTCGAGGGCCGGTTCGTGATCCCCATCCTCATGGGCGCCGAAGACGCGTTCGGCGCAGGTCAGATCAACGTGTTCCTCTGCGACGCGCGAGGCGACACGATCCGCGAGCAGCACCACCTCAAGGCGCTGCTGAACCGACGCGTCGACGGCATCATCGTCGTGGGACGCCAGACCGACCCGCGACCGTCCCTCGGCCACGACCTCCCCGTGCCCGTGGTCTACGCCTACGCGCCATCAGACGACCCCGGCGACGTCTCGGTGACGCCCGACAACATCGCCGGCGGACGCATCGCCGTCGAGCACCTCCTCGCCACGGGGCGGCGGCGCATCGCGCACATCACCGGCGAGCCCGAGTACGCCGCCGCGCAGGATCGTGCGGTCGGCGTGCAGGCGGCCCTCGCCGAAGCCGGACTCGAACTCGTGGGCGACGTCATGACCTCGAGCTGGAGCGAACACTGGGGCCGCGCAGCGGCCGGCATGCTGCTCGCCCAGCATCCCGACATCGACGGCGTCGTCGCCGGCAGCGACCAGATCGCGCGCGGCGTGATCGACACCATGCGCGACCTCGGCAAGCGCGTGCCCGAAGACGTCGCCGTCATCGGGTACGACAACTGGGAGGTGCTCGCCGTGAACTCCCGTCCCGAGCTGACGAGCATCGACGCGAACCTGCAGCAGCTCGGGCGCACCGCGGCCATGCGAATCTTCGCCGCGATCGACGGCACCGAACCTGACGCCGGCGTGCATCACCTGCCCGTGCGGCTCGTGATCCGCGGGTCGACCATCGAGCGTCGCTGAGGGGCGCTATGCGGATGTCTCGGTGCCGGTGTTCGTCTCGGCAGTCGTGTCGGAGTCGGCAGCCGCGTCGGCGTCGGTAGCCGTTTCAGCGTCAGCGTCAGCGTCAGCGTCAGCCGAGTTGACAGCGCCGCTGCGATGCACGCCCTTGAAGGTCAGCACGAGCACCATCACGGCGCCGGCGAAGATCGCGATGTCGGCCACGTTGCCGATGAAGAGGTTGCCGTAACCGATGAAGTCCACGACATGCCCGCGGCCGAATCCCGGTTCACGGAACAGCCGATCGCCGAGGTGGGTCGCGGCGCCGCCGAGCAGGAGACCGAGCGCGATCGCCCAACCCCGTGAGCGCACCGGCCACGCGAACACGAGGATGGCGATGACCCCCACTGCCGCCAGGATCGCGAACACCCAGGTGAACTCGGTGCCGATCGAGAATGCGGCGCCGGGGTTGTACACGAGCTGGAAGCGGATCAGGTCACCGATCAACGGAACGGACACCCGCTCCTCGAGTGCGGCCTCGGCCCACCACTTCGAGCCCTGGTCGATGAGGATCACGACGACGGCGAGGAGCGCGACGAACCAGAACAGGCGCGGCTTCACCGTGCTCTCGAGGGCGGGAGCGGGCGGCGGCATTGAAGGGTCGGAACTCACTGCTTCATTATCCTTCGCGCGAGACGCCCGTGTCGCCGACCGTCACCGGGCGACCGCTAGGCTTCATCGCAGTGACACGGGGTGCCGTGCATCGCTTCACCGAAGCGGGCATGGCTGAGAACACACCCGTCGAACCTGATCTAGTTCGAACTAGCGAAGGGATGTCGCGATGAGCGATCGTCTGCCAACCGACCCTGCCCGGCACTCTGCCGAGCTCCTGACCCTCGTGCGCGAGGCGACGCCGCTCGTGCAGTGCATCACCAACAGCGTCGTCACCAACGTGACGGCCAACACTCTGCTCGCCCTCGGCGCGGCCCCGGCCATGGTCGACATCCGCGGTGAGGCCGGGATCTTCGCGCGAATCGCGTCGGGGCTGCTCGTGAACCTCGGCACGCCGCACGAGGAACAGCGAGATGCCGCCCGCGAGGCGGTGGCCGCGGCATCCGAGACCGGCACGCCCTGGGTGCTCGACCCGGTCGCCGTCGGCGGACTGCCCGTGCGCACCGCGTTCGCCCACGAGCTGCTCGCGCAGCGCCCGACCGTGATCCGCGGCAATGCGAGCGAGGTCATCGCCCTCGCCGGCACGGGCAGCGGCGGACGCGGCGTCGACGCCTCCGATTCGACCGAGTCGGCAGCGGATGCCGCGGCTCACCTCGCCCGGGCGCACGGCTCCGTCGTCGCGGTGTCGGGCCCGATCGACCTGATCACCGACGGCCGGCGGGTTGCGCGGGTCGCCAACGGCGACGTGCTGCTCACCCGGGTCACGGGCGGCGGTTGCGCCCTCGGCGCCGTCACCGCAGCCTTCCTCTCGGTCACCGACGACGCGTTCTCCGGCGCCGTTGCAGCGACGCTCGTCTACACGGTGGCGGCCGAGCTCGCGGCCGCGGGTGCCGCCGGGCCGGGCAGTTTCGCACCGCTGTTCCTCGATGCCCTCGCGCAGGTCACGGCCGACGAGGTCGCCGAGCGCGGGCGGGTGCAGCTCGTCGAGGTCGCCGCCGACGCGCAGACGGCGGTGGCGGCCGAACTCGCATCCGTGGCAGTGCCCTCGACGTCGGTGCGGTCGTGACGGCGCACACGGCGCTCGATCTCTCGGTCTACCTCGTCACCGATACGGCACTCTGCGGCCCGCGGGGCGTGACGTCGGTCGTCGCCGATGCGGTCGATGGCGGGGTGCGAGTGGTGCAGCTGCGTGACAAGCTCGGCTCCTCGACGGAGCTGCTGATGCTGCTCGAAGGGCTGTGCGCCGCGATCGACGGGCGGGCGACGCTGCTCGTGAACGACCGGCTCGACGTCGCCCTCGCGGCACGGGCGAGCGGCTTGCCCGTCGACGGTGTGCATCTCGGCCAGGGTGACGCCGCGGCGGCGATCGCGCGTGAGCGGCTCGGACCGAACGGCGTCGTCGGCCTCACCGCGAACACCTCGGCCCACTTCGAGGCCGTACGACGGATGCCGCGTGGCACGGTCGACTACCTGGGCGTCGGCGTGATCCGGCCCACCGCGACGAAGCCCGATCATCCGCCGGCCCTCGGCGTCGACGGGTTCGCACGACTCGCGGCCGAGGCCGAGTTGCCGTGCGTCGCGATCGGCGGCATCACTCTCGACGACGTCGCGCCGCTCCGTGACGGCGGCGCCGCCGGGGTCGCCCTCGTCTCCGCGATCTGCGCCGCCGCCGATCCCCGCGACGCTGCGCTGCACTTCGTCGACGCTTGGGCGGGCATCGCGCCACCCCGCGACCGCCGTGTCTCGGAGGCCCGGCGATGAGCGAGACGGCCGCTCGAGCGGTCGACATCGGCGCCGTGGCATCCGCTCGCCTCGCACTCGAGACCGCCACGCCCCCGCGAGGCCGCCACACGCCCGGCGTCCGCAGCGTGCCGCGCGACCGGCGGGTGCCGCGCGTGCTGAGCATCGCCGGTACCGACCCGACCGGCGGCGCCGGCATCCACGCCGACCTGAAGTCGATCGCCGCCGTCGGCGGCTACGGCATGGCGGCGGTGACCGCGCTCGTCGCGCAGAACACGCGGGGCGTGCGCAACGTGCACCTGCCGCCGGCGTCGTTCCTCGCCGAGCAGCTCGATGCGGTGAGCGACGACGTAACGATCGACGCCGTGAAGATCGGCATGCTCGCCGACGCAGCGATCATCGGCACGGTCGACGACTGGCTCGCGCGCACGAGGCCCCCGGTGGTGGTGCTCGACCCGGTCATGATCGCGACGAGCGGCGACCGACTGCTCGATCCGACCGCCGAGCAGGCACTCCGCGCGCTCATCCCCCGGGCGCACCTCATCACGCCGAACCTGCACGAACTCGCCGTGCTCTCCGGCGAGCCGCACGCACTCACCTGGCCGGCGGCGCTCGAGCAGGCCCGACGAGTCTCGCGCGAGTTCGGCGTGCTCGTGCTCGCGAAGGGCGGCCACCTCGACGGCGCCGACGCTCCCGACGCGCTCGTCGACGCCGAGACAGGCACGATCATCGAGTTCCCGGGGGAGCGCATCGAGACCAGCGCCACCCACGGCACGGGGTGCTCGCTCTCCTCCGCGATCGCGAGCCTTCGCGCAGAGCTCGGAGATTGGACCCTCGCGATCATCGAGGCCCGCCGGTGGCTGCGCGAGTCGCTGCGGCACGGCGAAGCGCTCGAGGTCGGCGGCGGGCACGGGCCGATCAGCCACTTCGCGGGGCTCTGGTCCCGCGGCGGGGTGCGCACGGCCCCGACGCCCGCCGAGGTCGAGGCGGAGTGGTGGGCGTCGATCCACGACCTTCGCTCGGCGATCGACGGGCTCGCGTTCATCCGCGAGCTCGCCGACGGCACGCTCGAGCGACCCGCGTTCCTCCGCTACCTCGCGCAGGACGCGCTCTACCTGCGTGACTACGCACGCGTGCTGGCCGATGCCTCGCGTCTCGCGACGGATGCCTCGGAGCAGGCATTCTGGGCGAACGCCGCGCACGGCTCCCTCGTCGGCGAACTCGAGCTGCACGAGACATGGCTCGACTCGGCCGGCGCATCGACATTCGCGGCCGAGCCCGACGCCGCGACGACCGCCTACCTCGACCACCTGCTCTCCACTGCGGCCCGTGGCGACTACGCGGCGCTCGCCGCCGCCGTACTGCCCTGCTACTGGATCTACGTCGACCTCGGCGAGCGGTTCGCGGACGGCGTCTTCGGTGCGACGGCGACGGCGACGGCGCATCCGTATGCCTCGTGGCTCGCGACGTACGCCGACCCCGCGTTCGCCGCCGCGAACCGCGAGGCGATCGACATCGTCACGCGCCTGGCGGCGAGTGCGACGCCCGAGACACGCGAGCGGATGCACCGGGCGTTCCGCCGATCGGCCGAGCACGAGCTCGCGTTCTTCGCGTCGGCGCTCGGCGAGGGGTGATCGGGACTCGAATCTCGAGTCGGCCGCGCGGAATGATCGGAACGAGAACTCCGTCCTCCGCGCAGCATAGGGTGGTCGCACCCGCCCGGCTCCGGGCCGGCGCCGATCCAACGACGAGGTGGCAATGAGTCAGACGACGCCCGACATGCAGCCCTCCCGCGAGTACGTGGCGACCGATGCCGGCCAGGCGCGACCGCTGCGCGGCTGGCACCTGCTTCTGTTCGGCGTGGCCTCCGCCGCGCTCGGCCTGCTGCCGTGGCTGATCACGGGCATGCGCCTGCCGCTGCAGAATCTCTGGGCGAACGACACCCTGCCCGATGAGATGCCGATCGTGCTGCTGCCCTTCAGTCAGTACTCCCTGTCACTCATCGCCACGCTCATCATCATCGGTGCAGCGGTCGCCGGGCTCGTGGGTCGCTCCACGCGCCCCCGCGCTCAGCGCGGTGGGTTCATGATGCTGCTCGCCGGCGTGCTCCTCGTCGATGTCGTCGCGATCGTCCAGACCGCCGCCTTCGTCGCCGCAGGCCTGCGACACGACGAGTGGTCTCTCGTGTACCTCGGCGCGGTCATCGCCGTTGCGATCCTCGCGGTGGTCGTCGGACTCGGCGTGCTCTGGCTCGTCGCCCGAGCACCGCGAGCCGGCGCGGTCATCGGCCTCACCATCGCGGCGATCCTCTCGGCCGGCTGGCTGCACGCGCTCCTCTCGCCGCGGGGTCCCGCGTTCGCGGGCGAGCCTGCCTGGCTCTGGGACGCCGTTCGCTGGGCGCCGGCGGTGCTCGTCGGCGCGGCGATCGCTTGGGGCGGAGTCGAAACGGTCGGCCGAATCGTCGCGGCGATCGCGAGCCTCGCGATGCTCTGGGTCGGGCCTGCACTGATCACCGCGGTGTCGAGCGCGGCCGGAACGCGGGTACTCGCCGGCCACCCCGGTGAGATGCTCGACTACGGGGTCAGAGTGTTCCGCATGGCCCTCACCGAACCGAGCCTCGTCGTGGCGCCGCTCGCGACGGCGATCGGCGTCGCCGTGATCGGACTCGTCGCGCGCATGCTGCTCGGTCGGACCGCACGGGCCGGCCGCGAGGCATCCGTCGTCTGATCGACCGCCAGGCGGCCCGTTCTCGGTGCGGCCCTACTGGGCGGCCGGCAGGGAGTCGAGTGCCGCGAGCACTCGCGACACCGACCCGCCGAGGTTCCACTCGGCACCGCGCGCTTCGAGGGCTTCACGGCGCGCTCCCGTGACGGGGTGCAGCCGGGAGTCGAACTCGCCGAGATCGAGGTCGCGCACGACCTCGACGACGGTCGGGGCGACGTCGAGATAGTCGGAGGCCGCAGCGAACTTCGCGCGCACGCTCGCCGACATCGGCGCCGAGGGATCCGCTGCAGCCGCCCTGATGCCGTCGAGGTCGACGAATTCCCGCAGCAGCGACGCAGCGGTCTTCTCCCCCACTCCCGCAACACCCGGCAACCCGTCTGACGAGTCGCCCCGCATGACCGAGAAGTCGACGTACTGCTGCGGCAGCACCGCGTACTTCGCGACGACCGAGGCGTCGGTCAGCACCTCGAGCTTGCTCATGCCCCGAGCGGTATAGATCACCCGCACGGATGCCTCGTCGTCAACGAGCTGGAACAGGTCGCGGTCGCCCGTGACGACGTCGACCGGCATGTCGGCGCCCGTCGCGAGAGTGCCGATGACGTCGTCGGCCTCGTGCTCGGGCGCACCGACAACGGGGATGCCGAGGAGGCCGAGCACCTCGCGGATGCGCGGAATCTGCACGATGAGACCCGGTGGGGTCTCCTCGACGTCGACGCCGCCGGGCACGGCACGCGCGACGCGGTGCGCCTTGTAGCTCGGAATGAGTTCGACTCGCCAGGCCGGGCGCCAGTCGTCGTCCCAGCAGGCGACGAGGTTCGTCGCCTCGAAGTCGGGGACGAGGCGCGCGATCATGTCGAGCAGCCCGCGCACGGCGTTGACGGGGGTGCCGTCTGGCGCGGTGATCGAGTCGGGCACGCCGTAGAACGCACGGAAGTACAGCGAAGCGGTGTCGAGGAGCATTAGTCGGTCGGCCACAGGCCGATCATGGCACGATGCGGCTGCCGCTCCTACCCCGGGAACGTCTCGAGCCAGTCGCCCGCGGCATCGAGCACGTCGAGGTCGCCGCGATCGCCGAGCAACTCCCAGCGTTGCAACGACACCGGTACGTTGCCGTTCAGCCACACGGCATCGTGGAACTCGCGGAGTGAGAAGTCGTCGCCTCGGGCGACTGCGGCGTCGGCGAGCAGCCGCTTCACCTCGAGCTTGCCCACGTGGTACGACATCGCGAGGCCCGGGGTCGCAACGTAGTAGGAGGTCTCTTCAGTAGCGGTCTCGACGTCCATCGGCACGAGCCGCACGAAGAAGTCGATCGCCTCTTCGAGGCCGAAGACGCCGGTCGCGAGGTTCACGTCGACGACGACGCGCAGGGCCCGCAGCCGCATGAAGTTGTGCACGATCGTCTGCGAGTGCGGCGCATCGTCGAAGAGCCCAGCATCGAGCATGAGTTCTTCGTTGTAATGGGCGATGCCCTCGTTGGCGACCGAGTCGACGTAGTGACGGCGGATGGCGCGGGGGTGCCCCCACGAAAGGGCGAGCTGTTGACTGTGCGCCCCCTCGTGGATGATGCCGAGCCGCGGGTCGCGCGCGTTCGCGGCGTCGAAGTACGGAAGGTCAGCCGCGGGTTCGGGCACGTACGAGACCGCGTCGTCGCCGCGCGTGCGCTCGTTCGCCAGGTGGTCGGTCACGCCGAGAAAGGCAACGGGCTCGAGATACGCCGGGTAACTCGAGAAGAAGTAGCGGCGCAGCGACTCGGGTTGGGTCAGCAGGCCCTCGCGGTCGTAGAACGCCCGCACCTCGGCGTCGCGTGCGGCCTCGTCGGCCACCTCGGCGGCGACATCCCGCGCGAGCGGCGCGACCGGCGCGTCGCGGTACCGGTTGCGCGTGAACGTCTCGGCGAGCACGGCCCGCCGGTAGTCCTGCAGGGCGGCACGAACGAGTTCTTCGGGCTCGGCCGCGACGAGCGCGACGTGACGCAGGTACCAGACGAAGGCGTCGGGGCCCACGATGACCTCGGCGCCGAGGCGATCAGCGGATGCCTCGAGCCACTGCGCGTACCGGGTGAGCGCCGCACTCGCGGCGGGCTGCGCCTCGGCGAGCGCGGTCGCCGTCGCGGCCTCGACCTGCCCGGCGAGCGCCGCGACCGAGTCGGCGAGGCGCGGACCGATGCCGACGAGCTCGGCTGCGGCCACCCGGGCGAGGGCGGAGATGCCGGCCCGCTCGAGATTCGCGATCGCCTGTTCGGCAGCCTGTGGGATCGCGGTGAGCACCGTGACCAGATCGGCCTGTCGCCCGGCGTCGAACGGTGGCGGGGCGAGCAGCAGATCGAACCACGGGCCGAGGATCTGGCTCGCGAGGAACACGGCATCGCGCTCCCAGTTGCGGAGCACGTCGAGTTCCCAGCGCACGCGCGCGAGCGCCGAGCCCAGCAGCCGGTGATCGACCTGGTCGGGCACCGGCATGCCCGCGGCATCCGTCGCCTGCCAACGTTCGACGAAGACGGCGAGCTCGTCTCGCTGCAGCTCGATGGCCGCCGGATCGAACCGCGGCACCCAGCCCCCGGGCCGTTCGATGCGCGGGATGTCGTCGGAGGTGCGGAACGAGTTCACGGCGCGCCACTGCCAGAACTCGGTGCCGAGGCGTGCGAGGTCAGCGTCGATCTGGGCCATGCGCGTCACGATAGCCCCGCCCGGCGACACTTGCGAGTCCGGCGACTCCGGCGCGGGTTCGGCGCGGGTCGATGCGGCGGAGCGCCCACCTCGCTACCGTGTTGCCCATGAGCGGTACGCCGAACGAGCCGACCGACCAGCCTCTGAACACCACGGATGCCCCGACGGCGGGTGCCTCGGCGCCGCCGCCCCCTCGCCGGTCGCTGCCCCCCGTGCAGCGCTGGGTGTTCTGGCCGGCGGCGGTCATCGTCGCCCTGTTCGTCGCGTTCGTCCTGATCGCCCCGGATGCGGCGGACGCGATGTTCGGCGCGATCCAGACCGGCATCGTCAACACCTTCAACTGGTATTACGTGCTCATCGCCGCATTCTTCGTGGCGTTCAGCCTGTTCGTCGGATTCAGCCGTTTCGGCGACATCAAACTCGGCCGTGATGACGACGAGCCCGAGTTCTCGTTGCTCGCGTGGTTCGCACTGCTCTTCGCCGCGGGCATGGGCATCGGGCTCGTGTTCTACGGCGTGAGCGAGCCGCTCAGCCATTTCGTGTCGCCGCGACCGGGGGTCACCGGCCCGCCCGACGCGCTCGCGCAGGAGGCGCTCGCCCAGACCTACTTGCACTGGGGCGTGCACGCGTGGTCGATCTACGTCGTCGTCGGGCTCGGACTCGCCTACGCGATCCACCGCCGACGCCGGCCGATCTCGATCCGCTGGACGCTCGAACCGTTGCTCGGCAAACGCGTCGAGGGCGGTTGGGGCCATGCCATCGACGTCGTGGCGCTCGTCGGCACCCTCTTCGGCGTGGCGACCTCGCTCGGCCTCGGCGTGCTGCAGATCAGCGCGGGGCTCGACATCGCCGGCATCCTCGAGCCGAACGCGCTCACGCAAGTGATCATCATCCTCGTCATCTCGGTGTTCGTGCTCTGGTCGGTGCTCTCCGGAGTCACGAAGGGCATGAAGTGGCTCTCGACCGCGAACATCGTGCTCGCGGGCCTCCTCGTGGTGTACCTCCTCGTGATGGGGCCGACCGAGTTTCTGCTGCGCGAGTTCGTGCAGTCGATGGGTACGTACATCCAGAACTTCGTCGGCCTCTCCTTCAACGTGAGCGCCTTCCAGGGCACCGCCGGCGAGGAATGGCAGGCGTCGTGGACGTCGTTCTACTGGGGCTGGTGGATCTCGTGGGCGCCTTTCGTCGGCATCTTCATCGCTCGCGTCTCGAAGGGCCGCACCGTGCGCCAGTTCGTCGCCGGCGTCATCCTCGTGCCGACGCTCATCGGCATCCTCTGGTTCGCGGTGCTCGGCGGTTCGGCACTCGCGATCGAGCTCGCCGACCCCGGCGCACTCACCCAGCCCGACGGCAGCGTCAACGTCGAGGCCGCGCTCTTCGAGCTGCTCACCTACCTCCCCGGCACCCCGGTGCTCACGGTCGGCGTGATCCTGCTCATCACGATCTTCTTCGTCACCTCGGCGGACTCGGGCGCGCTCGTGATGGGCATGATCGCCACTGGCGGCCAGCTCAACCCGAAGCGGTGGATCCGCATCTTCTTCACCGTGATCACCGCGCTGCTCGCGATCGCGCTGCTGCTCACGGGCGGTCTCACCGCCCTGCAGACCGCGGCGATCATCATCGCGTTGCCGTTCAGCATCGTGATGCTGCTCATCTGCTGGTCGACGATCATCGCCTTCACTCGCGAGCGCCGCGCCTACGCGAAGGCCGAACGAGCCCAGTTCGTCGACCACATCGGCAAGTACTACGGGCTCGAGGTCGAGGAACCGCTCCAGCGCGGCCTCGTCGTGGGCGAGGTGAGATGGGCGCGAGGGTTTCTGCGACGGCTGCGTCTGGGCACGGATGCCTCGGTGGCGCTCAGACGCGCCTCCCCCGCGTCGCTCGCCGAGCAGAACGCCCTTCCCGATGCCGTGCCGATCGCCGACGTCGACGAAGTCGTCGACCATGATCCGTTGTCGGACCACGACGACCCCGACGTGCCCGAGCACGGGGAAGACGGCCCTCGCGGCCTGCCCCAGTGACCCGACGAACCCCGGGGTCTCGATACGCTCCTTCGTCGCTACTCGACCGACGTTCGAGATCACGTCCGCTGGTCGAGTAGCGAGCTTCAGCGAGCGTATCGAGACCCGCGGGATCACGTCCGCTGGTCGAGTAGCGAGCGTCAGCGAGCGTATCGAGACCCGGCCGTTCCGAGCAGAATGGAGCGTATGGGCATCACCAACACCTTCCGAGCCTCGAAGCGCGTGCCCATCCTGCAGGTCGCCAAGGCGTCGGCCGCGACGATCGCGGCGTGGCTCGTCGCAGGCTGGCTGATTCCGGGGCAGTTGCCGGTATTCGCCGCGATCGCGGCACTGCTCGTGGTGCAGCCGAGCGTGAACCAGTCGCTCGGCAAGGCGATCGAGCGTTCGATCGGCGTGATCCTCGGTGTGCTCATCGCCAGCGCCATCTCGCTCGTGTTCGGGCAGAACAGCTGGATCATCCTCGTGACGATCATGATCGCGATGCTCGTCGCGTGGTCGCTGAAGATGACCCCTGGCACTTCGAACCAGGTCGCCATCAGCGCGATGCTCGTGCTCGCCCTCGGCTCCTCCTCGCCCGAGTACGCGCTCGACCGCATCATCGAGACGCTCATCGGCGCCGCGATCGGCATCGTCGTCAATGCGCTGATCGTGCCGCCGGTGGCACTCGCCCCGGCCCGACGCGACCTGTCGCTGCTCGGCGGTGAGCTCGCGGCATCCCTCGACCGGCTCGCAAGCGCCCTCGAGAGCCCGCAGTCGGCGGCCGATCTGCAACGACTCATGGTCGAAGCGCGCCTCATGCGACCGATGCGAGATGCAGCGGATGCCTCGATCTCGACGGGGGAGGAATCGCTCACGCTGAATCCGCGTCGCTCGGCGCATCGCACCGAGCTCGCCGAGATGCGCGCCCTGCTCGAACGACTGAGCCCCATCGTCACCCAGGTGATCGGCATGACGCGCGCGTTCTTCGACCACTACGACGCCGCGCTGGCCGATGAGCCGACCGTGCGCGCGATCGCCGAGCAGCTGCGGCGGGCCGCGCACGACGTGCGACTCGCCGTGCACCTCGCCGATGTCGACCCCGAGCCGATGACCTCGGCCGTGCCCGCGCTGACCTCACCCCTCGTGGTGTCCCCGCCGAGGTCGGGGCACTGGATCCTCATCGGCTCGCTCCTGGAAGACCTGCGGCGCATCCGCGCCGCGCTCGTCGAGGAGTAGCCGGAGGAGCGGCGCACCGGCGGCGCCGCACCCACCGAGAACCTGCACGCATCAATCGGAAGTTCGACGCGGTGCGACATCCGTCGTTCTAGGCTGGGACCACCTCGACCGAGATCCAGCAGACGACGGGAAGAGCAGATGATGATGATGACATCGGCGACGACGCGGGCGACGGTCAGCGACCTGGTGCGACAGATCACCGTGGCGGTGAGCGCCGTTCTGGCGGTGGTCGGCTCCTTCATCGGGTCGGGCGCCGCCGGCGGAACTCCTATTCAGGATGCCGCGGGCGGGGCGCTCGCGGCGGACGCCACCCTCATCGCGCCAGGGGGCAGCGCGTTCGCGATCTGGACGCTCATCTACCTCGGACTCGCCGCGTACGCGGTCTGGCAGTTCCTTCCCTCCCAGCGGGAAGCACCCCGGCACCGCCGCCTCGGCTACCCGATCGCCGCGTCGTTGCTGCTGAACGCGGCATGGATCCTCAGCATCCAGTTCGACCTCCTGTGGCTGAGCGTGCCGGTCATCGCCCTGCTGCTGGTCGTGCTGATCATCGCCTTCCGCGTCTGCCGCTCCGTGGCGCCGACCTCGACGGTCGACGGCATCGTCACCGATGGCACGGTCGGCCTCTACCTGGGTTGGGTCTGCGTCGCCACCGCCGCGAACATCACCGCCGCACTCGTCGCCGTCGGTTTCGACGGCTGGGGCATCGCGCCCGAAGCCTGGTCGGTCGCCGTCATCTCACTCGCCGGCATCATCGGTGTCGCACTCGCGGTGTGGGACCGCGGCCGGATCGCCCCGACCCTCGCGCTCGGCTGGGGGCTCTCCTGGGTCGCGATCGCACGCCTGACCGATGCCCCGGAGTCGACCGTGACCGGCATTGCGGCGATCGTCGCCGTGGTCGCCGTCGTCATCGCGACGGTGTGGGCTCGCATCGCGAGCGGTGACTCACGTGCGCGTGCGGTCGGCGCGGCGAGCACGGCCTGACCCGCAGCGGTGGCCGCTCCGCCTCTTCATCGCGATGTCGGCCTTCATCGCGCTGTCGGCCTTCATCGCGCTGGAGACGCTCGCCATGCCGGGGCGCCAGGCCGACTTCAGCCGAGCAGGTCGCGCACCGCGGCGCCCCACTCGAACCCGCACTCGCGGCAGTCGAAGATGGGCGAATCATCGAGCGAGAGGGCGCCTGCGACATCGGCCGTCTCGACCTCGAAGTCGAGCGGGCCGTAGACGATCGCGCGCACCGCGAGGGAATCGCAGCGCGGACACGGCTCGTCGATCACCAGGTGCGGTGCGTTGTGCTGCATCAGCTTCGTCATGGCAGTCACGGTACGCCCGGCCGCCGACATCGTCCGGAACCCGTACGCGCGTCGCCACGAGCGGTTCGTTCCGACGCGTCTCCCGAGCAGGCCGCTCGGATCCCTAGACTGAGCGCGTGCTGCCCGCCGTCTTCCTGCTCGCGATCGTGCCCGCCTTCGTCATCCTCGGGCTGGGTCTCGTCGCGCGCGCCGTCGCCGCGCAACGGGTGACGCAGCGGGTCGTGCAGTACACCCCGGAACGCGGCTCCACGGTGCTGCGAGACGCGTTGCTCGTCGGCGCCGATCGGCGCGCGCCATCCGCTGCCCTCATCGACCTGGCCGTGAAGCGCAAGGTGCGCCTCCTCGCCGGCGAGGGAAAGCGAGACCCCATCGGGGTGGAGCTCGCGCCGAACGTCGTGCTCACCGCCGAAGAGACAGCGCTGCTCGAAGGGCTGTTCGGCCCAGAGCACACCCCCACGCGTGTGCGCCGCTTCTCCTCCGACCGCCGCGCACTCGCCGGTCGTATGAAGAGCCTGCTGCTGAACACGGAGCACGCACTCGCCCGCGAGGGACTCGTCGCCGAACGCCGCGTCTCGTGGCCGGGCGTCACGCTCACCGTGCTCGCCTATCTCGGCATGCTCGTCGAGGTGCTCTTCCTCGTCTTCACGATCATCGACGGCGACTGGCCGGCGCTCATCGCGACGCTCGTCGCCGTCGCCGCGACCATCGCGACGATCTTCGTGACCCCATCGTCGTGGCGCAAGTTCCTCCCTGCAGCGACTCCCCGACGCGAGCACTTGGCGGGGCTCCGGCAGTACATCGCGCTCGTCGAGGCGAAACGGCTGCAGGTGCTGCAGTCGCCGAGCGGTGCAGAGCTGCGGGCGACGGATGCCGCTGCGCCGACCCTCGTGGCGACACCCGGGTCGTCGCAGCCCGCCGCCCCGATTCCTGCACGCGGCACGCCTGCGGCCGGCCCGTCTGCCGCAGGGTCCCGTTTCCACCTCCACGAACGGCTGCTGCCCTACGCCGTGATCTTCGGGCTCGAACGCGATTGGATCGCCAAGCTGAAGCTCGAGTACGCCGAGCTCGGCCCGAGCAACCTCGACACGCTCGGCGAACTCGTCGGCGTCACGGACGACATCGCCCTCGCCATCGAAGCCGCAGGCGACGTCGTCGAACTGACCGCGTCGCTCGGCGACCTCACCGACGACGCAGGCAACGTCATCGACGGCGTCGGCAACTTGTTCGAACTGTTCAGTTCGTAGCGCGAGCGCGCGGGCCGATGCGGCACCATGGAGACATGACCGCCGCGGAGGAATCGATCACCGTCGACGTCGACGGCACACCCGTGTCGGCGGTCTCGGCGCGACCGCCGGCCCCGACTGCCACGATCGTCGTCGCCCACGGGGCGGGCACCGGCATGGAGCATCCGTTCATGACCGGATTCACCCGGGCGCTGAACGAGAGCGGGTTCGCGACGCTCCGTTTCAACTTCCCGTACCGCGAGGCGGGGCGGCGGTTCCCAGACCGGCCGCCGGTCGCGATCGCGACGTGGCGTGCCGTGATGGATGCCGCGGCCGCACGCGCGACCGCCGACGGGCGCCCGGGCGAGCCTGTCTGGGCGGCGGGCAAGTCGTTCGGCGGTCGCATGGCGTCGATGGCCGTCGCCGAAGGCATGGCCGTGGCCGGGCTCGTCTTCCTCGGCTACCCGCTGCACGCGCCGGGCAAGCCCGAGAAGCCGCGCGACGAGCACCTGCCGGGCATCACCGTGCCGATGCTCTTCCTGCAGGGGCGGAACGACCCGTTCGCCAAGCCCAACGAGCAACTCGACGACGTCGTACGTCGCATCGGACCGAACGCGACGCTCGACTGGGTCGACGACGCGAACCACACGTTCGAAGTGAAGGGCGCCAAGCGCCCGGCCGACGAGATCGGCGCTGCCCTCGCCGTACCGGTCGCCGCGTTCGTGCGCGCACACGAATGACGCGCGAGCCTCGCAGTGCGGCGAACGACGGCCCGTAGAGTGGTGGCCACCGATCGGGTCGCGGCACGCTGATGTGAGGCGACCTCGAGACCCGAGGAGTCATTGCGATCGAAGAATTCGCCGGCCGAATCACCGCCACCAGGGCACGAATGCGCGATCACGCGTTCGACGCTCTCGTCGTCGTGGATCCTGCCAACATCCACTACCTCACCGGCTACGACGCGTGGTCGTTCTACATGCCGCAACTGCTCTTCGTGCCGGCCGTCGGCGAGTTGCTGCTCATCACCCGGCACATGGACGCCGTCGGCGCCCACCGCACCGCCGCCCTGACCGCCGAGCAGATCCTCGGCTACCCCGAAGACCTCGTGCATCGCCCCGACCGGCATCCGTTCGACTGGGCGGCCGACCGGTTGCGAGAACGCGGCCACGCCGTGCCGATGCGCGTCGGCTACGAAGGCGAGGCCCATTTCTTCACCCCGCGCGCGTTCACGACCCTGTCGCGACGGATTCCCGAGTGGCGCTTCGACGACGACCTCGACCTGATCGGCTGGGTGCGGCTCGTCAAGTCGCCGGCCGAGCTGGCACTCATGCGCTCGGCAGGTCGCAACGCGAGCGCCGCGATGGCCGCCGGCATCGATGCCGTGCAGGTCGGTGCGCCGCAGCACGACGTCGCCGCCGCCATCCAGGCCGCACAGGCCAGAGGTGTCGAAGGCGCCGAAGGCGACTACGCGGCGATCGTTCCCCTCATTCCGACCGGAGAATCCGCCGACACCCCGCACCTCACCTGGAGCGCGCGCCGATTCGCATCGAACGAGGGCGTCTCGCTCGAACTCGCCGGCGTGCATCGCCGCTACCACGCGCCGCTCGCGCGCACCGTCTCCCTCGGGCGCCCCTCACGCGAGCTCGACCGGGTGGCCGGCATCACCGCGGAAGGGCTCGATCTCGTGCTCGGTGCCATGCGACCCGGGGTGAGCGTGCGCGACGTCGTCGGCGACTGGGCCGCCCTGCTCGCCCGGAACGGGCTCTCGAAAGCGTCACGTCTCGGCTACTCCATCGGCATCGGCTACCCGCCCGACTGGGGAGAGCGCACCGTGAGCATCCGCGACGACGACGACACCGTGCTCGAGGCCGGGATGTGCTTCCACGTCATCGCCGGCATGTGGATGCGCGACTACGGCTGCGAGCTCAGCGAGTCCGTCGCGATCACAGGCGACGGCATCGAGATCTTCACGGATGCGCCGCGAAAGCTGATTGTGAAGGCGGCACCCTGATGAACGACGAGACGGGCGGGAACCCGCAGGTCGACGCTGCGATGGCGCTGATCGACGATGCGACGATCGTCGCCGACACCGCCTCGCTCATCGTCGCGGCGAGCGAGAACCCCGGCGGCACCGAGATCCAGGCGGTGCGGATGCTCGAAGGCATCGCTTCACGGCTCGGATTGCGCACGAGACGCACCGAGGTCGCGCCCGGCCGCTCGAACCTCTCGATCAGCATCGGCCCCGACGAACCGGGAATCCTCTTTCTCGGTCACTCCGATGTCGTGCCGGGCGGCGACGGGTGGAGCGGCTACCCGTTCACCCCGCGAATCGCGGACGGCAGGATCATCGGCCGGGGCGCAGCCGACATGAAGGGCGGTCTCGCGTGCGTGCTGCAGGCGATGGGTGCGGTCGCATCCGTGAGGCCCGACCTCCCCGTCGAGCTGATCGTCACCGTCGACGAAGAGGACCTCGCGACCGGAATCCTCGCCTACCTCGAGAGCGCAGCGCCGCAACCGTACTGGGCCTGCGTCGTCGCCGAGCCGACCGACCTCGCGGTCGTCGTCGCCTGTCGCGGTGCCGCCAACTTCGAGATCGAGATCCGCGGGCGGGCGGCCCACGCAGGGCGGCCCGAAGACGGGGTGAGCGCCATCGCGATCGCAGCCCACCTCGTCGAACGGATCGGCGACGACCACCGGCGCATGCGCGCATCCACCGCGGGTCGCCTCGGATCCGGCACCTGGAACGTGGGCCGGATCGAAGGCGGGCACGGCACGTCGATCGTGCCCGACCAGTGCACCCTGCTCGTGGATCGGCGGCTGATGCCCGGTGAGCGGGCGGCCGATGCCCACCTCCTGCTCGAGCAGCTGGCAGCGGAGGCATCCGTCGACGGCTCGACCGTGGTGGTGCGCACCCTCATGGAGATGCCCGGGTTCGAGACGGCAGTGGAGCACCCACTCGTCGCCAGTGTCGTGGCGTCTCTGGCGAGCGAACGGCGCGAAGCAGGCATCGAGGCGTGGACCGCTGCCTGCGAGGGCGGCTTCATGCATGCCCACCACGGCGTGCCGACCGTCATCATGGGCCCCGGGGATGTCGCGGGGCAGGCGCACCAGCCAGATGAATCCGTGGCGATCCACGACCTCGGCACCGCGGCCCGCGCCTATGCGCGCCTGATGCTCTCGCTCGCCGACGACCGCATCTCCCCGCTGTTCACCACGCACGCATCGACGAGCAAGGAGTCCGAATGACCGACCACAGCGCTTCACCCGGCGAGCACGCCGATCCGCCACCCATCACCCGCCAGATCGATCTCACCCCCATCCAGCAGAAGACGGTGAAGAAGGCCGTCCTGGGGGCGATGGCCGGCAACGCCATCGAATGGTTCGACTACGGGATCTACGGCTACCTCACGGGGTACCTGAGCAGCCAGATCTTCGGCGACACCGAGAACGCTCTGCTCTGGACCCTCTTCGGCTTCGCGGTGTCCTTCCTCGTGCGGCCCATCGGCGGTGCGGTGCTCGGCCCGCTGGGCGACCGGATCGGACGGCAGAAGGTGCTCGTATTCACCATCTCGCTCATCTCGATCTCGACCGCGTGCATCGGCCTGCTGCCGACGTTCGACGTGATCGGCTGGTGGGCGCCCGTCCTGCTCTTCACGCTTCGCATCATCCAGGGCTTCTCGGCAGGCGGCGAGTATGCGGGCGCGGCCGTCTACATGGCCGAGCACGCGCCCGACAACCGTCGCGGATTCTGGGGGTCGTTCCTCGAGTTCGGCACGCTGCTCGGGTTCTCGGCGGCGGCGATCCTCGTCACGGTGATGCAGTTCACGCTCGGCGAGGAGTTCATGGCGGACTGGGGATGGCGCATCCCGTTCCTCATCTGTCTCCCCCTCGGCGCCATCGCGTTGTACATGCGCTCGTCGCTGCGCGAGTCGGAGACGTTCGAGGAAGCGCACCGGAAGGACACGAGCACGAGCGCGTGGCAGACCCTCGGCAACCTGCTGCGCACCCAGCCGAAGCAACTGCTGAAGATCATGGGCCTCGTCGTGCTCATCAACGTCGCGTTCTACACGGTGCTCACGTACATGCCGACCTACCTGACCAACTCGCTCGATATGGATGCCACGACCTCGGGACTCATGCTGGTCGCCGTGCAACTCGCGATGATGGCCGTGATCGTGCCGTTCGGGGCGCTCACCGACCGCATCGGCCGGCGACCGTTGCTGCTCGTGGCCTCTGCCGGCTTCATCCTGCTGTCGATCCCGGCCGTGCTGCTGCTCGACACCGGAAACCTCGGGCTGCAGTTCGTCGGCATCTCGATCTTCGGGCTGTTCCTCGTGATGCTGCTCTGCAACATCTCGGCGACACTTCCCGCGTTGTTCCCGACGCCCGTGCGCTTCGCCGGATTCGCGCTCGGTTACAACGTCGCGACGTCGATCCTCGGCGGCACGGCCGGCCTCGCCAACCAGGCCCTCATCGATGCGACCGGCTCGAACCTCGTACCGGGCGTCTACCTGACCGTCGCGGGCATCATCGGCTTCCTCGCGGTGCTGACGTTCAACGAGACCGCCGGCCGCTCGCTTCGCGGTGGTGTGGTTCCCGGTGATGACGACCAGGCGCGCATCGCGCGCGGAGAGGTGCTCGTCGGCAAGGTGCACGCCTAGGAATACCCGCTCACGGTCACCCGTTCGAATCGGCCGTCTGCCCCGAGCCTTCGTGCGCGCCCACCCTGCGGGCTGAGTCCGGCCTGGGGGCTGAGTCCGGCCTGAGGGCTGAGTCCGGCCTGAGGGCTGAGTCCGGCCTGAGGGCTGAGTGTGACTGAATCCGCCGGCTCGGACGCTGCGTCCCGCGTGCCGACGCCCCGCGCGGCGGGGATCAGCTCGGGTCGGCCCAGCTCCAGATGTCGTCGCCGCGGATCGAGGCGTCGGCACCGCCGTCGATGTAGATCGTCTGGCCGGTCACGTGCGTGTTCTCCTCACTCGTGAGCCACTCGAGCAGCCGTGCGATCACGACAGCGTCGGAGTGCCCGTTGAGCGGCATCGGCACGGCGGCGTCGACCATGGCACGGCCTTCTTCGGTCGCGAGGAGCGACGCCGTCATCGGCGTCACGACGGTACCCGGAGCGACGGCGTTCACGGGGATGCCGGCACCCGCGTAGCGCGGCGCAATCGACTCGCGGCGCACCCAACGACTGAGCGCACGCTTCGACGAGGGGTAGTTGAGGTAGCCGGCCTCGGGCCCCTGCGCGGCGAGTGCTGCGCCGATCTCGAGCGCCTTCGCCTCGTCGCCCGCGAGCAACGCGTCGACGAGCTCGGGCGAGTTCGGTTGCAGGCTCGCCATCGAGCTGACCACCGCGATGCGCGGCGCGTCGGCGTTCGAAAGCGTCGGCGCGAGCGCGTCGAGGAATCCGGTGACGCCGAAGAAGTTCACGGCCACGGTGAGCGGCACGGGCGCCGAGATGCCGGCCGCCGCGATGATCGCATCGATCCGACCGCCGGATGCCTCGACGACCGCCGCCGCGGCATCCGCCCTGCCCTCGGGCTTCGAGAGGTCGGCGGTGATGTCGGCCCCCTTCAGGTCGACGCCGATCACGCGGTGGCCGTGCTCGGTGAGGAGGGCGGCCGCGGCCGCCCCGATGCCGGATCCTGCTCCGGTGATGACACAAGTTCTGCTCATGTCTTCGACGTTACGCCTGGTCGGATGCCGCCCGCTTGCAGATCAGATCGACCTGATTCCCGGCTGTGAGGCTCGCGCTGCTCAGAGGGTCGTCGGCGGTCGCCCTTCGCCTGAGGCCGCGGCCGGAGCCACCTGGGTGAGCCTCGACCGCGACTTCGCACGCTTTCCCGGGGTGAAGTGGTGATCACCGCTGAACTGCAGCCACCGCTCGGTTGAGCATCGGCCGGGCACCTCGGCGGCCTGGCACCTCGGCGGCCTGACACTCCCGGGGTCGAATCGCGACATCCGGATGCGATCCCGCACGTGATTCTGTCGCGAAACAACCCCGGGAACGGGGACTCAAGCCGCGACGTAGGCTGCGAGGTGTGTGCCCGTGAGCGTCGCGGCGTCGGTGACCGCAGCCTCGACGAGCGCCCGGGGCGTGCCTTCGAAGACGATGCGCCCACCATCGCGCCCGGCACCGGGGCCGAGGTCGATGATCCAGTCGGCGTGCGCCATGACGGCCTGGTGATGCTCGATGACGATGACCGAATTGCCGTCGTCGACGAGGCGATCGAGCAGCGCAAGCAGACGATCGACGTCGGCCAGGTGCAGGCCCGTCGTCGGCTCGTCGAGCACGTAGACCGTGCCCGACTTCGCCATGCTGATCGCGAGCTTGAGGCGTTGGCGTTCGCCGCCCGACAGTGTGTTGAGCGCCTGCCCGAGGCCGAGGTAGCCGAGCCCGACGTCGGAGAGCCGCTGCAGGATCGCCCGCGCGGGCTTCTCGGAGAGGTACTCGAGCGCCCCGTCGACCGAGAGCGCGAGCACCTCGGCGATGTTCAGGCCGTTGAGGCGATACTCGAGCACCTCGGCGGTGAACCGCTTGCCGCCGCACTCTTCGCACACGCTCGAGACGGTCGACATGGGGCCGAGTTCGACGAACACGAGCCCGATGCCCTTGCAATTGGGGCAAGCACCCTCGGAGTTCGCGCTGAAGAGGGCGGGCTTCACGCCGTTCTCTTTCGCGAAGGCCTTGCGGATCGTGTCGAGCAGCCCCGTGTAGGTGGCCGGGTTCGAGCGGATCGAGCCGCGGATCGGCGACTGGTCGACGACGACGACCTGGTCGCGCCTCGGCACGTTGCCGTGGATCAGCGACGACTTGCCCGACCCTGCCACGCCCGTGACGACCGTGAGCACTCCGAGCGGCACGTCGACGTCGACCCCGGTGAGGTTGTGCTGGCGGGCGCCCCGGATCTCGAGTGCGCCGGATGCCGCTCTGACCTCGTCGCGGAGCTTCGCCCGATGGTCGAGGTGCCGGCCCGTGAGCGTGTCGGAGGCGCGCAGCCCTTCGAGGTCTCCCTCGAAGCAGATCTGCCCGCCCCGGGACCCGGCGCCCGGCCCGAGGTCGACGATGTGGTCGGCGATCTCGATGACCTCGGGCTTGTGCTCGACGACGAGCACGGTGTTGCCCTTGTCGCGCAACTGCAGCAGCAGCCGGTTCATGCGCTGGATGTCGTGGGGGTGCAACCCGACCGTGGGCTCGTCGAACACGTAGGTGACATCGGTGAGCGCCGACCCGATGTGCCGGATCATCTTGACGCGCTGCGCCTCGCCGCCCGAGAGGGTTCCGGAGGGTCGATCGAGACTCAGGTAGCCGAGGCCGATCTCGACGAACGAGTCGACGTTCTGCCGCAGGTTCGCGATGAGCGGCGCCACGCTCGGGTCGTCGATGTCGGCGATCCACGCGGCAAGATCCGAGATCTGCATCGACGAGGCATCCGCGATGTTGATGCCCTTGATCTTCGACGAGAGTGCCTCTTGGTTGAGGCGCGCGCCACCGCACTCGGGGCACGCCGTGTAGGTCACCGCACGATCGACGAACGCGCGGATGTGCGGCTGCATCGCGTCGCGGTCTTTCGCGAGCAGGCTCTTCTGCAGCTTGAGCACGAGGCCCTCGTAGGTCATGTTGATGCCCTGCACCTTGACCTTGACGGACTCCTTGTAGAGGAAGTCGTGCAGCTCGGCCTCGGTGTAGTCGCGGATCTTCTTCTCGGGGTCGACGAAGCCCGACTCGGAGTAGATGCGCACCATCCACCCGTCGGCCGTGTAGCCCGGAATCGTGATCGCGCCCCCGGCGAGCGACTTGTCGCGGTCGAAGATCTCGTCGAGGTCGAGGTCGTTGACCTCGCCGACGCCCTCGCACCGCGGGCACATGCCGGCCGGCACGTTGAAGCTGAAGTGGAAGCTCGGACCGACGTAGGGCTGCCCGAGCCGGGAGAACAGGATGCGCAGCAGCGCGTAGGCGTCGGTCGCCGTGCCGACCGTCGATCGCGAGTTCGCGCCCATGCGCTCCTGATCGACGATGATCGCGGCAGAGACGTTGCGCAGGCTGTCGACCTCGGGCCGCGGCTGCGTGGTCATGAACCCCTGGATGAACGTGGAGTACGTCTCGTTGATGAGGCGCTGCGACTCGGCCGCGATGGTGCCGAACACGAGGCTCGACTTACCCGAACCGGAGACGCCCGTGAACACGCTGAGCCGCCGCTTGGGGATGTCGAGCGAGATGCCCTTGAGGTTGTTCTCGTGCGCCCCGCGCACCTGGATGACGTCGTGCGCATCGGCGCTGTGCGCATCGGCGCTGTGCCCGGCGGCGGTGTGGTCGGTGGCGCTGTGGTCGGTCGCGGTGTGCCCGGCGGCGGTATGGTCGGCGGCGGTCTGGTCGGTCGCGGTCATGCGGCTGCTCCCCTCGGCGCGGGCGCGCGCCCGCGACTCACGATTCTGACACGAGCCGGTGACATCCGGGCGAGCGGATGCCGCGTGCAGCCGTTGCCTGAACGAGACGCGTACGCTGTGCGCATGCCAGAGAAGAGCGGCCCCGCGCGCGGGTGGCTGTTGCCCGCCGCCGCCGGCGTTGCATCCATCGCCTTCGGAGCCGGGGTCGGAGAACTCGCCGCCGCGGTGCTCGCACCCGCCTCGAGCCCGTTCGTCGTGGTCGGGGCGCTCCTCATCGATCTCGCGCCGGGTTGGGCGAAAGACGCCGCGATCGGCCTGTTCGGCACGGGCGACAAGGTCGCGTTGCTCGTCGGCATCGGGCTCGTGCTGCTCGCCGCCGCCGGAGCGTCCGGAGTGCTCGAGGCTCGGCGCCCGCCCTGGGGGCAGGTGCTCGTCGGACTCATCGGCGCGGCCGGCGCGGTCGCCGCCTCGACCCGCGCGAACGCGCCGATGCTCGCGATCGCGCCGTCGGCCCTCGCGGCGATCGCGGCGGTCATCGCACTGCGGCTGCTCGTGCATCGGCTCCCGGCGGAACCGGAACCCGCTGGTCGAACGGAACCCGCCGGTCGAGCGGAACCCGCCGGTCGAGCGGAACCCGCTGGTCGAGTAGCGAGCGCCAGCGAGCGTATCGAGACCCCCGATCGGGCAACCCCCGGCCGAGCAACCCCCAACGTGCACGTCGACCGCCGCCGATTCCTCGCCTGGACCGGCGGCGCCGTGGCGCTCGGCGCGCTCGCGGCACTCGGCGGCTACGCGCTGCAGGCCGGCACCCGCGCGGTGACCGCGGTGCGCGACGCGATCACCCTGCCGAAGCCCGTCGCCACCGCAGCCGTGCCCGCGGGCGCCGAACTCGGCATCGACGGCCTCGCACCCCTCATCACGCCGAACGCCGAGTTCTACCGCATCGACACCGCCCTCGCGGTGCCCGCCGTCGACCCGGCCGGCTGGAGCCTGCGCATCCACGGCATGGTCGACCGCGAGGTCACGATCACGTGGGACGAGCTGCTCGCGCTCCCCCTCGACGAGAGCATCACGACGCTCGCGTGCGTCTCCAACGAGGTCGGCGGCGACCTGATCGGCAACGCGGTCTGGCTCGGCTACCCGATTCGCGAGCTGCTCGCGCGCGCGGCGCCGACCGCGGACGCCGACATGGTGCTCTCGCGCAGCATCGACGGGTTTACGGCGTCGACGCCGATCGCGGCGCTCACCGACGACCGCAACGCGATCCTCGCGGTCGGCATGAACGGCGAGCCGCTGCCCGCCGAGCACGGCTTCCCGGTGCGCATGGTCGTGCCAGGGCTCTACGGGTACGTCTCGGCGACCAAGTGGGTCGTCGACCTCGAGGTGACGCGGTTCGACGAGGCATCCGCCTATTGGACCGAGCGCGGCTGGAGCGAACGCGGACCCATCAAACTGCAGTCCCGCATCGACGTGCCGCGCCCGGGGCAGTCGGTGTCGGCCGGCGCCGCCGTGCTCGCCGGAGTCGCCTGGTACCAGCACGTGGGCGTCGACGGCGTCGAGGTGCAGATCGACGACGGCGACTGGCGCCCCGCCGACCTCGCGACGGCGATCTCGGACGACACGTGGGTGCAGTGGCGTTTTCAGTGGCCGGATGCCGCGGCGGGCTCGCACACCGTGCGCGTGCGAGCCCTCGGCGCCGACGGTGAGGTGCAGACCGCGAAGCGCCAGGGCGTCATCCCCGACGGCGCGACGGGCCTCGACGAGATCACCGTCGAGGTGCGCTGAGCGTCACCGCCCGGATCCGGCGACGACGCACGAGCAGCAGCCCGGCTCCGAGCGTGAGCACGATCGCCGCGACCACGGCCATGGGCACGAGCTCGAAACCCGTTCGCGCCAAGGGCGTCGATGCATCGTCGGCCGAGGTGTTCGGGGTTGTGGGCTCCGGGTCGGCCACGGCGGCGGCGAGCACGATGATCTCGAAGTCCGCCGATGCATCCTCCCCGACGCCGTTGCCGGCGACCACCGTGAACGTGGTCGTTCCCGCTTCCGTCGGAGTACCCGAGATGACGCCCGTGGCCGCGTCGAGGCTCAGCCCGGGCGGCAGCACCTCATCGCCCGCCGCGAGCGGTGCGACGAGCGGTGCTGCGAGAGATGCGGCATCCGTGACCACGACGGCGGCCGTGGCCGTGGCCGCCTGCATTGCCATCGCCGAGGCCATCGCCGCCGTCGCCGTCGCCACGACTCGGCTCGTCGCCGAGAACGTCGGCGCGGGGTAGCCGGTCGCCTCCACCGTGAACGAGTACGCCGTGCCGACCGTCGCCGCCCCGGGCGCGGTCGTGGTCGTGGTGATCGTCGGCGCGGCCGGAGCGCCATCGACGGTGAGGGTGTAATCGGCGGTCGCATCCGTTCCGACGCCGTTGCCTGCAGCCACGGTGAAGGTGGCTGCCCCCGCCGAGGTGGGGGTTCCCGAGATGACGCCCGTGGTCGCATCGAGGGTCAACCCCTCGGGCAGCCGCCCCTGGGTGATCGAGAACGTGGGAGCCGGGTTGCCGGTGGCGACGACGGTGAACGAGTACGCCGAGCCCACGGTCGCTCCAACCGGCGCATCCGAGGTGATCAGGGGGCCGGCGTTCCAGGTGACGTCGTCGATCTGGAAGTGCGGCACCCAGATCCTCGACGTGCCGAGTGCACGGAACCCGATCTCGATGCGGCTCACCGCACTGCGCGCGGGCCAATCGGACACGTCGAGGGAGAGTTCGTTCCACATGTCGCTCGAGATCGGAACGGTCTCGGTCAGCTCGTCGCCGTCGGCGCCCGTGAGCGTGACGGTCGCCTCGTAGTCGATGTCGCCGCCCAATCCGCCCCACGAATCGACGTGCGCCACCAGCTCCGTCGCCAGTTCGAGATCGAGCGGATGCGGCGGCTCGACGAACACCGATCGCATCGCATCCGCGGGTACGGCGGCCGAAGTGGCATCCATCACCCGCTTTCCCGAGAACGGAGTCCTCGGTCCGTTCGCGAAGCTTCCGGCCCACTCCACCGCCCCGACACCCGAACCAGCCTGCCAGCCCTGGAATCCGTCTTCGAAGTCGTAGATCGAGAACGTCTTGGTCAGCGGCCTGGTGTCACCCGGCGCCAGTGCTGACGAGGCGATGAGCGGCAGCGAGATGCTGTTGGCGATGGCCTGCTGACCCGCGACGTTCGCGTGCGTGCCGTCTCCCGTGTCGTACGGCGGGAAGATGATGTTCGGGTTCGCCGGATCCTTGAGCACCTCATCGAAGTCCAGCAAGCCGTCGCACATGCCCGAGCAGTTGCCGGAGTTCCTGACGAAGGCATTGACGGCACTCCGCTCGGCGTTCTGCTGAGTGGTGTACGAGGGCCGCGGGGTGATCGGCGTGACGAACACGGTGATTCCGGCGTCCCTGAGCCGGGCGAAGATGTTCCGATAGCTCGCGACGATCGTCGCGCTGCTGCAGTTCGCCGACAGGTCGTTCGTGCCGTAGTAGAAGATGACCGCGGTCACACCGTGCAGCGCGAGCACGTCGCGCTCCACCCGGTTGACGCCGTCGTTGCCGCCGCCGGCGCAGCTCGGAGCACTGGTCGTGCCGGCGATGCCCGCGTTGGCGACCGCGAGCTGCGCATCGGCCGGAAGCTCGCTGTTGATACGCCGCGCCAACTCATCCGACCAGCGACGATCCGTGCCGGTCGCGGTGCATCCGGGCCCGCAGTTCTGGCTGCCCTCGCCGTCGACGACCGAGCTGCCGTACGGCACGATGGTGCCGAGCAGTTCGGTGTTGTGCACGTCGACGGCGCTCACGAGGTAGGTCCAGGCCATCTTCTCGGCGAACGGTGCGCCCGAGGCATCCGTCACCTGGTTGCCCGACCCTGTGGCGGAGACGTAATTGTCGCGGTACGGGTAGCTGTGCAGGCTCGGCACCGTCGGCGCAACGACGTACATGCTCACCGCGATGTCGTCCTGCGCGGTCGTCTCGAGTTCGACGGTGTCGCTCCAGACCTCGCCGCCGACCGGGATCGTCACGCTCGGCAGGCCGGCGAACGCCAGGGTCCGGCTGGTCCCGGGCACGGTCGCCGCGCCGGTCGCGCTCAACGCCACCGCGGCAGCATCGATCGTGATCGGCGCGGCACCGTACTGGTTCTGGAAGCGGAATCGAAGCGCGTCACCGCCTTGGCTCAGATGCGTGATCATGCGGAAGGTTTGATTCGTGAATGTGATGCCCGACCGCCGATCCTGCGACTGCGCCCACGAGGTGAACCAGTCATCGGTCGCTGCGGCGGCGCGGGGCGCGGGCGCATCGGCTGGCGTGGAGGCTGGGTCGGCAGTGGCGGGCGCGTCGGCTGGCATGGCGGCTGGGTCGGCAGTGGCGAGCGCGTCGGCGAGGTGCGCGGGCGGGTCGGCAGTGGCAGGCGCGTCGGCGACCGTGGAGGCTGGGTCGGCAGTGGCGAGCGCGTCGACGAGGCGCGCGGGCGCCTCGGCGACGGCGGTCGCGGAGTTGGCGGCGGTCGCGGACTTGGCGGCGGTCGCGGGGTCCGGGGCTTCGACCCCGGCGGCAGCGACGGGCTCGTCGATCTCGGAGGTAGCTGCAGTCGCTTCGGCCTCGGCGGCGGCCGGCGCCTCATCCGCTGCGGCCGCCGCCGGCGCGGCGCTCCCGAGCGCGAAGAGTCCGCCGACGAGTGTCAGTGCGAGCGCCAACGAAGCAATCGGGCGGCCGAGAGAACCCAGAGTTTCGCGCATTACAGTCCTATCGTCGTTGACGGAGCGCAGAGTTGAATCGTTTCAACAAGAGTTTGAAATGATCCTATTGGAATTCCTGCGAGCTGCACAAGCGTTGGCCCGTCGCCTCGACCGCTGCGGCACTCGACGATGTCGTCGTCAAAGCCCGCGAAGCAGTCGGCAGCGCGCCCTCCGGATGCGGAAAGTTGCGCGAGCCGATTCGCTCCCGGGGTGCATCCCCGCCAAATCCACGCGAGAAACGCCGTCGTTGTGACGGGAAAGCACCCCCGGAACGGATGTGGAGGGGCGCGCGAGGCGGAGCGGGAGCAGCGCGGGGCGGGGCCGGAGCAGCGCGGGGCGGGGCCGGAGCAGCGCGGGGCGGGGCCGGAGCAGCGCGGGGCGGGGCCGGAGCAGCGCGGGGCGGGGCCGGAGCAGCGCGGGGCGGAGCGGGAGCAGCGCGGGGCGGGGCCGGAGCAGCGCGGGGCGGAGCGGGAGCAGCGCGGGGCGGGGCCGGAGCAGCGCGGGGCGGAGCGGGAGCAGCGCGGGGCGGGGCGGGAGCAGCGCGGGGCGGAGCGGGAGCAGCGCGGGGCGGGAGCAGCGCGAGGTCACTGTTCGCCCCGAGGAAGTCGTTCCACGCCACACCGACCACCCAACTCTTCAGCACTCACCTCTGCAGCATCCGATTCGCTCCGGGGGTGCATCCCCGCCAAATCCACGCGGGAAACGCCGTCGTTGTGACGGGAAAGCACCCCCGGAACGGATGTGGAGGAGCAGCGCGAAGCGGGGCGGGAGCAGCGCGAAGCGGGGCGGGAGCAGCGCGAGGTGGGGCGGGAGCAGCGCGAGGTTGCGGTGCCTCCCTCGCGGGGTTGCGGTGCCTCCGTCGTCAGGGCAGTGGATGCCGCGGCATCCGTGGGTTCATCATGCGCGATCACCCGTGGTTCGCGATTCATCCGATCGACTTGGCGGTCGACGCATCCCTGCCGGCCTCGGATGTCGGCGGCGGCAGCTACGGTGAAGTCCGGAGACGACGAGAGGACGCCCGATGTATCTGGTCGACGGTTCGGTCGTCACGAGTGCGAGTGATCTGAAGAAGGCGTCCGAGTGCGAGTTCGCCTTCCTGCGCGCGCTCGACGCGAAGCTCGGCCGCATCGAGAAGGTGCCCGACCCCGAAGACGCGATGCTCGAGCGCTCGGGTCGGCTCGGCGACCAGCACGAGCACCGTGTGCTCGAGACCTACCGTGCCGAGCTCGGCGACGGCGTCGTCGAGATCGAGCGGCCCGACGTGCGCGATCCGGCCGCCGTCGCCGCAGCGGTCGAGGCCACACAGGCTGCGTTCGCCGCGGGGGCGCCCATCGTCTTCCAGGCGACCTTCGCCGACGAGGGGTTCATCGGGTTCGCCGACTTCATCGTGCGTCAGCCCGACGGCCGTTACCTCGTGCAAGACTCCAAGCTCGCGCGCCGGGCCCGCGTGACGGCGCTGCTGCAGCTCGCCGCCTATGCCGAGCAACTCCAACGTACGGGCGTGCCCTGCGCCGACACCGTCGAACTGCTCCTCGGCGACGGATCGACGAGCGTGCACCGCCTCGCCGACATCGCCCCCGTCTACCGGCTGCGCCGCGAGCGGCTCGAGCAGATCGTGGCCGACCGGCTCGCCGAGGCCGGCCCGGTCGCCTGGGGCGACCCGCGCTACGCACTCGACGGTCGCTGCCCGACATGCGACCTCGAGGTGCAGGCGCACCGCGACGTGCTGCTCGTCGCGGGGCTTCGGGTCACTCAGCGCGCCGCCCTGTTCGACGCGGGCATCACGACGATCGATGCGCTCGCGGCATCCTTCGGCCCGGTGCCCGGTGTGCTCGACGCGACCATCGAGAACCTGCGGGTGCAGGCGCGGCTGCAGCTCGAGGCCGAGGCAGCCGAAGTGGCCGCCGATGCCTCGGGGCTCCGCTCCCCCGACGACCCGCCACTGCCCCCTCCGGTCGTCGTGCGCGATGCCGCCTCGCTCGCCGCGATTCCCGAGCCCGACCCCGGCGACCTCTTCTTCGACTTCGAGGGAGACCCGCTCTACACCGAGGGCGCGGCCGACGACTGGGGACTCGACTACCTCTTCGGCATGGTCGACACGGCCGAGCAGTTCACACCGCTCTGGGCGCACTCGTTCGCCGAAGAGCGGGTCGCGCTCGTGCAGTTCCTCGAGCTCGTGGCGCTGCGCCGTGCGGCGCACCCGAACATGCACATCTACCACTACGCGAGCTACGAGCGTACGCACCTGCTCACGATGGCCGCACGCCACGGCGTCGGCGAGGCCGCGGTCGACCAGCTGCTCGCCGACGGCGTGTTCGTCGATCTCTACCCGATCGTGAAACGCGCGGTGCGGGTCGGCAGCCGCTCGTACTCGATCAAGAAGCTCGAGCCGCTCTACATGGGCACCGAGTTGCGCGAGGCCGACGTGAAGTCGGGCGGCGACTCGATCCTCGAGTACGTACGCGCTCGCGAGCTGGCGGCCACCGGTGAGACCGATCCGATCACGGGGCTCGTCGGTGCGGCTGCCGCCCAGCACGTGCTCGACGATCTCGCCGACTACAACCGCTACGACTGCGTGTCGACCCTGCGGCTGCGTGACTGGCTTCTCGGGCTCGCCCGCGACGCCGGCGTCGAACCGGTGCCCGAGTCGCTCATCGTCGAATCGGCGAAGGCCGCGGGCAAGGTCTACGAGCCCTCCCCGCTCGCCGTGCACCTGCAGGCCGTCGCCGGCCCGCCCGACGACCCCGACCGAGACGCCGACCACACCGCGCTCGCGCTCGCGGCGGCCGCGATCGACTATCACGACCGCGAGGCGAAGAGCTTCTGGTGGTCGCACTACTTCCGCGTCGAGCAGCCGCTCGAGGCCTGGGAAGACCACCGCGACGTGCTCGTCGTCGACCCCGCGGCATCCGCCGTGGTGCAACGCTGGTACCGCGAAGACCACCACCGAGTCGATCGGCGGCACGTGCTGCTGCGCGGTCGCATCGCGCCGGGCTCGCGGTTCAGCGTCGGCGGCGAGCCGATCGCACTCTACGAACCGCCGGCGCCGTTTCCGAGTCAATCACTGCGCCCCGGTTCGCGAGCGTGGCATTCGGTGCGGGTGCTTGACGTGCTCGACGACGGAGTGCTCATCGAAGAGACCGCGGTCGCCGGCGTCGCCTGGCACGAGCTGCCCTTCGCTCTCGCACCCGGCACGCCCCCGCAGGCCGGGCGACAGCAGGGCGCGATCCTCGAGTGGGCGCAGCGGGTCGACCGCGCCTTCCCGCTCTGGCCGGCAGACCCCGCCGTCGACGTACTGCGGCGCATCCCACCGCGCACCCGCAGTGGCCGCGGACTCGTGCCGCTCGGGCCCGACCACGACTACGTCGGCGCGGTCACCGCGTCGCTCCGCGACCTCGACGACTCGTACCTCGCGGTGCAGGGCCCGCCCGGCACCGGCAAGACCTATCTCGCCTCGCACGTGATCGCCGAGCTCGTGAGCCGGCACGCGTGGAAGATCGGCGTCGTCGCCCAGTCGCACGCGGTCGTCGAGAACGTGCTCGATGCCGTCGTCGCGGCGCGCCTCGACCCAGAGCTCGTCGCGAAAGCGCCGAAAGACCCGAAAGATCCCGGCGCGCACGAGTACACCTTCATCGCGAAGAACGGCGTGGCCGAATATACGGCGGCTCACGAGACATCCGGCTACGTGATCGGCGGCACCGCGTGGGACTTCTCGAACGACAACCGCGTGCCGCGCGGCTCGCTCGACCTGCTCGTCATCGACGAGGCAGGCCAGTTCTCGCTCGCCTCGACGATCGCCTCAGCGGTCGGGGCGCGCAACCTGCTGCTGCTCGGCGACCCGCAGCAGCTGCCGCAAGTGAGCCAGGGCAACCACCCCGAACCGATCGACACCTCGGCGCTCGGCTGGATCACCGACGGCCACGACGTGCTACCGAGCGAGTTCGGCTACTTCCTCGCCGAGAGCCGGCGTATGCACCCCGCGGTCGCCGAGCCGGTCTCGCACCTCTCCTACGAGGGAGAGCTGCACTCGCACCCCGTCGCCTCGCAGCGCATGCTCGACTCGGTCGCGCCCGGCCTCACCGCGCTGCCGATCGAGCACGCCGGCAATACGACCTCCTCGCCCGAAGAGGCGCTCGCGGTCGTCGAGCTGGCGAAGGCCCTGCTCGGGCGGGAGTGGGTCGAGTCGGTCGGCTCCGTCGAGTCGGTCGGCTCCGTCGAGTCGGTCGGGTCGGTCGGCTCCGTCGGGTCGGTTGGGCCGGCCGCGTCGGCCGGGTGGGCGGGTGCCGCGGCATCCGCTCGTTCGCGCCCACTCACCCAGCGCGACCTCATCGTCGTGACGCCGTACAACGCGCAGCTCACCGTCGTGCGCGCGGCGCTCGACGACGCCGGGTTCACCGAAGTGCCGGTCGGCACCGTCGACAAGTTCCAAGGTCAAGAGGCCGTCGTCGCGATCGTGTCGCTCGCCGCCTCATCGGCGGCGGCGGCGCCTCGTGGCGTCGAGTTCCTGCTGCTGAAGAACCGCCTGAACGTGGCGATCTCGCGGGCGAAGTGGGCGGCGTACCTGCTCTACTCCCCGGGGCTGCTCGACGCCCTTCCGTACACGCCCGAAGGGGTGGCGCAACTCAGCGCGTTCGTCCGTCTCGTCGGCGCGCGCTGACCGGGGTCACGAGAACAGGCACCTGCCCGCGGAAGAGACCGCGTGTACCTGTTCTCGGCGCACCCGGCGGGTCATCCTGTTCTGGGGAACGACCGCGCCAGACCGCGGCGGCTCAACCGCCGGACTTCGCGACGATGCCGTCGATGCGCCGCTGCCGCGTCTCAGCGGCCTTCGCGCCCTCGACGGCTGTGACGTGCGCCTTCTTCGCGCTCGGCGTGAGCGCGTCGAACGCGGCTCGCGCCCCTGGCGCCGCCTCGAGCGCAGCCGCGAGATCGGCCGGCACCTCGACCGTGCGCGGCGCCGTGTCGACCTCGAGGTCGACCACGATCGCATCACCTCCGCCGATGCCCGTCGCCGCCCGCTTGTCGGAGCTGAACGAGATCATGAATCTGCCGCCCATGACGGCGACGGTGTTGCGATACTCGTAGCCGTTCACCGTGACGACGACGGGTGGCTTCTTGCCGGCGCCGAGCGCCTCGATCACCTCGGGCGGCACCTCGATGCCGGTGTTGTTGCCGTCTTGGGACATCGTGGTCTCGAATCGCATGAAGCCGAGTCTGCCACCGGCATCCGATGCTGGGAATACTGCACAGGGTACCCACGTAGGTTATTGATATGACTTCCCCTGCTCCCGATCTGAACCCCGCCCGCGTCACGATGTACGGCGCGGAGTGGTGCGTCGACTGCCGCCGCTCGAAGGCACTCCTCGACCGCCGCGGCGTCGACTACGACTACGTCGACCTCGAGACCGTGCTCGACGGCGCCGACCGGGCGAAGGCGATCAGCGGCCGCACGCAGATCCCCGTAGTGGTCTTCCCCGACGGTACGCACTTCACCGAGCCGACCGACGCCGAGCTCGCCGCGAAGCTCGACGAGGCCGTCGCCGCGTAGACCGGTCGGCCCGCCGCCCCGGGGTCTTCTCCGCTGCGGGGTCTTCTGCGCCCCACGGTTCTTCTCCGCCCCACGGTTCTTCTCCGCTGCACGGTCGTTCTCCGATGGCCGGTCAGGCAGATCCGGCTTGGGGCACGCGCGTCGCCGTGTCAAACTTAGGCAATGCTTACCTCAGTACAGTCGTACGGCGTTCGCCGTAGTGCGGGCCGAACTCACGCCCGTAGAGAACTGTGCTGATCACGAGGTCGAGAGCCGCGCTCCCGACTCACTCGCCGCGACCCGAACACTCGCCGACCGACACGCACCGCACCCGGCGTTTCATCGCGATCGGCGCCTCGCTGGCCGTACTCCTCGTCGTCGTCGCCGCGAGTCTCGCGTTCGGAGTGCGATCGATGGCGGTCACCGAGGTGTGGCAGGCGATCATCGCACCGGTACCGGGCGACGCCGATCATGCCGTCGTGCGTGAGCTGCGGATTCCCCGCACCGTCATCGGCCTGCTCGCCGGCGTCGCCCTCGGCGTCGCCGGCACCCTGATCCAGGGCGTCACCCGCAACCCCATCGCCGATCCGGGCCTGCTCGGCATCAACTCCGGCGCATCGCTCGCCGTGCTGCTCTCGATTCAGGTGCTCGGCGTCTCATCGCCGTTCGGGTTCGTCTGGTTCGCGTTCGCAGGTGCCGCCGCGGCATCCGTCGTCGTCTTCTCGATCGGCCACGCGAAGCCGGTGCGGCTCGCCCTCGTCGGCGCGGCGGTCACCGCGTTCATCACCCCGCTCATCACTCTCGTGCTGTTGGGCGACATCGACGCCTTCAACCAGTACCGGTTCTGGGCGGTCGGCTCGCTCACCGGGCGCGGTCTCGACACGGCCGCGGCGCTGTGGCCCTTCCTCGTGGCCGGCACGGTGCTCGCCATCGTGCTCGCGCACCGGCTCAACGGCCTCGCGCTCGGCGACGACATCGCGCGGGGGCTCGGCCAGCGAGTCGGCACGACCCGGGCCATGGCTGCGGTTGCGATCGTGCTGCTCACGGGTACGGCGACCGCGCTCGCCGGGCCGATCGCACTCGTGGGCCTCGTCGTTCCCCATGCCGCCCGTCGCCTCGTCGGCAGCGACTACCGATGGATCGTCGCTGCCGCGGTGGTGCTCGGCCCGATCATGCTCCTCGCCGCCGACGTCATCGGGCGGCTCGTCGCCGCACCGGCAGAACTCGAGGCCGGTGTCGTCGCCGCCCTGCTCGGCGCCCCCGTACTCATCGCCGTCGCCCGCAGCCGCACCGTGGCGGGGGTGTGAGCATGTCCACCGACCTCCACTTCGCGGCCGCTGCCGACACCGAGCGCCTCGCCGACGATGTGGGTCGACGGCGAGCAGCCGTGCGCCGCCGGCTCCTCCTCGTCGCCGGGGCCGGGGCGGCGATCATCCTGGTCGTCGGTGTCGCGGCGCTTCTGCTCGGCGCCGCCGGCCTATCGGTCGATCGCGTGCTGCTCGCACTCATCGGGCTCGGCGACGAGGGCGACCGTTTCGTGATCTTCCGATTGCGGATGCCGCGAGTCCTCGCCGCGGTCGCATGCGGTGCCGCGTTCGCCCTCGCGGGTGCGGTTTTCCAATCCGTGCTGCGCAATCCACTCGCGAGCCCCGACATCCTCGGCATCTCGAGTGGGGCGAGCCTCGGCGCCGTGTGGGCGATCCTCATGCTCGGCTACTCGGGGCTCGTGGTCTCCTCGTTCGCGTTCCTGGGCGCCATCGCGGTCGCCGTCCTGATCTGGGCCCTGGCCTGGCGCCGGGGCCTCCACGGAATCCGGTTCATCCTCGTCGGCGTCGGATTCGCCTACGTGTGCGGCTCGCTCGTGGCCTGGGTGCTCGCCCGGGCCGACGTCAAGCAAGCGCAATCGGCGCTCGTCTGGACGGTGGGCAGCGTCGCCGACATCCGCGGCGACGAGCTCACGATGCTCCTCATCGGCGTCGTCGTACTGTCGCTGCTCATCGCACTCACGGCTCGCTCGCTCGGAGTGCTCGCGCTCGGCGACGATCATGCGAGCGGCCTCGGGGTGCGCACCAACACCACCCGCATGGTGCTCCTGCTGCTCGCCGTCGCGCTCGTCGCGCTCGCGACGTCGGCCGCCGGACCGATCGCGTTCGTCGCGCTCATCGCGCCCGCGATAGCCCGGCGCCTGCAGGGCGACGGCCAGGCCGCACTCGGCACCTCGGCGCTCGTGGGCGCCGCCCTCACCCTCACGGCCGACGTCGTCGGCCAATACGCGATTCCGGCGTTCACCGCCCCCGTCGGCATCGTCACCGGACTCATCGGAGCGCCCTACCTGCTGTGGCTGCTCGCCACGAACGAGAGGAGGGCCCGCGCATGAACGCGAGCTCCGTGACATCCGACGACCTGGCCGGCGGCGACTCGCTCGCCGTACGGTCCGTCAGCATCTCCTACGACGGCCGCCGCGTCATCGAGGGGCTCGACCTCGAGCTGCCAGCGGGCCGGATCACCGCGATCGTCGGTCCGAACGCGTGCGGCAAGTCGACACTGCTGCGCGGGATCGCCGGCCTGCATCCGCTGGAGTCCGGAAGGATCGAACTCGGCGGACGAGACACCGCCACCATGTCCCGTCGCGACCTGGCACGGCGCATCGGCGTGCTGCCGCAGGCGTCCATCGCCCCTGACGGAGTTCGCGTGGCCGAACTCGTCGCCCGCGGTCGGTACCCGCATCAGGGATGGTTCGGCCGCCATTCGAGCGACGACGACCGCGTGGTCGCCGAAGCGCTCGCGGCGACGGGCATAGGCGACCTCGCCGGCCGGCGCGTCGAGGAGCTCTCGGGCGGCCAGCGACAGCGGGTCTGGATCGCGATGGTGCTCGCCCAGCAGACCGGCATCGTGCTGCTCGACGAACCCACGACCTATCTCGACGTGACGCATCAGCTCGAACTGCTCGACCTGCTCACGGAACTCAATCGCACGCGCGGCACGACGGTCGTGATGGTGCTGCACGAGTTGAACCTCGCCGCCCGGTACGCCGACCGCATCGTCGTCATGCGCGACGGCGGCGTCATCGCGCAGGGCCCGCCGTCGGAGGTCATCACGACGGAGACCGTCGCGCAGGCGTTCGCTCTCGAGGCCCGCGTCGTGCTCGACCCCGTCTCGGGGAGCCCGCTCGTCGTGCCCGTCGGCCGCTTCCACGCGGCGGCGTGAGCCCGGTCGACACCCCGGTCGACACCCGGTCGACACCCCGGCTCGACACCCCGGCTCGATACCCGGCTCGACAGCCCCCGTCGACAGCCTTGCTCGACCCATCAAGTAAGCTTAGGCTGCCCTAATCCCACCACGAATCCACTAGGAGCCCTCCGTGCGTCTTCGCCGTCCACTCGCGGCCATCGCCACCCTCGCCGCTGCGGCGCTCGCTCTCGCCGCGTGCACCCCCGGCGCAGCCGAGCCGTCCGAGTCCGACGCTGCCGCGAGCAGTGCCGGCGACACCTTCCCCCTGTCCATCAGCCACGCGTTCGGCGAGACCGAGATCGAGGCCGCACCCGAGCGCGTCGCGACGTGGGGTTGGGGCTCGACCGAAGCCGCGATCGCCGTCGGTGTCTACCCCGTCGCCATCGCCGAGCAGGCCTGGACCGTCGGCGCCGGCAACTACCTCCCATGGGTCGAAGAGGCCTACACCGAAGCGGATGTCGAGCTGCCGGCGCTGCTCTCCGATTCCGAGGGCGGCGCGACCGTGCCCTACGAGGAGTTCGTCGCGGCCGATGTCGACCTGATCATCGCGCCGTACTCGGGCCTCACCGAGGAGCAGTACGACTTGCTCTCCGAGATCGCCCCGACGGTCGCCTACCCCGAGGGCCCGTGGACGACCACGTGGGACGACACGATCAGCATCACCGCCGACGCCCTCGGCCGTTCAGCCGACGGCACCGCCGTGCTCGACGACATCGAGGCGACGCTCGCCGCGAGCGCCGAGGCACACCCCGAGTTCGCCGGCAAGACCTTCGCCGGAGTCTGGGACGGCGACGGCTTCGTCTACGTCTACACCGGCCTCGATGCGCGGATCGCGATCCTCACCGAACTCGGACTCGAGATCGCGCCGAGCGTCGCGGAGCTCGACACCTCCGACGGCGGCTTCTTCTACGAGCTGAGCTACGAGGAACTCGACAAGCTCAGCGCAGACTTCATCATCAGCTACCACAACACCGAGGATGAGGCCAAGGAATTCCTCGCGAAGCCCGCGCTCCAGGCGATCCCCGCCGTCGCCGCCGGCAACGTGGCGCAGGTGTTCGACCCGATCACCGTCTCGTCGGTCTCCCCGCCGACGGCGCTCACCTTCGACTGGGCGAACGGCTTGCCCGCACTGACCGACACGATCGCCGCGGTGCTCGCGAAGTAGTTCGAGCTTCCGACGAGCGGATGCCCCTGGCGCAACTCGATCGCGCCAGGGGCATCCGCGTGCGTCAGGGCAGTTGCGTCAGGGCATTTGCGTCGGGGCATTTGCGTCAGGATTCCGTCAGCGGATGCCCCCGAGCCGTTCGAATGGCGTAACACTCCGGCGCGCGCGCCCTGCTCGGCGTACAACTGAAGTCATGCCAGTGTCTCGTGCCACCTCGCCCGCCCGCCGAACGGCGAGCGGGCCGAGCCGGGGAGCGGCATGACCCTGACGCGCATCCTGCCGACGCTGCGCCGTTCCATCCCCGACCCACTGGCGGTCGACCATTGGCCGCATGCGACGACGGCCAGCACGGCCGACGTCTCGGTGGGCGGCGTCTCGCTGCGCCGCCTCGCCGAGCTCTGCGGCACGCCGGCGGTGCACATCGGCCGTTCCGTCGCGCCGGGCACGAACGGCCGGCTCGCCTCGGTCTCCGAGCAGACGGGCGTCGTCGTGGTGCAGGTGCTCGAGGCATCCGCTGCCCACGACGTTCGCACCATCACGATCGATGCCGACCTCACGCCACTCGAACCCGTATGGGCCGAAGCGCGGCTCATCGGTCGCGCGTCGATCGCCCGGGTGACTCCGACGACGATCGGTGCGACGGCGGGCGGATGTCGCGAGCTCACGACGATCGACCTGCCCGGCGACCTCGTGGCCGGCGACCTCCTCGCCTTGCCCTACGCCGCGATCGCAGACGACGCGGGCACCGCGCGCCCCGCGACCGGCTGGCCGCCGACCGCGAGATCGGCGGCTTCGGGAGCGCTCGCTCGAGCCGCGAACCACGAACCCGTCACCGGCTGAAGGGCGCCGTCGCTCGCTCCGCGTCATCCGTTCGCTCCGCGTCATCCGCTCGCTCCGCGTCATCCGCTCGCTCCGCGTCATCCGCCGCCCCCTCGACCGGAGCCCGCCGGCCCCAGACCGCGAACAGCGCGAACGCGACCGTCAGGAAGACCGTGCCGCCGATGAGCGCCGCGGCGATGCCTCGCGCTTCGCCGCCGGCCACCGCGACTGCCGCGAAGACCGTCGTGAGGCCCGCGACGCCGATCGAGCCGCCGAGCTGTTGCATGCCCTGCAGCAGGCTCGAAGCCTGCCCGGTCTCGTCGGAGGGCGTCTGCGCCATGACGATCGACGTGATCGGTGCGAAGGTGAGTCCGGCGCCGAGGCCGAGCACGATGGCCGGGCCGAGGATGCCGCTGAGGAACGTGCTCGCGGTGCCGAGCTGGGCCATCCAGAGCATGCCACCCGCGAGGGCAGCGAGTCCGGTGAGGGCGACCACCCGCTCGCCCAGGCGGGCGACGAGCCGCGGCGTGAGCTGGTTCACGATCAGCATGCTGGCGACGAACGGCAGCAGCGCGAGGCCGGTGCCGAGGGGGTCGAAGCCGAGCACGTTCTGCGTGAAGATCGTCACGAAGTAGAAGAAGCCGAACATGCCGGCCGGCACGAAGAGCATGACCCAGAACGGCACGGCCGTGCGCGGCGAGCGGAAGTACTCGAGCTGCACCACCGGGCTCGCATGGCGCCGCTCGATGAGCACGAGCGCGAGGAGCGACGCCGCCGCGACGCCGAAAGCCACGAGCGTGCGCGGGTCGAGCCAGCCGGACTCCGCGGCGACGGTGAAGCCGTAGACGAGCGCGACCATCGCGAGCGTCGAGGTGAACGCACCGCCGACGTCGAGGCGAGCCCGGGTGCGCGACGTCTCGCGCAGGAAGGCGATCGCGCCGGCGACGATCACGAGGCCGATCGGCACGTTGACGAACATCACCCATTCCCAGCCGAGGGTCGTGGTGAGCACCCCGCCGAGGATGAGGCCGATCGCCCCGCCCGACCCGGAGGCGAGCACGAAGAGCGCCATCGCGCGGTTGCGCTGCGCGCCCGGCACGGTGTTCTCCATGAGCAGCACGAGCGTGCTGGGCGCGGCGAGCGCGGCGCCGACACCCTGGAGCACGCGGGCGATGACGAGCATCTCGGGATTCACGGCGAAGCCGCCGAGCGCGGATGCCGCGATGAAGATCAGCGTGCCGATGATGAGTGCTCGGCGCGCTCCGGTCATCTGGCCGATGCGTCCGCTCAAGAGGATGAGGCCGGCGAACGCGAGCGCGTAGGCCGTGACGACCCACGACAGGTTGGTGGGGCTGAAGCCGAGCTCGTCGCGGATGTGCGGCAGCGCGACGTTCACGATGCTCGCGTCGACCACGAGCATGAGTTGGGTGATGAAGACGACGATGAGGCCGAGCAGGGTGCGGCCCTTGAGGCGGGTCGCGGCCGGGCCGGTGACGGCTGATTTCGTGCCGACGGATGGCGCGGCGCCGACGGATGCCCCGTCGCGGCCCTGCGCCCCGTCGCGGCTCTGCGCCCCGTCTGGGGCGGGTGTCTCGGCGACGGTCGCTGGTGGCGCTTCGCTCATTGCTGGTGCTCCTGGTCTCGCTGGGTTAGGCTGATATCCGGAGAGAGTCTCCCCTTGTCGAATCGACAATACGGAGACAGTCTCCGCTTTGTCAAGAGGGTCGTCACATGACCCCGCAGGAGGAACCGTGAGCATCGAAGCCGCCGCACCGTCGCGGCCCATGCGCGCCGACGCGCGCCGCAATTACGAAACCATCGTGAAGGTCGCCGGCCAGGCATTCTCAGAGCACGGCACGCAAGCATCGCTCGACGACATCGCGGGTCGCGCGGGCGTCGGCCCCGGCACGCTCTACCGGCACTTCCCCAATCGCGACTGCCTGCTCGAGGCCGCGCTCGTCGAGAGCCGCCTCGAGATCAACCAACTCGGTGAGCGCCTGCTCGCAGACGACGACGCGGGCGCCGCGCTCGATGCCTGGATGCTCGCCATCGCCCGCCACTCGAACACGTGGGACGGCCTGCCCGATTCGATCGCCCAGTCGATCAACAACGAGAAATCGCCCCTCGGCGCCTCGTGCTCCAGCCTCGTCGACACCACCGGCCGACTCCTCGAGCGCGCACGCGAACAGGGCGCGGTGTCAGCGGATGTCTCGGCCCGCGACCTCTTCGTGATGGCGGGTTCGCTCGCGTGGGCCGCGTCGCGCCCGGGCGTCGGGGCAGACGCCCGCGCCGAGGCATCCGACAACCTGCCGCGAATGCTGGGCCTGCTCATGCGCGGGCTGCGCTGACGCGCCCCACGGCTACCGCAGGGCGGGGATGACCTCCGCCGCGAACAACTCGAGCCCCGAGCGGTCGTAGGCCGCCTCGGGGAAGTAGTGGATCGAGTACTCCAGGCCGAGTTCTCGGCGCTCGGCGAGCTTCGCGACCACCTGGGCAGGCGTGCCGACCGCGGCATTCGGCGCGTGGAGGTCGGCGAGGTAGTCCGCGGTCTTCTCCGGTCCGAGGAAGGGCGCGACCCGCGCCTCGATGGCAGCGAGGCGCCGAGCGACATCCGCTTCGTCGGTGCCGACGACGGTGTGGAAGTTCGACGACCGGGTGATCGCCTCGAAGTCGGTGCCGAGGTTCTCGCAGTGCGCGCGCAGCACCTCGCTCTTGTGGGCGAACTCCTCGGGCGTGCCGGTGAAGTTCGTGTACGACGCGTACTTCGCGGCGATGCGCAAGGTGACCTTCTCGCCGCCGCCGGCGATCCAGAGCGGGATTCCGCCCGGCTGCAGCGGTTGCGGCTGCACGATCGCCCCGTCGACCTGGTAGTACTTCCCGTCGAGGGTGGCGGAGCCGGTGGTCCAGGCCTGGTGCATGATCTCGACCCCCTCGCGCAGGCGTCCGAGGCGCTCGGGCACGGGCGGGAAGCCGTAGCCGTAGGCACGCCATTCGTGCTCGTACCAGCCGCCACCGATGCCCATCTCGACCCGCCCGCCCGAGACGATGTCGACCGTGGCCGCGACCTTCGCGAGGTACGCGGGGTTGCGGTAGCTCATGCACGTGCACATCTGGCCGAGGCGAACGCGCGAGGTCGACGCGGCGTACGCCGCCATGAGGCTCCACGCCTCGTGCGTCGCCTCGGTCACCGAGGGCACGGGCGTGGTGTGGAGGTGGTCGTAGACCCAGATCGACTCCCAGGCCGAGCCGGGCGCATCGGCGTACTCGGCGAGCGAGCGCATCGTCTGCCAGTGCTGGGCCGGCTCGATGCCGACGAGATCGTGACGCCAGCCCTGGGGAACGAACATTCCGAATCTCATGCCAACAGCATAGGGACGATTCGATGGATGCCTCGAGCCGCCGTGAGCCGGTGGAACGAGACGGTATCGGCGCGTCTCATTTCAGCGCCAGCACTGAGGCAGCCTCACCTTTGCGGGCGTAGCTTCAGCCGAATGAACGAAGAGCAGCACTGCGAGTTCACAGCCGCCGACTTCGACGCGACCGTCATCGAGAGCAGCGGCATCCGCCTCATTCGCGTCACCGGCTCCGGGCTCTGCGCGAGTGCCGGCTGGAAGCTCGAGCTCATCGCCGCCAACCCCGGCGTCGTGCCCCATCCCGAAAGCCTGTGGCTCGAGATCCGGGAGACCCCGCCGCGCGATGGGGCCGCGCGGGTGCTTACCGAGGCGACCGTCGAGGCGATCATCGAGGACTCCCCGGCGCAGGAGATCGTCATTCGGTTCCGCTGGCGCGAGGGCTTCGTGCTTCCGCTGCGCGAGCGGGTCGGCGCCCTGCGCTGAGCTGCCGCACCCCGCAGCAATTGCCGCACCCCGCAGCCTCGTCGAGCGGACGAGAGCTCCGCCAGCAGGCGTAGCAGCTACGCCAGCGCGTACCTGAGCTCGGCCATCGCCGGCCCCGACCACACGGTGCCGTCGAGATCGGAGCTGCGCACCGTGACGACCTTGCCGCCCTTCGCCATGACGAGCAGCGCGAGTTGCGGCAGCAGGTCACCGGCGTGGGTGCCGTCACCCAACTGCTCACCCGTGCCGTGCTCGCTCGCGAACTCGATGGCGCCCGACTCGCGGTCGAGCGTGCCGTTCACCGAAGTGGTGAAGTCGAACCAGAACACCTCGACCGCGCCGTCGGCCGCCTCACGGGCGATCGCGGCGAGATCTCGTTCGACGCGGCCGGCGGCACCCTCGGTGAGCTCGCGCAGCGCCCCATCGGCCTCGGCGACGTTCAGCCGGCCGAGCTGTTCGCGCAGCGCCTCATCGATCTCGGCGGCGCCGAGCCGGTCGGGGGCGCCGGCGACGCCGACGACGCGGCGACCATTCCGGATCCGGTCGATGAAGAGGCTGAGCAGCGGTTCGGCGGCGAAGACGAAGAGCGGCACGTTGCCCTCGGGGTCGCGCCGCATGAGCTCCTGACGCGTCGAATCGGCGACACGTTTCGCGTAGAGCTCCAAGAAGCCCTTTCGGCGCTCGTCGCCCTGAACGCCGCGATCGCCGTGCTTGCCGCCGCGCGGCTTGTCGTCGTTCTCGGGGTCGCGGTTGATGGCATCGTCGAGGCTCTTGTCGTGCGACTCGTCGACGTCGAGGGGCACCGCACGATCGGTCGGCGTCGCATGCCAGAGCGACCATTCATTGGCCGACAGGGTGAGGGCGAACGCCTCCTGGTCTTGGCTCGGCGCCCGTAGCAGCTGGCCGAGGGTGAAGTGCGAGCCGACGTGCACGGCGTCGTCGAGGCGGTTCGGCAGCACGAACACCTCGTTGAACCCGGGGGCCACGAAGATCGCGATCGACCGGGCGAGTCCGGCCCACACCTGCTGGTCGCCGATCACGGCATCGCGCTCCCGGCGGAGCGCCTCGAGCTCGGCGTTCGGGGCGCCCGACGCCTTCACCCGTTCGATCGCCTCGTCGAACGAACTCTTGACGGCGACTTCTGCGCGTTCACGCTCGCTCACGACGGGCGAGGTCGATGCGTAGATCGTGATCGACGGGTGATGCACTCCCGCCAGCACTACGAAATCCGCTGCCGTGGGCAATGCGTAATGTACGGTCATCGTTTCTCCCCCAAGATCGTGCGACAGCGAGGTCGCTCACACCCCAGCCTATGAAGGCCGGAGCGCGAGCGACACCCCCAAGCTCAGCCGACGGGATGATTCGAACGGATCACCCGCGTCGGGTCGACGGCGTGCTTGACTGCGCGCAACCGTTCGAGCTCCTCTCCGAAGAGGCGCTCGGCCGGGCGCTCGTGCTCGGCGAAGTTCAGGTAGTCGCTCTCGGCACGCCACGGCTCGATACGCGAGAGCAGGCGGCCGAGGGATGCCGCGAGCGCGTCGCCCGCGCCCGGCATCGCGATGCCGACTCCGTAGACGGCGTAGCCGGCGTCGAAGCCCGCGACGACACCGGGCTCGGGCATTGCCTGCGCGGATGCCGCGGCGCGCGCGACCCCCGGCGACAGCATGCCCCCGAGGTGACGGATCTCGGTCGAGAGCAGTGCCGACGAGGCATCCGGCCCCACCGCGGTGACGAATGCGCGGATCGCGGCCGGCGGCAACTCGGCGAGCAGCATGCCGTCGCCGTATGCGGGAGTCGGCTCGGGCGGGTCCATGTGCAGTTGCAGCAGTTCGGCCGTGGGCTGCGGGTGCACGGTGTCGATCTCGGGCCCGAGGGCGCGCAGCGGTGCGAGCAGCTCGTCGACGCGCACAGCGCCCTCCTGCATCGCGACCTCGACGACGACGAGCGAACGCCCGGAGAGGAACGGCGGCAGCTCGGGCATGGGCGGCAGGCGCAGCACACGCGCGACCGAGGTGACCGAGGTCGGGAGCTCGTCGGTCCAGGCCGACCAGGCCGCGAGCACGTCTTCGGTGCGCTCGATCGGCCAGAGCAGCATGCCGGCACTCAGCTCGGCGACCTCGAAGAGCCGGAACTCGAGCGCCGTGACGACGCCGAAGTCGCCGCCGCCACCGCGCAGCGCCCAGAACAGCTCGGGGTCGTGCTCGGCGTCGACGCGGCGGTTCTCGCCATCGGCCGTGACGAGTTCGATCGCGACGACGTGGTTCGCGGCGAGGCCGTGCGAGCGGCCGAGCCAGCTGAGCCCGCCGCCGAGGGTGTAGCCGACGACGCCGACGTCGTGGGAGGAGCCGGCGAGTGCGGTGAGCCCAAGGGGTGCGGCCGCGGCGACGACATCGCCCCAGAGCGCGCCTGCCTCGACCCGCGCGATTCGTGCCTCGACATCGATCTCGACTCCGCGCAACTCGTGCGTGCGCAGCAGGATCGCGTCGGCGAGTCCGTCGCGGGCGGCGAGGGGGCCGGCGTTGTGGCCGGTGCCCTGCGGGGCGACCGCGAGCCCGACGCCCCTCGCGGTGCGTACAGTGTGTGCAATGTCGGCGGCACTCCTCGCGATGACGACCGCGGTCGGCCGCTGGTCGATGGCGAGGTTCCAGGCGGCGCGGGCATCGTCCCAGCGCGGGTCGCCCGAGATCAGCACCTCGCCCGCGACGCGAGCGTCGAGGAGCGCGAGGGCTTCGCGCAGGGAGAGCGTGGTGACGTCCTCGTAGCGCGCCGGTGCTTCAGTGATGTCGGTCGTCACGGCCGAGGGCACAGGGGTGTTCACGGATGGTTCCTTTCGGGATCGTCGCGGGCCCATGCGCGCCTCGAGGGCGGCGCTCGACGGCCGCACGGATCTCCGGCGGCGCTCGCGACGATCCTCATCCAACTTCGATGCCGGCGGCGCTGCTTCAGGGTCGGCCCTCCGATCGGCTCAGGGCCAGCCCTGCCTGCCGCCTGCGCCCGTCGAGTCATCCGTCGGCGATGACCACCTCGACGCCGGCTGCGGCGATGCGCCTGATCTCGTCGGAATCTGCGGAGCGGTCCGTGATGAGCATCGCGACCTGATCCACGTCTGCCATCTTCGCGAGGGCGACACGCCCGACCTTCGAGCCGTCGGCGACCACGACGGTTCGCTGGGCCTTCGCGACCATCGCGTGGTTGGTGCGCGCCTCCGTCTCATCGTGGGTGGTGACTCCGTTCGCGGCGGAGATGCCGTCGGCGCCGAGGATCGCCGTGCCGATGTTGACGGCGGTGAAGGTGCTCTCGGCCAGCACACCCACGAGCTCGAGCGACTGCGGCCGCAGGATGCCGCCCGTCATGATCACCTTGAGCTGCGGGTGGCTCGAGATGAGCCCGGCGATGGTGAGCGAGTTCGTCACGATCGTGAGGTCGCGATGGTTCGCGAGTTCCCGTGCGACGCTCGCCGTCGTCGTGCCGCCGGACAGGGCGACGGCATGCCGCCCACTGGGCATGAGCGCGGCCATCGTGCGGGCGATGCGAGTCTTGGCCTCGTGAAAACGAGTGTCGCGCAGGGCCACGGGGAGCTCCTCGCCGCGGTCGACCGCGGTGACGCCGCCATGCGTGCGGATGAGCAGCTCTTGTTGGGCGAGATCGGCGAGGTCGCGGCGCGCGGTGGCGGCGGAGACCCCGAGCACGGCGGCCAACTCGTCGAGCTTCACTGTGCCGCGGGCGGCGACGAGATCGAGGATCTCGACCATTCGGCGCGCACGCTTGCCCGATCCGACACGTGGGATCTGCGACGCGGCGTCGGTGATGGCCATACGGGGCTCCTTCCCGGCCTTCGTGGCCGGCTGATCATTTCGAATGATCATTTTAGCGGCAGATTGCGCAAAAGGTTGCGCGTATTGCGCATTCGCCCGCATCATCGAGGGCATGCCCAAGGTTGTGTTCATCGGCGCCGGGAGCGTCGTCTTCACCCGCCAGTTGCTCGCAGATCTGTTCCGCTTCGATGATCTGCCGACACTGAGCATCGCCCTGCACGATATCGACGCCGAACGGCTGGCGGTCGCCCGCGGCACCGCCGAGCAGGTGTCGACGCGACTCGGCCGCACGGTCGAGCTCACAGCGACGCTCGATCGCCGCGAAGCACTCGACGGCGCGGACTTCGTCATCAACATGATCCAGGTCGGCGGCATCGAAGCGACCCGGCTCGATCTTGAGATTCCGGCTCGGCACGGCCTGCGCCAGACGATCGGCGACACGACGGGCGTCGGCGGCGTGTTCCGAGGTCTCCGCACCTTTCCCGTGCTCTCGGGGATCGCCCGGGACATGCGCGAGCTCTGCCCCGATGCCTGGTTCCTCAACTATACGAATCCCATGGCGATGAACGTGTGGTGGATGTCGGTGGTCGCACCCGAGATCAAGACGGTCGGCCTCTGTCACAGCGTGTACTGGACCGTGCACGACCTCTGCGAGCTCATCGGAGTGCCGGTCGAGGGCACGCACTATCGCGCCGCCGGGGTGAACCACCAGGCGTGGCTCCTCGAATTCTCGCGCGACGGCGAGAGCCTCTACCCTGCCCTCCGTGCGCGGATCGCCGAGGATCCGGAACTCGAACGTCGCGCGCGGGTCGAGATCTTCCGGCGCATCGGCTACTACCCCACCGAGACCAGCGAGCACTCGTCGGAGTACCTCGATTGGTTCCTTCGATCCGACGCGCAGATCGAACGCTTCCGCCTTCAGCCGTCGGAGTACCTCGGCATCTCCGAGGAGAACGTAGCCGAGTTCGAGGCCGCGAAGTCCGCGCTCGCGCAGGGTCGCGACCTGCCGCTCGAGAACGAAGCGGCCGAGTACGCACCGCAGATCATCCATTCGGTGCTCACGGGAACCGAGCGCCTCATCCACGCGAACGTCGTGAATCACGGCCTCATCGACAATCTCCCCCGCGGCGCGGTCGTCGAGGTGCCGAGCGTCGTCGACGCGAGCGGGGTCCGGCCGCTGCAGTACGGTGCGATCCCGGTGCAGGGCGCCGCCTTGAATCGCATGTACCTCTCGGTGGCCGAACTCACGATCGAAGCTGCGCGAACCGGCGACCCCGAGCTCGTCCGTCGAGCGGTGCTCGTCGACCCCAATGCCAGTTCCACCCTGACACCTGCCCAGATCTGGGCACTCTGCGACGAGCTCACCGTCGCGCACGCCGAGGTGCTTCCGGCCTCGCTCGGCGGGCGCATGCGCGAGGAATGAACCACCGCGGTGCCGTCGACCGCGAACGCACGATCCACCTGTCCTGCACCGTCAGCACCACCAGGAAGAGGATTCAACGATGAATGGCAACTCCCGCCGATCCGCACTCGCCCCGACCCTTGGCATGGTCACAGCTGCATCCGTACTGCTCGCCCTCGGCGGCTGCGCCGCACCGCAAGGGGCGACGAAGCTCGATGTCGATGCTCCCGTACAGATCGAGATGTGGAGCGGGCAGGCCGATGAGGCGCAGAGCCTCCTCGAGGGACTTGCCGCCGAGTTCGAGGAGCTGCACCCGAACGTGACGATCAAGGTCACCCCCGGCGCCTCCTCGACCGAAGACCTGCTTCAGAAGCTCTCCGCCGGATTCGCCGGCGACAAATACCCTGACATCTCCTACGCGTTCGGCTCGTGGGCCGGACAGCTCGAAGGCTCGGGTCGCACGCTCGACATCAGCGACAAGGTCTCCGACCCAGATCTGAAATGGGACGAGTTCTCGGCCTCGTCGCGAGCGACGGTGCAGCCGACGGGCGAGAAGACCATCGGCTTCCCGGCCATCACCGACAACCTCTCCCTCATCTACAACACGACAGTCTTCGACGCAGCAGGCGTCGCGTACCCGACCGAGGACTGGACGTGGGAGGACTTTCGCGAGGCGGCGAAGCAACTGACGGATGCCGACGACGGCACGTACGGCTACGCGTATTCGGTCTCGGGCTCCGAGGAGACCACATGGCAGTTCTGGCCGCACCTCTGGCAGAACGGCGGTGCGATCCTCTCCGAGGACCAGACCACCGCCGAGTTCGCCGACCAAGCCGGTGTCGAGGCGCTCACATTCCTCCGCGACATGGCGGTCGAGGACCAGAGCATCTATCTCGACCAGACCGACACGAAGTTCGGACAGCTGTTCGCAAGCGACCGGATCGGCATGATCACCTCCGGTCCGTGGCAGCTGTACGACCTGAAGACCGCGGGCACCGAATACGGCGTCACGATCCTGCCCGGCACCGACGGCGACCACCAGACAGTGTCGGGCGCCGACATCTGGGCCCTCTTCGATCACAAGGACACGAACCGCGAGCACTGGGCGTACGAGTTCACGAAGTGGCTGACCGAGGCCGAGCAGGATGAGCGATGGAACGTCGCACTCGGCAATCTCCCGCTGCGATCGTCTGAGATCGAGTCGGAGGCGTTCGCGAAGCAGGTCGCGACCTACCCCGGACTCGACATCATGGCGAGCAACTCGGTGAACGCCGAGCAACCTCGTCCGACGATCCCCGGCTACGTCGGACTCTCCGAAGCCATCGGCGCCTCGATCTCCGAAGTACTGCAGGGAGAAGGCGATCCGAAGGAAGCACTCGAGGCCGCAGCGGCCGACGCCGACGCCGCCCTCGCGAAGTAGCGGATACCGGGAGACGCACTCGATGCCCACCCAGCGCACCGCCGTGGGGGATGCCCCGCCGTCCATGAACGTGGACGGCGGGGCATCCGCCACGCGCCAACGTCGCCGCAACAACACCCGGGCCACGTTGACCGGATGGGGCTTCGTCGGCCCGGCGACGCTCATCATCCTCGGCCTGTCGGTGTTTCCGGCGGCATGGGCGCTCGTGCTGTCCCTCCAGGAGTGGGACGGATTCAGCGAGCCGACGTTCGTCGGCGGCGCGAACTACATAGGGCTCATCTCCGACGCCGACTTCTGGAACGCGGTGCTGAACACCCTCGGGTACACCGTGCTGTTCGTGCCGGCCTCGGTGTTGGTGGGGCTGTTCCTCGCGGTGGCGCTGAACCGGAGCATCCGCTTCATCGGCATCTACCGCACCGCGATCTTCGTGCCGTTCGTCGCCTCCGCCGCAGCCACCGGAATCCTCGCCACCTACCTCTTCAGCCCGCAGTTCGGCCTCGTGAACAACGTGCTCCGCACGCTCGGCCTACCGTCGCAGGGCTGGCTCGAAGACCCGTCTCAGGCGATGGTCGTCATCGCCATCATGTCGCTGTGGGGCCAGGCGGCCTTCACGACCGTGATCTACCTCGCCGCCCTGCAAGACATTCCCGGCGAGCTGCTCGAGGCGGCCCGCATCGACGGCGCCACCCGCTGGCAGACCTTCTGGCGGGTCGTCTGGCCGCAATTGACGCCCGTGACGGTGTTCGTGGCCATCTGGCAGACGATCGGCGCGATCCAGCTGTTCGACCTCGTCTACACGACCACTCGGGGCGGCCCGCTCGACGCGACGAAGACGATCGTCTACTTCCTCTGGGAGAAGGCGTTCCACTCCCTGGAATTCGGGTACGGCTCGGCGGCCGCGTACGTGCTCTTCGCCGTGACGTTGTCGATCACGATCGGCATCGTCGTGTACTCGCGCAAGCGGAACCTGGAGGCCTTCTGATGACCACCCTGCTCCACGAGATCACCACGTCCTCCGAAGTGGTCGCGCGCAGCCCTTCGAAGCGACGACGGCGGCGAGGATTCAGCTTCTGGCACCTCTTCCTCTTCCCGGTCGCGCTCGTCTTCGTCGTGCCGTTCGTGCAGATGGCGATGGCCTCCCTGTCGCCGGCGAAGGAACTCGTGTCGTTCCCTCCGCCGTTCTTCCCGTCGGCGCTGACCTTCGACGGCTATGCGACCCTCTTCACGAAGACCGACATCCTGCTCTGGCTCGCGAACACGGTGATCGTCGCCGGTACCGCGATCGTCTCGAACCTGGTGCTCTGCTCCCTCGCCGGCTACGGGTTCGCGCGCCTCGCGTTCAGGGGGCGTGCCTTCGGGTTCTTCGCCATCATCGGCACGATCATGATCCCGACGCAGCTGCTCATGATCCCGACGTACATCATGTTCGCGAAACTCGGTCTGCTCGACGGCCTCGGGGCCGCGATCGTGCCGTGGCTCGCGACCGCGTTCGGAATCTTCCTGATGCGCCAGTTCTTCCTTTCACTTCCCGTCGAGCTCGAGGAGTCCGGCATGCTCGACGGGTGCAACCGTTGGCAGGTGTTCTTCCGCATCGTGCTGCCGCTGGCGAAGCCGGCGCTCGCGACGCTCGCGATCTTCACCCTGCTCGGATCGTGGAACGACCTCGTCTGGCCCCTCATCGCGATCAACAACGACCAGGCGTTCACGCTGCAACTCGGCATCGCGAACTTCCAAAGCACCCGACGCACCGAATGGAGCCTCCTCATGGCAGGCAATGTGGTGGCAACCCTGCCGCTCATCCTCTTCTTCCTCTTCGCCCAACGGCAGTTCATCGCCACCATGACGTTCTCGGGCCTCAAGGGATGATCGCCGTGACGAAGACCACCCCGCCCGAGACGACCGACGTGCTCGTGGTCGGCGACGCCAATCCCGATCTCATCCTGACCGGCGACACCGTGCCGCGGTTCGGCCAGTCCGAGCAGCTGCTCGACGGCGCCACCCTGCTGCTCGGCGGCAGCGCATCGATCGTCGCGTGCGGCCTCGCCCGCCTCGGTGTCGCGACGGCGCTCATCGCCGTGATCGGCGACGACGACTTCGGCAGGTTCACGCGTGCGCGGCTCGAGTACCGGCGGGTCGACACCTCGTCGTTCATCGTCGATCCCTCCGAAGAGACCGGGCTCTCGGTCCTCCTTCAGACCGACGACGATCGAACGATCTTCACCTCGGTGGGGGCGATCCCCTTGCTCACGGCAGCGAAAGTACGTGACGCGGTCGAGCGGCTCGCACCTCGGCACGTGCACGTCGCCTCATACTTCCTGCAACCCGCACTGGCCGCCGAGCTGCCCGAACTCCTCGCCTGGTTGCGTGCCCGCGGGGTGTCGACGAGCCTCGACACGAACTGGGACCCGGCAAATCGTTGGGCGGGGCTCGATGCCGTGCTGCCCCACGTCGACGTGTTCTTCCCCAATGTCGAGGAAGCCCTGGCCATTGCGGGCACGATCGCGGGCCGGCCCTTCGACGACCCGGTCACTGCCGCGCGGTCGCTCGCCGCGCTCGGCCCGCGCGTCGTCGTGAAAGCCGGTGCCGACGGCGGGATCTCGGTTGCGGCCGGCGGGCGGGCGGTGCGTGCACCGGGGCTGGCCGTCGATGTCGTGGACACCACGGGAGCGGGCGACAGCTTCGACGCGGGGTACCTCGCCGCGATGCTCGCGGGCGTCGGAGACGAGTCCGAACGGGTGCTGTGGGCGGCGTCCGCGGGATCGCTCTCCACCCGAGGCGCCGGAGGAACGGCATTCCAGGCGATGCGCGATCAGCTCCCGTCTGAACTCGTGAGCTGAGTGCCGTAGCGGCGATCCCGCCGATTCGAGCTCCGTCTACCGGAATACGGCGCCCTACCGGAATAAGGCACCGCGACTCCCGGTTGCCGAGAGAGATGACTTCTTCACCCCGCCTCTCAGTGCTCGACCTGATTCCGGTACGCAGCGGCCAGACGAGTACGGGCGCGCTCGCGGCATCCGTGCGCCTGGCGCAGCTGGCCGACCGGCTCGGCTTCACCCGCTACTGGTTCGCCGAGCACCACAACATGCCCTCGGTCGCATCGACCACACCGCCCGTGCTGATCGCCGCGATCGCGGCGAAGACCGAGCGCATCCGGGTCGGTTCGGGCGGCGTCATGCTGCCGAACCACGCCCCGCTCGTCGTCGCCGAGCAGTTCGCGGCGCTCGAAGCGCTCGCGCCCGGCCGCATCGACCTCGGCATCGGCCGTGCGCCGGGCAGCGACCCCGTGATCACGCAACTGCTGCGCATCTCGGGCCCGACGGCCGACGTCGACCGCTTCCCCGACCACATCGCCGACATCATCTCGCTGCTCTCCCCCGACGGCGCCATGCTGCGCCTCACGAGCGGGCGCGAGTACGCGATCACGGCGACGCCGGCGGCGACGGATGTCCCGACGCTCTGGCTGCTCGGGTCGAGCGACTACTCGGCGAAGCTCGCCGCCTCGCTCGGGCTGCCCTACGTCTTCGCGAACCACTTCTCGGGCGAGGGACTCGAGCGGGCGCTCGAGCTCTACCGCACCGAGTACCAGCCGAGCGAGGCCCACCCGGTGCCCGAGACGTTCCTCACCGTGAACGCCTCGGTGGCACCGACGGTCGAAGAGGCCCGGGCGCGGGCGCTGCCGCAGCTGCACTCGATGGCACGGCTGCGCACCAACCGGCCGATGCTGCCCCTCGAGACGGTCGAAGAGGCGCTCGCCGCCCCCACCGACTCGATCGGCGACGAGATCATCGCCGCGATGGAGCAGCGCTGGATCATCGCCGACCCGGCGAGCGCCGCAGCCGAGCTGCGAACCCTCGCCGCCCGTCACGGCATCGACGAGGTCATGCTCGCGCCGATCGGCGGCTCCTACGACGCCGAGCCCGCAGACGCGACCCCCGGCCGCGAGCAGACGCTCGAGTTGCTCGCCGGGGAACTGCTCACGAAGTGAGCTCTGCGAGTCGAGTTCGTCGCGACCTGCCGGTTGAGCTCGTGGAAACCCGCTATGCGATGACTTCCCGGCCTCGCGCGCGGCGCGCCGACATGCTGCTGCCGCGCGCGATCAGGTAGATGAAGGCGGCGAGGAACGGCAACGCGAGCAGGAACAGCACCCAGAGAGCCTTCGCCCAGCCGCCCAGCGTGTCGTCGCGGAACACGTCGATGAGCAGCGAGATGAAGATGGCGATGCACGACACTGCGATGTAGAACCAGAAGAACCAGCTCAAGAAGTCCCAGAGAGTCACGGCCGTTCCCTTCTCCCGTGGGTGTGCCGATCACGCCCGCGTCGGCTCGAAGCTATTCCGCTGCGCGCCATCGCACATCACCCGGATCGAGTGATGCCGTGGTGCGTGCGCCCCGTTCGGGGGGTCGGAAAGGCGTGGCTGCGAATTCTCGCGCGGTGCATACTGACCCGTGGGACGGCTGCGCGCGTCCGTGGGGGCACGAGTGGTCGAACACCTCGCTTCGGAATACCTGGTCCGACGACCAGCACTGCAGCACCGCCTCGCCGGTGCACTCTCACTGCCGCTGACGCTCGTCGTCGCCCAGGCCGGTGCCGGCAAGACCGTGCTGCTGAGCCAATGGGCCGCCGAGCACGAGAGCGTCGCCTTCGCGTGGATCGACGTGGAATCGGCCGATGACGACCCGGTGCGGTTCGCCCGACGTCTGCTCGCGGCGCTCGCCGAGGTCAACCCCGAGGTCATGCAGCTCGCACGGCAGACCGCGCTGAACGCAGGAGGCCTGGGCACCTCGCTGATCCGGTCGCTCGCAGCCGAGCTCGAGGTATTCCCCGAGACCGTCATCGTGCTCGATGACCTGCACCACCTCTCCAACGGCACGCTGCTGGCCGACCTCGGCAGGCTCGCATCGACGAGTCCGCCCAACGTGCACTTCGTCATCTCGACGCGCGTCGATCCGCCCATCGCGTGGAGCCGGTTGCGGCTCAGGCACCGGTTGCTCGAGATCAGGCAGGCCGATCTCGCGATGACGGGCCCCGAGTCGGCTGAGCTCCTCGCCAGGGTCACCCGTCGCGACATCCCCCCGGCGATGCTCGAGTTGCTGATGACCCGCACCGAAGGATGGGCCGCCGGCCTGCAACTGGCCGGACTCACCCTTCGCTTCCACGAGCGACCGGATGACTTCGTCGCCGAGTTCGGCGGCACCGATCGGCTGATCGCCGAGTACCTCACCGAAGAAGTGCTCGACGCGCTGCCCGAGGCCGACCGCGAGCGGCTGTTGCAGATGTCCACCCTCGATGCGATGACCGCCGAACTCCTCGACCATCTCCTCGAGTGCGCTGACGGGCAACGGCTGCTCGAGCGTCTCGAACACGAATCCGTCTTCCTCGTCGCACTCGACGCCCACCGCGAGCGGTTCCGATTCCACCAGCTCTTCCGTGACCTGCTCCGCTCCCGGCTTCGCGCCGACGACGCCGAGGAGGAGACTCGTCTGCTCCGTCGCGCCGCCGAGTTCCATGCTCGTCACGGTGAGCTCGCTCCGGCGATCGAGTACCTGCTGCGAGCGCGGCAGTGGGACGACGCGCTCGACGCCATCATGGCGCGCGGAAGCGATGTGTTCGAGCGCGGCGAGATGCGTACGGTCATCCGCTGGATCACCGCGGTTCCAGAGTCGGCTCGAGCCGAGCGGTTGGATGTCGCGCTCGAACTCGGCATCCTCGTCGGCATGGAGGGCGACGCGGTGCGTGCGGTCGATACCATGAGCGCCGTGGCGAACGACCCGCGCGCCACGGTCGGCCAGCGCATGGTCGCCCACGCGTGGATCTCGGCGGCGACCCAGTGGAACCCCCGCCCTGCTGGGCCGCTCCGCGCGGCGGAGCAGGCCATCGCCCTACTGGATGCCGATGCGGAAGCCGAGACGGGCACGCCCGTTCCCGATCTGATGCACCTCACGAGTCGCCGACTCCTGCGCACCCTCGCCGTCGGTTCCGGCGGCCGATCGCTCTTCCTCGCCGGCGACCTCGCCGCTGCGGAGCGCTGGCTGCTGCAGGCGCTGGAGACCGACGGGAGCTCCTATCCGCCGTTCCGGGTGGGGCTGCTCGGTTCGCTCGCGCTCGTCCATGCGTGGTGCGGGCGAACCATCGACGCCGAGCTCCTGGCGGCCGAAGTCCTCGAGCTCGCGGCCACCGCGGGGCTGCTCACCCATCCGGTGATCGCGGATGCCTACTTCGCCGAGGCGATGGTCGCGCTCGAGCGCAGTGATCCGGATGCCGCGGCTCCGCCCCTCCGGGAGGGCACGATCCGTGCGGAGGCCAACCGTCGAGCACAGCTGCTGTGGCTCTCGCGCATCGAGCACGCCCGCCTCGCTGCGGCCGCCGGCCGCTTCCCCGAGGCCCTCGAACTCGCCGAGCATTCCCTGCGCGAGGCCGGGCCGGGGCCGGCGCCCGTTCTCCTCGATCGACTCGTCGCGGTGCAGATGACGGCGTTGCGCCGCACGGGCCAGGCCCGGGAGAGCCTCCGGGTGCACGGAGCAACCTCGCCCGCGACGCCCGCGATCGCGTTCGAGACCATCGCCGCGCTCCTGACCGTCGGCGAACACGCTGCGGCAGCGCGGATGCTCTCCGACACGGGCCGCCTCTTCACCGGAGCAGGGCAGCTCGGCGACATCCGACACTCGCTACTGCTCGGCTGGATCACGGAACTCGAAGGCGACCATCGCGGCGCCCTCGACCTCGCGGCCTCCGCGCTGAGTCGCGCCGAACCCGACGGACTCATCGAGGTCTTCCTCGAATCGGGCCCCGTCGTCGTCGAGTTGGTCGCCGAACTCGCGCCGGCGCACGACGGCCTGGCGGCGGCGATCCTGCGACGGCGACGCCGGCTCGAACCTCCGAATGCGAACGACGGCCTGACCGAACCGCTGACCGAGCGCGAACTCGAGATCCTCGCGTACCTGCCCGGCTACTCGACCACCGCCGAACTGGCACGAGCGTGCTTCGTGTCGGTCAACACCCTCAAGACGCACTTGGCCCACATCTATCGAAAACTCGGGGTCTCGGGGCGAAGCGCGGCGATCGCCGAAGCCCGCGAACTGAGGTTGCTCGGGCCACTCACGCCGCTCGGGCCGCTCACGCCGGTCGAGCCGGTCGAGCCGGTCGAGCCGGTACGTGCATGACCGACTCGATCTCGACGTTGAAGCCGCGAAGCAGGTCGAGCACTCCGAGGAGCCGCGCCTGATCGGGCACCTGCCCGCGCAGGCGGGTCGAACCCGAGCCGCTCGCGACGACCTCGAATCCCTCGAGCTCATCGGTGATCATCTCGCCGACCTCGCCTCGAACGAGGATCTCGAACGTCTCGGCGACCATGATCTCCCCCGATCGTTGCGACGACGACTCCCGCATTCGGCGTCGCGTCGACGCCGATCCCCCGTCGACGCGACCCCCGCGTCGCGAACCCCCGACGGCGCGAGCCCCGACTAGATGCGCCGTCGACGTCCGGGCGTCAATGCAGCACCGACAACGGCGGCCTTCGCGACCGGCGCGGGTCCTGGGCGCACCGCCGCTCCGACGACGGCCGCTCTCGCGACCGGTGCGCCGACCACGCCGACGCGTCCGATTCGTGCAGCTCTCAATGGCATGTCAGGCTCCTGTCGTCTCGAGGGCGTCATCGGCATCGAGTGACGCGATGATCGCTTGGATCGGGATACGGCCGTTCGCGATCAGCTGGCCACCGGCACGCCGGGCCGCCGCGGCGAACGGCGCCGCCCAGAGATTCTCGTACACGAGCACGCCCGCGACGCTGCCGGGCTCCATCGCGTTCGCGAGCTGCTCGACGTCGTCGGCGGCGAGCAACTCGGCGAGTTCGGTTTCGAGCTCGACGAGCGGGCCGAGTTCGCCGAGGTCGGCGAGTTCCGCGGCTTCGATCGTCCCGTTCTCGTCTTTGGTGAGCACGATCGCATCGATGAGGCGGATCGTTCCGGCGTCGACGAGGCGCACGAGCTCCTCCGCGATCTCGCCCGTGAAGTTCGCCTGCCCCGCCGGGAACTCGATCACGAGGAAGTCGACCGGTCCGAGGTCGTCCAGCGCCTGTTCAGTCATTTCATTCCTCCGATTCGTGGCAGTGCCGGCAGCGGCGCGTTGCGCCTCATGCCAGCTTCAGGGTCGTCGCGAGCGGGCACCGACGCATCACCCGAACAGGATGATTCGGCGTCGCGCCGGTTTCGGTACGGTGGCCGCATCGTCACTGCGACGACCGCGGCGCCGAGCGCACGGATGCCGCGAATCAACGACCTGGGGGAACGTCATGAGTCTCGACCGCCACTCACGCAGCATGCTGCCGATCCCGGATCGCCCGGCCCCGGGCCTGACGACCTACGACGCGAAGGATCCGGACACGGCGTATCCACCCATCGAACCGCTGCTGCCACCCGAGGGCGCACCGAATGTGCTGATCGTGCTCGTCGACGACGTGGGCTTCGGGGCGTCGAGCGCGTTCGGCGGCCCGTGCAGCACGCCGAACGCCGAGAAGCTCGCGGCCGGCGGGCTGAAGTACAACCGCTTCCACACCACGGCCCTGTGCGCGCCCACGCGGGCGGCGATGCTGAGCGGCCGCAACCACCACTCGGTCGGCATGGGCAGCATCACCGAGACGGCGACGTCGGCACCCGGCAACAGCTCACTGAAGCCGAACACGAAGGCCCCCGTGGCGATGACGCTGAAGCTGAACGGGTACTCGACCGCGCAGTTCGGCAAGTGCCACGAGGTGCCCGTCTGGCAGTCCTCGCCCATGGGCCCCTTCGATGCGTGGCCATCGGGCGGCGGCGGGTTCGAGACCTTCTACGGCTTCATCGGCGGCGAGAACAACCAATGGGAGCCGGCCCTGTACGACGGCACCACCCCCGTCGAGCCGCCCGCGACCGCCGAGGAGGGCTACCACCTCACGGAGGATCTGGCCGATCACGCGGTGAGTTGGATCCGCACGCAGAAGGCGCTCATGCCCGACAAGCCGTTCTTCGTCTACTTCGCCCCCGGCGCGACGCACGCACCGCACCACGTGCCGCAGGAGTGGGCTGACAAATACAAGGGGAAGTTCGCCGACGGCTGGGATGCGCAACGGGAGAAGACCTTCGCACGCCAGAAGGAGCTCGGTGTGATTCCCCAAGACGCGGAGCTCACGCCGCGCAACCCGCTGATCACGGCGTGGGACGACATGCCCGACGACCTGAAGCCCGTGCTCGAACGGCAGATGGAGGTCTATGCCGGATTCCTCGAGCACACCGACCACCATGTCGGCCGGGTGATCGACGCCATCGAAGACCTCGGCGTGCTCGAGAACACGCTGATCTACTACATCATCGGTGACAACGGGGCATCCGCTGAAGGCACCATGAACGGCGCCTTCAACGAGATGGCGAACTTCAACGGCATGGCAGCGATAGAGACGCCCGAGTTCATGGTCTCGAAGATGGACGAGTTCGGCACGCCGAGCTCGTACAACCACTACGCGGTCGGCTGGGCCTGGGCGATGGACACGCCGTTCCAGTGGACGAAGCAGGTGGCGTCGCACTGGGGCGGCACCCGCAACGGCACCATCGTGCACTGGCCGAAGGGCATCGCCGAGCAGGGCGGGCTGCGCTCGCAGTTCACGCACTGCATCGACGTGGCGCCGACCATCCTCGAGGCCGCGGGCCTGCCGGAGCCGACAATGGTGAACGGCGTGCTGCAGTCGCCGATGGAGGGCACGAGCATGCTCTACTCGTTCAACGACTCCGGCGCCGCCGAACGCCACGAGCTGCAGTACTTCGAGATGTTCGGCAACCGCGGCGTCTACCACCGGGGGTGGAGCGCCGTCACGAAGCACAAGACGCCGTGGCTCATCGTCGATCCCGACACCCACGCCTTCGACGACGACGTCTGGGAACTCTACGACGGCTCCTCGGACTACAGCCAGGCACGGAACCTCGCGCAGGAGCAACCCGAGCGGCTCGCGCACCTGCAGCGACTCTGGCTGATCGAGGCGGCGAAGTACGACGTCTTGCCGATGGACGATCGCACGGGCGAGCGACTCAACCCCGAGTTGGCGGGTCGCCCGACCCTCATCCGCGGCAACAGCCAGCTGCTCTACCCGGGCATGGGGCGCCTGTCGGAGAACAGCGTGGTCAGCATTAAGAACAAGTCGTTCTCGGTGACGGCTGAGGTCGAGGCGCCCGAGGGCGGGGCGAACGGCGTGATCATCGCGCAGGGCGGCCGCTTCGGCGGTTGGACCCTCTACGCGTCAGAGGGCGCGGCGAAGTTCGTCTACAACGTGCTCGGTATCCAGTCGTTCGCGACAACGGCCGAGCAGCCGATTCCGGCCGGCACGCACCAGGTGCGCATGGAGTTCGCCTACGACGGCGGCGGCCTCGCGAAGGGCGGCGGCGTGACTCTCTACTACGACGGCGATGCCGTCGGCAGCGGGCGAGTCGAGACCACGCAGCCGATGATCTTCTCGGCCGATGAGACGACGGATGTCGGGTACGAATCGGGTACGACCGTCAGTCCCGACTACACGCCGCAGTCCAGTCGCTTTACGGGCAGGATCAACTGGGTGCAGATCGACGCCGGAGACGATGACCACGACCACTTCGTCGATCCAGAGGAGCGCATGCGCGTCGCGATGGCGCGTCAATAGGGCCGCGGGCCGGCTCGGCGGCGATCACGCCGCGGAGCCGCTGCTGCGACTCAGGCCGCGAGGCCGAGCCGGCGCAGGTCGTCGCTCGAGGCGCGGTACTCGTCACCCGCCTCGACAGTGACCTCGCGCGGCACTCGGGCGCCGTTCTGCACCCTCGCGTCGCTGCCGATGATCGCGTACGCGCCGAGCACGGCATTGCGGCCGACGACGGCACGGCGGCCGACATGGGCGTTCACACCCACGACGGCGCGTTCGGCGACGATCGCGTCGCCCTCGATCCAGCCGCCCGGGCCGATCTGCGCTCCGCGCTGCACTTCGGCGCCCGGGTCGACGTAGGCCGTCGGGTCGACGAACGCGGTCGGGTCGACCTTGGCGGTCGTGGCAACGAGGCCCCGGCCGTTCACGTGCTTGCGATAGCGACGCGTGATCCCGGCTTCGTCCTCGAACTCGACATAACTGATGCCCACGTTCTCCTCCTTCCGGGGTGGTGATTCCACACCCGAACACTGGTACAACACCGGAGCTGACCGGGGAATTCCCGCAGTGCGAGAGCTGGTGCACTCGGGGACATCCGCGTAGTATCAAAGTGGTACCAAGCGACCGAAAGGCAAGCGAAATGGCGATGAATCTGCGCATCGACGAGGCCGACAGTGCGCTGCTGCGCGCCCTGGCAGCGAAGGAGCACCGCTCGATGAATGAGGTTGCGATCCTCGCGATCCGCGATCGGGCCGAGCGACTGTCGAAGAGCGAGCGCACGCGCGCCGCTCTCGATCGCATGGAGATCCGCGACGCGGCTCTGCTCGAAGCGCTCTCGAAGTGACCGAGTACGTCGATCCGCTCGATATCGAAGAGTGGCTCGAGCGGCGCGGCCTGCATTTCCGCGACCGCTCGCTCTTCCTGTCGGCCTTGGCAGGCCCGATGCCGGTATTCGGCGAAGAGGTCTACGAAGGCCCGCATCTGAAGGCCGCGGTCTTGATGATCGGCATCAATCGAAACCATCCGTTGCTCGATGGAAACAAGCGACTGTCGTGGGCGGTGACGCTCGTCTTCTACGACCTCAACGGGTACGATCTCAGGCCCTCGGCCGACGCTGACGCGTTCATCCGTCGTGTTGCCGCCGGCAGCGAATCGCTCGCAGCGGTCATGGAGTGGCTCGAGCGGAACGCCCATCCGCTCGACTCACGAGGTTAGGCTGACCTAAGCACTACGGATGCCGCGTCGCGGGCCGTCCGCCGACCACCATCTCGCCAGGCCCAGCCATGCCCTCTGCACCGCTTCTCGAGCTCGATCACGTGAGCATCCGTCATGCGGGCGCGGAGGCCGCCACCCCGGTCGACGTGTCGTTCGATGTCGCACGCGGCGAGGTCGTGCTGATCCTCGGTCCGAGCGGTTGCGGCAAGTCGACGCTCACCCTGGCCCTCGACGGGCTCGTACCGCACGCGGTGCCCGCAACTCTCGACGGCACGGTGCTCGTGGCGGGGCTCGACACCCGCGAGCATCCCGTCGGCGTGCTGAGTGCGCACGTCGCCATGGTCTTCCAAGATCCCGACGCGCAGATCGTCACCGCCACCGTGCTCGACGAAGTGTGCTTCGCGCCCGAGAACCAGCTCGTCGAGGCATCCGAAGTGCGCCGGCGCGCCGAGCGCGCACTGAAACTCGTCGGCCTCTGGGATCGTCGCGCCGAGAACCCCGACGTGCTCTCTGGAGGCGGTCGGCAACGACTCGCGATCGCCTGCGCGCTGGCGATGGCGGCGCCCGTGCTCGTGCTCGACGAACCGACGGCGAACCTCGACCCCGCCGGCATCGACGAGGTCTACGCAGTGCTGCGCGAACTCGCGAGCGAGCGCGAGCATGCTGTCGTGCTCGTCGAACACAACCTCGACTCCGCCGTCGACATCGTCGATCGGGTGATCGTGCTCGATGCCGATGGGCGGCTCGTGATCGACGGGCCCGCCCGCACGACCCTGCGCGAACGGGCCGACGAGCTCGCCGCCCTCGGCGTCTGGCTGCCGGTATCGACGCTCGCGGGGATGCGCCTGCGCGACGCCGGGGTCGTGCTCCACCCGCTCCCCCTCACCCCGGCCGAGCTCGCGGCGGCCCTCGACGCGCAACCCGCCCTGCCTGCCCCGCTCATCGAATCGGCGCCCCGGCCGGAGTTCCGCTCCGTGAGCCTGTCGAAGGGAAGGGACGGTGAGGGCGGGGGTTCCCTTCGACAAGCCCAAGGAACCGGTGCCGATGAGGGAACCGGCGTCGCGATCCGCGCCCGCGCCCTCTCGGTGCGACGCGGCGGGCGACGCGGTCCGGTCGTCGTCGACGGCGTCGACCTCGAGGTGGCGACCGGGGACTTCCTCGCGATCGTCGGCACGAACGGCGCCGGCAAGACCACGCTGCTGCAGGCGCTCGCGGGCGTGATCCCTGCGCCTCGCGGCACGGTCGAGGTGCTGGGCGTCGACCCGGCCCGCTGCGACACCCGCGAACGAGCGCGCCGCATCGGCTTCGTGTTCCAGAACCCCGAGCACCAGTTCATCGCCCCGACGGTCGCCGAAGAACTCGCACACGGCCTCCGCCAGCAGGGCGCAACCGCCGCCGACATCGAACGCGGTGTCGACGCGATGCTCCGCCGCTTCGGGCTCGAAGCGCTGCGCGAACGCCACCCCTTCCTCCTCTCCGGCGGGCAGAAACGCCGCCTCTCGGTCGGCACCGCCCTGATCGCCGGCGCCCCCGTGCTCGCCCTCGACGAACCCACCTTCGGGCAAGATCGTGCACGCGCCGCCGAGCTCCTCGACCTGCTGCGCACCCTGAACGACGACGGGGCCACCGTGCTCGTCGTCACCCACGACCTGCAGCTCGTCGCCGACCATGCAAGCCACATCGCGGTCATGGCCGAAGGGCGCCTTCTCGGCGTGGGCCCGGCCGCCGAGGTGCTCGCGGGGCCGCTCATCGAGCAGGCCGGACTGCGTCACCCGCCGCTCGCCCGCGCCACTCGCGGCCTCGAGCGGCACCCCGCCTGGCATTCGGTGGTGCGGATGTCGCAGCTGCCGGTCACTTCGAAGGCGAACTCGTGAGCACGTTCGATGCGCGCGGCGCCGAGGACCCTCTCGGCGCGGCCGGGCACGACCGTGAGGGCCTCGCGGGCGCCGGAGCATCCGCTGCGCCCGACCTGACGGCGCCCGATGCGACGGCGCCCGATGCGACCGCCCCCGACCCGACTGCACCGGCCCCGACGACCCTCGATCCGTTCTCCGAGCATCGCGCCCACCACCCCGCGCACTTCCTCTACGCCCTCAACCCGCTGGCCAAACTCGCGGCGCCGCTGCCCGTGATGGTACTCGTCGTGTTCAGCCGCGGCATCGCCGTGCCGCTCGCGTTCATCGTGTTCGCGATGGCGGTACTGCTCATCGGGGCACGGCTGCCGGGGCGCGCGGCCGCAGCACTCCTCGTCGGCACCCCCGTGGCCGCCGCGGTGCTCGGCGTGACGTTCGGCGTGTGGATCGACCCGTCGAGCGTGGCCGGCGAGCCGGCGGCATCCGTCACCCTCGTCTCGATCGGCGACTGGGACTTCACGCTCGCCGCCTACCTCGTCGGGCTTGCGACGGGGCTGCGCATCCTCGCGATCCTGCTGCTGTCGCTCATCGCCGGGGTCACCTCGACCGGGCCCGAGTTCGTTCGCGCGATGGTGGCGAACCTCGGGGTGTCGTACCGCATCGGCTACACAGCGCTGGCCGCGCTGCGATTCGTGCCGCGCTTCGGTCACGAGCTCGAGATCATCCGGGCCGCCCATCGCGTTCGGGGCACGGATGTCGGTCGCGGACCGGTCGCGGCCGTGCGACGTGCGCTCGGCTACATCGTGCCGTTGCTCGCCTCCGCGATCCGCCACGCCGAGCGAGTCGCCCTCGCGATGGACGCCCGCGCCTTCGGCGCGCACCCCTCGCGCACCGAGCGGCACCTCTCGCCGTGGCGCGTGCGCGACACGGTGTTCGTGGCGTGCTTCCTCGTCGTCAGCGCGGCCATCGCCGCGCTGACGTGGGGCCGCTGAGCGCGCGCATCCCGCACACCCGTACCGGGAACGACGAAGGGCCGGACGGTATGCCGTCCGGCCCTTCGAGCAGCGTGCTACTCGGCCGCCGCGGTGTCTTCGATCTCGACGAGGAACAGGAGCGTCTGCCCGCCGAGTTCGTGCGCCTCGGCATCCGTGCCGTACGCGTACTCCGGCGGAATCGTCACGATGAGCTTCGTGCCGACCTTCTGGCCGACGAGCGCGGCACCGAAGCCCTGGATGACGCCATCGGTCGTGAACGTCGCGGCGTCACCGCCGTAGCTCTGGTCGAAGACCTCGCCGGTGTCCCAGCTGGTGCCCTGGTACTGCACGGTGACGCTATCGCCGGCCTGCACCTCGGCGCCGTCGCCCTCTTCGAGCACCTTCAGCTCGAGCTCGGTCGACGGCGGGGTGCCGGGCAGGGTCACCGTGGGCGCTTCGCCTTCGGCACCGAACTTGACCTCGGGCACGTTCTCGGTCCACTCGGCGGGCGTCAGGGGCTCCTGCACTTCGACGACGTCGATGACGATGACGACGGTCTCGCCGGCGGCGACGCCGATGGTCTCGTTGCCGGTGTCGCCGTAGAGCGTCGACGCGGGAGCGACGGTCACGGTGCGCGAGCCGACGGGCACGCAGTCGATGCCGGCGAGGAACGACTCGAAGACGCCCTCGTCGCCGACGGTGATCGTGGTGGGCTGCGAGAACAGCGACTCGCCGCTCGTGCCCGAGAAGGCGGTGACGACGACGTTCATCGGGTCGCCGTCGGCGGTCGTGTCACCGTCGCCCTCGATGGCGACGGTGCGCTCGAGCTCTTCGGCCTCGAGCGGCGTGGTGAACGTGGCGGTCGGCGAGGCGGCGAATTCACCCTCGACGGTCACACCGTCGCTGAGCGAACCCGACTTCACATCCATGCACTCGGCGGCAGCGGGTGTTTCGGATGCCTCGGGCTGGGGGCCGCCGGCGCAACCGGCGAGGAGCAGGGCTGCCACGGAGGCGAGCGCGATAGGCGCGGCACGGCGCAGGGCACGGTTCATGGGAGAAACTCTCGATTCGATCGTCAGCTGTGTGTGCCCAGTCTGCACGGTTCTGCTTTCGATTGCCTGAGTTCGTGCTCTCAGTGGCCTGAGTCAGCCGCCGGGATTCCGCGGCGGACCACCGGAATCCGCTCGTTCTGGGCCGATCAGGGCCAGAATGGGTGAATGGGGGACAAGTTGGGGGAACCTGATCTCGCTGGAGGATTCGCGGCTGCGGCCGCGTCGTTCATCGAGCTCGACGACGTACTGTGGAATCCGATCTCGACCGCGGCGGTAGCGCGGGCACGGCCGCGATTCGACGAGCTCGTGCTCGACGCGTGCTCGGGCGATGGGGCATCCGCGTTGCCGACCGCGGAGCTCGTGGGCATCGGCGGGGTGGTCGATGCGGTTGAGCTCGCCGAACCGCTCGTCGAGGTCGCACGAGAACGAGCAGGCGAGCGGATGCCGCAGCTGCGCTTCCACGTCGCCGACGTCACGAGTTGGGAGCCCACGGGGTACGACCTCGTGCAGTGCGTGCTGGGCGTCTTCTTCTTCCCCGATCCCGATGACGGCACCCGCCACTTGATCGAGCGGGCCCGGCCCGGAGGTCGGGTCACGATCACGGTTTGGGCCCGGGGCGCGTTCGAGCCCGTTCCGGAGCTGCTCGCGGCGGCCCTGCCAGATGGCGGCGCCGCGCTCGATGACGACGCTCCGCGCTCGGCCGGGCTCGAGTCGATCGACACCGCGGGAAGTCTCGCGCAATGGCTCACCGGGCTCGGGCTCACGGGGGTGCGCGCCGAGGCGGTGCAGCGGCACCTCGAGCTCACTCCCGAGCTCTCATGGACGCTCGTGCTCGGCACCGCGCTTCGCTTCATGCTCGACGGACTCGACGAGCAGGCGATCGCCGGCGTGCGAAAGCGGTACCTCGACGCGCTCGCCGAGCATGACCTGGCCTCGATCGACGTGACGACGCTCATCGCCGTCGGTCGGCGCCCGTCGGCCCCGACAGGGCCGGTCGAGTAACGCTGGTCGAGTAGCGAACGACGAAGGACGCGTCTCGAGACCCCGCACCGGGTCCCGACACGCTCGCTGCGCTCCCGACTCGACCAGCGATCCCCGGGGTATTGACCTTGACCTTGGGTCAGGGTGCAGGCTGACGACATGAACACGACGAAAGCAACGAAAGCAACCGATTCCAACACGGCATGGACTGGCATGGTGTCGGTCGATGACACGGCCTTGGCGGTCACCGACACAGGTGGCCCGGGCATCCCCGTGGTCTACCTGAACGGCGCGTACGCCTCGCAGCGGCACTGGGGGCGCGTCATCGCCGATCTCGGACCGGGCATGCGGCACATCACGTTCGACGAACGCGCCCGCGGAAAATCGAAGCTCGCGGCCGACTACTCGTTCGAAGCCTGCATGCGAGACATCGACGCCGTCCTCGCGGCGAGGGGCGTGGACCGGGCACTCCTGGTGGGCTGGTCCTACGGGGCCCTGCTGGGAGTGCACTGGGCCAGCCGGAACCCGGCCCGCGCCCTGGGCGTGGTGGGGGTCGACGGCCCGTACCCGGTCGGCTGGACCGACGAGGCCGGCCACGACGAGATCCGGAAGGTGTTCCGGCGCATGAAGCCCATGATGCCGCTGGTTCGCCCGCTGGGCCTGGCGGCGCGGTTCTCGGCCGAGACGCACGCGGATCTCGCCATCGAGTCCCACCTGCTGCACGCCGCCCTCGAACCGATCCTCGACGGCATGACCGTGCCGGTCCGGTACGTCGTCGCGTCCGGTGAGGCCGTGGGCAGCCGCGACGACCTGCAGGAGCAGATGCGGAAGGCCATCGACCCCGTGCTGGCCCGCAACTCGAACCTGAAGATCAGCGCGAAGGTCGCCAGCAACCATGGAAGCGTCCTGCGCAAGGATTCCCCGGCCGTCGCCGCGGTTGTGCGCGAGGTCGCCGCCCTCGAGCGAAGCGGTCGTTGAGGGCATGACCGGCGGACTCACGATCGGGCAGGCGGCGGCCTTCGCCGGTATCACGGTGAAGACCGTGCGGCACTACCACCGGCTCGGCCTCGTCGACGAACCACGACGCGACACCTCCGGGTACCGGCGCTACGGATCGGACGAGCTGCTGCGCCTGGTGCAGGTTCGGACCCTGGCTGCCGCGGGCGTGCCGCTGGCCGAGATCGGGTCCCTGCTCGACGCCGACACCGAGCAGTTCTCCGCTGCCGTCGCCGACGTCGACGAGCGGCTGACCGATCGGATCACGGACCTGATCGCGCGTCGCGACACGCTGCACCGGTTGGCCGACGGCGACCGCGCGTTGCTGCCCGACCGCGCGTGCGCCGTGCTCGACCGGATGCGCGCTCTCGGCTTCAGCCCCGATTACGTGGTCGGCCAACGCGAGGGCCTCGTGCTCGCCCGGGCGCTGTTGCCGGGGGGCTTCGACGGCTTCCTGACCCAGATCGAGCTTCGGCTCGACGACCCCGGGTACGTCGACCTGACCAAGCGCAGTTGGGAGGCCGAGAGCTGGGGCCCGGACGACCCGCGCATCGAGGAACTCGCGACCGCCACGGCCGACCATTACCTCGCCAACCCCGCCCTGCTGGGGGATCCCGGCATCATGCGGGCCTGGATCGACGCCTCCGCCAAGTACACACTGATCAACAACCACGGCGAAGGCCAGGCGCCGATCTCTGCGCGGCTGACCGCGCTCACCGAGGCCAGGCTCCGTGCCGCAGGAGTCCCCGTGCCGCACGAGCGACCCGAGGTCTGAACGCCCGATCGCCGGTCGAGGAGACCCCGCACGGGTCTCGATACGCTCGCTTCGCTCCCTACTCGACCGACGGAACCACGTCCGACCCGACCCCGCACGCCCAACCGCCGGTCGAGTAGCGCCCGACGAAGGAGGACGCGTATCGAGACCCCGCACGGGCCTCGATACGCTCGCTTCGCTCCCTACTCGACCGGCGGAACCACGTCAGACCCGACCGCGACCGCGCGGGAGTCGTCGTTCGACCATTGGCTCCACGAGCCCGGGTAGAGCGCCGCCCCGATGCCGGCGATGGCGAGCGCCGCGACCTCGTGCGCGGCCGTCACCCCCGACCCGCAGTAGGCCGCGACGGGTGTGCCGACGGTCGCGCCGACTCCGGCGAAGCGTTCGCGCAGCGCCTCGGGCGACAGGAACCGGCCCTCGGCATCGAGGTTGTCGGCGCTCGGCGCGGAGCGAGCGCCCGCGATGTGCCCGGCGCGGGGGTCGATCGGTTCGACTTCCCCGCGGTACCGCGGTGCGGCTCGTGCGTCGAGCAGCACGCCTTCGGCCGGGAATGCCGCCGCCGCGTCGATGTCGATCACCGGCATCGAGCCGAAGTGCGCGGTCGCGTCGCCGGGCTCGGGGGTGACGTCGCCGGTCTCGATCGGATGCCCCGCGGCCCGCCACGCGCCGAGACCGCCGTCGAGCATGCGCACATCTTCAGCCCCTGCGTGCCGGAGCAGCCACCATGCCCGTGCGGAGGACTGGTTGCCGACGTCGTCCATGACCACGACGGTGTCACCGTCGCGCAAGCCCCAGCGACGCATCGCGGCGGTGAACGCCGCTTCAGAGGGCAGCGGATGCCGCCCCTCCCCCGTCACCGCGTGATCAGCGAGCTCGTGATCGAGGTCGACGTACACGGCGCCCGGAACGTGCCCCGCGCGGTACGCCTCCGAGCCGTCGGGCTGCGCGAGGGTCCAGCGCACGTCGAGCACGACCGTTCGCGCTCCATCGGAGAGTCGTCGGGCGAGCGCTTCGGCGTCGATGAGAATCAGCATTCCTCCATCCAACCCGCAGACGCCCGTTCTGCGCGCAGCATCCATGTCTCCGTTGCATAACTTGGCTTGCGGATGCCTCGCCACGCACCGTATCTTCGAGGGAGTCGAAATAGTGACCGAATGGTCGGTCATGAATCATCACCCCCACTCAGCGAAGAGAACCCGCCAGGGCTCAAAGGAGAGTTCACCCATGCACCGTGTGCAACGCCGTCTGCTCGTTCCCGCCGCGGTCGCGGCATCCATCGCCCTCGCACTCACCGGTTGCGGCGCCTCGAACTTCGGCGGCGACTCCGGCGACGACGGCGCCTCGGAAGAGGGCCCGATCAAGATCGGCGCCGTGCTCGACATCACGGGTGTCGGCGCGAACCTCGGCGTGCCCGAGCAGAACACGCTCAACATGCTCGCCGAGCAGCTCAACGAAGACGGCGGCATCGACGGCCGCGAGGTCGAGCTGATCATCAAAGACAATCAGTCCACCGAAGACGGCGCAGCCAAGGCCACGTCGCAGCTCATCGAGAACGACGACGTCGACCTCATCATCGGTTCCTCCCGCACCGGCCCGTCGCTCGCAATGCGCCCGCTCGTCGAGGCAGCGCAAGTGCCGACCATCTCGGTCGCCGCGAACGCCGCGATCGTCGACGGCTCGGAGTGGGTCTTCAAGACCGCGCAGAACGACCTCGTCGTGCTCGAGCGCATCCTCGACGACGCCGAGTCGAAGGGCTACACGAAGGTCGCACTCGTGCGCGACGCAACGGGCTTCGGCGAGGGCATCGCCGACATCATCACCGAGCTCGGCGCCGAGCGCGGCATCACGCTCACGGCGACCGAGTCGTTCGAGCCGAGCGCGACCGACTTCACCGCGCAGATGACGAACATCCGCGGCGCCGACGCCGACGCCGTCATCATCTGGGGCATCACCCCGTCGGCCGGCCTCGCGCAGGCGGCCTACGTGCAGCTCGGGGTGGGCAAGCCGGTCTACCAGTCGCACGGTGTCGCCAACGAAGCGTTCTTCGAAGCCGCCGGGCCCGCAGCCGAGGGCGTCATCGCACCGATGGGCCGCCTGCTCGTCGCCGACCAGCTCGCCGACGACGACCCGCAGAAGGAGGTCATCGACCAGTTCATCGCGGACTACACCGAGGCCTTCGGCAGCTCGCCCTCGAGCTTCGCCGGGCACGCGTTCGACGCATGGCTCGTCGGCACGCAGGCCATCGAGGCCGCGGGCACCGAGCCCGAAGCGCTGCGCGACGCGATCGAGTCGACCACCGACCTCGTGGGCATCTCGGGCGTCTTCACGATGACCCCCGAGAACCACTCCGGCCTCACCGCCGACGCGCTCATCATGGCGCTCGCCGAGGGCGGCCGCTGGACCCTCTACGAAGAGTAGGCAGCACTCGTTTTGATCGATTTCCTCCAGCTGACGGTGGCAGGGCTCTCACAGGGATCTGTGTACGCCCTGCTCGCCGTCGGCCTCATCGCCACCTACACGGTGCGGCACGTCGTGAACATCGCCCAGGGCGACTACGCGACGCTCGCCGGTCTCGGCAGCATCTCGCTCGTCACGGCCGGCCTGCCGCTGCCCGTCGCCATCCTCATCGCGCTCGTCTCGGTGACCCTCGCATCAGTGCTCATCGAACGCCTCGTGATCTCACGCGTGAAGAACCTCACGACGCTCGTCTCGATCATCCTGACCCTCGGCGTCTCGACGTTGCTGCAGGCGATCATGCTCCTCATCTGGGGAGCAGAGGGTCGACGTCTGCCCGCCTTCCCCGGCAGCGACCTCGACCTCGGCGGTGTCAGCATCCGCTCGCAGGAGCTCTGGATGCTCGGTGCACTCGTCGTCGTCGGCGGCGGCGTGCTGCTCTTCTACGAGAAGACCCGCTGGGGAAAGGCGCTGCGCGCGAGCGCAGAGCAGCCGGTTGCAGCACGCATCGTCGGTATCTCGCCGGCCGTGGCATCCGTCATCGCCTTCGCGATCGCCGGGTTCGTGGGCGCGACGGCGGGCGTCGTCAGCTCGCCGATCTACCTCTCGATCTGGTCGGGCGGCCTGCTGCTCGGCCTCAAGGGGTTCGTGGCGGCGGTGCTCGGCGGGCTCGTCTCGTTCCGTGCGGCGATCGTCGGCGCGCTGCTGCTCGGCATCATCGAGTCGTACGTCGCCGGCTACGTGGCATCCGGATGGAAGGACGCCGTCGCGTTCTTCATCCTCATCATCGTGCTCATCATCCGACCGGCTGGCCTCGTGCTGCGCCCGAACGCCGTGAGGGTCTGAGATGTCCTACCTGAACAAGGCCGCCATGCGGTCGAAGACCGGCTTCTGGCCCAACAACCGCGGCACGATCATCGGCGTCGCAGCGTTCGCCGTGATCATCGCCATCGTGCCCTTCACTGCGAGCTCGTCGATGATGAACATCGCCGTCTTCTCGATGATCTTCGCGCTGCCCGCGATCGGCCTGTCACTGCTCATGGGCCTCGCCGGCCAGGTGTCGCTCGGCCAGGCGGCGTTCTTCGCGATCGGCGCGTACACGCACGCGATCCTGTTGCAGAAGTTCGAGCTGCCGGGCCTCGTCGCCGCGGTCGGCGGCGTCGTCGCGGCGATGCTCGCGGCGCTCCTCGTCGGCTTGCCGATGCTGCGCCTGCGCGGCCACTACCTCGCCCTCGCGACGCTCGGCCTCGGCTTCATCGTCATGATCGCCGTGCGCGAGTGGGACTTCACCGGCCGCACGACGGGCATCTACGGCTACGGGCGACCCGAGATCTTCGGCATCCCGATCGACAACAACGGCCTGTTCTTCTGGTTCGTCGCACCGTTCGTGCTCATCGGCCTCGTGCTCGCGCTGAACCTCACCCGCTCGCGGGCGGGCCGGGCGCTCTCATCGGTCAACGACTCCGAGCTCGCAGCCGAGTCGCTCGGCGTCAACACCTACGCCCTGCGCGTGAAGGTCTTCACCCTCTCGGCGGGCTTCGCCGGGCTCGGCGGCGTCTTCTACGCCTATCAGGTGCAGATCGTCTCGCCGCAGGTCGCGGAGTTCCACGTCTCGGTGGAGCTGCTGCTGATGGTCGTCATCGGCGGTCTCGGCTCGGTGTGGGGCGCGATCGCCGGCGCGTTCATCGTGGAGCTGCTCTCAGAGGGCCTGCGTGACCTGATTCCCGCGATCATCCCCGGCGCGACGGGCGAAGTGCAGCTCATCGGCTACGGCCTCGTGCTGATCCTCGTGATCATCCTCTTGCCCGGCGGGCTCTACCAGGTCGTGAAGACCACGTGGGCGGCGATTCGCCGGCGAATGGCCAAGCGAGCGGATGCCGCGGCGCGGCCAGTGCCCGACGGCACTGCCGATGCGGGTGCCGGCTCCAGCGACGTGCCGACGCGTGCGTTCGGCGGGTTGCCGGGCGAGTCGGCGTCAGGTGCCGCCGGTGCCGCCGGCCTCAGTGCCGCCAATGCCGCCAGTGCCGCCAGTGCCGGGGGTCTCGACGAGGCGACGGATGCCGCGGCATCCGCCCCTCGCATACCGGCCGTCTCGACGCCGGTGGCGGTCGGCGAGACGATCCTCGAGGTCACGGGTCTCACGAAGCGCTATGGCGGCGTGGTCGCCGTCGACGACGTGAGCTTCACCGTGCCCGCCGGCCGCATCATGGGCCTCATCGGCCCGAACGGCGCCGGCAAGACGACGTGCTTCAACATGATCACGGGCGCGATCACCCCGACGTCGGGCACCGTGCGCTTCCTCGGCCAGGAGGTGCAGGGCAAGAAGCCGCACGTCGGCGCCGAAGCCGGACTCACCCGCACGTTCCAGAACCTGCAGGTGTTCTCCTCGACCGATGTCGTCGGCAACGTCTACATGGGCCGCTACCGCAAGGGCCGGGCCGGCATCCTCCGCGGCATGCTCGGCCTGCAGGGCCGCGAGCAGTACGCGCACGAGGAGATCGCCCGCGACATCCTCGATTCGATGCGGCTCGGCGACGTCGCAGGCCTCGCCGCGGGCGACCTGCCGTTCGGCCGCCAGCGCATGATGGAGGTGTGCCGGGCGCTCGCCGCCGAGCCCGCGCTGCTGCTGCTCGACGAGCCCATGGCGGGGCTTTCGGGCCACGAGCGCGAGCTGCTCGCGACGCTGCTTCGAGCGCTGCGCGACGCCGGCCTCACGATCGTGCTCGTCGAGCACGACGTGGCGCAGGTCATGGCGCTCGCCGACTCGGTCGCGGTGCTCGACGACGGCGTGCTCATCGCGCACGGCGACCCCGAGTCGGTGCGCAACCACCCCGCGGTCATCGTCGCCTACCTCGGCACCGATGCCGAAGAGGCCGAAGCCGAGCTGAAAGAGCTGGAGGACCACTCATGACCCTCGAAGTCGTTGGCCTCGATGCGGGCTACGGCAAGCTCGCCATTCTGCACGACGTGAGCCTCTCGGTCGCGCCGGGCGAGATCGTGACCGTCGTCGGTTCGAACGGCGCCGGCAAGACGACTCTCCTGCGCGCGCTCAACGGTCTCATCAAGCCGACCGCCGGCACCGTCACGCTCGACGGAGTGAACCTCACCGGGCGGCCGACGGAGAAGATGGCGGCGCTCGGGCTCACCCACGTGCCCGAGAACCGGTTGTGCTTCCCGTCGCTCTCGGTGCGCGACAACCTCATGCTCGGCGCGTGGAGCCGCGGCGGCAAGGGCGACCTGGCAGCGGTGCTCGAGCTCTTTCCGCGGCTGCAGCCTCGTCTCGGCCAGGCCGCCGGCACGCTCTCGGGCGGCGAGCAGCAGATGGTCGCGATCGGCCGCGGCCTCATGGCCTCGCCCAAGGCGATCCTGCTCGACGAACCCTCGATCGGGCTCGCCCCGAAGGTCGTCGCCGAGATCATGAAGGTACTCACCGAGCTGCGCGGCCGCGGCATGGCCGTGCTCCTCGTCGAACAGAACGTGCGCGCCTCATTCGGCATCGCCGACCGGGCCGTCGTCATGCAGCGGGGTCGTGTCGTGCTCGAGGGAACGCCCGCCGAACTCGTCGAGCTGCCCGAAGTGCGCAACGCGTACCTCGGGGGTGCTGCGGCGTAGCCGACGCGGCGTGTTGGCGGGCCCAGGCGCGGGCGCGCCGGTCGGCGGCACCCCAGCGTGCGAGGCGGTCATGCGAGATCTGCCTCAGGTGAGGCAGAGGTCACATGGGTGATCCCGACGCCTCTCCTATATGGGTGATACGAACTCCTCCGGAATCGCAGCGGCGGGTCGACGTCCGGCCACCGATGAGTTGCCGGGTCGAGGTCTCGATACGCTCGCTGGCGCTCACTACTCGACCAGCGGGAGGGGCGCTCGCTGGCGCTCACTACTCGACCAGCGGGAGGGGCGCTCACTACTCGCCCGGCGGAAGCTCGTCGCGGCGACGCCGCTTCTGCACTTCGGGCACCGTCAGCTCGGGCACCGCGCGCAACATGAACCGGTCGAAGTCGGGCACCGTGAACGCGGCGTAGCCGTGCTCGGGGGTGTAGAGCAGCCCCATGTCGATGAGCTCTGCGCGAGTCGGGCCGACTTGCGTCGATTCGCGCCCCATGACCCTCGCGACATCCGATGCCTTCTGCGGCTCTGAGCCGAGCTCCGCCATCGCGCGCATGTACGCCGTCTGCAGCGGAGTCGCCCGATCGAGTCGCACCCTGAAGAACGATCCGTCGAGCTTCGCCTCGTAGGCGTCCTTCGCGATCTCGACGTCGTCGCGGCGCACGCGGCCGTCGACGGCGACACCCCAGACCTGATAGCCGAGTTCCTGAATGAAGTAGGGGTAGCCCTGCGTGATCTCGATGGCGAGGTCGACGGCGTCGGCGTCGCAGACGACGCCTTCGACGAGAGCGGGTTCGATGAGGGCTTTGCGAGCGTCGTCGCCGGTGAGCGAGCCGATGCGCGGAAACTTGAACAAGCGCTCGGCATACGATTTCGCGTCACCGGCGAGCTCGGCGATCTGCGGCAGGCCCGCCCCGACGAACGTGATCGGGAGCTTGCGCTGCACCGTCTTGTGCACGGCCTGGATCAGCGCTTCGAGTTGCGAGCGCCCGAGGAACTGCACTTCGTCGATGAGCAGCGCGACGCCGCGCCCCTGCTCAGCGGCCGCTTCACCGAGTGCGACGAAGACATCGGTGAGGTCCATCGACAGGTCGCCGTGATCGCCCAGGCCCTCAGCGGGTGGCACGTCCCACGACACGCTGAACGTGCCCTGCTGATCGACCGACACCGCGAACGCGCTCAGCACCTCGGCGGCGCGTCGGCCCCGCTCGGTCCACCGAGCGCGCGGAGAGAGGCGGAGCAGGGCGGCCTTCAGCTGCGAGAACATCGACTGCCGGAAGCGAGCGTCGTCGTGCTTCGCCGCCTCGATCTCGACGACTTCCCAGTGCGCAGCGCTCGCGATGTCCATGAACTGACCGAGCAAGACGGTCTTGCCGACGCCGCGCAACCCAGTGATGATCATGGACTGCTCGGTTCGCCCACGTTCCAGCCGGCTCAGGAGCACCCGGAACGCATCGATCTGGTCGCCTCTGCCGACGACGATCTCGGGGGCAGCACCGGCATTCGGCGTATACGGGTTGCTGATGCTGTCCATGACCCAGATCTTAGAACCTTTACCAAACTTTATCGAGGAGTCATAAAACCGACTAAAGAGCCATCAGCCTGTAGATAGAATGACAGGACGGTGCGAGCGCGAGGAGGGTGAATTGATCGCCAGCCTCGCTGCCTTCGCGGCCGTCGCGCTCGTCACGCCCTTGCTCACGCGCTGGCTCGGCCGGCGCATCTTCGCGATCATCGCCCTGCTGCCCGCGGCGGTCTTCGTGCTACTCCTCACGTGGCTGCCCGGCGTACTCGCGGGCACGCCCGTCGTCGAGATCGTGCCATGGATCCCCGCCCTCGACATCGCGCTCAGCTTCCGGCTCGACGCACTCGCACTCCTCCTCGCGCTCATCGTCACGGGCGTCGGCGCCCTCGTGCTGCTCTACTGCATGCACTACTTCACCGACGACGAGCCGGCACTCGGGCGATTCGCGGCGCTCCTCCTCGCCTTCGCCGGCGTCATGTTCGGCCTCGTCGCGGCCGACGACGTGTTCATCCTGTTCACGTTCTGGGAGGCCACGAGCGTGCTCTCCTACCTCCTCATCGGCCACTACACCGGCCGAAAAGAGAGCCGCGGTGCCGCGCTGCAGGCACTCACCGTCACGACGTTCGGCGGGCTCGCGATGCTCGTCGGCCTCGTCATCCTCGCCGTCGACGGCGGCACGACCTCGCTCGCCGAACTCGTCGCCCACCCCGTCATTGGCGCAGCCGGCGAGTGGGCGATCGCCCTCGTGCTGCTCGGCGCGATCTCCAAGAGCGCACTCGTGCCGTTCCACTTCTGGCTGCCCGCCGCGATGGCCGCCCCCACGCCCGTCAGCGCGTACCTGCATGCAGCCGCGATGGTGAAGGCCGGCGTCTACCTCGTTGCGCGCCTCGCGCCCGGGTATGCAGACCTCGAGGTGTGGCATCCGATCGTCATCGGACTCGGCGCGCTCACCATGCTCGTCGGCGGTTGGCGAGCCCTCCGCCAGTACGACCTGAAGCTCCTGCTCGCCTACGGCACGGTGAGCCAGCTCGGCTTCCTCATCATGGTCACGGGCCTCGGCACCCGCGACGCAGCGCTCGCCGGGGTCACCCTGCTGCTCGCGCACGCGCTCTTCAAGGCGACGCTCTTCCTCGTCGTCGGCATCGTCGATCACGCGGCGGGCACGCGCGACTGGCGCAAACTCTCGGGGCTCGGCCGTCGCATGCCGGTGATCGCGACGATCGCGTTCATCGCGGCCGCGTCGATGGCCGGTGTGCCGCCGCTGCTCGGCTTCGTTGCGAAAGAGGCCGTGTTCACCTCGTTCCTCGATGCCGTCGCCGCAGGCGACTCGTGGGCGTGGGTCGCGCTCGTCGGCGCCTTCGTCGGGTCGGTGCTGACGGTCGCCTACACGGTGCGCTTCATCTGGGGCGCATTCTTCTCCAAGACGGATGTCGCGGCGACACCACTGCACGCCGAGAGCCGTGCCATCGGCGTGGCACCGGGCATCCTCGCAGCGGCGACCGTCGTAGCCGCATTCGCCATTCCGTTCATCGAGCCGCTGCTCGCGGGCTACGCCGACGAGCTGCCCGGTGGTCACGAGTACCACCTCGCGCTCTGGCACGGCTTCGAACCGGCCCTCGCGGTCTCGGCCGTCGTGTTCGCGCTCGGCGCCCTGCTCGTCTGGGGCAGGCAGCGGGTCGCGCGCGTGCAGGCGTCGGTGGCACCGATGCTCGACTCGGCGCGCGGGTACCTCAGCATCGTGTCGGTCGTCGACCGCGTGGCGGCATCGACCACGACGGCCATCCAGCATCGAGGACTCCCCGGGTACCTCGCGATCATCATCGCGGTCTTCATCGGCGGCCTCGGCACGGTGTCGATCATGAACACCTCGTGGCCGAGCGACATCCGACTCTGGGACTATCCGGCGCAGCCGTTCCTCGCCCTCGTCATGGGCGTCGCCGCTGTCGCCGCGGCCACGGTGCGCCAGCGGGTCACCGCGGTGCTCCTCGTGAGCGTCACCGGCTACGGCCTCGTGCTGCTCTTCGGCATGGCCGGAGCGCCTGACCTCGCGCTCACGCAAGCGCTCGTCGAAACCATCGTGCTCGTGGTCTTCGTGCTCGTGCTGAGGCGCCTCCCGAAGCAGATCGCGCAGCGCAACCCTCCGGTGCACAAGCTGGCGCGCGGCATCATCGGCGCCCTCGCCGGCATCGTCATGGGCGTGCTCGGGCTCGTCGCGCTCGGCGCGCGCATCCGCCCGACGATCGCCGATGGCCTGCCCGCCCTGGCGCTCGAAGCCCACGGCACCAACATCGTCAACGTCATGCTCGTCGACGTCCGCGCTTGGGACACCCTCGGCGAGATCTCGGTGCTCGTCGCGGTCGCGACGGGTGTCGCGAGCCTGATCTTCGTGTCGGGTCGCACGGGCGGTGCGCCGCGCCTCGACGCGGGCGACGAGGGCGTGAACCGTCGCGATCGGCTGCGACCGGTGCCCGAGCCCGCATGGTCGATCCGTGCCCCCCGCACGAGCCTCGCCGACACCGAAGGCGAGACGGATGCCGCGGGCGAGGCCGCCGAGACGAGGCAGACGTGGCTCCTGGCGGGTCGCACGATCTCGCCGCGCAACCGCTCGATCCTCATCGAGGTGCTCGTGCGGCTCCTCTTCCACCCCGCGATCATCGTGTCGGTCTTCCTCCTCTTCGTCGGGCACAACGCCCCGGGCGGCGGCTTCGCCGGCGGACTGCTCGCGGGCCTCGCCCTCGTCGCGCGCTACCTCGCGGGCGGGCGCTACGAGCTCGGCGAGGCGGCCCCGGTCGACGCGGGGCGCCTGCTCGGCACAGGGCTGCTGCTCGCCGCAGGCACCGCCGCGGGTTCACTGCTCTTCGGCGGCCCGGTGTTCGAGTCCGCCTGGTTCGAGACCGAGGTGCCGTTGCTCGGCACGATCTCGATCGGCACCTCGACGCTCTTCGACATCGGCGTCTACCTCGTGGTCGTCGGGCTCGTGCTCGACATCCTGCGATCGCTCGGCGGCGAGGTCGACCGCCAAGAGGAGCGCCAGTCCGACGACGACAGCGGATTCACGACGGGCGACGGCGACGACGACGTCGATCACAACGAAGGACAGGAGTTCGCCGACGGTGCCGAGTACGACTCGGATCCCATCGGTCGAGTCGGCGCGCCAGCGCCGTATGGAGACTCAACGGGGGGTCTCGATACGCGGCCTCCTGCGTCGGTCGCTACTCGACCAACGGAAACGGGTCTCGATACGCGGCCTCCTGCGTCGGTCGCTACTCGACCAACGGAAACGGGTCTCGATACGCGACCGACGGATGAGGGGGCCCGCACATGACCGCCTCCCTCACGCTCGTCGTGCTCATGGCCGTGCTCTTCGGCGCGGGCGTCTCGATCATGCTCGAACGCAGCCTCACACGAGTGCTCATCGGGTTCCTGCTCGTCGGCAACGCGGTGAACATCCTGATCTTCCTCATGAGCGGGGCACCGGGGCTCGCGCCCATCCTGAGCGATGGTGTCGATGCCGACGAGATCTCCGACCCGCTGCCCCAGGCGTTCGTGCTCACGGCGATCGTCATCAACCTCGGCATCACGGCGTTCATGCTCGCGCTGATCTACCGCTCGTGGTGGCTCGCGCAGCTCGGTGCGAAGGGCGACCTCGTCGACGATGACGCAGATGTCGCCGAAGACGCCGAAGAGGCGGCCGACCTCATCCGCAGCTCCGCGGCCGACGACCAAGCGATCCAAGACCTCATCGATGCGAGCGACGAAGAGCCCGACGAAGAGCTCGACGAGGAGCTCGAGCTCGAGGCATCCGCTCGCGACGATCTCGATGGCGGGGGTCTCGATACGCCTCCTTCGTCGACTACTCGACCAACGCGGGATGAGGGCAAGCCGTGACCGCCGTACTCGTGCCCCTCGTCGTGCTGCTGCCCCTGCTCGGGGCGGCCGCAGCGCTGATTCTCGGCCGTCACCGCCGCGCGCAGATGGCGGTGAGCCTCAGCGTGCTCGCCGCAGTCACCGTGATCGCCGCGGTGCTGCTCGTCGCGGTCGACACGACCGGCCCGGCCGTCGTCTACATCGGCGGGTGGGATGCCCCGTGGGGCATCACCCTCGTCGTCGACCGGCTCTCGGCGATCATGCTCGTGATCTCGGCGATCATGCTGCTCGTCGTGCTCGTGTACTCAGTGGGGCAGGGAATCGCCGACCAGCATCGCGAGACGCCCGTGTCGATCTTCCACCCGAGCTACCTCATCTTGTCGGCGGGCGTCTTCAACGCCTTCATCGCGGGCGACCTCTTCAACCTCTACGTCGGCTTCGAGATCCTGCTGTCGGCGAGTTACGTGCTGCTCACCCTCGGTGGCACCGGCGAGCGCATCCGAGCGGGCGTCACGTACATCATCGTGAGCCTCGTCTCGTCACTCTTCTTCCTGAGCGCGATCGCGCTCATCTACGGCGCGACGGGCACCGTGAACATCGCCCAGCTCTCGGTGCGCCTCGCCGAGCTGCCCGGCGACGTGCAGCTCATGCTGCACCTCCTGCTGCTCATCGCCTTCGGCATCAAGGCGGCGGTCTTCCCGCTGTCGTTCTGGCTGCCCGACTCGTACCCGACGGCGCCCGCACCCGTCACGGCGGTGTTCGCGGGCTTGCTGACGAAGGTCGGCGTGTACGCGATCATCCGCACCGAGACGGTGATGTTCGTCGAGAGCGACGTGACGGTGCTGCTCATGGTGGTCGGCGGTCTCACCATGCTCATCGGCATCCTCGGCGCGCTCACGCAAGCCGACATCAAGCGATTGCTCTCGTTCACGCTCGTGAGCCATATCGGGTACATGATCTTCGGCATCGCCCTGGCGAGTCAGCTCGGTCTCGCTGCGACGATCTACTATGTCGTGCACCACATCACGGTGCAGACGACCCTGTTCCTCACGACGGGTCTCATCGAGCGCTTCGGCGGTGCGACGTCGATCAACCGGCTCGCCGGGCTGCTCAAGGCCTCGCCGCTCCTCGGCGTGCTGTTCTTCATCCCCGCGCTGAACCTCGGCGGCATTCCGCCGTTCTCCGGGTTCCTCGGCAAGACCGGGCTGTTCCTTGCCGGCGCCGAGGGCGCTGCGGTCGACCCGAGCACGGCGTGGCTCATCTGGGTGGTCATCGGGGTCGGCGCCCTCACCTCGCTCATCACGCTCTACGCGTTGACGCGCTTCTGGAACATGGCGTTCTGGCGGCGGCGCTCCGAGCTCGACGGGTACGAGTCGGTGCTGCTCGGCTCGGTGCTCGAGGCGCCCGAGGGAGCCACGGTCACCGCGACCCGCACCACGCCCGTGCTCATGGTGGTCGCGACGAGCGCCCTCGTGATGGTCACGATCTGCCTCACCGTCTTCGCCGGCCCGATGTTCGACCTCGCGGGGCGCGCGGCCGCCGACCTGCTCGACGCCGGCGCGTACATCTCCCTCGTGTTCCCCGGAGGCATCCGATGACGCATTCAGCAGCGGATGTCTCGCGCTGGCGTTCCGTCTGGCGCCAGCTGCCGCTCCTCGTCGCCCTCGTCCTCGTGTGGGTGTTCCTCTGGGACCAGGTCACCGTGCTCACGGTGGTCACGGGGGTGCTGCTCGCGATCGGGGTGACCCGCGTGCTGTACCTGCCGCCGGTGCTGCTCAGCGGTCGCTTCAACGTGTGGCGGGGTTTGCTGCTCGGCCTGCGCATGATGTACGACGTCTCGAGCGCCTCGCTGCAGGTCGCCTGGCTGGCGCTGGATCCGCGGTGGAAGCCGCTGAACTCGATCATCGCCGTGCAGCTGCTCACCCGTTCCGACCTCGTGACCACCCTCACGGCCGAGGCGATCTCGGTCGTGCCGGGCACCGTCGTCGTCGACATCGACCGCGAGCGGGGGCTGCTGTACCTGCACGCCCTCGGCACCCGCACGGTGGCCGACATCGATCGGGTGCGCAGCGCCGTGCTCGGCACGGAGGAGCGCATCGTGCTCGCCATCGGCACACGTGCGCAGGCGGCATCCGTTCGCGCTGCCCGTCGTGAGCGTCGCGAGCACGCCGCACGAACGAAGGGAGCAGGCACATGACCTTCCTCGAGATCGTCAGCATCATCGCCGGAGTCATGTTCGGCATCGGCGCGATCGCCTCGGTCTACCGCATCATCAAGGGGCCGTCGATCCTCGACCGCGCGCTTGCGACCGATGTGCTGCTCGCGATCGCCATCTGCGCGCTCGGCGCCGAGATGGCGATCAACAAGCACATCGACACCCTCGTGGTCATGCTCGTGCTCGCGATGTTCGCGGTCGTCGGCTCGATCTCGATCGCACGGTTCATGGCGAAGCAGGATGCCTCATGAGCGCCGCCGAGATCGCAGTCGGCCTCCTCATCCTGGTGAGCGGGTTCCTGTCGATGGCCGCGGGCATCGGCATCGTGCGCTTCCCCGATGTGCTGACCCGGTTGCACGCGGCGACGAAGCCGCAGGTGCTCGGGCTCGCGACCGTGCTCGTCGCGATCGTCGTGCAGGTTCCGACGTGGGGCGTGCTCACCACGGCCGTGCTCGTGATGACGTTCCAGTTGCTCACCCAGCCGATGACCGCGCACATGCTGGGGCGCTCGGCTTACCGCAGCGACCACGTTCGCCGCGACCTCCTCATCGAGGATGACCTCGACCGCGACATCGCCGAGCACGACCAATCGGGGTCCGAGAGCCAACGGTGATGCCAGACGGAGGCCCGGCAACAGCCCGGATCGTCTGGATCAGACGGTGAGCTGAGGCACTCAGTCGCTGCGAGCGCCTCAGTGTGCGAGCTGCGCTGCCTTCAACCGCACCGGCTTGCCGGGCTTGTACGGCCGGGTCACGGTGCCGCCGCCACCCTCCACCGTGATCCGGTCTCGAGTCACCCGCACCTCGTACCGCTTTCCGTGCCAGGAGAGGTTGCGCACGCCGGCATGGCTCAGCGTCGACGGCAGGTTCGGCGTGATGACGAGGGCATCGGGCTCCGCTTCGACGCCGATGAAGGCGTACATGAAGCTCGCCGGCACGAGTCCGCTCTCGGGGAACGGGATGTCCGTTCCGACCGAGGTGCTGCCCGTGCCGCTGTCGACGGTGCTCTCGCCACGGAAGAGCGGTGTGCCGCCCGAGATGTGATCCGGTTCGCTCCACCGATCGAGTATCGCGGTCAACCGCGCCCATGCGTCGTCGGCCGAGCGGTATCGGGCTCGAGCCATCACGTCGAAGCCCGAGGTGTAGAGGATCGCACCGCCGTCTTGCACCTGGTGTCCCCACGGGATGTTGAGGTTGTTCAGGAAGAACCAGTAGTTGTTGCGTCGAGTGGTGGCCCTCGGCGCGAAGACCCATTTCGAGTAGATGTCGGCGGGCCCCTCGAAGTGCTCGCCGAGTGCCGCCACGAACCGCGACCTGGCATTCGCGGCGGGAAGCCCGTCGGAGTAGGCGAGCGCACCGGGCACCGTCGTCATCGATGACCACCACGCGAGCGAGCCGGTGACGTTCGAGACCTCCAGGTAGTACACGCCCGGTGCCTGCTTCGGCACGTCGATGTGGGCGACGCCACCGTCGCCCCAGTCGCTGAACTGCCGGTCGGCGACCACGACCGGCGACGTGCCGTCGGGCACGCCCTGATACAGGGTCATCGTGAACGAAGCGCCGCGCACGCCGTACGTCGGGAACCGCGCGGCGACGCTCGTGAACGCTGCATTGGCCGTGAAGCTCTGGCCCATGGTGCGCCCGGCCTCGATCTTCGGCGCCAGGCCGCCGCCCTCGATGAGTACGACCGAGTTCTGCAGCTCGGTGTGACCGTGGTCGAGCCACTCGAAGATCCGCGCGGCCTGCTCTGCCGAGGGCAGTCCGAACGATGCGGCTTCGAGGTTGACGTAGGTTGCACCGTAGTCGTGCACGACGCCGTCGACGTCGATGGTTTGGACGTAGCGGCCGTCGGTGTCGTTCCAGAACAGCTCGTTGTAGCGTTGCGCGACGGTCGGCCGCAGCGCTCTCAGCTGCTTCGCCCGCTTCTTCTCCTTGACGAAGTCCTCGAGCTGGGCCATCGCCTCGAGTGCACCGTAGAAGTACGCGTTGACGTACGCGTCGAGGTGTCCGTGCGAAGCGATGTCCCAGTAATTGGATGGAACGGCTCCGTCTCGCCCGCTGTGGTCGGGCGAGTCGATCGTCACGACTCCGCTGCTGCCGCCCAAGGAGTCGAGGTAGAAGTCCATCGCCTTCCTCGCGCGGGGCAGCATGGTGTTGAGGAACGCGGAATCACCGGTCCATGAGAAGTACCGCCACGTGGCGAGCACGTACATCGCGTTCGAGGTGAAGTGCCTGCTGTCGTAGAGCTTCGGATCAGGGAAGGGCCAGCCCTGCGAATCCGGCCAGGACCAGACGTACCCGTCGTCGTCGAGCTTCGTGTTCAGCAGGCTCGCGAACTGTTCGTCGGCGCCGACCGTGCCCGTCCAGTCGAGGATGCGTCCCTCCCAATCCGCCCAGTCGGCCGCGTGCCCGCTGAACCGGAAGCTCAGCGCACGCTCCCAGTAGAACGTCGAGAGCTGGGTCGCACGCACCTCGTCGGATGCCGTGAAGACGGGGAAGACGTCGGGCAACGCGTCGGTGTGGGCTTGCACCTCGATGGCGATCGACCGCGAGATCGTGGGCACCGCGTCGGTGCCGCCTGTGTTCAACGAGAGCTTCATCGAGTCGGCCGACATGGTGCCGTCGAGGATCGGCTGGGGTGCCGTGATGCGGAGGTCGTACGGACCTGTTCCGGTCGCTCCGACCCATTTGGTTCCGAGCACGGGATTGGTCCACGCCGCGCGGCGCTTCAGCTGCTGCGACGGGAGGTAATAGCCGTCGTCACCGATGAAGCGGCTGAAGACAACCCCGTCGGCCGCGTCGATCGAGTAGCCGTCCTTGACCCACGAGGTGTTCATCGTGAGCCCCGGATCGGCGCGCGGGTCACCCTGCCATGCCAGCTCGTACGACAGCTGGAGGGTCGGGCCGCTGAGGTCGAACTGCCATGACGCGAGGCCATCGACGTTGAAGCCGACGACGTCGATCGTCATCGTCCTCCCGCCCAGTTGCGTGCGATCGGCGTACGATGCGCCGCCGACGTCGACATTGACCGCGCCGCTCTGCGCCCACCAGCCGGGCGTGCCCGCGGCATCCGATGCCTCGAGGTAGTAGACGCCGGCCGGCTGGGCCGGCACGTCGACGTAGGCCCAGCCGTTGTCTTGCACGGGACTCACGTCAGTGCTGCCGATCTCGGTCAGGCCGGTCGCGGGGGTGCCGGAGTAGAGCGTCAACTTCATCGATGAGTTCTGGTTGCTCCACGTCGGGAACTGACCGCCCACGCGGAAGAAGCGATGCGCCGTCGCGGTGAACGTTTGGCCGAGCGTCCGTCCGGGGCTGAGCGGAACCGGCGCATTGAGCTGAGCCTGCCGAAGGTCGGCCGCCGACGGAATCTGGATGCCGGTCACGTTCAGGGTGGTCTCGGTGCTCGTCCACACGACGCCGTCGTTGAAGCCCGCATCGTAGAAGTCGGACTCTCCGATGAACAGCGAGCTGAACGCGGTGGGTTCGTAGCGGCCGCCACCCGTCGGATCGCACGCCAGCCGGGTCAGCTTGCCGTACGCGCCGCCGATGCTGACGAAGCCGTTCTCGAGTCGATAGGTCGCGGCCTCCGCCGCCGCCGCGGTCTGGGCTTGAGCAGTGCGCCCCACCAGTGTGCTCGCGGCGGCGACGAGGCCGGCCCCTTTGAGGAATGAACGTCGACTCGCCGTGAAACGGTTACTGCTCATGCCCATCGGATAGCTCCATTGCTCGATATCGGTGAAGAAATTGCATGCGTGCGGCGCACCGCTGAGTCGGCCGGGTGCGACGAGACCGGCCCCGGACCGAAAGGTGCGTTCCAGAACTGAAACGTTTCATGCATCGTATTGAAGAAACGCAGGGCTGTCAACCGTTTCCGACACGGATGCGCCGACGGGCAGGCCGTGCGGCCGACAGAGCCCAGAGCTGTTCGGTGTTGAAAAGTTTCATATCCGACCCGGGCGAGTGGTCGGCTCACGGCTCGGCCGACTCAGAGGATGGAGCTCACCGGTCGTGGAATGAGATTCAGCCCACCCACGTGCTTGGCGCTGGCCTATACCGACGCCCGGTGATCCGCGATCGTCTTCGCATACCACGCGGCCGACTTCTTCGGTGTTCTGACCTGCGTCTCCGGGTCTACGCGTACGAGCCCGTACTTGAAGTCGAACGCGGCCGCCCATTCATAGTTGTCGAGCAGACTCCACAGGTAGTAACCCCGCACATCCGCCCCCTCCGCGATCGCGACCGAGATCCAGTGAAGGAATCCCTCAACGTAGGTGATGCGCTCTTCATCGTCGAGGGGGTCTGCCGTCGTTGCGGCCGAGGCGTCTGGAACACCGTTCTCAGTGATGAAGATCGGGCCCTCCCAGCCATAGTCGTCACGCACCATCTCGATCGCCTCGTAGACCGCGCGCGGGTAGAACTCCGATCCGCTCTCCAGGAAGTTTCCTCCCGGCTGAGGGTGGCTCTCCGCCCAGGCACCGGGTTGCTGCCGCGTCGAATCCACCACGACGCGCGAGTACACGTTGAGCCCCAGATAGTCGATGGGCGATTCGATGAGCTGTTGGTCGCCCGGCTCCACGTGGGGGAAGGTGCCGGCGCTCTCGAGACGCTCCATCAGCCGGTCGCTGTAGCCGCCACCCCGCAGTGTGTCGAGAAAGAACCGGAAGCCATCGTCTTCGCCCTCGTCGGCAAGTGCCCGGTCTTCGGCAGACTCGGTCAACGGCTGCCGCTTCCAGATGTCGAGGACGATTCCGATCTCGCTGTCGACGCTGCCGGCTGCTCGGAACGCCTGCACACTCGTGCCGTGCGCGAGCATCGCGTTGTGCATCGCCTGTCTGCCCAGCTTCTCGTCACGCAGTCCGGGCGCGAACGCACCGAGGGCGTATCCGACCCAGAGCGCAATGGGTTCGTTGAGAGTCGCCCACCTGTGCACGCGGTCTCCGAAGAGATCGAAGGAGGTGGCGGAGTACTCGCCGAACCAGTCCGCGACCTCGCGATTGGGCCATCCGCCCCGGTCTTCGAGCACCTGGGGCAGGTCCCAGTGATAGAGGGTCACATTCGGTTGGATGCCCGCGGTGAGCAGGTCGTCGATGAGTCGGTTGTAGAAGTCGGCGCCCTTCTGGTTCACAGCGCCGACGCCGTCTGGCATGAGCCGCGACCAGCTGAGTGAGAGCCGGTACGTGTCGATTCCCAGGTCTTTCATCAACGCGATGTCTTCGGGATAACGGTGGTAGTGATCGCACGCGACGTTTCCTGGGAGGTCCCCGCGCACCTTCCCAGGAGTCTGGCTGAAGGTGTCCCAGATGGACGGGCTCTTGCCGTCTTCATTCCAGGCGCCTTCGATCTGGAAAGCGCTGGTCGCTACGCCGAATTCGAAAAAGGGTGGCAGTTGCAGAGTGATGATGGATCCCGTTCCCTTGTCGTGGTTGCATACGATGCGCCCTTGGGCGCCAGGTGTCCGCTACCGGACCATGGAGTTGATGTGCCGCAGCGCTGACAGCTGATCCTCGATGCCGCCGCCCTCGTGCCCGTTGTACGGCCACACCATGATCTGCTTGGGTCCGGCATAGTTCGCGTAGGCGGCGAAGACCGTCGAGGGCGGGCAGATCGGGTCCATCAGTGCGGCGCTCAGCATCGCGGACGCGGTGGCTCGCTTCGCGAAGTTGACGCCGTCGAAGTACGAGAGCGTCTCGAAGGTCCGATCCACGGATCCTCGGTGGACGGCGAGGTAGCGACCGATCTCGCGATAGGGATCGTTGTCGGTCATCGTGGCCGCGCGAGGGAAATCGCAGAGGAACGGAACGTAGGCCGCGACCGCGGCGAGATCGGGGACGAGCCCGGCGACCGCGAGTGCGATGCCACCGCCCTGGCTGCCGCCGACGACCGAGACTCGTGTCTCGTCGACGATCGGGAGTGAGCGGGCGGCCTCGACAGCGCGTACGGCATCCGTGAACACCCGCCGGTAGTAGTAGGTCTCACGGCTCTCGATGCCGCGGGTCATGAACCCGGGGCCTTGCGGCCCCGAGCCCACGTCGTCCGGAGTGTCGCCGACGCTGCCGGCCGACCCCTGTCCACGGATGTCCATCTGAAGATGGGCGAATCCGGCGGATGCCCAGAACAGGGTCTCCGCCGCTCCGCCACGTCCACCGCCGTAGCCGACGAACTGCACGACGGCCGGCAGTGGGCCGGCCGCACCCGCCGGCACGCGAAGCCAGGCGCGCACCCGCTGCCCGCCGTACCCGGAGAACGAGACATCCCAGACATCGATCGTCGTCAGCCCGGTGTCGACGGGCGTGAGCGAGACATCGAGATCGAATTCACGGCTGATCCCGAGCGTCGTCGCCCAGAACTCGTCGAAGTCCGTCGGGTCGACTTGCGTGCTTCGATACGTTCGAAGCTCAGCCTCCGGTCGGTCGGTGAACATGGCATTCCTTTCGTACGCGAGACGCGCAACTCCACCGAAGAACGGACGTTCGACGGGTCACTCCTCGGATGGCTCTCGTCACGTCGCGTCCGATGCTCGCGCGACCCGGATGGCCACCGGACCGATCAGCCCCTGCGGTTGGGAGGAATCAGGGCCGATCAGTTCGGTGATCTCGCTGGCGATCACGGCGTTGCGAAGCGCGGTTCGAACCTCGATCTCGATCAGGTCCCCGTTCTCGAGAGCATCGCCGAGATCGATGATCGTGTCATCGACGTAGGCGGTACCGAATACCCGGTCGCCGATCCGCACCACGGCAGATCCAGCAAGCCTGCCGAGGTCGATGACAGCGGGCAGGCCGGCGAGCTCTTCCGGGACGACCACCCGCGCGGTGTAGCGTCCGGTTCCTGAGACGAGACCCAGCGCATCCACCTCTCGCCAGTCCCCGGGGCCGACACCGTCGAGCGTGATGGCACGAGGACCGGCAGGTTCTTCGCTGTCCACCTCGAGCAGCCAGTGGTCGATGGCGAGCTCGACCGTCTCGGCGGAGAGCTCATCGTCGATGGGCTCAGGTACTGCGGACAGGTCGAGTTCGAACACCCGCACCCCCAGGGCCGGGATCCGCGTTGGGACGGTGGTGCGGTCTCCCTCTACCCGGTGCTCCGCAGCAAGAGCGCGTCCGCTGGTCAGGTCGAGTTCACGCACCCGTCCGGCGCCCTCGAGCGAGAGCGTCACGGGAGCCGACGCACCGAGGGTGTTGTACACGAGCACGTAACGGCATGATCCGGCCTCGCGCCACTGGGAGAGCAGCGCCGGCGCATCCACGACCGCTCGTGGCAGGAGTCCGAGACGGATGAACGCATCAGACGCCTCCGACATCCTGCTCAGCCGCACCGTCGAGGGCTGGAGAAGCGTACGGGCCATCGCGGCCCGCACGCGCTCGTCGCCAGTACTGCCGCCGGCGAAGCCCGAATCAGCAGACGGTGGCTCACCGACGATCAGGATGCGTGTCCCGCGTTCCGCGGCCGCGGCGATCGCCTCTGCCGCTTCGGGTGGAAGGGCTCGCTCGTCGATGATGAGGCCTCGATACGCCGGACCAGCGGGAAACAAGGTCCCATCATCGCCGACGGTGGCCGCTTCGGCGAGCCCGATGGGGTCGACGAACTGCACGGTGAAGCCCGCGTTCTCGAGGGCCTCCGTGTCGGCGAGGCGCGCGGGAACGGTCGCGTCCACGCTCACGTCCCGCACACCGCGTGCGGCGATCGTCAGGAAGCCGTCGCGATAGACCGCGACGTCCGTGCGCGCAACCCCGGTCTCGAGCACGACGGTGCCTCGCGCCCAGTAGTCGGTGAGAGGCAGCCAGTTGGCCCATTCGGGAAAATGCGTGTCGTTCCAGCAGTCCCCGACGATGTGCTGCTCGAACCGGGTCTGCGTCGGCCACGCGGCCCCTGGCTTCTGCGTCGCCACGCCGTGCAGGAAGGGCTTGGTGATCCCGGCCGCCCATTCCTTCGCGAGCATCCGTCGCAGATCGCCGAGGGTGAACGCGTATGCCGCCCGAAACTGTGCGCCGAGTTCCGTGCTGATGCGCACGGCACCCCCTTGGTGGGCTCCGCCGACGACGGATCGCTGCCAGTCGAGAGCGAAGCGCCAGGTCGCGCTGGACCGATCGACGGGTGCCCGGTCTCCTGAGTTCAGGGATTCGCCCTCGGCCCGCCCGCCAGCCCGCACGAAGTCGCGATTGCTGCGAATCGCTTCGAGGCTCTGCCCGTAGGCCACCTGTGCTTTGTGCCGCATTCCGTGGCCCATCGACCACTCCTGCACCGGGAGCAGATGTTCGGAAATGTAGAGGTCGGTGAGCAGGCGGTAGTAGTCGCGACGCACCCGAGCGCCGGCACCGGTCTCGAGCTCGAAATCGGGGACCGGCTCCTCGTTCGGCACCCAGAAGCGGCACATCCCGTGCGCGAAGAGCAGCGGGAGGTAGGGAGTGACGTCATAGCCGTGGCGTTCGGTGAAGCGTTCGATCATCTCGGCTCTCCAGAACACCGAATCGGCATTGAGCTCCAGCGAATCCTCGAAGAGTTCGGTGCCGACGGCGCCGAGCGCTGCGACGTTGTCCGCGCCGATCTGATGCTCGTCGAGGTACTCCGTGGCCGCCTGTACAGAGCGTCGATCGAGAAAACTCGTCACACCCTGCTCGCAGTCGCGCATCCAGAGGGCGAACACCATCCAGTCGCCGTCGCGCGCTTCCCAGTCGATCGTGGAACCGACGAGCTGCGATGTCAGGTCGATCAGCGACTCCGAGTCCAACACGGTCGACGCGAGGGGAGGGTGGATCACACGACGAGGTGGCGCCCAGGGATCACCGAGCGGAGCGACAGCCGGCGGGTCATTCCAGTGCACGACCCGAGCGGCAGTGACCCGCACGAGCGTCGACGCGCGTTCGGCATCGACATCATCGAACGGAGCCGGAAGGCGCACCGGTCCCGACAGCCCTGCGGGCAGCCGCACCGATCCGTACTGCAGTTCCTGGGTGCTGAACCCCGTGCCCTTCGTCGTGTTCGGCGTCTTGAGCGGCCATGAGGCCCCCAACGTCATCGCCACGCCCACACCGAGTCGCTCCGCCTCGTTCAGAATCGCTCCGAGCGCATCACGCTGCTTCTCCACGCCCCAGAACTCCCGGTTGAAGGCGATCTCCACTTCACGGAACCCGGCATCTGCGATGGCGCCGAGCTGGCGAGTGAGCTCCTCGATCGGAACGGGGCTCTGCCACCACCACCGCACGCCGGGGCGGTCATCGGCCTCGGGGGCCGCGAATCGCTCCGGGTCGAGCGGTTCGGGTCGGATGCGCGGGCGATCCAGCATGATCGCTTCTGTTGGAGCGAGGTTCACTTCGAGAATCCGTCCAGCCAGTGGGCGATGCGGTCGATGCTCCGCTGCGCCTCGATGGTATGCGGACGATCGAGGTGACCATGCCTGCTCCCCGGCTCGGAGACCACGGTGATCGCGACGCCGGCATCCATGGCCTGCTTGGCGAACTCCTCCCCGGAATAGCGATGCTCATCGCGCTCCGAGTTGAGGATGAACAGGGGCGGCATGCCCGTGAGATCCGCGTGGCCGGCGTAGGCGTACGGGTCGTCGGCATCCGGCCAGGAACCCAGATAGTTCGTGGCTATCGCCGTGACCATGCTCTGCGGAAAGCGGTGGATCTCCGGCAGAGTCTCCGCCGCAGCGCGCGCGGCCTCCGATGGCTCGGGAACCATGGTGTGGAGCTGTGGATAGACCAGCACGAGCGAAGCCGGCAGCTGCCCCTCACCGTCGCGCAGCCGCACCCCGACTCCCGCGGCGAGATTCGCTCCCGCGCTGGCTCCCCCCAGGTGCATGGTCGCCGGGCTCAGGTCGAGCTCCTCCACGGCCCAGTTCCAGGCATCGAGCAGATCGAGCGATGGCACCGGAAAGTGCACCCCGAACAGTGCCTTGGTGTACTCGACGGACAGCACCGCAGAGCCATGCGCCGCCACAGCGAGGCCGACCCAGTTGCTCTCCGGCATGTCGAGGTTTCCGCCGATGAAGCTTCCGCCATGGGCCCAGACGAGGGCGCTTTTCGGGGTCCCTTCCGGCAGGTAGAGGCGGGCAGGGATATCGCCGTGGCGTGCAGGGATGCTGAGGTCGCGCACCGTCACGCTGCCGAGCTCTGGATAGCGCTCCACCAGTGACGCGGTGTCCACATCCGTCCTCGGATCAGGGGACGAGGTCCCGCTTTCCAGGCTGCGGATGGCCTCGGCGAACGTCGATGAAGCTTCGGCGGTATTCATAGCTCTCTCCTCATAGGGTGTCGCACGCCATTCAGCCAATTGGTCTGTCACCGGTGCGCACCGACGGCCACGAATGTGTATCGGCCGGCCTCGGTGAGCACCGCGTTCTCGCTGGCCGGCACGGGGAGATACTGCCGATCCGCATCCCGCACCATCCTGTCGCGGAACTCCTGCGGGAAGACGACGGTCGCGACGCAGCCGACGGGAATCTCGACGGAGAGTTTCGGAACGCTCGGATCGAAGGAGACCGTCACAGCTCCCATCGGGGTCACGGTCGTGCCCTGCACGTACGGAAGCCCGGCCGACACCGGCGTGATGGAAATCGCGGTGCTCCCCCGTCCGGAGAAGGTGACGCCGAGCAGACTCTCGTGCAGCCAGAGCAATGGAACGGCGCCCCAGCCGTGCGAGCCGGTCGCGTCGATCGGCTGGGCGGTGTTGGCCTCGCCACGGGCGAGCTCGCGGTCTTCCCGGGAGATCCAGTATTCGGGCAGGGGGCCGCCGTAAGGGCCCTGCAGCGAGAGAGGTACGGGATTGCGCGGATGCCCCGGAAGGTACGGCGCATATCGTTCGATCAGGTGCGCGAGGGCTCGCTGCTGGTAGCCGTGCGCGCTCAGCGCGCTGAGCACTCGGTACGCCGCGGTCGGATTGTTCCAGCGCGCGACGCCGCTCGGTGGCGAGCCCACCGGTTCGGGAAATACGAAGTCGATGAGATCTCGTGCGTCCTGGCCGTCGATCGAACCGTCCAGAAGGGGCGCGACCTGGCCAGCCTGCCCGTACCCGTGATGTCCGCCGGTGCTGGGGTCGTACACGTCCGCAACGATGGCAGCCACCTGGTCATGCGAGCGAAAGACATGGAGCCGTCTGAAGCCGTCGTCCAGGAGCTGGGCCGTGGCATTCCAGAGCTCTGCATGCGGTGCGTCGTGGAGCGCCTCGGCCATGAGTGCGCTCCACCGGAGCCGTTCGATGATCCACGGCGTGATGAGGCCGCTCGATGCTCCAGCATCGGGTCGCTCAGAGTTGCGAACGTCGCCGAGCACAGCCCCTGTTCGCCACAGGCCGTCGTCCGTCACATCCTCGAGGAGGCGGTTCCACAGTCGCCGGAGGGTCGACCAGTGCCGAGCGACGAATTCGAGATCGTTGTGCCAGACATAGTCGTCGTAGAGCATCGCCACCCACTGCACCGACCAGTCCCAGGCTGCCGGATAGGCGGGGAAATCACTGGGAAAGAAAGGATGAAGCTGGCCGTCGGCTCCCTGTCCTTCTGCGAGGGTCCTGATCGCCAAGCGCCTCAGGCTCGTGTCGCCGAACCAGCGCTCGGCAATCTGGGCGCGCGGGCGAGCATCCTCGATCCACTGGCCGTCCTCCCGGCCGGGGGTGTCGATGAAGGCGTCGGACATCGTCACTTCGGCGTGGATCTCGCACAGCTTCACGATCTGGTCGAGCCGTTCGTCGCCCGAGCGGAACGATCCACGTGGCTCGATCGCAAACTGCGACTTCACGAACCCGAGGCCGTGGATGACAACACTCCCTGTGATCGAGAAGGTGATGTGCACGGTCATCCATCGCGCGGTCCGCTCGTCGGGAAGCTCGTACCGTCTCCGCTCGGTCGCGGCGAGCACGCGGTCGGCGTACCCCCGCGCGACGATTGCATCGACATCGATCCAGCCGTCCTCGCTGACGAGCTCCCGGCCGTCGAAGGGCGAAAGCGCGAGCTCTCCGTACCCGACATCGACCTCAGCTTCGACGTCGGCAGACAATTCGAGGAAAGGATATCCGTGCACCGGGCGCGCGAAATCGACCGTGAGGTAACGCGTCTCGCCCGCCTGCCCGCTGACCGTCACGGCTTGACCATCGACCAACGGGCCGACGGCCCGCAGCATGGGGCGGTCGGGTACGAGGCGCGTACCGGCCAGCGCCGACGGCGACGATTCGCTCCCGGCAATCGGCCGTGTCGATGTTCCAGCGGCGAGAATCGAGAGCGGGAACTGGTCGCTCTCGCGCTGTGCCGGTGTCTCGACGATTCCTGGCCGGTGCGGCCATGGGCCGCCTTCTACTGCCGCGGCCGCCGCCCAGAGCCCGCCTCCGGTCGTCTCGATCGAGGAATCCTGTCGCAGATCACGGGTCAGCCGTGCGTTCCAGTGGATCGGAAAACGCACCCGTGGGGCGTCACCCGCGAGGCCGAGGAACTGGTTCTCATTGCTCTCGAATTCTTCAGCCGCGAGCCATTGCCATCGCTCGTCACTCACCACCCACGAGCTTTCAACGTAGAGCCCAGCGCGCACATTCTGAGTTCTCTGAAAAGTCGTGATTCCGCCCCAGTTGTGGTGGAGCACGGTCACGATGTTCGCGCCGGTGCGCAGGAGCGACCCGGCGTCGACCCACTCGGCGCGCACTTCAGGCTCATGGAACCGACTGACCTTGCGTCGAAGAGGTCGTCCGTTGAGCCACAGCTGGGCGGTGCTGTCCGCCGCGAAACGAAGCGAGGTATCCAGTGGGAGCTCGTCGAGCGTGACGACCGTACGAAACCAGGTGAACTCGTTCCTGGGCGACGACTCGCCCTCACTGCGCCAGATCCAGCGTGCCGTCATTCGCCGCATCCACTTCGGAACTGTTCGCCGAATGGCCGGCAGCGGGTGAAGCTCTGGAACGCTCGTCCAGCGGGCGCGGTGGTCACCGTGGTCACGGTGGTCACGGTGGTCACCGTCAGGGCGGCACTCATTCTTCTCTTCATGACGTCCTCGTCTTCGTGGAAGTACGAACCTGCGGCTGGGCTGCGTTGTCTGGCAGGTCCATTCGCGACATCCGTACGCACCCCTTCGCCACCTGAATCGTTTCAGATTAGGGCGTCCACTGAATATTCCACAAGCCGGACCACGCAATCCGTGCTGTCGGCAACGGAAGCACCGTCCGCCCGCGCGAGCAGGTGGACTGAAGGTCGGCGAGCGGCTCTCGTCGAGGCGCATCGGGCGCGATCTCTCCGGTTGAAAAGTTTCATTCTGGCCCGCGAAATTGCCGAGCCGGCCTGCGCCGACTCTTAGGATGGAGAGTCAACAGAGAGGTCGGAGGCGCGATGGGCCGAACAGTCGGCATCCGGGAGGTCGCTGAAGCGGCTCGTGTGTCCGTCGGCACCGTCTCCAACGTGCTCAACAAGCCCGATCAGGTCTCCGCGACCACCCTCGCTCGAGTGCAGGCGGTGATCGATGATCTCGGCTTCGTGCGCAACGATCTGGCGCGCCAGCTCAAGATGGGTGCCGGCACGACGCTCGGCATGATCGTGCTCAACGTGGCGAACCCCTTCTTCGCCGACCTGGCACATGCGTCCGAAGCGGCCGCCGAGCAGGCCGGGCAGACCGTCGTGCTCGGCTCGAGTGATCAGCTCGCGGCCAGGGAAGACCGCTATCTCGACCTCTTCGAGGAGCAGCGGGTGCGCGGCATGCTCGTCGCGCCGCTCGACGGCATCACGCAGCGAATGCGGCAGCTCCGCGCCCGCGGCATGCCGCTCATCCTCTTCGACATCCACGAAGACCGCGACTTCTGCTCGGTCACGCTCGATGGCCGAGCGGGTGGCGAACTCGTCGCACGCCACCTCATCGAGTCCGGTCGACGTCACATCGCCTTCCTCGGCGGTCCACTGCACCAGGTGGAAGACCGCTGGCTCGGCGCGCAACGAGTCTGCGCCGAGCACCAGGGTGTGCGCCTCACGCACGTCGACACCCACGACCAGACCATCGCCGACGGTCGCGCCGCCGGCGCCGTCATCGAGGCGATGCCCGCGAGCGAGCGCCCCGACGCGGTGTTCGCGGCGAACGACCTGCTCGCGCTCGGGGTACTGCAGGCACTCGTGATGTCCGAACAGCTCCGCGTGCCGCGCGACATCGCCGTCGTGGGGTACGACGACATCGACTACGCCGAGTCCGCGGTCGTTCCCCTCAGCACGGTGCGCCAGGCCACCGATCTCCTCGCGGAGCACGCTGTGCGTCTCGCGCTCGACGAAGCAGACAACCCCGAGCATCGCCACGAGCAGCTGAAGCTCTCGCCCGAGCTCATCGTGCGAGAGAGCTCCGCGCCACGCTGAGCGGTGCTTGACAGCCCCGGAGCATCCCTCCATGATGGCAGCTCAGTGAAACCTTTCATTCCTGCACTCCCGAGGTGACAGGCTCGAGCCGTCACGCTCTGGTCCGCACCCGCACCCGCCCCCGAGCTTCGGAGCTGTTGTGCACATCCGTGCAAGTCACCCCATCCGGTCCATCGGCAGCATGCTTCACCCTTATCGCCGTCGGGTCCTCGCGGCCGTGCTGTTCCATGCCGTCAAGGACTGCCCGATCTGGCTCGTCCCCGTCTTCACCGCGCAGATCATCGACACCGTCGTCTCCGGCGCGGAAGGCGGCGCGGCGGATTACGGGCGGCTCTGGCTCCTCGTCGCCCTGACGGTGCTCGTGCTGCTCCTGAACACGCCGAACCACATCTGGTACGTGCGGATGTACAGCAAGGCCTATCGCTCGGTCGCCGCCGACCTGCGCAATGCCTTGACCGGCCACCTGCAGGGACTCTCCATCGGGTACCACACGCGCAAGAGCGCATCGATCATCCAGACCAAGATCGTTCGCGACGTCGAGAACGTCGAACTGCTCATGCAGCAGGTCTTCCCAGTGGTGGCCGTCTCCCTCTCGATCCTGATCGGCTCGATCACCGTGACGGCGATCCAGGCGCCTGCCTTCCTCCTGGTCTTCGCCATCACCGTGCCCATCGCGGCCGGTCTCGTCGCGGGCATGCGCCACCGTGCGGCCCGTCGCAACGAGGCCTTCCGGCTCGAGATGGAGGACCTGTCTGCTCGAGTCGGCGAGATGGCCTCGCTCATCCCGATCACCCGCGCGCACGGGCTCGAACGCACCGCGTCGACCCGCGTGGCCGAGACGGCGGAGAACGTCAAGCAGGCCGGCCTCGCGCTCGACCGCCTCAACTCCCGGTTCGAGAGCATGTCGTGGGTCTCGTTCCAGGTGCTGTCGACACTGTGCCTCGGGCTGTCGGGATGGGCGGCGATATCGGGCATCGTGCCGATCACCGCGGGCCAGGTGGTGCTGCTCAGCACCTACTTCGCCACGCTGACGGGCGCGATCACCCAGCTCGTCGGACTCACACCGATCATCGCGCGCGGCGTCGAGTCGATCAAGTCCATCGCCGAAGTGCTCGAAGACCCGGACCTCGAGCGCAACGAGGGCAAGACCGTGGTCGATCGCGTGGTCGGTCAGATCGCCTTCGAAGGCGTCGGCTATTCCTTTCCGGATGCCGCGCGGCCGGCCATCGATCACATCGACCTCGATATCCAACCGGGCGAGACCGTGGCATTCGTCGGCGCGTCGGGCTCGGGCAAGTCCACGACGATCAATCTCGTGCTCGGATTCATCCGCCCCACTGCAGGCCGACTGCTGCTCGACGGTCGCGACATGGAACGCCTCGACCTGCGCAGTTTCCGTCGCTTCGTCTCGGTGGTGCCGCAGGAATCCGTGCTGTTCGAGGGCACGATCCGCGAGAACGTCACCTACGGGCTGACGGATGTCCCGGAGGAACGTGTGCGCCGGGCGCTCGTCGACGCGAATGCCGCCGAGATCGTCGACGAATTGCCCGAAGGGCTCGAGACGATGGTCGGCCAGCGGGGTGCGCGGCTCTCGGGCGGGCAGCGGCAGCGACTGGCGATCGCCCGCGCGCTCATCCGTGATCCGCGGATCCTCCTGCTCGACGAGGCGACGAGCGCGCTCGACAGCGAGTCGGAGGCGAAGGTGAAAGACGCGCTCGACACCCTCATGCGGGGTCGCACCTCGCTCGTGGTCGCGCACCGGCTCTCGACCATCCGGGGTGCCGATCGCATCGTCGTGATGGACCACGGGCGCATCGTCGAGGTCGGCGATCACGACGCCCTGCTCGAGGCCGGCGGGGCATACGCGCGCCTGCATGCCGCACAGCACCTGCCATGAACGAGACCGCGGCACCCGCACGGCTGACCAGCGGGGATCGCGTGCCGTTGTGGTCGACGTCGAACGAGCCGATCGCGTTGTGGGTCGGATACGGCATGCCGGTCTTCGCGCCGGGCCTCGACGACCCCGAACAGGGCAAGCAGGCGGACGAGCGAGCGTGCCTACAAGAAGTCGGCGTACTGGTACAAGACGCTCCCGCATGAGCGGGCGTTTCAGGTGGGCCTACGGCCAGGTGCGCCGCGCTCGAGAGAATCCGACGCGGCCGAGGTGGAATGACGCGGGCTGCTGCGGAGCCGCCGGGTGAGCGGCATCCGTCGTGGCTGCGGTGTCGAGGTATTCGAGCCCGGCCTCGATCGCGACCACCGAGGCTGCTCCGGCCCAGCCGACGAGGTCGAGCGTCGTACGGATCCAGCCGGCCGGCCAGAGCCGCTGGTTCGTCTCGAGAGTCGTGCCGTCCGCGGCGACGACACGGAGAACGGTCTCGACCGGTCGTGTCGGGCCGTCGAGGCACAGGTCGAACATCGCGAAGACGAAACGTGCATCCGACAGGTCGACGGGAACGGGCATCGTGATTCTGGCCAGCGGGCCGCCCGGGTCGACGGAGTCGGCGTCCGTGACGCGCAGAACCGGCCCTTCGAGCTGCGCGTGCGGCACCGGCATGCACTCCAGCCCATGCTCGACCACGGCGATCGACCCCGTCGAGCCGGCTGCCTCGAATCGCCCGTCGGTGATCGCCGACTGCAGGAGGGATCCGTCGCCGTCGACATCGGTCGATGACGGCGCCCACACCGGCGGATGCCACGGCGATTCCACCGCGGGCGGCACGTGTACGGGCACCGTCACCTCGGCGACGAACCGGTGCCGACCGGATCCGACCGTCTCTTCGGTCGCGCCGGGCAGCCGCACGACGGCCTCCGCGCCGACCGGAACGACCAGCTCGACCTCGAGTCGGGAGCCGTCGCGGCGCAATCGCACCTCGATCGAGCCGCGCACCGTGCGGGTCTCGAGCGCGAGGGTCGTGAGCCCGTCGACCATTCGAGGCTCGACGACGAAGCGCGAGAATCCGCCCGCGACAGGCCGCACGCCCGCGAGGGACTGCCAGGCCCATCCGGCGAAGGGGCCACCGAGACCGATGTGATCGAGGGAACCGGTGCCGGTGTTCTCGGGGTCGATCCACCAGCACTCCCAGAACGTGCCCGGCCCGTGGTCGAGCATGGCGCCGATGCCGGGCTCCGCGGGCTGGTGCAGTGCGTCGAAGAGCGCTTGCGAACGACCGTGGCGCGCGAGTGCGCGAACCACGGTGCGCGTCGTCGCGAAGCCCGACGAGACCCGATTGCCGCGGGCCCGCACGTCTCGTTCGAGCTGCGCCGCGACGACGGCCGACTCGGACGCAGTGAGCCATCCGCTCTCCAGCGCGATCGCGAGCGAGCCCTGAGAGCCGTTCCCCACCGACAGCCGTCCATCCGACGAGTCGACGAAGCTCGCTCGTGCAGCGCGCCGAAGATCGTCGCCCTGCGCGCGGCGTGCGGCCGCGGCATCCGTGTCGCCGACGAGCTCTTCGAACTCGGCGAGCACGCGCAGCGCATCGAGCGTCGCAGCGGTGTGGTGAAGTTCAGGCGGCGTCTGCTCGAGCGCGAGCCAGTCGTGGCCGTAGCTGATCGGCGAGCGGCCGATGGTGCCGTCGGCGCTCGCGCAGGAGAGCTGGAAGTCGACCCAGGCGCGCAGCGCCGGCAGCGTCTCGTGCACGACATCGAGGTCGCCGTAGTGCAGCCAGTGCCCCTCGAGCACCCGCTGCAGCGCGGCACCCCAGACCGGATCGGACGGGATCCGCTCTGCGCGCACATCTGGTGCGATCGCGGGAATCGCCCCGTTCGCCTGCCGGCTCGTGCGGAGGTCGCCGAGCCACTTCGTGAAGAACGCCTGCATGTCGAACGCCGAGAAGTCGAAGTCGGCCGCGCTCGCGGTGTCGCCCGTCCAGCCGGCCTGCTCGCGCGTCGGGCAGTCCTCCGGAATGCCGTGCACGTTGTTGAGCAGGGTCCGGCGGCCGCGCTCGATGAGCGTGTCGACGGCGGCGGCATCCGTGCTGAGCGTGCCGCTCGGGCGGAGGTCGCTGTGCAGCGTGCGCACCTCCACCCGCACGGCCACGCCGACCGGGATGCCGCGCACCTCGAGGTATCGGAACCCGTGGTAGCAGAACCACGGTTCGAGCACCCGGCTCGCCCCGTCGCCGTCGCCGTCGCCGATCGTGTACCGCACGGCCTGCCGCACCCGCCCCTGATCGAACGGCATCGTGAGGTTGGTCGTATCGAGCCGCCCGTCGGCGCCGACGTGCTCGCCGTGCACGGCCTCGATCACGGTTCCGGCCGGCAGGTCCTCCTCGAACACCAGGCGGCTGCGCCCCGCCACGTTGACCCCCACATCGAAGAGCAGCACGCCCGGCTCGGGTGCGGAGATCAGCGCCGGGGTGATGGTCTCGACGACGTGCAGCGGCGGGCCGGGGTCGGGCGACACGCACGCGGGGGGTTCGTTGAACCCGGCCGGGCGGTCGGCCGAGCGGTCGGCCGGGCGGTCGGCCGAGTCGTCGGCCGAGTCGAGTACGGCGATGGATGCCGCGGCGAACACGATCGCCCGGCCGGGCTCGTGCGCTTCGAGGTAGAAGGGGTCCTCGATGGTGACCGGGCCTGCGCCCGCGAGCATGCCCTCGCCGGTGCCGTGGAAGGAGCGTGAGCCGTCGCCGTGCTCGACCACCAGTACCGCGAGCACCCGCGGATCGAGGCCCGTGCGCTTCCACTCCCCGTGCGCAAGCGCGAGGTCGAGCGCATTGTCGCCGACCCGCACGAGATCGGTCACGTCGTAGCTGCGGAACAGCGCGCGGTCGGCATCGGTGCGCGACGGGTCGCTCGATGCGGCGTTGACCGGGCGGCCGTTGACGCTCGCGCGCACGAGCCCCTGGGCGGTCACGTGCAGGCGCGCGCGACGCGGTGCGCCCCCGACGGAGAAGGTGCGGCGGAGCACGCCGAGCGACGGAGCCGACACCCACCTCGCGCCGCCCCAGTCGGCGATCGTGTGCGGTCCGGTCTCGAGCGGCACGCGCTCCGACCATTCCGACCATTCGCCGTGCTCGTCGCGGGTGCGCACCATGACGAGGTCGTGCGAGTGGGCGGGGAGGTCGGCGGCGACCCGCACCCAGGGGTCGGCGCCTTCGACGACTCCGCTCGTCCAGACGGTCGCGGAACCCGTTTCGTCGAGCACGACCGCCTCGAAGGCGGTCTGCGACTGACCGTCGCGTAGGAGTGGCACCGTCCACGACACGCGAGGGCGGGCAGAGGTCGCGAGCGCGATGAAGCGGTCGAGGCGCCGCGTCGTGCGCGCGTCGACCCGCAGATCCTCCGCCGTCGTTCCGGCGTACGGATGTGGGGGGCGTTCGGCGGCCTCGCTTCGAACCGGGTGCTGCGCCGCCGTTCGATCGTCGTGCTGGGTCGTCACTCGATCGAGGTGCTCTGACACCATTCCGTCGGGTTGCTGCGCCGCCATTCGTTCCGGATGCTGCGTCGTCACTGACGTCCCCTTTCGTGCCGAGAATTATTGAAACGTATCACAATGCCTCCAGGCAACCACCGGAACGCCCGCCATTCCGCCCTCACAGCGGACCATCGCATTTTTGAAACGTTTTGATATCGGCGCTTGACATTCGGCCACGTCTGAAGAACCATGAACTGAAAGGTTTCAACAACGGTGTTGCCCACCAGGACGACGCCATCTCCTCCCTTGCACCCATCACAGGAAAGGAAATGTGGACAATGACGTCACGTCCTACACGCAACCGTCGACTGGCCGTCGCCGCCGCAGCGTTCGCGGTGTTGCCGCTGCTCGCGGCGTGCGGCAGCACGAATGCCGGCGGCGCCGCCGGCGAAGTCGAGGGCAGCAGCATCGTGCTCACGACCATCACGGGCCTCGAGCCCCAGTTCCAGGAGTACGCCGACGCGTACATGAAGGAGTTCCCCGACCGCAAGGTCGAGGTGCGCAGCACGACCGACGATGCCGCCGTATACGCGCAGCAGCTCGCGACCGCTCGTCTCAGCGGCGAACTCCCCGACGTGTTCTTCAACGTCGACTTCCTCGCCGACACGCTCGCGAAGAACAACGTGACCCTCGACCTCGGCCCGGGCATCGACGAAGGCAAGCTCGGCGACCTGACGATCGAGGACTTCCTGCCGCAGTTCGTGGGGCAGTACCGGCCGCTCGACAACCCCGACCAGGTGACCGGCCTGCCGGTGAGCGCCGACTCCGTCGGTCTGTACTACGACAAGACCGTTTTCGAAGAGGCCGGCGTCGACGAGTATCCCCAGGCCGACTGGACCTGGGATGACCTGTATCGGGTCGCGGAGGAGATCCAGACGAAGTCGGGCGGCGCCATCACGGGTCTCGCAGCCCCGTTGAGCGATGGCACCGCGCAGATCGTCTACGGCCCCGTCATCCAGGCCTACGGCGGATTCGTCTACGACGCGGATACCGGGAAATCCGGTATCGGTCAGCCAGAGGCCATCGAAGCCTGGACGAAGCTGATCTCGGCGTACGGCACCGCCTCCGGCGAGTACACCGCGACGACCGACGACCCGACGCTGAAGTTCGACTCGGGAAGCGTCGCGATGTCCATCGGCTCGCGCGGCGCCGTTCCGCAGACGAAGACGACGATGGGTGACCACGACTGGGACGTGCAGGTGCTTCCCACGATCGACGGCAATTCGACGGCCGGTGGCGGCTCGTACGGCCTCTCGATCGCGCAGACGAGTAAGAGCCAAGACGCCGCATGGGCGTTCCTCGCATGGTTCTACGACACCGACGCCGGCATGAAGGTCGCCCAAGAGGTGGGCGGCGTGATTCCGCCGACCGAAGACGGCATCGACAACGGCATCTGGAAGGACGGGACGCCTCCGCCCGCCAACATCGCCATCTTCGGCGAATCGGCGCGCACCGCGGTGCTGCTCACCCAGATGCCGGGCGCAAGCGCGAGTGTCATGTCCGAAGCGACCAAGAAGGCGACGCAGCAGGTGACGCTCGAAGGCCGTGACGTGGCCGAGGCGTTCCAAGAGGCCGAGGCGACCGTGAACGCCGCCATCGCCAAGGAACTCAAGTAAGTCGAGAATCGGGTGCGGGAACTTGCGTTCCCGCACCCGACTCCGTTCGAAGGATCCATCCGTGACCGCAACACCATTGACGGAGACGCCGCCTCCCCGCGCCGACGTGCCCCGTCCATCCCAACCGGCTGAGCATCTGTCGACCCGAAAGAACCGTCGGGTCGACGCCCTCACCGCGGTGCTCTTCGTCTCGCCCGCAATGCTCGGCTTCTTCATCTTCGTGATCCTGCCCGCCATCGGCGGCCTCGTGCTCTCGTTCTTCGAGTGGGACCTCTTCGGTACGCCGGTCTTCGTCGGTCTCGACAACATCACGCGGTTGTTCGCCGATCCCGACATGTGGCAGGCACTCGGGGTGACCGTGCTCTTCGTCGTGATGGGCGTCATCCCGACGATCGTCATCGGCTTCCTGCTCGCCGTCGTCGTGAACAGCAACATGCCCGGCGTCGGCGCGTGGCGCGTGCTCTACTTCACGCCCATGATCGCATCGGCGGCGGTGGCGTCCATCATCTGGGTGAACCTCTACAGCGGGCGCGGTGGACTCGTGAACCAGTTCCTCGCGCTCCTCGGCATCGACGGCCCCAACTGGCTCTCCGATCCGACGTGGGCGAGGCCCGCGCTCGTGATCATGATGATCTGGGGGGCCCTGCCGATCGTCATCATCCTCTACCTCGCCGGGCTCCAGCGCGTGCCTGAAGACATCTACGCCGCATCCGCGCTCGACGGCGCCGGAAAGTGGCGGCAACTGTGGAGCATGACCTGGCCGAACGTCTGGAGCACCACCGTGCTCGTCGCCGTGCTGCAGGCCGTGGGCTTCATCAGCGGCTCGTTCGAGATCGCCCTCATCATGACCGACGGCGGCCCCCTCGGCACGACCCAGTCACTCGCGCTGTACTCGTACAAGGTCGCGTTCACCCAGCGCGACATCGGCTACGGCAGCGCCCTCTCGCTCTTCCAACTCGTGCTGCTCATCGCCATCGTGCTGCTCTCACGAGCGATCGTCCGCTTCAGGAAGGAGCGCAGCTGATGCATCCGCGTCTCTACAACACCCTTCGCTACGCGCTCATCGTCGTCTGCGGCATCGTGCTGGCAGCACCGCTGCTGTACATGGTCTCGGGTTCGCTCAAGTCTGCAAGCGAGGTCAAGGCCTTTCCGCAGCCGCTGCTGCCCGAGACGCCGATCTGGCAGAACTTCGCCGATGCCTGGAACTTCCTCACCCCCCAGGTGATCGGCAACACCTTCATCTTCAGTCTCGGCATCCTGGGGCTCCAGCTCCTCATCTCGCTGCCGGCTGCGTTTGCGCTCGCGAAGATCCCCTTCAAGTGGACCGGAGCGATCCTCGCGACGCTCGTCGTGCCGATGTTCGTGCCCGGCAACCTCACCCTCATCCCGCTGTTCATCGTGACGTTCCAACTCGGTTGGCTCAACTCGTTCGCGGGGCTCATCATCCCGATGGCGGCGCAATGCGCCTTCGCGATCCTGTTGTTCCGCCAGTTCTTCGTGACCCTTCCCGCCGGTCTCATCGAGGCGGCTCGCATCGACGGCGCCGGCTGGCCGAGGGTATTCGTCTCGATCGCCCTGCCGCTCGCGAAGCCTGCACTGGCCACCTTCTGCTCGATCAGCTTCCTGACGGCGTGGAACATGTACATCTGGCCGCTCATCGTGGCGCCCAACCCCGCGCAGCGGGTTCTCAACGTCGCGCTCGCTCCCCTGGCGGGCGGAGAGAATTCGACCATCTCTCCTGCGGTCGGTCTGGCCGGCGCGGTGATCGCGATGATTCCGGTGCTGATCGTCTTCATCGTGTTCCAGAAGTGGTACATCAAGGGCGTCGTCGGAACCGGGCTCGAGTAGATGACGATGCAACACCCGGTGGCGCGCGACGGCGTCGCCCAGAACCTGCCTGCGTCGACGACGTCGCTCACGACGACGGCGCGCGTCATCCGGCTCCGGCTCGAGCAGGCCGAGACCGGTGCTGCACTCGGCACCGCGACGCCGCGACTCTCCTGGGTGCTCGAGACCGGCGATACCGGCTGGCGATCGGACCGCTACGAGGTCGAGTACAAGGATGCCTCCGGCGAGGCATCCATCGCCCTTGTTCAAAGTACCGACAGCGTGCTCGTCGACTGGCCGCTCGCGCCGCTCGAATCCCGCCGGCACGGCCGACTGCGCGTTCGCGTCGGTTCGGGTGCCCGGTGGACCGAGTGGAGCGACCCTGAACCCCTCGAGGTCGGCCTCCTCGGCACCGAGGATTGGACCGCGGCGTTCGTGAGCCCGATGTCATTGGGCGGGCTCGACGACGGGGCGCCGCTCCTCTTCACCGACTTCGCGCTCGACGAGCTGCCGGTGCGCGCCCGTCTCTATGCGAGCGCGCACGGCGTGTACGAGGCGTCGCTGAACGGCGCTCGCATCGGCGACGACGTGCTCGCACCCGGCTGGACCGCGTACGAGCACCGCTTGCGGTATCAGGCATACGACGTGCTCGCGGGGCTCCGGCGCGGAACGAACACGCTGAGCGCACTGGTCGGCAACGGCTGGTACCGCGGCCAGCTCGTCTGGCCCGGAAACCGTTCGAGCTACGGCACCCGGCTCGCACTGCTGGCACAGCTCGAGCTCGAGTTCGCCGACGGCTCGCGACGAGTGATTGCGACGGATGCCTCGTGGCGCGCGAGCCCGAGCGGCATCCTCTTCGACGACCTCTACGACGGCGAGCGGCGCGACCTGCGGGTGCCCGCCGAACCCGACCGCGCGGCGAGCGAGTCGGTCGAGGTGGTACCGGGCGACCACGCGCGACTCGTCGCCCGTCGCGGCCCGTCCGTGCGCGTGACGGAACGCGTGCCGGCGGCGGGAGTCTCGGTCTCCCCGTCGGGCCGGATGATCGTCGACTTCGGGCAGAACCTGGTCGGTTGGGTCGAGGTCGTGGTGCGGGGCGGCCGTTCGGGTGACGAGGTCGCGGTTCGCCATGCCGAGGTGCTCGAAGGGGGCGAGCTCGCGATGCGCCCGCTCCGCAGCGCGAAGGTCACGTCGACGTACGTGCTGAGCGGCGCAGAGGTCGAGGTGCTGCACCCCACATTCACCTTCAACGGGTTCCGATACGCCGAGATCTCGGGTGTCGCAGACCTCGATCCCGCCGATGTGACGGGTCTCGTGCTCGGCTCCGCGCTGCGCCGGACCGCCTGGTTCGAGAGCTCCGATCCCCTCGTCGACCGGCTGCACGAGAACGTCGTCTGGGGAATGCGCGGCAACTTCCTCGACCTTCCGACCGATTGCCCGCAACGCGACGAACGGCTCGGCTGGACCGGCGACATCCAGGTGTTCGCGCCGACCGCCGCCACATTGTTCGACACGTCGGGCTTCCTGGCGGGGTGGTTGGAGGATCTCTCGGCCGAGCAGCATCCCGACGGCGGCGTGCCCTACATCATTCCCGACGTCCTGCGTGAAGAAGCCCCCGCCGCCGCAGCGTGGAGCGACGCCGCCACGATCGTGCCGTCGACCCTCTACTTCGCATACGCCGATCGAGACCTGCTCGAACGGCAGTACCCCTCGATGCGGGCGTGGGTCGACAAGGTGACGAGCCTCGCCGGCGACGACCACCTCTGGAACACCGGCTTCCAGTTCGGCGACTGGCTCGATCCGACGGCACCGCCCGAGGAGCCGGCGAAGGCCGCAGCCGATCCGTACGTCGTGGCAACGGCGTACTACGCACGCTCGGCCGGTCTGCTCGCGGCCGCGGCGACGACGCTCGGGCGCACCGACGATGCCGAACGCTACGCAACGCTCTCCGAAGAGATCACCCGCGCGTTCAACCACGAGTACGTCACCCCCGGCGGGCGCGTCCTCAGCGACTGCCAGACGGTCTACGCGCTCGCGCTCTGCTGGGATCTCATCGCCGACCCCGCAGCGCGGAGCGCCGCGGGCGACCGCCTGGTCGAGCTCGTCATCGCGGCCGAGTACCGCGTCGCCACCGGGTTCGTCGGCACGCCGCTCATCCTCGATGCACTGTGCGTGGCAGGTCGCCCCGACGTCGCCCACCGCATGCTGCTCGAGACCGCACCGCCGTCGTGGCTGTACGCCGTCACGATGGGCGCCACCACGATCTGGGAGCGATGGGACTCGATGATGCCCGACGGCACCGTGAATCCCGGCACCATGACGTCGTTCAATCACTACGCGTACGGCGCGGTCGCCGACTGGCTGCACCGATCGGTCGGAGGTCTCGCTCCGGCTGCGCCGGGCTGGCGGCGCGTCACCGTGCGACCGCTCGTGACGGGGCAGCTCTCGCACGCGCGCGTCGCCTTCGACTCGCCCTACGGCCGCATCGCGAGCTCGTGGCGCATCGAAGCGGGCCGCGTGCTGCTCGAGGTCGAAGTGCCGTACGGCGTCGTCGCCGAAGTGTGGGTGCCCGGTGCCGGCGCTCCGGTCACCGTCGGACTCGGCGTGCACCACTTCGAGGGCACGCCGATCTCGTGAGTCGATCTCGAGAGTCGATCTCGAGACGCTCGCTGACGCTCGTTACTCGATCAACGTGAGCCCGTGAAGACCGGCTTTCGCTTCTCCTGGAACGCGGCGAAGCCCTCGCGGTAGTCGACCGTGTCGCAGAGCGCGGCCTGCGCACGGTTCTCCTCCGCCATCGACGCCCAGAGCCCGAGCCGGTCGTCGCGGAGCGCGGCGATGAGTCGCTTCGAGGCGACGAACGCCTGAGTCGCTCCGGATGCCGCGGCGCGGGCCGCGGCGCGGGTGGCATCCGTCACCTCGTCGGCACCGAAGACCTGCGAGAACAGCCCTGCGGCGACCGCCTCCGACCCCGACATGAGCCGGCCCGTGACGATGAGGTCCATCGTTCTGTGCGCGCCGAGGCGCTCGAAGAACAGGGCGTGGCCGCCCGAGTCGAGGGTCGCGCCGAGATTCGCGAACGGCGAGCCGATCTTCGCGGTGTCGGCGACGTAGACGATGTCCGACGCGATGAGCAAGCCGAGGCCGACGCCGAGGCACGCGCCGTGCGCGACGGCGAACGTCGGCGCGGGGAATCCCGCCATGCGCTGCAGCAACGGCTCGACGAGTCCTCCGAGGTAGCCGAGTACGTCGTCTTCACGCGGGTCGACGCCCGAGATGTCGCGGCCGGCGCAGAACGCGCGCCCTTCGCCGCGCAGCACGAGCGCACGCACCTCGCCGAGCTGCGACATCCGCTCCGCTTCGACGTACGCCGCCGACAACTCGGCGATCGCGGCGGGGTCGAGCGCGTTGAGCTTCTCGGGCGCGTTCAGCACGATCTCGGCGACGCCCTCGTTCACGTTCAGTTCAACCATCGCTACAACCATCGCTACTCCTTCGTTCGCGGTTCTGGTTCCGTTCATTTCGCTACCGGGGTGCATTTCCGCCAATCGGGGCCTGATACGAGCCCATTCTGGCGGGAAACCACCCCCGGAGCCATTTCGCTACCGGAGTGCATTTCCGCCAATCGGGGCCTGATACGAGCCCATTCTGGCGGGAACCCACCCCCGGAGCGGTGAGGTGGGAGAGGTGCGTGACGTGCGTGAGGGTTACACGTCGTAGTCGACGACGACACGGTCGGACTTCGGATGCGACTGGCAGGTGAGCACGTAGCCGCGCTCGAGTTCGTCGGGTTCGAGCGCGTAGTTCTCGGTCATCGCAACGTTGCCCTCGACGAGGCGCGCGCGGCACGTGCCGCACACTCCGCCGGCACAGGCGAACGGCACATCGGGCCGCACCCGCAGCGCCGCATTGAGAATGGACTCGTTCGCGCTCACCGGGCTCTCGACCGTCGTCGACTGCCCGTCGAGGGTGAACTCGATCGCGACGGTCGGCTCGCCGCGCTCGACGATGACGGGCCGCCCGTGCCGCGGTTCGACCCGGTCGGCATCGGTCGTGAACAGCTCGTAGCGCACGTGCTTGACCGGCACGCCCCGCTCCGCGAGGGTGTCGCGGGCGAGCTGCACGAGCTCGAACGGCCCGCACAGGAACCACTCATCGACCGTCTCGGGCCTGATCAGCACGTCGAGCATGCGCTCGAGCTTCTCGCCGTCGATGCGCCCCGACAGCAGCGGCGCGGTGCGCTGCTCGCGCGAGAGCACATGGTGCAGCGCGAGGCGCGACGGGTAGCGGTCCTTCAGTTCGGCGAGCTCTTCGAGGAACATCACGTCGAGCGTCGACCGGTTCGTGTAGACGAGTTCGAATTCGGATGTCGCGGAGCGGGCCAGCACCGTATGGGCGAGCGCCATGAGCGGGGTGATGCCCGAGCCGGCGGCGATGCCGACGACATGCTTGCCGTCGAGCGCGTCGAGGGTCGAGGTGAACGTGCCCTGCGGGCTCATCACGTCGAGCATGTCGCCCGCGGCGAGCTCGGTGTTCGCCCACGTCGAGAAGAGGCCGCCGAGGTCGCGCTTGATCGCCACCGAGACGCTGCCCCGCACGGGCGGGCGGCAGATCGAGTAGCTGCGTCGCAGCTCATGGCCGTCGAAGTCCTTGCGGAGGGCGACGTACTGCCCGGGCAGGTAGGTGTACTCGTCGGCGAGCTCGTCGGGCACTCCGAAGGTGACCTCGACGGCGTCGGCAGTGAGCGGGCGCACCTCGGCGACCTCGAGCGCGTGGAACCGGGCTCGCCGACGGCTCGGGCTCGGCGCGCCCTCGGCGGTCGCCGTCTCGCCGCCGACCGTGCTCGCGAGGAACGCCGAGGCGACCGCCTCCTCTGCTGGTCGACTCTCGGATGCGGCGAGATCCGGTGCGGGGGTCTCGATACGCTCGCTGACGCTCGCTACGCGACCAGCGGAAGCGGCGCCCAGGTTGCGCGCCCCCATCAGAGCACCTTGAAGTAGTCGAAAGGCTCGAGGCAGTCACGGCACTCGTAGAGCGCCTTGCACGAGGTCGAGCCGAAGCGAGCGAGCTCGCGCGTGTTCAGCGAGTCGCAGCGCGGGCACTTCACCGCGAGCTGCAGGCGCACCGGCCCCGCCGGGCGGGCGGCGGCGTTGCCCGTCGGCGCTTGGATGCCGTAGCGACGGAGCTTCTCCTTGCCGGCCTCGCTCATCCAGTCGGTCGTCCACGCGGGGGCGAGCACGAGATCGACCCGCACCTCGTCGTAGCCGGCATGCGTGAGCGCGAGCAGCACGTCGTCGCGCATGGCGTCGAGCGCGGGGCATCCGCTGTACGTGGGCGTCAGTTGCACCCGTACGGCGCCGTCGCCGCCGATGTCGACCGAGCGCAGCACGCCGAGGTCTTCGATCGTGAGCACGGGGATCTCGGGGTCGGTCACGGTCGCCGCGACGTCCCACGCGCGCCGCGCCGCCGGGTCGGCGGGCAGCGGCCGCGCCACGGAAGCCGTTGGTCGAGTAGGCGGCGCAGCCGTCGTTTCGAGACCCGTCTGCGTCTCGATACGCGTCGCCTCCGGCGGCGCTACTCGACGGGCGTTTGCGGCCGCGATCACCACGACACCCCCGGGTGCGCCCGGGCGAGCACCTGCATCTCCGCGAGCAGCGGGCCGAGGTGCTCGGTGTGCCGGCCTTCGCGGCCGCCGCCCGAGGCGATGAACGCCGTGCGACCCGTCGGACGCTCGAGCGCGGCCTCGGCGAAGACCTCGTCGATGACGGCGTCGAACACTGGGCGCAGCGTCGAGGGCAGCACCGCGATGCCGTCGTCAGCCAGCTGCTCGACGAGCACGTCGTCGACGAAGAGTTCGTCGATGTACGGCCAGGTGTCGATGATCGCGGTGATCATGCGGCGACGCGACTCATCGGTGCCGCCGGCGAGCCGCAGCACCCACTGGGTCGCATGGTCGCGGTGGTAGTCGACCTCCTTCACCGACTTCGCGGCGATCGCCGCGAGCGTCGGATCGGCCGAGTCGACCAGACGCGAGTACAGCTCGTACAGGTACACGGATGCCGCGAGCTGACGCGCGATCGTGTGGGCGAAGTCGCCGTTCGGCTGTTCGAAGAGCCAGGCGTTGCGCCAGTCGGGCTCATCGCGCCAGTAGGCGAGGTCGTCTTCGCTGCGACCGCTCGCGGTGCCCGCGTAGTGCAGAAGCGAGCGCGCGTGGCCGATGAGATCGAGGGCGATGTTGCCGAGAGCGACGTCCTCTTCGAGCTCGGGGGCGTTGGCGATCCACATGCCGAGCTGCTGGGCGAGCACGAGGGCGTCGTCGCCGAGGCGCAGCGCGTACTCCGCTGCATCCGTCGGCGCGACCGCCGTGGTGCCGTCGGCCGCGGTGCCCGCGAGCTCGTCGGCGAGCGCGAGCCGATCGACGGAGACCTCGCCGTGCGATTCGGGGTCGGCGCCGCTCACAGGTGCTTCACCCCTTCGCTCTTCGTGTAATAGACGGCGTGCCGGTAGTTCTTACCGGCCGGGCTCTCGAAGAACGCACCCTTCGCATCGGGGTCGCTCGTGGTGATCGCGTCGGCGGGGACCACCCAGATCGAGATGCCCTCACCTCGGCGGGTGTACAGGTCGCGCGCGTTGCGCACGGCCATGTCGGAGTCGGGCGCGTGCAGCGAGCCCACGTGCACGTGGGAGAGGCCGCGGTTGGCGCGCACGAAGACCTCCCACAGGGGCCAGGACTCGGTGCCGATCTCGCCGGGGGTCGACATCACGCCACCGCCGCCTGGCGCGCAGACTGCTTCGCGGAGTACGCCGCTGCGGCCTCGCGCACCCAGGCGCCGTCTTCGTGCGCCTCGCGCCGACGGCGCAGTCGCTCGGCATTCGCGGGGCCGCGACCGGCGAGCACCTCGTTGAATTCGTGCCAGTCGATCTCGCTCATGTCGTACTGCTTCGTCTCGTCGTTCCACGCGAGGTTCGGGTCGGGCAGCGTCACGCCCAGCACCTCGGCCTGCGGCACGAGCATGCCGACGAAGCGCTGGCGCAGTTCGTCGTTCGAGAACCGCTTGATGTTCCACGCCATCGACTGCGCCGAGTTCGGCGACTCGTCGTCGGGCGGGCCGAACATCATGAGCGACGGCCAGTACCAGCGGTTCACGGCGTCTTGCGCCATCTCGCGCTGCGCCTCGCTTCCCTGCATGAGTTCGAGCAGGATCTCGAAGCCCTGGCGCTGGTGGAACGACTCCTCTTTGCAGATGCGCACCATCGCCCGGCCGTACGGGCCGTAGGACGCACGGCACAGCGGCACCTGGTTGCAGATCGCGGCGCCGTCGACGAGCCACCCGATCGCGCCCATGTCGGCCCACGTCGGGGTGAGGTAGTTGAAGATCGACGAGTAGCGCGCCCGGCCGGTGATGAGCTGGTCCATCATCTCTTCGCGGGTGATGCCGAGCGTCTGCGCGGCCGAGTAGAGGTAGAGCCCGTGGCCTGCTTCGTCTTGCACCTTGGCCATGAGGATCGCCTTGCGCTTGAGGCTCGGCGCCCGCGCGATCCAGTTCGACTCGGGCTGCATGCCGATGATCTCGGAGTGCGCGTGCTGGCTGATCTGGCGAATGAGCGTCTTGCGATACGCGTCGGGCATCCAGTCGCGCGGCTCGACGCGCGAGTCCGCGGCGATGAGGTCGTTGAACTGCTCTTCCTCGGGGGAGAGGTCTCGTTCGACCACGCTGAGGTCTGCGGGAGAGGTCATCGTCGACTCCTGTGTGTTCTGCGGCTTTCGCCTGGTATGCGGGCGCTCGTGGCATCCAACATTACTAACCGATCGTTCAGTTAGTATATAGTCAAGTCGAGCGCCGCAGCAACGACGTGCGAACGCGTGAACTCGATGAGGAGCTTCAGATTTGGATGCCGCGACCACTGCCGCGACGACTGCCACGACAACCGGCACGACGACCGGCCCGGCCTCGAACCGTGCCATGATGCAGCGCGACCTCGCCTCCGCCGCGCTCGGCATGGTCGTCGAGCGCGACGAACCCGGCATCGCGGTCGTCTCGATGCGTGTGCGCGACGACATGACGAACGGGTTTCACATCACCCACGGCGGGCTCGTCTTCACCCTGGCCGACACGGCCTTCGCGATCGCCTGCAACGAAGACGACACCGTCACCGTCGCAGCCGGCGCCGACATCACCTTCCTGAAGTCCACGGTCGCCGGTCAGACCCTCACGGCGACCGCGGTGCGCCGCACCCGCAGCGGGCGCACAGGCCTCTACGACGTCTCGGTCACCGACGAGCACGGCGACCCCGTCGCCGAGTTCCGCGGCCGTTCGATCTCCACCAACCGCAGCCACCCGTCGGTCGAGTAGCGGAGCGTATCGAGACCTCGCGAACTCGAAGGTCTCGATACGCGCTTCGCGCTACTCGACCAACGACCGATCCAGGAGCACCCCGTGTCGACGACGACCATCTCCCCCAGCATCTCGGGCCTCGCCCCCGCCACGCCCGAAGAACTCGACCCCGAAGAACGGATGTCCCGCTCCGAGGTCGAGGCATTGCAGCTCGAGCGACTGCAGCAGACCGTGCAGCACGCCTACGAGCACGTGCCGCTCTACACGAAGAAGTTCGACGATGCGGGCGTGCACCCCCGCGACATCCGCTCGCTCGCCGATCTTGCGAAGCTGCCCTTCACCACGAAAGCGGACTTGCGCCAGACCTACCCCTTCGGCATGTTCGCCGTGCCGATGGAGCAGGTCGCGCGCATCCACGCATCGAGCGGCACCACCGGCCGGCCCACGGTCGTCGGCTACACGAAGGGCGACCTCGACCGCTGGGCGACGCTCATCGCGCGGTCGCTGCGGGCCAGCGGCATCCGCCCGGGCATGAAGGTGCACAACGCCTACGGCTACGGTCTCTTCACCGGCGGTCTCGGCGCGCACGCCGGCATCGAGAAACTCGGCGCGACCGTCATCCCGATGTCGGGCGGGCAGACCGCGCGGCAAGTGCAGCTCATCGTCGACTTCGAGCCCGACGCGATCCTCTGCACGCCGAGTTACCTGCTGACGATCGCCGACTGCATGGTCGAGCAGGGCATCGACCCGCGCTCGACGAGCCTCAAGGTCGCCGTGCTCGGCGCCGAGCCGTGGACGAACGAGATGCGGCGCGACCTCGAGCAGCGCCTCGGCATCGACGCGCTCGACATCTACGGCCTCAGCGAGGTCATGGGCCCGGGCGTCGGCAACGAGTGCCTCGAGACGAAAGACGGGCCGCACATCTGGGAGGACCACTTCCTGCCCGAGATCATCGACGGCGAGACCGGTGCGCAGCTCGCCGACGGCGAGATGGGCGAACTCGTCTTCACCTCGCTCACGAAAGAGGCGTTCCCGGTCATCCGGTATCGCACGCGCGATCTCACGCGACTGCTGCCCGGCACGGCGCGCCCCGGCATGCGTCGCATCGAGAAGATCACCGGCCGCAACGACGACATGATCATCCTGCGCGGCGTGAACCTCTTCCCGACCCAGATCGAGGAGATCGTGCTCGGCATCGAGCAGCTGACGCCGCATTTCATCCTCGAGCTCACCCGCACGGGCACGATGGACGACCTGACCGTGCGCATCGAGCGCCACCCCGACCTCGACGTCGACGTCTGCCAGGCCGCCACGATCGTGCTCGCCAAGCGCATCAAGGAGGGCATCGGGTCATCCGTCGCCGTGGTGCTCGAGGAGCCGGGGGCACTCCCCCGCAGCGAGGGCAAGTACAAGCGCGTCTACGACCTGCGCACTCCGTGACGACCACACGCCTTTCGAGAGGATGCAAGTTGTTGCAACACCGACGCCCAAGCGACCATCTGCGTCCTCTCGGCGCGCACGGATGCGAAGATGAGGGCGATGTCTGAGAACGGATCACTTCGGCGCGGGCGCCCGGGTTACGACCGGCAGGGCATCCTCGAGGTCGCCGTCGCCGCCTTCAACCAGTACGGCTACGACGCGACCTCCATGGGTGTGCTCGCCGACCGACTCGGCCTCTCGAAGTCGGCGATCTACCACCACTTCGCGTCGAAAGACGAGATCCTCGAGCGCGCACTCGATGAAGCGCTGAGCGCGCTCGAATCCGTATTGAGCGAAGCGGATGCCGCGGGCGGGCGTGCGACCGACCGTGTCGACCGTGTGCTGCGCGGCGCCGTGCAGGTGCTCGTGTCGAAGCTCGCCTCCGTGACACTGCTGCTCAGGGTGCGCGGCAACACCGAGGTCGAACGCCGCGCGCTCGCCCGGCGCCGCGCCTTCGACAAGGCGGTCACCGCCCTCGTCGAGGAGGCGCAGGCCGAGGGCACGTTGCGCAGCGACATCGATGCGAGCGTCGTCTCACGCCTGCTGTTCGGCATGATCAACTCGATCGTCGAGTGGTATCGACCCGGCGGGCGTGAAGACGCCGACAAGCTCGCCGACGACGTCATCGCCGTCGCGCTCGACGGCCTGCGCATGCCCACCTCGAACCGGGTCGAAGAGCTGCTCGGCTGACGGGCTCGACCCGAGAGCACGGCTACGCGGTGGCGCGACCGCTGGTGGACGTGGCGACCTGACGGGTGCTTCGGCGCGAGGCCGAGCGGTGAGGCAGCGGCTCCGCGGCCGATGCCGCCTCTTCACGACGCTCATCCACGACCCTGCGCCACTCCAGTTCGCGTGTCAGGCGCTCGTCGTTCGCTGCCTGCAGGTGCGGGAAGATGATTTCCGAGATGAACATGTCGACTCCTGTGTGTGTATGTCTCGAGATTCCTCGCTAAGGGGGGCACCAGGCATCCGCTCATCGCCCTATTCCTCGCGGCGACCAGCCCGCGCGTCTGAGGTAGGGCACGAGGTGGGGAATGGTCGGATGCCTCGGAGCGCTGTAGTCAAGGTGAAGCAACGCATCGGGTTCCTCTCGTTCGGCCACTGGCATCCCTCGCCGCAATCGGGCACGCGCACCGGCGGTGACGCACTCGTGCAGGCGATCGAACTCGCCGTCGCGGCCGAAGAGCTCGGCATCGACGGCGCGTTCTTCCGCGTCCACCACTTCGCCCGGCAGCTCGCCTCGCCGTTCCCGCTGCTCGCCGCGATCGGCGCACGCACGAGCCGCATCGAGATCGGCACGGGCGTCATCGACATGCGCTACGAGAACCCGCTCTACATGGCCGAGGAGGCCGCCGCGGCCGACCTCATCAGCGCCCACGCCGGCGGCGAGGGCCGCCTGCAGCTCGGCGTGAGCCGCGGGTCGCCCGAGACGGCGCTCGACGGCTCGCAGACGTTCGGCTTCGTTCCGCCCGAGGGTGAAACCGATGCCGATCTCGCCCGTGCGAAGACCGAGCTCTTCCGCGCAGCGATCGCGGGCGCGGGCGTCGCTCCGGCGAACCCGCAGATGACCGGCTCGACCGGCCTGCTGCCGATCCAGCCGCAGTCGCCGGGCCTGCCCGATCGCATCTGGTGGGGCTCGGGCACGCGAGCCACCGCGAAATGGGCCGCCGAACAGGGCATGAACCTCATGAGCTCGACCCTGCTCACCGAAGACACCGGGGTGCCGTTCGACGAGCTGCAGGCCGAGCAGATCCAGATCTTCCGCGATGCGTGGGCGGATGCCGGGTGGGAGCGCACCCCGCGAGTGTCGGTGTCGCGCAGCATCCTGCCGATCATGAACGACGAGGACCGGATGTACTTCGGCGAGCGCGAGTCGTCTGACTCCGAAGACCAGGTCGGATTCCTCGACGGCGGCCTCGCCCGATTCGGCAAGAGTTATATCGGCGAGCCCGACAAGATCGCTGCCGACCTCGCGAACGACGCTGCCGTCGCGGCATCCGACACTCTGCTCGTCACCGTGCCGAACCAGCTCGGCGTTGCCTACAACACGCGACTGCTCGCGGCGATCGCCGAGCACGTCGCGCCCGCGATCGGGTGGGAGCGGGCCGAGCGCTGAATCAGCTCTTGCCCAGCCGCTTGTCGGTCGCGTGGGCCAGAGTGGAGGGATGACTTTCGCCGCGACGCCCGCCGACACCCGCGACGCCGCTCTCGCAGCACTGCGCGAACTCGTGGGGCGCTCCGACGCCGAGTTCCACGACGGGCAGTACGAAGCAATCGAGGCACTCGTCGAGGGGCGGCGGCGAGCGCTCGTCGTGCAGCGCACCGGGTGGGGCAAGTCGGCGGTGTATTTCGTCGCGACCTTGCTGCTACGCCGGCAGGGCGCCGGACCGACGGTGCTCGTCTCACCGCTGCTGGCGCTCATGCGCGACCAGATCGCCGCTGCTGAGCGTGCAGGTGTGCGGGCCGTGGCGATCAACTCGACGAATGCGCACGAGTGGAGCGATGTGCTCGCACAACTCGACCGCGACGAGGTCGACGTGCTGCTGGTCTCACCCGAGCGGCTCAACAATCCCGCCTTCCGCGAGCAGCAGCTGCCGGCCCTCGTGCGGCGCATCGGCATGCTCGTCGTCGATGAGGCGCACTGCATCAGCGACTGGGGGCACGACTTCCGGCCCGACTACCGGCGACTGCGCGACCTCATCGCGCAGATGCCGGCCGAAGTGCCGGTGCTCGCCACGACCGCAACGGCGAACAGCCGCGTCGTGGCGGATGTCGCGGAGCAACTCGGCACCGGCTCGGCCGACGCTACCGGCGCCGACAGCACCGGGGCGGGCCCCGAGGTGCTCACCATTCGCGGGCCTCTCGCCCGCGCGTCGCTGCGACTCGGGGTGCTGCGGCTGCCCGACTCTCCGAGCCGTCTGGCGTGGCTGCTCAGCCACCTCGACGATCTCCCCGGCTCGGGCATCATCTACACGTTGACCGTGGCGGCGGCCAACGACACTGCGCGCCTGCTGCGCGATCGCGGGCATGAGGTGCGCGCCTACACCGGGCAGACCGACACCGACGAGCGCACCGAGTCCGAGGGAATGTTGAAGCGCAACGAGGTGAAGGCGCTCGTCGCCACGAGCGCGCTCGGCATGGGCTTCGACAAGCCCGACCTCGGATTCGTGCTGCACCTCGGCGCGCCATCGTCGCCCGTCGCCTACTACCAGCAGGTAGGCCGAGCCGGCCGAGCGAGCGAGAGCGCCGACGTGTTGTTGCTTCCCGGCACCGAAGACGCCGCCATCTGGCACTACTTCGCGACGGCCTCGATGCCCGATCAGGAGCGCGCCGAGCGCGTGATCGCTGCACTCGGCGAGACGCCCGTCTCGACGCCCGCGCTCGAGGCGATGGTCGATATCCGTCGCACGCCGCTCGAGCTGCTGCTCAAGGTGCTCGACGTCGACGGTGCCGTGCGCCGCGTGCAGGGTGGCTGGGTCGCGACCGGTGAGCCGTGGGTCTACGACGCCGAACGCTACGAACGCATCGCCGCCGAGCGTCTCGCCGAGCAGCAGCACATGATCGAGTACGAGCAGACCGACGGATGTCGCATGGAGTTCCTCCAACGCTCCCTCGACGACGACACGGCAGCGCCCTGCGGGCGGTGCGACAACTGCGCCGGCGTCTGGTTCCCACGTGAGATCGCGGCATCCGCAAGCGCGACGGCGGCCGAGTCGCTCGACCGTGTCGGCGTGCCGATCGAGTCCCGGCGCGCGTGGCCGACGGGAGCCGACCGGCTCGGTGTTCCCGTGAAGGGGCGCATCGCCCCGGCCGAGCAGGCCGGCGAAGGCCGTGCGCTCGCCAGGCTCACCGATCTCGGCTGGGGCGGCACCTTGCGCGACCTGTTCGCGCCGGGCAACCCCGACGCCCCTATCTCGCCGCAGGTGCTCGCGGCGTGCGTGCGCGTGCTCGCCGACTGGGGGTGGGCGGAGCGCCCAGTGGCAGTCGTCGCCATGCCGTCGCGCTCACGACCGCTGCTCGTCGACTCGCTCGCCCGAGGCATCGCCGAGGTCGGGCGATTGCCGTACCTCGGGGCGCTCGCGCACTCGGGCGGCGGCCCGACGGGCCAGCCGGGCGGCAACAGTGCGTTCCGGCTCGCCGGCCTCTGGGATCGCTTCACCGCCGAGGGCCTCGACGTGCCGGCCGGCGGGGTGCTCCTCGTCGACGACCAGGCCGACAGCCGCTGGACGCTGACGATCGCCGCTCGCGTGCTCCGTCAGGCGGGCGCGACCTCGGTGCTGCCGTTCGTGCTCGCGCTCCGCGGCTGAGAGGGTCTCACGCACGTCCGCGCGCGTGATCGCTCCGCGCGAGGAACGTCGCCGCGACGATCGTCACGAGGCAGAGCACAGCGGAGACGATCGTCCTGGCCACATCACCCTGGACCGCCCCGATGAACGCATCGATGCCCTGCACGATCGTCATCGCGACGGCGATCGCGAGCAGCGCGTCATCCGATCGGAACAGCGGTGCGATGAGCGCGAGCACGACGAGCGCCGTGCTCCGCGCGGCCGCGTAGAGCGCATTCGCGTTGGACGCCTCGACCCCACCGTCGATCACGGCGAGCATGGAGTAGGTCACGCTGAACCCCGCACTGACGATGACCACGGCGTAACAGATCCAGAAAGCAGCGCCGCGGGCGGCGATCTGCGTCGATTCGCTCATGCGTTCAGCGTGGAGGTCGAACGGGCGGGCGTCAAGCCGCCATGTCACGCGATCGGCGCGAGCTCCTTCGCGACGAGGGTGAGCACGTCGTACGACGCCACGAGCTCGTCGTTCTGGTTGCGCAGCACCGCGTCCCACCGCACCTCGCCGTACTCGTCGGTCTCGCGCGGTGTGATCTGCTTCGCCGTGAGCTCGACGCGGATCGAGTCGCCGGGCGACACCGGCGTGACGAAGCGCAGGTTTTCGAGCCCCGAGTTCGCGAGCACGGGCCCCGGCGCCGCGTCCACGAAGAGGCCCGCCGCCCACGACACGAGCAGGTAGCCGTGCGCGACACGGCCTGGGAAGAACGGGTTCGCGGATGCCGCGGCCTCGTCCATGTGCGCGTAGAACGTGTCGCCCGTGAATGCCGCGAACGTCTCGATGTCGTCGAGGGTCACCGTGCGCGAACCCGAGACGACCTGGTCGCCGATGCGGAGCTCGGCGAGCGACTTGCGGAACGGGTGCCCGCCGTCGGGCTGCGATGCCGCCCCCGCGTGCCACACACCGGTGAGCGCGGTGAGCATCGCCGGTGAACCCTGCACCGCGGTGCGCTGCATGTGGTGCAGCACCGCACGGATGCCGCCGAGCTCTTCGCCGCCGCCGGCGCGCCCGGGGCCGCCGTGCACGAGGGTCGGCAGCGGCGAGCCGTGGCCCGTCGAGGAGCGCGCGTCGTCGCGGTCGAGGAACAGCACGCGCCCGTTGTAGGCGGCGATGCCGCCCGCCAGGGCCACGGCGATCTCGGGGTCGTGCGTCGCGACGCTCGTCACGAGCGATCCGCCGCCCCGTGCCACGAGGGCGACGGCCTCAGCGACCGAGTCGTAGCCGACGATCGACGCGACCGGACCGAACGCCTCCACCTCGTGCAGAGCCGGGCTCGCGGCATCCGTGAATCGCAGCAGCATCGGCGCGACGAAAGCGCCCTCGGACGCCGCGCTTCTCACGCCGTCGGGCAGGCCGACGCTCGGGGCATCCGTCGACCCGATGACGAGCTCACCGCCGCCGGCTTCGAGCCTGCCGACCTGACGCAGCACCTCGTCGCGCTGCGCGAGCGAGGCGAGCGGTCCCATCGTCACACCCTCGGCGCGCGGGTCGCCGACGACGACACGTTCGGCGATGCGCGCACGCACGGCGTCGATGACCGAGTCGACGGATGCCTCGGGCACGATCGCGCGGCGAATCGCCGTGCACTTCTGCCCCGCCTTCGTCGTCATCTCGGTGACGAGTTGCTTGACGTACGCGTCGAACTCGGGGGTGCCGGCGACGGCATCCGTGCCGAGCACGCTCGCGTTGATCGAGTCGGTCTCGCTCGTGAATCGCACACCACCGGTCTGCACCGAGTCATGCGCGCGGAGGTTCTCGGCGGTCGATGCCGAGCCGGTGAAGGCCACGAGATCGCCGAGCCGAAGGTGGTCGAAGAGCGTCGGCACGCTGCCGGAGACGAGTTGCAGCGAGCCTTCGGGCAGCAGCCCCGACTCGACGAGGATGCGCACGAACGCCTCGGCGAGGTATCCGGTCGGCGTCGCGGGCTTCACGAGAGTGGGCACGCCCGCGAGGAACGCCGGGGCGAACTTCTCGAGCGAGCCCCACACGGGAAAGTTGAAGGCGTTGATCTGCACGGCAACGCCCGGCAGGCGGGTGTAGATATGCCGTCCGAGGAATGAGCCGTCTTTCGAGAGGTTCTCGACGGCACCGTCGACGTAGACCATCGAGTTCGGCATCTCGCGCCGGCCCTTCGACGAGTACGTGAAGAGCACGCCGATGCCGCCGTCGATGTCGACCCACGAGTCCTGCTTCGTCGCACCCGTTCGCGAAGACAGCTCGTAGAGCTCGCCCTTGCGCTCGGTGAGCGCGAGCGCCATCTGCTTCAGCAGCACCGCACGCTGGTGGAAGGTCAGCTCGCCGAGCGAGGCCTGCCCGACGGTGCGGGCGTACTCGAGCGCGCCGCCGAGGTCGAGTCCCTCGGTCGAGACGCGTGTGACGACCTCGCCCGTTGATGCGTCCCGCACGTCAACACCGGCGGCACCCAGCACCTCACCTGCTGATGCGTCCCGCACGTCCACCTCACCTGCTGATGCGTCCCGCGCATCAACACCAGCGGCACCCACCACCTCACCTGCTGATGCGTCCCGCGCATCAACACCTGAGTCCGCCGCCGTGCCACCTCCGGACGATGCCGGCGGCGTCCACCACGTGCCGTTCACATAGCTCGGCAGGATCGTGTTCATCGGGGATGCCTTTCGTTGGACGGGCGTCGAGACGTCGCAAATGGCGACCCGGCGAAAGAGGAAGTCGCCATTTGCGACGTTTCGACGTCAGTGTCAGTGTCAGTGTCGACGTCGGTGTCGGTGTCGGTGTCGGTGTCGGTGTCGGTGTCGCCGAGCGCCGAGCGCACGGGCGGGAGCAAGCGGGAGATCACGGGGCATCCCACAGGTAGAAGCCCTCGCCGGTCTTGCGCCCGAGCTTGCCCTCGGCGACCATACGGCGCAGCAGCGCGGGCGGCGCGAAGCGTTCGCCGAGCGTTGCCGAGAGGTACTCGGCGATGCCGAGCCGCACGTCGAGACCGACGATGTCGGTCAGACGCAGCGGCCCGATCGGATGCTTGTAGCCGAGGCTCATCGCGGCGTCGATGTCTTCAGCCGACGCGACGCCGTCTTCGAGCATGCGGATCGCTTCCAGCCCGAGCGCGACGCCCAGCCGAGACGAGGCGAACCCCGGGGCATCCGCGACGATGATCGGGGTCTTGCCGATGGCGTGCACCCAACCCCGAGCCTCTTCCACGAGCGGCCCATCGGTCGCGCGGCCTCGCACGATCTCGACGAGCGTCGACGCGGGCACGGGGTTGAAGAAGTGCAGGCCGAGGAACCGCTCGGGCCGGTCGAGCAACGCCGCGAGCTGGTCGATCGAGATCGACGAAGTGTTCGACGCGAGCGCCGCGCCGGGCGCGAGCACCGACTCGACGCGCGTGAGCGCGTCGATCTTCAGTTCGAGGTCTTCGGGCACCGCCTCGACGACGAGGTCGCAACGGGCGAAGTCCCCGACATCGGTCGACGCGGCGAAGCGAGCGGCGATGGCGCTCTCGTCATCGTCGGCGGTGCCTCGGGCGACGGATGCCGCGACGGACTCGAGCACACGGGCCGACGCCGCGCCCGCGGCATCCGCATCGCGCTCGACGACGGTGACACGGGAGCCCGCGAGCAGGAAGGCGTGCGCGATGCCGGCGCCCATGCGCCCGCCCCCGAGCACGCCGACGTCGGCGGGAGCTCCGGTGTCGGTCTCGTTCACGTGCGTTTCCTCTCGAGGAACTCGGTCATGCGGCGCAACTTCTCGGGGCTCTCGAAGAGCACGGCCTGCTCCTCGAGATCGACGGCGGGGTGCGCATCGCGCGGTGCGCGGAACACCCGCTTCGTCGCGATCGTCGCGGCGCGATCGTTGCGGGAGATTCGGTCGGCGATCGCATGCGCGGCGGGCAGCAGCTCGTCGGCCGGATTCAGCTCGCTCACGAGCCCGATCTCGAGCGCCTCGGCCGCGCCCACGGTGCGACCGGTGAGCAGCAACTCGATCGCGCGGGCGTCGCCGACGATCTGCTTCAACCGCCAGCTCGCGCCGGCCGCGGCGATGATGCCGAGGCCGGTCTCGGGGTTGCCGATCTTCAGCGCAGGCGTCGCGATGCGGATGTCAGCGGCATACGCGAGCTCCGCGCCGCCGCCGAGCGCGTACCCGTCGAGCGCCGCGATCACGGGCATCGGCAGCAGCGCGAGTCGCACGAAGGCGTTCGCGTTGATGCCCGCGCGCGCGTCATCCGCTCGTCGTTCGCGGAGCTCGGCGATGTCGGCGCCGGAGGCGAAGACGCCGCCCGCGCCCGTGAGGATGAGCGTGCGCGGGATCGCCTCGAGTTCGGCGCAGAGCACGTGCAGGGCGTCGATCGTTGCCTGGTCGATCGCATTGCGCTTCTCGGGCCGGTTGAGCGTGGCGACGACGCGGTCGTCGTGCCGCTCGACGAGCAGCGGACTCTCGTTCGCTGAGCCTGTCGAAGCGGATCCGCCGCCCACGGTGCTCACTTCGGCAAGCTCATGACTCTCGCGCATCAGACCCGCTCCACGATGAGCGCGGTGCCCTGGCCGACGCCGACGCACATCGTGGCGAGGCCGTAGCGCGAGCCCTCGCGCTCCATGCGGCCGAGCAGCGTCACGACGAGGCGCGAGCCCGAGGAACCGAGCGGATGCCCCAGGGCGATCGCCCCGCCGTCGGCGTTGACTCGCGATTCGTCGAGCCCGAGGCGGCGCATGGCGGCGATCGATTGCGTGGCGAACGCCTCGTTGAGCTCGATCGAGCCGATCTCGTCGAGATCGATGCCGGCGCGCTCGAGTGCCTTCTCGGTCGCGGGCACGGGGCCGAGACCCATGATCTCGGGTGCGAGGCCGACGCTCGTGCCCACCACGATGCGAGCCCTCGGCGTGAGACCGTAGCGTTCGACGGCCTCACCGCTGGCGACGAGTATCGCGGATGCCCCGTCGTTCAGCGCGCTCGAATTGCCCGCGGTGACCACCCCACCGCCCGGCACGACGGTGCGCAGGCGCGCGAGCCCCTCGAGCGTCGTCTCCGGGCGTGGCCCCTCATCGACGCGCACCTCGCCATGCGCGGTCGGAACGCCGACGATCTCGGCTTCGAACCGCCCCGCCGCGATGGCCGCCGCAGCCCGCTGTTGCGAGCGCAGCGCGAACGCGTCGGCCTCCTCGCGGGTGATGCCGTCGATGCGCGCGACCTCTTCTGCCGTCTCGGGCATCGAGTACGTCGCCTTGTCGCGCGCCAGGAGCTCGGGATTCGGAAAGCGCCAGCCGATCGACGTGTCGTGCGTCGCGCCGGGCCGGGCCCAGGCCTTTTCGGGCTTCGCCTGCACCCACGGCGCCCGCGTCATCGACTCGACGCCGCCCGCGATGATGAGGTCGGCATCACCGGCACGGATCGCCTGCGCGGCCATCGTGATCGCCGACATGCCCGATGCGCAGAGGCGGTTGACCGTGATGCCGGGAATCTCGTCGGGAAGCCCGGCGAGCAGCACCGCCATGCGTGCGACGTTGCGGTTGTCTTCGCCCGCCTGATTGGCGGCGCCGAGGATGACCTCATCGATCGCGCCGAGCTCGCCCGCGACGTCGAGCCGGGTGCGCCGCACGAGCTCGCCGACGACGAGCGCCGCGAGGTCGTCGGGACGCACGGCGGCGAGGGCGCCGCCATAGCGCCCGACGGGCGTGCGAACGCCATCGACGAGGTAGGCATCGGCCGTGGCGCTGTTCATGGGCACCCTCTCTTGACAACACTGTCTGTTGTGGAACGCTGCTCCCAGCGTAGGCAGGGAATCGCGGCATCCGCTGGTCGGAATTAGTGACCGATCGTTCAGGAAATAATTATGGCAAATGGATGTCGCGGGCGCCACCCTGCCCGATCGCAGATGCCCGAGCGATCCGGCCCGACCCGATCGCTGATCGACTCAGCGCGGCGTGGAGCGCCTGGGCCGTGATGGTGTGGAGGTGAGCCTCAGTTCGCGTTCGGCTCGAGAATCACTTTCCCTGTCACGCCGCGCGACTCCGCGAAACGAAGCGCCGTCGCGATCTCGGTCAGCGGGTAGCGCGCAGCGATCCGCGCTGTGACATCTCCCGCGGCGGCGAAGTCGAAGACTTGGCTCAGCGCATCGCGGAGGCGAGCAGAGAAGCGAGCGCGGTTCCGCTTGCCCGCCCAGAAATTGTAGAAGTGCGTCGAGCGCCCGTTCGGCAGCACCTGCCACCAGATCAGACGAGCGACGAGCTTCAAGACCGGGATGCGGGCGTTCCCGGTCTCGTTCAGAGTGCCCGCCGTGCCGTAGGCGACGAGCGTGCCGCCGCGCCGCACGAGGCGGAATGAGACAGCGATGCCCGGGCCTCCGACGTGGTCGAACACTGCGTCCACCCCTTCTGGGGCGATGCCGCGTATCTGCTCCTCGATGTCGCCGGCGTAGTCGACGGGTATCGCGCCGAGCTCCTCGATCGCGCGAGCACTCCGGGAGGATCCGGTGCCGATCACCCGCACACCTGCGAGACGCGCCAGCTGGACCAGGACGGAGCCGACACCCCCGTTGGCACCGTGAACGAGAATCGTCTGACCGGAACCAACACGAGCGACGTCGTGAAGCATCTGCCACGCGGTCACGCCGTTGACGACGAAACACTCCGCAGCCGCGGCATCCAAACCGGCGGGAACGGTCACGACCTCTTCGGATGGCACGATCGCCCTCGTACTCCAGCCGCCCGTCTTCGTCACGGCAGCGACGCGCGTGCCAACCAATCCCATATCGGCGTCCGAGCCGGCGGCTTCCACGATTCCGACCAGGTCGTAACCGGGCACGAAGGGGAAGGGGGGCTGGTCGTAGTACTTCCCCCGCCGCATCTGCTGTTCGGCAAACGAGATCCCGGTCGCCTCGACCCGCACAAGCAATTCCCCCTTCCCCGGGGTGCCAAGCGACCGCGACAGCGGGGCCAGGCTTTCGGGCTCGACGATCCCGGGCAGAACAACTGCTTCCGTCATCACTGCGGTGCGAGTCATTTCGTCCTCCGTTTGAGTAGATTCCAACTGATGGGTGAGTGGCTCACCACTCACCTTATCCCAATAAGGGAGTGATTGTACACTCACTTCACGACGGCGCCGATGCGCGCCTGGTGGCGGACCGCCCCGTGCTGCTCATCCGGGTGCACGCACAGTCGGTCGCCGGCGTCACCGTATCGCGATCCGACGGACGGGCGGCGATACGACGAAGGCCCGCGTCCGGTGGACGCGAGCCTTCGTGCAGATCAGAGCGAGCGGATGCCTCAGCTCGCGCGATCGTCGGCGACGACGTCGATCTCGACGACCTCGACCGCTTCGACGATCTCGATGGCCTCGGCGTCGGCGTCGGCGTCGGCGTCGGGCGACTCGACTGCCACCTCGGCCTCAGTCTCGACTTCGGCTTCGGTCGTTTCGACGACGGCCGCGAGCGACTCGACAGCGGCCTCGGCCGCGGCCTCGACCGACCCAGTCGCCGCGCCACTCTCGAGCTCGCCAATGAAGTCGTCGCCGAGACGCATGTCGACGAACTCGACGTCGATCTCGGCTCGGTCGAGCAGCTCGGTCATGCGACGCTGGCGGTTGCGCGGGATGAGCGTCACGACCCGGCCGGCCTTGCCCGCGCGGCCGGTGCGGCCGGAGCGGTGCAGGTAGGTCTTGTACTCGTCGGGCGCGTCGGCCTGGATCACGAGGTCGATGTCATCGACGTGGATGCCGCGTGCTGCGACATCCGTTGCCACCAGCACGTTGACACGGCCCGAGGTCAGCTGCTGCAGGTTGCGGGTACGACGCGACTGGTTCAGGTCGCCGTGCAGGGCGACGGCTCGGATGCCGTAGTCCTCGAGGTGCCCGGTGAGGTCTTCGGCGAACGCGCGGGTGCGGCTGAAGACGAGCGTCTTGCCCTCGCGGTTCGCGAGCTCGGCGACGATATCGCGCTTCTCGTGGTTGCCGATGACGAACACTCGGTGCTCGATCGTCGACGAGGCCTGGTCTTCACCGGCGACCTCGTGCACGGCCGGCTCGACGAGGAACTCGTCGACGAGCGTGGCGACGCCCTTGTCGAGGGTCGCCGAGAAGAGCAGCTTCTGGCCGCCGGCGGCGGTGTGGCGGAGGATCCGCTGCACCGGCTCGAGGAAGCCGAGGTCGCACATGTGGTCGGCCTCGTCGATGACGGTGATGACGACCTCGGAGAGGTCGAGTCGACGCTGCTCGATGAGGTCTTCGATGCGACCGGGGGTGCCGATCACGATGTCGACGCCGCGCTGCAGCGCGCCGACCTGGCGCTGCTGGGGTACACCGCCGTAGATCTGCGTCGTGAAGAGACCGACGCTCTGCGCGATCGGCTGCACCGTGCGGTCGATCTGCAGGGCGAGCTCACGGGTCGGCGCGAGGATCAGCGCGCGGGGCTTCCGGCCCATCTGGCGCTTGCCGCCGGACTTGCCGGACTCGGCCCACATGGCCATGAGGCGCTCGACGGTGGGTGCGCCGAAGGCGATGGTCTTGCCCGAGCCGGTCTTGCCACGGCCGAGCACGTCGCGACCCTCGAGTACGACCGGGATGGTCGCGGCCTGGATCGGGAACGGTGCGTCCGCGCCGAGGTCTTTGAGTGCGCGCACGACGTTGCCGCCGAGGCCGAGGTCGGCGAAGCTCACACCGTCGGTGTCGGTGGCCTGGATGGCCTCGGCCTCGAGGCGCTCGAGCACGACGTCGTCGTTCGTCGAGAAGCCGTGGCCCTTCTCCTTCGCCGGGTAGAAGCTCGACTCGCGTCGACCCGAGTCCTTGAAGCCGGGGCGGTCGACCTCGCGGCGGGGAGCACGGTCGTCACGGTCGTACGAGCGGGCCGGGCGGTCGTTGCGGTCGAACGAACGCGCGGGGCGGTCGTTCCGGTCGTTCCGGTCATTGCGGTCGAACGAACGCGCAGGGCGCTCGTCGCGGTCGCGGCGGGGTGCGCGGTCGTCACGGTCGAAGGAACGCGCGGGGCGGTCCTCGCGGTACGCGGGGCGAGCCGGGCGGTCGTTCCGGTCGTTGCGATCCCCGGTACGCGGCGCGCGGTCGTCGCGGTCGAAGGAACGCGCGGGGCGCTCGCTACGGTCGTTCCGGTCGAACGACCGCGGTGCACGATCGTTGCGGTCGAACGAACGCGCAGGGCGCTCGGTACGGTCGTTCCGGTCGAACGAACGCGGCGCGCGGTCGTTGCGGTCGCCGGTGCGAGGGGCGCGGTCGTCACGGTCGCCGGTGCGAGGGGCACGGTCGTCACGGTCGTACGAACGCGCGGGACGCTCACTACGGTCATTGCGATCGAACGAGCGCGGTGCACGGTCGTTGCGGTCGAACGAACGCGCGGGGCGCTCATTGCGATCGGAGGAGGTGCGGGGGGCACGATCGTCGCGGTCGTACGAACGCGCAGGGCGCTCGTTGCGATCGAAGGAGCGAGGGGCGCGATCATCGCGGTCACCCGAGCGGGGCGCACGATCGTCACGATCGTACGAACGCGTGGGGCGGTCCTCGCGGTACGCGGGTCGAGCCGAGCGATCGTTGCGGTCGTACGAACGGGCCGGGCGCTCGTCGCGGCTGTCGCGCTCCGAACGGTGCGGAGCACGGCCGGTGGAGACGCGCTCGTCACGCGACCAGCGTTCCTTCTTCGGAGCCTCGGTCGGCTCGGGGCGGTAGCCGCGGTGGCCCTCGCTGCGCGAGCCGGGCTTCTGCGATCCGGCGCGCGCCGGACCGCCCTTCGAGCCGCCCTTCGCGTACGAGGGATCGAAGTTCTTGGCAGGCCTGCCGCCTTGGGGCTTCTTGTTCTTGGGCATGCTGATGTCTTCCTGGGTTGTACTTGAAGTACATGGCAGGCCCGCCAGGCGCGCGTTGGCGCACAGCAGGTCTGAGAACCCGGAGCATCGTCGACCGGGGCCGTTCACATACGGTGACTATCCGAGGCCTTTGCCCCGAAACCGGCCCATTGGACTCACAAACCCATCCGCGCACAGCGCAGTGTCCAGAACCGACTCGGCTACGATACCGGAAATCGGCTGAGAAAGCGCCTTGCGCGGCATCCGGCCATGTGCACGAAACCGTGGCGACCTGATCAGCCTTCCGTGCTTGCCGCCGGCTCCTCAGTGAGTTCGGTCGGGCCGAAGAGCAGCCATTCGCCGGCAGCACACTCGAAGAAGGCCAGCGTCTCGGTGTCGATGTAGACGTCGCCGTCGGTCGTGCACTTCTCGTTCGAGGGTTCCCCGAGTCCGAGCGTGAGTTGCGTCCCGGGTTCACCCTGTGCGCCGGTCTCCCCCGTCGCGCCGGTGTCACCGGTCGCACCGGTTCCGCCCTTCGCACCGGTCTCCCCTGTCGCACCCGTCGCTCCCGTGAGGTTGGCCGCGGCCGACTCCCGGATGTTCCCGACGGGTTCCCATTCGCCGTTCTGGAACAGGTAGACGTTGGAATTGGAGATGTCGATGTAGACATCGCCCTCGTATCCTTTACCCGATTCGGGCGTCCCGGTTCCGGCGCGAACGGCGGAACCAGCCGGGAGGATCTCCTCGAGAGCCTGCTCGTAGTCGATGAGATCGACCTCGGTCGTCGGTGTCGGCGTCGGCGCCGCGGCTGCGTCCGCCGAGCCCGCGACTCTCGCTCCGAGGAACGCCGCCACGAACGAGAGGACGACGACCGCGGCGCCCACCCAGATGAGCATCGCGCGAGTCGCTCCCGGTGGTGGAGCGGTGGCTGTGGCTTCTGCTGGAGTCGTGCTCGGCGGATTCGTGTCGTCGCTCATCTCTACCCCCAGGTAACGCGCTCCGGTTCGCCAGCGGCCGTACAGGCCGCGTCGCGCTCATCGTACTGAGCCGGTGCGGAGCATCCAGGCCCCGTCGCCGCTCGACACGCCGGAAACCGTGGCGAAACATCGCCGACGTACGCTCCCGGGGTGGACCAGCAACACCCGCCCGTGACCGTCGCCGTCGAACCGCCCCGCCAGCCCGAGGTGGAGCGGCTGCTCGATGGCAGCTCCGCCTACGCGCAGAGCCTGTATCCGCCCGAGAGCAACTTCCTGCTCGACATCGCCACGCTCGAGCAGCCCGAGGTGACCTTCTACGTCGCGCGTGACGGCGAACGCGCCGTCGGCATCGCGGCGCTCGTCATCGACAGCACGACAACGGCGGCGGATGCCCCTGCACCCACGCGCGGCGAACTCAAGCGCATGTTCGTCGACCCGTAGGCGCGGGGCCGCGGCGTCGCGGGCGCGCTGCTGACCCGAGTCGAGGCCGGCGTCGGCGCGCGGCATCCGTCAAATCGTGCTCGAGACCGGCGACCTGCACCACGCCGCCCAGGCGCTCTACACGCGCCACGGCTACCGCGAGATCCCGCAGTTCGGCCAGTACGTCGGCGAACCGCACTCCGTGTGCTTCGCGAAGCGGCTCGCCTGACGGGAAGCGTTTCCAACAGCAGGAGAAGTGAGCTAACATCACTGCACCCCTGAACCCGGAGCCCGGTGTGAACTCGACCCGACGCACAGGCGGTTCAGGCACCCGCGCCCGGCGGGTCGTATGGGCCGTCACAGCTGCTGCAGCCGCCATCGCGAGCGTGAGCGCGCTCTCGGGCTTCCACGTGCAGTTGCGCGAGATCGACCCGAAGGGATCCGACGCCGCGAGCGAACTCACGAGCACCGAGATCATCGGCATCCGCACGTTCACGGCACCCGAGGGCATCACGGTCGACGCCGACCTCGAATACGGCACCCGAGAAGACGGCACGCTGCTGACGCTCGACGTCTGCGTGCCCGCCGACACCGGCCTCGCAGACACCGGCGCCACGGCAACCGGCGTCGCAGCCGAGCTCCTGCCCGCGGTCGTCGCGATCCATGGCGGCAGTTGGGCCCGGGGCGACAAGGCCAACGCCGACTGGCGCAACGTCTGCCTGTGGCTTGCGAGCGAGGGATTCGTCGCGGCATCCGTCAACTATCGACTCGTGCCCGACGCGCACTTCCCGGCCGCGATCGACGACGTCGCACTCGCCGTGGAGTGGCTGCGCGCGACCGAGCAGGCCGAACGGTTCGGCATCGACCCGGCCCGCATCGGCGCGTTCGGCGGCTCGGCCGGAGGCAACCTCGCCGCCCTGCTCGGCACCACCGGCGACGGCCCGCTCGACGAGGGTTCGCGGGTCGCGGCGGTCGCCGAGCTCTCGGGGCCCGTGGGGCTCGGCGCATCGGAGCTCGATGCCGACGGGGCATCCGACTGGCTTCGTCGCATCATCGGCGAATACCTCGATTGCGAACCCGGCGCGAGCGATGAGCAGTGCAGTCAGGCGACGGATGCCTCGGCAGGCCCCCACGCCGACCCGAGCGATCCGCCATTCTTCATCGGCCATGCCGAGGGCGAGATCGTCCCGCTCGGACAGTCGCGGCGGTTCGCCTCGACGTTGGAGGCCGCGGGCGTGCCCGTCGAGCTCGCGGTGGTCGCCGGCGCCGAGCACTCGATCGGGATCCTCGACGAGGCGCTGCGCGCACGGGTCGCGGCATTCCTGCACGCTCACCTCGGGTAGCGCCGCGGCGCTGGCGCACCTACTCGTTGGTGAAGAAGACCTCCTCGCTGTTGAAGTCGCGGGAGATCGCGAGCGTCAGGGAATCGGGATCGGCGACCGACCATGCCGAGTTCCACGTCACTGATTCCCCCGGGAGCACCTCGGTCGGCTCCGTGGCGACGTCGTCGGGAACACCACCGAAGTCGAAGATCTCGCCCGCCCCCTTCTCCGCGGAGTAGAGGGAGAGGGTCATGTACGACAATTCGATGATCTCGTCTGAGTTGTTCTCGACGATCACGGTGAAGTAGACGTTGTCGGCGTACGGCAGATCTGTCGCGTATTCGCTCGTCGTGTACGGCTCGGCCGGTGACACAGTCATCTCGACACCGTCCTCCCAGACCAAGGTCCCGCCGAACGCGACCGTGGTCTCACCCGACTGGACCGCGGGCGAGGGCCAGGTCGCCGCGGGCGGCGTCGTCTCGGGAGCAGAAGAGGCGACAGCGCCGAAGAACGCGCCGGTGGCCACCACCACGCTCACGACGAACACGACGAGACTCACGACGCCGCCTACCACTGCGACACCGAGTGCAGTGAAGGCGGGCCACTTCGCGCCCTTCTGGAAGAGGGCGACGATCGCCAGCGCGACAGCGGCCAGCAGGAGGAACCATCCCACGAACCGAACGACCGGAATGCACGCGACCACGAACCCGAGCACGGCGGCACCGAGCGCGATGAGGCCGAGCACGTTGAGCGTCGAGCCGACGTGCGTGCCACCGGGCGAGCCTACGGCTGGGACCGCGGCGACGCCGACGGCGGGCGCGACGGCGGGCGGTACGGCAGCGGTCGCCGGTTCGACGAATCCCACGGGCTGCGCCGGTGCCGGTGCCGGAGTCGGAGTCGGTGCCACCACGGCCGGCGCGAAATGCACCGTCCATGCTGCGCCATCCCAGTAGCGCAGGCGGCCGGATCCGTCGTCGTACCAGCCAGCTGGGGCGTTCGCGTCAGTCATGACCATGATCCTGTCAGAGCCGGCCCACCCCTGTGGGGCCGCGCGCCTCCTGTCGGTTGAAGGCGGCCGAGGTCGACCGGCGCCTACCCCTGAGCACATGGCTGGGCAAGCCCCTGCGCCGACGGCCGCCGCAACCGTAGGCTCGGAGCGTTCCGATCGGAGATGACATGCCCGACCACGATTCACCCGAACCCGACGAACCCGACGAACCCGACGACTCGCCCGCGCAACTCTCCCGCGGCGACTGGCGTCTCATCTTCACGCGCACGGTGCACGAGTACCGCATCAACCAGGTGCAGGACATCGCCGCCGCACTCACCTTCTATGTGCTGCTCGCGGTGTTCCCCGCGTTGCTCGCGACGCTCGCGCTGCTCGGCATCTTCGGCAGCGCCGAGGCCGTGGTGGACGACGTGTTCGAGGTCGTGCGGGAGCTCGGCGGGGCATCCGTCGTCGATGCACTCGACGAACCCATCGACCAATTGCTGAACGCCTCGCATGCCGGCCTCGCCTTCGCCACCGGACTGCTCGGCACGCTGTGGGCGACGTCGGGCTTCGTCGGTGCGTTCGGCCGCGGCATGAACCGCATCTACGAGGTCGAGGAGGGCCGGCCGTTCTGGGCGATGCGGCCCATGACACTCGCGATCTCGGCGGTGCTTGTGGTGCTCGCCGCCGTCGCGGCCGTCGCCCTCGCGCTGACCGGGCCGGTGGCCGAGGCGGCCGTGCGAGTGCTCGGCCTCGACGAGGGTGCTGCGTTCTGGTGGGACCTCGGCAAGCTTCCCGTGCTCGCCGCGATCGGCATCCTCGTGATGGCGTTGCTGTATTGGGCCGCGCCGAACGTGAAGCGCCGCAACTTCCGCTGGCTGAGCGTCGGCGCCGTCGGCGCGCTGCTCGCCTGGGTGATCGCGACGGGCCTCTTCGCGCTGTACGTGCTCGGGTTCGGCACGTACCAACGCGTCTACGGCGTGCTCGGCGGGGTCATCGTCTTCCTTCTGTGGATCTGGCTCTCGAATCTCGCGATGCTCTTCGGCGCCGTGCTCGACACCGAGGTCGAGCGGGCTCGCCAGCTGCGGGCCGGCATCGCAGCGGAGGAGCACGTGCACCTGCCGCTCCGCGACGACCGGCTCATCGCGAAGAACCGCGAACAGCGCCAACGCGACGTGCGCACCTCTGCCAGCATGCGGCCCGACGTCGTGACAGACGGTGTGACGCCTCCTGCGGGGCGTCGGCCCCACGGGTGAGCGGGCCGGAAACCCTACCGCGGTAGGGGCGCCGAATGGCTCCCAAGAGGGATGCGGCGCCCGAACGGTGCGTGACAGAGTACTGGCATCATGGACCAGATCGACCAGACCAGCCCTCGACCAGCGGATGCCCCGGCCCCTCGCCCGCCCGCACCGCCGCTGCCGCCGCGCGTCGCCGGCCCTGACGAGCGGCAGTTCCGAGCGTGGATGTGGGTGGCGACCTCCCTCCTCGCCGTGCTGCTCCTGTCGGTCGCGGTTCCCCTCGCGGCGACCGTCTACGGGGTGCACCTGCTCGCCGCGTTCGCGACGGGTCTCATGCTCGCCGGTTCCATCCCGCTCGCTGTGCGCCTGCCCTGGGTGGCCGCGGGGGTTGCGACGATCGGCCTGCTCGCCTTCGCGCTGCTCTCCGCCGGTTCCGATGGCGCCCCGTGGCCGTGGCCCGTCACGACGATCATCGGGCAGGGCGCCCTGCTCATCGTGCTCGGCCTCATGCGACCGTGGTGGGTCGGGCTCGCAACCTGGTTCGCCGGCGTGGTCGTCACGATGCCGTTCGCATTCGTCGACGCGGGCGCCGCGGCCAGCATGGTGACGGGCGCCGCCGTCACGGCGCTCGCGCTCGCCGTCGCGGTGCTCCTCGCGCAGTGGCGACTGATCGGTGTCGAGCTCTTCCGTGAGCGCGAGCACTCGGCCACTGAGCAGCAGCGACGAGTGCTCGTCGAAGAACGCAACCGCATCGCCCGCGAACTGCACGACGTCGTCGCGCACGGGCTCTCGATCATCCACGTGCAGGCGACGAGCGCGCCGTACCGGGTCGAAGGTCTGAGCGAGGGGGCCAAGACCGAGTTCGCCGAGATCGCGGTCTCCGCCCGCTCCGCGATGACCGAGATGCGGCAACTGCTCGGGGTGCTGCGCAGTGCCGACGCCGCGGCGGAGACCACACCGCAGCCGGGGCTCGCCCAACTGTCCGAGCTCGCGGCATCCGTCGAACGCGCCGGCGTGCCGGTGAAACTCACGATCGCCGAAGCGTTGCCCGACGCCGGGCTCGCGTCGACAGCCGTGTACCGCATCGTGCAAGAGGCGCTCAGCAACGTCGTGCGGCATGCGCCGGGCGCGTCGACCTTCGTCTCCGTCGAGGTGCTCGCCGACGACCTCGTCGTGTGCATCGAGAACGAGGCGGCGACGGATGCCCCGGGGCCCGACGCGAAGGGCGGCGGCCACGGTCTCATCGGCATCGGCGAGCGCGCTGCCCTGCTCGGCGGGCGCGCCGAGTACGGGGCGCTGCCCGGCGGCGGCTACCGTGTTCTGACGACCCTGCCACTCGGGTCGAATGGAGGAACGGCGTGACGATCTCGGTGCTGATCGCCGACGACCAGGCGATGGTGCGTGCCGGCTTCGCCGCCGTGCTCGGCGCGCAGCCGGGCATCGAGGTCGTCGGGCAGGCGTCAGACGGCGACGAGGCCGTCGCGATGGCGCACGAACTGCGACCCGATGTGGTCGTGATGGACGTGCGGATGCCTGGCCGGAACGGCCTCGAGGCGACCCGGGCCCTGCAGACCCCGCCGCGCTCCACCGACTACGTGCCGCGCGTGCTCATGCTCACGACGTTCGATATCGACGACTACGTCTACGAGGCGCTCCGTGCCGGGGCGAGCGGGTTCCTGCTGAAAGACGCGACGCCCGAAGAACTCGTTGCCGCCGTACGGATCGTCGCCGCAGGCGACGCGCTGCTCGCGCCGAGCGTGACCCGGCGCCTCATCGAGGACTTCGCCCGGTCGGGCCCGCCGCCCCGCCCATCGGGCACGCGTCTCGCCGAGCTCACCGATCGCGAGCGCGAGGTGCTCACTCTCGTCGGCCGCGGACTGTCGAACTCGGAGATCGCCACCGCCCTCTTCATCGCCGAGCAGACGGTGAAGACCCACGTCAGCAAGATCCTGCAGAAGCTGCGGCTTCGCGATCGCGTGCACGCGGTCGTGTTCGCATACGACACGGGGCTCGTGCAGCCCGGCTCCTGATCACCTTTCTGTTGGTCGAGTAGCGAGCGCCAGCGAGCGTATCGAGACCACGCACCCGGGTCTCGATACGCTCCTTCGTCGCTACTCGACCAACGGCACTCCCGAGACCACGCACCGGGTCTCGATACGCTCCTTCGTCGCTACTCGACCAACGACACTCCCGAGACCACGCACCGGGTCTCGATACGCTCCTTCGTCGCTACTCGACCAGCGACACCCGCTACGGGGTCACGATGTCGAACGACGGGTCGCCGGCATCGAGCACGCCGAGCAGCGTCGGCATCGCTCCCGTGTCGCCCGTGACCTCGAGGCCCGGGGATGTCAGGTCGCCGCCGAGGAGCGCGATCATGCGCGCCTTCGTGAGCGTCAGCGTGACATCCGCTGATTCTGCATCGGCCGACTTCTCGACGGCGATGAAGACCCCGTTGTGCAACGATGCCCGGTAGTTCGTGCCGAGGTCGGTGAACGTGACGTCCAACGCGAGCGTCAGATCCCACGCCTTCGGCCCGTTCACCGAGATGGCGATCGCGTCGAAGATCTGTTGTGGGCTCAGCTGCCCGACGATCGCGGGGGCGCTCGTCGCGGTCGGCGTCCCGAAGTTGCCGTCCCGCAGCTCGGTCGCTCCAGAGAGGAAGAAGTTGCGCCACGTGCCGTTCTCGGCGCCGTACGCGAGCTGCTCGAGCGTGTCGGCGTACAGCGCCCGCGCGGCCGCGTGCGATTCGTCGGCGAAGACCGCGTGGTCGAGCAGTGTGGCTGCCCACCTGAAGTCGCCCGCGTCGAATGCCGACTGCGCAACCTCGACGACGCGGTCGATGCCGCCGATCGCGTCGACGTAGCGAGTCGCGAGGTTCGACGGCGTGTGCGACCAGAGCCGCGCGGGGTTGCCGTCGAACCAACCCATGTAGCGCTGGTGGATCGCCTTGATGTCGTGGCTGACCGATCCGTAGTACCCGCGAGCGTTCCACGCGTTCTCGAGTGCCGGCGGCAGCTCGAGCATCTCGGCGATCTCGGTGCCGGTGTAGCCCTGGTTCAGCAGCCGAAGCGTCTGATCGTGCAGATAGGCGTAGAGGTCGCGCTGCAGGCCGATGAACTCGACGATGCGTTCGCCGCCCCACGTCGGCCAGTGGTGCGAGGCGAAGGCCGCGTCGGTCTTGTCGCCGAACGTCTCGATCGCCTCGGTGAGGTACGCCGACCACACGTGCGGGTCGCGCACGAGCGCACCGCGGAGGGTCACCAGGTTGTGCAGGGTGTGCGTCGCGTTCTCGGCCATGCACAGTGCCCGGTACCGCGGGAAGTAGAAGTGCATCTCGGCCGGCGCCTCGGTGCCGGGCGCCATCTGGAACTCGATCTCGACGCCGTCGATGGTGTGCGTCTCGCCGGTCGTCGTGACCTCGAGCGTCGGCACGATCAGGCCGACCTCTCCACTCGAGGTGGTCTGACCGAGCCCTGCCCCGACCTGGCCCTGCGGACCGCGATCGAGCACTGCGCCGTACATGTATCCGGCGCGGCGCGCCATGGCGGTGCCGGCGTAGACGTTCTCGGCCACGGCATGCCCCACGAACCCCTCGGGGGCGAGCACCGCGATCGTGCCGGCGTCGACCTCCGCCTGGGTCGCGACGCCGAAGACGCCGCCGAAGTGGTCGACGTGGCTGTGCGAGTAGATGACCGCGACCACCTTCCGGGCGCCCCGGTGCGTGCGGTAGAGCCCGAGGGCGGCGGCGGCCGTCTCGGTGGAGATCAGCGGGTCGATGACGATGACGCCGGTGTCGCCCTCGACGAAGGTGATGTTCGAGAGGTCGAGCCCGCGCACCTGGTAGATGCCCTCGACGACTTCGTAGAGACCCTGCTTGGCGACGAGCGACGACTGCCGCCAGAGGCTGGGGTTCACGGTCGTCGGGGCGTCGCCGGAGATGAACGCGTAGCTGTCGTTGTCCCACACGACCCTGCCGTCGGCCGCGCGCACCACCCCGGGCGCGAGTGCGCCGAGGAACCCGCGATCGGCGTCGGCGAAGTCCTGCGTGTCCGAGAACGGCAATGAGCTGCGCAACGCGTGATGTGCAGCCTCGATCGATGCGGATGCGGGCTTCTGGTCCATGTTCTCCCCCTGAGCGTCAGTGACTGATCCGACTATGGCACCCTCGCCCCTACCCCGGTAGGGGCGCCGAACGGCTCCACGGGGTGATGATCATCCGGCCGCCGCGTTCCTAACCTGCCTGCGTGGGCGGAAGGGCCGCCCGGATGGGCCGATCATGACCGACACCTTCACCCGTTCGCCCCGGATCGCGCCACCCAGTACGGCGACGCCGCGCACCGGGGCATCCGCCCGCCATTCTTCAGGCGTTGCCCGCGACTCGAGCGTCGACGCGATCCGGGCGCTTCTGCTCGTGGTGGTCTTCGCCCTCCACGCGATGATGGTCGGCGTGAGCGTCGGCCCAGACGGCCCCGTGCTGCAGAACGCACTCGAGGGGCAGGCGTGGTTCGGCCCCGTGAGCTGGGTGGTGCAGATCATGCCGCTCTTCTTCATCGCCGGCGGGTTCTCGAGCTTCCACCACTGGCGTTCGATGCGCGCACGAGGGGCGAGCGAAGCCGACTACGTGCGGGCACGTCTCGAACGGCTCGTGCGGCCCGCGATCGCACTCGTCACCGTGGTCGCCGGCGCGCTCGTCGCCCTCAGTCTCGCCGGGCTCGCGCCCGAGCTCGTGGCGACCGCAGGGTTCCGTATCGGCCAGCCGTTGTGGTTCCTCGGCGTGTACGTGCTCACCTCGGCGCTCGTGCCCGTGATGGTGCGCGCGCATGAACGGGCACGGGTGCTCACCCCGTTCGCTCTGCTCGCGGGAGTCGTCGCCGTCGACGTGCTGCGCATCTCGACCGGCGTCGAGGAGATCGGGTTCCTCAACCTGCTGCTGGTGTGGCTGCTCGTGCAGCAGCTCGGCTTCCATCTCGCCGACGGCAGTGTCGACCGGCTCGCACGCACCACGCTCTGGGGCGTGGCCGCGGCATCCCTCGCGCTGCTCGCCGTGCTGACCCTCGCCGGGCCCTACTCACTCGACATGTACGTGAACCTCAACCCGCCGACCGTGTGCCTCGTGGTGCTCGGCATCGCCCAACTCGCGCTCTTCCAGCTGGCACGCCCCAGCATCAGGGCATGGGTGGAGCGAGCGGATGCCTCGCGGCTGATCTCGGCCGTCGGCGAGCGCGCGATGACCGTCTACCTGTGGCACCTGCCCGTGCTGATCCTGCTCGCCGGTGCACTGCTCGTCGCGAACGCCGGATTCGGGCTCCCCCTTCCCGAACCGCTGAGCGTCGAGTGGTGGGCGAGCCGGGCGCTCTGGCTGAGCGTCGCCGCGGCGGTCGTGGTGCCCGTCACCCTGGTGTTCGCACGATTCGAGCGATCGAAGGCGGCGGGGCGCGCAACGTCGGCCGCGACATCCGCCGTTTCGGCGCCCGGCTCGGCGCCCGTTTCGGCGCCCGCGTCGACGACGCCGACCGCATGGTCGACCGCGATCGATGCCGTCTGCGGAGCCGCCGGCGTCGCCGTCGTGCTCGTGACCGGGTTCGGCCCGGTGCAGGCCGTCATCTCGCTCGCGCTGCTCGTGGTCGCGCTGCGCGGCAGTGCGACCGTCTGGGCGGCGGTTCAGCGCGGGTCGCACCGCAGCGGAATCGCGCTCGCGACGACGGCAGCAGCGACGGCAGCAGCGCCGGCAGCCGCGACCGCGTAGATCGCGCCCGCGCGATGCCGCGGCATAGACTGCCATCGGGGGAATGACCGGCGATGCGGGCGCGATTGCGCGCGAGTCGCCCGCAGCCGGCGTCGGCACATCGTCGATGTCGCGTATTCCGCACGCCGCACGTCGGGCGGCAGCTCGAACATACGCAGTGCATACGAGGGGAATGTCTTGTCTATATCGACCAACACGCAGGATGGCGTCACGGTGTTCTTGACCTCCGCCACGCAGGCGGACGTCCATGCCGACGGCTCCGTCGTCGGCATTCAGGCCGATGACAGCGGTGCGTTGCGCGACCGCGTCGTCGCCTTCGTCCAAGATCGCGCTCAGCGCCTCGGAACCCCGGCGACCGCCTCGCTCATCGACGACTCGTCGCACTGGACCCTGACCGTCGAACCCGATGGGCGGGTCACCGAAGCACCCGCCGCGCTGCCGCCCGGCGGATACACCGAGGCGACGCCGACCTCGACCGCTCCGATTCCGATCCTGCCGCAGAACCTCTCGGTGCCCGTCGTGGTCGCTCCGCCTCCCGTGTCTGCTTCGGCCGCCACCACTCGGCCGGCGCAGGCCGGCTTGGTCACGGCGTCGCCTGCTCCGGCCGGCCAGGTCCGGGCGGCACCGGCTCGTGCCGGCATCCCGACGCCTGCTGCTGCCGACGCCAAGCCGCACCGCCCGACGGTCGACGACCTGCTCTCGAGTCGCCCCCGGGTGCGCCCGCTGCGCGCGACGACCGGGTGGCAGGGGCGCGTGCGCCGGCTCAGCGGCGGCCTCATCTCGCCGAAGCCGAGCACCGTCGAGCAGACGAAGCACGAGCAGACGACTCGCGTGCAGAAGCGGCTCGACGGCCCGCGCACGATCGTCGTGCTGAATCCGAAGGGCGGGGCGCACAAGACGACGAGCACGCTGCTGCTCGCCGCGACGTTCGGCAGGCTCCGCGGCGGCTCGACCCTCGCGTGGGACAACAACGAGACCCGCGGCACCCTGGGCTGGCGCGCCCAGCACGCGCCGCACCACCGCACCGCCGTCGACCTGCTGGGCGACCTCGAGCGCTTCGAGAACCCGAGCGTCGCGAGCCTCAGCCAGCTCGACGACTACGTGCGCACGCAGGTCGACGCCCGCTTCGACGTCTTGGCCTCCGATGAGGATGCCGCGGCGACATCCACCATCGACGACGCGGCGTTCGACCGGCTGCACCGCACCCTCTCGCGGTACTACCGACTCCTCGTCGTCGACACCGGCAACAACATGCGGGCCTCGAACTGGGTTGCCGCCGTCGCCGCGGCCGATCAACTCGTCATCGTCTCGACGGTGCGCGAAGACACGGCGGCGAGCGCGGCGTGGCTGCTCGACGGCCTCGCCGAGAAGGGCTTCGGCGACAAGGTCGACCGGGCCGTCACGATCCTGACGTCGCCGTCGGAGAAGCCCGACCGCGAGCTCGAGCAGCGCCTCACCGACCACTTCGGGGCGCTGACCGCCGCGGTCACGACGATCCCCTACGACGACGAGCTCGTCGACGGCGGCACGATCGACTTCGAGGCGTTGTCACCCGAGACCCACGGCGCGTGGCTCAACGCCGCCGCCGTCGTCGCCGACCAGCTCTGAGCCGGCCTCGCTCGCGGGAGGCGAATAGGAGCTGGCTATCTGACCTCGAAGTTCGCCATCATTGCCATGTCCTCGTGCTCGAGGTTGTGGCAGTGGAAGACGTACTTTCCGGGGTATCCGTCGAATCGGATGGCGATCTTGGCCTGTTCGCCCGGGTTGAGGTCGATCGTGTCCTTCCATCCGGAGTCGAATTGCCCCGGCCCCTCGGCGCCGCGCTCGAGCACCTGGAAGGGGTTCAGGTGCAGGTGCACCGGGTGGTGGAAGTCGGCGAACAGCTCCCAGACCTCCACGGTGCCGAGCACTGCGGTCGCGGCGATGTCGTCGGGGCTGAACGGCTTGCCGCCGATGAGCCAGCCGTGCATGCCGCCGACCTCTCCTTCACGGAACTGGAACGAACGCCTGACCACCGCGTCTTCAGCGCGCAACGGCTCGATCGTGGAAAGCCGGTCGGGCACGACGAATGCGTCATCGATCCGGTCACCGACGACGAACTGCATCACCTCGCCCATGCGGCCGCTGTCGAAGTCGTTGCGGAGCGTGACGATGGTGCCCGGTGCGTAGGCGCCGAAGTCGACGATCACGTCGAAGCGCTGAGCGGGCGCGAGGACGAGGTGGTCGTGCGTTTGCGGGGATTCCAGCAGGCCGCCGTCGGTACCGATCTCGATGAAGCCGCCGGGGAGCGGCGGGTCGAGTCGAAGTGAGAGGCGCCGGGCGTTCGAGGCGTTCAGCAGTCGCAGTCGGTGGTGTGCGCCGTCGACTTCCGCCACCGGCCAGGGCGTGCCGTTGACGAGCATGACGTCACCGAGCACCCCGGCGATGTAGTCGCCGGTGACGCCGGGCGTGTGCACGAGCGTCGGGTCGCTGCTCGGATACTTCAGCGAACCGTCGGCGGTGAAGCTCCGGTCGAGGATCATCAGCGGCAACTCGCGCTCCCCGGCGGGGAGCCCGAGGGCCTCCTCCTCGTCGTCACGGTGGAGATGGAACCCGGCGAGGCCCCGCCACACGCTCGGGCCGGTGAAGTCCATGCGGTGATCGTGATACCAGAGGGTCGCCGCACGCTGGTCGAGTGGAAAGGTGTAGTCACGCTCGCCGTCGCTGGTATCGCCGACCATCGTCATCGCCGAGTCGTGCCCGGAGGAGATGTGGTCACGACTGCCGAGCTGTCGGTCGTAGCCGCTGCGGTCGACCGGGTAGACGAAGTCGATCGGATAACCGTCGCTGGCCATCGGCGTGCGACCCCCGTGCAAGTGCACGACCGTCGGCAACGGCAGTTCGTTGACGTGTGTGACGACGGCCGTGCGCCCGCGACGGCTCTCGATCGTCGGCCCTGGGAACGAACCGCCGTAGGTCCACAGCTCGGTCTGCAGGCCCGGGACGATCTCCGCGGACGTGATCTGCTGCGTGACCCGGTAGTAGTCGGTGTCGGCATCGCTCCGCACCGGCGCGAGCACCGGCGGAATCGTCAGACGGCGCTGGAACGGCTTCGGGAGAGGCAGCTGACTGGTCAGCAGGTTCCCGGTCGAGGTCGGTGCGCCGCCGAGGCTCAGTGCGATGGGCACCCCCACCCCGACCGCGACGACCCCGCCGAAGACGCCGCCGATGAACAGCCGCCGGTTGATCGGTCGAGTCACCGCCTCCACCAGGCCCACACCGTCAATGCCGCCGTCAGCATGATCACGGTCACGCCGAGCGGGATGTGGAGCGCGAGCACTGAGCGGAACCCGGCGAACGCCTGCAGCGACATCAATCCGACCAGACCGACCGTCGCCGCAATCGGCCACCACGGTCCGCCCCCGGGCCAGCGCACCAGCACGGCCGCGATGACGCAGACCAGCGTCGCCACTCCCGTGACGATCGCCATGTCGCGATGCGTCGCGAGCGCCGGGTACACCCCCGCCATGAACTGACCGGCCAGCACCGCCTGATCGAACATCAGCACAGCCGTCACCGCCAGCGCGAAACGCAGGAACCACACCGGCCACCGTCGCCCGCTGCGGGGCGCGTCATCGGGAGAAGACATGATGGGAAGCCTATCGAATTAGATCCATTTGGAACAATTCGCATGTGGATCAATGTGCGAGAGAATGGAAAACATGAGCGATGACGGCGGGCGAGTGTCGATCGAGGTGGGTCTCCTGCTCCACCGGGTCTACACACTGGCCACCCAGCAGTTGAACACCGCGCTTCGACCGACGAGCCTGACGAACAGGCACGTCACGGTGATGTTCCTGATCCGCGACGGCGTGCACACTCAACGCGACCTCGTTGCGCGCCTGATCACCGACAAGACCGGCATGGTGCGCATGATCGACGACCTCGAACGACTCGGATACGTCTCCCGGACGCAATCCACCCTCGACCGCAGGGTCACCATCCTCGGATTGACAGACGATGGAGACCGAGCCCTTCGTGCGGCGCAGCAGCACACGCAGCGTGTGGCCGATGAGCTGTTCGGAGCCGTCGGCCCACACGACATGGAAACCTTGAAGTCGATCCTGGAACGCATCCTGCAGCCCACCCCGGGGATGGAGTCATGACCGGCGAACCGATCACCGTCTCGATTCGGCGCGAGGTCGACCCCGAACGCATCGCCGAGGCGACCGCGTGGGTGCAGACCGGCGTGAACCTCGCCGCCAAATACCCGGGCTTCCTCGGTTCGGGCTGGGTGCGCGCCGGCGAGGGCTCGCAGGTGTGGCACATGCTCTACCGCTTCGCGAGCGAAGAGACCCTCGAAGCATGGGAACGCTCGACCGAGCGCACGTGGTGGCTCTCGATGGGCGAGGGCTTCGTGCGCTCGGAGCGCAGCAAGCGCCGCACCGGCATCGAGGGCTGGTTCGACGACCCGGCGACGGGGTCGGTTCCGGTGGCGGATGCCGCGGCATCCGATGCCCTCGATGAACTGCCGCCCGCACCGCCGCGGTGGAAGCAGGCGGTGACCATCTGGCTCGGCTTCTTCCCGGTGAACCTCGCCTTCACCCTGCTCGTCACCTCGTTCGTGCCCGGCTGGGACGACCTCGCCGTCGTCTGGAAGGTGCTCATCACGACGCTCCTGCTCACCCCGGTCATGACCTTCTGGGCGCTGCCCTTCGTCACGCGCATGCTGCGGCGATGGCTCGCGCCGCACGCGCGCTGAGCCATCGCTGCGCCCTCGCTGAGCCATCGCCGCGCCCTGAGCCTGTCGAAGGGCCACCCACTCGACGAGCTCAGCGAGCAGACGCGATCAGCGGATGCCGCGGATGCGCCGTGACAGCAGCGCCGCCGCCTCTCGCACTCCCGTGACCGCTTGCGCTTCGAGCTCCGGCCGCGCATCATCGGGGAATGTCACGGCGATCGCGGCCGCGGGCCATCCGAGATGGTCGACGACGACGACGCCCACCGAGGCGAGGCCGCCGGTGACCTCGCCGTCTTCGGCGGCGAACCCCGCTTCGCGCACGCTCGCGAGCACGCGTTTCAGGCGACCGTAGCTCCACTCCGCGGCATCCGGAGCGCCCTCGTTCACGCGTGAGGCGAACGCAGCCCGGTCGGGGTAGAGCGCGCGGAGCTGCGCGGGTGGCAGCTCGGCGAGCATCGCCCGGCCCGTGGCGGTGAGGTGGGCGGGCAGGCGCACACCGACGTCGGTGACGAGCGACGGGCGCCGCGGGGCGCGTTCCTCGACGAGGTAGAGCACGTCGCGCCCGTGCAGCACGGCGAGGTGTCCGCTCTCGCCGAGGAGGTCGACGAGGGCCGCGACGAGCGGGCGGCCGAGGCGCGCGAGCGGCTGCTGGCGCGAGAACCCGCTCGAGAGTTCGAACGCGGCGATGCCGAGACCGTAGCGACGCTCCTCGGGCAAGTGCACGACGAATCCGCGCTGCTGCATCACCGCGAGCAGGTGGTACACCGTCGACCGCGGAAACCCGAGCGCGTGCGCGATCGTCGCAGCGGGCACCGGCCCGCGCTGCGCGGCGAGATGCGCGAGGATCGCGAGCGTCTGGTCGGCCGCCGGCACCTTGACTCCTCCGCCCGTGCCCGCCTTCGGTGGCAGAACGACGGATGCATCGAGAGTGCGCGAACTGTCGCTTCGGGGCGAGGATTCCGACATCTTGTGCACTTTCGATGATGAGCGCGGACCGTGGACCGTGGACCGTGGACGGAGGATCGGCCGAGCGGATGCGCCCAGCCTACGCTTCGTCTGGGATACCGGACGGCGAGGGGGCGCACGGTGTTCCCGCGCGCGCGAGGGCGGTGTGGAATCGGATGCATGAGCAGCATCGACCCCGCAGCCGACCGCGCCCGCGCCGCGGTATCCGACACCGTCGGCACTGGCACTGGCACCGGCACTGGCACCGGCACCAGCACCGTCGACACCATCACCGTCGGCACCGGTCCGCTCGGCATCGGCGAGGTCGTCGCGGTCGCCCGCCACGGGGCATCCGTCGTGCTCGACCCCACCGCGCTCGACGTCGTCGCCGCGAGCCGCTCGATCATCGAAGGCCTCGCCGCCGACCCCGAGCCGCACTATGGCATCTCGACCGGATTCGGGGCCCTCGCCACGACCTTCATCGCCGAGGACCGCCGTGCCCAGCTGCAAGCGAGCCTCGTGCGCTCGCACGCCGCCGGCTCGGGCGCCGAGGTCGAGACCGAGGTCGTCCGCGCGCTCATGCTCCTGCGACTCTCGACGCTCATGACCGGCCGCACCGGCGTGCGCCGCGAGACCGCCGAGACCTACGCGGCGATTCTCAACGCGGGCATCACCCCGGTCGTGCGCGAATACGGATCACTCGGATGCTCCGGCGACCTCGCACCGCTCGCGCACTGCGCGCTCGTGGCGATGGGCGAGGGAGAAGTGCGCGTGGATTCCGTTGGTCGAGTAGCGAGCGCCAGCGAGCGTATCGAGACCGGTTCGGGTGGTCTCGATACGCGCCCTCCTGCGTCGGGCGCTACTCGACCAGCGGGCGGGGCGCCGGGCGCTACTCGACCAGCGGGCGGGGCGTCGGGCGCTACTCGACCAGCGGGTGGGGCGTCGGGCGCTACTCGACCAGCGGGCGGGGCGTCGGGCGCTACTCGACCAGCGGGCGGGGCGCCGGGCGACCTCATGCCCGCGGCCGAGGCCCTCGCCGCCGCCGGCATCACGCCGCTCCGCCTCGGCGAGAAGGAGGGCCTCGCCCTCATCAACGGCACCGACGGCATGCTCGGCATGCTCGCCCTCGCGATCGACGACCTGCGGATGCTCCTGACCACCGCCGACATCGCAGCGGCCATGAGCGTCGAAGGACTCATGGGCACCGACGCCGTGTTCGCCGAAGACCTGCACCGGCTGCGGCCTCACGCCGGCCAGGCGGCATCCGCTGCGAACCTGCGACGCCTGCTCGCCGGATCGCCGATCGTCGCGAGCCACAAGGGCCCCGAGTGCACCCGGGTGCAAGACGCGTACTCGCTGCGCTGCGCCCCCCAGGTGCACGGCGCCGCTCGCGACACGCTCGCGCACGCGGCATCCGTCGCCGATGCCGAGCTCGCTAGCGCGATCGACAACCCGGTGCTCACCCTCGACGGGCGTGTCGAGTCGAACGGCAACTTCCATGGGGCGCCGGTCGGGTACGTGCTCGACTTCCTCGCGATCGCGGTGGCGGATGTCGCGTCGATGAGCGAGCGGCGCACCGACCGGTTCCTCGACCGTGCGCGCAACCAGGGCCTGCCGCCATTCCTCGCTCACGAGGTGGGCGTCGACTCGGGACTCATGATCGCGCAGTACACCGCCGCAGGCATCGTGAGCGAGCTGAAGCGACTCGCGGTGCCGGCATCCGTCGACTCGATCCCGTCATCTGCGATGCAGGAGGACCACGTCTCGATGGGCTGGGCGGCAGGGCGGAAGCTGCGCCGTGCGATCGACGGGCTCGCGCGCGTGCTCGCGATCGAGGTCATGACTGCGGCGCGCGGCCTCGCCCTCCGTGCACCGCTCGTGCCCGGGGCCGCTACCGGCGCTGTCGTGTCGCTCATCGCGCAAATCGGCGCGGTACCCGGCCCCGACCGATTCCTCTCCCCCGAGATCGAAGTGATCTCGGCGATGACTGCACGGGGAGATGTGCTGATGGCGGCGGAATCCGTCGCCGGCGAGCTCGACTGAGCCTCGAAGAGGCGGTTGTGTCACCCCCGGGGCGATGAAAGACTGTTGGGAGTCCGGCTCCGGAGCCGGATCGAACGGAACCCTATGTCGAGATTCGTCGCCGGCCTGAAACATCCTCTCCGAACGCCGGGCGCTCGGAATGAGAGGGTTGCCCTCGCTGCGGCCGCGGTTGCCGTTCTGGTCAGTTCGCTGTCGGTGAGCCCCGCGTTCGCGGAGGAGCCAGTGCCGACGCCGGCGCAGACCTCGACTGCGACCGCGCCTGCTACCGAGGGTCTGTCGACGGACGACGGTTCGGCGGCGGAGACTCCAGCGACCGAGCCACCAGTCACCGAGCCTCCCGCGACCGAGCCACCAGCCACCGAGCCACCTGAGACCGAGCCACCTGAGACGCCGGAGCCGACCGAGTCGCCAACCCCGACGCCGGAGCCGACCGAGACACCGGAGCCGACTGAAACGCCGGAGCCGACCGAGACGCCGACTCCAACCCCCACCCCGACCCCCACGCCCGAGCCGCCCGCTCCGACTGCACCCGTCGCCGCACCTCGTGGCCCGCTGCTCATCGGCGACGGCCCGTACGCGCGCATCTCGACGGGCGCCGACCCCCAGCTCGGTGCACTGCTCTCCGCCCGCACTGCGATCGACCGGGCGACGGCCGAGCTGCAGACGGCCGAGGCTGAACTCGAGACGGCGCAATCGACGCGCGAGGTCGCTCGTTCCCTCGCCGAGCAACTGGAGGAGAGGGCTGACGAGGCGAACGAAGCGGCGGCCACCGCTGCGAGCATCTATGTTGCGGCAGCACGGGGCGGCGACGCGTCGCTCACCTCGATGAGTGCGGCATTCGGCTCGGGCAAAGACTTGCTCGCGGGCCTCGGCGGAGTCGCACGCGTCAACCAGATCACCGGCGACGCCGTGAAGTTGCAGAAGCTCGCCGAGCGGCGCGCCGATGAGTCCGAGCTCGCCGAAGAGCAGTCCGCGACCGCCTGGAGCGACGTCGACGCTGTGCCGGTCGAGTCGGCTCAGAGCACACTTGCCGCAGCCGAGGTCGACGTGGCATCCGCCCGCCAAGACTTCTCCGGCCTGCAGACGAGAGTCGCCGCATCGAGTGTCGCCATCCTCGACTCCCTTCCGCGCGATGCGGGCCAGTTGAGCGAACAGGGCTGGGCTTCGCCGGTGACCGGCCACGAGACCGACGGGTTCGGCCCGCGGCCCGACAAGCCACTCGCGGGTGTGAACGAATTCCATCGAGGCACGGATGTCGCGGCCGGCTGCGGCTCGCCCGTCTTCGCCGCGACGGGCGGTGTGGTCGTCGAAGCCCGCGCCAACGGCACCTACGGCAATTGGATCCTCGTCGAGCACGGAGCCGGGGTCTCGACCGGCTACGCGCACCTGGTCGACGGCGGCATTCTCGTCGAGCCCGGCGAGACGGTGACGGCCGGCCAGCTGATCGGCGCCGTCGGCTCCACCGGCGCCTCGACCGGCTGTCACCTGCACTTCGAGGTGCGCATCGACGGTATCGCGATCGACTCGGTGCCCTTCATGATGGCCCGCGGCATCGCACTCGGCTGAGGTCGTTCGTCTGGAATCCCAGACGCGTCGCTCGCGACATCCGTTGTCGTCGCCCTGCGCGTGAGCGAGCATCGGAACATGACCGATGCACCCATCGAAGCCCCGACCTCTCTGCCGACGGCTGCAACAGGGGGCGGGCGCACCGCCCGCACCGAGGCTGGTCGACGTGTGCGCGCCGCGCGCGGCACCACCCTCACCGCGAAGAGCTGGCAGACCGAGGCGCCGCTGCGCATGCTCATGAACAACCTCGACCCAGAGGTCGCCGAGCGCCCCGAAGACCTCATCGTCTACGGCGGCACGGGCAAGGCCGCGCGCAACTGGGAGTCGTTCGACGCCATCGTGCGCACGCTCGAGGGGCTCGAGGCCGACGAGACGCTGCTCGTGCAGTCGGGCAAGCCCGTCGGCGTCTTCCGCACGCACGAGTGGGCGCCGCGCGTGCTCATCGCCAACTCGAACCTCGTCGGCGATTGGGCGACGTGGCCCGAGTTCCGCCGGCTCGAGCAGCTCGGCCTCACGATGTACGGCCAGATGACCGCCGGCTCGTGGATCTACATCGGCACGCAGGGCATCCTGCAAGGCACCTACGAGACGTTCGGCGCGATCGCGCGCGCGCGCTTCGACGGGAGCCTCGCCGGCACCCTCACCCTCACCGGCGGCTGCGGCGGCATGGGCGGCGCGCAGCCGCTCGCAGTGACGATGAACGAGGGCGTCGTGCTCATCGTCGACGTCGACGAGACGCGGCTCGCGCGCCGCGTCGAGCACGGCTACCTCGACGAGCTCGCCGGCGACCTCGATGACGCCGTCGCACGAGTGCTCGCGGCGAAGGCCGAGCGCCGCCCGCTCAGCGTCGGTGTCGTCGGCAATGCGGCATCCGTGTTCCCCGAACTGCTCGCCCGCGGCGTGGCGATCGACATCGTCACCGACCAGACGAGCGCGCACGACCCGTTGTCGTACCTACCCGAAGGCGTGAGCGTTGCGGAGTGGCATGAGCTCGCGGCATCCGACCCCGAAGCCTTCACCGACCGCGCCCGGGCCTCGATGGCCAAGCAGGTCGAGGCGATGGTCGGCTTCCTCGATGCCGGCGCCGAGGTCTTCGACTACGGTAACTCGATCCGGCGCGAGGCAGAGCTCGGCGGGCTCGCGCACGAGCGCGCGTTCGCGTTCCCGGGCTTCGTGCCCGCCTACATCCGCCCGCTCTTCGCCGAGGGCAAGGGGCCGTTCCGTTGGGCGGCGCTTTCGGGCGACCCGGCCGACATCGCGGCGACCGACCGTGCGATCCTCGAGCTCTTCCCCGACGACGAGCACTTGCGCCGCTGGATCATGAAGGCCGGCGAGAAGGTGCGCTTCGAGGGCCTGCCCGCCCGCATCTGCTGGCTCGGCTACCAGGAGCGCCACCTCGCGGGGCTGAAGTTCAACGAGATGGTCGCGTCGGGCGAGCTGAGCGCACCCGTCGTGATCGGCCGCGACCACCTCGACTCGGGCTCGGTGGCGAGCCCGTACCGCGAGACCGAGGCGATGGCCGACGGCTCGGATGCGATCGCCGACTGGCCGCTGCTCAACGCGCTGCTGAACACCGCATCGGGCGCGACCTGGGTGTCGATCCACCACGGCGGCGGCGTCGGCATCGGCCGCTCGATCCACGCCGGGCAGGTCATCGTCGCCGACGGAACACCGCTCGCCGCCGAGAAGATCGCGCGCGTGCTCGTGAACGACCCGGGCACCGGTGTCATGCGGCACGTCGATGCCGGCTACGACCGCGCCGTCGAGGTCGCCCGCGAGCGCGGCCTGCGCGTACCTATGCTCGAGTCATGAGCGACGGGGCTGCCGCGGGGCGCATGCTGCTGACGAACATCGGCGAGCTGGTCACGAATGAACCGCTGCCCGGGCGCGAAGGCGGCCCGCTCGGCATCATCCGCGATGCGGCAGTGCTCGTCGACGACGGTCGCATCGCCTGGGTCGGCCCCGCGGCGGATGCTCCGGGGGTGCTTTCGCGCCAGAACTCGGCCGATTCGGGGGGAATCCGGCGCGAAAGCACCCCCGGAACGAAGCAGCTCGACGCCGGCCGCCGCGCCGTCATCCCCGGCTTCGTCGACAGCCACACGCACCTCATCTTCGGCGGTGATCGCGCCGAGGAGTTCGCCGCACGCATGGCGGGCCGCCGGTACGAGGCGGGCGGCATCCGCTCGACCGTCGCCGCGACTCGGGCCGCGACCGACGACGAACTGCGCGCGCGCCTTGCGGGCTTCGTCGACGAACTGCACGGGCAGGGCACGACCACCTTCGAGATCAAGAGCGGCTACGGCTTGAGCGTCGAGGCAGAGGAGCGACTCGTGCGCCTCGCCCGCGAGGTCACCGAGGAGGTCACATTCCTCGGCGCGCACGTGGTGCCGGCCGAGTTCGCCGACAACCCCGACGCCTACGTCGACCTCATCGTCGGCGAGATGCTCGCCGCGTGCGCGCCGTACTCGAAATGGGTCGACGCGTTCTGCGAGCGCGGCGCCTTCACGGCCGAACAATCCCGGCGGGTGCTCGAAGCGGGCGCCGCTGCCGGACTCGGCGTGCGCGTTCACGGCAACCAGCTCGGGCCGGGCGAGGGCGTGCGGCTCGCGGCCGAGCTCGGCGCCGCCTCCGTCGACCACTGCACCTACCTGAGCGATGCGGATGTCTCGGCGCTCGCTGCGGGAGGCACCGTCGCGACCCTGCTGCCGGGCGTGGAGTTCTCCACCCGCCAGCCCTACCCCGATGCGCGCCGCCTGATCGACGCCGGCGTTACCGTCGCCCTCGCGAGCGACTGCAACCCGGGCTCGAGCTTCACGAGCTCGATGCCGTTCTGCATCGCCGTCGCCGTGCGCGACATGGGCATGACGCCGGCTGAGGCGGTGTGGGCGTCGACCGCGGGCGGGGCAGAGTCGCTCAGGCGAACGGATGTCGGGGCGATCCGCCCGGGCGCACGAGGCGACCTCGTCCTGCTCGACGCGCCGAGCCACGTGCACCTCGCCTACCGGCCGGGCGTGCCGCTCGTCGCGCGTGTCTGGAAGGACGGCGAGGTCGTCGCCGGGGCGTGACGCCGCGGCATCCGGTCAGCTCGTCGACGAGTCAGCCAGGCGACCTCAGCCCCGCCGCACCTCGACCGCGCTCACGCCGCTGAACCCGATCCACGCGCGATCGCCGGACTCGACGAGGGTCGCGAGCACGTGGTCGCACGTGGCGCAGCGCACGACGGTGCCCGCGCCGCTGCGGTAGACCATCGCGCGGGCGAGCTCGCCGATCGCGCCGCACCCGTTGCACCGGGCCGTGGCCATCGTCACGTCGAAGGTGAAGAAGTCGGCGAGCGGACCGGCCAGGGAGTTGCCGTCGACGTGCTGCATCACGTGCCTCCGTATCGCTCGGTGCGGATCGACCGCGGGTCGTGCCCCAGCTCGACGAGCCAGTCGGCGACCAGCTCCACGAAACCGGTCGAACCGCAGACGTAGACGCGCGGCCGCTCGGTCGCGGGAAGCACTGCCGCCTCGAGCACCTCGCGCGTGATGCGCCCTGGCTGCGTCGGCCAGCCCTCGGGCGTGCGGCGCGTGTAAACGAGGTCGAGTCGAAGGGGCGCGGATGCCGCGGCGAGCGCCTGCAGCTCGTCGGCGAAGTACACGTCGTCGGGCGTGCGCACCGAGTAGAGCAGCCGGAACGGCGTCGGGTCGTCGGCGCGGGCGTGGGCGGTCGCCATCGCGAAGAGGGGGACGACGCCGGATCCGCCGGCGATGAGCTGCACCGGGCGAGCGTCGCCGGTCTCTGCGGTCGGAGCCCACACGAAGAAGGCGCCGAGCGGACCGTGCACCTCGAGCATGTCGCCAGCGCGTACGTCGTCGACGAGGTAGGGCGACACCTCGCCATCGGGCAGCTTGTCGACCGCGAGGGTGACCCGCGTCGTCGACCCCGACGAGGCGATCGAGTACGAACGCGTCGCGGTGTAACCGTCGGGGGCGGTGAGCCGCACATCGACGTGCTGGCCTGCGGCGTTGCCGGGCCATCCGTCGACGTCGAGTTCGAGTCGCGAGGCGTTCGGGGTCTCGCGCTGGGCGGCGGCGACCGTGGCGACGTGCCATCCCGAACGCGGCACCGCTCGCAGCGCCGCGCTGAGCCCGTCGGTCTGCAGAGACGACGAGACCGTCGAGGCGTCGCTCACCAGTAGCGTTCTTCCGTCCACGGGTCGCCGTGCAGGTGGTAGCCGTTCTGCTCCCAGAAGCCGGGCTCGTTGTCGTCCATCATGACGAGGCCGCGCACCCACTTCGCACTCTTCCAGAAGTAGAGGTGCGGCACGAGGAGTCGCGCCGGGCCGCCGTGCTCGGGGTCGAGCGGTTCACCGTCGAACTCGAATGCGACCCACGCCTTGCCGTCGAGCAACTCGTCGAGCGGCACGTTCGTCGTGTACCCGCCGTAGCTGTGCGCCATGACGTACTCCTGCTCGGTCTCGACGTGTTCGAAGAGCGTGTCGAGCGAGACACCCCGCCAACTCGTGCCGAGCTTTGACCAGTGCGTGACGCAGTGGATGTCGGTGTCGACGTCGTCGATCTTCAGGGCCATGAACTCGTCCCAGTTCCAGCGGTGCACGCCGGTTTCGGTGCGGATCGTGAACTCCCACTCGGCCGTGTCGACCTCGGGCGTCGGCCCGGCCGAGAGCACCGGAAAGTCGTGCACGAGGGTTTGTCCGGGCGGCAGGCGGTCATCGCGCTCACGGCTTCGACCACTGAATCCTCTGGTGATGAACGACATGGCGACCCCTCCTGTTGGCTTCGACACTAGTGTTGCGCAGTCCCCGTGTCACCGGTTTCCTCACCATTCCCGCCGATCAGCGGGCGTCCGAGTCGGACACGCTCTGCGGTGCATCGAACGTCACGCTGACGGGCGAGGCGGTGCTGCGACCGACGGATGCCGCGACGCGCAGCTCGGGCCACGACGGGACGTCGAAGCGGAAGACGGCGACCGCCGCCGTCGGCATCGACTCGATGTCGGGCGAGAACCGGGAGGCGAGGTCGGTCATCTCGGGATTGTGGCCGACGAGCATCGCCGTCGTCACACGTGCGTCGAATGAGCGGATGACTCGGAGCAGGGCTTCGACGGATGCCCCGTAGAGCCGTTCGTCCGCAATGATCCGCCGTGCGTCGAGGCCGAGCGGGCCGGCGACGAGTTCGGCCGTCGATCGTGCCCGCACCGCGGTGCTCGCGAGGATCACATCGGGGGCGATTCCACGATCCACGAGACGCCGACCCATGCGCGGCGCATCACGCCGGCCTCGCTCGTTCAACGGGCGGTCGTGGTCGATCAGCCCCGGGGTGTCCCAGCTCGACTTCGCGTGGCGCATGAGCACGAGCGTCTTCACGGTGGTCCTTTCGACGACGGGAGTTCGACGGTACTCGACGACGGGCGTTCGACGGTACTCGACGAGCGCGACGATTGTGCGACGACCCGTCGAGCACTCGGGCACTCGTGCACTCGTGCACTCGTGCGTTCAGCGAAGCGTGATGCCCGCCACGACCTCCAGTACGCAGAGGGCCGCCAATCGAACCGTACGCCCATCGGGGGCGTCGGCCGTGGCATCCACCTCGGCGAGGTCGATCGATTCGACTCGCGAATCGGCGCCGGCGGCCCGTGCGGCCTGGCGCAGCTCGTACGCCGAGATACCGCCCGGCACCGAGGCCGGGCACCCCGGCGCCACGGCGCGATCGCAGACGTCGACGTCGAGGTCGACGTGGATCGGTCCGCCCCCTGCGCCCGCGATCTCGAGCGCTTCGGCGAACACGTCGCTCATGGGGCGGCGGTGCAGTTCGTCGCGGTGCACGACCGTGATGCCGAAGTCGCGGGCACGCTCGGCGTACTCACTCGAGTTCACGAAGTCGGCGATGCCGATCTGCACGATGCGGCGGCCGTCGAGACCGGCTTCGACGAGGCGCCGCACGGGCGAGCCGTTGCTCACGCCGTCGCGCAGGTCGTAGTGCGCGTCGAGCGTGATCAGGCCGGCCGAGCCGAGCCGCTCGCCCCAGACGCCGAGCGCCACGGGTGAGGTGAGCGAGTTGTCACCGCCGAGTGCGACGACCATGCGGGCACGTTCGGCGGCGGTGGCGACCGCGGCGCGCACGCGGCGCTCGCCCGCGGGGCCGTCGGGGTCGGCGACGTCACCCGCATCGACGAGGGTGAGTCCGGCGAGCGACGTGGCGTGGTCACGTCGGCCCCGATCGGCCATGATCGCGGGGCTGTACCGCCGAAGCGCCTCCCGGATCGCCGCCGGCGTCTCGTGCGCACCCGTCGGTGAGAGCGAGGTGGCGAAGGTCGGCACCCCGAGCAGCGCGAGATCGGCGCGCGCATCCGCCGGCAACTCGCCCAGCGGCGGCCAGTCACCGGCCCGTGGCCAGAGTGGATCGTTCGGAAGCGCAGCGATGCCCATGGCCTGACGTTAGCAATGACGGATGCCGCGAGCCGAGGCATCCAAACCGATGGCGTCTGCGATTCCAGACGGGGCTCACTCCACCGGGGCGGGGCCGCGGAGCGCCGCGAGCAGTTCACGCTCCCGCTCAGCAGTGAGGCCGGCGCCGCGGTCGCGGTCGAGTCCTTCACCGCGCTCCCACTCGAGCAGTTCGCCGAGCAGCTGATCGAGGGGGCGCAAGCGCAGCCCTGCGGCGACGGCAGCAGCGTTCGAGCGGTCGAGGAACGCGTTCCACTCGGGGTCGACGATCCACAGCGGCAGCGATTCGGGACCCGACCATTCGTTGACGCCCTGCTCGACGAGCCAGTCGGGTGAGACGGCGACGACTTCGCCTTGGTGCCCGGCGACGGCCCGCGACCGCTCGATCCAGTCGCCGAACGTCGTGTGCTCGCCCACCGCAGTGAAGGCGCCGGTGAGCCGCTGCTCCACGGCGTCGATCGTGAATTGCACGAGGTCGTCGACGTGGATCGCCTGCACCGCGGAGTCGAAGGTGTCGGGCACGAGCATCGGCTCGTCGCTGCGGGCGGCGCGCGCCGACCAGTAGCCACCGCGGCCGGAGGCGTCGCCCGGGCCCGTGATGAGTCCGGGCCTGATCACGAGCAGCCGGTCGCCGAGCGCGTCCCGGTAGGCCTGCTCGATCGCCGATTTCGCTTCGCCGTACGTCTCGGGCGTCGACTCGTCGTCGGCGAGCGGCGGCATGAGCGCGGCCGATTCGTCGGCGCCCGGCTCGTCGTGCGCCGCGTAGACGTTGCACGAGGAGATGAAGGTCCAGTGCGCAGCGCGGCCGGCGAGATCCGCCGCGGCGCGGCGGGCGAAGCCGGGCTGGCGGGTCACGTCGATGACGGCATCCCACTCGCGGTCGGTGACGGCATCGTAAGCGCCGGGTTGCGACCGGTCGGCCACGACGACCGCAGAGCCCTCGGCGGCGGCACCCGCCTCGCCGCGGGCGAGTGACGTCACCCCGTGCCCGCGCCGAATCGCCTCTCGCGCGAGTTCGCGACCGAGCCACTGCGTTCCACCGAGCACGAGAAGGTCCATGCGCCCATTCGAGCACGTGACGGATGCCGCGCGCAGCCGTGTTCTCGCAACGCGAACTCCCGCGGCGACGAGGGCGCATCGCCTCAGTCGGTGGGCGCGAGGGCATCCGCTCGGCGACGCTCGATCGCCCGGATACCGACCTTCCTGAGCTCCTCGACCCAGAGCACGGCCGACGCCATCACCGCGCAGACGAGCCAGTGCTCGCCGTCGAGCCCCCGCGTGCCGAACGCCACCTGCAGCGGCGGCAACGAGACGACCGCGACCTGCAGCACCACGGCCAGTACCACCGAGCCCCAGAGCCACCGGTTGGCGAAGAGACCGCGGAAGGCGCTCGACGCGGCCGAACGCGCGTTGAACGCGGTGAACAACGCGGCGAAGACGAGCGTCGTGAAGCCCGCGGTGCGCGCGACCTCGAGCGAATCCGTGCCGCCGGGAATGAGCCCACCCGGCAGGAAGATGTCGATGGTGAGCAGCGTGATCACCGAGATGACGAGCCCGGTAGTCGCGATCCCGATCCACATACCCGTATCGATCGCTCGATCGTGGATGCCTCGCGGCGGCCTCGCCATGACGTCGCCGATCTCGGGATCGACGCCCATCGCGAGCGCGGGTCCCGAGTCGGTGACGAGGTTGATCCACAGGATCTGCGTCGCGAGCAGGGGCAGCACGAGCCCGTCGTCGCCGGCGCCGGTGAGGCCGAGCACACCGCCGAACACGACGCCGAAGAAGACCGTCAGCACCTCGCCCATGTTGGAGTACAGCAGGTAGCGCAGGAACTTGCGGATGTTGTCGAAGATCACCCGCCCCTCGCGCACGGCGTGCACGATCGTGGCGAAGTCGTCGTCGGCGAGCACCATCTTCGCCGCCTCCTTCGTGACCTCGGTGCCCGTGATGCCCATGGCGATGCCGATGTCGGCCGACTTCAACGCCGGCGCGTCGTTCACGCCGTCGCCCGTCATCGCGACGATCTGGCCATCGGCCTGAAGCGCATCGACGATGCGCAGCTTGTGCTGCGGCGCGACACGCGCGAACACTGAGACGGTGCGAACGGCATCGCGCAACTGCTGCTCGTCCATGCCGTCGAGGCGAGCACCCGGCAGGGCGATGCCATCGTCGGGGATGATGCCGAGGTCACGCGCGATGCGCCCGGCCGTCGCGGGGTGGTCGCCCGTGATCATGATCACGCGGATGCCGGCGGCATGCGCCTCGGCGATCGCCGGGAGCACCTCGGGGCGCGGCGGGTCGATGATGCCCACGACACCGGCGTAGACGAGGTCGTGTTCAGCGGACTCGTCGATGGCTGCTGCATCCCTCGCCGCGTCGTCGCCGCCTTCGAACTCGGGTGCGGCGCGGTACGCGACCCCGAGGGTGCGGAAGGCCGCCTCGGAGAGCGCCTCCGTGTCGGCGAGGGCTTGCTCCCGCCGATTCGCATCGAGCGGCACCGTCTCGGAGCCCAGCTGTATGCGGGTGCAGTGCTCGAGCAGAACGTCGGGGGCGCCTTTACTGAGCACGACGACCTCGCCGTCGTCTCTGCGGTGCGCGGTCGACATCATCTTGCGTTCGGAGCTGAACGGAACCTCGCCCACGCGCCCGTATCGGGCCGCCTCCTCGGCGGTGCCCTCCACCTTCCGGGCAGCCACGAGGAAGGCCGCCTCGGTCGGGTCTCCCTCGATCTCCCATTTGCCGTCGCGCTCAGCGAGCTGCGCGTCATTCGCGAGCGAACCCACACCGAGCACGAGCTGCACCTCGGCACGCAGCGAGCCCTCTCCGAGCTCGAGGCCCTTGGTCGTCGCCGCGCCGATGGGCGTGTACCCGACGCCACCGAGGTCGACGGCGCCCGACGCCGTGACGACCCGCTCGATGGTCATCTGGTTGGTGGTGAGCGTGCCGGTCTTGTCGGTGCAGATGACGGATGCCGACCCCAACGTCTCGACGCTCGAGAGGTTCTTCACGACCGCGTTCCGCTTCGCCATGCGCTGCACACCGAGCGCGAGTACGACGGAGAGGATCGCCGGAAGGCCTTCGGGCACGGCGGCGACGGCGAGCGAGACACCGAGCAGCAGCACGGTCACGAACTCGGCGGGGGTGCTGACGCCCTCGACGAGCACGATCGTGACCATCACGACGATCGCGATGACGACGACGATGCGGCCGAGCAGGCGCCCGAGGTGCGTGACCTCCACCTGCAGCGGAGTGGGCTCCTCGACGGTCTCGTCGAGCATCGTGGCGATCGAGCCCATCTCCGTCGACATGCCGGTCGCGGTGACGATCGCCCTGCCTGTGCCGCGGTTGACCGCTGTGCCCTTGTAGACCATGTCGAGGCGGTCGCCAAGGGGCACGGTGGCCTCGATCCTCTCCGAGTGCTTCTCGACGGCCTCGCTCTCGCCGGTGAGCGAGGCCTCGGCGATGCGCAACGTGTGCGCACGGAACAGCCGGCCGTCTGCGCCGACCTGGTCTCCCTCACCGAGCACCAATACGTCGCCGGGCACGAGTTCGGCGCTCGGCACCGTGCGCAGCTCGCCATCGCGCAGCACGGTCGAGTGCGCCGCGGTCATCACGGCGAGCGCCGCCACCGCCTGCTCGGCGCGCGACTCCTGCACGAAGCCGAGCACGGCGTTCAGCACGATGATGGCGACGATCACGATGGCATCGATCGGCAGCCCGTCGGCGCCCTCGACGATCCACGCGATGAGAGAGATCACCACGGCAGCGAGCAGGAGCACGATGAGTGGGTCGGTGAACTGGGCGAGGATGCGTCGCCAGAGCGGGGTGCGGCGCGTGCCTCGCAGCTCGTTGGGCCCGTGGACGGCGAGCCGGGCAGCAGCTTCGGCTCCCGAGAGTCCGTTGTCGAGGTCGACACCCAGCAGGCGTGCCACCTCCGGGGCATCCGTTCGCACCGGGTCGAACGCGTCGGTCGAGATCTCGCCGGGGCTCGTCATGCCCCCATCCTCCGGGCGTGTCATGACCACCGCAAGAGCGGGACGGCGCGGCTCGATCGATGCGCCGGGTGAGGGAACAGAACGGCGAGGGGTGGTGTTCTGCTGAGGGAGCGATACCCTATGGGGGTATTGGAGCACGAGCAGACGACGGAGGAAGATGATGGGCGCCACCCGCGACGACATGCACGAGCACCACACCGAGGGCGCGGGGCATCCGCAGACGAGGCAGGCTGCACACGAGATGAGCAGACACGACGCGCACGCCGGGCACGATCCGCACGCCGGACACGACATGAGCGGCCACGCGGGCCACGACATGAGCGGCCACGCCGGCCACGACGGCCACGCGGGCCACGGCGACCACGTCGGCCAGTTCCGCCGCCTGTTCTGGATCATGCTCGTCATCGCCGTGCCGACGATCGCGTTCAGCCCGATGTTCGCGTCGATCCTCGGCTACCGGCTGCCCGACAACGCCGTGATCGGCTGGATCTCCCCGATCCTCGGCACGGTCATGTACTTCTGGGGCGGCAAGCCCTTCCTCACCGGCGCCTGGTCTGAGTTGAAGTCGCGCAAGCCGGGCATGATGCTGCTGATCGGCCTTGCGATCACCGTCGCGTACTTCGCCTCCCTCGGCGCGAGCCTCGGCCTGCTCAGCCACCACCTCGACTTCTGGTGGGAGCTCGCGCTCCTCATCGTGATCATGCTGCTCGGTCACTGGATCGAGATGCGCTCGATCATGCAGGCCTCGAGCGCGCTCGACGCGCTCGCAGCCCTGCTGCCCGACGAGGCGGAGCGAGTCGTCTCGACGGGCTCCGCCGACGCCGGGGCATCCGTCACCGAGACCGTCTCGCCGTCGGAGCTCGCGGTCGGCGACGTCGTGATCGTGCGCCCCGGCGGGCGCGTGCCCGCCGACGGCGAGGTGACCGACGGCACCGCCGCGATGGACGAGTCGATGATCACCGGCGAATCCATCACGGTCGCGCGCGGCCCCGGCGACCACGTCGTCGCCGGCACCGTCGCCACCGACACGGCGATCCGGGTGCGGGTCGGCGCCGTGGGCGACGACACCGCGCTCGCGGGCATCCAGCGACTCGTCGCGCAAGCGCAGGCCTCGACCTCGCGCGCGCAGCGTCTCGCCGATCGGGCCGCCGGCTGGCTCTTCTGGTTCGCGCTCGGCGCCGCCGTCATCACGGCGATCGCCTGGACCCTGCTCGGTGATCCCGACGACGCCGTCGTGCGCACCATCACCGTGCTCGTCATCGCCTGCCCGCACGCCCTCGGCCTCGCCATCCCGCTCGTCGTCTCGATCGCGACCGAGCGCGCGGCGAAGGGCGGCGTGCTCATCACCGACCGTCTCGCGCTCGAGACGATGCGCACGGTCGGCGCGGTGCTCTTCGACAAGACCGGCACTCTCACGAAGGGCGAGCCCATCGTGACGGATGCCCTCGCGGCGCCGGGCTTCGACCCCGACGAGGTGATAACGCTCGCCGCAGCGGCAGAAGGCGACTCCGAGCATCCGCTCGCGAAGGCGATCGTCGCGGATGCCGCGCGCCGCGGCCTCGCCGTCCCGTCGGCGTCGGGCTTCACGGCGTCGGCGGCCATCGGCGTGCGCGCGACGGTGAACGGACGCACCGTGCAGGTCGGCGGCCCCGGGCTGCTCGCCCGCGAAGGCATGGAGTCGCTCGCGGCATCCGCGGGCTGGAGCGAGCGCGGGCAGACCGTGCTGCACATGCTCGTCGACGGAAGCGTGGCCGGCGCCATCGCACTGGCCGACGAGATCCGGCCCGAGTCGAAGGAGGCCGTCGACGCGCTGCACGCCCTCGGCGTGCAGGTCGTGATGATCACGGGCGACGCCGAACCCGTTGCCCGCACCGTCGCCGCACAACTCGGCATCGACCGCGTCTACGCGGGCGTGCGCCCGGAGGACAAGGCGGCGAAGGTGCAGGAACTGCAGCACGAGGGACTCACGGTCGCGATGGTCGGCGACGGCGTCAACGACGCCCCCGCCCTTGCGCAGGCGGATGTTGGCATCGCGATCGGCGCCGGCACGGATGTCGCGATCGCCTCGGCCGGCGTGATCCTCGCGTCATCCGACCCTCGTTCGGTGATCTCGGTCATCGAACTGTCACGGGCGAGCTATCGCAAGATGTCGCAGAACCTCTGGTGGGCCGCCGGATACAACCTCATCGCGGTGCCGCTCGCGGCGGGCGTGCTCGCCCCGATCGGGTTCGTGCTGCCGATGTCGGTCGGCGCGATCCTGATGTCGCTCTCGACGATCATCGTCGCGGCCAACGCGCAGCTGCTGCGCCGCCTCGACCTGCGGCCCGAGGCCTCGACCCGGGCGGTGCTCGAGCGCGTGGGCTGAGGCATCCGCTCGCCCAGCGTCACCCGGCCCGCGGTCTGACGACCTCCATACCCGGCGTTCGGGGTGCTGCGTGCTGCGTGGTGCGTGCAGCTCAGCCGGCGAGGCCGCTCACGAGCTCCTGGGCGGCCACGCTTCCCAGCCGCGGCGCGGACCGAACGGTCCCTCGCCACCGCCATCGCTCGACCAGCGTTCGGTGTGGAACGACGCCCAGCCTCCGGATGCCTCCGCGAATCCTCCCGACACGACGGCGTCGACGTACTCACGAGCCGACGCGACAAGCTCCGGCACCTGGTCGTCGCAGGCATCGCATCCGCACAAGGGCAGCACGATGCGGGTGAACTCGCCGAACCCGAGCACGAGACCGGGAAAATCGGTCAGGGCGATGGTGATCGCCGCGGCATCCGTCGGTCGAGGCCGTATGCGAACCGCGCGGAGGATCTGAACGCCCTCGCGCAGTTCCGCCTCCAGTACCGGCTCGTCGTCGCGCTCGACCTCGAACTCCGCCTCGAGGTCGTCGGCGAGGGCGAAGGCGAAGGCATGCAGGGGCCGGTAGCGCTCGGGGTCGCTGACCCGGCTGTACGACTCGGTCGGCGGCCCGTCGATGCCCCAGCGCCGCGCCGCCCGGATCTCATCGACACCCGACGACTCCGCTCGTCGCGGCGACTCGAAGGCGCGATTCGAGTCGCGGCCTTCAGTCGCGCTCATCCGCCCGCGCGGTCGACGAGGCCGGTCATGATCGCCGCGTCTGGTCGCACGGCAGCGGGAGAGGCGGCGAGCATCCGCTGCCGCATCGCATCGGCGACCGCTCCGTTCGCACACGCGGTCGGCGCCACCAGTACCAGCAGTGCGCCGGCCGCAGCCATCGCGGTCACCGTCGACCTCGTGCCTCGCCCGCCTCGCATGCGCACCTCCGCGGTGAACCTAACAGGCGGCGGGCCAGTGCACCAGCATCGGGCGGATGCCGCAGCTCACCGAACCCGATCAGGTCAACCCGACCAGACGAACCCGACCGACCAACCCGACCAGACGAACTCGATCAGGCGAACTCGATCAGGCGAACTCGATCAAACGCTCGATCATGATGATGCGTCGGGCGGCCTCGATGAGGGCGAGGTGCGAGAACGCCTGCGGGAAGTTGCCGAGGTGCTGGCCCGTCTCCGTGTCGAGCTCCTCGGCGAGCAGGCCGAGCGGGGAGACGATGCGGAGCAGCTTCTCCATCAGCGCGTGCGCGCGCTTGCCCTCGCCGATGATCGTGAGCGCCGAGACCAGCCAGAACGAGCAGATGAGGAAGGTGCCCTCGCGCCCCGACAGGCCGTCATCGGTCTCTTCAGTGCGGTAGCGAAGCGCGAACCCGCTCTCGGTGAGTTCGTCGGCGATCGCCAGCACCGTGTTCCGCAACCGCTCGTCGTCGACGGGGAGGAAGCCGTAGATCGCCGCGAGCAGAGCGGATGCATCCAGAGCATCGGTGCCGTAGTGCTGGCGCAGCACGCCGCGATCGCTCACGCCGTTGCCCAAGATGTCGGCGGCGATCTCGTCGGCGACGCCGCGCCACTGCTTCGAAAGCTCCGCGTCACCGACGATGTCGCCGAGCTTCGACGCCCGGTCGAGCGCGACCCAGCACATGATCTTCGACGACACGTAGTGCTGGGGTTCGCCGCGGGCCTCCCAGATGCCCTGGTCGGGCTCGCGCCAGACCGCGGTCGCGCATTCGGCCTGCGAGCGGATCAGCGGCCACAGCGATCGCGGCACCCGTTGGCTGCGACGCGAGTGCATCAGGATCGCATCGAGCACCGCCCCGTACAGGTCGTTCTGCCGCTGGGCGAACGCGCCGTTGCCGATCCTGACGGGCCGCGAACCCAGGTATCCCGTGAGGTGATCGAGCGTCGACTCGGTGAGGTCGCGCCGCCCGTCGATGCCGTACATGATCTGCAGCGAGCCGTCGCCGTTCGCCTCGAGCCCGGAGAGGAACTCCACGAACTCGTCGGCCTCCCAATCGAGGTCGAGATAGTGCAGCGCCTGCACGGTGAACGACGAGTCCCGAATCCAGTTGAAGCGGTAGTCCCAGTTGCGTTCTCCGCCCAGTGTCTCGGGGAGCGAGGTCGTGAGGGCGGCAACCGTCGCGCCCGTCGGCATGTACGTGAGCCCCTTGATCGTCAGGGCCGAGCGCTCGAGCGCTTCGCGCCACGCGTGGTCGGGGATTCTCGCGTCGCTCAGCCAGTCGCGCCAGAACGCGACCGTGAGGGAGAGTTCGGCGGTCGCCTCTTCGAACGTCGCCGGGCCGGCGAGGTCGTCGGCCCACGACAGCGAGCAGAACGCCTGCTCGCCCGCGCTCAGGGTGTGGCGCGCGCGAACGTGCCCGCCCTGGATGCCGAGGGACAGGTCAGAGCGCAGCCGCAGCGAGACGCCGGCACCGCTCGCGGTTGCACTGTGCTCGTCGGTCGCCGCCCACTCGGCGTCCACGCGCCCGTAGTCGAAGACCGGCTCGCAGACGAGCTCCATCTCGACGTGTCCGTCGAGGCACGTCACGGTGCGAACGAGGCAATGCGCCGCGTCGTCGTCGGCGGGCGCCCGGGTGTGCGGGGTCGTCGTATCGGGCGCAGTCCGCGGAACGATCGTGAGCGCGTCACGCACCTCCGCCCAGCCGGTCGGGGTCTTCCACGTGGTGACGAGCACGTTGGTGCCCGGCTCGTAGGCGCGCGACGACGGGGCGTTGACGTCGAACGGCCCGAAGCGAAAGTAGCCGGCCTGCCGGTCGAGAATCGTCGCGAAGACGCTCGGCGCATCGAACTTCGGCGGGCAGAGCCATCCGACCGAGCCGTCTGGTGCGACGAGCGCGCCGGTGTGGCAATCGGAGAGGAACGCGAACTGGGCGATCGGCGGGAAGGGCGAGCGACCGACGGCGCCGGCGAATTGCGGCGCCCGCCTCGTGTTCACGAGCTCGCCCCTGCGATTGCCGGTTCCCGCATTGAGTCAGTCACCCATTCATGACAGCACAGCAACGGACTCCGTGGCGAGAGGCGCGCACCCCGAACACCCGCCCGCCCGCCGGCCCTGTTGCGCGCCCGTCGCGCGGTCGGTCACCGGCCGAGCATGCCTTGCATGCGCTCGACCTCGGGAAAGAGCCGAGAAGTGGATGCCGCGTCGCGGCCTGGACCGCCCGGCCTCGTCGTCGTTCGACACGCCGCTCATCGCGTGCCCGACGCCGGCGAACGCACGGCCGCGGCGGCGAACGCAGGACCGCGCCGGCCAACGCACGACAGCAGCGGCGAACGCAGGACCGCGGCGGCGAACGCACGACGGCAGCGGCGAACGCAGGACTGCGCCGGCGAACGCACGACCGCGTGCGTTCACCCCTCGACCACCTCGTAGCCGGCTTCGGCGACGGCCGCGCTGATCGCAGCCGCGGAGACCGGGGCCGCGCTGCGCACCGTCACGCTCGAGACGCCGCCCGCGACGAGCGCGATCTCGACGGCATCGACGCCGTCGACTCCGGCGAGTTCTTCGGTCACGTGGCGCACGCAATTGCCGCACGTCATGCCCGCGACGCCGAAGCTCGCCTCGACGAGTGAGCTGGCGGCACCCGTGCCGGCGGCGTGCGCATGCGCCGCGGCGGGCGCCGCGGCATCCGTGACCGTGTCGACGGCGCAGCATGCGCAGCTGCCGTCGGAGAGCTCGATCTCGGTTCTGCCTTCGGGCGCGAGGGTCATCTCGGAGTCCTTTCGTCGTTGGGCTCACTATACCCCCCTCGGGTACTTGAATACGCAAGCCGACCACGCATGACAGCATGAGGAAAAGAAATTCGCGAGCGATGTCGATCCGGCACCCGCCCGTTCGACGCCAGAGTGAGGCGGGCACTTCGGCCCCCTCCCCACAAAGGAGAGAACCATGAAGTACATGCTGATCATGCGGTCCGACGACGCAGCCGTCGAGGCGTACGAGAACCTCGATTTCGCCGAGGTCATCGCGGCCATGGGCGCCTACAACGAGTCGCTCATCAAGGCCGGCGTCCTGCTCGCCGGCGAGGGCCTCACCGACGCGAAGGAGGGCTTCGTCGTCGACTTCGATTCCACGCCCCCCGTCGTCACCGACGGCCCCTACGGCGAGACGAAGGAGCTCTTCAACGGGTTCTGGATCATCCAGGCCTCGAGCGCCGAAGAGGCCGCCGAGTGGGCCAAGCGCTGCCCCCTCGGCCCGGGTTCGAAGCTCGAGGTGCGCCGCGTCACCGAGCTCGAGGACTTCCCTCAAGACAACGAGTGGATCCAGAAAGAGGCCGGCTGGCGCGAAGGCAAGCTCGCGAACGGCTGATCCCATGACCACCGATCGCTCCGGGGGTGCATCTCCGGCAGATCCGACCCCAAAACGCGGTGCGGATGGCGGAGATGCACCCCCACAACGAATTGATGCAGCGGATGCAGCGGATGCAGCGGGTGCGGACAGCCGGGCGAGCGGAATCGATGCAGCGGATGCAGCGGGTGCGGGCAGCCGGGCGAGCGGAATCGATGCAGCGGATGCAGCGGGTGCGGGCAGCCGGGCGAGCGGAATCGATGCAGCGGATGCCCCGGGCACGGTCGGTGCCGCGAACGCCGACGACGCCGACCGTGCCCGGCGCGCGGTCGCCGCGGTGTGGCGCATCGAGTCGGCGCGCATCGTCGCGACCCTGACCCGCTTCGTCGGCGACGTCGGCCAGGCTGAGGATCTCGCGCAGGAGGCGCTCGTCGAGGCGCTACGGCAGTGGCCGGCCGAGGGCGTGCCGAACAATCCGGGTGCGTGGCTCACCGCGGTGGCCAAGCGCCGGGCGATCGACGGCTGGCGGCGTCGCGAGCGGCTCGACGAGCGGTACGCGTCGATGGGCCACGACCTCGAGCGAGATCGCGCCGCGGCATCCGACACCTTCTGGGACCCCGACACGATCGACGACGACATCCTGCGCCTGATCTTCGTGTCGTGCCACCCCGTGCTCTCCCGGGAGGCGCAGATCGCCTTGACCCTGCGCATCGTCGGCGGTCTCGGCTCGGACGAAATCGCCCGGGCGTTCCTCGTGCCGACCGCGACGATCCAGCAGCGCATCGTGCGCGCGAAGAAGACGCTCGCCGCCGCGAAGGTGCCGTTCGAGGTGCCCGAGCCGAACGAGTACGCCGAGCGCCTCGGCTCGGTGCTCTCCGTGCTCTACCTCATCTTCAACGAGGGCTACCTGCCTGCGACGGGCGAGGCCTGGGTGCGACCGGATGTCTCGGCCGAGGCCATCCGCCTCGCCCGCATGGTCGCCGGGCTCATGCCCCGCGAGCCCGAGGCGCAGTCGCTCGTCGCCCTGATGGAGTTCACCGCCTCGCGCTTCGCGGCGCGCACGAAGCGCGACGGCACGCCGATCCCCCTCGACGAGCAGGACCGCTCGCGCTGGGACCGGTCGCAGATCGCGCGCGGCACCGCGGCGCTCGCCCGCGCCGACCAGGTCGGCCGCGGACGTGCCGCGTACGGCCTGCAGGCGGCGATCGCCGAGTGCCATGCGGTCGCGGCATCCGTCGACGACACCGACTGGGCCCGCATCGTGGTGCTCTACGAAGCGCTCGGGCGGCTCGCCCCGTCGCCCGTCGTCGAACTGAACCGGGCAGTCGCCGTCGCGATGTCGACGGGGCCGGCGTCAGCGCTGCTGATCGTGGACGGACTCGTCGTCGGCGGCAAGCTCGCCGGCTACGCTCCGCTGCCGGCCGTGCGCGGCGAGTTGCTGCGCCGACTCGGCCGTACCGGTGAGGCCCGCGGCGAGCTCGAGACCGCGGCCCGGCTCACCGGCAACGAACGCGAGCGCGCGTCGCTCCTCGCGAAGATCGCCGCGCTCGCGCCACCCGCGCCACCCGCGCCGCCCGCGCCACCCGCCGAGTAACGCGCCAATACACAACTGAAGTCACCGAAACGTCGCAGATGGCGACCTCAGTGGACCGATGCCCGCCATCTGCGACTTTTGGATGCCCCGTCGATCGGGCGCCGGGGTCAGATACCGTCGCCCGGGGAGACGTCGGCGGCGTCGGGGGCGGCGTCGGGGTCGGGGCTGGCGTCGGGGTCGGGGTCGAGGTCGGCGTCGGGGTCGAGGTCGGCGTCGGAGGCGGGGTCGGCGCTGGCGTCGGGGGCGGCGTCGGGGGCGGCGTCGGCCGCAGCAGGCGCGGCCGACTCAGTGCCCGGCTCGGCAGGCGCCGCCGCTGCAGACGCTGCAACGCCACCCGCGACGGCGAGCGCCGGCGACTCCGGCGACGCCGAGGCATCCCACTCGCCGCCCGCCGCCTTCGCCGCCCGCTTCACCCGGCGACGCTCGCGCCCGCCCTCGACGAGGTCGTAGAGCACCGGCAGCACCACGAGGGTGAGGGCCGTCGACGACACGAGTCCGCCGATCACGACGAGCGCGAGCGGCTGCGAGATGAAGCCGCCATGACCGGTGATGCCGAGCGCCATGGGCAGCAACGCGAAGATCGTCGCGAGCGCGGTCATCAAAATCGGCCGCAGTCGCCTCGACGAACCATGCACGAGAGCTTCACGCACGGTCATTCCGCGATCTCGATACTGGTTCACGAGGTCGACGAGCACGATCGCGTTCGTCACGACGATGCCGACGAGCATCAGCACACCGACGAGCGAGGCGACGCCGAGGGGGATGCCCGTGATCACCTGCAGCGCGATCGCACCTGTCGCCGCGAACGGCACCGACACCAGCAGCAGCAACGGCTGCAGCAGCGAGCGGAACGTCGCCACCATCACGATGTAGACGATCAGGATCGCGGCGAGCAGCGCAAGCCCGAGCTGCGAGAACGACTCGGTCTGGTCGGCGGTGACGCCGCCGATCGACGCCGTCGTGCCTGCGGGCAGCTCGACCGCCGCGACCGCCGCCGAGACGGCGCCGCTCGCCGTGCCGAGGTCGTCTCCCGAGGGCGTCGCAGACACGGTCGCGCTGCGGAGGCCCTGCACGGTCGTGACGGATGCCGGCCCCTCGACGTTCTCGACGGTCGCGAGCGAATCGAGCCGCACGAGGCCGGCGGGAGTCGGCACCTCGAGCGCCGACAGCTCCTCGACGGTGGCCGGCGGGTTCGCGGCGGCGAGGTAGATCGTGAGGGTCTTCTCGTCGATCACGACGGAGCCCGCGCTCTGCGGTTGCATCGCGGCGGACACGACCGAGCCGAGGGCGACCTCGGAGTAGCCCGCGGCAGCGGCATCCGCTCGGTTCACCTCGACGGCGACATAGGGCTGGGACTCCGACAGGTTCGACGACACCTGCGCGATGGAGTCGATGCCGTCGAGCTCTTCGACCACGGCGTCCGTCGCGGCCTGCAGGTCTTCGGTGTTCGAGGCGGTGATGTCGACTTCGATGTCGTTCGAGGCCCCGAATCCGCTCGACGCGGCGAGCGTCACGTCGCCGACGTCGTCGAGGGCGGCGAGATCGTCGCGCACGCTCGCCTGCAGTGCATCTTGATCGGCACTCTCGTCGGTCGTGACCGAGTACGTCACGGTCGCCCCGCCTCCGCCGAACGCGGCGGCGAGTCCGCTGCCGCCGCCGATCGAGGTCTGCACGGTCTCGACGCCCGCAGTGTCGCGGATCACCCGCTCGACGGGCTCGGACGCCGCTTCCAGCGCGCCGAGGCTCGTGCCGACCGGCAGCTCCTGCGACACCTGGAACGTGTTCTGGCCCGAGGATCCGAGGAAGTTCGTCTTCATGAGCGGAGTGAGCGCGACGGTGCCGCCGAGCACGAGCAGCGCCACGATGATCGTCACGACGCCGTGCTTCAGGGTCCATCCGATGATCGGCAGGTAGCCGCGCTGCAGGCGCGACGGGTGCTCGAGTTCGTCGACGGCTGCTGCGGCGCTCGTGCCGGTCGCCGGCACCGGCGTTTCGTCGACGAACGCCGCCGCCGCGACTTCCGCGTCTTCGTCGTGCTTGTGCAGCTTCGCGGGCTTCAGGAACCAGTACGCGAGCACCGGCACGATCGTGAGCGAGACGAGCAGTGAGGCGACGAGCGCGATGGTCACGGTGAGTGCGAACGGCCGGAACAGTTCTCCTGTGACGCCCTCGACGAGCGCGAGCGGCAGGAAGACCGCGACGGTCGTGATGGTGGACGCCGTGATGGCCCCGGCGACCTCGCGTACGGCGTGCACGATCGTCGAAGCCTTGTCGACGCCTTCGACGAGGTGGCGCTTGATGTTCTCGATGACGACGATGGAGTCGTCGACGACACGGCCGATGGCGATCGTGAGCGCCCCGAGCGTGAGGATGTTGAGCGTGTAGTCGGCCGCCTGCAACCCGATGAAGGTGATGAGCACCGAGGTCGGAATCGAGATCGCGGTCACGAGCGTCGCCCGGATCGAGAGCAGGAAGACGAGGATCACGATCACCGCGAACAAGAGGCCGAGCAGACCCTCGGTCGCGAGCGACTCGATCGACTGCTCGATGTAGGGTGCCTGGTCGAAGACGACCGTGAAGGTCGCGCCCGGGTTCGTGGTGTCGAGCGAGGACTCGAGGTCGGGCAGCAGCGCGGTCACCGCGTTCGACACCTCGACGGTGTTGGCTGCGGGCAACTTCGTGACCGAGATGGTGAGTGCGGGCTCGCCGTTGACGCGCGAGATGCTCGAGACGGGGTTGTCGGTGAGTTCGACGGATGCCACGTCGGCGATCGTCGCCGCGACGGGCACGTCGATCGTGGTCGCGAGGGTCCCGGCGCCCTGGCCGGCGCCGGGCAGCTCGGCGCCGGCGTCAGGCACCTCCGTGCCGTCGGTGGGCACCTCCGTGCCGTCGGTGGGCGTCTCGGTGCCGGCGTCGGGCACCTCCGCGCCGTCGGTGGGCGTCTCGGTCGCGGCATCCGGCACCTGCTCGGTGGCACCGAGCACGGGCAGCTCGGCGATCTCCTCGATGCTGGCGATGCGGGTGCCGGTCTGCACGGCGAAGGTCGAGTCGCCCTCGGTGATGCTGCCGGCCGGTACGAGCAGGCCGTTCTGCTGCAACGCGTCGCGGATCGCCTGCTGGGTCAGCCCGAGCGCCGCGAGCTTCTCGGTGTCGGGCGTGATGGTGACGCGCTGTCCGACTTCGCCGATGAGGCTCGCCTCGCGCACGCCGTCGACGTCGGTGATCTCGCCGAGCGTCGTGCGCTCGATCTCATCGGAGAGGGCGCTGATGTCGTCGACGCCGGTCACCGCGATCTGCAGCACCGGAAAGTCGTCGAGACTGAGCGCGAGCACCTGCGGGTCGACGTCGGCGGGCAACTGGCTCGAGATGCGGTTCACGGCCGAGAGCAGCTTCTGCTCGGCGAACGCGAGGTCGGTGCCGTAGGTGAAGCTCGCGGTCACCCGCGAGAGGCCGGTCGAGCTCGTCGTCGAGGTCGTCTCGAGTCCGGTGATGCCCTGGATCGCGGTCTCGATCGGCGTCGAGACATCCGTGTTGACGATGTCGGGCGATGCACCCGGGTAGCTCGTCACGATCGACAGCTGCGGGAACTCGATCGACGGTGCCAGCTCCTGCTTGAGGCTTGTGAGCGAGATACCGCCGAAGATCGCAACGACAATGGTGATGAGCGCGATGAGCGCGCGGTTCTTCATGCTGAGTGCGGCGAGCAGGTGCATTGCTCGATTCTCGCAGGCGCCGACGTCGCAATAACTCGAACCGATGAAATCCGAGCGGCATTCGGTGACGCGATCCGGTCTCCGTTACGCCGCGCGACGCCGTGCGAGCAGGAGGAACACGGCACCCGCGATGAGAATCAGCGCCGCAACGAGGATCACCCCCATCGACTCGACACCCGTGCTCGCGAGGCCCGCGGCGCTCGCCGATCCACCCGTCGTGACGGTGATCGCGGCGGACAGGGTCGTGCCGTCGGGCAGCATGGCGACGATCGTGTGGGCCCCCGGCGCCGTCGCGGCGGGGATGCGGGCGGTGAAGGCCAGCGCGCCGTCGGCCGACGCGGTCGCCTGGCCGAGCACCACGGGCTCGGAGTGGAGCTCGAGCCGCACCTCGTCGCCGGCCGCGAAGCCGGCGCCGCGCACGGCGAGCGTTCCGCCAGCTTCGACCGAATCGGCGCCGAGGTCGAGCGTCGGCGCCTCCGGTCCACCGGGCTCACCCGGGCCGCCGGGCACCGTCGGGAACACCTCGTCGGCCGAACCGAGGCCGAGGAACACGGTCTCGCCCGTGGCATCCTTCAGCCCGTCGTTGTCGGTGACGCCGTACAGCGCCCCGTCGGCCGCGAGCGCGAAGCCCTCGAGCTTCTCCTGCGTCCAGCCGCCGGTCGCCCGGAGCTGCGGCAGGACATCGATCGCGGTGGTCTTCTCGAGCACCGGCAGCGTGCCGGACGCGGGCGCGCCCTCTGGGATCTCGACGCGCGTCACTCGCTTCACCGCGGCCGCAGGGCCGTTGAGCTTGTCGCGCTCGATGACGGCGAGGGTGTTCTCGTCGATCGCCGTGATCTCGGAGAGCCCCATCCAGTCGCCGGCGACGGCCGTGGCCGCGAGCTGGTAGGCGAACCAGGCCCACTCGCCGGACGCCACGTCGTAGCGGCCGATGCGAGCGAGGTCGGCACCGTCGACGGTCGCCGCGCCGGCGCCCGTGACCGCGGGGTCCGCCCACAGCGGACGCTGCAGCGCCACCCAGAGCTGCTCGTCGTCGCCGGTGCCGATCGAGGTCACTCCCTCGAGTCCCCACTTGGCGATGTGGGCCGTCACCTCGGCAGGCAGTGCAATGGTCTCGACGACGGCTCCGGCGGCATCCGTTCGCACAACACGGTTGTCGGCGCCGATCGCGCCCTCGATCGCGAGCCAGAACCCGCCGTCGGCACGCGCCTGCAGTCCTTCGATGTCGAGCGCGACGGGCGCACCGCCATCGGTCACCGGCAGCGCCGAGGTGATGCGCGCCGGGGTCTGCGTCACATCCACCGAGTACACCGTGCTCGGCGAGACTGCGGCGTCGCTCGCGGCGTAGACGACGCCCGCGTCGCCCGGGTGCCCGCTGAGCGCGCCGAGCGCTGCCCAGCCGATCGGTGCACCGTCGACGAGGTCGGAGACGATGCTCGGCTGTGCCGGCTGTGCCGGCTGCGCCGACTGCTCGCCGCCGAAGGTGTAGAGGTTGACCGCGGCGCGCACGCCGACCGATGCCTCGTCGGTCTCGCTCGACACGACGAGCAGGTCGCTGCCCGGCACGGGAAGGATGCCCTCGGGGCCGTTCGTCGCGAACAACAACTGGCTGAACACCGGGGAGGCCGCGTCGCTCACGTCGTACACCGCGACGAAGTTCGACCGCTCGCTCGCCACGAAGGCGTACGGCACTCCGTCGAACTCGGCGACGGCGAGCCCCTCGGGCTCGCTGCCCTTCTTCGCTGCGCGGTCGTCGTTGGAGAGGCCGTGCCGCACAGCGAGGTGCTCGAACGTGTTGCCTGCGTCCCACACGACGTCGCCGGACTCCGCGTCGAAGACGGTCCAGCCGCGTGTGCCGCCCTTCCAGTCGCCCTCGTTCGCAGTGGCCAGGCGATCGTCGCCGATCCAGGCGATCGAATCGGGCTCACGCGGGGTCTGCCCGATCGAGCCGGTCAGGTCGATGCGCTTGTCCTTCTTCGTGTCGATGCCGTCGACGGCGACCGAACCGGCCGAGAAGGCTCGCACGACCTCGCGCGTCGGAAGGTCGATGATCGCGATGCCGTTGTTCTCCTGCATCGTGACCGCGAGCTGGTTCTGCCCGTTGATGGTGACGTACTCGGGCTCGGGGTCCGTCGGGGTGTCGAGGCCGGCCGCGGCAATCACGGCGATCGGCGAGCCGTCCTCCTCGAGGAACGGCACCGGGTCGACCGTCCACGCCGCCGGGTCGGCGCCGAGGCCGAGCACCTGCACGAAGCCGCCGGGCAGCTGCGGCAGGTCGCCCTCCTCACCACCGGCGGGCGTCGCCGCCTCGTCGCGCTGGTTCTCGATCGCGATCGCCGCGTAGGCGCCGTCCTTCGAGATCGCGATCGAATCGGGCTGACCCTCGAGATCGATGCTGCGCACGACCGACCGATCGTCGGCCCGGATCACATCGAGGCGACCGGCCGGTTCGGTGAACGCGCCGCCGGTCTCATCGACGACGACGAGGATGAAGTCGCCGTAGGCGGCGACCGAGGTGGGCTGGTCGTCGGCGTGGCCGAGCGATGCGAGTTCGATCGTGCCGTCGCCGACCGGGTTCGAGGGGTCGGTCACGTCGAGGAAGCCGATGCGCTTGCCGAGTGCATCGGTGTACACGACGGTGGATCCGTCGGGCGTGATCGCCGAGATCTCGGCGACCGTTTCCGATGCGGGGTCGACGCCCTCCGGCAGGTTCTGGAACACGGGATACGTCGCCGTGCGATGGAACGCGGACGAGCCGGATGCGGCCTCGGCCGGCGCCGCGACCGCGGAGCCCACGAGGGTGCCGCCGGCGATGACGGACGCCGCGACGAGCGCAGCGACGGACAGTGGACGTACGGACAGTGGGCGTACGGACATGTCGGGCACACTCCAGCGGGTCGAGACGGGGGTCGGCGACAGGTTGGCGATGCCAGGCGACGTGACGGTGCGGCCGAGGTGGACGCCCGGTGGCCATCGGGTGAACAGCGATCGGGCTCGCGGATGCCGCGGGGTGGGCGGCGCGCCGGCGCGCCGCTACACGACCGACGCGAGCAGGCTCTGGTCGGGCGCCGGCACCGCCCCCGAGAGCGAGTGCCACGCGCGGGCGAGCGCCTGCACCGCGGCATCCGTCGTCTCGGTCGGATAGCAGATGGGCAGCCTGAGGAATCGCTCGAACGCACCGTCGATGCCGAACCTCGGCCCCGCCGCGATGATCAGCCCCTGCGAGCGGGCGGCGAGCGCGAGCTGCGAGCTCACGGCAGCGCCGAGCCCGATCCACGTGACGATGCCGCCGTCGACATGCGGCACATTCCATTCGGGGAATGCCTCGGCGAGCAGCGCCTCGAGACGGTCGCGCCCGGCGCGGAGCTGCTCGCGGCGCAGGTCGAGGATGTCGTCCATGTGCGGGAGCAGGCGCGTGACGAGCAACTGCTCGATGATCGGCGTGCCGAGATCGCCGGGTGAGCGCACCGCGAGCAGGCGGCGGATGAGCGGTTGATCGCCGCGGATCCAGCCGACGCGCACACCGCCCCAGACGGTCTTGCCGACCGAGCCGACCATGATCGCCGGGCCGTACGCTGCCATCGGCAGGAAGGATTCTGCGCGGTCGATGTCGAGCTCGCCGGTGGTCTCGTCGGCGAAGATCACGGTGCCCTGGCGGGCGGCCGCATCGAGCACGCGCTCACGGGCGTCGACGCTCATCGATCGCCCCGTCGGGTTCTGGAAGTCGGGCATGAGATACGCGGCAACCGGGTTCGAATGCCCGATCGCTCGAGTGAGCGCCTCGGTCTCGGCCTGCCCGGTCCAGGCCGGGTCATCGCGCGACGCGACGCTCACGGGCACGAGCCGGGCACCCGCCGCGCGCAGCGCCTCATACGCGTGCGGGTACGTCGGCGCCTCGATGATGGCCCGGTCACCGCGCCCGACGATCGCACGGGAGAGCAACGCGATCGCGTGCTGCGCACCGATCGTGACCATGATCTGCTCGGGAGCTGTCGGGAGTCCGCGCGCCGTGTAGCGATCGGCGATCGCCGCACGCAACGCGGGCGTGCCGATCGGATCGAACCCGGCGTCGCCGAGGTGCTCTGGCAGATCGTCGATCGCCTGCCGCGCGACATCCGGAAGCCAGGGAAGCGCCGGGGGCGCCGCCTTGGAGAAGTCGATGTAGTCGGATGCGGGCGGGGCCGGCAGGATCGTCGGCGCTCCGGGCAGTCTCGCGACGCTGCCCGAGCCGCGCAGGCTCAGCACGAGCCCCTGCTCGCGAAGATGCCGGTAGGCAGCAGTCACCGTCGTGCGACTGAGCCCGAGTCGCTCGGCAAGATCGCGCTCGGCCGGCAGCCGGGTGTCGACGGGGATGCGGCCGTCGAGCACGAGCAACCGGATGCGTTCGGCGAGCGCGTGATACGCGCTGCCAGCGCCCGTTCGCCAGTCGCCGAGCAGGTTCTCGAGCGATCGCGCGCTCAGTGTGGACTCCGCCATTCGAGCCACTTTAGACGAATTGGCTCTTGGCGAAAAGGCCAATCATGCAATTGGATTGCAGAATGCCCCGCTCGACCCTCTTCCAGTCTGCCGATTCGACCCCGGTACTCGTACGCCGGTTCGTGCAGCTCTTCGTCGGGCTGTTCCTCTACGGCATCGCCATCGCACTCATCGTGCGCGGCGAGCTCGGCGTCGGCCCCTGGGACGTGCTGACGCAGGGCATCGCGAAGCACACCGGCGCCGGCTTCGGCCTCATCACGGTGCTCATGAGCGGCGTGGTGCTGCTGCTCTGGATCCCGATCCGCCAGCGACTCGGGTTCGGCACCGTCATGAACGCCCTGCTCATCGGCCCGGCCGCCGACGTCGGCCTCTGGCTCATCCCTCCGGGGCTCGACCTCTGGGTGCGCGTGCTCCTGCTCCCCGCAGGCATCCTCCTGCTCGCCGTGGCGACCGGCCTCTACATCGGCGCGCACTTCGGCCCCGGCCCGCGCGACGGCCTGATGACGGGCCTGCATCGCGTCACCGGCTGGAAGATCTGGATCGTGCGCACCGGCATCGAGCTCGTCGTGCTCGCCGCCGGCTGGCTGCTCGGCGGCAACGTCGGCATCGGCACCGTCGCCTTCGCGGTGCTCATCGGTCCGCTCTGCGGGTACACCATCCCCCTGTTCGCGATCAAGCGCGCGCCGCGCGCGCCGGTCGCGCCGGGCTTCGAAAGCGCGCCGGACGCGCCAGACACACCGGGCATCGAGCGAGCGGATGCCGCTGCGCCCGGGTCCCCCGCCACATCCGCGACATCCGCCGCGGCATCCGCCACATCCGCCGACCCCGCGACATCCGCGACATCCTCCGCCTGACCGCGACCCTCGCCACCATGACCGCCACATCGACTCCCAGCAATTCAGGACGGCGATGGCGTGTCTCACGCGCAACCGTGGCGACACGCCGGGCGACACGCCTCCGCTCCTGAATTGCTGAAGCCGACCGGGCGCGGAGACCGCAGTCGCCCCCGAGGCCGGGACACCTCGGGGGCGACTGCACGAGCTCGCGCTCGCGCTACAGCTCGCGCTCGCGCTACAGCTCGCGCTCGGCGTAGGCCGTCATCGCGTCGCGCACGAACTCGGCGCCCGCCTGACCGCCGTAGTTCGCGCCGAAGCGCTCATCGGCCACGTACATCTCGGCGAGGCCGAGGAAGTAGGCCTTGCTCGGGCCGGCAGCGCCGCCACCCGGCGTACCGGGCACGCCGCGCAGCCACTCGAACTGCCGCTGCGCGAGCGCCTGCGCCTCGTCGCCCGTGGGGTCTACGCCCCGCTCGAACGCCGAGATCCAGTCGCTGCTCAGCTGCAAGACGCGCTGCTGCCCCGCAGCCTTCTCTTCGGCGCTCAGCGACCGCCACCACGCGTCGCTCTTCGCGTACGCCTCCTTGCCCCAACGTTCCTCGACCTCCTCCTTGTACTGGGTGTGGTCGAATCCGTCGAACATGTTCTCTGCCATGAGTTGTTCACCTCCTTCCAATGCTCCGATGGTGTTGACGACCGACGCGATCTGCCGCGCCAGCCGCTGCTGCTCGCCGCGCAGCCACTCGAGGTGGCCGCGGAGCGCATGCGGGGCGCTCTCCTCGCGGTCGAGCACCTCGCCGATCGCCGGGAGTCCGATGCCGAGCTCGCGCAGCAGCAGGATGCGCTGCAGTCGCACGAGCGCGGCGTCGTCGTAGTAGCGGTATCCGTTCGAGCCGATGCGCGTCGGTGCGAGCAGCCCGATGTCGTCGTAGTGACGCAACGTGCGGCTCGTCGTGCCGGCGAGCTTCGCGATCTCCTGGATCGACCAGTCCACGGCGTACTCCTCTCGTGATCGGCGGGGCGTCTGCCCCACGTCATCGACGATAGAGGTTGACGTCGCGTCAATGTCAAGCGGCGGCATCCGCTCGCCTCGGCGAACTCTGGCCGACACAACGCGCGACTCGCGAATCGCGCACTTGCGAATCGTGCAATCGCGATATATCGTGTTTACGAACCACACGCGATATATCGCGATACGAACTTCGAGGGCAGCGGATGCCGCGGCATCCGACCTCGCGACAGGCCTCGGCGGCGGGGCAGCAACAGAAGGAGCACAGCATGTCCATCGAGAAATGGGTCATCAACCCGGGCGAGACCCGGATCATCGACCTCGAACTGGTTCGCAAGCTCAAGGTGAGTCTCATCGGCGGCAAGGTCGACGTGATCGCCCACGACGAGCCCGGCGCACGCATCGAGGTCTCGAACGTCACGGGCAAAGACCTCAAGATCGAGATCGACGGCGACTCGCTCGAGATCGACCACCCGCAATTGCGGTGGGACAACTTCATCGACGTCTTCAAGGGCTGGGCCGGCAACGCGAAGGCCGACGTGTCCATCCTCGCCCCGCGCCATGTGGTCATGAAGCTCGGCGTGGTCTCGGGCGACGCGCTCGTCTCGGGATTCACGACAGATGCCAAGCTCTCCACCGTCTCGGGCGACCTCGTGCTCGACAACCACGAGGGTGACGTCGAACTCTCGACGGTGTCGGGCGAGGTGTCCGCCGGCAACCACACCGGCCGCATCACCGCGCACTCGGTCTCGGGCGACGTCGTCGCCACCGGCGACGTGCGTTCGTTCAACGCCGACACGGTGTCGGGCAACATGATCCTCGATGCGTTCGGCACGCCCGACCGGGTCGACACGAACACCGTCTCGGGCAACCTGACCGTGCGCTTCGCGCCGGGCGCCGGCGCTCGCTACCGCATCAACACGGTCGGCGGCACGGTGCTGATCGACGATACGACCATCAGGGGCATGCTCGGCAAGGGCTTCGAGCGCATCACCGGCGAGCTGTCGGGCCGGTGGCTCGACCTCGGCGCGAACAGCGTCTCCGGGTCGATCTCCGTCATGCGCCGCGAGGCGAACAGCACGGCGACGGATGCCGCGGGCGCGAGCCACGGCGACGCGTCGAGCGCTTCGGGCTCGAGCGCTTCGGGCTCGAGCGACGACGAGGCATCCGCATGACCCCGCCCGTCTTCGCCCACGGCAGTCTGCGCCTCTACCTGTTGGCGCTGCTCGACGAGCAGCCGCGTCACGGCTACGAGCTGATCCAGGCGCTCTCCGATCGGTTCGGCGGCACCTACAGTCCGAGCGCCGGAACGATCTACCCGCGCCTCTCGAAGCTCGAGGAGGAGGGCCTCGTCTCGAAGTCGACCGACGGCCGCAAGACCGTCTACGAGATCACGGATGCCGGCCGAGCCGAACTCGAGGCACGCCGCGACGAGCTCGACGGCATCGAGAACGAGGTGACCGATTCCGTGCGACGCCTCGCCGACGGCGTGCGCGCCGAGGTCAACGATGCGATGCGATCGCTCCGAGCCGAACTGGCGAGCGCAGCCCGCGAGGCCAAGCGGTCGGCGACCAAGATGCCGGCATCGGCGGCGTCGGCCGGCAGCACGTCGACCACCGGTTGGGGCGGCGACGCCCGTGCCGAAACGGGCCGCGCGGTGCACGAAGCCGACCTCGTGCTGAGCGAGTTCCGGCAGCAGCTGCGCACCGACCTGCGCACGCACGCGAGTCGCGGTCGCGTCACGCCCGAGTCGGTCACGCTCCTCAAGGCGCGACTGGCGCAGGTGCGCGCCGACGTGCTGGCGACACTCACCGACCGCTGAGCCGGCATCCGCCGCTCAGTACCAGGTCATGCGGGACGGATGCCCCCGCTCCGTCCCGCATGTCAGTCGTGGGTTTGTCGGTCGTGCGTGCTTCGATGACGAAATGCCCGACATCGAACTGCGCGCCTGGTCCGAAGACGATCTCGAACTGCTGCACCGCGCGAACACGCCTGAGCTCATGGACCAGCTCGGCGGTCCCGAGAACGACGAGCAGGTGCTCGCACGTCACGAACGCTATCTCCGACTGCAGCGCGAGGGCACGGCCCACCAGTTCCGTGTCGTGATCCCGGGGCATCCCGACGGCGTCGGCATCGTCGGCTACTGGCAGCACGAGTGGCACGGCGAGCCCGCCCTCGAGAGCGGATGGTCGGTCGAGGCCGAGTACCGCGGCCAGGGCATCGCTCCTGCCGCGGTGATCGTGATGCTCCAGACGGCGCGCGCCGATGGCGAGACTCTGCCGGTGCACGCGTACCCGCGCGTCGACAATCCTCCGTCGAACGTCGTCTGCCGCAAGGCGGGCTTCCGGCTGCTCGGCGAAGAGGAGTTCGAGGTGAAGCCCGGCCTCGTGCTGCACACCAACGACTGGGTCTTCGACCTCGGCCAGCCGCCTCAGGCCTAGCACGAAGCCGGGCGAGAGCGGATGCCGCGTCGCCCGCGGCATCCGCTCGCTTCGCTCAGGCGACGTCGCCAGACGAACCGGTGCCATCGGTGCCGGTCGAGTCCGTTCCCGACGATCCCGAGCCGTCTCCCGCGCCAGGACCGGCGCTCTTGCGCCTCGCGTTCACGATGACGGCGGCGATGAGTGCGAGAATTCCGAGTCCGCCGACGACGAAGCCGGCGATCGCCCACCCGTCGGGGCCGCTCGCGGCGGCGTCACTGTGCGCATCGTCGTGCGCGTCGCCGTCCTCGGCGTGCTCACCCTCACCCTCGTCATCGCCTGCTGCCGCGTCGTCGTGCGGCGGCTGCTCGGTCCAGGTGCCGGTCGCGTCGGCGCCGACCCCGAAGTCGATGGTTCCCTCGATGGGGTGCCCGTCACTCGACACGGCACGCCAGCGCACCTGATACTCGCCCTCGAGGTCGGCGGGAAGTGAGGCCGTGACGCGTGGCCCGGCGATGACGGGCTCGCCCACGGCGATCTCTTCGCCGTGGTGGTCGACCACGACGACGGCGGTGCCGACCTCGATGATGTCGTTCGAGAAGTCGAGCACGACCTCGTCGGGGACGGTATCGAGTACCTGCCCGGGCTCGGGGGTGGACCCGACGAGCTCGTCGTGGGCGAACGCCGGCGAGGCACCGGCGAGGGTGACGGTCGCCGCGACGGCGAGCGCGGCGGCGGCGAGCACGAGCGCCCGCAGTCGAGTGGTGCGGTCCGTCGAGCGGTCCGCGGTGGTTGCGATGGTCTTCACGCTTGGGAGTCCTTCTCCTCGTGTCCGGGAACGTGCGCGCGATCTCGGTCGCGCGCAGGGGCATCCGGATATGTCTTGAACCGCCGATCGGCGGGGGTGTTATGCGGAGGCGAGGAGGAGCGGCGGACCGCGAGACCCGAACGCGGCGTAACGGAGCCTCGAGCGAAGCCGCGGCGGAGCCGACACGATGGGTCGGCTCAGCGCCGGCGTCGACACGGCGACCGGCTGCGGCCGGGTGGTGAGCCTCAGTACGAATCGGCGGGCGGCGGCAGCGACCGCACGCCAGGCCGCCTGTTCGAAGGCGAGCAGGTACACGATGGTGAGGGCGGCAGCGACGGCGTGACCGGCGAACATCGCAGCATCAGTGTGAACGTGTGCGGCACCCGCGGCACCCGCGGCACCAACCGCGGCCGCGCCGTCGATGTACGCGACGGTCTGGTGGTGGCCGGTGCCGTCGATGACGAACGACCCGGCCGGCCGGCCGGCGCCAGCGCCGACGCCGAAGAGCAGATGGAACGTGCCCTGGCTCGCGATCACGGCCAGCGCGGTGCGCAGCGGCGTCGAACGGCGGCCGACGAGGGCGACGGATGCCGCGAGCGCGACGATGCCGGCGAGCACGAGCCCGACCCCGCCGGGCGCTTCAGCACCGGCGGCGGCGTGCGAGAACGCGGCGAGGAGCAAGGCCACCGCAGCGGTGGCGGAGCCCCGCGCGAGCTGCATCGCACGGTTCACGTCCGCTCCCGGGTGGCTCGAATGATCGAAGAGTCGTCACAACTCTACAAGGCGCGAACGGCGGCGACCGTGGGCGTGGTGCAGACCGCGTTCAGGTGCGGCGCGAGGCATCCGTGACCCTGCATCGATCGCCCTCTTGACACGGGCCGCCGCGGGTGTAGTCTCAACCGCCGTGACGAATGAGGCGGATACACCGCCGGCTGAATTGAAGTCGCCGAAGAACTGGATCATCGGCGACCCGCTCCCGACCGAGCATCTCGAGGGTCAGCTCCTCCCGAAGCGCTTCGCGCTGCCGATCTTCGCGAGCGACCCGCTCTCTTCTGTGGCGTACGCACCGCAAGAGCTCCTGATGATCCTCATGGTCGGCGGCCTCGCCTTCCTGAGCTTCGCACCGTGGGTCGCGCTCGCGGTCGTCGTGCTGCTCGTGACGGTCGTCGCGAGCTACCGGCAACTGATTCGCGCCTACCCGTCGGGCGGTGGCGACTACGAGGTGGCGCACAAGAATCTCGGCGAGAAGTCGGGTCTCGTCGTGGCATCCGCCCTGCTCGTCGACTACGTCATGACCGTCGTCGTCTCGGTCGCGTCGGGGGTCGACAACATCATCTCGGCGATCCCGGAGCTGAACCCGTTCCGGGTCGAACTGGCCGTCGTCTTCGTCATCATCCTCGCCGCCGTGAATCTCCGCGGTGTCAGCGAGTCGTCGAAGGCGTTCGCCGTGCCGACGTATCTCTTCATCGGCAGCGTGTTCATCATGGTCGTCATCGGCCTCACCCGCACCGTGCTCGGCGACCCGCCGGTGGCCGAGTCGGCGACCTTCGGTGTCGAGGCCACGTCGATGACGCAGGCGGGCGTCATCCTGCTGCTGCTCCGATCGTTCGCGAGCGGATGCTCCGCTCTCACGGGCGTCGAGGCGATCTCGAACGGCGTGCCCGCGTTCCGGTTCCCCAAGGTCAAGAACGCGCAGATGACGCTCGTGCTCATGGGCGGCATCGCGATCGTGCTCTTCGCGGGCCTCACCGCCGTCGCGCTCATCTCGCAAGTGCACTACGCCGAGGACCCGTGCGACCTGGTCGGCTGGGCGGAGTGCGCCATCGAGCCGCAACGCAGTCTCATCGCCCAGGTCGCGGCGTCGACGTTCGGCGACGGCACGGTGTTCTTCTACGTGATCCAGGCTGCGACGGCACTCGTGCTGCTGCTCGCGGCGAACACCGCGTTCAACGGCTTCCCGCTGCTGGGATCGGTGCTCGCCCGCGACCGCTACGCCCCGAAGTCGCTGTCGACCCGCGGCGACCGCCTCATCTACTCGAACGGTGTGGTGATCCTCGCGCTCGCGGCATCCGTCATTCTGGTGATCTTCCAAGCGAACCTGACGGTGTTGATCCAGCTGTACATCATCGGCGTGTTCGTCTCGTTCACGCTCGGGCAGACCGGAATGGTTCGGCACTGGGTGCGAGCGCTTCGTCAGCGGCGGCATCCGGTCGGCTCGAAGTCGACGAGAGGGCGAGCGGATGCCTCGGGCTCCGCGCCGCTGACTCGCGGGGCGATCTGGCGTGCGCTCGTGATCAATGCGATCGGCGCCGTGATGACGGCGGTCGTGCTCATCGTCGTCACGATCACGAAGTTCACCCACGGCGCGTGGATCGTGTTCGTGCTGATGCCGATCCTGTTCTTCCTCATGATGGGCGTGAACCGCTACTACCGCGACGTCGAGAAAGAGATCGAGGTCGACCCGACCACGACCTTCGGCGCGACGGGCGACCATGCGATCGTGCTCGTCGGCCGCATGCAGAAGCCGACGTTGAAGGCGCTCGACTATGCGATCGCGGCCCGCCACGACTCGCTCGAGGCGGTGCATGTCTCCCTCGACGAGGAGGAGACGAAGCGCCTGAAGAAGGACTGGGTGAAGCAGAACATCCACGTGAAGCTGCGCATCCTGAGCTCGCCGTATCGCGACCTCAGCTATCCGCTGATCCACTACATCAAGTCGCGGCGCGAGGAGCACGGCTCCGAGGTCGTCACGGTGTACATGCCCCAGTACATCGTCGGGCATTGGTGGGAGGGCATCCTGCACAACCACAAGGCGCGGCGCATCAGCCAGAAACTGCTGCTCGTGCACGGCGTCACGGTCGCGCTCGTGCCGTGGTTGCTCGATTCCTCCGACCTGCTCTACGGCCGCCGCTCGCGCCCGTTGCCCGGACAGGATCGTCGCGGCGAGCCCGTGCGTCCGGTGCCGCGACGCCCGCTGTCCGAGTCGAATCGGAAGCGCGCTCGCTAGACATCGCGCATGGCGACGGAATACACGGATGCCTCGATGCGCGAGTTCATCGACCGTGTCGAGCACCCGGTGCGGCGCCCCGCATCTGGGGCCCGTCGATCATCGGATACGGCTCGCACCACTCCACGTACGAGAGCGGCCGCGAGGCATTCCCGAGATGCCCGGGCAGTGCACCTAGAGCATCGCCATGATCTGGCGGGCGATCATGCGTCCAGCACGGTTCGCGCCGATCGTGGAGGCCTGCGGACCGTAGCCCGCCAGGAAGATCCGCGGGTCGCTCCACGCAGCGCCCTGGCCCACCGTGACGCCGCCGGCCTTCTCGCGGAGCTTCAGCGGTGAGAGGTGGCGCAGGTCGGGCCGGAACCCGGTCGCCCAGATGATGACGTCGGCGCGGGCCATGCCCGACTCGTCACCCTCCCAGACGACCCGGTCGCCCTCGATGCGGTCGAACACGGGTCGCGCGACGAGCAGGCCGCGCTCGATGCCCGCGGCGATGCGCCGGCTCCGGGGCACGCCGGTGCCGCTGACGATCGACGGCAGCGCACGACCCGAGCGCGCGGCCTCGTCTTGCATGGCCACGGCGGCGGATGCCCCTTCGAGGTCGAGCTCTTGGCGATCGAGCCAGTCGATCGGTCGGCGCGAGACCCACGTGAGCCCTGCCGCGACATTCTCGAGTTCGAGCATGAAGCCGATGGCGGAGGTGCCGCCGCCGACCACGACGACGTGCTTGTCGCGGAAGTCTTCGGCCTCGGTGTAATCCGAGGTATGCAGGTGCCGCCCGGCGAACTCGGTCATGCCGGGGTAGTACGGCACGAACGGCGAACCCCACGTGCCGGTGGCGTTCACGAGGAACTGCGTCGCGAGTTGATGCTGCGGCGCCGACGGGGCTTCGGGTTCTTCGAAGGTCTTGCGCCGCCGCCCGAAGAGACCGCGTGCGGCCTTCTGCTCTTCGAGGGCGAGGGGCTGCGGGGTGAGGTCTTCATATCGCACGAGCAGGTCGACGCCGTCGTTGGAGACCTGCCGTACATTCATGGGCCGTCGCACCCTGAGGTCGAAGTGTTCTTCGAACCGCCCGTAGTAGTCGGCGACGACGTCCTTCGCGGGCAGATTGCGGTCGGCAGTGTCGAAGCTGAGACCGAGTTCGGCCATGCCGGGCAGGTCGTTCACCCGGTGCGCGGTTCCGAGCCTGAGCGATGACCACCGGTGCTGCCATGCCCCGCCCGCGCCGGGCGCGCGGTCGAGCATCACGAAATCCTGATCGGCAACGAGCTCGAAGCGCCGCAGGTAGAACGCGACGGACAAGCCGGCCTGCCCTGCGCCGATCACTACGATCTTCACGCGTTCAGGGCTCGTCATCACCTGACAATCTCAGCACGGGTTGCTGTGTGCTCGCAGCACACGCGGCGAACGCCGGCATCCGACCGACAGCACGCCTGTGGAGGACGCCGAGCGCCCCCGACTCCGGTGCTAAACTGGCGGCCGGACGAATTCATTTATCAGATGAGCGCCGGGTGAAGAACACATCCCACCCGGCCAGATGTCGTAAGGGGGTCACGCATGGGGCGCGGCCGTCAGAAAGCCAAGCACACCAAGGTCGCTCGGGAGTTGAAGTATTTCAGCCCGAACACCGACTACAACGCGCTTGAGCGCGAGCTCACCAGCTCGCCGCATGACGATTACACCGAAGAAGCGGCGAAGTGGGCGGATTACTCCGCCGACGACGACGACACTTACGTCGCGGGCGATGAACAGCGCGCCTAGCGGGCGCTGTCTTCACCGACCTTCCCTCACGGTCTTCGTCACACCGGTCTGAGGTCGGCCCTCGACGGTTCTCACCGTGGACGGTGACGCCGTTTCGCGTGCGTGTGTGGCGATCCATCCGCGCCATGTCGACGTCGCTCGACGGCGCGTCATGACCGACTCGATGCACACGACCGCTCAGGAGGCGCCGCGCCACCCGGCCGCCGTCTCGACGAAGCGCTCGAGTTCGGCGAGTGAGCCCGTCGAGTTGATCGCGCGCAGCACGATCTCGTCGACCGCGGCGTCATAGGCGGAGAGACCCGCCGCGTCGGTGATCGTCGCGTCGATCGCGCGGATGCCGAGGCGGGCGAAGTTCGCGGCGTACGAGGGAACGGTCTCGTAACGCTCGGCCTCGACTTCGAGCGCCGGGCGCGCATCGGCGTCGGTGATCGTGCGCACGTAGAGCACACTGCTCACCTTCCGCGATCGGGCCGCGGTGCGGAGCTCGCGCGTCGCGTCGGCGGCCGCCACTGGGGTGAGCCAGTTGAGGACGACCCCGTCGGCCTGCTCGGCGGCGAGCCGCCGCATGCGTGGGCCGAGCGCGCCCACCATGATCGAGACGTCACTCGTTTCGCGAAGCGAGGCGATGCCCTGCTCGACGAGCGCGAGCGAACGGGCCGCTCCCCCGGAGCCGACGCCGATCACCGTGCGCTCAGCGGGGAGCCCGGCGAAGTCGAGCGAGTCGACGGGCCGCCGGTCGAGCGGGATCACCCCCGTCGCGAGCCGGAGCGAGTCGGTGACGCCGGCTGCGACACGCAGCCCGGCGAGCGAGTCGCCGCCGGGGATGTCGTTGAGCCACAGCGCCGAGAACCCGAGCCGCTCGATGCGCGGCGCCAGCGCCCGCACGATCGACGGGTCGGTGGTGCCGATGAGTCCGATCGAGACCTGCGTGCGCATGATTTGGTCGACCCCGGTCAGCTCGCGTAGGAGCCGACGAGCCGCACGGCGCCGCCGTCGACGCCCTTGGCGCCCTGCTCGAAGCCCGTGAGATCTCGGTCGCCGATCGTCACGGTGCCCGCCTGCCAGGCCGGCAGGCCGAGGGCGCCGAGTGCCGAGATGACGGATGCCGCGGCATCCGCTCGCACGACGGCGAAGAAGCCGATGCCGAGGTTCCATGTGCCTTCGGTCGACTCGAGCGTGGTGCCCGCGAGCTCGTTGAGCACGCGGAACACGGGTGCGGGCGACCACGTCGACCGGTCGAGCTCGACCCACGAGCCGAGGGGCAGCACGCGCGCGAGGTTCGCGGCGATGCCGCCGCCGGTGACGTGCGAGAGCGAGTGCACGGCGTCGCCGTGCCGGCCGGCGAGCAACTCGACGAGCGGGCCCGAATAGAGGCGGGTGGGTTCGAGCAGGGCCTCGCCCCACGTCGTGCCCAGTTCAGCAGAGGCATCCGTGTACCCGAGGCCCGCGCCCGACAGGATGTGCCGCACGAGCGAGAAGCCGTTGGAGTGCAGGCCGCTCGAGGCGATCGCGAGCACGACGTCACCCGACTCGACGCGCTCGGCGCCGAGCATCTTGTCGGCCTCGACCACGCCGACGGCCGCGCCGGCGACGTCGTAGTCGTCTTCGCCCATGAGCCCGGGGTGTTCGGCGGTCTCGCCGCCGACGAGTGCGGTGCCCGTCTCGGCGCACGCCAAGGCGATGCCCGTGACGATCGAGGCGATGCGCGCGGGTACGACCTTGCCGCACGCGATGTAGTCGGTCATGAAGAGCGGCTTCGCGCCGACCACGACGATGTCGTCGACGACCATGCCCACGAGGTCTTGCCCGATGGTGTCGTGCTTGTCGAGCGCCTGAGCGATCGCGATCTTCGTGCCGACACCGTCGGTCGAGGTCGCGAGCAGCGGCCGCGCGTAGTCTTTCGCGAACGAGAGGTCGAAGAGCCCCGCGAAACCGCCGAAGCCGCCGACCACGTTCGGCCCGTGTGTGGCGGACACCGCCTCTTTCATGAGTTCGACGGCGAGATCCCCCGCGCGTGTGTCGACTCCGGCAGCAGCATAGGACGAGTTCGAGGTCACCCGTCAAGCGTACCCGCGCGCCGCGCGCCGAACCGTGCCGTTCCCGCTCAGGCGGACTAAAATACACCCATGCAGCCGGAAGGCACGCCGTCGTGGGTGATCCGTGAGAATGCGAGTCGCCCGGTGCTCCTCGCCCTCTATCTGCGTGAGGTGCTCTCGATCGCCTCGCCCGTCGAGCTGCCGCGACTGCGCGACGTGGGCGCCGTCGGCGACCGCCTCGAGATCGACCAGCACGACCTGCTCGAACGCCAATGGCGTGCCTGGTGGGCGATGACGGTCGAGCCCGAGGCGCATCCATCGCCCGTGCCACTCGAACTCGTCGAAGAGTTCGAGACGGACGTCGCACTGCCGCTCTCCGAGGCCGAGGTGCTCGCCGCCGCGATCGTGCCGCACGCCGAGGCCGCACGGGCCTGGGCCGACTGGGCGCACGAGGGCTACCGCACGGCGTCGGCCTCTCGCCGCGGAGATTCGTACCGCGCCTACGCCGGCACGATCGCCGAGCACGAGCGGGAGGTCGGTCGCCGCGCCCACTCCTTCGAGCTGAACGTCGAGGTCGTGCCCTTCGCGGCGGCCGGCGTCTGGTGGATCGGTGCGATGACCGTCGCGGTCACCGATTCGCTGCGGTCGGATGCCTCGGCGTTCGACGATGCCATGCACCCGATCATCGCCGAGCTCGCGTGACGCACCGCACTTTCAGGGCGAACCGAGAAGTCGCAGATGGCGAGTTCACCGTGCGGCAACCCACCATCTGCGACTTCTCGAGGCCGTGCACGCGCGTGCCAGACTCGGTGGCATGAGCATCTGGTTCGGCGAGCCCTCACTCGAGTGGGCGAACTCGCGCGATGACACGCTGATCCGCGCGCTCGGCATCGAGATGACCGAGACCACCGATCACTCCCTCAAGGGGCGCATGCCGGTCGACCACCGCACCCGTCAGCCCGGCGGGGTGCTGCACGGCGGGGCATCCGTCGCCCTCGCAGAGACGCTCGCGAGCTGGGGCTCGACGCTCACCGTCGACCCCGCGAAGTTCTACTGCGTCGGCATGGAGATCAACGCGAACCACGTGCGCCCGGTCGCCGAAGGCTGGGTCTACGGCGAGGCCACGCCCCTCACGCGCGGTCGTACGACCCAGGTCTGGGAGATCAAGATCACGGATGCCGCGGGCAAGCTCGTGTGCATCTCACGGTGCACGATGGCCGTGCTCGCGAAGCCGACGGAGTACTGATTCCACCCTTCGACGGACTCGGGGAACGGGCGAGTGTGCTCAGCTGAGCGGAGGTCGCCGTTCAGGCAGCTCACACGCGCGCGTGTGCGAGGATTGAGGCGTCCTGCTCGGACAATTCCCCCACCTTCGAGGAGCCATCGCTCGCATGTGCGGCATCGTCGGAATCGTCTCCACTGAACCGGCCAACCAGCAGATCTACGACAGTCTGCTGCTCCTGCAGCACCGTGGCCAGGATTCGACGGGCATCGCGACTGCTGAAGGCCCCGTGTTCCACATGGCGAAGGCCCGCGGGCAAGTGCGCGAGGCGTTCCGCACGCGCGACATGCGCTCGCTCATCGGCAACATCGGGCTCGGGCACGTGCGGTACACGACGAAGGGTGCCGCCGAGCGCGAAGAGGAGGCGCAGCCGTTCTACGTGAATGCGCCGTACGGCATCATCCTCGTGCACAACGGCAACCTCACGAACACCCGTGAGCTGTCGGAAGACCTCTTCCGCATCGACCGCCGTCACGTGAACTCGACGAGCGACACCGAGATGCTGCTCAACGTGCTCGCCACAGAGCTGCAGGGCCGGATCACCGGGCTCGACCTCGACCCCGACCAGGTCTTCACGGCCGTCGAGCAGGTGCACGAGCGCGTCGAGGGCTCCTACGCCGTCATCGCGCTGATCGCCGGTTACGGGCTGCTCGCGTTCCGCGACCCGTTCGGTATCCGCCCCCTCATCCTCGGCCGTCGCACCGCCGACAACGGGCGCGACGAGTGGATCGTGGCTTCGGAATCGCTCGTGCTCGAGTCGGGCGGCTACGAGATCGTGCGCGACGTGCACCCCGGCGAGGCGATCTTCATCGGCCTCGACGGCCAGATGATCTCGCGTCAGTGCGCGAAGAACGCGGTGCTCGTGCCCTGCTCATTCGAGTACGTCTACCTCGCGCGGCCCGACTCGATCATGAACGGCATCTCGGTCTACGAGGCGCGCCTGCGCATGGGCGACCGGCTCGCGACGACGATCGAGACGCACATGAGCAAGGGTGATATCGACGTCGTCATGCCGATCCCCGACTCGTCGCGGCCCGCCGCGATGCAGGTCGCGCAGAAGCTCGGCATCGAGTACCGCGAGGGCTTCTACAAGAACCGCTACGTCGGCCGCACGTTCATCATGCCCGGCCAGGCGGAGCGCAAGCGCTCGGTGCGCCAGAAACTCAACGCCATGGGCACCGAGTTCAAGGGCAAGAACATCCTCATCGTCGACGACTCGATCGTGCGCGGCACGACCTCGAAAGAGATCGTCGAGATGGCTCGCGCGGCCGGCGCCAACAAGGTGACCTTCACCTCGGCCGCTCCGCCGGTTCGCTTCCCGCACGTCTACGGCATCAACATGCCGAGCCGGCAGGAGCTCATCGCCTACGACCGCAAGATCCCCGAGATCGCCACCGAGCTGAGTGCCGACCACATGATCTACCAAGAGGTCGCCGACCTCCAGGCCGCGATCACCGACGGCACGTCGATCGAACGGCTCGACCTCTCGTGCTTCACGGGCGAGTACGTCACCGGCACGGTCACCGAGGAGTACCTCGGCTGGGTGGAGCGCACGCAGCTCAGTTGACGGCTTCAATTCGAGGCTGACGGATGCCGCGGCATCCGTCACTCTTCGCTACTGGTCGACGGGGTGGATCGTCTCGTGCTCAACGGCAACGGCCTTCGCCCGGTGCGCGGTCGCCCGGTCGATGACGAGCGCGACGCCTGCACCGAGCGCGACGCCGATCGTGGCGCAGACCAGCAGCAGGAAGCCGAACACCTGGCCCTTGTCGAACTCCGCGTTGTCGGGGAAGGCGATCGTGAGGATGAGCGCGACGACGACGCCGACCAGTGCACCCAGTGCGATGAACCGCGGGTAGCGCGGTGCACGTCGCACCGTGACCGTGTCGCGCGTGACGTCGGTCTCGACCGGCTCGGCCGAGATCGCATCCGCACCCGGCTCGGTGCGGTGCTCGGCGGATTCCGGGGCGTTCGAGGGATCGGTCACCCCTCCATTGTCCCGCACCCGCGCGTGTCCCGCACCCGCGCGTGTCCCGCACCCGCGCTTCGACGGCGACGGGAGGGGCATGCGCCGAGCACCTCAGCGCACGATCGGCAGCACCTCGGTGAGGTCGGCACGCTGGCCCGAGGCGTGCACGCGCCCGGTCGCCCGGGCATCGGTCCACGAGAGCGTGCCCGTCGCGAGGGCGAGCCACGTCGAGGCATCCGTTTCGACGACGTTCGGCGGGGTGCCGCGCGTGTGCTTCGGGCCCTCGATGCACTGCACCGCACCGAACGGCGGCACCCGCACCTCGACGGTGCCGCCGGGCGCCTGCTCGGCGAGCAGCTGCAGCGAGTAGCGCACCGCGAGCGCGAGGGTCGAACGGTCGACGGATGCGGACGCCTCCGCACCCCCGGCCGTCACCGTCTGCACGACCGTCACCGCCGCCCGCCCGATGTCGTCGCCGATCCTCACCCGTGCCATGCCTCCATCATCCCGCACGGAGTTTCGCCGGGCTCCCCGAGCAACGGGTAACCTGAACCGGTGAGAATCCTGGTCCTCGGCTCGGGCGCGCGCGAGCACGCCATCATCCTCGCGCTCCTCGACGAGGAGGCCGGACACGAGATCATCGCGGCGCCGGGCAACGCGGGCATCGCGGCATCCCCCACCTCGTCGGCGCGCGGCAGCGTGACCACGATCGCGCTTGACCCGACCGACCCCGGGCTCGTCACCGACTACGCCCTCGACAACGACATCGAGTTCGTCGTCATCGGCCCCGAGGCGCCGCTCGTCGCGGGCGTCGCCGACGCATTGCGCACCCGCGGCATCGCCGTGTTCGGGCCCGGCAAGGCGGCCGCCGCCCTCGAGGGATCGAAGACCTTCGCCAAGCGCGTCATGGAGGCGGCCGACGTTCCAACCGGCCGGGCGAACCTCGCCGAAACGCTCGACGACGTCCAGGCGACGCTCGACGAGTTCGGCGCCCCCTACGTCGTGAAGGCCGACGGGCTCGCCGCCGGAAAGGGTGTGCTCGTCACCGACGACCGCGCGGCCGCCGTCGCACATGCGGCTCATTACCTGCAGCAGGGCCCCGTGCTCATCGAGGAGTTCCTCGATGGTCAAGAGGTCTCGCTCTTCCTCCTCTCCGACGGCACCAACGTGTTGCCGCTCTCGCCCGCACAGGACTACAAGCGTCTGCGCGACGGCGACGGCGGCCCCAACACCGGCGGCATGGGCGCGTACTCGCCGCTGCCGTGGCTCGATGACGCCGACGACGGCCGCGGTGGCCGCTTCGGCAGCGAGCACGCCTTCGTCGACGAGGTCATCGAGACGATCGCGCTGCCCACCGTGCGCCAGCTCGCCGCCGAACAGACGCCGTTCATCGGGCTGCTCTACGCGGGGCTCATCCTCACCTCGCGCGGCATCCGCGTGATCGAGTTCAACGCCCGCTTCGGCGACCCCGAGACGCAGGTCGTGCTGCCGCGCCTCGACACGCCGCTCTCGGGCCTGCTCTACGCCGCCGCGACGGGCGGGCTCGGCTCACTGCCCCGTCCGGTCTTCCGAGCGGATGCCGCGGTGACGGTCGTGCTCGCGAGCGAGGGGTACCCCGAGGCCCCAGAGACCGGGCGCCCGATCGAGGGCATCGAGGCCGCGGCATCCGTGCCCGGAGTGCACCTCGCGCACGCGGCGACCGCGATCGGTGCCGCGACCGACAGCGGCGCTGGCAACGGCGCCGGCACTGGCGCTGGCGCTATTGCCGCCGAATTGCCGCTCATCGCCACCGGGGGCCGCGTGCTCAACGTCGTGGCCGTCGGCAACGGTTTCGCCGAGGCGCGCCGTCGCGCATACGAGGCGCTCGGTCACCTGCGCCTCGAGGGCGGCCAGTACCGCACCGACATCGCGGCTCGCGTCGCCGAGTAGCTCAGCGCACTTTCGCGCACATCCGGTCCACCACTGCTAGGTGACGCTCGTAAACTGGAGCGGTGACCGAATCGCAGGAGCACCCCGGCTGGACCCACGTCTACTCGGGCAAGGTGCGCGACCTGTACGTGCCGACCAAGGTGCTCGACGATGACGACACCTGGACGGGCGATCCGCTGAGCCTCTCGCCCGTGGTGCTCGTGGTCGCGACCGACCGCATCAGCGCCCTCGACCGGGTGCTCTCGCCCGCGATCCCGGGCAAGGGCGCGATGCTCACGAGCCTCACTCACTGGTGGTTCGATCAGCTGCCCGAAGTGCCGAACCATCGCGCGTACCCTCTCGACGATCGGCTCCAGACGCTCGAACTGCCCGAGGTTCCGGTCGAACTCGCCGAGCGGGCGACGCTGTGCCGCACGCTCGACATGTTCCCCGTCGAGTGCGTCGTGCGCGGCTACCTCACCGGCTCGGGTTTCAAGGAGTACCAGGCGACGGGTGCGATCGGCGGCTTCCCGCTGCCCGAAGGTCTCCAGAACGGCGATCGTCTGCCCGAGCCGATCTACACTCCCGCGTGGAAGGCGCCGCTGGGCGAGCACGACGTGAACATCTCGTACGAGCGCACCGTCGAGCTCGTCGGCGACGTCGTGGCAGCACAATTGCGTTCGCTGTCACTCGAGATCTTCGCCCGTGCGTCGGTGATCGCCGAGGTGCGCGGCCTCATCCTCGCCGACACGAAGTTCGAGTTCGGCGCCGATCGCGCCACCGGCATCGTGACCCTCGGCGACGAGGTGCTCACGAGCGATTCGAGCCGCTACTGGGATGCCGCGACGTACGCCAGCGCCGCGACCCCCGAGCTGCGCATGGCGAGCTTCGACAAGCAGCCCGTGCGTGACTGGCTCGCCGCCAACTGGGACGAGACCGTCTCGGAGCAGCCCCCGACGCTCCCCCACGAGATCGTCGAGCAGACCGCCGCGCGCTACCGCGAACTGCTCGAGCGCTTGACGTCGGCGTGACCCCTGGAGCCTGACCGCACGGGTCACGCGGGGCGGCGCCAGCGCAGCACGTAGCGGTAGTACATGCCACGGCGCACGCGGACACCTGGGAGTTCCTCCTCGGCTGTGCGGCGGATCTCGCCGAGTCCCGTCCGCGCCGGCGCGACTCGGACGCCGACCTCGCGCTCTTCGTGATGCATCCAGGAGCCGAGACGGATGAAGGGCAGGAGCGCTCCCGAGATGATCCAGTCGAGGACCGTCACGTTCGCGGCGAGCCCGACGACCACGAGCTCCCCGCCAGGCGCGAGTAGCGAGCGAGCTCGGCGAAGTGCATCCCTGAGGTCCATGTGGTGAATCACGGCAACGAAGGTGATGAGGTCGAAACGCTGCGTACCCGGATCGAACGTGGTGAAGTCGGCGACGGAGACCTCGACGTTGTCGACACCGCCCGTTCGATCAAGCGCTCGCTCGATGCTCTCGGGGTCACTGTCGATGCCCAGCACAGTGGTCGCCGACGGGGCGAGTCGCACCACGAGCAGACCGTCGCCGCAGCCGACGTCGAGCACCGACCCACGGTGCCGGCCGGCGATGCGCTCGAGCAGCGGGTGATACGCGGTGTTGTGATTCCAGTAGCTCTCTGGCATCCCTGAATTCTGCCCGAAGGTGCCATGGCCATCTTGGGCTGCACCGTCGGCTGTCGAATTGACGCCCGCCGGTTCGTCGCTCCCTTGAGGGTGCCGCTTCGGGCATCGAGGAGGCGGTATGTCCACGTTCGAGCAACTCAACGATGCGGTCGCGATCGACACGGTCGCGATCGACGCGATCGCCGTGCGCTGGGTCGTCACGCAGCGCGCTGCCGCGATCCGTTCGCGCGACTCGGAGTATCTGGCCTCCCGATACACCGACGACGCCGTGACGTTCGGCGTCGCTCCGCCGATTGTCGCTCGCGGCGGTGAAGCGCCCCACGTCGCCTGGCTGCACCTCTGGTTCACCCGGTTCCGTGGTCGCCTCGGCTACGAGGTGCGCGATCTCACCGTGAGCGTCGCGGGCGAGACCGCATTCTGCGTCAGCCACGACGAGTTCACGGCGCGCGCACGTGGCCTGCGCCGAGAGCGCGCGCGCTTCACGACGACGCTCGGACTGCGACGTGTGAACAAAACCTGGCGCGTCGCCACCGAGCACCTTCGCATCGAGCAGGATGCCGGGCGCCCGTCGGGCAGGACCGGACGCAGGCGCGCATGAGTGCGGCGTCGCCACGGCAGGGTCGGCCGGCGCGTATGGAATACGTGCGAAGCGGCATCCGTTATCATTAGTTGTGACTACAACCAATGGCCGACGCGGCGGAACCGGCCTCCTCGCCGCCGACACCGGCATGGGCGCCGTGACGCTGCGCGTCGGCGACCTCGACGCCATGATCCGCTATTACCGCGACGGCGTCACCCTCGAGCTGCTCAGCCACGACGGCCCGGTCGCCGTACTCGGACGCGGCGCCACGCCGATCGTGATCCTCGAGCACGCCCCCGAGCTGAAGCACGCGAGCCCCCGCGACGCCGGCCTCTTCCACACCGCGATCGTCTTCGACACGCGCGAGGCACTCGCCACCGCGATCTACGCCGTCGCCTCGAAGTACCCGGGCAACTTCACCGGCAGCGCCGACCACCTCGTGAGTGAGGCGTTCTACTTCACCGACCCCGAGGGCAACGGCGTCGAACTCTACTTCGACCGCGACCGCTCGCAGTGGAGCTGGGTCCATGGCACCGTCGAGATGGCAACCCTGCACCTCGACCCGAACGAGTATCTGCGCGAACACCTCACCCAAGGCGGGGCGGATGCCGCGGCATCCGGCACCGGCATCGGCTCCGCCGTCGTGGGCCATGTGCACCTTTCGGTCGGCGACGTTGCGAGCGCGCGCGAGTTCTACGTCGAGCGACTCGGCTTCGAGACCACGGCGAGCATGGGCGACCAGGCGCTGTTCGTCTCGGCCGGCGGCTACCACCACCACATGGCGATGAACACGTGGAACAGCCGGGGTGCCGGCCGCCGCAGTCTCGCCCTCGGACTCGGCAAGGTCGAGATCCTGGTGCCGAGCGCCGATGACCTCGGCGCACTCGGCGAGCGGATGTCGCACGCTCGAGTCGCCACCCGCGACGACGGCCGCACGCTCGCGTTCGACGACCCGTGGGCGAACCTCGTCGAGGTTCGCGCCGCCGACTGAGTCGCGCTCACCTGCGCCTTCCAGCCCGCCCCATCCCCATCCGGCCTCCTCACCCGTGGCCCTGCGCCCCGATCCACGGGCCTGCAGTAATTCAGGCGCAGTAGTTCAGGAACCCAGGCGCAGTAATTCAGGTCGGGAGGGGCGTCGGAACGCCAGTGCCGGCCGACACGCCGCGAACGCGGCGCGCGACGCGCCTCCCGACCTGAGTTGCTGGCGGGGCGAGGTGGGGTGGGACGAAGTGGGGTGGGGTGAGGCGGCCGAGGTAGGCGAGGTAGGGGCGGCGGGGTGGATCGGGCGAGGTAAGTCGGGCGAGGTGGATCGGGCGAAGTAAGTCGGGCGAAGCAGGGGCGGGTTGGCGCACGGCGGGAGAGTTGCGGACGACGTGTGAGTGAGTGTACAGTCACTCATATGGCAATCAAGCTCTCCACCGCAGAGGAACGACGACCGCTCGTGATCGCCGCCGCAATCGCCGCGTTCGCCCGCTCGGGCTACCGCGGCACCACGGTCGCCGATGTCGCCGCCGAGGCGCGCATCTCTTCGGCGTACGTCTTCAAGCTCTTCCCGGGCAAGGAGCAGCTCTTCGTCGGCGCGCTCGAGGCTTGCTTCGACCGGGTCTTCGAGTCGCTCTCACGCGGCGCCGAGACGGCGGCGGTGCAGACCCCCGACGGCGTGCTCGACTCGATGGGCGGCGCCTACGCCGAGCTCATCGCCGACCGAGACCTTCTCATGCTGCAGGTGCACGCGCAATCGGCAGCCGACGTGCCCGAGATCGGCGCTGCGCTGCGCCGCGGATACCAGCGCGTCACCGAGTTCGCGTCGACACGGTCGGGGGCGACGGATGCCGCGGTGCAGCAGTTCATCGCATTCGGCCAGCTCTGCCACCTCGTGGTGACCCTCGGCATCGACGAGTCGACCGAGCACTGGGCGGCAGCACTGGCCGCCGGCATCCGGCACCCGAGCTTCGCGCCCGGCTCCGTCACCCCAGATTCCCCAGCTACACCAGACTCCCCAGCCACGCCAGGGACCCAAGTCACCCCAGAATCGCTCGTACCGTGAGCGTCGCCCCACCCCGAACGACCCGCCCTGCACGAGAGGACGTACTGCAATGACGTCCGAACGTGTCATGCGCCGGGTCGCCCCGATCGCACTCCTACTCCTCGACCTGGCCATATTCCCCGCCTGGTCGTAGACCCCATGTTCCCCGCCTGGTCGTAGACCCCATGTTCCCCGCCTGGTCGTAGACCGCATGTTCCCCGCCTGGTCGTAGACCCCGGACGCCCACTCGACGTGGGCTCGCCTTTTGTCCTCAATAGTGATTGATCATTCACTCACAGATTGGAATCTCATGACCACCACGAATCCCGCACTTCACACCGAGGCCCGGTCGCAGCAACTCGCTGCGGTCTCGGCTCCGGTCGTCCCTTCCCAAGCCGGGCCCGCCGGGCCCGCCGGGCCCGCACCCGATCGCGCTTCCCGCCGCTGGTGGGCGCTCGGCGCACTCGCGCTCGCCCAGTTCCTCGTCGTGCTCGACGCATCGATCGTGAACATCGCGATCCCGAGCCTCGGCGCCGACCTCGGACTCGACCAGGGCGCCCTCGCGTGGGTCATCACGGCCTACGTATTGCCGTTCGGCAGTCTGCTGCTGCTCGGCGGGCGGCTCGCCGATCGCTTCGGCCACCGCAACGTGTTCCTGATCGGCACGATCGGGTTCGTCGCGGCATCCGTCGCCGCCGGCCTCACGACCGACGGCACGTGGCTGCTCGCGGCGAGGGCCTTGCAAGGCGCATCAGCCGCACTGCTCGCACCGGCATCACTCGCGCTCGTCACTCGGCTCTTCACGACCACGGCCGATCGCGCGAAGGCGCTCGGCATCTGGGGCGCCGTCGCCGGGGCCGGCAGCGCTGCCGGAGTACTCGCCGGCGGCCTGCTCACCGCGGCATTCGGCTGGGAAGCGGTCTTCTTCGTGAACGCGCCCATCGGGGCGATCGTGCTCGCATCGACACCGTTCCTCGTCGCCCGCGATCGGCGCGGCGCGGCGACCACGCTCGACCTTCCGGGTGCGGCCACCGTCACCGCCGGCCTCGTCGCCCTCGTCGCAGGCCTCTCCAATGCCGAAGCGCTCGGCTTCGGGCATCCGCTGGTCATCGCCCTGCTCGGTGCAGGTGCAGCTCTGCTCGTGGCCTTCGTCGCCATCGAGCACCGCACGGCCTCCCCCCTCTTGCCGCTGGTGCTCTTCCGCAACCGCGCGGTGACGGCCGGCAATATCGTCATCGTGCTCGTCGGAGGCGCGATGGTCGCGCTGTTCTTCGCGCTCTCCGTGTTCCTGCAGGAGCAGCTCGGCTTCGACGCCCTCGCTGCCGGCCTCTCGCAGCTGCCACTCGCCGGCGCCCTCGTCGTGGTCGCCGGTACGGTGCCGCCGCTCGTCTCGCGCTTGGGCATCCGGCCCGTGCTGACGACCTCGCTGCTCACGCTCGCAGGCGGGCTCGGCTGGCTCGCCGCAGCGCCCGTCGACGCGGAATTCCTCGTGCACGTGCTCGGCCCGAGCCTCCTCATCGGCGTGGGCCTCGGTGGAGCGTTCGTCACCGCGACCCAGCTCGCGGTCGACGGGGTGGACGGCGGTGAATCGGGGGTCGCCGGCGGCCTCGTCAACACGAGCCAGCAGATCGGCGGTGCGCTCGGACTCGCGGTGCTCGCCGCGGTGAGCGGCGCCGTCTCCGCCGGGCTCGCCGAGTCCGGGGCGAGCGTCGAGGTTGCGGCGGCCGGCGGATTCCGCGCGGTGTTCATCGGCGCAGGCATCGCCGCCGTGTTCGCGGCAGCGGCCGCGGTCGGCATCCGCCGTCGAGCGGCGCGCTGATCGCAGCATCCGCACCCCAGCCCTTCACCCTTCACCCCCACGCACCACGCACCACGCACCACGCACCACGCACCACCCTCCACGCACCACCCACCACCTCGCAGCAATTCAGGTCGGGAGTCGTGTCATGAGACGCGATCACGGCGTGTCGGGCGGCCACCGCCCACGACACGCCTCCCGACCTGAATTGCTGCAGTGCTCGAGTGGCACGATGACGGGGCGCGCAGCGTCAGCTCGGCGCGGGAGTCGGCCCCTTCGCGTGCGACATGTCGTGGAAGGCGTCGAAATCCTGGCCAGGCACGGGCATCGGCGTCGTACCCGGTCGCGCGCGGAGACCGTCGAGCACGATCGTGAGCTGCCGACGCCAGAACGGCAGGTATTCGCTACCGTACTGTCCGAGCGAGCCGAGCATGTCGACGAGCACGCTGAGATCGACCGCCGTGACATCGGCACGGAGTGATCCCTCGGCTTGCGCCCGCGCCACGAGTCCGTCGATCACCGGCTCGAACTCGGCGCCCGGACGGTATGAGGGATCGAGCTCGGCGACCCGTCGCATGATGGCCGGCAGGAACGGCGAATCGGCGACCCAGGCGCCGAGGCGCTCGACGTAGAGCTCAACGGATCGCCAGGCGGTCTCGGCACCGAGGATCTCGGGAGCGAGGTCGTGCAATTCGCCCACGGCGTCGTCGTAGAGCTCCCTCACGAGTGCGTCGCGGTTCGGAAAGTGGCGATACACCGTGCCCGCGCCGACGCCCGCGCGAACCGCGAGTTCGTCGAGTGGAGCGTCGATACCGCGTTCCGCGAAGAGTCGTCGCGCCTCGCCGAGCAGTCGTTCGTGGTTGTATCGCGCATCACGACGGGACGAGGTCGACGAACTCACCGCTTCACTGTACGCGCGACGATCGAGTATGATTCGGAGAGTCGTCTCCGTTTACCCGAAAAAAGGTGGCGACATTCCCTCTAGGGGAGAGGGAGTTCGGCGCGGCGGGCAACGAGCCGGTTCATCCGGGACGGGGGCGCCCGCCGCGTCGTTCCCGAGCAGGCGGAGCCCGGCGCGGCCGGGCGGAGGTCAGCGGGCGACGGCCGCCGCGAACCAGCCGGCGATCGTCGCAGGATGCGTGACGCTGTGCCGACGACGACCGCGAACGCACCGGCGTCGACGCACGCCTGGCCTGCGCCGGCGTATGCACGCGCCCCTCAGCGATGACGGGCACGCCGAGCCGAGCAGCGAATTCGGCGAGCACCTCGAGGTCCGGCTCATCCGTCACCGCCCGTTCTCCGGTGCAGCCGCACAGGGTGGTGCCCGGATGCCCCGTGGCTAGGCTGGAGCCGTGACTGAACACGAGAGCGCGGTCGACGGGGTCGAAGCGAACACGCGCACGATCGAGGCATCCGTCGTCACCGACTTCAGTGATCGCATGAGTTACGGCGGGTACCTCGACCTGCCCACGCTGCTCGCCGCGCAGCGGCCGATCTCGCGGCCCGAGCACCACGACGAGCTGCTGTTCATCATCCAGCACCAGACCACCGAGCTGTGGCTCAAGCTCGTGCTGCACGAGCTCGAGACCGCGCGCGACCTGCTGCGCGCCGACGAACTCGCCCCCGCGCTGAAGTGCGTCGCGCGCGTCAAGCACATCCAGAAGACGTTGACCGAGCAGTGGTCGGTGCTCGCGACGCTCACCCCGACCGAGTACGCGCAGTTCCGCGGCGTGCTCGGCAACGCGAGCGGCTTCCAGTCGTACCAGTACCGCGCGGTCGAGTTCGTGCTCGGCAACAAGAACGCGAAGATGATGCAGGTCTTCGAGTCGGATGCCACGGCGAGCGCGACCCTCAGACACGCCCTCGACTCCCCGAGCCTCTACGACGAGTTCCTCCGCCTCCTCGCCCGGGCCGGCTACCCGGTGCCGGCATCGATCCTCGAGCGCGACGTGACGCAGGCGTGGACCTTCGCCCCTGAACTCGTACCCGTCTTCGCGACGATCTACGCGAATACCGATGAGCACTGGGCCGCATATGAGACGTGCGAAGAGCTCGTCGACCTCGAGGACAACTTCCAACTCTGGCGGTTCCGCCACCTGAAGACCGTCGAGCGCATCATCGGCAACAAGACCGGCACCGGCGGGTCGAGCGGCGCGTCCTTCCTGCGCCGCGCCCTCGACCTCACCTTCTTCCCCGAGTTGTACGCCGTGCGCACCGAGATTCCGGGCTGAGGATGTCGCCCACTCACGCGTTCCCTGCTTCCGGGGGTGGATTCCGGCCACCAGAGCGCGAGCAGGCCGCCGATTTGGCGAGAAGTGACCCCCGTAACGCGAAACTCGGGCTCGGGCCGCTCGCCCGACCCGCGCGCCGTTCCCTCGGCGGTGGCGGCGAGCAGGCCGGCGAGACCGGCACAATGCTGCCGCCGCTCATCGACCATCACGTGCACCTCGAAATGGTGCAACCCGAGGCCGCGGTGACGGGCGGCATCGCGGCGGTCGTCGATCTGGGGGCGAACCCGGCCGTCATCGCCGCGCTCGCGGCCCTCGACGGATTGCCGCACGTGCAACACGCCGGTGCGTTCCTCACCGCACCGGGCGGGTACCCGAGCGATCGGGACTGGTTGCTCCCCGGGAGCCTGCGCGAGGTGCCGCTCGTCGGCGACATCCGCGCCCCGTATCGCGGCGAGCTCTCGACCGCGATCGAGACCATCGTCGAGGAGCAGCGGGCGTTCGGAGCATCGCTCGTGAAACTCGTGATGAACTCCGATGCGGGGCCGGTGTTCGATCCGGCGACGCTCGATGCGATCGTGCGGGCGGCGCGCGTGGCCGGGCTCCTCGTCGCGGTGCACGCCGAAGGCGCCGGAATGGCCGAACGTGCGATCGCCGCCGGCGCCGACGTACTCGTGCACACGCCGTGGACCGAAGGGCTTCCGAGCGAGCTCGTGCTGCAGGCGGCATCCGCTGGCCAGATCTGGATCTCGACCCTCGACATCCACGGTCGCGGTGAGGTGACGCCCGACCTTCGGCGAGCCGTCGACAACCTCAGCAGGTTCCGTTCGGCCGGCGGGCGTGTGCTCTACGGCACCGATCTCGGCAACGGCGTGCTGCCCGACGGGGTGAACTCCGGCGAGCTCGCTGCGCTCGTGAGCGCCGGCCTCACGGCACCCGACATCCTGACCGCCATCACCGACCCCTGGCCGGCCGTCGACGCGCCGCATTCGCTCGAGGGCATCGCGACCTTCGTGCCCGGCCCGGCGCCGGCGACCCTCGACGAGCTGCCCGGCTGGCTCGCGAGCGCCCGGATCTCACCCATCGAAGACCTCGAGCCCCTCGACGGCCGCCCCGCCCGCGACCACACCCGCACCGACCACCTGGAGCCCCGGTGACCCACGACCCGCATCTCGCCTTCGCCCGCCGCATGGATCGCGCCGACGGGCTCGCCCACTATCGCAAGCGCTTCGCGGGAGCGGAGACCGACCTCGTGTACTTCGACGGCAACTCGCTCGGCCGGCCGCCGGTGTCGGCGATCGAGCGGGTCGAGCGCTTCCTCCGCGAGGACTGGGGCGGGCGCCTCATCCGCGGCTGGGATGAAGCGTGGCTGCAGCTGCCCACCGAGATCGGCGATCGCATCGGCCGCGCCGTCATCGACGCGAAGGCCGGACAGACGGTGATCGGCGACTCGACCACGGTGCTGCTCTACAAGCTCGCCCGCGCAGCGGTCGACGCCCAGGTCGCCCGCAACCCCGTGCGGCGCGAGATCGTCGTCGACACCGACAACTTCCCGACCGACCGCTACGTGCTCGACGGCATCGCCCGTGAGACGGGCACCCGCCTGCGGTGGATCGAGACCGACACCTCGAGGGGCGTGACGCCCGAGCAACTCGCCGAAGCCGTCGGCCCCGAGACCGCGCTCGTCGTGGTCTCGCATGTCGCCTACCGCTCTGCGTACCTCGCCGACGCCCCCGAGCTGACCCGCATCGCCCACGACGCCGGCGCCCTCATCCTCTGGGATCTCTGCCACTCGGCCGGTTCCGTGCCGGTGAAGGCCGACATCTGGGGCTTCGACCTGGCCGTCGGATGCACCTACAAGTACTTGAACGGCGGCCCGGGGTCACCCGCCTTCGCGTACGTTCGCGACGACCTGCATGCGGTGCTGACCCAGCCGATCCAGGGCTGGTGGGGCACCACCGACATGTTCGCAATGGGGCCCGACTACGAGCCGGTGCCAGACATCCGCCGTTTCCTCTCGGGCACGGCGCCGATCGTCGGCATGCTCGCGATGGAGGAGACCCTCGCGATGATCGAGGAGGCCGGCATGCCGGCGCTCCGCGCGAAGTCGGTCGCACTCACCGAGTTCGCGATCACCCTCGCCGACGACTGGCTGGCTCCGCTCGGCGTGACCCTCGCCTCGCCCGCCGACGCCGACGAGCGCGGCGGTCACGTCGCACTGCACCATGCCGCGATGCGCGAGGTGACCGCCCGGCTCTGGCAGCGCGACGTGATTCCCGACTACCGCGACCCCGGTGGGCTGCGCATCGGCCTCTCACCGCTGTCGACGAGCTTCGAAGAGGTGCACCGCGGGCTCGCCGCCACGCGCGACACCCTGAAGACGGTGCTGCTCGAGCGGGCCGGGCTCGCCTGAACGCGAACGGGTTCTGAGCGCGAGAGGTTCTTCCGATATTAGTATGCGCGCATACTAAATTCATGGAAGACTCCCACCTTACGAAAGCCACCGCATGAGCGCCTGGCTCGGCGTCGCCTCGGCCGAACACGTACGCCGGGGAGTCGCCCTCGGCATCGCGCAGATCGGTCACGGCAAGCGCAGCGGCCTCGCTCGCATGCAGAGCGGCGACGCCATCGTGTATTACTCGCCGACCGAGCGCCTCGGCGACGGCGTGCCGCTCAAGCAGTTCACCGCCATCGGCCGCGTCGCCGACGACGTGGTCTGGCAGGCCGACGAGGGCGACTTCCACCCGTTCCGCAGGCGAATCGACTGGGCCGACGCGAGTCCCATCGCGGTCGATGAGGTGCGCGATCGACTCGCCCTCACGGCGCAGCCGAACTGGGGTTACCAATTGCGCCGCGGCCTGCTGCCACTCGACGCCGGGGACCTCGAGGTGCTGCTCGCGGCGATGCACGCGACTCTGCGGGCATCAGGGGCTGCGGGGGCGTCTGGGTCATCGGGGTCGACGACGACGACGCCGACGCCGGGGTCGGCCCCGGCGCCGGGGCCGACCTCGACGCCGCGATGAACTCGCAACGGCTGTCGAGCGCGTTCGACGACCCCTCGGCGAGTCCGGGCCTGCTGCTCTGGCAGGCGACGAACGCCTGGCAGGCCGTGCAGCGTCAGACGCTCGCCCCGTTCGACCTCACCCACGTGCAGTTCGTGCTGCTCGCCGCGCTCACCTGGTTCGAAGCCGACGAACCCATCACCCAACGCGAGCTGGCCGAGCATGCTCGCACCGACCCGATGATGACCTCGCAAGTGCTGCGCACGCTCGAGCGCAAAGGGCTCATCGTGCGTGCGCCGCATCCGACCGACGCCCGCGCCCGGGCGCTGTCGGTGACCGAAGCCGGGGCCGAACTCGCGAACCGTGCGAACGCCGCAGTCGAGGCGACCGATCACCGCTACTTCGGCCGGCTCGACCGCGACCTCGGCGCGTTCATCGAGGCGCTCGGCCGGCTCGCCCGGGCGGCCGACTGACCGGCGAGCACCGACCGCCGCGCACTGACCGCCGCGCACCGACCGCCAAGCAGCGGCAGGAGAGCGCGTACCCGCCCCGGCGCGACCCGGTCGCGCCGGCGCAACGGCGACGCTCGGCGGGCGGCTCACGCAGTGACGCACTGCGCGGCCGCCGCGGCGAGGAGCTCGCTATTCCGCCACGCGCACGCTGGGGTCGGATGCCTCGCCGGCACGTTCCGCCGAGGCATCCGTTGCCCGTGCTGCCTGCCCCTGACTTTGCCCCCAGGCGACGGTGACCTTGGGCTTCGCGAAGAACAGCACCACGACGGCGCCGAGTCCGAATGCCACGACCGAGAGCCAGAGCGATTGCGACATCGCGGCGGAAAAGCCCTCGGCGATCTGGGCCGGCAGCGCGCCACCGGTACCGCCGGCCTGCTGAACGGCCTCGGTGTCGAATCCGGGCAGCTCGGCCACGAGTCGTGCGTTCAGCAACGCGGCGATCGCCGCCGAGCCGAGCACGGCGCCGACCTGTCGGGTCATGTTGTAGACGCCCGAGCCGGCGCCCGCCTGCGCCGTCGGCAGGTTGCGGGTCGCCGTCGAGGCGAGCGGAGCCCAGATGCCCGACAGGCCGATTCCGAGCGCGGCCGACGGCAGCAGCAGCAGCCACAGCTCGGCGTCGGGCGTGAGCACCTCCGCGTACCAGCCGAGGGCGAGGGCGACGATCGTGAACCCGAAGAAGGCGATCCACTTCGGGTTGACGCGGTCGCTGAGCTTGCCGACGAGCGGGGCCATGATGCCCGTCGTCACGGCCATCGGCGCGAGCATGAGCGCCGCCTGGGTGGGCTCGAGACCCCGTGCGATCTGGAAGTAGAACGCGAGCGGCAACGGCATCGCCGTGATCGCGAGGCCGACGAGCGTGATCGATGCGTTGGAGAGCGAGAAGTTGCGGTCGCGGAAGAGGCCGAGCGGCAGCAGCGGTTCGGCGCGGTTGAAGCGCTGCCAGACCACGAATGCCACGAGCACGACGATGCCCGAGATGATGAGGCCCCACACCGTGATCGGCCCGGTGATCGTGCCCCAGTCGTAGGTCGCACCCTCCTGGATGCCGAAGACGAGCAGGAACATGCCGACGGCGCTCAGCACGACTCCCAGCCAGTCGAATCGGTGCGAGTGCGTCTCGAGGTTCGGCACGAGCCGCCAGGCGGCGACGAACGCGACGATACCCACGGGCACGTTCACGAAGAAGATCCACTCCCAGCCGAGCGAGTCGACGAGCACACCGCCGAGGATCGGGCCAACGAGCGTCGCGATTCCCGCGACGGCGCCCCAGAGGCCCATCGCGGCGCCGCGCTTGTCGGGCGGGAAGATGCGCGTGATGACCGCCATCGTCTGCGGGGTCATGAGCGCAGCGCCGATGCCCTGCACCGCGCGGGCGGCGATGAGCATCGTGATGTCGCCCGAGAAGCCGCACCAGAGCGAGGCGAGCGTGAAGATCACGAGGCCGACGAGGTAGACGCGCTTCGGCCCGAAGCGGTCGCCGAGGCGCCCGGTGATGAGCAACGGCACGGCGTAGGCGAGCAGGTACGCGCTCGTCACCCAGATCACCGCGGTGAGGTCGGTGTCGAGGTCGGTGAGAATCGCGGGGTTCGCGATGGAGACGATCGTCGAGTCGACGAGGATCATGAAGAAGCCGATGACGAGCGCCCACAGGGCGGGCCACGGCTTGGCGATCTGGTTCACGGTGTCCTTCGAAAGTCTGAGGTTGGATCTGAGATTGGATCTGAGATTGGATCTGAGATTGGATCTGAGATTGGGCCTGAGGTTCGGTCCGAGGTCATGCCCGAGTTCGGGTCCGGCCAGGTGAGCGAACCGGACTCGAGGTCGCCGATGGTCTGCTCGAGCCAGCGCGACTCGGCCACGAGCATCGCCCGGGTGTAGTGCACGTTGAGCACGTGGTGCCGCTCGACGCCCTTGGAGGCGATGTGTTCGAGCGCCGTGTCGATGTAGCCGATCGTCGCGCCCATCGCCTCGAGTCGTTGCCGCAGCAGCGGAGCCGCCTCGCCGACGGGGAGGTTGTGCGCCTCGCCGATCGCGACCGGGAACTCGGGGTATTCGTTGACGTACTCGCGCAGCATCTCGGCGAGTGTGTGGAGCAGCGCCTGCCGACCGGCATCCGTGATCGCATAGACGGTGCGCTCCGGCCGGTTGCCCGAGCGTTCGACACCGCACTCGGCGATGAGGCCATCGGCCGCGAGCCGCTCGACCGCCCGGTAGAGCGAACCCGCGCTCACCTTGACGACGCGGTCCTCACGTCGCTGGAGCATCAGCTGGTACATCTCATACGGATGCATCTCGCGCTCGGCGAGGAGCGCGAGGGAGGAGACCGCGAGCGGGTTGAGTCGTGACATCCGCTCCCCCTCTCTTCTGCTCTTCTTCGAAAGCCGATGTCGTCACCGGCTCGGCGCTGACTATTCCGGTTGGAATAATACGCATGGAATGCACCGATCCGCAACCCCAACGCCGCAGCGCCGATCGACTGCGAAGGCCGGGCAACTCGAGCGATGGATGCCCCGGTAGAATCGACGCATCCACACTTTCGACACCGGACGGAGAACCGCGGTGCCCACCATCGTCGTCGACGTGATGCCCAAAGCCGAACTGCTCGACCCCCAGGGGAAGGCCGTCGCCGGCGCCCTCGCCCGCACCGGCCACGCCGGCATCAGCGCGGTGCGCATCGGCAAGCGATTCGAGGTGACCATCGACGGACCCGTCGACGACGCGCTCAAGGCGAGCATTCGCCAGATCGCCGAAGACATCTTCTCGAACCAGGTGATCGAAGACGTCGTGGGCATCCACTACGAGGTCTCCAACGCCGAACTCGCCGAAGAGGCAGCGGATGCCGCGGCTGACGCCGAAGACGGCTTCGTCGCCCCCGCCGGCGAGACGCACTGAGGCGCGGGAGGCAACGCATGCGCATCGGCGTCATCACCTTCCCCGGCTCGCTCGACGACCGCGACGCCCAGCGCGCCGTGCGCATCGCGGGCGGTGAGCCCGTCGCGCTCTGGCACGGCTCGCACGACCTCGAGGGCGTCGACGCACTCATCCTTCCGGGCGGTTTCAGCTACGGCGACTACCTGCGCTGCGGCGCGATCGCCTCGCTCAGCCCGATCATGACCGAGGTCGTCGACGCAGCGAACCGCGGCCTTCCGGTGCTCGGCATCTGCAACGGGTTCCAGATGCTGACCGAGGCGGGCCTGCTCGAGGGCGGGCTCATCCGCAACGACCACGGCTCGTTCATCTGCCGCGACCAGGTGCTGCGCGTCGAGAACGCGTCGACCGACTGGACCGGCGAGTTCGCGGCCGGTCAAGAGATCACGATCCCGCTGAAGAACGGCGAGGGCGGGTTCATCGCCTCGGATGAGACGCTCGACCGGCTCGAGGGCGAGGGCCGCGTGGTGTTCCGCTACGTCGGCGTGAACCCCAACGGATCGCTCCGCGACATCGCCGGCATCTCGAACGAGCGCGGCAACGTGGTCGGCCTGATGCCGCACCCCGAGCACGCGGTCGAGCCGGGCTTCGGCCCCGACACTGCGGTTGCGATGCGTTCGGGCGTCGACGGGCTCGGCTTCTTCACGAGCGTCATCAAGCGTGCCCTCGTCGAGGCGTAGCAACACACTTCCTGTCTCGTCTCCGGTTCGGCGCGTCGTCCTGTTCTCGGGTCGGGCTGAGCCTGCGGTCAGCGGTACTCGGGGTTCGCCTCGAAGCCCGAGTGGTCGCCCGCGTCCCACTCCGAGCGGAGGTTGCCGCCGGCCGGGAACCCGCCCGCATCTTTCAACAGCCGAGCGAGGTGCAGCAGGTTGTACGTCATGAACGTGGTGTTACGGTTGGTGAAGTCGTTCTCGGGTCCGCCTGAGTCGGGGTCGAGGTAGCTCGGGCCGGGGCCCGCCTCGCCGGTCCAGCCCGCGTCGGCGCCCGGCGGGATGGAGTAGCCGATGTGCTGCAGGCTGTAGAGGATGTTCTGCGCGCAGTGCTTGATGCCGTCTTCGTTGCCCGTGATGATCGCCCCGCCGACCTTGCCGTAGTACACGTACTGGCCCTTCGCGTTGAACTCGCCGCTCATGGCGTAGAGCCGCTCGATGAGCTTCTTCGTGATCGACGAGTTGTCGCCGAGCCAGATCGGCCCGCCGACGACGAGGATGTCGGCGGCCTCGACGAGCGGCCAGACCTCGTCGGGCCACGCATCGACGGGCCATCCGTGTTCGCGCATATCTGGGTAGACGCCGGTCGCGACATCCAGATCGACGAATCGAAGCTCATCGACTCGCACGCCGTGCCCACGCATGAGCGCAGTGCTCGCGTCGATGAGCCCCTGCGTGTTGCTCACCTCGGGACTTCGCTTCAGCGTGCAGTTCACGTAGAGGGCGCACAGGTCTGAAAAGTCGGGCAGCTCGGCCATGTCGCCGATGCTACTCGTGGGCTCAGGCCACCGACAGGCATGGGCGGCTCCGCCGCCGACGGCCGCACGTTCCGGCCGCGTGGCCGCGTAGCCGCGCCCGTCTCAGCGCCGCGACGACTCGGTGTCGGTGTAGCGGCCGGGCGCCACGACAGTGCTCGTGCCCGAGACGTACGAGCCGCCGAGCACGTGCACGATCCGGGCACGCTGTGCGGCCGAGCCCATCGCGATCTGCTGGGCGTCGAGCTCGGGTGCCGGAGCATCCGTCATCGTCATCGCCGCGCGCTGCCCGGCCGAGCCCATCGCGATCTGCTGGGGGTCGAGCGCGAGCGCCGAGGGCTCGACGTAGGCTGGGAGGGATCCGTTGTTCATGTTGCGTTCCTTCTGTCGGAGGGGTTGTGCGTGATGGATCGGCGATGCCGGGGCTGCAACCCCGGCATCGCGCGTTTCGAGGGCCTCGGCTACGCCGCGGCATCCTCGGTGCCGACGCTCGCGCGGAGCGCTGCCCCGAGCTCGGCGTCGACGTTCGTCCAGTACTGGAAGAACCGCTCGCGGATCTCGTCGATCGTGATCGACTCGCCCTGACCCGTGAGGGTCACGAGCAGACGAGCCTTCGCCTCGGGCGAGTAGACCTCGCGGTAGAGGGTGCCGGCCTGGCCGAAGTCGCTGTCGGCGGAGCGCAGCGTGTACGCCGAACGCACGAGCTCACCGTCGGACTCCCAGCCGCCCTCGGCCGCGCGCTCGGCATCGGCCACGGGGCCGCCGAACGAGTTCGGCGCGTAGACCGGGGTGGTCGGCGCGTTGAACCCGTGACGCTGGGCGCCGTCTTGCGAGTAGTTGGCGACGGATGCCGCGTGGGGGGCGTTCACCGGAATCTGGTTGTAGTTCGTGCCCACGCGGTAACGCTGCGCGTCGGGGTAGCTGAACACGCGCGCCATGAGCATCTTGTCGGGGCTGATCGCGATGCCGGGAACGGTGTTGGCCGGCGAGAACGCCGCCTGCTCGATCTCGGCGAAGAAGTTCGCCGGGTTGCGGTCGAGCGTGAGCGTGCCGACCTTGATGAGCGGGTAGTCGGCGTGCGGCCACACCTTCGTGAGGTCGAACGGGTTGAACCGGTAGGTCTTCGCGTCGTCGTAGGGCATCACCTGCACGTGCAGGTCCCACTTCGGGTGGTTCCCCGCCTCGATCGCGTCGTGCAGGTCGCGCCGGTAGTAGTCGGCGTCGGCGCCCGCGATCGCCGCGGCGGCTGCCGGGTCGAGGTGCAGGTCGCCCTGCCGTGTGCGGAAGTGGTACTTGACCCAGAACTTCTCGCCCTCGGCGTTGATCCACTGGTAGGTGTGCGAACCGAATCCGTGCATCTCGCGCCATGACTTCGGCAGGCCGCGGTCGCCCATGAGGTAGGTGACCTGGTGAGCCGACTCGGGCGAGAGGGTCCAGAAGTCCCACTGCATGTCGGAGTTGCGCAGGCCCGAGCCCGGGAGACGCTTCTGCGAGTGGATGAAGTCGGGGAACTTGATCGCGTCGCGGATGAAGAACACGGGGGTGTTGTTGCCGACGATGTCGTAGTTGCCCTCGGTCGTGTAGAACTTCGCCGAGAAACCGCGCACGTCGCGCCAGGTGTCGGGCGAGCCCTGTTCGCCGGCGACGCTCGAGAAGCGCATCAGGGTCTCGACGGTCGAACCAGGCTGGAACAGCGCGGCACGGGTGTACGCCGAGACATCCGCGGTCACTTCGAAGGTGCCGAACGCGCCGCCGCCCTTCGCGTGCACGATCCGCTCCGGGATCCGCTCGCGGTTGAACTGGGCGAGCTTCTCGACCAGGTAGCGGTCGTGCAGCGCCGTCACGCCGTCGGCGCCGATCGTGAGGGAGTGGGCGTCGCTGGCGACCGGGGTACCGGTCTGCGTCGTGGTGGGTGTCGCGATGGGTGTCGTGATGGGTTCGGGCATGCGTCCTTCTCTCTTCGTTCTTTCTCTGGAGTCGCCGGCCAGCGGCAGGCGGGGCGCCGGTAGGGAGCGCCCGAGTTCGGGGCGCGCCGGATGAGCCCGACGCGGATACGGATACGGATGGTGGATGCGGAAATGCCGGCTCGGCCGGCTTCGGACTCAGCTCAGCGCGTCACTCGCGCTGCACTCGAGGCAGAGCCCCCAGAACGTGACTTCGGCCGAGGCGATGCGGAAACCGTGCGTCTCGCTCGGCGTGAGACAAGCGGCGTCGCCGACGACGCAGCCCACGTCGAAGACGGTGTTGCAGCTCGTGCAGACGAGGTGATGGTGGTTGTCGCCCGTGCGGGTCTCGTAGAGGGCCGACGAGCCGGCCGGCTCGATCTTGCGCAGCAGCCCCGCTTCGGTCAGCGCACCGAGCACTCCGTAGACGGCCTGCCGAGAGGTGCTCTGCAGCTTCACGGCGGCACGGGCGTGCACGCCGTCGGCGTCGAGGTGCTCGCCCGGGCGGAACGCGTCGAAGACCGCGAGTCGTGATTCGGTGACCTTGAGCCCGGCGCCGCGGAGCCGGGCGGCCGCCCGGTCGCGTGCTTCGGTGGGGTTCGAGGTCATGACTCGACCGTATCGGTTATTTTGATTCTGTCAAAACAAACCTGATCGACGGGCGTGGCGGGCCCCTCCTCCGGGCGGACATCGGCGCCGCGACATCCGCTCTCCGGTCAGTGCGACCGCGACTCGGGCTCGCCGGTGAGGCCGATCATCTCGGCGGCCTCGTCGAGCGCCGAGCGAGTGTCGGTGGTTGCGTTCAGAATGCTGTCGATGAGCCCGGGGAATCGCGAGTCCAGTTCCTCGCGACGCAACGAGACGATGCGCGCGGTGCCGGCGACGGCCGTGCTCGTGACGCCGGCTTCGCGCAGCACCTTGAGGTGGTGCGACGCGGCTGACGGCTCGGCGCCGGCCGCGACGGCGCAGGTGCCGCTGAGGCTGTCGCCGTCACGGGCGAGCAGTGTGAGGATCGCGCGGCGGTTCGGGTCGCTGAGGGCGAACAGCACGTCGTCGAGACGGATGTCGGCGGAGGCCGGGTGGGCGAGTGTGCGCATCGTGGAAATTCCTCGGGGTCGACTCTTGCTGCCACCAGTGTACCTGTGATTCACTACTTCAAGAACTTTTGAAATACGACTTGAACTCCGACGTGAGGACCACGTGAATCTCCCTCTGCTACTCCTGATGTTCGGCACCTTCGCCACAGGTACGAACGCACTCATCATGACGGGCATCCTGCCGTTGGTCGCCGAGAGCCTCGACACCACGCCCGCGATCGCGGGCCTCAGCGTCACCGTCTTCGCGCTCGCGTACGCCGTCAGCGCCCCGCTGCTGCCGGTGCTGCTTGCACGCTTCGAACGACGCACGATCATGGTCATCTCACTCATCGGCCTCGTGCTCGGAACCCTCGCCTCGGTCGCGGCGCAAGACATCACGACCTTCCTCATCACACGCGCGATCGTCGGCTTCGGCTCGGCCGCATTCACCCCGCAGGCTTCCGCGGTCGCCGTCGGCATGGTGCCGCCCGAGCGGCGGGGCCGAGCGATCACGACCGTGCTGCTCGGCATCACCGGGGCGAGCGCGCTCGGCGTTCCGATCGGCACCGTCGTCGGCCACGCGTGGGGCTACCGCGCCGCCCTCCTCCTGGTCGCCGGGCTCGGAGTGCTCGCGATCGTCGGCATCCTCTTCGTTCCGAAGGCGCCGAGGCCCACCAATCCCAGATTCGCCGCCCAGCTGGCGCCGCTCCGCCGGCCGGCCGTGCTCGCGGTCGCCGGCACCACCGCCCTCGTGACCACCGGGTTCTTCGCGGTCTCGATCTACTTCGCGCCGCTGCTGCTCGGCACCGCGGGGCTCGATTCCTCGGCCCTCGCCATCGTGCTGTCCGCATTCGGCGTCGCCGGCATCGCATCGCTGCTGTTCGGCGGGCGCTACATCGACCGGTTCGGCGGCTTCCGCATCACCGCGGTCTCGCTCGTCGTGATCACGATCGGAACCCTGGTGCTCGGCGTCACGACGAACTTCTGGTGGGTGCTCGTGCTCGTGGTGCCGTGGGGGGCCTTCGGCAACATCATCATCCCCGCGCAGCAGTACGAGCTCGGCCGACTCGACCCCGACAACCCCGCCCCGGTGTTCGCCCTGAACAGCTCGGCGATCTACGCGGGCACGGCCCTCGGCGGGCTCGTCGGTTCAGTTACGATGAGTGTCGCGCCCGTGCAGTGGCTCGTCGTGGTGGCCGCAGTTCCGCTCGTCCTGGCGCTGCTCGCCACACTCGCGCAACTCGTGCGGGCGCGTCGCGCCGGGCGGCGCATGGAGTCCGAACCGGCGGCTGCGAGCACCCCCGAACTCGCGCCGATCGCCGACTGAGCGAACGGCGAGCGGATGCCTCGGGCCGGGCGTGAGCTCGAGGCATCCGTTCGCTGCCGCGCTCACCGAGATCGTGCGCCGTCAGACACGCGGCAAGTACTCATGAGGTTGCCGGCGGCGGGAACTCTTTCGCGTCGGTCGGCCCGAGAGCAGCGCGGGCGGCGAGGACCGCAGGGACGTGTTCTTCGGCCCATTTCTCACGGCGCGGAGTGGCACCAGGAGCGAGCGGCCGAGTTCTGTGAGCTCGTACTCGACGTGAGGGGGATTCTCGTCGAACACGGTTCGGGAAATCAAGCCGTCTTCCTCCAGGGACCGGAGCGTTTCCGCGAGGACCTTCGGAGTGACATGACTGAAAGACTCGCCAACCACACCGTCCTCGTCATCGGCGGAACCCATCGCTTGGGCGCTGCCATCGCGGCGGCCGCAGCTGCGGAAGGCGCACGCGTGACCGTTTCCGCACATGCGCCGCGTGACGAGAGCACACTGCGCATCGACCTGCGCGACGAGACGTCCGTGGCTGCCACCGGAACCACCAACGGCGCCGTCGCGTTCGCAGCCCAGCACCTGGCCGCCGAACTCGCTCCGGTACGCGTGAACGCGATCTCTCCGGGAATCATCGACTCAGGTCTCTGGGACGCCCGCGGCGCACAGAAGACGGAGTTCCTCACCGCAGCCGCCTCCCGGACACTCGTCGGCACTACAGGAACCGTCCAAGACGTCGTCGACGCGGTGCTCTGGATCATGTCGGCCACGTTCTTCACCGGCGAGACCCTGCGCCTCGACGGCGGACGACGCTGACACTCGCCGCGCGAGCGACGCGGGGCCGGCCGGCTCAGCGATCGGTGCGTCGCTCGAGCGGTTCGGGGAGCACCCAGCGCTTCGGGCGCTCTGCGTCGACGGCGACGGGCGCCGAGCGGCCGCGGATGTAGAACATGACGATGGATGCCGCGATGAGCGCGGTGCCGAGCGGGAGCACGAGCTGTCGGAAGACGTTCAGCACCAGCTGCACGAACGAGAAGAAGGTCTGGCCCGCTTCTCCTTCTGCCGACACGATCGAGTACAGCAGGGGCGGGGCGAGCAGGATCAGCAGCGCACCACCGACCGACAGCCCGATGCCCCACCACAAGGTTCGCTTCGGCATCGAGTCCATCGGACCTCCTCGTTCGGTGGCAAACGCTACCAAGGAATGTCCACGATGACCATGCCGGTTCCGTGACCCCGGAGCCCGCGGCATCCGCGCGGATCCCCGGCGCTCAGTACTGCAGCAGCGAGAAGATCTCGTAGCGGTCCGCGAGCGCGGCGCGGCCGCCGAGGCTGGTGAGTTCGAGGGCGACCGAGATGCCCGCGACCTGCCAGCCGGCCCGTTCGACGAGTCGCGCGGCCGCTGCGACGGTGCCGCCGGTCGCGAGCACGTCGTCGACGATGAGCACGCGGGAGCCCGGCGGCAGTTCCCCCTCGTGCACCTCGAGCGCAGCGGTGCCGTACTCGAGGGCGTAGTCCTCGCGGAGCACCGCCCGCGGCAGCTTGCCGGCCTTGCGGATCGTGAGCACGCCAGCACCGCAGATCGCCGAGGCGGCACCCGCGATGAGGAACCCGCGCGCCTCGACCCCGCCGATGTCGTCGAATCGGCCGGCGAACGGCTCGGTCAGCGAGGTGCCGAGCGCGTGCAGCGCCGGGCCGCTCGCGAACACCGGGGTCAGGTCGCGGAACGTCACGCCGGGTTCGGGGAAATCGGGGATCGACGCGATGAGGCTCGAGACGAGCTCGCGTGCAGACTGCTCGGTCACCGGGCAAGGCTACCGCGGCGCCCTGCACTTCGACTGGGCACTCGATTCACGTCCGGGTCACGTCAGGGGTCACGTCAGGGGTCACGTCACGGATCAATCGTTCGGTCGATGCGGGCATGCAGCCGAGCCTGAGACCATGGAAGCAACCGAACCCTGGAGCATCCGTGTCACCCAAACGCCTGTACCGAGCCCTGGCCTTCGCCGAGGCCGTCACGTGGACGATCCTGATCGTCGCGATGATCCTGAAGTACGCCGCAGGCGTCGAGTGGGCGGTGCTCGTCGGCGGTTCGATCCACGGGTTCGTGTTCCTGTCGTACGCGCTCGCGTCGGTGATCATCGGCGTCAACCAGCGCTGGAACCTCGGCCGCATCGCCTTCGCGGTGCTCACCGCGATCGTGCCCTACGCGACCATCCCGTTCGAGCTGTGGCTCGTGCGTACGGGTCACCTCGAGGGCGACTGGCGCCGCGAGAGGACCGACCACCCCGCCGACTCGAACCGGGTCAACGGCCTGTTGCGCTGGTTCCTCGCGCGGCCGGTGCTGCTCGTCTCGCTCGCGGTCGTCGGCATCGCCGTCGTCTTCGCGGGCCTGCTCGTGATCGGCCCGCCCGGGGGCCGCGAGGCCTGATGAGGTGCGGATGCCGCGGCATCCGCTCTCGGACGTCGACGCTCTTGTGGTCGCCGATGCCGTGCCGAGACCGATCGGCAGGGTCTCGATACGCGCTTCGCGCTACTCGACCAGCGACTGCGGCTGCGGCTGCGGCTGCGGCTGCGGCTGCGGCTGCGGCTGCGGCTGCGGGAAGATTGCAGCATGCCCATCCTCAACAAGGACATGGCGGTCTGCATCTCGCTCGCGGGCCGGCCGTCGAACCTCGGCACGCGGTTCCACAACTTCCTCTACGACGAACTCGGCCTGAACTTCATCTACAAGGCGTTCACGACCGATGACCTCGAGGGCGCCGTGCGCGGCATCCGTGCGCTCGGAATTCGCGGATGCTCCGTGTCGATGCCCTTCAAAGAGGCCGTGATACCCCTCGTCGACGTCGTCGAACCCTCGGCCGCGGCGATCGAATCGGTCAACACGATCGTGAACGACGATGGCGTGCTCACGGCGTCGAACACCGATTACGAGGCGATCGCCCAGCTCATCGCCGAGCACGAGCTCGACCCCGCCCAACGCGTGCTCGTGCGCGGTTCGGGCGGCATGGCGAAGGCCGTGGTCGCAGCATTCCGCGGCGCGGGCTTCGACGACGTGGTGGTCGTCGCGCGCAATTCTTCTCTCGGGCCGGCACTCGCCGGGCAGTACGGCTACGCGTGGACGCCGACCGACCCCGAGCCCGGCGCCGACGTCATCGTGAACGTCACCCCGCTCGGCATGCAGGGGGCGGATGCCTCGGCGCTCTCGTTCTCGGCGGAGCATGTCGGCGCGGCATCCGTGGTGTTCGACGTCGTCGCGTTCCCGGCGGAGACGCCGCTCGTCTTCGCCGCGCGGGCCGCCGGCAAGCTCGTGATCAGCGGGGCCGAGGTGCACGCGATGCAGGCCGCCGCGCAGTTCGAGCGCTACACGGGCGTGCCGCTCACGCGTGAGCAGATCGAGCGCGCCGCCGCGTTCTCACGCGCCGAGTAGCCCCACCGCCGGTCGAGTAGCGCGCGACGAAGGAGCCCCCACCGCCGGTCGAGTAGCGCGCGACGAAGGAGCCCCCACCGCCGGTCGAGTAGCGCGCGACGAAGGAGCCCACCACCGCCGGTCGAGTAGCGCGCGACGAAGGAGCCCGCGTATCGAGACCCCGCCCCCACGTCTCGATACGCTCGCTTCGCTCGCTACTCGACCAACGGTCGATTCGACCAACGGTCGATTCGTCAGCGGCGCACGCGGTTGACGAGTGCGGTCCAGATGAGGGCGGTGCTCGAGCACGCGATGAGCGCGACGAAGACCCAGGGCAGCCCACCGAGGCCGATCACGCCGAACAGGATCGCCCCGAGCAGCGCCCCGCCGCCGATGCCGGTGTTGAAGGCCGTCGTGTAGATGGATGCCGCGGCATCGCGAATGCGCGCCGACGCCGAGTGCAGCAGCCGGGTGTTGAGCATCGGCGGGAGCGCCCCGAACGCCGTGCCCCACAGGAGGAAGCACGCGATGCCGACGCCCGGCACCTGCGGGAAGAGCGCGAGACCCGCGACACCGAGGCCCGTCGCGATGAGCGCGACGGCGAGACCGACGGTGGGGCGGCGTCCGAGCACGGTTCCCGCGAACACGAGGCCGAACGCGCCCGCGATGCCGTAGGCGAGCAGCATCGGGCTGATCGCACTGGCCGGCAGGCCCATGACCTCGGTGATGAAGGGCGCGACGTAGGTGTAGAAGGTGTACGCACCGACCATCGTGACCGCGGTGATCAGGCACACGACGAGCACCGGCACGAACGTGGCATCACTGCGCAGACGGAGCGGCGCGGCATCCGTCTCGCCCGCATGGTGCCGCACCGGAGGCAGGAATCGCCACACCAGCAGGGCGCCGAGCAGTGTGAGCACGCCGATGCCGGCGAACGCGAGCCGCCAGCCGAAGGCCTGGCCGAGCGCCGTGCCGAGCGGCACGCCGAGCACGAACGCGAGCGAACCGCCCGCGACGCTGATCGAGACCGCGCGAGCGAGCTGCTCCTTCGGCACGAGGTGGCCGGCGTACGCACCGACGACCGACCAGAACAGCCCGTGGGCGGCGCCGCCGAGGATGCGGGTGGCGAGCACCGTGCCGTAGTTCGGCGCGAACGCGGTGAGCACGCAACTGACCGCGAGCACGGCGAGCGTGATGACGATGAGGGTGCGCCGCGGCATCCGCTTGGTCAGGGCGGACAGCGGCACCGTGAGCACCACCACGGTCGCGGCGAACACGGTGACGAGCAGGCCGATGAGGGGCTCGCTGACCTCGAGCTCTCGGCTCATGTCGGGCAGCAGGCCCGTCGGGATCATCTCGATCGTGACCGAGAGGAAGACGGCGGCGGCGAGCACGATGAGGCCGAGCCACGGGAACGGCGGCGCGACGGCGGGCGTGGTATCGGTTCGGTCGACGGGAGTTGACGGCGTCATGGGAGTACCTGAGCGAAGGGCGTTCCCCGCGCGCGGCGGGGCGGGGCTCCGCGAGTGGCCGACGGCGGGTCGACTGCGCGCTGATGTGCGCGCCCAGGGCCGCCGAGAATGCGGCGACCGCGTTCAGTCTACAGAGCGGATGCCGCGGGGTGGCGGGCGGGCGTCGGGCGTCGTGGTTGCGGGGGCGACGCGCTTCGGTCCGCAGTTCGGGGCGACACTTTCGAGTTCTCCACATTCGAAGTTCTCTTCGAATTTCTGACTGATTTCCGCTAGAATCGAAGCATGCCCGAAGCCCCCGCAGCACTCCGCGAACTCGAAGCGGTCTGCGCGTCGGTGCTGCAGGAGTGGGCGGGAGCGCTGCTCGCCGCCTCGCGCGACCCTGAGGCCGACATCGGCGTCATGAGCGACGACGGGCTCATGCGGGCGACCGAGTCGCTGGCCAGGCTCGGGCGCCGCGTCGAGGCCCTGCAGGCACGTTGCGCCGCCGGCATCGCCGAGCGCTCGCGTGGCGACGCAGACGGCGACGACCTGTCGCGCAAGCACGGCTTCTCCTCGCCTGAGCGGCTGATCGCACAGACGACCGGCGGTCGTTACTCCGATGCTGCACGGCTCGTCGCGGTGGGTCAGGCGACGAGCCATCGTGCGTCTTTCACCGGCGAGGCACTGCCCCCGCGGCATCCGCATGTGGCTGCCGCGCTCGATGCCGGCACGCTCGGCGTCGCTGCGGCTGAGGTCATCCGCCGGTTCGTCGACCAATTGCCGCCGACCGTCGCGTGCGACGAGGCCGACGCCGCTGAACTGCTCCTCGTCGACCGTGCACCGGCGGTCGGCGTCGACGGGCTCACGCGCTTGATCAAGCAGCTCGAGGCGCACCTCGATCCCGACGGCGTGAAGCCGCGCGAAGACGAGCTCCGTTCCCGGCGAGGTCTCTCCATCTGGCAAGACGCGGCGGGCATGATCAACCTGAAGGGCGCGTTCGATCCGGCGAACGGGGCGCCGATCAAGCTCGCGATCGAGGCGCTGGTCGGTGCCGAGCTGCACCGCGCGCGAGATGCGAAGCGTCCGTTCGGGGCGATGGGCGACCGCACGGCGCGCGACGCCGGCGCCGTCCGCTCCGACTCCGGCGACGGCTCCGACTCCGACTCCGGCGATGGCGATGGCGAGGTCGAGGCGACCGACCCCGTCTTCCGTGAAGAGCGCACGATCGGGCAGATGAACGCCGACGCGCTGGCCGACATCGCGAGGCTGTCCCTCTCGAGCGCGGCCGCACCACCCGCACTTCGAGGGGTGAGCGTCGTCGCCCGCATCGACGTCGATGCGTTCGTGACCGGGCGCGGGCACGCGAACATCGACGGTGTCGACCAGCCTGTGTCCGCCGCCACCGCGCGCGAACTCGCCGAGTCGGCCGGGGTCGCTCCGCTGCTCATGCGCGATGGTTGCGAACCACTCGAACTCGGCCGCGCGGCGAGGCGATTCTCCCCTGCCCAGAAGATCGCGCTCGTCGAACGAGACGGCGGCTGCGCCTGGCCAGGTTGCCACCGGCCCCCATCGCATGCTCAGGCCCACCACATCGCGTGGTGGAAGCGCCACCGTGGCCGCACCGACGTGGCGAACGGCATCATGCTGTGCAGCTTCCATCATCATCGGGTCCACGACGACGGGTGGAGCATCTTCATCCGCGATGCGCGCAGCTGGTTCGTTCCGCCGGTACACCTCGACCCCGAGCAGCGGCCACGACCGGGCAACGTGGCCGCGCGTCACCTCCTGTCTCGCCATGGGCCGGCACGGCATCCCGACGATTCGTCGCAGGTCGAACGGCAGCGGTCGTTGCCCACGCCTTCGCCCGCGCCCGTGCCCACCTCCGTTCCCACCACAGCAGACTCCGCCGGCGGACTGGTCACCGCGGTCGCGTGAGACCCGGTCTGGGGCGCCGCGGTCGCACCGCAACCACCGGTCGGCGAGCGCCGCGGTCGCACCGCAACGGCCGGTAGACTTCTGGGGTCAGGCATCCGCCCCGCGGCATCCGCTCGCCGCCGTTCTCTGGAGCTCGCCACTCGTGACCACTGAAGCCCCCGCCAACACCGCTGCCCCTTCGACAGGCTCAGGGAGCATCGCGACGCCGGTGCTCGACACCGTCGAGGTCGCCGCAGTGACGCCCGAGAAGGAACAGCCGTACGCCGCGCTGGGCCTGAAGCCCGACGAGTACGAGCGCATCCGCAACATCCTCGGCCGCCGCCCCACGAGCGCCGAGCTCGCGATGTACTCGGTCATGTGGAGCGAGCACTGCTCCTACAAGTCGAGCAAGATCTACCTGAAGCAGTTCGGCAAGAAGGTCACGCCCGAGATGAAGAAGAACCTCATGGTGGGCATGGGCGAGAACGCGGGCGTCATCGACGTCGGCGAGGGCTGGGCGGTCACCTTCAAGATCGAGAGCCACAACCACCCGAGCTACATCGAGCCGTTCCAGGGCGCAGCAACCGGCGTCGGCGGCATCGTGCGCGACATCATCTCCATGGGCGCCCGCCCGGTCGCGGTCATGGACGCCCTGCGGTTCGGCGCGATCGACCACCCCGACACTGCACGCGTCGTGCACGGCGTCGTGTCGGGCATCAGCTTCTACGGCAACTGCCTCGGCCTGCCGAACATCGGCGGCGAGACCTGGTTCGACCCGGTATACCAGGCGAACCCGCTCGTCAACGCCCTCGCGGTCGGCGTCATGCGCCACGAAGACCTGCATCTCGCCAACGCGAAGGGCGCGGGCAACAAGGTCGTGCTCTTCGGCGCACGCACGGGCGGCGACGGCATCGGCGGCGCGTCGATCCTCGCCTCCGACACCTTCGCCGAGGGCGGCCCGACCAAGCGCCCCGCGGTGCAGGTCGGCGACCCCTTCGCCGAGAAGGTGCTCATCGAGTGCTGCCTCGAGCTCTTCGCGGGCGACCTCGTCGAGGGCATCCAAGACCTCGGGGCGGCCGGCATCTCGTGCGCGACCTCCGAGCTCGCGTCGAACGGTGACGGCGGCATGGCGATCGTGCTCGACGACGTGCTGCTGCGCGACCCCACCCTCACGCCCGAAGAGATCCTCATGAGCGAGAGTCAAGAGCGCATGATGGCGATCGTGCGCCCCGAGAAGCTCGCCGGCTTCCTCGAGGTCGTCGCGAAATGGGACGTCGAGACGAGCGTGCTCGGCGAGGTCACCGACACCGGTCGCCTCAGCATCATGTGGCACGGCGAAGAGATCGTGAACGTCGACCCGCGCACCGTCGCCGTCGACGGCCCCGTCTACGAGCGCCCCGTCGCCTACCCCACCTGGATCGACGCGCTGCAGGCCGACACCGCCGCGAAGCTCGACCGGCCCGCGACGCCTGACGAGATCCGCGCGCAGTTCCTGCAGCTCATCGGCTCGGCGAACCAGGCGGATGCCGCGTGGGTCACGAACCAGTACGACAAGTACGTGCTCGGCAACACCGCGCTCAGCTACCCCGATGACGCCGGCATGGTGCGCGTCGACGAGGAATCCGGCCTCGGCGTCTCGATCGCAACCGACGCCAACGGGCGTTACTCGCAGCTCGACCCGCGCCAGGGTGCGAAGCTCGCCCTCGCCGAGGCGTACCGCAACGTCGCCGTCTCGGGCGCGGTGCCCGCGGCCGTCTCCGACTGCCTGAACTTCGGCTCCCCCGAGAACCCCGAGGTCATGTGGCAGTTCTCCGAGACCGTCGAGGGCCTCTCCGACGGATGCCTCGAGCTCGGCATCCCCGTCACGGGCGGCAACGTGAGCTTCTACAACCAGACCGGCGACGTGCCGATCCACCCGACGCCGGTGATCGCCGTGCTCGGCGTGATCGACGACGTCGCCCGCCGCATCCCGTCGGGCTGGCAGGATGACGGGCACAACATCTACCTGTTGGGCGACACCGCGCTCGAGCTCGACGGCTCCGCATGGGCCGGCGTCGTGCACGGCCACCTCGGCGGTCGCCCGCCGGCCGTCGACCTCGCCGGTGAGAAGCGTCTCGCCGAGCTGCTCAACGCAGCGGCGATCGAGGGGCTCATCGACTCGGCCCACGACCTCTCCGATGGCGGCCTCGCCGTCGCCCTCGCCGAAGCCGTCGGCCGTTTCGGCCTCGGCGCCCGCGTGGTGCTCGACGAGGTCGCCGGCGACGCCGGCATCGACCTCGCGACCGCGCTCTTCTCCGAGTCCGCCGGCCGGGTCATCGTGACGGTGCCCCGCGAAGACGACGTGAAGTTCCGCGGCCTCTGCGAGGGCCGCGACTACCCGGTGCGGCGCATCGGCGTGACGGATGCGACATCCGCCGCCCTCGAAGTGCAGGGCCTCTTCACCGTGTCGATCGACGAGCTGCGCGGTGTGAATCGCGCACCGCTCGCCGAGGCGTTCGGCCCCGTCGTCGGGTACTGACGCACGCCGGTCGAGTTGTTGGTCGAGGCTTGGGTCGAGTAGCGAAGCGTATCGAGACCCAGAAGCGTATCGAGACCCAGAAGCGTATCGAGACCCGATGACCGAGCCCGACGGAACCGCATACACCGAGGCCTACGCCGCATCGCACGGCAGATTCGCGGTCATCCCGGCCGCCTACGTGGTGCTCCGCAGCGGCGACGAGGTACTGCTGCAGCTGCGCCGCGGCACGGGCTACTTCGACGAGTACTGGGCGTGCGGCGCGGCCGGTCATGTCGAGGCCGGAGAGTCGCTGCTCGCGGCCGCGGTTCGCGAGACCCACGAAGAGCTCGGCGTCGATCTCGACGAGTCGGCGCTCACGGTGCTGACCGTCATGCATCGCACCGGCGGCGCGCCGCACCGGGCGATCGAGGAGCGCATCGACGTGTTCTTCGCCGCCACCGAATGGCGCGGCGAGCCGCGCCCGATGGAAGACAAGGCGGCCGAACTCGGCTGGTTCACACTCGACGCGCTGCCCGAGCCCGTCGTGCCGCACGAGTTCGCCGTGCTCGAGGCGATGCGCGACGGCCGTCTCTCCCCCATCACGCCGTACGGGTTCTGACAGTGGCTCCCGATTCCTTGCCGCTCGCCCTCATCTGGGTGCCGGTCGCCCTGCTCGCGATCGCCATCGTGGTCGGCATCGTCGTGCGCTGGATCCGTGCTCTGCGCGGCACGCAGGACTCGATCATCGAGTCGGTGCAGGAGCAGGAGTCGCACGGCTCGGAGCGCGGCACGGGCGACGGCGACACCAGCCCGCTCAGAAGACGAGGAGACCCGCGAGAAAGCTGAGCCCCATCGTCGCCACGCCGATGCCGATCGTGCGGCGCAGCGCCCGGGGCACGGAGGTGTGCGCCGACAGCGCGATGAGCACGCTCGTCACGGCGAGCGAGATGAGGGTCGCGACGGCGACCGCCCACTCCTCCCAGGCTGCGGGATAGGCGAGCAGCATGATCAGCGGAAGCAGCGAGCCGGTGGCGAGTGCCGCCGCGTTCGCGAGCGCGCCGAGCAACGGGCCCGAGGCCGGCATCGGGTCGTCGATGCCGTGCTCCGCCTCGAGTTGGGCAGCGACGGCGTCGTGCGCATGCATCCGCTCGGCAACGTCGCGCGCCAACCCGGGTGGCACCCCTCGCTCGACGAAGTGCTCGGCCAGGTCGGCGAGATCGTCGCTGGCATCCTCGCGGATATCGCGCTCCGTCTCGGCGATCAGCGCTTGCTCGTTGTCGCGCTCGGCCGCGAGCTCGGCGTACTTCGCCCCGAAGCCCGCGACGGATCCCGCGACGAGAGCCGAGAGCGAGGCGACGAGGAGCGTCGTGCTCGATGCGCCGGCGCCGGCGAAACCGAGCAGCACACCGGCGGTGGTGATGATGCCGTCGTTGGCGGCGACGGCGAAGTCGCGGGCCGCGTCGGTGCGGTACCACCTCATGCGCCCTCCCCGTGCCGATGCACCCATTCTGGCGGTGAACACCCGAATGCACGGGGCAAGTCGATAGCCTGTCGGTGACGAGCAACTGCTGCGTACGACTGCGACGAACGGATGAGACATTGGACGGATTCTTCGCCTGGAACCTCGTCGCACTCGTCGTGGGCGTCGGGTACCTCGCCGTCATCGTCTGGGTCGTGTCGCGCATCTTCCGCACCGACGAGCTGAACGAGCTCGAGCGGTGGGTCTGGGCGATCGCCGTGATGTGCTTCCCGCTCGTCGGATCGATCGTGTGGTTCGCCGCCGGCCCGCATCCATTCGGCATCCGCATCACTCGCGACCTCCGCTAGCATCTCGCACAGCCGACCAGACGGCGGCCCACTGCCGCCCGGTGAGGCGGCTGGGCAGCACCCGATCGGGCAACTCGAGTGAGCGCAGCAGGCGCCGGGCTCGTTCGATGCGCATCGGCCGGGAGGTGCGTGCGAGGATCTGCGCCAATCCGTTGCCCCGCCCCCGGTAGACCTCGGCGACGAACCCCTGGTACGCCGCGAGCTGAGCCTCCGCGACGAGTGGCTGCCGGCGACGTTCGATGCTGAACACCCCGCCGTCGACCGAGGGGGCGGGGCGGAACGCACGGGCCGGCACCCGGTCGTGCAGGTTGAACGCGAACCACGGATGCCACTGCGCCGTCAGGAGACTCGAGCCGCCGACCCCGCAGCGGCGCCGGGCGACCTCCCACTGGGTGAGGAGGATCGCGTCGGTCCAGTGCGCGCGGGCGAGGAGCGAACGCATGATGGCCGTCGTGAGATGGAACGGCACGTTGCCGACGACGACGTGCGGCTCGACGGGGTACCGCCACGCGAGCGCGTCGGCCTGCACGACTGTCGCCGCACTGCCGAGATCACGACGCAGCGTGGCCGCTCGCCGAGGGTCGATCTCGAGCGCGGTGAGCGGCCTCCCGAGGTCGACGAGCGGGCGAGTGAGTGCACCGCTCCCGGCACCGAGCTCGACGATCGGGCCGCGTGTCGCGGCCGTCAGCGAGATGAGTCGGTCGATGACGCGGCGGTCGACGAGGAAGTTCTGGCCGAGTTCGTGCCGGCCGCCGACGTCGGACGCAAATGGGTGGGCAGAGGTGGAAGAAGAAGTGTGTGTGCGCAATGAAAGCTCCGCTGGCGAGGATCGTCAGCCGGGCACGCCGAAGACGCACCGCGGCCAGGAAATGGCCGAGGCGGAGGGACGCGAAAAGTGTTCGGTCGCCCCGCCTCAGGCGGTGCGGGGCCGAATGATCATTGCCGAGAAATTACAGGACACGATCGTCGACACTAGCAAATGCGCAAATCGCGCGCAGCCCGGAAGCAGCTCAGGCGCCCGACGGCGGGTTCACGAGCAGCTCGATGCGGTCGGCGAGATACCGGTCGAGGGCGGTGAGCGCGTCGGGCCCGGCCGGATTCCAGCGTACGAACACCGCATCGCCGACGACCACGAGGGGTCCGGATGCCCCGGCGCCAGCCAGTTCGACGTGGCTGACCGGTGCCGCGTCGAAGTTCACGGTCTCGCCCTCGCTGAAGCCGCCCTTGATCGCGGCAGCCCGAAAGGCGCGCTGCTCGGCGATCGCCGCCGCCGGTGTGCTGCGACGGGCTGGAAGTTCGGCCCGCACCACCCTGCCTGTCGCGAAGAGGTCGCCGTCGGCAGCGAGGAGCAGCGCACCGAGCCGCCACACCCGGCCGAGCGAGCTCATCCGCGCAGCGCGCGGGATTCCCACGACTCGCCGTTCCGGCACGTACTCGGCGAGCGCTTCGTCGCGAGCTGCGCCGGCACGGAGGGCGGCAACGGCCTGCGCGACCGCTTCCGTAACGCGCTGCGCGACGGTGAGCCCGCCGGCATCACCCATGCCGGCCGGCGCGTCGCCCGCGGCATCCGTCATCGCGACCGGCCGATGAGTTCGAGCAGGGCGCGGCCGTAGGCCTCCGAGACATCCGGATGCTCGAAGCGCCGCTGTTCGCCGGCGAGATCGACCTCGACCTCGAACGCGTCGTCGAGTCGCCGGAGCGCACGGAACGTCGATCGCAGCAACTCCCGGAGCTGGTCTTCTCGGGGCAGCCACACGGCGTCACCGATCGAGACCGAATCGAGCGCCCATTCGGTGGTGCCGTTGAACCCGAGGATGGTGCCGGTGGGGAACCGGTGCGCCTCGATCGTCATCTCGCTGACCGTGAAGACATCGGCCTCGACCTCGGTCTCGACCGAGTCGGGCAGGTCGAGCTGAAAGCGGTCACCTGATTCCGGATGCCACGTGAGCCCGGCTTCCCGCAACGCGAGTGCGAGCTCGCGGCTGATCACGCGGCGCCCGCCACGTCGGGCTCTGCCGGTTCGGCCGCGGCGGCCGGCACACTGTAGTTCGCATTCACGAGGATCGGCATGTGATCGGACGAGCCTCGCGTGAGGGTCTCGATGCTGACGATGTCGAGCCCGACCGACGTCGCGAGATCGAAGTGCCCGCGGAAGAACTTGTACCGCGTGTACGTACGCTTGTCGCTGAGGGTCAGGTCGTACCCCGAGTCGCGCACCTTCTCGCCGAGGTTCTCCTTGAAGATCGGGTAGTTGTAGTCGCCGACCATGAGCGTCGGCAGGCCTGGCCCGAGAAACTGCAGCTCGCCGAGCGCGGACTTGATCTGGTGCCGTCGCAACGAGTTGAGCGCGGTCAGCGGCGCCGCATGGAACGAGGCGACGATCACCTCGCGCTGCGCCTCCAGATCGAAGAGACGCACTCCGATGAGCCGCTCGTGAGCGGGGGCCAGCACGCGGTCGTGGAGCGACTTCTTGAGCATGAACGCCTGCACGCGCACCGCCCGGAACCGGTCCGCGCGATAGTACAGCGCGAGGCCGAGGCGGTTGCGCTGCGTCGCATCGGCGAGCTCGAGGTCGTGGATCTGCTGCGGCAGGTCTTGCGTGTCGCACTCCTGGAGGCACAGGATATCGGGCGAGTACCGCTCGACGATGCCGACGAGTTCGCCGCTCGCCCGGTGCTTCCGAAGGTTGTAACTGATCACGCGCATGATCGAATCAGCCTACGACTCCAGGCACCGGACTTGCCCGGAATCTCGCGTGCGGTGCCGTTCGCACAGGAATCGCACCGTCACACGGGCCGTCGGCCGGGCGCCACCCCGACTCGCACATGCAGGCCGGTCGCGGCTTCGTCGATGGCGAGGTCGAGTTCGGTGAGTGGATGCGTCGCGCCCACGAGTTCGTCGAGGGGCAACTCCCGCCACGACCGCTCGAGGAACTCGACCGCGCGCACGAGCTGGTGGGCCGCGTAGTTGTGCACCCCGGTGATCGTCACGAGTCGACGCACGAGCGTTTCGGGGTCGAGGCTCACCGCCGACCCTGGCGAAACACTGCCGACGAGCACGACGACGCCGCCGACCCCGATGGTTTCGACCACGGTGCGCACCGCGGCGGCGGATCCGGATGCCTCGATCGCCACGAGCACTTCGGGCATCCCCCGCGCGGCGAAGCGATCCAGCGCGGACTGGAGCCGTTCGGGAGACTCGCCACGCGCACCCGGGTCGACGGCGACAGCGCCGAGCCGATGGGCGAACGCGCGCCGCGAGGCATCCGGATCGGAGACGATGACCTCGGCGCCCGACTCGATCGCCATCGCCGCGACCGTGAGGCCGATCATTCCCGCCCCGGTCACGAGCATGAGCGCCCCGTCGAGGTCGGCCCGCACGGATGCCGCGTCGAGCGCCGCCACGGCCGTCGCCGTCGCGCACGAGGCGGGCGCCGCCACCGATGCGGGCAGCATCTCGCTCACCTGCACCGTCGTCGTACCGGCGCGCAGCTGCACGTGGGTGGCGAACCCGCCCGAGAGTTCCCAGCCACGGTGCACGCGCTCGTGCCCGTACTTGGCGAGCGACCGGCACTTCTGGGTGAAGCCGCGACGGCACCGATCGCAGTCGCCGCAACTGACGGTGACCGACCAGACGACGCGGTCGCCGAGTCGGAGCGGCACCCCGTCTGCGCGCATCGCGCCCTCGCCGACGGCGACGACGCGGCCGACCTGCTCATGCCCGAGCACCAGGGGCGCGGGCGCGGCGCGATGGCCCCGCACGGTGTGCACGTCGGAGCCGCAGATCGTCGCGAGCTCGACCTCGACGAGGGCTTCCCCCTCTGCAAGCCGCACGCCGGGCGCGGCGAGCGCATCGTGCGGCCGCCCTGGCTCATTCCAGACCATCGCGACGGGCGAGGGTTTCACGATCACGTCGAGTTCACCGACCCGCACTATGGTGTGCATCGAGACTCGCCTACTGCCCGCGCAGGCCGAGCAGCGCGGGCAGTTCGGTGATGCTGTCGATGACGGCGTCGGCACCTGCCGCGTCGAGGGCGTCACGGTCGTGTGCGCCGGTCAGCACGCCGACGACGAGACCCGCGCCGGCGTTCACGCCCGACTCGATGTCGCTCACGGTGTCGCCGACGACGACGATCGCATCGACCGCCGACGCACCCGTGCGCAGCAACGCCGTGAGCGGCAGGTCGGGGTACGGCCGGCCACGGCCGGCATCGGCCGGCGACAGCACGAGGTCGACGAGGCCGTGCCAACCGAGCGAGTCGATGATCGCGTCCCGGGTGACGGCCGAGAATCCGGTGGTGAGCGCGACGGATGCCCCGGCCTCGCGCAACTCCCTGATGACGTCGGCTGCGCCCGCGATCTCGGCGACGCCCTCGCTCGCGACGAGCTCCGCGTAGGCGCCCTCGAACGCCGTGTTCGCCCGCTGCGCGGCAGCTTCGTCGCCGTCGCTGAGCACGCGGAAGACCTCGATCTTCGACTGCCCCATGGTGTCGCGTACGTACTCGAGCGCCGTCTCGAACTCCCCCTCGGGCACGATGCCGGTGCGATCGGCGGCGAGCGCGAACGCCCGCTCCACGACGCCGTCGTCGGCCACCGTCGTGCCGGCCATGTCGAGCACGACGAGTTCGACGACGCCGTCTTCGAACTCGTCGTCGAGGTCATCGGCATCGAGCTCGCGCTCGAGGTCGAGGTCGCGTTCGAGGTCGTCGGCTTCGAGATCGGCGGCCGCCTCGGTGACTTCGCCGAGTTCGGCCGGTCCGTCGATCTCGTCGAATTCGTCGTCTACGACGCCGACGGGCGGGTTCGTGGTCATGATGCGCCTTTCTGCAGGGTGGTCGTGAAGGTGTCGACGACGTGGTCGGCGAGCCCGAGCCCCGTCGTCATGCCGATGCCGGTCGTGGCTGCGACGAGGTGCACGCCGGGCTCGACCTCCTCGATGAGGAAGTCGTCGGGCCCGCTCGCGTAGACGCCCTGCCAGCGCTCGACGACGCGCAGAGAATCGATGCCGAAGAGCTCGCGGGTCACGTCGAGGAGCGACTCGAACGCGAACTCGCTCTGGAACGGGGCCACGGTCGCACCGCGAGCGTGCGTGTCGCCCACGATGAGGGTGCCGTCGGGTAGCTGCGTGTACATCTGGTTGAGGTCGAGCGCGGCCAGCGCGGGCTGTTCGGCGTGCAGTCGTTCGCGCAGCGCGGATGCCGCGGAACCGGCTGAGAATGCGCCGTACCGCACGAGCGACCATCCGGTCAGGAGCGGTGCGGCCAGCGGCATCCGCAGCGACGCCGAGACGCGCAGCATGTCGAGTGCGCAGCGCACGATGCCGTGCCGTTCGGCGACCTCGGGGTAGAGCAGGTCGATGTCGTGGTTGACCGCGACGACGACGCGGTCGGCGTCGATGCGGCCTCGACTCGTGTCGACCCGGCCGGGCCGCACACGACCGACCGCGGTGCGGCGTCGGAACTCCACGCCCTCGCGCTCGAGGTGGTCGGCGAGCGCGGCGACGGCCTGACGCGGGTTCGCCTGCAGGTCGCGCGGGAGGAACGCGCCGCCGACGGTCCTGCCCGGGGCCAGCGGCATCCGCTCATCGGTGTCGGCTGCTGAGAGGAGCTCGACCTCACCAGCGCCGCGCACGCCGGCGAACTCGCGCAGCACTGCGAGCTCGTCGTCGTGACGCGCGGCGACGAAGGTGCCCGACTCTCGGAGCCACACCCCCGCGTCCCGCGCGAGGCCGAGCCACAGTTCCCGCGATGCGAGCGCGAACTCGCGGGCGAGCCCGGCTTGCGGTGTGAAGCACAGATGGCCGAAATTGCGCACGGATGCCCCGGACGGCTCGCTGCCCCGTTCGATCACGACGACCCGCTGCCCGCGCCGGTGGGCGGCGAGCGCCGCGCCGAGGCCGATGACTCCCGAGCCGACGACGGCGACGTCGTAGCCTGCACTGCTCATCGAAACACCCGCCGCATCCACATGGCGATGCCCTCGACGATCAGCACCGTGACGAGGATCATCAGCACGATCGCGGTGACGACCGCATAGTTCGAGCCCTGCCCGGCGTTCAGCAGGTAGTAACCGATGCCGCCGCCGCCCACGATGCCGAGGATCGTCGCCGCGCGGATGTTGGTGTCGAGCAGGTAGAAGCTGTGGCCGATGAGCGCGCGAGTGCCCTGCGGCACGGTCGCCGAGGCGTAGACCTGGCCGCGACTCGCACCGGTCGCCCGCAGTGCCCGCTCGGGGCCTGGCTTCACCTCTTCGAAGGAGTCGGCGATGAGCTTGCCGAGCAGGCCGATGCCACCGAACGCGAGCGCGAGCGTGCCGGCCTGGCTGCCGAGGCCCGTGATGACGATGAGCACGATCGCGAGGATCACCTCGGGGATGCCGCGGATGACGACGAGCAGCAACCGCATCGAGGTGCGCACCGCGGCGTTCGGGGCGACGTTGCGCGCGGCGAGCGATCCGATGAAGACCGACACGACGAACGAGAGCAGGGTCGCGGCGAGCGCGATGCCGATCGTCTGCGCCATCGCGCCGAACATCGTGGCGGCGTCGTAGTTGCCGAAGCTCGGCGGCCAGAACGCCGCGGCGATCGCCGGCACCTTCGCCCAGAACGTGATGAGGTCGCCCCACTGGATGTTGCAGACGAGCACGCTGCCGACGACGACCGCGAGCGCGATCCAGCCCCAGGCGGCGTTGCGGATCCGCACGGCGTCCCACGGGCGGCGAAGCGCCGCCGCAATCGTCGGTCGAGTAGCCGACGAAATCTTCGTCGGTCGAGTAGCCGACGAAGGAGGCGTATCGAGACCCGCCGAGGCGGTCTCGAGACGCTCGCCGGCGCTCGCTCCTCGACCAGCGGCTGCACGATCCTTGATGTTCGCAACCCCGCGCACCATCCGGTCGCCGAGGCCCCGCCCCGTCGGCGCCACGCCCAGCATGGCCTGCCGAACGACGCTCGAGACGATCTCCATCACGACGCAGAGCGCGAACATGACGAGCGCGATGCCGAGCCCCTCGGAGTAGTTCAGCGACTTGAACGCGAACGACATCTCCATGCCGAGACCGACGACGCCCACATAGCCGAGCACGACCGAGCCGCGCAGGTTGATGTCGTTGCGGTGCAGCACGGTCGCGACCCACGACGGCAGCACTTGCGGGAGGATGCCGCTCGTGAACTCCTGCAGCTTCGAGCCGCCGGCAGCACGGACGGCGCGGCGCGGACCCTCGTCGATCTGCTCGATGGCGTCGGCGAAGAGCTTCGAGATCATCCCGATCGAGTGGATGCCGATCGCGAGGATGCCGGGCAGCGAACCGAGCGAGAACATGAGCACGAAGACCATCGCGAGCACGACATCCGGGATCGCACGGGTGAGCACCGTGACGAAACGGCCGAACGCCTGCCAGCCCCGGCCCGGTGTCGTGTTCGATGCAGCGAGGTAGGCGACCGGCACCGAGATGACCGCCGCGAACAGCGTGCCGCAGAGCACGAGACCGATCGTGAGCGCGGTCAGGTAGATGAGCTCCCCCGGCTCGGGGAAGGTGATGGTGCCGACCCGCGCGAAGAACCGCTCGGCGTTGCCCCAGCTCTCGATCATGCTCGGGATCGAGATGCCCGAGTCGGTAATGGCGATGACGGATGCCACGACGATCGCGCCGAGCGTCAGGGCCGCGGCGATCCGTTCGGGTGAGCGTCGGCGACGGGGCGCCCGCTCGGCGAGCGACGACGTCAGTGGCGGCGGAGCCGAAGGGGCCGACGTCACGGTGGTGAGGCTCATGATCGCAGCGCGCCTTCGGGCACGTGGGTCGCGGCGTCGTCGGCCGCGGCATCCGCAAGCTCGGTCTCGATTGCCTCGAGCTCGGTCGTCGAGGTGGCGACCCGGCCGTAGATCTCCATGACCTCCGCCTTGGAGAGGCCCTCGGCCGGCGTGTCGAGCACGACCTCACCGTGGCGCAGACCGACGATGCGGTCGCCCCACGAGAGCGCGAGGTCGACCTGGTGCAGGCTGCACACGACCGTCAGTCCCTCGTCCATCGCGATCTCGCGGATGAGGGACATGACCTGCTCGCTCGACTCGGGGTCGAGCGAGGCGACGGGCTCGTCGGCGAGGAGGATCTCGGGGCCCTGCATGAGCGCTCGCGCGATCGCGACGCGCTGCTGCTGGCCGCCCGAGAGGGTGTCAGCGCGCTGGTAGGCGCGGTCGAGCAGTCCGACCCGGTCGAGATGGCCGAGGGCCGTGAGCTTGAGCCGCCGCGGGTAGCTCCAGAGGCCGAGGCGCGGCCCGCGCAGCTCGGCGAGTGCGCCCGTGAGCACATTCTCGAGCACCGTGAGCGAGGGCACGAGATCGAACTGCTGGAAGACGAAACCCATGCGGCTGCGCAGGGCCCGGAGGCGCCGCCCCGTGAGGCGCGGCACCTCCTGGCCGAGCACCCGCACTGAACCAGAGGTCGGCGTCTCGAGGCCGTCGAGATGCCGCAGCAGCGTCGACTTGCCCGAGCCCGAGAGGCCGAGGAGCACCACGATCTCGCCTCTGGCGACCGTGAGCGATGCCCCCTGCAGCGCCACCGTGCGGCCGAACTCCTTCGTGAGTGCGGTCACCTCGATGACGACTCGATCCTCGTTGCCGACTGGCTTGCTCATGCGGTGCTCCGTGTTCCGGTTCCGTGCAGTTCTTCGACCGTGGGTCAGGTGCCGGGGGTCAGCCCTGGCACTGCTCCGCGTTCGTCTCCTCGCAGATGTCGCGAATCGTGTCGTAGTAGGCGTCGTCGACGGGCGAGGTCGCGAAGAACACACTGCGGAACGCGTCGGTGTCGGCGCTCTCGATGCCCGCGGCGATGATGTCGTCGATCGTGACCTCGCCGAGGATCTCGGTCAGTTGCGTCTTCAGTTCTTCGGGCAGCGTGTTCGAGATGACGATCGGCGCACCCGGCACCATGGTCTCGGCGATGACCTCGACCTTGTCGCTCTTCTCGACCTCGCTGTCTTCGGCGAAGCCGGCCTCGCACTCGACGCCCTCGCCGGTCTTGGTGACCGAGACGTCGTGCTTGCCCGCGAACACCGGCGTGACGTCGGTCTCGGGGTCGATGCCCTCGTTCAGCAGGTTGAAGCTCGGGAACAGGTAGCCCGAGGTCGACGACGGATCGACGAAGCAGACCTTCTTGCCCTCGAACCCGGCGAGGTCGGTGATGTCGCTGCCCTTGGGCACGATCGCCTGCGAGAAGTAACCGGGCTCCTGGCCCTCCTCAGTGATGATCGAGGAGATCGGGGTGAGGGCTGCGCCGTTGTTCGTCGCCGTCACGTAGGTGAAGCCCGAGAAGGAGGCGACGTCGATCTTGCCGGCGACGGCGGCTTCGATGAGCGCGGCGTAGTCGGTCGACTCGTGGTACTCGACCGTCTTGCCGGTCTCCTGCGCGATGTAGTCCATGAGGGGCTGGTAGTTCGTCTCGGTGTCGACCGAGTCGGGCACGACGCCGAAGACGAGGGTGTTCTCGTCGACGGCGAACTTCACATCGCCCGAGGCATCCGCTGCGGAGTCGTCGGCCGCGGAGGGCGACGAACAGGCCGCGAGGCCGACGGCGAGCAGGGCCGCCGCGGCGATCGCGGGCCAGGCCTTGGTGTTGAGCTTCATCGGAAACCTTTCATGACCGCTGCGCCCGGGGCGGGCGCACGCTGTGTGTGTTCCGTTGGCCCACGGTAGGCAGCGGCCGCCAACGCCGGGCGGCGGCGTGGTTACCGGGAGGTGAACCCCGTGCGGCGCGTGAGCGCCATGGCGAATGGATGCAATACCCGCTATTGCATGCAATAATTCTCGATATGACGGTCTACAGCGAACTGCGCGGGCTCGTGCTCGCCGGCGCACTCGACAGCGCGACGAGGTTCAGCGAGTCATCGCTCGCCGAACGGCTCGACGTCAGCAGAACCCCCGTGCGCGAGGCATTGCAGCGGCTCGAAGCCGACGGACTCGTCGTCGCGCAGGGCCGCGGCGTCCGCGTGCACGTGCGCGACGCCGCGGAGCTCGCCGAGTTGTACGAGGCCCGTGCCATGCTCGACGGCCACGCGGCATCCGCTCTCGCGAACCTCGTGCGCCGCGGCGAACTTGCGCCCGCCCGTCTCGCCGAACTCGAAGCCATCGCCGATGACACGGACGCGCTCACGCGCAGCGGCGACCTGCCTGCAGCGACCGAGCGCAATCGCCGCTTCCACCAGCACATCGCCGAGCTCGCCGGCAACACCGTCATCGCCGCGACGCTCGACCGCTATTGGGACCAGATCATCGTCTCGACGCGCCACCGGCTTGGCGAACGCGAGCGCGTGGTGTCCGTTCACGACGAGCACACCGGCATCCTCACCCACATCGTCGCCGGCGACGCCGACGGCGCGCGGGCCGCAGCCTCAGCCCACGCCCTCACGACCAGCCGCATCGCCACCGAACGGAGCCCGGAATGACCACGACCCATCGCTACGAAATTGGCCTGCGCTGGACCGGCAACCTCGGCACCGGCACCTCGACGCATCGCGGGTACGGTCGCGACCACGACGTCACAGCCGACGGCCCTCCGCCGATCGCGGGCTCCTCCGACCCGTCGTTCCGGGGCGACCCCGCGCGCTGGAACCCCGAGCAGCTGCTCGTCGCCTCACTCGCGCAGTGCCACATGCTCTGGTACCTCGCCCTCGCCGCAGGCGCGGGCGTCGTCGTCACCGACTACACGGATGCCCCGACCGGCACGATGCTCGAAGAACCGGGCGGCAGCGGACAGTTCAGTGAAGTCACCCTGCGTCCGCGGGTCACGATCGACGCGAGCAGCGACCCGCAGCTCGCGCACGAACTGCACGAACGCATCGGCGACTACTGCTTCATCGCGCGCTCGGTGAACTTCCCGGTGCTGCACGAAGCGACGACGCTGACCGCCTGAGCCGCGGCGTCAGCGACATCCCCGAGTTGGGTGAAATCAGCCTGACATCGTCGAAGATCAGCGCCGGATGCGCCCAGGCCCCATCGCCGCGCCGAGCCCCACCACGATGATGCCGGCGAAGAGGAACCCGTAACGCCCGGCGATCACGCCGAACGCGGCGAGCAGAACACCGACGACCACCGCGGTGCGCGAGAGCACTCTCCGCACCCTCGGCCGGGCGAAGAAGCCGGGCGCCGGCTCGTCGGGGCTCATACCCCGACGGTGAACGTCGTACTCGTGGCGTGTTCGGCGGCGACCCAGAAGCGCGCGCCGATCGTGGCATCCGTCGACGTGCGGGTCGGCACCTGCAGGGTCGGCGGGCCCTTCGTCGCGTAGCGCGGACCCCAGAACTGGCCGCCTTCGACGTCAGGGGCGGTGAGGGCGTGCAGCGTCGGCTCGGCACCGCGGTGCTTGCCCTGCGCCCACGGCACCGGCAGTGCGTCGGCGAACCGGTCGTCGGCCGTCGCCTCGTTGACCCCGGGCACGATCGGGGTGCGCACGCTGATCGAGTAACCGGGGTAGGCGACGAGGCTCGACGCCGCGGCCGCTCGAGAGGGCATCGTCGCTGCCCTGAGCCGCCGGTCGAGCTCGAAGGCGAACACCTGCATCGCGATCTTCGACTGCGCATACGCACGCCATGGGTCGTAGCCGCGGGTCAGCTGCAGGTCGTCGACCCGGAACGTCGACACCCGGCTCCTCAGCGAACCGACCGCGACGATGCGCGCACCCTGGGCGAGGCGCGGCAGCAGCCGGGCCAGCAGGGCGAAATGGCCGAGCACGTTCGTCGCGAGCACGAGCTCGTTGCCGTCGGGCGACTCGAGGCGCGCGACGGGCGCGCGCACCATACCCGCGTTGGTGACGATGCCGTCGAACGGCGGGTGCTGCACCAGCTGTGCTGCACCGTCGCGCACCGAGTCGAGAGAGGCCATGTCGATGACGAGCGATTCGATGGATGCCTCGGGGCGCGCGCCGTGGATCGCGGCCATGGCCGCCTCGAGCCGCTCGGGGTCATGCCCGACGAGCACGACATGGGCGCCGGCGCCCACGAGCCGTGCCGCCGTGAAGAACCCGAGGTCCGCCGATGCGCCGGTGACGAGGAACCGCTTGCCTGCTTGCGGCGGAAGCGGCGTCGGATACCAGCTCACAGCTCGTCGGCGGTGCCCGACGAACCCACGCCGTTCGCCAGCTCCTCATGATGCTGGATCACCTCGGCGACGACGAAGTTGAACCACTTCTCGGCGAACGCGGGGTCGAGGTGCGCGTCGATCGCGAGACCGCGGAGCCGAGCGATCTGGCGACGTTCACGGGCGGGGTCGCTCGGTGGCAGGCCGTGCGTCGCCTTCAGACGGCCGACCTGCTGCGTGAACTTGAACCGTTCGGCGAGGAGGTGGATGAGGGCGGCGTCGATGTTGTCGATGCTCGAGCGAATGTCGAGGAGCTCGCTCATCGCGGCATCACGTTCGTCGATGGGCCCGTCAGTCATGCTTCGAGCGTAGCGGCGGTCGCGCTCCCGGGCATCCCGGTCCCGGCGGCTCGCGTCGCACGCTCGTCACCCCGCGACGGCCACCCGCTCGAGCATCGGCTTCGTTGCGAGCAACCCGAGCCACACCACGCCGATGCCGGCGGCGAGCACCCCGGCGATGACCGCGAGCGACAACGGGGCGAGGATGATCGCGAGGCCGGTCAGCGGCAGCATCACGACGGCAGCGGTCACCGCGGAGCCGATCGCCGTGATGCGCAGGGGTGACATGACCGCGCGGCGGCGGGCCGCGTCCATGGTCGAGGTCGGCATGCCGAGCATTCCGAGCGAGCGGTACAGCTCACCGCGATCGAGGATGCCCGCCGCCTGGTTCACGCCGATCGAGCACGCGACCATGAGGAACGAGCCGATGACCGTGATGAGGATGCCGGTGCGGATGTCGGCGAAGAGCTCTTGCGACTCCACGTCGACGGCGTCGCCGGACCCGCCGAACGAGCCGACCAGAGCGATGCCGGTGCCCGCGAACACGGCCATGAAGCTCGTCATCGCCACCCCGGAGACCTGCCGCCACGCTGCCTTCGGCGACTCGAGCACGGCTCGTGCGGCGAGGAGCCGGGCGGGCATCTTGGCCCGCTTCGCCTGCGACTGCGCGACGAGGCGGATCACCCACGGCCCGATGAGGTTGAGCACCGCGACGGCGCCGCCGAACCCCGCGCCGAGCATCGCGAGGATGATCAGCACCGACCCGGCCACCTGCAGCGCGGCCATCATCAGGAAGGCGATCGCGATGACCGCGACGCCGATGACGAGGCGCAGCCAGTGCAGCTTCGGCGCATCCTGCTTCGTGCGCACGCCGAGCGGCGAGATGACGACCTGCCGGAGGCCGAGCAAGGCGCTCACGATGGCGAGCACGGCCACCCCGAGCACGACCCCTGCGATCGCCATGGGCGCGAGCACGACACCGTCGACGCCGAGCGCCTCACCGCGGAACGGAATGAGCGCGATCAACGGCACGAGCACGAAGTAGAGCACCACGCCGGCGAGTGAGCCGGCGACGGCGAGCACGACCGACTCGATCACGGCGAGCGCCGACACCGTCGCAGGCGTCGCGCCGAGGAGCCGCAGCGTCGCGAGCCGGTCGTCGCGCCGGCGCGCCGAGAGCCGTGCGGCCGCCCCGCCGAGCGAGGCGAGCGGTACCACGAGCAGCACGAGTGCGACGACGGCGAGCGCCTGGTAGGTGACGTCCTCTCCGGTCCAGGTCCAGAACGACTGGGCGCCGCCGAGCACGGTCAAGAGCAGCGCCGTCACGATCGCGAACGCGGTGATGGGCAGCACGCTCGCCGCCGCTCCTGAGGTGCCGGGTCGGGCGAGCAACCACGCGACGCGGGCGATCATGCCGTCACTCCCGGCACTCGCTCGCCGACGATGCGACCGTCGCGCATGTCGACGATGCGGGTGCAGCGGCCCGCGACATCCGCGTCGTGCGTGACGACCACGAGCGTGCGGCCCTGACCGGTCGTCGAGTCGAGGAGTGCGCGCATCACTTCGGCCGAGGTGGTCGAGTCGAGTGCGCCGGTCGGTTCGTCGGCGAAGACGACGGATGCCCCGGTGACCTGCGCCCGCGCGATGGCGACGCGCTGCGCCTGGCCGCCCGAGAGCTGGCCGATGCGGCGATCCTCCATGCCGGCGAGGCCGAGCGCCGCGAGCCATCCGCGGCCGTACTCCTCGGCGCGGGCCCGCGGCATACCGTTCAGCATGAGTGCGAGCGCGACGTTCTCGACCGCCGTGAGCTCCGGAATGAGGAGCCCCTGCTGGAAGACGAACCCGTACGCCTCGCGGCGGAGTCGCGAACGCTCGCGCTCGCTGAGCGCCGTCACATCGACGCGCCCGGCGCCGGACTGGAAGCCGACCGTGCCGGCGTCGGGGCGAGTGATGCCCGCGAGGCAGTGCAGCAGCGTGGTCTTGCCCGACCCCGAGGCCCCCATGATGGCGAGCGCCTCCCCGGTGCGCACCTGGAGGTCGACGCCGGCGAGCGCGTGCGTCTGGCCGAATGACTTGCTGAGGCCGGATGCCTCGATCACGAAGGAACTCATACCCTCGAGCCTGCCGGGGTGGGCCGGGGCGGCGCGTCGGGCGGAAGTCGCATTCGACGACGAAGGGCGTCATCCTCCCGGATGACGCCCTTGCGGGTTGAGCCTGCCGAAACCAGCCGATCCCCCAGAGGTTCGGCAGGCTCGACCCGCACTCGTGAACTCAGCGGGGTGTCGCCCGCCGGATCACGAGGTACCCGGTGACCGCGAACACCGCCGCGAGGCCGAGCAAGATGCTGAACACGCCGACGAGTCCGATGCTGACGAACCAGGCGACGACCGCCGGCCACGACTGGCTCAGGGTGATGGTCGCGATCGCGGCGAGCAACAGTACGATGGCGCTGAAGACGAGGACCAGCATGCCCTTCATGCGCCACCGCATGTACACGGTCGTGACGCTTGCTCCGACGAAGAGCACCATGAGCTGCAGAGAGAAGGCCGTGTAGAGGTCGACGAACCAGTTCTGCCCGTACCAGAGCGCATCGAACATGTGCGCGTTGAGGCCCCAGCCGCTCGTCGCGATCTCGATCTGCACGAGCGTCGCGATCGCGACGGCGAACATGACAGAGACGAGCACGAACATGACGCTCGTGCCGAGCCAGAAGTCGCGGCGGGTCACCCCGAAGCCGAGCGCGAACGAGAAGGTGAGCCCGATCGCCTGCACACCGACGACGACGAGGTACCACTGCGGCGAGAGCACCGCCCAGCTGTAGCGCATGCCCTCCATGTCCTCGGCGGTCACGTTGCCGCCCGAGGCTGCCCGGATGATGAGCGTGATGATGAGCGAGATCGCCCATGCAGTGCCGAGGATGATCCACGGCACCCCGAAGAAGACCGATGGGTTGACGGCGTGCAGGCGCACGATGCGCCAGATCTCGTGGGCCCGTGAGCGGGCCTCGGTGCGCACGATGGGCGCGGTGGCGACGGCGGTCATGCTGCGGCCTCCTCTTCGGTCGAACCGGCGAGGTCGGTGCCGGTCATGTGGATGATGAGCTGCTGGAGCGAGACGGGCGCGAGCTCGAGTCCGAGCTCGGCAGCCCTGATGCGCTCGCCCTGGTCGAGGCGACCGTCGATGGTGGCGGATGCAAGTCCGCCGATGCCCTCGCGACCGATGACGGGCCGGTCGGCCACGAACGATTCGACCGCGGCCCGCGGACCCGCGACGGTCGTGGCCGACCCTCGCAGCTCGTCGGCATCACGATCGAAGAGGATCTTGCCCTGATCGATGAGGATGACGTGCTCGAGGAGGTTCGCGACCTCGTCGATCAGGTGGGTCGAGAGCACGATGGTGCGCGGGTGCTCGGCGTAGTCCGCGAGCAGGCGGTCGTAGAAGATGTGGCGTGCCACCGCGTCGAGGCCGAGGTACGGCTCGTCGAAGAAGGTGAGCGGCGCGCGCGATGCGAGCCCGACGATGACGCCGACCGCTGAGAGCTGGCCCCGCGAGAGCTTCTTGATGCGGCGCTTCACCGGGAGACGGAAGTCGGCGACGAGGCGCTCGGCGAACGCGGCATCCCAGTTCTCGAAGAACCACGGTGCCGCCTTGAAGACGTGCGCCGGGCTGAAGTCGTCTGGGTAGCGCTGCGACTCGGCGATGAAGCACATCTGGCGCAGCACGTCGGCGTGCTCGGCCGGCTCGCGACCGAAGACCTCGAGCCGACCCGCATTCGCGAACAGTTGACCGGTGAGCAGCTGCATGATCGTGGTCTTGCCTGCGCCGTTGCGGCCGAGCAGCCCGTAGATGCGGTTCTCCTCGAGCGAGAAGTCGGCCGCGTCGACGGCGGTGAACGAGCCGTAGCGTTTGGTCAGCCCGGTGGCGTGCACCACGGTGCGGGTCATGATTCGATCCTTTCTGCGCGGAGGAGGCCCGCGAGTTCGTTGATGTCGATGCCGAGCTTCTCGGCTTCGATGATGAGGGGTCTGATGTACTCGGTGGCGAAATCGGCCCGGCGACGCTCGACGAGTCGCGCTCGGGCTCCCTCGGTCACGAACATGCCGATGCCCCTTCGCTTCTCCACGATTCCGTCGTCGACAAGGCGATTCACCCCTTTCAGTGCGGTGGCCGGGTTGACTCGCAGAAAGGCGGCGAACTCGTTCGTGGAGGGGATCTGGCTGCCTTCCGGCAGCGTCCCGTCGATGATGTCGTTCTCGACCTGTTCGGCGATCTGGATGAAGATCGGACGCGATTCGTCCATACCCGCCCAACTGCTTCGCGTGTCGAACCTTGGTTGGTTCATTACTTGTGTAACTAACCAACCATGTCGACGAGCCGCTGTCAAGCCCTCGGCACCCACGTCGGTCGAGTAGGCGCGCCAGCGCCGTATCGAGACCAGGTGACGAGGTCTCGATACGCTCCTGCGTCGCTACTCGACCGGCGAGAGCGAACGACGACGCGGCAAGCGAAGCCGCCCCTGTGCGAGCAGGATGCCGAGCAGCACGAGCGCCGCGCCGACCGGCTCGTGCCAGGAGAATCGCTCGCTGAGGAGCAGCACGCCCAGCGCCACGCCCACGACCGGGGTGACGTACGTCACGGTCGAGGTGCCGGTGGGCCCCCAGGCCCGAAGCACGTTGATGTTCCAGATGTAGGCGAGCCCGGTGCCGAGCACTCCGAGCGCGAGGAGCGAACCCACGACAGTCCAGTCGAGGTCTACCGGCGAGAGCGCGAGCCACGGGGTCAGCACGAGCATGACGACGGCCGAGACTCCGATGGAGAGGAACGCGAAGGTCGCCGGTGCAATCGGCCGGTGACTCAGGAAGCGGCGCTGGTAGCCGAATGTGAATCCGTAGCAGGCGGTGGCGACGAGGCACGCGAGCTGCCCGGCGAGGCTGCCGGTGAGGGCCGAGTACTGCCAGGGCGCGATGACGACGAGCACGCCGAGGATGCCGACGCCGACGCCCGCCCACCGGCTGAGTCCGAGCCGCTCGACACGGAAGACGAGCGTGGCCATGAGCGCCGTCATGATCGGGGTGGTCGCGTTGTAGATCGACGCGAGACTCGACGAGACGTACTGCTCGGCCCACGCGAAGCAGAGGTACGGGATGACGCAGGTGGTCAGCGACACCACGAGGAAGTGCAGCCACACGACGCGCTCACGCGGCAGCACCGGGCCGCGAGTACCGTCGGGGGCGACCACGCGCGGACGCATGATGAGTACGATCGCGCCGAGCGCCAGCGCGCCGAGCAGGGTGCGGGACCAGGCCACCTGACCGAATGACACGCCCTCGAGTGCGACCTTGATGAAGAGGAAGCTCGCACCCCAGACGACGCCCATCGCGAGGAACTGCACCCACGTCGACACCCGACCGGCGCGCTTCGGGGCGAGTGCGGCCGGGGTGGCCTGCTGGTCGGTAGTGGTGCTCACCGGTCGAGCGTATGCCCGACCGCCGACGCCCGGACACGTCTGCCGGGGTGCTTGTCCGGAATCCGCCGAAGGACGGCAGCCGAGGCATCCGCTGGCCTCGATTCCCCCTCCCGCTCCGCGGTGCGACGCGCATAGGCTGACGGAATGACCAGCCATTTCGATGTCGTCGTCCTCGGCGCGGGCCCGGGCGGCTACGTCGCCGCGATTCGCGCCGCCCAACTCGGTCTCAGCGTCGCCGTGATCGAAGAGAGATTCTGGGGCGGTGTGTGCCTCAACATCGGCTGCATCCCCTCGAAGGCGCTGCTGCGCAACGCCGAGCTCGCGCACATCTTCCACGACCAGGCCGCGACGTTCGGCATCTCGGGCGAGGCGCACTTCGATTACGGCGTCGCGTTCGACCGCAGCCGCCAGGTGTCCGAGAAGCACGTCAAGGGCGTGCACTTCCTCATGAAGAAGAACGGCATCACCGAGGTCGACGGGCGCGGAACGTTCACGGGCCCGAACGCGATCGACGTCGCGAGGGCCGACGGCCAGGCCGAGCAGCTCACCTTCGCGAACGCCATCATCGCGACGGGTTCACGCGTGCGCTTGCTGCCGGGCGTCGAACTGAGCGAGAACGTCGTCACCTACGAGTCGCAGATCCTCACCCGCGAACTGCCGCGCTCGATCGCGATCGTCGGCGCCGGTGCGATCGGCATGGAGTTCGCCTATGTGCTGCGCAACTACGGGGTCGAGGTCACGGTCATCGAGTTCCTCGACCGGGCACTGCCGAATGAAGACGTCGAAGTCTCGAAGGAGATCACCCGCCAGTACCGCAACCTCGGGGTGCCGATCCTCACGTCGACGAAGGTGGAGTCGGTCGTCGACGACGGGGCATCCGTCACCGTCTCGTACACGGGCGCGAACGGCGACGCCGGAAGCCTGCAGGTCGACCGCGCGCTCATCTCGGTCGGGTTCGCGCCGAACGTCGAGGGCTTCGGCCTCGAGCAGGCGGGCGTTGCGCTCACCGAGCGCGGCGCCATCGCGATCGACGAGCGCATGCGCACGAACGTGCCGCACATCTACGCCATCGGCGACGTCACCGCGAAGCTCATGCTCGCCCACGTCGCCGAGGCGCAGGGCGTCGTCGCGGCCGAGACGATCGGCGACGCCGAGACCATGGAACTCGGCGACTACCGCATGATGCCGCGCGCCACGTTCTGCCAGCCGCAGATCGCGAGCTTCGGCCTCACCGAGCAGCAGGCCCGCGACGAGGGCTACGACGTGGTCGTCGCGAAGTTCCCGTTCAGCGCCAACGGTAAGGCGAACGGGCTCGGCGAGACCGTCGGCTTCGTGAAGCTCGTCGCCGACGCGAAGCACCTCGAGCTGCTCGGTGGTCATCTCATCGGTCCGGATGTCTCGGAGCTGCTGCCAGAGCTGACCCTCGCGCAGAAGTGGGACCTCGGTGCCCTCGAGCTCGCCCGCAACGTGCACACGCACCCGACGCTCTCCGAGGCGCTGCAGGAGGCCTACCACGGACTCGCTGGCCACATGATCAACATGTAGCACCGCGGGCCTCGATACGCTCCTGCGTCGCTACTCGACCGGCGCACCTCCGCCGGTCGAGTAGGCAGCGACAAAGGAGCAGCCGTATCGAGACCCCGACGAAGACAAGAGGGGCGGATGCCGCGGCATCCGCCCCTCTGTGTTCGTTCGACCCGGCTGGGCAGGCGATGCCGCCGGGTCGAAACGGTTCCCGGCGGCGGGTGGGATTTCCCGCCGCCGGGAGATCTCAGTGCTGGGTCGCCTTCTCGGCGCCGACGCCGGTCAGCGAGCGCACCTCCATCTCGGACTGCTTCAGCGGGTCTTCCTTCTTCTTGTCGAGCACCGTGCCGAGCCAGCCGAGGAAGAATGCCAGCGGAATCGAGACGATGCCCGGGTTCGAGAGCGGGAAGATCGCGAAGTTGATGTCCTCCGTCTTCAGCATCGACGTCACGGAGCCCGAGACGACCGGCGAGAAGATGATGAGGATGATCGCCGACGCGAGGCCGCCGTACATGCTCCACAGGGCGCCCTGCGTGGTGAAGCGCTTCCAGAAGAGCGAATAGACGATCGTCGGCAGGTTCGCCGACGCCGCAACCGCGAAGGCGAGCGCCACGAGGAACGCGACGTTCTGGCCGTTCGCCCCGATGCCGCCGATGATCGCGACGATGCCGATGATGACCACCGTGCGACGAGCCACCTTGACCTCGGCGCCCGGTGCGGGCTTGCCCTTCTTCACGACGCTCGCGTAGATGTCGTGGGCGAAGGAGGCCGCAGCCGTGATCGTGAGGCCGGCGACGACCGCGAGGATCGTCGCGAACGCGATCGCCGAGATGAGGCCGAGCAGCACCGGCCCGCCGAGCTCGAACGCGAGCAGCGGGGCCGCCGAGTTCGGGCCGCCGGGCGCTGCCGCGATGACGTCGGCGCCCACGAGGGCCGCCGCGCCGTAGCCGAGCACGAGCGTGAACACGTAGAAGATGCCGATGAGCCAGATCGCCCAGACGACCGACTTGCGGGCTTCCTTGGCCGTGGGCACCGTGTAGAAGCGCATGAGCACGTGCGGCAGGGCCGCGGTGCCGAGCACGAGGGCGAGGCCGAGCGAGAGGAAGTCGACCTTCGCGACCTCCGAGACCCCGTACTTGATGCCGGGGTTCAGGATCTCGGGGTTGCCCGCGACCGCGACCGCGTTGTCGAGCAGCGTCGAGAAGTTGAAGCCGTTGATCGCGAGCACCCAGATGGTCATCACGCCGGCGCCCGCGATGAGCAGGATCGCCTTGATGATCTGCACCCAGGTGGTGCCCTTCATGCCGCCGATGAGCACGTAGAGGATCATGAGCGCGCCGACGACCGTGATGACGAGCGCCTGGCCGAGCTGGTCGCCCACGCCGAGCAGGAGCGAGACGAGACCGCCCGCGCCCGCCATCTGAGCCAGCAGGTAGAAGAAGCAGACGACGAGCGTCGTCGTCGCGGCCGCGATGCGCACGGGCTTCTGCTTCAGGCGGAACGAGAGCACGTCGGCCATCGTGAACTTGCCCGTGTTGCGCAGCAGCTCAGCGACGAGCAGCAGCGCGACGAGCCACGCCACGAGGAAGCCGATCGAGTAGAGGAACCCGTCGTAGCCCGTGATCGCGATCGCGCCGACGATGCCGAGGAACGACGCGGCCGAGAGATAGTCGCCCGCGATCGCCGAGCCGTTCTGGCCGCCCGTGAACGAGCGGCCGGCGGCGTAGTAGTCGGCGGCGGTCTTGTTGTTGCGGCTCGCACGGAACACGATGATCATCGTGATCGCGACGAACGCGCCGAAGATGGCGATGTTCAGCCAGGGCTCACCGACTTGGGTGGCGGGGGCGGCTTCGAGGTGCAGCATCAGCGGCCACCTTCCGATTCGGTGACGGATGCCCCGACGGACGCCCCGGATTCGATGCGTTCGCGGAGGTCCGCGGCGATCGGGTCGAGCTCACGGTTGGCGTAGGTCACGTACCACGTGGTCACGGCGAACGTCGTGACGACCTGCGCGAGACCGAGCAGGATCGCGACGTTGACGCTGCCGAACACGGGCGTCGACATGAAATCGTGCGCGTAGCCGGCCAGCAGCACATAGGCGAGGTACCAGACGAGGCAGGCGCCGAGCACGGGGAAGACGAACCTCCGGTGCTTCGAACGCAGACGCTGGAACTCTTCGGATTGTTGCACCGCGCGGTAGTCGACGGCCGGGGCCGTCTCAGTCTCCGCGCTCGGGGCTTCGTTGCCCATCGCGTCTCCTTCAGGGAAAGCGGCGAACGGATCGCACGCCGCATCGAGTGTTCGGTCGGCCCACTCTCGCGCTCCCGGCCGGCGGCGTGGGGCGCATGCCGTTCGTCGTCGACGAACGGTGTCGACGGTGCGACGAATGGCGGACCCGACACGACGAGCGATCGGCGCCGGGTCGAGCGGTTACGCTGGCGTGCATGTCCGAGTCGATGTTGCTCGCTGCCGCCCTCGGCGCGGTCGGCGGAGCGCTCGCGGTCGGGCTGGTGCTGTTCCTGCGGCGCATCGTGCTGGCCTCGAAGGAGCTCGGCACCGACGCCGAGCAGGCGACCTATCAGACACTGCACCTGGCGTCACGGGCGGCTGAGCACTTGCGCGGCGGCATCGACGAACTCGACGCGATGCGTGCAGGCAAGCATCTGCGAACGCTCCTCGGCTGCGCGAGCCTCGCGATCGTCGACCGCTCGGGCACGATCGCGATCGACGGCGATGATGCCGTGCGTCCGGTCGCCGAGCGGCTCGCCGCAGCGGCACTCGCCAGCGGCAAGCAGCAGGTGCAACGACGCATTCCCATCGGCGCGTGGGAGACGGATGCCGTCGTCGCGCCGATCCTCGGCGGAACCGGCCCACTCGGGGCGATCGTGGCGTTCGCCTCCCCCGTGCGCGCGGGCCTCGTGCGGGCCACGGGTGAGGTCGCCGCCTGGGTCGCAGCCCAGGTCGAGCTCGGTGAACTCGATGCCTCGCGCGCCGCCCTCGCCGAAGCCGAGGTGCGGGCGCTGCGTGCACAGATCAGCCCGCACTTCATCTACAACTCCCTGAACGCGATCGCCTCGTTCATCAACACGGACCCCGCGCAGGCGCGCGAACTCGTGCTCGAGTTCGCCGATTTCACCCGCTACTCGTTCCGCCGGCACGGCGACTTCACCACGGTCGCCGAAGAGCTCCGCTCGATCGACAGCTACCTGCGTCTCGAACGGGCCCGATTCGGCGAGCGCCTGAAAGTCACGCTGCAGATCGCGCCCGAGGTGCTCTCGACCGTGGTGCCGTTCCTGTCGATCCAGCCGCTCGTCGAGAACGCCGTTCGGCACGGCCTCGAGTCGAAGGAGGGCGGCGGCCGCATCACGATCACCGCAGCCGACTCCGGCGCGTTCGCCGACCTCAGCGTTGAGGACGACGGCGTCGGCATCGACCCCGAGGCACTCACGACGGTGTTCGCGGGCGGCGCCGCCGGAGGTGAGCATGTGGGCCTGCGCAACGTCGATGCGCGTCTCCGGCAGGTCTACGGCGACGAGCACGGCCTCGTCGTCGAGACGAACGTCGGCGCGGGCACGCTCGTGCGCATGCGCGTGCCGAAATCGGGCCCGAGACGCCCGCGAGCGCTCCCTGAGCCTGTCGAAGGGAGCTCCACCGGCATGCGCGCTTCGACGAGCTCGGCGAGCGCCGATGGGAGACTGGAGCCATGATCTCCGTGCTCATCGCAGACGACGAGCAGCCCGCGATCGACGAGCTCGCCTTCCTTCTCGGGCAGGATCCTCGGGTCGGCGTGATCCATCAGGCCGCCTCGGGCGCCGAGGCGATCCGCCTGCTCACGCGGGAGCCGGTCGACGCGGCGTTCCTCGACATCCACATGCCAGGGCTCACCGGGTTCGACCTCGCCCGCGCACTCGCCCGGTTCGAGCATCGGCCGGTGCTCGTCTTCGTCACGGCCGACGAAGAGGGGGCGATCGAGGCGTTCGACCTCGCCGCGGTCGACTACCTGCTGAAGCCCGTGCGAAGTGAACGGCTGCGCCGCTCGGTCGGCCGCATCGTCGAGGCGCTGAAGGCCGGCGCATCGAACCAGGCGCACCCCGACGCATCCGCTGCGCCTGAGATGATCGCCGTCTCCCTCGGCGGCACGACCCGGATGATCCGCCGCGACGACGTGCGCTACGTGCAGGCGCAGGGCGACTACGCCCGACTGCACACCGAAGAGGCGAGCTACCTCGTGCGGGTGCCGATGAGCGATCTCGAGCGGCAGTGGGTCGACGCCGGGTTCGTGCGCGTGCACCGTTCGTATCTCGTGTCGCTGCCGCACCTCAGCCGCATCCGGCTGGGCTCCGACCATCCGAGCGTCACCGTCGGCCAGGCCGAGCTGCCCGTCAGTCGGCGACTGCTGCCGGCGCTGCGCGACCGGCTCGACCAGGCGATGATCCGGCCGAGGACGTAGACGTGAGCGAGTCGTCGAGCGGGCGGGCGGATGCCGCTGGGCCGCCGCCCCGAGTGCGTGTCACCGCTCCGCGACAGGGCGTCGCCGGGGCATCCGCTCGCCCGCTGCCGCAGCACGGCACCGGGGCGCCGACGAGCGACATCGCCGGCGTGTACGTGCGCTCGCTCATCCGCTCGCAGTTGCGGCTCGCGATCGTCTTCGCGGTCGGCTTCGCCGTGGCCACGGGCCTCTTCGTGTTCGCGATCGCCCTCGTGCCCGAGCTCGACGGGACCTTCGTGTTCGGGGTGCCCGCGTCCTGGCTGCTGCTCGGCGTCGGCGTCTACCCGCTCACGATCACGGTCGGCGCGCTCTACGTGCGCGCCGCCACGCGCAACGAGGCGCGCTACCGCTCGCTCACGGAGTCGGAGTGAATCCCGTCATCGGTTACACCGCGATCGCGGCCGTCGCCCTCGCCTCGGCGCTCATCGGCTTCTACGGGCTGCGGGTCTCACGCACGACGAGCGACTTCTACGTCGCCTCCCGCACGGTGCGGCCGTGGTGGAACGCTTCGGCGATCGGCGGCGAGTACCTCTCGGCGGCCTCGTTCCTCGGCATCGCCGGACTCATCCTGCTGCAGGGCTCTGGCGCGCTGTGGTTTCCGATCGGCTACACGGCCGGATACCTCATGCTCCTGCTCTTCGTCGCTGCGCCGCTGCGCCGCTCGGGCGCGTACACGATCCCCGACTTCACCGAGGCACGCCTCGAATCGAAGTGGGCGCGGCGGGTGACCTCGACGCTCGTCATCGTCGTCGGCTGGTTCTACATCGTGCCGCAATTGCAGGGCGCGGCCCTCACCGTACGCATCACGACGGGGCTGCCCTCGTGGGTCGGCTCGCTCGCCGTCGCCGTCATCGTGGCGGTCATCGTCGCTGCCGGCGGCATGCGCTCGATCACCTTCGTGCAGGCGTTCCAGTTCTGGCTGAAGCTCACCGCGCTCGCGGTGCCGGTCGTCGCGCTGCTGCTCATCCTCGGCGGCGGCGAGCCGGCGCCGCAGCTCACGCCCGCCGAGGCGTTCCCGACTGCGGCGGGCCCGTCCGACCTCGACGTCTACCGCACCGTCTCGCTCATGGTGGCGCTGCTCCTCGGCACCCTCGGATTGCCGCACGTCCTCGTGCGCTTCTACACGAACCCCGACGGCGTCGCCGCCCGCCGCACCACGATCATCGTGCTCGTGCTGCTCTCGGTGTTCTACCTCTTCCCCACCGCGTTCGGTCTCCTGGGCCGCGCGTTCGCGCCCGATCTCGCCGCCTCCGGCGAGGCCGACGCGCTCATCCTGCTGCTGCCCGGCCGACTCGTGCCGGGAATCGGGGGCGACCTGCTCACGGCCCTCGTGATCGCGGGTGCGTTCGGCGCGTTCCTCTCCACCTCGTCGGGTCTCGTCGTCTCGCTCGCCGGCGTCATCAGCCAAGACCTGCTCGGCGGCAGTGTGCGCGGGTTCCGCATCGCGGCGGTCGTCTCCTCGTTCATTCCGCTCCTCGTCGCGCTCACGACCGAGTCTGCCGGTCTCGCCGGCAGCGTCGGGCTCGTCTTCGCGTTCACGGCGTCGACGCTCTGCCCCATGCTGATCCTCGGCATCTGGTGGCGCGGCCTGACCGCACGCGGGGCGATCGCCGGCATGCTGACGGGCGCCGTGCTGTCGGGCGTGGCGATCCTCGGCGGCCCGCTCCTCACGGCCGCCGCCCCCTCGCTGAGGCCGTTCCTCGAGCAGCCCGCAGCGTGGACGGTGCCGATCGCGGTCGCCGTGACGGTGCTCGTCTCCCGCGCCGACCGCCGGGGCGTGCCGCGCGGCACCGACGCGTTCCTCACCCGGTTGCACGTGCCAGAGGCCGGCCCGAAGGTCGTTCCGGCAGTGGGGCCGGCCGGCGGATCGGCATCGGCGCCCGTGACGGGGCCGACGCGTGCGGCGGATGACCCCGACGGCGGCCGTCGGTAGACTGCACCGGTGCTTCTGCCCGTCGCCGTCTCGGTGCTCCTCGGCGCGTTGGCCCAGCGCATCACCGGCATGGGCTTCGCGCTCATCGCGGCACCGGCGCTCGTCATCCTGCTCGGGCCGTTCGACGGCGTCATCGTCGTCAATCTCTGCGCGGTGCTCTCTTCGCTCTTGATCCTGCCGAGGGTGTGGCGTCACGTCGAGTGGCGGCGGTTCGGCTGGCTCGTCGTGCCGGCGATCGCCGGTACCGTCGCCGGAGCCCTCGTCGCGGCGAACCTGCCCGGCCCCGTGCTGCAACTGGGAGTCGGCGTGCTCGTGATCGTCGCGCTCACGGTCTCGCTCGCGATGACCCGCACCGAGCACGTCGCGACCGGTCGCACTCCGGCCATCGTCGCCGGCGCGGCATCCGGATTCATGAACGCCTCGGCCGGGGTCGGCGGGCCCGCACTCAGCGTCTACGCCGTCTCGACGCGCTGGCCGCAGGCGGCCTTCGCCGCCACGGCCCAGCCGTACTTCGTGGTGATCGGCGTCGCATCGCTCGTGGGAAAGCTCGGCGCGACCGGGTGGGCGATGCCCGAGCTCGAGCCGGGCGCCTGGCCGTTCGTCATCGGCGCGCTGCTCATCGGCCTCGGGCTCGGCGAACTCCTGCACCGTCGCATCCCGCATCACGCGGCACGCATCGCCGTGATCGTGATCGCCTACGTCGGCGGGGCCGCCGCGATCATCGACGGTGCCTCGAAGCTCTGGAGCTAGGTGCCAGGAGCCAGCGCCTCGGACTCAGTGCCGCTGCTCTCCGCGCACCTCGACCGGCAGTTCACCACGCGCCGCGAGGCGCCCCTCGAGGCCCGCCCGCACGGCGGGCCAGTCGTCGATGATCACCGAGTACACCGCGCTGTCACGCCAGCTGCCGTCGGCGCGGCGCTTGTGGCGGCGCATGACGCCGTCGAGTCGTGCGCCGAGCTTCTCGATCGCCCCGCGGGATCGCGCGTTGTTCGCGTCGGCCTGGATCTTCACCCGGCCGAACCCGTTTCGGAATGCGAGATCGAGCAGCAGCAGCTTCGTCTCGGGGTTCACCGCGGTGCCCCAGACGCCCGGGTCGTAGGCGGTCCACCCGATGTGCGTCGACTCGTTCGGCAGGTCGAAATCGCCGAGCTTGGTCGCACCCACCACGCGGCCGTCGTCGGCGCCGCCACGCAAGCGCACCGTCCACGGCATCGCGGACTCGCCGCCCGAGTAGTACGACCGCGCGAACACCTCGAACCCGCCAAGGTCGGCCGGCAATCCAGCGAGGCCGCCGCCGTACCCGCCTGCGAAGACCTCGGGCCGGCAGAGGGCCTGGAACAGCTCGGGCACGTCGGCCTCGGCGAACCGGCTGAGTCGGATGAAACGGCCGACGAGTTCATCGTCGGCAGGGCGCGTCGCGGTCACTGTTCGAGTCTGCCACGACGCACGTGAAGCGCACATGACGGGCGAGCGACGAGGAGGGTCCCCAGGTGTCGCCGGCCTTCCCCTCGGAAAGCTCCCGCCCTACGATGACGAGAGCACGACCACTTCGAAACGAAAGGTGGGGGGCCATGGGCGCTCTTGACGATCTGACCAACAAGGCCAAGGATTTCATCGAGGACAACAAGGAGAAAATCTCCGAAGTCCTGAACAGCGAGCAGGCTGAAGACATCAGCGACAAGGTGCTCAACGGCGCTGCCGAGGCTGCCAAGAAGGTCGCCGGCGACCACGCCGACAAGATCGACGCGGTTCGCGACAACATCGACGGGGCCATCGGCACCGAGAAGTAGTCGAACCGACGAGAAGGGGGGCGGATGTCACGGACATCCGCCCCCCTTCTCGTTCGTCGGCGCCCGGTCGGCTCTACTCGAGCAGGTCGTGCAGCGTGACGATCTCGTCGCGGCCGGGACCGACGCCGATCGCCGAGATGCGCGAGCCGCTCATGCCCTCGAGTTCGCGCACGTATGCCTGCGCGTTCGCGGGCAGGTCGGAGAACTCACGCGCGCCGGTGATGTCTTCGGTCCAGCCGGGGAACTCCTCGTAGATCGGCTTGGCGTGGTGGAAGTCGGACTGGGAGACGGGCACCTCGTCGAAGCGCTCGCCGTCGACGTCGTACGCGACCGCCACGGGGATGCGCTCGATGCCGGTGAGCACGTCGAGCTTCGTGAGCACGAAGTCGGTGACGCCGTTGATGCGCGACGCGTAGCGGGCGATGGGCGCGTCGTACCATCCGGTGCGGCGGCGCCGGCCCGTGGTGGTGCCGAACTCGTGGCCCTGCTCGGTGAGGAAGTCGCCCCACTCGTCGAACAGTTCGGTCGGGAACGGCCCCGCGCCGACGCGGGTCGTGTAGGCCTTCACCACGGCGATGACGCGGTCGATGCGGTTCGGTGCGATGCCAGAGCCGGTGACGGCCCCGCCGCTCGTCGCATTCGACGAGGTGACGAAGGGGTACGTGCCGTGGTCGACGTCGAGCATCGTGGCCTGGCCACCCTCGAAGAGCACCGTCTCACCGGCGTCGAGCGCCCGGTGCAGCAGCAACGCGGTGTCGGTGACCATCGGGCGCAGGCGGTCGACGTAGCCGAGCAACTCGTCGACGACCTCGTCGACGCCGATCGCGCGACGGTTGTAGACCTTGACGAGCAAGTGGTTCTTCTGGTCGAGGGCACCCTCGACCTTCTGCCGCAGGATGTTCTCGTCGAACAGGTCTTGCATGCGGATGCCGACCCGGTTGATCTTGTCGGCGTACGCCGGGCCGATGCCGCGGCCCGTCGTGCCGATCTGCCGCTTGCCGAGGAAACGCTCGGTGACCTTGTCGAGGGTGCGGTGGTACTGCGTGATGAGGTGCGCGTTCGCGGAGACGCGCAGCTTGGAGACATCCACCCCCCGGCTCTCGAGCGCTTCGAGTTCTTCGAACAGCACCTCGATGTCGACGACGACGCCGTTGGCGATCACGGGCGTGACGCCGGGCGTCAGGATGCCGGAGGGCAGCAGGTGCAGGGCGTACTTCTCGTCGCCGACGACGACAGTGTGCCCGGCGTTGTTGCCGCCGTTGAACTTGACGACGTAATCGAGGCGCGAGCCGAGCAGGTCGGTCGCCTTGCCCTTGCCCTCATCGCCCCACTGTGCACCGATCAGTACGGCTGCGGGCATGTCAGTCCTCTCCTGCTCCTGCCGCGTCGGACACGGCGGGTTCGGCGATCGGGTCGCCGGTGTGTGCCTCGACGGATGTCGCAGGCGTGAAAGGTGGGCGCGCGGTGACGACGGGAATCAGCTGCGTTGGGGTGTACTCCGAGGCGATGCGCGCCGGCGCTTCGGCGTCTGCGGTCGCGAGCTCGTCGGCCAGCTGCGCGGCGCGGTCGTCGAGGCCGAGGTTCGCGGCAGCGCGCCTCTGAGTGTCGAGGGCGCGCAGATAGGCGCGGTTGGGCTCGTCGGCCCACGCGACGAGGTCGCCCGGCTGCCAGCCGCCTGCGGCGAGCTGCGCGCGAGCGAGGTCGGCCGCGACCGACGCGAACGCGTAGGACTCGATGGCTCGACCCTCTGAATCGGCGAGGTCTGCGAGTTCGGTCCAGGCGAGCGGCGACGACGGATGCCCCGCGACGACTGCCGAGACCGACGCGCGGTCGCCATCGGCGAGCGCCTGCCGCACCTCGGGTTCGTCGGCGAGGGACGCCTCTGACTCCGGTGCTGATTGATCTGCAGTCACACTCAACCTTATCGCGGGGGTCGCTCCGCGGGTTGAGGAGGAGCGACGCGACAACCGAAACCCGTAGCCCAAGTAGGCTGGAGTCCATGTCGAAAGTCCTGACCAGCCTCCCCGTCGGCGAACGCGTCGGCATCGCCTTCTCCGGAGGTCTCGACACCTCCGTCGCGGTCGCCTGGATGCGCGAGAAGGGCGCGGTGCCCTGCACCTACACGGCCGACCTCGGCCAGCCCGACGAGCCAGACGTCGAGGTCGTCCCCGACCGCGCGAAGGAGTACGGCGCAGAGATCGCCCGTCTCGTCGACTGCCGTTCGGCGCTCGTCGAAGAGGGACTCGTCGCCCTCGCCACCGGCGCGTTCCACATCCGCTCGGGCGGCAAGACCTACTTCAACACCACGCCGCTCGGCCGTGCCGTCACCGGCACGCTGCTCGTGCGCGCGATGCGCGAAGACGACGTCGACATCTGGGGCGACGGCTCGACCTACAAGGGCAACGACATCGAGCGATTCTACCGCTACGGCCTGCTCGCCAATCCCCGCCTGCGCATCTACAAGCCATGGCTCGACGAGGCGTTCGTCACCGAGCTCGGCGGCCGCACCGAGATGAGCGAGTGGATGGTCGCGCGCGGCTTCCCCTACCGCGCCTCGGCCGAGAAGGCCTACTCGACCGACGCGAACATCTGGGGTGCGACGCACGAGGCGAAGACCCTCGAGCACCTCGACACCGGGGTCGAGATCGTCGAACCCATCATGGGCGTGCCCTCGTGGCGCGACGACGTCGAGATCGCGGCCGAGGTCGTCACGATCGGGTTCGAGGCGGGCCGCCCCGTCACGATCAACGGCGCCGAGTTCGCCGACGCCGTCGCCCTCGTACTCGAGGCGAACACGATCGGCGGCCGTCACGGCCTCGGCGTCTCCGACCAGATCGAGAACCGCATCATCGAGGCGAAGAGCCGGGGCATCTACGAGGCGCCCGGCATGGCACTGCTGCACATCGCCTACGAGCGCCTGCTCAACGCGATCCACAACGAAGACACCGTGGCGAGCTACCACCAAGAGGGCCGCCGTCTCGGCCGTCTCATGTACGAGGGCCGCTGGCTCGACCCGCAGTCGCTCATGCTGCGCGAGTCGCTGCAGAAGTGGGTCGGCTCGGCCGTCACGGGCGAGGTCACCCTGCGCCTACGCCGCGGCGACGACTACACGATCCTCGACACGCGCGGCCCTGCACTCAGCTACCACCCCGACAAGCTCTCCATGGAGCGTGTGGGCGACGCGGCATTCGGCCCGCTCGACCGCATCGGCCAGCTGACCATGCGCAACCTCGACATCGCCGACTCGCGCGCCCGCCTCGAGCAGTACGCGAAGCAGGGCATCGTCGGCGGCGAGACCGCGAAGCTCGTGGGCGACCTCACTCAGGGCGAAGCACCCGAGATCACCGCCGGCGAGACCGAGACCGACCTCGAAGCGGCGACGGATGCCGCGATCGAGGCTGCGGCGTTCGACCTCGGCACCGACTGAACCACTCGGCTGAGCCGGCCGGCTGAGCCATCCGGTCGGCGCTCGCCGGGTCAGGCGTGCGTCTGCTGGTGCGCCGCGACGTGCCACGCGCCGTCGTCGTAGAGGTACGTCGTCGACATGCGCAGGTTGACGGTGTCGTCGCCGCGCGTGGCCACGGCGCGGTACACGACGATGCCGGCGCGGTCGCCGAGACGGATGACGGCGGGCTCGTGCAGTTCGTAGGTCTCCCACGGCGGAGTCTTGCGGAAGGCCGCCAGAATCTCGTCACGGCCGAGCATCGCCCCCTCGACGACCATGAGCGCATCGCGAGTCATCGCCCGCAGGTAATGCTCACCGCCCCGCCCCTCGACGATCGCCCGCCAGCCGGCGTGCTCCTCGTGCATGAGTCGAGCGGGCAGATCGTCGGTGATCTCGGTCATGCCCCAACGCTAACCGCGATCGCAAGCCACCGGAAGGGCAGCAGCTTTTGTACACTGCAGAGATACGGCGATGCCAGCGGGGAGGCAGCCATGAGGATCGAACTGCGCGGGGTGGCGAAGGGTCGAGACGGGCAAGCGTTGCCCAACATGAGTCTCTCGTACGAATCCGGGCGGGCGACGCTCGCTCGCGCCGAGACCGAACAGCGACCGACCGTGCTCGGCCTGCTCGCGTCGGGGCGAATGCACCCCGACGCCGGCACGGTGGAACTCGACGGCCGCCAGGATGCCGCGTCCCTCCGCCGGCGGGTCGCACTCGTCGATGCCCCCGACGTCTCCGACCCGGCTCCGCGCGTGACGGTCGCCGGCGTCGTCGCCGAAGAGCTCATGTTCGCGGGGCGGGCCTCCAACCCCATCGCCGTGAAGCGCTGGCTCCGGGAGATGGGCCTCGATGAGCTCGCCCGAGTGCCCATCGCCAACGTCGCCCCACGCGAACGCCTGCAGCTGATGACCGAGCTCGCGATCCTCCGCACGGGGGTCGAGGGGCTCGTGGTCGTCGCGCCCGACCGGCATGGCGGAGACCCGGTGGTCTGGTGGGAGCAGGCGAAGGACCTCGCCGAACGCGGCTTCGCCGTGCTCATGATCGCCGGCGATGCCTCGGCCACGGCGATCGGCGCCGCCGCGATGATCTCGCGGATGCGCGGGGGCGACGAGGATGAACAGGCGCTCGCTGCGGGGGGCCTCGCATGAAGGCTCCGCAGATGAAGCTGCCGCGCATGAAGGTGCCGCAGATGATCGCCGCCGAACTGCGGCGACTCATGTCCACCACGATGTCGCGCCTCGCTCTCCTCGCGCTCATCGCCGTGCCGATCCTCTACGGCGGCCTGTATCTCTGGGCGAACCAGGACCCGTACGCGAAGCTGTCGGAGATTCCCGTCGCCCTCGTGATCGAAGACACCGGCGTGCCTGCCGACGGCGACACGCCGGCCCGCAACGTCGGCGACGAGGTCGCCGACAAGCTGCTGAAGGGTGATGCCTTCGACTGGCATCGGGTCTCGGCCGAAGAGGCGAAAGAGGGCCTCGCCCGCGATGAGTTCGACTTCGCGATCACGATTCCCGCGGACTTCTCCGAGGCGCTCACCTCGGTGTCGGGCGATGACCCGCGCCAGGCCGAGCTCGTGCTCCAGACGTATGACGCGAACAGCTATCTTGCGAGCACGATCGGCTCGCAGGCCATCGAGAAGATCCGCACGACTGTCGCCCAAGAGGTCGGCCGGGAAGCGGCGACGACGCTGCTCGATTCGATCCAGACGATCCGCGGCAAGATCGTCGAGGCAGGCAACGGGGCGGCACAACTCGCCGACGGCGCCGCCGAGCTCGCTTCGGGCACCGCAGAACTCCTCGCGGGCACGGGAAGCGCCGTCGACGGTGCCGCCCAGCTCGGCGCGGGTGCCACGACCCTCGCCGACGGTGCAGCTCGCGTCGCCGACGGCAACGCCGAACTCGCAACCGCCGCCGATCGCGTCGGTGCGGCCGTCGCCGACGTGACCGCCGCCCTGCCGCAGGCACGCGCCGACCTCGCCGCCGACCTCGCAGCGGCCGGTCTCGATCAAGCGACCATCGATGCCGTGCTCGCACGGCTCGACCCGATCGGCGCCGATCTGGAGGCGGGCGACCAGCGGGTGCAGGAGGTCGTCGGGCAGATCGACGAACTCGCCTCCGGCAGCGCGGAGCTCGCCGACGGTGCCGTCACGCTGCGCGACGGCATCGGCACGCTCGGCACCGGGCTCGGCACGCTCAACAGCGGGGCAGGCACACTGAATTCCGGCGCCGGCACGCTCTCGAGCGGCGCCGCCGAGCTGCGCGACGCGCTGACGAGCGGTGCCGCGGAGATCCCCGACTCGAGCGAGCAGACCCGCAACGCGCAGGCCGCGACGATCGCCGATCCCGTTGCGCTCGAGACGAGCGCCGTCGCCGCCGCCGCCAACTACGGCGCCGGCCTCGCACCGTTCTTCGCGGCACTGGCCGGCTGGATCGGCATCTACGCCCTCTTCCTCATCGTGAAGCCGATCTCGCGTCGGGCGGTCACCGCGCTGCACTCGCCGTTCCGCGTCACGCTCGCCGGCTGGATGACACCCGGACTGCTCGGCGTACTGCAGATGGGTCTGCTCTACCTCGTGCTCGCCTTCGCACTCGACTTCACCATGGTGCATCCACTCGGCACGCTCGGCACCATGATGTTCGCCTCGGTCACCTATGCCGCGATCATCCTCGCGCTGAACGTCTGGCTCGGCGAGGTCGGCCAGTTTCTCGGGCTCGTGCTCATGGTGCTGCAGCTCGTGACGGCGGGCGGCACGTTCCCGTGGCAGACCCTGCCCGGGCCCCTCGCGGCCCTGCACCATGTGCTGCCGATGAGCTACGTCGTCGATGCGATGCGGCAGTTCATGTACGGCGGTGACCTCTCGCGCACGGTGACGGATGCCACGGTGCTCGCCTGCTGGCTCGTCGGAGGACTCGTCATCGCCGCGATCGGGGTCACCCGCATGACGCACTACCGCACGCTGCACGACCTCGAACCGAGCATCCTCGGGTGAATCGGCGCACGTTCAGAGCCAGTTGCGCCGCTTGAACAATCGGTAGAGGCCGAAGCCGAGCACCACCATGAGGAGCACGGCGAACGGGTAGCCCCACGGCCAGTCGAGCTCGGGCATGTACCTGAAGTTCATGCCGTAGATCGTGCCGACGAGGGTGGGAGCGAAGAGGATCGCCGCCCAGCTCGAGATCTTCTTCGTCTGCTCGCTCTGGGCGAGGCTCGTCTCGGTGAGGCGCTTCATCTCGTCGTTCTGACGCTGCCCGACGAGCGTGGCGTGCACCGTGAGGGCGTTCTGCAGGAGCTGACGGAACAACTCGCCGCGCTCGACCGCACGGATCACGTGGTCGAGCACATCACGCAGGTAACGCTGCAACTCGAGGTCGACGCCGTACTTCTCGAATCCCCGCTCGAGCGCCTGGAACATGTCGACGAGCGGCCGAGTCGCCCGCTGGAACTCCATGACCTCGCTCGAGAGATCGTAGATGCGGCGGGTGACCATCGGGTCGCCGTCGAAGAGCTGCTCCTCGATCTCGTCGATGTCGTTCTCGAGGCCGGCGAGCACGGGGAGGTACTCGTCGACGACCTCGTCGAGGATCGCGTAGAGCACAGCTTCAGGGCCCTTTGCGAGCAGTTCGGGTGAACTCTCGAGCCGTTTGCGAACCTTCGCGAGGTCGGGCGACTCGGCCCGGCGCACGCTGATCGCGTAGTCCTTGCCGACGAAGAGGTGGAGCTCGCCGAATTCGACCTCCTCTTCAGCGTCGAGGTAGCGGGCCGGGCGCAGCACCACGAAGAGCGAATCGCCGTAGCGCTCGAGCTTCGCGCGCTGATGCCCCTTGCGGGTGTCTTCGACGGCGAGCGGGTGCAGGCCGAACTCCTGTGCGACCGCGTCGAGCTCCTCGTCGGTCGGGCGGTAGAGGCCGATCCAGGCGAACCCGCCGTGCTCGGCTCGCGTCTCGAAGGTCTCGTCGAGGCTCGCCGGCGTCGCGACGCGCGCGCCGTCGCGGTAGATCGCGTTGTCGATGACCGTCATCGAGCCAAGTCTGGCACGCGCCGCCCGTTGGTCGAGTAGCGACGAAGGAGCGTATCGAGACTCCAGATCTCGATACGCTCGCTGGCGCTCCCTACTCGATCGACGGGCCTATGGACGCGGGCACGGCGTGCGTGAGCACCCAGGAGTGCATCGCGATCGCGGCCGCGGCACTCGCGTTGAGCGAGCGGGTCGAGCCGTACTGCGTGATCTCGACGATGGCATCGGCGGCCTCGGTCGCCTCGGGCGAGAGCCCCGGGCCCTCCTGCCCGAAGAGCAGCACGCAGCGCTCGGGCCATGCGAACGCCTCGATCGGGACGGCGCCCTCGACGTTGTCGACGGCGATGACGGGCACGGATGCCTCGTGCGCCCACTCGGCGAACGCCGCGACATCCGGGTGGTACTCGACGTGCTGGTAGCGGTCGGTGACCATCGCACCTCGCTTGTTCCAGCGGCGGCGGCCGATGATGTGCACCGTGTCGGCGGCGAACGCGTTGGCACTGCGCACGATCGAGCCGATGTTCATGTCGTGCTGCCAGTTCTCGATGGCGACGTGGAACGGGTGCCGGTGCTCGTCGATGTCGGCGACGATCGCGTCCATGCGCCAGTACCGGTAGCGGTCGATGACGTTGCGGGTGTCGCCGTGCTCGAGCAGCTCGGGGTCGAAGTGCTCGTCGGCGGGCCATTCCGCCTCGCCGCCAGGCCACGGGCCGACGCCGTGGGTCAGCGAGGGCTCGGGGACATCCGCTTCGCTCGGCTCGTCGTTCGGCTCTTCGCTCACGAACCCACGCTACCCGCCACCGTGTGCAATCCAGGTGCGGAGGTGTGTCGGGGAAACGTGCGATGGGGGTTTTCGGTATGCCTAAATTTTGCTACGTTTTCGGTATGCCGAAAACTCTCGACGACGAGCTCGACGATCAGGTGCGGTCGACGGATGCCCCGGGCGAACCCGAGTCCGCCGGCAACCCGAAGCGCGCGACATCCGTGCCCCGGGTCGCCTGGCTGATCGGCCCCGCTCTCGTGGCGGGCGTCGCCTACCTCGATCCGGGCAACGTCGCGAGCAACATGACCGCCGGTGCGCAGTACGGCTACCTGCTCGTCTGGGTGGTCGTGCTCGGCAATGTGATGGCGTGGCTCATCCAGTACCTCTCGGCGAAGCTCGGCATCGTCACCGGGCGCAGCCTTCCCGAGGTGCTCGGCGGCCGCATCCGCAACCGCTGGGGGCGCCGCGCCTACTGGCTGCAGGCCGAGCTCGTCGCGATGGCGACCGACCTCGCCGAAGTGATCGGCGGCGCCGTTGCGCTCAACCTGCTCTTCGGGGTGCCGCTGCTGTGGGGCGGGCTCATCACGGGCACCGTGTCGATCGTGCTGCTCGTGCTCCAGTCGCGGCGCGGCCCGCGCACCTTCGAGTTCGTCATCATGGGCCTGCTCGCGATCATCGCGATCGGCTTCACCGTCGGCGTCTTCGTCGCCCCGCCCGACCCCGCGGGTCTGCTCGCCGGCCTCGTGCCGCGCTTCGCGGACACGAACTCGGTGCTGCTCGCCGCATCCATCCTCGGCGCGACGATCATGCCGCACGCCATCTATGCGCACTCCGCGCTCGCTCGCGACCGCTTCGCAACCCGGCGCGCCCGACCCGTGGCATCGAACAAGATCGCGTGGCACGGCTTCGGCATCAAGCGCGGCACGGCCGCGCCAGAGCTGGCGCCCGGCACGGCGACCGAGGTGCCGACCGGCGTGCTCGTGCGCGCCACCCGCTGGGACGTGTCGATCGCGATGGCGATCGCCGGCACGGTGAACCTCTGCATCCTGCTGCTCGCCGCGGTGAATCTTTCGGGCGTTGAGGGCACCGACAGCCTCGAGGGTGCGTACGCCGCGCTCGGAGTCGCGCTCGGCCCGGTCATCGCGACCCTCTTCGCCGTCGGCCTGCTCGCCTCGGGGCTCGCCTCGACCTCGGTCGGCGCATACGCGGGCGCCGAGATCATGCACGGGCTGCTGCACGTGCGGGTGCCGCTGATCTTCCGCCGGCTCGTGACCCTGATCCCGGCGCTCGTGATCCTCTGGCTCGGCTTCGACCCGACCCTCTCGCTCGTGCTCAGCCAGGTCGTGCTCTCGTTCGGCATCCCGTTCGCGCTCGTGCCGCTCGTCGTGCTCACTGCGAAGGCGGGCGTGCTCGGCCGGTGGAAGAACCACTGGGCGACGACCGCGGCGGGAGTCGCGGCATCCGTCTTCTTGATCGCACTCAACGGCGTGCTGCTCTGGCTCGTGTTCAGCGGGGCGTGAGCCGCTTCCCACGCCCGGCTCCGTGCAGCGTTTCGAATCGCGCCGCTGCAGAACATCGACTCGATGTTATGCAAAACTTCGACTCACCAGTATGCAGAACATCGACTCGATGTTATGCAAAACTTCGACTCACCAGGATGCAAAACCTCGAATATGCGACCCGGGCGCCATAGGATCAGGGCATGGTCAAGTACCTCCCCCGAGTCGCAGACCGCGAACTCGCTGATCGCATGAGCGCGATGGGCGCAGTCCTCGTCGAGGGCCCCAAGGCGAGCGGCAAGACTGCGACGGCATCACGCATCGCGAGCACAGTTATTCGACTCGATGAGGATGCATCAGCGCGAGCCGCCATCACCCTCGCGCCGGAGTTGCTCTTCGAGCGACCGACGCCGATCCTGTTCGACGAATGGCAACTCGAGCCCGAGATCTGGAACAGGGTACGTCGCGAGGTCGACGGCCGACAGGGTCGAGGGCTGTACCTCCTCACCGGTTCGGCCACCCCGAAGCCGGACGCTCACCGACACTCGGGCGCCGGACGCATCGGGGTGCTGCAGATGCGGCCGATGAGTCTTTTCGAGTCAGGTCATTCGAACGGTGAGGTGTCGCTTTCCCGACTCCTCGACGGTGCTACGCAGGCAGCTTCGGACACGGGGCTGAGTCTGACCGGGCTCGTCGAGCGAATCGTGATCGGCGGTTGGCCTGCACTCCTCGATGCCACGGAACGCGAGGCTCGAGCGTGGCTCGGCGACTACCTCACACAGATCGTCGAGGTCGATGTTCCATCGCTCGGGTCTCGGAGGAACCCCCGCAATCTCCGCCGACTCCTGAGCGCCCTCGCACGGTCGGTGGGACAGGCGACCAAGCAGATCGAGCTTGCGAAAGACGTCGGGGGCGAGAAAGGTCCGATCGCAGCCGAGACGCTCACCGACTATCTCGACGCCATCGACCGCCTGCGATTGACCGATGATTCCGAGGCCTGGCGACCTCACCTCCGCTCGCGAGTACGCCTGCGCACCGCCCCGGTGCGGTACTTCGTCGACCCATCTCTCGGACCAGCAGCGCTCGATGTCGGCAGCAGAGAGTTGCTGCGCGACCTCAACGCCACCGGATTCCACTTCGAGGCGCTTGCTCTTCGAGATCTTCGCATCTATGCCCAGCCACTGCACGGCGTCGTCGATTCCTGGCGAGACTCGAACGGCAACGAAGTCGATGCGGTGGTCACGCTACACGACGGACGTTGGGGCGCATTCGAGGTCAAACTCAACCCTGCATCCGTCGATGACGCGGCTGCAGCCCTGCTCCGCTTCGCGGCGACCATCGACACCGAGAAGCACGGAACGCCCGCGGTGCTCGCCGTCATCACGAGCAGTGGGTACGCACTGCGCCGGCCCGATGGCATCCACGTGATCCCGGTCACGACGCTCGGCCCTTAGCCTCGCGGCGGCTCGCATGGTGAAGCACGCAACCTCGGCAGCGTCGCGGCATGACCGACGCAAGTCTACAAAGGACCGCCCCGAGCGCCGGCACGGAAGATGCGGCACTCGGGGCGGTCGGTCTCAATGCACCCGGCGGCTCAGCGACGTGAGCTGAAGTCGTGGGTCCAGGTCGATTCGGCCCCCTCGGCGATCGCGCGGTACGGCTTCGGCACCGCGACGATGCTCACGTCGGAGCGCGGCGCCTTGTGCAGGCCGGCGCGCAGCTGCTCGCCGTCGAGGTAATAGTCGACGTCACGATCGAACGGCACGAAGATGAAGTCGAGCAGGTAGCCCCTGACGTCGATGAAGCGCGGCGACTTCGGCTCGACCGGCGTCGTGAGCACGGGCACCTTCGACCAGTCGACGTCGCTCGCGAGGTAGTAGCTCGTGTACGACGGCTGGTTGTAGGTGGTCTGCTGGCGGGCGGACTCGGCTCGGTACTGCACGTCGTGCATGAGGGTCGTGAGCTTGTGCGTCGTCACCTCGGTGCTCGTGAAGATGCGCAGCGCGCTCGAGTCGGTCGTGCGCACGAGCAGCTCTTCGCGCCAGTCGCCGAACACGTCGGCGACGAGCGAGGGGTTGCCCTTCGTGCCGTTGTTCGTGAGCGTGCCGGTGGCCGTCAGCAGGGTGCCGCGGGTCCAGTCGTCGATCGTCGGGGTCGCGGTGCCGCTGCCGTTCACGAGCTGCGTCGTGAGGTCGGCCGCCCAGCGGATCGACATGTTCGTGCCGGGCGTCGCTGCCGAGAGCACCTCGCCGGTCGATGACAGGAGCCCGCTCGCCTCGGTGCCGCCGGGCATGCTCGACCACACCTCGATGCCGGGAACGTCGGCGCGCACGTCGCCGATCATGCCGCGGCCCGTGTCGCGGCCGGAGTAGGCGCCGAAGAGCACCTCGCCCGTCGCGGCATCCCGCATCGACGTGCCGTACGGAGCGCCGGTCGCGCCCTCGTGCACCGCGAAGATCTCGAGGCCGGGGCGCGCGGGGTCGATGTCGGTGACGTGCATCGCGTCGCCGTGACCCAGTCGAGCCTCGGTGCCGGGAGCCGAGCTGCCCTCGGGCAGCACATCGTACGAGCTGTAGAGCAGCCCGCCGTCGTCATCGATCGTGGCCGAGCCGTACACGATCTCCTGCTTGCCGTCGCCGTCGACGTCGGCCGCACTCAGCGAGTGGAAGCCCTGCGTCGTGATCGAGCCGTACACCGGGTCGGTGCCGTCGCGCCCGTGCGGGCCGTCGTTGAACGGGTTCGTCATCGGCACGTGGCCGCTGTCGACGAACCAGCGCTGCGTGAGCGATTCGCCGTCCCAGTCGTACGTCGCGATCGTCGAGCGCGTGTAGTAGCCCCGGGCGAAGACCGCCGAGGGGTGCTCGCCGTCGAGGTACGCCACGCCCGCGAGGAAGCGGTCGACGCGGTTGCCCGGCTCGATGCGCGACATCGCGTAGTCGCCCCACAGCAGGCCGTCGTCGCCGCGACCGGGCTCGTACGGGATGGTCTCGAGCTCGGCACCGGTCGCGCCGTCGAAGACCGTGAGGTATTCGGGGCCGTCGAGGATGAAGCCCTCGAAGTTGCGCAGCACGTTGCGGGCGCTGCGCGACGGTGCGTAGACGTCGATGAAGTAGTCGACGAGCTCGACGGCGCTCTCGTGCGAGAGCGGATCCTCGTGCGTCACGGGCGCGCCGAACGCCTCCTCGAGCGTCGCCGGCCAATTGCCTGCGACGACCTCCGGATGCTCCGTCCAGCCCTCGAACATCGCCACGAGGTGCTCGTGGTAGTCGGCGGCGCTCATGCGGTAGTCGTCGGCGTGCGTGTATCCCGCCGCGACATCCGCCTCTGGCATGGTGACGAAGCCCTCGTTCGTGATGCTGCCATCGGCGGCGTAACCCGTGGACTTCGTGCCGGGCGCCGTCTTCATCATCGTCTCGGCGCGGCCGTCGCCGTCGAAGTCGTACACGGTGAACTCGGTGTAGTGCGCGCCGGCGCGGATGTTCACGCCGAGGTCGATGCGATTCAGCAGCGTGCCGTCGAGCTCGTAGGTGTCGAGGTAGACGGTGCCGGTGTAGCCGACCTGCGAGACGTCCTTCGAGTTCGACGGGTCCCACTTGACCACGAACTCGTAGGCGCCGTCGCCGTCGACGTCGCCGACCGCGACATCGTTGGCCGAGTAGGTGAACGCCTCACCGGCCGGCGTCACACCGTCGGCCGGCTTCTGCAGCGGCAGGTCGTGAAAACCCTGCGACCAAGCGGATGCCGCGGCGCTCGCCTCGAGCTCGACGCCGTTGACGACCGGGGCGACGGTGTACTGCGCGCTCGCGCTGCCGTCTGGATCGGCGAAGTTCGTGCTGTCGGTGACGACGGCGATCTCGGTGCCGTCGCGGGAGACCGCGAAGTCGGGGCCGGCGAGGCCGGTCTCGGTCGCGCCCGTCGCCTCGGAGGCGAGCAGCCGCCAGCTGAGGAAGACGCCCTCGCTCGTCGAGACGGCGACGAGGCCGCGGTCGAGCTCCTCGAGTTGGGGAGCGCCGGTCGGGGCGCCGGTGCCGCCGGTGCGCGCGGCGACGGCCGACGCGGCGGTTGACGCGGCAGTCGATGCCGACGCGGAGGGCGATGCCGGCGCGGCATTCGCGGGTTGCGCGACACCGGCGATCAGGCAGCCGGCTGCGGCGACCGCCAGCGCGCTGCGGAACGGATGGGTACCGAGATTCATCGTCGAATCCTTGTCTGGGCGTGCAGCCCGTCAGTGGGATAGCGCTTTCCGTACGGACTCGAACGTAGCCTCCGAACGGGGACGGGTCAAGACGGCGGCGGACGAATTGACACGATTCATCCATCGCGGCCTTGACGGCGCAGAAATCTCGCCCCCCATCGCCGGATATCCTGAGGCCGATGCCTGCAACGAGCCCCGCGATCGAGGACTATCTGAAGACGGTGTACGCGCACACCGAGTGGCAGCCCGACCCCATCACCCCGTCGGTGCTCGCGGGGCGCCTCGGCGTCGCCCCGTCGTCGGTCACCGAGATGGTGAAGAAGATGGCCGCGGCCGGCCTCGTCGCCCACGTGCCGTACGGCGCCGTGCGCCTGACCGATCTCGGCCTCACCCGCGCCCTCGCCGTCGTGCGACGGCACCGCCTCATCGAGACCTGGCTCGTACAGCAGATGGGCTACGGCTGGGACGAGGTGCACGACGAGGCCGAGATCCTCGAGCACGTCATCTCCGACCGGCTGCTCGAGGCGATCGACGCGCGCCTCGGCCGGCCACGCCACGACCCGCACGGCGACCCGATCCCCGCGGGCGACGGCACGCTCGAGCGCGAGCCGGCCGTGCTCCTCGCCGAAGCTCCGAGCGGCCACCGCGGCACGGTGCTGCGCATCAGCGACCGCGACCCCGCCGTGCTGCGAGCACTCGAGCGCGGTGGCATCCGCCCGGGTGTCGAGATCAGGGTCGCGGATGTCGCAGCCGGCCAGGTTCGCCTGCGGGTGCTCGGCGCCGCCGACGTAGACGTCGACCTGCCCGCCGAGGTCGCCGCCGCGATCTGGGTGACGGCCTGATCTGGGACCGACCCTCCCGCGAATCGCATTCGTCATGCACGATGGAGTCATGGGAACCACACGAACCCGAACCATCCCCGAACCGACCGATGCGCAGTGGCAACGGATGCTGCGCTACGGCGCGCCGACGCCGACGCAGACCGGCGACGTGCTCTTCGCGGCGGGCGACCGCTGGTACGACCTCGTCCTCGTCGAGTCGGGCACCGTCGACATCGTTCGCGAACCGCTCAAGTGGATCGAGGAGACACGCATCGCAACGCTCGGCCCGCGGTCGTTCGCGGGCGAGCTCGGGCTGCTCAACGGGCAGCGCGCGTTCCTCACGGCGCGCGTCGTCGAAGCCGGCCGCGTGCACCGCATCGACCACGAGTCGCTGCAACGCCTGATGGCCGAAGACGACGAGCTCTGCGACCTCATGCTGCGCACGCTCTGGGCGAGGCGCGAACAACTGCGGCGCGGACCCGCCGCGTGGACGCTCAAGATCATCGGCTCCGGCCGCTCGCGCGAGGCCGTGACACTGCGACGGTACGCCGAGCGGCTCGACCTCGTGCACACGTGGGCCGACATCGACGACCCCGAGACGGCGGCCGTGTTCGCGCACCACGGAGTCTCGACGGACGACCTGCCCGTCGCGGTCGTGCAGGGCGAGAACCTGCCGAACGCCACTCCCGGACAGCTCGCGGAGGTGCTCGGCCTGGCGTACGCCGCCGAAGACGACGCCACCGTCGACCTGGCCGTGGTCGGTGCCGGGCCGGCCGGGCTCGCCGCCGCGATCTACGGCGCCTCGGAGGGGCTGCGCACCGTGCTGCTCGATGCTGTTGCGCCGGGTGGCCAGTCCTCGGCGACCTCCCGCATCGAGAACTACCTGGGATTCCCCTTCGGCGTCAGCGGCGACGACCTCACCGCACAGGCGTCGTTGCAGGCGATCAAGTTCGGCGTGCACGTGATCGCGCCGTGCGAGGCGGTCCGGCTCGAGGCCGACGCCGACGCCCTGCACCTGACGCTGGGCGACGGGGCGGTCGTGCGTGCCCGTGCCCTCATCGTCACGACGGGCGTGTCCTACCGGTCGCTGGACCTCGATCGGTGGAAGGAATTCGAGGGCTTCGGCATCCATTACGCGGCCTCGACCCTCGAGCTTCGCCAGGTCGCGGGCGCCGAGGTCGTGGTGGTCGGCGGTGCGAACTCCGCGGGTCAGGCCGCACTCGCCCTCGCTGCGAACGGATGCCGCGTGCGTCTCGTCGTGCGCGCCGACGACCTCGGGCGGCAGATGTCGAGCTACCTCGTGGATCGCATCACCGACGATGTGCGCATCGACGTGCATACGGGCACGCAGGTGGTCGGGCTCGAGGGTGAAGGCAGTCTCCAGCGCATCACGCTCAGCGGCGGCGTCGAGCAGACCGTCGAGTGCCGCGGCCTGTTCTGCTTCATCGGCGCCGTGCCCGCGACCGACTGGCTGGGCGGCCTCGAGCGCGACGCCGACGGCTACCTGCACACCGGCGCCGACGTCGTCGGCCTCGGCGACCCGTGGCGCGACCTCGATCGCATGCCGCTGCCGTTCGAGACCTCGGTGCCGAGGGTGTTCGCCGCCGGCGACGTGCGGCGGGGCTCGATGAAGCGCGTGGCCGCCGCGGTCGGCGAGGGATCGAGCGCGGTCGCCTCGGTGCATCAGGCACTCGCGGCCGCGGAGGTGTTCGCGTGAGCGAGTTCGCGCCGCCGCCCACCGGTACCGGATGCGGCGACTGCATCGAGGGAGGCGGCTGGTGGTTCCACCTGCGCCGCTGCGTGGACTGCGGCCAGGTCGGATGCTGCGACTCCTCGCCTGCGCAGCACGCCCGCCGGCATGCGCAGGAGTCCGGTCACCGCGTGGCGACGTCGTTCGAGCCAGGCGAGCACTGGTTCTGGGACTACGTCACCGAGACATCGGCCAAGTCGACTCCGCTGAGTCCCCCGTTCGCCCGCCCCGACGACCAGCCGGCGCCCGGGCCCGAAGGCCGCGTGCCCGCGGACTGGCGCGCGCTCCTGCACTGATCACGCGGGGCCATGGCCCCGCGAACGCCGCGCCGCGGCATCCACTCGCCTCTCGAACGTCATCTGTCCGTGACCTCCGCGGCATAGTCTGGAACACATGTCACGACGTGAAGAAGTCGAGTGCTGGCTGACCGACATGGATGGCGTGCTCGTGCACGAGAACCACGCACTGCCGGGTGCGGGCGCGTTGCTGCAGCAATGGGAGGACGCCGGTACGCCCTACCTCGTGCTCACGAACAATTCCATCTTCACCGCGCGCGACCTGTCGGCGCGGCTGCGCGCGTCGGGCCTCAACGTGCCCGAAGACCGCCTCTGGACCTCGGCGCTCGCCACGGCAGACTTCCTGAAGCAGCAGGTGCCGGGCGGCACGGCCTTCGTCATCGGCGAGGCCGGCATCCTCACCGCCCTGCACGACGCCGGGTTCGTGATGACCGAGACCGCGCCCGACTTCGTCGTCGTCGGCGAGACTCGCAACTACTCGTTCGAGGCGATCACGAAGGCGATCCGCCTGATCGGCAAGGGTGCGCGGTTCATCGTCACGAACCCCGACGCGACCGGCCCGAGCGCCGACGGCCCGCTGCCCGCGACCGGGGCGATCGCCGCGCTCATCACGAAGGCCACGGGCAAGGAGCCCTACGTCGTCGGCAAGCCGAACCCGATGATGTTCCGCTCGGCGCTCAACAAGATCGGCGCGCACTCCGAGAACACGGCGATGATCGGCGACCGCATGGACACCGACATCGTCGCGGGCATCGAGGCCGGCCTGCACACGATCCTCGTGATGACCGGCATCAGCGACCTGGCCGAGATCGAGAAGTACCCGTTCCGGCCCGACGAGATCCTCTCGGGCGTCGCCGAGCTCGTGCGCGAGGCACCGGCCGAGACCGAGCTCTAGCGACGCGGTCGAGCGAATGCGCTGCACGACCTGACGCTCGCGGTGATCGTCGCCATCGGCCGGAATTCAGAAGCCCGACCAGTAGCGGCCCTGCTCCTTGCCGCGCTCGGCCTCGAGCATCGCGTCTGCGGCCTCGCGATCGGCGCCGCGAGTCTTCTCGGAGTGCCGCCGCAGCGAGAACGCCCATTGCGTGACTCCCCACAGGACGGCGACGGCGACGAGTCCCAGCCAGAATGTCCAGTCCATGGTCGCTCCTTCTTCGATGCCGTCACCCTACGCCGGACGGTCGGACTCGGCCAGAGAGCACGGCGAGCCAGTCGAGCGACGGATGCCCCGCGGCCAGCCACAGCGCGAAGACGTCGTGGCGCCCGGGATCGCAGTCGAGGATCACGGGGATACTCATCCGCGGGCGCTCCTCACGAGTCGGTGACCGCGGGAGCAGCGGCAGCGGCCGCGGCGGCAGCGGCAGCGGCAGCGGAAGCGAGGATCGCCGCTCGCGGCGCATAGGAGTCGACGGTGCCGCGCGCCTGCACGGCGAGCGCCCCCGCCGCAACGGCGATGCGCAGCGCCTCGGGCAGCGTGCGCCCCTCGGCGAGGAAGGCCGCGAGGGTGCCGGTGAACCCGTCGCCGGCACCGGTCGTATCGACCGCGGTCACGCGCGGAGCCGCGACGGCCCACGATGCGGCCGCGTCGGCCGCGACCGCACCCGCTGCACCGAGCGTCACGACGACCGAGCGGGCGATGCCGCCGGCTGCGGATGCCGCGAGGCCACGCCAATCATCGAGGGTCGCGCCCGCCGGGGCATCCGTGCCGATGCCGACCGCTCGCGCCTCATGCTCGTTCAGCACGAGCGGATCGGCCGCGCGCAGGGTCTCGGCCGAGACGGGCGCCGGCGGTGCGAGGTTCAGCACGAACCGCACTCCGAGGGCCGCCGCCACTGCGCCGATGCGTTCGATCGTCGGCACCGGCAGCTCGCCCTGCGTGAGCACGAGCGCCGCAGCAGCGACGCGTTCGCGCTCCGCGTCGACGACCGCGGGCGTGAGCGCGAGGTTCGCGCCGCCCGTGACGATCACGGTGTTCTCACCCGAGGCGGCGACGGTGATCTGGGCGACGCCGGTCGGAGCATCCGCAATCTGCCGCACCGTCGTCGTCGGCAGCTCCAGGCGCTCGAGGGTCGCGCGGGCGAACGCGCCGCTCGCATCGTCGCCGATGCACGCCACGAACTCGACCTCGAGACCCGCGACGTGGGCCGCGACGGCCTGGTTCGCGCCCTTGCCGCCGAGCGCCACCCTGAAGTCGTGGGCGAGGATCGTCTCGCCGGGCGCGGGGAACGCCTCGACGTAACTCGTCGAATCGACGTTCAACGAGCCGAACACGACGACTGGGCCACGCGCGACGTCAGCGGCGTCAGCGATGCCAGCGGCGTCGACCGCGTCCGCGCTCATGCCCGTCAGACCGCCGGACCGGGCCCATTGATCGACCCCGTCAGCGGCTCACCGCCCGCGCGGTTCGCGAAGCAGTAGTAGCTGCGCTGACCCGCCGCCCACTGCTCCTCGGTCACCGGGAAGCTGCCCGTCACCTGCAGATCGGGGATGCCGGCGACCAGACCCTGGTCGATGATGCCGGCGGCGGTGCAGAGACCTGCCATCTGTGCGCCGAGCTCGGCCTCACCCGGGAACGGCGCCGCGGCGTCGCCGGGCAGCGTACCGCGATAGACGAGCTGGGCCGCGTGCGGCGCCGCGCAGTCGACGACGGTGAACTCCTCGGCCCAGACGCCGACGAACGGGTCGACGCACTCGCCGCCGAAAAGGGTGTCCCATGGGTGCACTCCGGCGGGCTGTACGGCAGTCGGAGCCGCCGAAGGGGTCTCCGAGGGCGTCTCCGAGGCGCTGCCCGACGGCTGCTCACCGCCGTCATTGCCACTCGCGAGTTGTGTGCCGAGGAAGTACAGCCCGACGATCACGAGCAGCACGACGAGGCCGCCGGCGACCCAGATGAGGGTGCGCATCGTGCGATTGCCGCCCTTCGGGGTGCCCGGGGTGCTGCCGCCGTTCGCGCCGCCCCCGGCGCCCCCGCCGCCATTGCCGCCGCCGTTGCCACCGCCGCTTCCGGTGCGCTGCGGCCCGATGCCGCTTCCGGTGCGCATCGGGCCGATACCGTCTCCGGCGGCACGGGTGCTCGGGGCGGGTGCCCGCCCGCCGGCTGGTGGATACCCACCCGTCGCAGCTGCGGCGAACGGGGCATTCGAGCCCGCTGCGCCCGCGGCCCCGACCCCGCCGAAGAGCGAGGAGAGCGAGTCATCGTCGGATGCCCCGTGCTGCTGGTTCGCCGGCGACGACGTGCCGACGATGGGGAAGGCGACCGTCGCAGCGCCCGGAGCGAAGTGTTCGTCGTCGATGAAGGGCTCGGCATCATGGCCGAACGACCACTCGGGCTCCGCCGCGGGCTCGAACGCCGGTTCGGGCTGGAACTCGGGCTCGGGCTCGAACTCGGTCCTGGGGAGGAACGAGGTCGCTACCGCCTCGGGGCTCGACTTCGGGTCTTCGGCCGTCGGATCGGGCGTCAGGTTCCAGAGGTAGCCGGCTTCGTCAGTGTCGCGAGCGATCGGCGAGTCGTCGTACTCGGGCTCAGGGTCGTCGGCGCGGCCACGACCGAAGAATCGGCCACGGATGCCGGAAGCAGGTTCGTCATCGAACTCGTCGTGCCGCTGCTCGCCGACGTCTGCATCGTCGTCGTCGAAATCGAGTCCGAGGGCGTCGAGGCCCATCGGCCCAGTCGGCGGGTTCTGCGGGTTCGCCGGGTACTGCGGGTTCGCGGCACCGTACGGATCGCGTGCGGGCGGAACCGCCTCGCGACCTCGCGGTGCGCCGCTTCCGAGGGAGGCGAGCAGGTCGTCGACGGGTGCCGGCGGCTCCCGCGTGGGGTCGTCGACGCCTCCACCGGCCGACGCGAACGCGGGGAACGGCGTCGTGTTGAACGCATCCGCCTCGCGCGCACGCGCGCCGACCTGCGCGTTCTCCTGATCGCGGCCCGCACCTTGCAGCTCGATGAAGGGGAAGCCCAGGTGCGACTCGGGCACGGGTGTCTGGGCGGGCGCCGCGGCAGCGGGATACTGCGGCTCCGCGGGCCGCCATTGCGCAACCGGCGGAGCGAACGGAGCTGCCGCTTGCGGAATGACCGGCGGACGCGGTGCTGCGAACGGTGGAAGGGGTGCCGCGGCCGGCGGCAGCGGCGCGGCAGCCGGCGGACGCGGTGCTGCGAACGGTGGAAGGGGTGCCGCGGCCGGCGGCAGCGGCGCGGCAGCCGGCGGCAGCGGCGCTGCGGCCGGAGGAAGCGGCGCGGCAGCCGGCGGCAGCGGCGCTGCGGCCGGAGGAAGCGGCGCGGCGGTCGGAACGCGATACTCGGGCGAGGGCTCCGGGAGCGGCGGCGGCGATGCGGGCTGCACCGGCACGGCCGTCGCGGCGGTGAGCGCCGCGAACGGGTCGGTCGTCTCGGCTGCGAACGCACCGAACCGGCCATGGTCCGTTCGAGCCGGGGCGGCCTGCTGCACAGGCGGTACGGCCTGCTGCGGGGGCTGGGCGACCGGGATCGGTGCCGGGTCGGGCTCGTTCAGCGCGGCCCATAGCTCCTGGTCGTAACGGGCGGTCGGAGACGGTGTCCGCGGCGACCGCTCATCCTCGTTGTCGTAGCCCGCAGCCGGTGAAGGGGTGCGCGGGGACCGCACGTCCCATCCGGCCGGCGCCGACGCCGGTGCGGTCGGATGGACCGGCGCGGAGGGCGCCGGTGCCGAAGGCTCTGCGAACGACTGCGCCGGGGCGAACGACTGCCGGGCGACGGGCGGCTGCTGCGCGAAGCCGGCGAACGGAGGCTCGACACCACTGGTCGCCGGCGCAACCGGTGCAACCGGTGCAACGGGAGCGACGGGTGCTGCGGACGGTGCGACGTCGGAAGGAGTGGCCGACGTGCCGGAGAGACTGCGGAACGCCGCTCGAATCGCGTCTTCGGACTCGAACTCGTTCGAGCCCCACGTCAGCGCGAAGGGCGCGGTGGGAGTCACCGGACCGGGTGGAGTCGCCGGGGAGGGCGGAGTCGCCGGAGCGACGGGTGCGACCGGCGGCCATGGTGCAGCAGTGGGTGGACCCGGGGGCGGTGCCGAGGCCGAAGGCGCCCCGACCGGGGGCTCGACCTGCGTCAGGTACACCGGGGCTACCGCAGGAGGCTGTTGCTGACCGACGGCGAACGGCGGCGTCCACGAGGGGAAGTCGGAGGGCTCAGGTGTTGCCGGCGCTGCCGGCGGCTGGGGGGTCGGCGTGCCGACGACGGGCAGCGCGCGGGTCGCGGCATCCGTCGACTGGGCCGGAGCCTCGGAGAACCAGTCGAGTACTTCTTCACGGCGCGGCGCCGGCGTCGGAGGCGACGCCGGCCGAACCTGCTGGACAGGCGGGGCGGGCGGGGCGACGGGAGGTTGCGGAAGCGGGGGAACGTCACGGCGCGGCGCATCGCCGTTCGCCAACTGGGCGAGCAGCCAATCGGCGCCGTCGCCCCCCAGGCCCTGCCCGTCGCCGCTCATCAGGCCAACCCCAGGTCTTCCAGCCCGATGGCGTAGAGGTAGGGCACCCCCGCGGCCTCGATGACCTCACGGGCCCCGGTGCCCCGGTCGACGACCACCGCGACGGCGACGACCTCGGCACCGACCTTCTTCAGCGCCTCGATCGCCTGCAACGGCGTGCCGCCCGTCGTGGAGGTGTCTTCGAGCACGATGACCCGCTTGCCGTCGAGGTCGGGACCTTCGACCTGCTTGCCACGACCATGGTCTTTCGGCTCCTTGCGCACGACGAACGCGTCGTACTCGAGGCCTTGCGCGGCACCCTGATGCAGGATCGCGGCGGCGATCGGGTCGGCGCCCATGGTCATGCCGCCGACGGCGAAGACATCGGGCACCTCTTTGATGACGTCGATCATGACCTGCCCGATGAGCGGTGCGACGCGGTGGTCGAGGCTCACCTTGCGGAGGTCGACGTAGTAGGTGGCCTTCTTGCCGCTCGTCAGGGTGAAGTCCCCGTGGAACACGGCGTCGGCCGCGATGAAGTCGATCAACTGGGCGCGCGCGGCGTCGATGGGCTGAGGGTGGAGGAGGGTCACCCGAATACTCTACGACCCGGTTGCCTGAGAGGAAGGGGAAGATGTCCCCGCATCCGGGGGTGTCGACGAGGCATCCGTTCGATCGCGGACCGCAGGTCGCCGGTGCCGACGCCCCCAGAACGAGCGCGGCGTACCAGGCACGAGGCGCGCCCAGAACGGCGGCATCTCCGCTTCGGTGAGCAGGGCCGGCGCATCGATGTGAAAGTCGGCGAGCTCTTCGGCGCCCTGATGCACGACCCGGTAGAGGGCGGTGCCGATGAGCACGCCCAGCGCGATCGACATGATCGAGATGACCGCTTGGGCGAAGTCCGCGTATCCGCGACTCGCGCCGATCGCCTCGGTGAGGCCCACGAGGCCCGCCGCCCCCGGCACGAGCAACCAGAAGGCAGGAAGGAAGGTCAGTTGCGACGGAGCACCATGCCGCAGGGTCGCGATCCACAGCACGACCGGCGTCATCACCAGCGCGCCGATGAACCCGCTCACGACCGACCCGATGAGCGCCGCGCCGATCAATTGGCCGGTGTAGGCGACGAGCAGCACGAGCAGCACCCAGCGGAACGTACGCGGCGGCGCCGAGAAGTGCAGGTAGTTGCCCATCGCGAAGAGCAGCACACCGATGGCCGCCGTCCACCATGGAGTGTCCGCATCGGTCGCGAGCGGTACATAGTCCGAGTTCCCTACGCCGACGAGCGTGCCCGCGGCGAGGATGCCGAAGGCGAGAAGCGCGAGTTGCACGAACCCGAAGACGAGCCTCGAGGCGCCGGCGATCATCTGCCCTGCCGCGAGCTCGACGACGGCCGTGGTCAGCACGCCGCCCGGCAGGAACGTCGCGAGCGGTGCGATGAGCAGGCGGATCGGGTCGCCGATCGCGAAGTGCGGTGCGAGGAGGAACACTGCGAGCGCGCAGAGGAACGCGGCGAAGACCGGAAAGACGATCTGCAGCGTCGGCGAGCGCACGAGCTTGGCGACGCCGATGGCTGCGCCGAGCACGAACGCGACGAGCGCCCCCTGCCACGACGGCGCGAGCAGCAGGGCGAGCCCGGTGGTCAGGAGCGCATGCCCGAACGTGCGCACGAACCATCCGTAGGTCGGCTTCATCGCGCCGATCGCGTTCAACCGGTTGATGCCCTCGCCCGGGTCGATCTCCGCGCGCTTCGCGTGGTCGATCAGGCGGTAGAGCGCGGCGATCTGATCGAAGCGGAACGAGGCGTTCACCGTGGATCGGATCGCGACACGGCCTTGCTCCCCCTCACCCGTCTGGATGATGATCACGGTCGGCAACACGGTGAGCTCGATGTCATCGTGGCCATACGCCTGCGACACCTCCACGAGCGTGTCGCCGATCCGGTCGACGGAGTCGGCGGCCGCGTTCATGCCCTTCGCGAGCCCGAGTAGGAACTCGCGGAGCAGGGTCCGGTCGGCCGGCTCGACCATCACACGATGACGAAGGAGAGCGCGACACCGATGATGATCGCGACGACGATGTAGATGAGGTTCGGCAGCTGGAACGAGTGGTCGACGACGAACTTGCCCATCCTCGTCGTGCCGGTCTGGTCGAACGACACCGTGGCCACCTGACTGCCGTTGGCGGGCAGCGTGTAGATTCCCATCGCGGCCGGCCACAGGCCGACGAGGAGCGACGCGGGCAGCCCGATCGTGATGCCGATCGGCACGATCGCATTCGTCGCGCTCGACTGGCTCGTCGTGAGCATTGCGACGACGAAGAGCGCGAAGGCGAAGAGCAGTGCGCCGAGGAACGCCGAAGATCCGGAGACGAGCGCCCCGAGGCCGTCGACGATGAGGTTGGTGTTCGCGGCCACGAAGGTGTTCGCGAGCCACGCGATGCCGAAGAGCGCGATCGCACCCACGATGCCGGCCGGGAACGTCGACTGCTTCGGGACATCCGACGCCTTGACCTTGCAGGTCACGAAGATGAGCGCCGCGATGACGCCCATGACCACCTCGATGATGACGGTGATGCTGACCCGCACCGGGTCGCCGTCGTCATCGGTGCCGACGATCGGGCGAATGCCCTCGAAGAGGCCGAACAGCACGATCACGCCGACGCCCGCGAGGAACAGCGATGCCGAGAGCACCGCCGTGCGCGGCAGCTTCTTGTCGACGTCGACGTGGACGGCCGGTTGCACCAGGTGCGCAGCCAGGCGACGTTGGAACTCGGGGTCGTCCTCGAGGTCCTTGCCTTTGCGCACCATCACGATGGAGGCCACGGCGAGTCCGGCGATCGACGCCGGCCACATGATGAGCAGCAGCTTGCCGAGATCGACGCCCTGGGGCGCGAGCAGCACGACCATCGACGCGGTCGCGGCCGAGACCGGGCTGCAGAGGATGCCGACCTGCGAGGCCACCGCAGAGACCGACAGTGCTCGCTCGGGGCGGATCTTCTGCTGGTACGACACGTCGTAGATCACGGGCAGCAGCGGGTAGAAGATGTTGCCCGTGCCCGCGCCGACCGTGAACAGGAACGACATCGCCGGCGCCAGGAAGACGACCGACCTCGGCCGCTTCTTGATCACCTTCGCGGCGACCGCCACCATCCAGTCGATGCCTCCGGCGGCCTGCATGACGGATGCCGCGGTGATGACGGTGATGACGATGAACACCGCGTCGACCGGCGCGCTGCCGGGCGCCTCCCCGAACACGAAGATGAGCACTGCGACGCCGACGAGACCCCAGACGCCGAGGCCGATCCCGCTCGTGCGGGTGCCCATGAAGATCGCGGCGACGACGACGATCAGCTCGGCGACGAGGATCCACACGTTGTCGTTCACGAGGAGGGGCCCTTCACAATGGGGCCGGTACTCTCCAACACCTGCACCTGGAGCCCGGTCTCGACGATCTCGCCGTCGACCGCCTCGACCTTCAGGGCGAGCGGGTTCTCGACGGGGCTGATCGCGGTGACGAACTCGGAGCCCTCGAAGTGCACCGACTGCAGGTTGCCGACGGCGTAGCCCGTTGCGAGTTCGCCGCTGAGCAGCGAGGCATGGAAGAGCGGCTGCCGCTGGTCTTCGGCGTCGTAGTGCGGGCAGAAGCTGCCGTGCAGGAAGCCGAGCCCCTCTGGCAGCACCTGCAGGGTCGGCCCGTAGCTGTCGGTCGTACCGCCCTCGAACCAGCAGATACCGCCGGCGCTGCCGCCGGTGAACACCGTGTTCGACGACGGGTCGTCCCACATCTCGCGCATGATCTCGTCGAGACCCTGACGCTTCCAGACGTCGAGCATGTTGGCGGTGTTGCCGCCGCCGACGTGGATGACGTCGAAGCCCTTCACGAAGCCCGCGAGGTCGTCGACGGCGCGATGGAAGAGCGGCAGGTGGTGCGGTGCACACCGATCGGAGTCGTAGGTCGTGTAGAAGCTCACGATGTATGCGGCGTCATCGCCGGTCGCCGTGCCGACGAAGAGCACCCGCGGGCGCTCCTTGCCGGTGAGCTTCAGAATGTAGTCGTGCGTCGGGTCAGCACGCCGCTCCATCATGGCCTTGCCTGCGCCGGTCGCGACCACGTGCGCCATCGTTCCCCCAAACGTCGTGCCCTTGGGCACACGCTAGCCCCAGACGGTCAGCCATGTCGAGGATCCCTCGCCGAAGGAGGACCTCGCTGGTCGAGTAGCGCCCGACGCAGGAGGACGCGTATCGAGACCCCCCACGCATCGGGATCCCCCCAGTACATCCCGATGCGCATCGCGCGCAGCCGACATGACGAAGGGCCGCCCCGCGGGGTGTCCCTCCCCCGCGCAGCGGCCCTGCACTGGGCCGCACTCACAGGTGGAGAAGTCCCTCCCCCGCGCAGCGGCCCTGCAGAGGGCCGCACTCACAGGTGGAGAAGTCCCACCCCCGCGCAGCGGCCCTGCACTCCCGGGAACGGACCCCGGGGTTCGCGACGGCGCCTAGACGGTGCGCGCGAACGTCTCTCGCGGCTGACGACGGTAGCCGTCACGCGCGGTGACGACGATCGAGCCGATGATGGCGACGGCGGAGACGCCGCCGAGAAGCACGAAGATGCTGAGCATGGTGGTTCCTTTCGAAGAACGAGCGAGGAGCGGATCGAGCGATCGTTGCGCCGTTGCACGTGTTCGATATCACTATTGAACCGCGGAAAACCATGCAGAACAAGCTCACGATTCTACAATGACGATGTAGTTTGACTACATGGATGTACGCCGATTGGACTTGCTGCGCGAGCTCGCCGAACGCGGAAGCGTCACCGCCGTAGCCGAGGCCACCGGCCGCACCCCGTCGGCCGTGTCGCAACAGCTCAAGGTGCTCGAACGAGAAGCCGGCATGCCGCTCACCGAGCGCAGCGGGCGCGGCGTCGTGCTCACGAGCGCCGGGCACGCACTCGCCCGTAGCGCCGCGGATGTCGCGATCGCGCTGGAGCACGCCACCGCCCTCTGGGACGAGTTCCGCAACCACCCGAGCGGCGAGGTCTCGCTCCTCACCTTTCCCACGATCGGTGCCACCCTGCTGCCGGCCGTGCTCGCCGACCTGGCGCAAGTCGCCGGCCTCGTCGTGCGCGCCACCGACCTCGACCCCGAGCTCGCCGAGTTCGCTGATCTCACTTCCGACTTCGACATCGTGCTCGCGCACACCATGCCGGGCGTGCTTCCGTGGGGCGGCCGCGGCCTGAGGGCGGTGCCGCTGCTCACCGAACCGCTCGACATCGGCCTGCCCGCCGACCACCGGCTCGCAGCCCGCGCGCACGTGACACCCGCCGACCTCGTCGACGAGACCTGGATCGGCGTGCCACCCGGCTTCCCGTTCGAACGCATCCTGCACGCCATCGAGCAGCAGGCCGGCCAGCGCGCCACGGTCAGCCAGAGATTCAGCGATATGCGCATCATCGAGGCCTTCATCGAGGCGGGCCTCGGCATCGCCTTCGTGCCAAGATTCACGTCGGGTGCGATGCCCGATTCGATCGTGTTGAAGCCGCTGCGCGGCGTGGCATCCGCTCGACAGGTCGTGGCCCTGGTGCGGCCGGATGTCTCGGAGCGCCTCGCCGTGCGCACGGTGCTCGACGTGCTCGTGGCCCGCGCGTCGCGGCTCGAGCAGGCGCACGCGGCCGGGTGAACCACCGCGCACCCGTCAGGACCACTCGTGAGCGGCGAAGTAGACTCCACGTTCATGAGCGATGATGCGATCCTGTTCGATGTGACCGACGGGCTCGCCCGCATCACCCTCAACCGGCCGGCTCGACTGAACGCCGTCGACCCCGCGGCGATCGGGCGGTGGCAGTCGCTCGCGCACGAGATCGCCGAGCGCGACGACATCGGTGCGGTGCTCTTCGACGCGAACGGACGCGCGTTCTGCGCGGGCGGCGACGTCGTCGCAATGTCGCAGCTCGCCACCGGGGAGCCCGACGCCGGAGCCGTCATCACCGCGCTCGCCGACCGCATCCACGATGGTCACCGCGTGCTGCGCGCGAGCGCCAAGCCGATCGTCGCTGCCGTGCAGGGTCCGGTCGCCGGCGGCGGCCTCGGCTTCATGCTCGTCGCCGACCTCGTCGTCGCCTCCGAGCGTGCGACGTTCGCAAGCAGATATGCGGATGTCGCGCTGACCCCCGACTGCGGAGTGAGCACGCTCCTGCCCGAGGCGATCGGCACGCGGCGGGCGCTCGAGCTCACCCTGACCTCGCGCACGCTCTCGGCGGCCGAAGCGCTCGACTGGGGACTCGTCACCGAGGTCGTCGCGCCCGAGGCGCTCGAGGTACGGGCGCGAGAGATCACCGAGTCGTGGCTGCGCGGTGCCGCCGGCGCCTTCGGTCAGGCGAAGCGCCTCGTGCGCTCCGGGCTCGAGCGGTCGTTCGCCGAAGCTCTCGACGACGAGGCGCGCACGATCGGGGCCGCGTTCGAGACGCGCGACGCGCAGGCGGCGATCACGGCATTCTCGGCACGGGCGGCATCGCGCTGAGCACGGCCGGTCAGACGGACCTCTGAGACGTCACGCCGGCACGATGATCTCGAGTCCGTCGAAACGGCGGAAGTCGTTGTCGAATGTCGCGATGGGACATGCGAGAGATCGGCAGAGCGAGGCGAGATACGCGTCGGGCACGAGGTTTGCGGACGCCCCGGCATCGACACTGAACTCGAGGAACGGCGAAATGCCGTCGGGGTGGCCCGGCAGACGGCGCACGCCCGGCGCATCGGCGACCGCCGCCGCGAATGCCGCCGCGGCAGCGATCGTCGACGGAACCTCGAAGATGCGCCGGTTGGTCGCGATCCGCAGGAACCCGACCCACACGAGATCGGGGATCACGACTTCGCCGGGGTGTGCGAGCGCGTTCGTCAACCATCCGAGCGCGCGATCGTGATGGACGTGTTCACTGAGATGCGCCGCCAGAAGCACATTGACGTCGACGACGATCACCTGATGACACCCTCTTCATCGAGCGCGTCGTAGAGGTCGCGATTCGATGACGGGTCGATACCGGGACGCACCCGGCCCCCGGCGAACACCGGCAGTTCGACTGGCCGCCGGGGCGTGTCATCGGCCAGCAGATCTCGACGAACCGCCTCTTCGACGAACTGGCCGAGCGTGAGATTTCGGCTCGCTGCCCGGCGTTTGGCTCGGGCCAGCAGCTCATCGTCGATCGACACTGTGGTGCGCATGATGCAAGTTTACTGCATCAGGCGCATCACCCTCGCTTTCGAAGCCTATTCGTGCTGCGGGAACCCCAGGTTCAGCCCGCCGTGGCTCGGGTCGAGCCAGCGCGAGGTGACCGCCTTCTCCTGCGTGAAGAAGTCGAAGCCGCGCGGACCGTAGGCCTTCGCGTCGCCGAAGAGGGAGTCCTTCCAGCCGCCGAACGAGTGGTACGCGACCGGCACCGGGATCGGCACGTTGATGCCGATCATGCCGACCGTCACCTCGCGCTGGAAGCGCCGGGCGGCGCCGCCGTCGTTGGTGAAGATCGCCGTGCCGTTGCCGTACGGCGACGCGTTGATCACGTCGAGACCCTCCTGATAGCCGTCGACCCGCACGATCGACAGCACCGGCCCGAAGATCTCGTCACGGTAGACGGATGACTCGAGCGGCACCTTGTCGACAAGTGTCGGGCCGAGCCAGAACCCGTCGGCCTCCCCGTCGATCGCGACCGACCGACCGTCGACGACCACTGTCGCCCCGTCGGATGAGGCGACGTCGAGGTAGCCCACGACCTTGTCGCGATGCTCGCGCGTGATGAGCGGCCCCATGTCGCAGCCTCGGGTGCCGTCGCCGGTCGTGAGCCGCGACATCCGCTCGCCGATCTTCGCGACCAGCTCGTCGGCGACCGAGTCGACCGCGAGCACGACCGAGACGGCCATGCAGCGCTCCCCGGCCGAGCCGAAGCCCGCGTTGACGGCGGCGTCGGCGGCGAGGTCGAGGTCGGCGTCGGGCAGCACGAGCATGTGGTTCTTGGCACCGCCGAGGGCCTGCACCCGCTTGCCGTTCGCGGTCGCCGTGGCGTAGATGTACTTCGCGATCGGCGTCGAGCCGACGAACGAGATCGAGCGCACGACGGGGTGCTCGAGCAGCGCGTCGACGGCGACCTTGTCACCGTGTACGACATTCAGCACGCCGTCGGGCAGGCCCGCCTCCTGGAGCAGGCGGGCGAGCCACACTGCCGCCGACGGGTCCTTCTCCGACGGCTTCAGCACGACCGAGTTGCCCGTCGCGATCGCGAGCGGGAAGAACCACAGCGGCACCATCGCCGGGAAGTTGAACGGGCTGATGATGCCGACGACGCCCACGGGCTGCTTCGTCGAGTACACGTCGATGCCGGTCGACACGTTCTCGGAGTACTCGCCCTTCGTGTAACCGGGCATCGCACAGGCGAGCTCGACGACCTCGAGTCCGCGGGCGATCTCGCCCGCGGCATCCGAGAGCACCTTGCCGTGCTCGCTCGTGAGAATGGCGGCGAGCTCACCGCTGCGGGCGTTGAGCAGCTCGCGGAACGCGAACATCACCTGCTGGCGCTTCGCGATCGAAGTGTCGCGCCACGCGGGGAACGCGCGCGCCGCCGCCTGCACGGCGACGTCGACGTCGCCGGTCGACGCGAAGCGCACGCGCTTCTGCTCGATGCCGAGGGCCGGGTTGTAGACGGGCCCGCTGCGGTCTGAGTCGCCGGCGACGGATGCCCCGTCGATCCAGTGTTCGATCATCTCGGTCATGGTTCCTCCTCGTTGGGGTCTCGATACGCGTCGGCTTCGCCGGCGCTACTCGACCAGCGCAGTCGTGCCAAGCACCTCGTCGTACATCGCCACGGCTTCGGCGACCTCGTCGGCCGTGACCACGCAGGGCGGCACGACATGGATGCGGTTGTCCTGCACGAACGGCAGGAGCCCGCGCGCGACGAGCGCGGACTTGATGCGGCCCATCGCCGCCGCGGGCAGCGGCTCGCGGGTCGCCCGGTCGGCGACGAGTTCCATCGCCCAGAACACGCCCTCACCGCGCACTTCGCCGATCACGGCGTGCCGCTCGGCGAGGTCGGCGAGTGCGGGCGCGATCACCGTGTCGCCGATGTCTCGGGCGTGGTCGACGATGCCCTCCGACGACATCGCGTCGATCGTCGCGACGATCGACGCCATCGCGAGCGGATGCCCCGAATACGTGAGCCCGCCCGGGAACACGCGCTCGTCGAACGTCTCCGCGATCGGTTCATCGATGACGACGCCGCCCGCGGGGATGTATCCGGAGTTCACGCCCTTCGCGAAGGTGATGAGGTCGGGTCGCACGTCGTAGCCGTCGAACGCGAACCATCGGCCGGTGCGACCGAACCCGCACATGACCTCGTCGAGGATGAGGAGGATGCCGTGCTGGTCGGCGAGTTCCCGCACGCCCGCGAGGTACCCGGGCGGCGGCAGCATGATGCCCGCCGTGCCAGGAACGGTCTCGAGCAGGATCGCCGCGATCGACGACGGCCCTTCGGCCTCGATGACGCGTCTGAGGTGACGGAGCGCTCGCTCGGACTCCTCCTCGGGAGTCGTCGCCCAGAACTCCGAGCGATACAGGTACGGCCCGAAGAAGTGCACGTGCCCGCGGGCGAACTCGTTCGGCACGCGCCGCCAGTCCCCGGTCGCGACCACCGCGGCGCCCGTGTTGCCGTGATAGGAGCGGTACGTCGAGAGCACCTTGTCACGGCCCGTGTGGAGTCGCGCCATGCGGATCGCGTTCTCGTTGGCGTCGGCGCCGCCGTTCGTGAAGAACACCCTGCGGAATCCGGATGGCGCGTGGGCGACGATGCGCTTGGCCGCCTCGCCACGGGCGAGGTTCACGGTCGACGGGGCGATCGTCGTGAGCAGCTCGGCCTGCTCGCGGATCGCCTGCACGACCGAGGGATGCTGGTGGCCGATGTTGACGTTCACGAGCTGGCTCGAGAAGTCGAGGTACTCGCGGCCCGCGTGATCCCACACCCGGGAGCCGCGGCCGCTCGCGATCACGAGGTTCGACGCCTGCGACTGAGCCGACCAGGAATGGAAGACGTGCTCGCGGTCGAGCTCGCGTGCGAGCTCGTCGAGTCCGTCGGTGAGGCCGCTGCCCTCGGTGTTGTTGGCGGTCATGGCAAGGTGCCCTTTCTGTCCGTTCGCTGATCGAGTAGCGCCGCGCCCCGGCGCGGTGCGTATCGAGATCTCGCAAGTCGGTCTCGATACGCACCCTCCTTCGTCAGGCGCTACTCGACCAGCGAACCATTGTCAGTTGCCGCTCTCGGCGAGTTCGACGCTCTGTCGGACGCTTCTCGAATAGCGACGCATTGTCAGTTGCCGCTCTCGGCGAGTTCGACGTCGATGGGCTCGAAGCTCTCGCCCGTGACGTCGACGCCGTCGGCCTTCAGTTCGTCGAGCGCTTGCGTGATCCACTCATTCGACCATGCCGACGCCGGCGGCTCCTCGGTGATCGGGCTCGCACCCGACTCGTTGACCGCCGAGAGCGCCCCGGCGACGGTCTGGTCCCACGCGGCCTCGTCGATCATGCCGATGCCGTCGGGCGCCGGCCAGATGAGCTTGTTCGTCTCGTTGACCATCCAGAGCTCGTGGCTCGGGCCCCAGCCGGATCCCTCGGCGATCGTGATCTCCGATGCCTCCTCGGGATTCTCGGCCGCGTAGATCCAGCCCTTGATGACCGCCGTGAGGAACGCGACGGTCGTGTCCTGGTATTCTTCGTCGCTCTCGAGCCGTTCGGTGTCGGCCCAGATCGCGTCCTGCAGCATGGCGCCGACGGTGTCTTGATAGGAGATGACGTTGAAGTCCTCGGGCTGATAGAGCTCGCCCGTATCGGGGTTCACCGACTCGAGCAGCTGAGCGTACTCGTTGTAGGTCATCGCCTGGGCCGCATCGATGTCGCCCTGCAGGAAGGCGTTCATGTTGAAGTCCTGCGTGATGATCTCGACGGTGGAGGAGTCCAGGCCCTCGGCAGCCATGGCCGCGAAGATTTCCCACTCGTTGCCGAAGCCCCATGAGCCGATCTTCTTGCCCTCGAAGTCGGCGACGGAATCGATGCCCGAGTCGGCCCATGAGACCTGCAGGGTGCCCGACTTCTGGAAGATCTGAGCGATGTTCGTGAGATTCGCGCCCTGCTCGATCGAGCCGAGCACCTTCGGCACCCAGGCGATCGCGTAGTCGACGTCGCCGTTGGCGAGTGCGTCTTGCGGCACGATGTCCCCGCCCGAGGGGATGATCTCGACGTCCAGGCCCTCCTCTTCGAAGTAACCCTGGTCGACGGCGGCGAAGTAGCCGGCGAACTGGCCCTGCGGCAGCCACTGGAGTTGAAGCTTCACTGAGGTGAGGTCGCCCTCGGCGTCGCCGCCGCTGTCGCCGTCTGACCCGTCGCCGGATCCCGAGCATGCGGTGAGGACGAGTGCCGCCGAGACGGCGAGCGCGCCGCCGATCGTCGCGAAGCGACGTCTGCTGTGGTTCATGTCGGTCCTTTCGTGGTGCGGTGCGGTGCCGTTCCCGCGCTGCGCGGGACGTTCAATCCCGTTCCGGGGGTGGATTCGCGACATTTCCATGCGTGTTCGTGCGGGATTCTGTCGGGAATGCACCCCCGGAAGGGAAACTGCGGGTGCGGGTGGTGCGGGTGCGGGGGGTGCGGGTGCGGCGCTGCAACAGCCGTTCGAGGGCCAAGCAAGCGAGGTAGAAGAGCAGGCCGAGAGCGATGGATGCCACGACGTACGCCCAGGCCCGGGCGTAGGCGCTCGAGGCGGCCGACGTCGAGATGAGCCCGCCGAGTCCGCCGCGAGGTCCGCCGAAGTACTCGGCGACGAGCGCGGAGATCACGGCGAGCGATGAGGCGATGCGGATGCCGGTGAGGATGAACGGTCGCGCCGTCGGCAGGGTCAGCGTCCGCAGTACCTGGCCCGAGCTCGCCGCGTAGGCCTTCATGAGGTCGCGGTGCACGGGCGCGGTCTGCCGGAACCCGCGCAGCGTGTTGATGAAGACCGGCACGAACGAGGCGAGCGCCGCGATCGCCTGCCGGCCGAACTGGCTGTCGGCGCCGAACATCGAGTTCAGCACGGGAGCGAGGGCGACGATCGGGATGACCGCGAGCGAAGCGACGACGGGCGCGCTCATCTGGTCGATCGGGCGCCACCTCGCGGCGAGCGCGGCGAGCGCGATGCCGAGAATGGAGCCGACGATCAGGCCGAGCAACGCGTTGGTGCCGGTGAGCAGCGTCGCCTGCACGACCGACGGCCAGTACGCGACGAGCTCCTCGACGATCGACGCCGGGCTCGGCAGCAGGTAGTCGCTGACACCGACGACGCTCACGAGGAACTGCCACACGCCGAGCACGATGAGACCGACCGCGACCGGTGCGACGATGCGCAGCGTGGTCTCGGTGCGCGGGCTCATGCCGCGCGAACCGGAACCCGCGGTCAGTGCCGTCATCAGCGGTTCTCCAGCCCGCGTGCGCCGGCCGCAACGGGCGAGCCGCCGTGCAGTGCCTCGCGCACCGCCGTGACCATGTCGAAGAAGCCGCGCTCCTCGCGGAGTTCTTCGGTGCGGGCGGCGCGCTGCGCGTCGGCGCCGAGGCGCATCGGCACGATCTCTTGAATGCGCCCGGGCCGCGGCGACATCACGACGACCCGATCGGAGAGGAACACCGCCTCGGGAATCGAGTGCGTGACGAAGACCACGGCGGCGCCGGTCTCGGCCGAGATGCGCACGAGCTCGGTCTGCATCTTCTCGCGCGTCATCTCGTCGAGCGCGCCGAACGGCTCGTCCATGAGCAGCAATCGCGGCTGTTCGGCGAGCGCCCGGGCGATCGCCACGCGTTGCTGCATGCCGCCCGAGAGCTGGTCGGGGTAGCGGTCGGCGAAGTCCGAGAGTCCCACCATGTCGAGCAACTCGGCCACGCGAGCGGTGCGAGCAACGCCGCTCTGAGTCTGCCGAAGAGATGGCGCGCCGTGCAGTTCGAGCGGCAGCGCGACGTTGCCCGCGACCGTGCGCCACGGCAGCAGGCCCGCCTGCTGGAACGCGATGCCGTACTCCTGGTCGAGGCGCGCCTGCTTGGCCGATTTGCCGAACACGGCGATCGTGCCCGAGCTCGGCTGGTCGAGATCGGCGACGAGGCGCATGAGCGTCGACTTGCCGCATCCGCTCGGGCCGATGAGCGAGACGAACTCGCCCGCCGCGACCGTGAGGTCGATCGTGTCGAGCGCCTGCACCTCGCCGGAGCGGGTCTCGAAGACCTTGTCGACCCCGCTGATCGCGACCGCGGCCACGGTGGGTGATGCATCCGCGCCGTCTTGAGGCTCTCGAAGCGTCATGCGGCTTCCTCCGTTCGTCGGTAGTTCTTGAGGATCACGCCGAGGAGCGCGACCGATGCGGCGGCCACGAGCCCGAGCACGATCGAGCCGAAGATCGGCCCCCATGCCTTCGCCGGGTCGCCCGATGCCTGCCCGGCGAACTGGATCAGGATGCGGCCGATGCCGCCCTGCAGGCCCGTCGACACCTCGGCGACGACCGCACCGATCACGGCGTTTGCCGCGCCTAGCCGCAGGGCGGGCAGCAGATACGGCACGGATGCCGGGAAGCGCAGCTTCACGAGGGTCGGCCAGTAGCCCGCCGCGTACGTCTGCATGAGCTCGGTGTGGATGCGGTCGGGCGACTGGAGGCCCTTCAGTGCACCGATCGCGATGGGGAAGAACGCGAGATAGCTCGCGATGAGGGCGACCGACATCCAGTCCTGCCACTCGAACGCGCCGATCTCGACGCGCGAACCCCAGCTCTTCACGACGGGCGCGAAGGCGATGAGCGGCACGGTCTGGCTCAGCACGATCCACGGCAGCAGGCCCCACTCTGCGATGCGCCAGCGCTGCATCACGAGGGCGAGTCCGATGCCGACCACGACGCCCACGAGCCATCCGACCGCCGCGATGCCGAGCGTGGTGAGCGCGGCGAGCGCGACCACGGCCCACAGCGGCAGTGCGTCGTCGGCCCGGGTGACCGGCTCGCCGAGGCGACCGAGCATCTCCCAGATGTGCGGCATCGCGAGGTCGGTCGTGCGCGGCAGCACCCGTGTCTCGCCGATGACGACGCCGTCGGCGGGCCCGATCAGCTTGTAGCCCTCCCAGACGAGCGCGATGACGACGATGCCGGCGAGACCCCAGCCCCAGCGGGCGAGCTCGCGACCCGCCCGCCCCGGGCGATGGCTTCCCGCTGGTCGAATGGCGCGGCGCGGCGCAGCCCGCGTATCGAGATCGTCGTGCGGTGATCTCGATACGCGGCCGCCTTCGGCGGGCGCTACTCGATCAGCGGTGCCGGTCATGCCTTCGCCGTGAGGTGCTCGGAGAGCGCGGGGATCACGGTCTCGCCGTAGACCCGCAGCGTCTCCTCTTTATTGTCGTGTTGGAGGTAACCGGCGAACTGGTCGACGCCGAGCGCCTTGAGCTGCTCGAGCTTCTCGATGTGCTGTTCGGCCGTGCCGAGCAGGCAGAACCGGTCGACGATCTCGTCGGGCACGAACGTCGTGTGCGCGTTGCCCGCGCGCCCGTGCTCGTTGTAGTCGTAGCCCTCGCGGCCCTTGATGTAGTCGGTGAGCGCCTCGGGCACATCGCCGTGCGCGCCGTACTTCGCGACGATGTCGGCCACGTGATTGCCGACCATGCCGCCGAACCAGCGGCACTGCTCGCGCATGTGCTCCCAGTCGTCGCCGATGTACATGGGCGCGGCGACGCAGAAGGTGATCGACATCGGGTCGCGGCCGGCGGCCTCGGCGGCGTCGCGCACGTGCTTGATCATCCACGCCGCGATGTCGACGTCGGCCAGTTGCAGGATGAAGCCGTCGCCGACCTCGCCCGCGAGCTTCAACGCGAGCGGACCGTAGGCGGCCACCCACACCTCGAGTTCGGAGCCGTGGCTCCACGGGAACTGCAGCGTTGAGCCGTGATATTCGACGGGCCTGCTGTTCGCGAGCTCGCGGATGACGTGGATCGATTCGCGCAACTCGGCGATCGTCGTGGGCTTGCCATTGGTCACGCGCACGGCCGAGTCGCCGCGGCCGATGCCGCAGACCGTGCGGTTGCCGTACATCTCGTTGAGGGTCGCGAAGATCGACGCCGTCACCGTCCAGTCGCGCGTCGCCGGGTTCGTGACGAACGGGCCCACCTTGACCTTGCGGGTCTCGGCGAGGATCTGGCTGTAGATGACGTAGGGCTCCTGCCAGAGGATGTGCGAGTCGAAGGTCCACACGTGCGTGAAGCCGTGGTTCTCGGCGAGCTTCGCGAGCTGGACGGTTCGCGATGCCGGCGGGTTGGTCTGCAGGACCGCTCCGAATTCCATCCGTGCTCCCTTTGTCTCGATTTCGGTTGTCGGGTGGCCGAGCTAGATGAGGTACTGGCTGAGGCCGCGCTTGAGGAAGCGGCCGTCGCCCTTGGCGCCGAGGTAAGCGAAGCCGTCGACGATGACCTTGCCGCGCGAGAGCACCGTGTCGACGTGGCCGTCGATCTCGAAGCCCTCCCACGCGGAGTGGTCCATGTTCATGTGGTGGGTGCGGCCCGTCGGGTTTCCGGATGCATCGAGCCCGACGCCGATCGTCGTGTGTCCATTCGGGTTGTAGACCACGAGATCGGCGTCGGCGCCTGGTTGGATGACGCCCTTCTGTCCGTACAGGCCGAACATGCGGGCGGGTGTGGTCGACGTGAGCTCGACCCAGCGTTCGAGGGTGATCTCGCCGGTGACCACGCCTTGGTACATGAGATCCATGCGGTGCTCGATCGTGCCGATGCCGTTCGGGATCTTGCGGAAGTCGCCGAGGCCGAGCTCCTTCTGGTCTTTCATGCAGAAGGGGCAGTGGTCGGTCGAGACCATCTGCAGGTCGTTCGTGCGCAGCGCCTGCCACATCGACTGCTGGTGGCCCTCTTCGCGCGAGCGCAGCGGCGTGGAGCACACCCACTTGGCGCCCTCGAAGTGGCCCCACTCTTCGCTGGATGCCCCGAGCTGCTCCTCGAGCGACAGGTAGAGGTACTGCGGGCAGGTCTCGCCGTAGACGTTCTGCCCCTTGTCGCGGGCCCAGGCGAGCTGCTCGACCGCCTGCTTCGCCGACACGTGCACGACGTAGAGGGGCGCACCGGTCAGCTTCGCGAGCATGATCGCGCGGTGCGTGGCCTCCTCCTCCATCTCCCAGGCACGCGCGATGCCGTGGTAGAACGGGTCGGTCTTGCCCTGCTCGACGAGCTGCGCGGCGAGCACGTCGATCGCAGGCCCGTTCTCGGCGTGCATCATCGTGAGCATGCCCGTGTCGCGCGAGACCTGCATGGCCTTGAGAATCTGCGCGTCGTCGGAGTAGAAGACACCCGGGTAGGCCATGAAGAGCTTGAAGCTCGTGATGCCCTCGTCGGGCAGCTTCGCGAGCGAGGCGAGAGATGCCTCGTTGACGTCGCCCACGATCTGATGGAACGCGTAGTCGATCGCACAGTTGCCGGCAGCCTTCGCGTGCCAGGTCGCGAGGCCGTCTTCGATGCGCTGCCCGTAGGTCTGCACCGCGAAGTCGACGATCGAGGTCGTGCCGCCCCACGCGGCCGCGCGGGTGCCGGTCTCGAACGTGTCGATCGCGGCGGTGCCGCCGAACGGCAGTTCCATGTGGGTGTGGGCGTCGATGCCCCCCGGGATCACGTACTTGCCGGTGGCGTCGATCACTCGGTCGACGGATGCCGCGACATCCGTGCCCAGAATGCTGCTGCCGGGCTCGAGCACGGCCCGGATCGTCTCGCCGTCGACGAGCACGTCGGCCGGGGCTCGGCCCGTCGAGCTGACGACGGTGCCGCCGGTGATGAGGGTGGTGGTCACTGCTGCTCCTTTCCATTCGCTGATCGAGTAGGGCCGCCAGGCCCGTATCTCCATTCGCTGATCGAGTAGGGCCGCCAGGCCCGTATCGAGATCTCGTCGCGAGGTCTCGATACGCGCTTCGCGCTACTCGACCCACGGGGTCACGGCTTCGGGATGGACGTGTAGGACTCGGGGCGGCGGTCGCGGTAGAACTGCCAGGCGTTGCGCACCTGCCGGATCATGTCGAGGTCGAGGTCGCGCACGACGACCTCTTCATCGGTGCCCGAGCCGTAGTCGCCGACGATGTTGCCCTGCGGGTCGACGAACTGGCTCTTGCCGTAGAAGTTCACGGCGAGGTCGCCGTACTCGTTGTCTTCGAGGCCGACACGGTTGGCGGCGGCGACGAAGTACCCGTTGGCGGCAGCGGCGGCAGGCTGCTCGATCTCCCACAGTCGATTCGAGAGGCCGGGCTTGGTGGCATTCGGGTTGAAGACGATCTGCGCGCCGTTCAGGCCGAGTTCGCGCCACCCCTCGGGGAAGTGCCGGTCGTAGCAGATGTAGACGCCGATCGGTCCGACGGCGGTGTGGAACACGGGGTAGCCGAGGTTGCCGGGCCGGAAGTAGAACTTCTCCCAGAACTTGTCGAGGTTCGGGATGTGGTGCTTGCGGTACGAGCCGAGGATCGTGCCGTCGGCATCGACGACGACCGCGGTGTTGTAGTAGACGCCGGGCTGCTCCTCTTCGTAGATCGGCAGCACCATCACGAGTCCGAGCTCCTTCGCGAGTGCGGCGAAACGCTGCACGATCGGGCCGTCGGCCGGCTCGGCGTAGTCGTAGTACTTCACGTCTTCGGTGATGCCGAAGTACGGCCCGTAGAAGAGCTCCTGGAAGCTGATCACCTGGGCGCCCTGCGCCTTCGCATCACGGGCGAACTGCTCGTGCTTGTCGAGCATGGACTCCTTGTCGCCAGTCCAGGTCGTCTGCGTGATGGCCGCTCGGACAATCGTCATGTTGTCTCCTCCGTCGGTCGGCGCCATTGCCGTGCACTCGATGGGCGTGGAACCGAGCTGCTCACCGGGTGGTGCTGTGACGCCGAGATTCGTGCTGCGGACTGCAAGTGCGGAAGTCCCGAACGGGCTCGCGACCCGTTCTGTTATTGTTCGGCGTGAACATTTCTCTTGTGTTTCACAGTGTGACGTTGTGGTTACTCATCCTGTCCCTTGCTTCGTGAGGAGGCAATGGTCGTGTCAGCTTTCGATGTGGCAATTGCTCGAGTGAACGGTGTCGGCGCGGCTGAAACCGGTGCGCGCGGCGAGCGACTGAGCGGATCCGAGTTGACCGCACTCGCCGAATTCCCCGACGCCGGCCCCCGCGGCATCGCGGGCGTGATCGCGCGCCTCGTGAACTCCGGCGAACTCCGGGTCGGCACTCGCCTGCCGACCGTGCGCGAGCTCGCGAGCGAGCTCGGGGTGAGCCCGGCCACGGTGAGCCAGGCGTGGCAGGCGCTCTCACGGGCCGGCCTCATCGAGTCGCGCGGCCGCGCGGGCAGCTTCGTGCGGCCCCTTTCGCAGAGCTGGCTCGCTCCCCGCATGCGCGGCATGGCGGCGCCGAACGACCCCGTGCGGCTCGACCTCTCGCGCGGCACGCCCGACCCGCTGCTGCTGCCGGCGCTCGGCCCAGCGCTCTCCCGCGTCTCGGCCCGCGCCGAGACGGGCAGCTACCAGGCCGAGCCCGTGATCCCGGCGCTCGCGGCGGCACTCGCGGCATCCTGGCCCTCAGAGGTCGAGACCATCATGGTCGTCGACGGCGCGCTCGACGCGATCTCCCGCACGCTCGAGCAGCTCGTGCGCTTCGGCGATCGCGTCGTGGTCGAGAGCCCGGGCTTCCCGCCGTTCCTCGATCTGCTCGACGTGCTCGGAGCCGAGGCCGTGCCCGTGCGACTCGACGAGTACGGCATGGTGCCCGAAGCGCTCGCCCGGGCACTGCACCGGCGGCCGGTCGCGGTGCTCCTGCAACCGCGCGCGCAGAACCCCACGGGTGCCTCGATGAACGCCGAGCGGGCCGCGGCGCTCGCCCGAGTCATCCGCACCGCCCCCGGTGTCGACGGCCTCGTCGTCATCGAAGACGACCACTCGGGCCTCATCTCGACCGAGGGCGATGTGACGCTCGGCAGCTCGCTGCCCGGCCGGGTGGTGCACGTGCGGAGTTTCTCGAAGTCGCACGGGCCCGATCTGCGCATCGCGGCGCTCGGCGGCCCCCGCGAGCTCGTCGAGCGCGTGGTCGCCCGGCGCATGCTCGGGCCCGGCTGGACCTCGCGAATGGTGCAGACGATCCTCCTCGACCTCCTGACCGAACGCGCTTCCATCGACGCCGTCGCCGAGGCTCGACGCCAGTACTACTCCCGGCAGCGTGCGCTCGGCGACGCGCTCCGGGCGCGCGGCGTCGAGGTCGCCGCCGCCGACGGCATCAACCTCTGGATGCCCGTGCTGAGCGAACGCTCGGCCCTCGTGCAGCTCGCGGCGGCCGGCATCCGCGTGGCGGCGGGCACGCCGTTCCTGGCTGCATCGGATGTCGCCGAGGCCGCGGGCGGTGCCCGCACCCGGGCGGGCGGCGACTTCGTGCGGGTGACGGTCGGCCTGCTGCGCGAGGGCGCCGACGAGGTCGCGGATGCGCTCGCGTCGGCCGCGCACCACGTGGCGGCCGGCGGGTACTGAGGGCGCCTAAAGTGAACTTCAGCGCTGCCATATTTAGCTTTATTCGCGTACAGTTAATCAAGCTCACGCGATAGTGAAGGTTGCATCATGGTCCCTGCAGTCGGTTACGAGCATCTCCCCTGGGTCTCCCGCGTCGCGAGGGAGCATCTTCCGAGCCGCGAGCGCGCGAACCTCGATCGAGCGTACGTCGCCGCGGTCCCGAATCCGATCCGCGACCTGCAGTTGCACTTGCCCGACGCGATGATCGAACGTGTCGTCGAGGCACAGGAGCACGTCATCCGCTTCGACACCGAGATCGGTCATATCACGGCGCCGTTCGGCTCCATCCTGCTCCGAAGCGAGTCGGCGTCGAGCTCGCAGATCGAGAACCTCACGTCGAACGCCCGAGCGATCGCCGAGGCTGAGATCAACGAGCGCGATGGCGGAAACGCGGCGTTGATCGTTGCGAACGTTCGTGCGATGGAAGCAGCCGTCGCCGCTGCCGATGATCTGTCGGACACAGCGATCATCCACATGCACGAGGAACTCCTCGGACGCAGCGATCCGGACATCACGGGCAGATACCGCGACCAGCAGGTGTGGATCGGCGGGGGCAACTTCACCCCGCACGATGCCGACTTCATTCCCCCGCACCACGATCGCGTGCCGGATGCGATGCACGACCTCATCGCCTACGCCAGACGCCCGTCACCGATTCCCATCGCATCGATCGCCATCGCCCACGCGCAGTTCGAGACCATCCACCCATTCCCCGACGGCAATGGGCGCACCGGCCGCGCACTCGTGCAGGCCTCGCTCCGCAGGGCAGGGCTCACGAAGAGCGTCACACTTCCCGTGTCGGCCGGAATTCTGCAACAACGGGACATCTATTTCGAAGCGCTGACTGCGTACCGCTCAGGCGAGATCGCGCCCATCATCGATGTCTTCGTCGATGGCACTTTCCTCGCGATCGCGAACGGCCGTCAGCTCGTGAGCGACATCGAGCAGACGACCCAGGACTGGACAGACTCTCTTCGCGGGATTCGAGCCGATGCGGCCGCACATCGAATCGCCGGCCTCGCGGTCGAGCACCCGGTGCTCAACAGCCAGCTCGTGCGCGCCCAGCTCCGCGGCTCGGATCCGGCCCTGTTCCGCGGCCTCGATCAACTGGTGGAGCACGGCGTCTTGACCGAGACGACCTCGCGCTCACGCAATCGAATCTGGGTGGCGACGGCCATCATCGAGAACCTCGACGCGTTCGCCCGCCGCAGCATCCGCAGGCGATAACGTAGGTCTCCGCGCGGAACGCGCAGGGCGCGCTTCGCGCGCTGCCGTCGGCCTCACCTCGTGGCGGCGGCCGGCATCCTCGCGTAGTGGTCGGGCGCGATCGTCAGCTCGGCCCGGCCGCCGGTGATCGACCGCAGGTCGAGCACGTAACGAGCGAGCTCCGCCTCGGGCACGTTCGCCACGATGCGCGCCCGGCCGTCGCCCGCGGCCTCCGTGGCGCTGACCCGCCCGCGGCGGCCGGAGAGATCGGTCAGCACCGTGCCCTGCAGCTCACTCGGAACCGTGACGGTCACGAGCGAGACCGGCTCGAGCAGCACTGTGCCCGCCTCGGCGAGCGCCGCCTTCACCCCGATCGACGCCGCCGTGCGGAAGGCCATGTCGGAGGAATCCACCGAGTGCGACTTGCCATCGACGAGCTCGACGCGCACATCGACGACCGGATGCCCCTGCGGCCCGCCTGCGGCGAGGGCGTCACGCGCGCCGTTCTCGACGGCAGGGATGTACGAGCGCGGCACCGCCCCGCCCGCCACCGAGTCGACGAACTCGAACCCACCGCCGAGCGGTATCGGCGAGACCCGCAGCTGCACCACGGCGAACTGGCCGTGCCCACCGGACTGTTTCTTGAGTCGGCCCTCGACCTCGACCCGGCCCGCGATCGTCTCGCGGTACCCGATCGGTGCCGGCGAGGTCGTGACGTGCACGCCGAACACGCGAGCGAGCCGCTCGACGGCGACGTCGACGTGCGTGTCGCCGAGGCCGCGGAGGATCGCCGCTCCTCCCGTGCGATCGACCACGAGCGTCGGGTCCTCGGCGACGATGCGGCCGAGCGAGGTCATGAGCTTCTCGTCGTCGGATTGCGTCACCGGGGCGAGGCTCACCGCGTACACCGGCTCGCGCCGCGGCAACGGCGCGGGCTCGGCGCTGCCGCTCGCGCGGCTCCACAGCAGGGTTCCCGACGGCGAGCCCGTGAGCTTCGCGACCGCGCCGACCTCACCGGCGCGAAGCACGTCGGCCGGCAGGTGCTCGGCTCCCCGCAACCGGAAGAGCCCGTGCAGTCGCTCGTCGGCACCGGTCGTGGCGTTGCGCAGCCGGTCGCTCGGCCGCACGACGCCCGAGAGCACCTTGAACATCGACACCTGCCCGACGAACGGGTCGGCCACGGTGCGGAAGACGTGCAGCAGCGTCTCGCCGTCGGGGTTCGGGGCGACGGCCACCTCGGTGCCGCCCATCACGATGCGGCTGTCGTGCTCGAGCGCCGACGGTGCCAGCGCGCACAGGAGGTCGGCGACCCGGTCGACACCGGTGCCGGTCACCGCGGAGCAGACGATCACCGGGATCGCCTCACCGGTCGCGACTTCGCGGGCGAGGGTGCGCTCCAGCTCGGATGCCGCGGGCTCGCGCCCGTCGAGGTACGCCTCGAGCTGCTCGTCGTCATGCGACACGATCTCCTCGGTCACCTCGACGTGCAGGCGATGCTCCTCCGCCTCGACCGCGGCCGGGAGCGGTTCGTCGTGATGGCGACCGGCATCGTCATAGACGAGGGCCTGCTCGCTGAGCACGTCGGCGAGCGCGGTGAAGTCGTGCTCCTCGCCGATCGGCAGCTCGAGCGCCACGAGGCGATCGCCGAACGCGGCGCGCAGTTCCTCGAGCACTCGGCGGAAGTCGGCTCGAGCCTTGTCCTCCTGGGTGATCACGACGATGAGCGGCACGCCGGCGGCCTCCGCCGCGGCCCAGGCGGTGCGTGTGCCGGTGGTCACGCCGTCGACCGCGCTCACGGCCAGCACCGCGACATCCGCCACCGCCAACGCCGTGTCGAGACCACCGATGAAATCGGGATGCCCCGGGGCGTCGGCGAGCGTCAGGGAGTGCTCGGTGCCATCGGGCCCGACCCAGGCCAGGTGGGCGAGCGAGAGCCCGAGCGTCATGCCCCTCGCGATCTCTTCGGGCTCGTGGTCGCCGGTCGTGGTGCCCTGCTCGATGCTGCCCATTCTCGGGATCGCGCCGGCGCGCAGCAGCAGCGCGTCGAGCAAGGTCGTCGTGCCGGAACCCGCTCCGCCCAGGAGGGCGACGGTCCGGTGGGTCGGAGTCGAGGTCGAGTTCATGAGGCCTCCCGCGCCGCTGCAGTGCTGTCCGTCCCATCGTGGACCCGGCCGGCCTCGACCGCCAGCCCCTGCGTGCTCGATCGCGCGCCGAGTCGGGATCGGGCGTCAGCGCGCCGGGATGAGGCGGACTCCCGCCTGATCGAGCTCCCGCATCGCTGTGGCAGCGGCATCCGCATCGGTGACGACCCCCGCCACCTTGTCGAGCGGCAGCACCCGGTAGGTCGAAGCGGCGCCGATCTTCTCGGTGCTCGCGAGCACGTAGGTCTCCGCGGCCGAGCGCGCGAGCGCTCGCTTCATCGCCGCCTCCTCGGCGTCGCCTGTGGTGAGCCCTGCTTCGGCATGCACGCCGGTGACACCGAGGAAGAACAGGTCGGCGCTCACGTCGCGCAGCGCCTCGACGGCGATCGCCCCGCACGTGACCATCGAGTGCCGGTACACGCGTCCACCGATGAGCTGCAGCTCGATGTGCTCGTGCTCGGCGAGTGCCACCGCGATGGTCGGGCTGTGCGTGATGACCGTCGCGTGGAGCGAACGCGGCAACGCTTCCACGAGTGCGAGGGTGCTCGTGCCACCGTCGAGCAGCACCGTGGCCCCCGGGGAGACGAGTCGTGCGGCTGCCTGCGCGATGCGGTGCTTGCTCTCGGGTTCGATCGAGGTGCGTGCCGCGTACGGCCCGACCGCAGGCGATGCCGGCAAAGCCCCGCCGTAGACGCGTTGGCACAGACCGGCGGCCGCGAGCTCCCGCAAGTCTCGTCGGATCGAGTCTTCGGAGATGTCGAGCTCGGCGGCGATCTCGGCGGCCACGATTCGACCGTCTCGATGCAGCCGCTCGAGCAGCAGTTCACGGCGCTGAGCAGCGAGCATGCACGTTCCTCCTTGTTTCTACCCATTCTTGCACGTTATGGTGGCCAGCATGTCGAAACCACTGCTCATCCTCATCGCCGGCCCGTACCGTTCAGGCACCGACGGCGACCCCGCCCTGATCGCGCGCAATCTCGAGCGCCTCGAAGAAGCCTCCTGGCCCATCTACCAGCGCGGCCACGCTCCCGTGATCGGGGAGTGGGTCGCGCTTCCGATCCTGCGGGTCGCGTCGACGGATGCCCCGGCAACGGCCGGCCCGGCCGACCGAGTCGCCGCGACCGACCCGGCGAGCCTCGACGGCGACGTCATGTACGCCACCGCCCACCGACTCCTGCAGCACTGCGACGCCGTGCTGCGACTCGAGGGCGCCTCGGCCGGGGCCGACGAAGACGTGCGGATCGCCGAGTCGCGCGGCATCCCCGTCTACCGCTCGATCGACGAAATCCCGGTGCGAGCCGCCGAGGCGGCGGCCTGATCGCGGCGCCCTCTCCCTGCTCGTGACCATAGGCTGGGAGGGTGCAGATCACGGTGCTCGCGGGCGGAGTCGGAGGCTCGCGGTTCGTGCGCGGCGTGCGCGAGGAGTGCGCCCGGCGCTGGCCCGACGGCCACGGCGGCACCGAGGCATCCGTCACCGTGATCGTGAACACCGGTGACGACCTCTGGCTCGCCGGGGTTCGACTCATGCCCGACTTCGACTCGCTGCTGTACTCGCTCGCGGGCGTGAACGACACCGAGCGCGGCTGGGGCCGTGCCGGCGAGAGCGAGCGCGTCGCCGCCGAACTGCGCGAGTGGGGCGTGGGCTGGCCGTGGTTCACGCTCGGGGACCTCGACCTCGGCACGCACCTGGCGCGCACAGCCTGGCTTCGCGAGGGCCTCGCGCCGAGCGAGGTGGCGCATCGCCTCCAGCAGCGCTGGCCGCTCGGCGTGCGACTGATACCGGCGACCGACTCCGAGGTCGACACCCACGTGCTCGTCGCCGATGCCGACGACCCCACCGGCGAGCGCGAGATGCACTTCCAAGAGTGGTGGACGAGGTACCGCGCCGCTCTGCCCGCGCTCGCATTCCAGCAGCGGAATATCGAGGATGCGCGCCCGGCGCCCGGTGTCGTCGAGGCGATCGTCGGCGCAGACCTCGTGCTCATCGCCCCGTCGAACCCGGTCGTCTCTATCGGCACGATCGTGGCCGTTCCCGGCATGCGGGAAGCCCTCGCCGAGACGCACGCGCCAGTCGTGGGCGTCTCGCCGATCATCGGCGGCAAGGTCGTGCGCGGCATGGCCGATGCGTGCCTCACCGCGATCGGCGTCGAGACGACCGCCGAGGCCGTCGGGCGGCACTACGGCACGAGGTCGGCCGGCGGCCTGCTCGATGCCTGGCTCGTCGACGAAGTGGATGCCGCGGCGACCGCATCCCTCGAAGAGACCGGGCTGCACGCGGCATCCGCCCCGCTCTGGATGCACGACCTCGACACCTCGGCCGCCCTCGCCGGCGCGGCCATCGACCTCGGCGCGGGTCAGCGGTCGTAACGCGCGCCCGCCCCCGAGTGACTCGTGTTGCCCGACCCGACACCCCTCGCGCGACCTGTCGAGGCGTAGGATGAACACGACCGCCGGTGTGCTTTCACCGGTCGTGATGGCCCGGGATTGGGCCGTGTGTCGCCGACCTCGTCGGATCCATCCGCACGCACTCCCGGAGGCCTCATGCCCGCTGCACCCGCCCCATCCGGCACCCGAACCAGCCGCCGCGGTCGCCGCTCCGCTGTCCTCGCCGCACCGATCGTCGCCGCCCTGCTCCTCGCGGGGTGCGCGGCCACCTCGACGGCGAGCCCCGACGCCGCAGCACCCGTCGACGAAGGCGGCGCGTTCCCGCTCACGATCGACAACTGCGGCACCGAGGTCACGTTCGACGCCGCACCCGAGCGGGTCGTCACGATCAAGTCCTCGACGCTCGAGCTGCTCCTCGCCCTCGGAATCGGCGACCGCGTCATCGGTACCGCGTTCAGCGACGGCGCCGTGCCCGAGGAGTTCGCCGCCGAGGCATCCGACCTCGCAGTGCTCTCCGACAAGGTGCCCTCGCAAGAGGTCACTCTGGCGGCCGAACCCGACCTCGTATTCGCCGGCTGGGAGTCGAACCTCTCCGCTGAAGGCGCCGGCGACCGCGAGACCCTCGCGAAGCTCGGGGTCACCACGTACGTCGCGCCCGCCGCTTGCAAGGGCGAGGGCTACATGCCGATGCCGCTGACCTTCGATGAGATCTTCCGCGAGTTCGAGGAGGCCGGCGACATCTTCGGGGTTCCGGATGCCGCGGCAGAGCTCGTGGCGTCGCAGCGCGCCGAACTCGACGCGATCGAGGCGAACGCCGACGGCCTCACGGCGCTCTGGTACAGCTCAGGCGACGACACCCCGTTCGTCGGGGCCGGCATCGGCGCCCCGCAGATGATCATGTCGGCCGCCGGGCTCGAGAACATCGCTGCCGACGTCGATGACACCTGGACCTCGATGGGCTGGGAGGCGATCGTCGCCGCGAACCCCGACGTGATCGTGCTCGTCGACGCCGCGTGGAACACCGCCGAGCAGAAGATCGCCCACCTCGAGTCGAGCCCGGCGACCGCCGCCCTGCCCGCCGTGCAGCAGCAGCGTTACCTGATCGTCGACTTCCCCGCCTCCGAGGCGGGCGTGCGCAACGTCGGCGCGGTCGCCTCGCTCGTGGAGCAACTCGGAACGCTCGACTGATGAACGAGCGCGCCGTTCCGGGCATCGCTGGTCGAGTAGCGAGCGCCAGCGAGCGTATCGAGACCCCCGCTCCGAACCTCGGGCCGCCGGGTCTCGATACGAGCGCTGAGCGTCCTACTCGACCACCGGAACTGGGGCGCGGCGGTCGCACCGCCGCGTGGGCGCTCGGCCTCGCCGTGCTGCTCGTCATCTCGATCATCGTGGCCGTCACGATCGGCCCGGCCGGCCTCAGCCCCGCCGACGTCTGGGCGAGCGTGCTCGCTCACCTCGGTGTCGGCGAGCCGACGCTCACGCCGCTTCGCGACGGCATCGTGTGGGAGCTGCGGATGCCGCGGGTGCTCACCGCTGCGGCGGTCGGCGCCGGTCTCGCGCTCTGCGGCGCGGTCATGCAGGCACTCACCCGCAACCCCCTCGCCGACCCGTACCTGCTCGGACTCTCGTCGGGCGCCTCGGTCGGCGCCGTCGTCGTCATCGTGCTCGGGGTCGGGCTGCTGCTGCCGCTCGCCGCGTTCGCCGGCGCCGTCGTGGCGCTCGTCGCGACGCTCGCCCTCGCGCGAGCGGCCGGCGGCCTCTCTCCCACGAAGACCGTGCTCGCCGGGCTCGCCGTCTCCTCGGTGTTCGGCGCCCTCACGAGTCTCGTGATCTTCTGGAGCGCGACCGGCGACAGCTACCGCGAGATCCTCAACTGGCTGCTCGGATCGCTCGCGGGCACCGACTGGGTGTCGGTCGCGATCGCCGGTGGCGCGGTCGTTCTGATCGGCGTGCCACTGCTCGCGAGCGCGAAGACGCTCGACGCATTCGCATTCGGCGACACCGCCGCCGCCGCGCTCGGCGTGCACGTCGCCCGCAGCCGGTGGCTGCTCCTCGGCGGCACCGCACTGCTCACGGGTGCGCTCGTCGCGGTGAGCGGCTCGATCGGTTTCGTGGGGCTCGTGCTGCCGCACGCCGTGCGCTTGCTCGTCGGCTCTCGGCATCGCTCGCTCCTGCCGCTCTCGGCGCTCGCCGGGGCGATCTTCCTCATCTGGGCCGACACCGGCGCGCGCACGCTCTTCGACCCGCGGGAGCTGCCCGTCGGCATCCTCACCGCGCTCATCGGCGGGCCGGTGTTCGCCGTGCTGCTGCTGCGGAACCGGAGCCTGCGATGACCGGCCCAGGCGATCGCCCCGGCCTCGACGCCTCGGGTGTGCGCTTCACGCGCACCGGGCGCCTCGTCATCGACGACGTCGACGTCACGGTTCCGGCGGGCCGCCTCGGCGCGCTGCTCGGCCCGAACGGCGCGGGCAAGTCCACGCTGTTGCATCTCATCGCCGGGCTCGAGCGAGCGGATGCCGGTGCGCTCGCGTTCGACGGCAACGATCTCGCCGGCCTGCGCCGACGCGACCGGGCCCTGCTCGTCGCGCTCGCCGAGCAGGAGACCCACGACTCCCCTGAGCTGCGGGTCGACGAGGTCGTCGCACTCGGCCGCACCCCGCACCTCGGCGCGTGGTCTGGACTCGGAGACCGAGACCGGGCCGTGGTGGCCGAGTCGCTCGCCGCCCTCGGGCTCGAGGCGATCGCCGACCGCCCGTTCTCGTCACTCTCGGGCGGCGAGCGCCAGCGGGTGAACCTCGCCCGGGCCCTCGCACAGGAACCCCGCCTGCTGCTGCTCGACGAGCCGACCAATCACCTCGACGTGCGGGCGCAGCTCACGAGCCTCGAGCTCTTGCGCGCGCTCGCGTCGAGCGGTCGCACGGTGCTCGCCGCCCTGCACGACCTCGGGCTCGCGGCCGCGTACGCGGATCACGTGATCGTGCTCGAGAGCGGTCGCGTCGTGGCATCCGGAGCACCTGCTGACGTGCTCGTGCCCGGGCTCATCCGCGAGGTCTGGGGTGTGGACGTCGAAGTGCTCGAGCACCCGTCGACCGGGAGACCGCTCATCGCCTACTCGGGTGTCGCCGGCGATCGGCAGGTGCGCGCGGCGCCAACGCCGGGGTGAGTCACTCGCGCCGAGCGTGTCAGAACCCGCTGGTGCCCGGTCCGACGCACTGTGAGACATGGCCTCGATCGACCTCTGATCGCCCAGCCGATCAGCGGCGAGAAGGTGGATCGATGCGATCGGTCGTGAGAACCCGGATCGAACGTCGTCTCACGACAGCACGTCCTTCGTGAGGAACCGGCCGATCGCGAGCGCGCCGAACACCGCGATATAGCCGGCCTGCAGCAGCGCGTTGTCGGCGAACGAGTCCCACACCGGCGGCGCGCGCAGCAGGTCGGCGAAGCCGAGCCAGTAGTGGGTGAAGAGCCACGGATGCAGCCACTCGAGCTGCGGCAGCGCGCCCATGATCTGCGCCACCACCGCGAGGATCGCCGTCGCCGCCATTGCACCGACGGGCACGGTCGTGAGCGTCGAGAGGAACAGGCCGATCGCCGACAGGCCGAGGAGGGAGACGGTGACGTATGCGGCGATCGCGAGGAACCGGAGGAGACCGTCACCGACGCTCACCGACGCACCCGAGAGCAGCGTCACGGGCCCGATCGGGAAGAGCACCCAGCCGATGAGCGTGCCGACCACCACGACCGTGAGGGTCGCGGCCGCGCAGAACACCGCGGCCGCCGCGTACTTGACGAGGAGCAGCCGGATGCGCCCGGCCGGCGCGATGAGCAGGTAGCGCAGAGTGCCGTGGCTCGCCTCGCCGGCGATCGAGTCGCCCGCGACCACCCCGATCGTGAGCGGCAGGAACAGCGGAATCGCGACGGTGATCGCGGTGACCCCGACGAAGAGACCGTTGTTCGTGATCTGGTCGAGGAAAGCGGGGCCGCGGCCACTCGGCGAATCGCCCGCGACGCGGATGGCGACGGCGATCAGGATCGGGATGAGTGCGAGCGCGCCGAGCATCGCCCAGGTGCGGCGGCGACGGAACAGGGTGAGGAGTTCGGAGCCGAGCAGGGAGAGCGTACCGCCGCCCATGGTCGGTCTCGAGACGGCAGCTTCGCGGCCTCCTCGACCAGCGGGGGTGGCCGCCGCCGCGTCACTCGACAACGTCGAACCCCTCGCCGGTGAGATCCATGAACCGCTGCTCGAGGCTCACGCGCTCGAGCTCGAACCCGCGCACTCGCACACCCGCCGCGACGAGCGCGGCCACGATCGACTCGGCAGGGGCCGTCGTCGCACCGAGGCGGGCGGCCACGAGCCCATCGCCCGCGGTGTCGCCGTCATCGACGAGCCCAAGTCGCGCCAGCACCTCGCGAGCACCGGCCGCATCCGGCGTACGCACGAGCACCCGCGCCTCGCCGTCACTGCGGAACTCGTCGAGCGTTCCCTGGGCGACGAGACGCCCGGCGCTCATCACCCCGACGTGGGAGCACACCTGCTCCACCTCTGCGAGCAGGTGGCTCGATACGAACACCGTCGTGCCGTCGTTCGCGAGCGAGCGGATCAGCGCGCGCACCTCGCGGGTGCCCTGCGGGTCGAGGCCATTGGTGGGCTCGTCGAGCACGAGCAGTTCGCGCCGCATGAGCAGCGCGTTCGCGAGCCCGAGCCGCTGCTTCATGCCGAGGGAGTAGGCGTGCACCTTCTTCTGCGCGGCGTGCGAGAGGCCGACGCGATCGAGCGCATCGGCGACGCGCGCTGCGCGGGTGCGTCGCGGGGCGTGCCGGTCGGCGGCGTCGAATCGGTGCAGGTTCGCCGCGCCCGAGAGGTACGGCGAGAATGCCGGCCCCTCGACGAGCGCACCGACGCGAGGCAGCACCGAGTCGACGTGCCGCGGCATCTCTGCCCCGAGCAGGCGGGCATCGCCCGCGGTCGCCGCGACGAGGCCGAGGAGCATGCGGATCGTCGTGGTCTTGCCCGATCCGTTCGGCCCGAGAAACCCGAACACCGCCCCCTGCGGCACCGCGAGGTCGATGCCGTCGACGGCGAGCTGCGAGCGGAAACGCTTGGTGAGGCCGTGCGTCTCGATCGCGAGTTCGGGCACGCGCCTGCTGCCCGTCAGCGACCGGTCGCGGCGGCGTCGAGCAGGCGGTCGGCGGTCACCGCGCCGGCGAGCACTCGGCCGTCGTCAGTGAAGAGCACGGTCACGAGGGAGGTCGTGAGGATGCGCCCGCCGTCGACGGGTTCGGTGAGCGAGCCGAGCATCGCGGCGCCGTCCTGATCCTGTCGAAGGGATGCCTCGGCGCCGAGGCCTGCAGCGCCGTCGGCGCTCATCGGCAACTCGACCACGGTCGACCAGCCCTCGCCGTGCACGATCGGCTGCGGCATCCGCTCACCGGTTGTATCGGAATCTGCCTCGGCCTCTGCCTTCCACTGCTCGAGCTCTGCGGCGGTCGGAATCGGCACGACCTGCTCGGTCACGGTCGTGCCCTCGGGCGGAGTGAACGCGAACACCGAAGCATCCGGCGCATCGAAGGAGATGTCGGTGAAGGCGACGCTGAAGGCGGGCTCGTCAGCGCCGCGGGCGGTGATCGACGCGGCGAGCGCGACGCCCGTCTCGCCGTCGATCGCGACCGAGATCTCGCCGACGAGCGTGTCGGTGTCGCGCGGCTCGAGCACGAGCTCGTAGGCCTCGCGACCGGCGACGCGTGCGTCGGTGCCGACGGAGACCTCGGTCGTCTCGTCGAGTCGCGCGAGCGCCTGGTCGAGGAATTGCTCAGGCGTCGGCATCGGTGTGCCGGCCTCGGCTTCGAGGCGGGCCCGAGCCTCATCGGCGTGGTGCTTCGCCTCGTGTTCGAGCGCTTCGAGGTCGGTGCCGTCGGGCAGGGTGATGTGCGTCGCTGCGTTCTCAGCGGAGTCGTAAATCCAGGCGCCCGTGTCAGAGACGTACACGTTGCGCTCGGCGAGTGCGTCGAGCACTTGCAGTCGCGCGTTCGTGTCGTCGAGGTAGACCCGCGCGGTGTGAGTACCCGTGGCGAGCGAGATCAGGTCGTCGAGGTCGGTGGCGGATGTCCCGTCCGCACCGTCGCCCGCACCTGACTGCCCGCCCGGGCCGCCCATCGCGCCCGTGAGACCCGACAGGTCGGGGATCCCGAGCTCGGAGGTCTGCTCGACCGTGCCCGAGAGTGCATCGACCTCGCTCGACGCGACGAACTCGAGCAACTCGGCGGGCGACAGATCGGGCAGATCGACAGCAGCATTGGCCGAAAGCGGCACGAGCACGACGCCGACGCCGATCGCGATCGGCACGGCAATGGCGGGAATCCAGCGGCTGAGCCTGCGGGACGCCCCGGTATCGCGAGGGCGCATGCATTCAGGCTACGCCTGCCCGCGGCATCCGGAGCCGATCTGTGGACAACACTCAGGATCTCGGACACGACACGGAACGGCACGGCATCGAGACCTCCCACTGAAACCGGACAGAAACTGACCGCACGCTTCCGTAACGTCGTCCACATGGAAACCGAAGACCTGAACCCTGGAAGCAACCGTTCCGTGCAGACGTGGATCGTCACACCCGACACGACGAGACTGCTCGACTTCGTGAGCGACGTGTTCGGTGCCGTCGAGATCGCCCGAGTTCCCACGGAAGACGGCGGCATCGGGCATGCCGAACTGCGCATCGGCGACACCTGGCTGCTCGCGTTCGACTCGCGGCCCGACTGGCCGTCGACCCCGGCGATGCTCCGCGTGTTCGTCGACGACGTGGCAGCGGTGTTCGAGCGGGGCGTTGCAGCCGGCGCGAAGGTCGTGACCGAACTCGACGACGCCGCGTGGGGCGATCGGGGCGGCCGCCTCCGCGATCCGCTCGGCAACATCTGGTGGGTGGTGCAGCACGTCGAAGATGTCGCACCCGATGAGATGGGCAGGCGATTCTCCGAGGAGCGCTACGTCCGATCCATGCAGCTCGCGCAGGAGACGCTCGATTCGGAATTGAGCGGTCGCAGCAGCGGCTGGTCGAGCCGGCCCGTGGTGTAGCGGGCGTCGGTGTCGCGGGCGTTCGTGCAGCAGGCGTTGCCGCCCCGCCCGCCCGGGTCTAGCGTGAGGGGGATCGAGCCGTTGTACCCGGTTCGAGGGGGATCTCATGGTCAACGTCAACGTCGTCGTCCACCACCACTCCGCACGCCGAAACCTGGCGTTGGCGCTCGCGGGCGCGCTCGCCGTCGGTGTCATCGCCACGGCCGCGCCGGCATCGGCCCAGTCGCTCGCGGCGCCGCCGGCAGCGAACTCCGTCGCGACCGCGCCCCCCGGGTCGACGTCGTCGCCGACCCGATCGACGTCGACGGGGTACGGCGGCGCGGTCTCGTCGGTCGACGCCTCGGCGAGCCGGATCGGCGTCGAGGTGCTCCGTCTCGGCGGCAACGCGGCGGATGCCGCCGTGGCGACCGCGGCGGCGCTCGGCGTCACCGAGCCGTACAGCGCCGGCATCGGCGGCGGCGGGTACTTCGTGTACTTCGACGCAGCGACGGGCGAGGTGAGCACGATCGACGGGCGCGAGACGGCGCCCGCCGCGATGACGACCGACGCCTTCATCGACCCCGCGACGGGCCAGCCGTATCGGTTCACGCCCGAGCTCGTGTCATCCGGTGTCTCGGTCGGCGTTCCCGGCACCCTCGCCACCTGGAAGTCCGCGCTCGACCGGTTCGGCACGAAGCCGCTCTCTCTCATGCTCGCCCCCTCGATCCTGCTCGCGGCGACGGGATTCACGGTCGACGAGACCTTCCGCAACCAGACGCTCGACAACAAGGCGCGGTTCGCTGCGTTCCCCGACACTGCGAAGCTGTTCCTGCCCGGCGGCGACGCCCCGCAGGTCGGCACGAAGTTCCGCAATCGCGATCTCGCGAAGACGCTCGCGCTCATCGCGGTGCGCGGTACCGACGCGTTCTACTCGGGCCGGCTCGCGGGCGAGATCGCCGACGTCGTGCAGCATCCGCGCAAAGACCCGGCCTCGCCGCTGCCTGCGCCGGCCGGTACCCTCACGACCGACGACCTCGCGGCGTACTCGGTCGTCGAGCAGGAGCCGACGCACGTGGAGTACCGCGGCCTCGACGTGTACGGCATCGCGCCGTCGTCATCGGGCGGCACGACCGTCGGCGAGGCGCTGAACATCCTCGAGAACCATGACTTGTCGTCGGCCGAGATCGGCCAGAGCCTGCACCTCTACTTCGAGGCGACGGCCCGGGCGTTCGCCGACCGCGGCGCGTATGTCGGCGACCCGGCGTTCGTCGACGTTCCCACCGAGACGCTGCTCAGCCAGGAGTTCGCCGACGCCCGCGATTGCACGATCGACCCGGCGTTCGCGTCGACCCGGCCGGTGCCCGCCGGCGCACCCGACGGGGTGGGATGCGAGGCCGTCGCCCTCGAAGAGGCGGCCGACACCGAGAACGTCTCGACGACGCACCTCTCGGTCGTCGACAAGTGGGGCAACGCGGTCGCCTACACGCTGACGATCGAGCAGACCGGCGGCTCGGCGATGACCGTGCCGGGCCGCGGGTTCCTGCTGAACAACGAACTGACCGACTTCAGCGCCGTCTACAACGCGTCGGACCCGAACCGCATCGAGCCGGGCAAGCGCCCGCGTTCGTCCATCTCGCCCACGATCGTGCTCGAAGACGGCGCCGTGCGGTTCGTGCTCGGCTCGCCCGGCGGGGCGACGATCATCACGACGGTGCTGCAGATCCTCATGAACCGCATCGACCTCGGTATGACCCTGCCCGAAGCGGTGGCAGCGCCGCGTGCGTCGCAACGCAACGCCGCGGTCACCCCGGCCGAACCCGAGTTCATCGCCGCGTACCAGGCTGCGCTCGCTCCATACGGCCAAGTGCTCGTGCCATCGGGCGACCAGTTCACCTCTGCTGCGCAGATCGGTGCTGCAGCGGCGATCGAAGTCGACCCGAACGGGCTGATGACCGCCGCCGCCGAACCGGTCCGCCGAGGCGGCGGCACCGGCCTGGTAGTCAGACCGGTGCGCTGAGCGCTGCCTGTCGGCGCTGCCGCGCGTAGCCTGAGGGGATGACGCGAACGGCCTACGAGGCGCAGCCCCGCGACGAACTGCTCGTCGGCATCGCCGACGAGTTCCTGCACAATGCGCCGCGCGGGCGCCGACTCATCGCGGTCGAGGCCGCGGCGACAGCCGATGCCGCGCGTCTCGCCGACGACCTCTCTGAGGTGCTCGCCGCGCGCGGACAGACCGTCGTGCGCGCGTCTGTCGGCGACATGAGCAGAGGCCGCGGCGACGCCGGCAGCGGCAGCTCCGCCGGCGAGGCGACGCTGCGTGCCGACACGATCGAGCCGTTCCGGGCGGGCACCCTGCCCGGCGCATCCGACGACGCGGTGCTCGTCGTCGACGGTCGGGGACTGCTCGACGACGGGGTGCGCGGCGCCTGGCACTTCTCGTTGTGGCTGCTCGCCGGCGACGAGTTGCCGCACTCCGGGGCATCCGTCATCGTCGATGTCACCGACGAATCGTCGCCGACCCGTTTCTTCTACGACTACTGCGCGCTGCCGCCGAGCGTGAACCGGCCCGGCCTGTACTGACCCGCCGCTGCGGCAGTGCCTACAGCGCCCGGAGTCGCGGCGCGAGGTCGCGTGCGAAGAGCTCCTGGAAGCGGGCCTGGTCGTGGCCGGGCGCGTGGAAGACGAGGTGGTTGAACCCGGCGTCGACGTAGGTCTTGATCGAGGCGACGACCTCGTCGGGGTCGCTGCCGACGATCCAGCGCTTCGCGATCTGTTCGATCGGCAGCGCGTCGGCCGCCCGCTCCATCTCGACGGGGTCGGTGATGGAGTGCTTCTGCTCGGGCGTGAGCGAGAGCGGTGACCAGAAGCGCGTGTTCTCGAGGGCCGCCGTGGCGTCGGTGTCGTACGAGAGCTTGATCTCGATCATGCGGTCGAGGTCGTCGTACGAGCGAGCGGATGCCTCGACACCCTCTTTCACCGCGGGGATGAGCTGCTCGGTGTAGAGCTCCATGCCCTTGCCCGAGGTGCAGATGAACCCGTCGCCCGCGCGACCCGCGTACTTCGCGACGGTCGGGCCGCCTGCTGCGATGTACACGGGCACCGGGACATCCGGCCGGTCGTAGATCGACGCGTCGTGGGTGGAGTAGTACTCGCCCTCGAAACTCACTTGCTCGTCATCGGTCCAGAGTGCGCGCATGAGCCGCACCGATTCGCGGAGGCGCGCGAACCGCTCCTTGAACGCCGGCCACTCCTGCTCGCCCGCGCCGCGGAACCCCGTCGCGATCTCGTTGAGCGCCTCGCCCGTGCCGAAGCCCGCGATGATGCGCCCAGGGTAGAGGCAGCCGAGGCTCGCGAACGCTTGCGCGAGCACCGCCGGGTTGTAGCGGAACGTCGGCGTCATGACGCTCGTGCCGATCTTGATCGTCGAGGTGCGCTCGCCGACGGCGGCGATCCAGGTGAGCGAGAACGGCGCGTGACCGCCGTCGTGCCGCCAGGGCTGGAAGTGATCGCTCGTGAAGACCGACTCGAAGCCGTTGCCTTCGGCCGCGACGGCGATCTCGACGAGCTCGCGCGGGGCGAACTGCTCGGCTGAGGCCTTGTATCCGAGTGTGAGCGTCATGCTCCGATCCTTTCACGATGCACGAGGTCAGGACCCGAACAAACCGAGGTCGCTCAGAGCACCGCGAACAGTCGCTCAGAGCACCGCGAACGACAGCACCGACACGAGCGGCGCGATGAGCGGCACGGCCACCCAGGCGAAGACGCCGACGCAGATCATGAACGCCACGAGCGAGATGCCGTACCCGCGGTACGGCGAGCCCTGCAGTTGTACCCGTGCGCGAAGCGAGACGACGATGCCCACGACGGCGGGGATGATCGCGATCGGACCGGCGAGGGCCGCGGCGAGAGCGACGAACGCGAGCACGATCGAGACAACGGCGCTGCCGGCGACCGCGCCGGCGTCGGCGGGAATGGGAGGGGCCGCGGGTACCGCAGCAGCCCGATCGGGCACGACGTCTTCGATGTCCTCAGGGTGATCCATGCCCCGAGACTAGGGAGTGTCCGCCCCGCCGCGCAATGGAAGTCGAGACGCGGCCTCGCGAGTGAGCTCGCCGACGCCGAGGGCGAGGGCTTCGGCGAGCGCCTCGATCGTGTCGACGTCGCGAGTGAGACCGACGGATGCCTCGAGCTCGAAGAACCCGGCAGCGGCATGCCGCGCCGCCGAGTCCGCACCGAAGAGCGGCCGCAGCGTCGCGCCGGCCGACGCGGTCACGAGCGTTGTGCCGGTGCCGTCGGCGTCACGCACGAAGGCGAGCGGATGCCGCGCCGCTGCGCCGAGCGCCGCATCGAGTTCTTCGGGCCGCAGGGCCGGGAGGTCGCCGAGCAGCACGGCGACGTTGCGCCGATCGACCGCTTCGGCATTCGACCCCGCGTAGGCGATGCCGTGCCGGATCGCCCGGGTGAGGCTCCGCGGCGGGTCGGCGGGCTCCGCCAAGAACTCGGCCGCGCCGGCGAGCGACGGGTCGTCGCCGACGACGATGACTCGCGCGACCGTGCGGGCGGCGATCGTGGCGGCGATCGTATCGAGGGCGAACGCGCGGGCAAGCGCCTCGCGGGCCTCGGGCAGCACCGCCGCGGCGAGCCTGGTCTTCGCACCGGCGGGCGCTTTCACGGGGATCACGACCGTCCACGAGGCGGGCGGCCACGCGACATCCGCTGCCCGGCTCACGCCCGGAGCCCCGGGAGCACGTCGCGGCCGAAGACCTCGAGGAACCGAGCCTGGTCGCGACCCGCGTTGTGCAGGTAGATGCGGTCGAAGCCGAGGTCGAGGTGGCGCTGGATGTCGGCGCGATGCACGTCGGGGTCGGCAGAGACGACCATGCGACCCCCGAAATCCTCGGGGCGCACCGTGCGGGCGAGCTGCTCGAACTCGAACGGCGAGCGGATGTCGCCTCGCGGGATGCGCAGCCCGCCATTCGGCCACTCGGTGAGCGCGTTGCGCATCGCCTCCTCATCGGTGGCCGCCCACGAGAGATGCAGCTGCAACACCTTGGGCATGCGGGCCGCGTCGCGGCCGGCCTCGCGCGCACCCTCCCGGAAGCGGGTGAGCAGCGGCGCGAGCTTGTCGACGGGCGCGCCCGTCGTGATCATGCCGTCGACGGTGCGGCCGGCACGCTTGGCCGTCACCGGGCCGGATGCCGCGACGAGAATCTCGGGCGGCACCGCCGGCATGGTCCACAGCCGTGTGGCCTCGAGCTTGAAGTACTGGCCGGCATGACGCACGTCGCGCCCGGCGAGCGAGCCCGCGAAGAGCTTCTTGATCACGTCGACCGCCTCGAACATGCGGTTGATGCGCTCGGGGGCCTCCGGCCAGTACGGCCCCACGACGTGCTCGTTCAGCGCCTCGCCCGAGCCGAGTCCGAGCCAGTGCCGCCCTGGATACATCGCCCCGAGCGTCGCGCTCGCCTGGGCGACGACGGCCGGATGCATCCGGAAGCCCGGTGTCGTCACGCCCGGGCCGAAGTCGCCGCGCGTGCGTTCACCGACCGCGCCGAGCACGCTCCACACGAACGAGGACTCCCCTTGCGCGGGAACCCATGGCTGGAAGTGGTCGCTCGCCATGACGCCCGAGAAGCCGTGCGACTCGGCGAGCGCACTGAGGGCGACCGCCTCGGCGGGCGGGAACCGCTCGAGCATCGCGGCGTAGCCGATGTGTGCTGACACCCCTCCATCCTCCCCTGCATCCGGCATGCCCGCGCACGTCGGCGCCCGAACGCGCTCGTCCGCATGCGGATGCGCCACCGCCCACGACCTTTTGCCGGCCGACGATCTCTGCGAACGCCCGTGAGCGCGCAAAAGGTCGTGGGCCCCCCGGCAGGCCCGGGTGGAGGAGAGGTGAGGAGGTGAGGAGGTGAGGAGGTGAGGAGGTGAGGAGGTGAGGAGGAGAGGAGGAGAAGAGGAGAAGAAGGGAAGAGAGAAGAGAGAAGAGAGAAGAGAGAAGAGAGAAGAGAAGAGAAGAGAAGAGAAGAGAAGAGAAGAGAAGAGAAGAGAAGGTGAGGAGAAGGTGAGGAGAAGGTGAGGAGAAGGTGAGGTGAGGTGAGGAGACGGGCACTACTGGGCGAGCGAGCCCTCGGCCTGCGACTCGTCGAAGCCGTCGCGGTAGCCCTCGTTGTACGCCTCGTCGGCGCCGACCCGGAACAGGTCGCGCTCGGCAGGCCGCTGGATCGACCGCGCGCCGGGCAGGTCGAGGTCGCCCACGAGATGCCCGAGGCCTCGCACGACGGCCACGGGCACGGCCGACGACTTGCCCTTCACGAGCTCGGCGGCGCCCGCGAGCTCGTCGGCCACGCACGGCATCGTGACCGAGAGCGGCTTGCCGGAGGCATCCGTCGAACCACGCAGATCGTCGAAGACCTGCACGCCCGCCGCGCCGATCGCGAGGTCGGTCTGGCCCTCGCGCCACGGGCGGCCGAGGGTGTCGGAGAGAATGATGCCGACATGGGCGCCGGTGAGCGCACGGATGCCGGTGGCCAGCGCCCTCGCCGAGGCATCGGGGTCGACCGGCAACAGCAGCACCGTGCCGTCGGGCGAGTTCGACGCATCGACGCCCGCCGCGGCGCCGATGATGCCCTGACGGTTCTCGACGATGCGGGTCACGCCGCCGTCGAAGGTTCGGGTCGCGACGACGCGCACCGTCTCGTCGGTGATGGCCTGCTCGCGGTCGCCGGCCGCCACGATGCGCCCCTCGGCTTTCGAGACGATCTTCGAGGTGATGACGAGGATGTCGCCGCTCTCGAGATCGGCCGCGTCGGCGATGAGCGCGGCGAGGTCGGCGCCTTTCGTGATCTCGGGCATGCCCTCGACGCCTTCGATGCTGAACTTCACGGCCACCCCCTGGATTCGCGTTGCTCCGATCTTCGCAGCTTCACCGGTCGAGTGGCGAGCGAAGTGCGCGTATCGAGACCCGCCACACCGCCCGCGCGCTGCGTTACGATCGCGTATGGCCAGCGACCCCGAAGCCGACAACCGCGACGACGGGCGCGACGAGACTCGCATCGAACGCCTCGACCGCAACTGGAGCGACATCCTCCAAGAGTTGCGAGCCACCCAGACCGGCACCCAGATCATCACGGGATTCCTGCTCGCGGCGGCGTTTCAGTCGCGCTTCACCGACCTCGACAGCTACCAGCTCGCGCTCTACCTCGTGCTCGTCGCACTCGCCTGCGTGGCAACCCTGCTGGGGCTCGCGCCCGTCATTCTGCACCGGCAGTTGTTCGGGCGACAGCAGAAGGAGCGGATCGTGCAGCGCGGCAACCGGCTGCTTCTCGCGCACCTGGTGGTCGCGTCGCTCCTCGCGGCCGGCGTCGCGGGGCTCATCTTCGAGCTGGCACTCAATCGCACCGCGGGGTTCGTCGCGCTCGGCATCGCGCTCGTGTTCGCCGCGCTGCTCTGGATCGTCGTGCCGAAGCTCGCGACGAGGCGATCGTGAGCGCCGCGGCATGTGAATATCGGCGTGTGGGGTGTCACCGCTCGCGAATAGGCTTGGCACATGCGCATCGCCACTTGGAACGTCAACTCGATCCGCGCCCGAGTGGGGCGCACCGTCGATTGGATGGTGCGCGAAGACGTCGACGTGCTCGCGATGCAGGAGATCAAGTGCAAGCCCGAGCAATTCCCGCTCGAGGCGTTCGAGGCGGCCGGCTACGAGGTCGCGATCCACGGGCTGAACCAGTGGAACGGCGTCGCGATCGCGAGTCGATCACCGATCGCTGAGGTCGAGACATCCTTCCCCGGCATGCCGGGATTCCTCAAAGGGCTCGAGGGCCCCGACCAACCCCAAGAGGCGCGGGCGATCGGCGCGACGGTCGACGGCGTGCGGGTGTGGAGCCTCTACGTTCCGAACGGCCGCTCGCTCGACGACCCGCACTACACCTACAAGCTCGACTGGCTCGCGGCGCTCACCGAATACACGCGCGCCGAGACATCCGCTCGGCCTGAAGTGCCGTTCGCGCTGATGGGCGACTTCAACATCGCGCCGCTCGATGCAGACAATGGCGACCCCGCGGTCGTCGAGGGGCAGTCGACCCACGTCTCGCCGGCCGAGCGGCAGGCGTTCTTCACCCTCGAGAACGCCGGGGTCACCGACGTGGTTCGCCCGCGCATCCCCGAGGGCTACACCTACTGGGACTACAAGCAGCTGAAATTCCCGCGCAACGAGGGTATGCGCATCGACTTCATCCTCGGTTCGGCGGCGTTCGCAGAGGCCGTGACGGATGCCTCGATCCACCGCAACGAGCGCAAGGGCGACGCCCCGAGCGACCATGTGCCGGTGCTCGTCGAACTCGCCCTCGGCGAAGACGACGACGATCGGCCGATGATCTTCTAGGGCCGGGCCGATCTTCTCGGGCCGGGCCGGACACCCCGATCTTCGCAACGCCTCCCAGCCGCCGCGGTTACCCTCGAGTGTGACCAGCACCCACGACCGACCCGCGGGAGACCCGTTCACGGGCACCACGCTCGGCGGTCGCTACCGTCTCGGCACCCTCATCGGGCGCGGCGGCGTGGCGAGCGTCTATCGCGGTGCCGACCTGAGCCTCGGCAGATCGGTCGCGGTGAAGGTCTTCGCCGAAGCAGCCGAAGGCATCGACGACGACGCCCGGCGCCGATCGGAGACGGCGCTGCTCGCGAGCGTCGAGCACCGCGCGCTCGTGCGGCTCTACGATGCCGGCCGTGACGACGCCAGCGGCCGCGAATACCTCGTCATGGAACTCGTCGAGGGGCGCGACCTGCGCCAGACCCTGAGCATCGGCCCGTTGAGCCCAGCGGATGCCGCGGGGCTGGCCGCCGACGTCGCAGAGGCGTTGCACGTGATCCACGAACGCGGCATCGTGCACCGCGACGTGAAGCCCGCGAACATTCTGCTCTCGCGGTCGCATCTGCCGACGCGTCGCTGGAACGCGAAGCTCGCCGATTTCGGCATCGCCCGGCTGATCGACGACGCCCGCCTCACCCGCACCGGAGCCTTCGTCGGCACGCCCGGCTACCTCAGCCCCGAGCAGGTGGGCGGCGACGCCCCCGGCACCGCGGCCGATGTCTACTCGCTCGGACTGCTGCTGCTCGAGGCGCGCACCGGGCAACAGGCCTTCCCGGGGCCGGCGAGCGAGTCGACGAGTGCGCGGCTCGTGCGCGATCCCGAGATCCCCGACGCGCTCGGAGCCGAATGGGTCGCACTGCTGCGGGCGATGACCGCGCGCGACGCGAACGCTCGCCCGTCGGCGCTCGACGTCGCACTGCGCGCGAGTCGGCTCGACGCATCGGAAGCGGCGGCGCCAGGTGCGGCAGGGCCCGCGGCGGCGACGCACGAGCCATCCGACGCCCTCACGAAGGTGCTGCCCGCGGAGCCGGGCCACGCAGACGCCGCAGCCGCCGCAGCCGCCGCAGCCGCGGAGTCAACCGCGACGACGGTGATCAACGATGGCGCGCGGGATGGCGCGCGGTCCCGTGCCCGCGCAGGCGCCGCCCGCGCGGCGTCCGGCGCCGACGACGACGACGCGGTCGCGGCTCGGGCTGTCGCCGCCGCGATGCATCCCGCCCCCTCGACGCCGCGCCGCTGGGTGCGCCCTGCGATCTCGATCGCCCTGCTCGCCGTCATCGCCGTCGGCGCGGTGCTGCTCGTGCCGCCCGCGATCGCCAGCCTGACGTCGCCGCCGACCACGCCCGCCGAGCCGCTGCCGAGCCTGCCCGGCGAACTCGGCGTACACCTCGAACGGCTCGACGAAGCGGTGACCCGATGAGCCGCCGGGTACGGATGCACGCGGTCGTCACGGCAGGCGCGCTCGCCGCGACACTCGCGTTCGGGCTCTCCGCGTGCACCCAGTCTCCCGACGCCGTCAGCGCCGACCTCCACGCATCGGTCGTACAAGTCGCCGAGCGTGCGGCGGCCGGCGACCACGTCGGCGCGATCGCCGCGCTCACGCTGCTCGAGCAGGATGTCGACGACGCTGTCGACGACGGCACGATCGGCGCCGAGCAGGCGCAGGAGATCCGCGAGGCGCTCGCGCTGGTGCAAGCCGACCTCGAGGCGGCTGAAGTCGCGACGACGCCCACCCCGACCCCCGACCCGGCCAGCGACGGTGACGACGACGACGGTGGGCCCGGCAACAGCGACGACAAGGGCAACAAGGGTAACAAGGGCAACGGCAACGGTGACAAGGGCAACAAGAAGGACTCGGGCGACGGCGACTGATGGATGCCTCGCGGCGGCGACGTCGGCAGGTGCGCGTCGCTGCGGCACCCGTCACGCGAGTGCGTATTCTCGGGGCATGCCTTCGCTCTCAGTTCCCGGTGCCGAGTTGTATTACGAGTTCGCCGGACGCGCCTCGGCACCCGCGCTGCTCCTCATCCCTGCTGGCATCGCCACTCTGCGCATGTGGGACCCGCAGGTCGACGCCCTCGCCGAGCACCACTTCGTGGCCCGGTTCGACCCTCGTGGTTTCGGCGGCACCCGCCACGACGAGGCCGTGCCGTTCGCGAACCACGCCGACGCCCTCGCGGTGCTCGACCATCTCGGCATCGAAGCGGCGACGGTGATCGGCGCGAGCCGTGGCGGTGAGATCACGCTCGACGCCGCGCTCGCCTTCCCCGAACGCGTGCGTGGTGCGGTCACGGTCGGCTCGGAACCGAGCGGGTTTCCCGACCTGCCGCTCACCGACGAGGAACAGCGCCGCTTCGACGAGATCGACAACCTCGACCCCGCCATCGACGCGGCGCGCATCGTGCGGCTCGAGACCACGCTCTGGGCGGCGGGGCCGCGGCGTTCGGAGGCTGATCTGGATCCTTCGTTCGTCCGCCTCGCGCACGAGCTCAACTCCCCCAACATCGCGCACGCGGCCGATGACGGCACCATGCTGCCACTCGAACCGCCCGCCTCAGATCGGCTCGGCGACATCCGCTCACCGGCGCTCGTCACCGTCGGCGAGTACGACCTCAGCTCGGCGCTCGCGGCGTACGATCACTTGCTCTCGAACCTGCCCGATGCGACGGGCGTTCGCTTCGCCGACACCGCCCATCTGCCGAGCGTCGAACGGCCCGAGGAGTTCACTCGGGTGCTGCTCGAGTGGCTGAGCCGCAACGAGCTCTGACGCACGCGCGTTTCAGGCGGTGATGAGCCCTGGGAGACCGTCGACGCTCCGGGTGTTCTTCTCGACTCGATACTCGGCCATGCCCTCGACGCCCTTCTTCTCGGCTTGCAGGCGCAACAGGTCGCGTTCACCCGTCATCTCCATGACGGGGACGCCCCAACCGCACGAGTCGCTGATCCTGGTCACCTCCACGGTGATGACGGCTCGTGTGCTCGGGTGTTCGGGGTGCCGTGCCACGACCTCTTCGAAAGCGGCGTCGCCGGGCAGCCAGACCGACCCACGGCCGTGCAGTCGCACGATGCGCGGGCGACTGTCGAAGGAGTTGAACATCAGGCAGACTCGCCCGTTCTCCCGCAGGTGGGCGATCGTCTCGACGCCGCTGCCCGTGTAGTCGACCCAAGCGACACGGTGGTCGTCGAGCACCGAGAACGAGTCGTGCCCGCGCGGAGACACGTTGACGTGACCGTCTGCGCCGAGCGGGGCGGTCGCGACGAACCACATGGGCTGCGCCTCGATCCAGGCCTTCAATTTGTCGTCGATGGAATCGAACAGTTTGCCCATGCTCAAAGCCTAGATCGTGGGTGCCCGTGGTCAGACCTGGCGGCGTGCAGACAGGTCGGTGATGAAGCGTGCGATCTCGACGGGCCTCTCTTCGGCCATGAAGTGGCCGGCGTCGATTGGTTCGTACGTCAGGTCGGTTGCCCACGCTTGCCAGAGTGCGGCGGCATCGAATCCCAACTGGGCGCCCCAGTCCTGGGAGATGACGCCGACGGGCATGGAGAGCGTCTTGGCCGCTTCGCGGTCCTCGAGGTCCATGCTGAGGTCGATGCTCGAGGTGGCGCGGTAGTCCGCGACGATGGAGTCCACGGCATTCACGGAACTGTCGATGTAGTGCTGGCGGACCTCGGGCGTGAAGGTCGAGCCGTCGGTATCCCACGCATCGAGGAATGAGGCGAAGAACTCCGCTGCGACTGCCGTGATCATCTTCTCCGGCAGGCCCGCGGGCTGGGCCATGAGGTACAGGTGCCACGCCACCTTCGCGTTCACGCCCTGCAGGACCTGCCAGGTGTCGAGGGTGGGGAGCACGTCGAGGATCCCGAGGTACTGCACCGCGTGCGGGTGGTCGAGGCCGGCACGAACGGCGACCAGCGCACCGCGGTCATGGCCGATCAGGCCGAAGCGCTCGTGGCCGAGTGCCGCGGCCACTTGCATGACGTCCTCGGCCATGGTGCGCTTCGAGTACGTGTCCGGACCGTGCTCCGGCGGCTTCGCGCTTTCGCCGTAGCCCCTCAGGTCGGGAACGATGACCGTGTGCCGGACAGCGAGCTCGTGGGCGACGTGGCGCCACATGTAGTGCGTCTGCGGGAAGCCGTGGAGGAGAACGACCGCGGGTCCTGTGCCTCCGACTGCGACGCGCAGGTTCACCCCCTGCTCGCCCTGCAGTGTCTGGTACCGGAATCCGTCGATGGTCAGTGTGCTGATGATGTGTCCTTCACAGTTTGCGGGTCGGTTGCGGGGGATGGACGGCCGGAGAAGATGCCGGCGGGGAAGTCGTGCATCGCCGGCGGTGTCGCCAGCAGCGCCGGTACGAGGATCGAGTCGACGAGCGCTTCGAGGTAGCGGTCGTCGATCTCCAGCCCGTTGAGCCGCCGGAACAAGATCACGGCGCCGGCGACCTCCTCGAAGGGGAACGGGTCCACGCCCTCCGGCAGTTCCCCCCGGCGGACCGCTGCGTCCACGACGGAGGCGGGCAATCGAGCTCCGGTGGGGCCGACGGCACGTTCGATCGCCTCGCCCAGCTCCGGGTCTTCAAGGCCCGCTTGGAACAGCAGCATGGCGGTCTGGCCATCCGTGGAACGCATCGTCGTGACGAGACGCTGACAGAGCGCGAGCAGGTCGCCCCGCAGGCTGCCGGTATTGATCTCATCCGGCCCCTCGCGGCGCGCAGGGCCGGCCTTCAGTGCGGCGACGACCATATCCCGCTTGGACTTCCACCGCCGATAGAGGGTTGCCTTCGACGCTCCCGCGCGGCGCGCGACCTCTTCGAAGGTGACGCCTTCGTAGCCGCGCTCTGCGAGCAGCAGGTTCACGACGTCGAGGATCTCGCCCTCACGCTGGTCGTCACGAGGTCGCCCCCCGCGACGAACTTCCGGCCCGAGCTGACGGCCCGGCTCTTCATTAGGAAACGGCACGTTCCGTATCCTATCAGGTGAGACACGAATCACGGATCCGAGCTCGGCCCGCCTTCAGCGACGCCCGGTGAACCGCTCCATGGAACGGTAGACGCCGAAGCCCTCGCCCACGAGCCGGTCGAAGACCCGGGTCGGCAACAGGCCGCGAAGCGCTCGCGAGACGCCGACGCTCCACGGCAGTTCGAGCAGCGGCCGCCCGTCGAGCATCGCCCGCCAGACGCGGTCGACGACGCAGTCGGGCTCGAGCACCGGGGTCAGCACCGGGCCGCGCGCGCCGGTGAACATGCCCGTCGAGATGTAGCTCGGCGTGACCGTGGTGACCTTCACATTGCCGTGGTCGGCCTGCTCGAGTTCGACTCGCAGCGAGTCGCTCCAGCCGATGAGCGCCGCCTTCGACGCGGCGTAGACCGCCATGCGCGGGTTCGCGAGGGTGCCGGCCGCGCTCGCGATGTTCACGATGCGCGCGGGCCGGTAGGCGCCCGCGATCATGCCGGGCAGGAACTCTCGCGTGATGTACATCGGCGCGAGCGCGTTGACCTGCATGATCGGGCGGGTGTCCTCGCCGTTGTCGGTCTCCCAGAAGTAGCGGTTGCCCCGCACGATGCCGGCGTTGTTGATGAGCACGTCGGGGTTGCCCAGGTCTTTTCGTACCCTCTGGGCGGTCTTCGCGATCGCCCCGGCATCGCTGACATCGACCACGAACGACTGGATGCGGGTGCGGCCCTGCGAGATCGCACCGAGCTCGTCGACGGTGCGGGCGAGCGCGGCCGCGTCGCGATCCCAGAGGGTGACGGATGCCGCGTGCTCGCTCACGGCCCGTTCGGCGTACATGCGGCCCATGCCACCGGCCGCGCCGGTGATGAGGACCTTCGCGCCGCGCACCGTTCTCGTCATCCACCCATCCTCGCGCACCACGGGCGTGCCGTCGGCAGTCGGCACTGTTACGCCGTGGGTCGCGCGCGGCTGACAGCGCGGCGGCACGTCGATAGCTTCGGATGGATCCCCCAATCCGCTCCGAGGAGTCCCCATGTCGGCGACATCCGCCCTCCCCCGCGAGACGACGGGCTCGGCCGAAGCCGCGCCCGTGTCGTTCCGCGGCATCGGGCGCGCGTTCGACACGGCCGCGGGCACCCGGCAGGTGCTGCGCGACATCGACCTCGACGTCGCGGCCGGCGAGATCGTCGCGATCCTCGGTCCGAGCGGATGCGGCAAGTCGACGCTGTTGCGCATCGCCGGCGGGCTCGACCGTGCGAGCGCGGGCACCGTGACCGTCGATGGCACGGCGGTTCCGCCGTACGACCGGCGCTCGGCCGTCGGCTTCCAGGAACCTCGACTACTGCCGTGGCGCACGGTCGCCGCCAACGTCGCGCTCGGGCTCCCGCGGCGCACACCGAAGTCCGTCGGCCGCGACAAGGTCGCCCGGCTCATCGAACTCGTCGGCCTCGCCGACTTCGCGGGCCACCGCCCCCGCGAGATCTCGGGCGGCATGGCGCAGCGCACGTCGCTCGCCCGCGCGCTCGCCCGCAATCCCGGAGTGCTGCTGCTCGACGAGCCCTTCGGTGCGCTCGACGCGCTCACCCGTCTGAAGATGCAAGACCTGCTGCTCGACGTGCACGCGGCCGCGCCGACGACCGTGCTGCTCGTCACGCACGACGTCGACGAAGCCCTGCAGCTGGCCGACCGGGTGATCCTGCTCGGCAGCGACGGCGAGACGCCGGGTGCCGACATCCGCCAGATCGTCGTCGTGCCTGGTACCCGCCCTCGCGATCGCGGATCTGCCGAGCTCGCCGAGCTGCGCGGGCGCCTGCTCGACGGCCTCGGCATCGACCGGCACGGTGCCGCCCGCGGCATCGAGGCCGTCACGACCATCCCGCACTACCCGTTCTGACCGGCGCCCACAGCAAGCGTCACCACCCCTGAAGGAGTTCCTCGTGTCCCGCACCCCGTTCCTCCGTACCGCGCTCGTCGCGGGCGCCGCCGCCGCGGTGCTGCTGCTCTCCGGCTGCGTCGCCGGCGAAGGCCAGGCCGCCGAGCCCGAGCCCGCCGAGAGCGGCGAGGCCGTCTCACTCGAAGGTCAGACCCTCAACATCGACTTCGCGACCTACAACCCGCTGAGCCTCATCATCAAAGACCAGGGCTGGCTCGAGAACGCCGGTCTCACCGTGAACTGGGTGCAGTCGGCCGGATCGAACAAGGCCAATGAGGCACTGCGTGCCGGCGCGGTCGACGTCGGCTCGACCGCCGGGTCGGCTGCGCTGCTCGCTCGCTCGAACGGCTCGCCGATCCAGGTCATCTCGCTCTACTCGCAGCCCGAATGGGCGGCGCTCGTCGCACCTGACGGCTCGACCATCACCTCCGTCGAAGACCTGAAGGGCAAGCAGGTCGCGGCGACCAAGGGCACCGACCCGTACTTCTTCCTGCTGCAGTCGCTCGAAGCCGAGGGGCTCGAGGCATCCGACATCACGGTGCAGAACCTGCAGCACGCCGACGGCTGGGCCGCGCTGCAGAACGGCTCGGTCGACGCGTGGTCGGGCCTCGACCCGATCATGGCCGGTGCCGAAGAGGAGGGCGCGACCCTCTTCTACCGCAACGTCGACTTCAACAGCTACGGGTTCCTGAACGCGACCGAATCGTTCCTCGCGGAGAAGCCCGAGGTCGCGCAGGCCGTCGTCGACGCCTACGAGCAGGCCCGCGCGTGGGCCGCCGAGAACCCCGAAGAGACGGCGCAGATTCTCGCCGACGTCGCGGGGCTCGACCTCGCCGTCGCGACGAAGGTCATCGAGGAGCGCTCGAACCTCGACATCGACCCCGTGCCGGGCGACACCCAGGTCAAGGTGCTCGAGAAGATCGGCCCGATCTTCGTCGAGCTCGGCGACGTGCAGACGCAGGAGCAGGTCGACGAGGCGCTCGACACGATCATCAACGACACCTTCGTCACGAAGGCCGACGCGGCCCGCTTCGAGTAGTACCCGCAGTACCCGCAGTACCCGAGTACCTGCTCCGGGGGTCGAAATCCGACACAACGACCCGCTTTTCGCGGACTGATTGTCGGGAAACTACCCCCGGAGCGCAGGGAGAGGATGCAGCGCAATGAGCAAGGCGGATGCCACGCAGCGAACGAATAACTCGCAGCAAACGGACAACTCGCAGCGAACGGACAACTCGCAGCAAACGGACAACTCGCAGCAAACGGACAACTCGCAGCGAACGGACAACTCGCAGCGAACGGACAACTCGCAGCGAACGGATGCCACGGGGCTGGTGCACGGCCTCGTGAGCCCTGCCGCGACGACAGCCGCCGGCCCGGTCTCCTTCGACGGATACGCGGTGCCCGCGGCGGCGATCGTGCCCGAGGGACGACCCCAGTCCCCGAAGCGCGCGCCCGGGGCATCCGTTCGCCTCGTCGATCGCCGCTGGTTCCGCATCGTCGGCGGCGCGATCATCCCGCTTGCGCTGCTCGGCGTCTGGCAGTGGGTGTCGACGTCGGGACTCGTGCCCGTGTCGCAGCTGCCGTCGCCCGAGATGGTCTGGCTCGCCGCGGTCGATCTCGCCGAACGCGGCGTGCTCGGGCTCTACGTGGCGATCTCGACGCAACGCGTGTTTCTCGGCTTCGCCTTCGGCGCGGCGATCGGGCTCGCGCTCGGCGCGGTCGTCGGGCTCTCCAAGCTCGGTGACATCCTGCTCGCGCCGACGCTCGGGGCGATCCGCGCCGTGCCGTCGCTCGCGTGGATTCCGCTGCTGATCCTCTGGTTCAAGATCGGCGAGGAGTCCAAGGTCATCCTCATCGCGATCGGCGCCTTCTTCCCCGTCTACACGATCGTCTCGGCCGCGCTGCGGCACGTCGATCGCCAGCTCATCGAAGCCGGCCGTGCGTTCGGGCTGCACGGGGTGCCGCTCTTCGCCGCGGTGCAACTGCCCGCGGTCGTGCCCTCGGTGCTCTCGGCACTGCGCCTCGCCCTCGCGCAGTCGTGGCTCTTCCTCGTCGCCGCCGAGCTCATCGCCTCGTCGATGGGCCTCGGGTTCCTGCTGAACGACTCGGGCCAGAACGGCCGCATCGACCGCATCTTCCTCGCGATCATCATGCTCGCCGTGCTCGGCAAGCTCACCGACTCGATCGTCGCGATCGTCGAACGCTGGGCGGTGCGTCGCTGGGCATGACGCCTCCCCGGCGCGCGGATGGCATCATGGGGCGATGACCGCGCGTCACTGGGCATGACGCCTCCCCGGCGCGCGGATGGCATCATGGGGCGATGACCGCGCGTCGCTGGGCGTGACGCCTCCCCGGCGCGCGGATGGCATCATGGGGCGATGACCGACGACGTGCGCCTCAGGCCGAAGACCGATGCCGAGACCGCTGCATGGCTGCCGATCGCGATGGCGGCGTATGAGCAGGCGCGGCGTGATGCCGGTGACACGGCCGAGCAGGCGACCGCCGCGCGCCGGGCATCACAGGAGCAGTTCTTCCCCGAGGGTCTCCTCATCGACGGCCACCACCTGTTCACCGTCGAGGCGGCCGAAGAGGATGCCGGGTGGCTCTGGATCGGCCCGATGAGCGACCCGGCCAACTGGTACGTCTGGGACGTCGAGATCCATGAGACGCACCAGCGCCGCGGGCTCGGCCGGCGCACGATGCTGCTCGCCGAGGAGTTCGCGCGCGAGCACGGCGCGGTGGCCATGCGCCTGAACGTGTTCGCCTACAACGAGCCGGCGATCCGCCTCTACGAACGGCTCGGCTATTCGACCGCGGCGATGCACATGCAGAAGGCGCTCTGACGGGCGAGCGGATGCCGCGGCATCCCCTCGCTCACCGGGTCGTGCTCACCACGGTTCGTCGATCGCCGGCATGAGCGCCCGCATCTTCGCCACACCGTCGGGGAAGCACGCGTCGAAGATCTCGGTCGCCGAGAGCTCGTCGCCGTAGTCACCGGTCAGGCGGAGCCCGACGATCGCGTTGATGAGCATGCCGGTGGCCATGAACTGGCGGGTCTGCTCTTCGGAGAATCCGGCCTCTTCGCGCACGAAGCGCCAGATCTCGCTGAAGCCCCTGCGTGCGACCCGCCCGATCACGGGCTCGCCGCCGAGTGCCGTTGAGCCCGCGATGACCGGCAGCATGCCGCGCTCGGCGAGCAGGTTCGTGTAGGCCGTGCCCATGCGTTCGGCGCGACCTTCGGCCGGCCCCGGGAGCACCGCACGGAACTCGGCGATCAGGCGGGCGTAGGCCCGCTCGATCACCTCGATGAAGAGCTTCTCCTTCGTACCGAAGAGCCGCACGACGTAGGGCTGGCTGACGCCCGCTGCGCGCGCCACCTCGTCGGTCGTGGTGCCGACGTAGGTCTTGGCGCCGAAGACCGCGGTGGCGGCGATGAGGATCTGCTCACGACGGTCGGCGGCCTTCATGCGCGGGGCGGGTCTGAGTTCATCGGCCGACATGCTTGACATGTTATCAGTCGATTACTACTCTCCAAGTAATCATCCAATTACAACTTGGGAGCCACGCCGTGTCATCCACCACCATCGACCCAGCAACGTCGCCCTCCGCAGCGCCGCAGCGCATCCGCCGCTCGATTCCGATCTGGCTCGTCCTCATCGCCACAGCCCTGCCGATGTTCATGGCGACGCTCGACAACCTCGTCATGACCAACGCCCTCCCCGTGCTGCACTCGGAGTTCGGGGCCTCCGTCGAAGAGCTGCAGTGGTTCATGAACGCCTACACGCTCGCCTTCGCGAGCACGATCCTCATGGCGGTCGCGCTCGGCGACCGGTTCGGGCGCCGCACCGTCTTCGTGATCGGCATCGTCGTGTTCACGCTGAGCTCGGCGCTCGCCGCCCTCGCCACCGACCCGGGCCAACTCATCGTGGCACGCGCCGCACAGGGCTTCGGGGCTGCGGCCATCATGCCCCTCTCGCTCACGCTGCTCGCCGGGGCCGTGCCGCTCGCACGCCGCCCGCTGGCCATCGGCATCTGGGGCGGCGTCGCCGGCCTCGGCGTCGCGACCGGGCCGCTCATCGGCGGCGCCGTGATCGAGGGCTGGGCCTGGCAGGCGATCTTCTGGATCAACGTTCCCGTCGGCGTCGTCTCGGTCGTGCTCGCGCTCGCCGCCCTGCCGAACAGCTTCGGTGCGCGCCTTCGCGCCGACATCGTCGGCCTCGTGCTCTCGGGTCTCGGGCTCCTCGGCCTCGTCTACGGCATCGTGCGAGGCAACGACGCCGGCTGGTCGAGTTTCGAGGTACTCGGCAGCCTCATCGCGGGCGGCGTGCTGCTCCTCGCGTTCGTGGCGTGGGAGTCGCGCACCTCGGCGCCGCTCCTGCCGCTCCGACTCTTCCGCGACCGCAGCTTCACCGTGGCGAACCTCGCGGGCTTCGGGTTCAGCTTCGGCGCTTTCGGGTCGATCTTCATCCTCATCCAGTTCCTGCAGGTCGTGCAGGGCGCGAGCCCGCTCGAGGCCGCACTCCAGACCTCGCCGTGGACGCTCGCGCCCATGATCGTGGCACCGCTCGCCGGCGTGTTCGCCGGGCGCATCGGCACGCGCGCGCTCATCGTCGCCGGGTTGCTCGCGCTGTCGGGCGCGCTGTTCTGGCTGACGCAGCTGTTGGAGCCGGGCACCGAGTACTCGGCCTACGTCGCGCCGTTCATCGTCGCGGGCATCGGCATGGGACTCGTGTTCGCACCATCGGCGACAGCTGTACTCGCGACCATGGCGCCCGACGACCACGCCAAGGCGAGCGGCACCAACTCGATGCTGCGAGAGATCGGTGTCGCCCTCGGCATCGCCGTGTCCACCGCGGTGTTCACGGGCGCGGGCGGCGCGCTCACGCCCGCAGAGTACGGCGCGGGCGCCCAGCCGGCAGTCGTGGTCGGCGCGGCCGTGCTGCTCGTCTCGGCGCTGCTCGCACTGCTGCTGCCGGCCGGGCGGGCGACGCCGGTCGTCGCAACGGCCGAGGCAGCCCCTCGGGACGCCTCGCCCGAGTCGCAGGCCGAGTTGGTGCACTGACGACGGCTCCTGCTGAAACGACGTGTCCCCGCCCGGCTGAGCCGGGCGGGGACACGCGAGTTGCAGGCCTAGTAGGTCGAGAGCGACGCGGTCGTCGCGGCGAGCGCGATCGACGCGATGATGACGATGCCCCAGACCACGATCGATGCGAAACCGATGATGATCGCGGCGATGGCGAGGCCACGGCCACGCTCACCGGTCTTCTTCACCTGGTTGAGCCCGATGAAGCCGAGCACGACCGCGATGACGTTGAAGCTGAGCAGCGACAGCACGAAGCCGACGATGGAGAGGACGTTCCACTTCTCAGCGGGCGCCGTCTGCGCGGGTACGGTGACGGGAGCGGGAGCGGTCATGTGAGAGTTCCTTGCTGTAGGGATCGACGGGTTGCCGACCCGCAGCCTGACAGCGCGTGCGAGCCACTGTCAATGGACAGTTCTCCCCATTCGTCATGATTCATCGCGCGACGACCGATAACCGGTGATTGCGTGACGCGGCGATCTACGCCGTGAATTCTTGCGTTCACGCAAGAATCCCGCGCCGGGGCACAACCAATCGCAGAGGCTCGCCTCATAGCCTTGAGGGAGCCGGCGAATCGCGTCGTGCCATCACGCGCACCGTGCGCACCCCTCACCGAGGAACGGAGGTTCATATGTCGAGCAACACCACGATCGACGCCATCATCGGCGAACCCGAGGTTCTCGAAGACGAGGTGACCGCCGCCGACCTCGCACTGGCCGAGGGCGTCGAGACGGATGCCGCGTGGCTCCGCCTCAAGGAGTCGGCGACCGCGTTGCAGGCGCTGCAGGTGAAAGACGGGTCGGTGCCCGAGGACCCTTCGACGGGCTCAGGGAGCAAAGACGAGGCATCCGCTCTCGTCGACACGATCGTCGAGTCGATCGAGGCCCTCTCACCACGGTTCCCGCACGAGGCCGAGTACCTCGCGGCATCCGTCGTCGACTTCCGCCGCTGGCAGGCCGAGGGCTTCGGCGTGCCCGACTTCCTCGACTCGCTCGTGGCATTCCAGCCGCAGCGGCACCGCATCGACGGCATTCGTCACCTCGTCGTCTTCCCGATGTACACGCAGAACGGTTCGACCGAACGGCACGTCGAAGCGCTCGTGGTCGAGACGATCTGGCCCGAGTTCATCGCGGCGCTCGAGGCGGGCGACTACGGCAACAAGCTCTTCGTGAGCCTGCGGCTCGTCGACTTCACGCCCGGGTACGACACGAACTCGGCCGTGCTGTTCCCCGAGACGGTCGCCATGCGCGAGATCCCGTCGTTCACGTGGGGCGCGATCTTCCAAGACCGCGAGGCAGCGCGCTACCGCAGGGTCGTGCGCGCGGCATCCGAGATCACGAAGCTCGAACTGCCCGACGATGCGGTGGCCCTACTCGACGATCAGGAGCTCGCCGAGCGCACCTTCGTGATGTGGGACATCATCCACGACCGCACGCACATGCGCGGCGACCTGCCGTTCGATCCGTTCATGATCAAGCAGCGCATGCCGTTCTTCCTCTACTCGCTCGAGGAACTGCGGTGCGACCTCACCGCGTTCCGCGAGTCGGTGAAGATCGAGCGCGGCCTTCGGGCACGAGCGACTGAGCATTCGGAGGGCGGCGGCGAGCCGCTCACCGACATCGAGCAGCAGTTGCTCGAGCACGGCAAGCTCGTGCAGTACGCGGTGATCTTCGATCGCATCTTCCGGTTCGCAATCACGGGCTCCCGTGTGCGCAACTACGACGGGCTCGGCGGCCAGCTGCTGTTCGCGTGGCTGCACCAGAAGCACGTGCTCGACTGGACGGATGTCTCGCTGAGCTTCGACTGGGACGCCGTGCCCGATGCGGTCGTCGAGCTCGGCGACGCGATCGACGAGTTGTACTGGAAGTCGATCGACCGCCCGAAGACCGTGCACTGGCTCGCCGCATACGAGCTCGTGACGAGCGTCGTCACGCCGAACCCGGCGTCGGTGTGGGCCGAGGGTCTGCCCCGCGAGGTGCTCGCCGGCCCGCCCAAGGGCTACACCGACCTCGTGATGGACGACGAGTTCCCACTGTCGATGTTCTACGAGGCCCTCGACAAGAAGATGAAGTCCGTCATCGAGTCGACGGTCGGCATCACGGCCCACTCGTCGGTCGAATAGCGACTCGCCGGTCGAGTAGCGAAGCGTATCGAGACCACCCGTCGGTCGAGTAGCGAAGCGTATCGAGACCACCCGCGGGCTGGTCTCGATACGCTCCTTCGTCGCTACTCGACCGACGTGCGCAGAGGAGAATGACTGCATGACCGATCTTGCGAACCGCACCGTGCTCATCGCGGGAGCGACGAGTACCTCCGGCCGGGCGGTCGCCCGCGCGCTGCTCGACGCCGGAGCCCGAGTGATCGCCGTCGGCAGCGACGAGGGCCGCATCGAGGCACTCGAGGCCGAGCTGCCCGGTGTGGTCGGCGAGCGCGCCGACCTCACCGACGGCGACGATGTGCTCGAACTCGCCATGCGCGTGCATGCCCGGGTCGGCGACCTCGACGGTGTCATCCACCTCGTCGGCGGTTGGCGCGGCGGCGGCGGCATCCCGGGCCAGACCGAGGAGGACTACCGGGTGCTCGAGCGCTCGTTCACCGCGCTGCGCTACGTCAGCCGAGCCTTCTGGGACGACCTCGTCGCCTCCCCGGCCGGGCGCATCGCGATCGTCTCGTCGACCACCGTCGAGCGGCCGACCGCGGGCGGCGCCAACTACACCGCGGTCAAGGCTGCGAGCGAATCGTGGATGCGCTCCCTCGCGCAGGGCTTCGCCCACGCTGGTCGAGGAGCCGCCGAAGAAGGCGTGCCGAGACCCACCGCTGCGGCCGTCACATTCCGCGTGAAGTCGCTCGCGGGCCTCGAAGACCGGCTCGCGGCATCCGTCGTCGAACTCTGGGGCACGGATGCCGCCGAGCTGAACGGCCGCGTCGAGACGTTGTCGGCCTGACCCAGGTCTGCAGCACGTCTGCGGCCGGCCTCGGTCAGCCGGCGGGCGGCGCTTCGCTCGCAGTCGGCGGAGGCGTCGTCGCCGCGGGCGGCTGCTCCTGATCGGCCCGCCTCGCTTCGCCGATGCATCCGTCGCTGTCACCGCCGGCGCCCTCGAGGGCGAGTCGCCACGCCGCCTCCTGCTCGGCGGTGAACCCATCGGGCATCGCCGGAGCCGTCGACGTCGGATCGCGCGGCTCGGTGTTCCACCACTCCCATGAGCGATACTCCTGGCCGGCCTCGGTCATGCACTCGCGCACGAGCTGTTGGAAGCCGAGCCAAGCCTGCTGCTCCTCGAGCGTGGGCATCGGGTCGGGCGGTGTCGTCGGTGCAGGCGTCGGGGCCGGAGTCGGTGCCGGGCTCGTCGTCGGCCTCGGCTGTGATGCAGTCGGTGGCGCAGGCAGCGGCTCGTCGCCATTCGCGTCGGCCCCGTCGGCCGGAACCTGCGAGTCGCTCCTCTGCGCCTCGCCTGCCTCGACCCCGAAACCGCCGTCGGTGGTCGCGACGGGTTGCGGCGAGCGCGCGTCGTAGAGAACGGGTGCACCGGTCATCGCCGCGGCGACGCCGACGAAGATCGAGCCGACGAACAGCGCCGCGATGGCGGCACTGAAGATGATGGTCTTCCGCATCGGGCACCTCCGGCCGCGATTCGGGAACGACCGCGCGGCCGTTCAGGCGAGTCCGCTCCATGCTACACGCCCCTCGAATGGGGGTTACGTGGCCGAGTACGGCAGCACGCCGACGCACCGATGTGCGGTAGCTGTGCGGTAGCTCAGCGGTGGCTCAGCGAGCGCTCAGCCGCCGGCACTCGTCGGCCCGGCGGCATCCGACGGGTTCTCGGGCGTGTCGGGCGCCTCGCCCGTCGCGACATCCGCGGGCGACCCCTGCCTGCGGCTCAGCCACATGAAGGGCACGGCGAGCACCTGGATGCCGCCGCTGACGAGCAGCGATCCCGGGTAGCCCCAGAGGTCGGCGGAGCGACCGAGTACGGGCTGGATCACGGCGCCGCCCGTACTGCCGAGCAGCGAGTCGAACGAGAGCACGGTCGCCCGCTGCTGCGACGGGATCATGTCGTTGAGGTACGCCTGCTGCACGGGGCCGGCCGCCGCGTCGACGAGTCCCCACAGTGTGAGCAGCACGAGCGCGATCCAGAAGTTCTGGTTCACGCCGAGCGCGAGCAGCACGAGCGTCGAGACGATGAGGCTCGCGATGATGGTCGTCGTGCGCTTGCGGAACCGGCGTCGCACCCACGGCGCCGCCAGCCCGCCGAGCACCTGCGCCCCGGAGAGGATCGCCGCGGCGAGCCCGGCGATCGAGTAGGCGCCCGTGTCGCCCCAGAGTTCGACCAGGTAGGGCTGCAGCGCGTAGAAGACGTAGAAGCCGACGCCCGTCGTGAAGAACGACGCGAACATGACGTAGCGCACCGGGCGCCGCCCGAGGCCGTATTTCACCGAGGCACTGAACACGTCTTTCGTCGCCTGGATCGGGTGGGCACGGCCGGCGGGCGTGAAGCCGAGATCTCGCATCACGAGCGCCGCGACGACGAACATCACGACGAGGATGCCCGCGCGGATCAGGAACGGCACGCCGAGGTTCGTCGCCTGGGCGATGACGCCGCCCAGGATCGAGCCGACGAACATCGCCGCCCCCGAGAGGGCGAGGCCGCGCCCGAAGACCCGCTCGAGACCACCGGTGTAGCCGGTCGCGGCGAGCGCATCCACGAGCCAGGCCTCGACGGCGCCCGAGAAGAACGTGAAGCCGAGGCCGAGCAGCACCGAGACGATCGCCCACATCCAGAACGGCGAGTGGCCGACCCACAGCAGGTAGTACAGCACGGTCGTCACCGCGAGCGTGACGGTGCCGAGCAGATACGAGACCCGTCTGCCGAGCGTGTCGGCGACGACGCCCGTCGGCACCTCGAAGATCACCATGCCGACCGAGAAGAACGCGTTCGCGGCGAACGCCTCGAAGTTCGTCAGCCCCGCGTCGAGCAGGAACAGTGTGTTGACGCCCCAGATGAACGACGCGGCGAGCGTATTGCCGATGAGCAGCGTGAAGTACGCCGCCTGCACCCGTCGTGCTGCCGGGTTCGGTGCGGTGCCCGTCTCACCCCGCTCAGCGCGTTCGGCCATGCGCCACATCTTGCTCGCTTCGGGCCAGAGCCGCCACGGTCCGAGCGGATGCCGCTGCGGCGCGCTGCTCGACACGACATCCGCCGCCCCGCTACGCTCGCGGCATGGTGCGCTTCCTCATTCGTGCGGCGATCTACCTTGTGACCGCCGCTCTCGGCCTTCTCGTTGCCTCGTGGGTCCTCCCCGACTTCCACCTCGAGTGGGGCGGATTCCTCGTCGCGATCATCGTCTTCGCGATCGCGCAGAGCGTGCTGAGCCCGTTCATCTTCAACCTGGCCCGGAAGTACGCGTCCGCGGTGCTCGGTGGCATCGGCCTGGTCTCGACGTTCGTCGCGCTGCTCATCGCGTCGCTCTTCCCGGGTGGCATCACGATCGACGGCTGGGTCACCTGGATCCTCGCGACACTCATCATCTGGATCATCACGGCGCTCGGCGGCTGGCTCCTGCCGCTCATCTTCCTCAAGAAGAAGGCCGAGGGCGCGAGGGCCTGAGTCGCGCCCCTGACCCGCGCGGGTCAGTGCATGTTGTCGGTCAGTGCATGTTGTCGGTCAGTGCATGTTGTCGTTACCGGCCTCGTGCACGGCCCTGCCCCAGCACCCCGCGTCCTCCCAGCGGTACGCCGCGCCGGCTCCGGCGTCGCCGTTGAGCGCGAGCGACCATGCGGCAACCTCGGCCTCGCTGAGTCCGGCCGGCTGCGCGGCCGGAGTCACGACGCCCGAGGAGTCGGCCGACGACCGGTATGCCGGGTTCCAGAACTCCCAGTAGAGGTACTCCTGACCGGCTTCGGTCATGCAGGCGCGCACGAGATCCTGGAATTCGAGCCACACCTGGCGCTCGGTGTCGAGAGCAGGGTCGTCGTCGGGCACCGGCGCACTGAGCGGATGCCCCGCGGCACGCGCCTCGGCCTCGGCCTTGTTGCCCACGTCGGCGCACCCACCGCCCGGTTTGGAGGCGTCGGGGCCATACAGGGCCTGGGTCCAGAGCACCGAGGTCTCGAAGTCGAGCCCCCTCGGCTGCGGGCTGCCGCCGAGCCACCACTGCCACTCGAGGAACTCGAAGCCCGCGGCATCCATGCACTCACGAATGACCGCTTGCTTGCCGAGCCACTCCGACCGCTCCTCGGGTGTCACGTACGAGGGGTCGGCGGGGTCGAGGTACGGGTTGTGGTCGGCCGACATCGCACCCGTGCCGGGCGTCGGCGGACCCACGGGCGTCACGTTCTCGGCCACCCCGGCGGGCGCGGCCACGGGAGCGGCATCGGGTTGCGGTTCGAGATCGTGGCCGCCGATCGCCTCATCGCTCACCGGCGCCGGCTGGTTGGCCGTATAGGCAGCGGCGCCGAGGGTGACGATGGATGCCCCGCCGAGGGTGGCGCCCGTGATCGCGACGATTGCGGCGATGCGTTGCAGGTTCATGCTGCGGTTCCTTCCGAGCTGGGGAGGAGCGGGGCATCCGCTGGGCGCCTCGGCCCCCAGTGCCCGATGGCCGACGGGAGCCACCACGCGGCCATCGCGACGAAGAACAGCACGCCGGCGGCCGCGAGCACGCGGTTGACGAGGATCGCCATGCTGAGCGACGAGGAGTAGAACTCGCCGAGGGTGACGCTCGACGCGATGAGCGCGTACATGCCGAATCGGATGAGCACGTATGCCGCGGCGGCGAGCCAGAGCGCGCCGAGCCAGCGCAGGCGCGGCAGTACGGTGAGCGCCGCGCCGACGAGCGCGATGGCGAGGCCGCAGACCCCGGCCGCCACGAGGTCCCACGCGCCGTTCCACGAGCCGGCGAGTACTCCCGCGCTGACGCGCACGACGATCAGCACGCCCCATGCGAGCAGCAGTGCGGTTGCGAGGTGCGCGAGCGCCGGCATCGCGAGCGGGAATGTTCCACGCGGCGCGTCGAGCGCCGCGCCCCGCAGTCGGCTGAATCGCCAGCTGAGGTCGGCGGGGATGCCGCGAGTCGCGCGGCTGAGAATCGAACGCCCGGCCCCTGGCGCACCGTCGGCGGCCTCTCGCTCTTCGGAGATATCGGATTCGAGCTCGGCGAGGCGGTCGGCCGCGATGTCGCCCGGGAGGTCGCGCGTGTACCAGCGGCCCCAGGCGAGCACGGCACGATCGATTCGGGGCGCGGATGCCGCGACGTCGCGCACCTCGAGCGTCTCGAGCACCTCGAGCGCCTCGTTGCGCTCGTCGCGCTCGTCGATGCCGCTGGCGCTCATGCGAACGCCGCCTTGCCCTGGACGACCGCGACCCGTCGCGCGTCGAGTTCGGTGCGGTAGGCGAGCTCACCGGCGCCGGTGACCCGATAGAGCCGTCGCCGCGGGCGTCCCTCGGCCTCGCCCACGGCCACGTCCTCCCAAGTGGAGTCGAGCAGGCCGCGCTCGCTCAGCCGCGCAAGCGCCTTGTAGAGCGTGCCGTGCGCGGTGAGCGCCGCAACCTCCGTTCGCTCGGCGATGCGCTTCGCGAGGGCGAAGCCGTAGAAATCGCCCTCGTCGCCCTGCAGTTCCATGCCTGCGGAGAGAATGTCGACCTCGAGGTCGAAGAGCCGTCCTTCGCGTCTGCGTGCCATGGACAAAGAATAGGAAGATATCTTCCCGTTGGCAAGAGGTTCTCCCCGCAGAGCTGACGCCCCGCGTCGGGCATCGATATGCTGGGGCCTCGCGCGACCCGCCCGGAACTCGCGCGAACACCACCGGAGGTGCGCATGGATCAAGACACCGCGGCATTCGTCGAGACGTACCGCAGGTTCCTCGCCGAGGTCGTCAACGCGCCACGTCCGACGCCGTCACGACTCACGCCGCTCGGCGAACTCGTCGCCGAGCACCTCGGCGCCGACGTCACGACGCTGCCGGTGATCACCGAGGTGATGCCCCAGCACCGCCTCGCCGACGCAGACATCGCCCTCGACGAGCTGAGCGAAGCCAGTGGCGGGCGCCTCCTCGGCGTCGGGGGCGGACAGCAACGCGGCCATCACTCGCTCTCCGATCTGCTCGAGAACCCGCACTCGGCGTTCGGCCCCGGGCCGGTCGACTACCGGGCCGCGGCCACCGGCCCGCACTCCGAGCGCCGCACGGTCGCGTTCGGCTTGAGGTTGCTGCACTTCGATGAGCGACCCGTCGCCGTGCTGCAGCGTGCGAGCGCACCCGAGCACGGCCGCGAAGACGCACGCCTCGAGGTCATCGGGGCCGACGCCGCCGCCGGTGAGGCATTCATCGCCGAAGTGCGCCGCCTCATGCTCGAACGCAGTGTGCTGCGCGGTCAGGTGCTCACGATCGGCGGCAGCGAGTTCGGCCGGGGCACGGGGCAGATGACCTTCCTCGAGCGGCCCGATGTGCCCGCGGAACGCATCGTGCTCGACGAGCCCACGCTCGACGGCATCGTGCGCCACGTCGTCGGCATCGGCGAGCACCGCGCGGCACTCACCCAGGCTGGTCAGCACTTGAAGCGAGGCCTCCTCCTCTACGGCCCGCCCGGCACCGGCAAGACCCTGACGGTGCGCCATCTGCTCGGCCGCACCGCCGGCTCGACCGCGATCCTGCTCAACGGACCGTCGATCCGCTTCATCACCATGGCCGCCGAGGTGGCTCGGGCGATGCAGCCGTCGATCGTCGTGCTCGAAGATGTCGACCTGGTCGCCAACGACCGCTCGATCTCACCGTCGAGCCCCGTGCTCTTCATGATCCTCGACGCGCTCGACGGCCTCGACGGCGACGCCGACGTCACGTTCATCCTCACCACGAACCGAGTCGAGGTGCTCGAGCGTGCGCTCGCCGACCGGCCCGGCCGCATCGACCACGCCGCCGAGATCCCCATGCCCGATGCCGACGCCCGGCGACGGCTGTTCCGGCTGTACGCCGACGGGCTTCCGCTCTCGAGTGAGGCGATCGACGCCGCGGCGGACGCGGCCGACGGCACGACGGGCTCGTTCGCGAAGGAGCTCATGCGACGCACGGTGCTCGCCGCGGCATCCGATGGCCGTGCACCCACCGACGCCGATCTCGCACGCGCGCTCGACGAGCTGCTCTCGTCTCGTGCCGAACTCACCCGCAAGCTCCTCGTGGGCGGCAGCGGCGCTGACGCTGGGCCCCCAGCGCACGAGCACTTCAGCGGAAGCCACGGTTTCACCAGCTTGAGCGGCTGACGCGCCCACCGGCGGGCGGGCGGTCTCGGCTGTCGCGGCCAGCCGGGCGGGCAGGCCCGGATGCCGAGCAGGATTCGGCTTCCGCGGCGCGCCGGGTTACCATGCTCTTCGCCCATCCGCGCACCCCGACGCGGATCCGTATCGAGAGTCTCACCATGCGCAAGCGCACCGTCGCGCTCATCATCGTCGTCGCCGTCATCCTCGCCCTCGTCGGCGGGGCGTACTGGGCGGGTCGCCACCTGTTCTACGAACCCACCGCGAAGGGCGTGGATTCGGTCATCGCCGAACTCGACGGCACCCGTGTGCTCGGTGTCTTCGCCCACCCCGACGACGAGCAGACCGTCAACGGACTGTTCTTCCGCGCGCATCAGGGCGGCGCCTATACGGCGATGATCACCGCGACGCAGGGCGAGGCCGGGCATCAGACACCGGTCGTCGCGCGCGACGAAGACCTCGGCGAGATCCGCAGGGCCGAGGCGCTGAAGAACAGCTTCAACCTCGGCGTCGACCGCCACGTCGTGTGGGACTACCCCGACGGGGGCGTGCCCGAGGCCGACGAAGACGAGCTCGTCGCCCGCGTGGTCGCCGAGATGAAGCGCGTGCGACCCGATATCGTCGTGGGGTTCTGGCCCGAGAGCGGCGCGACCGGCCACAAGGACCACATGGAGATGGGCCGCATCACCGAACTCGCGATCGCCGAGCTCGAGGCCTCGGGCGGTTCCTACACGGGGCCGAAGCACCTCGTCTACACGATCAGCCCGTCGGGCGCGCTCTCGGTGTTCGGCGGCGAGGCAGGCGCATTCGTCGTCGCGAACCAGCCGAAGCCCGAGTACGCGATGGGCGCCGAGGTCGCGAAGAAGCACGAGGGGTGGACGATCCACGCTTCGCAGGCGAACTACATGCAGGAGTCGTACATCTTGCCGACCTGGCTCATCTACGCGCTCTGGGACCAGGAGTTCTACCACGTGCGCGATCTCGAGGCCGAGCCGCTCGACTGAGCTGGTCGGCTGGGTCCGGTCGAAGGGGTCAACTCAGGAGCTGTGGAAGAAGGATGACCGCGAGTACGACGATTGGAATCAGCGCGAGGAGGGCGATGGCCCGACCGATGCGTCGCCGGCTCACCGTGCCCTTGCTGAACGAAGATCGAGACATGTGGTCGAGGTTGGGAAAGAGGGCTTGGTAGGGCGGCTCCTTCTCGGGTCCAGCAACCTGTTCCTGCTCAGGTCGGACACCATCGACGTTCCCCATGGCCCCACACTACGCTGCGACCTGAGCCGCCGGGCGGCCGAGCGGCCGAGCGGCCGGGCGGCCGGGCGGCCGAGAAGGGGATCACAACGTCGACGAGCCTGGAGACCGAATCTGAGGGTTGTGGAGAACTTCCGCTGGGTGGTTCCTGTGGAGGAGAAGTCGGTCAGAAAAGGCCGTTGATCACGTGTTTCGCCGCCGTTCGAATGTCGGTGGGTGGTGGCAGAGTTGTCGGTATGGCAGGCATCCGCGACACGTTCGAGCAGGTCCGCTCGACCCTCGGCGGGGCGCTCGATTCAGAGACGCCACGCCGCCTGGGCGACGACGAACTGCTCCTGACGATGGGGGCGCTCGAGAGCCTCGGGCGGCTGCTCGACGCACACCGTGCCGTGTTCGCCGGTGAGGTCGCCGAACGCTCGCGGTCCGAGCTCGGCGTCGGCCGGTTGTCGGCGCGCAAGGGCTGCCGTACGGCCGCCGAACTGATCGAACGCGTCACGCAAGTCTCGGGCGCTGAAGCACGCAGGCGGATCGCGATCGGGGCCGCGACCCGGGCGGACACCGGCTTGACCGGGCAGACTACGCCGGCGCAGCATCCGCATGTCGCGGCCGCGCTCACGGCGGGTGAGATCGGCGTCGATGCCGCGGGCACGATCATCCGGGAGCTCGGCCGCACTCGCACCGTCGCCGACCCGGTCCGACTCGACACCGCCGAACGTGAACTCGTCAACCAGGCCATCGGCAGCGGCGACGGGGCGCCCGTGCGGTGCACGGCCGATGAGGTCGCAGTGCAGGCGCGGGCGTGGGCTGCGTTCCTCGATCAAGACGGCCCCGAACCCGACGACGAACGGGCAATGCGCCGGCGGGCCTTCCGCATCGGGCGCGCACGCGACGGCCTCATCGCCATCTCGGGTGATCTGCTGCCCGAAGTCGCCGCGAAACTCACCCGCCTCCTTCACGCGCACCTGGCACCCCGCAGCGGCGGCGGATTCCTCACCGACGAAGAACGCGCCGACATCGCCGTGCAAGCCGAGACCCGCACCACCGAACAGCAACGACACGACGTCCTCGCCGCGATCATCGACACCGCCGCCCGCTCCGGCGAACACCCGTCGATCGGCGGCGCAGCACCCACGGTGCTCGTCAGCGTGCGCGCCACCGACCTCGAGACTTCGCGAGGAGCTGCGCATGCCGACGGCATCGATCAGCCCATCTCACTCCGCGCGGCACGGCATATGATCTGCACCAGAGGCATACAGATCGTCGTCCTCGACGACACCGGCCGCATCGAACAACTCGGCTCACCCAATCGCTGCTTCACGCCCCACCAACGCCGCGCCATCACCCTTCGCGACGGCGGCTGCATCATCCCCGGCTGCACCATCCCCGCCGCATAGTGCGAAACCCACCACGTCACCCCCGACATCGACGGCGGCCCCACCCACGCCGACAACGGCACAAGATGGTAATCAGTCCTTTTCGCTGAGTCGCGAACTCAACCCGACAATGAACCCGAAGAGGTGTCCGCTGGACGGCTCAGCGGGACTTCGATCGTGAACTGCCCGTGCCCTGGTGGGGCGGCACGCGTTCCCACCAGGGCACTGTAAGTCGGAGCCTCACTACTCCTTCGGGCTGTGCGCCCATCGAGGACGGACAAACCACGCCACGTAGGCGCTGGCTGCGAAGAGCGCTCCGAGCACCGCGGGAATCCACGGTTGAATTGTCACTTCCGGGTCCAGCGCCGTCGGTACCACGAAGATCAAGCCGACTGCTGTCGCCACCACGATGGCGAGGCAAATGAGCAACCGTGGGACGGATCGTTTCATCGTGTCAACCTCCATTCATTTCTCCTAGTTGAAGCAGCCCATGACTGCCGGGATCGAAGCGCCGCCGATGACAGCGATTCCTCCGATGCATGCGGCGCAGATAACCGCCGTCGGTGGAGTGACCGGCACGGAGCACGATCCTCCGCACAGGATCAGGATAATACCCGCGGCAACCGCGCTCACCCCGAGCACGGCCATGAGGCACGTAGCCGGATCCATGGCGGCGGCTGCCATACTCTGAGAGTCGAGTCCTGCCACGGCCGAGCTGGGATCGAACTCGGCCGAATTTACCAGGACGCCGTCGCGATAGGTCGTCACGTCGATGATGCCGTCTGCGCGCTCGACCGCAGTGGATTCCGCGTACTGGATGATGGTGCCCGTAACGTCCAGCACAAACGTGGCGTTGCTCGGCTGCACGAAGCCCGCGCCGACGATTGGGAAGGTCACCGAGGTGGCCTTCGTGCCATCGACGTCGATCGCATACGCCTTCGCTCCGGCCTGGTCAACGAACTCCATGGACGTCTGGAGCTCGATACCGGTGGCCGACATCTGCGTCGAGACGCTGGATGCAAGTTCGGTCGACGCCACATGGTCGAGCAGGACCATCTCCGGTTCCGCCTCGTTCCCGGTCGGGACGGCGCATTGTGCCGACGCGGTCGTCGGCGTCCCGGCCGGCGTACTTCTCGCCGTCTCCTCGGCCGAGGCCGCGCTGACCCCGGTAGTCATCGACAGCGCCAGCGCCGCGGTCACGAAAATGGCCGTCAGGCCGCGCCCGCGCCACGTCTTCGGCTCGCCCAGAACCCCGCTCGCCCAGAACCCCGCTCGCCCAGAACCCCGCTCGCCCCGAACCCCGCTCGCCCAGAACCCCGCTCGCCCAGAACCCCGCTCGCCCAGAACCCCGCTCGCCCAGAACCCCGCTCGCCCCGAACCCCGCTCGCTCAGAACCCCGCTCGCCCAGAACCCCAGCTCGCTCAGAACCCCGCTCGCTCAGAACCTCCGGGTGAACGGCAGCGGCTTGCGCATGCGCACGAGCAGCACGATCGGAATCAGCACGTACGGCAGATTGAACGCGAGGAACTTCACCGGGTTCGTCGTCTGCCACTCGGGCTCGCCGAAGAACTCGACGCCGAACACGATGATGCCCGTGATGGTCGAGATCATCGTCGCGTAGATCACGCTCGGCAGCTGGATCCAGTTCCAGCCGCGGATGAGCGAGATCACGAGCACCACGTAGAAGGGCATGTACACGAAGGCCGAGAGGCCTGTGACGATACGCATCCAGAACGGCGGCTCCATGAAGAGCGGGTCGGTGTCGCTCGCGTACCAGTAGTTGGAGTTCACGAGGAAGTTCGACGAGGGCGCCGAGATGTCGACACCGAGCGTCGGCATCATGTCGCTGATCAGGCTCGTGACCGTGAACAGCGAGAAGATCACGATGAAGAACCAGTCGAACGGGCGCTCGCGCAGTTGCAGGTTCGAGGGGCGGGGCGGCTCGGAGGTCATGGTTCGAGAGCGTAGCGGGCGAGCTCCCTCGACGACCAGTGGCTGAGGTCCGAGCGTCAGTCGACGGCTTCGAGAGGCCGCTGCGCGGGCCCGGCGGTGGGGTCGGCGACTCGCAGTTGCACACCCGCGACGGCCAGTCGCTCGAGTTCGTCGCGGTCAGCGCCGGCATCGGTCACGAGCGTGTCGATGCGTTCGGTCGGCACGGTCTGCACCATGGAATCGACGCCGATCTTGGTGTGATCGGCAAGCACCATCACCCGCTTCGCGGACTCGACGGCCGCGCGGTCGATGCTCGCGACGTGCATGTTGGGTGTGCTGAGCCCGTTCGCAAAGGTGAGGCCGTTGCCCGAGAGGAACACCTTGTGGAAGCGCAGCCGCGACACTGCCTTCTCTGCGTCACCCCCGATGACGCCGCGGATGCTGCCACGCAGGATGCCGCCGATGAGCAGCACCTCCACGTCACGGGCGTCGAAGAGCGCGTTAGCGACGAGCACCGACGTCGTCGCGACCATGAGCCTCCGGCGGGTGAGACGCTGTGCGAGCGCCTGTGTGGTCGTGCCCGCGCAGAGCATGATCACGTCGCCGTCGTCGACGAGTTCGGCGGCGAGGCTCGCCATCGCCAGCTTCTCCTCCGCCGCCACGACCGCCTTCTCACGGTAGCTCGGCTCGTCCATGCTGGAGCGGCCGACGGATGCCCCGCCGCGATGTCGCACGACGAGCCCAGCCTCGTCGAGCGCTTTCAGGTCGCGGCGGATCGTGATCTCCGACGAGCGCACCATGCGCGCGAGGTCGGCGACCGAGGTCGATCCGTGCACTGAGAGCGCCGACATGATGACCTGGCGTCGTTCATCGGTGAACATCTGGCCTCCAAGGTGCCCCGACATCGATCATCCAGCGCCGCAGGTGACCTTCGCGTCGGCCCAGTCGGCGTGGTCGAAGTTCTTGGTGTTCGTCGCCTCATCGGCGACGAGTCGCAGCTGCTGCACTCCGCTCACGTCGACGGTGACTGCCAGCGCCGTGTCGTCGTTCGTGAGCACGGGCGTTTCTGCGAGCAGCACTCCGTCGCCGTAGATGAGGAACTTCACCGAGCCGATGCCACTCTCGCCGGGCGTCTCGAGCACTTCGTCGTCGATGCCGACGATCGCGTCGAATGCCGAGCAAGTGCCGCCGAGCCACGTCGTGAGCTCGCCGGTCGCGTGCATCCCGACTCCCTTCGCGTAGGTGACGTCGTCGATTTCGATGGTGCGGCCGTCGTTCGCGGCGGCCTGTCCGTTGGACTGGTCACGCTCGACCGGACCGTAGCCGTTGGACTGCTCGACCCAATCGAGGTCGGAGATGAAGTTCACTCCGTCGAGCGGCCTCGGGGTCACCCACAGTGTCGACTGGCTCGCGGCCGTGCGTACCTCCCTGCCGACGCGATACGTGACCTCGATCGGAACTTCGACGATGCCGCTCGCGCCGTCCTCGGGCGCGGTGAGGGTCCATGATGCCTCGAGCGTCTCGCCCGCGGCGAGGCGCTTCGCTGTCACGGGCCCGCCCTCGAGCGTCCACCCCTCGGGAACCATCGGCGTGATGGCGACCTTCTTCGCATCGGCGTCGACCGCGAACGAGGCGTCGACCTCGACCGTCGACCCCGGGGCGACCTCGGCGGAGGACGGCTCGACGGTGAGATCAACGGCGGCCCACGGGTCGGCGGGGTCGAGGCACGTCTCACGTCGCGGCTTGTCGAGGCAGACGACCGCAGCGAACCCGCCATTGCTCGCGGTCGGGATCTCGAGAGTTCGGTCCTTGGTGGTGTGCTCGGTGGTGAGCACGGTCGCCGAGCCGTTCGCACCGTCATCTGTCAACAGGTCGACGATGAGGTGCTTGCCGCCGAACTGCTCGAGCGGCAGCTGCAAAGGGTCACCGGATCCGGCTCGCATGCCGCCGATGTACCAACGGTCGCCCGACCGGCGCGCGAGCACGATGTCGCTCCCGGGCGTGCCACTGACGAGCTTCGTCTCGTCCCAGTGCGCCGGAAGATTCTGCAGGAGGCGCTCGGCGTTCGGCTCGGCGGCGTACGCCTCGGGCTTGTCGGAGAGGTGCTGCCAGCCTGACTCGTAGACGATGCTCATCGCGACCTCGTGCGCCTTCGACGAGTTGTCATTGCCACGCGAGAAGGTGACGGGGGTCCAGTCCATGGAGCCGACGACGTTGCGGGTGAACGGAACCATCAGGCTCCGGGCGGGGCTGATGCCGTTCTCCGCTCCGCGCACGGCTTCGTAGCTCATGATGTGCGGCCACGCGCGCTGCATTCCGGTCGGCAGCGACGCGCCGTGGAAGTTGATCATGAGGTGGTTGGCGGCAGTGTCGGCGGCGATCTGGTCGTACCACTGGTGGATCGCTTGGCTGTCGGTGTCCATGAAGTCGACTTTGATGCCCTTCACGCCCCACGAGGCCAGCCGGGGCAGCCACTCGTCGCGTTGCTCCTGCGTGCGCAGGTCACGGCTGTGGAACCAGATGATGACGTCGACGCCCTTGGTCTCGGCGTATCGCACCGTACGCGGCACCCAGCTCGCGTCCCATCCCTCGTCGAGGAGCACGTACTCCCAGCCGTTGCGGGCGGAGAGGTCGACGAAGTCGCGCTGGCGAGCCTCGTCCTTGGGGCTGTTCCAGTCGGTGAGCCAGCTCCAGCTCGAGACCCCTGGCTTGATCCATGCCGTATCGGCGTGTGCGAGTTGGTTCGGCGTGGCGAGGTCGTCGACGAGCGTGGACTCGACCACCGTGTCGAGACCGCCGACGATCGCGACGCGCCACGGCGTCGAGAGGTCACCTGTCGTCGTGACCGGCTGACCCTGGAAGAGATCAACGCCGTATCGCAGGGTGCCCCCGGCGTGCGCGAGGTGCGATCCAGAGTAGTCGCCGTGCAAGTCCGCCTCGGTGAGAAGCACGTACTGCTCGTCCTGCTGGAAGAGCGCGGGGTAACCGACCGAGCCCGTGCCATTCGAGGCGGTCGCGGTGGTCTGCATCCACTCGGCCTCGTAGTTCACGGCGTAGGACCGCTGCATCCATGCGGTGCCGTCGACCGAGAGCTCCCACGCGCCCGACTCGTCGTCGACGCGGTGCTCGCCCTCACCTGCGACGAGGTAGCGGTACGCGGCGCCGTCGTCGGAGAGACGCACTGCGATGGAGATGTGCGCGCCGTCGGCGTTCGCGAACTCGAAGACCGACTCCGCCGCGGTATACGAGCGTTCCTCCTCCTTGCCGGTGGTCATCGTGTAGGCGTCGGCGACGACCCTGTCGGTGCGGCCGACGAACGTGAGGCCGTCACGGAAGTCGCCGTCGCTTCCCGTGAGCCCGAGACGCGTCGCCCGCACGACCGTGGTCTCGCCGGCGACGACGTCGAGTGCGAGGCGCCCGGCGGAGTCGAGCTTCAGCACGCCGTCCACCGCCGAACGCCGAGGTCCGTCGATGCCCCACTGCTCGACGACGACCGGCTCCTCGGGGGCTTCATCGGCGCACGTGAGCTTCGCGCCGCCCCAGTCGGCGTGATCGAAGTTCTTCCCGTTGGTTGCCTCGTCAGCGACGAGGCGCAACGACTCGACGCCCGTGACATCCCCAGCCAACGCCACCGCCGCGTCGTTTCCGGTGACGACGCCCGTCTCGGCGAGCAGCACGCCGTCGCCGAAGACCTGGAACCTCACCGTTCCGATGCCCGAGGAGACCTCGTCGTCGAGGCCGACCATCGCGCTGAATGCCGTGCAGTTGTCGCCGAGCTCGACCGACAGCGCGCCCGTCGCGTGCATCCCGATGCCCTTCTCGGAGACGGCGCCGCCGATCGTGATCGGCCTGCCGTCTCCGGCGGCGGACTCGCCGTTCGATGCGTCGCGCTCGATCGGGCCCCAGCCGTTCGATTCGTTCAGCCACGGCAGGTCGGAGACGTACACCTCCCCGGTTGGCACCTCCGCGAATGCGGGTGCGGCCGGGACGGCCACGAGACCGCCTCCGATCAAGGTTCCGGCAACGACGGCCGCGGCAACGGTTCGCCGGCGATGGGTCAAGCGGGGCACGAGGTCTCCTTCGACGTTCGCGACGACCCACGAACGAGGGCCTCTCGGCTCAGGCTAGGAACGGTGATCGAATCGGTCAACGAACTGTTCGGAATCGATCGCCGAGCGAACTGTTCCGATCAGTTCCGATCACGCGGATGCCGCAACGAACTCCGTCCCGCGACGGATCCGAGCGGCGCGCCCCCTCGATAGCGTTGACGGCATGACCGAGACAGCTCCGCCGCCCGTCGTCGACGGGGTCGAGTGGGTGCGCCCACAGCCGGGACGCATCGGCATCCGCAACGATGTGATCCTCGCCCTCGTGCTCGCCGTCGCTACCGGCGCGAGCGTCGTGCTGTATCGCGCGACCGGATGGGGCGAAGACGCCCCATGGTGGGGCAGCGTGATCTGGGTCGCCGCGATGACCCTCCCGCTCGCGGCCCGACGGCGATGGCCCGAGCTCGTGGCGCTCGCGGCATCCGTCGCCTTCGTCGTCGGGGCGGTCGCCGAAGTCGGCGAAACGCTCTTCAGCAACATCGGCCTGTTCGTCGCCATTTACACGGTCGGCGCATGGGGTCGCAGCCGCCGCTGGGCGACGATCGTGCGGGGCGCCATCGTCGTCGGCATGTTCGCGTGGCTGTTCTGGAACCTCATCGTGCTCTCAGGCGTGCAGGACTACCTGCCCGACTTCTCCCGCGAGGGATTGCTCTCGCCCTACCTCGCCTACGGCCTCATCAACGTGCTCACGAACCTGCTCTACTTCGGCGGCGCCTGGTACTTCGGCGATGCCGCGTACCGCTCGGCGCGGGCCCGAGCCGAGCTCGAGCAGCGCACCACCGAGCTCGCCGCCGAACGTGAGCGCAGCCGCGCCCACGCCGTCGCGATCGAGCGGCTCCGCATCGCACGGGAGCTGCACGACGTCGTCGCCCACCACGTCTCGGTGATCGGCGTGCAGGCGGGCGCCGCGCGGCGAGTGCTCGCGAAGGATCCGGATGCCGCCACGGCCGCGCTCTCGTCGATCGAGTCGAGTGCCCGCGACGCCGTCGACGAGTTGCACGGGCTGCTCGGCACGCTGCGCGGCGACGCCGAGACCGGGGCATCCGCTGCGCTCGATGAGGCCCTCGGCCCGGTCTTCGTCGAGGCCTCGGGCCGAACCACGGAGGCCTCGGAAGCCGCGACGACGAGCACGTCGACCCGCGGCATCGAGCGCATCGACGAGCTCGTGGCGGAGTGCGCGGCGAACGGCGTGCCCACCACGCTCGCGATCGTGGGCGAGCCGGTGCCGGTCTCGGCCGTCGTCGATCTCAGCGCCTACCGCGTCGCACAGGAGGCGCTCACGAACGTGCGCAAGCACGCGGGCGCCGCCGCGACTGCCGAGGTGCGGGTGCGTTGGAGCGAGGGGTCGGTCGAGGTCGAGGTGACGAACACGGGTGCAGTGCGGCGACCGCACTCCGATTCGGCGACGGATGCCTCGAGCCGCGGCCTCGGCCAATTGGGCATGCAGGAGCGGGTCGCCGCGGCCGGCGGAAACCTCGAACTCGGACCACGTGCGCGCGGCGGCTACCTCGTGCGTGCGCAGTTCCCGCTCCGGCGCGCCCAGGGGGTGCGCTCGTGAGCATCCGCGTGCTCGTCGTCGACGACCAGAGTCTCGTGCGAGGCGGGTTCCGCACGATCCTCGACTCGGAGGACGGCATCGAAGTGGTGGGCGAGGCCGCGAACGGCGAGGAGGCGATCGCGGCGGTCGCCGCGCTCTCGCCCGACGTCGTCTGCATGGACGTGCAGATGCCCGGCATGGACGGACTCGAGGCCACTCGGCGCATCACCGCCGACGAGGCATCCAGTGCGGCGGTGCTCGTGCTCACGACCTTCAATCGTGAGGACTACCTCTTCGCCGCGCTCGAGGCGGGCGCGAGCGGGTTCCTGCTGAAGAACTCGAGCCCCGAGCAGCTCATCGAGGCGGTGCAGGTGGTCGCGCGGGGTGACGCGCTGCTGTCGCCCGATGTCACGCGGCACGTGATCGAGGCGGTTTCGGGAGCATCCGCCGGTCGAGTGCCGAGGGCCGACGATCCCACCGCTGGTCGAGGAGCGAGCACCGGCGAGGGTATCGAGACCCCCGCCGAGCTCAACTCGCTCACCGATCGCGAGCGCGAGGTGCTCGAGCACCTCGCCGAGGGCATCTCCAACGCCGCGATCGCCGAGCGGCTCTGGGTCGGCGAGGCGACCGTGAAGACGCACGTCTCGAAGGTGCTCATGAAACTCGGCCTGCGGGACCGCGTGCACGCCGTCGTCTACGCGTACGAGCACGGCGTCGTGCGACCCCGCCGCTGACGCGCGACCCCGCAGCTGAAGCGGGCCCACCCGACCTCGTCGTCAGGCCGCTGCGTGCGGCGGTCGCCGCAGACCGTTCGTGCCGGGCTCCGCTGCGTCATCGCCGAGCGCGACCATTGCGTTCGCAGCGTCGACGTGCACGATGTGCGGCCGGAAGGTGCGGGAGACGGCGTCGTCGAGCTGCGCATACGAGATGACGATGACGAGATCACCCTCGTGCACGAGATGGGCCGCCGCACCGTTGATGCCGAGCACGCCCGAACCGCGCTCCCCCTCGATCACGTAGGTCTCGAGTCGCGCGCCGTTCGTCACGTCGACGATCGAGACCTGCTCGCCGGGCAGGAGGTCGGCGGCATCCATGAGATCCCGGTCGATCGTGACCGATCCCACGTAGTGGAGGTCGGCGTGCGTGACCGTGGCACGGTGGATCTTGGACTTCAGCATGGTGCGCAACACGCGTTCCAGCCTACGGGCGGGCGCGGGCTCGCCTCCCGGAGCATCGAGGTGTCATACTCACCGAATGTCCGCGCCGTTGTCCCCACCCGTCACCGATGATGGTCAGGCGAATGAAGGCTGGTATCCAGACCCGCACTCGCCGGGTTTCCTGCGTTGGTGGGACGGCGAGGAGTGGTCGGAGACCGACGTCAAACTCCCCGGCGACGACGGGTACCCGGCGTGGCACCCGATGTACTTTCGCCAACGCATCATGTCGGCGCTCGAAACGAGCTTCATCCGAATCGCAGCACGGACGTGGTGGAGATGAACGTCAGTCGAGCTCGCGCAGCTGCGTCGTGCGTGCACTCGGCGTGTCCCCGGTGTTCGAGGTGCCGCTCGGCTCGATGAGCATCGCGGAGACCTCGCCGTCGGCGCGGGGGCAGTGCTCGACGCCACGGGGCACGACGTAGACGTTGCCGGCCCCGAGCTCGACGTCGCCGTCTCGCAACTGGATCGTGAGCCGCCCGGCGATCACCATGAAGAACTCGTCGGTGTCGGGGTGCGAGTGCCAGGTGAACTCGCCCTGCGCCTTGAAGACCTTCACCTCGTAGTCGTTCACGCTTGCGAGGCGGTGGGGCTGCCAGTGCTCTGCGAAGGAGTCGAGGGCGGTCTGGAGGTTGCGCACGTTGTCGGCCATTCCGTCATTCTCCTCTTGACGCTTGACGTCAGACGAACCTCGTCGTAATGTAAGCAAATCATTAATTAAGGAGTTGCTTACATGCCGGAGGAGCCCGACGAGCTCAGCCTCGTGTTCCAGGCGCTCGCCGATCCGACGCGACGCGAGATCCTCTCGCGCCTCCGCGGCGGACCGACGACCGTCGGCGAACTGGCCGAGCCCTTCGCGATGAGCCGGCCCGCGATCTCGCAGCACCTCAAGGTGCTCGAACGCGCCGGGCTCATCGAACGCACCGCGACGGCCCAGTGGCGCACCTGCACCCTCCGGACCGAGCCGCTCGACGAGGCATCCGCCTGGGTCGATCGCCACCGCGGCGAGTGGAACGAGCGCTTCGACCTCCTCGACGAGCGACTCCGCGAGCTGAAAGGACAGACGGATGCCTGAGCAGACCGCCTCCGCAACGAAGCAGTTCACGATCACGCGCGTCTTCGACGCACCACGCGAGCTCGTCTGGCGCGCGTGGACCGACCCTGACGAAGCCGCCATCTGGTGGCACCCCCGCGGCATCATCACGCCCCGCGAGACCGTCGAGCTCGACCCCCGACCCGGCGGGCGCTACCGCTACACGATGATCGCGCCAGACGGCACGGAGTATCCGACGGCCGGCGTCTATCGCGAGATCACGCCACCCGAGCGGCTCGTCATGACGTGGGGTTCGCCGGGAGACCCCGACGACACCGCGCCCGTGCTCACGATCGATCTCGCCGAACACGGCGAGCGCGGCGAGCAGACGCGCATGACGTTCCATGTGCTCGGGATCGACGGCGTACCCGGCGACGAGAACGTCTACGACGGCTGGGACTCGGCGTTCGACGTGCTCGTCGAACACCTCGATGAGGCGAGGCCGCACTGATGGGCCGCCTCATCGTCGAACAGGTCGTCACCGTCGATGGCTACGCCGCCGAACTCGACGGCGGCATCGACTTCTTCGAGTCGCTCATCCAACCGGGCGAGAACGGTGAGGTCGGCCTCAACGACGCCGAGCAGCTCGCGTACGTCGCACGGGCCGACGCGATCCTGTTCGGTGCCACCACGTATCGCATGTTCACCGACTACTGGCCGGCCGTCGACCCCGAGGTCGAGCAGGTCGCTGAGCTCATCAACCGCCTCCCCAAGTTCGTCGTCTCGAACACGCTGACCACGGCGCCTTGGGGCGACGGCCAGATCGAGATCCTGAGCGGCGACGGCACGGAGGCGACCACGGCCCTGAAGCAACGCTTCGACACCGTCCTCGTATGGGGAAGCCTGACGCTCACCGACGCACTGTTTCGTGCCGGGGTCGTCGACGAACTGCACCTGCGCGTCGTGCCGGTGCTCTTGGGCGAAGGGCGTTCGTTCACTCCGGCAGACGTCGGCGACCGCCGGATCGAGCTCGACAACCTCGCGGCGCGGCCCGGCGGCGTCGTCAGCCTTCGCTACGTCGTGCGCTGAGCGGTCGCGGAGTCGGATGCCTCGGTCGGGGCGTCGGACTCGGCCGGGGCTCCTCTCGGCCCGGCACCACGCTGGTACTCCGAAGACAGCAGCCGGTAGGAACGGGTGCGGAAGGCGACGAGCGCGAGCACCACCATCACGAGCCCGCTGAACAGGAAGACGAGCGCGATGCCCCTGGCATCACCGTCACCGAGCAGCCAGCCCCAAGTCGCCTGCCCGCCGTCTGACTCCATATAGGGGATGATCCAGAACTCCGCGATCGGGGCGATGAGAAACGCGGTGATCGGCGCCGCCGCCGCCTCGAACGCTTGCGCGAACCCGAATACGCGGCCCTGGCGGCGGAACGGCACGACCTTCTGGATGACCGTCTGTTCGGCCGCCTCCACCGCGGGGATGAGCGTCATGTAGGCCAGGATGCCGATTCCGAACAGCAGCCACCACTCGCGGATCGTGAACAGCGCCCCGAGCAACCCCATGCCTGCGACGACGAGCAGCATCGTGCGGATGGGGTTACGACCGAGGCCCCACTTCGCGATCACGATGCCGCCGATGATGAACCCGGAGGAGGAGACTCCGAGCACGATGCCCCACACCTCGACCGGGAAGAGCGTCAGTCCGTACGGGTCCATCAGCGCCATGTAGACGCCCCCGATGAGGTTGTTGAACGTGGAGAACAGGATGAGGGCGAAGAGCCCTGGTGCGCCCCGGATCGCGGAGATACTGCCGCGGAGGTCGATCGCGGGTGAGCGATCCCGGTCGACGACCGGGCGAGCTTCTGGAATGCGCACGAAGAGCAGGTGCACGAGCGCGATCATGGTCGCGGCGATCGCGATCGCGAGCGTCCATCCCATGCCTGCCATGCCGATCGCGAGCCCGCTGAACACGCTCGTGACGAGGAACGCCAGCCCCTGCACGGTGCCCACCATGCCGTTGGCGTTCGCGTGCCGCTCTTCGGGCACGAGCAGGGTCACCGTCGTCGAGAGCGCGATGTTGCGCATGTTCTCGATGACCGACCCGAAGAGGATGATGCCCGAGAACAGCCAGAACCACGGACCGCCGAGGTCGAGGAGCGCCGACTCGGGCAGCGCCAGGTAGAGCAGGCCCGCGGCGACGAACGAGATCAGGGTGACCACGCTTGAGAGCACCATGACGAGGTGCTTGCGATACCGGTCGACGATGGTGCCGAAGAGGATCGAGAAGAGGGCGATGAGCAGCATGTAGGCGCCGCCGATGATGCCCGTCGCGAGCACAGAACGCGTTTCGAGATACACCCAGAACGTGAGCGCGAACCAGAGGAAGCTCGTCGTGATGTTCGCGACCATCGTGTTCGCGAGCACTTGCACGAAGGTGCGCATGCCGCCCGGTGGCGGCACGACGGGCTCGGAACCCGGCGGGGGAGTCGGCGCAGGAGGTACCGCGGGCGACACCCCCGCCGGCGCTTCGCCCACCTCGGATCCGTCGATCCCGTCGGTCACCCTGCGAGCGTAACCAGCACCCGCGACATCCGAAACCCCTCAGCCGACGCGGGCGACTCGGTTGCCGACGACCTCCGCGGCGAACGCCGTCGCCAAGCGCTCGCAGCGCGCCACCGAATCGGCGTCGTGCACGAGCGCCTCGTCGACGAGCCTCTGCTTGTCGACGCCCACAGCGGCGAGGGCCGCGTCATCCCAGTTCCGGAGGTTCTGCGCACCCGACTCGGGATGGAACTGCACCCCGCGCACATGGCGCCCCAGTCGGAACGCCTGGTTGACGCAAGCGGTGCTCGAGGCGAGCAGCACCGCGCCGGGCGGCAGCCGGGTGATCACGTCCTGGTGGTTCTCGATGACGTAGGCGGCCGGGCTGAGCGCCGAGATCACGGGGTCGTCGGCGCCGGCGTGCGTCACGAACACCTCGGTCGCGCCGCGCTCGGGCGTGCCGTACTCGGCACGCACCTCGCCGCCCGCGACGTCGGCGAGGATCTGCCCGCCGAGGCAGATGCCGAGTGTCGGGATGTCGCCCGCGATCGCTTCGGCCGCCAGCTCGCGCTCTCGGCGCAACCATGGTGCGCGCGAGTACTCGTCGGGCATCAACCCGCCGCCGAGCATGATCAGCCCGTCGAACGGTTCCAGTTCGTCGGGCAGCGCGTCGTCGCCGTAGGCGACCACGAGGTCGAGCCCCGCCGACTCGAGCCACGGCTGCATGCGTCGCAGCTGACTCGCCCGGGAGTTCACGACCACGAGCACCCTCGGCGCCCCGTTCGATGTCGGCATCTGCACGCTCTCGCTCTCGCTCTCGCTCACGCGTCGCCCGCTCGGTCTGCGCCGGCGCCCATGAAGTCCAGGTAGTCGTCATCGGATGCCGCGACCACGCGTAGCACGTTCTCGGTTCCGAGCTTGCGCAGCTCGGGCTCCGTCCAGCCGCGATGGGCGAGTTCGGCGAAGAGCCGCGGATAGCCCGCGACATCCTCGAGCCCCTCGGGCATGTCATCGGTGCCGTCGAAGTCGCCACCGAGGCCGACACCGTCGATGCCCGCGACGTTTCGCACGTGCTCGACGTGGTCGGCGGCATCCGCGACGGTCACCCTCGGCTTCGGTCCGGTCTCGCCGCCGTTGACCCAGGCGCGCCGTTCCGCGGTGAGGAAGGACGGCACGAAGGTGACCATGTAGACGCCGCCGCCATCGGCGACACGACGGATGACCCGGTCGGGAAGGTTTCGCGGGTGCGGGTTCAGCGCCCATGCGCTCGAGTGGCTGACGATCGTGGGCCGGATCGCGGTCTCGAGCGCCGCGTCGGCGGTCGCCACCGACACGTGCGCGAGGTCCACGAGCATGCCGATGCGGTTCATCTCGGCGACGACCTCGCGGCCGAATTCGGTGAGCCCGCCGTGTCTCGCCTCGTCGGTCGCCGAGTCGGCCCAGTCGCTCGTCGACGTCCAGGTCAGCGTCAGGTAGCGCGCTCCCAGCCGGGCGTACTCGCGCAGCACCGCGAGCGAGTTGTCGATCTGACCGCCTCCCTCGACTCCGATCATCGAGGCGATCCGCCCTGCGGCCATCGCGCGCCGTGCCGCGTCGGCAGTCGTCGCGAGCTGGAACGTCTCGGGGTACCGAGCCGCCATGCGGTGCACGAAGTCGATCTGCTCGAGCGTGGCCTTCACGGCATCGGCGCCCTCGATCTCCGAGTGCACCCACGCCGACCAGAACTGCCCGGCGACCCCACCCTCGCGCAACTTGGGGATGTCGGTGTGATGGGTCAGCGCGGTCGCGTCGATGCCTTCGACCGAGTACCCGCGGTGCTTGCGCGCCGTCCACGGCAGGTCGTTGTGACCGTCGAAGACCGGAATCTCGCGCCGCTCGGCAGTGGCCGCGTTCGTCGGCGTGGTCGCCGCTGTGGTCGTCGTCGTCATCGTCGTGTCCGTCCTAGCGTTCTCGGGTCGTCAGGTGGGCCTGGAGCCGGGCGGTCAGTGCCCGGTCGAAGGTGCGCGGTTCGCCGTCGAGGAGCGCGACGGGCACCGCCGATCGGGTGCTCGAGAGCAGCCAGATGCCGTCGGCCTGCGCGAGACGGTCGGCGGGCACGGGCTCGCGGTGAGTCTCGTGGCCGAGGGCGGCGAGGCACTCGATCGCGCTCGCGAGGGTCGTTCCCGCGAGGATGCCCTGATCGCTCGGTGGCGAGACGAACCGATCGCCGTACCGCAGGAGCACCGTCGACGACGGCCCTTCGAGCACGAACCCGTCGGAGCTCGTGAAGATGACATCGTCGGCACCGCGGCGTGCCGCCTCCCTCAGCACCGACTTGTTGACCGCGTACGAGAGCGACTTGGCACCCTGCAGGAGCCACGGCGAGGTGTGCGCGACGTCGTGCCGGTAGCCGCGATCGAGCGTGACGACCGCGACGCCCTGCTCGCGGACGACGGTGAAGTCTGCGGCATCGGCGACGTAGACCCACCCGACGGGCACGCCGGTGCCCTCGACGCCGCGCGTCATGACGAACTTGGCGAATCCGTCTCTCGCCCCGCCATGCGCCGCGATCGCCGCTTCGATGCACGCCGCCCAGACGTCGAGCTTCGGGGCGGGCAGGTCGAGCAGCGCCGCCGAGTGGGCGAACCGCCGCAAGTGGGCCTCGAGCGCTTGCGGTCGGCCGTGGTGCACGCCGAGCGCCTCGAACACGCCGTCGCCTCGCGTCGCACTGAGGTCGCGCACATTCAGTTGCGGCGCATCCGGGTCTTCGGCGTGGAACGGCGTCTCGCGTTCGTCGATGCCCTCGGCGAGGTCGTCGACGAAGAAGAGCACGGCAGCGGATGCCCCGGCCGGCGTCGCGGACGATGACGGGTGCGGGGCGGCCGGCGGGCGCGGCGCGGCATCCGATTCGATCGATTCGGACGCATCAGCCACCGCAGCCGGCACCCGCGAGTCGAAGCGCCGCAGCGTGTTCTGCTCGATCCAGTCGAGGTCGACGTCGAACCCGATGCCGGGGCCGGTCGGCACGCTCACGATGCCGTCGCGCGCGATCACCGGCGGCGTGATCACGTCGCGCGCATAGTACTTGTCGGACCCCGAGACATCCGATGGGTAGCTGAAGTGCTCGAGCGAGGAGATCGCGAGGTTCGCGGCGCGACCGATGCCGAACTCGTGCATGCCGCCGCACCACACCGGGATGCCCTCGGCACCGGCGAGGTCGTGGGCCGCCTTCGCGACGGTCAGCCCGCCCATGCGGGAGACCTTGATGTTCAGCACCCGCCCGGCGCCGAGCGCGATCATGGTGCGCAGGTCGTCGAGCCGCACGATCGACTCGTCGAGGCAGACCGGCGTCTCGATGCGCTGCTGCAGCCGGGCGTGACCCACGAAATCTCCGGGCGCGAAGGGCTGTTCGATCATGCTGAGGCCGGCGCCGTCGAACTCCGCAAGGCGGGCGAGCGTCTCATCGTCGCTGCGGTAGGCGCCGTTCGCATCGACGTGCAGCTCGAGATCGGGGAACACGCGGCGCACCTCGCGCACCGGCTCGAGATCCCATCCCGGGGCGATCTTCAGCTTCACCCGGCCGTAGCCGGCCTCGAGCTGCGTCCCGACTTGCGCCAGCAACTCGTCGATGGTGGGCTCGATGCCGAGCGAGACACCGGCCGCCACCTCGGTGCGGGTGCCGCCGAGCGCCACCGCGAGCGGGATGCCACGCGAGGTGGACCAGAGGTCCCACGCGGCGCCGGCGAATCCGGCCTTCGTGAACTCGTGCCCGCGGATCTTCGCCCAGAGTTCGTCGACCTCGGCCGGGTGCGACCACTCGGCGTCGAGCACCCGCGGCACGAGATAGCTCGTCGCGATCGACCAAGCCGTGTCGGTGTTCTCGGAGGTGAAGAACGGATCGCTCGGCGAAGCGATCTCACCCCAGCCCGTATTGCCCAGTTCGTCGTCGAAGCGCACGAGGATGTGGTCGAGGCCCGTCTTGCGATGCGAGCTCGTCTGGAACCCGTGCACGAGGGGCAGGCTCACCTCGAAGAGCTCGATGCGTGTGACTCTCATGGTGCTTCCTCGTCGTTCGCGTGGTCGTAGTACAGGTCCATCTCCCGGTTGAGCTCGTCACGGGTCGACAACCGGCGCCGAGCACCCTTCGCGCTCGCGGTCGTGAGCGTGCTCAGCAGGTGGCAGACGGCTGCGACCGAAGTCGGCGAATCGGCGTAGGAGGCCGATCCGGTCTGCAGCACGATGAGCGACGTCGCATGGGCGGCGAGCGGTGCATCCTCGGAATCGGTGAAGACGACGAGCTGCCCGCCGGCCTCGCTGAAGAGGCGGCCGAGCGTGACCGTCTCACGTCGGTACCGCCGCAGCGAGAAGAGGATGAGCACGTCGGTCGAGCGAACGTCGCTGAGCACGTCGAGCGGGTTCAGCGCATGACCGTCGATCAGGTAGACGTTCGGCACGGTGGCGGCGAGGTCGGCGTTGAGGAGCGCTGCATAGGCCGCCGACTTGCCCGCTCCCGCGATGAACTTGCGACGCGCCCCCAGAATGATGGCGGCGGCTTGCGGCACAGCGGCGCTGGCCCGGAGGTGGGCGAAGGTGTTGGCGAGGGATGCCGCCTCGGTCTCCATCACCCGGTCTTGCAGGCCCTCGGCGGAGAGGTTCTTGCGCATGCGCACCCCGAACCGGGCCTCGGGCGAACGCAGGGTGCGGTTGAGTTCGCGCTCGAGTTCGTCGTCGCGGGGCTCCAACTGGTCGTCGCGGCGTTCCAGCATCGTCATCGGGTGCTTCCCCCGGCCGCCGGCACGGCGAAGTACGCCGAGGTGCGGGCATCGACCCGCCGGCAGCTCACCAGCACGGACCCCTGCTCGTGCAGTTCGTGCAGCGTGGTGTGGAGGCGCGACACGCCACCGCCGACGCCATCGCCGGCTTGCGCCGGCATCGGCACCCAGTGCCCGCCGGAGTGGGCGATCGGCACGCCCGCCGCGGTATCCGCGAGCGCAGCCGGGGGCTGGAGTTCGCGAGCCGAAGCGTACGGGTCGGCGCCGTCGACGAGCGGCCATTCGACGAGTACCCGATCGGTGCCCGGCCGCCCGTAGTACTCGCGCACGAAGGCGCAGCTGTGCGCGCCGAGGGAGTTGAGGTTGAAGTGCGCGTTGCGAGCGAGACTCGGGTCGAACGCCCATCGCATCGTCATGACGCCGGAGGCGAGCGCGACCTCGCGCTGGCGCACCTTGAGCATGCGGCCCACGCCGCGGCTCTGGTACCCCGCCTCGACGACCGCGGCCTGCGAGTAGTGGAAGAGGCCGCTGGCGTCGGATCCGAGGAATCCGTAGGCGAAGCCGATGAGCTCACCTGCGCCGCCCCGCACCCCTACGGCCGACCCGCCGCTTCGCACGAGCGCACTCAGCAGGTTGCTGTTCAATGCGAACTCGTCGGAACCGTAGCCGAACACCCGCCGATAGAGCGCGCTCGCCTGCTGGAAGTCTTCGAACGTCGACAACTCGTCGGCGGTGAGCTGCTTGTCGTCGCTCCGGTCTCGAGCCTGCGCATCGGTCACATGATCCAGTATACGAATCATATGATTGTGAATGGCAACCGCGACGTGCCTTTGCTTGCCAGTCTCTACTCGATGCCTCTGCGAGGCTGCAGCTAGAATATGTAGCGTATCTTCACCGAGGGGAATCATGACATCAGCAGAGACCAGCGCGGCGGTGGATGCTGCGTGGGGGGCGGTGCCCGATCGGCTTCGGCAGCTCGTCGAGATCGAGACCCCTTCGATGGATGCGGCCGCGAGCGCACGCGTCACACGGCTGCTCGGCGAATGGTTCGCACCGCTTGCAAGCGAGATCCGCCGCGTCGTCACCGACGCCGGAACGCATCTCGTCATCGAGGTTTCCGGCACGAGCGACGAGGCGCCGCTCCTGCTGCTCGGCCACTCCGACACCGTGTGGGACCACGGAACCCTGACGGGCGAGGTGCCCTGGTCGATCGACGGCGACGTCGTGCGGGGCCCGGGCGCATTCGACATGAAGAGCGGGCTCGTGATCATGCTGACCACCCTCGAGATCCTGCGCGATCGCCCGAGGCGACCGGTTCGCATCCTCATCAATTGCGACGAGGAGGTCGGCTCCCCCACCTCGCACGAGCTCGTGCGAAACACGCTCGACGGCGTCGCCGGCGTCATCGGCTTCGAATCGCCCCACCCCGACGGCGCGTTCAAGGTCGGCCGCGCCGGCAGCACGCGAATTCGGCTCGACATCGAGGGGCGGGCCGCCCACGCGGCACTCGATCCTTCGAGCGGCGTCTCGGCCATCGACGAGCTCGTCGACCAACTGCTCGTCGTGCGCGAACTCGTCGCCGAGGCATCCGCGAACTCGCCGGTGCTCTGCAACGTGGGCACCGTGAGCGGCGGTGCGAGGGCGAACGTCGTGCCCGACGCGGCCTCCGCCGAGATCGGACTGCGTTTCGTCGACGGCGAATCGGAGCGGCACATGCTCGATGCGCTCGCACGACTCGCACCGATCCGCACGGGCGCCTCCGTGCGTGCGACCATCTTGACGAGTCGCCCGGCGTGGCAGGCCGGTGCGGCCGACCAGTTGCTCCTCGACGAGGTCGGGCGCGCGGCATCCGTTCTCGGGCAGTCGGCGAGCGGCCGGCCGGCCGCCGGCGCCGGCGACACGAACCTCGTCGGCTCGCTCGGCATCCCGACGATCGACGGCTTCGGGCCGCGAGGCGGCGGCGCCCACGCCGTGAGCGAGCACCTCCTGCTCTCGTCGCTGCGAGAGCGCATCGAGCTGCTCACCGCCGTGCTCGCGCGCTGAGCCCGGCTCACCAGTTGCGTTCCTCGCCGGGCGCGGCGGGCAGCGCCACGTCGGCGGGGCGCATGACGTAGACCACGCCGCCGCTCCCGCCGGCGCTGCGAAGCCACGCGCGCTCGAACGCCGCGCGGGGGTAGCTCCGGCGCACGGCCGCGGCGCCGGGCGCCGCCGGGTCGTTCACGACGACGTCGCCGCTCTCGTCGAACCCGGCGATCACCAGCAGATGGCCCTCGGTGACGTACCCCGCCTCTGGCAGTTCGTCGCGAGTGAACGACACCGAGGCGATGAGTGGGATGCCCGCCGCGATGAACCGCTCGGCCTCGTCGAGCGAGCGCAGACGGGTGACGAAGGCCTCGAGCCCCTGGCGGGCGGCGAACGCGGCGTTGAACGACCAGTTGCCCGTGCCGCCGTAGTCGTGGTCGTAGCAGCCTCGGGCCGCCCACACGACCTGCGGGTCGCCGTTCGGCGCGTCGATGCCGGCGAGCAGCTGCGCCGACGGCAGTCGCCCCCAGAAGCCGAGCACCATCGCGGTCGAGGTCGGCGAGCACCAGGACTCACCGCCGCCGCCGAGTTCGAGGTGCGTGCCGCGGTGCACCTGCTGCGAGAAGGGCGGCACCTCGAGCACGATGCCGCGAGCCGCGCCGTCACTCGGAGTGGCGTCGTCGAGCGCGGTCACCTCATCGATCGCCGAGACCATCGCCCCGACCATGGCGAGCGACGCGACGGTGTCGACGCCCTCGTTGCGAGCGAACGTCACGCGGATCCGATACGCCGTGAGCGCGCGGCCCGCAGCGGAGACGAAGGTGTCGGCGTGCACGGATGCATCGGCATCACGCTGACCGGAGACGGTCGTGCGCGGGATGGCGCCGAGGGCGGGAGCGAGGGCGGGAGCGACGCCATCATGCTCCGCCCATCGAGCCATCACATACCAGGCGGTCCACGAGTCGTCGGCGCGCCGGATGGCGAGCTCCACCTCGATCCACGTTCCGGGCGGGGTGACCGCATTCCACGAGAGGATCGCTTCGGTCGCCGGGAACGGAACCTCGACCGGCTCGGAGGTCCACCGCGCCGACGACCCCGCCCCGCGGGCGACTCCCGCTGAGGAGCGCACCTCGCGGTACTGCACGTGCCGTGGCATCCGATCCCCGTTCAGCCGTGCAGGAGGTACTGGCGGATCGCGTCCCCGGCCTCGCGCATCGTCGCGAGCGCCTCGTCGCGGTGATCGGTGCCACGCGTCCAGTTCGCGAGCACCGAGTACGCCACTCGCCGATTCGGCGACATCGCGACGCCGATGTCGCCGCGAACGCGACTCGTCGTGCCGGTCTTGTTCCACATCCAGATGTCGCGGTCGTAGAAGTAGTGGGCGAGCGGGTCGAGGCCCCACGCCGAGGCCACCATCGAGCAGTCCATGCCGGCGCCGAGCCACCGCCGCAGTGCGTCGCAGCCCGCCTCGGTGAGCAGCTCGTTCTTCGCGACGCGCGCGACGAAGTCGGTGAGCTCGCGGGCGCTGCCCGTCGAGAGGTTCGGCGGGAAACCAGGAGGAATCGGCCAGCGCACGATGTCGTCGAGCGAGGATTCGGTGTACCCGAGGGCCGCCGTCGAACGGTGCACGGTGTCGAGGCCGACCCGACGGCACATCGTGTTGGTCGCCGCGTTGTCGCTCACGGCGCCGATGAGGGCGCAGAGGTCGTAGACGCTCAGCGTGTCGGCCTGCAACAGGTACCACAGGCCGGAGTTGGCCATCGCCTCGTTCGGCCGCCTCGTCACGGGTTCGTCGAGGCTCAGCTCGCCGCGCTGCTCGAGCTCGAGCACCGAGTGCAGCAGGAACACCTTGCCGATGCTCGCCGTGTCGAGCGGGAGGTGATCTTCGTGCGCGAAGAGCACCGCGCCGGTGTCGACGTCGACCGCCTTCGCCGACCAGGTGATACCGGATTCCGTTCCGAACTGCATGTTCGCCTCCCCCATGCCGCATGCCTTCATGCCATCCGCCTTCATACCGCCCGCCTTCATGCCATCCGCCTTCATACCGCCCGCCCGAACGCCGTCACACCGTCGCTTCGATCTCGAGCGCTCGCCCGCGTGCGAACGCGGCGAGGCCACCCGTCCACGGTGTGCTGCTCGCTGACTCAGGTGTTGATGCGTCTCGCGCATCAGTAGTGGAGCCGCTGGGGATCTCGTGGCTCAGTCCGCCCGGTCGGCCCGGTCGGCTCGGCACTGCGCCAGGGCCCGGTCGGCCCCGTCGGCACGGTCGGCCCGGCACTGCGCCAGGGCCCTGCACGATGATGCGGTCGTTCGCGAGATCGGCGACCGTCGTCGTGAACGTGAAGAGCTCGGCGGATCGGTTCAGCACCCCGTCGGAGCGCAGGGCGGCGAACACCGATTCCGCGTCGCGGGCGCCGCCGTGTCGTTCGTCGGGTCGCGCCTCGAGTTGCCCGCGCAGCCGCGCGCCGCGCGTGCGACTCTCGATGAGCGACTCGTCGCTCGGCTGCATGCCCGGCGCCGGACGCTCGACGAACCGCAAGTGGTTCGTGTGCCAGAGCCACGACTCGGCCTCCGAGGCCGAACGAGACACCACGACCCCGGCGGCGTTCTCGATCATGACGGCCCGGCCGGACTGCCGGTCGGCGATGTTGAACGAGAATCCACCGGCGCACGGCACCGACATCACCCGTTCGATCGCCTCAGCACCCGAGTGACTCCGCTGCGCGTGGCGGGCGACGAAGTGCCGCCCCGCGCCATCCGTGTCGGGCTCGACGACCGGCAGGTGATCGAGCCCCCAGACGGTGCCCGCGTCGCTCACGACGAAGGAATTCGCGGGCAGGAATCCCGGGTACCAGACGACCGTGACCGTCGGGTCGCCCTCGATCGCGAGGGTCACGAGGCAGACGTCATCGGCCGAGGCGCCGTCGCCGTCTTCGTTGTGACCGATCACGAGCGCAGCGGATGTCGCGAGCGAGACGTCGCTGCATCCGGTGCCGTCTCGGCCGAGGTCGCCGCGCAGGTTGTAGACCCACAGCTCGAACGGGGGCAACCCAGCGCCCTCGGCGAGCAAGTCGAGCTCGTGCGACTCGACGGGGCAGAGCCGGCGCGTCGACGCCTCGATGCGGCGCATCCGGTCGCTCACGGCCTCGCGCTCGACGCGGGTCATGAGCTTCGACCACTGCGAATCGGAACGCGCCCGAATGTCGCGGATGCGCTCGGCGAAGTGCGAGCCGAGCTCGCGGAAGACCGTGTCGCGATCGCCCGTGACGACGACCCAGGGCAGGCCGGACACCGGCGGGTTCGCGTGAACGGTCATGCTCGGGTCACGAAGCCGTCGCGAGCACGCCCTCGCGGCCCACGATCTTCGGGGCCGCGGCGAGCAGCTTCTTCGTGTACTCGTGCTGCGGGTCGAGCAGCACCGACTCGGTCGTGCCGCGCTCCACGATCTCTCCGTGGTACATCACGGCGACCGTGTCGGCGATGTTCCAGGCGAGACCGAGGTCGTGCGTGATGACGAGGGCCGAGAGGCCGAGCTCGTCGCGCAGCCGCAAGAGCAGCGCGAGGATCTCGCCCCGGGCGGAGGCATCGAGCGAGGCGACCGGCTCGTCAGCGATGAGCATCTGCGGATTCATCGCGAGAGCCCCGGCGATCACGACGCGTTGACGCTGACCGCCCGACAACTCGTGCGGGATCGCCTCGAAGAAGTGCTCCGCCGGCATCAGCTCGGCATTCTCGAGGCTCGCGGCGACCTGATCGCGCTCGTCGCCCGGGTAGCGCTGGATGCGGAGCCCCTCTGCGACGGCCTCGTAGACGCTGAGCTTCGGGTTCAACGCCGCCGACGGGTCCTGCAGGATGAGCTGCACCTGCCGACGGAACTCGCGCAGGCGCTTCGTCGAGCGGCCGAGCGGTTCGCCGCGGAAGAGCACCTGTCCGCCCCGGTCGGGCGGCTCGAGCCCGAGCAGGGTTCTCGCGAGCGTCGTCTTGCCCGAGCCGGACTGGCCAACGAGTGCGACGATCTCGCCGCGACGACAGGCGAGGTCGACGCCGCGCACCGCCTGCACGGTCTTGCCGCGCGAGCGGAAGGTGACGCTGAGGTTGCGGGCTTCGAGCAGCACCGCGTTCTCTGCCTCATCTTCCGCCACGGGTTCGCTCGCCCGCTCCGCGGCATCCGCTGCACTGATCGCCGGCGTGACCGCGGCGGTGACCGGTACCGCGATCGCGCCCGTCGCCGTCTCGCCGCGGCGGGTGACGGGCTTCAGCCGCGACGCGGGGTCGCCGATCGTCGGGAAGGCGTCGGCGAGTTGTTTCGTGTACGCCTCTTGCGGGTCGGTGCAGATCTGCTGCGACTCCCCGACCTCGACGAGCACGCCGTCACGCATGACGGCGATGCGCTCGCACGCGGTGGCGAGCACCGACAGATCGTGGCTGATCATGAGGAGCGAGATGCCGCGCCGAGTCACGAGGTCTTTCACGACCTCGAGGATCTGCCCCTGCACGATCACGTCGAGCGCCGTGGTCGGCTCATCGGCGATGATGATGTCGGGCTCGCACGCGAGCGCCATCGCGATCATGACACGCTGCTTCTGCCCGCCCGAGAGCTCGTGCGGATACGAGGCCGCCTTCGCGAGCGGCAGGTCGACCTGGCCCAGCAGCTCTGCCAGACGGGCCTTTCGCGCGTCTGGACTGCGCCACGCGTCTTTCACGTGCAGCTCGAGGGCCTCGATGATCTGCTGGCCGACGGTTCGCACGGGATTCAGCGAGTGCATCGCCCCCTGGAAGACGATCGCGACCTCCGACCAGCGCAACGCGCGCAACTGGCCGAAGCTCAGATCGGAGACGCTCTGATCGCCGACGCGCACCTCGCCGTCGATCACCGCATTGTCGGGCAGCAGCCGCAGCACGCTCATCGCGAGCGTCGACTTGCCGGAACCCGATTCGCCGGCGATGCCGAGGGTGCCGCCCGCGGGCAGCGAGAGGCTCACGTTGCGCACGGCGGCGATGTCGCCGCGACCCCGCGACGCGGCGGTGCGATAGGTGATCGAGACGTCGTCGAAAACGAGATCGGGCATGATCAACGGCTCCTGAGGGTCGGGTTCACGATGGATTCGAACGCACGACCGACGAGGGTGAACGCCAGAACCACGAGCACGATCGCGAGACCCGGGATGACGACGTACCACCAGTAGCCGCTCGTCGCGGCCGAGACATCCATCGAGTCCTTCAGGATCGTGCCCCACGATTGCTGGGTCGGGTCGCCGAGGCCGAGGAAGGCGAGCGTCGACTCGGCGATGATCGCCGAACCGACCGTGAGGGTCGTGTTGGCGAGCACGAGCGGCAGCACCGCCGGGAAGAGGTGCTTGCCGATGATGTGCCAGTGCCCCGCGCCGAGTACTTGGGAGCGCTCGACGTACGGGCGGGCCTCCACTGCGAGCGTCTGGGCTCTCACGAGGCGGGCGGTACTCGCCCACGAAGTCACGCCGATGGCGATCACGATCGTGAGCACGCCGCGAGAGAGCACCGACGACAGCACGATGGCCAGCACGAGCGAGGGCAGCACGAGGAAGAAGTCGACGAAGCGCATGATGATGCCGCCGGTGACGCCGGTGAAGTGGCCGGCGGCCATGCCCACGAGAGTGCCGATGACCATCGACATCGCCGTCGCGGCGACGCCGACGAGCAGCGAGGTGCGCGCACCCCAGATCATGCGCACCCAGAGCTCGCGACCCTGATGGTCGGTGCCCATCGGATGCTCCCACGACGGCGGGGCGAACCTCGGCTGGTCGGTGAGCTGCGTGACGTCGAGCAGCGAGCGGTCGGCGATGACGGGGGCGAGGATCGCGAGGAGGATGACGACGCCGAGGAAGATGAGCCCCGACATGCCCGACGCGCTCGCGCGGAACTCGCGCCAGAGCTTGGCGGCGGAAGCACGGCGTCGTCGACCGGCCACCTGCCGGGTCGTGAGCTGGGCGGCGGGCCGCGTCTGTTCGGCGGTGCTCATGCGCGCCTCACTCTCGGGTCGAGCTGCCGATAGATGAGGTCGGCGATGAGGTTCATGACGATGATGATGGTCGAGAAGACCACGAAGGTTCCCTGCAGCAAGGGCATGTCAGGGCCGCTGATGGCCTCGTACGTGAGTTTTCCGAGACCGGGCCACGAGAAGACCGTCTCGACGGTCACGGCGCCGGCGATGAGCCCGCCGATGTGCATGAAGACGAGGGTCACTGTGGGCAGCAGGGCGTTCGGCACGGCATGCCGACGACGCACGAGATCGTCGCGCAGCCCCTTCGCACGCGCCGTCGTCAGGTAGTCGGAGGACTTCTCCTCGAGCAGCGATGCGCGCATGACCATGAGGTACTGCGCGAAGACCACCGCGACCATCGTGACCACAGGAAGCACCATGTGCCGGGCGACGTCGACGACGTAGGCGAAAGAGCCCGGCTCGAGGCCCGGGGTGGACATGCCACCCGTCGGGAACCACCGGAGCGTGCCACCGAAGATCATGAGCAGGATCAGCGCGAGCCAGAACGTGGGCACCGACCACAGGGTGAGCGAGGTGCCGGTGGCGACCTTGTCGAAGAGCGAGCCGTTGCGCCAGGCCGCACGCTGGCCGAGCCACAGCCCCAGAGTGATCGCGATGATCGCGGCGGTGCCGGTGAGCAGCAGCGTCGGGCCGAGATACTGCCCGATGAGCTCACTCACCGAGGTGCGGTAGACGTAGCTCTGACCCAGATTGCCGGTGACGATGTTGACGAGGTAGTCGATGAACTGCTGGGTGACGGGCTTGTCGAGGCCGTACTGCCGCCGGAGCTCGGCGATCTGCTCGGGACTCATCGGGCGTTCCTGCGCGATGCGCCGCACGGGATCGCCCGGCAGTACCCGGAAGGCGAAGAAGCCGAGCAACACGACCATGACGAGGCTGATGAGCGCCCCGCCCAGCTTGGAGCCGAGGTAGCTGAGGAACGACGAGCGTGCCGGCGCTTCCTCTGCGAGCTTCTCGTCGTGCACCGCGGCGTTCACGGGGGTGATCGTGTCTGTCATTCGCGCTCCGTCCTCCTTCTCTCTTCCCTTGCGCCCGATTTCTCTTGCGCCCGACACCGCTCGCCCGGCCGGATGCCGCCAGTGGCGACATCCGGTCGGGCGATGCGAGAACGCTATTCGCGATCGCCCGCGGTCTTGCGACGTCGCACGATCACGATCGCGACGACACCGGCAGCCACGACGAGCACGCCGAGGCCGATCCAGAGACCGATCGCCGGGCCGGAGTCGCCGGTCGACGAAGAGGCCTCATCGGAGACCGGCTCGACCGTGAGGTAGCCCCAGTACCCGGCCTGGTTCGCGATGATGCCGTTCTCTTTAGGCTGCGTCGTGTAGCCCGTGAAGCGGTCGGAGCGGTAGGCCTCGAGTGCCTGGCCGTACCAGAGGGTGATCTGCGCGACATCCTCGTAGTGCATGCGCAGCATGTCGTGCACGAGTTCGGCGCGCTTGTCCTCGTTGAGCTCCGAGTGCTGTTCGGCGTAGAGGGCGTCGAACTCGGGGTTGCAGTAGCCGTCTTGACTCGTCGCGCCGTTGCCCTCCGCGTCGGGTCGCGATGCGCACAGGTTGAGGCCGAGCTGGTAGTCGGGGTCGGGGTTGACGCTCCAACCCGAGAAGTACAGGTCGTAGTCGCTGACGGAGGTGCGATCGGAGATGGTGTCGCTGTCGGTCGTCTCGAGCTTCAGCTCGACGCCGATGTCGGCCATCCACGGCACGAGGTACTCGGCCGTCGTCATGTCGATGATGTCTTCGGCGTCGGCGAGCAGTCGGATCGAGAGCCGGTTGCCGTCCTTCTCACGGATGCCGTCGGCACCGGCGACCCAGCCGGCACCCTCGAGCTTGGCGATCGCCGCATCGGGGTCGAACGAGACGATGGCCTCGTCATCGTCGGGCAGGTGCCACTTCTCGAACGCGCTCGGGATGAAGCTCGTCGCGGGAGCGCCGTAGCCGCCGAGCACGTTCTTCAGCAAGGACTCCTGGTCGATGCCGAGCCGGATCGCCTCGCGCACCGCGAGCTCCTTGAGCGCGGGGCTGCCGGTGCCGTAGGCGACGCCGTCGGGCGTCTCGGCTCCGGCGTTCACGCTGAGCGAGGTGAAGCGACGACCGGTGCCCGCCTGGGTCGTGACGCCCTCTTCGCCCTCGAGCGCGGACATCTGGGTGTCGGTGAGCCCGGTGACGAGGTCGACCTCACCGGCCCGAAGGGCCTGGATCTGCGCGTCGGAGTTGGTGTAATAGACGTACTGGATGCCGTCGATCTTGGGGCCGCCCCGCCAGAAGTTCGGGTTCGCCTTCAGGGTGATCGACTGGTTCGCCGAGTAGCTCTCGAGCGTGTACGGCCCCGAGCCCACGACATCGGCGTCGTTCTCGAAAGTCGTGGGGTCGTCGACCTCGGACCAGATGTGCACGGGGAGCACGGGGATCTCGGCGCCGGGGTTGGGCGCCTGCGGCGTCTTGAGGTTGATGACGACGGTGAGGTCGTCGGGCGCCTCGACGCTGTCGAAGTTCGACACGAGGTTGCCGTTCGCGGTGCCGAGCATCGGGTCGTTCATCATCGACTCGTAGGTGAACTTGACGTCCTCCGAGGTGATCGGCTCGTCGTCGGACCACTTCATGCCCTCGTGCAGCGTGAAGGTCCACGTCATGCCGTCGGGGCTGGCCTCCCACTCTTCGGCGAGACCCTCGGTGGGCGAGCCGTCTTCGGCATCGTTCTGCACGAGGCTCTCGTAGACGTAGCGGATGATGTTCGTCGGCGTGAGGTAGATCGAGATGAACGGGTTGAACGTGTCGACGAAGCCGGCTGTCGCGATGCGGAGCGTCTTCGCGTCGGCGTTCGCGGATGCAGCAGGGCTCGCGTCGCTCGCGATCGGCGCGGCGAACGAGGTCGCCGCGGGGCCGACGGCCAGACACGCCGCGAGGGAGACGGCCGCAACGGTGGAGAGACCACGTCGCGACCTTCCGTTTCGGGGGGTTGGGGTAGCGCGCATACGTTTCATATTCCTTCGCTGATGGGGTCGGACATGTTCGCAGAACTCGGATCTGTAGCAAGGGAACATGATGGGGAGACGGCGTGTCAACCGCGAAGATGCGATTCGTATCGGAATTTACAGGTCGGCAACATTCCGGCGTGGGGCAAATGACTCGGGCGAACATCCGTATCAGATGAATCGTGCTCGGAATTTTGCCGGAATCGGGCAACGCAATCGAACCTGACCGCAATCTGCCGCATTCGACGGAGGGAGACACTCGAACCTCGTGTCGGTCGAGCCGGGCTCCGTTGCTCCAGGCTGAACATCTGAACCCTATCTCATCGATTGCGAGATCCGAACCCCGGGTGCGGGGCGCGCACTATGGTGGAGCGCATGGCCGAGCTGCGCGCGACACCACAACTCGACAACGACATCGATCTGCGCATCGTCGCGGCACTCGCCGCCGACGGCCACGCGACGCTCGCGACGCTGGCCGCAGTCACCGGCCTGTCGACCTCCGCAGTGCAGTCCCGCGTGCAACGGCTCGAGCAGCGGGGCGTCATCACCGGTTACCGCGCCGTCGTCGACCCGCAGGCCGTCGGCGTCCCCCTCACCGCATTCCTCGAGATCACGCTCACCGGACCGGCGCCCGCCGGTGATCTCGGCGAGCTTCTCGGCGAGCACCCCGAGATCGAGTCGTGCTACGCGATCTCGGGCGACGCGAGTCATCTCGCCATCGCCAAGGTCGGCACGGCGGCCGAGCTCGACGAGCTGCTCGTGCGCATCCGCTCCACCCACTCCGTGCAGGTGCGCGCGACAATCGCACTGCGCACGATCTTCGAGGGGCGCCCGCCCTCGACCCTCGCCTGAACGGGCGCGCCCAGCGCGCCCGACCGCGACCGTCTCCCCCTCGCGACGGAGCCGCCGCCATGCGGGCGCGAGCAAGACCCGTCGCACGACGGATGCCCCGGCCACGCGGCATCCGTAGCGTGAAGCCATGCTCGAACTCAACGACGTGACCAAACGCTACGGCGAGCGCCTCGCCCTCGACCACGTGAGCTTCACCGTCGGAGACGGCCGCCTCACCGGGTTCGTCGGCGGCAACGGCGCCGGCAAGACCACGACGATGCGCATCATCCTCGGCGTGCTCGCCTCCGACGGAGGCACCGTCACGCTCGGCGGCGAGACCCTGACCACCGCAGACCGGCGTCGCTTCGGCTACATGCCCGAGGAACGCGGCCTGTACCCCAAGATGCGCGTGCTCGAGCAGACGGTGTACCTCGCACGCCTGCACGGCTGGAGCGCCGCCGCCGCCCACCGCAACGCCCTCGAGCTGCTCGAGCGCCTCGGCCTCGGCGAGCGCACGAACGACACCATCGAGTCGCTCTCGCTCGGCAACCAGCAGCGCGCGCAGATCGCGGCCGCGCTCGTGCACCGCCCCGAAGTGCTCGTGCTCGACGAACCCTTCTCGGGCCTCGACCCGATGGCCGTCGAAACGGTGCAGGGCGTGCTGGCCGACAGCGCGGCATCCGGTGCCCCCGTGCTCTTCTCCTCGCACCAGCTCGACATCGTCGAACGCCTCTGCGACGACCTCGTCATCATCGCCGGGGGACGCATCGCCGCCGCCGGCACCAGCGACGCCTTGCGCGCCGAGCACGGCTCGGAACGCTGGGAGCTGCTCGTGGCGGGCGACGTCGGCTGGCTCAGGCAGCAGCCGGGAATCCGGGTCGTCGCCTTCGACGGCGGCTGGGCTGTCTTCGAGGCCGAGACGGATGCCGCTCGGCAGGCCGCGCTCGCCGAAGCCGTCAGCCGCGGCGAGGTCGTCAGTTTCTCGCGCGAGCAGACCACGCTCGCCCAGATCTTCAAGGAGGTCGTGCTGTGAGCACCGGACCGGACAACACCGCTGGTCGAGGCTCGGATCGAGGAGGCGCGCAGCGCCCTATCGAGATCGCGAGCGAAGCGAGCGTATCGAGACCCGGCACCAGATCTCGGTACGGTGCTGGCGCGCCTACTCGACCGACAGGGGGCGACGAGCGCCGCGCCCCGAGTTTCGTCGACACCGTCAGCCTCGTCGCGGGGCGCGAGGTCACCATGCGCCTGCGCAGCAAGGCGTTCCTCATCTCGACGGGCATCCTCATGCTCGCCGTGCTCGCCTCGGTCGTGCTCGGCAGCATCTTCGGCGGGCAGTCGCAGTCGCCGAAGGTCGCCGTGGTGGCCGGAGCGACCGACGTCGTCGCGGGCAACGAGTCGCTCGAGGCCGTGCCCGCGGCCGATCGAGACGCGGCGGAGCAGATGCTGCGCGCCGGCGACGTCGAGGCGATCGTCGCCCCCGCGGCATCCGAACCGCTCGGCGTCGTCGTGATCGGCCTCGACTCCGCGCCGAACTCGGTCGTCTCGGCGCTCTCGGTGAACCCGACGGTCGAACTCCTCGACCCGGCGGCGGTCGACCCGACGCTCGCCTACCTCGTCGCGTTCGGCTTCGGCATCGTCTTCTTCATGTCGGCGATCACGTTCGGCTCGACGATCTCGCAATCGGTCGTCGAGGAGAAGCAGACCCGCGTCGTCGAGATCCTGCTGTCGACGGTGTCGGCGCGCGCGCTGCTCACGGGCAAGGTGATCGGCAACAGCGTGCTCGCGTTCGCCCAGATCCTCGCGATCGCGGTGCTCGCGATCCTCGGGCTGATGCTCACCGGCCAGCAGGTGCTGCTCGGCGTGCTCGGGGCATCCGTCATCTGGTTCGTGGTGTTCTTCGCGATCGGATTCGTCATGCTCGCCGCGCTCTTCGCCGCGAGCGCCGCCCTCGTGTCGCGCGCCGAAGACATCGGCTCGGTGACGACGCCGGTGACGATGCTCGTGATGGTCCCGTACTTCCTCGTGATCTTCTTCAACGACAACCCGGTCGTGCTCGCGATCATGAGCTACGTCCCGTTCTCTGCGCCCGTCGGCATGCCGATGCGGATCTTCCTCGGCCAGGCCGAGTGGTGGGAGCCGATCGTCTCGCTCGTGCTGCTCATCGCGACCACGGCGCTCGCCGTCGTGATCGGCGAGCGCATCTACCGCAGCTCGCTGCTCAAGACGGGTGCGCGGGTGCCGTTCGCCGAGGCGCTCCGCGGCTGAGCCGGGGCTCCCTTCGCCCACGCCGCACCTCACGCGCCGTCCGCGGTCATCGCGCCTTCCGCGGTCATCGAGAGTGCAGTTGATGTCGGGTTCCGCTGCGAATAGCGACATCAACTGCACTCTCGGCGCAGGTGGGAGGATGGTTCGGTGACTGAACAGCTCCACGACACCTCCCTCCGCGGCTTCGCCTCCGACAACTACTCGGGCGTGCACCCCGCGGTGCTCACGGCCATCGCCGCCGCCAACGACGGCCACCAGGTCGCCTACGGCGAAGACGTCTACACCGAACGCCTGCAGCAGGTGTTCGCCCGGCACTTCGGCGCGGGCATCGAAGCGTTCCCCGTGTTCAACGGCACGGGCGCGAACGTCACGGGGCTGCAGTCGATGCTCCCCCGCTGGGGTGCGGTGATCTCGGCCAGCACCGCACACATCAACTCCGACGAGGGCGGCGCGCCCGAGCGCGTCGGCGGCATCAAGCTGCTCACCGTACCCGCGCCCGACGGCAAGCTCAACCCCGAGCTCATCGACCGCGAGGCGTGGGGCTGGGGCGACGAGCACCGCGCACAACCCCTCGTCGTCTCGATCACGCAGACCACCGAGCTCGGCACCGCGTACACGGCCGACGAGGTGCGCACGATCGCCGACCACGCGCACGCGCACGGCATGAAGCTGCACATGGACGGCGCGCGCCTCTCGAACGCGGCCGCCACCCTCGGCCTTCCGCTCCGAGCATTCACGCGCGACGCCGGGGTCGACGTGCTGAGCTTCGGCGGCACCAAGAACGGTGCGCTCGGCGCCGAGGCCATCGTGGTGCTGAACCCCGACGCATCCGAGGGCCTGAAGTACCTGCGCAAACTCAACATGCAGCTCGCGTCGAAGATGCGCTTCGTCTCGGCGCAGCTCATCGCGTTGCTCGAGGGCGAGCTCTGGCTCGAGAGCGCCTCGCACGCGAACGCGATGGCCCGGCGCCTGCGCGACGCGCTCGACGCCGGCATCGCCGCGGGCGAGCTGCCGGGCCTCGGCTTCACGCAGCAGACCCAGTCGAACGGCGTCTTCGCGACACTGCCCGCGGGCGTCGCCGACCGGCTCCGCGAGCGGTTCCGCTTCTACGACTGGGATGCCGCGCGCGGCGAGGTGCGCTGGATGTGCTCGTTCGACACGAGCGAGGCCGACATCGACGCGTTCGTCGCGGGCATCCGCGAGGAGCTCACCCGCCCCTGACGGGAGCAAGCGCACGCACGCGGAGCCACGACGGAGTTGCGCCCGCGCCGTGAACATGCAAAGACATGGAATAGTGGACGCCGCAGCGCGTTGCGTTTGACGGGACGACGATGCCCCGGCATCCGTTCCTCCCATGAAAGCTGCGCGAACATGACGCTCATCACCGACATCACCTCCCGTCGCGCCGAGACCGACGCTCCCCTCATCGCGCCGCTCGTCGAGCGATTCAGCCCTCGCGCCTACGACCCGGCGGCCGTGATCGATCCCGCGTTGATCCGCACGATCCTCGAGGCCGCACGCTGGGCGCCGTCCGCGAACAACGTGCAGCCATGGCGCTTCATCGTGGCCCGCCGCGGCACCGACGCCTTCGCGAAGCTGCACGCTGCGATGCTCGGCTTCAACCAGGCGTGGGCCGACTCGGCCGCACTGCTCATCGCGAACATCGCCGAGACCGTCGACGCCGAGGGCCGTCCGCGCCCGTGGGCGCGCTACGACCTCGGCCAGGCGGTCGCGCACCTCACGGTGCAGGCGCAGCACGAGGGCCTGCACACCCACCAGATGGGCGGCTTCGAGGGCGAGAAGATCCGCGAGTCGTTCGGTCTGGCCGAGGGCCTCGAGGTCGTCTCGATCACCGCGATCGGCGTACTCGGCGATGTCGACGCCCTCCCGGAACCGCTCCGCGAGCGCGAGGGCGCGCCGCGACTGCGCAAGCCCCTCGGGGAGCTCGTGCTCGTCGGCGAGTAGCTGCCGCGCAGCGTCCGCGCGTTGCTTCCGCGAGCGCAGCGAACGCGCTCACGAGCCCGTCGACGCACGAAAGGGGCGGATGCCGCGTCGCCGCGACATCCGCCCCTTCTTCAGTAGGACCGTTCAGCGACCGATGGCTGCGATCGCGTTCACGATTCCCTTGCCGTAGAACCCGTTCGGCGAACCGGCGCCCTCGCAGGTGTGCGTCGCCGTGAGTGTGGCGCCCGCCGGCGTGTGCCGCGTGTAGGTGAACTCCGCGGGCACCGGGCAGGCCGTGTCGACCGCACTCTGCGCGAGGCGCCACTCGACGATGCCGGGTGCCAGCCACTTGCCGTGGAGCCCCCTACGAAGGTCGGGCAGCCCGTACTTGCTGACGATCAGCGCGGCGACACCCGCTGCGTGCGGGGATGCCATCGATGTGCCCTGCAGGTACTGGTAGTACCCGCACGTCGTACCACTCGCATCACAGCTCTTCACGACGTAGTCGACGGTCGGCTCGCCGTTCTCGTCGATCTCGCCGTTCGCCTCGGCCAGCGACTTCGGGTACGCGGCGAGCGCGCCCTTCGTGACGTCGCGGGTGTTGTCGGCCGTGTCGTACACGTCTCCGCCCGGCGCGGCCACGTCGATGTAGCCGTTGCCGTAGTCGGAGTAGTACGCCTTGCGCTCGGAGATGCCCGTGCTCGACACCGAGATGACGCCATCACCCTCTGACGGCATCGAGGTGCACGTCGCCGGGTCGAGCAGGTCGCGGGTGTACGCGACCTCTCCCGGCACATCGGCGAAGTCGGGGCTCGACGCGTCGCTCATCGCCTTCGTGTAGTCGGTCGCCCCGTTGCCCGCCGCGGAGACGAGCGTCACGCCCTTGGCGCGTGCGAAGTCGAGCGCGCGCTGCATGGCCGTGATCACGGTCTGCTGCTCCTGCTGGTCTTCGGGCGAGTCGGCCGGGTGGCTCGTGCAGTTGAACAGCCACGGGTCGACGTAGTAGCTCATGTTGATCACGTCGATGCCGTTCTTGCCGGCGTAGGTGAGCGCGTCGACGGATGACTGCAGGAAGAAGTAGCCCGAGTCCTGACCCGCGCGCAGGTTCACGAGCGTCACGTTCGGTGCGACACCCGCGATGCCCAGACCGTTGATCGGCGAGGCGATCGTGGAGGCGACGTGCGTGCCGTGCCCGTTCTCATCGACATCCGCCGGGTCTTCACAGGACTGGTCGGGGTCGTCTTCGCACGCCCCGTCGACCTCGACGCCGTTCGCATCGAACGGAACGTCGACCGTGAAGTTGCGGCTGAGGGCGGCGTCGAAGTTCGGTGCGATGTCGGGGTGAGATCCGTCGACACCGGTGTCGAGGATGCCCACGAGCACCTTCTTCGATCCCTTCTCCCACTTGTAGGAGCCGTCCATCGTCGCGCCGATCTGCTGCATGTCCCACTGCAGGTCGGCGAGCGGCTCTCCGGGCCGGCCCGTGCCGTGCCGGTCGGAGGTCGGCGCCGTGGCTGCGGCGGCTTCGGCGCGCCCTTCGGTCTCGACGGCATCGGTCTTGCGAGATTTCGCGTCGGAAGCGTGCCCGTCGGACACGCCGGCGATGACGCGGTTCTTGGCGGTGCCCTCGATGGCCCCCTGCGCGGCGGCTGCTGCGGCGAAGCCGGCCTCGCTGGTGACGACGGTTGCAACGCCGACGTCGGTGTTCTCACCGACGATGGTGCCTCCTGCGGCTTCAACTGCGACTCGCGCCTGCTCGCTCGAGGTTCCCTCGGCGAAGAGCACGACGAACTCTTGTTCGCCCGTCGACTCCGATGTGGCAGCACCGGCAGGTGCGGCCGCGAGTGCGGTGACGGCGAGTGCGAGTACGGCGCCCGCTGCGATCGATCTGATCCGTGGCATGAATACCCTCCTTCTGTGGCGGATTGTCCGCCATGCTGGCACACGGAGGGCGCCCCCGGAAGAGGGTCATGCGGAATCGCAGATGCTGCGGAATCGGCGACGACCGCGGCCGCCGTGGAGACCGTTCAGGGCGTGAGCCCGGGGCATCCGCTCGCCGGTTCAGCTCACGGGCGCAGCATCACCTTGATCGCGCGCCGCTCGTCCATCGCGGCGTACGCCTCGGCAGCCTCGGCGAGCGGCAGCTCGAGATCGAAGACCCGGCCGGGCTGGATCGTGCCCGAGCGCACGTCGGGCAGCAGCTCCTCGATGTAGCCGCGCACTGGCGCGACGCCGCCGTTCACGCCGACGTTGCGGTTGAAGAGGGGGCGCACCGGCAGCTCTGGACCGCCGTTCGGCACGCCGACGTAGCCGACCATGCCGCCCGGGCGGCTCGATCGAATCGCCTGGTCCATCGACTCCTTGGTGCCGACGCACTCGAGCACGCGATCGGCGCCGATGCCATCGGTGAGCTCTCGCACGCGGGCGACGCCCTCGTCACCGCGCTCGGCGACCACGTGCGTCGCCCCGAAGTCGCGGGCGAGCTCCTGGCGATCGGGATGCCGCGACATCGCGATGATCGTCGTGGCGCCGAGCCGCTTCGCCGCGATGATCGCGCAGAGACCGACCGCGCCGTCGCCGACGACGGCGACCGAATCGCCCGGCGCGACCCCCGCCGACACCGCGGCGTGATGCCCCGTGCCCATGACATCGGAGAGCGCGAGCAGTCCGGGCACCTCGGCATCGGCGACCGGGCCGGGCACGACGACGAGGGTGCCGTCGGCGAGCGGCACTCGCACGCGCTCGCCCTGCCCGCCGTCGGCGAATGCGCCGTGACGGTCGTCGCCGCCCCACCATCCGCCGTTCAGGCACGAGGTCGAGACGCCGTTGCGGCAGTTCACGCACGTGTTGTCGCACACGTAGAAGGGGGCGATCACGAAGTCGCCGACGGCGACCAACGAGACATCCGCCCCCACTGCCTCGACCACGCCGATGAATTCGTGGCCGATGCGATGCGGCGCCCTCGTCGGCGTGATGCCGCGGTACGGCCACAGATCGGAGCCGCAGACGCACGCCGCGACGACCTTCACGATCGCGTCGTCGCCAGTGGAGAGTACCGGGTCGGGCACGGTTTCGACCCGGATGTCGCGGGCCGCGTGGATGACGGTGGCAAGCATGCTCCGAGCATACGACCGGCCGAATGCCGCTCGCGAGATCACGACCGAACGCGCCGCTCGACTTCCGACGAGCGGAGGACTGTGTTTCAGTGGGGGGATGTCCCCCCGCATGCCGTGTCGATCACCTGCCCCCGCACGACCGACGCGCACGCTCCGAGCCCGCATCGACCGTGACTGCTGACCACGGGCTGGGATGGTACGACCCCGAGTCGCTCGATCCCTCCCAACGCCGTGCGACGTCCGCCTACCTGCGGTTCCGGCGCCCGATCGGCGTCGTCGGCCAGGGCGAACGGAACGACGTCTTCCTCCGCGAGCTGACCGTGCGTTCGGCGGCGACGTTCGAGGTCGAGGGCATGGAGTCGTGGGGCATCCTCGAGACCGTCGAGCACGGCGCCCTCTTGGTGCCCGTCGAGCTCGCCGCCGCGGCCACGGTTCCGAAGGCCCCCATCGGCCTCCGCCGTCTCGCCGCACGCATCGGTCCCACCCGGCGACGACTCGAGACGGCGCAGGCAGCCATCGAGGATCGCCCCGCCGTTCGCCGGTTGCGCGGCCGGTTCATCGCCGCGGCCGTCGCGCATGCCGCACTGCACCGGCAGCTCGAGGATTGGTCGGCGACCCCGGCAGACGCGGCCAACCCGGCAGACGCGGCGAACCCGACGGACGCCTCGCACCCGGCGGAGTGAGCGGCACGCGGGCTCGACGCTCGACGCCGACCGCGGCGGTATCGTAGGCTCGCGGCCGACGCACCGGTACGGGAGACGGCCGGTCGTGGGGGAGTGACGGTGGAAACCGAGGCGGCACGACGGCTTCGCGAGCGGATCGACACGCTCCGCGGGCTCGATGCGACGCGACTGGATCGCGAGATCTCGGCCCTGCTCGGGGAGCTCGACGAACGCACGCGCCGGTGGGCACGATCGCTCTGCGCCGCCAACTCCGACCGCACCGGCTCGCATGTCGACGACGTGCACAACGTCATCCGCATGGAGATCGCGCTGAAGATCCGTGCGCATCTCAGCACCGCCGAGCCGTCGCCGGTCGACGACTTCAACGCCCTGTTCCGGCGCATCGCCTCACGCGCGGCGTATGCGTACTTCCACTCGTCCGCCTACACCGGGCTGCGCGGCGGCAGCGGGGCTGCACGACGCTCGTCGACGATCCACGCGGTGCGGGGGGAACTCGCCATCGCCCTGGGCCGACCGCCGTCCGACGCCGAGGTCGTGGCCGAAGTGAACCGCAGGGCGCAGCTCACTCGCAGCGACCCCGCCAAGCAGGGTGCACTCGTCACGTTCGCCGATGTCTCGCCGACCTCGTTCGTCTCACTCGAGCTGCTCGCCGAGGGCGCGCGCGGGCCGTGGAATGCCGACGCCGATGCCGGCGATCGGCTCGACCGCCTCGATGCCGAGCGTCTCATCTCGCGCATCCTCGAGGTCTGTCGAGCGGTGTCCCCGACCCTGGGCGAGGTCGCGCGGCTCTGGATCGGCGACGCCCTCGCGGACCCGCCCGTGGTGCGCACCGACGCGGAGATCGCGGAGACCCTCGCGCTGAGCCTTCCCGAGGCGAGTCGATTGCGAGACGGATGCCGCACGATCGCGACGCTCATCGGCGATACCGAGTTCGGCGTCGCCTCACCGTTCGGGTGAGCGGGCACAGATGAGCGCGCGCGGCTGACCGACTGCGAGGTCGCCCACCGGCGCGGCTGCGAGGTCGAACATCGGCCCAGTCGCGCGACCGGTGGCCTGCACGAGCGCCGAATTCCAGAGTCGGGTCGCGAAGGTCGTGCGAGTGACGAGGTATCGGGCGATCGCATCCTCACCGTGCTCACCGGGCTCGTCGAATGGCGCGAAGAGCGCGACCGTCGCGCGTGATCGCCGACCACTCAGGTGGTCGCGGCACGCCACGAGGATGCCGTCGGGCAGACCGGCGACGTACGCGCGCAGATCCGCGGCGACCCGTCGATCGATGCGCCCGGGGATCGCGCGCGGCAGGTCTTCGTCGGCGGCGACCGCCGACCAGAGCTCAACGCGCAGCGCGGCCTTCGACGACAAGCCGAGGTCGAGTTCGTCGAGCAGTCGGTCGCAGGCACCGGCGGCGCCCGCGTAGCCGCGCTCCAGCATCGCCCCCGACCGCAGCGCGACGGCGTCGACGAAGTCGGCGTAGTGCTCATCGATGGAGGTCGGCTTCGTGAACCCCTCGACGAGGTGGAACTGCTCGACCGGGCGGTGACGCGGGCTGAAGTCCGGCCCGAGGCGCACTTCCTCGGCGAGCGCCGCAACCGCCGAGCGGGAGAGCGACCGCCCGGCTCGTGCCTCCGCCTCCGCGACGCGCTCCTTCAGGATCTTGAGCGCTTTCGCGGTCTCGTGCCGCACCGGGCCGTTCACGAATCGCGAGCAGACCGTGGTCGCGATCCGCTGCACGACCGCGCCGGGAACCGGATGCCCCTGGTCGACGCGCTTGACGAGTTCGAGCAGGGTCTCGCCGATCGCGTCCTGCACGTCGGCATGGGAGAGCCCCACTCGTCGCCGCAGACCGCGGACCGCCCGGGTGACCTCGGCGACCAGCGCCACGGCGGCCCTGCGTTGCACCTCGGTATCGGCGGTGCCCGCGAGTTCCGCACCGAAGTCGCGCGGGGTCGTCGGCTCCGCCGGTTCGGTGCCCTGAGCGGGCGGGTCGATGATGATCGTCATACCCTTCACGTGTGCGGCGGCTCCATTGCCGGGGTGCACGCGCCGCGACATCCGCGATGCATGGTGCGGGAGCGTGAGTCGCACCGCGCGCGACACCGGTCGCGACTGTCGGATGTCGCGTGCGGCCATGTCGCGCGATGCACCGACGCGTTCGGATAATTCACATCCCCGTCGAGGCGATGGCCTTCGCACTGGCGGCTCGGTGAGCCGGATGGGTAGCGTCGCAGTCAGCGGAACCCGGCCCCTGAACCGGCTCCGCTGAACGGTCCGATCGAACCGCGAAATCGCTGCGCGGGGGGTGTAACCCCTAATTCCGCCCCCCGCGCAGCGACAACGGCTCCGGCTCCGGGTCGTATCCGCGAAGCAGCTCCGCTCGCCCGGCGAGGAGGCTCGCCCGCATCGCCCGATGCTCCTCGAGCAGTCCGCGGAGCGGCTCGTCCGCCGGCGCGGCGACCGCCGAACCCGACAGTCGCACGAACGCGAACGAGCTCGCGAACGGCACGACGACGAGCACGACCGTCAAGATCGCGAGCCACGCGACCGGCGGCGCACTGAGCGGCTTCATCACGACGAGCGCGAGCGCCGCGACGACCGCGGTCGCGACTCCGCTCAGCAGGGGTGCGAGCGGGGTCGCCGACTCGCGACCGCGAGGCAGGGCGGCGACGCGCGACTCGGCACGCTCGACGCACGAGTCGACCAGCGCGATCGCGCGATCCCACGACTCGACTCGCGATCGCGACGTCGGCAGGTGCGCGCCCGGCCGGTGCGACTCGGGACAGAGGGGGTCGGGTGGGGAGAGCACGGAGACCGGCGATGGATGAATCGGTCCCCGTGCCATGCGGTGTCGGGACGCCGCCGTGGAAGGGCTCATGCAGTACTCGTGCGCGGCAAGCGCAATGCCGCGCATGTACTCAGCGTCGGTTGCGATCGGCGGCGCACACGCCGTCGACCGGAGACCGCGCACCGAGATCTGAGGGGAACCCCGGTGAGCACCACTCCACGAGATCGAATGATCGTCGAGCACTTGCCGCTCGTCGGATTCCTGGTGTCCAAGGTCATGGCGGGGGCGACGCACCTGTCGCGCGATGACCTGGCGCAGGCCGGCGCGCTCGCGCTCGTCCAAGCCGTCGACGCGTACGACCCGGCACGCGGCGTGCCGTTCGGCGCCTATGCCCGCGAACGGATCATCGGAGCGATCCGCGACGAGATGCGCGCGGTGGACTGGGCCAAGCGCTCCACCAGGCAGACCATCAAGGCCACGCTCGCCGTGCAGGAGCAGCTGACGGCGGCACTCGGGCGCGGGCCGACGGTGTCCGAGCTCGCGGGCGCTCTCGGGGTCGACGAGGCGACGGCGGCAGAGCACGCCGGTCTCGCCAATCGCCGGATCGGCCCGTTCGACGAGACCTTCGCGGGCAATGAGAGCTCGGAGATCCAGCTGCCCGAGACCGAAGCGATCGTCAAGGAACGCGTCGAGTTCGTGCGGAAGGCCGTGCACACGCTCCCCGAGCGCATGCGGTACATCGTCGAAGCCGTCTACTTCCACGATCGAAGCGTGACGGAGCTCGCCGCGGAGCTCGGGGTGACCCACTCCGCCGTCTCCCAGCAGCGCGCGGAGGCGCTGCGGCTCATGCGCCTCGGTGCGGTCGGGTACTTCCGGGAAGAGCAGGATCTGCCGCTGGAGGCGCCAACGGGTGCACGGGCACGCGGATACCTCGCCGAGCTCGGCGACCGCCTCACGGTGCGCTCGGACTCGACCCGCTTCGCCTAACGGCCTCGCCCACGACGACCGACAGTGCTGCATACCGGTCCACGGATGGGCCGGCGACCCAACGATCAAGGAAGAACATCCCATGGGAATGCAGATCAACACGAACGTTGCGGCGTTCAATGCGCACCGTAACCTGACCAACACGCAGAACGAGTTGTCGAAGTCCCTCGAGAAGCTCTCGAGCGGTCTGCGGATCAACCGGGCTGCCGACGACGCGGCCGGCCTCGCGATCTCGGAGGGTCTGCGCTCGCAGATCTCCGGAACCAAAGTCGCCGCTCGCAACGCGCAGGACGGCATCAGCGTCATCCAGACCGCTGAAGGCGCCCTGACCGAGGTGCACTCGATCCTCCAGCGTGTGCGCGACCTCGCCGTGCAGGCCGGTAACGACTCGAACAACGCCGACTCGCGCGCCGCAATCCAGACGGAGGTCACCGACCTCGCCGCCGAGCTCACCCGTGTCGCCGCCTCGGCGAACTTCAACGGGATCAAGCTGCTCGACGGAACCAACGCGTCGCTGACCTTCCACATCGGCGCCGGTGGCGTCGCTGCGGAGGACCAGATCGCCGTGAACCTGACGAACGTCACCACCGTCGCGACCGCGGTCACCGGCCTGACGTTCGACAGCGCGGCCAACGCGGCGACGTCGATCACGGCACTCGACACGCAGATCACCGCGATCTCGACGGCTCGTGCGGAGCTCGGTGCGAACCAGAACCGCTTCGAGTCGACGATCCGCAGCTTGAACGTGTCGGCCGAGAACCTCTCGGCGGCCGAGTCGCGCATCCGCGACACCGACATGGCGGCCGAGATGGTCAACTACACCCGCGCCAGCATCCTCTCCCAGGCCGGTACCGCGATGCTCGCCCAGGCCAACCAGGCCAACCAGGGCGTGCTGAAGCTCCTCGGCTGAGCCGGATAGCCACCAGGGGTGAAGCCTGGCGGTGGACGGCGCTTGGCCAACGCCGTCGCCCGACACCGCCGGGCTTCACCCGTTTCACGCGAATCGATTGGAACTCGCATGGGAATCTCGCTCGATGGACTCGCGAGCGGCCTCGACACGACGGCCCTCATCGCCTCGCTCATGCAGCTCGAGGCACGACCCCAGGTGCTCCTGAAGGCGACCGCTGCGAGAGCCGGCCTCGCACTCACCGACTTCCAGTCGCTGAACTCCCGGCTCGCGGCCCTGCTCGAGAAGGCCACGGCCGCTGCGGCACCCACGGGCCTGCAGCAGTTCACGGCGAGCTCGTCCGATGCATCCGTCGCCGTGACGGCGAAGCCCGGCGCAGTGGCCGGCGGCCTCGACCTGACGGTGACCCGCGTCGCCAGTCCGCACGTCATCGTCTCGGCGGCGACCCCGACGTGGCCCGGGTCTCCCCCGGTGCTGACCATCGTTCGCCCCGACGGCAGTCGCACGCAAGTGACGGCCACCTCCGACTCCCTCGCCGACGTCGCGCGCGCGGTCAACAACGCCGAGCTCGGCATCACGGCGACCCGCGTGCAATCCGGCACGGATGCCTCGGGCACCCCTCTCTACCGATTGCAGTTCGCCTCGACGCAGACCGGAACGGCCTCGTCGTTCCAGGTCTTCCGCGGCACGGAGGCCGAGGTCGTCGCCGGCACCGCGGTCGATGTCGCCACCGATGCCGGCGCTTCGATCGTTCGGCAGGGCCAGGACGCCGCCGTCACGCTCTGGGCGGGCACGGCCGCCGAGCAGTCGATCTCCTCGGCGACGAACACCTTCGCCGACCTCCTTCCGGGCATCGACGTGACGGTCTCGAAGGCCACCGCCTCGCCCGTCGCCCTCACCGTCGCCCGCGACGTGAAGAGCTCCACCGATGCCGCAGCCGCATTCCTCGACGAGGTGCGGAGCATCCTGACGTTCATCGCGCAGAAGTCGGCGACCTCGAAGACGACGGATGCCGACGGCGCGACCGTCACGAACGTCGGCAGCTTCACGAGCGACTCGAACGTCCGCGGCATCCGCGACGCCCTCGTCTCCGCGATCCAGTCACCCATCGGCGGGCAGTCGCTCGCACCCCTCGGCATCAGTTTCTCGAAGACCGGGGAGCTGGAGTTCGACGCCGAGAAGTTCGCGGCGGTGCTTGCGGAGGACCCGGCACGGGTGGAGTCGGCGTTCGCGACGATCGCGACGCGGCTCGGCGAGGTCGGCGAGCGCTACTCCGACAAGTACGAGGGCCGGCTCTCCAAGCAGATCGAGGGCAAGCAGTCGCTCATCGACGGCATGGACAAGCAGATCGAGGGCTGGACGCGACGTCTCGAGCAGCGGGAGGGGACGCTGAAACGCACCTACGCCGCCCTCGAGGTCGCGATGAGCACGATGAACGCCCAGTCGAGCTACCTCGAGTCCCAGCTCGCCGGCCTCCCGTCGTGGAACACGAAGTCCAGTTGAGCAGGCGGCGATGCAGCCGCCCGTCACGAGTGAGGAGTCAGATGTGACCGACCGTCTCGACGAATATCAACGCAACGCGATCATGAGCGCGACGCCCGCGCAGTTGCTCACGATGCTCTACGACCGCGTGCTGCTCGACCTGCATCGCGCCGAAGCGGCGCAACTCGCGGGCGACTGGGCGACCGCCACGGCGCAGCTCGTGCACGCACAGGACATCGTCGTCGAACTGCAGCGCTCGCTCGATCTCGACGTGTGGGACGGCGCTGGACGACTCATGGCGATCTACGACTACGTCTTCGAGGCGCTCGTGAGCGCCAACATCGCGCGCGACGTCGAGCTCACGCGCGAGTGCGCCCGCCGCCTCGAGCCGCTTCGCCAGGCGTGGCACGAGGCCGCCGTCGCTCCGAGTGCCGCGGGAGGGTTCCGTGTCGGCTGACGACTCGGCCTCCGTGTCGGCTGCCGCCTCCGTCGCCGCCTCGGCCTCCGTGTCGGCTGACGCCTCGGTCGCCGACTCTGCCTCCGTGTCGGCTGACGCCTCGGTCGCCGACTCTGCCTACGAGCGTTGGCTCGCGCACCTCGCCGAGGTCAGCGCACCGATCGACGTCGAGCGGATGTCGCAGGGCCACCTCGTGGGCCCGCTCGCGGTGCCCGTCGACCCCGGACTGCCGCCCCTCCCGCCCGAGCTCGCGACCGCCGTGGGCAGGGCGCTGCAGACGCTGCGCGGCCGGCTCGGCGAGATCGCGCGGGAGCGAGACCTCGTGGCCCGCGAGCTGGAGCAGCTCGCCAGGTCGCCCCGCACGCCGGTGGAGCGGCGCCCGGTCTACCTCGACGCCGTCGGCTGAGCACCCGCGGCTAACGGATCGCTCGCGACTGCCGATAGCGAACTTCGAGCACGGATCGCTCGACGAGTCAGGCCAGGGATCGGCCACCCGACCTACCGGAGGGGACGCCGTGCTGGATTCCGTGACCGCCCTCGCGCTGTCGAGCGCCCTCGACGGGCTCGCCGAGCGGCAACGCGCGATCGCGAACAACATCGCGAACGTGAACACGCCCGGCTACCGGGCCCAGCGCGTGAGCTTCGAGGACGCCCTCGCGGCGTCGGTCGAGGCCGGCGACGGGCGGGTGCGAGCGCGCACCGCCGACTCCCTCGAGCCCACGCAGCTGAACGGCAACAACGTCAACCTCGACACCGAGACGCTGTCGAACATCGACACCGTGCTCCGCTACCAGTTCGCCACCCAGGCGGCGAACGGCCAGTTCACGTCACTCCGCGCTGCGATGCGCACCAATTGATGACCCGGAGGAACTCCTCATGACCTTCGACGCGATCGGCATCGCCGGCACCGCATTGACCGTGCACCGCAAGTGGCTCGACGCCGTCTCCGACAACCTCGCGAACGTGAACACGGTCACCTCGACGGATGGCGACGCCTTCCAGGCGCGCTACGTGATCGCGGCGGCCGGGCAGGGCACGAGCGGCGTCTACGTGCAGGGTGCGGCGTTCGGCGACGCAGAGGGCCGCCTCGCCTACCAACCCGACCATCCGCTCGCCGACGCCGACGGCTACGTGCGCTATCCCGATATCGACCTCTCGGCGCAGATGGGTTCGCTCATCATGGCGCAGCGCGGCTATCAGGCCAACGCGGCCGTGGTGGACCGGGCGCGCGAGACCTACCTCGCGGCACTCCAGATCGGACGCAACTGATGATCGAGACCATCGGAGCCGTGCAGGCAGTACGGCAGACGGGCTACCTCGCCGAGACGGATGCCGCGGCCGCGACATCCCCGTCGGGCGACGCGTTCGGCCAGGTGCTCGCCTCGGCCGTCGACGGCGCCCAGGCGCTCCAGGGCGAATCGAAGACCCTCGCCGTGCAGGCCGTCACGGGCGACCTCACCGACATCCACGACGCCACGCTCGCCTCCACGCGGGCCGCAGTGACGCTCGAGCTCGTCGCCGCGGTGCGCAACAAGGGCGTCGAGGCGTTCAACGAGATCATGCGGATGCAGGCCTGATGCCCGCACCGGTCAGAGCAGGACTCGCCCGGCTGGGGGCGGTCATCGGCGGCTTCAGCATCGCGCAGCGCGTACTGGCGCTGCTCGGCATCGCCGTGCTGGTGCTCGGCATCGTGACGGTCAGCGCCTGGCTCTCGAAGCCCGCGTACTCGCCGTTGTTCTCGGGCCTCTCCGGCGCCGACGCGAGCGCCGTCGTCGAACAGTTGCGCGGGTCCAACGTGCCCTATCAGCTGGCCGACGGCGGGTCGACCGTGCTCGTGCCCGAAGAGGTCGTGTACGAGGAGCGCATCAAGGCGGCCTCCGCAGGCCTGCCTGCATCCTCGACGGGAGGTTACGCCCTGCTCGACAGCATGGGCGTGACGACCTCGGCGTTCCAGCAGTCGGTGACGTACAAGCGCGCCATCGAAGGCGAGCTGGCGAAGACGATCGGGTCGATGAAGGGTGTGTCCGCGGCATCCGTGCAGCTCGCACTGCCGGAGGAGACCGTCTTCGTCTCCGAGGAGCAGGAACCCACCGCATCGGTCTTCGTCGAGACCGCCTCGGGCACGACCCTCTCGACCGCGCAGGTCAACGCGATCACGCATCTCACGAGCGCCGCGATCGAGGGAATGGACGCCGACGGCGTCGCGGTGATCGACGCCGACGGCACGGTGCTCTCCGCGGTCGGCGTCGGCACCTCGGGTACGACGGAGTCCCAGACGGGCGACTACGAGCAGCGCGTGTCGTCGGCCGTGCAGGTGATGCTCGATCGCATCGTCGGCTCGGGCAACGCGACGGTCGCGGTCGCCGCCACGGTCAGCTCTGAGAGCGCCGAAGTCACGAGCGAGCGATTCGAGGCCGCGGCCGAGACGCCCGCCCTCAACGAGTCGGTGAACACCGAGAACTATGCGGGCATCGACGGCGCCGACGCCGGCGTGCTCGGGCCCGACAACATCGCCGTGCCCGGCGGAGCGGGCGGCGACGGCACCTACACCTCCGAGCAGACGGTGCGGAACAACGCCGTCGACAAGATCACCGAGACGCGCACGGTTCCCGCCGGGGCCGTCGCCCGCCAGACCGTGTCCGTCGCGATCGACCGGGTGGCCGCCGGCGACCTCCGGCTCGCCGATGTGCGCGACCTCGTCGCGAGCGCGGCCGGCATCGACGCCGACCGCGGCGACGACCTGAGCGTGCAGCTCGTCGACTTCAGCACCGCCGACGCCGCTCAGGCCGGTGAGGCGCTTCGCGAAGCGGAACGTCAGGCCGAGGAAGGCCGGCTCGCCGAGCTGATCCGGGCCGGCATCGTCGCCGCCGCCATACTCCTGCCGCTCCTGATCGCCGGGATCTTCATCACCCGGCGCCTGCGGCCACGTCGCGAGCCGCTCGAGCTCGAGGAGTCCCACCCGCACTTCGATGTGCTCGACCTGACGCCGGAAGCACCCCTGGCGCTCGCGCTCGAACTCGAGCACGCGGGTCCGCATGACGGCGAAGCGCGCCGCGCGGACATCGCCCGCATGGCCGAACAGGATCCGGAGAAGACCGCGCAGTTGCTGCGCGCGATGCTCGATGAACAGGCGCCGGCATGAGCGAAGCGACGACGCTGACCGGCGTGCAGAAAGTCGCGGTCGTGCTCATGAACCTCGAGCGCGAGCAGGCGGCGAAACTGCTCAAGGAGTTCAGCGAGCCGGAGGCCGAAGAGATCACCGCCGAGATCATCCGGCTGCAACGGGTCGACGCCGACGCGACCGATCTGGCGATCGCGGAGTTCCACGACCTCGCCGTGCGCGGGCGCGTGGCCGCCAGAGGGGGTCGCGAGATCGCCGCCGGCCTGCTGGAATCCTCGTTCGGCGCGGAGAAGGCTGCGGGGGTGATGAACCGGGTGGCATCCTCGCTCGCCGGCAAGTCGTTCGAGTTCCTCGACGCCGCCGAACCCGCCCAGGTGGCCTCGCTGCTCGAGTCCGAGATGCCCCAGACCGTGGCGCTCGTGCTCACGCACCTGCGCCCGGCGCAGGCCTCGAACATCCTCGCCGGCCTGCCCGACGAGCGACGTGCGGACGTCGCCGAATGCATCGCGCAGATGACGAGCGCAACCCCGGCGGCGATCGCGATCGTCTCGGCGACGCTCAAGGCGCGTGCCGCCTCGATGATCTCCCCGCGCACCGCCGCCGAGGTGGTCGGCGGAGTGCAGCCCCTCGTCGACATCATCAATCGCGCACCCGTCGCCACCGAGCGTGCCGTGCTCGAAGCACTCGACGCACGCAACCCGGAGCTCGCCGACGAGGTGCGCAGCCGCCTGCTCACCTTCAACGACGTCGTGCGCTTCGATGACCGCGACGTGCAACGCGTGGTGCGCGGCGTCGACGTCGCCGTGCTGGCCCGCGCGCTCCGCGGCTCCCCGGCTGCCGTCGAGCAGAAGATCCGCGAGAACCTCTCCGAACGCAACCGCGAGCTGCTCGACGACGAGGCGTCGGTGATGGGCCAGCTGCGCGTGTCGCAGGTCGAGGAGGCGAGAGCCGACCTGGTCCGTGCGATCCGGGAACTCGCCGAAGAGGGCCAGATCACCGTGCACCGAGGAGATGGAGACGAGTTTGTCGACTGAACTGTTCGCCCCGCTCGACTTTCCCGACCTCCAGGCGCCCGAGGCCGCCGCCGTCGTGCGCGAAGCCGTGCAGCGGGGTTATGCGAAGGGCCTCGCCCGGGGTCGTCGGCGCGCCGAGATCGAACGCGATGAGCTCCTCGCCGAACTCGACTCGGATGCGCAGGCGCGACGCCAGCTCGCGGACGCACGCCTCGTCACCGCCCTCCAGCGTCTGGACGATGCCCGCACCGCCCTCGATCGACGCGTCGCACCGGTGCTCGCCGACTCGGAGTGGGCGATCCTCGAGGCCTCGATCGCGCTCGCCGAAGCCGTGCTCGGCACCGAGCTCGCGAACACCGAGATCGCCGCTCGCACCGCACTCGCCAGGGTGCTCGGCCACCCATCGGGCCCGACCGCCATCGTGGTGCGGATGGCCCCCGACGCGATCGCCGCCCTCGCAGCGGCAGGAGTCGAGGCACCGGTCACCCTCGTCGCCGACCCGGCCCTCGGCCCCGGGGACGCGATCGCCGACCTGCCCGACGGCCTCGTCGACGCCCGCGTGGCCGAGGCGCTCGACCGAGCCCGCGGCGTACTGCTCGAGGGCGCATCGTGAACGCCGTCGACACGCCGCGTTTCGTCGCCGCCTTGCGCGCGGCCGGTCCCGAGCGCATCGGTCGGGTGCGCAGCACGGTCGGCCTCGGCATCGACGTCGAGGGTCTCGACCTCGCGATCGGCGACCTCGTCGAGCTCGGTCGGGGCGGTGACCTCGCCGGTGGCACGCTCGCGGAGGTCACCGCGTGCCGCCCCGGCCTCGCGTCGTGCATGGCGCTCGAGTCGTTCGCCGCACCCTCACCGGGCGCGCCGGTGCGACGACTCGAGCACGCGGCATCCGCCCCCGTCGGCCGAGGTCTGCTCGGCCGGGTCGTCGATGGTCTCGGCCGGCCGATCGACGGCAAGGGTCCGATCTCCGGCGTCGAACACGTCGAGCTGGCGGGCTCGATCCCGGCGCCGATGAGCCGCGCCCGCATCGACACGCAACTGCACACGGGCGTTCGCGTGCTCGACGGGCTCGTGCCGCTCGGCCGCGGCCAGCGGCTCGGCCTGTTCGCCGGGTCGGGCGTCGGCAAGTCGAGCCTGCTGTCGATGGTCGCGAGGGGCACGGATGCCGCGATGTCGGTGATCGCCCTCGTCGGCGAGCGCGGCCGCGAGGTGCGCGAGTTCCTCGACGACGATCTCGGCGAGGCGGGGCTGGCACGATCGGTCGTGGTCGTCGCGACCGCCGACGAGCCGGCACCGATGCGACGTCGCGCCGCGCACCTCGCCACCCGGATCGCGGAGGCGGCACGCGAGCGGGGCGAGCACGTCGTGTTGATGATGGACTCGCTGACCCGGGTCGCGATGGCCCAGCGCGAGATCGGACTCTCGGCGGGCGAACCTCCGGCCACGCGGGGCTACCCGCCCTCGACCTTCTCTCTGCTGGCGCGACTGCTCGAGCGGGCCGGCACCGCCGGCGCCGGATCGATCACGGGTGTGTACACCGTGCTCGTCGAAGGCGACGACCACAACGAGCCGATCGCCGACACCGCGCGGTCGATCCTCGACGGGCACGTCGTACTCGATCGGCGCCTCGCCGTGGCCGGGCACTTCCCCTCCGTCGACGTGCTCGATTCCGTCTCGCGGGTCGCACCGAAGGTGATCGCGCCGAGCACCATGGCCGATGCCGTCACGGTGCGACGGGCGATGGCCGCCCGCCGACAAGCGCAGGACCTCATCGACGTGGGCGCCTACCAGGCGGGAGCCAACCCGCAGGTCGACGCGGCGATCGCCAACGAACTCGGCATCGACGCGTTCCTGCGACAGCGCATGGACGAGCAGACCGGGCCGGGCGAGGCGGCACGGGGCCTCGCCGAGCTCGCCCGCGCGATCGGGGGCGCGGCGGCACAGGGCCGCGCCGAGGCCGACCGGACGATCGGGGGTGCAGGATGACGCGTACGTTCAGCCTCAGCGGGCTGCTCCGCGTGCGCCGGATCCAGGAGGACCAGGCGCAGGGCGTGCTCGCGGCACGCAACGGGCGGCTCCGCGACAGCGAGGCGCTGCGCGAGCGCGCCATCCGTCATCTCGGGGCGTTCGGCGAACCCGGCACCTCGCTCGAGACGCTCCGGGCCGTCGCGGCGGCGCGCGCCGCGAGTGCGGCGATGCTCGGCGAATGGGCGACGCGGCACGACGCGCTCGAACGCAGCGCGGCCGATGCCCGGCACGAGCACACCGAGGCGCACGCGCGCACTCGCGGCCTCGAACGACTCGAGACCGCGCACGAGGCGCAACTCGCCGCAGACGATCTGCGAGCGGAGCAGTCGCGACTCGACGAGCTCGCCGCAGCCCGCTCCATGGCCACGGAAGGACGCTAGCAATGCCCATCGTCGACGCGATCGGCCGGATCGATGAGATCACGGCCATGGTCACCACGCTCGAGAATCGCCGCAACGCGGCATCCGCTGCCCGATTCGAGACGACGCTCGCGGCGCAACCCGCGACGTCCGCATCGGCGGCGACGACCTCGGCGGCGGCCGGCGGCGTCACGGGGCAGGCGATCGTCGACCAGGCGAAGGAGTACCTCGGCGTGCCCTATGTGCTCGGCGGTACCGACCGCTCGGGCATCGACTGCTCGGGGCTCGTGCAGCGCGTGCTCGGCGAGCTCGGCATCGATGCGCCCCGCCGGGTCTCGCAGCAGGAATCGATCGGCGAGGAGGTCGGCTCGCTCGCCGAGGCGCAACCCGGCGACCTCATCGTCACGCACAACGCCGACCACATCGTCATCTATGCCGGCGACGGCATGATCGTGCACGCGCCCTACGAGGGCCGCACGGTCTCGTTTCAGCCCAACTACCTGACCGACGCCGACATCCAGACGATCCGGCGCGTCGTGCCGACGGCTTCGACGGCCGGCACGCCGCCGATGACGGATGCCGCGTCGGGGGCGTCGTCCGCCGGTGTCGCGTCGCTCGGCTCACTCGGCTCACTGAGCTCGTACGGAACGCTCGGATCGATCGGATCGATCGGCAGTTCGAGCGGGCTCGGCTCGCTCGCCGGCCTCCTGCCCGGCACCGATGTCGGCACCCTCGTCGACCTCGTGCTCGCCGCCCAGTTGCTCTCGCTCAACCGGAGCACGTCGTGAACGCGGCCGGCGTCGTGACGGCGGCCGCCGGCCCTCGTCCGACACCGCGCGAGGCGAGTGGCGAGACGGCGACGGCGTCCGCGTTCGCGGCCGTGCTGCTCGGGGCGGCGGAGCCGTCGGAGGTCGATGTCGTGCACCCCGGCAGCGACCCGGCGCCGACCGCCGACGCCAGCGAGACCAGCGAGACCAGCGAGACCGCCGAGACGACCGAGCCCGGTCTCGGCGCGGCGAGCGGGGGGACGCCGTCGGCCGTGCTGCCTGCCCTGCCGTCCACCCCTCGCGGCCTCGGCGAACCGAGTGCACCCGCCATCGTCGAGGGCGCTCCCGGAGACTCGATCGGGCCCGGCCCGGCGACGACGGACAGCGGCGAATCGCCGGCAGCGCCACCGTCGAGCACGCCAGGCGGCGCCGTCGTCGCCGGCGCCCGCGGGGACGCCGGCCTTCCTGCCGGTACCGCGCCGCCGCCCGGGACGACCGCAGCACCCGACGGCGCGCGGGCCGATGCCGTCTCGGCGAGCGAGGCCGCCCCGGTGGTGGAGGCCGCCCCGGTGCCGGATGACGCGCACCCCGTGTCAGCCCTTCCCGTCCGCGGGGGCGATGCCTCCCGCGTCCGACCCGCGCACCCCGGCGCGAGCTCGCAGCACACGGCGAGCGCGGGCGATCCGCCTCGCCACCCGGCGGCAGACCCGTCGATCTCGGCCCCTTCGGCCACGACGCCCGGATCATCGTCGCCGCAGCCAGTCGCGGCGACATCCCCACCGCTACTCGAGAGCGCAGCCGGCGGAGCGAGCCGACCGGCCTCCGCGACGGCAGAGCAGCCGGTCGTGAGCGATGCCGCCCGGGCCCAGGCGCCCGCCATCGACACCGTCGAGCGTGCGCACGCCGCTGATCCGGCCGCCGCCGCCCGGCAACGCGTCGCCGAACCGTTCGCCGCGCAGCTGAGCAGACCCGTGCTCGCACTCGCCCACGGCGCATCGGGAACCCAGCACGTGACGGTCAACGTCACCCCCGAGCACCTCGGGCCGGTGTCGGTGCGCGCGATCGTCTCGCCCGACGGCGTACGCATCGAACTGCTCGCGCCAGGCGACTCCGGTCGGGAGGCGCTGCGCCAGGTGCTCGGCGACCTCCGCCGCGACGTCGTCGCCGCGGGACTCACTGCAACCGTCGACCTCTCACCGCGCGACGCCGGCACCGGCTCGCCCGAACACTCGCCCGCCCGTGATGAGCGGCCCGAGCCGGACTCGCCGGCACCCCGAGAGCCGAGGGAGGAGCCGACACGCCAGCCGCAACGCTGGGAACCGGCATCCGCCCTCGACGTGATCGCCTAGAGGAGCAACCATGACCGTCGACGCACTCACCGCAACGGCAGGCTCGGGAGGGACCTCGAGTCTCTACACCGGGAGCACCACCACGCGCGCACCCAAACAGGAGATGGACGGCGACCTCTTCCTGAAGCTGCTCGTCACCCAACTCAGCCACCAGGATCCATCGAGCCCGATGGACACCAACGCCATGATCAGCCAGACCACCGAGCTCGCCACGATGGAACGCCTCACGGCACTCGCCACGCAAGTGCAGGAGTCGTTCTCGCTGCAGATGCGCACCGCGGCATCCGCCCTCATCGGCAAGGAGGTCGACTACCTCGACGCCACCGGCGCGACGGTGAAGGGCGTCGCGACCTCCGTCTCGTTCTCGGGGCCGGTGCCCCTCGTCAACATCGACGGCAAGGCCGTCGCACTCGACTCCATCTCCGCCGTGCGCTCCTAGCGCCCACCGAAAGGACCACCATGCTCCGCTCGCTCTTCTCCGGGATCTCCGGCCTCCGCTCCCACCAGATGATGCTCGACGTCACCGGCAACAACATCGCCAACGTGAACACCGCAGGCTTCAAGGCCTCGGCGACCCAGTTCCAGGACACGCTCTCCCAGCTCATCCAGGGCGGCGGGGCACCCGGCGCCGCCATCGGCGGCACGAACCCCGCGCAGGTCGGCCTCGGCGTGCAACTGGCCGGCATCAGCACGAACTTCTCGCAGGGCTCCGCACAGGCGACCTCGCGCGCGAGCGACCTCATGATCTCGGGCGACGGGTTCTTCGTCGTGCAGTCGGGCGGCGAGACCCTCTACACGCGCGCCGGCTCGTTCGAGTTCGACGCGCAGGGGCGCCTCGTCACCCAAGACGGCGCGCTCGTCATGGGATGGAATGCCGCGGGCGGACAGGTCAACCAGGGCGGGGCGCTCGCGAACGTCACGCTCCCCCGCGGCGCGGTCTCGGCGGCGGTCGCGACGACGGCCGTGCAGTTCTCGGGCAACCTGCCCCAGGATGCCGCGGACGGCACCGAGATCGTGCGCGACATCGACGTCTACGACGCCAGCGGCGCGGCGACCACCGTGAGCCTCACCTTCACCAAGAACGCTGCCGGCTGGGAAGTCGCCGACGGCGCGACGGTGCTCGACACGCTCACCTTCGTCGACGGGCAGCCCACCGGACCCGCGACGATCGCGGTCGGCGGCGTGACCGTCGACGTCTCCGCCCTCACCGGCTTCGCCGACCTCACCACGGCGAAGGTCGCCGGCCAGGACGGCCGGGCGGCCGGCACGCTCGACGCCTACTCGATCGGCCCCGACGGGACCGTCACGGGCAACTTCTCGAACGGGGCCACCGAGGCCGTCGGGCGCATCGCGCTCGCGAACTTCGTGAACCCCGGCGGGCTCGAGAAGGCCGGAAACTCCGCCTACCGGGCGACCGCGAACACGGGCGGCGCCGAGGTCGGTGCGGCCGGCGACGCCGGGTTCGGCGCCCTCGCGAGCGGCTACCTCGAGATGTCGAACGTCGACCTCTCGCAGGAGTTCACGAACCTCATCATCGCCCAGCGCGGATTCCAGGCGAACGCCCGCATCATCACGACCTCGGACGAGGTACTCCAGGAGCTCACGAACCTGAAGCGCTGAGCGGCGCCGGCGCACGCCGCGGGCGGTCTTCCTAACGGGAGGCCGCCCGCTGCCGAGAGTGGAGGGCGACGGCTCGGTGCGAGTCGCGCGACCGCGAAGGATCACCATGATCGTGCTCACCCGGCTGAACGGCACGCGGTTCGCGCTCAACACCGATCTCATCGAACGCATCCACGCCAACCCCGACACGACCCTGCTCATGGTCGACGGCACCAACTACATCGTCACCGAGTCGATCGACGAGGTCATCAGCTCGGTGGTCGACTTCCGCGCACGGGTGCTCGCGCGCACCGAAGAGCTCACGGCCGAACAACCGCGCCCTCGTGGCGTCGTCCCCCTGGCACGTCCACCGAAGGCAAGGTAGTCATGGACCCCGCTCTCATCATCGGCCTCGTCCTCGCCTTCGGATCGCTCTTCGCGATGATCACGCTCGAAGGCGCGCACGTCGAGGCATTGCTCCTTCCTGCCCCGATGGCGCTCGTCTTCGGCGCGACCATCGCGGTCGGGCTCGCCGGCACCACCCTCAAGGATGCGTGGCGTGCGTGCAAGGCTGTGCCCCGCGCGTTCCGCGGCAAGACCGCGAAACCCGAGGCGACGATCGAACGCCTCGTCGAACTCGCCGAGAAGGCCCGCCGCGACGGGCTGCTCTCGCTCGAGCAGGATTCCGCGGAGACCGACGACCCCTTTCTGCGGAACGCCCTGCAGAACATCGCCGACGGCATCGACGGCGATGAATTGCGCGAGCTCCTCGAGGAGGAGATCAACTCGAAAGAGCAGCTCGGCACGCAGGCCGCGAAGTTCTTCAAGTCGCTCGGCGGGTACGCCCCGACGATCGGCATCATCGGCACGGTCGTCTCGCTGACCCACGTGCTCGAGATGCTCGACTCCCCCGACACGCTCGGTCCCTCGATCGCGACCGCCTTCGTCGCAACCCTCTGGGGGCTGCTCTCGGCGAACTTCATCTGGCTGCCGCTCGGCGATCGCCTCCAGCGGCTCACCACCCTCGAGGCCGAGAACATGACGCTCGTCATGGAGGGAGCGCTCGCGGTGCAGGCGGGCAGCCAGCCGCGCCTGCTGGGCGAGCGTCTGCGCGCCATCGTGCCCGGCATGGAGCAGCTCGAGGCCGCATGAGTACCCGCCCCGGCCGGCGCCGCTCGCGAAGCGCCGAAGTCCACAACGACGAGCGCTGGATGGCGTCGTACATGGACATGGTCACGGTACTCATGTGCATGTTCATCGTGCTGTTCGCGATGTCATCGGTCGACGCCGACAAGTTCGAGGCGCTTCGCGATTCCCTCGCCACCGGCTTCGGGCAGGACCCGACGACCTTCGCCGACACCGCGGAGGGCGTCGTCGTTCCCGCCGAGCTCGAGGGCGAGCACGACGCGGGCATCGACGTCGAACTCGCCCAAGATGAGCTCGAGTCGCTCATCGCGATCCGCGATCGCATCGACACGGGGCTGGCGGCCCGGGGCGTCGAGCACGCGGTGTCGTACGAGATCGACGAACGCGGCCTCACGGTGCGCCTCGTCGGCGCCGAGACCTACTTCCTCGGCAACAGCGTCGACCTCAACGAGAAGGCGACGACCGTCTTGGGCGTCGTCGGCGGCGTGCTGTCGACCATCCACCACGAGGTCAGCGTCGAGGGCCACGCCGACCCGCACGGGTCATCCGGGCCGTTTCCGACCGACTGGGAACTCTCGAGCGGACGCGCCACACAGGTCGTGCGGTACTTCGTCGAGCGCACGGGCGTCGCTCCCGAACGCGCGGCGGCGATCGGTTACGGTTCGGCACGCCCGGTGACGAGCGCTGCGGATGACGCGGCGATGGCGCTCAACCGCCGGGTCGACGTCGTCATCGTCTCCGACGAACCCGAGACGATCAGGGCGCTGTTGCCGGAACTCGCGGCCCGATTGGCCGACGCGGGCGTCGCACGCACGGCGAACGGCGCACCGGCGCCGGCCGGCGGCTAACCGATACCGGCGGACTGCCGATAGTGGCGCACGTGCCCCGTACAACCGCAGAGATCGACGCCCGCGCGATGACGCGGCCGATCGACGCCTACGACTTCCGGCGGCCGACGACGCTCGCGCGTGAACACTCGCGCGCGCTCGAACTGGCCTTCGAGACGTTCGCCCGGCAATGGGGCACCCAGCTCACCGCCAATGTGCGGGCGCGTTCGCACGTCGACTTCGACCAGGTGACGATGCTCACCTACGACGAGTACGCCGCATCGCTGCCGTCGTCGACCACGATGGTGCTGTGCCGAGTGGGAACCGACTCCGACAAGGCGGTCATCCAGTTCCCGGCCGTCGCGGCCCTCACCTGGCTCGGCCACATGCTCGGCGGCACGGGCGAGCACGATGAACCGGAACGCACCCTCACCGAGATCGAGCAGGGGCTGCTGCGAGCGCTCATCGACGACCTCGTCGACGACCTCCGCTACTCGCTCGGGCGGCTGCTCCCCGGCGAGCTCGTGTACGACACGGTGCATCACAACTCGCAAATCGCACAGGCGGCCGCGACCTCCGAACTCATGATCGTGGCGTCGTTCCTCGTGGAGTGCGGCGAGCAGTCGGCGCCCGCCACGCTCGCGCTGCCGGCCGAGCTGCTGCTGAGCGGCCTCGGCGATGCGAATCCCGTCGTCGCAACCGAACACGCACGCACGATGATCTCGGGACAGCTCGAACTCACCCCGCTGCCGTTCGCGGTGCAATTGCCGGCGATCGCGGTGAAGCCCCGCGACATCCTCGCCCTCGCAGTCGGCGACGTGATCCCGCTCGCCCACGCCGCTCACGCGCCCTTCCAGGTCACCGTCGACGGCCAGCTGCTCGGTCGTGCAGCAATCGGGCGTGCCGGCGGACGTCTCGCGTGCACCATCACCGACACTCTGGAGACCGCATCATGACCACGCCCGCGCAGACCGCCAACGCCGCGGCCGCCGCCGCTACCGCCACCGCTACCGCCGTCGCCGCCGCGGCCGCCGCCGAACTCGTGCGCACACTGCCGAGCGGGCGCGCCCTCACGGCAGCGCCCGACGAACCGTTCGCCGTCGAGTCCGCCGAGTGCTTCGAGGCGAGCCACATCGGCGCGACCTCCGTCGACTTCGCCATCGCCTTCCTCGAAGCGGACGCGCTCGACGCCGGCGACGGCATCGCGCCGGAGAACCTCCTGCACCCGGCGATGCAAGCGGCCGGACGCCGCTACGGCAGCGGGGTGCTCGGCGATGTGCGCCGCACCGAGCGTTCGCCGCTCTTCGAGGACCCGGCATCGGCCGTATTCACCCTCCTCGACGGCGAGTCGCTCGTCGGCTGGTTCGCCGTGCGGGAACGCCGCAGCACCGACGGCGCGTCCGTCGCGAGCAGCGGGGCCGAGCGGCTCGGCCGCATCAACGGCGTCGAGATGTCACTCGCGGTCGAGATCGGCCGTACGAGGATGACCGTCCGCGACATCCTGAACCTCGAACCCGGCGCGGTGGTCGAACTCGACCGCTCGGCCGGAGCACCGGCCGACATCCTGCTGAACGGACGCATCATCGCCCACGGCGAGGTCGTCGTCGTCGACCAGGACTACGCCGTGCGGGTCACCCGAATCCTCGACACCCAGGACAGCGTCCAGTAGTGGAGACCTTCTTCCTCGTCTTGCGCGTCGCCGTCTCGCTCGGCGTCGTGCTCGCGGTCATCTGGTTCGCCCACCGGCGCATCAGCGCGGGCCGCGCACGCTCGAGGAAGCCCGAACTCGTCTCCGTCGTGGCCCGCCAGTCGCTCGCACCCAAGGCCTCGATGGTCGTCGTCGACGCCGACGGGCGACGGCTGATGCTCGGCGTCACCGAGCACGGCGTCTCGGTGCTGAGCGACCGGCCGGCACCCGAGCCGGTCACCGCGCCCGCGTTCGACGACGCGCTCGCCGCGGCATCCATCGCCCCGATCGCGACGATCTCGAAGACCACCTCCAAGACGACCTCCAAAACCACCCCGATCCTGCCCGCAACGCACGGACTGCGCCGCGGGTCGATCCTCTCGGCCGAGACATGGAAGCGCTCGCTCGCCGAGGTGAAGGAGGGTCTCGGCATATGACGCGTCCCTCGACCGGATCGAACCGGTCGGGGAAGCTCATGCGGATCGCCGCACTCGCGGCCGCTTCCATCGTCGTCGCGATCGTCATCGTGGCGCTCTCCGCAGCTCCGAGCTTCGCCGAACCGGTCGACCCGGCACCGCCGGTCGACCCGACCGTGCCGGGCGACCCGACCGCGCCGGGCGGCGGCGGCTTCGGCATCGAGATCAACGGCCCCGACGGCACCCCGTCGTCGGCGATCGTCACCCTCATCGGCATCACGCTGCTGTCGGTCGCCCCGTCGCTGCTCATCATGATGACGTCGTTCACGAAGATCTTCGTCGTGCTCGCGATGGCGCGCAACGCCGTCTCGCTGCCGGCGATCCCGCCGAACCAGGTGCTCGCCGGGCTCGCCCTGTTCCTGTCGTTCTTCATCATGCAGCCGGTCTTCGCCGAGGTGAACGACGCGGGCGTGCAGCCCTATCTCGCCGGCACGCTCGACTTCGGGCAGGCACTCGAAGCGGGCAGCGCACCGCTGCGCGCCTGGATGCTCTCGTTCACGCGCGAAGAGGACCTCGCCCTGATGACCCGCGCGGCGGGCCTCCCGAACCCCGACTCCCCCGCCGATGTCGACCTCATCACGCTCATCCCGGCATTCCTCATCTCCGAGCTGCGCGCGGCGTTCATCATCGGCTTCGTCGTGTTCGTGCCGTTCCTCGTGATCGACCTCGTCGTGGCCGCGGCGCTCATGTCGATGGGCATGATGATGCTGCCGCCCGTCATGATCTCGCTGCCGTTCAAGGTCCTGCTGTTCATCCTCGTCGACGGGTGGGGACTGCTCACCACGACGCTCATCTCGAGCTACCGGGGAGGCTGAGTGGACGCCAACGCGGTACTCGACATCGGCCTGCAGGGACTCCTCGTGGCCGCGAAGCTCGGCGCGCCGATCCTCCTGACCGCGCTCGTCGTCGGCTTCGTGATCTCGCTCATCCAGTCGATCACCCAGATCCAGGAGGTGACGCTCTCGTTCGTGCCGAAGGCGTTCGCCGTCGCGGTGGCACTGCTCGTGTGCGGGCACTGGATGATCAGCGAGATCGTGAGCTTCACCCATGAGCTCTTCGCGCGGATCCCCGCACTCGTCGGAGGCGGCTGATGCAGATCCCGCTCGACTTCGCCTGGATCGAGGCGGTCATGCTCGCGAGTGTGCGCATGGCGGGCTTCGTCGTGATCGCGCCGCCCTTCTCGTACCGGGCGATCCCCGGGCGGGTGAAGGCGATGGTCGCGCTCGGGCTCGGTGTCGCGGTCGCACCTCGGGTGACGGCCGGCTACGAATCCATGGCGGATGCCGCATTCTTCGGCGCGCTCGTCACGGAACTCATGACCGGGGTGACGCTGGGCTTCCTCGTCTACGTGGTGTTCGCGGCCGTGCAGTCGGCGGGAAACCTCGTCGACGTGTTCGGCGGCTTCCAGCTCGCCCTCGGATTCGACCCGCAGTCGATGGTGCAGGGCGCCCAGTTCGCCCGGCTCTTCCACCTCGCGACCCTCGCGCTCCTGGTCTCGTCGGGCGCGTACCTCGTGCTCTTCACCGGCATGTTCCAGTCGTTCGAGGCGGTGCCGATCGGGTCGGGCATCGACGTCGCGGCATCCGCTGAGACCCTCATCGGCGCTGTGACGGGTCTGCTCGTCGCTGCCGCTCAGATCGCGGGGCCGCTCGTCGTCGTGCTCTTCCTCGCCGACGCCGGCCTCGGCCTCCTCACCAGGGTGGCACCGGCGCTCAACGCGTTCGCGCTCGGCTTCCCGCTCAAGATCCTGCTGACGCTCGCCCTCGCGGGCACCGTCTTCGTCGCCCTGCCCGCCGTGGTCGAGGCGCTCACCGGCGACGCGCTGTCGGCCATGAGAACGGCGGACTGAGCATGTCCGATGCAGAGGAGCGTACCGAGCAGGCGACCGACAAGCGCATGCGCGAGGTGCGTGAGAAGGGCCGCCTGCAGAAATCGCAGGACCTGACGGCGTGGCTCGGCATCGGGGCGGCCGCGGTCGCACTGCCGGCAACCATGGCGAACTCGACGGATGCCTCGGTCGCGCAGCTCTTCCGGGTGACGGATGCCGCGAGCGCCGCGGATCCGATCGTCGCCGTCGAAGCGCTCGAAGCGGGGCTCGTCTCGATCCTTCCGAGCATCGGCTGGCTCCTGGTGCTCGTCGCCGCGGTCGTGCTCGGCGGTGCGGCCCTCCAGGGCGGCGTGCACCTGAAGAAGCAGCTCGCCAAGTTCGAGCAGTTCAACCTCGCCGCCGGGATCAAGCGCGTGTTCGGCATGCAGGCCCTGTGGCAGGGGGCGAAGGCGCTGCTGAAAACGCTCGTGGTGGGCATCGTGCTCTTCGTCGTCGTACAGGGCCTCATGCCCCTGCTGCTCGGCTCCGGGGGGCTGCAGCTCAGCGCCGTCGTGCGCGCCGCGGCCGACGGCGTCATCGCGCTCCTCGTCGCGGCGATCGTCTCGGGCCTGCTGCTCGCGGCCGCCGACGTCGTCATCGTCATGCGCCGCAACCGAAAGCACACGATGATGACGAAGAAGGAGCTTCGCGACGAGACGAAGAACTCCGACGGCGATCCGATGCTGAAGTCGCAACGCCGATCACGCCAGCTCGCGGTCAGCCGCAATCGCATGATCGCGTCGGTCGCGAACGCCGACGTCGTGATCGTGAACCCGACGCACGTCGCCGTCGCGCTGCGCTACGAACCGGGGCGGAGCGCGCCGCGCCTCGTGGCCAAGGGCAAGGGCCTCGTGGCCGCGCGCATCCGCGAAGAGGCCGAGCGGAACGCGGTGCCTCTCGTGCGCGACGTACCGCTCGCCCGCGCGCTGCACGCGGCGTGCGCGATCGGCCAGGAGATCCCGGTCGACTTCTACAACGCGGTGGCGATCGTGCTCACTTTCACCGCCGCATTGAAACGCCGCGGGGCGGCAAGCGGCATCCACCAGCTGCAGACCATGCCAACAACAGGAGGTCAGTGATGAACCGGAATCTGTCGATGATCGCGGTGCCGATCGGTGTCGTCGGGATCCTGCTCCTGCTCATCGTGCCCGTGCCGTCGTGGCTGCTCGACGGGCTCATCGTGATCAACATCCTGTTCGCGCTGGTGATCCTGCTCACGACGATGTTCGTGAAGAAGCCGCTCGACTTCTCGGTGTTCCCGTCGCTGCTCCTCGTCGCGACGCTCTTCCGGCTGGGGCTCAACGTCGCGTCGACGAGGCTCGTGCTCGGTGAGGGCTACGCCGGGCAGGTCATCCAGGCGTTCGGCCACGTCGCGGTCGGCGGGTCGATCATCATCGGCGCCGTGGTCTTCCTCATCCTCGTCGTGATCCAGTTCGTCGTCGTCACGAAGGGCGCCGAACGTGTCGCCGAGGTCGGCGCGCGGTTCACGCTCGACGCCATGCCCGGCAAGCAGATGGCGATCGACGCCGACCTGAACGCCGGACTGCTGTCGGAGTCCGAGGCGAGGCGACGCCGGGCGGAGGTCGCCGCTGAGGCCGACTTCTACGGCGCGATGGACGGCGCGTCGAAGTTCGTGAAGGGCGATGCGATCGCGGGCATCGTGATCATCCTGATCAACATCGTCGGCGGCATCACGATCGGCATGGTGCAACGCGGCCTCGATCTCGTCGATGCGCTCGACACGTACACGCTGCTCACGATCGGCGACGGACTCGTGACCCAGATCCCCGCATTGCTCATGGCGGTCTCGACCGGCATGATCGTCACTCGCGCGAACGCCGACGCCGACATGGGGCAGAACGCGTCGACCCAGCTGCTGCAGTCGCGCACGGCCCTGCTCATCGCGGCAGGCGCGGCGGCGCTCATGGGCCTGATTCCGGGGATGCCGATCATCCCCTTCTTCATCGCGGCGATCGTGCTGCTCGTGCTCGCGCAGCGAGTGCGGGCGAGGGAGGCGACGGCCGCGAACGACGTCAGGCTCGCCGAGATCGAGTCGGCGGCGCCGAAGGCGGAGACCCCCGAGGACCTCATCGGCCGGGCCCGGGTGCACGCGCTCGAGATCGGGCTCGCACCGGATCTCGTCGACGTCGTGAACGGCTCCTCCGACGACCTCCTGGCCCGGGTGAAGGCGCTGCGCAAGAAGATCGCACTCGAGATGGGCTTCGTGATCCCGCCCGTGCGCACGCGCGACAGCGTCGAACTGCCGCCGTCGAGCTACTCGATCCGCTTGGCGGGAGTCGAGGCAGGGCGGGGCATCGCACCGCCCGGCCGGGTGCTCGCACTCGGCGCAGGCCTCGACGCCCTGCCGGGCGAGGCCACCGTCGAACCGGTGTGGGGCCTCGCCGGCAAGTGGATCCCCGCCGAGTCCCGTCGCAGCGCCGAACTGGCGGGCGCGACGGTCATCGATCGGGTGTCCGTCATCGTCACCCACCTCTCGAGCGTCGTGAGCGACAACGCCGCCCGTCTGCTCTCCCGGGAGGATGTGCGCATGCTCACCGACGGGGTGCGGGCCGAGAGCCCTGCGGCGGTCGACGAGCTCACCCCGAACCCGCTGTCCATCGCCGAGGTGCAGCGCGTGCTGCAGGGGCTGCTCGCCGAGCGGGTGCCGATCAACGACCTGCCGCGCATCTACGAGGCCGTCTCGCTCAAGGCGAAGACGACGACCGAGGCCGAGGCGCTCATCGAGGCGGCCCGCGACGCACTCGGTGCGGTGCTGCCCGCCGCGCACACCGAGGCCGGCGTACTGCGGGTCGTGATGATCGACCCGTTGCTCGAGCAACGCATGCTCGAGGGGCTGCGGCCCGGCGAGCACGGCTCGCAGATCCTCCTGCCCCCCGATGCGATCGAACAGGTGCTCGGCGGCATCCGTCACGAGCTCGCCCTCGCCGACTCGAGCGGGGCGCGCCCGGTGCTCGTCTGCGCACCGGCCCTGCGACCGGCGATCCACCGCCTGGTCGCGGCGCAGCTCGCGGGCGTTCCGGTGCTCTCGTACCAGCAGGCGACCGCGGGTGGCTTCACCATCGAGACCGTGGGGGTGATCCGGAGCGATGCAGAGCTTCCGGCGTAGGGCCAAGAGCCTCGACGAGCTTCGCGAGGAGGTGCTGGACGCCTTCGGCCCCGACGCGCGCATCGTCGATGCGACGAGGATCACCCGGAAAGGACTCGGCCGCTTCTTCGCCGAGGAGGAGATCGAGGCCACGATCGAGGTGCCCGACCCGGTCGAAGCGGCGGGGTCGGCGGGGTCGATGGGGTCGTTCCCGAGCGGTCGGATCGACCGCGCCGGCATCGCGGCCCTCTTGGCCGACGCCGATCGCGTCGAGGGCTCGGCCTCGTCGACCGCGTCGACCACGTTGTCGACCGCCTCTCCCGCGTTCGCATCCCTGCTCGCCTCGGTCGAGCGCGGGCTCGGGGTCGAAGGCGGGGCCGGGTTCGGGTCCGAAGGCGGGGCCCAGGTCGGGGTCGAACGATCGAGCCCGACGGATGCCCCGGCGCCCCTCCGCGAACTCACGGCGGGACGCGGCCCCGTGCACGCGGTACCGACCGCCTCCGAACGGCTCGCCCTCGCCCCATCTCCCGGCGACCTCGTGCTGTTCGTCGGCCTCGCCGGCGACGCCGCGACCGTGGCCGCGGCGATCACGGCGGTCGCGGCGGTCGCGGCACCCGGCGTGCCCACCGCGAGCGGTGCGGTGGTCGGGATCGACCATCGCACCTCGGGTCGCGGCGCCGGCGCCGCGGCCCTCGCCGACCGCCGCGATGCGCTCGTGCAGCGTGCGGCCTCCATCGAACACGGCCGAGCCGTCTTCGTCGCCCACGGCGCGACGCTCGACGACGCGTTCGAGCCGCTCGCGCGCCTTCGGGCCGACGAGGTCTGGGCGGTCGTCGACGCCAGCCGCACCCCGGCGGACACGGCCGAGTGGGTGTCGCGGCTCGCGGCATCCGTCGGGGTGCACGCCCTGGCCGTGATCGGCACCTCGCTCACCCGCGACCCTGACGGCGCACGTCGTCTCGGGATCCCGATCGGGTGGACGAGCGACGAGGCGGCGCCGCGCCGCGCATGACAGTGGTGAGCCGTCGGGGAGTCTGCGGCCGAGAGAGGCAGCGCCATGCTGGTACTGACACGGAAGTCGAACGAACGGGTGATGATCGGCGACGACGTCATCATCACCATCCTCGAAGTGCGAGGTGACAGCTCGGTGCGCATCGGCATCGACGCGCCGCGCGACCGGCGCATCCAGCGCGAGGAGATCGTCGTCGACGTCACCCTCGCCAACCGGCATGCCGCGCGGGCGCCGCAGGCCGCCGAGCTCGAGCTCAAGCGGATGCTCGGCGGATCCTGACGTCGTTCAGTCTCTCGCGAGCAACTCGGCCAAAGGCGATCGCAGTGGCCAGGTCGAACCGTCGAGGATCACCTGTCGTGCCCGTCCGTCGGGTGCGATGAGCACGGGAGCCGCGAGGTTCACGGTGGTTCCCTCGGCCGAGGGGTTGACCACGACGAAGACCCGCACGGCATCGGCCGCCGCGCCCAGGTCGGCGAGGTCGAAGCTCGGGATGATCGGGCGGTACTCGGCGAGGTGCGCACCCGCGTCGAGCAGGAACACGCGGGCCTCGCCGTCGACGCCGACCAGGGTGCAGAGCCCCGGGGCGCCGTCGACGGGGCTGAGCTCGAACCGGGTCTGCGGTCCGAGCCCGTACGGGGGCGCGATGAAGGTCAACAGGGTCATCTGAGGAAGTCCATGAGGGTCGGGCGCACGGCGCGCGCGGTGGCGGCAAGGGCGGCCTGATAGGCGACCTCCTGCATCTTCAGTTCGATCGCGGCCTCGCCGATGTCGAGGTCCTCGATGCCGCTGCGAGTCGCCTCGAGCTGCACTTTCGCGGCGAGGTTCGCCGATCCCGCCTCGATGATGGTGCCGTGACGAGCTCCGGCCTCGGCGTGGGCCCGCGCGACGTCCTCGCGATGCGCGTCGATCGCCTCGACGCGCCCGCCGACGTTGGTGCCGTTGCGCAGGTCGGTGACGATCGCGTCGATGGTCGCGAAGACCGAGGTCGCTCCTTGGCCGAACGCCGCCGCGCCGTCGACGTCGACCCGCACGGTGGCCCCGTCGCCGATCCGTCGCTCAACGCTTCCCTGCCCGCCCGTGAACGAGTAGTCGTCGGCGAACGCGTGGCCGGCATCCGAATTGCCGGCGAAGACGTTGCGGCCGAGGTAGCTCGTGTTCGCCTCCGTGAGCAAGAGCTCGCGAATGGACTCGAGCTCGGCGGCGATCGCCTCCTTCTGCGTCGGCGACATCGCTCCGTCGTTGGCCCCTCGCAGCGTGAGATCGCGTGCGCGTTGCAGCAGGGTCGTCGTCGCCGAGAGCGCCCCGTCGACCACGGAGAGCCACCCGTTGCCGTCCTGGATGTTGCGACCGTACTGCTCGGTCGCCCCCTGCGCACCACGCACGTTCATCGCGCTCACGGTCGCGGCCGGGTCATCCGACGGTCTCGTGATGGCGCGGAATCCCGATGCCCGCTCCTGGCTGCGTGCGAGCTGGGATGCCGCGAGCTGCATGTTCCTGGCCGAGGACTGCATCATCGTCATCGTCGTGACCCTGGTGATCATGGCGCTACCTTCCCACGATGCCGGTGTGGTTGATGAGCACGTCGAGCATCTCGTCGATGGCGGTGAAGACGCGTGCGGCGCCCTGGTAGGCGGTCTGCGCGAGTACGAGGTTCAGGTTCTCCTCGTCGAGATCGACGGATGCCGCCGACTGCTGCCGTCCGATCGCGCTGTTCATCGCGAGTTCTGCGACGGTGGCACGATCGTGCTCGCCCCCCGCTGCGACGCCGACCCTCGCGACGAACGTCGCCCAGTGCACGTCGGGTGCGTCGGCCGCGAGGCGGAGCTGGGCGATGGCGTCGGCGATCGAGCCGTCGAGCGCGCCGGCGCCGACCGCACCGGTCGCGATGCCCGAAGCGTTCGTCGGGATCACGCCGAGCGCGAGCGCCGCGGGTCGCGCCGCATCGACCGAGAAGAAGTCGAGGTCGGTCTCGCCCGTGGTGGTGCTGCCGGTGCGGTGCAGCGCATTCACTTGCGAGGCGAGCGCCGTGGCGAGTCCGTTGTACGAGGCGAGCGCCTCGGCGAGCTGGCCCCCGGTGCCCGCACCTGTCGCCGGGGCGAGCATCGACAGGGCGCCGGCGAGTTCGCCCCCGTCGAGGGCGACCGGGCTTCCCGGGCGGCGCTCCCACTCGAGCGTCACCGCGCCGCCGCCGCCGTCGGGTGTCGTCGGGCCGGCCAGGGCGACCCGGTTCCAGCTGGTGCCGCTCACGATCGGGTTGCCGCCGATCAGCACGTCGATCGTGCCGTCGCTGTGCGCCTGCACGACGCCGCCGGCGGTGCTCGCGAGTTCGGCGGCGAATCGATCGCGCTGGTCGGCGAGCTCGTTGGTGTTGCCGCCCGCGAGCCCGACCCGCCGGATGGTGTCGTTGAGCTCGGCGATGCGCTCGGCGGCGCCGTTGATCGTCGAGACCATCGTGCCGGCCTCTGCCCGCAGCGTCTTCCACTGCGAGGTGACGTCGCGGTAGCCCTGCGCGATGCGCGAGACCATCGTCGTCGCCTCCTCGAGTACCACGGCCGAGGCCGCGCCGTCGCCGGCCGCGTTCGAGAGCCCCTGCCACGACGACCAGAATTTCTGCAACTGAGCGGCGATGCCGTCGGAACCCGGCTCGTTGAGGCCGCCCTCGAGCATGGCGAGGGTGATCGCACGCGCGGCGTGGTAGCCGGCGGTCGCCGAGGTGCCGCGCACTTGCGCGTTCAGCATCTCGTCGGCGAGTCTCGCGATGTCGCTGACGGTGACGCCCTGACCGATGCCGGGCCGGGGCGGTGTCAGCAGCCCGACACCGCCGAGTGCCCCGTTCGCGATGAGTTCGGCCCGCTGCCGGGTGTAGCCGGGGGTCTTCACGTTCGCGATGTTCTGCCCGGCGACCTCGATCGCGGTGCGGGCGGCGTTCAGCGCGGTGAAGCTCGTATTGAGTCCGCCGAATGTGCTCATCAGATCTCCTCGTCGACGAGTCGGGCGCCGGATGCATCGTGGGCGAGCCCGCGGGCGTCGTACGTGCCGCTCGCACCGCCGACGCCGGCCATCGCGTCGTGCGCGACCCGGTTGGCTTCGCGGAGCATCCGCTCGTTGGAATCGCGCAGCCCGCCGATCGCGGTGGTCACGCGCACGAGCGCGGCCAGGTGCGACTCCAGGATGTCGCTCCAGACGACGTCGTCGAGGGCCGCGACGATCTCGCGCAGGCTCGCCATGCCGTCGAGCTCGAGTTCCTCGGAGACCTCCGCGGACTCGACGGCGCGTGCCAGGCCCACCTCCCTGAGACGCGCCGTGACGTAGTCGATCTCCTGCACGGCCCGTCCCAGCCAGCGGTGCTGGCCCGTCGCCAGCAGGAGCCGCTCGACGTCGAGCTTGTAGTGGAGCACCTCGAGGAGTTCGCGCTCCCGCCAGAGCACGGCGGAGAGCTCATGCATGCCCATGGGCGCGCCTCCTCCGTCTCGAGCCGCACCGGGCGGAACGACTCCGACGACGACTATCGGCAACGGCCCGCGAGCGGTAAGGCGGATGCCGCGTGTTTCCTGTGCCGCGCCGGTGGATCGCCGGTTGCCGCGCATGAGATGGAGAGCCCGATTCCCCCCGCCACATCGCCCGATACCGGGCGGGCACCCGCTCGCGCATCGTGACGCCGCTGCAGGTGCCCGCCCAGACCGCCCTTCGGGGCGGCGCATCGGTCGTTTTGGACCCACCCGATTTGGAACCCGACATGACCATCACCTCACGAGTCCGTCCGCATCCGACCGAGGGATGGGACGAACGTCGCGACCATGCCGACGGCCTCTCCTACTGGCGCCGCGGCGAACGTCACCGGGCCGTCGGCTGGGCCGTCGACCGGCACGACGCCAAACAGGCCTGGCTGTTCGGTCACCGGCTCGAGACGCCCGACCATGCACCGGCGAGCCCGCTGTCGTTCGCGGGACAGTCGCGCTCGGGCCAGCTCCGGTGGGTCGCCGAAGACGGCACCGTGCGCGTCGTCTCCTGCCGCACCGCCGCCGGCGTCGAGGAGACGCGGTTCCTCGACCGGCACGGTGAGCCCGAGCGGCACTGGCGGCACGGTCAACACCTGACGAGAGAGCTCTGCACGGGCGAGCGGCGCCACTACGAGCGCGACGGCGAGGGCTGGCGCCTGCACCGCGTCGGCGGCCCTGCCGTCGAGGACGCCGGGAGCGCGCACCGCTCCGGCTGGTTCGAGCACGGCGCGCCCGTCGAATCGCCGGCCGTGCTCCTGAACGATGCGAAGGCGCTCGCGATCGCCCGGTTCGACGCCGGCGCCGACCCGCTGCCGCATCCGCTCGATGCCGCGCAGTTCGCTCGGATCGCGGCATTCGTCGCGAGCGCTCCAGACGAGGAGTGCAGCTGGGAGCTGTCGATCGCCTTCCCGCTCGCGTGGGCGACGGGGATGCTCGCGCCGCACGGACTCGACCGCTGAGTTCCGCGTCGACCCCGCTCCTCCGGTCGTACCCCCCGAAACCCTGACCCCCCTTTCGGGGGGAAATTCGATCGTTTCAATGAGCTCGTTGCATGAACGCTGCGCCCGTTTGATGCGGGATGCAGGCCTGCAAGGCAACAGAACACCATGGCGAAATCGGTTTCCCGCTCGAAACCAGCGTTGTACATGTCCAACTCCTGCGTGTGAGAATCACGACGTACCACCGAGCGATATGGGGAACGGCCACTCTCCGGGGGGAGAGCGCGGTGGAGCGGAGATCCGTCGGGGGGCGGATCTCCGCAAGAACACGCGACACGCGGTGCGCTTCAACGCGCCGCGCAACTCAGTCACGTTCGACGACGGGCGTGCAAGCAGACGGGGAACACGATGGCGGAGGGCTGGCAGCAGCGGCGGGACTCCGTCCGCGCCCACCGGCCGCTCGACGCGCCGAGGAATCGCCGACTGACGCTCACGCGCCAGCCAGGAGCGACCGTCGCCGACTCGCAGGTTCGAGCCGCGCCGCAAGCACCGGGCTTGCGCGAGACGTTCGCTCCGCCTGCACCGTCGGCATACGCCGACGACCTGGACTGGGAGCAGACGGCGATCGTCGTCGCCGATTCTTCGGCGAGCGCGGGGCGCCTTCCCTCTTCGCACGCCGGAGCCGGCGCTGAGGAGCGACGTCACGCCCGGTGGCTGCGGCACCAACGGGAGCTCGCGCGTGCGAGCATGCTTCGGCGGTGGCGCGCCGAGTGGCTCGACCTGCACCTGCCCGGATGGCAGCGACCGCTGGACGGTCGCTGGCGAGCGCGAGCGGTCGGCGTCGCGAGCTATCGCGTCGAGCACGGGCGACTCCCGTCGATGAACGCGTCCGACGGCGACGCCCGGCGCCTCGGCAACTGGCTGCATGCGCAGCGCCGCTTGCGCCGGGCGGGAGGGCTGGAGTCGCTGCGAGGCGTGTGGCTCGACCTCAACCTGCCCGGCTGGGACGACCCGACGACCGAGGCCTGGTACGCGAACGCCGAGACCTGCGCCCTGCTCGTCGCCGACGAGGGCCGATTCCCGTCAGGCAACGCCGACGTCGCCGAGGAGCGGCGGCTCGCGCCCTGGCTGCGGAGCCAGCGCGCCGCGGCACGGATCGACCGCCTTTCCGACGAACGCCGCCGTTGGCTCGACGAGGCGATCCCGGGCTGGGACCGGCCGAACGAGGCGGCCTGGTTCACCACCGCCCGGGAACTGCTCGCATTCGGAGAGTCGGAACGACGGCTGCCGCGAGCACGAGCGACGACCGACCCGGCGGAACGCCGACTCGGCGGCTGGCTCGCCCGTCAGCGATCGCAGCACGCTGCCGGACGGCTTCCCGAGCAGTGCGCCCGATGGCTCGATGAGCATCTGCCGGGCTGGCGGGAGCGCGTGTCGGACCAGTGGTCGAGCCACCTCGAGGCAACCGTCGCGTTCGCCGCCGCCAACGGCCGGCTGCCGGCGCGCTCGGCGACGGCCGCGGCGCATGAGCGCGCTCTGGCGATCTGGCTCGGCAATCAACGCGCGACGAGCCGTCGCGATCGCCTCTCGGCCGACCGCCGGCGGCAGCTCGATGCCGTGCTGCCGGGATGGACGAGTGTTCGAGGCAACGGCTGGAGCGCCGGCGCCGAGGCCCTCGCACGATTCCAGGCGACGCATGGGCGACTGCCCGGCCTCGCCGAGCCCGAAGCCGAGGCGCGCCGCCTGGCCGTCTGGTTGGGCCGGCAGCGCACCGCGGCGAGCACGGGCGCCCTGCCTGCCGATCGTGAGCGATGGCTTCGCCTGCATGTGCCGGGATGGCGCACTCATCACTTCAGCTCGTGGCTCATGACGGCCGAGCGCGTTGCGCGATTCCGCGGCGAGCACGGGCGCTTGCCGACACGCCGCAACTCGGCCCGGCCACTCGAGCGCGAGCTCGGCGTCTGGCTGAACAATCAGCGCACGGCCGCACGGTCCGAGCGGCTCGCTCCCGAACGCGCGCGGTGGCTCGACGAGCAGCTCGCGGGATGGGACGACCCCCGCTTCGCGGCATGGGCCGTACGGGCCTTCGCCGTCGTCGAGTACCACCGGGCGACGGAGTACCTCCCGCACGGTCGCGCGAGCGATGCGCTCGCACGTCGACTCGGATCCTGGCTCGAGACGCAGCGCTCGGCCCGGCGAACGGGCGGCCTCGACGCCCGCCGGGTCGAATGGCTCGACCGTCACCTGCCTGGGTGGGTCTCGGCCGAGACGGTCGGTGAACGGCCGGCCGAACGAACCGCGGGCGTGCTCGCCGATGGGCCGCGCCCGCTCGAGCGACGAGGCGTCACGTCCGCCGAGGCGACACTCGACGAGTGGCTCGGCCGGCTCGCGTCGCGCGGACGCGAGCGTCTTCACGACGATCAGCTCCGCTGGCTCGACGCGAACCTTCCGGGCTGGGACCAGCGCAGCGCCTGACCGGCCGGCGGTTCAGTGGGCGTCGGCAGCCTGACGCCGGAGGTCGTCGTCGAGCAGTCGGGTGATCGAACGGAGCGTGTCGGGGGCCACGTCGATGAGGCTCCGGGTCGCGAACTCCCGCACGCGGCGAGTGCGCAACGCGCGCAGGTGATCGAGGCGCGCTCCGACGCGGTGAGGCACTTCGGCGTCGCCCAGCAGGTACGCCGGGTCGACGTCGAGCACGCCGGCGATCGCCGACAGCAGGTGCCCATCGGTCACGAGGGGACCGTTGCCGCTCACCATGTACGCCCACCGCGCGCGCGAGAGCGAGATGCCCTCGTGCTGCAGGGCATCGGCGATCGTGCGGAAGGTGATCGGCTTGTCGCCCTCCGCGACCACGAGATCGAGCACGAGGTTGAGGCGACGTGCGAGCTCCTGTTGCGGGCTCGTGAATGCTGCGGAGTCGTCGTGCACAGGCTCATCTCCCTCGTTCGGGACGTCAGGGCGGTGCTCCGGAACGGGCATCGTCTCGGTTCGGGTCGAGAGCGCCGATCGTGGAGTTCTTCGGGTCTGTGAGGATCGTAGACCAGTCCGCACCGCCGACGGCAGGGGCAGAACTCCCCAATGCGGGGGCCATCGATCGTCGGCGGGCAGCCGCACGGCAGATGCTCGGCGCCGCGATTCACACGTGCGGCACGAACTCCTGCCAGGCGAGCCGCTTCTCGCGCCGAGGGTCGAGCTCCACCCGGTCGCGCCGGTCGAAGATGAGCGTGCGACGGGCCGGCTCCACGTAGGGCGGCCACTCAGCGCCTGGCGCACCGGATGCCGCGAACGACACCCAGTGCGCTTGCATCCGTCGCCCGACGGCCCGGAACATCCGCCGCCCGCCGAGCAGCGTGAGTCCGATGCCGACCGGGGTGTCGAACTTCTCGAAGAGCGCGAAGAGTTCGAGACCGTGCGTCGCGTCGAGACCGAGTAGTCGAGGCATCCGAGGTGCCGCATCGAAGCGGTAGGCGTACACCGGGGTGTACCGGGAGTGGCGTTCGGCGACCTTCACGCTCGGGAACCAGAAGGTGAAGTCGCCGGCGAAGTCTGCAGCGGGGCGTCGCTCCGGCAGCCCTGGGTACTGCCGCTTGATGGCCTTGCGCGCCTTCTTCTTCGTGTTCGCGAAGATCGCGCGGATGCGGGGTTTCGTCGTGGGCAGGATGTCGATGCGACCTTCGAAGAGCGAGCCCTCGCGGTCGTTCGTACCGATGATGAGCGGCACCCGATGCGCGAGCCCGTCGCGGAACGCATCGAGCGGCCGGTGCGGCAGGAACTCGCCGTCGATGACGGGGGCGAGGCTGATCGTGCCGGGGTTCTCGTCGGGGGTGCGGATCGTGAGCGCCGTCGTCGCTTCGGCGAGCAGCATGGGGTCGGCGGTCGTGAGCATCACCGCGGCATCCTCGACCGACTCGCTCTCGAGGTCGTCGTCGTCGACCACCCGGCTGAGCAACTGCACGTACTCGGCGGCCCACCGACCGGCGGTCTCGGGCAGGTAGACGGCGTTCGCCGGCGAACTCTGCGCGATCGCTCGCGCGAAGAGTCCCTCGGCGGCGGGCACGGTGAGCAGGGTGGTCACCGAATTGGCGCCGGCGGACTCGCCGAAGAGGGTGACCCGGTCGGGGTCGCCGCCGAAGGCACGGATGTTGCGGCGCACCCATTCGAGCGCTGCGACCTGGTCGCGGAGCCCGAGGTTCGCCTCGATCGGTCGATCGGGCCGGGAGTAGGCACGGAAGTCGAGCCATCCGAGCGCCCCGAGCCGGTAGTTCAGGCTCACGTAGACGATGCCGTGCCGCCGCACGAGGCGCTCCCCCTGGTGCGGGTACTCCCCCGACGAGCCGACGCTGTAGGCGCCGCCGTGGATGAAGACCATGACCGGGCGGCCGCTGCCCGCCGCCGCCCCTGCCGCCGTGCCGGGCGTCACGGATGCCTCGGATGCCTCGGGCTCGTCGGGCGCGATCACGTTGAGACTCAAGCAGTCCTCGCTGCGCACGAGGTGCGGGGCGGCGCCGACGAACTGCCCCCGCCGTTTCTGGGGTGCGACCGGTCCGAACTCCCGCGCGTCGCGCACGCCGTCCCAGCCGGTGGCTCGCCTCGGCGCACGGAAGCGGAACTCACCGGCCGTCGTCGCGGCGTACGGGATGCCCCGCCAACTCAGTACTCCAGCACGACGCTCGCCGCGCACGGTGCCGGTCTCCGTCTCGGCGAACGTTCCGTCGGCGCGCACTCCACCCCCCAGCAGCATGGGCGGGAGCCTACGCCGGTCGAGTGAACGGATGCCTCCGCCGCCGCGTCGCTCGGCGGCGTCGTCCCGCTCGTCGCCGCTCAGCCTGCCGATGCTCGCCCGGAGGTCCGCGACGGCGATGGCACGAGGATCCGGAGCGCCCACCCGAAGAGGATGAACACGACCCCGACGCCGGCGGCGAAGAGGGCGACGCCGAACGACACGACCGAGGTGAAGAGTGACGCGCGAAGGAACGACGCCGTCATCATGGTCTCGCGCACGGGATCGTCCGAGGAGAGCTCGGCGTACGTCTTGCCGCCGCTCGCATCGAGCGCGTGCATGTTGATGGCGCCGGCCTGGATGAAGGCGTCGATCGGACCGTCGACGACATTGCCGGCGAAGAACGGCGCATCGTCCGAGATCCCCAGGTTCACACTGCTGCGGCCACCCTAGCGGGGCGGGCCGGACCGACGGAAGGCCCAGGCGGGCCGGACCGACGGAAGGCCCCGGGGCGGGCCGGACCGCTACCGACGCGCGGGCGCGACCGCCGAGTGGTGCAATGTCGGTCGTGTCGACCAGAATGCTCAAGTGATCAGCGCGCGGTCGTTCTGGAGTGCACTCCCCACCGAGGGCAGGTGGCTGCTGTCGACGGTCGCGATCCAGACGCTCGGCCGAGGGCTGACCCTGCCGTTCACGATCATCTACCTGCACGAGGTGCGTGGCTTCGACCTCGGCTTGTCGGGTGCGCTGATGAGCCTCATCGCGGTGGTCGGGCTCATCGTGACCGGCCCCGGCGGCACCCTCATCGACCGCTTCGGCGCCAAGACCGTGCTGCTCGCCGGGCTCGTCTCGATGATCGCCGGCTGCACCCTGCTCGCGTTCGCGACCCACCCGGCGGTCGCGGCCGTCGCCCTCGTGCTGATCGGTGTGAACTTCGGCGTCTCGTGGCCGGGGTTCAACGCGCTCATCGCCGCAGTGGTCTCCGGCGAGCTCCGGCAGCAGTACTTCGGCGTCAACTTCGCGCTCGTGAACCTCGGCATCGGCGTCGGCGGCATCGTCGGCGGGTTCTACATCGACGTCCACTCGCCAGAGACCTTCACCGTGATCTTCCTCGTCGACGCGGCCAGCGCGCTGATCCCGATGGCGCTCCTGCTCGGGCCGCTGCGCCGTCTGCGCACCCAGGTCGAGCCGAGCGAGGAGTCGGCGGCGGCCGGCGGCTATCGCGAGATCCTGCGCAAGCCGGCGGTGCTGTGGCTGACACTGCTCACCTTCATCGCCATGTTCATCGGCTACGGCCAGATGGAGGCGGGGTTCCCGGCGTACGCACGACAGGTGGCCGAGGTCTCCACGCGCGTGATCGGCCTCTCGTTCGCGGTGAACACCGCGGTCATCGTGCTGCTGCAGTTCACCGTGCTGGCGAAGATCACCGGCAAGCGGCGCACCCGCGTGATGTGGGTGATGGCCGGGGTGTGGGCGCTCTCGTGGCTGATCCTCGGCGCCGCCGGCCTCCTGCCCGACTCCGTGACGGCGGCGATCGGAGTGCTCGCCTTCATGGGCGTCTTCGCCTTCGGCGAGACGTTGCTGCAACCGACCGTGCCCGCGATCTACAACGACCTCGCCTCCGATCACAATCGGGGCCGGTACAACGCCATCAACTCGGCGGCGTTCCAGGGCGGCGCGATCGCCGGGCCGATCGCCGCCGGCCTGCTGCTCGATCACGACCTCGACGCGTGGTACATCGGTGTCATGGTCGTCGGCTGCCTCGGCATCGGCGCACTGGCCATCGCCCTCGAGCGGCGCATCCCGGCGAACGCGAACGGCGTGCCCGCGACCGCGACAGCGACAGCGACCGAGCCCGCACCCGTCACGGACTGACCCGCGGTACGAGGCGGACCCGAACTACCTGCCCGCTACCGCCCGTCGTCGACGATCTCGGCGTCGACCACGTCGTCGCCGAAGCCGGCTGCGTCGCCGCGGTCGTGCGGTGCAGCCGCATCCGCACGGGTCACCGTGAGCGAGTCGCCGTCGTCGGCGAGCGCGACCACGACGGCGTCGCCGTCACGCAACTCGCCGGCGAGCAGGGCTCGCGCGAGCCGGTCGTCGATCTCGTGCTGCATCAGCCTGCGCAGCGGTCGGGCACCGTACAGCGGGTCGTAGCCGCGCTCCGCGAGCCAGGCGCGAGCGTCGGGGGTGACGCCGAGCTCGAGCCGCCGCTCGTGCAGCCGACCCGAAAGCCGGTCGATGTAGAGATTCACGATCTCGGCGAGCTCCTGCTCGCTGAGGGCCGAGAACACGACGATGTCGTCGAGCCGGTTGACGAACTCGGGCTTGAACGCCTGCCGCACGGTCTGCAGCACGGCCTGCTCCTTCTCGTCCCAACTGAGACCTGGGTCGATCAGGTACTGCGAGCCGAGGTTCGACGTGAGAATCAGGATGGTGTTGCGGAAGTCGACCGTGCGACCTTGACCGTCGGTGAGGCGCCCGTCGTCGAGCACCTGCAGCAGCACGTCGAAGATCTCGGGGTGCGCCTTCTCGACCTCGTCGAAGAGGATCACCGAGTACGGGCGCCGGCGCACCGCCTCGGTGAGCTGGCCGCCCTGGTCGTAGCCGACGTAGCCCGGAGGGGCGCCGACGAGCCGCGAGACCGAGAACTTCTCGCCGTACTCCGACATGTCGATGCGCACCATGGCGTGCTCGTCGTCGAAGAGGAAGTCGGCGAGCGACTTCGCGAGCTCGGTCTTGCCGACGCCGGTCGGGCCGAGAAAGAGGAACGAGCCCGTCGGCCGGTTGGGGTCGCTGATGCCGGCGCGCGAACGCCGCACCGAGTCGGCGACCGCCGCGACCGCGCGCCTCTGGCCGATGAGGCGTTTCCCGAGCTCCTGCTCCAGGTGCAGCAGCTTCTCGGTCTCGCCCTGCAGCAGACGGCCGACGGGGATACCGGTCCACGCCGCGATGACCTGCGCGATGTCTTCTTCCGTGACCTGCTCGTTGACCATGCGCGGCTCGTCGGGTGCCTCTTCGGCCTGTTCCGCCTCAGCGAGGTCGCGTTGCAGTCGGGCGATCGTCTCGTACTCGAGCTTGGAGGCCTTCGCGTAGTCGGCTTCGCGCATGGCGCGATCGCGCTGTGTGACGGCGTCGTCGAGCTGCTTCTTCAGCTCGCCGACGCGATTGAGCGACATCCGTTCGCGTGCCCAGCGTGCTTCGAGCCCGGCGAGCTCGCGCTCCTGTTCGACGAGCGTCTCGCGGAGTTTCGCGAGCCGCTCCTTCGAGGCGTCGTCCTTCTCCTTCTTGAGAGCGAGCTCTTCGAGCCTCAAGCGGTCGACCTGGCGCTTCAGCTGGTCGATCTCGACGGGGCTCGAGTCGATCTCCATCTTGAGGCGGGACATGGCCTCGTCGACGAGGTCGATCGCCTTGTCGGGCAGCTGCCGGGCAGAGATGTAGCGATTCGACAGGGATGCCGCGGCGACGAGTGCTGCGTCGGAGATCGTGACCCCGTGGTGCGCTTCGTAGCGCCCCTTGAGCCCGCGAAGGATCGCAACCGTGTCTTCGACGCTCGGTTCGCCGACGTACACCTGCTGGAAGCGGCGTTCGAGCGCGGCATCCTTCTCGATGTATTCGCGGTACTCGTTGAGGGTGGTCGCACCGATGAGGCGCAGCTCGCCGCGCGCGAGCATGGGCTTCAGCATGTTCGAGGCCGCGACGGATCCCTCACCGCCGCCCGCACCCATGAGCAGGTGCAATTCATCGACGAAAGTGATGATCTCGCCCTCGGCGTCGTTGATCTCCTTCAGCACGGACTTCAGCCGTTCCTCGAACTGGCCTCGGTACATCGCACCCGCGACGAGCGCCGAGATGTCGAGCGAGATGAGTTGCTTGCCCTTCAGCGACTCGGCGACGTCGCCCGCGACGATGCGCTGGGCGAGTCCTTCGACGACGGCGGTCTTGCCGACGCCCGGTTCACCGATGAGCACGGGGTTGTTCTTCGTGCGACGGGTGAGCACCTGGCTGACACGGCGGATCTCGGCGTCACGGCCGATGACCGGGTCGAGCTTGCCCGCCTCCGCGATCTCGGTGAGGTTGACACCGTACTGTTCGAGCGCCGACTTCTGCTCTTCTTCCGTGCTCGGCGCGCCTTGCATGTTGGCCACAGCCACTCCCTTCTTCAAAGTTGAGCCTAATAGACTCAGCTTTGGCGAGAGGGTTGGTATTCCGGCATCTGCGCCGAATCTCCCCCGCTTGCCACGGTAGACGGATGCCGCGGCAGCCGCCACCGCGAAACTGGAGCGCGTGCTCTTCAGCCCACCATCTCGACGGCGTTCACCGTCGTGCGCTGCACCTCACCGGGTGTCGGCACCTCGCAGCGCACCGGCATGCCCGGGTACGAACGGGCGAGGGTCGCTCATGCACGCCATTCTGCGTCATCCGACGTCATCTCGAAGTGATCCCAGCGAGTTCGATGCGTTCTCAGACGTAATCGGCAATGCTCGAAGTCCGACCCTGGGGAGCAATATGCAGAAGCGCACGAAGATCATCACCGCCTCGATTGTCGCGGGGGTGCTCGTGCTCGGCGCCACCGCCGCCATCGCCGGCCCGATCGTCTACCGCGACCTCATCGTCGGCGAGGCCGACGCCGCACCGTCGGTCACGGCGGCCCCGACGGCGACGAGCGACACGGGCGCGGAGGCGGCCGATCTCAGCGGAGCCTGGGCCGTGACCGACGGCTCGTTCGCCGGCTACCGGCTCGACGAGGTGCTGAACGGCACGGATGTCACGGTCACCGGGCGCACTGAGAACGTCACCGGTTCGCTCGCCGTCGAGGGCGACACGCTCACCGCCGGCGCGATCACGGTCGACGTCGACTCCATCGCGACCGACTCGGGCAACCGTGACGCGTACTTCCGCGACACCGCACTGCGCACCTCTGAATTCCCGACGGCCACCTTCACCCTGACCGGCCCGGTCACCGCGACCGCACCGCCGGTCGCGGGTGAAGTGCAGACCCTGAGCGCCACGGGCGACCTCACGATCGCCGGAGTCACCCGCTCGGTCACCGTCGACCTCGAGGCCGTGCTGAACGGCGCCGATGGTCAGGTCGCGGGCAGCATCCCCATCACCTTCGGCGACTTCGGCGTCGAGGCACCGAACCTCGGCTTCGTCTCGGTCGAGCCCGACGGCTTCATCGAGTTCTCGCTCGCGCTCGCGCGGGGCTGAGGCTCAGGGATTCATCGCACCCATGGCGGGGAGACCGGATCCGCATCGCTCCCCGGAATCGTGCATTCCGCTTGCGGAGCACGAAATTCAGCTGACGCTACGCTCGACTCCATGGAATTCCCCCGGGATGCTGCGACCGAGGCAGAGACCAGCACTTGGTCGGGGCATCCTCAGGGGGGTCCCGGCTGGGCCCCGACGAGGGATGGCAGACGCCTCTTCCACCAGGCTGTCGACGGCCCGGGGCCGACCGTCGTCTTCGAGGCCGGCATCGCGTCGACTCGTTCGATCTGGGGACTGGTTCAGCCGGCCATCGGAGGCGCGGCGCGGTCGGTCGTCTACGACCGCGCAGGACTGGGCCTGAGCGCGCAGGCCGCGGGATCGCGCCGGCTTCCCGTACTCGCGGACGACCTCAACGACCTGCTCGATCACCTGAACGGAGAAGGCGAGAACGATGCAGGCTTCGTGCTCGTCGGGCACAGTTGGGGCGGCCCGATCGTGCGCCTCGCCGCATCCGCTCGACCCGAGCGGGTCCGCGCTCTCGTGCTGGTCGATCCGGCAGATGAGGACTGCGAGCTCTACTACTCGCCGGCCACCGAACGAGCCACTCGGATTCAGAACTCCCTGTTTCCCGGGCTCGCCCGCATCGGTCTCCTGAGATGGGCGTACGGGCTCACGGCCGGCTCCCTCCCGCCGCAGATCCGGGCGGATGTGCGGCGGGAGATGTACACGCCAGGGGCGGTCGCAACCCAGATCGCCGAATCGACATCGATGTCGGATGACCTTCGGGAACTGCAGTCGACGCCCATCGATCTTCCGGCGATACCGCTGACCATCATCTCGGGAGGGAAGAGTGCCGGTGTGGGAGCGGAAGGGCGGCGCCAACTCATCACTGCGCATCGTGCTCGTGCGGAACGCGCCGAACACGGGCGGCATGTGATCGCCGAGCGTTCCGGCCACGTTGTCATGCTCAGTGAACCCGAGGTCATCGCGACCGAGATCGAAGAGGTACTGCGCTCGTCATCGTGAGCTACTCTGTGGTACGTTGTAGTGGTACTCGGTGGCACCGAGTACCAGGAGCGCTGAAGAGGACACGTGGACGATCTGACGGAGATGCTGAAGGGCACGCTCGAAGGTTGCGTCCTTGAAATCATCGGCAGCGAAGAGACTTACGGGTACGCCATCACTCGGCGGCTGAACGAACTCGGATTCGCCGACGTCATCGAGGGGACGGTGTACACCATCCTCCTGCGACTGGAGAAGAACGGGCTCGTCCAGGTGGCGAAACGGCCGTCGGGGCTGGGCCCGCCGCGCAAGTTCTACGCACTCAATGAGGCGGGGCGGGAAGAACTCGCGACGTTCTGGGCGAAATGGGCGTACATCACATCACGGATCGACAAGCTCAAGGAGGGCGAGGGATGAACTTCTGGGAGACCATCACAGGCAGCGACCTCACCAGGGAATGGAAGGCGTTCGAAGTCCGGGCCGAGGCACTGCCGGCCGACTACCGCGCTGCGTGGGCACAGATCATCGTTCATCTTTTTCCCTACGGAGGCCTCACCGGTCGGAACCTGATGCCGATTCTCGACGGCGCGCTGGGGCTGCTCGAAGAAACAGCGGCCGATGGGCAGAGCATTCACGAAGTGCTGGGGGACGACGTCGAGGGCTTCTGCGTGGCGCTGGCCGGCGGAGAAGGAGCCCGGAGCTACCGCGATCGGTGGCGCGAACAGTTGAACAGAGACGTCGCGCGGAAATTGGGCCGGCTAGGAGGCTGACATGGGCATTCACGACATCATCGAGGGCAAGAAGCAGTGGCGTGCACACATGGCGCGGGTCAAGGCGCTCCCGCCGGACTACCAGATCGTCTACAAAGAGATGCAGAAGTACTTCTTCAAGGTCGGACCGATCGACCTGGCGGACGGCAACCTACTCTCAGGAATCCTGGACTTCTTCGAGGAGGGCGTCGCGGCCGAGAAGGGAGTCCTGGAACTCATCGGCACCGACGTCGCGGCCTTCTGCGACGACCTGGTCAAGGACTCGCGCACCTACGCGGACCTCTACCAGGAGTCCATCAACGCGAATCCCGGCACGGCCGAGAAGTAACAACACCCGCGTGCGTGCTGCGGGTTCGTGCTGCGGTTCCAGGGCGTTCCGCATCGAGGTGCGCGCCCTGCAGGAGGCGCCCGACGCCTGAGCGTCAGGCGATGAGGGCTGGCTCGACATCACCCTGCTGCGGAACGACACGGATATCCCTGAACGGAACGCTTCGCCCCGAGACCGGGTATCGTCGAGGAACCATCGAGGAGGATCCATGCCGCTGGAAGGCGAGTACGAACCGAGCACGTCGAGTTGGGCGCGCAAGCAGGCTGAAGCGTTCGAGGCGTCGAACGGCGAGAAGTCGAACACCTTGAAGGGGATGCCGATCATCCTGCTCACCACGGTCGGGGCGAAGTCCGGCAAGCTCCGCAAGACCGCCCTCATGCGCGTCGAGCACGACGGCGAATACGCAGTAGTCGCTTCGCTCGGCGGTGCGCCGAAGCATCCGGTCTGGTATTGGAACGTGAAGAAGCACCCGCACGTCGAGCTGCAAGACGGCTCCGAGAAGCACGACTACGTCGCGCGCGAGCTCGAGGGCGACGAGCGCGAGACCTGGTGGGCGCGCGCCGTCGAGGCGTATCCCCCGTATGCCGACTACCAGACGAAGACCGATCGCCAGATCCCCGTCTTCCTGCTCACGCGCATCTGATCGGCAGCGGGCGGCGCGGCAGCGGGCGGGCGCGTCGGAGCCAGCCGACACGCGCTCAGGCGGGCGCGGCCGCGCCCGCCTGCGTCAGAGCCAGCGCATCGTGAACGCCCGCGCAAGCACCGCCCGCAGCGGCGGCACGGCGAGCGCCCGCACAGCCGCATTGCGCAGCCGGAGCCGCGCACCCGCCGCGGGCGCACCCATCGCCATATTGAACGCGGCCTGGCGCATGGCGCGCGCCGCCGCCGAACGCCGCACGCGCGCATAACGGGTGAAGGCCTCGAACGGCGCCCCCGCGTCGAGCGCGGCGGTCAGGTCGTGCTGGAGGGCGAGGGCGTCGAGCCATCCGAGGTTCATGCCCTGACCGCCGATGGGGCTGACCTCGTGCGCCGCGTCGCCGACGAGGGCGACACGGCCATGCGACATCCGCTCGGCCAGGTGCTGTCTCGCCTCGAACGCGGTCGGTGGCGAGACCGACGCCTGATCGAGCGCCTCGCCCGTGCGGCCGGCGACGATCGTCGCGAGCACACCGGCGTCGAGCCGCGCCGGCGGCCGCCGTACCCACGCGACCCAGCGGCGCTGCCGCCCGGGCATCGGAAAGGACTCGACCACTCCGGCGGGCTCGAAGTGCAGCAGGGCTGTCGCCGGCTCGTCGGTGTCGTCGTGGGCGTCGCCCATCACGTAGTGCGCCCGGCCCGGCCACGCGTTCCAGCCGATGTCGACGAGGCTCCGAATGCCGCTGCGCACCCCGTCTGCTCCGACCGCGTAGCGCGCCCGCACCGTGACCTCCTCGCCGCCGCGATCGGCCGTGACTTCGACGTGGGTGCCCCGGTCGCGGATGCCGCGCACCTCCGTCGCCTGTTCGAGTGCGCTCGGGGCGAGCTCGTCGAGCCGCCGTTCGAGCAGCGCCTCGGTCTCCAGCTGCGGCAGCGACCAGACCGTGCCGGCGCGGCTGAACGACATCACGCCGAGCGTGCGTCCCTCGCACGTCACCCTGCCATCCCGGATCTCGACGGCGGCGGCCCGCACCGCACCCCCGATGCCCACCGCGTCGAGGGCGTGCAACCCGGGCGGGTGGATGCCGATCGCCCGCGACGACCTCGCGTGCGCGCGCGGGGCACGACGTTCGAGCACGATCACGTCGCGGCGGCGCTGCGCGAGCAGGCACGCGAGGAGGAGCCCGACGGGCCCGCCGCCCACGATGACCACGTCGTGCATCTGGTCGACGGATGCCTCAGACATCCGTACCCCAGACGACCTCGAGCCGCGATGGGAACGCCCGCCGCACGGCCCACCCTTCGGGCAGCACGGCCGCGAGCTCGGCAGCGGTATGGCTGCGCCGGATCGACGTCAGCCCGTCGGGGCGAATGTACGAGCCGGCGAGCAGGTTGCCGGCGAACGGCAGCGTGCCGAGCCAGAAGCTCGCGTAGCCGAGCCGCGTGCGCTCGATGTCACCGTGGACGGCGATGCCGCCCGCGCCGAGCAGCAACTCGCTGTCGCGCAGCAGCGCTCCGAACTCGCGGCCGTCGAGGTGATGCAGCACGTGGTTCGACAGCACGAGATCGAAGTGCTCGCCCGCCTCGACGAGCTCACCGCTCGCGGCACGGCTGAGCGTCAGCCCCGGTGTCGGCGGTTGGGCCGAAGCCCACTCCATCGCCCGTGCGTCGGGGTCGATCGCCGTGATCTCGAGCTGCAGTCCGTCTTCGTCAGCCCAGCGCAGCAGGCGGCGCGGCAGGTCGGCGCTGCCCGAGCCGATATCGACGAGACGCGTGCCCCAGACGGGCGAGAGCCGCGGCCGCACCCACCGCCGGTACACCGCGCGCTCCCCCGACACCACCGCGTTGACGAGACGGAACCGCTCGTAGGTCTTCGTGAGCATCGCCGGGTCGGCGGCGGGGTCGTCCATGAGCTCCCGCGCCTCGGCATCGCGCGCATCGAGGCCGGCCGACCCTGGGAACACGACGGTCACACCCGAATGGTCATGAGCGCCGACTCGACGGTGATCCCCGGGCCGAACGCCATCGCCGCCACCCGATCGCCGTCGGCGGCCGCCTCGGAGTCGAGGATGTTCCGCAGCACGAAGAGCACGGTCGCGCTCGACATGTTGCCGTAGTCGCGCAGCGTCGCGCGCGCCGGCACGAGTTGCGCCTCGGTGAGCACGAGCCGCGACTCGACCTTGTCGAGGATCGACCGCCCGCCCGGGTGGATCGCCCAGTGTTCGACGGCTTCCGAAGACCCGTCGGTCGCGAGCGCCGACGTGAGCGCCTCGTCGTGCGCGAAGAGCGGCTCGAGAGCGCCCGTGATGTGGTCGTCGATGATCGCCGGGATCGCGTTGGAGAGCACCATCTCGAAGCCGTGGTCGCCGATCTTCCACGCCATGTCGCCTTCGCCGACGGGCGTGATGCGTGTGGCGAAGCGGTCGAGGTCGAACGCCCGCTCGCCGGGCGCGAGCGGGCGCGCGGTGACGATTCCCGAGCCGGCCCCGTCGGCGAAGAGCGACGACGCGACGATCGTGTCGGGGTCGTTCGAGGTGCGCAGATGCAGCGTGCAGAGCTCGACGGAGACGACGAGCACGACCGCCGAGGCATCCGCTTTCGCCAATTGCGACGCGATGCGCAGTGCCGGAATCGACGCGTAACACCCCATGAAGCCGAGGTGATAACGCTCGACGCCGGGATCGAGCCCCAGCTCGCGGGCGATCATGAAGTCGGGTCCGGGGGCGTAGAAGCCCGTGCACGAGACGGTGATGACATGCGTGATATCGGATGCCTCGATGCCCGGCACCGCCTCGATGGCCCTGCGGCCCGCTTCGACGTAGAGCGGCGTGGCCTGCTCGGCATAGATCTCGTTGCGCACCTTGGTGCCCGGGAAGAGGAGCTCGCCCGATTCGACGTCGAAGAAGACGGGCTCTTCGGGATGCGCGTTGAAGCTGAGCTCGTCGAGCACCGTGTGGCGGGTCTCGATGCCCGACACGTTGAACGAGGTGGCGACGATGCGCTGACCGAGACGGTTCAGCCCAGGCTGGGCCGCGAACACATCGCGCACCTCTGCTTGCACGAGAACAGTCGGTGGAACGACGGTCGAGACGCCCCTCAGGGTGACGGTCATGCCGCTGTGCATGCAGCCGAGCGGATGCCGCGACAGGACTCGGACGAGGCTCGCACGGTCACCCCAGCAGCTTCGCCTTGGCCGCGGCGAACTCGTCGTCGGTGAGGATGCCCTGCTCTTTCAGCGCGCCGAGTTTCGACAGCTCGCCGACGATGTCGGTGCCGCCGGCCGAAGCGGCCGGTGCAGCGGCGGCCTGTTGCGCCCCGACGCCCATCGCCGCCTGCTGCTGCGCCGCCGCGGCCTGGGCCGCTGCGTCGACCTGCGCCTGCTGTTGCTGGGCCTCGTACTGCTGCTGCTCGTACTGGTCTTGGGACTTCTGCTGTTGGCGACGCTGCATGCCGCCGCTGACCGCGGTGGCGGTTCCGGCGACGACTGCCGTGCGAGCGGCCATGCCGATCAGCCCCGGGCGTCCCATTCTTCTGAACGGCATCTTCCTACTCCTCTTCGGCTTCGGCGAGCGCGGCGTTCACGACGGGCGCGGGAATGCGTTCGGTCTGCAGCACGATGCCGCCCGCGGCGGCGAATTTCGAGGCGAGACGCTTCGCCCAGACGAGCTCGATCGCGAGCAGCGCACCCGAGGTGCCAGGCGGAATACCCTCGGCGAGCTCGGCGGCATCTTCATCGGCGACGAGGCCGATCGCCTCGAGCTCGACCGTGCCGAAGCCGTACTCGTCGCTCACGTCTGCGAACTCGGTGATCTTCACCGTGCCGTCTTCGGCCCGCGAGATCACGAGGAAGTCGAGCAACCTGATCTCGCCGCCCTCGATGAGCTCACGAATCGCCTCGAGGCTGCCTGCATCGGGGCGATCGCCCTCGAACCCCACGAGGTACAGGTCCACCGGACCGTATTCGAAATCCGCCATGATCTCCCCAATCCACGTGGTTGCAGACTACGCGCGCAGCACCCCGGGACGCCAGAGTCCAGCGGAATCCTCGGCGGACGACGAACATCGGGTCACGACACGTTCGGGTCGCCCGACAGCCGGCGGAGCGCACGCGTGTTCTCGTCGGGCTCCAGGAGCAGGGCCCGCACGAGCAGCGTGAGCGGGATGCAGAGGATCGCACCGATCGGCCCGATCACGAGAGTCCAGAACACGACCGAGAAGAAGGTCAACGTGAGGGTGAGGCCCACGGCGTCGCTCACGAACTTCGGCTGCACGAGCACTTGCAGCACGACGTTGATCAGGCTGTACGCGAGGACCACGACGAGCGCCAGCGGCCAGCCGCCGATGACGAGCGCGAGCACCGCGGGCGGGATGACGCCGATCACGAAGCCGATGTTCGGGATGAAGTTCGTGACGAACGCGAGGATCGCCCACACGATCGGGATCGGCACGCCGAGCGCCCAGAGCAGCAGGCCGTCGAGCACGGCGACGATGAGTCCGAACGTCGCGTTGACCACGTAGTACCGCCGCACGCTCGTGAAGTAGTGGGCGCCGATCACGTCGCCCGCCGCCGTGCCGAACACGCGGCCGCCGCCGCGGCTGAAGCGCGAGGCATCCGCTGCCATGAAGATGACGTAGGCGAGCACGAAGAAGAAGGCCGTCGCGGCGCCGAACACGGCATCGGCGACTCCCGCTGCGAACGTGAGCAGCACCTCGGGGTCGACGGCGGCGGCCGTCGAAGCGGCCGACACGCTCGTGATTCCGAGCGAGGTGAGCCAGTCGTAGATCGCCTGAACGGTCGCGGTCAGCTCGTCGGCGTAGTCGGGCAGCATCTCGATGAACTGCACGGATGCCACGACGAGCAGTACGCCGAGCACGGCGAGGATCAGGTAGGCGACGACGATCACGGCGGTTGTCGCGAGCCAGCGCGGCCAGCCGCGTCGCTCGAGCGGGCGGCGCACCGGGTGGGCGATGATCACCACGACCGCGGCGACCGCGGCGGGGGCCAGGATGTCGCGGGCGAACCAGATGCCGGCGAAGACGATCGCCGCGGCGGCGATCGTGAGCAGCATCCGCGTCCCGTGCGCGAGCCCCGCTCCCTGAGCGAGCGACTCGGGCTCAGCCGGCGACTCGGGCTCAGTGGCATCCGTCATCAGAAACTCCCGATTCCCTTGCCGATCACGACGACGCCGATGACGAGGAGCAGCACCGCCATGACCGTCGCGTTGTTGTGCACGAGCCACGCGCGGAGCGATTCGAGCGGGCCGCCCATCTTCTCGGCGGCGATGAGGTACGCGATCACGGGCACGGCGACGGTGCACGCGGCGATGATCGTGAAGATCACGACCGAGATCGTGATCTCACCGCCGCTCAGGCCGCCCGTGCCGATGATCACGCCCGCACCTGCAGCCATCAGCAGGTTCTTCGGGTTGACGGCTGCGAGCAGGAAGCCGAGCACACCCCCGCGCACCGTCGTCATCGAGTCGATCGCCGACATCCACTTCGGCAGCGCCGCCTCCTCTCCCAGCTTCGGCCGCCCGCGCCACTGCCGCAGGGCGAGCAAGAGCAGGCCGGCGCCGAGCAGCAGTTTGATGACACCGGAGATCGGCTTCGAGGCGTCGGCGTCCTGCTCGGGGATGATCGAGGCGAGCAGCGTGAACACGACGACCGCGACGACGATGCCGAGCACCCAGCCGATCAGGAAGCCGACGCTCGTTCCCTTCGCCTTCGGTGAGAGCAGCATGAGGATCGCCGCGATGATCGGGATCGGGCTGATCGCGATGCCGAGCGCGAGCGGCAGGATGCTTCCGATGACCTCGCCCATGTGTGTACTCCCTGTCTGGCGGCCACAGCCACCGTCGGTTACTGCTGCTGTTGCGATGCTCCCGCGAGCGCCGCGATGGCGGCACGGTTCGTGTCGAAGGTGCGGTGATCTCCGAGCAGGCCGAGGTGCATCAACCGGGCGCGTGCATCCGGCCGCACCCGGCTGAATGCGAGCTCGATGTCGCGCGCGGTCAACCATGCCTCGAGCGTCGTGAAGGCATCTGCGCCCGTGACGTCGACGTCGGTCACCGCCTCCATGTCGACGACGAGGTGGTGCACGGATGCTTCGGGCGCGGCCGTGATCGCTCGCTTGACCGCATCGGCGAACACCGATCCGTTGGCGAAGAAGAGCGGTGCGGCGAGGCGCACGACCATGACGCCGGGTGCCGTGACCTCACCCTTCGGTGCACCGACGAGCAGCGAATCGCTCGGCTCGCCGCTGCCGGCGAGTACGTCGATCGCGGGGTTCGCGGCTCGCTTGGCGAGGTTGACGAGCGCCAGGACGAACGCCACCAGGATGCCGGGGATCGAACCGACGAAGAGGGTGACGAGGAAGCACACCGCGCCGATGCCGAACTCGAAACGGTCGGCCTTCCAGAGAGCGATGAACTCCCTGATGCCGAGCAGCGGGAGGATCGCAACCCCGACGATGGCTCCGATCGCGGGCGACGGGATGTCGGCGAGCAGCGCCGTGCCGAAGAGCAGCAGGAGCAGGGTGCCGACGGCGAGCACGAGGGAAGGCAGCTGTGTGCGCGAACCAGCCTGGTCCATGGCCGCGGTTCGGGAGGTCGAGGATCCGACGGCGAAGCCGCCGCTCGCGCCCGCCGCGATGTTGCCGAGGCCGAAGGCGAAGAGATCGCGGTTCGGATTCGTCGGGTAGCCGTGCTTCTCGCCGTAGGAACGGGAGACGAGCAGGCCCTCGGCGGTCGAGACGAGCGTGAGCGCCATTGCCGACGGGATGAGCACGAGCCACATCGACCAATCGATGACGGGCCAGGTCAGGGCCGGCGGTCCGGCGGGCACTTCGCCGAGCACGGCGACGCCGGCCTCGTCGAGATTCGCCGCGACCACCACCACGGTGGCCAGCACCAAGACGACGAGCGCCCACGGCACCATTCGCGCGTAGCGCTTGCCGATGAGCAGCACCGCGACGGATACCGTCGCGATGAGCACCGACCACCCGTTGATGCTGCCGAGTCCCGTCACGAGGCCGACGAGCTTGTCGATGAACTCGCCGCCCGAGTCGATCTGCACGCCGAGCATCTTCGCGATCTGGCTGACCAGGATGTCGAGGGCGAGCCCGCCGACGAATCCCACGAGGATCGGCTTCGAGAGGAAGTTCGCGAGGAACCCGAGCTTGAACACCGCCAGCAGCAGGAACATGATGCCGCAGAGGATCGCCTGCGCGAGTGCGAGCGTCGCGTAGTCGGCGCTGCCCGCGACGGCGAGACCGCCGAGCGACGAGGCGACGAGCGCGGCCGCAGCGGCATCGGGCGAAGCGATGAGCTGTCGCGACGAGACGACCAGTGCGTAGACGATCGTCGGCACGATCAGCGCATAGAGACCCGCTGTCGCGGGCAACCCCGCGATCTGGGCGTAGCCGATGTTGAGCGGTATCGCGATGGCGAGAAGTGTGACGCCCGCGGTGAGCTCGCGGAACACGTTCCTACCGCGGAGCCCAACCAACGGTTTCTGCACCGGATCCCCCATTCCGTCTGCCCCGACCCTAGCGAGCGGATGTCCCGCGGCGCATCACCGGGTCCTCCCGCGTTTCATCGGGCCGTCTGAAGGAACGCGGTCAGTCAGCAGACGTGAGAGCAGTCGTGAACAAGGCGACATCCAACGCAGCAACAGGAAGAGCCGGCCGGTCTGTGGCACGGAGGCCGTCGAGCATGAGAGCCAGATACCGTCGCCACAGCTCGGGACGTGCATCGCTCATTTGGTACACGCTGTTGAGCATCGCGAAGATCGGGACGATGTCCATGACGGTGACTCCTTCGCGGAGGACTCCTGCCCCACTGGCCCGCTCGAACAGAGGACTCAGTGCGGCGATGAGTTTCTCACCGGTCTGCTCGTTGGGGCCGAAGCCGTCATGTCCGAGGAATGTCTCGCACAAGCCCCGATCCTGCGCCTGATTCGCCGCAGTGATCTCGAAGAAGGTCACGATCGCAAGCCACGGGTCGTCGATCTCCAGCGCCGTTTGCACGTCAGCCAATGCAGAATCGATTGCCGCGACGTACAAGGTCTCGATGATGTCTCGCTTGCTGGCGAAATTCCGGTAGATCGTGCCGACCCCGACCCCCGCATGCTTGGCGATGTCCTCCAGCGTTGCAGAGAGACCTCGTCGAGCGAACACTTCACGCGCCGCCTGCACAAGGCGGTCGTTATTCAGGGTCGCGTCTCTGCGCCTGACGCGCTCACGGGGTTCGTCGGAGGGCATCAATTCATTATCGTCTCATTGTCGTCATCGTCACCGATCGGCTCAGTATCGTCACCGATCGGCCACCACGACTGCCGCCTCATCGGCTCTTGCAAAGGCGCGCACCTGCTCGGCCAGCAGGTCGAGTTCGGCGGACACCGCGGGCGAGGCGGTACCGAGGGGTGCGGCCGCCGTGCTGCGCAGAAACCGGCCGAACATGGCCACGAGCACGCGCTCGGGCGCCGTGTGCAACGCGCTGAAGCCGAACGGGACCGGCCGCGTCGGCAGGGCCTTCAGGTTCTGCCTCATGAGCCGGATCATGTCGCGGATCGCGCTCGGGTCGCCGGCCAGAGCCTCGAGGCCGCCCGCAGTGTGCACCGCCTGCCCGAGCGGCACTTCGAACGCTGCGTGCGTCTTGAGCCAGGCATCCATCCGAGGCGCGGCCTTCGCGGTGAACCCCGCGGAGCGAAATGTCTGCACAATCCGTTCCAATCGCGGAGTGGTCCGGCCGTCGAGTTCGCCGATCGGCATCGAGACCAAACGGGTCAGCGGCGTGGTCCTCCGGTAACGGACTACCTCCGCATCCATGGTGCCGCCCTGATTGGCGAAACCGAGAAGCACCCGCTCCCGGCCGATCGCCGCGGCCCACGAGTCCGGGCCGGCCGCCCAGTTCACCATGAACAGCACGTCACCGTCGAGCCTGGCGAGCGACTCGAGCACAGCGTCCACCTGATGCGAGCGAACCAAGACGATGGTCAGGTCGTACCGACCGGCCGGCCGGTCGACCACGGGGACGGGGACCTGCCTGACGGCCGGGCTGTCGCCCTCTGCGAGCAGGACGCCATGCTCACGCAAGGCGGTCAGGCGCTCCCCTCGGGCGAGGAGCGAGACGTCGTGCCCGGCTTCATGCAGGCGGGCGGAGTACAAGCTCCCGAGCACGCCGGCACCGTACACGAGGACTCTCATGTGCCGCGAAGGCGCGGCGTGGCCGTTGACCGCATCTTCGGACGCCGAAGCCGGGTGCGTGTTCACGTCAGACAAGGAGACTCCTTCAGATCGCCAAGCGGAATAGATCATTCCGCTTCGACCGTACCTGAATCGGAATGCTCCATTCCGCGGAGGCGCACCGTTCCGTGAAGACGGCCAACGGTTTCTGCACCGGACGCCCCATTCCGTCTGCCCCGACCCTGGCGAGCGGATGTCCCGCGGCGCATCACCGGGTTCGCGGCGCTCGGCCGGCACCTGCCTCGGCGCCGTGCACATCGGGCTCGATGCGGAACTCTGGTGCCCACGTGACGAGCAACCACGCCGGCAGCACGACCACGCACAGGATCGGGAGCACGGCGACATCGCCGCAGACGGCGACCGCGAGGAACAGCGAGATCCAGCCGTCCCTGGTCACGACGAGCACGATGCCGAGCACGCCGCACGCCACAGCCAGACCGATCGGCATCGACGGGATGAGCACGTGGCCGAGGAGACCGAGTGCGACGCCGATGAACGTCGCGGGGAAGACGCGACCGCCTCGGAACAACGCGCTCGCCGCGATGAGCAGCGCGAGGATCTTGATGCCCGCGATCGCCGCGAGTTCGGCGCCGTCCAGCTCATCGGCCTGGTTCAGCAGCTCGCCCATCTGCGTGAGCCCCTTGAACATGGTGATCGGACCGCCGAGCATGCCGAGCAGTCCGAGCAGCACGCCGCCGACGGTGGGAATCAGCACGGGGTGGCGCAGTGCGTGCAGGGCACGGTAGATCCAGGGGAACGCGAACAGTGCTGCGAGCCCCACGATCGTCGCACCACACGCGACGAGGGCGCCGGTGGCGAGGTCCCAGGGTTCGATTCCGCCGATGGGCGGCAAGCTGAAGGCGAGCGGCGGTGCGCCGAGGAGATGCATCGTGATGGAACCGGCACCGGCCGCCGCGACCGGCAGGAAGAGACGATCCCAGAGCGACCCGCCCGACTTCAGCGCCGCCACGATGCCCGTGAAGACGAGCGCAGCGGCCACGGGCGTGCCGAACAGGGCGCCGATCGTGCCCGACGCAGCGAGCAGGGTCGTGAGCTGCGCGGGCACCTGCGGCATGAGCCGTGCGATCACCGCGACGAGGATCGCCGTGTTGATGGCGATGATCGGGTTCTCGGGGCCGAGGCTCACGCCGCCCGCGAGCCCGAGAATGGTGACGAGCGCGAGCCCCGGCAGGGTCGCGACCGGCAGCGGCGGCCCGACGAGCTCGGTCGTCGCCGAGTCGGGCCCGCCGTGCCCCGGCACGAATCGCAGCGCGAGCCCGACCGCGAGTCCGGTGACGGTGAGCACGAGCAGGATCCACCACCCCGAGGGGTCGACGCCGAGTGCGTCGGGCGCCGCCTCCCAGATCAGGCTCTGCAGCGCACCCGACACTCGATCGAGCGCCCACAGCACGAGCGCCGACACGATGCCGATGGCGAGCGCCGGCACGGCGAGGAGAAGCAGTCGCCGCGGCGACGCATCCGGATCCTTCGGCGGTAGGGCGAGTGTCATCGGTACGCCTCCCGCGGCCAGAGTATCGCTGTAGTCGGTCGAAGTATGGACGCGCCGAGCCATCAAGCGATAGGTTTCACCTCAGCGGCGCTCATGGGGGGCGCTCACCCCTTGAAAGGCTGCGCACATGAGTCTGTGGACAAATTTCTGGGATCTGATCTGGTGGTTCCTCTGGGTATTCGCGTTCATCGCCTACCTGTACGCGCTGTTCGCGATCATCGCCGACCTGTTCCGCGACCAGAAGCTGAACGGCTGGTGGAAGGCATTGTGGATCATTTTCCTCGTCTTCGTACCGTTCCTCACGGCGCTGGTCTACCTCATCGCCCGCGGCAACGGCATGGCCGAGCGCGCGCAGAAGGACTACAGGCAGGCCGAAGCCGCGACCCAGGAGTACATCCGTCAGACAGCCGGGGCCCACAGCCCTGCAGATGAGATCGCGAAGGCCAAGGCCCTCCTCGACTCGGGCACCATCACCCAGCAGGAGTACGAACTGCTGAAGGCCAAGGCGCTCGCGCACCCCACGCAGAACGCCTGATCGCAGACGACAGCTGAGAGGGTCGGATGCTTCGGCATTCGACCCTCTTCGCGTCTCCGTCTTCGGTGGTCGAGCCCGCCGCGGCAGAGCCCGCCGAAGCTCACTTGCTGGTTGAGCCTGTCGAAACCACCGGAACGAGCACCTCCGAGACCGGCACCGCCGCGACATCCGTCACCGCGTGCCTGTGAGTGACGGCCGAGTTGCGGAGGAAGACGATGATCCAGCTGAAGATCAGCACCGCAGCGACGAGTTCGACGGCGGTGAGGTTGTAGTACCCGGTCGTGAAGAACACGGCGAGCACGACGATCACGCCGACGTAGACGTATCCGAGCAGGATGAACACCTTCGGCATCGACCGGATGAACCAGCGCAACCCGATCACGAGCACCGCGAAGGCGATCGTCATGCCCGTCGCGACGGTGTTGTGCAGAATGAAGAACTGGTCGACCGGGAAGATTCCGACGCATCCGAGGAAGATGCCCATGAGGATCATGCCGACTCGCACGATGTTGCGACCACGCACCTCTGCGGGCGTCGTCGTCGGCACGGCCGCCGTCGCGTACCGGGCGATCGTCGTGACGATCACGCCCGCGATGATGAGCGTCATGTTGAATGCGAGCGCCGAGACATCGTTCGTCATTCCGAGCGCGCTCAGGTTCTGCTGCCACCACAGTGGATTGCTCGAGCTGAGCATGCTCGCGAGCGCACCGACGACGAGGAACAGGGCGAGCACGAACGACAGCAGCATCGGCGTGAGGTGGGCGGCGGAGAGGAACACCGCGTAGGCGGTGACCGCCATGCCGACCCCGGCGAGCACCGCGCCGGGGAACGTGAAGACGACCGCGCCCTGGAAGCTGCGTTCGAGCAGGTCGGCGAGACCGACCCAGCCGAGGAGCGCGATGAACGCATGGGCGAGAGCGACCGCCGTGAGATCGAACCAGTGGATGCGCGCCCCGGGTGCGTCCAGGCCGGGCAGCTTCGCCTCGGGAAGACCCGCCGCGCTGCGCGTGCGCAGGGCCAGACGGCCGAGCACGAACGCGACGAGCGTGGCGATCGCGGCGCCGATGCCGACGAACTCGCCGAGAGATCCCCGGCCGGCGATCTCCAGGTCGCGACCGAGGAAGGCGAGCCACGCGACGAGACCGCCGACGAGGAAGGTGGCGGCGCCGATGAGCAGGGCGATCGACTCGAGCGATTCGGCATTGGCCGCCGGATGCCGCAGCACACGGGGGATCGACGACGGTTCGTGAGTGATGTTCGCGGTGTCTCGGCTCACGTGCTCAGCTTGCCATGATCCACCCGCCGGTCGAGGAGCGACGCAGGAGCGTCACCTCGTTGGTCGAGGAGCGACGCAGGAGCGTATCGAGACCCGTCACCAGGTCTCGATACGGCGCTGGCGCGCCTACTCGACCAGCGGTGGGCGGCGCTGCGCGCCTACTCGACCAGCGGTGGGCGGCGCAGGCGCGTCACCTCGTTGGTCGAGTAGCGACGCAGGAGCGTATCGAGACCCGTCACCAGGTCTCGATACGGCGCTGGCGCGCCTACTCGACCAGCGGTGGGCGGCGCTGGCGCGCCTCCTCGGCCAACGAGCGCGTCAGCCCTTGATCGGGTCGAGCACCTCGAGCATCGAGCCCTGCACGAACCCGGCCCACTCGTATGCGGCGCGCAGGTAGTCGTCGCGCGTCTCGTCGGACTCCGCCTCGTCTTCGTCGACGATGCCGACCCGCTCGGCGAGGATGAGGCGCAGGTCGGTGAGGAACGTCAGCCAGCCCCACGCCTCCGACTGGTCGAGCTCGATCTGCACGAGCCCGCCCTGTTCATCGACGGCGGTCGCGTCGCGCACGCGCTGGGCCGCCTGGCGCTTGCCGTCGACGAGGTTGTCGCGGGTGTAGCGGGTGAAGTCGTGCGCCGCGGCCGCGTCGTCGGGGTAGGCGTCGGGCAGCAGCCGGCCGAGCGCCGGGTCATCGGCTTCGCCGAGCAGCAGCACCGAGTCGACCTGGTCGGCGAGCTCGGAGAGGAGCATCGCCTCTTCGATTTCGAGCACGATGCGAACGCCCTCGCCGCCGCCGAGGCCCGCGACGATCACGGCTCGTCTTTCGCGACGGTCGCCTGCAGACCGTAGCCGTGCATCGCCTGCGCGTGCCGCTCCATGGCCTCGCGGTTGCCGGTCGCCACGATCGCCCTGCCCTCGGTGTGCACGAGCAGCATGAGGCGTTCGGCCTCCTCACGGGGGAACCCGAAGTAGCTGCGGAACACGTAGCTGACGTACGTCATGAGGTTCACGGGGTCATCCCACACGATCGTGCGCCACGGCACCTCGGCCGTGGCACGCACGACGCGATCGGTGTCGAGTTGCTCGATGGTGGTCGTCATTGCTCAAGCCTGACACGATGCGGCGATGCCCGCATCCCGCAGGTAGCGTCGAATGGTGACTGAACGTATCGATATCGCCGTCGTCGGGCTCGGAGCCCTCGGATCCTCCGCGCTCTGGCGCCTCGCCGAACGCGGGGTGAAGGTCGTCGGCTTCGAACGATTCCCCGTGGCGCACGCGCTCGGGTCGACGCACGGTGCCACCCGACTCTTCCGCGAGGCGTGCCTCGAGCACTCGGGACTCACCCCGATCGCCCAGCTCTCACGATCGTTGTTCCGCGAGCTCGAAGGGCACTCCGGCGAGGAGCTGCTGCGCATCACCGGCGGGGTCATGATCGGCGACGAGCGATCCGATGTCGTGGCGGGCACGCGCGCCGCGGCATCCGCTCATTCGCTCGCCCTCGAACTCATCGACGCGGCCGAGATCTCGCGCCGGTTCCCGCAGCAGGCGGGCATCCGAGCTTCGGATGTCGCCGTGCTCGACCCCGGCGCCGGGGTCGCGTTCCCCGAGCCGACGGTGCGCGCGGCCATTGCGCGGGCGCAGGCGCTCGGTGCGCGGGTGCTCGAGCGCACGCATGTCGTCGCGGTCGAGCCCGGGTCCGACGGCGTGCGGGTGCGCACCGAGGAGGGCGAGTGGCTCGCCGATCGGGTCGTGCTCACCGAGGGCGCCTGGCTCGCGGAGGCGGTGCCGGAGTTGTCGCTGCATCCCATCCGCACGCCGATGACGTGGTTCACGCCGGCCGACGGCCGCTCGGCGAGCGAGTCCGGCTACGGCCTCGACGACTTCCCGGTCTTCGTGCGCCAGCTCTCGGCGAGCGACGTGCTCTGGGGCCACGGCGCCGTCGGCGATGTCGCGGGCGACGTGCTCGGCGGCCTCGTGAAGGCCGGAGTCGGCGACATCTGGACGGAGCGACCGCCGCGGCTCGAGCCCGACCGCATGGATCGCGGCGTCACGCGCGCCGACTGGCAGCACGTCGCCCGTCTGCTCGAGGCCGCACTGCCCGCCATCGACCCCGTGCCCGCGCGCGTCGACCCGTGCATGATCACGCTCTCGCCCGACGACCAGTTCGTCGTCGGAGTCTCGCCGACCGACCCGCGCATCGTCGTCGGCGGCGGCGACAGCGGGCACGCGTTCAAGCACGCACCCGCGCTCGGCGAACTGCTCGCTCGCGCCGCGCTCGGTGAGGATCAGCCGGTGGAGACCGACTTCATCGATCCCTCGCGCTTCTCGCGCTGACTCGCGGCCGTCGCGAGGCGGTGACCGTGAACTTCGCGTTGCGCGCGATCTGCCGGGTCGGCCCGACGACGCGTTCGAGGAGCGGCCGGTAGCGCAGGTGCGAATTCCACACGCACCAGAGCTCGCCATCCGGGGCGAGCACGCGCGCGGCGTCGGCGAAGAGGTGGGCGGCGATGCCGGTCGAGATCGCCGCATCGCTGTGGAACGGCGGGTTCAGCACGATGAGCGGCTCGCTCGCATCGGCGAGGGATTCGAGGCCGTCGGCCTGCTCGACGCGCACACGATCAGCCACCCCGTTCGCCTCGGCGGTCAGCCGAGCGGATGCCGCGGCCGCCGCCGAGCGATCGGTCGCCGTCACCCGCAGCGCGGGTCGCGCTCGCGCGAGCCACGCTGCCACCACGCCCGTGCCGCACGCGAGATCGACGGCGGTCGCGGCATCCGGAACCGCATCGCCCAGTTGCTCGAGCAGGAACCGCGTGCCGATGTCGATGCCGGTGCCCGCGAAGACTCCGCCGTACGCGACGACCACGAGGCCGACGTCGTCATGACACGTGCGTCGCGGCCAGTCGGCATCCATTGGTCGACGAGACCCCGCGACCTGGTCTCCATCGGCACCCGTCGGTCGAGTAGGCGCGCCAGCGGCGTATCGAGACCCCGCGACCTGGTTTCGATACGCTCCGTCGCTCCTCGACCGACGTGGCTCGCGCGCGATGAGCACCCGCGACTTCTGGCGTGCATGACTCACGTCCAGCCGCTCGAAGTGCCGTGTGAGCACCTCGTTCATCGCGAGCGACATGTGCTTGATGCGACCGCCGGCGACGACCACGACGTCGCGATGAGCATTCGCCGCGATGAGCTCCGCCAGTTCGTCGAGCCGGTCGAGCGAGCGCGGCAATCGCAACACCACGAGGCGTGCGCCCTCGAAGAGCTCGGCGCCGAGCGGCATCGACTGCGACGCACCCTCGAGCCGCAGTCGACGGGCGTTCTCGGCGAGTGCCCGCTCGCCCGTGATGAGGTCCTGATGCACGCGGATGCCGCGGCCTCCCGCGTCCGCCACGGCGAGCGCGAGCGCCCCGTACAGGTCGTCGACGACGACGATCTCCCCCGGCCCCGCCGGGCCGATGAACTCCGCGGCTTCATCGAGGATCAGCCGGTCCGCGGCATCCGAAGCCTCGAGCCCTGGGCCCTCGACGTCGGGGTGGCGCCGCAGTGCGCGGAAGTCGAAGGGCATCCGTCAAGGGTACGCGGGCGTCCATGAAACCCGCGCGCCCGGTCACGAACGGCATTGCTGGGTGCGGTTGTCGGCGGGGTTTGCTACTCTCGGTGCCGCATGCAGGACGCACGAGCCCGGGGACGACGGGCGGCGCGACACGGAGTCGCGACGCCAGTGACGCGTACCCCGCCAACCGCGCCCACCCCGCGCACCGCCCACTCGTCATCGCGCCCGCCGCGTCGCTCGCTCGCCGCAGCCGCCGTGCTCTCGGTGATCGGGCTGCTCGCCGGCCTCGCCCTGGCCCCCTCGTCGCAGCCCGGAGGCGTGCTTCCCTTCGCCGCCGCGAACGCGCCGCAACTGGGCGACGTGCAAACGCTCGACGTCGCAGCGGATGTCACGGGGCCGGCGATCTCGCACGAGTCCTACGTCGCGACCACGGGCGAGCAGACACTCGTGCTGGGTGGCACGAACGTGGACTGGGCCAAGCTCGTGCTCATCGAAGGCGAGTGGCCGGTCAGCGAAGAGAACATCACGTTCATGATGCGCTGGATGCGTCAGGAGAACGGCGCCGACAACTGGTGGAACCGCAACAACCCGCTGAACAACGGACAGGGTTCGGGCGGCGGCGCAGGACTCGGCAGCTACGCCACCCTCATGGAGGCCGCCTTCTACGCCGCGCAGAACCTGCAGTCGGGCCGCTACCCCGACGTCGATGCCGCCCTCGGTCGCGGCGACTCGGCCGACGCGACCGCGCAGGCGATCTGGGCCTCGGCGTGGGCGTCGAGCCACTACGGCAACGGCACCCACTGGAGCTCGCGGCCCTATGAGGTCATCGAAGCGCCCGCCTCGGCGTGGGGGCGCTGAGCGTCTAGAGCAACCAGTGCGGCGGTCATCCGCGTTCCAGCGGCCGCCACACGACGACGGCGTTCTCGCGTCGCATGCGAGTGCCGGCTCGAAGCGAGACGACTTCTCCGGCAGACCCCGCGGCGAAGACGCGGCGCCCCGGACGGTTCAGCATCTCGTCGGCGAGCGCCCCTTCGAGTTCGCGCACGCGCGCCTGCAGCATGATCACCTCGTCTTCGAGGCCGAGCACCCGGCGGATGCCCTCGAGGCTCACACCCTCGCTCGAGAGTTGCGCGATCTCGCGCAACTGCGCGACATCGCGCATCGAGTAGCGCCGCGACTTGCCCGCGGTGCGGGTGGGTGAAACGAGACCGAGTCGGTCGTACTGGCGCAGGGTCTGGGGGTGCATGCTCGCGAGTTCAGCGGCGACCGAGATGACGAACAGCGGGCTCGTCTCGTTCATCTCCACCGACTATGCCTTCGCCTTCGAGAGCAGCTCGTCGCGAGGGTTCTCGTCGGGCAGCAGCGCGGCGAACTCCGCGAGTTTCTCCTCGGCGTCTTTCGAGAGGTGCGAGGGCACCGCGATCTGCACGACCGCGAGCAGGTCTCCTGTGCCTTTGGCGGTCTGCACGCCGCGGCCCTTGACGCGCAGCACGCGCCCGCTCGGGGTTCCGGGTGCGACACGCAGCTTGACGGGGTCGCCCCCGAGGGTGGGCACTTGGATGGTCGCGCCGAGCGCGGCCTCGGCGAAGGTCACCGGCACGTTGACCCGAAGGTTCAGGCCGTCGCGCTCGAACACGGGATGTTTGCGCACACTCACGGTGAGCACGAGGTCTCCGGGATCGCCACCGTCGGGCGACGGATGGCCCTTGCCGCGGAGCTTGATCTTCTGGCCGTCGGCGACACCGGCGGGGATTCGCACGGTGATCGGATTGCCGTCGGAGGTCTGCAGGGTGATCTGCTCGCCCTTGGTGGCGGTGACGAAATCGAGGGTCGTCGACGCCGCGACATCCCGACCCCTCGACGGGCCGCCCTGACCGCGGTAGCCGCCGCTCGGCTGGCCGAACCGGCCACCGCCGAAGAGCCCGCCGAGCAGGTCGTCGTAGTCGCCGCCCTGCTGGAAGGTGTACGACTGGCTGCGGCCCCCGCCGCCCTGGCCGAACATGCCGCCGAAGACGTCTTCGAAGCCGCCCGCGTCGCCGGCGTTGCCGGGCGCGGTGAACCGAGCGCCCGAGCCCATCGCGCGAACCGCGTCGTACTCTTTGCGCTGCTCGGGATCGGAGAGCACCGAGTGTGCTTCGCTGATCTCCTTGAACTTCGCCTCGGCCGCGGCATCACCCGCGTTGGAGTCGGGGTGGTACTTGCGTGCGAGCTTGCGGTACGTCTTCTTCAGCTCTGCATCGCTCACGTCTTTGGAGACGCCGAGCACCTTGTAGAAGTCCTTGTCGAACCAATCCTGACTGGCCATCGGCACCCCCTCTTCTGAAATCTAGTCGTGTGTGTCGGTCGTGTCGGCCGTTTGCGGCCCATCCGTTGGTCGAGTAGGCCGCCTGCGGCCCATCCGTTGGTCGAGTAGGCCGCCTGCGGCCCATCCGTTGGTCGAGTAGGCCGCCTGCGGCCGTATCGAGACCCGATGACCAGGTCTCGATGCGCTCCTTCGTCGCCCACTCGACCAACGGGTACGGGCTACTGCGGCGTCTTCACGACGACCTTCGCCGCGCGAAGCAGCGTGCCGCCGAGCGTGTAGCCCGTTTCGACGACGTCGGCGACCGTGTCGGTCTCGACTTCGTCGGAAGGCTGCTGGAAGATCGCCTCGTGCCGCTGCGGGTCGAACGGCTCGCCGACCTCGCCGAACGCGGTGAGGCCGAGCTTCTCGATCGAGCCGCGCAGCTTCGCCGCGATGGTCGCGAACGGAGCGTCGCCCTCGAGGTCACCGTGCTTCTCGGCACGGTCGAGGTCGTCGAGCACGGGCAGCAGCACGGCCACCGCCGCGCCCACCGCACGCTCCCGCTCGACCTCTCGGTTCGCCTCGGTGCGCTTGCGGTAGTTGGCGTACTCGGCCGTGATGCGTTTGAGGTCGGCGAGGTGCTCGTCGCTCGGCTCCTGAACCTCGGCCTGCGCCGCGTTCAGGATGTCGTCGACCGTGAGCACCTCTTCGTCTTCGCCTGCAGCGGATGCCGCGGCATCCGTCGTCTCGATGTCGGGCCCCTCGGCCTGGATGAACTCGTCATCCAGACCGTCGGGCTCGTTCTCGTGCTGGTCGGACATGGCTACTTCTTCTCTTCGTCGTCGTCGATGACTTCGGCGTCGACCACGTCTTCGTCAGAGGACTGGTCGCTCTCGGCGCCCGACGCGTTCGAGTCTTCACCGGCAGCGGAGCTCGCGTCGGCCTGCTGGCCCTGCGCGTAGATCGCCTCACCGAGCTTGCCCTGCGATGCGTTGAGCTTCTCGAACGCACTCTTCACGGCCCCGTCGTCGTCGCCGGCGAGCGCCGACTTCAACGCATCGACATCGCCCTGCACCTCGGACTTGACATCAGCGGGGAGCTTGTCGTCGTTGTCTGTGATGAGCTTCTCGATCGAGTAGACGAGCTGCTCGGCCTGGTTGCGGGTCTCGGCCGACTCGCGACGCGCCTTGTCTTCGGCGGCGTGCTCTTCAGCCTCGCGCACCATGCGGTCGATGTCGTCTTTCGGAAGGCTCGAGCCGCCCGAGATCGTCATGCGCTGCTCTTTGCCGGTGCCCTTGTCTTTCGCAGACACGTGCACGATGCCGTTGGCGTCGATGTCGAACGTGACCTCGATCTGCGGGATGCCCCGCGGCGCCGGCGCGATGCCGGTGAGCTCGAAGGTGCCGAGCGGCTTGTTGTCGCGGGTGAACTCGCGCTCGCCCTGGAAGACCTGGATCGCGACCGACGGCTGGTTGTCGTCGGCGGTCGTGAAGGTCTCGCTGCGCTTCGTGGGAATGGCGGTGTTGCGCTCGATGAGCTTCGTCATGATGCCGCCCTTGGTCTCGATGCCGAGGCTGAGGGGGGTGACGTCGATGAGCAGCACGTCTTTGCGCTCGCCCTTGAGGACGCCCGCCTGGAGTGCCGCGCCGACGGCGACGACCTCATCGGGGTTGACGCCCTTGTTGGGCTCCTGCCCGGTCTCTTTCTTGACGAGCTCGCTGACCGCGGGCATGCGCGTCGAACCACCGACGAGCACGACGTGCGCGATGTCGGAGAGCTTGACGCCGGCCTCGCGGATGACGTCTTCGAACGGCTTCTTGGTGCGGTCGAGCAGGTCACTCGTCATGTTCTCGAACTCGGCACGCGTGAGCGTCTCGTCGAGGTTGGCGGGGCCGTTCTCGGTGAGCGAGAGGTAGGGCAGCTGGATCGAGGTCTTCATGTTCGAAGACAGCTCTTTCTTGGCCTGCTCTGCGGCCTCCTTCAGGCGCTGCTTGGCGATCTTGTCGTTCGAGACGTCGACGCCGGTGGTCTCCTTGAACTTCTTGATGAGCCAGTCGACGATGCGCTGGTCCCAGTCGTCGCCGCCGAGGCGGTTGTCGCCCGCGGTCGACTTGACCTGGATCGTCGAGAAGTCGTCGTCTTTGCCCACCTCGAGCAGGGACACGTCGAACGTGCCGCCACCGAGGTCGAAGACCAGGATGAGCTCGTCTTCCTTGCCCTTGTCGAGGCCGTAGGCGAGCGCGGCCGCGGTGGGCTCGTTGATGATGCGCAGCACGTTGAGGCCCGCGATCTCACCGGCCTCTTTGGTGGCCTGGCGCTCGGCGTCGTTGAAGTACGCGGGCACGGTGATGACCGCGTCGGTGACGGTGTCGCCGAGGTACTGCTCGGCGTCGCGCTTCAGCTTCTGCAGGATGCGCGCCGAGATCTCTTGCGGCGTGTACCGCTTGCCGTCGATCTCGTCGGTCTTCCAGTCGGTGCCCATGTGGCGCTTGACCGAAGCGATGGTGCGGTCGACGTTGGTGACCGCCTGGCGCTTCGCGGTCTCACCGACGAGCACCTCGCCGTCTTTCGTGAATGCGACGACCGACGGAGTGGTGCGAAGACCTTCCGCGTTGGCGATGACTGTGGGCTCGCCGCCCTCGAGGACCGCGACGACCGAGTTGGTGGTGCCGAGGTCGATTCCTACTGCACGTGACATGTGTTTCTCCTTCTCTCCACCCGCCGACCGAGTGGCGTGCGACGCCGTCGCACGCATATCGAGACCCGCGGGCCGGATGCCGGTTCGACCCTTGCCGGCCCGCAACCGAAGTACGTGTGACAAGACTTGAGCCCTGCCGACTCAAGCTTCGCAGCCCCTCGGGAACGTGTCAAGTCGAGGGTGGGGAAACTTGAGTGTACTTGGCTCAACTCTCTGTCGACGTCCAGTATTCCTCGGCGGCGGCGATCGATTCCTCGAATCCGGCGATCGGCTTCTCGATCCCGGTGATCGGCTTCTCGATCCCGGCGATCGGCCTCGGGGTCGCGCAATGCCGGAATGTGCAGGAGACTTGCGTCACCTGTACCGAGGAGGACAAACTGTGCCTGAACCGATCGAAGTGGGTCTCGTCTCTTACACGCTCTCCGCCGACACGTACGCGCGGATCGGCGCTGACTTCGACACCGAGGCGGTCGACGACGCCATCCTCGCTCGACTGAACGAACTCGTGCCGGCTGGCGTCGTCGTGCATCGGAACGGCAAGGTGTTCGCCGATGCCGACGTCGCCGACGTCGCCCGCGAGCTCGACTGGCAGCACCTCCTGGCGCAGATCGACGTCGACCAGATCCTCGCCGACCACAGCCGCTGAGCCCCCTCAGCCACGCGTCGCCGAGTCCAGGCCGATCGCGGTCGCGAGCAGCGCGCGCAGCGCGGCGGGAATGCGCGACTCCTCCAGGGCGTCGACCATGATCGGCGCGAAGCGAGCCTTGCGCCCGCTGTGGGTGCCGAGGAAGCGGCGCAACTGCGCATCCGTCGGCCGTTCGCGCTGCGCCGGTTGGTGCTGAAAGCGTCGGAACCGGGCGATTTCGCCGTGCTCGGCGAGCAGCGCCTCCATACGCGCGATGCCGAGAGCATGGATCAGTTCGCCCTCGAGGTCGGGCTCGCACGCGTAGAACCCGAGCGCGGCGAGTTCGCTGCGGGTGCCCGCTCGTCCGAAGCCCTGATCCTCCACCGCGCGCTGCACGTATTCGATCTCGGGCGCGTCGAAGAGTCCGACGACGCGACGTCGATCGGATGCCGCCGCGAGCGCTCCGAGATGGCGCCAGAGGTTGGTCACGCCATCCATCGAGACGACCGTGACTCCGGCGCCGGCGAGGTCGTGCCCGAGTCGTGCCGCGAGCGCTTCGACCGCGAGCCGGTCGCTGTGGCCTTCGACGAGCAGCACAGCGTCGGATGCCTCGTGCTGCACGTCGCCCCTCATGCGCCGACCCTACTCCCCGCTGCGATGGTGAGAGGCTTGACGGGCAATCACCGACCAGGAGGAACATGTCGCACGTCGACCCGATCGATCTGGCCAGCTGGCCGCGACGAGAGCACTACGAGCACTACCGTCGCGCCGTACCGTGCACCTACAGCGTGACGACCGAGATCGATGTGACCGCCCTGCGTACCGTGCTCCGAGCCGCAGGCCGCAAGACCTATCCGGCCCAGATCTACGTGCTCGCGACACTCGTGAACCGCTTCGCCGAGTTCCGCATGACCACGACCGACGGCGGCGCGCCGGGCACGTGGAGCGAGGTGCATCCGGCGTACACGGTGTTCAACGCCGAACTCGAGACGTTCTCATGCATCTGGACGCCCTATGACGCCGACTTCGCGGTCTTCCACGACGCGGTCGCCGCCGACCTCGACCGGTTCAGCACGGCACCGGGCCTGTTCCCACAGGGCGAGCTGCCGGCGAACGTGTTCGACGTGTCGAGCATCCCGTGGCTCGGCTTCACCGGCTTCACACTCGACATCACCGGCGGCGACGGGCACCTGGCGCCGATCTTCACGATCGGGCGGTTCGTCGAACGCGACGGGGCGACGTTCATGCCGCTGGCGCTGCAGATTCACCACGCGGCGGCCGACGGGTTCCATGCGGCGCGCTTCATGAATGAACTTCAGCTGATGGTCGACGACCCGAGCTGGGTCGGCCACTAGACGGGCGGCGCAAAGCGCCCTAAACTGCCGAAGTTGCGTCTTTCGCGCGGCATCAGGTCCGGTGAATCCGGTGAGGGAAGGAGTCGATCATGGCTGTCGTTGTCGTGAACCTCCACGTTCCCTTCACTTGCGAGGCCCCCTCCCGCTAAGAGCGGCCCGGTGGCCTCCGCGATCCACGGAGATCCACCTTGCACATCACTTCGTCACTCGACGTTTCTGCCGTGCTGCGTTCGCACGCGGCATCCCACGACCTCACGACCCCGCGTTTCGACGCGGGCGACCTCGCGTTCCAGACCACGGAACCCGGCGAGGACCAACGCTGGTCGACCTGGCCGGCGACCACTCCCTCCGAGCGCGGCCCCGAGCCGCGGCCCGCATGGCTCGTCACGGATGCCGCGGCGATCGACACCGAGCTCGGTGTCGTGAAGACCGGCAAGGAGGCCGACCTGAGCCTCATCGAACGAGCCGTGCCTGGCGCGGAACCCGGAACGCCAGGCAAGAGCGTGCTGCTCGCGGCGAAGCGATATCGGGGCACTGAGCACAGCGACTTCCACCGCTCCACGGTCTACACCGAAGGCCGCGGCACCCGCCGCAGCCGTGACGCACGCGCCGTCGCGAAGGGCTCGACGTTCGGCCGCGAGGTCGCACGCGTGCAGTGGGCCTACGCCGAGTTCGAGGCGCTGAAGCGACTCACCGAGCTCGGCGCATCCGTACCGTACCCGGTGCAGGTCGGCGGCACCGAGTTGCTCATGGAGTTCATCGGCGAGGGCCGGGTCGCGGCGCCGCGCCTCGCCCAGGTGCGAGCAACCCCCGATGAACTGCGAGATCTGTTCCATCAGATCGTGGAGTTCATGCGCACACTCGCGCACTCGGGGCTCGCGCACGGCGACCTCTCGCCGTACAACCTGCTCGTGCACGAGGGCCGAGTCGTCGCGATCGACCTGCCGCAGGTCGTCGACGTGGTCTCGAATCCGCAGGGCTTCGACCTGCTGCACCGCGACTGCAAGAACGTCTGCGACTGGTTCACCCGGCAGCGCCTCGAGTGCGATGCCGAGCAGTTCTTCAGCGAACTGGTCGCCGAGGTCTACAGCTGACCAGGGCCGGCCGAGCACGTGCAGTGCGGGGCCGGCCTTGGCCCACTCGACGAGCGCGATGCCCGAGAACCGTTCGACCGCACAGCGCCCGCACCGCCGGTGGTCGATACGATCCGAGAGGGATGTCGCGCACGCCCGCGAACGGGAGAAACCTGGAGAAGAGGACTCATGATCGACGTCGACCTCGCAGTGCGGAACGGCACCCTCGTCACCCCGCGGGGTCGAAGGACCGTCGATATCGGCGTGATCGACGGACGGATCTCCCACCTCGTCGAGCGCGCCTCAGCGCACGAGATCAGCGGTCGCCGCGAGATCGACGCGAGCGGTGCGTTCGTCCTTCCCGGCGCGGTCGACGCGCACGTGCACCTCGACGGGCCGCCGCCCGGCGACGAACCCGGATTCGTGGACGACCTGACGACGGGTTCGCGAGCGGCGATACACGGCGGCGTCACCACGGTGGGGCAGATGAGCTTCGCCGACGGCGACAGCCTCTGGCCCGCCGTGAATCACGATCTCGAACGCGCACGCACGCAAGCGGCGATCGACTTCGTGCTGCACCCGGGCACCTATCTCGTGTCCGATCTCGTTGCCACCGAGCTGCCCGAACTCGCGGCTGCCGGCTACGGCACTCTGAAACTCGTCACGCTCGCCCTCGACGACGACATGCGCAACTTCGTCGGTGCCGTCGCAGCGGCGGGCTGCAATGGCATGCTGACGATGCTCCATTGCGAAGACGGCGCCATCATCGAGCACGCGACCACGGAGTTGCTGCGGTCGGGGCGCGGCGATCTGCGTCACTATGCCGCCAGCCGGCCGGATGTCTCGGAGGTCGCCGCCGTCGAGCGTGCGATCGCCATCTGCGAGGCGACCGGCGCCCCCGTCTACCTCGTGCACCTCGCATCGGCGCGGTCCATCGAGGCCGTTCGCCGGGCGAAGGCGCGCGGCCTGCCCGTGTTCGCCGAGACGCGACCGATCTACCTGTACCTCACGGAGGCCGCGTACGACGGCGGGGAGCCAGGGCGCTACATCGGGATGCCGCCGCTGCGCACGGAGGCCGATGTCGAGGCCCTCTGGGCGGGCCTGGCCGACGGCACCGTCGACACGGTCGCGAGCGACCACGCCCCGTGGATGCTCGCCGACAAGATCGACTCCGACCTCACCGTCGAGACGAGCCGCAAGGGCATGGCCGAGCTCGACACCTTCCTGCCGCTGCTCTACTCCGAAGGCGTGCTCACCGGTCGGATCACGCTCGAACGCCTCGTCGCCGTCACCGCCGCGAATCCCGCCCGGCTGCTCGGAATCCACCCGCAGAAGGGTGCCCTCGACGTCGGCAGCGATGCCGACCTCATCGTGCTCGACCCCGAACTGCGCCGCACGATCCGCGCCGCCGAACTCGAGAGCGCGACCGACTACTCGGTGTACGAGGGGTGGGATGTCACGGGGTGGCCGCGATTCGTGCTCAGCCGAGGCGAGGTCGTGCTCGACCCCTCGGGCGTGCACGCCGAAGCGGGCCGCGGGCGCCGTCTGCCGATGGGCGCCCGCCGCCCGGTCGAGCCGGTCGAGTCGGTCGAGTCGGTGACACCGATCGTCACGCCGGGCTGAGGCTCAGCGTGTGCTCGGTGACGTCGGCGAGCACCTCGGGGATCGGTTCGACGCCGAGGCCGCTGCCGCGCGGAATCGCGATCCTGCCCTCGTCGAGCACGAACGGCTCGGTGATGTCGCGGCGGTAGAAGCGATCCGACGCGGAGATGTCCCCGGGCAGGCTGAACCCGGGCATTCCGGCGAGCGCGGCATTCGCGGCACGCCCGATGCCGGTCTCGAGCATCCCGCCGCACCAGACCGCGATGCCGTTCGCGACCGCGAGGTCGTGGATGCGCCGCGCCTCGAGATAGCCGCCGACCCGGCCGGGCTTGATGTTGATGATCGCCGCAGCGCCCCACGCGATCGCGTCGGCGGCGACGGCCGCGGAGACGATCGACTCGTCGAGGCACATCGGCGTCGTCATCTGCCGGGCGAGCTCGGCGTGCTGCCGCAGGTCGTCTTCGGCGAGCGGCTGCTCGATCAGCAACAGGTCGAAGGGGTCGAGGCGGCGCAGCGCCGGCGCGTCGACGAGCCGGTAGGCCGCGTTCGCGTCGACCTGCAGCGGGATGTCGCCGAATCGCTCGCGCACGGCGCGCACGGGTTCGACATCCCATCCGGGCTGGATCTTCAGCTTGATGCGCACGTAGCCCTCGTCGAGGTACCCGCCGACCGCCGAGAGAAGGTCGGGGATCGACCGCTGGATGCCGACCGACACCCCCGAGGGAACACTGTCGGCGGTGACGCCGAAGTAGTCGGCGAACGAGGCATCCGTCGCCCGTAATTGCGCGTCGAGTACGGCCATCTCGAGCGCCGCCTTGGCCATGCGATGGCCCACGATGTGCTCGAGCACCTGGCCGACCACCTCGGCCGACACCGGCTTGCCGGCCTCCTGCCAGGCGAACAGCCGCGGCACGAGGTACTTCGCGAGCACCTCTCGGGCGCCGTCGAGGTACTCGGACGAGTACACCGGGTCGGTGAGGGCGACGCACTCCCCCCAGCCCACGACGACCCGTCCCCGGTGTTCGGCGGTGAGTTTCACGAGCAACGGCGAACGGTCGGTCTGCGTGCTGAACGACGTCGTGAACGGACTCACCAGCGGCAGCCGAACGGTGATCAGGTCGACGCTGACGATGTGCATTACGAGGTCCTTTCGAGACGGTAGAAGCCGCGGCGGTCGAAGTCGACGATCCGCCAGCCGGTGGCGAGCAGGGTGACGAGTGCGTCTCGCAGCGCCAGGCGCCACGCCGCTGCGACCTCGGGGGCGGTCACACGGACCGATTCGATGTCCTCCGGGATCTCCACCCGGCAGGTCGCGGCGGCGCCGACCGAACCGAGGTCGAGCACGGGTGCGCCGTCGACGACACGCAAGGCCGCCGCGGCCGGGAGCGGCAACACCGGGTCGACGGATGCCTCGGCGAGGAGGTTCCACACCAGCATCATCCGATCGCTCGGCTGACCCTGGTTGAGCCCGTCGGTCATGACCCCGTAGAAGTCGGGCAGGTACTCCGTCGCGTTTCCGCGCAGCCGATGGATGTTGAAGTAGGCGTTGCGCGCCACGAGCGGGTCGTACGTCCAGGTCATCGTGTCGGCGCCGTGGTGCAACGCCCAGACGCGCTCGTGGTGCTTGAGCGCCTTGCCGATGCCGACCCCGACGAAGTCGTCGACCACGCCTGCGATGTGCGAGTGCAGTGCGCGATCGGCCGGCGGGTGGAAGAACCCGACGCACACGGCGACGAGGCGGCCGCCGTGGAACGCCCCGGCGACGTAGTTGTCGGCGTGGGCGAGGGCGACGAGCAGCCCGGGATCGATGTGAGCGCGATTGGTCTCGATCTTCCACACCCCGGCGAGCAGCGCCGACGCGTCGGCCATGTCGGCCGGGTCGCGCAGCTCGCGAACGGTGACGCCGCTGGCCCGCGCGTGCTCCGTGGCCAGTGCCTCGGCCGCCGCGACCACCGCTCCGCGGGTCACGGTCAGGCTCACGAGACCACCGCGCGCGGCAGGTACCGATACCCCATGTAGGCACCGTGCTCGAGCGGTCGGAACTGCGCCCATCCGGCGAGGTCGGGCGTGGTGAACGCGTAGACGCCGCCGATCTCGGACGGCACGAGGGTCAGGGTGCTCGTCTCCGGCTCCGTGCCCTGGCGGAGCACGTCGGTGCGTTCCGTGACGGCGAGCGTCAGACCCTCGTCGCCGTGCGCGACCGCGAGCTCCGTCCCTCCCGAGACATAGGAGCCGAGGAGTGCCTCGAGGTCGACCACGACGGCGTCGCTCATCGCTTCGGCCGTTTCCGCAGCCGCCGCAGGCACGAGCGTCGGCGGCAGGACGTAGCCGCCCATCGCGCCAGCTGCATCGCCGAACAACTCGCGGTAGAGCCCGTCGGCCTGCCCGCCCGAGGTGAGCAGCACGATCGCGAAGCCCGCGTCGGGGAAGACGCGGAGGTACGCGCGCTGGCCGATCGTGCCGCCATCGTGGCCATAGACGAACCTGCCGTTCCAATCCTCGAGGAACCAGCCCAGACCCCACCCGGCGGTCGTCAACGTCGACTGCCGCAGGTCGACCTGCTCTTCGAGCATCGCATCGACCGAGGCATCCGTCAGCACTCTGTTGCCATTCGGCGCGACGCCGTGACGCAGCGCCGTCTCGGCGAAGGTCAGCATGTCTCCGACGCTCGAGGCGATGAGGCCCGCCGGGCCCATCGACCGCGCGATCGACCAGACCGGCACCGGCACCGCCTCGGAGCCGAAGCCGCCGTGCCCGGTGGCGGTCGAGAACCGCGGCGCATCCTCGGTGAGGGTGATCGTGTGAGTGAGCCCGAGGGGGTTCACGAGGTACGTGCGCAACGCATCGTCCCAGCTCATGCCGCGCAGCACCTCGACGATGCGACCGGCCACGACGAACCCCGAATTGCAGTACGAGAAGCGTTCGCGCAGCGGATGCACCTGTTCGGCCGTCGCGAGGGTCGCGACGTACTTCTCGACGCAGTCGTCGCCGCGGCCGGTATCGGTGAACAGGTCGCCGTCGATGCCGCTCGTATGGTCGAGCAGATCGCGCACGGTGACCGTCGCGGCGACGGCGTCGTCGGCGAGGGCGAAGTCGGGCAGGATGTCGCGCACCGGCGCGTCGAGATCGAGGAGTCCCTCATCGACGAGCTGCATGACGAGCTGCGTGGTCCAGACCTTCGTGATCGAGCCGATCTGGAAGAGCGCGTCGTCGGTGACCGGCACACGGGACCCGGCATCGAGCACGCCCGAGCTCACGGTCGTGCGATCGAACGGGATGCCGCGTTCGTCGAGCTGCACGATGCCGAACTGGGCGCCCGCCACTCCGTAGCGCTCGCGGAGCACGTCGAGCCGGCGTTGCCAGAAGGCGCGGCCGTGCGGTGCAGGAGCGAGCGCGTCGGTGCGAGGTGTGGCCCGCGTGTACTGCTCCACCCATTCGACGAGGCGGTGGTGGTAGTCGATGCGGTGGGCGACCGGGCCGTTCAGGATGAACAGATGGCTGCCCCCGGGGTAGACGACCATGCGCGTCGGCACCCCCTGCAGCCGCAAGGCGGAAAACCACTCGCGCGCCTGGCCGACCGGGCAGGTGTCGTCCTCCGCGCCGTGCAGGATCAGCGTCGGCGTGGTGACCGCCCCGACCTTCGAGAGCGGTGACGCGGCGAGCAACTCGCCGTGCCCGCCGCCCGGCGCGACGCCGACGGCCATCTGGGCCAGGAAGGCGCTGTGCTCGCTGTCACCCGCGATGCTCACGAAGTCGCAGATGAGCCCGCCTGCGACGGCCGCGGCGAAGCGATCGGTGTCCGCCGTCAACCGGCAGGTGCCGAACCCGCCGTAGCTGTACCCCGTCACGGCGAGCCGGTCGGGGTCGGCGAGCCCCTCGGCGACGAGCGCGTCGAGCGGCTCGAGGAAGTCGATCGAATCGGCCGTACCCCATGCGCCGTCGACACCGCGCATGAACGCGTCGCCGTAGCCGTCGGAGCCGCGGGGGTTCACCATGAGCACGCGCCAGCCGCGAGCGGCGAGCACCTGCTGGTAGAGGTGGATGCCGTCGGCCACCCCGCTCCACGCATTGTGCGGGCCCCCGTGGACGTCGAGGAGCAGTGGCGCGGCTCCCGTCGTCGCCGGGTTCTGCAGGATCCAGCCGTGCACCTTCGACCCGTCGGAGATCTCGAACTCGCGCTCCTCGGGTTCGAACAGCTGAACGCCGTCGAGGGCCTCACCGGTCAGCGAGGTCAGCACCGTCACCTCGAGCGAGTCGAGGTCGACGACCGCCACCTCGCCGAAGCTCTGCTGCGTGGTCAGCACGAATGCGGCACGCCGGGCAGCGGATGCCACGGAGAGGGCGGAGACCACGCGGTGCGCGCCGTCGACGACGGCACGGGTCGACGCGCCGTCGGGCGTGACCGCGTGCAGGTGCGTCCAGCCGCGTTCGCGCAGGCAGAAGACGATCTCGCCGCCATCGCCGGTGATCGCCGGACGACCGCCGGGGTAGCCGGGCGCCCCGGCCATGACATTGCGATCGAGGCCGACGGTCAGGTCGAGGTCGGCGGCATCGCCGGTCACCGAGAGCACGAGCAGGCTCGCATTTCCCACCCGGGCCGCGGTGGACCCGACCACCACGACGGCGGCGCCATCGGGCGTCCAGGTGACGGGCCCCGTGACGCTCGACGCATCGCCGACCTTGCGCGGCGCTGCTCGCACGTCGTCGACGGCGAGCACGAACGCCTCATGAGTGAGCCGAACGTCGGAACCCGGTTCGATCGCCGCGGTGAAGGCGAGCAGGGTCCCGTCGGGCGACCAGCTCGGTTCGCTCGCGCTCCAATCGCCATCGGTGAGCCGTCGGATGCCGCGGGTGGCGAGATCGACCACGAAGAGGTGGCTGCGCACCGAGCCGACCCACCCGACTCCGTCGACCTTCTCGGCGAGGGCGTCGGAGACGATCGGCTCGAGGGGGTCACGGGCGTCGCCCGTGCGCGAGACCTCGGCCGCGAACGCGACCCGCCGTCCGTCGGGACTCACCGCAGCAGCGCCGGCGCCGAGGGGGAGGTCCGCGGCATCCGTCACCAGGGTCGCCTCGCCGCCGCCGATCGGCAGTGCATGGAGTTGCGGCACGCCGCCGACGTCCCGGAGGAACAGCAGCGTACGACCGTCAGGGAAGACCGGGGCCCGGTCTGCGGTGCCCGAGGTGAGCCGCCGTGCGGCCTCCCCGCTCGCGACAGCCCACAACGAGGTCACGGCGTCGCCGTCCACGATCTCGGCACGGGTGAAGACGACGAGCCCGCCGTCGGGTGAGATCGCGGTCTCGGTGGGCGCCGCGATGCGGTGCGCGTCGTCGAGATCGAACGGACGTGTGGTCATGCTGGTGCCCCTTCACTTGCGAAGAGCGGCACCCCGAGGTGCGGCACCGCCTTCATGAGATCTTCGGTGTACGGATGCTTCGGATGATCGATCACCTCGAGCGTCGGGCCGTGCTCCACGATCCGGCCGTCCTTCATCACCGCGACCTCGTCGCAGAGCTGACGCACGACGGCGAGGTTGTGGCTGATGAAGAGCACGGTCAGGTCGAGGCGACGCTGCACGTCCATCAGGAGGTTCAGCACGGTGCCCTGCACCGACACGTCGAGGGCCGAGGTGATCTCGTCGGCGAGGAGCACCCGAGGCTCGGCGGCGAGCGCCCGCGCGAGCGCGACCCGCTGACGCTGGCCGCCCGAGAGTCTCGCCGGCAGCTCGTCCATTCGCGCGGCATCGAGGTTGACGAGCGACAGCAGCTCAGCGACCCGATCGCGCCGCGCCGCCCGCGTGCGACGCCGCCCCGACCCAGCTCGACGATCCGCCACGTCGAGCGCTTCCTGGATCGACGCGCCGATCGTCATCCTCGGGTCGAGACAGGAGTTGGGGTCCTGGAACACCATCTGGATGGACTGCCGAAGGCTCGCCCGACGACCTCGCGCGTGCGCGACGTCGACACCGTCGAGCAGGATTTCACCGGCGCTCGGCTCGTGCAGGCCGACCGCCGCTCGGGCGAGCGTCGACTTGCCGGAACCGGACTCGCCGACGAGGCCGACCACGGTGCCGGCGGGCACCTCGAGGTCGACCTCGCCGACGGCCACGTGAGCGGATGCTCCGGAGCCGAAGCGCACCGTCACCTGCCGGAACTCGAGCGCGCTCATGCGACCCGCTCCGCCGGCTCGGTCGGAAAGGAGGCGCCTTCGGGGATCGTGGCGAACGGTTCACCAGGTCGGCCGTTCATATCGGGCACCGCCTCGAGCAGCGCGCGAGTGTACGGATGCCGAGCCCGGCCCGCCACGAGGTCGTCGACCGTGACGTTCTCCACGATCGTGCCGCGGTACATCACGAGCACTCGGCTGCACAGCGCAGACACCACGGCGATGTCGTGCGAGACGAACATGATCGCCGCACCCTTCTCGACGTTGACCGAGCGCAGGAGCCCGAGCACTTCGCGTTGCACCGTGACGTCGAGCGCGGTCGTCGGCTCGTCGGCGATGATGAGCGCGGGGTCGCCCATGAGCCCCATCGCGATCATCGCGCGCTGGCGCATGCCTCCCGAGAACTCGTGGGGATACTGGCGAGCGCGACGTTCGGGATCGGAGATCCGCACGGACCGCAGTCGTTCGATCGCCCGCCGCCGCGCGTCGCCGCGGCTGAGGCCTTCGTGCAACGTGCCGATCTCGGCGACCTGCGCACCGACGTGCAGGGCGGGATTGAGCGAGGTCGACGGGTCTTGGAAGACGAAGGCCATGCGGGTGCCCAACTGCCGGGCGAGCGCCGCCGACGGGGCCGATGCGGGCACGACGCCGTCGTGCACGAGTTCGGTGCCGTCGAAGACCACGCTCGTCGCCGAGACCACGAGCGGCTCCTCGATGAGACCGGCGACCGACATGCACGTGAGCGACTTGCCGGAACCCGACTCGCCGACGATGCCGACCACCTCGCCCCGGGCGATGTCGAAGCTCACGCCGTGCACCGGGTAGCCCCACGCATCTCCCGCGGGTACGCCGACCCGCAGACCGCGCACACTCAGCACGGCCCCATCGTCGGCGCGCTGGGCATCGGCGCCCACGGCGGCGAGCACCGCTCGCTTCGGCCGTCTGCCGGGCAGCAGGTCGATGCCGAATCCGCGGGCGAGGGTCTCGCCGACGAGGGTGAAGACGACCCCCGCGAAGACGACCGCGATACCCGGCGCGAGGGCGGTCGCGGGGTTGACGTAGATCTTCGCGAGTCCCTCGTTCAGGAGCCGCCCCCAGTCGTACTCGGGCGCCTGCACGCCGAGGCCGAGGAACGAGAGCCCGGCGAAGGCGACGAGGGCGCTGCCGGCGCCGATGCTCGCATTCACGATGAGGGGGTCCCGCACATTCGGCAGGATGTGGCGGCCGAGGATCCGCACCCGTCTCACCCCGAGGATGCGAGCGGCGGCGACGTAGTCGCGCCCGGCGACCGACGCGGAGAGCGTCTGGGCGAGACGACCGTAGAACGGGATCATGGCGAAGCCGATGGCGAGGATCGCGCCGAGCACGCCCGTGCCGACGATGATCGAGAGCACGATCATGAGCAGCAGCGCCGGAAACGCCAGCGCGATTCCCGTCGCCGCGACGACGAATCTGGCGCCGCGGCGCGGCAGCACCGCCGGGAGGAACCCGACGACGACGCCGACGACGACCCCGATCGCCGTCGCGGCCAGCGCCATCAGCACCGAGAGCTGCGTGGCGCTGAACACGCGGGCGAGCACGTCGCGTCCGCCGGCGTCGGTGCCGAGCGGATGCTCAGCGCTCGGCGGTGCCGAGAGCTGCGTGAGGTCCGCGACCGAGGCCTGTGCACCCCAGATCGCCGGACCGAACGCGGTGAAGAACGCCAGCACGACGAGACCGACGATCGCGGCGATACCGAGCGGCGAGCGGATGACCCGGCGGAACCGAACACCGCGCTGACCTGCCGGAACTGGATCGGCCGACTCGACGGGGACGGCGGAAGCGATCGACATCAGTTCTCCTTGATCGCGGAGCGCGGGTCGAGCAGCACCAGCACGACGTCGACGAGCAGCGTGACGAGCAGCACGATGAGGCCGTAGACGATGACGACGCCCTGGGCGAGCGGATAGTCCTTGTTGCGGACCGAGTCGACGATCGTCGATCCGAGCCCGGGCCACGCGAAGATCGTCTCGACGAGTACGGTGCCCGCGATCAGGGCGCCGAGCACGAGCCCGCCGATCGTCAGTGCCGAGGTCAGCAGGTTCGGCAGTGCGTGACGCAGGTACAGCCGCCAACGCGGCATCCGCTTCGCCCGTGCCGTTCGGATGTAGTCCTGGTCGAGCACGACGAGCGCTTCGGCCCGAACGATGCGGGACATCGCCGCGACACTGCCGATCGAGAGCGCGAGCACCGGCAGCACGTAAGTCTCGGGCCCTCCGCGCCCCGCGACGGGGAGGAGCTGCGCCTGAACGGCGAAGAAGTAGACCAGACCGACGCCCACGAGGAACTCGGGGATCACCGCGAAGAGGCCGCTGACCGTCGTGTAGCCGAGCTCGAGGCCGCGACGGCGTCCACCTCGGGTCAGCGCCGCTGCCGCGATGCCGATCGGCACGGCGAGTACCAGCAGCACGATGAGGGCGAGCACTGCGAGTTCGAGCGTCGCGGGAAGGCGCTGGGCGATGACCGTCGTCACCGGGATCTGGAGCGAGAACGACTCGCCGAGCTCCCCGGTGAAGAGGCCCTGCCAGAACCGGAGGTACTGCTCCCAGAGAGGCAGGTTCAGGCCGAGTGCCTCGCGCTTCACCTCGACGACGGCCTGTGAGGCGTTGATGCCGAGTGCGTTGCGCACCGGGTCGCCCGGGATGAGCCGGATCATCAGGAAGGCGACCGTCACGAGCACGACGATCGAGATGAGGAGTCGCCCGATGCGCCGCAGGAGGAAGCTCCCCCATGAGCCGCCGCCCCCGCTCCTGCCGCGCTCGCGCGCGACCGGGGCCGGAGCTTCGGGCGTGGTGACCTGGTGTGACATCCGCAGTGGTCTCGACTACTGGAGCACGCGGATCGCCGCGCCGGGCAGCGTGCCGACGACCGGCTGATAGAGCGAGGTCGCGCCATTGAAGTACATCTTGAACGGCGTCTGCGAGACCGGGATCAGGTCGACCTCGGCGAAGAGCGCCTGCTCGGCCTGCTTCCAGAGCTCGCACGCCTCGTCACCCGAGACGAGCGCCGCCTCGCCCGCGAGCTCCACGTAGTCCGGGTTGTCGATCGACGCGAAATTGGCGCCCTCGGGAATGGCCGGCCCTGACAAGTACGGCGGGAAGATGCTCGGCGTGTTCGTCTGCAGGTCGACACCGACGCTCACGCTCCAGCCGCTCGGGTCTTCGGCGGTGAAGGTGTTGCCGAGCAGGAAGCTCTGGTCGCCGCCATTCAGGTTCACGGTCACGCCGAGCTTCTCCCACTGGGCGCCGAGGTACTCCGCCGCCGCACTGCGCACGTCGGTCGAGTTGTTGTAGATCAGGTCGACCTCGAGTGGCACGCCGTCTTTCACGAGCTTGCCCGAGGCATCCGCCGCCCAGCCTGCCTCTTCCAGTGTCGCGGCGGCAGCCTTCTCGTCGAACTCCGGCAGGGAGCCCTCGACGCTGTCGTACACGCAGGTCTTGGGTTCGACGGTCACGAGCGACGTGGCGCGCTCGCCTTTGCCCCCGGTGATGATGTCGGTGAAGGTGTCGAGATCCGCCGCTTCGGTGAGGGCGGTGCGCACCGCGGCATCCGCCGTCGCCGTGCCGGCGATGTGATTGAAGATGATCTCGCCCGAGAGGTTCGGCGACGCTATCGAGTCGAGGTTCGCGGCGATGACGCGATCTTCGTCGGCACCCGAGATGATGGCCGCGTTCAGCCCCTTCGAGAGCAGCAGGTTCGCGGCGGTGCTCGGGTCGGGCACGATCTTCACCGTGACCGTCTTCGGCACGCCGGCCGTATCGGAGGTGGTCTCGCCGTCGGGCCCCCACGCGTAGCCGTCGCGGCGAGTGAGCGTGATGTGGTCGTTCGCGACGACCTCGGTGATCTCGAAGAGCCCGGTACCGTTGCTCGCCGCCGAGACGCTCTTCGGATCGGCGAGGGCGCCCTCGCATGCGAGCTGGGACGGACCGATGTTGTAGAGCAGGAACGGCGACGGCTCGGGCGTCGCGACGGTCAAGACGTTGCCGTCGGCAGTGGCCTGGGCGGTCGACGGCACGATCGAGTCGCGCAGGGGCGAACCGTTCTCGGGGTCGACGATCCAGTTGAAGTTGTCGGCGGCGGTCTGCGCGGTGAAGGGCGTGCCGTCGGCGCAGGTGATGCCGTCTCTCAGGGTGAAGGTCACTTCGGTGGCGCTCTCCGTCCACTCTTCGGCGAGGTAGGGCTTCACCTCGTTCGTGGCCGGGTCGATGAAGACGAGCGTGTCGTAGGCGTACGCGCCGACGACCTGCGCCGCCACGAGGTTCGTCACGAGCGGGTTCAGATCGCCGGGGTCTCCGTTGATCGCCACCGCGAAGTCGCCGTCGGTTGCGAAGTCGCCCGTCGTCTCACTCGACGGTTGCCCGCCGCAGCCGGCGAGGACGACGGGCAAGAGAAGCGCGAGTGGCAGGAGGGATGCTGCACGAGTGTTCATTGCTGTCCGCCTTGGGGTCGAGGCTGCCGTGGAGACGAGCCGCACGCAGAACCGACCCGTGGTTCAACGATCCGCTGTCAGCGACGCCCGATCATCGGCTGAACGCACAAGTGTGCGGTCGGTGTTCGTGTGTTCGCACAAGCGACCTCAGCGCGCGAGCAGGCGCAATTGCAGCATCAGCCCGAACCGGTCGTCGTGATCGCCGAGGTCGATGCCGCCCACCTCCGTCAGGCGCGCGAGCCGGTATCGGAACGTGTTCTTGTGCACGTGGATCGATGCAGCGGCCGCCGTGACGTCGCCGAAGTGCTCGAGCCAGCTGCGCAGGGTGCGCACGAGTTCGGTGCCGTGCTGCTCGTCGTAGGCGTCGAGCACGGCGATCGGCCCGGCGAGCTCCACTCGGTCGGCCGCGAGCGAGTCCGCGATGCGCAGCATGAGCGATTCGACCTGCACATCGGCGAGCGTCGAGACCCGCGTGCCGGCCACGCTCCGGGTGCGCAGCACTCGCAGCGCGGCATCCGCATCGCGCCGGGACGCCGGCAGCTCGGCGATCTCGCCGCGCACGCTGCCGATGCCCGCGAACAGCTCGCTCGCGGTGTCGAGACGGCCGATGAACTCCGTCGCGATGCGTGCAGCCTCCACCTCGGCGTTCGCGCCTGCGTGCCGCAGCGGAACGACCGCGTAGATCACGCTGCCGAGCAGAGCGGCCACCGCGCGCGGGTAGATCGGCTGCAGGTACATGTTGAGTGCGCTCGCCGCCCGCTGCGTCTCCGCCTCTGTGCGCAGGTCGTCGACGACGCCCTCGCGCGCGCCGATCGCGATCACACAGCTCGGTGAAGAACCGAGGTTGAGCTGCTGGGCCGCTTCGCGCGCCCGGGTGCCGCCCTCGAGAAGCATCGACACGAGCCCCACCCGAAGTCGCTGCGAGGAATCGGCGCTGATGCGAGCCCGCAGCATCGTGAGCGCGACGACCCGGGAGGCTTCGACCATGCCCTGCTCGCGCTGCGGCGTCAGCGCATCGTGCACGACCGCCCAGATCGAGCCGAGCACCTCCTCTCCGGCTTTGACCCGCATCGCGATGCGCGGCAGGCTGCCCGGCTCGGCCTCCTCGACGAACACCGGCCGCTCCGAGGTGTACACCTGCCGGAACACTCCACTCTGGCGCTGCAGGTCGCTGTAGACCTCCGGCACCTGCAGACCCAGGATCGTCAGCCGACGAGGTTCGTCGGTGCCGGCCTGGTCGGCCGAGAAGGCGATCACCCTGGAGGAGAGGTTCTCGATCGTGACGGGCGCCTGCAGCAGGGCGGCGAGCGAATTGGCCAGTTCGAAGAGGTCGGCGCCGGCATCGGATGCCCCGACGGCGAGGTCTCCGGCCGAGTCGAGATTCAGCGCGCTCGCGAGCATCGTCGCGATCTGCATCCAGGATGCCCCGCGGATGAGGCCGTAGACCGGCAGGCCGATCTCGGTCGCCGCCGCAGCGACCTCGGGCGTCACCGGCACGGGCTCTCGAACGACGAGGGCCGCTGCACCCGCCTTGCCGAGTTCGCGGATGCGCTCGGTGAGGTCGTCGGCGCCGACGATGCCGACGCCCAGCACGAGTGCACCTTCGCCGATCATCGGCGGATCGAACGGGTCGTACAGCACGACCGAGTTGACCGGTCGCGCTCGGGCGGGCTGGCCCACCTCGAGGGTGAGCAGCGTGGAACCGAGTCGCTCGAGCAGCCGGCCCAGCGACGACTCCGCCGGGGCCGGCGGGGAGATGAGCGACGTTGCCAGGTGCGCCATCTGAGCAACAGTACAGACCGACCCCATGGTGATTGTGCGCGCGCACCAACGATGCTCGACCGCCGGCGGCGATACTGAGGGCGTGACCAGCCACATCCGCGATCTCTCCACTGCCCGCGACTCCATCGTCGCCGCGTTCGCCGAGGCCGGCGTGCGTGGTCTCGTGCACGCCGTCGACATCGATACCGGGCACGAGGTCGGCATCGATGCCGACGAGAGCGTCGTCGCCGCGAGCGTCTTCAAGATCCCCGTGCTCGTCGAGCTCTGCCGGCAGTACTCGAGCGGACTCCGGAGCCCCACCGAACGAGTGCGCATCGGTGCCGACGAGTGGCGCACCGACGGCGGAACGGGCCTGTCGATGATGCTCGACGATGTCGAACTGTCGCTCCGCGACCTCTCGTTCATGATGATGTCGATCAGCGACAACCGCGCGACCGACGTGATCGCCGGGCTCGTCGGGCTCGACGCGGTGAACGCGACCATGCGCGACTTCGGCCTCGAGCGCACGGTCGTCGAGCTCGACTGCGCCGGGCTCTTCGACACGATCGCCGAAGATCTCGGCATCGGGCTCGAGGAACTCGAGGCGCACCTCGCCGCCGGCGACGTCTCGCCCGAGCTGGAGCACGCGATGCGCGCCATGCGCTGCGTCACGCCCGAGCAGACCGACCGCACGACCCCGCGCGAAGCGACCACGCTGCTCTCCGCACTGTGGCGTGATGAGGTCATCGGCGCGGCGGCCGCGGCAGAGGTCCGGCGCATCCTGGGTCAGCAGGCCTGGCCGCATCGCCTGACCTCGGGCTTCCCCGATTCCCGCATCCGAGTGAGCGGCAAGACCGGCACGCTGTTCTTCGTGCGCAACGAGGTCGGCGTCGTCGAGTATCCCGACGGTCAGCGTTACGCGGTCGCCGTCTTTCTGCAAGAGCCTGGGATCGAGCAGCGCAACCCGGGCGCCGACCGGGTCATCGGCACCGTAGGGCGCATCGCCGTCGACTACTTGCGAGCGAGCCAGTCGGCGGTGGCGGCATGAGCGTGAAGGCCTACATCTCCATCGACATGGAGGGCATCGCCGGCATCGCGACCATCGACCAGGTCGCCCGCGGCGGCTTCGGATACCCGCGCGCCCAAGAGCTCATGACCCTCGAGGCGAACGCCGCGATCGCGGGCGCCTTCGACGGCGGAGCGGCGAGTGTCATCGTGAACGACTCGCACGGCACGATGGACAATCTCATCCACGAACTGCTCGACGAGCGGGCGCGCGTCGTCTTCGGAAGCCCGAAGGCGCAGTGCATGGCCGAAGGCCTCACGGCCGACTGCGATGTCGCCCTCTTCGTGGGCTATCACGCTCCGGCCGGAGCCCCCGGCGTGCTCGCACACACCTTCTCGAGCCACTTCACCGAGGTCCGCGTGAACGGCGTCGCCGTCTCGGAGGCCGAGGTGAACGCGTTGTACGCGACGTCGCTCGGCGTGCCGGTCGGGCTCGTCACCGGTGACGACGTCATCTGCGCCATCGCGGGCGCCGTGTTCCCCGGCGCCGTCACGACCGAGGTGAAGGTCGCGCACGGGTTCTCGGCGACCGACTCCCTCTCGCCGACTCGCGCACGCGAGCTCGTTCGCGACGGCGCTGAGCGTGCGGTGCGTGCGGTGCGCGCGGCCGACGGCCTCGCGGTGCCGGCGCTTCCCGAATCGTTCACCGTCGCCGTCGACATGCCGACGCCGGTCGCAGCCGAACTCGCAACCGGCATTCCCGGCTGCCGCCGCACCGGGGACCGAACCGTCGAGTGCACGGTCGCGAGCGCCGGCGAGTTGCTCGGGCTCATCACCGTCTTCTACGAACTGGCGGCGAGCGCGATGCGCGCGAAGATCGCCGTCATCACGCGCGCCTGAGCTCGTCGTCAGCACCGAGCAGGTCTCGGATCAGGCCGGCCAGCAGCGCGGTGCGCGGCACGAGGTGCTCGACGAGCGCGTGCTCGGAACGGGCGTGCGCCCCGCCGCCCACCGCGCCGAGTCCGTCGAGCGTGGGAACGCCGACGCCGGCCGTGAAGTTGCCGTCGGAGGCCCCGCCCACGGCGACGGCCGACAACTCTGCAATTCCCAGGTCACGCGCGACGAGCACCGCGCGTGCGAACAGGCCCTCGGCCATGGCCCGTTCGAGCGGCGGGCGATTCGGGCCGCCCGTCACCGTCACCTCGGCTCCGGGCACGACGGAACGAAGCGCACGGATGTCGCGATCCACCCGCTCCTGTTCCGCGAGGGTCCGCACGCGCACATCCACATCCACCCTCGCCGCGGCGGGAACCGTGTTCGTCGTCGTGCCCGCGGCGAGCACGGTCGGGGTGACGGTGGTGCCGGCCTCCGCATCGCCGAGGGCGGAGATCGCGACCACGAGGTGCGCCAGTGCGAGACCGGCGTTCACGCCGCGCTCGGGTTCGAGTCCCGCGTGCGCGGCCCGGCCGTCGACGGCGAGCCGGTAGATCGACACGCCCTTGCGCTCGATCTTGAGGGCGCCGCCGTCACCGGATGCCTCGAGCACGAGCGCGGCATCGCACCCGTTCGCGTCACCCTCGATGAGGGCGCGCGAGGTGGTCGAGCCGACCTCCTCGTCACCCGTCACGAGGAGCTCGACGTCATCGAGCACGGATGCTCCGTGCACGTCGCTCAACACGGCGAGCGCGTGGATGGCCTGCGCGACACCGACCTTCATGTCGAAGCATCCAGGCCCTGTGATCGTGCCGTCGGCGATCGCGAACGGCAGTTCCGCGAGCGTGCCGGCGGGCCAGACGGTGTCGTGGTGCGCGACGAGCAGCACGCGCGGTGTGCCCGTGCGGAGTCGCACGTGGTCGACGCCGTCGATGCGCAGCACTTCGGGCGCGACCCTGAGCCGCTCGGCGATGAGGTGCGCAACGCCCGCGGCGCTGCGCGCCACCGCCGCGTGATCGTGCGACGGCGATTCGGTCGTCACGAGTGCGGCGATGTCGGCGAGGAGGTCGTCTTCGTGGGCGGCGCACTGCTCGATGAGGGCCGCGCCCAGAGAGGTCTGCATGCGGTACAGCCTCTCGCATCCATGCCGCTCGCTCATCGGACCGCTGCACGAACGCATCCTCCGAGTCGGTGCTCCCGAACGACGGAGTGCCCGAGGGACGGCCCTGATCCGCCGGGCGAGCGGTCGGCTGAGCGGGCGAGCGGTCGGCTGAGCGGGCGAGCGGTCGGCTGAGCGGGCGAGCGTTGACTCAGGGTTATCCCTGAACCTCGGTCACGATCGGGTCTCACCCGTTGCGAATAGGAAGATATCTTCCTATCGTCGCCGTATGGACATTCGAACCGAAACCCTGACGGTGCTCGCTGCGGGTGCGCTCGCGCTCCTCCTGAGCGGATGCGGGGCGACCCCGCTCGAGAATTCCGGCCCGACCGCGACCGGCACGGCCACGCCGGTCGCGTCCGAGTCGACCGAGCCGAGCGAGGCCGCGACGGATCCCGCCCAGTCGCCCGCGAGCTGCGAAGCCGTGCTCACGGCAGACGAGAACGCACACCTCGCAGACGAGGGGTATGTGCTCGACGAGGATGACCCGTACCTGCTCGGGTCCGTCATGGAGCGCATGGCGGACGAGGGCGCCCTCGTCTGCGTCTGGAGCAAGCCGAGCAGCGACGTGTCCGTCTGGTACGCGCGCCTCGACGTGGGCGACACCGCAGAGACCTGGCTCACCCAGCTCCGAACCGAAGGCTGGCTCGAAGACACGGCCCGCGGCGACGGCACCTACCTCGCACCCGCCGACTACGACGGGAACTTCCAGCCGTCGGTGCAGCTCAGCGACGGCGTGCTGCACTTCGCAAGCTACAACACGCTGCTCGAATCGGTGCTCGAACTGCAGTGACTGGGCGGTGCGGCGGATCCTGAGCGCTACACCCGGGCCGTCGCGTCGGCGACCGGCACGACACGTTGCGTCGTGTCGCGCGCCGCGGGCGTGAGCATCTCGGCGACGGCTGCCGGTTCGGCCGAGTATTTCACGCGCAGCGCGTCGTCGATGCGCAACTCGAGATCGGAGTCGCGCACCGCCTCGAGCGAAACAGCCTGCGACCCGACCGGGGAGCGGAAGCCCACGCCTGCATTGCGGGTCGCGCGCAGGTACCACTTGGACTCCGGGCCGTACGCCGAGCGCACGTAGATCGCGTCGTTGACAGCGACCGACCAGATCGGCGTCGAGAGACGGCGCCCGTCGCGCGTCGTCGTCTCGATGTGCACCGTGTCGGTGTCGCGGAGGTGGATGAACAGTGCTGCGTCGAGGCCCATGCCAAGGTGCAGCGCGAGGCGCCGACGAGGTATTCCGCCGACGTGCCGCATTTCCCGGCCGCGCGCCGCCGTTCACGCGGCACCGCGCAGGCGATACAGTGCCCACGGGTCGATGCGGACCAGCGCGAGCGCGGAGACCTCCGGATGCCGCGGCTCCGCAGCATCCGCCACCCGCTGTTCACCTGAGAGAACGAGACTGCAGCCATGACCGATCCGACGCCTCCGCAGGGTTCGCCCGAGACGCCGCGCAACTTCCCACCGTCGCATCTCACGCCGTCCGACGGAGCCGCCGCGACGATCGGCGTGGAGACCGCACAGGTCGCGGCGGTCACCGAGGCCGGAGCGCGCAAGGGCCGTATCCTCGCATGGGGCCTCTGGGACTGGGGTTCGGCGGCCTTCAACGCGGTCGTCACGACGTTCGTGTTCACGGTGTACCTCACGAGCGAGTCGTTCGGGCCGCAGGGCACGGTCGAGGCGCAGCTCGGTTGGGCACTCGCCATCGCCGGCCTGTTCATCGCCCTGCTCGCGCCGATCACCGGGCAGAGATCCGATACGAGCGGACGCCGCAAGCTCTGGCTCGCGGTGAACACCTACATCGTCGTCGCGATGACGCTTGCGATGTTCTTCGTACTTCCGGCGCCCGAGTACCTGCTGCTCGGGCTCTTCCTGGTTGCGGCCGGCAACGTCTTCTTCGAGTTCGCGGGCGTCAACTACAACGCGATGCTCGTGCAGGTCTCGACCCCGCGCTCGATCGGCAAGGTCTCGGGCTTCGGCTGGGGCATGGGCTACGTCGGCGGCATCGTGCTGCTGCTCATCGTGTACTTCGGCTTCATCCAGCCCGAGGTGGGCCTCTTCGGCGTCACCGGCGAGAACGGTCTCGACGTGCGGGTCACGATGCTCGTCTCGGCGGTCTGGTTCGGCCTTTTCGCCCTGCCGGTGCTGTTCGCGGTGCCCGAGTACCGCAACCCCGCTGCCGTCGACCGCGAGAAGGTCGGCTTCTTCGCCTCGTACGCCCGCCTCGGCCGCGACATCAAGCGGCTCTGGAAGGAGCAGCGCAACACGGTGTGGTTCCTGCTCGCGAGCGCGGTCTTCCGCGACGGGCTCGCGGGAGTGTTCACGTTCGGCGGCGTGCTCGCGGCATCCGTCTTCGGGTTCTCGGCGGGCGAGGTCATCATCTTCGCGATCGCCGCGAATGTCGTCGCCGGCATCTCGACGATCGCGGTCGGCGCCCTCGACGACAAGCTCGGTGCCAAGCCCGTGATCGTGACGGCACTCATCGGGCTCGTGGTCAGCGGCCTGCTCGTGTTCTTCCTGCACGACGGCGGTCAGATCGTGTTCTGGACCGCCGGTCTCGCGCTCTGCCTCTTCGTCGGCCCCGCGCAGTCGGCGAGCCGCACCTTCCTCGCGCGGCTCATCCCGGTGGGCCGCGAGGGCGAGGTCTTCGGCCTCTATGCGACGACGGGCCGTGCGGTGAGCTTCCTCGCACCGACGGCGTTCGCGCTCTTCGTCACGATCGGCGGCGAGCCGTACTTCGGCATCCTCGGCATCATCCTCGTGATCGCGCTCGGCCTCGCGCTGCTCATTCCCGTGAAGGCAACCGCGCCGACCACGTAGGGCCGGTCGAGCGGATGCCCCGGGGCGCCCGCTTCATCGGCGCCCCGCTCCCGGAGGATGGATAGACTCGCCACCAATCGACCGCGATGAGGTGGAAGGACGTTCGGTGCGGAGCGGAACCTACGACGTCATCGTCATCGGCGCGGGGATCATCGGCCTGGCGACCGCCCGGGCGCTCGCGCAGCGGCATCCCGACGCGAAGATCGCCGTGGTCGAGAAGGAGGTTCAACCGGGCCTGCACCAGAGCGGTCACAACAGCGGAGTTCTCCACGCGGGTGTCTACTACGCCCCCGGGTCACTGAAGGCACGGCTGTGCGTCGAGGGCAAAGAGCGGATGCTGCGCTTCGCCGAGGAGCACGGCATCGCTCACGAACAGTGCGGCAAGCTCATCGTGGCGACCGACGAGACCGAGTTCGGGCGACTCGACGAGCTGCGTCGGCGCGGAGAGGCGAACGGCGTTGCCGGGCTGCAGGAGGTGGGGCCCGGCGAGATCGCCGAGCTCGAGCCGTACTCCGCAGGGCTCCGGGCGCTGCACTCGCCCGAGACCGGCATCATCGACTTCGGAGGCGTGGTGCGGGCGCTGCTCGCCGACGTGACCCGACGGGCGGTCGACGTCTTCTTCGGCCACGAGGTCACCGGCCTGCGCAGTGCCGCAGGAGAGGAGATCGTGGTCACGCGCCAGGCGGAGTTCCGTGCCCGCTCCATCGTCAGCTGCGCCGGGCTGCACTCGGACCGGGTCGCCGCGATGAACTCGAAGCCGCCGGTGAGCATCGTGCCGTTCCGCGGGGACTACTACACGCTGAAGCCCGAGGCGCGTCACCTCTGCCGTGGCCTGATCTACCCGGTGCCCGACCCGGCGCTGCCGTTCCTCGGCGTGCACTTCACCAAGCGATTCGACGGCGCGGTGTGGGCCGGGCCGAACGCCGTCCTCGCGTTCTCACGCGAGGGATACCGGCGCTCGGATCTCTCCGTCCCCGACCTGTTCCACGCCGTCACCGCCCGTGGTTTCGCGAGGATGGCGGGTCGGATGTGGCGCACGGGCGCACAGGAGATGTGGCGTGACGTCGTCAAGCCGGCGTTCGTGCGCGATCTCCAGCGCTATGTGCCGGCGGTCGCCTCCGACGATCTCACCTTCGGTCCGAGCGGTGTGCGGGCGCAGGCCGTCGGGCGTGAGGGGCAGCTCGTCGACGACTTCGTCGTCACCGCCTCGGGTTCGGGCGTTCACGTGCTGAACGCGCCGAGTCCGGCTGCGACCGCCTCCCTCGCGATCGCAGAGCTGATCGCCGACCGGGTCGGCGATGCGGTGGATCTCGGCGCGCGGAGCGACGTGCGCGAGGACGGGAGCTGATCGGCTCGCCGGACACCATCACGACCGTTCGAGTCGCGCGACGAAGTCAGGCGAGGGCGACCGAACGGATCGACCGGGGCGACAGCGTGTCTTGGAGCACGATCGTCGCGGCTCCGAGCGCCGCAGCGTCGTTGCCGTTGACCGAGGTGCGCACATCGATCCTGCGGATGTTGCGCGCCAGACTGCGCTCCGAGATGATGCGCGACAGGGTGCGAACGTAGATCGACCCGGCCGACGAGAACGCGCTCCCGGCGAGCACGATGAGTTGCAGGTCGATGAGGTTCACCATGCTGACGACGGCACTCGCGAGCGCCTCGGCCGATTCCTCGATGAGCGCACGTGCGATCGGGTCGCCCGCCATCGCGAGATCGGCGACCGCCGCGAAGTCGGTGATCGTCGTGCCGGACAACGAGATGTCGAGTTCGCCGCGAGCCGCGGCATCCGCAGCCTTGGCGATCACTGCCTGCGGTCCGGCGTACATCTCGACGCAGCCGATGTTGCCGCACGGGCAGACCAGGCCGTGCGCGTCGATCGAGACGTGGCCCAGTTCGCCGACGTTCGACATGACGCCGTGGTAGATCGTGCCGTCCATGACGATGCCGGCGCCGATGCCGGTGCCCATGTAGACCGAGGCGTAGTTGGTGTAATCGGCGGTGGCGCCGAGCCAGAACTCGCCGATCGCGGCGGCCGTGGCGTCGTTGTCGAACTTGGTGGGAAGCCCGGTCGCGGTCGAAAGGGCGCGCTCGAGCGGGAAGTCGGTCCAGCCGGCGAGCGACGGCGCCCCCTTGATCATGCCGTTCTCACGGTCGATCGGGCCCGGCGCCGCGATGCCGAGACCGACGATCGCCGATCGGTTCAGCCCGGTACCCGCGATGAGTGTTTCGATGTCGGCCGCCATGTTGCCGACGATCGCGAGCGGTGACTTCTCGCCCGGGCCGTCGACCCGAAGCCGGCCGACGACGGTGCCCGCGAGGTCGGCGACGATGTAGGTGATGTAGTCCTGACCGATGTGCAGCCCGATGCCGAGCCGGGCGGCCGGATTGATCTCGAGCCGCGTGCGCGGCTTGCCACCGGTGGATTCATCGCGGCCGGTCTCGGAGACGAGACCCTCCGACAGGAGTTCGCGCACGACCGTCGAGATCGTCGCCTGCGTGAGACCGGTGAGTTCGGCGAGTTCGACGCGGCTGACCGGGCCCGTCGATCGAATGAGGTCGAGGGCTCGCCCTTTGGAGGACTCCCTGCGGCGCACTTTGTCGGTCACGAGTCCACACTATCTTACTTCGCTTAATAAAGCGGTTGAAGAAAGAAGATCTCCCTGATCACGTCGTGATCAGTCTAGGCCAATCGAAGTCACGTCATGGGAGGCGTCGCGGGAGACGAGCCCCGCAGATTCCGGCACGACGCACGCGAGCCAGAGTCGCGCGAGCTCGACGTGGCCCCGCTCAGTGGGGTGCACGCCGTCGGCCGCAAGTGCCGGGGCGCCGACCTCGGTCGCGAGCCGGGTCAATGCGGCATCCGCTTCGACGACCGTCGCGTCGAACTCCTCGGCGAGCCGGTGCACGACGCCGATGCGAGCGTCGAGATCGGCGCGCCAGGCGAGCTGGTCATCGGTGACCGCCAGCACGAACGGCTCGATCAACACGATGCGCGCACCGGATGCCGCAACCGACGTGAGCAGACGGCGATAGGTCGCCTCGAATGCATCGGTCGACGTCGGGTCGTTCCGGTCGAACCGACGCCAGGTGTCGTTGATGCCGACCAGGATCGAGACGATGTCGGCGTTGTGCGCGAGCACATCGTCGGCCCACCGCGCCTCGAGGTCGACCGCGCGATCGCCGCCGACACCCGTGTTCACGACGCTCGCGCCGGTGACGGCGAGCGCGTCGGCGATGAGTCGCACATAGCCCCAGCCGAGGGAGCGCTGCGAGTCGTCTCGCCGACCGCAATCGGTGACGCTGTCGCCCGTGAAGAGGATGGTGGTGCCGGCGGTGATGCTCACTCCGACCTCGCCGTTGCCGCTGACGGCGAAGTCGCCGCTGCCGCTGAGGTCGCCGCTGCCGCTCGCACGAATGCCGTCGATGCGCGCTCCACGAGCCGCGGGGGCGGTGCTTCCGCACCGGCATCCGGCGCCCCGTCGAGCACATCGAGCAGCACGTGGGCCGTCGCGCGGCCGTACGCCACGAGGTCGTGCGCGAACGCCGACACCGGCGGGGTCGCGAGCTGGCAGTGCACCGAGTCGTCCCACGCGAGGATCGCCACATCCTCCGGCACGCGAAGCCCGCGGCCCGTGATCGTCGCGAGACCGCTGAGTGCCATGACGTCGTTGTCGTAGACGATCGCGGTCGGCGCCCCCTCGCTGCTCGCGAGCAGCTCGAGGGTCGCTGCGGCTCCGCGCTCGGCGGTGTAGTCGCCCTGAGCGATGATCGTCTCGACGCCGTGCGCCTCGCCCGAAGCGGTGAACGCGTCGCCGCGCAGTCGCGAATGCAGGAACGTCGGGGGGCCAGAGACCCGCCCGATACGACGATGCCCCTTCGCCACGAGGTATTCGACGGCCTCGGCCATGGTGGCCGCATTGTCGGTCGAGATGGTCGCGAAGCCGGGTGCGTGCTCTGGGCGCGCCATGACCACCGCGGGCAGCCCGCCGTCGCGGAGCCCCTCGAGACGCACGTCGTCGGGTGTGAGGTCGGCGACGATCACGCCGACGACATGCCCGTCGTCACGCCAGCGACGGTGCGTCGCGGCCTCTTCCTCAGGGCTCGCGACGACCTGCACGAGCAGCGTCATGCGCCGCTCGGCGAGCACGTCTTCGACACCCTTGATGAACTGCATCCAGAAGGGTTCCATCGGCACGCGCCGACGGGGTTGATGCAGGCACAGACCCACCGACGGCATCGAAGAACTACCTGTCAACCAGGTCATTGACTGAACATAACACCGGGAACGCGCCGACGCCGCCATCGGCACCTCCCGCGCTTGCCGCGATGTCTTCGGCGCCCGCGATGCCATCGATGACGAAGGTGTGACTCTCGCCCGGCAACAACGTCACGAGCCCCGAGTCGACGGATGCGCCGCGGGCCAGTCGATCGGCCTGCACGACGAGATCCTTGACCAACGACGAGGCCGTCACGGTGAGCCGAAGCCCGTCGCCATCGACCTCCACTGCCGTCGACAGGGCATCCGCGGGAGCCGCGAGTGCGAGATCGGGGTCCTCGACGAAGTACCAGAACCCGTTGCCCGTGAGGCTCGACTCGGCGACGACGAATTCGCGCGAGGCATCCGTCGCCGTTGCGACCGCGTCGTCGAGCGCAAGCTGTGCGATGCCGCGAGCCGGCACGCGCAGCTCGACCAGTTGTTCGCCGCGCACCTCGCCGTCGGTCGTCATGCGCCGAACGCGCAGCGACTCGACCCATTCCTCGCCCGAATCGTTGTGCGCGAAGAGCGTCGGCACGCCCGCACGCGGCTGGATCGTCAGCAGGCGATCGGTGTACGCATGACGAAGCCCGAACCACAACGGCTTTCGGTTGCCGTTGAAGTCGACGGCGGCCCATGAGATCACGGGCCAGCTGTCGTTGAGCTGCCACACGATGGAGCCCGTGTTGCGTGGGAAGAGCGAGCGGAAGTGCTCGATGCCGAAACGAAGCGCGCGCGCCTGGTTCAGCTGGGTCGCCCAGTGCCACTCCTCGATCGACCGCCATTTCGGCAGGTGTGCGCCGAGCCCGCGCTCGAGCTTGAGATTGCCCTGGGCGGCCTTCTGGTGCACGAGCATCTGCGGCCCGTACGGGTCGAGCGGCTCGTCGTGCACGACATCCGTCAACGTGGTCCAGGCCGGCGGGCCCTGGAAGCCGAACTCCGACGCGAAACGCGGCTCCTTGGTGCGGTACTCGCTGTAGTCGAGCTCGTTCCAGACATCCCAGACGTGCATCGTGCCGTTGCGGGCGTCGTTCGGGTGCGCGTAGCGCATGAACGAGAACGGGCTGCCCGGCGAGTAGGGACGTGTCGGGTCGAGTTCGGCGATGATCGACGGAAGCACGTCGAAGTAGTAGCCCTCACCCCAGGTGCGGTCGCCGATCTTTCGACGCCAGTCCCACTCGAGATATCCCCAGATGTTCTCGTTGCCGCCGTTCCAGAGCACGAGGCTCGCGTGCGTCGAGAGGCGCATCACGTTTTCGCGCGCCTCAGCCTCGACCTCACTGCGAAGCGGGTCCTCCTCGGCGTACGCCGCGCATGCGAACAGGAAGTCCTGCCAGACCATGACGCCCAGTTCGTCGCACGCATCGTAGAAGGCGCGCTGCTCGTAGATGCCGCCGCCCCAGACGCGCAGCAGATTCATGTTGGCATCGACCGCGTCGATGACGGCCGCACGATACCGTTCGGGCGTCACACGGGTCACGAACGTGTCGGCAGGGATCCAGTTCGCACCCCGCACGTTGACGAGTTGCCCGTTGACCGAGATCTCGAACGGCGTTCCGTGCTCGTCGGCGGCGGTGTCGAGGCTGACCGTGCGGAACCCGATGCGCGAGTTCCACGCGGCCGCGCCGACGGTGACCGAGACGTCGTACAGCACCTGCTCGCCGTAGCCGCGCGGCCACCACAGGTCGACGGTTCCGGCGTCGATCGTCACTGTGACCTCGGCCTGCGACGGGTCGACCGCGACCGTGCGTCGCTCCCCGGCGACGATGACTTCGAGATCAGCGGATGCCGCGGGGCCGTCCGAGCCCGACGGCTGGGCCCATTCGAGCGCGACGTGCGCGTTCAGCGCGCCGCGCCCCTGTGCCCCGTCGATGCCCGTGACATCGACGAGCGGCCGTACCGACGCGATGCGCACCCCCGACCACGATTCGATGCCGATCGACTTCCAGATGCCCGACGACGAGACGTCGATGCCCCAGTCCCAGCCGAAGTTGCACGCCATCTTGCGCACGGCGTTGTACGGGTGGTGGTTGGTCGCCGGCAGCTCGCCCAGCACCTGCTGCTGCTCGCGCGCGAACTCGATCGGCGAACGGAAGTCGACGACGAGCTCGTTGTCACCCTCGACGAGCAATCCGGCGATGTCGAAGCGGTAGCCGCGGTGCTGGTTCTGCGTCTGCGCGACGACGGTGCCGTTCAGGGTGATGGTCGCGGCGGTGTCGAGGCCGTCGGCCACGAGGTCGTACCGGTCGTCTCCGGTCGGGGCCCACGTGAAGGTCGTGCGGTACCGCCAGTCGGTGTAGCCGATCCACGCCTGCACCTGCTCGTTCGCACCGTCGAACGGGTCGTCGATCAGGCCCGCGGCCAGCAGGTCGAGTTGCACTTCACCGGGAACGGATGCCGCGATCTCGCGACCGGCGACGGATTCATCGACCGGCCCGGCGGTGGCCGAGAGCGTCCAGGTTGCGCCGGCTGCGGTGTTGAGGGAACGGAAAGTCACGCTGCGATTCTCTTCTCTGGATTGGGTGCCGCTTCGGCGAGGAGGCGGGTGTACTCGTGTTGCGGGTTCAGGATCACGTCGTCTGCAGGGCCGCGTTCGACGATGTCGCCCCGGAACATGACGAGGATCTCGTCGGAGAAGTGCCGTGCCGTTGCGAGATCGTGCGTGATGTAGAGCACACCGAGATTCTCCTCGTGCTGCAGGTCGGCGAGGAGGTTCAGCACGCCGAGGCGGATCGAGACGTCGAGCATCGAGACGGGTTCGTCGGCGACGAGGATCTTCGGCTCGGGCGCCAGCGCACGTGCGATGGCGATGCGCTGGCGCTGGCCACCCGACAGCTCATGCGGCCGGCGAGAGGCCATGTCGGGGTCGAGGCGAACGCGTTCGAGCAGCACTCGCACCTGCTCGTCGATCTCGGCCTTGCCCTTCGCCTTGCCGTGCAACTCGAGCGGACGCGCGAGGTGATGGTGCACCGAGTGGTAGGGGTTCAGCGAGGCGAACGGATCCTGGAACACCATCTGCACGTCGCTGCGGTAGTCGACGAGTCCGGCGCCGCGACGCTCGATCGGCTTCCCGTCGAGCAGGAGCTGCCCTCGCGTCGGTCGTTCGAGCTGCATCAGGAGCTTCGCGATCGTCGACTTGCCGCTGCCCGACTGCCCGACGAGTGCCGTCGTCTTTCCGCTCTCGATCGTGAAGTCGACCGCATTGACCGCGGTCAGCTTCTTCGAACGGAATCCCGCCCGCAGCCGGTACTCCTTGACGAGCCCGCGGGCCTCGAGTGTGCTCATACCGTGCCTCCGACGTGCGTTCCTCGAGCGAAGTCGCCCCGTTCACCGGTCAATTTGGGGAACGATGCCAGCAGCTTCCGCGTGTACTCGTGCTGTGGATTCGTGTACAGCTCGACGGCATCCCCGAGTTCGACGATCTCGCCCTCGCGCATGATCGCGATGCGGTCGCTGATCTCGAGCAGCAGCGGCAGGTCGTGGGTGATGAAGATCACCGCGAAGCCGAGTTCGGCGCGAAGGCGCGTGATCTCGAGCAGGATCTCACGCTGCACGACGACATCGAGCGCCGTCGTGGGTTCGTCCATGATCATGACCTGCGGGTCGAGCGCCATCGCCATGGCGATCATGACGCGCTGGCGCATGCCGCCCGACAACTCGTGCGCGAACGAGTTCAGCCGTGACCGATCGACGCCGACGCGCTCGAGCAGCTGCGCGCACCGCTCGCGTCGCTCGCGCTTCTTCAGCTCGGGGCGGTGCGTGGTGAAGATGTCCTCCATCTGCGCCCGGATCGAGATCACGGGGTTCAGGGAGTTCATCGCCCCCTGGAACACCATCGAGATCTTGTCCCAGCGGAACGCACGAAGGTCTTCGCCGCGCAGCGCCCCGAGGTCGATCGTGTACCCCTCGCGTGAATGGAACTCGGCCTTGCCCGAGGTGACGACTGCCGGCGGTTTCAGCAGCCGGTTCACCCCGTAGGCGAGGGTCGACTTGCCGCATCCGCTCTCGCCGGCGAGGCCGAGGATCTCACCGCGCCCGAGGGAGAGCGACACGTTCTTGACGGCGTGCACGGTCTTCTCGCCGAGGTAGTCGATGCTGAGGTTCTCGATGGTCAGCACCGGATTGGTGTCGGGAACGGATGTCGCGGCCTTCGGCGCTGCGACGGCCGGTTCGGTTGCACTCACAGCACGTCCTCCGCTTCGATCTGCTTCAGTTCGCTCTTCGAGAGCTTCCACTTCTTGCGGGCGGAGCGCGTCTGGTTGCGCAGTTTCGGGTTGATCACTTCGTCGATCGAGAAGTTGATGAGCGAGAGGGCTGCGCCGAACAGGGCGATGAGCAGGCCCGGCGGTACGAACCACCACCAGGCTCCGAGACGGAGGGCGAGGCCGTTCTGAGCGTAGAACAGCATGGTGCCCCAGGTGAACGAGCCGGATGCGCCGAGGCCGATGAACGAGAGGCCGGCCTCACCGAGGATCGCGAAGATCACGGCGAACACCGCTTGCGAGGTGATCAGGGGGATCAGGTTCGGCAGGATCTCGACGCCGAGGATGCGCCACGGCTTCTCACCCGAGACGCGGGCTGCAGCGACGTAGTCTCGGCTGCGCACGCTCAACGTGAAGCCGCGCAGCACTCGCGCCGAACCCGCCCAGCTGGTGAGCGCGAGCACGAACGCGATGAGCAGCAGGCTCTTGTCGGGCACGTAGCTCGAGATGATGATCACGAGCGGGAGGCCAGGGATCACGAGCATGATGTTGGTGAAGAGGGAGAACGACTCGTCGAGCCATCCACCGGCGTATGCACCGACGATGCCGAAGAACGACGACAGCACGACGGTCAGCACGCCGACGATCAGGCCGATCGTGAGCGAGCCACGGGTGGCATAGGCCAGCTGGGCGAAGACGTCTTGCCCGGTCTGCGTCGTGCCGAGGATGAACTCGCTCGACGGCGCCGAGAGGCCGATGTTGTTGACCTTCGACGGGTCGCCGACGAACATCGGCCCGAACAGTCCGAAGGCGATGATGAGGCCGCCGATGGTGAGGCCGGCCACCAGCTTCGGCGTGAGGGGTGGAAGCGACCGCTTCACGCTGACGGCCTTCGCCGCGCGAGCCGCGAGAGCGGGGTCTTGCGCAACACTCGTCATGGGGTTCGCCTCCTAAGCACGCGCGCGGGTGCGCGGGTCGATGATCGAATAGAGCAGGTCGACGAGCAGGTTCGCGCCGAGCACCGAGAGGGTGATCACGAGGAAGATGCCCTGCATCAGCGCGTAGTCGTTGCTGCCGACGGCTTGCAGCAACGCCGAACCGATGCCCGGATACGAGAAGACGGCCTCGGTCACGATCGACCCGGCGACGACGAAGCCGAGCGAGATCGCGAATCCCGCGACCGAGGGCAGCACCGCATTGCGGGCTGCGTACGTCGTCATGATGCGGCGTGAACGCAAGCCCTTCGCCTCGGCGGTGACGATGTAGTCCTCGGAGAGGGTCGAGACCATCATGTTGCGCATGCCGAGCATCCACCCGCCGATCGAGGAGATCACGATCGTGAGGGCCGGGAGCGTGCCGTAGTAGATGACGCTGCCGATGAACTCCCAGGTCCAGCCGGGCGAGGTCTCGTAGACGTTGTACCCGCCGTTCAGGGGGAAGATCTGCCAGATGCTGCCGAAGGCGAACAACAGGATGAGCGCGAGCCAGAAGTAGGGCACCGACTGGAACATCGTGGTGACCGGAATGAAGTTGTCGAGCCACGAGCCACGCTTCCACCCGGCGAGCTGGCCGAGGCCGACGCCGAGCAGGAACGAGATGACCGTGGAGATTCCGATCAGGCCGATGGTCCACGGCAGGGTCTGCCCGATCACCTGGGAGACCTGCGTCGGGAAGAAGGTGACCGAGACGCCGAGGTTGCCGGTGAGCACCTGGCCGAGATACTGCCAGTACTGATCCCAGAGCGGCAACTGCGAATCCGTGCCGAGCAGGAGCTCGATGGCGTGTCGGGTCTCGGGAGTGACCGGCCCCTTCTGGGCCAGCTTCGAGAGCATGATGTCGACGGGGTTGCCGGGCATCCATCGGGGAATGAAGAAGTTGAGGGTCAGCGCTGCCCAGAATGCAACGACGTAGAACCCGACCTTCTGAAGTACGTACCGCATGCGGGGACGCCTCTTTCGCGGATCGAGGGGTGGATCGTCTGAAGGAGGTCGGGCCTGTCACTGGAGGGCGACAGGCCCGACCGTTTGCCGTCGGGCCCTACTTCTCCACGGGCGTCAGGTGCTTCAGCACGATGCCGTTGTCCCAGCTCTTCCACGAGACGGGCAGGGCGTACTTGTCATCGTTCGTCGGCCAGCCGACCGCGTGATCGGTGTTGAACTCCGTGAGCATCGAGTTCAGGTAGATCGGGATGTACGGCAGGTCCTTCGCGATGATGTCCTGCACGATGCCGTACTGCTCGATCTGTGCGGCCTCGTCGATCGTGGCGCCGGCCGCCCTGACGGCGGCGTCGACCTCGGGGTTGCTGTAGCGGGCGGTGTTGCCGGCACTTGCGGCCTCGCCGACCTTGACGGTCTGGTCGGTCACGTACCACTTGTTGTAGGTGAAGTACGGGTTGTTCGACGGCTGCAGGCCGATCGAGTCGAGCGAGAGCTGGAACGTTCCCATGGTCTGGTTGTTGTTCCACTCGTTCCACGAGAGCTGCGTCGGCTTCAGTTCGATTCCGACCTCGGCGAGCTGCTGCGTCATGGCGTCGTTCAGGGAGATGAAGTCGCTCCATCCCGAGACGGTCTGGATCGTGAGGCTGAGCTTCTCGCCGTCCTTCTCGCGGATTCCGTCTGAGCCCTCGACCCAACCGGCGGCGTCGAGGATCTCGTTCGCGGTGTCGTCGTCGGCGGTGTCGGGCGTCTCGACGTTCTCGGCGTTCGGAATCCACTTCGCGTCGCGAGCCGGCGGGATCATCGCGGGTGATGCCGCCTCGGCGAACCCGCCACCGGCGAGGGTGTTGAGCTGCTCGCGGTCGATCGCGTGGTAGATGGCCTGGCGAACCGCCGGGTCGGTCTGCGGCCCGGTGCATCCGAGGTCTGCGTTGGAGCAGGTGAAGATCGAGGCGGTCATCGCCGGGGTGTTCACGTAACTGAGGTTCTCGTGGTCTTTGAGGATCTGCTCGAGACCCGGAAGGTAGGAGCTCATCCAGTCGACCTGCCCGGCGAGCAGGGCCGCGCTCGCGGCATCCGCGGTCTCGAGCGAGATGTAGCGAACCTCGTCGATCTCGGGCTTGCCCTCTTCCCAGTAGTGCTCGTTCTTCTCGAGCACGTAACTCTGCGCGTTGAAGTCCTTCACGGCGTACGGGCCGGTGCCGATCGGGCTGCTGTTGATCTCGGTGATCGGGTCGGCGACATCCTTCCAGATGTGCTCGGGAACGATGCCGCGGTTGCCGAGCACGCTCGGCTCCTGCATGAACGACTGCTCTTGGAAGGTCAGCACGACGGTGTGGTCGTCGGTCGCCTCTGCGACGGCCGCGAAGCCGGAAGTGTTGAGCTCGGGCGTTTCGGCCACGAGGTTGAAGGTGAAGGCGACGTCGTTCGCGGTGAACGGTTCGCCGTCGGACCACTCGACACCCTCGCGGGTGGTGATGGTGAGCTGCGTGCCGTCGGCGTTCCACTCGAATCCGGTGGCGAGCACGGGCGTCGGCTCGTCGTCGGAGGCCGCGTTGTACCAGTAGAGCGACTCGAAGATGACGCCGAGGGTGGGCTGGAGGGCGGTGGGCGAGAACGGGTTGAAGTTCTCGGTAATGGTGCCGGTGGCGCCATTGAAGACCGTGATGGAGCTTCCGCCGTCGTCGCCATCGGCTGCCGGGGAGCAACCGGAAAGCGCGAGAGCGGCGGCGGCGACCGTGGCAGCGGCCACGCCGATCCGCCGTGCGAGGGGTGATTTCAGGGACATCGTCGAACCTTTCATCGGTGGTCCACCACGGTGCTGTGGCGGTGATGCGGCGCGCTTCACCGGGGTTGGATCGTGGCTGTCGTGCAAGCGAAGTGACCGTCGGGTACTTTCTTAGGCCACTTTATTAGGCAAGTCAAGTTATTCACGGACACACGAGTCGCCCATGCATCGCGGGCCGATCAGCACTCAGACGGCGACGAGGTGCACGAGCGCCGCGTGCTCGGGATGCAACGGGGGCGCCTGGATGCCGACGGCGGCGAGCGTGCGGCCGCTCAGTACGACCCCGTCGGGTGCCTGCCAGCTCGGCGCGGTGTTGTTCACCTGGAACGGCAGGTTCGGCCCGATCGCCCGCACCCGGTAACGGCGTTCGGGGTCGAGCCCCGGGATCCGCACGAGACCCGGAGGCCACGTCGACGGGCGCGCGAGGAGTGCGAACTCGAAGAGCGCCTCCGAGGCATCCGCTGCGACGATGCCGCTTACCTGGAGCTCGTCGACGGGATGATCGACCCGCACGGTGACCCCCGAGTGGATCAACGCGCGGAACCGCTTGTGCAGGGCGATCCACTCGGCCAGCTCAGCGCGCTCGGCCTCCGTGGCATCCGTGATGTTCCATTCGACGCCGTAGTGCCCGAAGAGCGCCGTCACCGCCCGGAACGACAGATCGTGCGTTCGCCCGGTCGTGTGCGAGCGCGGGCTGCCGACATGACTGCCCACCAGCTCCGGCGGCAGCAATTGCGCGGTCCAGCGCAAGATCTGCTGCCGCTCGAGCGGATCGATGCAGTCGCTCGCCCACACCCGGTCGGTGTGCTCGAGCACGCCGAGGTCGACACGCGCACCGCCCGATGAACACGACTCGATCTCGAGCGACGGATGCCGCTGCTTCAGTTCGGCGAAGAGGCGGTAGACGGCGGCCGTCTGCTCATGCACGCCGGCAGCGCCCGTCACGGTCGAACCGGCGTCGACGAGGTCGCGGTTGTGATCCCACTTGAGGTAGTCGATCGCATACTCGTCAACCAGCGCGCTGATGCGCTCGAGCACGTAGTCGTAGGCGGCCGGAATGGCGAGGTTCAGCACCTGCTGCTGCCGCGCTTCGAGGGGCATCCGCCCGCCGGTCTGCAGGATCCACTCGGGATGCGCCCGCGCAAGGTCGGAGTCGGGGTTCACCATCTCGGGCTCGAACCAGAGCCCGAACTGCATTCCGCGTTCGCGCACGCGATTCACGAGTGGATCGAGCCCATCGGGCCAGACCTCCTCGTCGACGAACCAGTCGCCGAGCCCCGCGTCGTCGCTGCGACGGCCGCGGAACCAGCCGTCGTCGAGCACGAACCGCTCGACGCCGACCTCGGCGGCGCGGTCGGCCAGCGCGAGCAGTGGCTCGAGTCGATGGTCGAAGTACACCGCCTCCCACACATTGAGGGTGACCGGGCGAAGGCTCGACGGATGCTGCGGCCGATCACGCACATAGCGATGGAAGCGCGCCGCCTGCTCGTCGAGACCGACACCGTACGAGCCGTAGACCCACGGGGTGCGGTAGCTCTCACCGCGCGGCAATGCGACCTCCCCGGGGAGCAGCAGCTCACCGCCGGCGAGCACGGTCTTGCCGCTCGTCATGCGCTCGAGATACGAGACGTGATTGCCGCTCCAGCCGACGTGCAGGCCCCACACCTCGCCGCTGCGGAAGGCGAACCCGCGCTCGCCCGCAACCAGCACGGTCGCGGCATCCGCACCGGTTCGACCGCGGCGGGATTCGCGCAAGTGAGTGCCGACGGTCACCTCGCGGCGCTGCGGCACCCGCTCCTTCGCCCAGCGCCCGGCCTGGTCGAGCGATTCGGTCACGACGGGTGGCACGGGGAGCGCGACGACGAGACGTTCGACGAGGTACACGCCATCGGCCGTGTTCGTCACGCCGGCTCGCGCGCGAAGCACGCCCGACGGGGTGAGTTCGAGTTTCAGCTCGAGCAGCAGCCCGGCAGCGGCATCCGTCGCCCGTGCCGTCAGTGAGTTCTCCGCGCTCAGCTCGTACTGCACGTCGACGAACTTCGGCGACCAGTCGGCGCCGGCGCGGCCGTCGACCACACGGTGCCCTTGCAACCCGGGCGCGCCCATCCACCCGGCACTGCCCTCGGGCACGACGCTGACCCGCACCGGTACATCCACCGCGTTCTCGAGCAGCGGAGCCGTCGTCGAGGCGAGCGCGCGAAGGTCATCGTCGGAGAGTCGGCCGAGATCGGCCCCCCAATGCACGATGGCGGGCAGCGCCGACGCCGGAGCGTCGATCACCACGCTCACACCATTCGCCCTGAGCTGGAGCACGGAGGGCGCGGCGGTCATGCGGCGTCTTCCTCCCGCAGCTGTCGCAGTGCGATGAGTCGGCGGTACCAGAGCGCGCTGTCTTTGAGAATGCGCTCCTGGGTCTCGTAGTCGACCCGAACGATGCCGAATCGCTTGGAGTAGCCGAACGCCCATTCGAAGTTGTCGAGCAACGACCAGACGAAGTAGCCGCGCAGGTCGACCCCCTTCTCGATCGCCTGGTGCGCAGCATCGAAGTGCCGGCGCAGGTAATCGACCCGGTCATCGTCGTGCACGGATCGCGACCCATCCGGGTTCTCGGTGACCTCGTCGTCGAACGCCGCACCGTTCTCGGTGATCATGAGCGGCAGGCCGGGGAACTCCTCGGTGATCGACTCGAGCAGTTCGACCATTCCCGCGGGGTCGATGTACCAGCCCATCGCGGTGACCGCGCCGGGTCGGTCGAGGTGGGGGATGTCGCTCGTTCCGGGGAACGCCGACGGCTGCGCAGACGCGTCGGCGTCGCGCACTGCGGCGCCCGGCCCGACGAGCGAGGTGCTGTAGTAGTTCACGCCGAGCACGTCGAGCGGCTGGGCGATGAGCTCGAGGTCGCCCGGCAGCACGAACGCCCAGTCCGTGATGTCACGAGTGTCGGCGATGAGGTCGTCGGGGTACGCGCCGCGCAGTAGCGGACCGGTGAAGATGCGGTTGCCGACGGCGTCGAGGCGGCGCACCGATTCCGCATCGCCGCGAGCCACGTGCAAGTTCAGGGTGATCGACATCTCGGCGGTCGCCGGCAGCACCGATCGCAACTCGCGAACGGCGAGTCCGTGCGCGAGATTCAGGTGGTGCGCCGCGGCGAGCGCGGCGGCGTTGTCGCGGCGGCCGGGTGCGTGCTCGCCCGAGCCGTAGCCGAGGAACGCCGAGCACCACGGCTCGTTGAGGGTCGTCCAGATGCGCACCCGATCGCCGAGTGCCTCGCCGACGAGCTTCGCGTACTCCGCGAACGCGAAGGCAGTGGCGCGATTGGTCCAGCCCCCATCGTCTTCGAGCGGCTGCGGCAGATCCCAGTGGTACAGGGTGACGACGGGCTCGACGCCGCGCTCGATCAGGCCGTCGACGATGCGCTCGTAGAATCCGAGGCCCGCGGCGTTGACGGCGCCGCGGCCCGTCGGTTGCACTCGGGGCCACGCGATCGAGAACCGGTAGGCGTCGAGCCCGAGGGAGGCGATGAGATCGAGGTCTTCATCGAGTCGGTGGTAATGGTCGTCGGCGACGTCACCGGTGTCGCCGTCGAGCACGGCACCGGGAACCCGCGAGAACCGGTCCCAGATCGATTCGCCGCGGCCGTCTTCGTGCACGGCTCCCTCGATCTGATACGAGGCGGTCGCCGAACCGAACATGAAGTTCTCGGGGAACCGCCGGTCGCCGCCCTGATCCTTCTGATCGCCATTGCTCATCGTCGAGTCTCCCGTTCTCACGTTCAAGTGCTCGGGCGGGCAATACGATCGCTCGCCAGAGATCTGCCATCACCCTCACCTCAGATGAAAGGGCTTTCTTAAGCTAGCAAACTAAGTCGCCGGTGGCGAACGGTCGAAACTTCAGTCGCGGGGCCACGCCTCGATGAAGCGCGAGAACAGGCGCGCGAACTCGGCGGTCTCGTCGGGGGTGAATCCGGCGAGCGCGGTCTCCACTGCGCTGCGACGCGTGTCGCGGGCGTTCGCGAGCAGGGCGCGCCCGGCACCCGTGAGCACGAGCGCGCTGCGCCGCGCGTCCGACGGATCCGCCTCGCGGCGCACGTGCCCGGCCTCGACGGCAGCCTGCACGAGCCGGCTCGCGCGCGGTTGATCGACGCCGATCGCGTCGGCGAGTTCGCTCACCGACGACGGGTGCTCTGCACCCTCGAGCGCGTCGAGCAAGCGGAAACGCGCCGCATGCGCGAGCCCGTGCCGCGTCGGGCCACCGGGGCCACCCGGGCCGCCCCAGCCACCCCTGCCGCCCCGCCGATGTCCGTGGTCCTCATGCTCGCCGTGCTCGCCGCGGTCGCCGTGCTCACCACGCTCACCGCGGTCGCCGTGCTCACCACGCTCGTGCCCACCACGCTCGTGCCCGCCTCGCCCGAAGCGCTCCGAGCGGCGCTGCAGGCGACGCCGTTCCTGGTCGCGGCGCATCATGACGAGCGCCTGTTCGATCAGGGTGATCGAGTCGCCCGACGCTGCGGCCGCGGCATCCGACCCTGAATGTTCGCCGGGAGGGACTTGACTCGATCCGTTCATGTATGTCATTGTACATATACATGTAATAGTGCATGCAATAGACCGGGTGCCGACACGGGCATGAGCGAGAGCCGCCCGTGCGCACCTGCCACAGCGAGCGAGCCTCCAGTGCCGCTCGCGACACCGATGCGCATCGCGCACGAAAGGAACACCCATGTCGAACAACGACGACATCACTCCAGACAGCAACACCAGCACCACGTCCATCCCGACGAGCCCGCGCCCCCTCGGCTTCTGGCTCCGGGTCATCGACCGTCGTCTCGACGACGGAATGCGCGAGCTCTTCGCCGCGGAGGGCATCACCCGCCGCGACTGGCGTCGCCTGAACCTCGTGGCCGGCACCGTCACCGACCCCCGCATGAGCGAGAAGCTCGCAGCGCGCCCCGAGCGCGTCGAGCCCCTCGTCGAGCGCGGCTGGGTCGAGGGCGAGCCCGGTGCCTGGTGTCTCACCGAGGCCGGCGAGGCCGCACGTGCCTCACTGCACGAGCGGGTCTCGTCGCTTCGTGCGAAGCTCGCCGGCGCCGTCAGCCCCGAAGACTTCGCGACGACACTCGCCTCACTCGAGGCGATCGCCCGCGAGCTCGGCTGGAGCGAAGACGAGCGGATGCCGCGCCGCCACGGCCGCGGCTTCGGCCGACGTCACTTCGGCGAGGGCTTCGGCCACCGTCACGGCGGCGGCTTCGGCCACGACCACGGCGATGCGGCCGACGGCGAGCGCGCGCACCGCGGACACCACCGCGGCCGCGAATGCGGAGAGCACGGTCACCGCGGCGAGCGGCGCGGCCGCCCCGAGCGCGGATCCCGGGGCGACGAGCGCAGCGCTGAGGCCTCCGGCCCTGCCACCGACTCGACGCCCGGCGCCGACCGCGCCTGATCGATGAGGCGGCGTGTCAGCCGCCCCAGCTCCACCTCACGAGGGGTCCGCTTCGAAGCGGGCCCCTCGTCGTTGCACGTGCCGATGGATCGCCCGCCCGACGAGCGACGCGGAGCATGGGATACCCGCGCGGCCGCGGTGAGCCCTGCAGGGAAGCTCGTCGTCGTGACCTGACCCGACGTTCAGCAGCCGTTGCACCGCAGTTCACCCGGTGCTGACTCGATGGATGGTGGCGAAGGCGCCGAGCTCGCCGTCCGACTTCCTGCCACCGAAAGGGCCATCTGCCCCATGCACAACATCAAGCGTGTGCTCATCTCGAGTGCCACCACCCTGAGTCTGGCCACGGGCTTGCTTCTGGTAGCCCCGACAGCTGCCGACGCGGCACCGGTCGGGGCTGTCGAAGCCGGCGCAGCCGCTCCAGGCGACGCCGTGCTCTACACCGAGGACTTCGAGTTCGCCGACCAGGCGCTCGCCTCCGGAGACAATGCCGACATCGGCTGGCGGTTCACGAAGAACGCGGCCGACAGCACCGCCGAGATCCGCGACGGTCGGCTCTACCTCGAGGGCAACCACTACGACACCGTCAACTACAACGGTGGCTCGCAGTGGCAGGACTACATCCTCGAGGCCGACTTCGGTCAGGCGACCGCCACCGGGTTCGGTGGCCTGCTCTACCGCGTCGCGGACGGAACCAGCTTCCAGAAGGCCGGCCTCGGCTACACCGGCAACGCCTCGCTCAACGGCTACCGCAATGGCTGGGTCAACGACGTCGCCGGGGTCAACCGGGTCTCCACCTCGGAGTCCCTCGAGCAGAACGTCCCGCTCCGGATGCGAGTCACCGTGCGCGGGGGCACCTCGACGCTCGAGATCGCGCGGTACGGGGCCGACGGCAGCCTCGGCGAGTTCACAACGCTGATGTCGATCAACAACATCCCAGGCACCCATGCCCTCGGCTCGATCGGATTGATGGTCAACAGCACCAACTACCCCGTCACCGAGGCCTGGCTGGACAACATCGAGGTCCGCGATCTCCCCGAGATCGACACCACGCCGGCGCTCAACGAGACCTTCGACGGCCCCGACACCGAGTTGGCGCCAGGCGCGAACCCCGAGAGCGGCTGGGTCTTCACCCAGAAGAAGGCATCAAGCACAGCAGCCATCCGTGACGGCCGACTGCACCTGAGCGGCAGCGGCTACGACACCCTGCACTACGAACCGGGCGCCGGCTGGCAGAACTACGTCGTCGAGGCCGACTACGGTCAGAACACCGACGCGGGCTGGGGCGGGCTTCTCTACCGGGTCACGAGCGGCACCAGCTTCCAGAAGGCCAGCCTCGGCATCGACAAGCTCGCAGCGCTCAACGGGTACGACGGCGGCTGGGTCAACGACGTGAGCGGCGTCAACCGGACCGCCGTCGAGCGTGGACTCGTCGCCGGCGAGCCGATCCGGATGCGCGTCCTCGTCAGCGGCAACGCCGCCACCTACTCGGTCGCCTGGTACGACGCAAACGGCGAACTCGGCGACTTCCAGCGCCTCCTGACGATCAGCAACATCCCGGCCCAGCATCTCGCAGGCACCATCGGCCTGATGACGAACAACGGTTCCGCCGTGGACGTCTGGCTCGACAACATCGTCGTGCGTCCGCTCACCGATTCCGAGGAGGCCACCTTCAGCGTCGCCGAGATCAACGTGCCCGAGACGGGGATCGTGAACCCGCCGACGATCATCGGCGACGCCGGCCACGCCGCGATGCTCGCCGCGGCCGGCGACGACACCCCCGCGGTCCAGTTGCTCGAGGTCGAGCCGGGGCTGGACCTCGAGGACTGGTTCCAGGCTCACGACGACCGGGTGATCCCGGCCTTCCGTGTGGACTCCAGCGACGAGGCGAGCACCGTGGCGTCCTACCTCGACAGCGCCGCGATCGCCGACGCCTTCGTGGTCTCCGACGACGCGGCACTGGTGCGGCAGGCCCGCGAGGAAGCGCCCTCGATCCGCGGCGTGCTGGAGTACGACGGCCCGACCACCACCAACGAGGAGCGCAAGGCGGCCAAGCGACTGGCCGACGACCACCTCGCCAACGTGCTGCTGCTGCCAGAGGGCACCGACAGCGACGACATCGTCTACTTCAACGCCCGGATGAACACGGTCTGGGCATACGCCGCTGACGCCGCCGGCGTGCACCGCGCCATCGCGGCCGGCTACAACGGCGTCGTGACCGAGCCCGCCCTCGCGACCGGCGTCTACGCAGGCATCACCGCACCCACCGTGAGCGGCAAGCCGCTCGCCATCGGTCACCGTGGATTCGCCGGCACCTCCGCCTACCCCGAGAACACCGTCCTCGGCTTCCGCAAGATGCAGGAAGCCGGCGTGAACATCGCCGAGGTCGACCTGCGCATGTCGAAGGACGGCGAGGTCGTGTTGATGCACGACACCACCGTCGACCGGACCGTTCCCGGCCGGACCGGCGCGCTCACGTCGTACACGACGGCAGAGCTGACGGCGATGGACGTCGTCGCGGGCGGCTACTCCGACAAGATCCCCACTCTGGAGCAGGCATTGGCCGCATTCCAGGGCGAGGATTTCGTCTTCACGATGCACATCAACATCACCACGGCGGCGATGGCGGCACGGATCAACGAACTGCTCGCGCAGTACGACATGTACGACCAGGTCGTCGTGTTCGCCAGCGTCGGCCAGACGACCAACTTCACTCCGGCGACGGTCCCGCACGTGTCGTTCGCGTTGGGATCGGCTTCGGACCCGCTGTCGACGACGGATGAGGAGGACGCGCTGCGGACCCTGCTCGAGATCACGGCACCGATCAACTACCAGCCGCTTCCCTACTCCTACCCCGTGGCACAGGACTGGGGCTTCTACTACAAGCTCGCCGCCCGCGGGCTGCTGTCGTGGTTGTCGACCAAGTCCAACGAGGCCGCCTTCGACGAGTTCATGATCACCCGCTTCGGCGCGGTGGCGAGCCTCGACGACGACCCGCGCTGGGCCTCCGACATCCAGTACGCCGTGAGCCCGGCCGCGCGCTCGCTCGCGATCGGCGATTCCTTCGACTCCAGCTGCACCGCACTGGCGGTCAAGGGTTCGGCCGAGCAGGAGTGCAGCGTCGTGCTGCTCAACGGTGACGCCCTCGGCGAGCGCGACGGAGACCTCGTCGCCGCGAAGGAAGGCGTCGCGCAGGTGGTGCTCGCTGCTGACGTATCCATCGATCGCAAGGCCGGCCCGCTGTCCTACCGGATCTACTCCGAGCCGATCGACGTCACAGTGCTGCCGAACGATTGGGAGCGCAAGCACCGCTACCGCTCCGGGGACCGGGTCTTCCACGACGGCTCGATCTGGCAGGCCGCACGGCCCACGGCCCTCGAGGAACCGGGCAGCAGGAGGATCCTCGGCGCCTGGCAGGAGATGGTGAACGCCGAGGACGGCACCGCCGTGTGGACCGCGACCCGCATCTTCCATCGCGGCGACGTCGTGATCCACGAGGGTGAGCGCTACGAGGCGAAGCATCTGACCCGCGGGAACCGCCCCGGCGGAAAGTTGAGCGCCTGGAAGAAGCTCGGCTGATCGACCAGCGCGGCTCGCGTGCTCGGGCACGCGGGCCGCGCAGCCGTCAGGCGGCGAGGTCGTCGACGTCGGCGAGCAACGCGAGCACCGCGGCATCCGCACCGGCGCTGCGCAGCCGGGCCACGAGGGCCCGCCGGCCGAGCACGTACGGCTCGTTCGAGCCGCTCATCACCGAGCGGGTGTTCGCCGCATCGAGCAGTGCCGTGGCCTCGAACGCGAACTGCTCGGGCTCTTCGGCGTCGTCGACTTCACCCTTCGCGACCGCATACGCGAACGAGGCGGTCAGGTAACCGCTCCAGTCATCGAGTGCCGCGGCGAGTGCATCACGCACCGGACCCGGCTTCGCGTCGAACTCCGCTGCGGTGGCGGCGAAGAAGCATCCGCCGGTGAAGACGCGACCCCGTGAGTAGGCGATCCACCCGTCGAGCAGGGCGACGATACGACGGATGCCTCTGGGCTGCACCCGCGCCGGCTCGATGACAGTGGCGATGAACCGCAAGCGGGCGGCTTCGACGGCGGCGAGCTGCAGGCGCTCCTTCGTGCCGAAGAGCGTCGCGACGCCGCTCTTGCTCACGTGCGCGGCTTCGGCGAGGCGGCCGATCGAGAGTCCGTCGAGGCCCCCGACGGACGCGAGATCGACGGCGCGGTCGAGCACGAGGCGGCGTGATTCGTCTCCGCGAGCTCGTCGTCCGTCGGTCTCGATCATGTCTTGATTGTACGCACGATCGTTCGTATAGTGTACGTACGACCGTTCGTACTGTTGGGCTCATGCTTGTTCGAGGAGATTCGATGTCCGCTGCATCCGTCATCGCCACCGGTATCCGCGCCGTCGCGTCGGTGTCCCCCGAAGCCGGGGCCGCCCTCGCGCTTCCACTCTTCATGCGGGTCGGCCGGCGCACCCCCGTCGCCCCCGCCGACCTCGCGACGCATCGGGCCGCCCGGCGCGGCACAGTGCGCATTCCCGGCATTCGCGGCACCGGCGTCGACATCGTCACCTACGAATGGGGCGCGGGCGAGCGCACCGTGCTGCTCGCGCACGGATGGCAGTCGCGGGCCAGCGTGTTCGCGCCGCTCGTCCGCGAACTCCGCAGCGAAGGCTTCCGGGTGCTCGCGTTCGACGCGCCGGCGAACGGCGACTCCCCCGGGCGCGGCACGCACCTGGTCGACCACCTCGACATCATCGACGAACTCACCCGTCGCGAAGGGCCTTGGCACGCGATCGTCGGCCACTCGTTCGGCTCGCTCGCCGCGCTCATGGCCGTGCACGACGGCATCGAGGCGAACCGAGTCGTCTCGATCGCCGGGGCCGCCGATCCGCGCATCTTCGTCGACCTGTTCGGCGAGATGGTCGGCCTCGACCACCCCACGCGCGATGCGCTCGCCCGGCGATTCGCCGCACGCGTCTTCCGCGGCCGTCCCGGCCCGTTCGAGCGCTACTCGGCCGCGCGGCATCCGCTGCCCGACGCCACCCCTTTGCTGCTCGTGCATGACCGGGGCGACCGGCGGGTACCGTTCTCGGAATCCGAGCGACTGCTCCAGGCGAACGGCGACTCGACGCGGCTCGTGCCCACCGACGGCCTCGGCCACAACCGGATACTGCGCGCCGATGCGACTCTCGACGCCACCATGGCGTTCATGCTCGCGCCCGCCGCGGAGCTCAGCGCACCCGACGCGACGCTCGCTCAGCCCGGCGAGCACTCAGTGGCGGCGGCCGGCTGACACGGCTCAGCTTTCGATCAGTGCATGATGGTCGTCGCCGCCATCCTGCTGCTCCTCTGAACTCCCGCCGATGCCAGTTCGACGCCGATTCAGGCAACAGGCCGCTGGTCAGGCGAGTTCTCCCGATTCCGGCCTGAGCGCGTGACTCTTGCCTGAATCGCGGATCTCTTCGGGCGAGCGTCAGCTGCCCTGCGAGCCGGCGTCGGTGGCACCGACATCCGTGCGGTGGAAGTTGTGGAACGAGCGCGACGCCGTCGGGCCCCGCTGACCTTGGTAGCGCGAGCTGTACTCGGCCGAGCCGTACGGCCGCTCACTCGGCGACGACAGCCGGAAGAAGCACATCTGGCCGATCTTCATGCCCGGCCAGAGCTTGATCGGCAGGGTCGCGACGTTCGAGAGCTCGAGCGTGACGTGCCCCGTGAAGCCGGGGTCGATGAATCCGGCCGTCGAGTGGGTGAGCAGGCCCAGACGCCCGAGCGAGCTCTTGCCCTCGAGCCGCGCCGCGACATCGTCTGGCAGGGTGACCGCCTCGTACGTCGACGCGAGCACGAACTCCCCCGGGTGCAGGATGAACGCCTCGTCGGGCCGCACCTCGATGAGGTGGGTCAGCTCGGGCTGGTCTTCGGCCGGGTCGATGAACGGGTACTTGTGGTTGTCGAACAGCCGGAAGTACCGGTCGAGCCGCACATCGATCGACGCCGGCTGGATCATGCCCGGTTCGTACGGCTCCAAACGGATGCGTTCGCGGTCGAGTTCGGCCCTGATGTCGCGATCCGAGAGAAGCACGGTGACAGCGTAGCAACGCTTGCTAGGATGGCATGCGTTGCTACGCCGACCGCCTCGTGCGGCCAGCGGATGCCGCGTGCGGATGTAGTTCAATGGTAGAACTTCAGCTTCCCAAGCTGATAGCGCGGGTTCGATTCCCGTCATCCGCTCCGTCGAGCTCCCCCGGAATTCCGCGGGAGTTCAGCACACGAATGAGAGTTCAGACGCTTTCGTGCCTCAAATTTGCGCACTCGTGGCACTCGTGGCACTCGGAAACGCACTCTCATGGCCCGCACTCGGCCCACCCGCCACGCACCCGGTCGCACCGAGCGCTGCCGCGGCGAAACGGCTGGAAAGCTGGCCGAACGCGGCCGAAAGCTCGGGCGGGGTGACCACTTCGATGTCGGCATCGAAGCGGCCGAATGCTGCGGCGAGCGATACCCATGACCACGATCCAGCTTCGAGGCTGCATCGGTCGGGCCCGAGGTCCTCGACGATTCCCTCGCCGGCGAAGGGAAGAACAGCGCTCGCCGGCACGTTGATGATGACCTTGCCTGTGCAGGGCCACGCGTTCACCTGGTCGGATCCCTTGAACCGTGCCGACACGAAGGCGCGCACGTCGCCGCCAGGAACCTCGCGCGGAGAGAAGCGGGGGCCCGTCGGCGCTCGTGGAGTGATCCGATCGGCGCGGAAGATGCGCCAGTCGTCGTGCTCGAGGTCCCAGGCGACCAGGTACCAACGTCCGTGAGAAGTGACGACGTGGTGCGGTTCCACACGTCGAGAGGGCAATGGGTCGACGTGGCCGACGCGAGCGCCGTGACCGGCGTAGTCGAAGCGAAGGACTTCGCGGGCGCGGATTGCTGTGGAGAGGGTGACGAGCACCTCGGGTGAGACTGACGCGGCGGCGTCGTGCGCCGCACCGGGAATGGCCGTGAACTGCAGGGCATCAAGACGATGACGGAGACGAGATGGCATCACCTGACGCACCGTCGTCAGAGCGCGCACGGATGCTTCTTCGATGCCTGCTCCGGTCACGGCGGCAGCCTGAAGGGCAACGGCGAGCGCGATCGCCTGGTCGTCGTCGAACAGCAGCGGCGGGAGCTCGGTTCCGGCATCGAGCCGGTACCCGCCGTCGGGTCCCTTGACTGCCCGGATGCGGTACCCCAACTCGCGGAGTCGATCGACGTCGCGCCGCACCGTCCTGGGACTGATCTCCAGCCGTTCGGCGAGGTCGTGACCCGACCAGTCCCTTCGCGTCTGCAGGAGCGAGAGCAGCAGGAGCAATCGCGACGTCGTCGAGGCCATGCGTTGATGCTATTCCAAAGTAGAGGACATGAACTGACCTCTACTCCTGCGAGAGTGACTGTTGTCCGGGAGAACTCCTCGGCGCAACGTCAGCAAGGAGCAGACATGACCATCAACACCACCACGCACCTCAACTTCCGCGGCGATGCTCGCGCGGCGCTGGAGTTCTACCAGAGCGTCTTCGGGGGCCGGCTGACCACCGTCACGTACGCCGACGCTCACAACGTGACCGAGCCCGCCGAGGCCGATCAGGTGATGTGGGGGCAGGTCGTCTCCGATGCCGGGTTCAGCGTCATGGCGTACGACGTCCCGTCGCACACCAACTTCGAGCCGGGCGTGATCCCGGTCTTCGTCTCGGTCCGCGGTGCGGACGCTTCCCAGATCGCCGGGTACTGGTCGAAGCTCGTCGATGGCTCGAGGGTCGTCGTGCCGCTCGCCGAGGCGCAGTGGGCGCCGCTCTACGGCATGCTCGAGGACAGCTTCGGCGTCACCTGGGTGCTCGACGTCGAGGTGCCCTGGAGCGCGGCCTGACCTGACGCATCCAGGATGGTCTTCACACCTGCAGCGCCTCTTGGCGCCGCACTGTGACGGGCACTCCCGCCGCCGCAGAACGCCGCGCAGCATCGACGATCTCGAGGGTGCGCAGTCCCGCACCGCCGTCGGGCTGGGGCTGCGCAACCGGGGCGCGCCCCGGCACGGCTTCGCCGCTGCTGCGCACCGCGCCGAGGAATTCCTTCAGCAGGAGCGCGTCGAGATCCGTTGCATAGCCGAGACGGATGCCGCCATGCACACCGATGCCGCCGACGTGCTCTGCGAACGGCTCGATCTCGACCGAGCCGCGCGTGCCCGTGACCTTCAACGAGACTCCGCCCCAGTTCTGAGCGGTGTCGGGCTGGCTCCAGGAGCAGTCGATCGTCGCGATGAGTCCGCCGGCGTAGGTGATCGTCACCAGCCCGCCCGTCTCCACGGACACGTTCTTCTCGGAATGCAGGATGTTGTTCGCCACGGCGTACACAGATTCGGCTCGTACACCGCCGGTGAGCGCGTCGATCAGGTCGGCGCAGTGCACGACGTGATCGACGAGCGCGCCGCCGCCAGCCAGCCCCCGGTCGGTGAACCACTGCCGCGAATCGATCGGGATCTTCCCGTTGTTCGTGCCGACGATCGCGAAGGGCTCACCGAGGCGACCTGAATCGACGGCATGACGCAGCGCCGCGAACTGCGGGGCGAACCGCACCGGGTAGGCCACCATCAGGATGACGCCGGCGGCTTCGCAGGCGTCGATCATCGCCTGCCCATCGGCCACCTCCGTCGCGAGCGGCTTCTCGCACAAGACGTGAACACCCTCGGATGCCGCGCGCTCCACGAGTGCGCGGTGGTGCACGTTCTCGCTCGTCACGACGACGGCGTCGGGCTCCCATGCGAACAACGCGTCGTAGTCATCGGCGTACGGGACGCCGATCTTCGCGGCGAGTTCGGGGCCGCGCGGTGCTGCATCGGGTGCAGCCGCGCCATCCGGGTCGCTGGCCATCACCTCGACGTCGAGCGCCAGGAGCGCTTGCGCATAACCGGCAGCGTGCACATGGGCGAAGGACGCGATCGCGATCTTCAGGGGCTTCTTCGGCTTCGTCGTGGTCACGCTGCATTCTCCTGACGTGCCGACCTCGTGCTGAATTCCGACATGGTCACGACCTCGCCGGTCGACACCGACTCCTGTGCGGCCTCGGCGAGGTAGACGGCGAAGGCGCCGTCTTCCGCGTTCACGCGCGGGGCGGGCCCGCCGTGGAACGCCAGAGTGAACTCGCGGATCTCGGTGAGATACGGGCTCTCTCGCAGGCTGGTCGTCGGAATGGTGGGATCGCCATCAGATTCCCCCTGCAGCTCGGGCGTCAGGCCCGTGTTCTCCAGCGACGAGTAGCGCAGCACGCCCTCCTCCCCCGCAATCGAGAAGCCCGTCTTGAACTTCGTGCCCGTCGCACCCCACGTCGCGTGGATGTGCGAGATCGCACCGCCCGCATGCGTGAGTGTGACGTGTGCAGACACGAACGACGGCACGACATCGTCGACCGTCGGCGGGTTCTGCACCGCGAAGACGGTGAGCACCTCTCCGCAGGTCCACCGGGCCTGGTCGAGGTCGTGGAGCATGAGGTCCATGATGATGCCGCCCGAGGCCTTCAGATCCTGGAACCAGGTGCCGATGGCGGGGCTGGATGCCTCCCTGAAGAAGCGCGCGACGGCGACCCGTCCGATGTCACCGGATGTCACCGCGCGGTGCGCGGCAGCGTACGGCGCGGTGAAGCGCACGACGTGCGCGGGGTAGATCTGCACACCCGCGCGTTCGGCCGCCTCGTACACCGAGCGCGACGACTCCGCCGTGAGCGTGAGGGGCTTCTCGCAGACGATGTGCTTACCCGCGGCGATCGCGGCCAGGGCGATCTCCTCATGGGACGGCGTCGGCGTCACGATGTCGATGATCGAGGCACGGCGAAGGGCTTCGTCGTAGCTCGCGACGACCTCCAGGTCGAACTGCTCGGCGAGCGCCTCAGCCCCTTGCTGCGAATGGACCAGGACGTGCGCGCCCATCTCCTTCCACGCGGGGGCGTGCACGCGGGAGATGCCGCCTGCGCCGATGAGACCGACGACGAGTGCGGGGGATTCGGCTGCCGACGATTCCGCGTACTGCATGGGTGGTGCCTTTCGAGTTCGAGCAGGAGGGGGTCTATTTGAGGCCGGAGAAGGCGATGCCCTCGACGACGCGGCGTTGGAGCACGATGAAGGAGATGAGCACGGGCGCCATCGCCAGCAGCGATGCCGCCATCAAGACGCCGGTGTGCACGCTGGCGCGATACCCCTGGAGGGTGGCCAGCCCGACGGAGAGCGGCATGGATTCCGGTGTGCTGGCGACGACGAGCGGCCAGAGCAGATCGTTCCACGAGGCGAGGATCGTGATGATCGCGAGCGAGACCATTCCGGGCTTGGCCAAGGGGAGCATGACCTGCCAGAAGATCTGCCAGCTGTTGCATCCGTCGAGGCGTGCGGCCTGTTCGAGTTCCCGCGGCATCGTCCTGAAGTACTGCACCATCAGGAACGTCCCGAACGCGCTGAACAGACCGGGCAGTGCGATTCCGAAGATCGTGTCCAACAGACCGAGATTCTGCACGATCTGGTACTGCGGGATCAGGTAGACCTGTCCGGGAACCATGAGGATCGACAGGATCAGGCCCAGCAGGAGCCCCTTGAACCTGAACTGCATTCGCGCGAAGGCGTAGCCCGCCATCGAGCACAGGATGACCTGTGCCACGGTGCGCAGCGCGGTGACCGCGAGGGAGACCCAGAACTGGCTGAGGAACGGAAGCCGCTGGAAGACTTCGACGTAATTCTGCCACTCGACTCCCGATGGCCAGAAGTTCGGCGGGATCGCCATGATCTCCGCCTCGGTGGAGATCGACAGCTTGATCTGCCAGATGAAGGGGAACAGCATCAGCAGCGAGACGATGATCAGGATCGTGTGTGCGAGCCAGTTGCTTCCGTGATTGATCCGGCCGGTCGTCGCGCGGGTTCCGCGACGACCGGTCGAGAGGGCGAAGGTCTCAGTCGACATAGTGAACCCACTTCCGCTGAAGCTTGAACTGCAGATAGGTGACCACCGCGATGATCACCAGCACGAACATGGCGATGGCGGAGGCGTACCCCTTCTCGTTCGTGAGGAATGCCGCGTCGTAGAACATGAAGACGAGCGACTGCGTCTTGGGCATGACGGGGTTGGTCGGCCCGAGGAGCGCGTACAGCAGGTCGAACAGCTGGAAGCCGGAGATGAGCGTCATCACCGACAGGAAGAAGATCGACGGCGTCAGGAGGGGCACCGTGATCGAGAAGAACTGCTTGGTCTGCGTCGCTCCGTCGATCGACGATGCCTCGTAGAGCTCAGCGGGGATGCCCTTGAGGCCGGCGGAGAGCACGATCATGTTGAAGCCGATGGACATCCAGAGTCCGAGCACGGCGACCGCGATCAGTGCGAACCACTCCGTGGCGATCCACGCTGGGCCTTCGATTCCGAAGACGCGCAGCGCTGAATTGATGACGCCGTAGTCCTGGTTGTAGATGATCTTCCACACCATCGAGATGGCAGTGGGCATCGCAACGTAGGGAAGGAAGAAGCACGTGCGGTACACCATCGCGAACTTCAGGCCGGGGCGGTTCAGCAGGCTCGCGAAGACGGTTGCGATCGGAATGCCCAGCAGGAGGATCGCGGTGTAGATGACGGTATTCAGGATCGAGCGCAACACCTTGGGGTCGCTGAAGAGGCGGACGTAGTTGTCCAGCCCCGTCCAGGTCGTTCCGCCGAACACGCCCCACTCGGTGAAGCTGAAGTAGAAGGACTGCAGGAGCGGCCAGAGGTAGAACGCGGCGACGCCGACGAACAGCGGGAGTACGAACAGGAGCGGCCAGTACCCGTCGACCGACCGGCGCGGGCGCGCCTCGGGTGCCGGCACGGATGCACCCGCAGGCGTGGGTGCGACGGGAGATGCTCCCGGCACCGGGGCGGGCGCCGTGGCGACGCCCACCCCATTCCTCGTCGAGGCCATCGCTCCTACTTCTCCTTGGCGAGGGCTTCGTTCATCTGCTCCGCAAGGTCCTGCGCGACCTCGTCGACGGGGCGGTCACCCGAGTAGGCCTCGGGCAGCAGCTCGGTCTCGAGCTTGTTCCAGGCGCTCGTATTCTTCGAGACCGGGTACGCCTGGGCATAGTCCGTCGCAGCATCCTCGAAGATCTGGAGGTTGTACTCGGGAGCCGAGTCGACGAAGGCCTGCTGGGTGCCGTTGAACGCAGGGTTCGCCACACCGAGCTCGGCCTGGATGATGGCGGCCTGCTCCGAGCCGAGGTAGGTGAGGAACGCCTGCGCTGCAGGGTCGCCGGCGGACTTCGCGTTGAGCACGTTGCCGATGCCGTGAATGACCGTTTGGCGATCACCCGAGGGCGAGAGCGGCAGTTCGATCGCGGTCACATCGTCTTTGACGACGGAATCCAGCAACGCGGAGACCTGCCAGTTGCCGCTCCACATCATGCCGGCCTGCCCGTTCGTGAACCTCGTCAGGCCCGTGGTGTCGGCATTCTGCGCGGGAGTGAGCATGGACCCGTCTGCGACCATGTCCGCCCAGAACTGCAGTGCTTCGATCGACTTCGGGTCGTCGTAGCCCGACTCCCCGTCGGAGATGATGCTTCCGCCGTTGCTCAGAATGGAGGGGTAGACCATCGCCTGAGTGTCGAAGTTGTCACCCGAGCCGATGATCCCCTCGCCGCCCAACGTGTCGCTGATCTGCTTCGCGGCCGCATGGTATTCGTCCCACGTCCAGTCGGACGTCGGTTCGGCGACGCCGGCGCGCGCGAGGATGTCGCGGTTGTAGAAGACGGCGATCGTGTCGAAGTCCTTCGGCACGCCGTACTGCACGCCGTCGAGCGTGTAGATGTCGTTCATCGCCTCGGGGTAATCGGCCGGGTCCAACACCTTCGCCTCTTCGAACGGCTCGAGCGGGGCCAACAGGCCGTTGGAGGCGAAGAGCTGGAAGTTCGGCCCATTCATCCAGAAGACGTCGGGCAGAGTCCCGGATGCCCCCTGGGTCTGCAGCTTGGTGAAGTACTGCGGGTACGCCGTCAGCTCGATGGAGACATCCACGTTCGAATAGGTCTCGTTGAAGTCGGCGATGAGCGCCTCCATCGCCGACTGCTGGTTGACATCCCAGATGCCATAGGAAACGTCGCCGGTGACATCGGCGGGGTCGGCATTGACGTCGATCTCGCTGGAGCCGGAATCCGCGCCCGACGCGCAACCGGACAGCAGCACGGCGATCGCCGCGACGCCGATGCCTATTTTCAGGAACCGCATGAGGCTTCTCACTTTCGTTCGTTCATGGGATGGAACACCCGACCGCGCCGTCGACCGCGTGCCGGTCGATCAGCCTCGGACCTGATGCCGGTCGAAGTACTGCTGCACTTCGACGGGGAGCGGGGCGATGACTCGCGGCTTCGATCCGTCCCGCAGCGACTCGGCGGCGGTGACCCCGGTCGCGACGGCCTGCCTGGCTGCGACAGGCGACGTCTCGGTCGCACCGCCGTCGCGCACGAACCGCAGGAACTCGGCCATGGTCAGCTGGTCGGCGTCACCATGACCTGCATCGTCACCGTCGATCGGAAACTCCAGGTCGCCGTGCTCCTGGTATTCGTGGCGCTCGTTCCACACGCGCACGACGCCCCCTGATGAGTCGCCGAAGTTCTCGGCCCGCCCGTGCGTACCGATGATCGTGTAGTTGCGCCAGTAATCGGGCGTGAAATGACACTGCTGGTACGAGGCGAGCACGCCATTGGCGAGCCGCATCTGGATCATCGAGATGTCTTCGACGTCGATGACGGGATTCAGATCGGTCTGCTCCTGCGGAGGCCAGTTGTCGTAGCTGAACCAGTCGCCCATGAGACGGTCTGCGTTGTCTCGGCGTGAGGTGACGTCACCATAGATCATGAGGTCGCCCATGCCCGTGACGAGCTCGGTGTAGGCGCCAGCGAGCCAATGGATCACGTCGATGTCGTGGGCGCCCTTCTGCAGCAGGAGGCTGCCGACACGGCTGCGCTCGGCGTGCCAGTCCTTGAAGTAGTAGTCGCCGCCGTTGCCGACGAAGTGCCGGCACCAGATCGCCTTCACCTCGCCGATGACCCCGCTCTGCACGACGTCGCGCAGGGTGCGCACGACGCTCATGTGACGCATGTTGTGACCGACGTACAGCTTGCTTCCCGACTCATGGGCTGCAGCGAGGATGCGATCGCATTCCGCGAGGCTGATCGCGAGCGGCTTCTCGAGGTAGACGGCGATTCCGGAGCGCAACAGGAACTCCGCGACGTCGGCGTGGGCGTCGTCGGGCGTCGTGATGACGGCGGCGTCGAGGTCGTGCTCTGCGAACTGCCGGTAGTCGGTGACGAAGGCGATGCCGTCGCCGAAGAGCGAGTGAGCGCGCGCTTCGGCCTCGGGGCGAACGTCGGCGACGACGGTGAGCTCTGCGGCGGTGCCCTGCCCCGTCACCCACCGGCCGATGCTCGCTCTCGCGCCGACGCCGACGAGTCCGACTCGGAGTGCGGTGCTCATACGGTCTCATTCACCTCGGTCGGCGTCGTGATGTCGGGCACGGGGACTCCTGAGATTCCGAAGAGCCGCGTGGATGACTTCTGGAATGCGAGTGCGAGCGCTCCGAGCGCTGTTCCCATCGACCCCAGTGGGGACGCCACCACGGGGGGCTTGTCGGCGAGCACGCTGAGGTGGTGGATCTCAGCGCTCAGCATGTCGACGAACAGGTCGGCGGAGTGCGAGAGGCCGCCTCCGACGACGATGAGAGCAGGGTCCACGGCGAGGCTCACCGTCGTGATGAGCGGAGCGATCTCCTTCGTGAACGTGCGCACCTCGTCGAGCGCGGCCGTGTCACCATCGAGCGCCTTCGCGAAGACGCCTTCCGCGGTGTCGGCGCTCTTCCACGTGAGTTGACCCTTCACCGAGTTGCTGGCCCACCGCATGCCGCGCAAGCTGCCGACCTCACCCGAGCTGTTGTGCGCGCCCTGGAAGATCTGGCCGTCGAAGGTCAGCGCCAGGGAGACCCGGTTGCCGGTCTGGATGTAGAGGATGTTCGGCGCCGATTGCGCGGCACCCATGTGATGTTCGGCGAAGGCGGCGAGCTTGATGTCGTTCTCGAGGAACGCGTCGCACGCGAGACGGGCGCCGAGCTCCTCGGCGATCGCGAGACCGTTCCATGCGGGCACGGCGATGCTGTGGGCGAGTCGCCCGTCATCGCCGAGGATTCCCGACACTGCGATGCACGCCGCGCGCAGACGCGTGCCGGGAAGCCCGGTCGCTTCCAGGGCCTGCACGACCGTGTCGCCGACGATTCGAAGACGTTCCCCGCTCTCGGGGGATCCCTCGAAGCTGCGCTCGACACGGGCGATCACTCGACCCCTGAGATCTGCGATGAGCACGCGAACGTTCCGCGGTCCTGCGTCGATGCCGGCGACGAGCGAACTCGTCGCCTCCAACACGAAGCGGCGCGCAGGCCGCCCGCCGCCACTGGATGCACCGTCGGCCGCGTAGCTCGCGACGACACCTCGCTGCTCGAATGCGGCGATGACGGCATCGACTGTCGGACGTGACAGCCCGGTTCGCTGTGCGATGTCGCTCAGTGTCAGCGGCGATGGCGCACTCCGCAGCACGTGAATGCAGGAGAGCGCATTCGCGCGACGAATGTCAGCTGGACCAAACGAGTTCATTCGACCGTTCTCCTCCGTCAGCGGCGCCGCGTGCGGATAACGGTAGCAGGTTACAAAACCTCCTATCGAAACTGTTCCGACCGTCGAACTCGCCTCGCTGCCCCTTCATCACGGCCGCCGCGGGTGATAGCCTCAAGCCACCATCACCCGCGGCGGCGGCTACGATTCGGGTTCCTAGCCTCCTCAGTACTTCGGTGTGATGGCCGGACGAGGAGAAGGAGGGGGCCAACCGCTCTTCGCCCTTGAACGACGCGCTCGCTCGTGCGTGCGCCATCGACGGGACCGCGACCCTACCCGCGTGGTTGTCGATGGCCGGGCCGATGATCCCCTCATCGGCCCGGCGGCCCCAAACTCGTACCCTGAACTGGGGCGTGCCGGAATTCGCCCGACAGCGGCACAATCATCACGGTGGGTTCTGCACCCGACTGACCGAACCTCGACGATGGCCCCTTTGCTCGAGGCGACGCTGGCAGGTCCCACCCAGCGCGCGCCCTCTCCTGGCCGGCTCGATGATCGACCAGGAGAGGGCCCCCGGGACATCCGTCATTCGCCGATCGTGCTGCGATGATCTTCTGAGGCGGGCCATCTCATCGAGCGAGAAGCCGCGCGGTTCAAGCTGCGGTGCTCGACCTGTGACCCGTTCCATCGGTTCCCGAGAGCCGCTTCCCCACCGGAGATCCACCTTGGCGATCACGCTGCGCACAGACACGTCCGAGAGATACAAGCCCGAACCGTCGGTGCTCACGGCGCTGCGCACCCCGCGCATCCTCACGAAAGAGGTGCTGGCCGGTCTCGTCGTCGCCCTCGCGCTCATCCCCGAGGCGATCTCCTTCTCGATCATCGCGGGGGTCGACCCGCGCGTCGGGCTCTTCTCCTCGTTCGTGATGGCGGTGTCCATCGCCTTCCTCGGCGGCCGCCCGGCCATGATCACCGCGGCGACCGGCGCCGTCGCGCTCGTCATCGCACCGGTCGCCCGCGAGTACGGGATGGACTACTTCATCGCCACCGTCATCCTCGGCGGAATCTTCCAGGTGATCATGGGCGTGCTCGGCGTCGCGCGCCTCATGCGCTTCATCCCGCGAAGCGTGATGGTCGGCTTCGTCAACGCGCTCGCGATCCTGATCTTCACCGCCCAGCTGCCGCAGCTGATCGGGGTTGCGTGGATGGTGTATCCGCTGGTCGCTGCCGGGCTGCTCATCATGGTGTTCATGCCGAAGCTGACCAGGGTCGTTCCGGCCCCGCTCGTCGCGATCGTGCTGATCACGGTCGCGACCGTCGCCACGGGCCTCAATGTGCCGACGGTCGGCGACCAGGGCGAACTGCCCGAGAGCCTGCCAGAGCTCTTCATTCCGAACATCCCGCTCACCTGGGAGACGTTCATCACCATCGCCCCGTACGCGCTCGCGCTGGCCCTCGTCGGCCTGCTCGAGTCGTTGATGACGGCGAAGCTCGTCGACGACATCACCGACACGCACTCGCGCAAGACCCGCGAATCGCTCGGCCAGGGCGCCGCGAACATCCTCTCCGGGCTGTTCGGCGGCATGGGCGGTTGCGCGATGATCGGCCAGACCATGATCAACGTCAAGGTCTCGGGTGCACGCACCCGTATCTCGACGTTCCTCGCGGGCGTGTTCCTGCTCGTGCTCATCCTCGTGCTCGGCGACGTCGTCGCGATCATCCCGATGGCCGCGCTCGTCGCGGTCATGATCATGGTCTCGGTCGCGACCTTCGACTGGCACTCCATCCGGTGGACCACCCTCAAGCGCATGCCGAAGAGCGAGACCCTGGTCATGGTCGCCACCGTCGCGGTCGTCGTCGCCACTCACAACCTCGCCATCGGCGTCATCGTGGGCGTCATCGTCGCCATGGTCGCGTTCGCCCGCAGGGTCGCCCACTTCGCCACCGTCGTGCGCACCGTCGACGAAGGCGCCAGCGTGCCGACCGTCAGCTACACGGTCGATGGCGAGCTCTTCTTCGCCTCGAGCAACGACCTCACGACGCAGTTCGAGTACGCCGACGACCCCGAACGAGTCGTCATCGACCTGTCGAATTCACACATCTGGGATGCTTCGACCGTCGCCGCCCTCGACGCCATCACGACGAAGTACGAGCATCATGGCAAGCGGGCCGTGATCGTCGGACTGAACGAAGCGAGCGCCACGATGCGCGACCGGCTGGCTGGCAACTTCGGCGCCGGGCACTGACGTTCAGCTCGCGAACCCGAGTTGCTGCAGGCGAACACCCAGTACCGCTGTCGGTGGTCGGGTGCAGACTGGCTGCATGTGCGGACGATTCGCGAACGACGCAAAGCTCGATGAGCTCATCCAGGAGTTCGTCGCAGAGGGCAACGACTACCGCGACTGGAAGCCCCAGTACTCGATCGCCCCGACCCAACTCGTGCCGATCGTGCGCGAGCGGCAGAACAAGCAGACCGGTGAGATCACCCGCTCGATCGAGGCCGCCGTGTGGAACTTCCACCCCTCGTTCATGAAAGAGTCCAAGCGCCCGCAGTTCAACACCCGCATCGAGACGGTCGCGACCAACGGGCTGTGGAAGGGCGCATTCGCCTCGTCCCGGTGCCTCGTGCCGATGCGCGGCTACTACGAGTGGAGGGGCGAGCCGGGCGACAAGCAGGCGTTCTTCCTGCATGGCGAGCAGCGGCTGCTCGCTGCCGCCGGCATCTACACGGCACGCAAGGTCGGCGACGATTGGGAGGTCTCGACGTCGATCATCACTCGCGAGGCCAGGGATGCCTCGGGCGAGGTGCATGACCGCATGCCCGTCTTCCTCGAACGCGACGCGTGGCAGGAGTACCTGGCGCCGGTGAAGCTCGACGACGACGGCAAGGCCGAGATGGTCGAGCTGCTCACGGCCGAGTCCGAACGCGTCGCCTCGACGATCACCAACTACGAGGTCGATCGCCGGGTCAACAACTCGCGTGCCGTCGATCCGACCGACCCGACCCTGATCGACCCGCTCGAGTAGCCGGTCGCGCCGGGGGTTCTCTCGTCGCGCTAGTCGACGGTATCGACGGCGGGCACGTCGTCGACGACGATCGTGCGACGCGATCGCACGAAGCCGAAGATGACGAACGCTGCGGCCAGTCCAGTGAGCACGAGTCCGCCGAGGGTGGCGGCGTCTTGGAACTGCGCCGCTTGCTGTGCGGTCCAGTCGGACGCGGTGATGCTCCCGGTGAACAGGGCAGCGAGCAGCGTTCCTGCAACGGCGATGCCGACCCCGTTGGCCACCTCGGTGGTGGTGTCGGTCAGTGCCGCGCCGATCGAGGTGCGATTCTTCGGAAGTCCGCTCAGCACGTTGATCGCCGCGACGACACCGACGACACGGAGTCCTGCTGCGACGAGCGCGAGAGCGATCGCGACGAAGACGTAGCCGAGACCATTGAAGAGCGTGTAGACGGCAAGGCCGACCACCACCGCGGCGGCGCTCATCCACGCGGCGCGATTGATGCCGACTCGCTCGACGAAACGGTTCACGAACGGGCCGATGCCCAGCAACACCACGACCTGAGGCAGCATGCCGAGCGCCGCCAACGCGGGCGGCCATCCCCAGGCGAGCTGGAGCTGGAGGGTCACCAGGTAGCTGAGGCCGGCAGTCGCGAGGCCCGCCGCGGCCTTGAAGGCGAGGCCGCTGGCGACGAGCGGGCGGGCGATGAGGCTGAGGTCGAGAAGTGGATGCAGTGCCGTCCGCTCCCGGATCACGAACAGCACCGCTGCCACGACGGCCGCGACGACCAGTGCCCATGGCATCCATGAGCCGGCGCCCTCGTTGACGAATGCCGTGGGGGCGAGGAGGGTGAGAACGATGGTCGCCGTCGCGAGCAGGGCTCCTGAGATGTCGAGGGGGTCGCGGTGAAGCTCGGCCGGATCATCTGCGGCAATGCCTGTGCGGATGCCGATGATCGCGAGCAGGGCGATCGGTACGTTGATCAGCAACAGCACCTGCCAGGGCGCTACGGCCAGCACCAGGCCGCCGACTGTGGGGCCGATGGCGAGCCCGACCAGGCCGACCGTCGAGATGAGCGTGATCGCTCGCACCCGCAGGCTCTCCTCATCGAACAGCCTGAAGGCGAGCGCCATCGAACCCGGCGTGGTCATCGCGGCCGCGATTCCCATCGCGACCCGCACGGCGATCAACTGTTCGGCCGTGGTGACGAAGGCTGTAGCGGAGCTCGCGACGGCGAGCAGCACGAGCCCGATGAGCATGACTCGGCGGCGTCCGAACCGGTCGGCGATCGCACCGAAGAGCAGCATCAGACCACCGAACACGACGGCGTAGCTGCCGGTCACCCACTGCAGTGCGGTCGTTGACGCCTGCAGGTCGCGGCCGATCGTGGGCAGTGCGACGTTGAGGATCGAGTTGTCGAGCATCTCGAAGAGGAAGATGGCGGACAGGCCGCCCAGGGCCATCCACGAACCTCTCAAGGTTTGGGTGGAACGCAGTTCGTTATTCACGAACACTGTTCTACATGCAGAACATGGTTCGTGTCAAGGTATGGTTGAGTCATGGCCTCACCCCAGCAGCGTCGCGCAGCCCGCCACGCAACCAGCGAACTGCCGCCAGCCTCTCGCAAGGCGCCGATCACGGCCGACCGGATCACGGATGCCGCGCTCGAGATCATTGCCGCAGAGGGCTATGACGCCCTGACGATGCGCAGCGTCGCAGCGCGGCTCGATACCGGCCCCGCGTCGCTGTACGCCCACGTCGTCAACAAGGCCGACCTCGACGAACTCCTCATCGGCCGCCTGTGCAGCCAGCTCGAGCTTCCACCGCCCGTTCCGTCGCGTTGGCGCGAGCAGATCACCGATGTCTGCATCCAACTGCGTGATCAGTATCTGAAATATCCGGGGATCTCCCGGGCCGCCCTGGCGATCGATGTCACCGATCTCGACGTGCTGCGCGTCAACGAGGGGATGCTCGCCGTGCTGATCGCCGGCGGCATCGACCCGCAGGTCGCCGCCTGGACCATCGACGCCCTATTCCTCTACGTCGGCGCATACGCGATGGACATCGCGGTCGCCGATACGGGATCGAACACGGGTGACCATCGACTCGCCACCCAGGATCGAAGAGACTTGATCGCCCGATTCGCCGCACTCCCCGCAGAGCGCTTTCCGAACACCCGCGCATATGCGACCGAACTCACGTCAGGGGCCGAGCACGAGCGCTTCGACTTCACCCTGGGCCTCATCTTGGGAAACCTCGCTCAACCCTCGCCCCCGTCGTCGCCGGAGCTCAGCGCGGAGACGCCCAGCAAGTCGGCGTCTCGATAATCAGGTCGAATGCTGCGCGTCACGGCTGACCGCCCACGAGAGCTTGTGCGCGCGGCTCGGGAACTCCCAGGATGAGCAGGCTGGTAATCGTTGCCGCGCGGGCGTCGGGGGTCCCATTGGATAGGTGGTTGTCCGCGATGGCGAACACAGCAGCATAGGCGACCTGGCTGAGAACGTCCGCGGGCAGGTGTCGTCCGAATACTGCGCCGTCCTGGCCTCGTTGCACGAGGGCGGCGAGAATCTTGTCGACTGGTCCCAACAGGGCGTGGATCTCCTCGCCGTACTCGCCGCGCCGGAGGGCCAACAGCACTCGGTAACGGTGCGCCAAGGGCCAGAGGCGGGCGATGAAATCGACCCACACCGTTTCGGCTGCTCCGTCGGAGGCGTTGACCTCGTCGAGCACGGCCGCGATCTCGTCCACTGCCCGTTGCGCGAGGGTCCGCACGAGGTCGGTGCGGGTGGGGAAGTGGCCGTAGACGGTGCGGCGCACCACACCGGCAGCGGAGGCGATGTCACCCATGCCGGCGTCCGGGTTCTGCCCGAGGACCTCGAGTGCGACGTCGAGGATGCGATTCCGTGTGTCGTTCATGGAGCGCGTTCGGGCGGATTCGTTCTGCACCATCCAATCATTGCACGACAGTGTGCAATGAAGTAGATTGCACAGCAGTGTGCATTGCACATCGGTATGCAGTGGATCGCTGCGCTGTGAAGCACGAGTTCAGGAGAACAAGTCAATGACCGCATCGACGCCCGCCCTCTCAACCCTCGTCCGCCCATTCACCGTCGCGATCTCCGACTCCGAGATTGAAGACTTGAGGCAGCGACTGACCAGAACGCGATGGCCGAATCCGGAAACCGTCCCCGACTGGTCGCAAGGTGTGCGCCTGGAGAATGCCAAATCGCTCATCGACTATTGGGAGCGAGAGTACGACTGGCGGCGATTCGAGTCGGAACTCAATCGTTTCCCACATTTCCTGACCGCGATCGATGGGCTCGATATTCACTTCATCCATGTCAAGTCCAAGAATCCGAATGCGATGCCGCTCATCTTGACGCACGGATGGCCAGGTTCGATCGTCGAATTCCTGAAACTGATCGGCCCGCTCACCGACCCGGTGGCGTTTGGAGGAAACGCCGAAGACTCCTTCGACGTGGTCGTCCCGTCGCTGCCCGGATTCGGGTTCTCCCAGAAGCCGACCGAGACGGGGTGGACTGTTTCGCGTATCGCAACCGCATGGGCGGCCCTCATGACGCGTCTCGGCTACGAGAACTGGGCCGCTCAAGGCGGTGATTGGGGCGCCGTCGTCACCTCCGCTCTCGGGGCCATGCGGCCTGACGGCCTTCTCGGGATTCACTTGAACACCCAATACGCTTTCCCCGCACAGATCCCCGAAACGCTGTCACCCGAAGAGCGCTACGCCGTCGACACCCTCGCCCTCTACACCGGCTCCCTCGGCGGATCGAACCACCTTCAGGCCACGAAACCAGAGACCGTCGGATTCGCTCTGGCAGACTCTCCGGCCGGCCAGGCAGCCTGGATCTACGAGAAGTTCCAATCCAAGACCGACAATCAGGGGCTCGCCGAGGACGCGCTCAACACCGATGACATGCTCGACGCAATCTCGCTGTACTGGTTCACGAACAGTGCCGCGTCGTCCGGCCGCATCTACTGGGAGAACAGTTCGGGCAGCCTGGCTGGCCCGAAGCTCACGTTGCCGGTCGCGGTGACGGTATTCCCGCGCGACATCCCGCGCCTGCCGCGAAGCTGGATCGAAGACACCTACACCAACCTGATTCACTACGGCGAGGCCGACAAGGGCGGACATTTCGCAGCCTTCGAACAGCCCGAGATCCTGATCAGCGAAATCCGTACCGGCCTCAGGAGCCTCCGTTCGTAAGCACGGACCCGGGACACCCCCGTTCTTTGGGAGTCTCCGGAGAATCGGCGACGAGCCCTTGCGGCATCCGCTCACTCTCGGAATCGTGGCTGACTCGCCGCCAGACAGGAAGGGGAGCAACATGCTCACACTCACCGAATCGGCAACCACGGTCGTGAAGGCCATCGTCGCGCAGAGCATCGAGTCCGCCGAGGGAGGCCTCCGCATCAACAGCGACGATCCGGAGGCCACCGAGTTCGCGGTGCGCATCGTCGAGGCGCCCGAAGACTTCGATGCGATCGTCGAACGCGACGGCGCGCGCGTCTATCTCGGCACGAACGCCATCATCGCGCTCGACGACAAGGTGCTCGACGCGGAAATCGGCGACGACGGCACCGCCCGGTTCGCCATCGCGACGCAGGGCTGAGTTCGAGGTCGCCCGGGCGAGCGGCCTACGCCGCCGCCTGGGCGATACCGGCCCCGCGGTACGGGGAGCGGCCCGATCACGGCGTCGACGCGGGCGCCGCCTCGAGCCGGCCGGATGCCACGGCTGCGACGAATGCCTCGAAGTCGCGTTCGTTCTGGTCGGCGTAGCCGACCGCGAAGTCGGCGACCGCCTCGTCGAACCGGTCGCTGCCTCCGAGGTACGCGGCGATCGCCACCCGGTCGCCCGAACGCGCGTGGGCCCGCGCGAGCGTCTCGCCGCAGATGCGCGCGTAGAGCTTCGCCCCGGTCGGCATCGCGTGCTCGACGTCGAAGCCGCCCTTCCAGTCGTGCAACTGTCTCAGGTAGTAATCGCGTTCCACGCCATCATGGCCGGTCACCCGCTGCCAACCGAGGAACAGGTCACTCGCGGCCTGCATCAGGCGCTGCCCTCTGACGACGCGTTCACCGTGATGTTCGTATCGGCTCGGAGCGAGGAAGCGTTCGAGCACCGACGACTGGGACTGTTTCGCCTGCAGCAGCAGCGGGTCGTCGTTGTCACGACCGCGCAGCAGCACGATCCACGCCCTGGTGCCGACGCTCCCGACGCCGACGACCTTCCGGGCCATGTGCACGAAGGTGTACTCGCGCAACGGATGCCTCGCGAGGGGCAGCGTCGCCTCGTAATCACGCAGCAACGCGCGCATCTGCTGTTCATCGTCGTCGCGAGAACGGTCGTCGGGCCGTAAGTCCTCGAGAGGCACGATCAACGGCGGGTCGCCCGTGATTCGCAGGTCACCGTCGACGACGCTCACGAGCTTCGAGAAGGCGCGCATGCCGTCACGGGTTCGGGCCTTCGAGAATGTCGCCTCGGTGCGTTTCACCTCTTCCTTCAGCACCCGGGCCGCCCGATGCTCGTCGCGGACCCATTCGGCGATCTGGTCGGCGTCGAGCCGGTCGTACCAGGCGTCGAGCACGCGCGATGCGGCGGACCGGCGCATCCGCTTGCGATAACCGCGCACCGACTCGACGGTGATCGCCCGTCGCTCGACCTCGGTGAAGCCGAGCTGTCTGCCTGCGACCTCGAAGCTCGCGGCGAGCCGCTTGACGTCCCACTCCCACGGGCCCGGCAGCGTCTCGTCGAAATCGTTGATGTCGAAGACGAGCTTGCGTTCGGGCGTGCCGAAGACGCCGAAGTTCGAGAGGTGGGCGTCGCCGCAGATCTGCGCAGTGATGCCCGAGTCGGCCGTGCCGGCCAGGTCTGCCGCCATGATGAGGGCGGCGCCACGGTAGAAGGTGAACGGCGAGACCATCATGCGGGCGTGCCGGATCGGAATGAGCTCGGCGACCCGGCTCGTCGCCTGCTCCTCGAGCAGGGCCACAGGGTCGGGCCGGTCGGCGGCCGGCCGCCAGTCGGCGTGCGCGCCCCTCGGTGAGCGGCGCCGGGCCGCGCGCCCCAATCGGGCGCGACCCGCGAAGTCGGTCGGCGAGGGTTGCGACTCCTCGGCCTCGGGCGGCGAGATGGCGTCGGATGTCGCGTGGTGCGCGTTCATGGTGCTCCCCCGTTCTTCGTGGCCGCCGGCGAGTTCACGTCACCGGCGGGGCATCCGCATTCTCAGGCCGTCGCCCGAGGACCTCCGCGGGAATGCCGCGGGAGAAGAGCAACGACGCGAGTGCGATCGCGATGAGCGCGAAGAATGCCGTGCGCAGCGACGAGACCTGCGATTCGCTGTAGACGCGGGTGAGTTCTTCGCCCTCGGCCGATGAGAGCCCCGCCTGCTCCGCGATGTCGTCGACATCGGCTGCCGGCACGATCGCCACTCCCGCCTCCGTGCGCTCCGTCACGATCGATCGGACGTCAGCAGGCAGCTCGCTCGACGCCACACCTGCGGCGAACGAGGTGGCGAGCGCCCCGATCAGCACCGAGCCGATGAGCGCCGTGCCGAGCGAGGAGCCGAGGTTCTGGAACACGCCCTGCAGGCCGCCGACCTCGCTCGTCTGCGACTCGGTCACGCTCGACATGTTGACGTTGCCGAGCTGCGATGCGAGCAGGCCGAGCGAGGCACCCGCGACGAACATGCCGCACCCGAAGGCGATGCTCTGCAGTTCGAGGTCGACCGACCCGAGCAGTAGTACCGCGGCCAGCACGAGCGCCACCTGACCCCACCGTACGATGCGCCGCGGCGACCAGAACTGCGACAGCCGGGTGCCGATGATCGAGAAGAGGATGAGCGAGATCGAGAGCGGGAAGATCTTGAGCCCCGTCTCGAGCGCGTCGAGCCCGAGAGTCATCTGCAGGTACACCGGCACCATGAAGAAGAGCCCGGCCGTGATCGTGTACTGCGCGCCGAGCACCGCGAGTCCGCTGCGGAGCCGGGTGATCGAGAACAGCGACACGTCGAGGAGCGGCGCACGTCCCGCGGCCGAGAGCCGGCGCTGACGGCGCATGAACAGTGCGAGCAGCGCGCCGCCGGCGAGTATGAGCCACGCACACAGCGAGATGCCGAGCGGTGCGATCTCGACGCCGCCGATCTCGGGCGACTGGAGCGGAACGATCCAGCCCCACGTCTTGCTCTGCAGCATGCCGAGCACCACGAACACGAGCCCGACAGCCGAGGCCAGCACGCTCCACACGTCGATGCGCACCGTCTGACGGGCGGTGCGGTCGGCGATCACGCGGGTGAAGAGCACGACCACGATCATGATGACGACCTCGGCGACGAACACGTACCGCCAGCTCGCATAGGTCGTGAGAAAGCCGCCGATGAGCGGACCGGCCGCGACTGCAGCGCCCGAGACCGCCCCGATGATCGCGTACGCGGTGATGCGGTCGGGGCCCTCGTAGTTGTCGGCGATGAGTGCCGCGACCGCCGGGATGACGAGCACCGCACCGACGCCCTCGATGATCGACCAGCCGAGGAAGAGGACCTGCACGTTCGGGCTCAGTGCCGTCATGAGCGAGCCGACCGCGTAGATGCACGACCCGATGACGAAGGCCCGCCGCCGCCCCCACACGTCGCCGAGCTTCGCGCCGAGCAGCATGAGCGAGGCCATCGTGAGCGTGTAGAACGTGATCGCCGTCTGCATCGCCGTGACACTCGTGTCGAGGTCTTCGACCACCGTCGAGATGGAGACGTTCATGACGGTGCCGTCGAGCACCATGACGAACTGGGCGGCTCCGAGGACCGCGACGACCGACCACTTGTTCATGTGACCCCGCTTCCGACAACGACGTGGAACGAGCGGTCGGGCGGGCCGGCTGACCCGGGCGACCTGTGGCAAGGTGCAGCCGAGGTCAGTATGGCAGCGGATGCCTCGCGGCGGGCGGTTTCCACCTCCAGTCGCGGCCGCAAGGGGCGGAGTTCAACCGCGCACGAGGCGCCCGTCCGGAAGATTGATGACTCCCTCGGCTGCTCTGTTCCAAACGTTCATGCCCTCCACCGTAGGTTCGCTCGCCACGAGTCACCCTGCCGTGTGGGGACTGTGTGGTTTTCCACACCCGCCGCGACGGCTGCCCCCACTGACTTCTCTCCGCCGAGCTCATACGTTCGATGACATGGAAAACGAGGTCGAAAACCTGAATACGATCGCACAATGGGCAATCTCCCTGATGGAGTCTCTGGGCGCTCCCGGGGCCGGACTGGCGATCGCTGCGGAGAATTTGTTCCCGCCGCTGCCCAGTGAGATCATCCTGCCGCTGGCTGGGTTCACGGCCAGCAGGGGCACATTCGGCATCGTCGAAGTGCTGGTGTGGACGACGCTCGGCTCGGTCGTGGGCGCACTGATCCTCTACGGGCTCGGCGCGTGGCTCGGCCGCGAACGATTGCGGCGTATCGTGGCGCGCGTTCCTCTGGTGAAGGTCTCCGACTTCGACCGGGCGGAGCAATGGTTCTCGCGACACGGCACCAAGGCGGTGTTCTTCGGTCGAATGATCCCGCTGTTCCGCAGCCTGATCTCGATCCCTGCGGGGATCGAGCGGATGCCGTTGGGACGGTTCATCCTGTTGACGACGGCGGGCAGTGCTATCTGGAATACGATCTTCGTTCTCGCCGGGTACTTCCTCGGTGAGAACTGGGGATCCGTGGAACAGTACGCCGACGTCTTCCAGCTCCTCGTGATCGCAGCGGTCGTAGGTGCTGTCGCCGTGTTCGTGGTGCTCAGGCTGCGTCAGCGGGCAGGTGGGAAGATGGCCTCATGAGCGTGAGCGGCGTCACGGTCGGCGGCGACCACGGCGCCACCTTCGCCTTCCGCCGTGCCGGCCGAGCGCTTCTGGCGTCGGTGGCGGGGGCCCTGCTGGTGCCGGCGCTCCTGGTCGCGATCATCGCAGCGCCCGTCTCCACGGCGCCCCCTCGAACGGCTGCACGGTGGGTGGCGCGACGGCTGGACTGGGCCGACGGGAAGCACCGAGATGCGCGCCCCATGGGCGGACGCCTGCTCGGGCTGTTGGGGGTCGAGGCGATCCTCGGGTTGCTTGCCGGATGCGTCTTCGCGTTGATTGTGACGGGACTGGTGATCGTCGTCGACATGGTGGTCAGCGCCGCGACCGGCCGACCCGTCGCCGTCTTCGACGCCGAGCCGGGAGCGGTCACCTGGGTCACGGTCGCATACTTCGTGATTCCCGGGATCGTGCTCGCGTTCCTCGCTGTTTCGGGACTCGCTGGGATCGCATGGCTCGACCGTCGAAGCTGGGCGGCCTTGACACGGCCAAGCCTCGGAGAGCTCTCTCGCGAGGTCTCGCGTCTGCACACGACACTCGACGATGTGGTCTCCGCCGTGGATGCCGAGCGGCGCCGCATCGAGCGCGACATCCATGACGGCGTTCAGCAGCGTGTCGTGGCGCTGTCCATCCTTCTGGCCCGGGCCGAGCGCGCACCGGATGCAGCAGAACGACATGAGCTTCACCAGGAGGCTCGCTCCCAAACACAACAGATTCTCGACGAGCTCAGAAGCGTCGCCTGGCACACCTATCCGGCTATGCTCGCGAGGGACGGCCTCCCAGCCGCGCTCGAAGCCCTCCGCGACCGCACCATCATGCCGATCCGTCTCCACGTCGACGCCGCCGACCTCACGGATCGCGCTGCAGGAGCCGCCGCGTACTTCGTCGCGAGCGAAGCCGTGACCAACGCCATCAAGCACGCAGACGCTTCACGGATCGATATCGAGGTCATTCGCGAGGGAACCGACCTCGTCCTCACCGTCCGAGACGACGGCAAGGGCGGAGCCGATCCCGCCGGCGCCGGGCTGTCGGGCATCAGCTCCCGAGTCGCAGCCCGCGGCGGACGGCTTCGAGTCGAAAGCCCCACCGGAGGCCCGACGATCGTCACCGCGGTGATCCCATGCGGATAGCCCTCGCAGAAGACTCCACACTGCTGCGAGAAGGCATCGCCCAGCTCCTCTCGGCCGAAGGCCACACCGTCACGCATTCGGTCGGGAACGCCGACGACCTCCTCAGGGCGGTCGCATCAGACCCGCCCGAGTTGGTGATCGTCGATGTGCGCATGCCCCCCGACTTCGTCGACGAGGGCATTCACGCAGCACTCCATCTCCGTCGCGAATGGCCCGATGTCCCCGTCATCGTCCTCTCGCAATATGTGGAGCGCCGCCACGCGAGCGAGCTCCTCGACGGCCGCGGCGGCGTTGGCTATCTGCTCAAGGACCGCATCTCGGACATCGGCGGATTCCTCGACGCCCTCAACCGCGTCCGCGCCGGCGGAACCGCGTTCGATCCCGAGGTCATCCGCCAGCTCATCACCGCCAAGAGCGCGCCGGACAGCCGACTTGCCGACTTCACCGCACGCGAACGATCGGTCCTCGAGCTCATCGCCCTGGGCCATAGCAACGCGTCCATCGCCACTCAGCTCTACCTCAGCCAGAGCGGCATCGAGAAGCACATCAACACGATCTTCACCAAGCTCGAGATACAACCCGACACCACGTACAACCGCCGCGTCCTCGCAGTCCTCGCGTACCTCGGCGGGGGATGAATCGGCACCGGACGCAGCGTGGCCGGCGGGCCTCCATTCGCCGGCCGGCTCAGACGTGCACGCTCACCCCGCTGATCGAGGGTGCGCGGCCTCGTTCCCGCGTCGCGTCAGTCGAGCGGCGTCCACTCGTCGGCCGAGACCACGTCGAGCGCCGCGAGTGCCTCGGAGACGGCCGGCTTCGTCTTGCCGCAGACATCGACGGGGTAGCGCACGGAGATGAGCGAGCCGTCGGCGCCCTCGAGCCAGAGCGGTGGCACGATCTCCATCGAGGCTGCGCACACCGTGTCGGGCGGGGCGACGTCATCGGGTGCCGCGAGCGCCCCGAGCAGCGGGCCGAATTCACCCTCGTACCGGGTCATCGTCACCACGACGTCGAGCGCGCCGTCGCTCCGGCCCGCGTCTCGCATCTCGAAGTCGCAACCGAGCGCCGCGACGACGACGAATCCGGCGGGCATCCGCCCGGGTTCGGGAATCGGATCCGTCGCCGGTGCGTCGGGTGACGGCGCGAGCAGCCCGTCGAGCGTGCGGCAGTCGACGGCGTCGTACTTCACGGCCGGGGCATCGGGTTCCTCCACGACGACGGAGGGCAGCGGTGCAGGGGGCTCGGGCAGCGGTGCGGCCAAGAGGTTCTGGGCGCACCCCGACAGGAGCGCCGCACCGGCGACGACGGCCAGCAGCCGCGCCGCGGCAGATCGAAGATAGGACATCCGTGCCTCCCGAGCAGTGAGATCGGCTCTCATACTCCACAACGAACGGATGCCTCGAAACGTTGTGGTCCGGTCGCGAGGATAACCCGGCGAAGGCTCAGACGTGCACGCCCTCCATGAACGGCTCGTACCGGTAACCGTCGGCGTCGAGGATCGCGACGGTCGACTCCGGCACTTCGACGAATGCGCCGGGCAGGTCGTTGAGCGGCTCGGAGACGACGACGCGCGCTTTCTGGCCGAAGAGATGCAGGCGGGGGAAATCCGGGTACATCTCCTGCAGCGTCGGAATGTCCACGGAGTGGAACAACGTGCGCGACTCACCCTCCGACGAGTACCGGAAGGCCCAGATCGTCGCTCCGTCGGCGATGGCGACCGTGCCCTGCATCGGATACCCGATGCCGTGCTCGTGGCCGGTCTCCTCGACGAACCGCACGGCCTTCGTCATGCCTGCGATCGGGTCGTCGAGGAGCCCGAACGTCAAGGCGAGATGGAAGAGCACCTCCGAGTCGGTCGTACCCAGGATGTGGGGGTAGAGCGACGGATCGACCGCGAAGGTGAGGTCGCGCTTGATCTCGTGGAAGCCGTGGATCACTCCGTTGTGCATGAAGAGCCAGTTGTGGTGGCGGAACGGATGGCAGTTGGTGCGCTGGATCGGCGGACCTCCGGCCGCACGCACGTGGCTGAAGAACAGCGGGCTTTCGATCGACTCGGTGATCTCGCGGAGGTTCTCGTCATTCCAGGCCGGTTCGACGCTGTGGAACGTCGACGGATGGCTCCCCGCCGTCGAGCCGACGGGATACCAGCCGACGCCGAAGCCGTCGCCGTTGACCGTTTCGGCGCCGAGTGGCGAATCGAGTGACTGCGCGACGAGCGAGTGCTGCGCGTCGAGGACCACAAGGGAGGGTTGGAGCGGTTCTCCCGAGTATGCAAGCCAGCGACACATGCGACTCAACTCCTTCGTCGGCACCGACAGGGGATGCGGTCAGCCTAGCGCCGTCACGAGCATTCCTCACCGTTTTGCTTCGCAGTGACGCACCGCTTTCGCCCTGTTCGACTCCGTTCGTGGCACGCAGGGTTTCGTCAGCCGGCAGGTGCCGGTTCCGCAGGTGCAGCCGGTTCCGCGGCGATCGGGCACTTCGCGAGTTCGCGCATCTTCGTGGTGGCCTGCTCGAACGACCACGGCAACTCGACCAGTGGCAGTTCGTGGCCGGCCGCCGCACCCGCCTTGGACGCGAGCGAAGCAAGCGCGAACGCCGTCTCACGCACGAAATCCGCACCCGACGTCGAATTGTTGAGCGCCACGACGACGGTGAGGCCGCTCTTCGGGTCGGTGAACGCCGCGGTGAGCGCCCCCGTCGACTCCCCCGCGGTTCCACGCAACGGCCCGTACTCGGCCCCGCCGAGCCCCCACCCGTACCATGCGGGGGTGTCGGCGCCCATCGGGACCAACGTCCACTGCGTGCGAACGGTGCTCTCGTCGAGCAAGGCGCCGGACGCGAACGCGGCGCTCAACCGGCGCGCGTCTTCGAGGCTCGACACGGCGCCGGCGGCCGCTCCGCCCATCGAGCTCGATTGCGAAGTGTCGTCGCGACGCACCGCACAGTCGATCGCGCCGTCTTGCGCGATCGCAGCGGAATAGGCGCCGAGGCTGTCGTCGAGCTCGGTGACGGTCGGCGACGGGAGCGAGGTGTCGTCGAGATCGAGGGGGTCGAAGACGTAGCGCTCGGCGAGCTCGTTCCAGCTGAGCCCCGTGCGTCGCTCGAGTGCCATCGCCAAGAGCAGGATGCCCGTGCGCGACTGCGCCCACTGCTCACCGGGTGGCCCGGGGCGCGGCAGCGCGAGCCCGCTCGAGAGCAGCTCGTTCGGCGGCCAGATGCGTTCGGGGTTCGCGACGAAGTGGGTGCGCAGGCTCGGGTAGTAGTCGGCGATGCCGGAAGTGTGCAGGCACAGCTGCCTGAGTGTGATGCCGTCGAGGCTCGGCACCCAGTCCACGTATTGCGCGACCTCGTCGTCGAGCTGCACCTGTCCCTCGTCGACGAGCCGCAGCAGCACCGTGCACGTCACTTCGGTCGTGAGTGTGCCGAGGTGGAACCCGGTGTCGACCTCGACCGGCGCTGGCGTCTCGCTGAAGTCGACGGTGCCCGAGGCACCCGTCCACTCCCCCGACCACGGCGACCACGCGCCGGCGATGCCTCCGCTCGATCCGCTGAGGGCGACGGCCTCGTCGAGCACCGCCTGCAGCTCACCGGCGAGTTGCTCGCCGAAGGCGGCATCGACGGGATCGAGATCGGCCATCGGATCGACCGAGCCGCCGGTGCAGCTCGTGATCGTCAGCGTGAGCGCGCCACCCATCGCCACGGCGAGAAGCCCTCGCCGCCATTTGCCCCTAGCTCCTGCAGCCACCAAGCTCCCCTCAGCCGTGTGCCCACTGAAATTGTAACCTGCCGTTACGGTAGCGCCCGTGCAGCCGGGTCTCCGCCGCCGCAACGTTGCGCAAACGCGACGCGGTCAGCTCGGCGACGACGCGATCTCGCGATCGGCGCCCGACATGAACCGCTCGACATTGCGGTCGACGATGATGTCGCTCGGTCGCAGCGGGCGGGCCAGGTAGAGCCCGTCGAGCGAGGTGAGCCGGCTGAGCGCGACGTAGGTCTGGCCCGGGCTGAAGACGCGCTGGCCGAGGTCGATGATCGCGGTGTCGTAGCTCGCGCCCTGCGATTTGTGGATGGTAACCGCCCAAGCCAGTTTCAACGGGAACTGGGTGAACTCGGCCACGATCTGCTTCTCGAGCTTCTTGCGCGTCGAGTCCCAGGTGTACTTGTACTTCTCCCAGGTGACCTGCTCGATCTCGTGCTCCTCGCCGTCGATCTCGACGCGCACAGCCCGGTCGAGCGAGGTCACCGTGCCGATCGTGCCGTTCACCCAGCGCTGGCCCTCCGGCCCGATCGCGGTGTCGTTGCGCAGGAACATCACCTGCGCGCCGATCTTGAGTTCGAGGTTCTCATCGGCGGGAAACGCGCGGCCGCCGAAGTCGCCGTTGACCTCGGCCTCGTTGCCCTGCGAGTGCCCTGGCAGTCGGTGCAGCTGCGTGCGGTTGATGCGGTTGACCGTGTCGTTGCGGGTCGCGAGCGTGATCGCACCCTGCTCGGGCAGGGGGCGGCGGGCACCCACACTGTTCAGCACGCCGGCGATCTCAGCGGTGACCCGGCCGTGCCGCACCGCGTTCAGCATGAGCTTGAAGTCGTCGTCGTGCTGGCGGTGGATCTCGCCGAGCTCGAAGATGCGCAGATCGGTCTCGCGCCAGACCTTCGCGTCGAAGAACCACATCGAGTCGTAGGTGTCGGCGAAGTAGGCGCGCTCGTCGGCGTCGCCCGGCACCGGCGCGAGTTGATAGGGGTCGCCGAAGAGCACGACCTGCGCGCCGCCGAACGGTTCGAGCGGCCGCTGCCTCGCCTGTCGCAGCGAGCGATCCAGCGCATCCATCAGGTCCGCGTTCACCATCGACACCTCGTCGATGACGAGCGTGTCCATGGCGTTCAGAATCTTGCGCACCGTGTCGTTCTGCTCGATGACGTGGTCGGCGATGACCCCGATCGGCAGCCGGAACAGCGAGTGGATGGTCTGGCCGCCGACGTTCAGGGCCGCCACGCCCGTCGGCGCGCAGATCACGATCTGCTTCTGCGTGTGCCAGTTCAGGTGATTCAGCAGCGTGGACTTGCCGGTGCCCGCGCGGCCCGTGACGAAGACGTGCTCACGGGTGCCTTCGATCGCCTGGAACACCGCCGCCTGCTCGCGGCTGAGGGTCACGTTCTGCACTGGGGCGCTTTCGATTCGGCGAGCGGATGCCGCGGGGCGGGTGTTTCGCTCCCACTGTAACCGTCTCGCCGTGGGGCCTGCGCGGCGCTGGGGATATCCTCAGGCCCGGCCGCTGCCTCCCACCTAGACTTGGGCGGGTGGGGAGCTCCGGAGTGCGCGGTAGTCGGGTGTCGCCGCTGTCCGTCGCCGGTTGGGCCGGGCTCGCGGTGCTCGTCATCGGCGCCTTCTTCGCCGCGCTCGGTGCCCTCAACCAGACGGTCTACGGTGCCCAGAACTTCATCGAGCGCTACCTCACGGCCATCGCGAACGACGACATCGCGACCGCCTCGACGACCCCGGGTGTCGCGCTCGATGCCGAAGAGCTCGAAGCCCTCGGGCTGCCGGCGAACGTGTCGACGGCGATGCTCCGCACCGGCGTCGTCGAGTCCGGCCCCGAAGACATCAGCATCGTCAGCGACGTGGCGCACGCCGACGGCATGCACACGGTGACGGCCACCTACCGACTCGAGACCGCGATCGTCGAGGCATCCTTCGACGTGCGACCCATCGCACCGCTCTACGGCGTGCTGACCCGCTGGGAATTCGCGGTCAGCCCGCTCGCCGTGATCGACGTGACCGCCGCGCACAACCCGCTCTTCACTGTGGGGTCGCTCACCCTCGACTCTCGCGCGACGAAATCCGGCGACGAGCTCGCCGCGTTCACGCAAGTCACGCCGTACCTCGCGATCGCACCGGCGGTCTACGAGTTCTCGTATAGCTCGGTGCTGCTCGAAGCCGTGCCGGTGTCGGTGCAGGCGGATGCGTCGGCGCGTGTGCCCGTGACGGTCGACGCGCAGCCGACCGCTGCGTTCGTCGAGCGGGTGCAGGTCAGGGTCGACGACTTCCTCGCGAAGTGCGCCACGCAGACCGTGCTGCAGCCGGCGGAGTGCCCGTTCGGCATCGAGATCGACGACCGCGTCGTCGGAGAGCCGGCGTGGAGCATCGTGAGCGTGCCGCAGGTCACCCTCACCCCCGGCGAGTCATCGTTCGACATGCCGCCGACCGAGGGTGTCGCGCACATCTCGGTCGATGTGCAGTCGCTCTTCGACGGCCACCACTTCACGCTCGAAGAGGATCGCCCGTACACGATCGCCCTCTCGGCGACGATCCAGCCCGACGACACCATCGCGATCCAGCTGAAGTAGCCTCCGCCTGCCTCGCCGCCTAACTGCGGCCGTCGCGCTCGGCGATCGCCGCGAGCTGCGCGTTGTACGCCTCGAGCTCGGCGTCGCCCGTACGGTCGGCGTGCCGGTCGCGGCGCTTCGACTCTTTCTCGTCACTGCGCGCCCACTGCACGGCGACGGTGATCGCGAGCGCCACGGTCGGGATCTCGCCGATCGACCAGGCGATGCCGCCGCCGAGCTGCTGATCGATGAGCGCGTCGGTGCCCCAGCCCATCGCGCCGTACCAATCGGCGAGCAGCAGGCCCGTGCTCGACATGATCGTGAGTCCGAAGAACGCGTGGAACGCCATGGTGCCGAGCAGCAGCACCAGCCGGAACGGATACGGCAGGCGGTACGGCACCGGATCGATGCCGATGAGCGACTGTACGAACAGGTAGCCCGTGATGAGGAAGTGGACGATCATCCACTCGTGCCCGATGTGGTCGAGCATGGTCCAACGGAAGAGCGGCGAGTAGTAGAAGACCCACAGCGACCCGGCGAAGAGCACCGCGGCCACGATCGGGTTGGCGATGATGCCGGCGAACTTCGAGTGCACGGCGAGCAGGATCCACTCGCGGCCGCCGCGACTGCCGTCTTTGCGGGCACGGATGGCGCGCGCCGCGAGTGTCACCGGGGCGCCCGGCACGAGCAGCACCGGCACCGCCATCGTGAGCACCATGTGCGCGAGCATGTGCGCCGAGAACAGGTACTGCTCGTAGACGTTCACGCCGCCGTTGGTGATGTAGGCGAGCAGCAGCAGGCCCGCGACCCAGAGCACCGTGCGATAGACGGGCCAACGGTCGCCGCGCTTGTGGAGGCGACGCACGCCCGCGAGGTAGAAGAAGATGCCGAAGCCGCAGGCGAGCAGCCAGATGAGGTCGGGGTTCCACTCGGTGAAGAACCGCGTCCACTCGGGCCACGGCGGCAGCGGCTCGCCCGTCAGGAACTGAGCGGGAGAGTCGGCGACACCGGCGGTGACCTTCTCGGGCACCGGGGGCGCCGTGCGCGCAAGCGCGGCTGCGACACCCGACGCGAGCCCCATGAATGCGAGCTCGGCGACGACGAGCCACCAGAATGCACGCCCACCGCTCGCCGGTCGAGTAGCGCCAGACGCATCGAGACCCGCCGCACCCTTCGCCGGTCGAGTAGCGCCCGACGCATCGAGACCCGCCGCACCCTTCGCCGGTCGAGTAGCGCCCGACGCAGGAGGACGCGTATCGAGACCCGCCGCCGCATCACCGGTCTCGATACGCTCGCTGGCGCTCGCTACTCGACCAACGGATGCCGCACCCCGCGACATCCGCCCGATCAGGAACCGCCGCTGGGCCGCACCGAACAGTCCCAACGCGATGAGCGCGACGACCTTCGCGACGACGAGCATGCCATAGGGCGTGAGCAGCTGATCCCATTCGCCGATGCGCAGCGCCGCGCTCGCGTACCCCGACAGCGCCACCACGATGAAGCAGATGAGCGCGACCGTCGAGTAGCGGGCCAGCACGACGGGCAGCCGCTTCGCGCCGAGCTCGCCCTTCAGCAGCACGATCGTGACGAGCCCGCCGAGCCACACGCACGCGAACACGAGGTGCAGGCCGAGCGCGGTGATCGCCGCCGCATGCCCGGCCGCCCCGGCGGCGTGCCCCTGCTGCGCGAGCGGCACGAGCGACGTGACCGCGAGCACCGTGACGAACACGAGGGCGGTCTGGTTGCGCACCGCGAAGCACAGCACGGTGACGGCCGCCGCGACGAGCGTCGTGGTGAGCAACGCCTGCCCGAGCGGGATGGTGGTGACGAACTGTCCGAGCTTCTGCCCGAAGGAATCACTCAGGTCGAACGGCACTGCCGTCACGAGCAGGAAGGTGAAGAAGCCGGTCGCGGCACTCGCGACGGTCATGACGGCAGCGGATGCCGCGGCCACATCGAGCGCGAGATCGAACTCGCGTCGCTTCGGGCTGAGTGCCCACACGGCGAGCACGAGCGCACCGATCATGCCCGCAGCGCCGAGATTCACGAACAGCTTGGCCACCGGCACGCCGTAGCGGGCGATCGGTCCGGGATCCTGGATCAGCTGCTCGGCCGCTCCCCCGCCGAAGGCGAGGCCGGAGAACGTCGCGGCGAGGGCGACGGCGATGAGCGCGGCAGGACCGAGCACTCGAACGGAGCGGGGCACCGAACCAGCCTAGACGGCGGCGCCTGAGCGCCCGAAACGAACGATGGGGCGCGCGGCTCACGCCGCACGCCCCATCCGGAAGTCGCAGTTACTTCGCAGCAGCCTTGAGCTTCGAACCAGCCGAAACCTTGACCGAGTAGCCGGCCGGAATCTGGAGTTCGGCACCCGTCTGCGGGTTGCGGCCCGTACGTGCAGCACGGTGCGTGCGCTCGACGGCGAGCCACCCGGGAATCGAGACCTTGGTGCCGGAGCCCACGGACTCGGCGAGCGCCTCGAAGAGACCGCCGAGAACGGCGTCGACGGTGGCCTGGCTCTGTCCGGTCGACGCTGCGACCTTCGCGACGAGCTCGGTCTTGTTGAGCGACTTGTCAGCCATTGAATGTCCTCCTCGGACCTTCGCTGTTCGGTACAGCATTTGTGAGTTCTCGGGAACGATCGTTCAACCGCCCCCATGGCCGATCAGGCCGCTTCGAATGTAGCAGAGACCCCCGGAATCCCGCGGATTTCCGGTACTTTTGGGCAACTCGGTTCGGCGTGTCGCGCAACGTTCGCTCTCGGCGTGCGTTCGTGACGGTGATGCAGCGACGAACGGTCTCCTCCGGAGACGACGAACGGGACGCCCCGAAGGACGTCCCGTTCGTGTGAAGCCTGGTGCTGACCGGCTCGCGCCAGGGCGCGAGTCGATGTGCTCGGCTGCGCCTACTGTCGTCGAGTTACCAGGACGACTTCGTGATGCCGGGCAGCTCGCCGCGGTGCGCCATGTCACGGAAGCGGACGCGCGAGACGCCGAACTTCGTGAGCACGCCACGGGGGCGGCCGTCGATCGCGTCACGCGAACGCACGCGGATCGGCGATGCGTTGCGGGGCAGCTTCTGCAGGCCCTGACGAGCGGCCTCGCGGCTCTCGTCGGTGCCGTTGGGGTCGACGAGCGCCTTCTTCAGTTCGAGGCGCTTCGCGGCGTACCGCTCGACGATCACCTTGCGCTGTTCGTTGCGCGCGATCTTGCTCTTCTTCGCCATGTCTAGCGCTCCTCTCGGAAGTCGACGTGCTTGCGCACTACGGGGTCGTACTTCTTGAGCACGAGACGGTCGGGGTTGTTGCGGCGGTTCTTGCGGGTCACGTAGGTGTACCCGGTGCCGGCGGTCGACCGAAGCTTGATGATCGGGCGGATGTCTTGTGCTTTCGCCATTAGAGCTTCACCCCACGTGCCTGCATGTCCTTGACCACTGCCTCAATGCCACGAGCGTCGATCACCTTGATGCCCTTGGCGGACACGTTGATGGTGATCTTGCGCCGCAGCGACGGCACGAAATAGGTCTTCTTCTGCACGTTCGGGTCGAAGCGGCGCTTCGTCCGACGGTGCGAGTGCGAGATGTTGTGTCCGAAGCCGGGAATGGCTCCGGTCACCTGGCACACTGCTGCCATTGGTTTCCTCCAATACCGAGGGGCGGATGCCCCTCCCAAGGTCTCTTGTCTGCTGACCTTCCCCACGCGAATGCCCGCGATTTCTCGCGTGTCGTTGATGGGGATTGTCGCGGCATGGGCAGTGGAAGTACCCAGCCAACGAGCCAGCTTACCAGAAAGGCGGGGGCGGCCGAACCGAGCGGATGCCGCGGCGCTCGTCACCGCTCGGCGGGCCCGGCGGGCTCGGCGGGCCCGGCCACGCCGATCGAGCGCCGCGAGAGCAGCGCCGCCACGAGGAAGCACAACGCCCCGACGAGCGTACCGAGGTTCGCCCAGAACGCGCTCACGAGCGAATCGGTCTGCGGCACGACGTACCCGCCGATCGCCGAGGCGCCGAACGCGATCGAGCCGACGAGGTTCAGCCAGGTGCCGTGCCACGAGCGGGCATCGGTGTCCCAAAGCGCGTGACGATCCCTCGTCGCGACCACGGCGAACACGCTCGAGACGAGGAACGCCGCCGAGCCCCACGCGTCGGGTCGCCACCCCGCCCCGAGCCGGGTCGGATCCGCGATGGCCGCGGCGAGCGCGGCCGCCGTGCTGATGTTGAAGAGGAGCGTGCCGACGAACTGGATCGCCGCCGCCCACCAGTCCCAGCGATCGGCCGCGTTCGTTCCCTTCCTCGGCGGGCGGCGGCCGCTGAGGCTCAGCTGGATGAACGCCGCCAGCGTGAAGAAGATCGAGCCGACGAGAAAGGTCACCCCGACGCCGATGGGGCCCGCCCACTCCGCGTAGAACGGCACCGCGCCCACGAAGAAGCACAGCGATCCGATCACGAACCCCCACGCCTCTCGGCGCAGGCGGAGGCGCCGCCGACCCTTGCGATCGGCGGGCGGGATCGCCGCCGAGGCATCCGCTCGCATGCGTCTCGTTCCGCTTAGAAGCGTTGCGCGCTCAGTGGTGGAACCCGGGCTTCTGCCCCTCGGTCGGCATCGGCGAGGAGAGCGCGTCGAGCCACGCCGTCTCGACTCGGATGTCCTCGAGCAGCTCGTCGCCGAGGTCGCGGCTGAGGCCGTTGCGCACGACGATGCGCTGCACCGTGAGGTCGTTCATGTTGTCGGGCATCGGGTAGGCGGGCACGAGCCAGCCCTTCATGCGCAGGCGATCCGAGAGGTGGTACAGGTTCCACTTGTCGGTGTGGCCCGGCTTCAGTCGCCACGCGAACACCGGGATGTCCGACCCGTCGTTCCACAGGTCGAACGCGCCGATCGCGGCGATGCCCTTCGCGAGGTACTTCGCGACGTCCTGGCATTCCTGCTGCACCGCGGTGTAGCCCTCGTGCCCGAGGCGGAGGAACTGGTAGTACTGCAGCAGCACCTGCGCGCCCGGCCGCGAGAAGTTGAGGGCGAGGGTCGGCATGTCGCCGCCGAGGTAGCTCACCCGGAAGATGAGCTCTTCGGGCAGCGCATCGAGCGTGCGCCACACGACCCAGCCGACGCCCGGGTAGACGAGCCCGTACTTGTGCCCCGAAGTGCTGATCGAGTGCACCCGCTCGAGGCGGAAGTCCCACTCGATCTCGGGCTGCAGGAACGGTGCGATCATGGCGCCGGATGCCCCGTCGACATGGATCGGCACATCGAGACCCGTCTTCTCCTGCAGGGCGTCGAGGGCCTCGGCGATCTCCTTCACCGGCTCGTACATGCCCGTGTACGTCACGCCCATGATCGCGACCACGCCGATCGTGTTCTCGTCGACGTATTGCTCGATCTGGGCCCCGTCGAGGGTGGGGTGTTCTTCCGAGATGGGCACGAGGCGCATCTCGACCTCGAAGTAGTTGCAGAACTTCTCCCAGCAGACCTGCACGGCCGAACTCATCACGAGGTTGGGCTTCTCGGTCGACTTGCCGGCTGCACGCCGGGCGATCTGCCAGCGACGCTTGAAGGCGAGACCGCCGAGCATGCACGCCTCGGAGGAGCCGATCGTCGAGGTGCCGATCGAGTCGGCGACGTCGGGCACGTTCCAGAGCGACGCGAGCATGCGCCAGCAGTTCTCCTCGATCGCGGCGGTGCGCGGGTACTCGTCTTTGTCGACCATGTTCTTGTCGTACGACTCGGCGTACAAGCGGTCGGCTTCGTCGCCCATCCAGGTCGCCACGAACGTCGCGAGGTTGAGGCGTGCGTTGCCATCGAGCATCGTCTCGTCGTGCACGATCTGATAGGCCGTCGTGGGGTCCATCTCGCCATCGGGCATCGTCAGCCTGGGGGCGACGGATCGCACTGCCGTCCTCGCGAATGTCGGAGCGAGCACGCTCGGATCGTGGGCCATGGTCGGTCCTTCCCGTCAGCCCGGGGCCCGGGCCCACGCCGCACGCGTGCCCGCCGGAGGGCAGTCGACCTGAAGTGCCGGGCCCCCCGGGCCGGATCACCATCTCGCCGAACATTACGCCAGCGCGTTCGCGGCCGATACCCCTCGGCATGACGAAGGCGGGTGACGGATGCCGCGGCATCCGTCACCCGCCCTGTTCGCCTCGCGCTACTTCGTGAGCGAGTCGACGTACTCCCGGTTGTCGGCGATCCACTCGGCTACGACCGCGTTGAAGTCGCCGTCGCCTGCACCGGCATCGTCACCGTTGAACATCGCGTTCTCGAGCGAGTGCAGCAGATCGGAGTCCATCTCGAAGCCGCGCAGCCAACCGGCGAGCGTCGGGAGTTCCTCCTCGATGTCGGACCGCGCCTGGATGTGGATCTCCTCGGCGGCGCCGTATGCGCCGAGCGGGTCCTCGAGCACCTTGATCGGGAACGCCTCCCACGCCCAGTGGGGACTCCACAGCGTCACCGCGATGTTCTCCCCCGCCGCCGTCGCCGCCGAGAGTTCGGCGAACATCGCCGGACTCGACGACTCGATGAGGTCCATCTCGTCGAGCCCGTAGGCGGGAATGACCTCGTCCTTCGTGAGGCGGGTGAGCCCTGCACCGGGCTCGATGCCCACGATGCGGTTGTCGAACAGATCGGCGTTCTCGGCCAGCTCGTCGAGGGAGTCGATCGGGGCATCCTCGTTCACAGCGATCATGTTGCGCCCGCCGTCGTTCCACGAGCCGAGGTCGACGAGGTCGTCGCCGTACTGTTCGACGTAGTCCTCGTGGGTGACCGGCAGCCACGAGTCGAGGTTCAGATCGTAGTCGCCGGTCGCGATGCCCGCGTAGACGGGCGCGGGGTCGGCGTAGGCGAGTTCGACCTCGTAGCCCTGCTCGGTGAGCACGGCCTTCCAGAGTTCGCTCGCGGCGATGCCCTCGTCCCAGCCGTTGAACACGGCGATCGTGACGTCGGCGCGGTCTCCGTTCTCGACGGTCTCGGCCTCGCCTGCTGCGCAGCCGGTGAGGGTGAGCATGGATGCCGCGCCGAGAGCGATTCCTCCGACGATGGTGCGGGACTTCATGTGTTCCTTCCTCCCGCAGCCGTGCGGGATCCCCGGCGTGTCCGGGGTCGATCCGCCCGCCGCTGTTCGGCGGGAGGTATGGCACAGGCGGCGGCCCCGTGTGGAAGCCGCCGCCTGTCGTGATTGCCGAGCGGATGCCGCTCGATTGCCTGACTACTCGGTGAGCGAGTCGACGTACTCCTGGTTGTCGGCGATCCACTGCTCGACGACCGGTGCGTAGTCGTCGGAGTCGGCGCCGCTGTTGAACATCGCGTTCTCGAGCGAGAAGAGCAGCTCGGAGTCCATCGCGAAGTTCTTCAGCCAGCCCGCGGCCGTGGGGTAGTTCGCCGCGAAGCTCTTGCCGCCGAAGGAGTGGATGCCCTCGGCGTCGCCGAGGGTGCCCTCGGGGTCCTCGAGGTCCTTCAGCGGGAACGCGTCGTAGGCCCAGTGCGGGCGCCAGAGGGTCACGGCGACGTTCTCGCCGTTCTCGGTGGCCGCGGTCAGTTCGGCGAGCATCGCAGGCGTCGAGCTCGTCACGTACTCCATCTTGTCGAGCCCGTACGTCGGGATGACCTCGTCGGTCGTGACCCGGTTCAGCCCCGAGCCCGGCTCGATGCCGACGAGCTGGTTGCCGAAGAGGTCGGCGTTCGCGGCGAGTTCCTCGAGCGAGTCGATCGGGGCGTCCTCGTTCACCGCGATGGTGAGCTTGGCGTCGTCGTTCCACGAGCCGAGGTCGACGAGGTCGTCACCGTACTGCTCGATGTAGTCGGCGTGCGTGATCGGCAGCCAGGTGTCGAGCGTCACGTCGTAGTCGTCGGTCGTGAGACCGGTGTAGACAGGGGCCGGGTCGGCGTACTCGAGGGTCACGTCGTAGCCCTGCTCGGTGAGCACGGCCTTCCAGAGCTCGCTCGCGGCGACTCCTTCGTCCCAGCCGTTGAATACGGCGATCGTGATGTCCTTCTGGTCACCGTTCTCGAGGGCCTCGGCTCCGGCGTCGGCGGCGCAGCCGCTGAGTGCGAGAGCGGCGACCGCTCCGAGTGCAAGGGCTCCGGTGAGCATGCGCTTCTTCATGTGTTCCTTTCCTCCCGTGTGCTGTGGCACGGGTGTTGGGGATGGCCGCCTGAGCGGCCTCTTGGGCGAGCGGATGTCGCGCGCCCGAGCTTCGGGGGTGTACTTCGGGATGTACTTCGGGATGTACTTCGGGATGTGGTTCGGGATGTGGTTCGGGATGTGGTTCGGGATGTCCGCAATTCAGGTTCGCGCCGGCGTGTCGCCCGGATTCCGCCGGGAATCCGACCGCGACACACCTCCGCTCCTGAATTGCTGCGAGGGTGAGGCGCGGACGTCAGGCGACGGGAATGCGAGCGCGGGCCGCGGATGCCGCAGGCACACGCTCGTGCGCCAGATCGGTCTGCTCGGCATCGGCCGGCTCAGCGACATCCGTCACCTGCGACTGTCTGCGCCGGTTCGGGTTGCGCTTGGTGCCGAGCGCGCCGGTCACCCGGTCGAGGATGATCGCGAGGATCACGACCGACAGGCCCGCCTCGAAGCCGAGCCCGACGTCGATGCGCGTGAGGGACTGCACGACCATGCCGCCGAGGCCGCCCGCGCCGACCATGCCGGCGATGACGACCATCGAGAGCGAGAGCATGATGACCTGGTTGACCCCGGCCATGATGCTCGGCATCGCGAGCGGCAGTTGGATCTGCCGGAGGATGCGCCACGGCGATGAGCCGAACGCCTGGCCCGCCTCCACGACCTCCTTGTCGACACCCCGGATGCCGAGCTCGGTGAGTCTCACGCCCGGGGCCATCGCGAAGATGATGGTCGCGACGATGCCGGGCACGACCCCGACGCGGAAGAGGATGAGGGCGGGGATGAGGTAGACCATCGCTGGCATCGTCTGCATGAAGTCGAGGATCGGGCGGATGATCTTCGACGCGACGTCGGAGCGCGCGGCGAGGATGCCGAGCGGAACGGATACCACGACCGCGATGAGCGAGGCGACGAGCACGAGGGCGAGCGTCGACATGGCGTTGTCCCACTGGTCGACGCCGACGATCACGAGCAGGCCGACGACGGTGCCGACGGCGAGTTTCCACCCCTTGGCGAGCCAAGCGACGCCGGCGAGCACGATGATGACGATCCAGAACGGCGGTGCCTGCAGCACGAAGTCGATGACATCGTAGAAGCCGGCGAAGACCCCTCGCACGACGGTGAAGAATCCGCCGAGCACGTCGGTGATGAAGTGGATGAAGGCAGCGGCCCACTCGCCGAGCGGAAGACGGAAGTCGATCATGCCGGGCTCCTCTCCCCCGCGGCATCCGCTCGCATCACGTCGGCATCCGCTCGCATCACGTCGGCATCCGCTCGCATCACGTCGACATCGGCTCGCATCGCGTCGGCATCGCGGGTCGACGCTTCGGCACGGATGTCGGCTGCCTCCGCCGCGGCCGCGGCGACCGCGGACTCGTCGGCAGCGTCGGCGAGGGCGGTATCGGGCCGGGCTGTGCGGTGCAGCGTCGCCGTGATCACGTCGACCGGGATGGTGGCGGGCGTCTCGATGATCGACATCTCGGCGGTGTTCGTCGAGACGTTGCCGAGCGCCGCGAGCAGGGTCACCCTGGGCACGGCGCCGAGCAGACGGCCCTGCTCGTCGACGACCGCGAGCGGCAGCTGACTCTCGACGGCGCTCTCGAAGAGCTCGGAGAGGTGCTCGTCTGCGCTGACCACCGGGTGGTCGTCGCTGATGGCGGCTTCGAGTGACCGCTCACCGCGCTGCACGAGCCGCAGCACGTCGCGGTCGTGCACGACGCCGAGGAGGCGCCGGCCGCTGCCGACCACGAACACCATGGAGGTCTGCAGATCGCGCATCGATCGGAGGGCGGCCCGGGAGCCGGCGGATGCCGTGACGACCGCGCGCGGCGCCTCCATCACGTTGCCAGCGGTGAGCACGCGGGAGCGGTCGACGTCTTGCACGAACTGGGCGACGTAGTCGTCAGCGGGGTCCGTGAGGATCTCCTCGGCGGTGCCGATCTGCACGATCCGGCCGTCGCGCATCATGGCGATGCGGTCGCCGAGGAACATCGCCTCGTTGAGGTCGTGGGTGATGAAGATGATCGTCTTGCCGAGCTCCTGCTGCAGTTCGACGAGCTGCTCCTGCATCTCCTTGCGGATGAGCGGATCAAGGGCCGAGAACGCTTCGTCCATGAGGAGGATGTCGGTGTCGGATGCCAGCGCGCGGGCGAGACCGACTCGCTGCTGCATGCCGCCCGAGAGTTCGGCCGGCATCTTGTCGCCCCATCCGCCGAGCCCGACGCGTTCGAGGATGTGCTCGGCGCGCTCGCGCCGTTCGGCGGCCGGAACCCCCTGGATCTCGAGGCCGTAGGCCGCGTTCTCCAGAACGTTGCGGTGCGGCAGCAGCGCGAAGTGCTGGAAGACCATCGACACGTGGCGGCGGCGAACCTCCCGCAATCGCTTCGGCGTCATTCCGGTGATGGTCTCCCCCATCACCGTGACGGACCCGCCGGTCGGTTCGAGCAGTCCGTTCAGCGTGCGGATGAGGGTCGACTTGCCCGAGCCGGAGAGGCCCATCACAACGAAGATCTCACCGCGTTGCACGGTGAATTCGGCGTCGATCACGGCCGCGGTGCCGAGCGGGGCGAGCTCGGTGCGGCTCGCGCCGGCGCGCAGGCGCTCCAACGCCTCGCGCGGCTTTCGGCCGAAGAACTTGGTGAGGCGGTGCACCTCGAGTGCGGTGGTGTCGGCGAGTGCAGACGTATCGGTCATGAACGGGCTCCCGGAGCGCACGCCGAATGCCGCACACGACGTACGTGCGCGATCAGCATTCGGGCGATGCTGACTCTTGGGTCACGGCCGGGTTGACGGCGAGTCGGAAGGCCGAACTCGAGCTCGCGACGCGGTGCTGTGGTCGCGGGCGAATCACACCTTCGTCGCACTCGGTCATCGGGGCCGGTGCTCCGCCGCCGAACCGTACGCTCCACCATGCCAATTCGGCATAATCGTGCGCGGACTAGGCGATTGGGTCTTGCAGGACCTCGTCCACCGTATCGACGTATTCCGCACAACCCAAATCGAATCGTATGAATATCGGGTTGACCTGGGCTTTATCGTTGCAAATCGAGCCGAACGGCAGCCCCTACGCCCCCACGGCCTGCAGCTTCGTGCAGTTGGCGCACAACCCGAACACATCGACGACGTGCGCCGCACCCGTGAATCCATGCTCGGCGGCAACGGCCTTCGCCCAGGTCTCGACCTCGTCAGCGGCGATCTCGACCGTGAGACCGCAGTTGCGGCAGATCAGGTGGTGATGGTGGCCCGTCGTGCTGCACGCGCGGTAGAGCGCTTCGCCATCGGGCGACTGCAGCGAATCGGCCTCACCCGAGGTGGCGAGATCGCCGAGCGCGCGATACACGGTGGCCAGGCCGATGGGCGAGCCGCCGGCGTGCAGCGTCGAGTGCAGCGCCTGCGCGCTGATGAACCCTTCGGTGTCGTCGAGGGCTTCGCGAACGGCCTCTCGTTGCCAGGTGTTGCGCTTCATGCGATGCGGGCGTCCTCTGCGGTCTCCACCGGTATGGCGACTCGATTCAACGGTAGTCCTCGCAGCTTGGAGATTCCCAGTGCGAGCAGGAAGAAGGCGGTGGCGGTGAGCGCGATCGCTGGGCCGGCCGCAATCGCGAACGCCCGTGAGGCGATCACTCCCAGCACCCCCGCCGCTGCGCCGATGACGGGTGCGACGACGAGGATGCCGCGGAACGAGCGCACGACCACTCGAGCGGCCGCCGCGGGTGCGGCGATCAGGGCGATCGCGAGAATCGCGCCGACCGCCGGCAGCGAGCTCACGACCGAGGCCGCCGTGAGGCCGAGCACGAGCAGTTCCACCGGCCATTCTCGGTATCCGGCGGCACGGAACCCGTTCGGGTCGAACGTCGAGAACGCGATCTCTTTGCCGAACAGCACGACGCAGACGACCGCGATCACCGCAACGGATGCCGCGAGCAGAATATCTCCGTCGCTCACCGTCAGGATCGAGCCCACGAGCAGCGACTCGGCCCGCACCGGCAGCCCGGGAATCACGCTTTGGAGGAGGGCGCCGGCTGCGAAACCACCGGTCAGCACGATTCCTGCGGCGACCTGTGCGCCCTGCCGCCTCACGCGTGCGATGCCCGCCATCACGGCGACGAGAACGACGGATGCCACGGCTGCGCCCGCCGGCACGCTCACCCCGAGCGCCGCCGCGGCGACCGCGCCCGGGTACGTGCCGTGGGTGAGCGCCTGCGCGAAGAAGGTGCGCCGGCGCACCACGACGAGGGCGCCGACGAATCCGGCGCCGGCGCCGATCACGATCGCTGCGAGGAGCGCCCGCTCGAAGTACCCCATCAGCGCGACTCCCCCGCCGCATCCGCCGGTCGAGCAGCGCCCGACCCCGCCGCACCCGCCGGTCGAGCAGCGCCCGACGCAGGAGGCCGCGTATCGAGACCCACCCGCGAACCCGCTCGGCCACGCCTGATCACCGAGCTCACGAGCAGCACCAACGCGTACCCGACCACGAACACCGCGACCACGGTGCTGCCAGCCGGCAGGTCGACGCCCGCGCCGACCGACACCGCGAACCCGACGGCCAGCCCGAGCCACGCCGCGACGGCCGCGAAGACGACCGCCACGGGGAACAACCACCACAACCGTGTCGTCACGAGCCGCGCGACCGCACCCGGCACGATCAGCAGGGCCAGCACGAGCAACGTGCCGATCGTGCTCGCCGCCGCCACGACGACGAGTGCGATCGCCGAGTTCAGCACGAGATCGAGCACGAGCGCCGAGTTGCCCGCTGCACGGCTCCCCTTCGGGTCGAACGCCCGGAAGAGCTGCTGCTTCATCGTCAACACCACCATGCCGAGCGCGACGAGGCTCACGACGATGAGCGGTGCCACTTCGGCAGGGGGGATGGTCAGCACTCGCCCGAAGAGCAGCGCCTCGAGCTCGCCGGCGTAGTCGTCGCTTCGCGACACCACGATGACGCCCACGCTGAAGGTCGCGGTCAGCACGATGGCGATCGCTGCGTCGGAGGTGATGCCCGCTCGATCGAGCCAGGTGAGCGCGAGCGCGCCGCCGAGTGCTGCGATCGCCGCACCCGGCAGAAGCCCCGACGTTCCCCCGACCGCGAGTCCGATGGCGAGTCCGGGGAAGACCGCGTGCGTCAGTCCATCACTGATGAACTCGAGCCTTCGCAGGTTGACGAGCACGCCGACGACGCCCGCGACGATGGCGAGCACGAGCATGACGAGCAGAGCGCGGGCCATGAACGGGATGGCGAATGCCCCGAAGAGCGCATCGGTCAGCGACATCCGTCGCCATTCACTGCGTTCGACACCGTATATGTCTCGCGGGGCATTCAGTGCCCCTCGTGGCCCGGCACGACGAGGGTGTGCTCGTCGAGCTCGACCTCGAGCCCCTCGAAGCACTCCTGCACGTTGCCGAGTGTGAGCACCTCGTCGACCGGGCCGCTCGCGAGTTGCGTGCCGTTGACGAGCACCACTGTGTCGCACACGAGACGCGCCAGTTCAAGGTCGTGGGTCGAGACGATCACTGCGACTCCGCGGGTCTTCAGCGTGCGGATCGTGTCGACGAGGGCATCGCGATTCGCCTGGTCGAGCCCGTTGAACGGCTCATCGAGCAGCAGCAGCGCCGGATCCGAGGCGAGTGCGCGGGCGAGGAGGCCCCGCTGTCGCTGACCGCCCGACAGCTCGCCGAACGGCCGCTTGCCGAGCCCTTCGAGCCCCACCGCCTCGAGCGATCGCCGCACCGCCGCGCGATCCGCACGCCCCGGCCACCGGAACAGCCCGAGTCCGCGGTAGCGGCCCTGCATGACGACCTGCTCGAGGCTGATCGGGAAGTCGCTGTCGAGCTCCGCCGACTGCGGGAGGAACGAGACCATTCCATTCTCGGAATGCGAGGTGCGCGCCGCGGTACCGCGGTCGGTCTCACCGAACTCGATCGTGCCAGCGGTACGCGGCACGAGGCCGAGGATGCCCTTGAGCAAGGTCGACTTGCCGGCCCCGTTGGGTCCGATCAGCGCGACGGCTTCGCCGGGCATGATCGCGAGCTCAAGACCGCTCACGCCGGCGCCGCCCGGATGCGTGAAGGCGGCGGCGTGCAGGCGCAGCACGGGGGAGTCGCTCATGAAGTCATCCTTGCAGTGCCGCAGGGACCGCGGAAGGCACGACTCCCCACGACTCGAGAATCAGCCGTGCATTGTGTATCTGGCTGCCGAGGTAGGTCTCACCGTCGCTGCCGGCGACGCCGAGCGAGTCACCGTACAGGGCGTCGGGGCCCGAGTAGACGGTCACGCCCGCTTCGGCCGCGATCGTCTGGGCGGCCTTGGGCGAGATGGATGCCTCGGAGAAGACCGCTTTCACGCCCGTCGCTCCGATCTGCTCGACGAGCGCGTCGATCTCTGCCGCGCTCGGCTCCGCGTTGTCGTCGAAGCTCGGGATGATGCTGCCGACGAATGTGATGTCGTAGGCATCGACGAAGTAGGTGAATGCGTCATGGTTGGTGACCAGCAGCCGCTCGCTCGCCGGCACCGCCGCGATGTTCTCCTCGATCCACGCATCGAGCGCCTCGAGCTGCTCGAGGTATGCGGACTCGTTCGCCTCGATCGTCGCCGTATCGACGCCCGGCACCTCGAGGAGCCCGTGCGCGATGTTCTCGACCATCTGTTCGGCGAGCTCGGGGTCGGTCCAGATGTGGGGGTTCCCGGCGCCGTGGTCGTGACCCTCGTGCGCGTCTTCGGCCTCGTGGGAGGCACCGGCCTCGTCGGCCTCGTCGGCCGCCTCGGCTTCGTGGCGCTCGTGATCGTCGGTGCCGTAGAGCTCGACGCCGATGCTGGCGTCGATGAGCGCACCGTCGAAGCCCGACGCCTGCACCGCGTCGTCGAGCCAGCTTTCGAGCCCGCCGCCGCTCACGACGAGTGCGTCAGCCTCGGAGAGGGCGAGCAGTTGAGCTGCCGAGGGGTCGAAGCTGTGTGCACTCTGGCCAGAGGAGAGGAGTCCGGTGACCGCGGCGGTGTCGCCGACGAGCTCGCGGGTGAAGTCGCCGACCTGGGTCGTCGTCGCGACGATCGTCGGGCCGGCGGGGCCGTCATCGGATGCCGCGGGGGCCGCACATCCCGCGAGCACGAGCGTCGCCGCCGCAAGGGCCGCCCCGCCTGCGAACGAGGCGAGCTGGCGGCGTCGAACGGCGTTGGATCGGGCGGTCATGTCTTCACAATAAGCTTATTGATAATGATTGTCAAAACCATCAGAGAACGGCCCCCCGCATACTCGGTGAACATCGGTCGACGGGTGAATCATTCCCGCCGTCATCCTGTGGAGAGGTCTGGCGAGTGTCGCACCGACATGGGAGAGTGAAGCACGTGGATACGACGACGACCCCCCTCACGTTGCATCCGTTCACCGTCGCAGATGCCGAGCGCGTGCTCTCCGGCGAGGTCGACCCTCATGACGGATGGGAAGGCGCGTACGCCTTCACCGACGAACCCGAGCTCCTCGCCGAGTACCTTCGCGCAGTGCAGGAGAACGGCGACCCCGCCCCGTTCGGGCCCTACCTCGTGCGCCGCGGCGACGACGGTGCGGCCATCGGGGGAGTGAACCTCTTCGGCCCGCCGGGCACCGACGGCGCCGTCGAGTTCGCATTCGGTCTCGTGCCGGCCGTTCGCGGCCAGGGCCTTGCGCTGCACACGGTCACGGCCGTAGTCGACTTGGCGCGCAGCGCGGGTGTCGCCGCACTTCAAGCCGAGGCCGAGGTCGCCAACCTGCCGGCGCGGCACGCGCTCGAGCGCGCCGGATTCACTCAGGCGTCACGCACGCCTGACGCCATCACGTACGAATTGCGCCTGTAACGACGGCCGCCTCAACGGGTGAACGCACCATTCGAGAAGGATTGAGCCGGAGGTGCGGGCGGCGACCGCTTCGGCCCGCTGCCAGCGACCGGGATGAGTTCCCGGTTGTCTCGAACACGAGCGAGGGGCAGCGGCGACGCGGCTGCTGCGGCAGTTTCCGTTTGTCGGCAGCGGCCGCGTCGGGTCGGACAGACATATCCAGGCCGGTCAGGGCTGAGTGATCACGACCTTGCCCCTGCCGCTCTCGGCTGCCAGGGTGTGCGCCTCGACGATGTCGGCCAAGCAGAACTCGTGGTCGACACGGGGCGTGTAGCGCCCGTCCCGCCCGAGCGCGGCTGCGTACCGCAGGAAGGCTGATTCGTTGCGGGCGTCGATTTTCCTGACGCCGAGTCTCGCGGCCCCCTGGTCGTCGATGACGGTGACGACCTGTGAGGTGTCCCCGACGATGCTCATCAGTTCTGACAGCGAGTCGGACGGGGTCGAATGCAGAGCTGCGTCCACGCCGCCGGGCGCGAGGGTCGCCACGCGTTCGGCCAGCCCCGGGCCGTACGTCGTCGGGAGAACACCGAGCGACTCCAGGTACGGATGGTTGCTCTCGCGCCCTGTGCCAATGACGGTGGCGCCGGCGGCGAGGGCGAACGCTGCGGCTGCGCTGCCGACAGCACCCGAAGCGCCGTCGATGAGAAATGTCTTACCGTTCAGGTCACCCAGGGCGTCGAGAGCACCCGCGGCTGCGGCGGACGCGAGCCCTGCTGCGGCGGCCTGCGCCGTCGACCAGCCGTCAGGGACGGTGCTCCATGCAGTCAGGACCGCAAACTCGGCCGTGGTGTCGCTGACCCCGCCCAAGCCGAACACGACGTCACCCACCTGTGTGCCCGTCACACCCTGACCGATTTCGTCGACGACACCGACAGCGTCCCGGCCAGGGATGGCGGGCAGGGGCAGGGGTAGGAACGGCTCAAAATGGCCGGCGCGCAGGAGAACGTCGATCGGATTCACGCTCGTGGCGTGCACCTTGATCCGAACCGAACCCTCACTGGCATGAGGTTCCGGCGCGTCCTCGACGACGAGAACGTCAGGGGCTCCGTACGAGTGGAAACGGGCAGCGCGCATAAGAGTTCTACTTTCCGGTGGGCACGACGCAGCAAATGCTTGCTGCGGAAAGTAACCCTACACGAATTCCTTTCCGCGGTAAGTATCGGTAACGTGTGATCATGTCTGCAACAGATCTCCTCTCTCCGCAGGAGGACCGAACTTGGTCGCTGCTGGTGGGCGTCATGATGTGGCTGCCCGCGGAACTGGATACCTACCTCGAGCGGTCTGCGGATCTCAGCCACGCGGAGTTCGGGGTACTGCGCTGTTTGTCACTCAGCGAGGACCGCGAAGTTCACATGAGCCGCCTGGCTGCCACCGCCAGCGTGACACCGTCGCACCTGTCGCGGATCGTCGGCCGGTTGGAGAAACGAAACCTCCTCACCCGCAGCACCGAACCGACGGACGCGCGAAAAACCCTCGCGAGGCTGACGCGGGCGGGGGCGCGCCTTGTGGAGGAGGTGGAGCCCGGTTACGTCGCGGAAGTCCGTACACGAGTGTTCGAGCTTCTCGAGAACCGGCAGCTGGACCAACTGGAGGACCTCGCGGAATCCATTCTCACCCCGCTTCGAAGCGACTGCGTGAGCCTCCTACCACCTCGATCAGCTCGCTAGACCGCCTGGAAGCGCCGTGGGGTGGCGCTCGATACCCGATCCGCTCCCCGTTGAGCGAGCGGGCGATGATGTCACGGTCTGTGCTCACATCGGGTATCGCATGTTTCGCGAGATCGAGTTCACGATCGGATGCTACGGCTCGGAAGGCGAGCTCATGAGGCTACTCGAGCAGCAGCGCCGGCTCTTCGATGATCGACGCGACATCGGCGAGGAACCGCGACGCCACGTCGCCGTCGACCACGCGATGATCGAACGACGCACCGATGGTCGTGACGAAGCGCGGTCGCACCTCGCCGTCGACGACCCATGGCTTCTGCTTGATGGTGCCGAGCGCCACGATCCCGACCTCGCCCGGATTCAAGATGGGCGTGCCGGTGTCCATGCCGAACACTCCGATGTTCGTGATCGTGATCGTGCCGCCCTGCATCTCGGCGGGCTGCGTCTTGCCCTCGCGGGCGGTGAGCGTGAGTTGCTCGAGCGCGGTGGCGAGCTCCACCATCGTCATCGCCTGGGCATCTTTGACGTTCGGCACGATGAGTCCGCGGGGGGTCGCCGCTGCGATGCCGAGATTCACGTAGTGCTTGACGACGATCTCGGAGTCGGTCCATTGCGCGTTCACGGTGGGGTTGCGTCGCACCGCCCAGATCAGGGCCTTCGCCATGATGAGCAGCGGTGAGATCTTGACGCCCGCGTAGTCGGGTGACGCCTTCAGCCGCTTGAGGTACTCCATCGTGCGGCTGGCGTCGACGTCGACGAAGAGGCTGACGTGCGGCGCTTGGAACGCGCTCTGCACCATCGCGTTGGCGATCGCCTTGCGTACGCCCTTGACCGGGATGCGCTCTTCGCGTCCGGTGGGCCATTCGGGCGTCTGGATGTTTCGGAACACGCTCGCTTGGCTCGCTTCGCGAATGACGTCGTCGCGAGTGATGTCACCGATCGAACCGGTCGGCGCAACCCGTGACAGATCGACGCCGAGGTCTTTCGCGAGCTTGCGAATCGGCGGCTTGGCGATCACCGGGACCCGTGAAGCCTGGCGCGACGCCTGCGCTGCAGGCGCACCGGCAGCGGCAGCGGATGTCGCGCCTGGCATGTCTCCCGCGACCGCGGGCCGTGCCGCGGCGGGCGCGGCCGGGGGAGCGGGCAGCGGCGGGGCGAGGTGCCCGTGCGCACCGTCGGGGTTGGGGTGACGTCGACGGCGGGTCTCGAGCGGACCCGAGCTGCCGTGCCCCACGAGCACCGCACCGCTGCCTTCGGCCTGGGCCTCGGCGGCGGGTGACTGCTGCGACGTTCCCGCGGCAGATGCGAACGCGTTCGGCGCGACCGCGGCAGGTGCGACCGCCGTGGCGGCGCCGACGGCCGGTGGAGTCGAATCGACGGCGGCATCGCCGACACCGCCCACGGCAGGGCCGGATTGGCCGCCCGACGCCTGCCCAGCGGCATCCGTCTGGATGACCAGGATCGGCGTGCCGACGTCGACCGTGTTGCCCTCTTCGACGAGCAATTCGGAGACGACGCCCTCGAAGGCGCTCGGCAGTTCGACGAGTGATTTCGCGGTTTCGATCTCGACGAAGACCTGGTCGAGCACGATGTGATCACCGGGCGCGACACGCCACTGCACGATCTCGGCCTCGGTGAGGCCCTCGCCGACATCGGGGAGGGGGAATCGGATCTCGCTCATGCTCTTTACCCTCGCAGTCGATCTATGCCGTCGTCGTCATGTGAGTGCGCCGCCGCGCGTGCCGAGTCAGTACGCCAGGGCGCGGTCGACGGCTTCGAGCACGCGGTCGGGGCTCGGCAGGTACTCGGTCTCGACCGCCGCGGGCGGGAAGGGCGTGTCGAAGCCCGAGACACGCAGCACCGGCGCCTCGAGCGAGTAGAACGCCCGCTCGGCGACGGTCGCGGCGATCTCGGAACCCACCGACACGTTGCCGTACGCCTCTTGGGCGACGACCAGCCGCCCGGTGCGGTGCACCGAGTCGAGCAGGGGGCCGTAGTCGATGGGGGAGAGGGAACGCAGGTCGACGACCTCGAGGCTGCGGCCCTCTGCGGCTGCGATGTCGGCGGCCTGCAGCAGCGTCGCCACCATCGCGCCGTGGCCGACGACGGTGACGTCGGTGCCGGGCCGCATCACGCGGCTCGCGTGCAGCGGCAGGCCGGCGTGGTCGAGGTCGACGGGACCCTTCGGCCAGTAACGGGCCTTCGGCTCGAAGAACAGCACGGGATCGTCGGACTCGATGGCCTCCTGGATCATCCAGTACGCGTCATGCGGGTTCGACGGGCTCACCACTCGCAGGCCCGGGGTGTGCGCGAAGTACGCCTCGGGGCTCTCTTGGTGGTGCTCGATCGAGCCGATGTGCCCGCCGTATGGCACACGGATCACGATCGGCATCGAGACGGTGCCGCCGTGCCGCACGGTCTGGCGCGCGAGCTGCGTCGTGATCTGGTCGAACGCGGGGAAGATGAAGCCGTCGAACTGAATCTCGATGACCGGCCGGTAGCCGCGCATCGCGAGTCCGATCGCCGTGCCGACGATGGCGGATTCGGCGAGCGGGGTGTCGAGCACGCGCTTGTCGCCGAACTCGGCGGAGAGCCCTTCGGTCACACGGAAGACGCCGCCGAGCGGCCCGATGTCTTCGCCCATGAGCAGCACCTTGTCGTCGGCGCGCATCGACTCGCGGAGACCGGCGGTGATGGCCTTCGCCATCGAGAGGGTCTGCACGCCGCGCACGCCGTCGGGCGATCCGGCGCCGCCCGTCGACCCGGTCTCGCCGTTCGACCCGGTCTCGCCGTTCGACCCCGACGACCCGGTCGAGTCGGCCCCGGTCGCCCGCGCAGCGTCGGTCGCGGCATCCGTCACGGGGGTCTCCTCTTCGATGCGGGCGCTCATGCTGCGCTCCCGTCTGACGATGCGTCGAACGACGTCTCGAACCGCTCGAGCCATTCGGCCTGCTCGGCCATGAGCGGGTGCGGCTCGCTGTAGACGTGCTCGAAGATCACCTCGCGGGTCGGCGCCTGCAGCTCGAGCGCACGGCGGCGCAAGTCGGTCGCGATGTCATTGGCCTCGGCATCGACGTCGTCGAAGAAGGCAGCGGATGCCCCGCGACCCTCGAGCCACGCGCGATACCTCGTGATCGGGTCTCGCGCCTCCCAGTACGCCACCTCGTCGTCACTGCGGTACTTCGAAGGGTCGTCTGCGGTGGTGTGCGCGCCCATGCGATATGTCAGGGCTTCGATGAGACTCGGGCCGACGCCCGCGCGCGCCTCTTCGAGGGACTGCCGGGTCACGGCGTAGCTCGCGAGCACGTCGTTGCCGTCGACGCGAACGCCCGGCATGCCGAACCCGCCACCGCGCAGCGACAGGGGGCTGCGCGATTGCCGCGAGACCGGCACCGAGATCGCCCACTGATTGTTCTGGATGAAGAAGACCTGCGGCGTCTGGTAGCTCGAGGCGAAGACCAGTGCCTCGCTCGCGTCGCCCTGCGAGCTGGCGCCGTCGCCGTAGTACACGAGCACCGCGGCATCCGTCTCGGAGTCGCCCGTCGCTGTGGCGCCGTCGAACTGGAGGCCCATCGCGTACCCGGTCGCGTGCAGCGTCTGGGAGGCGAGCACGAGCGTGTAGAGGTGGAAGTTGCCGTTCTCCTCGGGGTTCCAGCCGCCGAGGGTCGCGCCGCGGAAGAGGGCGAGGATGCTCACAGGGTCGAGCCCGCGGATGATGCCGACGATGTGCTCGCGGTACGACGGGAAGAGGTGGTCTTGCGGGCGCGCTGCATGCGCGGATCCGACCTGCGCGGCCTCCTGCCCGTGACTCGGAGCCCAGAGCGCGAGCTGGCCCTGCCGCTGCAGGTTCGCACCCGCGACATCGATGCGGCGGGAGACCGCCATATCGCGGTAGAAGCGCTCGAGCTGGGCGTCGCTCAACGCCTCGACGAGCGGCAGGTACGCCTCGGCTTCGGGGGTGGGGCGGAGTACGCCTTCGGGGGTCAGGAGCTGGACCGTCGGCGCGGTGAACTCTCTTTCGCGGGCTGCCACCGTTCCACGCTACCCGCTACCCGGGAAGCCCTTCTTGTGAAGCAGGTACAAGCTCGCCGCAAATCGTGAGGAGGATATCGACAGACTCCTCTTCACCGATCGACATTCGGATGCCCTCGGCTGCGAACGCGCGCGCCACGAGCCCGGCCTCGAAGAGACGGTCGGCGACGGCTGCAGTCGCATCACCGGTCGGGAGCCAGATGAAGTTGCCCTGCGCCTGCGGCACCGGCCAGCCCTGCTGCACGAGCGCCGTGCGCACACGGCTGCGCCGCTCGGCGATCGCGGCGACGCGCCCCCGCAGTTCGGTCTCGGCTTCGGGTTCGAGCGAGGCGAGGGCAGCGGATGCCGCGGCAGCCGTGACCCCGAGGGGGATCGCGGTCGCACGAGCCGCGTCGAGCAGCTCCACCGGCCCGACGGCATAGCCGACGCGGAGGCCGGCGAGCCCGTAGGCCTTGGAGAAGGTGCGCAGCACGACGAGGTTGGGGTAGCGGCCGATGAGGGTACGGCCGTCGACGGATGCGCGGGCCTGCACGAACTCGATGTAGGCCTCGTCGAGCAGCACGAGCCGGTCGGCCGGCACCTTCGCCATGAACGCCTCGAACTCGGTCGCGGTCACGATCACGCCCGTGGGGTTGTTGGGGGAGCAGATGATGACGACCCGGGTGCGCTCGGTGATCGCTTCCGCCATGGCGTCGAGGTCGTGACCGTGGTCGGCGCGATTGGGCACGGTCACGCTCGTGGCACCGGCGACGGTGACGAGTCCGGGGTAGGCCTCGAACGAACGCCACGAGTAGACGACTTCGTCGCCGGGAGCCGCGGCCGCGAGGATGAACTGTGCGAGGAGCGCGACGGACCCTGCACCGACGAGCACCTCGTCGGCGGTGACGCCGAATCGTTCGGCGAGCTGCTCCCGAAGGGCCAGTGCCGTGGCATCCGGATACCGGTTGATCTGATGCGCCGACGTCGCGACGACGTCGACGACCGACGGCAGCGGATCGAACGGGTTCTCGTTGCTCGAGAGCTTGAACCCGTCGGCCGGCGCCGGGCGCCCCTGGCGGTAAGGGGGAAGGGCGGCGATCTCGGGGCGCAAGCGAACGCGCGCCCCCGTGGGCTCCGGTGCGGTCACGAATTCCACCGTACCCCTTCGCCCGTCCGGGGCCCGTCTGACAGAGTGGACCCATGCGGTTCATCGTCAAGGTCATCGTCATCGCGTTCGCCCTCTGGCTCACGACGCTCATCGTCGCGGGCGTCAAGGTCGTGCCCTACGAAGACACCACCCTCGCCACCGTGCTCACCTACCTCCTCGTTGCGCTCATCTTCGGGCTGGTGAACGCGATCATCGGCAACTTCATCAGAATCGTCGCGTTCCCCCTCTATGTGTTGACGCTCGGCCTCATCTCGTTCATCGTCAACGGGCTGCTGCTGCTGCTCGTCGACTGGATCAGCGGCCTCATGGGCTTCGGCCTCGCGGTCGAGGGTTTCTGGTGGGGCGTGCTCGGCGCGCTCGTGCTGGGGCTCATCAGCTGGCTCATCGGTCTCGTGGTGCGTCCGACGGCGCAGAGCTGACGCGCATCCCGATCCATCGGGTCATCTCGCCGTCACCACCGCCGGTGAAGTCGGCGACCTGCTCGCGGAACGCCACGAGTCGCTCCTCTTCTGATGCGTCGATGAGCTCGGCGGTTCGCCGGTAGCGCGAGGGATCGTGCGCCGGCACCGAGTCTTCGTACTCGACACCGGCCTCGAGCACGCTCCGGGAGACGGTGAGACGCTCAGGTGACGGATGCCCCCAGCCGCCGGTCGCCGGCACGAGGTCTTCTTCGTGCTCGATCGAGAGCAGAGGCACCCCGTCACGCAACTCGGCCGAGGCGACCGGGCTGCCGACGGTCACCGCCGCGACCACGTTCAGCTCGGGGTCGCCGGCGAGCGCGGCGACGACGACGCCGCCGCCCGAGTAGCCGACCGGCAACAGCGGATCGCCGGGTTGGGCCCCGGCCTCCTCGAGCGCGAGGCGCACCGCGCGTTCGGCCGCGCCCGAGTCCGCGCCGGTGGGCCGCAGCAAGTCGAGGGGCGTGTCATCGGCGATGCCGTGGAGGTTGCTGGTCATGTCGTGGGTCTCGACGCCCGCGGTGATGGTCAGGTCGACCGTGCCGCCGATGTAGACGACCCACCGAGGGTCATCGACCTCGCCGTAGCGCTCCACACGGATCTGCGCGCCTGAGTCGGTCGCGGGAACACGTTCGACCAAGTCGCCGATGCCGCCCGGCGCGGTCACCGGGCCCTCGGGGGGATGGGCGGCACTGCGTGCGTCGCGCGGCGCGACGCTCTGGTCGGCGCGGCCGTCGGCGAGCGGTCGCATCACCCGAACCGCCCGGTCGACGAGCACTCGACTCCCGGTGCCGAGGCCGACGAGTCCCGTGACGCCGAGTATCACCGAGGCGTTCTCGGGTGCGCCGATCGCGGAGCCGGCGAGCAGGGACAACCCGGGCGGCAGCGGCAGGAACCCGCCGACGAACTCGTCTGCCGAGTCGAATGCGGTGCGCACGGCGCGCACGAACAACGGGTCGGAGAAGACCTGTTTCTGGTCGTCGAGCCAATCGTGGAGCGGAGTACGCCAGCCCAGTGCACGCGCTCCGAACTCTGCTCCGGCGGCGATGGCGAGACCCGGAACGATCGCGTACGCGGCGACGCCCGCGAACCAGGCCACGTGTGCGCCGCCGAGGCGCCACATGGCGTCGACCATGCGTTCGGTCGAGCCGTACCGTTCGGCGCTCTCGACGAGTGACTCCCTCAGGTCGCCTGCGATCTCTCGTGACTCCCGCAGCCGGTGCTTCGCCAGTGCGGTTCCCCCCGCTGGCGAGCTCGGATCGCCGCCCGCCGAAGGTTCGCCGAGGTCCAGCCCACCGAGTCCGATACTGATCACTCGGGCTCGCTCGTACCAGTCTTCAAGCGTCGCCTCGGCGCCACCGAGGCGAGAGGCGTCGGCGAAGAGTTCATCGGTGGCGACGGCCGTCGAACCGCCGCCGCTGATGGTCAGCGAGTCGTCCACGACGGCTCCGTGTTCGTCACCGGCGTGCTCGGTGCGCCAATCGAGGCGCGCTGCACCTCGAGCTGCGCCTCCATGCGATGGATGCGGTCGGTGAGCCCCGCTTCGGCGACGACGAGAGCCTCTTGAGCACCGAAGACCCACCCGCGCAAATACTCGAGGCGATCGGCGTAACCGCCGGCCGCCGCAGATCGCCAGGCCCCGGTCGACGGTGGCACGAGTCGCCGGACGGACTCGTTCACCTCGGCCAACAGCGATCGGAGCATTCGCAAGTGAGCCCTGGCATCTTCGATGCGCTCTGCGGTGAGCGCGCTGCCCATCACAGCAAGCGGGTATGGATCGGAATCGAGCATGGAAGGAGTCTTGCGGGGCAGGAGTTCCTCGGCCGCCGAGACCGCCCTCCTGTGTACGGCCGACGGCTCGGCACGACTGTGGAGGACCGGTCGCGCGTCAGCCTTCGAGCAGCACCTGCTCGAGCGTGTGCACGCCGACGCGGCCGAGACGACCCCGGTACCGATCGTGTCGACGATCGCGCTGCCGAGCACGAGTGCCCACCCTCGGGCACGATCCCACATCGCGGCATCCGTCTCGCGACGCCGGTCGACCTCGGCACGGAAGACCGCCCGCGCTGGGGCGTCGAACGTGAGCCACGCCGTCGCGAGGTCGGTGGCGGGGTCGCCGGCGCACACGTCGCCGAAGTCGACGACGGCTTCGAGATCGCCGGATGCCCCGAGCACGAGGTTCGCCGGGTGCAGGTCGCCGTGCAGCCACACGGGTGGACCAGGCCATTCGGGCGCGGCGAGCGCGCGTTCCCATACTGCGCGCAGCTCCTCGCCGCCCCGGAGCCCTCCGAGCCCTCCGAGCCCTCGCTCGAACCGGTCGCGGATCGCCGCGTCGCGACCGGCGAGGGGCACGCCGCGATACTCGTTCACCGGGGCATCGGTCGGCGCGGGCACGCCGAGCTCGGCGACGAATGCCGCGAGCCCCGGCGCCGTCGCCGAGCGCTCCGCCGGCGCGACGTCGGCGGCGCTGGCGCCGTCGAACCAGGGCAGGATGCTCCATGAGAAATCGAACCCGAGCTCGGGCGCGGGCCGTCCGACCCGCACCGGGGCGGACACCGGCACGGTGACTCGGCGGGCGATCTCGGGCAGCCAGCGTTGCTCGTGCAGCACGAGCCCGGCCGCCACCTCGCGGCGCGGCAGTCGCACGACGTACCGATCGCCGAGACGGAACATCACGTTGTCCCAGCCGTTGGCGATGCGCACGATGGGGCCTGAGAGGTCGGGATGCTGCGCCGCCACGAGCGTCGCGGCGAGCGTGTCGTCGACGAGGATGTCGGGCTCCGGGGCATCCGCCATCGTCGTCGCCCCTCTGTCTGCGCGCATCGCTCGACCGCCCAGCGGATCGCTCTCGAATTGGCTGGTGTGCATCGGCCCGATCTCGACCACAATGGAACCCATGACGCGAGCGGATCCCGTGGGGGACGCCGCGCAGCCCTTCCGAGTTTCCTTCGTGTGCACGGGCAACATCTGCCGTTCACCGATGGCAGAGGTGGTGTTGCGCGCGCACGCCGAGCATGCCGGACTCGCCGGCCGGCTCGCGATCGAGTCGGCCGCCACCGGAGACTGGCACGTCGGCGAGCCCGCCGACCAGCGCACGATCGACGCGCTCGCTCGTGCGGGCTACGACGGCGCGCATCACCGAGCCCGTCAGTTCGACGCGGCGGACTTCCCGCGGCTCGATCTCGTGGTCGCGTTCGATCGCGGCCAGTCGCGCATCCTCCGCAACTGGGCGCAGACCTCCTTGGACCAGGACAAGGTGCGGCTGCTGCTCGAGTTCGAGCCCGAGGCGACGGCGCTGCATGACGTGCCCGACCCCTACTACTCCGACGCGGTGATGTTCGATCGAGTACTTGAGATGATTGAACGGTCGACGTCGGCCCTCTTCCGGCAACTCGCACCCGCACTCAGACAAGGAATTCGATGACTTCGCTGCCTCCCCAGCCGCTCAGCCCCCTCGACGGCCGGTACCGCTCGGCGGTCGGCGAGCTCGGCGAACACCTCTCAGAGGCCGGCCTCAACCGGGCGCGCGTGCTCGTCGAGGTCGAGTGGCTGATCGCCCAGACCGACCGACGATTCTTCGGATCCTCGCCGCTCACCGACGCACAGCGACTGCAGCTGCGCTCGGTTGTCACCGACTTCGGCCAGCCCGACATCGACGAGCTCGCGGGCCTCGAGGCCACGACCCGGCATGACGTCAAGGCCGTGGAGTACTACGTGCGACGCCGACTCAGCGACCTCGGGCTCGATGCGATCTCGGAGCTCACGCACTTCGCGTGCACGAGTGAAGACATCAACAACCTCTCCTATGCGATCACCGTGCGCGACGCCGTGCGCGAGGTGTGGCTGCCGAAGTACCGCGCCGTGATCGAGACTCTCGAGGCGCTCGCCCGCGAGCACCGCGACGCGTCGATGCTCTCGCGCACGCACGGCCAGCCGGCGACACCGTCGACGATGGGCAAGGAGATCGCCGTCTTCGCCTACCGCCTGCGCCGCATCGAGCGGCAGATCGAGGCGACCGAGTACCTCGGCAAGTTCTCGGGTGCGACCGGCACGTTCTCGGCGCACGTCGTCGCGGCTCCGGATGTCTCGTGGCCCGAGGTCTCGCGCGAGTTCGTCGAGTCGCTCGGCCTCACCTGGAACCCGCTCACCACCCAGATCGAGTCGCACGACTGGCAGGCCGAGCTCTATGGCAAGATCTCGCACGCGAACCGCGTACTGCACAACCTCGCGACCGACATCTGGACCTACATCTCGCTCGGCGTCTTCCGGCAGATCCCCGCCCCCGGCGCGACCGGCTCGTCGACGATGCCGCACAAGGTCAACCCGATCCGCTTCGAGAACGCCGAGGCGAACCTCGAACTCTCCTCGGCCCTGCTGGATTCGCTCGCCGCGACCCTCGTGACCTCGCGCATGCAGCGCGATCTCACCGACTCGAGCGCCCAGCGCAACATCGGCGTCGGCTTCGGCCACTCGATGCTCGCGCTCGACAACATCCAGCGTGGGCTCGGCGAGATCGACCTCGACCTCGCGATGCTCGCCGCCGACCTCGACTCCAACTGGGAGGTGCTCGGTGAGGCGATCCAGACTGTGATCCGCGCCGAGGTCGTCGCCGGTCGTTCGACGATCGCCGACCCGTACGCGCTGCTGAAAGAGCTCACCCGCGGCAAGCGGGTCGGCGCCGCCGAACTCGCGGAATTCGTGAACGGCCTCGAGATCGGCGACGCCGCGAAGCAGCGGTTGCTCGCGCTGACGCCAGCGACGTACACGGGCATCGCGTCGGAACTCGTCGACCGGCTCTGAGACTGCGCCCGTCATCGCCGAGTTGCACGACGATCTCGACGACACGCTGCACAGTCGCGGCGCGCTCGACCGGCCGGCGGGCGGCTGGCGGGACTCAGTGGCCGGGTGCGGAGGGCGCGTCGGGCCCGGGCGGCGCGGCCGGCGGCTCCTCGCCGTCGATCTCGGCGGCCTCTTCGGCGTTGGGCTTGATCGCCATCGAGAGCAGCGCGAGCACCACGAGCACCACGATGAACGCGATGCCGGCGACGATGAGCGCCAAGATCAGCTCACGGGCGGTGATCAGCACGACGAGACCGGTGAAGATCGCGGCGATCGCCGCCCCGCCCACGTACTCCATGGGGCGCAGCACGTCGCGCCGACTCGGCTTGTACTCATCGGGGTTCTGGGTCACGAGGGCTGCTCCGTTCCGGGCACGTCAGGCGCGACATCCGCTGGGCTGGTCGCCCATTTCAGCGAGAACCCGCCGATCAGCAGGTACACGCCGAGGATGACGAAGTAGCCGCCGAGCAGGCCGACCGCGGTGACGGCGTCGAGCGGGAACACGAGGAAGACGATCGCGAGGATCGCGGTGAAGGCGCCGGCGGCGATCCAGTCGCGAGCGGCGAGCGTGCGGCCGCGTGCCCGCAGGCCGGCGAACAGCTCGACGAAGCCGGTGACCGCGGCCCAGACGCTCACGAGGTAGAGCAGGAACGGCAGGCCGCCCGGCACGGTCAGGGCGAGCAGGCCGGCGGCGACGGTGACCACGGCGGCGATCACGAAGAGCGAGCGGATGCCGCGCTCCACCGTGAGCCGCAACGAGAGTGCTCCGACGACGAGCCCCGACGCGATCGCCCAGACGCCGAAGACGAGCAGACCGAACTCGGGGGAGTGGTTCTGCGAGAACGTGATGACGGCAGCAGGCACCAGCGTGAGGATGCCGCGGACGACCGGGACGACCCAGTACCGAGTGCGCTCGGGAGCGGCGGCGATGGGCACGAGACCTCTTTCACATCTGTTGGGGTACCGATCCATCCTACGCGGGAGGCGGGTTCCTGCTGACGAGCGCGGCGCCGAGCCGGTGCAGCTCGCGCCGCAGCGACTCGGGCTCCACGACTTCAAGGAATTCGGCCCAGCCGGCGAGGCCGCGGGCGAGGAGCGCGGCAGTGGGTGCGGTCACCCGCACCCGGGACCGCCCGGGGTCGAGTTGCGACTCCTCGACGGCGCGCTGCCCGAACTGCGTCTGCAGCAGCGGCACGATGCCGGAGTCGACCACGATCGTCGCGGCCGCGCTCGCGCGCTGCCGGTCGACCGCGGCGGTGACGCGCTCCCAGATCTCGGCGAGGTCGAGGCCCTCGGGCCGGCCGGCCGGTACTTCGGTGCGCACCGCCTCGAGCATTCGGTCGACGCGATAGGTGCGCTCAGCGCCGTCGACCCCGCCGAGCAGGTACCAGTGGTCCTGCTTCTGCACGAGCCCCCACGGGTCGACAGTGCGGTCGGCGGGCTCCCGATTCCACGCGGCGTAGCGGATGTTCAGTTGCACCCGATCGACGATCGCCGCTTCGAGCACCGGAAGCAGGGCGGGGCGTTCGGAGGGCGGCCGACCCCATTCGCCCGAGTCGATGACGACGGCCTCGGCGGCGGACTGCGCGCGCGTGCGAAACGTCTCGGGCAGGGCGCGCACGAGCTTGCGCAGGGCCGCCTTCGCTTCGGGGTCGACGGATGCCGCGGGCCCGACCAGCAGGAAGAGCGCACGTGCCTCGCCCGCCGACAGGCCGCTGAGGTCGGTACGGGCACCGCCGAGCAGCTGCCATCCGCCGCCGCGGCCGGCCTGCGGGTACACCGGGATGCCCGCGGTGGAGAGCGCCTCGAGGTCGCGTCGAGCGGTGGCGACCGAGACCTCGAGCTCTTCGGCGAGCTGCGCGGCGGTCACCCGACCCCGCGCCTGCAGGGTGAGGAGGACGGCCACGAGGCGATCTGCGCGCATGTTTCCATTCTCGTCGGAAAAGTAGTCAAGAGGTGAGCACTTCTGCGCTCGAGACTGTACTCATCACCTCGAACATCCGCTGCACCGCACGGATGCATCACTCGAAAGGAACCGCTCATGCTCAGGGGATTCGCCACTGTCAGCTACTACGCCGCCGACCTCGAGGCGGCCGCCGCCTGGTACGCAGAAGTGCTCGGCATCGATCCCTACTACCGGGTTCCCGGCTACATCGAGTTCCGCGTCGGCGACGACGAAGACGAACTCGGCCTCATCGACGCCCGGTACCGCCCGCCTGTGCCCGAAGGCCCCGCCGGCGAGGTCATCCACTGGCACGTCGACGACCTGCAGGGCGCGTACGAGCGCCTGCTGGGCCTCGGGGGAACCTCTTACCAGGAACCGACCGAGCACGGACCCGGCTTCGTCACGGCATCCGTGGTCGATCCGTTCGGCAACATCCTCGGGGTCATGTTCAACCAGCACTGGGCCGACGCGCACATTCGCCGGCCCGCGCCGGTCGAGTAGCGCCTGTCCGGTCTCGCTGGTCGACGTTCCCGGCTGTTCGCTCGGTCCCTACAGCGCCTTCACCGCCGCGAGCACCTTGCCGAGCGAGTCCTTCGCGTCGCCGAACAGCAGGGTCGTCTGCGGCTCGAACAGCAGCTCGTTCTCGATGCCGGCGAAGCCGGGCCGCATCGAGCGCTTCAGGAACACGACCTGCCGCGCCTCTTCGACCTCGAGAATGGGCATGCCGTAGATCGGCGAGCCCGGCGTGGTCTTCGCCGCCGGGTTCACGACGTCGTTCGCGCCGACGACGAGCGCGACATCCGCTGTCTTGAATTCGGGGTTCACCTCGCCCATCTCCTTCAGCGACTCGTAGGGCACGTTCGCCTCGGCGAGCAGCACGTTCATGTGCCCCGGCATGCGGCCGGCGACCGGATGGATCGCGAAGACGACCTCGATGCCCCGCGACTCGAGCTCGGTCTGCAACTCGGCGACCGTGTGCTGGCCCTGCGCGACCGCGAGCCCGTAGCCGGGCACGATGATGACCTTCTGCGCGTAGGCGAGCAGCACGGCGACGTCTTCCGCGCTCGACGAGCGCACCGGGCGATCGGATGCCACGGTCGAGCCGGCCGTCGACCCGCCCTTGAACGCGCCGAACATGATGCCCGTGACCCTGCGTCCCATCGCCGAGGCCATCGCCCGGGTGAGGATCGTGCCCGAGGCGCCGACGAGCGTGCCGGCGATGATGAGCAGCACGTTGCCGAGCACGAAGCCCGACGCTGCGACCGCGAGGCCCGTGAACGCGTTCAGCAACGAGATGACGATCGGCACGTCGGCGCCGCCCACCGGCAGCACGAGCAGCACACCGGTGAGCAGGCCGAAGGCGAGCAGGACCACGGCGAGCCAGCCGGCGCCGGTGATGATGACGGCGACGGATGCCGCGATGGCCACGAGCACCGAGGCGCTCATGATGATCGGCAGCCCGGGAAAGACGATAGGCCTGGTCGTCATGAGTTCCTGCAGCTTCGCAAACGTCACGAGCGATCCGGCGAATGAGACAGCACCCACGAGCATCGTGAAGACGATCGCGAGGCGCACCCACGGGTCATCCGTGTGCGGCAGTTCGAGCAGTGCCACGAGCGCCGCGGCGCCGCCGCCGACGCCGTTGAAGAGGGCGACGAGTTGGGGCATCTGCGTCATCTGCACCCGGCGGGCGATCGGTGCGGCGATCGCCGAGCCGATCGCGATCGCCGCGAGGATCCACGGGATGTTGTCGAGCTTCATCGAGAGGAAGACCGTGACGACGGCGACGAGCGCGCCGGCCGCACCGATGAGGTTGCCGCGACGGGCGGTCTTCGGCGAGCTGAGGCCCTTGAGGGCGAGGATGAAGCAGACCGCGGCGACCAGGTAGAGCAGCGCCGTCCAGATGGGGGAGAGGAGGCTCATCGACCGACCCCCTTGCGGCCGCGGAACATCTCGAGCATGCGGTCGGTCACGACGAAGCCGCCCACGAGGTTCGCGGTGGCGAGCACGACGGCGACGAGCGCGAGCGCGAGGGTCCAGCCGTCGGATGCCTGGCCGGCGACGATGATCGCGCCGACGAGGATGATGCCGTGGATCGCGTTCGCGCCCGACATCAGCGGGGTGTGCAGGGTGCTCGAGACCTTCGAGACCACCTCGAAGCCCACGAACACCGAGAGCACGGTGATCGTGAGGAGGGCGATGCCGTCCATCAGCGGTGTCCTTCCTGGTCGGGTGCTTCCGTTGGTCGAGTAGCGCCCGACGAAGGAGGCCCCTCTGCTGGTCGAGTAGCGCCCGACGAAGGAGGCCGCGTATCGAGACCCGTGTCCCCGCCGAGCAACTCGGCCGTCGGCGCATGCCGCACCTCGCCGGCGAACGTCAGGCACGCTCCCGCGACCACCTCGTCGTCGAAGTCGGGCTCCACCCGGCCGTCGTGCGTCATGAGCTCGACGAGGTTGGCAACATTCTTCGCGTAGAGCCGCGACGCATCGGCCGGCATGCTCGATGCGGCATCCTTCATACCCACGAGCGTGACCGTGCCTTCGCCGCTCGCGGTCGGCACCGCGACATCCGTGCCCGCAACCGAACCCTCGACGTTGCCGCCTGACTCGGCCGCGAGGTCGACGACCACCGAACCGGGCCGCATGGCCGCGACCATCTCGGTCGTGACGAGCAGCGGCGCGGGGCGCCCGGGAATCGCCGCGGTCGTGATGAGCACGTCGGCCTCGGCGATGTGGGGGGCGAGCAGACGCCGCTGCGTCGCCGCCCGGTCTTCGCCGAGCTCCTTCGCGTACCCGCCGGCCGCGTCGGCGGCGGTGTCGAGATCGAGGTTGATGAACGTGCCGCCCATCGAGGCGACCTCGTCGGCCGATGCCGCGCGCACGTCGTTCGCCGAGACCCGCGCGCCGAGCCGCTTCGCCGTGCCGATCGCCTGCAGGCCGGCGACGCCGGCGCCGAGCACGACGACCTTCGCCGGCGGAATCGTGCCGGCCGCCGTCATGAAGAGCGGGAAGAACCGGGGCAGGCGCATGGCGGCCTCGAGCACGCAGCGGTACCCGGCCACGAGCGCTTGGCTCGTCAGCGCGTCCATCGACTGCGCCCGCGAGATGCGCGGCACGAGCTCGAGGGCGAAGGACTTCACCCGCGCGTCGCGCAACGCCCGAACCGTGTCGAGCTCGCTCGCCGGTGACCCCAGCCCCACCGTGATCGTGCCGCTGCGGAGGGCGGCGACGGTTTCGACGGTGAGCGGTCGCACGTGCAACAGCACGTCGATCGCGCCGAGGTCGAGCCGGTCGACGAGCTCGGCTCCCGCATCGGCATACTGCGAATCGCCGTGATCGGATGCCTCGCCGGCACCGCGCTCGATGGTGAGGGTCAGCCCGAGCCCGGCGAGTTGCCGCACCGTCTCGGGGGTGGCCGAGACCCTGCGCTCGCCCTCACGCCGCTCTTTCGGGATACCGACTCGCACGAACCCTCCTTCTGACACGGGAGTGCAGCGGTGCCGTGGGAAGGGGTCGATCGCCGTGCCCGCGGCGCTGCTGCACGTGTCGTTCAGCGTACGTGGCCGCGAGGCATCCGCTCCACGATTCCGGGGTGATTTCCCGCTCGAACTTCGCCGGTTGTTCCGTCGGGCGGAAGCGATCGGTCATTCGTGTCGAATTCGCGTCACCGGTCTCGACCCACTGGTACCCACCGCATCGAGGAGGAATGATGAACACCATGACCAGCGCAGCGCCCACACCGGCGGCCGTCGGACCACTCGACGTCGCCTTCGAGGCCGTGCTCGAGCGGAGCCCCGCCAAGGGCGGCTGGACCTACGTGATCTGGCCGGCATCGGCCGAGTTCTTCGGAACCCATGGGCTCGTGAAGGTGTCGGGCACCGTCGACGGCGCCCCATTCGACGGATCATTCATGGCACTCGGCGACGGCAGCCACAAGCTGGCGGTGACCGCGGCCGTGCGACGCGCCATCGGCAAAGAGGCCGGCGCGACGGTGCAGGTGCACCTCACGGAACGCCGCTTCTGAGGCGCCGACGCGGTTCGCTCCGTGCTCCGTGCTCCGTGCTCCGTGCTGTTCTTTGACCGGCGCCGATATCGCCGTACGCCAAACGCTCAGCGTAAATCCCATGGGCTTTGAGACACCGAGGTTACGAGACACCCGTTGCAGGTTGTCCAGCGTTGAGGAAGCGGTCGGTGGTGTTTCGCAGTTGAGCTTGCGCGGCGGTGTCGTATGAAACAGAAGGCGTGGGGGTGTCGGTGTCGCGGACGAAGTATCGGCCGGTCACGTTGTCGAGCGCGGGGTCGGTAGCCAGACGAAGGGTTGCTGCGGCGCCTTGTTCTGGAGTGAGCATCGACCGCCGGATGAGACCACCGAATGGGCGTAAGGCCTTGGGAACGAGGTCGTCGATGATCTCGGTTGCGACGATCCCGGGGTGCACCGCGTTCACTGTTACTCCGTCTGTAGTGAGGGTGCGTGCGAGGTGGTAGCCGGCCATCACTGTCAGTAGCTTCGCCCGCGCATATGCGTGGAAGGGGATGAATCCCGTTGCGGGGTTGAGATGGGTAAGGTCGTCGAGGTCCCTAGTGTTCAGAGTCGCTGGACGAGGCCTGCCGACCAGTTTTACTTGTCGGGTGTCTCGGAGGGTGTCGGAAGCGACGTTGACCACGCGCGCCCGCCCCCGGCGCAGCGCGTTGTGAAGAAGTGCGGTCAATCCGTAAGCAGCCAGATAGTCGACAGCGATGTGCATCTCGATTCCGTCTGGGGAGACGCGGTGGTCGCTGAAGTGGGCACCGGCGTTGTTGACCAGGACGTGTAATGCTTCGTGCCGAGCGAGGATCGCTTGGCTGGTGTGGATGATTCCGTCCCGCTGCGACAAGTTGCCAGCGAGTACCTCGAGACGACCAGGGCCTGCTTGCCCGGCAATCTGCGCATCGAGGGCGTCTGCTCGACGTGGGTCCCTGGCGATGGCGATCACGTGCGCGCCTTTTCGAGCTAGCTCCAGAGCGATGACCTGCCCCATGCCGCCGGTAGCACCGGTAACCACTGCGACCTTCCCCTCGAACGAGTACCGGCCGCTCATCGGTGGATCCTCGGGTATCCCCGGACGAACTGAGGTTCTTCGGCTTCTCGAACCAGGAACGCCGCGAGGTCGGCGCGGCCGATGGTGTGCCAAAGATGGATCGGAAGCTCCTCGCCCACCCGGTACTTGCCTGTCGCGGGGGTGTCCTTCAGCATCGGCGGACGAACGATCGTCCACTCCAGCTCGGACGACGTGATGAGCGATTCCATCGATTCCTTGTCTTTCATCTTCTCGCTCACCCCTGCCCATACCGCCATCGAATACAGCGACCGGTCGTGAGTTTCGAGCACCCCGTGAGCGCTCACTACGATCAGACGCGACACTCCCGCCTCGCTCATCGCCGGCCGCGTCGTGCTGATGGCGTCCGTGCACACCGTGGTCGGCCCGGTATCGGCTCCACCGAGGGTGCTGATCACCACGTCCACGCCAACGAGTCCCTGAGTCAGTGGGCCGCGATCGGACAGGTCAGCCCACACCACCTCCGTCAATCCGGCAGCTGGCTCGAACGAGTCTGCTCTCCGAACGAGCGCGACCACCTCGTGACCGCGCTCGAGTCCCGTGGCGACGACGTGCCGTCCGGTAGCGCCGGTAGCTCCGAGGACCGCTACCTTCAAACTCTGCGATACATTCTGTTTCATAACGGTGAGCATTGCGGAGCCTGGCCTATAAGTCAAGTTGTCTCGTAGACTTGAGCCATGAGCACTGAGGCGGACCCCAGATTCCTGCGGAGCAAGGAGGCGATCCTGAACGCAGCACGTGAACTGCTCATGGCGAAGGGGCCGACCGCGGTGACCCACGCTCAGGTCGCCGAGCAAACCGGAATGGGACGCGCGACCGTCTACCGACATTGGCCGCGCAGCGTCGAGATGCTCGCGGAGGCCATGGCGACCGTTCCCATGCCCTTCTTCGACACTCCTGCGACCCCCACTCGGGAGTGGCTTCGCCTCGAGCTCATCGCGATCGCCCGCCAGCTAGAACAGGACGACGTACGCGTCGTCACCACCACGCTCGCCAGCACCGCTCTTTGGGACGACGGCATGGATGCCCGGCGTAGCCGATTCGCACACACGCTCGCCGAACGCCTCGCCGCCGCTCTCACGGACGCACAAACCCGCGGCGAGATCATCCTCGCCTCGGACCCGCTGTCCGCAGCCGCTCAGGCCATAGGCCCGATCTACTACCGCAGCACCATCGAGCACAGAGCCGTCCACGACGACATCATCGACGCCTCGATCACGAGCCTCGGCACGTGGCGGCAAGCAGGGGACGATCCTCGACCCGAGCGCAGTAACGGACACGCGGAACGTGCATAACCGACACCGCGTACGACGAAGCTCGACTGACCTGACAACCCGAGTATGCGGCGTAGCCGCCGCCGGAACATTCGTTCGATTACCGGTCGAACCGTCCTAGTATCGGACGAGCACGAGACAGACGCGCACGACCGAGGGGACGTTCCCACATGGCAGCCGACGCCGGAACGCAAGCCGGTTCGCAGACCCTGAGCCGCGGCATCCGCGTGCTCGAGATTCTCGCCGCCGCCGACCGGAACCTCACGATCGACGAGCTCGCGGGCGAACTCGGCGTGCACCGCTCGGTCGCCTACCGGCTGCTGCGCACCCTCGAGGATCACGGGCTCGTCACGCGCGACGCCGCCGGCCGACTCGCCCTCGGCACCGGACTCGCGGCACTCGCCTCGGGCGTGGCCCGCGACCTTCAGCACCTCGCACTGCCCGAGCTCAACGCCGTCGCCAACGAGCTCGGCATGACCTGCCTGCTCGCGGTGCTCGTCGACGCCGAGGAGGCGGTGACACTGGTGAGCGCCTCACCCCGCCAGTCCGTTGCAGTGGTGTCGTACCGGCCCGGCCACCGGCATCCGGTCACCCGCGGCGGCCCCGGCAAGGCGATTCTGCTCAGCCTTCCCGAGAGTGCCTGGCCGTCGGACGTGCCCGACCGGCTTCGAGAGGAGATCGCCGCCAGCCGCGTTCGCGGGTACGCGCTGAGTCATGACGAGGTCGTGCCGTCGCTCAGGTCGGTCGCCGTGCCGCTTGCGTTGCCGGGCCAGCCGCCGGCATCGATCGCGGTGATCCACGTCTCGTTCTCGCAACCTGAGGCCGAGATCGCTCGCCGCCTGCAGCTCGCCGCAGAGGCCATCGCCCGAGCGTACGGCGCCTGACCGGCGCGTCAGCGCGCGAGCAGGATGCCTCGGAAGAACTCGGCCAGCTCGTCGAGGGCGGTCAGCGGCAGCACGTTCGCCACGTACTGGTCGGGCCGCACCACCACGACGGCTCCGGCACGGTCGATTCCGCGCAGCTCGAAGATGTCGTGCTGCGAGTCGGCGGCGTAGACCTTCTCGTAGTCGGTCAGCTCGAACGGGCCGTTGCGCGGAAGGAAGTTCTGCGGCACCCGCCCGAGATCGACGGCCGTATGAGGCTGCTGGTAGACGACCTTCACATCGAAGACGCTGTCGATGTCGGCGCCGTCGGGCGTGAACGCGCGAAGCGGTGAGTCGGATGCCTCGTGCAGCCAGTTCGCCCAGTCGGCGAGTACCGTGCCGCGCAGGGCGGGCGCCGCGGCATCCGCGAACGCATAGATGCGCCAGCGCCCGTCGGCGCGGTGATGATGCCCGAGCTGCACGGGGTTGCCGTCGCAGACGCGTTCGGCCGGCGCCGACTTGAAGCGCTTGCCGATCGGGAACCCGGTTGCGAGGCCCTGGTGGCCGGCCTCGCCGACGATCATCGAGGCCTCGTACTGCGTCATGAATCCCGCAGGGAACTCGAAGGTGCGCACGTAGAACTCCTCGAGCTCTGCCGGGTCGCCGAGGTCCTCGGGCTTGGTCGCCATCAGCTTCGACCACTCGCGATCGAACTCGATCAGGTTCTTCGCGACGACGTGGCGTTCGGCATGGTAGGTCTCGAGCAGCGCCGGGTGAGCACGGCCGTCGAGCACCTGGCCGAGCTTCCAGCCGATGTTCCAGCCGTCTTGAATCGAGACGTTCATGCCCTGGCCCGCCTTCGCACTGTGCGTGTGGCAGGCATCGCCGGTGATGAAGACGCGCGGGGTGCGACTGCCCTGCTCCTCGACGGGAACGTCGTCGAAGCGGTCGGTCACGCGGTGGCCGACTTCGTAGACCGAATGCCACGGCACGTTCCGCACGTCGAGCGTGTACGGGTGCAGGATCTCGTTCGCCTTCGCGATGATCTCGTCGAGCGTGGTCTGGCGCACCGCGCCGCGGTCGTCTTCGGAGACCTCCCCGAGGTCGACGTACATGCGGAACAGCTGCCCGCCCTCGCGCGGGATGAGCAGGATGTTGCCCGCCTCGGACTGGATAGAGCACTTCGTGCGGATGTCGGGGAAATCGGTCACGGCGAGCGTGTCCATCACGCCCCAGGCGTGGAAGGACTGCGCGCCGATGTGCTTGGCGCCGATCGATTCGCGCACCTGGCTGCGTGCACCGTCGGCGCCGACGACGTACTTGGCGCGCAGGGTGCGGCGCTCGCCCGTGCGTGTGCCCTCCAGCGGGGCGGCGTGCGACGCGTCGCCGGCACCGCTTCCGACACCCGTGACCCGCTCGAGGGTGACCGTCACCGGGTGGTCGGGGAGGGTTCCGTGCGCGCTCGGCTGTGCGATGTCGAGTCCGACGAACTCCCAGCCGTAGTCCGGCGTGATGCGCCCAGGGGAGTTGTGCGCGTACTCGGCGAAGTAGTCGAGCACGCGCGCCTGGTTGACGATGAGGTGCGGGAACTCGCTGATGCCGGTCGGATCGTCGGGGGTGACCGCGGCGCGGTGGATGTTCCGGGGGTGCTCGGGGTCGGGCTTCCAGAACGCCATCTCGGTGATGCGGTACGCCTCGGCGATGATGCGTTCGGCGAAGCCGAACGCCTGGAAGGTCTCGACGCTGCGCGCCTGGATGCCGTCGGCCTGGCCGATCGCGAGACGGCCGGGACGACGTTCGACGATGCGCGTCACGACGTCGGGGAACTGGGCGAGCTGCGCCGCGGCGACGATACCGGCCGGGCCCGAGCCGACGATGAGCACATCGACCTCGTCGGGAAGCTCCTCGGGGCGATCGATGCCGACGCCGGCGGCGGGCTGCACCCGTGGGTCACCGGACACGTAGCCGTAGTGGTGGAACTGCACGGCTTCTCCTCACTGCGCTGTGGGTGTTCGATAATAGAACTTCTCATTCTGATATCGCGCACTCATCATAAGCCGATGTGCGGGCTCGGCGAACGTCGTCGTGCCGACCCGGGCTCGAGGGGTCAGCCCTTCTTCGGGCCGCCTTCGATGATCGGTGGCGGCCCATCAGGGTCGATGGCGCCGCCTTCGTTCACCCAGTCCGCGATCTCGGCGGCGTCTTCCTTCGTCACCGGCCGAGGGCGACGGAAGAGCGACTTCATCTTCTCCGTGAACTTCGACATGTCTCGGACTCTAGTCGCGCACCGATGCGACCGGGCGCGTCCCCCTCGGCGGCAGCGCGGCCGCGAGTTCGCGGCGGGAACCGACGCCGAGTTTCGTGAACACCTTGCTCAGATGCCACTCGACGGTGCGCGGGCTGATGTAGAGCACCGATCCGATCTCGGGATTGGTCTGGCCCGCCCCGGCCAGACGTGCAATCTGGGCCTCCTGCGCGGTGAGCTCGGGCCCCGCGGCATCCGCATGCCTTCGTACCGTCTCGCCGGTGGCGACGAGCTCTCGGGCCGCGCGCCCGGCGAACCCGTCGGCCCCCATCGTCGTGAACGCCTCGTGTGCGAGGCGCAATTGGGTGCGCCCGTCGGCGCGCTGGTTCGACCGCCGCAACCATTCGCCGTAGAGCAGCCGCGTGCGAGCGAGCTGCACCGCGAGTCCCGTGCGAGAGAACCGCTCGATCGCCTCGCGATAGTGGGCGTCGATCGCTCCTGATTCCCCTGTGCCGACGAGCGCGTCCGCGAGCGCCTGTGCACCTCGGGCCCAGTCGGTCGTCGCGACTCCGGTGCGCTCGGCGAGCCGATCTCGCGCTGCACGTGCCTCTTCGAGCTCGCCCGCATGGACCGCGGCCTCGACGAGTTCGGTGAGCGACCAGTTCAACACTCCGAGGTCGGGATACTCGACGGCCTCGCGGGCCGCCTCGAACGCCGCGGCGTAGTGCCCCAACCCGTTGCAGAGCACCGCCCGCGCGTACAGGGCGCCGCCGACGAGACGGCCCTCGCCGCGCACCTCGGCAGCGGCCATGACGGCGTCGATGAGCTCGAGCGCCTCCGTTTCGCGCCCGCGGTACGCGGCGAGCGCAAGCGATCCCGACGGGCGCGGCGCGAGGCCACGTGCACGTTCGATCACGGCGGCCTCGGCGAGGGCGTCCTCCGCCTCGGCGAACCTCCCCGCGAACGAGAGGGTTCCCGCGGAGAAGGCCAGCGCGGTCGGCAACAGTGAGAGCGCACCGCTTGCCCGCGCGAACGACAACGCCCGATCCGACAGCTCGAACCACGCGGCGTCATCCCACACCTCATGCGCAGCCGGAGCGGCGAGCCAGAGCAGTGCAGGTTCCTGCCTGGCGGTGAGCGCGTCGATCGCGCGACGCAGCTTCGGCGCGGCATCCGCCGGCCCGTCGAGCGCCCACGTCACGAGTCCTTCGAGCAGCAGGTCCGTCGGCCGGTCGCCGGGAACGACCGCGCGTGCGGCTTCGGCAGCACGCTGAAGGGCGTCGCCGCCGAGACGTCCGGCGTGGGCCGCGGCACCCACCGCGGTCAGGTACGTGCGACGAGCCGCCTCGGGGTCGAGTTCTTCGAGCCTCACGGCCGCGGCGAGCAGCAACGAGCAGGCCTCGCGCCCGGGGTCGATCTCGAACGCGGCCTGCGCACGCATCCGTGCGGCGTCGGCCCGCTGGCCCGCGTCGAGCGGCGACAGTTCAGCGGTGGCGAGCATCCCTGGAACGAGCGTGGGCGCACCGGCATCCAGTCGCGCCTGCGCTGCAGCGAGCAATCGAGCGCCCCGCAGCGCCGGCTCGGGGGTGAGCTCGGCGGCGCGTTCGAGGAACGCAGCAGCGGCCGACCGCCCGCCGCGCGCGAGCGCGCGCATCGCCGAGCGTTCGAGCTCTGCCGCGACATCCTCGTCGGGCACGGCCGTCGCGTGCGCGCGGTGCCAGGCGCGGCGATCTCCGTCGACGTCAGGGTCGATCACCTCGGCGAGAGCCCGGTGCACAGCTCGCACGTCGTCGGGCCGCGCCGAGCGCCACGCCGCCGAGCGCACGAGCGGATGCCGGAACCGAACGCGCGTGCCGAGCTCGATGAGCCCTGCGGCCACCGCCGGTTCCGCGGATGCCGGTGCGATCGCCAGACGGTCGAGGGCGGCCCAGAGCAGGGTCACATCGCCGACCGGCTCGACGGCGGCGGTCAACAGCACTTGCCTGGCCTCCGGCGGCAATTCGGCGATCCGCCGAGCGAATCCATGCTCGAGCCGGTTCGTGAGCGACACCGTACTCCCGCCGCCGAACCCGAAGACGAGTTCGGCGGCGCTGAGTTCGCGCGGCAGTTCGATGAGGGCGAGCGGGTTCCCGCGAGCCTCGGCGATGATGCGGTCGCGCACCTGCGGTTCGGTGGGGCTGCTCAGCACGGAATCGAGCAGCGCCCGAGCGTCGGCGTCGTGGAGTCCGCCGATGCGGAGCTCCGGCAGGTCCACGAGGAGTGGCTGATCGACGACGGGCCGCTCCTCGTCTGGAGTCCTCACCCCGAAGACGAGTGCGACAGAATCGGCGTCGAGCCGCCGCGCGACGAACCCGAGCACGACCTCGGTCATGCGATCCACCCATTGCAGATCGTCGACGATGCAGACCACCGGATGGTGCGAGGCCGCCTCCGACATCAGCCCGAGCACCGCGAGGCCGACGATCAGTGCTTGCGGCGGCGGGCCGGCGCTCAGGCCGAATGCGGTGGCGAGCGCATCGCGCTGCGGATCGGGCAGCGTGTCGATACCCCTCATCAACGGAGCGCAGAGCTGCTGCAGGCCCGAGTACGCGATCTCCGACTCGAGTTCGACTCCCGAAGCCCGGATCACCTGCATGCCGGACGCGCCGGCGACCATGTACTCGAGCAACGCGGTCTTGCCCACGCCGGCCTCGCCCCGGAGCACGAGCACCTGACTCCTGCCATCGCGCACGTCACGCAGAAGGCGGTCGAGCACGCCGCTTTCGCGCTGCCTCCCGCGGAGGTCCGAATCTCTGATCCTGGTCACGTGAGCCTCCAGTCCGGAGGTTACACGAGCCGCGAACCACCCCCGGGTGTCCCCGGTTCATGCACCCGGGGGCCCGACCCGTGCATCACCCGGGCGCGAAGCCCGGGACTCCCGGATGAACATGATCACACGGCGCCGAACAGGTGCCCGATCACCGATCACGGAGGAACGACATGAACACGAACACGAACACGAACACGAACACGGGCGACGAATCACGAAGCCAGGAACCACGGAGCCAGGACGGCCGGGCACTCGAACTGAAGTTGGAGATCGTCGTGATCCCCGTCTCCGATGTGGACCGAGCGAAGACTTTCTACGAGGGGCTGGGCTTCCGAATCGACGCCGACGCCTCGACCGAGCGGGGGCTGCGCGTCGTGCAAGTCACCCCGCCCGGATCATCCGCCTCGGTGATCTTCGGCACCGGCCTGACGGATGCGGCTCCCGGCTCCACCCGCGGACTCCACCTGATCGTGACGGATGTCGCGGAGGCGCGCGCCGCCCTCGCCGACCGCGGGCTCGACATCACGGAGGTGTGGCACGACCGCGACACCGTCTTCCACTGGGCCGGGACGGCGAATCGGGTCAGCGGGCCCCACCCGCTCTACGACAGCTACGCATCGTTCGCCTCGTTCGCCGACCCCGACGGCAACGAGTGGGTGCTCCAGCAGATCGTCGAACGCCTGCCTGGGCGCTGAAGACAGTGGAGGAGAGAGACATGGAGACCGGAATCGATCCCACGACGGAGCTGTTGCTCGACCTGCTCACGCGAGCCGCGACGGCACACGGCGTCCACGAGGAGCAGAATCTCGGCGGCGTGTACGACGAGCAATGGCCGCAGTGGTACGCGGAACACATGACTCGCACCCTCGCCGAGGCCGGGTACCGCATCACGTCGACCGGCGATGCGCCGATCGGCGCTTCGACAGAGAGGAACGAACGATGAGCCTCATCGACCGGATCCTCGGCCGCAAGGTGGAACTCGACCCTGAGACCGAGCCGGCCGAGTCGCCGGCGCCGGCGCCGGCGCCGGTTCCGGTTCCGGCTTCGGTTCCGGCTTCGCGCGAGGACCGCCAGGCCGTCGAGCGCTACGAGCGGATGCTCCGTACCGCACCGACCGCCGCGATCGAACGCGCACACGTCGAGGCGTTCGAGCGACTCACCCCGACGCAGCTCGACCTGCTGTTCGAGCGGTTCACCGCGGAGGCGGCAGCGGACGATCGACCGGCAGATGCCCGGCCGGCGAGCTTGGCGCGATCTGCGGCGCGAGTGGAGGCCCGCGAACCGGGCCGACTGGCACGGATCCTCGGTGCCGGTGCATCAGAGCACTGGATGCGCGCGTGGATGGACTCCATGATGATCGACGCCCTCACCGCCTCCGCCCTGACCGCGGCGTTGTGGAACCCCGGGGTCGGCATCGGGTACGTCGGTCCGTCGGCGTACCAGGACTTCGGTGAATGGGATGACTGGGAGTGATGAATCGGGCAGGAACGGAGAAGCGCGTGACGAGCCTCGCCGCCTAACCTGAGATCGATGCGGCGGTCCGCGCGGCGTCACCGACGAGATTCCCCGAAGGAGAAGACCACGATGGCCAAGACCGACGAGTCCGGAGGACTGAGCAAAGACGAACGCGACGCGGTCAAGCAGCGCGCGAAGGAACTCCGCGAGCAGGAGAAGGCCGGCAAGAACCGCGCGGCCGGCGAGAAGGCGGTCCGGGAGGCCATCGCCGAAATGGAACCTGAAGACAAGGTGCTCGCCGAAGGGCTCTACCGCGTCGTCTCCGAGGTCGCGCCAGACCTCGTACCCAAGACCTATTACGGCATGCCCGGTTTCGCGGACGCGGACGGCAAGATCGTCGTCTTCATCCAGGCGGCCAAGAAGTTCAAGACGCGCTACGCGACCATCGGGTTCCAAGACACTGCCAACCTCGACGACGGTGATATCTGGGGCGCCGCCTTCGCGGTCCGCAATTGGACTCCGGCCGTCGAGAAGAAGGTCACCGAACTCGTCCGGAAGGCCGTCAGCTGAAGGATGCCGCGAGCGCCGCGACATCCAGATGACCGCGTTTTGACTGCGCCATCCCGATACACTCGGCCATGGCAAGTCGCAGCCGTCTCGGGGACTATCTCCGCGCGCGACGAGCGCGCGTGCGCCCCCAGGATGTCGGGATTCCGGTCGGCGACGAGCGGCGAAGGGTCGCCGGCTTGCGCCGTGAAGAGGTGGCGATCCTGGCCGGCATCAGCGCCGAGTACTACGTGCGTCTCGAGCAGGGCCGGGAGGCGCACCCGTCCGTCCAGGTTCTCGATGCGCTCTCGCGCGCGCTCCTGCTCGACGACGTCGCGAGCACCTATCTGCATGAACTCGCGCAGCGCCCCCTGCAGGAGCCGACGCACAGCGCGGACGTGGTGGGTGAGTGGGTGCAATGGCTCATCGATTCATGGCCGCTCACCGCAGCCGTCGTGCACAATCGCTACATCGACGTTCTCGCGAGCAACTCCCTCGCACGCGCGATCAGCGCCAACTATCGGGTCGGCGCGAACAATCTGCTGTCCCTCCTCACCGATCCCGCGGATCGAGCGCTGCATGAGGATTGGGACGCGCTGACCGCGCGCTCGATCGGCGTGCTCCGCTCGATGTTCGGCCAACGCGGTGATGACGAGCGACTGCACGCATTCGTCGCCGAACTGTCGACGCGCAGCGATCTCTTCCGCGAGGTCTGGGAACGCAACGACGTGGTGCGCGCGACCAACGGCATCCATGTGCTGCGGCATCCGGAAGTCGGCCGGCTCATCGTGCACTACGCACGATTGCCGGTGTCCGGCACCGACGGGCACACGATCTTCCTGTACCAGGCCGAGCCGGGCACTGCGACGGCGCGAGCGATGGCTGCGCTCGCCGCTCGGGGGTAGTAGCGGGGACAGGCAGCCCCGCGACGATCGGACTAGCGTCGCGGCCATGGACCTCGATCTGACCGACAAGGTCGCCGTCGTGACCGGCGCGAGCAAGGGAATCGGCATTGCGATCACGCAGGCACTCGTCGCCGAAGGGGCACGAGTGATCGCGGGAGCCCGCACGATCACCGACGAGCTCGTCGCCCTCGCAGACAGCGGCCAAGTCATGGCCGTGCCGGTGGACCTCTCCACGGCCGCCGGACCGGCTGAACTCGTCGCCCGCTGCGAACACTTCGGGGGCCTCGACATCGTCGTCAACAATGTCGGAGCGGTCACGCCACGCACCGACGGCTTCCTCGCCGTCTCGGACGAAGACTGGCTGGGCACGCTCAACCTCACGCTCATGGCCGCGGTGCGAACCACCCGCGCCGCCATCCCGTACCTGCTCGACCGCGGCGCGGGCAACGTGGTCACGATCGCGTCGGTCAATGCGTTCCTACCCGATCCCGGGGTGATCGACTACTCGGCAACGAAGGCCGCCGTGTGGAACCTCTCCAAATCCCTCTCCAAGGAGTACGGCCCTCGCGGGCTGCGGTTCAACACCATCAGCCCCGGACCCGTCTCGACCCCGCTCTGGCTGGGAGAGAGCGGCGTCGCAGCGACCATCGCGAAGAGCCTCGGCGTCTCATCGAGCGAGGCGAGAGAGCGCATCATCGCGGAGGGCGGCGGGTTCTCGACCGGACGCTTCACCGAACCCGAAGAGGTGGCCGACCTCGTGCTCCTCCTCGCCAGCAATCGAGCGGGCAACGTCACCGGTGCCGACTTCCTCATCGACGGCGGGCTCAGCAAAGACCTCTAGCACCGACCAGACCAAGCCGGCTCCGACCAGACCGAGCCGGCTCCGACCAGACCAAGCACCCGAACCGCCGAACCCCCGAGAACAAGGAGTCTCATCATGTCGAAAACACCCGTCGTCTTCATCCACGGTCTCTGGATCCACTCCGCGGCCTGGGCGCCATGGTTGGAACTGTTCGCCGCAAACGGATACGAACCGAGCTCTCCGGGATGGCCGGGCGACGCAGACACCGTCGAAGCGACCCGCGCCAACGCCGACGACCTCGATGACGTCGGCATCGAGCAGATCTGCCACCACTACGCCGACTACATCGACACGCTCGAGTCGAAGCCGATCGTCATCGGGCACTCGTTCGGCGGACTCATCGCACAGGAACTGCTCGCGAACGATCTGGCGATCGCAGGAGTCGCCATCGACCCGGCTCCCATCAAGGGAGTGAAGACGCTGCCGTTCTCTCAGCTGCGCTCTGGATTCCCAGTGCTCGGCAATCCCGGGAACAAGCGACGCACGGTCTCGCTCACCGCGAAGCAGTTCCGCTACGGTTTCGGCAACGCGCTCACGGCCGATGAGTCCGACGCGCTCCACGAGGCATGGACGATTCCCGGCCCCGGTCGCCCGCTGTTCGAGGACGCGACGGCCAACTTCAGCCGCAACTCACCCGCCGCTATCGACACCCACACCGCCGTGCGCGGACCGTTGCTCCTGGTCTCGGGCACCGAGGATCACACCGTTCCGAAAGCGGTGACTCTCGAGGTGCTCGGCATGTACGCCGACAACGCGTCGTCCACGACCGAGTATCGCGAATTCGAGGGCCGCGGGCACTCGCTCACGATCGACCAGGGCTGGCGGGATGTCGCGGACGTCACGCTCGAATGGCTCGCCTCGAAGCAGCTCGACGCAGGCGCCGCCGGCGCGTCCGACGAGCCGGCGGCGGCCGCGAGTGCGGAGTCATCGGCTCGCCAAGGAGGGTGACAAGGGGGAGATGACGATCGTGAGCGCCGTCTTCGACGGCTACTACGACTGACACGAACGCCGCCCGCCCCCTGTGGGGGAGCGGGCGGCGTTCGTTGTGCGGTGCGCGGGTCGTGCATTCTGCAGGTCGCGCTCGGCCCTCAGCTCAGCTTGCGCCGGTAGATGGCGACCGCGAACGCGTAGGCGACGGCGAGGATGCCGACGAGCCACGCGAGGGCGATCCAGATCTCGCTGCCGACGGGCTCTTGGGCGAACAGTGCCCGGATGGTGTTCACGATGGAGGTCACGGGCTGGTTCTCGGCGAACCAGGCCACGGGGCCGGGCATCGTGTCGGTGGGCACGAACGCCGAGCTGATGAACGGCAGGAAGATCAGCGGGTAGCTGAACGCGCTCGCACCGTCGACGGTCTTCGCCGAGAGCCCGGCGATCACGGCGAGCCAGGTCAGGGCGAGGGTGAACAGAACCAGGATGCCGACGACCGCGAGCCAGGCGCCCACGGATGCCCCGGTGCGGAACCCCATGATGAACGCGACGCCGATGACGATCGCGACCGAGATGAGGTTCGAGATCAGGGACGTGAGGACGTGCCCCCAGAGCACGCTGGACCTCGAGATCGGCATGGACTGGAAGCGTTCGAAGATGCCGCCCTGCATGTCGAGGAACAGCCGGTACGCGGTATACGCGATGCCCGACGCGACCGTGATCAGCAGGATGCCGGGGAGCATGTAGTTGATGTAGGACTCGTCGGACCCGGTGTTGATCGCGCCGCCGAGCACGTACACGAAGAGGAGCATCAACGCGATCGGAGTGACCGCGGTGGTGATGATCGTGTCTGGGCTGCGGAGGATGTGCGTCAGCGAGCGGCCGGTGAGCACCCGGGTGTCGCTGAGGACGTGGCTGGTCATCGTTGTTCCTTTCCTGCCGCGACTGCACCGTCGGTGCGGCCGTCGTCGGCGCTGTCGATCTCGCCGGTTTCGCCGACGAGTGCGAGGAACACGTCCTCGAGGGAGGGCTGCTTCTCGACGTACTCGACCTGGGCGGCCGGGAGGAGTTGCTTGAGTTCGGCGAGGGTGCCGTTCTGGATGATCGTGCCCTTGTGCAGGATCGCGATGCGGTCGGCGAGCTGCTCGGCCTCGTCGAGGTACTGCGTGGTCAGCAGCACGGTCGTGCCGCTCTTGGCGAGTTGCTTGATCGTCTGCCACACCTCGATGCGCGCCTGCGGATCGAGACCGGTGGTGGGCTCATCGAGGAAGATGATCGGCGGGTTGCCGATCAGGCTCATCGAGATGTCGAGCCGGCGGCGCATGCCACCCGAGTAGGTACCCGCCTTGCGGCCGGCGGCTTCCGTGAGAGAGAAGCGGGCGAGCAGCTCGTCGGCGATGCCACCCGGGTTCTTCATGTGACGAAGCTTCGCGATCAGCACGAGGTTCTCCCGGCCGGTGAGTACTTCGTCGATCGCGGCGAACTGGCCGGTCAGGCTGATCGACTCGCGCACGTCGCCGGCGTTCGTCGCGACATCGAAGCCGTATACCGTCGCGGTACCCGCGTCGGCCTTCAAGAGCGTCGACAGGATGCGCACCAGTGTGGTCTTGCCTGCGCCGTTCGAGCCGAGCAGCGCGAAGATGCTGCCCGCCTTCACGTCGAAGTCGACGCCCCGCAGCACGTGCAGGTCTTTGAATGATTTCTCGATGCCCTGCACCCGGATCGCGGGTGCCTGGACCTGTTGGGTGGTCATTTCTGCTCCTCTCGTTCGATGCTCTCGATCGTCCCCGTGAGGCGATTGCGCTCCTTGTCGACCCAGCGCTTGCCGACATAGGCCTCGCTGAATGCCTCGGCGAAGCCGACCGGATCGTCGCCGACGATCGCGCTGACGGGCGTCTCATCGGCGGCGGCACGTTCCCACAGATCGGCGAAGTCGCCGAGCATCGTCATCATGACCGTGGCGTCGCCGTCGGTGATGCCGCCGTTGTACATGAGGTACCGTTCGAAGGCATTCGCGGCCGTGAGGTACGGCTCCGGCAGGGCCGCGATGCGGGCCTTGTACTGCCGGTACTGCTTCTTCTGCTCCAGTGATCCCGTGAGGGTCTCGATCCATTTGCTCGCCATGGTCACTTCACTCCTTCTTCGTCTGCTTCGTGCTGCTGCGATTCGATGCGGTGGCGGAGCTGTTCGATACGTTCTGCGAGGAAGCTCCAGGTTCCCCAGAATTCTTCGAGGTACTCGCCGCCCAGTGCGTTGAGCGTGTAGACCTTGCGCGGCGGTCCCTTCTCCGACGGGACCTTCTCGACGTCGACGAAGCCTCGCTGCTCGATCCTGATCAGCAGGGCGTAGACGGTGCCCTCGACGATGTCGGAGAAGCCCTGTTCTCGCAGCCGGGTGGTGATCTCGGCACCGTGTGCCGGTTGTACCGTCAGGATCGCGAGAACGATGCCCTCGAGCGTGCCCTTGAGCATCTCGGTCATCTGCTTGCCCATGGAACCCCCCTCTCTCTACTCGGTGTTGGTGAGTACTAGTACTCGGTGATGATGACTACTGGTACATAGTAACCATGAGTACCGGTAAATAGCAACACTAGGTAGCAAAAGAAGAGTCCGGTTCTTCCACCGGTTCCCAGCCTGAAGCCGCGGGGAGTCCGGATCAACGCTCGATCGGGATACGATCGTTGACCTGTGCGTTCACGTCGGAGGAAGAGCAATGGAGCTGCGGGACGTCGAGATCTTCCTCACCCTCGCCGACGAACTGCACTTCGGCCGCACCGCCGAGCGCCTGCACGTCTCGGTATCACGCGTGAGCCACGCGATCCGTTCGCAGGAGATCGCGATCGGTGCGCCGCTGTTCGCGCGCTCGAGCCGCCGCGTCGAGCTCACCCACGTGGGCGAGGTGCTCCGGGCGGGCTTGAAACCGGCCTACGACGGCATCCGACGCTCCATTGCGGATGCCACGACGGCCGCCCGGCAATCGGCCGAGACCTTGACGATCGGAGTCCAGGGAGCGCAGGCGCACGACCTCGAACCCGTGTTGGAGGCGTTCCGTGCGTCGCACCCGCTCGCCGATGTGCGGTATCGGGAGGTGTACTTCACCGACCCATTCGACTTGCTCCGCCGCGGTGAGGTCGATTTGGTGACCGCGTGGCTTCCGGTCGATGAGCCCGACCTCGCCGTGGCGTGCGTGCTGCGTGAAGAGCCGCTCAACCTGATGGTGTCGTCGCGGCATCCACTGGCCCGTCGCTCATCGATCGAGCTCGAAGCACTCGGCGACCTCGTCGTGCCCGATGTCGTGGGGCCTGCGGCATGGCTCTCGGCGGTCGTGCCGTTCACGACGCCGTCGGGCCGCGCCGTCAGGCGTGCGCACCAGGTGTCAACGTTCCAGGAAGTCCTGGCGCTCGTCGCGGCAGGTGAGGTGGTCTGCCCGGTTCCCGACGAGGGGCGCCGCTACTACCCGCGACCCGGTGTCGCCTACGTGCCGTTCAGCGACGCGGACCCCGTGCGTTGGGCCCTCATCCGGCAGCGCGAACGAGTCACGCAGATCATGCGGGAGTTCGTCGACGCAACGCTACGCAGTCAGCGACGGTTGACGAACCGGGCCGCGCCGATGATGACGGCCAGCGCCGCGCCGAGCGCGGACACCAACGGCACTGCGACCACGGCGAGGGCGATCGTATTGGGACGGAACTTCAGACCGTCGGGGCCGCCGATGTACGCCCCGATCGGCACCGAGTAGCCACCGCCACCGCCACCGCTTCCCTCGCCCCGTCCGGCCGGGGTCTTCTCGGATGCCGGCATGTCGCCGGAGCCCTCGCCCCCGCCGAAGCCGAAGGCCACGAGTGCGACCGGCACGAACTCCCGACCGTCGATCGTGGACTTCTCGCCGTATGCCACCTTCGCGCCCCACGCGGGCACCGATTCCGCCAGGTTCTCGATGAGCTTCGCCATGGCTCGACGGTACGCGCGATGTCGGCGCGCGGCTAGAGGAACGACGAAGCCGGTCGGCCGGCCTTCAATCGACGTCGGGCCAGTGGCCGGTCAGGTACGCCTCGACCGCGGCGCCTTCAGTCCCGCCCGGCTTCGATGATCTTCCGAGCCAGCAGGGCGGGGTTGGTGAGCATCACTTCATGGCTGCCCGGGAGCTGGACGAAGCGCGGGCCCATGAGCCGATCGGACATGCGAGGATGCCACCCCCACTCACCCGGAGGAAGGGCCGTGTCTTCCGTGCCGTTGATGAAGCTGCGACCCACCTGCGACAGCGTGGCGTAGAAGCGATCGAGCGGCAGCTTCTCGGCCAGAGGCCCGTAGGGCTCCGAGGACAACAGCGCGAACGTCGACTGGGCGAATTCGAGTGTCGCGTCCTGAATGAAGTTCTCGCGCCAGATCGAGAAGGGCAGACTGACCGTGTTGTCAGGTGAGGCCGCAGCGAGTTGCGCGAACAGCTCTCGATAGTGCGGCGGCGCCTCGTCCAGCAGAGAGCTGCCCGGCGCCGACACGAACGCATTCCAGAAGACCAGGCGGCGGATGCGGTCCGGAATCTCCTCATAGACGCGAGCGATGACCGTGCCGCCGTAGCTGTGGCCGAGGAGCACGATGTCCGAAAGACCGGCCGCGACGATCTGATCGACGACCGAGTTGACTGCGTCCGCGTGAGAGGCGGTCTTGTCTCCGTCCTTCCCATGGCCGGCGACCGTCGGTGTGAGAACCCGGTGCCCGGCCTTGCGCAGTTCATCGGCGACGGGTTTCCACATCGAGCCGTCGTGCCAGGAACCGTGAACGAGCACGTATCGCGACGCTGCTCCGGGCGTTGCGGCATCGGCCGACTCCGCAGACGCGGGAAGCTCGCCCTGGCCGGCCATGGCGGCGACCGGTGCCGCAACAGCGCCGGCGAGTAGAGCTCTGCGGCTGACGCCTGATCGAGGGACTGCGTGTGATTTCGGCAACGTGACTCCATCCGTGCGGGCTGGTGTTTGAGCTGAAGCGTCCCGCACCTCGATCGCGCCACACAAGTCGGCACTTAATGCGCTATCACCGAACCGCTGAATGCGCTATCACGGCACTGGACGACGTGCTACGCCGCCTTGCCTCGCCGTCCGTAGGGAGGCGGAATACGCGCAGTCGGACGTGCGTTGGGGCTGGCATGCGCTCCGAAACGCTGAGAGGACGTGTGACATGCCGTGGAGTACACGCGAAGTAGCCGAACTGGCGGGTACGACAGTGAACACTATCCGTCACTACCATCGAATCGGACTTCTTGAAGAGCCGGAGCGCCGGTACAACGGGTACAAGCAGTACGAGCATCAGCACCTCGTGAGTCTTCTTCGAATCCGGCGCCTCGCAGATCTCGGCGTTCCCTTGTCGCAGATCGATGACGTGGGCGTCTGCACGGAAGGCACGTCGAAGACGTTTCAGGATCTCGACTCCGAACTGCAAGAGATCATCGAACGTTTGGGGAATGCCCGAGCCGACATCGCAGGCATCCTGCGAGACAACGTCTCTGCGGGTGTCTCCGCCGGCTTCGAGTCCGTCGCATCCCGATCGTCGAAGACCGACAGTTCGCAAGCCCACACCCACACGCAGCTGTACGATCCGGCCGCGTTGGCCGACATGCGGAAGATCGCCGAAGCCGACGCTGACAACCTCGGTGCTGAACTCGATCGCTTACGTCACGACGCGGATGAAGAAACTCGGCGCCACCTGGTGAATTGGCTTGCGACGAAGCTCGCGCAGCATCTTGTCGACCATCGGCGGTTGGAACCCCCGGTCACACACCTGCCGAACAGCCACCACACGACCTCGCAGACCTCGGTCGAAGTTGCAGAAGAGCTGTACAACCCCGCGCAGCTGGACGTTCTCCATCGTGCATACAACGTCGCGCGCGACGTTGCGCGGGCGACGCACGACGCGAACGAGATCATCAACGCGGGTTGACCCTACTCGAAGACGGAGAGCATCACCCTGATCTCGGCCCGGGCGAGCTGAAGCCTCGTGATGCTCGCCGACAAGTCCGCATCGATCAAACGAAGCATCTCCTGCTCGCTGTGAAGATCATCTTCTCGGCGGATCGCCGCGGCAGGGACGCCACGGTCCCGCATCCGACGAACATGGAGCAACTGCAGCAGGTGACTTCTTCCGTACTGCTTGTACCCGTTGGGCGCCCTCTCGGGTTCGTCGAGAACGCCGAGCCGGTGATAGTGCCGCACCGTGTTGACAGTGGTCCCAGCAAGGTCCGCCAGTTCACGAGTACTCCACGGCATCCGACCGGCCTCCTGCTCCCCCTGCCTCGACGCTCGACCCGGCGTTGTTCGGTGTCCGTGCAGGTCCGGTGCGCCGGGTGCGCACCCACACCACCACGGTCGTGAGGACGATCACCACGGCGGGCAGCAGCGTCGTCCACGTCCCGACGCCCGCCGAGCGATCGTACGCGGCGATGACGTCGACGTGAAGCGCAGCGTCGAACAGGAAGCCCAAGGTGTTGAACCCCGCATGCAGCACCACCGCGATCTCGATGCCGCCGGTGCGCCAGGTGACCAACGCCGTCCCGACGGCGAAGAAGAGGTAGTGGACGTTCAGCAACAGGTCGGTCGAGAAGTGAACGAAAGCGAACAGTACGCTCGAAACGACGATGGCGACGACGATGCCGGCCCGTGCGCCACGCGCCCACCCGCCAGCGACGCGGAGGATCAGCCCACGGAATCCGTACTCTTCGCCGGCACCCTGGAGCGGTGTGAGCAGCAGTGTGGCAACGAGGAACCAGACCACATCCGTTTGGCTCAAGGTGGTCTCGGGTAGCGGCGCCCAGTACAGGACAGCCGTGACAACGGTCCACGCGGGAACGATGAAGAGCAGCGCCCGTCCGAAGATGTCGAACCGGAAGCGCGAGATCACCGAGTGCAACGATGCGCCCTTCACTCCGTAGAGCCAGCGCTGGATGAGCATGCTCCACGGGATGAGCATCGCGACGGCGGCTAGGCCTGCCGCGTGGAACAGGGGGGTATAGGCCACGCTACCGTCGGCGGGGATCGGCCCATTCAGCAGCGTCGCAGCGGCGGTGAAGAGGATGTTGAAGAAGAACATTCCGCCGATCAGGAGGACGATCGCGAGGATGCCGCGACCGATCCGGCGCTTCTCCCCGGCGAGCACGCGGTGGTACTCGACCTCGGGCGGAATGATGTTCGTGCGGTGGTTCACGGGTATTAGTTCCTTTCGAATCGCCCGATGCGATCGGCGGCAGGCGCAAGGTGATCTCGTTCGAAACGGAGCTTGCGGCCGATTGCCGACTTCGGGTGCAGATGCAGCTCACACCCTGTTCCAAGCACACAGTCAAGGGGCTCATCGCAACTGAGGGCTCACGACTTGACCGTGTGCTGAGAACACGGTTTCTACTGGGAACAGAATCCGAAACCGCTCGACGTACGACCCTACGCAGCAAAGGAATCGCGAAGTGGACCCTCTGCAGGAACTCATCAGCAACTTCCAGGATCTCGTGGCCCAGGTGCCCGAGATCATCCAGCCCTTCATCGTGATGCTTGCCGGGACCATCCCGTTCATCGAGGGCGAACTCGCGGCCACGATCGGCATCGCCGGCGGACTCAACCCCGTCGTCGCCGCCATCGCCGCCGCAGCCGGCAACTTCTTCTGCGTGGTCCTCGTGGTGCTCCTCACGTCGCGGGCTCGCACGGCCGTCGTGAACCGCAGCAGGGTGCGCGTCGAGGCGACTGTGGGCAGCACAAGGGTCCCGGAATCCCTGGTTGACGAGCGGGCCACTGCGTTCGAGGAGACGGCATCCGCCAAGCCTGAGTCGAAAGGCCGTCGGCGCTTCAAGATGTGGCTCGTCCGCTTCGGCGTCCCCGGCGCGAGCATCCTCGGCCCCCTCGCGATCCCGACGCAATTCACCTCCGCGATCCTCGTCGCCGGCGGAACCCCCCGAGGCTGGGTACTGCTCTGGCAGGCGGTGGCGATCGTCCTCTGGACGACCGTGACCACCGTGTCGATCTGGGCCGCTCTCACGTACGTCGTCGGGGCCTGAGCCAAATGGGGGGAATCGCCGACCTCCGGCCCCTCGGATCTGAGAGGAACAAATGGCACGCAACGCAACGGTGAAGCCCGGAGACGGCCATGCCCTGCCGCGCTTTCGCTGGTGGCAGATGTTCTCGCGCTCCCTCTTTCATCTGCACCTCGCTGGTGAGGGTGGCGCACCGGAGACCTGGTCCGTCGACGTCCGCCACGGGGGTGATTCGGACGGCGTGGTGCACGCGCAGCTCTACCGCGACGGTGTCAACGAAGCCATATCGAAGCTCCCTGCGGCGTTCGCGGTGCCAGGTGGCACCATCGAGGTCGTGGTCAGCGGCTTCGGGCTCAGGCGCTGCCACTATGTGACCCACGACGGGTCGGAGCGGCAGCTTGTGCCCGATCCCGCCTCGGCCGAGGGACGGCGTGCCCGCCTCGAGCGGAACAACCCGGCGCTGAGCCGTGCGGTCGGCATCGCATCGGTGAGCGTGCTCGTGGTCGCCCTCGTGCTCGGCGTACCGCAGATCATCGAGCAGATCACGCACGTCCCGCCCATCGCGGAGAGTGTCGGCACGTTCTCCAGCCCCTTCCGCCTCGCGGCGTGGGCGAACATCTCGCTCCTGGTGGCAACGCTCGCGGCGAGCACCGAGCGAGCACTCCGGCTGCGCTACAACTGGATCCTCGACGGCGGATTCTTCGACGGTGGTGACTAGAGCATCGACGGCGGGGAGTCGGCTCGATTGTGCCGCCCGGCGTGATCTCGAGTGATGCGACACTTGGGCGACCACGCGCGACAGCCGCACCGGCCAGGTGCGTACTGGAGGGGGAGCGGTCGCTCTCTAGTCCACCGTGCTGAGATGGACCATGGCGTCGTAGAGCTGCGTTTCCGTCATCGGCGGCTCGGGGATCGGATGTGCCCGCTCAGCCCGGTAGGCGTCGAGCATGAGGTAGAGGTGACGCCGCCACGCATTGGGCGCGGTGGTGCTGGTGGCGTCGATCATCCGGCCGTTGAACCAGATGAGGTTGACGATGTCGGCCAGCGTGATGTCGGGGCGCGCGTCGCCGGCTTCTTGGGCTCGGGTGAGCACGTCTTCGATTTGTCGGCACATCTGGTCGTGGATGCGCTCGGTGTCAGCGTTGCCGGGGAAGCGGCGGGAGAGGAAGTCGTTGAAACCTCGGTCCCCAGCCTGCACGCGAAACAGGTTCTCCAGGTAGTAGACGAACCCCTCCCACGGATCGTCGATCTCCAGGGCCTTCTCGGACCCGTTGGTGAACTCCTGAAGTCGAGGCTCAAGGGCGGCCAGGAGCAGGTCCATGCGGGTCGGGAAGTGGCGATACAAGGTCCCGATGGCGACGTCGGCGTCGCGAGCGATCCTTTCCAAGGAGGCATCCACGCCTCGGGCGGCGAACTCGCGCCGTGCCGCGACGAGCAGCCTGTCATGGCGCTCCTGGGCGTCGCGGCGCAAGGGTGCCCGCGCCCGCTCAACGTCGCTGATGCTCACGTAACCAATTTACCTCCGAATCCGAGGGTGCCCTCCGGTTCTGCCTCGGTGGCGCCGTACCAACGTCGAGGGCAGAAGGCCTTCAGCGAAATTCCTCCCCGTTGTCTGGAATACATGAGGTACCCCTCCGGTTCAACCCAGTAACCGGAGGGGTACCTCACGTTGGTGCTCCAATCGATCACTCAGCGAGAACCCACGGCCAACCGATACAGACACTACGGAGGAGCACAAATGACCAGCATCAGCATCATCGGCTCGGGGAACATGGCCAGAGCCATCGGCTCCCTGGCCCTCAAGGGAGGCAACACCGTCGAGGTCATCGGCCGGGATGCGGACAAGGCCGGGGCCCTGGCCCGCGCGCTCGGCAACGGCGCCACGGCCGGAACGTGGGGCGCCACGCCGACCGGGGACATCGTCATCCTCGCCGTGCTGTTCGCCGGCGCCGTGCCGGTCGTCAGCGAGTATGGGGAGGCGCTGGCCGACAAGATCGTCATCGACATCACGAACCCCTTCAACGCCGACGCCACCGGGCTGGCCGTCCCTCATGACACCTCCGTCGCGCAGATGGTCGCCGACGTCGCCCCCGCAAGCACCCACGTCGTGAAGGCGTTCAACACCCTCTTCAGCTCCGTCCTGGCCGCGGGCGACCCGGTGGATGTGTTCATGGCCGGCGATGACACGCAGGCCAAGGCGAGCGTCTCTGCGTTCATCACGAGCCTCGGACTTCGCCCTCGGGACGCCGGCGACCTGAGCATGGCGCACTGGCTGGAGAGCGCAAGCCTGCTGGAGATGGGCGTGGCCCGTACCGGACTGGGCTTCAACATCTCCCTCGGCATCAACCTCGGAAGAACGGAGTAATCATGGGAAAGCTCGATGGCAAGGTCGCGGTGATCACAGGCGCGACAAGTGGCATGGCGCTGGCCGGTGCCAAGTTGTTCGTTGATGAAGGAGCTCACGTCTTCATTTCGGGCCGGCGGAAGGATGCGGTGGACGAAGCCGTCGAGCTGATCGGACGGAACGTGACCGGCGTGCAGGCCGATTCGGCCGATCTCGATGATCTGGACCGTTTGTTCGAGACGGTCAAGCAGGAAAAGGGCACGATCGACGTGCTGTGGGCAAGTGCTGGGGTGGGAGAACAGGGCAGGCTCGGCGAAATCACCGAGGAGCAGTTCGATGCCGCCTTCTCGCTGAACGCGCGCGGCACGCTGTTCACGATCCAGAAGGCGCTGCCGCTGTTCAACGATGGAGGCTCGATCTTCATGACCGGGTCGAACGCTTCGCTCCGGGGCTTCCCCGATTGGGGCGTGTATGCAGCGAGCAAGGCTGTGCTGCCCGCGTACGCACGGGTGTGGGTGTCCGAGCTGAGGGACAGGAAGATCCGGGTGAACGTGCTGACCCCCGGCCAGGTCTCCTCGCCGATGATGGAGCAGGTCATGGACGCGGAGATGAAGGCGCAGTTCGAATCCGTGATCCCCCGGCGGGCGATGGGCCTCCCTGAAGAGATCGCGTCGGCCGCGTTGTTCCTCGCCTCGGACGACTCGAGCTACATCAACGGCCATGAGCTGGTCGTCGACGGCGGCACCACGGTCATCTGAGCGCGTCGCCGGTGGGCATCATCGCCCGCATGCGGGCGTGCAGCTTTCGAATGAGTTCCGAAGAACACCTGAGCAGATAAGGAAACCCAGTGACCCTCTTTCGCCTTGACGCGAGCATTTTTCCCGACCGATCCGTGAGCCGGGAGCTCGCCGACATCGTCGAAGCCGAATGGACCACCGCACACCCTGACGAGCAGGTGATCCGCCGCCACATCGGCACAAGCCCGCTCCCGTCCACCGCGTGGGCGGACGCCGTCGTGGGGCAGCAGCTCCCGCAGGACGCCCGCACCCCTGCGCAACAGGCCGCCGTCGAGCTCGCAACCACGCTGGCCGACGAACTGATCGCAGCTGACACCCTCCTCTTCGCGGTGCCGCTCTACAACTACGGCGTCTCACAGCACATCAAGACCTGGTTCGACGTCCTCTATACGGACCCTCGCATCAACGAGGGCGGTCCCGAGCTGCGCGACCGCCCCGCCCTCCTGGTCACCGTCTCCGGCGGCAACTACGGGCCGGGATCACCGAAGGAGGGATGGGACCACTCCACCTCCTGGCTGCAACGCATCCTCGTTGACATCTTCGGGCTCGACCTCACCACCGTCGACCGCCGATTCACCTTGGTCGGCGTCAACCCGGCTCTCGACCAGTTCCAGGACGTGGCTGACGCGATGCGCGTCGACGCAGTGCGCGCAGCCGAGGTCGAGGGACGCAAGCTTGCCGAACGGGGCGCCCGCAAGGCCGCCTAGGAGAGGAAGGCGAGCCCAGAGGAGCGGGGGGGTGCGCTTTCGTCGCTGGCGGCGGCACGCAGGACCTTGACCGAGAGGTTCCCCTTATGAGATGGCGGAGCCCAATGGTGGTCTTTTGTCGGCTCGGCGCTCGAGTGGCCCTGAGCGAACCTTGAGCGGAGACATAGGGCCACCGGGCGGGCTGGAGTCCCCCTCGAGAGACCAGTTGGGCTATCGAGGGGGTAGACCGTTTGATCTCCTCGCGCAAGATCCGGCATGCTGGGCTGGTGAGCTCACCCACGCACCAAGGCCCCAGGGAGCGCCTCCTCGAGGCTGCCGAGCGCCTTACCTCTCGCGAGGGGGCGAGTGTGGGTACCGCCGCGAAGCCAGACCAGCGCGGATCGCGGCGGATCTCGCCGCTCAGATTCTGCGACAGGATCCCTCCAACGCACCGTAGCGGCGCCACGTGCGGCCAGGCGGGCTGCCCCGCACCATGACCGACGGAGTCTCAGCATGGCGGTGATCGACGACGTTGAAGCGCTGGGCGCAGGGTTGGAACGCTCCTACCCTGTGCATGTGCGCGGGAGGTTGAAGTTCCGCGTCGGTCAGATCGTCTACGTGGCGTTCTCCCTCGACGAGAACGTGATGGGTTTCGCCTTCCCGAAGGAGGAGCGGGCGGCGCTGGTCGGGGGCGATCCACGCAAGTTTCAGATGCCATCGGCGTCGGACCTGCGCTTCAACTGGGTCCACGCAGATCTCGAGACACTGGACCCCACCGAGGCTCGCGAGCTCGTCGTCGACGCTTGGCGCATGGTTGTCCCCAACAAGCTCTCTCGCGCCTATGATCTCGCGCATCCCAACGGCCCGGGCTAAGGCACAACGAAGGTTGACCTGCCCGATCGGTATTCGATGCCGGGCTGATCCGCCGCCATGTCTGTCACCGCAGCATCCGGTAGCGCCAACCGGCCGAGGAGGCACGCGACAGGCGGCGTCCCCGGAAGATTCTCCAAAGAAATCCGGGAGGAGGTGTCGGATCTGCTCGGTGGCGTTCGTGGTACGAGTGAGGCCGCCCACAAGAGGCGGCGCCAAGGCAAAGGAACGGCGAGTCGCTGACCACCGACCACGACGCCCTGACAACAGGAGATGATCTTCAGATGCAGTACCTAGTTTCCGTAATCGATGACAAGAGCAATCCCGGCAGCATCGACAGGCAGCCTGCCATCAGCGCCTTCAACGAACGACTGATCGCCGAGGGCTACTGGGTTTTCGCGGGCGGACTGGCGGACACGGACGCGGCCACGGTCATCGACAACCGGGGCGAGCAGGCGGTGTTCAGCGACGGGCCTTTCGTGGAGTCGAAGGAGTACCTCGCCGGCTTCTGGGTGTGGGAGGCCCCCGATCTGGATGTGGCGCTCAATCTCGCCACCGAGGCGTCGAAGGTCTGCGATCGGAAGATTGAGGTGCGGCCGTTCCAGTGAGCGACGTCGCGGAGGCGATCACCCGGGCCCATCGCGAGGAGTGGGCCCGGTTGGTCGCCGTTCTGACCAGGCGCTTCGGTGACCTCGACGTCGCCGAGGAGGCAGCGGCCGAGGCGTTCGCGACCGCCGTCGAGCGGTGGCGGGCGGACGGGGTGCCGCCCAACCCCGGCGCCTGGCTGACCACCACGGCCGTTCGCAAGGCCATCGATCGGATCCGGCGTGAGAACAAACGCGTCGACAGGCACAAGGAGGCTCAGATGCTGCACGACAACACCCCACCCGAGCCGCTGGGCGCCATCGACGACGACCGGCTCCGGCTCATCTTCACCTGCTGTCATCCGGCGCTGGCGATGCAGACCCGGGTGGCGCTGACGCTGCGCATGGTCGGCGGGCTGACCGTGCCCGAGATCGCCCGTGCCTTCCTCGTGCAAGGGACGACCATGGAACAGCGGATCACCCGCGCGAAGGTCAAGATCAAGGCGGCTCGCATCCCCTATCGGATGCCGGCCGCCGACGATCTGCCGGCTCGCGTCACCGGTGTACTCGCAGTCCTCTTCCTCGTCTTCAACGAGGGGTACCTGGCCAGCGGTCCTGACACCGATCCGGTACGTCACGACCTGACCGCCGAAGCGATCCGACTCACCCGCCTGATCCGTGCCCTCCTGCCGGCGGACGGCGAAGTGGCCGGGCTGCTGGCGCTGATGCTGCTCACCGAGGCCCGCCGTACGGCACGGATCTCGGCGAACGGGGAACTGGTCGCGCTCGACGAGCAGGACCGTGGGGCCTGGGACGCGGAACTGATCACCGAAGGTCATCGACTGGTGCGCGAGCGCCTCGCCGCTGCCGCGGCCGGGGTCGGGGTCGCTCCGGGTCGCTACCAGATCCTCGCGGCAATCAACGCCGTGCACACCTCCGTCCGCGACATCCGCGACACCGACTGGTCGCAAGTCCTCGCACTCTACGACCAGCTCATCCGCGTCGACCCCTCGCCGATCGTCGCCCTCAACCGGGCCATCGCTGTGGCCGAGCTCGATGGGCCGGAGGTGGCACTGGCCATCGTCGACCGCCTCGCCGAGGCGTTGGCCGGCTATCACGCCTACCACGCCACCCGCGCCGACCTGCTTCGCCGGCTGGGCCGAAATCAGCAGGCACGCGCGGCCTATGACCGGGCCATCGAGCTCGCGGGCAACACCGGCGAGACCGCCTACCTCACCCGCCGCCGCGACCAACTGCAGTAGCCCCCGCGCTTGAAGAGCCGCTTGAGAGAGCGATGAAAGGCGACGCCTCCAGCCTGCGCCGGATACGACCTTGGTCGGATTTCGGCCGTAGCAGGTGCATGCACCTCTCCGATCTGCAAGAAATACAGGAGACGGGGCTCCAGTCGCCGTTAGTTGGGCTTGTCAGGGCAATTGGTGAGCAGCCCGCAAGCCGGTCGAGCAGTGGGTGCCAGTTGGCCGCCGAGTGAACTCGCAGGGCCGGCGAACGAGGTGCCCGTTCACCCTGCCCGATGAAAACGCCCGCCGGGGCGCGGCGCCCACTGCAACGGAACCAAAGGCGCGGGCGGCCACCCTGCTCAGAGGCGTCGATTCTCATCCGCTTGTCAATTTGCCAAGTGCGTGACAAGTCATCGAGAAAATGACAGGTTGCGCGAGAACCGACAACAACCGCGGTTACCCCTGCACCATGTCGGTGAACCGCGAGAAGTGGCCGTGGAACGCCACGGTGATCGTGCGGGTGGGGCCGTTCCGGTGCTTGGCGACGATGAGGTCGGCCTCGCCGGCGCGCGGGCTATCGCGCTCGTAGGCGCTCTCGCGGTGCAGCAGGATCACCATGTCGGCATCCTGCTCGATCGAGCCCGACTCGCGCAGGTCGCTGAGGGCCGGCATCTTGTCGGCGCGCTGCTCGGGGCCACGGTTCAGCTGCGAGAGAGCGATGACGGGCACCTGCAACTCTTTCGCGAGCAGCTTGAGCGCACGTGAGAACTCCGACACCTCTTGCTGGCGGCTCTCGACGCGCTTGCCGCTCGTCATGAGCTGCAGGTAGTCGATGACGACCATCTTCAGCCCGACCCGTTGCTTGAGGCGCCGGCACTTGGCACGAATCTCGACGAGCGTCATGTTGGGGGAGTCGTCGAGGTAGAGCGGCGCATCGTTGATGCGGCCGCGCGTCGCGGCGATGGTCGTCCAGTCGCGGGAGTCGACGGTGCCTTTTCGCATCATCTGCAGGGGCACGGATGCCTCGGCGGAGAGCAGACGCATGGCGATCTCGCTCTTGCCCATCTCGAGCGAGAAGAAGACGGACGGCAGGCCGTTGGTAATCGAAGCGGCACGCGCGAAGTCGAGGGCGAGCGTCGACTTACCCATGGCCGGACGGGCGGCCACGATGATCATCTGGCCGGGGTGGAACCCGTTGGTCAGGTCATCGAGGTCGGCGAACCCGGTGGGTACGCCAGTGAACTTGCCGTCGGTGTGCTTGGCCGCCTCGATCTCATCGATCGCCACGGTCACGGCATCGGACAACGGCACGTAGTCTTCGGTTTCGACGGAACCCGTGACCGAGTAGATCTCGGCCTGGGCGTTGTTGACGAGGTCGGTGACCTCACCCTCACCCTGGTAGCCCATCTGCACGATGCGAGTGCCCGCCTCGACGAGGCGGCGGAGCAGTGCCCGCTCGGCCACGATCGACGAGTAGAAGCCGGCGTTCGCCGCGGTCGGCACGATGCTCGTGAGGGTGTGCAGGTACTCCACGCCGCCGGCACGTTGCAGGTCGCCGATCTTCGTGAGCTCGTCGGTGACGGCGATGACGTCGGTCGGCTCACCGTGCGAGTACAACGTGAGGATCGCATTGAAGACGACCTCGTGCTTCGGCACGTAGAAGTCGACCCCGCGCACGGTCTCGATGACGTCGGCGACGGCGTCTTTCGAGAGCATCATGCCGCCGAGCGCGCTCTGCTCGGCGAGGAGGTCGTGGGGAGGAACGCGTTCGCCCCGTCGGGCGTCACCGTCGTCTGCCGGTTCAGCGAGCCCGATGTGCGCGATCGACAAGTTCATGACCTCCGGTTCGGCTCGAACGGGCGAGCGCCCCGCGCCCGCACTTCAGTGTCTCGGGAGCCGCCGACATCGGCGGGAACACGGGAGTTGCACATGAGGTGGAATGGTCGCTGCTTCACGATAGGCAAGCCCTGTGCACAGCACAACCTGGCCTGTGGATAACTCTGGGGACAAACTGGGCGAAACGCCGTGGAAGGTGTGCACTCAGCCTGTGGAGAACTGTGGAAATTCGGTGAATTACACGAGTTGAATTCAGTCCCGACCTGGTTTTTTATCTACTCACACCTGTGGGGGAAAACTTCTTTGAAAGTCCACGGCGCGCGTGAGCCGACCTGTGTACAACCACCACAGGAAACACCGATCTCGACTTGCGCGCGCACCCGCTCCGGGTGTACGCAAAACAACGAAACGGCGGCCCGGGCCGAAGCCCAGACCGCCGCCGGTCAACCTGTGAAGCGAGTTACTTCGCCGCGACCACCTGAAGGGTGATCGTCGCCGAAAGCTCGTCGTGCAGACGAACCGTCGCCTCGTGCTCACCGACCGCCTTGATGGGGGCCGTGATCTCGATCTTGCGCTTATCGAGCTCGCCGAGGCCGGCGGTCGAAACCGCAGCCGCGACATCCGCCGTCTTGACCGAACCGAAGAGACGACCGCCCTGGCCCGCCTTCACAGCCAGCCGGACCTTGGTCGACTCGAGCTTGGCCTTGAGCGCCTGCGCGTCTTCGAGCGAGTGCAGCTCACGTGCGACGCGAGCCGCCTTGATCTGCTCGATCTGCTTCTCGCCACCGCGCGACCACGCCACTGCGAAGCCCTGCGGAACGAGGTAGTTGCGAGCGTAACCGCTCTTGACCTCGACAACGTCGCCGGCCGTGCCGAGGCCAGTGACCTCGTGCGTCAGAATTACCTTAGCCATTGTCGTGCTCCTTAACGGCCGGAGCCCGAGTAGGGCAGAAGGGCCATCTCGCGCGCGTTCTTCACGGCGCGGGCGATGAGGCGCTGCTCCTGCACGGAGACACCGGTGATACGACGGGCGCGGATCTTTCCACGCTCCGAGATGAACTTGCGAAGCGTCGCGACATCTTTGTAATCGATGACACCGACCTTGATGGACTTCGCCGGGGCGGCGTTCTTCGCGCCCTTCCCGCGGGTCGGCTTGCGGCGATCGCCGCTCGACTTTCCAGCCATTGTCTTTCCTGTCTGATTGAAAACGATTCGAGCGAGAGGATGCCTCGTGGCATCCGCTCACCGGCCTCTGTGCCTGTTGAGAAGGCTGGGCCTAGAAGGGGGTCTCGTCGCCGTAGCTCGTGCCGGGGGTGTTCCAGACATCTCCGCCGCTGCCGCCACCCTGAGGGGCTGCTGCGGGGGTGCTGGGTGCCCACGGCTCGTCGGTTCCGGTGTTGCCCCCGAAGGAGCCACCACCGGCGCCGCCGGCGCCACGGTTGGACTGGGCGCGCGTCACGGACGCGGTGGCGTAGCGCAGGCTCGGGCCGATCTCGTCGACCTCGAGCTCGATGGTGGTGCGCTTCTCGCCTTCCTTCGTCTCGTAGGAACGCTGCTTGAGACGCCCGGAAGCGATGACCCGGGAACCCTTGGTGAGTGAACCGGCGACGTGCTCGGCGAATTCACGCCAGACGCTCGCGCGCAGGAACAGCGCTTCACCGTCCTTCCACTCGTTCGCCTGACGGTCGAACGTGCGGGGAGTGGACGCGATGGTGAAGTTGGCAACCGCGAGGCCGTTCTGCGTGTAACGCAGCTCGGGATCTGCAGTGAGGTTGCCCACCACGGTGATGATGGTCTCGCCGGCCATGAGGACTAGGCGTCTTTCTTGGCCGTGGCGGGAGCGGCGGCAACGGCAGCAGCGGGAGCTGCGGCAGCAGCTGCCTTCGCGCCGGCCTTCGCCGAAGCGGCGGCCTTCTTCGCGGCCTTCGCCTCCTGAGCCTTCTGGTGCGCGGCGACCTGTGCGATCGCCTCTTCTGCACGCAGGACCTTGGTGCGCATGACGGCCTCGCTGAGGTTCAGCTGGCGGTCGAGCTCATCGGTGGTCTTGGACTCGGCGGTGAAGTCGACGACGGCGTAGATGCCTTCGTTCTTCTTGTTGATCTCGTACGCCAGACGACGGCGTCCCCAGATGTCGACCTTGTCGACGGTGCCGCCATCGTTTCGGATGACGTTGAGGAACTTGTCGAGGCTGGGAGCAACGGTGCGCTCATCGATCTCGGGATCGAGGATAACCATCAGCTCGTATTGGTGCATGACTAACCCACCTCCTTCGGACTCAAACGGCTACAGGATCTCTGCAGCAGGAGGGTTGTGCATACGTCACGCCATGGAGGCCGCAGAACGCGGCACACGGGCAACCTAGACAGCATAGCGGATGCCCCGCACCCACGCCATTCGCCCGCCCCCGCTCGCGCCCCTCCCACTCCCGCCCCCCGCCATCGCACCCCTCTCCCCTCTCCCTCGCACCCCTCCCACTCCCTCGCACCCCTCCCACTCCCGCACCCCTCTCCCCTCTCCTTCCGTTGCGGGGGTGCATTCCCGCCGGAATCCGCGAATACAGGGCTCGATCTGGCGGGAACGCACCCCCGCAATGCACCTACACCTCTCCCACCCCCGCACCCCGCACGCACCCGCACCTCTCCCACCCCCGCAATGCGCGGCGGGAGCCCGGCACGCATGCGTTCGGCGCAGCTCAGCGCGGGGTGCGCGGGAGGCCGAGGTCGGCGAGCACCGCGTCAAGCCGGCGGGGCCTGAGCGCGATCGTCCAGTCCCAGTGAGCGCCGCGTCTGCGGTGTCGCAGGCCAATGCGTTGATCGCGCTTCTTCTCATCGAGCACGACCTCCTCGGCCGTGCGCCCGCCGCGGTACCGCGGATCGAGGTACTTGAGATCTCCATCGAACTCGCCGTACACCCCGAACTCGGGCCAGTCGAAATCGACCCGATCCGCCCCGCCGTCTGCGCGATCGAAGTTCACCTGCAGCTCGGGGGCGGGGAACCCCAGCAGATGCATTTGCCCGCGGCTCAGTGATTCGCCGACCGACTCCGCGCGCGCGTCGGCGAAGACGATCGCCCGATCCGCCGTACGCACGCCTCGTCGGCGCCCGAATTCGCGCAGTCGGCCGGCGATCGATTCGGCGGGGACGCCGGGCACGGTGATGAGGGCGTCCGAGCGGAGAAACGTGCCGACGGCGGCATCGAGCGCGGCGACCGCACTCAGGAACTCGCGCTCGCATGCCAGATCGGCGAGGGTCTGCAGGAGCCCGGTCACCAGAAATCCGTTGCGTTCGACGACCTCGGTGCAATCGAACGGCGTGCGCCGCCACGCGACCCCGTTCATCGATCTCGGTCGAGTACCCCGGGCGTCGGCCAGCTCGACCGCGACGGGTGCTGGGCCGATCCGCGGCAGCCCCCACACGGTCGCTGCAGATTCGTGCGAGAGCACGACTCGACTCCTGCGGGTGCCGACCACCGCGGAGATGAACGCAAGCTCACGGCGTCGGGCCTTCGCCGCCTCGAGCTCGGCGGCTTCGACGAACACCCCGGCGCGAAGGCGCGTCAGTTCACCTGCACGAGCACGACGCTGCAGAGTGCGCTCCGATACTGCGAGGTCTCCTGGCCGCGCACGGAACCGCAGCGGCAGCGGCAGCTCATCGTGCGGATCGCTCATTCACCGAGGCTGCACCCCCACGTTGCACTCGCACCGTCCTCAGCACCTCAACTGTGCACATGCCTCGCCCACCCCGCCCTGTGGAGGACCACTCCCACCGCACGCCCACCCCGCGCGCACTCGCACCGCACGCCCACTCCCAGCGCACGCCCACTCCCACCCCGCGCGCACTCCCACCCCGCGCCCACCCCTACCGTTGCGGGGGTGCATCTCCGTCAGAAACCCGCCGTTTCGGCCCGCATTTGACGGGAAGTCACCCCCACAACGGATGCCCCGCGCGCGCGGGTCAGGCCCACGCGGGCTTCACGCGCCAGCGCGCGCGGCACCGCCATCCAGGCACCCGCGTGCGGCGCCGCCGTCAAGCGCCGGCATGAGGCGCCAGCGCGGGCATCAGCCATCAGGCGTCAGGTGTCGAGGAGGAGTCGGCGTCTCCGACCACGCGGTCGGTGTTTCCGTTCGGGCCCCGGTTTCCGCCTGACAGGAAACACCGGGAGCGAACGGAACATTGGCCGAGGGGCAACCTGCGGGTCAGGTACGGGGTCAGGCACCCGCTTCGCGCGACGCCCACCAGGCGAGCAGCCGCTCGGCCGCGGCATCCGGGCCGATGGGCCCCTCGTCGAGGCGCACCTCGAGCAGGAAACGGTATGCCTCGCCGACCACCGGGCCGGGTTTCACGTCGAGCAGCCGCATGATCTCGGCGCCGTCGAGCTCGGGGCGCACCGCGGCGAGCTCCTCCTCCCCCGCGAGCACGGCGATGCGCTCTTCGAGGTCGTCGTACGCGAAGGCGAGCTGGTCGGCCTTGCGGCGATTGCGCGTCGTCACGTCGGCCCGCGCGAGGATGTGCAATCGCTCGAGCTGGTCGCCCGCGTCGCGCACGTAACGGCGAACGGCCGAGTCGGTCCAGGCCCCATCGGTGTAGCCGAAGAATCGCAGGTGCAACTCGATGAGCCGAGAGACCGCCGCGATCGTGTCGTTGTCGAACCGCAGCGCGCGAAGGCGCTTACGGGCGAGCTTCGCGCCGACGACGTCGTGATGGTAGAAGCTCACTGCGCCGCCCGGCTCGAACCGCCGCGTCGCCGGCTTGCCGATGTCGTGAAGCAGTGCGGCGAGCCGCAAGATGAGATCGGGGGAGTCGAGCACCCCGCGTGCGACCTCGTACGCGATGGCCTGATCGAGCACCGTGAGGCTGTGCTCGTAGACATCTTTATGGCGGTGATGCTCGTCGCGTTCGAGTGAGAGGGCCGGCAGTTCGGGCAGCACGCGTTCGGCGAGCCCCGATTCCACGAGCAAGCGGATGCCGCCGCGCGGAGTTCCCGTCAGCAGCAGCTTCGTCAGCTCGTCCCTGACGCGTTCGGCCGAGATGCGGTCGATCTCCTGTGCGAGGTCGCTCATGGCCTGCTCGGTGGCGGGATCGACGGTGAAGCCGAGCTGGGCCGAGAAACGGGCGGCACGAAGCATCCGCAGCGGGTCGTCGCCGAACGACTGTTCGGGCGCCGCGGGGGTGCGCAGCACTCGGGCGATGAGGTCTTCGACACCGCCCGACGGGTCGACCAGTTCGAGCTTCGGCAGCCGGAGGGCGAGCGCGTTGACGGTGAAGTCGCGTCGGGTGAGATCTTCGTCGAGGCTCGTACCGAACACGACCTCGGGCTTGCGCGATGCGCCGTCGTAGGCGTCAGCGCGATACGTCGTGATCTCGACCGTCTCGCCGGCGATCTTCGCACCGATCGTGCCGAATGCACGACCGATGTCCCAATGGGCCTCGGCGATCGGCTTGACGATCGCGAGGATCTCGTCGGGCGTCGCATCCGTCGTGAAATCGAGGTCGTTGATCGGCCGGTCGAGGAAGGCGTCGCGCACCGGGCCGCCGACGAGTGCGAGCTCGTGACCGGCAGCCTCGAAGGCGCTCGCGAGCCGCGCGACGGTCGGCGAAGCCGCCAGCTCGCCCAGCCGGTCGAGGGCCGTCGCGACACTCTGCATGGCTCCTATATTAAGCGGGCGTCGGCCCGAGTCTGGTTTCGTGAAGGGCCCGACCGCCTGTGGATGCCGAACGGATACTCGGCGGGCACGCCGTAGAATCGCCAGCATGCTGCCCGAGTCGTTCCCTGCGCGCCGTCGGCGTCCGAGGGGCGAATCGACGGATGCGACCGCGCGACGCCCCCCACGCGCGGTCGCCGCGACTCGACGAGCGATCGCCGGTTTCGGTCTGATCACCGCAGTGGTCGCCTCGCTCGTCACCGCACCTCTTGCCGCGAACGCGTCGGTTTTCGATGCCTCGGCTGAGAGTGCGACCGCGACGAAGGCCGGGCATACGGCGCGCTCCGCGGCCCGCAACGTCGACGGCGTTCTTGTGCGCATCGCCCCGACCGTGTCGACGACGATCACTCCGGGCATGGCGCTCACCTTCGAGGTCGAGGTCGAGAACGCCACCGCCGAGTCGATCTCGGCGGGATCCCTGCGCCTGGTTCGTGCGAACGGCGCCATCGACGACACGAGCGAGCTCGATGCCTGGCTCGATCAGGCAGTCGCCGAACCGGATGCCGCGGCCGATGCCGATTCCGACGCCCCCGAAATACATTCCCTTGACGGCATGGTGATTGCGGCGGGTGAGTCCCGTGCCCTCGCCGCGGGTGCGGTCGACGTCGTCTCCTTCACGCTTCCGCCCGACACGCTCGACGGACTCGCCGAGTCACCGGTGTTCGGTTTCGGCGTCGAGCTCCTCGTCGACGGTGCCATCGCGGCATCCGCGACCGACGCCTACGCCAACAGCTCGGCGCCCGCGACCGACGCAGTGTCGCTCGCCCTCGCGTATCCGCTCACGGTGCCCGCATCGTCGTCGGGACTCCTGAGTTCCGACGATCTGTCGACGTGGACCGCGCCATTCGGGCTGCTCACCCGCCAGCTCGACGCCGTCGCAGGCCGGCAGGTCGCGATCGGCATCGATCCCCGCATCATCGCGTCGATCAGGGTGCTCGGCACTGCGGCGCCGGCCACGGCCACCGCCTGGCTCGAACGCCTCGCCGTACTGCCCAACGAGATATTCCCGCTCGCGTATGCAGATGCAGATCTCGCGGTGCAGGCGCAGGTCGGCCTGACCGCGCCGCTCACCCCCACGTCGTTCGCCGACGCGCTCGATGCCGCGAACTTCGCGGATGCCGCGGCCGATGGGGGCGCGGATCCCGATGCCGACACCGATGACGCCGCCACGGGCGATACCGCAGCCACCCCGTCGGCGAATCCGACACCGCCCGCTTCGGGCGAGTTGCCCACCACCGAAGAGCTGCTCGCGTGGCCCTACACGCGGACCGACATCGCTTGGCCGGCCGACGACACGGTCGCCGCGGGCAACCTCGCCTTCCTGAGCGATGCCGGGCTGACGACAGCGCTCCTCGCCCCCGGCAACGTCGGTGCGACTGAATCGTGGTCGAACGCGGCATCGAACGTCGACGGCTCGACCGCGGTCGTGGCCGACTCGCGACTGACGGCGCCGTTGCGCGAGGCGTCCGAAGCGCTCACCGACACGGAATGGCGTTCCGCGACCGGATTGCTCGGCGCCGAGTTGGTGCTCGGCGCCGAAGCGAACCCCGGGCAGCAGCTCACACTGCTCACGACGTTCGACCGTGGCGCGGGAACGCAGTCGTCGCGCGTCTCGGCGACGCTCGACGAATTGGCCGCGAGCCCCTGGGCCCGACCGGCGACGCTCTCGGATGCCATCGGCGCGCCCCCGGTCGAGCGTGCGCTGGTCGACCTTCTCGAGACCGAGCAGCGCCGCGCGAATGTCGATCGGCTCGTACGCGCCGAAGCGGATGTCACCGCGTTCGCGACCGTGCTCGAAGACCCCCGCCTGATCTCCGCACCAGCGCGGCGCGATCTGCTCGCCCTGCTCGACGTCGCCTGGCTGGAAGACAATGCGGGCTGGGAGACGGCCGTCGGCCAGTGGCTTCTCGACCAGCGCAACACGCTCGGCGCAGTGTCGGTCGTGCCCAGCAGCCCGATCAACGTGGTCTCGAGTGAAACCGGCGTGCCCACGACGATCCTCAACGCGCTGCCGTACCAGGTCACGGTGATCGTCGATGTCGAGCCATCGAACGGTCGCCTGATCGTCGAAGACCAGAAGACGGTCACGGTCGACCCCGAATCGCGCAGCCTCGTGCGGGTGCCGGTCGCCGCCGGCATCGGCAACGGCGAGGTCACCCTCACGGTGACGCTGACCTCGCCAGAAGGTGTGCCGATCGGCACCCCCGCGATGATCCCCGCGAACGTGCAGGCCGACTGGGAAGGTCTCGGCGCCGCCCTGCTCGGCGTCGTGGTCGTCGTGTTCTTCGGCATCGGCGTGTGGCGCAACATCCGTCGCCTCCGCCGACAGCGCGCCGAAGCTGCTGCGGAAGCACCCGACGATGCAGAGGTAGCAGCGGAGGAATCGGATGCCGCGGACGCGGACACGACCGAAACCGCAGAAGCGACCGAAACCGCGACGCCTACGGAGGAGCCGGATGCCACCGAACCCGATGCCGCGGCAACGCCCCGGGAACCCGGTGACGAGCGCCGCGATGGCTGAAGATCGCATCGGTCGCGCGAGCGTCTTCCTCGCCTCGGGAACGATCGTGTCCCGCATCCTCGGTTTCGTGAAGGCGGCCCTCCTCGCAGCCGTCATCGGCGGCAGCGGTGCCGGTGCCAACGCGTTCGCCGCAGCGAACCAGCTGCCGAACACCATCTACGCGGTCGTTGCCGGCGGCGTGTTGAGCGCCGTGCTCGTGCCGTTGATCGTGCGGTCGGCCGCGCATCGCGACGGTGGCGTCGCCTACATCAACAAGGTCATGACCCTGGGGTTGGTGATCCTCAGTGCTGCCGCGCTCATCGCGACGCTGCTCACACCGCTGCTCACGGCACTGATCGGCAGCCGCATGAGCGACGGCGTGTTCGGTCTGGCCGTCGCCTTCGGCTATTGGTGCCTACCGCAGATCTTCTTCTACGGCATGTACTCGCTGCTGGGCGAGGTGTTGAACGCCAAGCGCGTGTTCGGCCCCTTCACGTGGGTGCCGGTACTGAACAACATCGTCGCTCTCGCGGGGCTCGCCGTATTCGTGCTGGTCTTCGCCTCAGACCCCGATGGCTTGCGCACCGCAGGCGAGTGGTCGCCCGGCATGATCGCCCTCCTCGCCGGAAGCGCGACGCTCGGCGTCGCAGTCCAGGCGCTCGTGCTGTTCTGGTTCTGGCGTCGTGCGGGCCTGCGCTACCGACCCGATTTCGCCTGGCGCGGCGTCGGCCTGAGGTCGACCGCGGGCATCGCGAGCTGGACCTTCGGAATGCTGCTGCTCACGACGATCGCCGGATTCGTCGAGACCTCCGTCGTGGGTGCCCCCGCGGCATCTCACGACGAAGCCTCGATCGCCGCGCAGCAGAACGCCTGGTTGATCTTCATGCTGCCGCACTCGGTGATCACGGTGTCGATCGCCACCGCCTACTTCACGCGGATGAGCGAGCACGCCGCCACCGGCGAACTCCGAAAGGTGCGCGACGACCTCTCCAGCGCGGTGCGCGGCGTCGGCGTCATCCTGATGGTCGCGACCGCGGTGCTCATGGTGTGTGCGTTCCTCTTCGCTCGAGTGTTCTCCTCCGTCGAGCCCCTCGTGTGGTCGACCGGTGCGGTGGTGCTCGCCTACCTCGTCGGCCTCATTCCGTTCAGCATTCTCTTCATCGTGCAACGCACCTTCTACTCGCTCCACGACACGAAGACCCCGTTCTTCATCACCCTCGTGCAGGTCGTGCTGATCATCGCCGGCACCCTGGCCTGCATCGCCCTCCCGAGTGCGTGGGTGGCGTTCGGCATCGCCGTGGTCATCACCGTCGCAGGAACCATCCAGGCGATCCTCGCCATCGTGCTGCTCCGGCGACGCATCGGTCCACTCGACGGCCGACGCATCTTCGTCGCCTACGGACGGTCCGCTGCCGCGCTCGTGCTGCCCGTGATCGCCGGTCTCGCATTGCTCTGGGCGCTCGGTGGAACCACCTTCGACGGTTTCGCGCTCTCGAGCGTGTTCGCCGCGATCGTGTCGATGGCGATCATCGGCGCAGTGATGAGCGCGCTGTACTTCGCGGTGCTCTGGATGCTGCGGTCACCCGAGCTGCGCGGATTCGCCGCCCCGCTCGTCGCGCGCCTTCGCCGGCGCTGAGCCGAGGCGTTGAGCACCGGCGCTGAGCCGCGGCGACGCGGACACGGGCACAGCACCCGCCCCGCAGCATCCAAACACCCTGGCTCGCCGACCGGCCGCGGAATAGTCGCCGCTTAGACTGTGTTGAGCATCTCGTGGCATCCGATTCGTTGAATGCTACGAATCACCAGCAACGACGGGAGCGGCTTTGCGCGACATCATCATCATCGGTTCGGGCCCGGCCGGATTCACGGCCGCGATCTACGCCGCCCGCGCGCAGCTGAAACCCCTGCTCATCGCGAGTTCTGTCGAGATCGGCGGCGAGCTGGTGAAGACGACGGAAGTCGAGAACTTCCCCGGCTTCCCAGAGGGCATCATGGGCCCCGACCTCATGACGAAGCTGCAGGAGCAGGCCGAGCGATTCGGCACCGAGGTCGTCTACGACGACGTCGTCGAGCTCGACCTCGACGGCCCGGTCAAGCGAGTGAAGCTCGGCAACGGCGATGAGCATGAGGCAGCGACGGTCATCTACGCGACCGGTTCGGCGTACCGCAAGCTCGGCCTCTCCGAAGAAGAGGTGCTCTCCGGGCATGGTCTCTCCTGGTGCGCCACGTGCGACGGCTTCTTCTTCCGTCAGAAGACGATCGCCGTGGCCGGCGGCGGCGACTCCGCCATGGAGGAAGCGACGTTCCTGACGCGCTTCGCCGACAAGGTCTACGTGATCCACCGTCGTGACACGCTCAAAGCGTCGAAGATCATGCAGCAGCGCGCGTTCGACAACGAGAAGATCGAGTTCATCTGGAACGCCGAGATCGCTGCGATCCACGGCACCAGCGCGGTCACGGGTGTCACGTTGCGCGACACCGCCACCGGTGACGAGCGCGGCCTCGACCTCGACGGGCTCTTCATCGCCATCGGCAACGATCCGCGCACTCACCTCGTGCACGGCAAGCTCGACCTCACCGCAGAAGGCACCATCGCGGTCGAGGGTCGCAGCTCGAAGACCTCCATCCCCGGCGTCTTCGCGGCCGGCGACGTCGTCGATCCCCACTACCGCCAGGCCATCACGGCGGCCGGATCCGGTGCGGCCGCCGCACTCGACGCCGAACATTACCTCGCGGCGCTCGGCAACGAGAATGCCGCCGAAGCCGTACTCGAGACGGAGTTCGCCGCCGTCAACTGACCTGGTGTCACCCGTTCGCTCGGGTGACACGCGCCCTCGCCGCGGGCTTCGCCTCGCGACATCCGATTTCACCAAAAGGAGAACGCAATGACTGCACGTGCAGTGACCGAGGCCACCTTCGAGCAGGAGGTCCTCAACAACGAAAAGGCCGTCCTCGTGGACTTCTGGGCCGAATGGTGCGGCCCGTGTCGCGCCGTCAGTCCGATTCTCGACCAGATCGCGACCGAGCACGCCGACAAGCTCGACATCGTCAAGCTCAATGTCGATGAGAACCCCGGTCTCGCGATGAAGTACCAGATCACCGCGATTCCCGCGTTCAAGGTGTTCGAGAAGGGCGAGGTCGTCAAGACCGTCATCGGCGCCAAGCCGAAGCCCGCACTCGAGGCCGACCTCGCCGCCTACATCTCGTAGTCGGCGGTCGAACTTCAGACCCGTCCGGCGAAAGCCGGGCGGGTCTTTTTCGTGTCTCCACCGGGCTGCGCGTTCACGAGCTACGGATGCCGCGGCGGCACGCGGCCCCCGACCAAGCGCCCCGTACCCAGCAACTACCATGGAAACCCTGAACAGAACGGAAGAGTGCAGTGACTTCTGACGGCGTCCCCCAGCGGACCGGCAATAATCTCGACCCTTGGTACGCGAATTACGCCGAGCGAGCCGCCGGGCTGGCCGCCTCCGAAGTCCGAGCACTCTTCGCCGTCGCATCGCGGCCCGAGGTGGTCTCGCTTGCCGGCGGCATGCCGTTCGTCTCTGCATTGCCACACGACCTCATCGTCTCGTCGATGGAGAAGGTCATGCGCGAGCGCGGGGCAGTTGCTCTGCAATATGGCTCTGGTCAGGGAATTCCAGAGCTGCGCGAGCAGATTCTCGAGGTGATGTCGATCGAGGGCATCCGTGCCACCGTCGACAACGTCGTGACCGCGACGGGATCTCAGCAAGCACTCGACCTCGTCGCGAAGCTGTTCATCGATCCGGGCGATGTGATCCTCGCCGAGTCGCCGAGTTATGTCGGGGCGCTCGGCATATTCCGGTCGTATCAGGCGAACGTCGTGCACGTGGCCATGGACGAGCACGGACTCATCCCCGAGGCACTCCGTCAGACGATCGCCGCGCTTCGCGGTCAGGGTCGGCGCATCAAGTTCCTGTACACGATTCCGAACTTCCACAACCCGGCGGGTGTCACCCTTTCGGCAGAGCGTCGGCCCGAGATCCTCGAGATCTGTCGCACCAACGAGATACTGATCCTCGAAGACAATCCGTACGGCTTGTTGCATTTCGATGAGCCTGCGCCGAATGCACTCCGATCGCTCGATCCCGAGGGCGTCATCTATCTCGGCTCGTTCTCGAAGACCCTCGCCCCCGGATTCCGGGTCGGATGGGCGCTCGCGCCGCACGCGATCCGTGAGAAGCTCATCCTCGCCGCCGAGTCGGCGATCCTCTCACCGAGTTCATTCAGCCAGTTGGTCGTGTCGGAGTACCTGGCGACGACCGACTGGCGCGGGCAGATCGACACGTTCCGGGGCGTGTATCGGGAGCGGAAAGACGCGATGATCGAGGCATTGGGGGAGTACCTGCCCCATCTGAATTGGACGAATCCCAACGGCGGCTTCTACGTCTGGGTCACGATGCCCGACGTTCTCGACTCGAAGCAGATGCTGCCGCGTGCAGTGAAGGAGCTCGTCGCGTACACCCCCGGTACCGCATTCTTCGCCGACGGCCGCGGGCGGCACGCGATGCGGCTTTCGTATTGCTATCCCACGCCCGAAGCGATCAGGCTCGGCGTCCGGCGACTCGCGACGGTCATCAACGGTGAACTCGACCTCCTCGACACCTTTGCGGGCACCGGACCGCTGCAGCTCCCACCGAGCACGGGATACGATTCCGCGCCGCCATCCGATCTGAAGTAGTGGAGAAACACCTGATCATGAGCGATTCTTCCGCCCCATACGTCGTCGTGCTCGCGGGCGGCATCTCCCACGAACGCGACGTGTCGCTGCGGTCGGGTCGCCGAGTCGCCGACGCGCTCATCGCGGCGGGGCATCGAGTGGTGCTGCGCGATCCCGACGCCGGGCTGCTGCCATTCCTGTCGAGCGAACGCCCCGACGTGGTCTTCCCCGCGCTTCATGGTTCGAGTGGTGAAGACGGATCCCTCCTCGAGTTGCTGGCTGCGATCGATGTGCCCACGGTCGGGTCGTCAGGCGCGGCCGCGCGGCGAGCGTGGTCGAAGCCCGTCGCAAGCTCGTTGCTGGCTGAAGCCGGCGTGGCCGTACCCGAATCGATCGTGCTCTCTCATGAGTCGTTCCGCGAGCTCGGCGCATCGAGCGTACTCAGAGTCGTGCGCTCGGCGCTCGAAGGCGACCTCGTCGTCAAGCCGGCCTCCGGTGGTTCCGCGCAAGGAGTCACGATCGTCGAAGACGCCAACGACCTGCCGCGCGCGATGGTCGAGGCGTTCACCTACGCAGAGGTGGCGGTGGTCGAGCGTCGCATCTTCGGCACCGAAGTCGCGGTTGCGGTCGTCGATACAGGTGATGGGCCACGTGCGCTCCCAGCGGTTGAGATCGAACCGACTGCCGGGGTCTACAGTTTTCAGGCCCGATACAACGCGGGGGAGACCACGTTCTACGCTCCGTCTCGTCTCGATGAGGTAGCGGTCACTGCGGTGTCGGATGCCGCGGTGCTCGCGCATCGCACACTCGGACTTCGGGATCTCTCTCGCGTCGACTTCATCGTCGATGCCGACGGAACACCCTGGTTCCTGGAAGCGAATGTGATTCCCGGCCTCACTGAAACGTCGCTCGTTCCGCTCGCGATCGAGGCGTCCGGTACGGATGCTGCGACGCTCTACGGCGCGCTCGTCGAAGCAGCCAGGTTGCGAGCGAACTGAGTCAGTCCGCTCCGAAGCGGAAGAGGCGTTCGAGCGGCGTTCCCGGCGCGGATTTCACGTGATTTCAGTTCGTCAGGAGCGATCCTGAGCGCCTCTTGTGCTCAGACCCCGTCGAGATTCTCGCCAAGTTCCGTCAGGATGCGCCGAAGGTCTTGAACCGTCGCGAAATCAACGCTGATCTGGCCTTTTCTCGTGCCGAGAGCGATCTTGACCCGAGTGTTCAGCCGGTCACCGAGGCGAGTCGCCAGGTCTTCGAGGAAGTCCTGTCGTTTGCCTGCCGCGGGCTTCGGACGGGACGCCTTCGGCTCCTTCGTGGCGACCGCTTCCGCGGCCCGAACCGACAACTCTTCGTTCACGATCTTGTCGGCGAATCGCTGCATGCCGGCGGCGTCATCGCCGACGGAGAGGATCGCCCGGGCATGCCCAGCGGTAAGCACACCGGCCGCAACACGAAGCTGCACCGCCTCGGGAAGCTTGAGCAGTCTGAGTGTGTTCGAGATTTGGGGCCGCGACCGACCGATACGTGAAGCGAGTTCCTCTTGAGTGATACCGAAGTCGGCGAGGAGTTGCTGATAGGCCGAGGCCTCTTCGAGCGGATTGAGTTGAGAGCGGTGCAGGTTCTCGAGCAGTGCGTCGCGAAGCATGTCTTCGTTCGCAGTGTCTTTGACGACAGCCGGAATGGAGTCGAGTCCCGCTGCCTTGGTCGCACGAAGTCGTCGTTCACCCATGACGAGCTCGTACTTGCCCGGCAACTCGGGGTGCCGACGAACCACGATGGGCTGCAGGACTCCGAACTCGCGCACACTGTGTACGAGCTCGGCCAGGTCATCGGGGTCGAAGACGCTTCGCGGCTGCTGGGCGTTCGGAACAATGTCATCGGGATCAAGACGCGCGAGGTGCGCACCCGGAACTGTGACGAGGTTGTCGATCGACGCTGCTTGTTCGACAACAGCGACGGCAGCGGTGGGCTGGGTCTCTGAATCCGGGAAGAACACGTCGACGGGGCGAGTGCGGGAGTGGTCATCCCCACTCGGGATCAGTGCACCGATCCCGCGACCGAGTCCGGTCCGTTTTGTTGCCATCAGTTCGACTCCTCGGGTCTCGCAGCTCCGCGCCGGGCGATCTCGGCTGCTGCCTCTCGATACGACAGAGATCCGCTCGACGCATAGTCGTAGCTGATCACGCTCTGCCCGTAACTGGGTGCTTCAGACACCCGAACTGAACGGGGAATGATCGTCTCGAGCGTTTGGACGGGGAAGTGCTCCCGCACCTCTTGAGCCACCTGCTGCGCCAAGTTCGTGCGGGAGTCGTACATCGTCAGAAGGATCGTCGATAGTCGAAGTTCAGGATTGAGGTGCTTCTCGATGAGTTCGATGTTGCTCAGGAGTTGCGAGAGGCCCTCGAGCGCGTAGTACTCGCACTGAATCGGAATCAATACCTCGCGGGCCGCGACGAATGCGTTGATCGTGAGCAGTCCGAGTGACGGCGGGCAGTCGATGAAGACGTAATCGTAGGGCCGGTCCATCGAGGCGAGGTGCGCGTCGAGCGCTCGTCGCAGCCGTTGCTCTCGAGCGACGAGGGAGACGAGTTCGATCTCTGCGCCGGCGAGATGAATGGTCGCGGGCACGCAATCGAGTAGCTCGTGCTCGGTCGACGGTTGGACGACTTCGGCCAGGGTGACATCGGAGACGAGCACTTCGTAAACGCTTTTGCGCTCGGAACGGTGATCGACGCCGAGAGCAGTCGATGCGTTGCCCTGCGGATCGAGGTCGATCACGAGCACTCTGGCACCCGAACGTGCGAGGCCGGCCGCGAGATTGACCGCAGTCGTCGTCTTTCCGACGCCGCCCTTCTGATTGGAGATCGTCAGCACGCGCGTCGCTGGCGGCAGGGGGAGCACTGCTTCATCGAGGGCGATGCGCCGACGGGTCTCGTCGGCGAGTTCGTAAGCCAGGGGAGTTCCTCCGTGATCAGGCGATGTTTCACGTGAAACATCAAGGGCTTCGGTTTGTCTCAGGGTTGTAGCCTGCACGTCCGCAGCGACAGGAGCGGCAGGAGCGGCAGGAGCGATGATCATCGGCGTGCTCGCCACACGTTCATGGTCGACCACGGCCGCCGTTGAGTGCGGTTGCTCGCTGACTGGCACGCCGCCGTCGGGTGTCGGTGCAACCTGCGGTTCAACCGCCGAGATGGTCGCATCGTCGGGCTCTTCCGGTGCTGCCTGCGGCGCGGCCGGCACACCGTTGGAGGTTGGTGTGGACGAGTCAGCCTCAGCTGGGGTTCGAATGGGGTGCAGCGCCGAAGCCGTGTCGGCGGTGGCATCCCCGACGATCTCTCGTATGAGGTCTTCCAGGAGGCGATCGGGGTCTGCCGTGTGGTGCACCGCCACCTCATCAATGGGTTCTGCGTCGGCAGTCAGCGCCGCAGCAGTCTCCGCGTCCCAGTCGATGCCACGGTCCGACGGGATCTCGGTCGAGGGGTCGTCGGCATCGTTCACGGTCGCAGATCCAAGCGGCGCGCTGGGCGATTCGGTCTGCTCGAGAGCGGATGCCGCGCGTTCGTCGCCGATGGGCGTGTTCGCGGCGTCGATACCGGATTGCTCCGATGTGCCGTCGGGTCGACCGGCTTCTGCCGCGACACCGACAAGCGGGCGCGCGGCGGCCGCCGAATGAGACCCCGGGCTCCAGTCAGAGAACTGTTGCTGCGACGAGACTTCGGCGGGGTCGGACTGGGGTTCTTCAGGCACGGATGCTTCCGAGACCAACGGCGACGCGGACCTCGCCTGAGCGGTGCCCTCAGCGAGTTCTTCGGGGTCAGGCTGAGAGCGCTTGCGATGAAACCATCCACGTCCCCCGCCCTGTGCCATCCCGATTGCTCCAAACCGTTGGTGTGCGGTCGTTTCGACGCATTCTGCAGCGGCCCGACCTGAGAGACAAGCCTAACCGTCGCGACCGACTCTCAAGTTGACGACGGGCGAAGTCGGGAGTATCCATACCAATCGTCCTCGGGGGAGGAGTGGTCGGCATCTCAGAGATGGTGTCCTCCGGTGGCGGGCACCGGTGCAGCTGACTGAGCGGACGGATGCCGGTTGAATCCGTGCGCCGAAGGGTGAGCTCCCCGCGTTTCACGTGAAACATGAGGCCGGCCATGATCACTTGAAGGCGCCTTCACAAGCTTGCACGCCCGAGTCAGTTGATCGATTCGAAAAGAGACGTGCACGGGACCGGTCGCCACGGCGGGATAGAGAGTCCGGCCACCCGAGGGATCATTCGTGCTGGGTGCTGGGTGCTGGGTGCTGGGTGCTGGGTGCTGGGTGCTGGGTGCTGGGTGCTGGGTGCTGGGTGCTGGGTGCTGGGTGCTGGGTGCTGGGTGCTGGGTGCTGGGTGCTGGGTGCTGGGTGCTGGGTGCTGGGTGCTGGGTGCTGGGTGCTGGGTGCTGGGTGCTGGGTGCTGGGTGCTGGCGAGTGTACCGGCAGGCGTCCGGACGGTCAGAGTGGGTCGGCGATCAAGAGTCTTTGAGCGATGCGCGCATTGAGGCGGGTTCCTCCGCGCTGGATCTTCCTCGTCGACGCGGCGACCCATCAATCACGGCTGTGCGTCGTCCACGTAGTGGTCGAAAGTTCGATCACCCTGGAGCAGGATCAGCACACGGTGATGCCGCGGGCCCCCGAGGCCGCGACCCCTCGTGGAAGAACGCACGAGCGTGATTCGATGAACCAGGGGGTGTTTCACGTGAAACGGCGTCGATGTTGAGTGATGCGGGGTCGCGCCACTCGGCGAGATGCCCTGGGATGCGAGCCGGTCCTTGCAATGCCGACAAGAGGGCGTTCTCCCGCACCTGCCGCCCACGAGCTCGGTGCGGATCGATTGGCATGCGCCCAGACTCACGGCGTTTCACGTGAAACGTCAGGGCAGGGCTTCGCGATATCGGCGCATGCGATGCAAAATCCAACCAGCGGTGCGCGCTTGATGGCTTGTTCACTGTGCAGTCCGCAGCGGCTTCACGGCCTGCCAGTGCGCCCGTCCGCCCCGGATCGTCGACGGCGGCATGGAACGCGCACCGGCTCACCACCCGATGCACATCATCGACAGTTGAACGTCATCGCTTGACACTGGCCACTGGACGTCTAGTGAGTGTTCCGCACTCGTCGGCCCGCGGGCTCGACGCTCGCGCGTCCGCCCGGTTGGCCGAGCGTGCGGCGCGCGACGCTGGGGGAGGAGAGCTACATGTCGCACACGCCCAGGGGAGCGGGCGAATGAGGCCGCACACCCCTACTCCGCGCGAGCGACATGGCGCGGGCTTGCGCGGCGGCAAGCTGGGTCCACACCTTGTGGACGGCAATCTCGCACTACTCGTAGTGACCATGGCGAACACATCGCTCGGACTCGTCACCTACTCCGACACGTCGGAGCGCCGAGAAGTTCGGGTCGCGGGAACGCACCGATCGCGCGGCGATCTGGCCTTGGGCGGCATCCACATCGTGGTGCGCAAGCTCCGATTGAACATTGCATGGCAATTCGAGATCTGATCGCGAAGCGACCATGCGTCACAACACCACCCAGCAAACACCACCCAGCACAACGCTGCACAACAGGCGTGCGGGAACCTCGGTGGCACGAGCACCGAACGTGAATCTGCGTGGCGGTCGCGCGCCGTCCGCACTGGATCGGGACTTTGAACAACATCCCCTGCGTCCCTGAACCGCGGTTCGCTTCCGAAGTCCGGATTCGTGTGTGCCCCGACCTTGGCAGGAACAGCATCTCGGATACTCCGATCCGACCGCGAGAGTCGACGGGTTCCGTGCGGTCGATGTCTTGCTTGCCCCAACCGGTGCGTCAGGGTTCTGCCAGTTCGCCTCGGCATCCTCTCGATCCCGTCGCGCATTCGTGTCACCCGCCACCGGGTGTAGTTCGTTCGACGTCGTCCTGGTGATGGTCGGCATCGCACAAAGCGTCGCTGACGACTCGACGGCAGCTGCAGCAGCCGAACGCGCGTGACCGGCAACCGTGCATGCGCCCCCACCACTGGCCAGCGCGAGTCAGCGAGTGCCCCGGCCGACGCAATCACGCGACACGCCCTAGAGCCGGCGCTCCAATGTGCCTCTCCGCACGTCCACTCCTCGTTGTGGCCTCATCCATGTTTCACGTGAAACGCACGACCTGCCACGATGCAGACGACGGCACGATATGCCGAATATCCGACCATCCTGAAGCCGGCCACCTTCAGACCGGCAAGCAGCAGTGCATCGACCATGTTTCACGTGAAACGTACGATCCGCCACGGCGGAGACAGTGGCAAGATGTTCGACCGTCTGCGTGTGAGGCACACGATCGATTCTCTGAATCTCATACCTGCCTGAACGCCCTGCTGCAGGCCACTTGTCCATGATCATGGCGCGGGCGATCTCGAGAAGGCGCTGGGAAGGGTTGTGCCGACGAACGAGTCGAAACACGTAGATTGCCGCACCACGCATGGATCGTAGGAACATCCGGGACACGCTGATCGAACACGGCTGTGTCCGCCGTGCCGCTTCCGATCCGACTCGAGATCCGACTCGAGATCCGAGCCGACCCCGGATCCGGAGCCAGATGCCCATGCAGGTACGAACCAGGTTCAGAACGGTCGAGGTGTACCCGGTCAGGGCGTTGGTATCAGTCGGCTGGCCGGGGGGTTCGCCTCCAGGTGCGGTGTGACTCCGTCGCGTGTTGTACCTCTCGATCCAGGGCGCAAGGGCGGCTTCGGGTTCGTCGTTGCAGGTGAAGGGCTGCCGGTAGGCCCACCCGGTTGCGAGGTTCGGTTGAAGCGTTCGACCGTGCCGTTCTGCTCTCGGCAGTGAGGGTTGATGAACTTCTGCGTGGCGCCCAGGGCTGTGACCACGGCGCCGATCGAGTGCTTGTACGCGCACGCGTTGTCGGTCATCACGCGTTCGATACGGGTGATGTCGTGACCGGCGAAGTACGTGGCGGTGCAGGTCACGGGCCCGCACAGGTGACCTCGATCTCGTCAGGGAGGACCTCGGAGTACACCAAGCTGGAGTGGTCGTCGACACGGGAATGAACGTAGGCGTAGGCGACCTTCCTCAGCCGCTTCTCGGCCGCGTGCGTCGCAGCCCCGCTATAGACGCGCGCCGCCCCGTCGGGGATCTTGCCGAGTTTCTTCACGTCCATGTGCACCAGCACGCCCGGGCGGTCCTTCTCGTAGCGGGTCGCGGTCGTCTTCTCCGAACGGATCTCCTGGCCCGTCATCCGGGTCCAGCTTCGCCAGGTACACCACGTTGTGCCGGCGCAGGATCCGCGACACCGTTCGCTCGCGCAGCCCCAGTTCCGGGCCGATCCAGTTCTGCCCGCCGAGGAGAGGAGTCAGCCCGCAGTTGCGCGGAACACCCGGGTGACCTCGGAGACGACACCCTCGCCGAGCACGAGAACCTCGACGTCGCGGAGGTGGTACTTGCGAATGACCTTCTCGGCTGCGCCGATCTCGGCGTCGACGCCGGCGCCCTTCATGAGCACCAGCTCGCCGCCTGCTCGCAACAGCGGTGCGGTCACTGGAATCAGTGTGCGCAAGGCGCTCACTGCGCGAGCCGTGACCTGGTCGAGTGAGCCGAAGAGCTTCGCTTCTTCGGCTCGGGCTCTCACGACCGTGACGTTCGTGAGCGCGAGTTCACTCGCTTGCCGCTCGAGCCAGGCGACGCGACGCTCCATCGGCTCGATGAGGGTGAACGAGACATCCGGTCGCAAGATGGCGAGAACGATTCCGGGGAGCCCGGCGCCCGAACCGACATCACCCACGCGCCCCGGTGTCAGGAGCGGTGCCACCAGCGCGCTGTTCAAGACGTGACGGGTCCAGAGCCGGGGGAGTTCCAGTGGCCCGATGAGGCCGAGCTCTTCGCCGCGCCGCGCCAGCGCCATCGTGAATGCGCGGCCGGCGTCGATGTGCTCGCCGAAGATCTCGGCTGCGGCGGCCGGTTCCGGCTCCAGTCCGTCGATCACCGTTTCACGTGAAACGTCAGGCACCGCGCGTGATGACCGTGTGACGGTCACTGCCCTCGCCGCGTGACTCGGAGTGCAGACCGCGCTCGGCCACGAGATCGTGCACCAGCTTGCGCTCGTACGAAGACATCGGGGGGAGCGAGGCTTCTGCCGCGCCTCCATCGATACGTTCGGCAGCCCGAGTCACGAGATTCGCGAGCTCGTCGCGACGAGCGTCGCGTGAACCACCGATGTCGAGGATCAGTCGCGAGAACGCACCGGTCTTCGTCTGCACGGCGAGTCGAGTGAGCTCTTGGAACGCGCTCACCGTCTCGGGCTTGGAGAGGAGGTTGAGGTTCTCACCTGCACCGGCGTTCACTGACACATACGCGCGCCCGTTGCGGGCGTCGATGTCGATGTCGCCGTCGAGATCCATGATGTCGAGGAGTTCCTCGATGTAGTCCGCCGCGATCTCGCCCTCTTCCTCGAGCTGAGCGGTCGAGCGGTCTTCCGTCTCGTGCTGTACGTCGGTCATGGGTCTACTTCCCCTGCTTCTTCGAGCGAGACTTGCTCACGGGCTGCTGGCGCTGCGTCTTCTTCGGTTCCTGCAACTCGATCGCGGTCTCGGTCTTCTCATCGACGACGAGCTTGCCCTTGCGAGCGAGCCGCTCTTCACGGGCCTTCGCGGCTTCACTGCCCGGCGTCGGCATGTTCCTGATGACCACGAACTGCTGACCCATGGTCCAGAAGTTCGAGACGAGCCAGTAGAACATGACGCCGATGGGGAAGGCGACACCGGAGAACGCGAACACGAGGGGGAGCAGGTACAGCATGATGCGCTGCTGGCGGAACATCGGGCTCGCCTTGGTCTCGGGCGACATGTTCTTCGAGACGATCTGCAGCTGGGTGATGAACTGCGAAGCCGTCATCAGCACGATCATCGTGGCCGCGATGGCCATGACCTGCCAGGGGTACTCTCCGTTCATCGCGCCGATGAACGTGCCTTTCAACGGGGCACCGAGGAACTCTGAGTTCGCGAACGAGTTCGCGAGTTGCTGGGTGAACACGCCGACGCCGGCCTTGTCATGCTGGGCGTCGTTCAGCACCGAGAAGAGTCCGAAGAAGATCGGCATCTGCAGCAGGAGCGGCAGGCACGATGAGAGCGGGTTGGTGCCCGTCTTCTTGTAGAGTTCCATGGTCTCGCGCGACATGGCCTCGCGGGAGAACTGGTCCTTCTTGCCCTTGTACTTGTCTTGGATCTTCTTGAGTTGCGGCGCGACCTCGAGCATGCGGCGCTGGCTCTTGATCTGCCGGACGAAGATCGGGATCAACGCCGCACGAACGACGATCACCAGGCCGACGATCGAGAGGATCCAGGTGCCACCTGCGTTGGGATCGAGGCCGAGGAAGTCCCACATCGAGTGGAACGCGACGAGGATCAGCTCGATGACCCATTTGATGGGCCAGAGGACAATGCTGATGATGTCCATGTAGTGAGTCAGTCCTTCCGGGACAAGGTGGGGGAGGAGAGCAAGAGCTCCGCGTCGTCGCGGTGCAAGTCGTCGCGATGAGAGTGATCGTGGTGAACCGAGCCAGTACGCATCGGCAGAGATGCATCCGTCTGCCCCATGCCGGCCGGAACGACCCAACCGAACGGGGTCACCCGGTAGCGCGAGTGGCGTGCGGCCTTGACGTCGTCGATGCCGCCGGCAGTCCACGGGTTGCAGCGGAGGATGCGCCAGGCCGTCAGCGCCGAGCCGAGGAGAAGGCCGCGCTGTTGCACGGAACCGAGTCCGTAGGACGAGCAAGACGGATAGTAGCGGCAGACATCGCCGTACAGCGGGGAAATGGCTGCGCGATAGCCGCGAATGACGAGCACCCCGAGATTGCGGGGGATGAGCCCGACGAACAGGGCGGCGTTCTTCACGCTATTCGCCCTTCTCCTGCGATGGGGTTGCTGAGGCGCGCGTGCGCCGGCGTTGAAGTGCACTCAGCACCTCGGCGCGGATCTCATTCCAGTCGGCGGCGGCGGCCGACGGCAGCGCTCGTACGACCACATCGACGTCGTAGATACCATCGCCGAGCGCCTCATGGCACACGGCCTTCAAGCGCCGACGCACGAGATTGCGTCGAACGGCGGAGCCCACCTTCTTCGAGACGATGAAGCCGAACCGTGCATCAGCGCCCGACTCCCGTGAGCGCACATAACTCACGGTGTGGGCACCGGCCACCTTCGCACCCCGGCGCACGATGACTCGATAGTCGTCGGCGCTCGTGATGCGATTGGCTTTGGCAAGCACCGAAGTACTAGGCCGAGAGTTCGGTGCGACCCTTGCCGCGGCGAGCCGACAGGATGGCGCGGCCGGCGCGAGTGCGCATGCGAAGGCGGAAGCCGTGCTTCTTGGCGCGACGACGGTTGTTCGGCTGGAAAGTACGCTTGCTCATTCTTCTTCTCCGGCGTTCGGATCTCCTCGCCGGGACCGCTGAACAGCGCGAAGGCGGGAAAAATAGGTGCCCTGATGGGCTGGGGTCAACTGATTAAAACTACGGCCTCGAGGCCTCGGGGTCAAACCGAACAGAGTTCAACCCGGCATAGTGCAAAAGAGACAGTATCGCCCGAACCTCAGGATCGCCTGTGGAATGACACGCCCACGACGTCGAATCCCCCAATCGGCATTTGTCGGGAACGGGTTCATTGGATAGCGTTTGACACCAGTTATCCCCAGCTTGGTGCGCGGAATCTCGGGCTTCTTCCGAATTCTCCCCACAGGGCGTGGATAACCCAGTGAACACTTCGCCTCGCGCCGCTTGCTCCGTCGATCGGGGGATCGATGAGCGGCAGACGACGGCACCGGACTGATTGCGGGGAACCATGACAGAACAGCCCATCACGGATACTTGGGCGACGATCCTCGATCGGCTGTCAGACGACGACGCGATCACTCCGATGCTGCAGGGCTTCCTCAATCTCGTCGAGCCGAAGGGCATCGCGGCCGGCACCTTCTATCTGGAAGTTCCGAACGACTTCACGGCGACAATGCTGAACCAGCGCATGCGGGTGTCGTTGCTCTCCGCGATGAGCGTGGTCGAGGCGCCGTCGCCGGTGACCTCGTTCTACGTCGTCGTGAACCCCGAGCTCGAGGAGGCGCGGGCTCCAGAGCCCCAGTCTCCGTTCATCGACGAGCTCGATCCGGTCGAGATGCCCGCCTCCCCCCAGTCGGTCTTCGAGAACACCAGCCCGGTCTCGTCACGAGACACTCGCCTGAACCCGAAGTACGCCTTCGAGAGTTTCGTCATCGGGCAGTCCAATCGCTTCGCCCACGCCGCCGCGGTCGCGGTCGCGGAAGCCCCGGCCAAGGCGTACAACCCGCTGTTCATCTACGGCGACTCCGGCCTGGGCAAGACCCACCTCCTGCATGCCATCGGCCACTATGCGATGAGCCTGTACCCGGGCATTCGCGTGCGGTATGTGAGTTCCGAGGAGTTCACGAACGACTTCATCAACTCGATCGCCAACAACCGCGGATCGCTCTTCCAGCAGCGCTATCGCAACATCGACATCCTGCTGATCGACGACATCCAGTTCCTGCAGGGCAAGGCGGAGACGCAGGAGGCGTTCTTCCACACCTTCAACACCCTGCACGATCACAACAAGCAGGTCGTGATCACGAGTGATGTGCCGCCGAAACACCTGACGGGCTTCGAAGACCGCATGCGGAGCCGCTTCGAGTGGGGCCTGATCACCGACGTGCAGGCGCCCGACCTCGAGACCCGCATCGCCATTCTCCGCAAGAAGGCGCAGTCCGAACGACTCCAGGTGCCCGACGACATCCTCGAGTACATGGCGTCGAAGGTCTCGAGTAACATCCGTGAGCTCGAGGGCACCCTCATTCGCGTCACCGCGTTCGCGAGCCTCAATCGCACGGCGGTCGACATGCCCCTCGTGCAGACGGTCTTGAAAGACCTCATCACGGATGACTCGGACAACGTCGTCTCCCCGGTCGACATCATCACGGCGACCGCCGACTACTTCAAGTTGACCGTCGACGACCTCTACGGTTCGAGCCGGTCGCAGGCCGTGGCGACCGCACGCCAGATCGCGATGTACCTCTGCCGTGAGCTCACGAGCCTGTCGCTGCCGAAGATCGGCCAGTTGTTCGGCAATCGCGATCACACGACGGTCATGTACGCGAACAAGAAGATCTCGGAACTCATGAAGGAGCGCCGCTCCATCTACAACCAGGTGACCGAGCTCACCGCCCGCATCAAGCAGGTCAGCCGCTACCGCTGAGCGTCAGCAACCGTTGGTCGAGTAGCGACGAAGGAGCGTATCGAGACCTGTCGCAAAGTCTCGATACGTCATTTGCGCGCCGTCTCGACCAACACCGGAGGCGGGTCTCGATACGTCATTGGCGCGCCTTCTCGACCAACGCGGGCGGGTCTGCAGCGACCGTGCACGACCATTCCAGGCGATTCCCACAGTTGTGGAGAACCTGTGGATTGTTCGCGAAGAACCGCATGAAGCCTGTTGAGACAGGGTGCCTGCCTGTGCAGAACAGTGTCATGCGATCGGCGTCATGACGAGGCATCCGCTCACGAACCCACACACTGTGCACAGATCGGATGCCGCGCGATCGGCGTCGTTCCGCAGGTCTCTGCACACCATCCACAGTTTCCACAGCGGTTAACACTGTTAAGAGTTAAGTGTTTAAGGGGGGATTCCCACAACCTTGGAAATCGGCGAGCGTCGAGCATCGGCGGGGCAGCGCACAGTCGGCATCGATTCGCCCGCGGAGAGCTGAACTCTGCGGATAACATGGGAGCCACCCAGCGACATCCACGACGGGAGAACCGTGAAGTTCCAGGTCAACCGCGACGTCTTCAGTGAGGCCGTTTCCTTCGCCGTCAAACTGCTGCCCCAGCGCACCACATTGCCGATCCTGTCGGGCGTGCTGATCCAGGCGAACGCCGACGGCCTCGTGCTCTCGTCCTTCGACTACGAGGTTTCCTCTCAGACGGAGATCCAGGCAGACGTCGAAGAGCCCGGCACAGTGCTCGTCTCGGGGCGCCTGCTCGCCGAGATAGCCGGCCGCCTCCCGAACGCTCCCGTGCGTGTCGCAACAGAAGAGAGTCGAATCTCGGTCAGCTGCGGCTCCGCGAGCTTCACACTGCTATCGATGCCGGTCGAGGAATATCCTTCGATTCCCGAGATCGGGCCCCCGTCGGGTGTCGTACCGGCAGAGGAGTTCGCCGCGGCCGTCGCACAGGTGGCGGTCGCTGCGTCGCGCGACGACGTCACGCCCGTGATCACGGGCGTGCAGCTCGAGGTGCGCGAGAACAATCTCAGCCTCGTCGCGACCGACCGCTACCGCGTTGCAGTTCGTCAACTCGACTGGGACGGCGGTTCTGTCGCCAGTGAAGAGACGGTCACCGCGCTGGTGCCCGCCCGCACCCTGCAAGAGGTGGGCAAGACGTTCGGCCACTCCGGCACGATCTCGGTCTCGATCACGAGCCGCGACGATCGCGAACTCATCGCCTTCAGTGCCGACAAGAAGACGGTGACGTCATTGCTCATCAAGGGCAACTTCCCGCCGGTGCGACGACTGTTCCCCGAGACGGTCGACAACTACGCGGTCGTGAACACGGCCGAGCTCATCGAGGCGACCCGCCGTGTGGCATTGGTACTCGAACGCGAGGCCGCCTTGCGGTACAGCTTCACGGCCGACGGGCTCACACTCGAGGCGATCGGCAGCGAGCAGGCGCAGGCTTCGGAGTCGATCGACGCGATTCTCACCGGTGACGACACCGTGGTCTCGCTGAAGCCCCAGTTCCTGCTCGACGGCCTCGGCGCTGTGCATTCCGAGTTCGTCCGCGTCTCGTTCACGAAGACCGAGAACCCGAACAAGCCGGGCCCGGTGCTCATCACGAGCCAGTCCTCGCGCGAGCAGGCCGGCGCCGACAGCTACCGCTACCTGCTGCAACCGAACCTGCTGCTGCGCTGATACACCGACGCTGGTCGAATAGCGACGAAGCGGGGTCTCGAGACGGTCGCTTCGCTCGCTACTCGACCGAAGTGCTCCACGTCGGCGGTGCGGGGTAGCGTGGTGAATTGCGATTCCGAGGCTATGAGGCATTCGGATGCCGCGCAGTCGAAGGGAGCCAGCGTGCACGTCGCCCGGCTCTCCCTGACCGACTATCGCAACTACGAGCGTGCAGAACTCGATCTCGGCCCGGGTGCGACAGTGCTCGTCGGGCGCAACGGACAGGGCAAGACCAACCTCGTCGAAGCGATCGGCTACCTCGCCACGCTCAGCTCGCACCGCGTATCCGGCGACCAGGCGCTGATCAGGGCGGGCGCCGACGCCGCGATCGTGCGCGCCTTGCTCACGCACGGCGATCGCGAGTTGCTCATCGAGCTGCAACTGAATCGCCAGGGCGCCAACCGCGCCCAATTGAATCGTTCCCCGGTGAAGACGCGTGAGTTGCCGCGCTATGTGCACAGCGTGCTCTTCGCTCCCGAAGACCTGGCCATCGTTCGGGGCGAGCCTTCCGTTCGCCGGCGCTTGCTCGACGAGTTGCTCGTTCAGCGCACACCGCGGCTCGCCGGCGTGATGGCCGACTACGAGCGAGTGCTGAAGCAACGCAATTCCTTGTTGAAGAGCGCGCGGGCCAGAGGGCTCGCCGTCGACAAGCTGACGACACTCGACATCTGGGATGAACGTCTCGTCACACTCGGTTCGGAGCTCATCGACCAGCGGCTCGCCCTCGTCGCCGAGCTCCGCGAACCGCTCGCAGCGTCCTACCGCGCGATCGTCGACGCCGACCACGCGCCGGGCATGACCCCATCGCTCTCGATCGACGGTGCCGACCCCGACGATGAGCACGATGCATCCGCTGCGCCTCTCGATTCGACATCGGGCACGAGCGAGCGATTCGCCGAGGCACTGCGCGTGCTTCGACCGAAAGAGCTCGAGCGAGGCGTCACCCTCGTCGGTCCGCACCGCGATGACATCGTGCTTCTTCTCAACGACCTGCCCGCGAAGGGGTACGCCAGCCACGGCGAGTCGTGGTCGTTCGCGCTCGCGCTGCGACTCGCCTCGGCCGAGCTCTTACGCCGCGACTCCATGACGGGCGACCCGGTGCTCGTGCTCGACGACGTCTTCGCCGAGCTCGACCGCTTGCGGCGCGAACGTCTCGCCACCGCCATCTCGGGCTTCGAACAAGTGCTCGTGACGGCAGCGGTGCTCGAAGACGTGCCGGCGCCGCTCACCGCCCGCGTCGTGCACATCGAGGCGGGCCGCATCGTCGAGAGCGAGAGCGAGAGCGAGGCGGAGGCCGCCGATGTCTGAGGCCGCACGCGTCTACCAGCATTTCCGCGAGATCTTCGGCGGCGAACGAACCCGCAGCGGTCGCGCGGGCAAGGTGCGCACTCGCGAGACCTCCGGGAGCGAGCCGTTCACCCCCGGCCGCGACCCGAAGCCGCTCGCCGACACGATCGACTCGCTGAGCACCCAGCTCGGTTGGAACGGACCGCTCTCGCAGCACGACGTGCTCGCCTCTTGGGCCGAGATCGCCGGCGAAGAGACGGCACGTCACTCCGAGCCCATCGCGATCGAGGGCGGAGTTCTCCAGGTGCGCTGCGAATCGACCGCGTGGGCGACCCAGTTGCGCATGATGCGCACGCAACTGATCACCGAGATCACGACGAGATTCCCCGGAGCGGCCGTCGAGACGATCCGGTTCCAAGGGCCGGATGCCCCCACCTGGAAAAGGGGCCCCAGATCGGTTCCAGGGCGCGGTCCGCGCGATACTTACGGTTAGGCAGGCAAATTCGGTCACTTCCGACCTGATGTCGCCCCAGATCGGCGCTTCAGGGCTTGTGTCGACCCTCCGTTTGATAGGATCGAGAGTCGCCAGAATGACGGTCAGGAGCCCGATTCACACATGACAGCGGAACCGACGAAGGCCCAGCAGACACCGGCATACGGTGCTGATGAGATCCAAGTACTCGAGGGCCTCGAAGCGGTTCGCAAGCGGCCGGGTATGTACATCGGCTCGACGGGCCCACGAGGCCTGCACCATCTCGTCTCCGAGATCGTCGACAACTCGGTCGACGAAGCGCTTGCGGGCTATGCCACCACGATCGACGTGACGATCCTGCCCGACGGCGGCGTGCGTGTCATCGACGACGGCCGAGGCATCCCGGTCGACATCCACAAGAGCGAAGGCCGTTCGACGGTCGAGGTCGTGCACACCGTGCTGCACGCCGGCGGCAAGTTCGGTGGTGGCGGTTACGCCGTCTCCGGCGGGTTGCACGGCGTCGGGGCATCCGTGGTCAATGCGCTCTCGTCCAAGTTCGACGTCGAGGTGCGCCGCCAAGAACACGTGTGGCGTCAGTCGTTCACGATCGGCGTACCCGACGCCCCGCTCTCGAAAGACGAGCCGAGCGACGAGACCGGCACGACGACCACGTTCTGGCCGAACCCCGACATCTTCGAGACCGTCGAGTTCGACTACGAGACGCTGCGCGCCCGATTCCAGCAGATGGCCTTTCTCAACAAGGGCCTGCGAATCACCCTCACCGACGAGCGCAGCGGGCACGTCGAGATCGATCCAGAAGACACGGCCGAGAGCGAAGCGGATGACGCGGCTCCCGGCCCTCGCACCGACACCTTCCTCTACGAGCGAGGCCTCGTCGACTACGTCGAGTACCTGAACCGCTCGAAGAAGTCCGACGTCGTGAACGACGAGATCATCTCCTTCGAAACGGAGGACACCGAGCGAAAGATCGCACTCGAAGTCGCGATGCAGTGGACGACCGCGTATACCGAATCGGTGCACACGTACGCGAACACGATCAACACGCACGAGGGCGGCACCCATGAAGAGGGCTTCCGCGCGGCGCTCACGACGCTCGTGAACAAGTACGCCCGCGAGAAGGGCATCATCAAGGAGAAAGACGACAACCTCTCCGGCGACGATGTGCGCGAAGGCCTCACCGCGGTCATCTCGGTGAAGCTGGCGGAGCCGCAGTTCGAGGGCCAGACGAAGACGAAGCTCGGCAACACCGAAGTGAAGTCGTTCGTGCAGAAGGTCACCTCAGACCAGCTCGGCGACTGGTTCGAGCGCAACCCAACGCAAGCCCGCGACATCATTCGCAAGGCGATTCAGGCGGCCACTGCGCGCCTCGCTGCCCGCAAAGCGCGCGAGGCGACTCGTCGCAAGGGCCTGCTCGAGTCGGGTGGCATGCCGGGCAAGTTGAAGGACTGCTCGTCGAAAGACCCGTCGGTCTCCGAGATCTTCATCGTCGAGGGCGACTCGGCCGGCGGCTCCGCCGTGCAGGGCCGCAACCCCGAGACGCAGGCGATCCTGCCGTTGCGCGGCAAGATCCTGAACGTCGAGAAGGCACGCCTCGACCGGGCGCTCGCCAACAACGAGGTGCAGGCCATGATCACGGCGTTCGGCGCCGGTATCGGTGAAGACTTCAACACCGAGAAGGCCAGGTACCACAAGATCGTGCTCATGGCCGACGCCGACGTCGATGGCCAGCACATCACCACACTGCTGCTCACGCTGCTGTTCCGGTACATGCGCCCGCTCATCGAGCTCGGCTACGTGTACCTCGCCCAACCCCCGCTCTACCGCCTCAAGTGGACGAACTCCGATGACGAGTACGTCTACTCCGACAAGGAGCGCGACGCCCTGCTCACGGCGGGCGCAGCGGCCGGCAAGCGAATCCCCAAAGACAACGGGGTGCAGCGCTACAAGGGTCTCGGTGAGATGAACCACCAAGAGCTGTGGGAGACGACGATGAACCCCGAGACCCGCACTCTGCTGCAGGTCACCATGGACGACGCTGCTGCCGCTGACGAGATCTTCTCCACACTGATGGGCGAAGACGTCGAGAGCCGGCGCAACTTCATCCAGAAGAACGCGAAAGACGTCAGGTTCCTTGATATCTAGTGGTCTCGTTCCCTGAGCTCGTCGAAGGGAACGGACAACGGCAAGACTCCCTTCGACAGGCTCAGGGAGCGGACAGGCGAAGAAGAGAAGCAGATGACAGACGCAGACGAGAATACCGACGGCCCCGGCATCCACGGCAGGATCGACCAGGTCGACCTGCAGCTCGAGATGCAGCGTTCCTACCTCGACTATGCGATGAGTGTCATCGTCGGACGAGCGCTGCCCGACGTGCGCGACGGGCTCAAGCCCGTGCACCGCCGCGTCATCTACGCGATGTACGACGGCGGCTACCGCCCCGACAAGGCGTTCTCGAAGTGCGCGCGCGTCGTCGGCGACGTCATGGGTCAGTTCCACCCCCACGGTGACACTGCGATCTACGACGCACTCGTGCGCCTCGTGCAACCGTGGAGCCTGCGGTACCCGCTCGCACTCGGGCAGGGCAACTTCGGTTCGCCCGGCAACGACGGCGCGGCCGCTCCCCGGTACACCGAGACGAAGATGGCTCCGCTCGCGCTCGAGATGGTGCGAGACATCGAGAAGGACACCGTCGACTTCCAAGACAACTACGACGGCCGTACGCAAGAGCCGTCGATCCTGCCCGCCCGGTTCCCGAACCTCCTCGTCAACGGCTCGGTCGGCATCGCGGTCGGCATGGCCACGAACATCCCGCCGCACAACCTGCGCGAAGTGGCATCCGGTGCCCAGTGGTACCTCGAGCACCCCGAAGCATCGCGCGAAGAGCTGCAAGAGGCGCTGATCCAGCGCATCAAGGGCCCCGACTTCCCGACGGGCGCACAGATCCTCGGCGTCAAGGGCATCAACGACGCCTACCGCACGGGCCGCGGCTCGATCACGATGCGCGCGGTCGTCTCGGTCGAAGAACTGCAGGGCCGCACCTGTCTCGTCATCACCGAGCTGCCGTACCAGGTGAACCCCGACAACCTCGCGATCAAGATCGCCGACCTCGTGAAAGACGGCAAGGTCGGAGGCATCGCCGACATCCGGGATGAGACCTCAGGCCGCACCGGCCAGCGACTCGTGATCGTGCTGAAGCGCGACGCGGTCGCGAAGGTCGTGCTCAACAACCTCTACAAGCACACGCCGCTGCAAGAGAACTTCGGCGCGAACATGCTCGCGATCGTCGACGGCATACCGCGCACGCTCTCGATCGACGGGTTCATCGCGCACTGGGTCGACCACCAGATCGAGGTCATCGTGCGACGCACGCAGTACCTGCTGCGTGAAGCCGAGGCTCGCATGCACATCCTGCGTGCGTACCTCAAGGCCCTCGATGCCCTCGACGAGGTCATCGCGCTCATCCGCCGCTCGCCGACGGTTGAAGAGGCCCGCGACGGTCTCATAGAGCTGCTCGAGATCGACGAGCTCCAGGCGCGTGCCATCCTCGAGATGCAGCTGCGCCGCCTGGCCGCACTCGAGCGGCAGAAGATCATGGACGAGGCAGCCGAGCTCGCCGAACTGATCGCGGACTACGAGTCGATCCTCGCGTCGCCCGAACGTCAGCGCACGATCATCTCGGAAGAGCTGGCAGAGATCGTCGCGAAGTACGGCGACGACCGGCGCACGCACATCATGCCGGGCTTCGACGGCGACATGTCGGTCGAAGACCTGATCCCCGAAGAGGAGATGGTCGTCACCGTCACCCGCGGCGGCTACGTCAAGCGCACGCGCAGCGACAACTACCGCTCGCAGCACCGCGGTGGCAAGGGCGTCAAGGGCGCGCAGCTCCGCGCCGACGACGTCGTCGAGCACTTCTTCGTGACCACGACGCACCACTGGTTGTTGTTCTTCACGAACAAGGGCCGGGTGTACCGGGCGAAGGCGTACGAGATCCAAGAGGCCGGCCGTGATGCGAAGGGCCAGCACGTCGCGAACCTGCTCGAGATGCAACCCGACGAGCAGATCGCCGAGATTCTCGACATCCGCGACTACGGGGTGGCCCAATATCTCGTGCTCGCCACTCGCGACGGCCTGGTGAAGAAGACCGACCTCACCGCGTACGACACCAATCGCTCGCGTGGCGTCATCGCGATCAACCTGCGCGACGATGACGAGCTCGTCTCGGCGATGCTGGCCGACGAGCACGACGAGATCCTCCTCGTCTCGAAGAAGGGGATGTCCCTGCGCTTCGAGGCGACGGATGAGGCGCTCCGGCCCATGGGGCGGTCGACCTCGGGTGTGAAGGGCATGTCGTTCCGCGCGGGCGACCAGTTGCTCGAGGCATCCGTCGTAGCCGGCTCAGAGCACGCCGGCGCGGTGCTCCCTGAGCTCGTCGAAGGGGGCGAGTCCGCCCCGACAGGCTCAGGCGCCGACGGCGACCATGAGGCGAGGTACGTCTTCGTCGTCACCGAAGGCGGTTACGCGAAGCGCACCGCCGTCGACCAGTACCGCCTGCAGAATCGTGGGGGGCTCGGCATCAAGGTGGCCAAGTTGAACGACGATCGCGGCGACCTCGCCGGCGCCCTGATGGTCGGCGACGACGACGAGGTGCTTGTGGTTCTTGCCAGCGGCAAGGTGGTACGCTCTGACGTCGCCGAGGTTCCCGCCAAGGGCAGGGACACGATGGGCGTCGTGTTCGCGAAGTTCGCGGACGACGACAAGATCATCGCCATCGCGAAGAATTCCGAACGGAATCTCGTGGAGGAGACCGCAGAGTCCGAAGCGGCCGAGCCCGCGCGAGAGGAGTAGCCGTACATGAGTAGCGTCGCCGAGAAGCTGGCCCGCAAATCGAACCGTAAGACCCCTGCCAAGCAGGTGCGCCTTCGGCTCGTCTACATCGACTTCTGGTCGGCGGTGAAGCTGTCGTTCCTCGTCGCCGTGTGTCTCGCGGTGGTCAGCATCGTCGCCATGTTCCTGATCCACACTGTGCTGAGCTCGACCGGCATCTTCGAGAAGCTCAACGAACTCGTGAAAGACGTGGCCGGTGCCGGTGGCGATCTCACCTCGGTGCTCTCGCTCGGCAATGTCATGGGCTTCGCCGTCGTGGCGGCGCTGCTGAACCTCGTGGTGACCACCGCGCTCGGCGCGATCCTCGCGGTGCTCTACAACCTGAGCGTCAGGATCACGGGCGGAATTCTCGTCGGTTTCACGAACAACTGACGCGCGCCGAACGCGTGAGCGTTCGGCCGAGTCAGATCGAGGGGCGGCCCCTTCCGGGCCGCCGAATCGAGATCTCACCGACGAGATTCGGCCGATTCGGAGATTGCCAGAACGTCCGGTAGTCTTTCCTTCGGCCGAAATTCGGGGATATAGCTCAGGCGGTTAGAGCGCTTCGCTGATAACGAAGAGGTCCGAGGTTCAAGTCCTCGTATCCCCACTGTGAACAATTGACACCGGCAACAATTGACACCGGCAACAATTGAGACCGGCAACAATTCAACGCCCGTGAACAACTCCATATGAACATCCGGATGCCTCGGCATTCGGCCCGGGGCCTTAGCTCAGTTGGTAGAGCGCCTGCTTTGCAAGCAGGATGTCAGGAGTTCGATTCTCCTAGGCTCCACAGTTTCCGCACATCGGGTTCGCGAACTCGACACCTCGAGTTCGCGCCTGTGCTTCACAAGTGCAGCCAGCGCTCGACCAATCCCACGATCGCCTCGAGCCTCTCGTCGAGTTCGCCCGGATCGAGCGTGATGACGCCGCGATCGGCAGCAGCCCAGCGCACGAGCCCGGTGCCGTCATCGAAGCTGAAGCCGTCGGCATCGACGAGCTTCACACCGCGGTGCATCACCACCCGCAACTTGCCGCGCGGGTCGATGCCGAGCGTGACGCGGTCGGCGCCGTCGAGTGCGTAATTGGGACCGTTCCACTTGATGTTCTCGACGGTGCCCGCGGGGGCGACACCACGGATTCCCTCGCACAGCCGCCCGAGCGGGCCGCCCTGATCTGGTGGGAGCCGGGCGAGGAACCGCTCGACCTCGGCCGAAGCCGCGATCACGTTCGTGTCATCGGCCATGTGCTGCTCCTTCGCCTCGCGGGATGCCTCGACCATAGCCCTCGGCGGACATGGCCGTCGATGCTCCCGCTACAGTGTCCGAATGGACATCCGCATCGCTGCGTACGGGGTCATCATTCACGACGACCGAATCCTGCTTTCGCATTGGAACGAGCACGGGCGATCGGGATGGACCCTTCCAGGCGGGGGAATCGAGGGCGCTGAGCATCCTGTGGTGGCCGCGCGGCGCGAAATCCGGGAAGAGACCGGCTACGAGGCATCCATCGACCGACTGCTCGGCATCGACACGATGGTCGTTCCGGCGTCGAAGCGCCACACGGGCGCCTCGCCGCTCTATGCCATGCGCGTCGTGTACCGGGCGAGCGTCGTCGGCGGGGAGTTGCGGAATGAGGTGGGGGGTTCGAGCGACGAGGCCCGATGGTTCCCGCTCGACGAGGTGCCGAAGCTCAAGCGAGTGAGCCTGCTCGACATCGCACTTCGCTTGAATGCGGCCGAGCCGGTCGACGGTGTGCCGCCGCCCGTCGGCGGCTGAATGCACTGACCGCGCGGCCGTGTCGCCGACCTTCCGACCGTGACTGGCCGAACCGTTCGCGACACGGACGCGCGGTGCCGAGCTCCCCGAGGTCGATGCCGTCGCGCTGGCGATGACATCGACCTGTGGGGGCCAGGCATGCGTGCTGGTGCTGGTGAAGCTCTCCATGATGATCAGACCATCGGCAGCGCGAGGAGCGCGATCCGCTGGAACTCGGCGTCCCGAAGCCGGTTCGCGATCTGTTCGTTGCGGCGACGCTCGGAGAGCGCCGTGTAGCTCCGCTTCGCGTCTTGGCGACGACCCCATGCGATGAGGGCGAGGCCCAAACGGCGTGCGAGCCGTTCGCGGAGCTGCCGTGCGTCTGCACGAAGGATGACGGTCTGGCCCTGGGGGCTTCGGCCGGCGGTGAGAGTACTCGTATTCACAGTGATTCCTTCTGGTGTGTTGGTGTTGGGCGTGGAGCGATGGTGCTGGTGTGTTTCACGGGCGGCTCGTCGGCCCACGATCGGATCCCGTGATCGACAGCATCCGAGCATGGATGCCTCGTCAGGGCTTCGAGGGCAGGGCTGACGGCTCGTCGCGAGGTGTGATCGGGCGGTTGGCCGTTACGGAGCGTCGAGATGCCGAAGTCTCCGATGGCCGGCGGTCGCGATCTGACGGTGGCGTACTCCGGGGCATCCGCTCGTCACCGTGAGGTGACGAAGACGACGATGTGCCGTCGGACGACCCTGCTTGCCGCAGTGGTCACGCGCGAGGGGCGCAGATGGCGGTCAGGCGCTATTGCGCGTGCCGCCGGAGCGAACCGTTAGCCCGCTCGACGCGCGAGGAGGACTCCCGTGTTGGCCGCAGTAAATGCTGGCGTGAAGATGTGCTTCATCATGGGTATCAACTCCTCTGCTGCTCAGGTGCGATGCGCACCGCTTATGGACACTAGCGGGATATTCACGTCGACCGCAAGATGAATTCCCAGAAACTTCGGAAATCAGGGTCAGCACCGAGATCGGGCCCGCCTGGAACGACGATGGCCCCGCCTGGATCAGGCGGGGCCATCGGTGGTCTTGCGTGTGGAATCAGTCGTCGGCGGGGGCGCCGGGCGTCGGCTCATCGTCGGCGACCCAGAGCTCGTCGTCGGCACGGAACGTCTGCCAGACGGCGTAGGCGACGCCGGCCGCGGCGACGATGCCGGCTCCGATCGCGAGATAGGTGCCCACTCCGGGGCCTTTCTTCTGCTTCACGACGGCTGCGGCACGAGGCGACACCCGCTCGATGGCGCGGCGTACGCGTGCGTCGTTGGCGATGTCGCCGATGGAGAGCACGGAACCGAGCGCGTTGCCCACGCTGCGCTCGACGGTGTCGCTGGCAGTACGCGCGACACGACCCGCCTGCTGGACGCCAGGTCGGACGTAACTCTCGTACCCGGTGCGGACCCGCGGCACGACCTCTTCACGCGTGAGGTGACCGAGTTGACGGCTGGCCTCGCGCGCGACGGCATTTGCATGCTCGAGCACGTGCTGCTGGTTCTCCCAGAGATCCCCAGCGGTGCTCTGCAGTCGCTTGAGTTCCTTCCGGCGCTTGCGTGACAGGCTCATGTCGACCTCCATCGTTGTGCAGCGAACCACTCCATCTTGCCACCGAAACAGCTGGAAGCGGGGTGGGAGTCCGAATACGGCATACCACTTGACGAATCCACCCATGCCAGAATAAGAGGATGCCGATTCCCACCGCAGTCGCGACACTCAACACTAATCACGGCCCGATCAAGGTCGACCTCTACGGCGACCACGCCCCGAAGACGGTCAAGAACTTCGTCGGCCTCGCCACGGGCGAGATCGAATGGACGCACCCCGCCACCGGTGTGAAGTCCACTACCCCCCTCTATGACGGGGTCATCTTCCACCGCATCATCCCCGGCTTCATGATCCAGGGCGGCGACCCGCTCGGTCAGGGCGTCGGCGGCCCGGGTTACCAGTTCGATGACGAGATCAACTCGGAGCTCGACTTCACCGAGCCCTACGTGCTCGCCATGGCGAACGCCGGCATCCAGATGGGGCACGGCACCAACGGCTCGCAGTTCTTCATCACCACCGGCCCCACGACATGGCTGCAGGGCAAGCACTCCATCTTCGGCAAGGTGACCGATTCCGCGAGCCAGGCCGTCATCGACCGGCTCGGCGCCGTCGCCACCGATGGCCGCGACAAGCCCCTCGAAGACATCGTCATCGAGAGCATCACCGTCGAGCAGGTCTGACACTCGAGTGAGCGAATCGGGGCCTGATCGGGCGAACTTCTGTTATCGGCATCCCGATCGCCAGAGCTACATCCTGTGCCAGCGGTGCGGGCGCACGATCTGTCCCGAGTGCCAGACGCAGGCGGCCGTCGGCGTGATCTGCCCCGAGTGCATGCGCGAGCAGCGCGCGACGGCGCCACGCACGAAGCCGGCGATGCTCACTCGCGTGCGTTCGGCGGCTGACCGCGGCGCCCCCGTCGTTACGTATTCCCTCATCGGAATCACGCTGGCGGTGTTCGTCCTCCAGCTGATTCCGGGTCTCGGTGTGACGAACTGGCTCTACTTCACGCCGCTTGCGATGAGCGACATCGCGTTCCAACCGTGGCGGCTGCTGACGACGGTGTTCGTGCACTCGACCGCACTGATCTTCCACGTGGTGCTCAACATGTACACGTTGTGGATCTTCGGACGGCTGCTCGAAGGGCTGCTCGGGCGCTGGCGCTTCCTCGCCCTCTACCTGCTGTCGGGACTCGCGGGTTCGGTCGGCGTGATCTGGTTGTCGGATCCGAACACGAGCGTCGTCGGGGCATCCGGTGCCATCTTCGGGTTGATGGGCGCGTACCTCGTGATCCAGCGTCGCCTCGGCGGCCAGACGATCCAATTGTTCGTGCTGCTCGGCATCAACCTCGTCATCGGGTTCGTCCCGAGCTTCAACATCGCCTGGCAGGCCCACCTCGGCGGGCTCATCGGCGGAGCACTCGTCGGGTTCATCCTCCTCGAGACACGCAAGCGATCGCAGCAGACGCTGCAGGTCTGGCTGCTCGTCGCGGTCGCCGTGGTTTTGGTGCTGCTGAGCCTGCGGTACTTCGTCTTGCCGATCGTCTGACACCGTGCGAAGTTATCCACAGCTCTCTCCACAGCTGGGGAGAGTTACACGCGTGTAATTGTCGGCATTTCTGGGGACGCGAGCATCGAGAGATATCCGCACCTGTGGATAACTGTGCGGGGCGAGGCTCGACGATCAGGTCCGCCGAGCACGACAGAGGGGCGGATGCCGCAGCATCCGCCCCTCTCTCGGTCGTTGAAGCGGTGTGTGTGCCGCTAGCGCCAGCGGGTGGTCATGAGGAAGCCGACGAAGGCGATGCCGAAGCCGATGAGGATGTTCCACGAGCCGAGGTCGGCGATCGGGAAGCGGCCCTGGCTCACGTAGAACACGATGATCCACGCGAGCCCAACGAGCATGAAGCCGAACATGACGGGCTTGAACCACACCGGGTTCGGAGCCTCTTCGCCGCTGGCCGGTTCAGCGCGCGCGGGCTTCGGGGATTTCGTACGTGCCATGGGGTGATTCTAGCCGAGCCGGAGGCCCTCGCACATTCGGTTCACGTTCGCGCGGGCTAGAATCGGCCCTATGTCCGAGTCGCCACCCGATGCCCGGCGTGCGCGCCGCCCGTCGGGCGGCCAGCGGCACCGGGTGAGCGTCGTCGGCGTGTTCGGCGAACTGCTGCTCACGGGCGGCGTACTGATCCTCCTCTTCCTCGGCTGGCAGCTGTGGTGGAACGACGCGATCATGGCCGGACAACAGTCGTCCGCGGCATCCGCTCAGAGCGCCGAATGGCTGAAAGAGGCCCTCGCTGCACAGGGCGGAACGCCGCCGCCCGCTCCGGCCGACTACGGCGACCCCGTCGTCGACACGACGGAGTACGGCAATGGCGAGGCGTTCGCGGTCATGTACGTGCCGCGGTTCGGCGAAGACTCCCAGCGCAGTATCGCCGAGGGCTACGGGCTCGATGTGCTCAACAGCTTCGACCTCGGCGTCGGCCACTACCCGCAGACGCAGATGCCCGGCGAGGTCGGCAATTTCGCGATTGCGTCGCACCGCAGCGCCTACGGCGGCGGCATGCACGAGATCGAACAGCTGCAATTGGGCGACGCGATCTACATTCAGACGAAAGACGGCTGGTTCACCTACCGGTTCCGAGACTTCGAGTATGTGACCCCCGAGACGGTCGACGTGCTTGCCCCGGTGCCGCACCACCCCGACGTCGCGCCGACCGATCGCCTCGTCACGCTCACGAGCTGCAACCCGCTGTTCTCGACCGCGGAGCGCATCATCGCCTACGGCGTGCTCGAGTCCTGGCAACCGATCTCGGCGGGCGCCCCCGCCGAGATCGCACCGATCGTCGCAACCTGGGGGAGCTGAGACATGTACGGCGCACTCTGGCGCATCCTGCCCGGGCCCGTGTGGCTGCGCATCATTCTGATGCTGATCCTCGTCGCGGCCGCGGTGTTCGCCCTCTTCACGTGGGTGTTCCCATGGGTCGACGGCGTGCTGAATCCGATCAACGTCACGGTGGAGTGAATGACCCGCGTCCTCGTCATCGACAACTACGACAGCTTCGTCTACACGCTCAACGGCTACCTGCAAGAGCTCGGCGCCGAGACCGAGGTCGTGCGCAACGACTCGTTCGGCGTCGCTGAGGCGGCGACGCGCATCGCCGACTACGACGCGGTGCTCATCTCGCCGGGGCCCGGCAAGCCGTCGGATGCCGGTGTGTCGATCCCCATCGTCGAGGCAGCCCTCGCCTCGGGGCAGCCGATCCTCGGCGTGTGCCTCGGACACCAGGCGATTGCCGAGGCCTTCGGCGCGGTCGTGACGAACGCCGATGAGCTCATGCACGGCAAGACCTCGCGCATCACGCATGACGAGAGCGACTTCTACGACGGGGTGCCGCAGCCCTTCACCGCGACGAGGTACCACTCGCTCGCCGTCGTCGATGGCACCGTGCCCGCGTCGCTCGTGGTGACGAGCCGAACGCAGGGCGGCGTGATCATGGGCCTGCGCCACGAGAGCGCTCCGATCTTCGGCGTGCAGTTCCACCCGGAGTCGGTGCTGACCGAGGGCGGCTACCGCATGCTCGGCAACTGGCTCGCGGTCGCAGGGCTGCCCGAGGCGCGAGAGCGCGCCGTCGGCCTCAGCCCGTTGATGCGTGCGGCAACGGCTTAGGTCTCGATACGCTCGCTGCGCTCGCTACTCGACCGGCGAGGGTGCGGCGCGGCTCGACTGGCGAGGGCGGGTCAGCCGGCGCAGTAGGTGAGTTCGACCGAGGAGTGTTGCGGAACGTCGCCGGGCGGCACCGACTGCTGTGTCACCGGCGAGCCCGGCTGCGACTTGCACGAGGCGTCGGGCTTGGGCTCGGCGGTCAATTGCAGGTTCTCGGCCGCGAGATACGACGTGGCGGCTGTGAGCGTCTGCCCCGTGAGGTCGGGGAGCGTGACCATGCCGCTGGAGATGCGGAAGTCGACCGTGGAACCGGCCTCGACCGATGCACCGGCCTCGGGCGTGGTGTCGAGCACAGTGTCGCCGGGCACGGTCGGTGACGGCTCTCTCGTCTCGGTTCCGGGCACGAGCCCGGCGGCAGTCACATCGGCCTTCGCCTGTTCGAGGGCCTTGTTGCGGACGTCGGGCACGGCGACGGCTTGTCGCCCGGTCGAGACATACACCGTGACCGCCGTGTCGGCGTCGACGATCTCGCCCGCGGCCGGATCACTGCGGGTCACCTGATCGGCGGGCACCGTCTCGCTCGTCTCGTTGACGCGGGTAGCCGGGAGCCCGAGCTCTTGGAGCTTGGCCACAGCCTCTTCGTAGGTGCCACCGGTCAGCACCGGGATCTCGCGAGAGTTCGTCGGCAGCTCGGTTGTGGGTTGCAGATTGAACGCCCAGTACATGACGGCGATCACGATCACGATCACGCCGATGATGCCCGACCAGATCCAGATCGCCGGCGGGCGGCGCTGGGTGCGGGTCATCGTCTCGTCTTCCGCGAGCTGGCGGAGCGCCAGTTCAGAGCTCGACAGCGAGGCGGTAGGGGCTCCGAAGAGCATCGTGGACTGGTCGGGTTCACGGTGCACCGGCACGCGACCGGATGCCGCGACGTCGACGTCGGCCCGGAACTCCGCCGCCGTCTGGTAGCGCTGGTCGCGGTTCTTCGCGAGGGCGTGCAGCACGACCGAATCGAGCGCGGGCGAGACCTTCGGGTTGATGACGCTCGGCTTGACCGGGCGCTCGCTCACGTGCTGGTACGCCACCGCGACGGGCGTGTCGCCGCGGAACGGCGGCCGGCCCGTGAGCATCTCGAAGAGCACGACACCGGTGGAGTACAGGTCTGTGCGCGCGTCGACCGTCTCGCCCTTGGCCTGCTCGGGCGAGAAGTACGACGCCGTGCCGAGGATCGCCGTCGTCTGCGCGACCGTCGTCGACGAGTCGGAGACAGCACGGGCGATGCCGAAGTCCATGACCTTCACCTGGCCGGTGGTGGTGATCATGATGTTGCCGGGCTTGATGTCGCGGTGCACGACGCCCGCCCGGTGCGAGTACTCGAGCGCCGTCAGCACGCCATCGATGACTCGTACGGCTGCAGACGCCTCGACGGGGCCGTCGTGGATGATGTCCTTCAGCAGCCGGCCCTCGACGAACTCCATCACGATGAAGGGCAGCTGCACCTCTTGACCGGAGGAGTCGACGACGGTCTCTTCGCCCGCATCGAACACGCGCACGATCGTGGGGTGCGCCATACGCGCCGCAGATTGCGCCTCCTGCCGGAAACGCATGCGGAACGCCGGGTCTGTCGCCAGCTGGGGCTTAAGCAGCTTGATGGCGACCTGGCGACCGAGCCGAGTGTCGGTGCCGACGTGCACGTCGGACATGCCACCGCGCCCGATGAGGGCGCCGACGCGGTATCGACCCGCGAGCACTCGTCCTTCATCGTTCACCGTGCGGCTCCGTCCCTTCTGCGATAGGTCCCGTCAGTTGCGGCGTGCTAGTTGTTGTTGTTGGCCGCGGCTGTCACTTTTACCGCCGCCGACGGGGACGAGGGGGAGGCCACCGAACCGCAGTAGTAGATGTAGGTGACCGTGAGGTCGCCGCTCGTCGCCGAGGTCGTCTGCAGAAGCGCTTCGGTCGCGCCGGCACCCGACGGCTGCGCCGACGGCGCCCCCGTTCCCTGTACCGACACCTGATAGCCCGACAGCGTCTGGCCGGCAGGGCACGATTGGGGGTCCCACGAAACGGTGAACGTCTCGCCGGCCTTGAGCGTCGCCGGCGTCACACGAGGCGCCGCCGTCGGTGCGCTCGGCGTCTCAGGATCGACGTAGAACGTGATCGTGACCTCGGAGCCGATCTGCATATTGCCCGTGGGGTTCACGTCGTAGACCCGGCCGGCCTCTTCAGCGGTTGCCGCCGGGTTGCCCTCGACGGCGTTCACGACCATGCCGAGGGCCTGGAGGTTCGCCCGAGCCTCGTCGACCGTGAGCCCCAGGTAGTCTTCACGGTTGACCTGGGCGGTCGTCGGAGCCTCTGCGGTCGGCGGAGCCTCCGTCGTCGGCGGAGCGCTCGACGGCGGCGTGGACGGCGCCGTCGACGCCGCCTCTTTCTCGTCGCCGTTCAGGGCGAGCGCGATGATCGTGCCGATGAGCACGATCGCGAGCAAGGCGATGAGGACGATGAGCGGCCAGGTCCAGGGGCTGCGCTTCTTCTTCTCTTCGACGGGCTCTTCGTCGTCGCCCGGCACACCCGCGGCAGACGGCATCACCGTCGTCGCCGCGGTGGCGCCTGACTGCGGCATGAGCATCGTGGCAGCCGTGACGCCGGCAGCGCCGAGCACGGCGGGCACTGCAGCGGCGGCGGCCTGCACGTCGCCCCGGCGAAGCGCCGTTGCGGCGCGTGCGAGATGTGCGGCCGACTGCGGCCGATCGGCCGGGTTCTTCGCGATGCATCCGTAGACCAAGTTGCGCACCGGCTCGGAGACCGTGACCGGCAGGTCGGGCGGTGTCTCGTTGATCTGCGCCATCGCGATGGCGACCTGCGACTCGCCCGTGAAGGGGCGACGGCCCGCGAGGGCCTCGTAGGCGACGATGCCGAGCGAGTAGATGTCGGTCGTCGGCGAGGCCGGGTGGCCCGACGCCTGCTCGGGCGAGAGGTACTGCACGGTGCCCATGACCTGGCCGGTGGCCGTGAGCGGCACCTGGTCGGCGATGCGCGCGATGCCGAAGTCGGTGATCTTCACGCGACCGTCGGGCGTGATGAGCAGGTTTCCGGGCTTGATGTCGCGGTGCACGAGACCGGCCGCGTGCGCGGCCTGCAGCGCCGCCGCAGTCTGCGCGACGATGTCGAGCACCTTGTCGGTGGAGAGCACGTGCTCGCGCTCGAGGATCGTGGAGAGCGCCTCGCCCGGCACGAGCTCCATGACGAGGTACGCGCTGCCGTCTTCCTCGCCGTAGTCGAAGACATTGGCGATGCCTTCGTGGTTCACGAGTGCGGCATGGCGGGCCTCGGCGCGGAAGCGCTCGAGGAAGCCCGGGTCGCCCAGGTACTCGTCTTTCAAGATCTTGATCGCGACCTGACGGCCGATGACGAGGTCTGTGGCTTGCCACACCTCGCCCATCCCGCCGATCGCGATGCGGGATTGCAGTTCGTAGCGCCCCCCGAAGGTGAGCCCTGCGCTCGGTCTCATTTGTTCAGCACCGCCTCTAGTACCTGCTTTGCGATGGGTGCGGCAATGCCATTGCCGAACCCTTCCTGACCAAGTCCCCCGCCATCCTCAACGAGCACTGTGATCGCGTACTGAGGATTGTCGGCGGGGGCAAAACCGGTGAACCAGAGAGTGTAGGGGTCACTCTCGCCGTTCTCTGCTGTACCTGTCTTACCAGCCACACTGACGCCGTCTATTCTTGCATTACTCGCGGCCCCGTTCTCGACGCCATTGATCATCATGCCGACCATCGTCTTCGCCGTCTCCTCGCTGATCGCACGGCCGAACTCTCGGGGTTCGAACTCCTGCAGTGGGTTGAAGTCGGGCGCCGTGATCTGATCGACCAGATTCGGGTTCATGACGATGCCGCCGTTCGCGATCGCAGCCGACACCATCGCCATCTGCATGGGCGTTGCGCGCACCTCGTACTGCCCGAATGCCGAGAGGCCCGTCTGCGCGTCGTCGAGCGCTCGCGGGTAGATGCTCGCCTCGGTCACCGTCGGAATCTCGAACTCGGTGTTGAACCCGAACTTCTGGGCCTGCTCGCGGATCGCGGCGTCGCCGAGTTGGATGCCGAGCTCAGCGAACGGGATGTTGCATGAGAGACGCAACGCGGTTGCGAGGCTGACGGTGTCGCCGCCGCCGCAGTTGCCGCCTTCGGTGTTGCGCACGACGGAGTCGGTGCCGGGCAGGGTGAGCGAGCCGGGGTTCGGCAACTGGCTCTCGGGCGTGTACTTGCCCGACTCGAGTGCGGCCGCGGTGACGACGAGCTTGAACACCGATCCAGGCGGGTTCATGTCGCCGCCGGTCGCGCGATTGAAGAGCGGGTCGGCCGGGTCGGCGAGCAGCCCCTCGTAGGTCGCGAGCGCCTGGGCGCTGTCGTGCACGACCAACGCGTTCGGGTCGTATGTCGGCTTGGTGACCATCGCGAGGATGCGCCCGGTCGACGGCTCGGTGACGTAGATCGCGCCCGTGTAGTCGCCGAGCGCGTCCCACGCGGCCTGTTGCGCCACCGGGTCGATCGCAACTTCGACGGATGCCCCCATTGGATCCTGCCCCGAGATCAGGCGGTTCAGGGAGTCGAAGAACTGGCTCGAGGACTGCCCGCTGAGATAGTCGTTGAGCGAACGCTCGAGGCCAGTGGCCTCGCCGTTGACGGGGATGTACCCGGTGACTGCGGCGTACAAGGGCCCGTTCGAGTAGACCCGCTGGAACTTGTAGTTGTCGTCTGAGGGCTGCGAGTACGCGATCGGATCACCGTCGACGAGGATCGGGCCGCGCTCGACGGAGTAGCTCTCGAAGAGGGTGCGCGAGTTGCGAGGGTCGGCTGCGAGAGTCTCGGCCTGTGCGTACTGGATGATCGTCGTCGAGACGAGCAGGGTGAGGAACATGAGGAGCGCGACGATCGAGACGCGCTTGAGCTCGCGGTTCATCCGTCGATCACCAGCCTCGGGTGGTTGCGCACCGTATCGGACAGGCGCAGGAGCAGGGCGACGATGATCCAGTTCGCCACGAGCGAGGAACCACCCGCCGCGAGGAACGGGGTCGTGAGCCCGGTGAGCGGGATGACTCGAGTGACGCCGCCGACGACGATGAACACCTGCAGGGCGATGACGAACGCGAGGCCCACCCCGAGCAGCTTGCCGAAGTCGTCTTGACCGGCGAACCCGATGCGGAACCCGCGGGCGACGAACAGCAGGTACAGCGCGAGGATCGCGAAGATGCCGGCGAGGCCGAGCTCCTCGCCGAGGCTCGCGATGATGTAGTCGCTCTGCGGAACCGGCGTGATGTCAGGGCGGCCCTGACCCCAACCCGTGCCGATCAACCCGCCGTTGCCCAACCCGAAGAGGCCCTGCACGAGCTGATAACTGCCGCCGTACTCCTGATCGAAGCGCTCGGGATTGAACGGGTCGAGCCAGTTCGCGAAGCGGTTGCCGACGTAGTCGAGGGTCTGGCTGGCGATGATCGCACCGCCGATGAAGAGGCTGAGCCCGAGCACAACCCACGACAGCCTGCTCGTCGCGACGTAGAGCATCACGAGGAAGAGGCCGAAGTAGAGGAGCGCGGTGCCGAGGTCGCGCTGGAAGACGATGACGGCCATCGACAGCGCCCACACGATGAGGAGCGGGCCGAGGTCGCGTGCCCGCGGGAACTGCATGCCGAGGAACTTCCTGCCCACCATCGACAGTGAGTCGCGGTTGCGCACGAGGTAGCCGGCGAAGAAGACCGCCAGGGCGATCTTCGCGATCTCGCCGGGCTGGAAGGTGGCGAAGTCGCCGATGCCGATCCACACCCGCGCACCGCTGACCTCGCGCCCGAGTCCGGGCACGAGCGGTAGGAGCAGCAGGATGATCGCGGCGAGGCCTGCGAGATAGGTGTACCGGAACAGCACCCGGTGGTTGCGGATGACGAGGATGGTCGCGATCGCGCAGACGATCGCGATGCCGCTCCATGCGATCTGCCGCACCGCTGCGCTCTCCCAGCCCGACTCGTTGTTGGCGATGTCGATGCGGTAGATCATCGCGATGCCGAGGCCGTTGAGCACCGTCGCGATCGGCAGCAGGAACGGGTCGGCGTCGCGCGCGACGAATCGCATGCCCACGTGCAGGCCGAACACGAGCACCGAGAGTCCTGCGCCGAGCAGCACGAGCTGCGTGTCGATGTGCCCGAGCGCCCCGAGCTGCACGAGCACGATCGCCGCGGCGTTGATGAAGCATGCGATGAGGAGCAGCCAGAACTCGAGGTTGCGCAGCTTCTGCGGAATCCGGATGCGGCGCACACCCTCTGGGGGCGTCGTGGGTCTCGATACGCGGCCGGCTTCGCCGGGCGCTACTCGACCGACGTTGAGGTCACTCAACGGAATCCTCCAGCCGCTGCACGATGCGATACGCCTCGGAGAAGGAGCCCGCGCTGATGGTCTGCTCGACACGCTGCTGGTCGTAGGTGCGAAGCTCTGCCACGTCGAGATCCATCTCGGTGTGCAATTCGTGCAGCGAGATCGGCCCCAGGTCTTGCTGGATGCCTTGGAAGATCGCGACCCGCCCGTCGGACTCGCCCACGTAGTAGCGCGTCTGCGTCCACTGGTAGCCGAGCAGGAACGCCGCCGCGATGGCGGCGACGAGCAGCACGATCCAGAAGCTCCACGTCCAGCGCCGGCGGCGGCGGCGGCGAGCGTCTTCTTCGATGATCTCGTCGAAGAAGTCTTCGGAGTCGGGCTCGAAGTGAGTCTCTTGAACGGGGTGCGGACGGAACGGAGTGAGACGGATGCCGCGGGCGCGTACCGGCTCGGGCTGGCCGAACGCGAGGGGGGCGGCGGCCGAGCCGACCACGAGGGGCGGGGTCGCCGGTGCCGGCGGCTCGCCGATGTCGAGGATCACCACCGTCACGTTGTCGGGTGCCCCGCCGTCGAGGGAGGCCTTCACGAGCCGGTCGGCCACTTGCTTGGCACCCGCTTCAGCCGACATCAGGTCGTGGATCTCGTCGAACGAGACGACGCCTGAGAGGCCGTCGGAGCACAGCATCCAACGGTCGCCTGCGCGCGTGTCGAGCACCATCGCGTCGATCTCGGGCGATGCCTCGACGTCGCCGAGCACTCGCATCAGCACCGAACGCCGTGGGTGCACCATCGCCTCTTCGGCGGTGATGCGGCCGGCGTCGACGAGACGCTGCACGAAGGTATGGTCGGTGGAGATCTGGCTGAGTTCGCCCGACCTCAGCAGGTAGATGCGTGAGTCGCCGATGTGCGAGATGACGATGCGATCGCCGACGAGCAGCACTGCGCTCACGGTCGTGCCCATGCCCGTGAGTTCGGAGTGCTCGGCGACGGTGGCCGCGAGCTGGCGGTTCGCGGCGATCAGGGCGCCCTCGAGGGATGCCGCGGCTTCGGTCGTGTTGTCGTAGTCGACGTCGGCCTCCGCGATGCGCCGCGTGGCGATCGCGCTCGCGACATCACCGCCCGCGTGCCCGCCCATGCCGTCGGCGACGACGAACAGGCGGCGCCCAGCGTAACCCGAGTCCTGGTTGTTCGCGCGGATGCGTCCTACATGCGAGACCGCGGCGCTCGCCTTGACCGTCGCCATGGGCTACCGCCGCAGCTCGAACGTCGTCGCTCCGACCTTGACGGTGGCTCCGAGCGGGATCGGGGTCGGCACGGTCACTCTGGAGCCGTTGAGGAAGGTGCCGTTCGTCGAATCGAGGTCTTGGATCATCCAGCGGCCGTTCCACTGCATGATGCGGGCGTGGTGGGTGGAGGTGTAGTCGTCGCGGATGATGATCGCCGAGTCGCTCGAGCGGCCGATCGTGATCTCGTCGTGGCCGAGCGGGAACTCCGCGCCGGTCTTCGCGCCGCTCGTGATGACGAGGCGGGTCGCGTTCTCGTTCGAGGCGAGCTCGCCGGCGCCGCCGGTCGGTGCTGTGGCATGCACGACCGGCGCAGTGGCCGCGGCGAGCGGTGCCGCCGATACCGGTGAGCTGGGGAACCCGGATGCCGTCGCTGCTCCTGCCCCGGCCGACTCGGGCTGCAGCTTGCGCACCCGCTGCCCGAAGAGGTCGCTGCGCAGCGCGTAGACGATCGCGAAGATGAACACCCAGAGCAACAGCAGGAAGCCGAGCTGGAGGACGAGGAGGGTCAGTTCGCTCATTCGCCGGGCCCCCAGAACCCGCCTATGTCGTGACGTTCGGTGGCCGGGTCGGTGCGCGAGCCTGCGTCGCCGGCGGACGCTTGCGCGAGCACCCGGAACACGATGCGGGTGCGGCCGATGGTGATGACCGAGTCGGGTTCGAGGATCGCGTCTTTCAGGGGAGCGCCGTTGAGCTGGGTGCCGTTCGTGGAGCCGAGGTCGCGCACGCGCGCACGGCTGCCGTCCCATTGCACCTCGGCGTGCCGGCGTGACGCACCCGAGTCGTCGAGGGTGATGTCGGCCTCGCTGCCGCGGCCGATGACCGTGCGCCCCTTCAGGATCGGGTAGCGCTTGCCGTTCACGTCGAGCACGGGGGTCCAGGCGACCTGGCCCTTCACGTTCTGCGAGTCGACCTGCACCATGCCCTCGGCGAGGCTGTCATCGGGGTGCAGCGCGATCGTGATGCCGCCCGCGAACTGGAAGCGCTGGCTCGCGGCGTGCTTCTGCACGAGGTCGACGAGTTCGTCGATGAGCGCCGGGCCGAGGCCCGTCATGCGCGCGTAGTCGGCGGATGCCATGCGCACGACGAAGCTGTTCGGCACGAGCACGCGGTCGCGTGAGACGACCGCAGCCTTCGTGTCGATCTCCCGCTTCAGGGCGGAAGTGATCTCGACGGGTTGCAGCCCCGAGCGAAAGGTCTTCGCGAACGCGCCGTTGACGGCTCGCTCGAGACCTTTCTCGAAGTTGTCCAGTAGGCCCACAGGTCTCCCGTTCCAGATGTGCTACGACGCTGTCGTGACTGTGACATGGTAGCCCGAAGGGCTGTATGTCTCGCGAATCAATCGACCTGGATCGCCGAGTCGGCTTCGTCGACGTCGAGCGAGAGCGTCGGGATCGACGCCGTCAGCAGGGTGCCGTCTGCGCGGCGCGAGCCGGTGACGTCGCGCATCGTCGGCGCTCCGTAGAGGCGCGGACCCTGCCCGTCGAGCGGCACCGAGACATCCGTGCCTGCCGTGACGACCACGTCGACACCGCGTACCCGCACGCGTGCCTCGCCCCCGTCTTCGACCGCGAACGAGATCGACTCGGGGTCGAGGCTCACGCGCAACCGCGTGCCGCGGAGCGTGATGCGGAAGGTGAGGCCCTGCCAGCCGTCGGGCAGGCGCGGGTCGAACGTGAAGACGCCGTTGTGGTCGCGGAACCCGCCGAAACCCGACACGAGCGCGCCCCACACGCCGCCCGCCGAGGCGACGTGCACTCCGTCGGATGCATTGTGGTGCAGGTCGGCGAGGTCGACGAAGAGCGCCGATCGGAAGTAGCGCATCGCGAGCTCGTGGTAGCCGACCTCGGCCGCGATGATCGACTGCACGATCGCCGACAGCGTCGAATCGCCGGTCGTCAGCGGGTCGTAGTACTCGAAGTTGGCGCGTTTCATCTCGGTCGAGAACCGGTCGCCCTGCAGGTACAGCGCGAGCACCACGTCGGCCTGCTTCAGCACCTGGAAACGGTAGATGACGAGCGGGTGGTAGTGGAGGAGGAGCGGGCGACGGTCTTCGGGGGTGTTCTCGAGATCCCACAGCTCCTTCTGCAGGAACGCGCTGTCTTGCGGGTGGATGCCGAGCTGCTGGTCGAAGGGGATGTGCATGTGCGCGGCCGCGCGACGCCAGCTCGCGACCTCGGCCGGCGTCACCTCGAGCCGCTCGACGAGGCGGTGGTAGGCCACCGGGTCGAGCACCTGCAGGTTGTCGACTGCGGATGCCGCTGCGGCGAGGTTCGCTCGCGCCATCACGTTCGTGTACAGGTTGTCGTTGACGACCGTCGTGTACTCGTCGGGGCCCGTGACGCCGTGGATGTGGAACACGTCGTCGGCGTTCGACCGCCAGAAGCCGAGGTCTTCCCACATGCGGGCGGTCTCGACGAGGATGTCGATCGCCCCGCGACCCAAGAAGTCTTGGTCGCCCGTCGCGGCGACGTACTGGCACAGCGCATACGAGATGTCGGCGTCGATGTGGTACTGGGCGGTGCCGGCCGCGTAGAACGCGCTCGACTCCTGCCCGTTGATCGTGCGCCACGGGAACAGTGCCCCCATCTGGTTCAGCTCCAGCGCGCGGGCGCGGGCGGGGTCGAGCATCCGCTGCCGGAATCGCAACACGTTGCGGGCGACGATCGGCGCCGTGTAGGTGAGGTAGGGGAGGACGTAGACCTCGCTGTCCCAGAAGTAGTGGCCCCCGTAGCCGGAGCCCGAGACGCCCTTCGCGGCGACGCCGCCGCCATCGGTGCGCGCCGTCGCCTGCGCGAGCTGGAAGAGGTTCCAGCGGGTCGCCTGCTGGATCGCCGCCTGGCCGGTGATCTCGACGTCGGAGCGGGTCCAGAAGTCGTCGAGCCACGCGCGCTGCTGGGCGAAGAGCTCGCCCACGCCCACCTCTGCCGCGCGGTCGAGGGTGCGGTCGCTGCGATCGGCGAGCTCGCGCGCGGGCACCTTCCTGGCGGTGTGATAGCTGACCATCTTGGTGATGCGGATCGGCTGGCCCTGCTTGGCGCGCACCCGGTAGATGTGCTTGGCGAGGTCGTCTTCGATGGAGCCCGACTCGGTGAAGGAGTTGTCGGTGGTGATCGAATGCTCGGCGGCGATCGCGATCGCCATGCCCGAGTTCGTCGTCTGGTAGCCGAGGAGGTAGCGGCCCTCGGTGCGACGCTTCACGCGGGGCTGCAGCACGCGTTCGTTGAACTGCTCGGCCTTGCGGGGATCGAAGCCGCCGCTGGTCTCGAGCACGCCCGAGCGGTACTCGTCGCGGCCGTCTTGACGGTTCAGGATCTGGCTCGAGATGGTCACCGCGGCATCCGAGTCGAGCAGTTCCACCTCGTAGTCGATGACGGCCAGGTGACGGTCGGTGAAGCTCACCATGCGCCGGCTCGTGATGAGCACGCGCTTGCCCGACGGGGTGCGCCAGACGATCGAGCGACTCAGTGCGCCGAGGCGGAAGTCGAGCCGACGCTCATAGGCGAGGAGCTCGGCCTCGGTGAGCACGAGGGGCTCGTCGTCGACGTAGAGGCGGATCACTTTGGCATCGGGTGCGTTCACGATCGTCTGGCCCACGCGCGCGAACCCGAACGCCTCTTCCGCGTGCCGGATCGGCCACGTCTCGTGGAAGCCGTTCACGAACGTGCCGTGCACGAAGCCGTCACGGCCCTCCTCGACATTGCCGCGCATGCCGAGGTAGCCGTTGCCGACGGCGAAGAGCGTCTCGGTGCGGCCCATGTCGGCCTCGCCGAAGTCGGTCTCGACGAGCGCCCACTCGTCGATCGGAAACCGGGTGCGGTTCAGCGGGTCGTGGTCGGCGAACCTCATTCGCGTTCCTCTCGGGGAGTGTCGGTCGCGGGAGTCGCGGGCAGCAGGGGGATGAGTTCGTCGAGTTCGTCGACCACGATGTCGGCGCCGAGTGCTTCGAGGGCCTCGCGGCCGACGCCGCGGTCGACGCCGATGACGACGCCGAAGTCGCCGGCCGCACCGGCCTTCACCCCCGACTCGGCGTCTTCGACGACCGCACAGGCCGTCGTCGGCAGGCCGAGCAGCTCGGCCGCGCGCTCGAAGGTGTCGGGGGCCGGCTTGCCGGGGATCCCGTCGTGCGCGGCGACCGCGCCGTCGACGACGACCTCGAAGCGATCGGCGAGCCCCGCCGCCGCCAGCACCGAGGGGGCATTCTTCGAGCTCGAGACGACGGCCACGCGGCATCCGCTCGCCTGCACCGCGTCGAGGAAGGCGACACTCGCAGGGTAGGCGGCGACACCCTCGTCGGCGAGCGTCTCGTTGAAGGCCTCGTTCTTGCGGTTGCCGAGGCCGTGCACGGTCTCTTCGGCGGGCGAATCGGTCACGTCGCCTTCGGGCACGCGGATGCCGCGGCTCTCGAGGAGGCTGCGAACCCCGTCGTAGCGAGGCTTGCCGTCGATGTATGAGAAGTAGTCGGCCTCTTCATACGGCGCGGCGCCGTGCTGCTCGAGATAAGGGGTGAACAGGCGCGCCCACGCGTGCATGTGCACGGTCGCGGTCGGCGTCAGCACACCGTCGAGGTCGAAGAGATATCCACGGATGTCGCGGAGCGCCGTTGCCGTGCGCGTGGCGCGCTCGTCGTGGCTGGTGGGGGAGTGGGGGGTCTCGCCGGGCGAGGTCACGGGCGGTCCTTTCGTCGCGTCGGTCGGGGCACCGGAACCCGCTGCTCGATGCTATTCCCGGGTGGCGGGGCAACGCGAGGCGAGGCGGATACTCGGAGGAATCGCCAAGGGTCTGAGAGGGGAACTTCGGGCTCGTCGGGAGGTCGCCTCGAATGGCTTTGCCGCCCAGGAAATGTTAGTCTCTCGTGGTTGGACGCACTGCGGTGCATCCATACGTGCGCGAGTGGCGGAATTGGCAGACGCGCTGGCTTCAGGTGCCAGTACTCGCAAGGGTGTGGGGGTTCAAGTCCCCCCTCGCGCACCACGGGGAATTAGCGAGTTCCCAAGAATCAGTTGGCGATATCGAACCGGCCCGGGCCTTATTGAGGTTTCGGGCCGTTTTCTTTTGCGCCGATGGCCGATTCCGGGCCGCGATCAGAGCACGAATGAGCTCGAGCGGCGGAGCGAGTGGCTGGGGTGAGTGTAGAGTCACTCACTAACAACTCACATGGAAATGGAGCTCACATGTCCGACAACATCGCAGTCGCAACACTTCAGGCGGGAACGCGGAGACCACGTCGCGCACACCTTGCCGTGACGATCTCCGCATGGTTGATCCCCGTGCTCGTCATCGGCCAGTTCGCGTTCCTGGCCGTCGTGCCCGTCGTCATCGCCATGGTCGTCACCCTCGTCGACGCCCGAACGCGGGCGCTCAGCTGGTGGGTGGGCCTGCTCACCGCGTTCTACCTCACGCCCTTCCTCATCTGGGCGCTCTCACAGGACCGTGCGCCGAGCCTGAGCAAAGACATGAACCCGGTGTTCCTGGGTCTCATCGTCGCGGCATCCGTCGCCGTCCTCATCAAGATCTCCACCCGCCGCAGGCGCTGAGCCGGTCAGATGTCGCAGCTCGGCTCGCTTCCGGTCGACACCGTTCCCCTCCGCGTTGTGGTGACGATGCCGGAGTCGTTCAAGTTTCCGCGACAGTTCGCGATATCGAATCGGTTCGAACCGCAATCTCGTGTTGTGCGGGAGCCGGGTTCTGTCAGTTCCGCGGCTTCACGCGCTTCGGGCGCGGCAGGAGCGGGACGAGCAGCGCGATGCCTGCGGCGCCGGTGAACGCAGCGACGACCGTCTCGGTGTGGGGCGTCATGTCGAACGATTGGTAGCCGAGGATCGCGGGGGCGATGACGAGCGCAGCGATCGAATACCCGAAGAACGTCGCGCCGATCAGCAGGAGCCAGGCCACCGAGGTCGCGATCGACGTCCGCACCCAGCTCGCGGCGAGGAACAGCAGCGCGAGCACTTCGGCCAGCCCGTGCACCATCTGGAACGGCAGGTTCTGCAGAAAGGTCGGCACCCCCAGCAGGCCCGAGACGAGGGCGTGCAATCCGGTGATGCCGAAGCACGCCGCAGCGACGTACCCCGCCACGATCTGCAGGTGCCGGGGTTCGAACGTCGCGCGACCGATGGCGAGGACCCCGAGCGCGAGGAGCAGGTAGGCCGCGCCGAACGTCTGCGCCGCGGCGCCCAGATTCTCCCAGGGGTCCGCGGGGTAGGAGTAGTCGAAGCGGCTGTCCTCGACCAGCCGGTCCTCCCGCGACCAATTGCCGGCTGCCCACACCCACCGCTGCAGTGAAGCGAAGGACTGGAGGGCCGCTGACGCCAGGACGAGCGCCCCTCCGACCAGGCGCCAACTCGCCGGACGGACCGACCCGGCGAGACGGGAGAGCTTCTGATCGGTCGTCATGTGCTCACGCTAAAGGACGCGATGATCGACGAAAGCGAACACTTTCGGAACTCTTGCCCCTCACGGCCTCGGGGGCACGGAGGGGGTCGCAGCCGCCTGTGCGACGGCTTTCCACTGCTGTTGAGAACGGAGAAGACCGCGGGGGCCGCCGTCACGGCGGACCCGCTCATTCAGGCGACGTCAACAGCGACGCGCCTGCGCCACAGGACAGCCGACCGTCAGTTTCGAACAGGAGCTCGGGGCTCGGCCAGCGCCGGCGACTCGGAGGGCGAATCCTCGGAGAATGCCGACACGGAGAACGATCCCGGCATCGAGAACGATTCCGGCTCGACGAACGATTCCCGCTGAACGGTCGGTCGTGTCCAATCGGGCTCGACGACCGGGTCATCGACCGGCGGCGCGTCGGCACCGATCGAGGCACCGGCGACCGGTTCGTGTTCGGCCAGAGGCAGGGTTCCGAGACGGTCGACCTGTTCGGTGAGGGCGTCGAGCACGGAGCGCAACTGGATCTGCGCGACCTTGGCGTAGGTACGCACGTACTCGATCTCGGGAAGGGCCGGCTTCTCTGATGTGGTGAGCCCCGCGACCACATGCACCGCGCTGCGTTCTGCGCGCTCCAGAACCTCGCGATACTGGTCGCGGGCCGTTACCACCAGATCGCGGGCGTACTGCTCAGCGTCGGCCACCGCGCGGTCTGCGATCAGCTGCGCCTGAGAGAGCAACCCGACGGCCCCTGCAGCGATCTCCTGATGGAGATCGGTGCCGGCCTCCGCACGGAGCTTGGCGTTCTCAGTGCGCAGGTTCGTCAACTCCTCGCGGTCGCTGTCCGCGGCGGCCCGGACGGCGCCAACGGCTTCCGACGTCTTGCGTACGAATGCGTCGACCTCAACCCGGTCGTACCCGCCGCCGATGTGCTTGATGCCGAAGCGCACCTCACTCGCCTCGGGCAGGCGGCCCACCGCGCTCGCCAGGGTTCCCTCGTGCTCCACGGCGGGAGGAGCGTCGGGAAAGTCGGGGTCGTCGGTCGTCATGGGCGTCATCAGCGGGTTCCCACTTGCTCTACGGCAGCCTGCGCCGGCTGCGGGTTCTGGGTGTGGTGATGCAATGCGTGGCTGTCTTCGTCGAGGGTAGCGAACTGCTCGAAGCGAATGTCGCTCGAGGGCAGGCCGGCGTCGCGCACACGCAACACCGCGTGCCGCACCATGTTGGGCGACCCGCACACGAGTGCGAGGTCACCGGGCCGGGCGGCGTCAGCAGCGACATCCCCCACCAGACCCTTGGCGCCCGGGTAGCTCGGGTCGCCCGAGACCACCGGCGTATAGGTGAACCACGGGCGAACGCGCAGATCTTGGAGCAGCTTGTTCTCGTAGAGGTTCCACGGCACGCGCGCCCCATGGAACACGTGCACCTGAGGAGCCTCGCCGGTCTTCTGCCAATGCTGGTCGATGCGCTCCAGGTGAGCTCGGAGCGGCGCCAGGCCGACACCGCCGGCGATCATCAGCAGGTCGCGTCCGCGATCGTTCTCGCCGAGCGTCAGCTCCTCACCGACCGGAGCACCGAGGCGCACGGTCTCTCCGACCGCGAGCGAGCTGATCAGCGTGCCGCTCACCTGACCTCCGGGAACCAGCTGGATGTGGAACTCGAGGGTGCCGTCGGCACGCGGAGCGTTGGCGGGACTGAAATAGCGCCAGAGCCGGGGGCGGGCCGGGATCTCCATCGCCATCGACTGGCCCGGTTCGAAGGACAACGCGGGCTCGGGCAGCACTTGGACCACCGCGATGTCGAGGCTTCGCCGATCGACTGAGAGCACCTGCCCAGCCCATGAGGCTGGACTCGTGCGCTCGGACTCCTCAGCCGCCTGGATCATCACCGTGGCGATGAGGCCATAGGCCGCCGCCCAGTCTGCGGCGAGCTCCTCGGTCCACAAATCTCCGAGGAAGTGCTTCAGCGTGGCGAGCAGGGAAGCACCGACCGCGTCGTAGTGCTGCGCCACGACCTGGAAGCGCCGGTGGTCGCGGCCGAGCTGCTGGATCAGCCCGGTGACCTCGTCGAGCTGATCGACTCCCGACACGATGCGGCCCAGCGCTCCGACCAACCGGTCGCGCTGGGTCGCCATCGAGACCGGGAACATGCTCCGCAACTCGGGATGGGAGAGGAACAGGTGGGAATAGAAGTGGAGCGGGACTTCGTCGCCGAGAGTCTCGGCCAGCGCCCACGTCTCTTTCAGAGCGGCAGTGTTCACCGAGTCAGCCTCGCGTCGAGGCCACCTCGACGATGTCCGATTCCGTACCGCCGAGCGCAGCCCCCACCCGGCCGATGATCGCGGGCTCGACGCCGGCTTCGGTCAGCGCCGTCACCAGGTGGTCGACGACGACGGCGAAGTCGTCGGTCGAGATGCCCATGCCCTGGTGCGCCGCGCGCAGGTCGCGCCCCGAGTACTCGACCGGACCGCCCATGACCTGCGAGACCAGCGCGACCTGGTGGCGCTTGAGCCGGACCATCTCGACCCCCTCGAAATACGGGGCGAGCCGGTCGTCGGCCACTACCAGTTCGTAGAACCTGCCGACCACCGCGGTGATCGCCGGCGCGCCCCCCACGGCCGCGTAGTCGCTCTGCTCGAGTACATCGGACTGCTGGTCGCCGCTGGGACTTGTCACGTTTCATCCGTTCGTTCGGGGAACACCTGGGTTCTCTTCCTAGCAGAACGCGACCCCAAGGGGCCACTTCAGCGCGAAGGTCCGCGTGCTCGGTGAACGTGAGTCTCCTCGTCGAGGAGACTGAATCGATCGTGCGCCAAGCTCGGGGGGAAGCTCTCGCCAGTTCCGGGTAGGAACCCATCCTATTCGACGGGTCCGAGCCATCTTCCCACCGACTTGGCAGAACCATCTCGCTTGCGTCATTCACGGGTCAGCGATGCCGCAGCGAAACGGAATGAAGGTTCAGTTCCGTTCGGTGTTCAGCATCTCGAAGCGGCTGGCTCGGCCCGATTCGTCGAAGGTCACGGTCCACACGTTGTCGAAGTCACCGAGCTTCGTGTAGTGCCCGATTCCGGTGATCACGACGGTCGGGCCGTCGATCGACGAGAGCGACCATTCGAATTGCCAGCCGCCCTGCTGCCAGTCCCAGCGGCCGCGCCAGCCTTCGACGATCTCGTCGCGTCCAATCCATTCCGTCTCGTACGGCGACTCGTGATACTCGGCGTCTTCCGTGAAGAGCGCGGCGATATCGGGCGAGGCGTTGGACTCCCACGCTTTCAGGTACCCGTCGACCCAGCGAGCGACGGACTCGGCGGTGGGCGCGGACTCGGTGGCGGCGCTCACAATTGCGCGACCGCGTCGAAGGCCTCGTCGAGGAGGCTGGAATACGATCGACCACCGTCGGTGGCCCACGCCGCCGTGGCGACGTAGAGGCACGCGAGAGCGGACTGCGTGATGGCGTCGGCTGTGATGATCGGGTGCTCCTTCTTCCCTGTGAGGCGACGGGCGACGATCGGAGCGAGCACGGCCGCCCATGCGGTGTGCCGTTCGATCGTCTTCGCTCTCAGGCCCGGGGTGCTCAGTGCCACACGCGTGGTTCGTCGCACGCTCTCGAGGTCGCCCTCGGAGATGCGTTCGAGTGGCGCAAGCGCTGCCCGAAGTGCCGCCCACGGCGGCTCCTCGTCTGGGCGCGACAGAAGTGCCTCCTCGATCACACGCCCCATCGGCATGAGGTCGCCGATGACGAGGTCCTCTTTCGTCGCGAAGTAGCGGAAGAAGCTCCGCGGGGAGATTCCGACCGCTGCGGAGATCTCCTCGACGGTCGTCTCGTCGAATCCGCGTTCGTCGAGAAGGGCGAGCGCGCGTTGGGCGATTTCCGCGCGAACCGCCTGTTTGCCGATTTCACGAAGATCGCCCCGGTCGGATGCATCCGTGTTCATGCTCTTCATCCTCCTTTGCCTTCCGTGGCGCACGCTTCGATATGTCGCCCGTCCGCAATTGGCAGTTTATGCCAAGTTGCGGATCAATCTGGCAGATCGGGCATAATCTGCCAGCCTTCGTGTTGTAGCCAGTACGCCGCGATCGGGTGACAGCCGATCAGAAGCGGAAGCGGCTCCGACCAGGAGCCCTCGAGAAAAGGGAAGTATTCACATGTCCGGTTCGATCAAGCCCACCATCGTCATCGTCCACGGAGCGTGGACCGACGCCAGCTCGTTCGCGGAAGTCCAGAGGATCCTGTCGGCAGACGGATTCGACGTACTGGAGTTCGCGAACCCGCTGCGTTCGCTCAGCGGTGACGCCGACTACCTCGCCACGTTCCTGCAGACGCGCACCAACGGACCCGTCATCCTCGTCGGGCACTCCTACGGCGGGGCACTCGTGGGCACCGCGGCGCTCCGCGCGCCCGATGTTCGCGGCATCGTGTACGTCGATGCGTTCGTGCCCATCGAGGGGGAGAGTCTCCTCGATCTGCTCAACAGCGCCGGACCGGTCGACCCGAGTCAGCTGTTCGACATGGTCCCCTACCCGGGCGCCGCGGAGGGTGACGTCGATCTCTACATCAAGCGCGGCCCGTTCGAGCCTGCGTTCGCCACCGGCCTCTCGGAGGAGTTGCAGACGGAGTTCTTCGCACGCCAGCGACCCATCACGTTCGGCGCCGTCGGTGCACCGGCGGCCGGTGGCCAGGCGTGGGAGACCCTGCCGTCGTGGTACGTGGCCGGCACCCTCGATGGCAGCATCCCGCTCGCGCTGCAGTTGCGTATGGCGAACCGGGCCGGCGCGACCGTGACCGAACTCGAAGCCGGACACCTGTCGATGGTGAGCCACCCGCGCGAGGTCGCGGCGGTCATCGAAGCGGCGGCGGCGAGCACAGCGGAGGCAATCACAGCGGAGGCAATCACAGTGGAGGCGGTCGCAGGGCAGTAGCCGCGGCATCCGACCGATCGATCGATCGCAAGACAACACTCAAGGAGGACTCCGTGAACACCGAACAGCAGGTCAGCCTCGAAGCCGCGCGCGAGCGCGCGATGGAGGTGCGGGCGCTATACGAAACGATCGAGCAGCGGCTCAACGGAAGGGTGTGGACACTGCACGAGCTCATGCTCGGCTTCAGCAATGACGTCGGCACGGTCGGGCGACTGATTCTCGCCCACGACGGCACGTGGGAGATCGGCGGCGACGTCGATGCGCAGCTGCGGCACAAGCTCTCGGAATCCCTGTGGTGGGTGATCGTCATCGCCGAACGACTCGGCATCGACATCACCGACGCCTACGCCGGCACCATGGACCGGATCGAAGCGGGTCTCCGGCCGCACGAGGCGAGGACGTCGGAGGGGAGGTCTTGAGTTCAATCTCGTGGGCGGCCGAAACAGGCCGCCCGTGGGCGCGGAGTCAGAAGGTGAGCAGAACCTTCGTGGCGCGGCGCTCATCCATCGCCTTGTAGCCTTCGGCGGCCTCCTCGACCGGCAGAGTCAGGTCGAACACCTTTCCGGGGTCGATCTTGCGGTCCCAGATGAGCTGGATGAGGTCGGGGAGGTACTGGCGCACCGGGGCCGGCCCGCCGTGCAGGTGCACGCTGGCGAAGAAGAGGTTCAAGCCGCTCAATTCGACGCCATGAGAGACTCCGACGTACCCGACGTAACCGCCGGGACGAGTGCAGTTGATCGCCTGCCACATCGACTCCTGCGTACCGACGGCCTCGACGGTGCCGTGGGTACCGTAGCCGCCCGTGAGCTCCTTGACCTTTGCTGCACCCTCATCGCCGCGCTCTTCGATGATGTCCGTTGCGCCGAACGCGCGCCCCAGCTCCTGCCGTTCGGGGTGGCGGCTGAACAGAATGATCCGTTCGGCACCGAGCTGCTCGGCAGCGAGGACCGCCGAAAGCCCCACAGCACCATCGCCGACGACAGCGATGGTCTTCCCGGGTCCTGCTTCGGCGGCGACGGCCCCGTACCATCCGGTGCCGAGCACATCGGATGCCGCCATCAGCGACGGGATCAGGTCCGCATCCGGGTGACCAGGGGTGGCGACAAGAGTGCCGTCGGCCAGCGGAATACGTGCGAGCTCAGCCTGCGTGCCGATCGCGCCCATCATCACGTTGTGGATGCAACGGGATTGGTAGCCGGCCTGGCAGATCTCGCAGGTATTGTCCGAGGCGACGAACGATCCCACTACGAAATCGCCGATCTCCACATTCCTCACATCTGCGCCGATCTTTTCGACCACGCCGATGTACTCATGACCCATCGCCTGCGGCGTCGAGTAGAGAGGCTCCGCCCCGCGGTACGGCCACAGATCAGACCCGCAAATACACGTCGCGGACAAGCGGATAATGGCATCAGTGGGTTCGATGATCGTCGGGGCGTCGCGCTCTTCGAGCCGAACGTCTCCCGGCCCGTACATCATCACTCCGCGCACAATGTGCTCCTTCGTTTCGTGGTTCACGGCCGGCACGATCTCGGTCGCGATCATCAGCTCGGTCAGGTGCTCACCCCGATGGCGCGCACCCTGCCGTCGGCGTGGAGCTGCTCGAGGGCGCGGTAGGCGCCGAGCGTCTTCTGCCAGGCCGACGGTAACGGCTGGTGCAGGATGAGCAGGTCGATCTGGTCGACGCCGAGCTTGCCGGCGGACTTCTCGAAGGCGTGCAGCGTCTCATCGAACCCGTAGTCGCTGATCCAGACCTTCGTCTCGATGAACAGCTCGTCGCGAGGGATGCCGGAGTCGGCGATCGCCCGCCCGACCTCGCGTTCGTTGCCGTACGCAGCGGCGGTGTCGACGTGCCGGTACCCGACCGCGAGCGCTTCGCCCACCGCGGCCGTGGTCTCTTCGGGCGAGGTCTGGAAGACGCCGAACCCGAGCACGGGCATCTCGATGCCGTTGTTGAGCGTGAAAGTGGGAACGGTCATGACCCCGACGTTACGCCGGTGTCGGTTCGAACGCTGAGTGCTCAGGCGTGATGCCTGCGCTCGAGCGCCGCCCCCTCGACGTCGACGTTCGGCATGATGCGGTCGAGCCAGCGCGGGATCCACCACGCCGAGCGGCCGAGCAGGTGCATGAGCGCCGGCATGAGGAGCATCCGGACCGCGAATGCGTCGACGAGCACGCCGAAGGCGAGGCCGAAGCCGATCGACCTGATCATGGTCGATTCCGAGAACACGAACCCGCCGAAGACCGACACCATGATGAGGCCGGCGGCGATGACGACGGACCGACCGGCCCGGAATCCACGGGCGACGGCCAGGCGAGCGGATGCTCCGTGCACGTACGCCTCGCGCATGCCGGATGCCAGGAAGAGCTGGTAGTCCATCGCGAGCCCGAACAGGATGCCCACGAGGATCACCGGCAGGAAGCTCAGGATCGGACCGGTGTGGATGCCGAGCGGCTCGGCGAGCCACCCCCACTGGAACACCGCGACGGTCGCGCCGTAGGTGGCGAACAGCGACAGGATGAACCCGCCGGTCGCGATGAGCGGCACGAGGATCGAGCGGAACACGAGGATCATGATGAGCAGCGAGAGCCCGACCACGACCGCGAGGTAGGTCGGCAGCACGTCGGCGAGATTCTCGGAGATGTCGATGTTGATCGCCGCCTGGCCGGCCACGCCGAGCGTGATGTCGCCGTCGATCGGCGGCAGCTCACGCAGCTCGCGCACGAGCTGCTCGGTGGAGGCGCTGTTGGGCCCCTCGGTGGGAACGACCTGGAACGCGGCGAGCCGGCCGTCGTCGGAGACCGCGATCGGGGCAACGGCCACGACATCGTCTTGATCGGCCAGGGTACGGGCGACCTCGAGCTGGGCGCCGAGCACCTCGTCATCGTCGAGGCCCGCGGGAAGGGCGGCGGTCACGAGGAGCGGGCCGTTCGCGCCGGCGCCGAACGCGGCTTCGGTCGTCATGAACGCGCGGTACGACGCGGAGTCGGCGGCTTCGGATGACCCGTCGGGCAGGCCCACGCGCATGGAGAGAGCCGGGATCGCGATCGTGAGGAGGGCGGCGGCGGTCGCGATGACGGTCACGATGGCCCGCCACGTCGACATGGGCTTCGCCTTCGTGTCCTCGTGGTGCTCCTCACCCACGCGTGCCCGCGCGCGACGGCTGAGCACGCGCTCGCCGAGGAGCCCGAGAATGGCGGGCGTGAGGCTGACGGCGATGAGCACGGCGACCGCCACGCCGACGGCGCCGACGGTTCCCATGAGGCCGAGGAAGGGGACCCCGGTCACGTTCAGGGCGAGCAACGCCACGACGACCGTGGCGCCGGCGAAGACCACCGCGTTGCCGGCGGTGCCGTTCGCGAGGCCGATCGACTCGCGCACCTCGGCGCCCTGCAGCAGTTGCTTGCGGTGCCGGTTGATGATGAAGAGCGAGTAGTCGATGCCCACCGCGAGGCCGAGCATCACGCCGAGCATCGGGGTCACCGACGCCATCTGCACGACGCCCGAGAAGGCGAGCGAGCCGAGGGCGGCGATCGCGACGCCAACGAGGGCGGTGACGAGCGGAAGTGCGGCCGCGAGCACTGAACCGAGCATCACGAGCAGCACGATGGCGGCGAAGACGACGCCGACGATCTCGCCGATGCCGACGAGCTGCGGCACGCCCTGCGCGATGTCGGTGGAGAACGAGACCTCGACGCCGTCGATCGGCTCGGACTCGAAATGGTCGATGACCGCCTGCTTCGACTCTTCGGGAAGCTCGAGCCGCGGCTCGGTGAAGGCGACGTTCACGAGCACGGTGGACTCGTCGTCGGAGATCACGTGAATGCCGTCTGAGAGTTCGAGCAGCTCGGCGCCGACCTCGAGTTGCTCTGCGCCCGACTCGAGTTCGTCGCGAGATGCGTCGAGTTGCGCCTGCTGCTCGTCGAGCGCGGCGAGCTGTTCGGCCGGCGCCCCTGCCGCCACGGCCTGCTGGCGGCCCGCGTCGAGTTGCGCTTGCGCGGCGTCGAGTTGGGTGCGGCCGGCCTCGAGCTGCGCCCGGCCGTCGGTGAGCTCCTGTCGGCGATCGGCCCGCTGCTGCTCGGTCTCGAAGGGGTCGATGACGTCAGCGACATCCGGCAGCTCATGGCCGTCTGCCACGAGCGCACTGATCTGCTCGCGCTGGGTGTCGCTCAGTGCGCTGCCGTCGCTCGTCTCGAAGACCACCGTGCCGGAGGCACCGGCGAAGTCGGGGAGCTGCTCCTGGAGCTCTTCGGTCACCGCGCCCGACGCGGTGCCGGGGATGTCGAAGCTCGTCGCGAGACCCTTGAACCCGATTGCGAAGCCGACGCCGGCGACGACGAGCACGAGCACCCATGCCGCGACGACAGTCCACGCGCGCCGCGCAGAGAGCTTGCCCAAGCGATAGAGCAGTTCCGCCATCCGTCTGTCCTCCCGAAGCCCCGAAGGACAACAATACGCAACGGTCCGTCTCGTTGATTGTGAATAGGATGTGAGGATGTCCGAGCGGCGACGAGGCGCAGCGCGAAGCGAGTCCGCGCGCCTCGCGATCCTCGACGCGACCGCGCGTCTCTTCGCCGAGCGCGGGTACGACCACCTCTCGATGGAGGGCATCGCCGCCGCTGCCGGAGTCGGCAAGCAGACGATCTATCGCTGGTGGTCGTCGAAGGGCGCACTCGTCGCGGAGTGCCTCCTCGAGGGCATCCTCCTGCCGGATCGTTTCATCCCGGGTGACTCCGGAGATGCGCGGGCCGACCTCGTCGTCTGGCTCGACGACCTGAGCCGATTCATCGCCGACCCCGGCAACGAGACCCTCCTGCGATCCCTGCTCGCGGCGGCTTCGGAGCATGACGAGGTCGGTCGACGCCTGTACGAGAGCCTCGGTGCCGGCTCGGCGCTCATCGTGCGACTCGAGTCGGCGGTCAACACCTCTGACCTTCCTGCCGCGTCGCCGATCCAGGAGATCGTCGAGGCGCTCGTCGGCGCGTTGATCCTGCGGATCCTGAGCCGCGCACCGCTCGACCCCGAGTCGCCCCGACGGCTCGTCGACGCGGTGCTCGGTGCGACGCAGACGCAGCCGCAGCCGCCGGCGTCGGCGCAGCGGTCGCAGCACCCCCGCACCGGTGCGCGAGTGCTGCGCGACCTCGTCTACACCGAGCTCGCCGGCCACCGGCCGCTCGCGCTCGACCTGCATCTGCCGGCGGTCGAGGCCGCGCCAACGCCGGTCATCCTCTTCGTGCACGGCGGCGGGTGGCAGAGCGGCAGCAGGCGCGAATTCGGCCCCGAGATCGAGCAGGCGTTCGGCCGCATCGTCGCCGCGGGGTTCGCCGTGGCATCCGTCGACTATCGCCTGAGCACCGAGGCGGTCTTTCCCGCCCAGCTCGACGACGTCTCGGCGGCGCTCGACTGGCTGCGGGCGAATGCCGAACGGTTCGGCCTCGACGCGTCGCGCGTCGTGCTCTGGGGCGAGTCGGCGGGGGCGACGCTCGCGGCACTCATCGGTCTTCGCGCGGATGCCGCGGTGCGCGGCGTCATCGACTGGTACGGGCCGACCGACTTCATCGAGCACGCCCGCGCCCTCGGACGGGAGGACGATCCCGACTGCAGCGAGGCGAAGTGGCTCGGGGCGACGGTCGCGTCGAACCCCGAACGCGCGGTGGCGGCGAGCCCGGCACTGCAAGTGCGGCTCGGAGCCCCGCCCTTCCTCATCGTGAACGGAACGAGCGACCGCTCGGTGCCCGTGTCGCAGGCCGAGCTGCTCACCGACGCGCTGCTCTCGGCGGGAGCATCGGCAGAGCTCGTGCTCGTCGAGGGTGCCGGGCATCGCTGGGAGGGCGCGGTCGACCGCGACGCCCTGCTCGACGACGCCATCGACTTCGCGCGGCGCGTCACCGTCTGAGAGCGCTGCGGGGTCGGTGCAGAGCGCGTGCGCTCAGTCGACGACGCGGATGCCGAGGCGACTCGCCCGTGAGGTGAGCGCGTGCGCTCAGTCGACGACGCGGATGCCGAGGTGAGTCGCCCGTGAGGTGACTGCGTGCGCTCAGTCGACGACGCGGATGCCGAGGTGACTCGCAAAGAGTGACGCCAGCAGGGCGACCTGCATGCCGTCGAGCGTCGCGCCCTTCAGGCCTTCGAGGCCGGTGATCGCGGCGAGGTCGAGTCCGCGCAGGTCGACGTCACGGAGTCTCGCGCCGGTCACGTCGAGCGCGCGCACCTCGGTCTGTTCGAACGCGACGCGCTCGGCACGGATGTTTCCGAGGTCGAGTTCTTCGATGGTGCAGTCGGTGAACCGGATGTCGCGGATCTCAGCCCCCCGCAGGTTCACGAAGCCGAGCTTGCAGCCGATGAAACGCACCGACTGCCACGTGTTGTCGTAGAACTCGACGGAGCCGATGCGTGAGCTCGAGATGAGCACGTCGCGCAATGTGGCCCGAGGCGCGCGCAGCACCGGTGCCTCGAGGCGTTCGATCACGGTCTCGGTCAGCACCGCACCGCGGAGGTGCGCGTCATGGGCGAACACGCCGGTGATCTCGCACTCACTGAGGCTCACGCCCGTCAGGTCGCGTTCCGAGACGTCGCCGCCTCGATAGCGCAGGCCCTCGACGCGGTCGCCGGCGGCGAGCGTGTCGATGTCGGCCTCCGTCAGGTCGGTGAGCGTGATCTCGTCGATCCGCGGCGCGAGAGTGTGCGGGCGTGGGGGCATGGCGTCCTCTGGTGAATGTCGTCGAATCGAACAGATCGAGGTTACGGCCCGTCACTGACCGTGCCCGCCGTCAGCCGCCGTGCGTGTCGGCCGCCGTGCGCGCGAAACAGTCCTTTCGGCCGCATCCGACATGCAGTTGAATTGCAACCACGAGGAATGGCAATCACGCGACTGAAGTTCCGGCTGAGGCGAGAGCGCGCATCCGTCGTGAACCGGTGGCGGGAGGCCGTACTGGCCTCCGAGGGAGGGCAAATGACGACGTCAGACGATCGCCTCACGCGAGTCGGGCCGCAGCTCACCGGTCTCGCAGTGGTGCTCTCATTCGCAGCGGGGGCGACAGATGCGTTCGCCTTCCTCCAGTTCGGCGGCATCTTCACGGCGAACATGACCGGCAACATGATCTTGGCGGGCCTGTTCGAACGGCCCGACTACGCGAACACCCTGGTGGGTGCGAGCGTCGCCCTGGTGTTCTTCGCCGCGGGCGTGTTCATCTCGCTGCGGATCGCCCGGCCGGGTGCAACTCTTCGACGGGGGCTCCTGATCGTGTTGACGGCGACCGTGCTGGCCCAGGTCGTCGTGCTCGTCGGCTGGCTGCTCAACCCGCACCCGACGGAATTGCTCATTCTCGTGGCCCTCATCGCGCCTTCGGCGCTCGGAATGGCCGGACAGACTTCGGTCGCGCGACGCATCGAGCGCCGCTCCGGCGTGACGACGACCTTCATGACCGGCACACTGACGAGCGTCATGGCCGGCTTCGCCGACCGGAATACAGAGGACAGCGGCATCCGCATCGGCGCCATCGTCGCGCTCGTGCTCGGCGCCGTGTGTGCTGCGCTGCTCATGAGCGTCGAGCCCGCGCTCGGAGCGGCGCTCCCGTTGCTTCCGTCGCTCATCGGGTTGGCGCTGCTCGCGAAGTTGCCCATCCCGGTGCCTGGGCAAGACGAGGACATGAGGATGCCGCGGCGCGCGGCGTGACTCGAAGGCCGGCGCCGTGTGGCACCGGCCCTCGGCGGGGACCCGGGTGCTACTCCCTGCCGCGCAGCCCGAGCCGGCCGCTGCTGACCGCAGCCACCACCCCGCCGTCGACCAGCAGGTCGGTGCCCGTGATGAAGCTCGCGTCGGGCCCGAGCAGGAACGCCGCGGCATCCGCGATGTCGTACGGCGTGCCGACGCGGCCGGTGCCGGACGCGTCGATCATCGCTCGCATCTGCCCGCCCGACTCGCCGGCGAGCTCCTGCTGGCCCATCGGCGTCGAGATGACGCCGGGGCTGATGCTGTTGATGCGGGCGCCACGAGCACCCCACCCGGTGCTGGCCGCGCGCACCCGCAGGTGATTGCCGTGCTTGGCGAGTGGATACGCCGCGGCGGCCTCGGTGACCGAGGCGAGCACCGGCAACGACAGGAGGTCATCGGCCGGAGTCATCGCGAGAGCGTGCGACACCTCGGGCGGCAGCGGCGGCAAGAAGTGGCCCGCCATGCTCGCGATGACGACGCCGGCTCCGCCCGGTGCGATGACCCGCTCGAACTCGTCGAGCACGAGCGCGGTGCCCAGCAGGTCGACGGCGAGGATCGCGTCGCGCGGCGCCTGCACGGGGGAGAGGCCCGCCGTATGCACGAGCTGCGTGACCGGCCCCAGTTCGGCTGCGGCGTTCGCGAGCCCGACGACCGATGCACGCGACGACACGTCGACGCGGTGCGTCACGACGTCGAATCCGTCGCCGCGAAGGCCGTCGCCGACGCGGTCGAGCGCCTCTTCGCTGAAGTCGGCGAGCACGACCGTGCGCCCGGTGCCCTGGCGGCGGGCGATCGCCTCGCCCATGCCGCCGACGCCGATGACGACGAGCACGTCGCGCGTGCCGACTGCTCCGTTCGCGCTCATGCCGCCGACCAGCCGCCGTCGCTCGCGAGCACGACGCCGTTGATGTTCACGCCGTCGTCGCTGAGCAGGAAGGTGATGGATGCCGCGAGCGCCTCGGCCTCGGCGGCATCCGGAAGGATCGCCATGGCCTGGCGCACCCGCTCGGCGCCGAGTGGTGACGCGAACGTCGCTTCGATGTTCGTGATGGTCGCACCGGGAGCGACCGCGTTCACGCGCAGGCCGCTCGGGCCGTACATGAACGCCGTCGACTTCGTGAGGCCGACGACGGCGTGCTTTGAAGCGGTGTACGCCACGCCAGCGGCCGAGCCGCGCAACGCCGCCTCGGAGGCGGTGTTCACGATCGAGCCGACACCCTGCGCGAGCATGACGGGCACGACGGCGCGCATGAGCTTCATGGTGCCGTCGACGTTGACCGAGAAGACGCGCTTCCAGACGGCGTCGGTGAGCTCGCCGATCGGCGTCATGTCGTCCATGATGCCGGCGATGTTCGCGAGACCGTCGATGCGGTCACCGGCCGCCTCGACGATGCGGGCGATCGCCGCGTCGTCGGTGATGTCGGCAACGAGAGTCACGATTTCTGCGCCGGCATGCTCGGCCGCGAACTCGTCGAGGCGCTCCTGCGACACGTCGACGCCGATGACCCGGCCGCCCTCGCGCGCGACGCGCGATGCGGTCGCACGGCCGATGCCCGAGCCTGCACCAGTGACGATGACGGTCTTGCCCGCGAAGCGGCCCTGGTCGAGGCGTTCCACCCACTCCGGCTGTTCCACGGCGGGCGGGGCGGCTGGGGCGGCGTCGGTACCGCGGTCGGATGCCTCGGCGCCGGCCCCTGCGGCGGACACCGCAGCCGCAGCATCCGTCGACGCAGGCGCGCCCGCCGGAACGTCGCCGGTCGCCGCGCGCGCGACGAGCGTGTCGATCATCTCCTGGCTGAAGCTGCCCTTGCTGAGCTTGACGAGCCGCTTGATGGCGAGGCGCTGCACGGGGCGCAGCACGTCGGGGTCCTGGCCGGCCTGCGCGAGCAGGTCGCGGACGATCGGGCCGCCGACCGGATGCTCGAGCCAGGTCTTGATCGAGTCGTCGCCCGAGAGTGGCTTGGTGGTGCTCATGCGAGTGCTTCCTTCTCTTCAGTGTTCCGACGGTTCTTCTGTATTTCGAAGCTCATACCGGACATCGTTGTCCGGTAGTAAGGTAGCACTCGTGCCTGAACGTGAGAAGGGAACATCCGAGACTCGCAAGGCCAATCGCGGCCCGAGTGCCGGACCCGAGAATCGGCGCGCGATCATCGCCGCCGCGCGAGAGGTCTTCGCGAGCGATGGCCTGCAGGCCCCGTTCAACGCGATCGCGAAGCGCGCCGGCGTCGGCCAGGGCAGCCTCTACCGCCACTTCCCCGATCGACTCGAACTCGCCGTGGCCGTCTTCGACGAGAACATCGACCAGCTCGAGGCATCCGTCGAGCCTGCCGAAGCGACCCTCGACGAGCTGCTCGACGCGATCATCGAGCAGGCGGTGGTCTCGACCGCGATCATCGACCTGATCTGGCGCAACCAGCACGAGGAGCGCGTGATCCACCTCGGTGCACGACTTGCCCGCATCGTCGGCACCGTGCTCGACCGCGAGCGAGCAGCCGGACGCATCGGCGACCACGTCGCCACCGAAGACGTGCTGCTCGCGGTCACGATGCTCGCCGATGTCGTCGCGCGCACGGATGCGTCGGAGCGTCAGCGTGTCGCGCAGCGGGCGCGGTCGCTCTTCCACGCGGCGTTCACGCCGCACCTGTCAGGGGCGTGAGGCACACTGGAGCGGTGATCGCGGACCATGCCCTCAGCTGGCGGCCGCGGCATCCGACCGACCTTCGCCAGACGATCGGGGTGCTGCGCCGCGGTGGCGGCGACCCGGCGTTCCACGTCGACGCGAGTGGTGCGGTGTGGCGAACGACTCGCACGCACGACGGCGATGCGACCGTGCGCCTGACCCAGCCTGCCGCCGACGAGTTGCGTTGCGAGGCCTGGGGGCCCGGTGCCGGCATCGCGGTCGAGCAGGCGCCCGAACTGCTCGGCGATCGCGACGATCCCGCCGGATTCGAGCCCGGCCTGCGCCTGCTCGACGATGCGCACCGCTTGAATCCGGGTCTGCGTATCACGCGCTCCGCTCAGGTCTTCGACGCGCTCGCGGCGACGATTCTCGAGCAGAAGGTCATCACGCTGCAGGCGCACGACTCGTGGCGACGACTCGTGACGCGGTTCGGCACCCCGGCGCCGGGCCCGACGCCCCGACCGATGCGGGTCGTGCCGTCACCCGAGGCGTGGCGCGCGATCCCGAGCTGGGAGTGGCACCAGGCCGGCGTCGATCCGAAACGGGCGCGCACCCTGCAGAACGCCGCGGGCTACGCACCGAAGCTCGAGGCCGTCGTCGACATGAGCCCGACGGATGCCGCGGCTCGCCTCACCCTCATGCCCGGTGTCGGCCCGTGGACCGTCGCCGAGGTCGCCCAGCGTGCACTCGGCGACGCCGACGCACTCTCGGTGGGCGACTACCACCTCTCAAACTACGTCGGCCACGCGCTTGCGGGCCGTGACATGAGCGATGACGAGATGCTCGAGACGCTCGCTCCGTGGGCCGGTCACCGGTACCGGGTGGTGCGGTTGCTCGGCGCGGCCGGCGTTCGCGGCCGGCCCCGTCGGGGGCCGCGCATGGCGTTCGTCGACCATCGCGCGATCTGAGCGGCGGTGCGTCACGCCGCTGTCGACACGGCTTTCGCCAAGTTCATTCCAAGAACATGTCGCGCTGACGCATAGGACACGCATAGGCTCGCCTCGTAACGTGCTCTGAGGCCGATCCGGTCGCAACCCCACCCCGAAGGACGTCATGACCGACAACACATCCGCCCGCACCAAGGTCAACGTGCCGCTGATCCTGCTCTGGGTCGTCGCCGTCGTGATCATCGCCGTGGGCGCCTGGCTCCTGACCTCATCGAACGCCACTCAGGTCGAGCTGTACACGACCCAGTCGGCCGACTACGCGGCGTACCTCGCTGCACAGTCGGGCACCACGATCGGCGGCCTGCTGCTCGCCGCCGGCGGCCTCGCCGTGGTCATCGCCCTCGCGGTGCACGCGATCACCCTCGCGGCCGCGCGTCGGTCGGCGACGGATGCCTCGGCGCTCGTGCTCGCCGACGACGCCGCGTTCGATGACGCCGACTTCGCCGAGACCGAGGTCGAAGACGTCGTGATCGTGGCCGACGGCGTGCCGACGACTGCGGAGCCGGTGGCCGCCGCGGCGCCTGAGGCGACTGCGGCTTCCACCGAAGAGCCCGCGGCCGACGAGACCGTCGACCCCAAGAGCACCGAGAAGTAGCGCATCGACGAAGCGGGCCGGCGGACTGCCGGCCCGCTTCACGTGTCCGGTCGGGGCATCAGCCGGCTGAGCGTTCAGTGGCGACGATGCGCGCGTGGCCCCACTCGACGAGCGGTTGCAGCAGTTCGATCAGCTGCAGCCCGGCGGCGGTCGGGGTGTACGTGATCGTCACCGGTGTCGTCGCGCGCACATGCCGCTCGATGACGCCCTCGTCTTCGAGCTCTTTGAGCCTCGCGGCGAGCAGCCGGTCGGAGATGCCGGTGACAGTGCTGCGGTACTCCGAGAATCGGCGCGCTCCCCGCACGCCGGCCAGCAGGATCGCCGCGTTCCACTTGCGTCCGGCGAACTCGACGGTGCCCTGGAAGCGCCGGCATTCGGCATCGTCGATGTGGCCGAGCTCTTCCAGGCGCGCGCGGTGTCGGGTGAAGTCGTCGGATTTACTTATCATGAGTAAGTAGCTTACCCCTCTCATGCGGCTGCGGCATCCGTCGCCCATGATGGAGAGGTGGCGCACCAGCAACGACGGCGCCGGACCGATCGGAGCACGATGCACTACGGCCACGAACTGCAGTTCGGCACCTTCATCACCCCGAAGAACGATCCGCCGCAGTCGGCAGTGCGCCTCGCCGAGCTGAGCGAGGCATCCGGCTACGACCTCGTCACCTTTCAAGATCACCCGTATCAGCCGTCATTCCACGACACGCAGACGCTGCTCACCTGGGTCGCTGCTCGCACCGAGCGCATCCACCTCTCGGCGAATGTCGCGAACCTGCCGCTGAGGCCGCCGGCCGTGCTCGCTCGCGCCTCCGCGAGTCTCGACCTGCTCTCGGGCGGGCGCTTCGAGCTCGGCCTCGGCGCCGGCGGGTTCTGGGATGCGATCGAGGCGATGGGCGGCCGCCGCCTCACTCCCGGTCAGGCGGTCGATGCGCTCTCCGAGGCGATCGACATCATCCGTGGCGTCTGGGATCAGGGGGATCGAGCCCGGTTCGAGGTCGACGGCGAGTACTACCGGGTCAGCGGCGCCAAGCGCGGGCCGGCGCCCGCCCACAACATCCCGATCATCATCGGTGCGCTCAAGCCCCGCATGCTGCGGCTCATCGGGCGCAAAGGCGACGGCTGGCTGCCCTCGCTCGCCTACCTGCAGCCCGGCGACCTCGCCGCGGGCAACGCCAGAATCGACGAGGCTGCGGTCGGCGCCGGGCGCGACCCCCGCGAGATCCGGCGCCTCGTGAACATCGGCGGCCGGTTCTCGGCGGGCGTCGGCGGCGGATTCCTCGACGGGCCGGCCGCCCAGTGGGTGGAGCAGCTGTTGCCGTACGTCGTCGACGACGGCATGGGCACCTTCATCCTCGCGAGCGACGACCCCGGCACGATCGCGCACTTCGCCGACGAGGTCGCGCCCGCGCTGCGCGAGGCGGTCGCGCGTGAACTTCGGGTGACGGATGCCGCGGCATCCCGTGACTCGATCGGTGCGTCCTCCGGAATCCCTTCGACGGGCTCAGGGGGCGACGCTTCGACAGGCTCGGCGAGCAGTGTCGTGCGCAGCTCGACGGTGCGCGCGAAGCGCCGCGACGGCATCGATTACGAGGCAGTGCCCGCCTCGCTCGCCGCCGATGCGATCGAACCCGGCGATGCGGGCTACGTGCGCGTGAAGTCGACGTACATGCGGGGCGGCTCGCCCGGGCTCGTGCTGCGACCGGCCGACGCGCAACAGGTCGCGGACGCAGTCGGCTTCGCGCGAGCGAATCCCGATGTGCCCCTCGGCGTGCGCAGCGGCGGCCACGGCATCAGCGGCCGCTCGACGAACAACGGCGGCATCGTCATCGACCTCTCGCGAATGAACGCGATGGAGGTGCTCGACGAAGCGAACCGGCTCGTGCGCATCGAGGCCGGTGCGAGGTGGCAAGACGTCGCGGCGTTCCTCTCGCCGCATGGCTGGGCGCTCTCGTCGGGCGACTACGGCGGCGTCGGGGTCGGCGGGCTCGCCACGGCGGGCGGCATCGGCTGGCTCGTGCGCGAACACGGGCTGACCATCGACCACTTGCGCGCCGCCGAGGTGGTGCTGGCCGACGGCAGCCTGGTGCGAGCGGATGCCACGGAGCATCCGGAACTCTTCTGGGCTGTGCGCGGCGCCGGCGCGAACATGGGCATCGTCACCGCGTTCGAATTCGAGGTCGACGAGGTCGGCGCAGTCGGCTTCGCGCAACTGGCGTTCGACGCGAGCGACACCGCGGGGTTCCTGCAGGCGTGGGGCGACTGGGTCGTCGATTCGCCTCGGGACGTCACGAGCTTCATGCTCATGGGCGGTGCGCGCCCGGGCGAACCGCCGGTCGCGAGGGTGATGGCGGTGATCGACTCCGACGACCCCGACACGGTGCTCGCGCGGCTGGCGCCGCTCGCCGAGGTCGCGCCGCTCGTCGGGCAGGATGTGCGGCTCACGACCTACGAGTCGATCATCTCGAACGCCGCCGACGGCAGTCACGGCGCCGAGGGCGAGCCGACCTCGCGCACGGGCATCATCGGGCGCATCACGCCGGAGTTCGCCCGCGACGTCGCCCGGTTCCTGGCGAGCGGGGCGAGCTACTTCTTCCAGTTGCGTGCCGTCGGCGGTGCCGTGCACGACGTGCCCGCCGATGCCACGGCGTTCGCGCACCGCTCGGCCGAGTTCTCGGTCGTCGCGTTCGGTTCGAGCCGGAACCAGACGAGCGCGTTCTGGAACGAGCTGCTCGCCCCGCACTTCACGGGCGCATACGTGAGCTTCGAGACCGAGCAGGGCCCCGAATCGGTCGCCGCAGCCTACCCGCCGGCGACGCTCGACCGGATGCGTGCCCTCAAGCGGGAGGTCGACCCCGGCAACCTGTTCCGCGACAACACGAACATCACGCCGGCGTAGGCGGGGTCGTGCCAGCGCATCACTCGAGCCACTCGGTGATGAAGGTCGGGCTCGCGTGGATGTGCGTGGAGATGAGCGCCTCGGGACCGATGATCACGAACTTGTGCGGCGTCTGCGCCGGCACGACGAGTACCTGACCGCCGACCGCCTCCAGTTGTTCGTCGCCGACCGTGAACAGCGCGCGCCCGTGCCGGATGACGAAGGTCTCGGTGTACGGATGCAGATGCAGCCGCGGCCCCGACCCGTCTTTCGAGTTGTACGTGAGGATGAGCGACACCTCTGAGCCGATCGACGTTCCCTCGATCGACTCATGCCAATAGACGTCGTCTTCGGCGACGCCACTGCGTTGGTGCTTCAGAACCATCGTGTGCTCCCCACGTTCGACGGACACGGTACACGGGAGCGCGGGTGACCGCACTCGGGCGGCATCCGTTGGTCGAGTAGGCCGCCCGCGGCCGTATCGAGACCTCGCAACGGGTCTCGATACGTTCGCTGGCGCTCACTACTCGACCAGCGGGGTGTGTGGTCCGGGTCTCGATACGTTCGCTGGCGCTCACTACTCGACCAACGGGTGGTGCGCTCGCTACTCGACCAACGGGTGGTGCGCGGGCTACGCGAGCACGCCGTCGAGTACGGGGTGCAGGTGCCGCGTGGTCAGCACCGTCGCGGCATGCCGAGATCCCGCGTCGAGGGCGTCGGCGAGCGAAGCGCCGGCGAGGTGCGCGTCGAGCACTCCGGCCATGAAGGCGTCGCCGGCCCCGTTGGTGTCGAGCACCTCGACCGGCACCGCCGCGACGTCGGTCAGCTGCATCCGCCCGTCTTCGCCGACACTGATCGCGATCGCGCCCTGCGCTCCTAGGGTGCACACGACGACGGATGCCCCGCCGCGCACGCACTCCTCCATGAAGGGCCGTGGGTCGTCGCCGATGCGGTCGGCGTTCATGAAGATCCAGTCGGCGGCCTCGATGAAGGGCCGGTGGAAGTCGGCGCTGCCGTCGTAGTCGTGGATGTCGGTCCAGATCGGGCGACCGGTCGCGCGCGCCGCGTCGATGAGCCCGCGCGAACGCTCGGAGAGGTCGAGCACGATCGCCGGGGCATCCGTCATCGCCTGCGTCAGTTCGACAGTCGACGGCGTACCCGGATCGGCGGGTGCTGAGAGGTAGAGCGAGACGCGCTCGCCGGCGCGCGTCATGAGGTTCAGGTGGCTCTCGGTGCGTTCGGAGGGCAGACTCGCGAGTTCGACGCCGGATGCCTCGAGCGCGCCCTGCACGCGACGGCCCTCGTCGTCGTCGCCGATGAGCGTGTGCAGCAGCACCGACCGACCGAGCCCGGCGAGGCCCAGCGCCTTACCGGCCGAAGTGCCGCCGACGGTCTCGTAGTCGTCGAGCGCGAACTGCATGTGCGGCACGGGCTCGGGGAGGTGCTCGAGGTAGACGATCCGGTTCCAGGCGGCGGGTCCGGAGATGACGATGGGCGCGCTCATGGTTCGCCAGCGTAGCGGTGCGGTGGGTCTCGATACGCTCGCTGGCGCTCGCTACTCGACCAACGGAGTTCCGGGTCGGCGTAGGGGTCTCGATACGCTCGCTGGCGCTCGCTACTCGACCAGCGGAGTTCCGGGTCGGCACTGATGCTCGGGCGGGCGAGCTGGGTCACGCTTGAGTGAGGAACACTCATGAAAGAGGTGCGCCATGCCGGTCACCATCGGCGGTGTCGAGCTGTACATGGGACCGACCGAGGTCGGCGGCCCCGACGATCTCGACCAGGCGGTGCGCGACTTCATCGACGAGGCGAAGCACAGCCTCGCGATCGCCGTGCAGGAGATCGACTCGCGGCCCATCGCCAAGGCGATCCTCGCGGCGAAGCTCCGCGGCGTGCGGGTGCGGGTCATCCTCGAAGGCGACTACCTCACCGAGGAGAAGGCGCTTGAGGATCCGTGGGGTGTCACGGGTGCGCATGAAGAGAATCGCATCATTCAGGGCGCCCTCTTGAAGGCGCGGGTCGACGTCATCAGCGACCTGAATCCGAAGATCTTCCACCAGAAGTTCATCGTGCGCGATTCTGGCAAGCCGACGGCCGCAGTGCTCACTGGCTCGACCAACTTCACCCTCACCGACACCGGTAAGAACGAGGCATCCGGAATCGACGCCGGCCAGAACCTCAACCACGTCGTCGTGCTGCACGGCCAGCACGCCGCGACCGAGTACCTGCGCGAGTTCGAGCGCATGCGCTCCGGCACGTTCGGCGACCTGCACGAGCGCGTCGAACCGAGACCGAAGGAGTTCGACCTGCCCGAGGTGCGGGTCAAACCGCTCTTCGCTCCGCGGCACGGACCCGAGATGGAGATCATGAAGCAGATGCTGAAGGCGCGCGAGAGCATCGACTTCGCGATGTTCACGTTCGCCCAGTCATCCGGCATCGACGACACGATGATCCGCCTGCGGCCGCTCGTCACGCGCATCCGCGGTGTGCTCGACCGCGGCCAGGGCGCGGCGAAGTGGGCGGCGACGAGCGACCTCGGCCGAGGCGACGTCGAGCTCTTCGCCAACAAGCGCAACACGGGGGTGCGCAAGCTCCACCACAAGCTCATGGTCATCGACGAGCGGCTCACCATCGTCGGTAGCTTCAACTACACGGCACCCGCGAACACCCTGAACGACGAGAACATCATCGTGATCGGCGACCTCGAGGAAGAACAGGGCCGCCCAGCGGATGTCGCGCAGCGGGCGCTCGCCCGCTACGCCCTCACCGAGATCGACCGCATCATCGACGACCTCTCGTCGCCGGTGCCCGTCGTGCCCTGAACCGGCGCGCCACGTCGGCCGTGCCCGGACTGATAGCGTCGTCTCCGCGGTACGGGCGGGCTTGTGCTCTCCGGTGCCCGAGGCAAAATCGCTCGCAGTCTGGTCGCCGAGCGTTCCCGCGAATGGAGCAGTACACCGTGAATGCGACGAGCACACTCGCGATCGACGCAGGGCAATCCGGCATCAAGATCCGGCACGCGGATGCCTCGGGGGTCACGGAGTGGTCGGCGCCCGGCATTCGCACCGATCTGCCGCTGCTGCCGCAGCTCGCCCGCATCATCGACCAGGCGCACGAGGCAGGGCGCGTCGCTGAGCGTGTCGGGCTCGGCGTCTCGGGACTCACCGACGACGAGGCCGATGCCGGCTACCTGCTCGCCGCGGCCGCGCCGATCGGTGCGCGCAGCGTGCACCTCGCACATGACTCCATCACCGCCTACCTCGGTGCGCTCGGCGACGAGCCCGGGGCCGTGGTTGCAGCGGGCACCGGCGTCGTGACCCTCGCAGTCGGGGCCACCGACATCGCCCGCGTCGACGGGTGGGGCTATCTCATCGGCGATGCCGGCAGCGGATTCTGGCTCGGCCGAGCCGGGCTCGACGCCGTCATGCGGCACCACGACGGCCGGGGCGACGCGACCGCGCTGACCGACATCGTGCGCGCGGACTTTCCCGACCTCGAGTCGGCCTACATCGAACTGCAGGGCGATCCCGAGCGCGTGCAGCGCGTCGCCTCGTACGCCAGGGCGGTCGCCGAGGCCGCAGCGGCCGGTGACGCCGTCGCCGGGGCGCTCGTCGCGGGCGCAGCACGCGAGCTCGCGGCATCCGCTCTCGCAGGTCTTCGGCGCGTGGGCGGCGCGGATGCCCCGGAGCCGCGCGTGCGCGGAGTCGGCGGGCTCTTCATGGGCGAAGTCCTCGGACGCGACTTCGTCTCGGCCGTGCGTGCGACGCTGCCCGGCGCCGACATCCGGCTCGGTGAGGCGCACCCGCTCGACGGCGCCGCCGCACTCGCCGACGTCGCGTCGACGAGCGCCCTCGCGGCGCACATCGCGCGCGCGGTCTCCCCACCGTTGATCGAGTAGCGAGCGCCAGCGAGCGTATCGAGACCCGTTGCGAGGTCTCGATACGCGTCCTCCTTCGTCGGGCGGTATTCGACCGGCGGGTGGGCCGCAGGCGGCCTACTCGACCAGCGAGGGGTCGTCAGCCGCGGGTGAGGTACGCCTCGATGCGGTCGAAGGCGCCGATCCAGGCCTGCGTCTGGAAGAAGTCGCGCACCTCGGGCGTCGGGAAGCCGGTCTGCTCGACGGTCATGAGCGTGCCGCCGTCGTTCGCCTCGAAGGTGACGACGATGTGCGTCGTCATCGTGTTGCCGTCGGGCTCGCTGCCGGTCGACTCGGTGACGAGCCGGTGCGGGCGATCGATCTCGAGGAACGTCTGCACCTCGCGGAACAGAGTGTCGCGGTTGGGCCCCCAGACGGCGGTCTGCGTGCCGCCGACACGCAGATCGACCTCGATCTCGACGACGCCGGGCTCTTCGTCGAGGATCGAGAACCAGATCTTCTGCTTCTCGGCGTCGGTATAGGCGTCGAAGACATCGTCGGGTGACGCGGGAAGCTGACGCTGGAGCCGGAGCCCGATCGTCTCGTTCGTGTCGGTGTTGCTCATGATTCCGTTCCTTTCGTGAGGGTGAAGTAGGCGTCGAGTCCGTCGAGGCGGCGCGCCCAGAGCTGCTGGTAGAAGGTGATCCACGACATGGCGTCGTCCAATCGCTCGGTGCCGAGGCTGACCTGCCGCACGCGACCGATCTTCTCGGTCGCGACGAGCCCGGCGGTCTCGAGCACGTCGACGTGCTTGCGGATGCCGGTGAGGGTCATGCCGCTCGGTTCGGCGAGCTCGGTGATCGTGGCTGGGCCGGAGCCGAGCCGGGTCAGGATGCCGCGCCGGGTCTCGTCGGCGAGGGCCGCGAATGCCCGGTCGAGACTTACCGGGGTGGGGGCTTGTTGCTGAACCATGTGGTTCAGTGTATGACACTGAACCGAAAAGTTCAATGTTCCCGTTCGTCGAGGAGCAGTACGGGAAGCACGGTTCCCGGTCGGACGAAGGTCATCGCAGTGGGCACTCGCGAAACAGAGCGCTTCAGCCTCGGGGTGGGAGGCCAGGGCCGGCGGTATTCGGATCGATCAGCGCGTCTCGCCGGCGTCGATGTTCTGGGTACCGATGACGTTGAGGAGAGCGAGATTCTCAGCGTCGCGGGAACCTTGCGGTGCGCTGTAGAGCACGAGGTGCTGGTCGCGGTCGGTCAGCAAGAGGGAGTCGCAGTCGACGGTGATCTCTCCGACGGCCGTGTTCCGGAAGGTCTTCCTGAACGTCGGTGCCGCCTGTACGTCATGCTGCTCCCAGAGCCGGGCGAATTCGGGGCTGCCGTTGCGGAGCTCCTCGACGAGGCCGGTCACGGCGAGGTCCGACGGGTATCGGCCGGTGGTCGCTCGAAGCTCCATGACGGCGTTCCGCCGGAATTCGGCGCCGTCGGAGATTCCATAGAGCGCGACGTCGGGGCGTCGAGTTCCGAGGAACGCCTTTCGCGCGAGATTGCGGTCTTCGGGGGCGAGGCTGCTGAAGTCCTCCATGAGCGTGACCGCGAGATCGTTCCATGCGAGAACCTCGAACGCTGCGGATGTCACGATCGCAGCCGTCAGCGGGAGCCGCTCGAGAAGCGCCAGGATGCTCGGGCGGACATCTCGCCGGTGCAGGCCCACCCGGGAGGGCGCGGTGCCCGCGAGGATGTGGAGGTGGTCGGACTCGGCGTCGGTGAGTCCGAGCGCGCCGGCGATGCCCGCGAGGACCTCGCCCGATGGGCGCGGCGCCCTGCCCTGCTCGAGGCGGACGTAGTACTCGGTGGAGATGTGCGCGAGCACCGCGATCTCTTCACGTCGAAGCCCGGGCGTCCTTCGCCGCGGCCCCGAAGGGAGGCCGACGTCTTCTGGCCGGAGCCGCTCACGTCTGCTGCGGAGAAACGCGCCGAGCTCTTGCTTGTCCATGTCCCCATTCTGCGCGCTCGAGCGTCGCGGACCCTGGTACCGTCTGTACCTGAATCCGGGCTCCGGTTCGAGGTGACACTGTCGATATGACGAACAGCATCGACACCACCCCGATCGGCCTGCTCACCGGCAAGGTCGTCTTCATCACCGGCGCCAGCCGCGGCATCGGCGCCGCTTCGGCCCGGCTCTTCGCCGCCGAGGGCGCCGCCGTCGTGCTCGCCGCTCGCGGCACGGATGCCCTCGACCGCATCGTCAGCGAGATCCGCTCCGACGGAGGCGTCGCAGACGCCGTCGCGCTCGACCTCGCCGACCCTGGAAGCATCCGCGCAGCCCTCGAGCGCGTCGACGAACTGCACGGCCGGCTCGACGGCGCCTTCAACAACGGCGCGGCCATTCAGCGCCGGCCGGGCCCGCTCGACACCACGAGCGATGACGATATCGACGAGCAGTTCGCCGTGAACTTCCGCTCGCACTGGACCGCCATGACCGCCGAGGCCGCGCTCATGCGTCGCAACGGCGGTGGGGCGATCGTCAACACCTCGAGCATCGGCAGCCGTCGTGCGAACGCCGCCCTCCCCGCGTACGGCGCCATGAAGCGTGCGCTCAACAGCATCACCGAGTCTGCCGCGGTGAGCTGGGCAGGCGAGGGAATCCGGGTGAACGGCATCACTCCAGGTGGCACGGCCACGGACATGATCGATGCGTGGGAGGCGGCGACCCCCGGCATCGTCGAGCGGATCACGGCAACCATCCCGCTCGGCCGGATGGCCGAACCTCGAGAGATCGCGGAGGCTGCCGCGTGGCTGCTCAGCGACCGGGCTTCGATGGTGACGGGCGCGATCGTGCCGGTCGACGGCGGTGCCGGCGCCTAGAAATCAGCGCCGAGAAATCAGCGTCGCGCCGGCCGGGGCTCCGCCGCGAAGGCGCCGGGGGTCGTGCCGAGGATCCGACGGAAGTGGCGGGTGAGGTGGGCTTGATCGTGGAAGCCGGCGTGCACCGCGGCGTCGGCGGGCGGATGGCCGTCGAGCAGGAGCCGACGTGCTCGGTCGACCCGGCGCCCGGTCACGTAGCGGTGCGGCGCGATGCCGTAGGTTCCGGAGAAGACGCGCACCAGATGACTCGGATGCGCACCGAGCAGCCGAGCGGCCTCGGCGATCGTGAACGTCTCGAGAAGACGGTCGTCGAGCAGTTCGCGCAGGCGCCGCGCCAAGGGCGCGTCTCGAACGGGCCGCAACGGGGAGCCGAGGTGGGCGAGCACCTGCTGCTGCAAGAACAGCACCGAGTGCTCGGCGGCCATGACGTCCGCGGGGGAGCGGAGCGCCGCGTGGAGACGCCGAACGGCTGCGATCGAGTCGGGAGCGACGAGGGTGGGGCGTGTCGCCGCGGCATCCGCTGCACTCGCAGGCAGCCACTGGGATTCGAGGTACACCACACGCTTGCGGAACCCCTTGCCGTCGATCGCCGAGCGCCCGTCGTGCGGCACGCCCGGAGGAAGGAGCGTGATCGACGCAGGCGTCGCGTGATGGGCTGCACGGTCGAGGTCGTAGGCGACGGCACCGTCGTCGATCAGGAGCACGGTCCAGTCGTCGTGCGTGTGCGCCGGGTAGGCATGGTGCTCGAACGTCGCGTGCAGTACCTCCCGCACCGACGGCACCGCGGGGTGCCACGCGCGCACCGAGTCGACCATGCAAGAAACGTACAAGACCACGCTGTGCGCGTCGCGAAGACTGGGAGCATGCCCACCATTGCGGATGCCTCGCCTCTTGCGGATGCCTCGCCCGAACCCGCCGCTCCGCCCCGCTTCGACACGAAGGTCGTGGTCGTGCTGCGCGACGACCTGGAACCGTGGCAGGAGCTGAACGTGACCGCGTTTCTGATGAGCGGAATCGCAACCAGCGGCCCCGACCTCACCGGGGCGCCGTATCGCGATCGCGACGGCACCGAGTACCTGCCGATGCTGCGACAGCCCGTGCTCGTGATGACGGCCACTGCCGAACTGCTGCTGGCGGCCCGGTCGAAGGCATCCGCTCGCGGGGTGTCGCTCGCGGTGTACACCCGGGAGCTCTTCTCGACCGGGCACGACGATGCCAACCGCGCTGCCGTCGCCGCGGTCGCCGCCGACGACCTCGATCTCGTCGGCATCGGCCTGCGCGGGCCGCGCAACGTCGTCGACCGCATCGTCAAGGGCGCTCGACTGCACGATGAGAAGCGAGGCGAAAGACAAGATTCTTCGTGTGCTTCTGGGCTCCGTCACATTCGCATCAATGTGGCGTAGAACGCACTTCTGATCTTGTGCGCGATCGTGCACTTCCGTTTCTGTGCGCGATCGAGCACACTTGGTGTTGTGCGCGAACGCGCACCAAGGAGGCCGCGATGCGAATCAGATCCGTACGTGAACTCGGTGGCGCTGTGCGAACCCGTCGTGAGGCGCTGGATTGGTCGCAACAAGCCCTCGCCGAGCGCGCTGGCGTCACCCGCGAGTGGGTGGTTCGTTTCGAAGGCGGCAAGCCCAGCGTTCGGTTGGATCGCGTCTTCGACGTGCTCGGCGTGCTCGAGCTTTCGGTCGACCTTCAAGAGAACGAACGATGAGCATGCGATCGTTGAACGTCTTCCTCGACGGCACGTACATCGGTGAACTGCAACAGACCACGGCAGGGGCCGTCACCTTCACCTATGACGAGTCGTACCGGGCTCGCCTCGACGCGACACCGCTGTCGATGTCGATGCCGGTTTCGCGCGCGACGCACCCGTCGCGCGCAGTACTTCCATTCCTCCAGGGACTGCTCCCCGACAGCGCGGGGCGGCTCGATGAGCTGGCGCGCGAATTCCACACCTCGGCAGCAAATCCGTTCGGGCTACTGACGTACGTCGGCCGCGACGTCGCCGGTGCCGTGCAGATCCTTCCAGAGGGCAGCGAGTCGACCGATGCATCCGGTCATCGAACGGCAATCGACCCACTCTCTGAAGACGAAGTCGCCGAGGTCATCGCCGACCTCGTCGCCCACGCCGACACATGGGGCTCTCGCGACGCGACCGGGCGCTGGAGTCTGCCCGGTGCCCAACCGAAGACGGCACTCTTTCGATCTGCCGATGGAAGCTGGGGTGTGCCGGCCGATGCGACGCCGACGACCCATATCCTCAAGCCCGCGGTCGCACCGTTCATCGAACACGATGTGAACGAGTACGTCACGATGAGGGCGGCGGCGCAACTCGGTCTCGACGTCGCCGACGCCGAGCTCTACACGACAACCCGCGGCGATCGGGTCTTCGTGTCTGCACGCTATGACCGTGCGGTCGAGCGCGGCATCTGGGTCCGTCACCACCAAGAAGACTTCTGCCAGGCGCTCTCGGTGAGCCCGGCTCGCAAGTACCAAGCCGACGGTGGCCCGGGCTTCGCGCAGATGGCACAGCTCATCGACACCTTTCCCGACCTCGAGCAGCGACGTAACAGCCAGCGCCAGCTCTTCGACGCGATGGTGTTCAATGTCTCCGCTGCCAACACCGACGCGCATGCCAAGAACTACTCCATCCTGCTGCGGGCGGAGACCGCGACGCTCGCCCCGCTCTACGACCTCGGAACGCACCTCGCCTATCCGTCGTCTCGCCCGCTGGCTTCGGCAATGACGGTCGGCGACGAATATCGTCTCGACGCGATCGGCATTCGCAATTTCGTGGGCATCGCACGCAAGCTCCGCATTCCGGCGGACGAGGCCGAGACGCGCGCCCGAGACATTCGCGCAGGACTCGCGGAGGCATACGCGACGGCGGCGTCGACGATCGGGTCCCCGAGCGAGCGCGCTGTCGGCGAGCGCATCGCGTCAGCCGTCGCTCGGCACACGGAAACCCGCGGGTGGATCAACTGAAGACGCGGGCGCATCTGCATCCGGCGTGAATAGACTTCGCCAATGGTGAGCGCATGGAATGAGCAGGCGGCCCGTTATCTGCTCGCCTCGACGATCTGTCCACGGTGCGACGAAGAGCTGCGAGACAGCCCGATCTGCCCGTCGTGCAAGGCCGACCTCCGCGGTGCCGAAGGTGCGCAGCTGTGGGCTGCTTCGCAACGCGCCGCCGATGCGGTGCTCGAGCGGCAGCGACTCATCGCGGCGTTGCCGACCGCCTCGCCGGTCGTGGCCGCGCAGGTGCGAGCGAGCGCCAGGGGAGCCCGGGTGCCGGTCGGCCCGCGCCTCTCGGCACCGACGGCCGTGCAGAGCGTGGCCGCGGCATCCGATGCCCCGAATGCGATCGGCGCGACCAGCGCGACCGAGACCGCACTGCCGCGAGTGGATGTCGCGGCGCCGGCCTCGACCTCGCAGCTGAGCGTGCAATCCGTGCTCGCCGTGGCCGGGGCGGGCCTTTTCGCGGTCGCCGCGATCGTCTTCACCTTCCTGAACCCCGACGTCGGATTCGCGATGCGCACCACGGTCATCGCCGTCGTGACCGCGCTCTTCCTCGCGGGGGCCTGGATGCTCCGCCGGCGGGGCGTGCAGTTCTCGGCCGAGGCGATCGGCGCGCTCGGCATGGTCTTTCTCGCCCTCGACGTGTGGGCGTTCTCAGAGCTCGCACCCGCCGCCGTCAGCGCATGGGCGTTCGCCGGGCTCGGCACCTTCATCGCGGCGGCCGCGATGCTCGTGATCGCGTGGCGCGCGCGCATCCGCAGTTGGTGGTGGACCGCCCTCCTCGGGCTCGCGGTCGTTCCGGCCTTCCTCGGCTACGCCGTCGGCGGGTGGGGCACGGCTTGGGGGCACGTCGGCGTGGTCGCAGTGGCGCTGGGGGCGCAGTGGCTCGTGCAGCTCGCGGCGCCCCGCTTCGGCAGCGCACTGCACGCCGACCGGGTGACCCTCACAGTCGTGCAACTGCTCGCAAGCGTGGTGGTGCTCGCGCAACTCGTGTTCCTGCCCGCCGCGACTCCGCAGTCGGGCGTCATCGGTCGCGTGGCGCTGCTCGCGGCGCTCGCGGTGCTCGCCGCCGTCGCGACACGGAACGGCATGCCGCGATTCTGGAGCTTCGCCGCGGGCGCACTCGGCACGGCCGCGCTCGTCATGCTGCCGCTCGCCCCGCAGAACCTGCAGGCGGTCTGGCTCACGACGCTCATGCCGCTCGCGGGTGCGCTCGCCGTCGCGGCATCCGGACTCGTCTGGCTCGTGGTCCGCGGCGGCACAGTGCGAGCTCGCTCCCTGCAGGCCGGCACGCTGACCATCGGGCTCGGTGCCGCGCTGCCCGCCGGATCGGTGGCGCTGACCACGTTCGGCTCGGTCGCGCTGGCGTTCGTCGGTACCGGCCTCGCGCCGCTCCGAGGAGCGAGCAGCGAGCGCGGTGAGGCGGTCGTCGCCGACTTCGGGCTGCCCGCCGACGCCGTGCTCGCAGGTGTGCTCGGACTCCTCGTCGCCGCGCTCGGGGTCGCCGCGCTCGCCGGTGCGACCCGACGTTCCGAGCCGCCGGAGCTCCGTGCTGGATTCCCCGTCGGCATGCTCGTTCTTTCCTTGTGGATCGGTGCAGTCGGCACCGCGGCCTTCGTTGGATGGCCGGCACTCCCGCCGCTCGCGGGAGCCGGCGTCGGCATCGCGATCGCAGTGCTCGCCTCGGCCGCGGTGCTCCTGCCCGTGTCGAGGTTCACCGGTGCGCGCCCGAGCGTGCGCGCGCCGTTCATCGCACTCGCCCACGTCGCCCTGATCGGCTCGGCGTTCATCAGCTGGATCGAGCCGGCCATCACGGTGCCGGTCGGCGTCGTCATCGTGGCGGCGATCGTCGTCGTCGCGCGCCCGCTGCCTACCGGCGTGCGGGTGGTGCACGTCGCGGCAGCGTACGCGTATGCGCTCGTGATCTTCGCGACGGCACTCGATCGCCTCGGGGTCGTGACGATCGCCGTGCTCTGCCTGACGACGACGGCCGCCGCGCTCTGCGCGCTCGCCGCGACGCTCGTGCGCCGCGTCGACGCCCGTTCCTGGTACGCGATCCTCGTCGTGACCGCCGTGCCGTTCCTCATCGGGGTCGCCACCGTGTTGCAGGAGCCGAACGGTTGGACGGCACTCTCGACGGGCGTGACCTTCCTGCTCGCCCTCGCGCTCGTGCTCACCCGGCGCCCCGGCCTGAACCGCCTCGTGCGTTCCGCTGCAGCGACGATCCTCGTGCCCTCGCTCGCGGTGGTCGCAGTCTGCCTCGGCTCGGAGTTCCTCGACGTCAGCGGTTCCCCGGTCGTGCTGCCGGTCATCGCGGCGATCGTCGCGCTCGTGCTGCCGGCGACGAAGGGCGTCGAGGCGGTGCTCGTCGGCCGTGGCCAAGACGCCGGCACCGCGGCATCCGTGCGCCTGTGGATCGAGATCTCCTCCCTCGTGACCGCGGCGATCGCGGTGCTGCTCGCGCTCGTGCGCGACGCCGCCGGACTCGGCACGGCGATGGCCGTGCTCGTCGTGCTCGGCCTCGGCTTCGCGGCGACGCGCATCGTCGCAGGCCGACGGTATGGCTGGTGGCTCGCCGCGGCGAGTTGGACCGGCGCGCTCTGGTGCGTGTGGGCGATGCTCGGCGTCGACGTGATCGAGCCGTACACGCTGCCTCCCGCCCTCGCCGCGGTGATCGTCGGAGCGCTGCTCGTGGCACGCGGCCGCCGCGGTGCGGCGTTGTTCGCGACCGGCCTCGCCTGCGCGCTCGTGCCGTCGCTCGTGCTGCTCGCCGCGTGGGGTTCGGCCGAAGAGGCGTTCGCGTGGCGCACGGCGGCGCTGCTCGCGGCATCCGTCGTGCTGCTCGCCGTCGGCGTGGTGCTTTCTCGTGTCGCAGAGACGTCAGGGCTGCGGATGCTCCGTGCCCCGGTCTTCGCGGGCGCGCTGGTTGCGGCGGCCGCCGCTCCGATCCAGGCCATGCGCTGGGGTCTCGTGCGTGACGTGCTCGTCGGCGCCGACCCCCGCCTCGTCATGGTGCCCGTGCTCGTGTTGACGCTCGGTGGCGTGCTGCTCGCGGTCGTCTCGGTGTGGCTGCTGCGCGGCGCGGCGGAGCGGGCGGCGGCGTCGGCGGGTGCCGGGGGTGCCGTGGGTGGCGTGGGTACCGTGGGTGCCGTGGGTGCCGCGGGCTCCGTGGGTACCGCGGGTGCCGCGGGCTCCGCGTCTTCAGGGGCTTCCGCGGCGACCGCCGCCGCGGCGAGGCTCGACCAGTGGCTGCTGCGCACGAGGTGGCTCTTCGCTCCCGCCCTGGTCTTCCTCGTTGCCGGGCCGATCACGGCGATCCGACGCGAATGGTTCGCGATCTGGACGCTCTGGGTGCTCATGGCGCTGGTCCTCGCCCTCGCGCTCATCACGATCGCGCTTGCGAGGAGGGCTCGACCGGTGCTGCCGCCGTTCTGGTTCACGTATGTGCTCGCGTGGGTGACCGGGGTCCAGGGCTGGAGCGAACGCGATCTGCGGGTCGAGGTGTTCTCGCTGCCGCTCGGGCTCGCCGTGCTTGCGGCCGGCATCATCGCGATGCGGCCGGCCGCTGCGCCGGTGCATCCGTCGCTCAATTCGTGGCCGATCGGATTCCGCGGCAGCTGGCGCCTGCTCGCGCCCGGCATCGTGCTGACGTTCCTGCCGTCGGTGCTCGCGACCGGCACCGACCCGCAGCTGTACCGGCCGATCCTCGTGATCGCGCTCGCGCTCGTCGCCATCCTCGTCGGTTCGTCGCGCAAGCTCGCGGCGCCGTTCCTGCTCGGGCTCGCGGTGCTGCCGATCGAGAACATCGTGGTGTTCTCAGCTCAGGTCGACCGCGCCGTCGGCGCGATGCCGTGGTGGATCACGCTCGCAACGGCGGGTGCGGTGCTGCTCGCGATCGCCGTCGGATCGGAGCGACGCACCAATCAGGGCGGCGGCGTCGCGGCGCGGTTGCGCGAGCTCGAGTAGGCGTCGCGGCCGGAACTCACGCTGCGGCGCGGAACTCACGCTGCGGCGCAGAACTCACGCTGCGGCGCGGAACTCACGCTGCGGCGCGGAACTCACGCTGCGGCGCAGAACTCACGCTGCGGCGCGGAACTCACGCTGCCCCACGCGCCGCCACGACCCTTTGCGGAGTGACGGCGATTCGGACGGGTCGTGACGCGGCGAAAGGTCGTGGCGGCGGGCGGCGTGGCGGCGGGCGGCGGGCAGCCTCGAAATTGCAGAGGTACGTGAGCGTGAACCCGCTGAGCTCGACGACGTTGACGCCGATGCCGAGGTTCTGGGCGATCTGGCGGGAGGCGCGGAAGATCTGCGACCCGTTGAGGGCGATGGTGCCGAGCGACACCGCTGCGGGCCCGGGTCGGTAGCGGCCCGGGCGACCGTCCTGGATGACGAACTTCATGCGGTCGAGGGCCGACATCATGCGGGAGACGGAGGACTGGCCGAGCCCAATGAGTGCACACAGAGCTCCGAGACGCGAAGCTCGCCGGGCGCTGCTCGGCACGACGCGGTTCCCCGCGGGCACCGCGGGGCGGGCACCGCGGGGCGGTCACGCTCACGAACGGCGCCGCCGGCTGTCTGCGCACCAACGCGGTGACGTTCGTGCCCGCGACCGGCTGAACCCGGCACGGAGCCCGCCGTTGTCGATAGCGTCAGCACATGCTCTTCGTCGCTGCCGCCCTGATGACGGTGCTCGGCATCGCCCACTCGATCCTCGGCGAGGTGTACATTGTCGGCCCGCTGTACCGGCAGGCCGAGCTTCCGAAGCTTCGCGGTGTCGAGTTCCCGCTCGGCACGATCCGTTTCGCGTGGCACGTGACGTCGATGCTCGCGGCCGGCGTCGCCGTCGTGCTCCTGCTCTTCGCGATCGGCACGACGGCGTCCGTCGTCGTCGCCGCGATCGGCTGGACCCTGCTCGCGTGCAGCCTGTTGCCGCTGGTCTACAGCCGCGGGCGGCATCCGTCGTGGATCGTCTTCATCGCCGCAGGGGCGCTCTGCCTGCTGTGGGTGGCAGGGCCCTTCGCGTAGTTCAGCCGGCCGCCGGCCGGCTCGGGGTGCTGGCGAGGCCTCGCGCCGGGGCCGATGCCGGATCCGCGCCGGCCTTCACCACGGCGATGCGCTCGATGAGTGCTGCGAAGGCATCGAGCGAGCCGGCCTGATCGAGCGACTGCTCGCGGTAGGCCCTCCCCGACGACCCGAGCCGCGCGGCCAGCGCCGGGTCGCCGCGGAGGACGAGCACGGCGTCGATCAGTGCCTGAGGATCACCGGGATCGACGCGAAGACCCGCGCCCGATCGCCCGATCTCCTGCGCGGTGATGCTGCCCGAATCGGTGGCGGCGACGATCGGCCGCCCGGCTGCGAAGTACGTGGTCAGTTTGCTCGGCACGGACATCTCGAGGAGTCCGGGCCGCTCGTTGACCAGCAGGACGTCGGCGGCGGCGAGCAGCTCCACGAACTCGTCACCGGGGAGCGGGTCGATCAGGTCGAGATTGTCCACCCCGTGTGCGAGCTCACGCACCCGTGGCGCCTGGTTGCCGTCGCCGACGATGACGAACCGCAGGCGCCCGCCTTGATGCCCGGCTTCCCTCGCCGCCGACACGACGTGCTCGAGTGCCTGCTTCGCCCCGATGCTGCCCGCATGGACGACGACGGTCTCGTCGTCGCTCCAGCCGTGGAGTGCGCGGGCGGCGCCGCGATCGACGGGCGCCCGCACTTCGACGTGGGTCCAGTTTTTGATGACCTCGATTCGGTCGGCCGGCACGCGCAACCCCGTCGTGAGGGGTCCGCGGAAGCGGGAATGGATCGCGACGACCGCGTCCGCCCCCCGCATCGTCGTCGACTCGACCTGCTCGACGAGTCGCAGTCCGAGGCCGCGCCCGCCGGTCTCCGCCACGCCGCGAGCGTAGAGGTCCTGCACCCACACCAGGTTCCGAGGCCGGCGCGGCGTCAGGGCCAAGCGGATGCGGATCAGCCAGGTGGCGAAGAGCGCGGGCGAGACCGTCACCACCACGTCGGGCCGACCCCAAGGGGAGCAGACCACTCTCAGCCCGAAGCTGAGCTCCGAGGCGATGCGCTGCAGGTGGGTCGGCCTCCTCGGGATGAAGTGCCGGAGTCGTGTGACCTCGACGCCGGCCACGACCCCGCTCGTTCGCCAGCGACCGTACCCGTCCATGATCCGCCACGCGGGATAGTGCGGATGGGTCGTCAAGACCCGGACCCGATGGCCTCGCCGAACGAGGTCCTCGCCGAGGGCGGTCGTGTACGGTGCGATCCCAGTGGGCTCGGGTGCATAGTTGAGTCCTAGGATTGCAACGCGAAGCGGACGCCGGTGCATATGGCAGACCATAACCCCGACGAGGGGAGGAATCGGATGAGCGAGAGCGAATCGCCCCCGAACTGGGTACCCGTGTTGCCGCTCGCGAGGGCACCGGGTGAACGCACGGCCTGGGACCGGCCCCTCTGGTTCGTCGCCGCGTGGGGCGTCGCCGAGCTGTTGTTCGTCACGAACGCCTGGCAGGTCAGTTCTCGGCTGCGCATCGCAGTCCTTCGCGCGTTCGGCGCGCAGATCGGCCGGGGGGTCACCTTCCGCCCGCGAACCCGCGTGCGGTTTCCATGGAAGCTCAGCATCGGGGACGACTCCTGGATCGGTGAGGGCGTCTGGTTCCACAACCAGGACCGTATCGAGGTCGGTCACGACGTCGTGATCTCCCAGGAGACGATGCTGACGACCGGGAGCCACGCCCATCGGCGGGACATGGCCCTGATCACCAGACCGATCGCGATCGAGCCGGGTGCGTGGATCTCGTCCCGCTGCGTGGTCACCGGCGGGGTCACCGTCGGCAGATCCGCGCTGATCGGTCCGCTCACGCTCGTCGACGCGGATGTCCCGGCCAACGTCGTGCGGCGGGGCTCCGGGCCGGACTCGGTCAGGTTCCCGGAGGCCGAAGGCTCGGACCTCGGCCGGTGAGGATCCTCCATGTCGTGGCGCTCGCATCGCCCGACGGCGCGTACGGCGGCCCGTTGCGCGTCGCCGTCAACCAGGTCCGCGCACTGCGCGCTGCCGGCCACGATGCGATCCTTGTCGCCGGGCAGTCGGGCTACGGCTCGGACGCACCCGACTCGATCGACGGCGCGCCCGTGAAGCTGTTCCGGGCACGGCACGTGCTCGGCCTGCCCGGATTCGGCTCGCTCGCCTCACCGTCGTTGACCCGTTGGCTTCGCACGGTCGCGCCGCGCGCAGACGCCATCCACGTGCACCTCGCGCGCGACCTGCTGACCGCGCCGGCGGCGCTCGTGGCGAGGACCTCTGGCGTGCCCTATGTCGTGCAGACCCACGGCATGATGCTCCCGCCGAGGAACGTGGCGCAGCGTGCGTTCGACGCCGTGGTCCTCCGTCGCGCGATGTCGGGTGCGCGAACCGCCTATGCGCTGAACGAGGGAGAGGCCGCCGCTCTCCGCCGCACAGGGACTGGCGGCACGAGCATCACGTTGCTCGAGAACGGGATCGAGCTGCCACCGCTGTCGGCTCCGCCGTCCGCACCGTCCGCACCAGCCGGAGATGCGGCGGGTCCGGAGGGGCTGTTCCTCGGGCGGCTGCACCCTCGCAAGCGTCCCCTCGCCTTCGCTGAGGCGGCGATCTCGATCGCCGCGAGACATCCGCATGCCCGGTTCGCGATCGTCGGACCGGATGAGGGTGAGCGCGCCGTAGTGGCGGACGCGATCCGCTCGGCGCCGAGCGACGTCGCGGCCCGCGTCCGGCTCGAGGGGGCGCTCGCCCTCAACCGCACGGCGGATCGGATCTCGCGTGCCGACTACTTCGTACTGCCCTCGGTGGATGAACCGTTCGGGATGTCCGCCCTCGAGGCGATGTCGTTGGGGAAGCCGGTGATCGTGACCGACAGCTGCGGGCTGGCGCCCGCAGTGCGGGACGGTGTGGCGGGCATCGTGGTCGACTCGAACCCGGAGTCACTGGAAGCCGCGATGGAGCGACTGCTGCTCGACGCCGACGGGCGACGGGCGCTCGGCGCGAGTGCTCGCCGACTCGTCGCCGAACGGTTCTCGATCGAGCGAGTGGTCGAGCAGCTGGTCGCGGACTACTCGGATGCCACGAGGGGGGCCTCGGCCGGGTAGCCCCCGCGGGACTCGCCCGCGCGGCGCGCGGGGTGCGTTCCGAACGCGTGCCGGCACCCCTCGAGAATGCGCTGTGCCGCGCGCTCGGGCGTGAACGGCGCCACCTCGGCCTGGCAGCGGCGAGCCACCTCCGCGACCTCGCGAGGATCGTCGAGGACGTCGACCAGTTTCGCCGCGAGATCGACCGCGTCCCCGGCACGGAAGGCGTAGCCGCTTTCGCCGTCGACGACCAGCTCCGGCACGCACCCGCATCGGTCGCTCACGACCACGGGGCAACCGTAGTGGAGCGCCTCGTTCACGACGAGGCCCCACGGTTCACTCAGGCTCGGCAGAACGAGGACCGAGGCCCGGGCATACGCGGCGGCGAGATCCGCTGCGGCGAGTGCGCCGGTGAATCGGGTCGCGCCGCCGATGCCCAGACCCGCCGCGATCGCCTCGAGCACCGAGCGTTCGGGGCCCGATCCCACGACCGTCAGGTGCGCGTCCGGGCGTGCCGAGGCGATCGTCGCGAAGGCCTCGAGCAAGGTCGGGAGCGACTTCTCCGGCGCCAGGCGGCCGACGTAGAGGATCTCGGGGCCGGCCGCGACGCGGCGTGCATGCGTCCTGGCATCGCGGGCGCCGGCGACGGTATACGCGTCGGGCAGGGCCGCGGCCTGGCAGGGCTCGAACACGTCGCCGATGTCAGCGCCGTAGTGCACGAGCAACTCCGACGATCGCGAGCCGTACGCCAGGAAGGCATCGCACCAGCGGAAGAACAGGCGCTTCATCGGCCCCTTCAGGCGCGACTGCCGACGGTCGAGCAGCGTCGAGTCGCAGAACACCGCACGTCGCTTACGCGACATCACTGCAGCAGCGAGCATCGCCCAGTGTTCGGGCCGGTCGTAGCCCGCGATGGCGACGACGTCGGCGTCGGAGCGGTAGACGCGAGCGAAGAGGGTCCGCATGAGTCTGCCCCTCGGGATGGTGTCGTAGGCGCCCGGGAAGAGCACGTCGTGCGGGTAGCGGTGGTACGACAGATCCACGTCGCCGAGGCCCGCGCGATCGGAGTCCGTGTCGGCGATCTGGACGACACGGATCTCGTCGCCGTCGTCGGCGATCCGGTGCAGGGCGGAGAACACCCGTGCCTTGTACCGCGACCAGCGGATCGAGTGGTAGACGTCGACCTTCATCGGCTCATCCCAGCGCCGCCCTCGACCGGAGCTCGCGCAGGCAGATCAGCCCGCCGACGACCGTCGCCGACGCGGCGGCGACGGCCGTTGAGATGGCGGCTCCGACCGGCCCGAGCACGGGCACGAGGAGCACGAGGAGGGCGATCGTCGCCACGGCGCCGATCGACGCGGTGACGACCATCTCCCGGCGCAGGCCGAGCACCGTCAGCAACCCGTGAACCACGTCGAGCATGAGCTGGGCGCTCGCGCTGACGGCGACGAACCGCACCAGGGTCGCCGCCCCGGTGTACTCCGGGCCGAAGAAGACCTCGGCGACCGGCTCCGCGAGCAGCGCCGCACCGACGATCGCGGCGACGCAGAGCAGGAGCAGAGGGGCCCACTCGCGAAGCACGCGTCGCACCAGGTCGGGTTCGTCGTGAGCCTGCGCGGCTGCCTGCACGCGGGCGCGGAAGTGGGCGGAGACGGCCAGACCCGCCTGACCGAGTGCGACGACCGCGGCATACGTGCCGAGGGCTTCCGCATCGCCCATGAGCGCGACGGCGAACAGGTCGGCGCGCAGGGAAATGGTCGCGATGAGGAGGAAGGCCACTACGGGGAATCCGGCGTGCAGCGCGGACCCGACCGATCTCGCGCCCGCATGCAGCGGCAGTCGAGCGGCTCGACGCGCATACGGTACGAGCGCGACCGCCGCACCGATCACGACGGCGAACTGCAGGATCGCGATGGCATTCGCGAGGGTGAGGGCCGCCGTGACCGCGAGCACCGGAATCAGTGCCAGCCGGATCAGCGCTGCGACGCCGTTCGCCAGTGCGGGCCGGATCGTATCGCGCTCGGCGATCGCGAGGCTGTACCAGAGACCCATCGCGACCAGGAACGGAATCGCCGCGCACCCGATCAGCGTCATGACGGGATCGACGCCCGAGAGCACGAGCACGACCGCTGCGGCGACGGCGGCGACGGCCCCGCCCACCCGGGTGATGCTGACGGACGAAGGGGACAAGCCGCTCGTCCGAGCATCCGCGAGGAGGACCTCGGCCTGACCGAGGTTGCCCACCATCGTCGCGATGGCGATCACGGTCAGCACGATGCCGAGTTCCCCCCGGGCCTCGGGTCCGAGCCCACGGGCGAGGAACGGGGTGGTCACGATCGCCGCAGCAGGGCCGCTGAGGTAGAGCATGAACTCGACGGTCCGCCTGGGCAGGCGCCGTACATCGGCGAACGCGGTCATGCCCGCACTCCCGCGCCCGGGGACGTGACCGTTCGGTGGGCAGGAATGACCCGCGGCGGCGACGTTCCGGCTTCCGCGACCGCGCCGATCAGGAGCACGAACACGACGACGCCGGCGAACGGGATGTACTCCACGAGCGGAGTCTCCGAGATGCTCGAGACGAGGATGACGGCGAGCAGGGCGCCCGCGCCTGCAGACGCGGTCGACCCGGCCGTCAGGCTTCGCATGACGGCGATCACGAACCAGAGGTAGATCGCCAGGGCGGCGCACCCGTCGACGAGCACGAGATTGAGGACTTGGTTGTGCGCGTGCGTCACCTCGATCACGTCGACATCCGTGGCGAGCGCGCGGGCGCGATCGATGCCGGCCTGGCCCGAGCCGAACACGGGTGACTGCGGGATGATGTCGGCCACACCCTGCCAAAGCGCGCTGCGAGTACCGAGCAGCGCGAGCGCGTCGAAGTTCGGCGGCCGGCCTGTCAGGAAGGTGGGCACCATGAAGACCAGTGGGAGCAGCGAGACGAGGAGCACGCCGGACAGGACGACGCGGGCCGCACGGGCTCGATCCGACCGGATGAGGAGGACGACGAGGACGGCGACCAGACCGGACAGGATCGCGTTGCGGGCCTGCGAGGCGGCGAGCACCGCGGCCATGCCCGCCGTGGATGCGACTGTGGTCAGCATACGGCCGCGGCCCCAGTGGGCGATCTCCAAGCCGAGCCCCGCGGCGAAGTAGAGCCCGGTGTAGTTCGGGTGGCTGAGCACGCCCTGCACACTGGGCAGCGTCGCGATGATCTTGCCGGAGTCGATGAAGTCGAGCCCCATGTTCACGTACTGGCTCGGGGCCGCGAGCCAGGCGACCAGGCTCAACGCTGCCGCGATCCGGAAGGCCCAGCGTGCCGGCGCCAGCACACTCGCACCGCACCGCGCCACGATCAGGAACGACGCCACGAGGCCGAGCTCGACCAGGATCTTCAGCACCGCATGGAACTCGCCCTCGGCGAGGTCGCGGTACGCCACCCATCCGAGCAGCGCCATCGCCGCGGCCGCGAACACCGGGATGCTCCTGAGCCGGCTGGAGTCGACGCCGTGGCCCGTGACCAGCAGGAAGGCGAGGGCCAACAGAGCGGCGGCGAGGAGGAACCACATCACGTCGAGGACCCGGATGCCTGTGAGGATGCTGCCCGCGACGCGTGGCGCTCCGAGGCCGGACGCGACAGGCAGGAGGAGGACGGTGACGACGAGCACGTTCGTCACCCGTTGCAGCGCGATCACGTCGACACCTCGGCGAGCCTTCGTCGGGTCACGTCGGGACGCCGGCCCGTCAGCGCACGAACAGCCCACCTCATCACCGGCGGCGCGGCGATCGGAAGGTCCGGCTCGTCCGTCCGGTCCGACCCGTCCGTCCGGTCCGACCCTTCCGGCGACGTCCGGTGCTTCGCCCAGGCGTACGCGGGCTGCCGCAGCAGCTCGTGCATGACGAACGTGCGGTAGTCGCCGTAGAGCCGGCGATGCAGCACCCAATCGAGGTGGAGGATGCGGCCGACCCGGCCGATCAGTCGCGCTCGCCGACTCGCCTCGGCCTCGGGCCGGTCGATCTGGGAGCCCGCCTGCTCGTCGGGCTCGGCGACGGGTTCCGCGAGCACGAGGAACTCGCAGTGCACCTCCGCCCAGACAGGCCAGTCCGCGACGTGCGAGATGGGCCGGCCACGGCGGAGGAGCACGTCGGCGGCCGCGCTGTTCAGCGCGTACGCGGTCGTCGTCGTAGGCGGCACGATCGTCGGATACGCCACGACCTTTGCGGTTCCGCCGACGGACGCGCGTGTCTCGTCGACGATGGCGAAGCCACGTGGGGCGTGGAGGGCCACGACGCGGGGGTGCGCGACCGCGAGCAGATCCACGAGCGCGTCGTGATCGAGCGGACGACGTAGGCGCGCGTCGTCTTCGAAGACGATCGCGAAACCGAGGCCCTCATCGAGGATCTGCTCGTAGACGCGCTGGTGCGCCAGTGCGCAGCCGACCTCGGCGGCGCTCATCGGGCGGCGCAGCAGGAACGCCGCCGCCACGGGATCGACGTCGTCGCGTCGATGCATCCGATCCGGCCGGATCCGGATCCCGTCGCTCCGACGGCTCGACATGCCGGCTCGTTCGAGTTCCGCTTCCAGGGCGGCGCCGCGGAATCGGTCGGGGAGGCCGATGATGAAGATGCGATCGATGCTCACGCCGGCGACGCCTTCACTCGGCCTGACTGACCGGCGACGGTCGGGGGAACTCCGGCGACGGACCCGTCGCCGTGATCGGCTCGCGCGCTGTCGTCACGAGCCTGAGCGCGAGAGCCGTAGACCGGACCGCGTCGTCGATCGCGCGCCCGGCTTCGGCGTAGACGGGCGCGGGCGCGCCGAACGGGTCCACGATCTCGTCGTCGGCGGGCTCGACGGAACCGACCCAGAGCCGGCGCTGCTCCGCGGTGGCCGCGAGCATCTCGGCGAGCGAGGTCGAGGCCGGCGCCGACGCACGACGGTCGGCCGCACCGGGAGCCAACCGCGCGAACTCGCGGAGGGTGAACGTCCTGCGGACGACGCGCGGCGCCAGCTCGACGACGTGTCGGCGGTGAGCCAGTCCGGCCGTCAGGATGAGGTCGACCGACTCCGCGATCGCCTGCGTGAGCTGGCGCGCCGTGTGCGCGACATCCGGCACGCCGCCGGCACGTGCCAGCTCGAGTGTCTCGGGCGTCATCGGCTGTCCGACCAGGGCGGCCGTGCCGGCGCTCTCGACGTGCCAGTCCGCACCGAGTCGCGCCCCGAGCAGCGCCGCCGCCAGCGGCGAGCGGCAGACGTTGCCGGTGCACACGACGAGCAGCCTCATGCCGATGCCGCCTCCGCGGGTCCGTGCTGCGACGCTTTCGGGTACGCGTGGCCGTAGGCGTACTCGTACCTGCGCCCGTATCCGTACGCATTCGAGTGCGTCGTCGGCACCGTGAGCACGATGCCCGAGACGGTGGCCCCGACGTTCTCGAGCGCGGCGAGGGCCGCACGCACCTGGCCACTATGGGCGCGGCTGGCGCCCACGACGAGGAGCGCTCCTCCGACGACGCGGGCGAGCACCGCGGCATCCGTCACCGGAAGCAGGGGGGGTGCGTCGAAGAGCACGATGTCGAAGGTGTCGGTGAGCTCTTTCACGACCCGCGTCATCTGAATCGACCCGAGCAGCTCGCTCGGATTGGGCGGCACGCGCCCCGCCGGCAGCACGCCGAGCTGACCGCGCCCCCAGTGCTGCATGACGTCTCCGACCGTCGCGCGGCCGATGAGCACATCCGTGAGGCCTGCGCCCCCCTCGAGTCCCATGTAGGTCGCCACCATTGGCCGGCGCAGGTCGGCATCGACGAGCGCCACCTTGGCGCCCGCATCGCTCATCACGATCGCGAGGTTCGCGACCGTGGTCGACTTCCCCTCGCCCTCGATCGAACTCGTCACCACGAAGGCGCGATCCGCGCGGCCGATGTCGAGGTACTGCAGATTGGTGCGCAACGTGCGGAAGGATTCGGCTCTCTGGCTCGACGGGTCGTCATGCACTATGAGCGGACGCCCCGATGCCTTCGAGTCGATCACGACGCCGCCGAGCACGGTGTGGTCGGTGATCTGCTCGAGCTCGCGAACGCTGTGGATGCGGGTGTCGAGTCGCTCCCGCAGCACGGCCGCACCGACACTGAGCGCAAGCCCGGCGATCACGCCGAGCACGATGTTGAGCGGGATGTTCGGGCTGGTCGGCGCGTCGGGCACCTTGGCGGACTTGACGAGGGTCAGGCCCACGGGCGAGCCGGATGTCCCGTCGCCGGCCCGGACCTTCTCGATGTCGCTCACCGCGGTCGCCAGACTCTCGGAGATCCCGGTCGCGAGGGCGGCGGCGAGCTCGGGATCCGGGTGACGGACCTCGATGTCGATGAGCGTCGTGCTCAACGGGACGCTCGCGCTGACGAGCTTGGCGAGCTCCTCGGAATCCAGTCCGAGCTCCAGCTCTTCGATCACCGGATCAAGCACGATCGGTGCACTGACCAGCTCGGCGTAGCTCTTCACGCGCTGCTGGGTGAAGCTGTTGCCCTCGGCGAGATCGGCCACGCTCCCGCCGCCGGAGGTCGAGACGAACACCCTGGCCGAGCTGCGGTACTCGGGCGTGGCGACCACTGAGTACGTGGCGGTGGCAGCGGCGCCCAGCAGGGTGAGCACCAGGATGAGCACCCAACGCTTCCGCACGATCCGGAGGAAATCCCGCAAGTCCATCGCGCGCACCTCCTCTCGTCACAGCGGCCTGCGCGTCTCGGGCGAGCGCAGGCCGTCACAGCCTTGCACGGGCCCGGCGAGCCCGCGCGTCCCCAGTTCGGGGAGGGTCCCGCGGCCGTCGGACGGCGCTCGGGAGAGCGGTTGCCCCAGTTCGGGGGCGATTTGATCGGGAGGTCTATGCCGTCGCATCGGTCGGTGGCTAGCGTGCCGAGTGTCGCGGGCCCTCATGGGGCCTTCGGCTTCACCCGAACCGAACCGAACCCGACACTGACGCGGCTACCCACGCTCACTTGGAGTCCGGCCCCTTGTGGCCTTGTGGTGGCGTGCGCTGGAAAGGCAATGATGTCAGTTCCCGGCTCTTCGCAGCGCAGCATCCGCGCAACCTTCTCCAAGCGCCTCGCTCCCGCGTTCATCGCGGCCGCTGCGCTGGTGGGTTCGCTCGTGACCGCCCCTCCGGCAGCGGCGATTCCGATCGCCGCGGTGCCGCCGGAAGCCGAGTGGGTCACGCAGTACTCGCCGCTGCCGGTCGGGGAGATCGCCGTGCAGCCCGATCTCCAGCTCGACTTCGCGGGCGAGGACGGGGGCATCCCGACGGCCGGGGACATCGGCACCGGGTTCACGATGGTTCAGCCCTCGACCGCCGATCCCGACCACTACGTGCCGGAGAACATCGGCGTCGCCGACGGCAGGCTCGCGATCACCGCGTCGAAGGGCATCGCCTACCTCGTTCAGCCCGCGGTGCCGCCGGCGCCGACGGCCACCGACTGGTGGAAGAACAAGCAGGACAACACACTCGGCGTCGGCCTCGACGCGACTGCGGGCCCCATCCGGCTGAGCACAGCCGTGACACCGCCTTCCGCTCTGATGAACTCCTCGCAGGGCGGCCTCTGGTTCGGACCCGACGACGACGACTACGTGAAGATCGTCGTCGCCGGAACCGGCACGAGCACCGGGACGCAGAACAACCGTCAGATCCAGCTCTCGCGGGAGATCAACGGCGTCACCCTGCAGTCGGGAACCCCACCGCAGGACCAGCGCAACTTCGACACGAATGCGGCGACGCTCGGCTCCGGACCGATCCGGCTCTGGCTCGAGGTCGCCCCGCCGGCTGCCGGCAGCCCCACAGGCACGGTCGTCGGCAAGTACCAGATCGGCACCGGCGGGATCACCACCCTCGGCAGCCTGACGCTGCCGGCGAACTTCTTCGACGGCACACTGCTCGATGCCGCGGTGCCCGACGCCACGTCGTTCGCCGGTGTCTTCGCGACGAAGCGCAACCAGCCCGAGGCCACGGTCCAGGTGTTCAACTTCGAGGACTTCTCGGTCACCGAGCTGAGCCCGCCGGCCGCTCCCGGATCGCCCGTCGCCGACGCGTCGTCCGACGCGGTCGTCCTCGGCTGGACCGCGCCCGAGGACGATGACGTCGCCGGCTACCGCGTCTACCGCGCACCGACGGCACCCGTTCCCACGACCGGCACAGCCGTCTCGGGCACGGCACTGCTCACCGAACCGAGCTTCACCGACACCGACGTCTTCGTGGGCGCGAGCTACCAGTACGCCGTCGTCGCGGTCGACGCCGACGGAAACGCCTCTGCCGCTGCGACTGCGTCGGCCGAGGTGTCGGCGCCCGCCGGCACGCTGGTGGAGAAGTTCGACTTCACGACCGCGGCGGGCACCGCCGCGGTCGGGTACACGAAGGACGCGGGTGCGGCCTTCACCGAGGCGGCCGGGTTCGGCTGGCTGACGGCGGACGACGCCACCCCGTTCGATTTCGCCCTGAACACCCGCGTGCGCATCAACGCCGCCGTGAGCGACCCGCGCCTGCTCTCGATCATCCACCTGGCGTACGCCCAGACGAGTAGCGCTCCGAACCCGACGCTCGGCGTCACCACCGAGATCGCCACTTGGGAGCTCGAGGTTTCGGACGGCACGTACCGCATCGTCGCGGCCGCCGGCGACACGACGACCAACTACGACAGCACCCACGCGATCAACGCCGAAGGGCAGCCGGTCATTGCGCCGTTCGTCGGCAGCGCCGCCCGCGAGTATGAGCAGGGCATCGCCGATGTCGAGGTGACCGACGGAAAGCTCACCATCGACCAGGTCGGCGGCACGAACAGCAAGCTCGCCTTCCTCGAGATCTACGAGGTCGCCGCGGAGCCGCTGCCGGCGCCGACCGGGGTCGCGGTCGAGCTCGCAGCAGGTGAGGTCGACCTCACCTGGGACGAGGTCGAGGGTGCGTCGGGCTACGACGTGTTCCGGTCCGAGACGCAGCCCGTGCCGACCGACGGCTCGCCCATCAACGCATCGCCGCTGACCGGCACGTCCTTCACCGATGACACGGTCGAGGAGGGGCAGACCTACTCGTACGTGGTCGTCGCACGCGGCGAGGGCTCGGTGCCCGGGTCCGCCCCTTCCGCCGCGGTGTCCGTCGAGGTGCCGCTCCCGCCGCAGCCTCCGGCAGCACCGGGCAATGCGGCCGCGACCGTCGACGCGAACGGCGTCGTCGTCCTCACCTGGGATACGGTGCCGGATGTCGCCGGGTACGACGTGTACCGCGGCACCGCGTCACCAGTCTCGACGGAGGGCACCGCGCTGAACGGTCCCGACCTCGTGACGGCACCGACGTTCACCGACGTCACGGCGCTGCCGGACACCGCATACGCCTACGTGGTCGTCGCCGTCGGAACCGATGAGCTCGTCTCCGCGTCCTCGAACACCGTCGAGGTCACGACTCCCGAGGAGGACCTCGAGCCCGGCGAGTGTTCGGTCACGGAGTGGTCGGGCGAGTACTTCGACGGCCAGACCCTCGCGGGTGCCGCGATCGAATCGGCGTGCCTCGACGAGATCGACCTGCACTACTCGCAGGGCGAGGGACCCGACGATGTCGGCCCGTTCCAATACTCGGCGCGGTTCACCAAGCCCATCGACGGAGCCGGCACCTACACGTTCGACGTGCTCGCCGACGACGGCGTCCGCGTCCTCGTGGACGGACAGGAAATCATCGACGGCTGGGTCGACCAGGGTCCCACGGAGTACTCGGGCACGATCGACCTGCTCGACGGATCGCACCTGCTCGTCGTCGAGTACTTTCAGGGCTGGGGCGGAGCGACCCTCGAGGTCGACTACTCGGTCGAATCGCCCGCCTGCGAGTCGACGGTGTGGAGTGCGCAGTACTTCGACGGCAAGGGCCTCGAGGGCGCGGCGGTCGCGAGTGACTGCCTCGCCGACGTCGACCACGATTACGCCGCGGGCGAGGGCCCCGACGGCGTCGGCTCGACCAACTACTCGGCGCGCTACACGAAGACCATCGACCAGGGCGCTGGCGCCTACACCTTCACCGTGCTCGCCGACGACGGCGTGCGGGTGCTGGTGGACGGCGAGGAGCTCATCGACGGATGGATCGATCAGGGCCCGACCTACTACACCGGCACGATCGACCTCGACGACGGCCCCCACACTGTCGTGGTCGAGTACTTCCAGGGCTGGAGCGGCGCGCGACTCGAAGTCGACTACGTGGTCGAGACGGCCGCCTGCGACAGCTCGACATGGTCCGCGACCTACTACTCGGGCACCTCCCTGACCGGCCTGCCGCTCGCGACTGACTGCCTCGACGGACTGAACCAGGTTTTCAACGCCGGTGACGGTCCGGCGGGGGTCGGCTCGACGCAGTACTCCGCCCGGTTCACCCGGACGATCGACGACGGGGCAGGCACCTACGACTTCCAGGTGCTCGCCGACGACGGCGTGCGCGTGAAGGTCGACGGCACGACCGTCATCGACGGATGGCGCGACCAGGCGCCCACCGCCTACCAGGGCTCGATCGACCTGGCGGCCGGCCCGCACACGGTGGTCGTGGAGTACTTCCAGGGCTGGGGCGGCGCGACGATCGAGCTCGACTACACCGTCGACACGGCCACGGCGTGCGCACCGTCGGACTGGGGTGTCAAGTACTTCGCCGGAACCAGCCTGTTCGGCGAGGCGATCGCCACCGACTGCGTCGGCACGATCGACCAGGTGTACGGCATCGACGAGGGCCCCGACGGTGTCGGCTCGTCGCTCTATTCGGCTCGCTACACCAAGACGATCGACGAGGGGGCGAGCGTCTACACGTTCCGGGCCCTCGTCGACGACGGCGTGCGCGTGAAGGTCGACGGCGCGACGGTGATCGACGGTTGGTTCGACCAGGGCCCGACCGAGTTCATCGGGACCGCGGCACTCGCGGCCGGACCGCACACCATCGTCGTCGAGTACTTCCAGGGCTGGTCCGGTGCCACCCTCCAGTTCGAGTACGAGCGGAGCTCGCCGGACACGACGGCTCCCGAGGCGCCCACCGAGCTGATCGCCACGGCCGATGACGGTGAGATCGACCTGAGCTGGAGCGCATCCGCGTCGACCGACGTCGAGGGGTACAACGTGTTCCGCGGTACGACGCCGGGTGTGACGAGGGACGGCACTCCGCTCAACGGCGGCGCGCTGCTCGGCGGTATCGAGTTCGCCGACGACACGGCGGCGGCGGGCACCCTCTACTACTACGTGGTCACCGCCGTCGACGGGGCCGGCAACGAGTCGGTCGTGTCGAACGAGGTCGTGGGCCTCTGGGAGGAGGAGGCCGACGTCGAGGCGCCGGGCGCACCTGCGGCCCTTCTGGGCACGCCGGGCGACGAAGTCGTCGGCCTCGCCTGGACGGCGCCATCCGCCACGGATGTCGCGGGCTACCGGATCTACCGATCGCTCGAACCCTTCGCGAACTTCACCGGCGCACTCATCACGCCGGCGCTCGTGGCCACGACCGCATACAGCGACCTCGCTGTCGAGAACAACACGACGTACTACTACGTCGTGACGGCCGTCGACCTCGCGGGCAACGAGTCGGTGGTGTCGAACGAGATCGTGGCGGCACCGCAGCCCATCAACGACACGAACATCAAGATCGACTTCACGATGACCGACGGTGTCCCGGTCGCCGGCTACTACGCCGATTGGGGCCAGACCTACGGGCCCCGCACGAGCCCCGGCCAGGGCAGCGGCCTCACCTACGGGTGGATGGACGTCGACGGCCACGACCTGAGCCTGGTCGGCAACGGACGCGAGCGGCTGCGAGCCGGCGTCGACCCCAAGGTCGACTCGATGATCCACCTGCAGTACGGGATGTCGACTGCGCCGAACCCGGCGAACGGCGTGCTCACCGAGGGCAAGTGGGAGATCGCCCTGCCGGGCGGCCTCTACCAGGTGACGTTCGCCGTCGGCGACCAGGGCCCGCTGCCGAACGGCTACGACTCGAACCACGTCGTCAACGTCGAGGGCACTGCGGCGCTCGAAGGCTTCCAGGGCACGGCCGCCGCGGAGTACCGCACGTTCACGACGACGGTCGGCGTGTGGGACGGCCGGTTGACCATCGACGCCCTTGGCGGCACGAACACGAAACTCGGCTACGTCGAGGTCCTGGGCACGCCGTGGGTGTCGCACATCGACACGGTCAACCCGCCCAACCGAGTGGTCGACGCCGACGTCAACGGCGGCGTCGCGGCCACGATCAAGCTGCCCTACGCGGGCTTCGGCGTCGACGACACCACGATGCCCGGCAACGTGCTGCTCTACGAGCTGCCGTCGGGCACCCCGGTGGTGGGCACGGTGAACACCTCGGGCGGCAACGACACGGTCAACTTCGCGCCGACGCAGCCGCTTGACCCGTCGACGTCGTACCGCTTCGTCGTGACATCCGGCGTGCGCGATCACCTCGGCAACCCGTTCGTGCCCTTCACCTCCGTCTTCACGACGGGCGAGGGCACGATCGAACTGCCCGGCGAGTTCGAGCCGATCACCAACGTCGCATTCGAGAAGGTCGAGTTGCCGATCGGCGGCGGCAGGTACTGGGCGTCGTTCGCCTTCGGCCCCGACGGCAAGCTCTACGGCACGACCATCGGGCAGGGCATCTTCCGCTACACGGTGAACGCCGACGGCACACTGTCGAACGAGCAGAACCTCGGCCACGCCGGTCGCGCGAACATCGGCCTCGTGTGGGATGAGAGCTCGACCTCCGGCGACCTGCGCCTGTGGGTCACCGACACCAGCGCCAACGTCGGCGGCGAGTCCGGTCAGTGGATCAGCGGCATCAGCCTGCTGACCGGACCGAACCTCGAGACCAAGACACCGGTCTTCACGGGGCTGCCGCGTTCGCAGAACGACCACTTGACCAACTCGATGGCCTACGGCCCCGACGGCCGTATCTACCTCATGCAGGGCTCGAACCAGGCGTCCGGCGACAACGACGGCTCGTGGGGCCAGCGGGGCGAGCAGCTGCTCACCGCCTCGGTCCTCGTGTTCGACCCCGACGACTCCCGGGTGCAGGCGGCTGCAGCCGGCGGCGCTCCGATCAACGTGCAGACGGCGGGGGTCGCGAACCCGTACGACCCGTTCGCGGCCAGCGCTCCGCTCAAGCTGTACGCGACCGGCATCCGCAACGCCTACGACCTCGTGTGGCACAGCAACGGTCACCTCTACACGGCGACCAACGGCACCGCGGGCGGCGCGAACACGCCGGGTGTCACCGCGAACGCGAACGGCACGTTCACCCGAGTCGCCGCCGCCGGCATCCCCGGCTACAGCGCGGTGAACGGCCAGGACGTCACATCCCAGTGCGAGCGCCGCGGCTACACCGGTGGCAGCGTGCCGGCCCGAGGCAACATCGGCACGCAGCGCGACCTGCTGTTCGACATCCAGCCCGGCAAGTACTACGGCCACCCGAACCCCACCCGCTGCGAGTGGGTGCTGAACGAGGGCAACGACCCGGCGAACCCGCCGAAGTCGGCAGGCCAGGGCGCCAACTACCCGGTCGGCGTGCTGCCCGACGCCAACTACGGAGGCATCGCGTACGACTTCGAGTACAACAAGTCGCCCAACGGCATGCTCGAGTACCAGGCCGACACGTTCGGCGGCCAGTTGAAGGGCCGACTCGTCGTCGTCCGGTTCTCGAACAACAACGACCTCATCTTCCTACAGCCCGACCAGGCCAGCGGCAAGATCCTGGGCGCGCAGACCGAGGTCGGCATCACGGGCGTTCCGAACACCACCATCGGCAACGTCGGCGGGTTCAACGACCCGCTCGAGATCGTCGAGGACCCGAACAGCGGCAACATGTACATCAACCAGTACGACCGGGCGGGCTCGTCGCAGAAGCTCTACCTCCTGCGGGTGCCCGAGAGCCAGCAGGCGTCGAAGCTCACCTCGTCGTCGAGCGAACTCATCTTCTCGGCCGCAAAGAGCAACGCCGGCAACGCCTCGGCTGCGCAGAAGTGGGATGTCTCGAGCGTCACGGTCACGAACCAGTCGAACGCGACGGTCCAGCTGTCCACCTCGATCGCCGGCACGAACGCGTCGGAGTTCCAGGTGGTTGGCACGGTTCCCTCGACCCTGGCCGCTGGAGCGTCCACGACCCTGCAGGTGCGGTTCACCCCCGGAACGACGATCGGCCAGCGTTCGGCACAGCTGACGGTCACCGGCGGCGACAGCTCGGCGACTGTCGGCCTCTACGGCGTGACGTCCAACGGCATCGAGGGCGAGAACGAGCCGCCGCTGAACGACGTGGTGAAGACGCTCGGCTACAACATCAGCGTCGGCTGGAACAACGTCAGCGGTGGCGTCGAGCCCACGGCGAAGGGCGACGAAGTGCTCGAACCGCTCTTCGTCAAGTCCGGCAGTGCCGACCCGACCTGGAAGGCCCTGTCGCACTACGCGCCGCAGGAGTCGATCCCGTTCGGCTGGTACACCGGTGACGGGGCGGCAGCCGAACGGCACGAGGTCGGTGCGATCGACGTGTCGGGTTACCAGTCCCTGCTGCCGCCGGTGACCTCGGCGAGCCTGCCGTCGTTCGACCCCGGCACCGCGACGTTCGGGTTCTACTACCGGTCGAACGTCTTCAACCGGTACGGCTACACCGAGGATCGCCTCAACACGGGCACCCCGCACCGGGCGCGCATCTACCCGGCGAAGAACCGCGCGGGCGTGCTGATTCCGAACACGTACCTCGTGGCCTTCGAGGACGCCTCCAACGGCGACTACCAGGACTACGTCTTCCTCGTGACCGGTGTGCGGCCCGTGAACGACACGGGCAGCCCCGACGGAGCCATCAGGGTCGACTTCACGACCGCGGCCGGGCGTCTCGCCGCCGGATACCTCCGCGACAACGGGCAGCCGTACGGCGTGCGGACCGGCGCCGATCAGGGCGGCGGCCTCACCTACGGCTGGAAGGACGCCGACACCGAGGTCGACCTCGACATCTCGGTCGGCGGCACGACTCCCGGCAACGGCCGAGACCGCGCCTCCGTGCAGTCCGACGTGCGGCTCGACACGATCATGCACATGCAGCCCGAGAGCATCGCGGCCACGTTCAACGGCACGAAGGTCGACGCCTTCTGGGAGATCGAGGTGCCGAACGGCGAGTACGAGGTCACGGTCGGCGTCGGCGACTCGAGCGCCAACAGCGACCCGGAATCGCACCGGATCAATGTCGAGAACGTGAACCTCATCGCCGGGTTCATCCCGACGGGTGCCGCGGGCTCGAACACCCACCACCGGATCGCGACCGGCACGTTCACGGTCATCGACGGCCACCTCACCGTCGACGCCAACGGCGGGACCAACACGAAGATCGGCTTCGTCGACATCGTGCCCGTCGAAGTGGAGGAGCCCGGACCCGATGACCCGAGCGACGGAGCGCAGGTGAAGATCCGCTTCCAGCCGGCAGCCGTGCCAGCGGTCGACGGCTGGGCGCCCGAGTCCGGCGGGGCCTACACCGATGAGCGCGGCTTCGGCTGGCTGAACGCGGCCGACGGCCAGCCCGTGGACCGCTCGATCGCGACGCGGTACCGCACCGCGGCGACCGGCGGCATCGCGTTCCCGACCGATGAGAAACTCAGGGGCTTCGCCTTCATCGACAACGACAGCCAGGCGACGTACACGAACGGCGTCTGGGAGTACAAGGTGCCGAACGGCGAGTACGACATCGGTGTCTCGGTGGGCGACGCGAACTACCTCGACTCGACCCACGGCGTCATGGTCGAGGGGCAGCCGATCATCCAGTCGTTCGTGCCGACCGCGACGACGCCGTTCCAGACCGGTGCGCGCCACGTGAGCGTCACGGACGGCAAGCTCACCGTCACGAACAGCGGCACGAACACGAAGATCAACTGGCTCTCGATCAAGGGCGACGGACTCGAGGAACCACCCACGCAGCAGCCACTCGTCAAGGTGAACTTCGGGCCGACAGGGGTCGCGCTGCCGTCGGGCTGGATCAACGACGACGGACAGGCCTACGCGGCGAACGTCGGCCACGGATGGCTCGTCGACGGCGTGCCCGGCGATCGCACGAACGCCACCCGCAACCGCACCGCACCGACGGCGGGCATCGCCTACCCGACGGGCGACACGACGCGGCAGACGCTCATCCTCATGCAGAACACCACGACGGCAGGGGGGACGATCGCGGGCATGACGAACGGCGTCTGGGAGTACGCGGTCGCGAACGGCTCGTACACCGTCAGCGCATCGGTCGGCGACGCCGGCTACCTCGACTCCGTGCACGGAGTCTCCGCCGAGGGCACGTCTCTCCTGTCCTCCTACACGCCCATCGGTCTCGCACCCTTCACGATGGGCGCAGCGCAGGTCATGGTGACCGACGGCAAGCTCACGATCACCCCGACCGGTACGAACACGAAGCTCAACTGGATCACGATCCAGGGCGCTTCGGCCGCCGCCCCGTCGGTGGTCATCAAGGCCAACGGGCAGGACGTGGACACCGAGTACTCGGGCGGCGAGGCGATGGTGACGGTCCAGGCCGTGGCATCCGTCGGCTCGACGCTCGAATCGCTCACCTACTCGCTGAACGGCTCGGCGCCGGCACCGTACACGGGCCAGCTCGAGCTGAGCACCGTGGGCGACTACGAGCTCGTCGTGACGGCGACGGATGACGCGGACCGCACGACCACGCGCTCCGTCGAGTTCGAGATCCTGAACATCGGGGGCACGCTGACTCTGCGCAACCAGCAGGCGACGCGCGTCAACAACCAGGCGAACGGTGAGGTCGTCCCCGGCTTCTACGAGGACACCCTCATCATGCACCGCGTGAACGGTGGACTGACCGGCGCCCACGCGAACCTGCGCTACAACGACACCGCCACGGTGAACCTGGTCAACTCCGGCGCGAAGGACCTTCGCATCACCTCGCTGGCGGTCGGTGGCCCGCAGGCGTCGCAGTTCGCACTGGTCGAGCCGCCGGCGCTGCCGCTGACGATCGCGCCAGGGCAGACGGTTCCACTCACCGCGCAGTTCATGGCGACCTCGGGCGCCAAGGGTGTGCGTACCGCGCAGGTGAACATCGTCTCGAGCGACCCGGCGTCGCCCACTACACAGGTGTTCCTCCGCGGCGCGTACATGGGCTCGCCCGAGGGCAACAGCGAGCTGCCGCTGCCGCAGGTCATGAACCTCTTCAACTACCAGACGAACGTCGGGCCGCTCACGAGCGAGGGCGGCGGCATGTCGATCGGCTACGGCTCGGAGAACCCGGGCTCGCCGCTGAACGGCGAGGAGGTGCGCGGGCCGACGCAGTGGAAACGGCTCGACGCGACGAAGCCGGTGCAGGCGCGGCAGCTCGCCGCGTTCCACGGCTGCTGCGGCCAGACCGAGACGATCAACGTCAACGGCACCTCGGCCACCCAGTCGGCCGACTGGGGCCAGGCCATCCTGCCTCGAACGGGCAACACCGCCACGGCGAACGCCGCCCAGCTGTTGACCAACCCGACGGGCAACTTCAACATGACGGTCAACGGGCAGAACACGAACAACGCCAACTACATGGCAGTGAAGACCTGGCCGCTGCGGGATCGCACCGGCGCCGTCGTACCGGGAGCATGGGTGGTCGGCCACGATTACATCGCCTCACCGAACCAGTGCGGCACCGGGCCGACGAACTGCGATTTCCAGGACAACGTGTACATCGTGACCAACGTGGTGCCGGTCACCCCGTCGGACACGGTCGCACCCGCTGCGCCGACCGGGCTCGAGGGCAGCTTCGTGGCCCCGTCGGTCGCGCTGTCCTGGCCGGCTCGCACAGGAGACGTCGCAGGCTTCCACGTCGAGCGCGCCGCCTCGGCCTCCGGGCCGTGGACGCGGATCACGCCGGTGCCGATCACGACGTCGCAGCTCACGGATGCCGTGTTCCTCGGTGGTACCTCGGCGTACCGGATCCTCGCGGTCGACGCCGCGATGAACGTCTCGGCGCCGAGCAGCACCGTCGTCGTGTCCACGCCGACCCCGCCGCTGCCGACGCTGCGGTACAACGCCGGAGGCCCCGCCCTCACGATCGGGGGCGTGACCTGGGCGGCCGACCCAGCGACCGGCTCGAGCGGATACCGCTCGTACTCGAACCCGGGCGTCACCGCGATCGCCGGCACGACGAACGACCAGCTCTACTTCACGTCGCGCAGTGACAACGCGACGACCTTCGGGTACGACATCTCGGTGCCCAACGGCACTTACACGGTGAACCTGCACTTCGTCGAGCTGTACTTCGGGGCACCGAGCGGCGGGGCGAGCAACGTCAATGCACGACGGTTCTCCATCAACCTCGATGGCGGGCCGGTCGAGAGGGCGAACTACTCGATCCTTCAGGATGTCGGCCCCACGACCCTCGACATCGAGACCTTCACGGTCACGGTGACCGACGGGAACCTCGACATCGATCTCAGCGCCACGGCCAACCAGCCGTCGATCAACGCAATCGAGATCGTGCCCGCATGACACGAAGGGGCGGGCCACCCGGTGCGCCCCTCCCGTACATCTCCGCGATGGCGACGGCTCTCCGGACCCGAACGAAATGAGTCTCCGATGACGATCACCCACCTCACGACCGGTCACAACCTTCCGCGACGTGCGTTCATCACCGGCATCACCGGCCAGGAACAGTTGGCGAGCGGCGTGACCGCCACGGCGACATCCGAGGCCGAGCCTCCGCGGCTCGGCGGCGCGGCCGGCCCGCTCGACCGTGAGGCGACGTTCTACGTTGCCGGTCATCGGGGCCTCGTCGGCTCCGCGATGCGTCGGCGGCTCGGCGCATCCGGGTTCCGTCGCGTCATCGGGCGATCGCCCGAAGAGCTCGATCTCCGAGACCGCGACGCGGTGTTCCGCTTCTTCGACGCGGAACGGCCGAGCTACGTGGTGGTGGCCGCGGCGCGGGTGGGCGGCATCCTGGCCAACTCGAAGAATCCGCACGAGTTCCTGAGCGACAACCTTCGGATCCAGGTCAACGTGCTGGACGCGGCGCTGGAGGCGGGGGTCGACCGCCTGCTCTTCCTCGGCTCCTCGTGCATCTACCCCAAGTTCGCCGAGCAGCCCATCGTCGAGGGCGCGCTCCTCACCGGCGCCCTGGAGCAGACGAACGACGCCTACGCCATCGCGAAGATCGCCGGCATCATGCATGTGCAGGCTGTGCGACGGCAGTACAACCGCCGCTGGATCTCGGCCATGCCGACCAATCTGTACGGCCCGGGCGACAACTTCTCCCCAGTGCGCTCCCACGTGCTCCCGGCGCTGATCCGCCGCTACGACGAGGCGAGGCTGGCTGGGTCTCGCACGGTCACGAACTGGGGCACGGGCACCCCGCGTCGCGAGTTCCTCCACGTCGACGACCTCGCGCACGCGTGCCTGCACCTGATGGAGAACTACGACGATGACGAGCACATCAACGTGGGCACCGGAACCGACGCCACCCTCCGTGACATCGCCGCGATCGTCGCGGACGCCATCGGCTTCCGCGGCGAGACCGTCTGGGATGCGTCGCATCCGGATGGCACGCCGCGCAAGCTGCTCGACGTGTCCAGGTTGACCGCCACCGGGTGGTCGCCGCTCCTCGGGCTCGACGACGGCATCCGCGCCACCGTCGCGTGGTACCGCGCGAATCTTCGCAACCTCCGCACCTGAGCCGAGGAAATGGGGTCGCCCGCAGAGTTGCAGCCAACGCTTCCGCAGCTCGGGTTTCAGCCACACCGCGGGGGAGAAGAAGGGAAAGGCCGCCGTCGACGGGGATCGTCCACCGGTGGCGAACGAGGCGGCATCGGAGCCGAGTAACGCCACGACTGAGGCGACCGCGACGACGTGGCGGCGGCGACTCTCGCAACCATGCGCGTGCGCCGAGCGCCGGTCGTCCTCACCGCAGGTCTGTCTACCGCTTGCGCCCGGCGACCGTTCTCAGCACGATGGAACCCGGGTACCCGGGGAGCCGCAGCTCCGATCGTGAGGAACGCACAATGACTGATCTGTTCGACGTCGCGGTCGTGGGGGGCGGTCCGGCCGGGCTGAGCGCCGCACTCTCACTGGCGCGAGCGCGCCGCCGCGTGATCGTGTTCGATTCGGGTGATCCGAGGAACGGTGTCGCCCAGCACATGCACGGCGTACTCGGTCATGACGGGCTGCCACCGATGCAGCTGCTCGAGCGGGGTCGCAGCGAGGTCGGGCACTACGGGGGCGTAGTCGTCGATGGGCGAGTCGAGACCGCTCGCGCGGGCCGTGACGGCATCGAGGTCGACGGCCCTTCGGGTGTCGTGACCGCACGGCGGCTGATCGTCGCCACCGGGCTCCGCGACGAACTCCCCGATATTGCCGGCCTGCGCGAGCAGTGGGGTCGCGGCGTCGTCGTGTGCCCCTATTGCGACGGGTGGGAACGTCGCGACCACACGATCGGCGTCATCGCGGCAGGACCCAAGGGGATCGACCAGGCTCACCAGCTGCGCCAGTGGTCCGACCGGATCGTCTACTTCCCGAACGATCTCGGAGAGCCCTCGGTCGAAGCGCGCCGGACCCTCGAGTCGCGAGACATTCGGATCGAGCCCGGGCGGGTACAAGCAGTCCGCTCGAACGCCGGCGGGCTCGAGGCCGTCGAGCTGCGCGACGGCAGGTCGGTGCCGGTCGACACGATCTTCACCGCAACCACGCTGCACCCCCGAGACCAGCTGCTGCGCGAATTGGGTGCGCGAAGTCGCGACGACGCGGACGGCTCCTGGGTCGTGGTCGACCCCGATGGCCGCACGAGTGTCGAGCATGTCTGGGCCGTGGGCAACGTGGTCGATCCACGCTCGAACGTCTCGGTGTCGCTCGGCGGCGGGTCGCTGATCGCCGGAGCCGTCAACGCCGATCTCACTGCTGAGGACATCGCCGTCGGCTGAATCTTCGCGCTCAGCCTCTCGATCGTCGCGAGCCTCATCACGCTCACCGCTCTCGACGGCGACCCGGCGAGCAGGCTCGAGGCCTACCGTCCGGCGTTCCTCGTGCCACTCGGTGCCGTGCTGATCGCCACGGTCGCCGCGCTCGTGTCACGCGCCCGCTTTCAACTCGATGCTGATCTGCTCGGCGTCGAGATCTTCGAGTGCGGCGCTGAGCACGGCGGCACTGAACGTGCCATCGTCGCGTGCGTCGAGCAGCGCGGTTCGCTCCGCCTCGATCATGCGCAGTCGCATCACGCGCACGAGCTCGGGGTCGATACGGCGGTCGGATGCCCCGGGCGGGGCGTTCGCCGGTTCACTCTCAGTCGCGGCATCCGCTTCGCTCGCGGCATCCGCTTCAGTCGCGGCATCCGCATCGTTCGCGCCCTCGTCGTGCGACACCTGCCAGGCTGCGCGCATGCGCTCCGCGAGTGAACGCAGCGCCGGGTCGTCCGCGTCGGCGATCTCGGCCATCGCGGCAGACTGCATCATCTGCTGCAGTTCGCGCCGCTCGGCGACGCTCTCGTCCGGGTTCCGCGCCGGTACGAGCCGGCGCACGAGCCACGGCAGGGTACCGCCCTGCACGAGTAGCGAGCCGACGGCGACGAGGAACGCGATGAACACGAGCAGCGAGCGGCTCGGGGTCTCGGCCGGCAGCGTCTGCGCGGCGGCGAGCGTCACGACGCCGCGCATTCCGGCCCAGACCACGATCGTGCCCTCGCGCCAGCCGAGCGGTTGGGCGAGGAAGTAGTCGATGTCCGCGACGCGACGCCGCCAGACCGTGCGGAAGCGCTCGAGGGTCGCGGCCGAGGGCACGGGGCCGTGTCGTCGTTCTCCCGGCGAGGCCCGATGCTCCAGTTGCTTCGTCCCGATGGCGGCACGCCCCCGCTCGCGGCCGCGATCCCCTCGATCTACTCGGCCGGGGCGGTCGGGGCGGTCGGTGAAGGTCGCCGTTCCGCCGGCCGCTCGATCGGCGAGAACGTCCTTGATCGAGGCGGCCTTGCGCCCTCGGCGTTCGAGGCCGGCGAGCAATGGTGCGACGTAGGCGGCGCGGATCAGCACCGTGCACACCAGCGCGAGCGCCGCGAGTCCGACCGCTGACCAAACACCTGCGTGCGCGGCCTCGACGTCGGCGACGATCGCGGTGAGCTCGAGCCCCATCACGAGGAACACCGCACCCTCGAGCACGAGTTCGACCGTGCGCCAGTTCTGGGCGTCCGAAAGCCGATGCTGCGGGCTGAGGTAGCGCGCCGCCCCGCGTCCGGTGATGAGCCCCGCGACCACGGCGGCGACGAGGCCCGAGGCGCCGAGGTGCTCGGCCGGGATCGCCGCGAGGAACGGCATCGTGAACGAGATCACCGTGTTGACCGTCGGGTTCGGGATGCGCGCTCGTACCCGCAGGTTGACCCAGCCGACGGCGACGCCGATGACCGCGGCGACGAGGATCGAGTACACGAACGATCCGGCGACGCTCCAGAGCGAGACGGATGCCGCTGCGCCCGCGATCGCGGCCCGCAGCAGCACGAGCGCGCTCGCGTCGTTGAGCAGGCTCTCTCCCTCGAGCATCGCCACGACCCGCGGTGAGACGCCCAGGCGCTTCACGATCGACGTCGCAACCGCGTCGGTCGGGCTGACGATCGCACCCAGTGCGATGCCCCACGCGATGCCGAGGCCGGGAATCAGCCACGCGAACAAGAGCCCGAGGAGCACCGCCGTGACGACCACGAGCACGACCGAGAGCCCGCTGATCGCACTGAAGTCGCGCCGGAACTCCATCGCCGGCATCGAGACGGCCGCAGAGTAGAGGAGTGGCGGCAGAACGCCCGCGAGGATCCACTCCGGGTCGATCTCGATCGACGGGACGGCGGGCAGCAGCCCCACGCCGAGGCCCACGAGCACGAGCAGCAGTGGCGCGGCCACACCGAGTTTCGGAGCGACGGCCGTCGCCGCGGCGATGGCGAGCAGGGCGATGACCCCCACGAGGAGCAGATCCATGTGAGCATTCTCTCGTGATTGCGGCGGCTCTCGCCGAAGCGGCCCCCCGTGCGCAGCTCGCGCACGCCGAGCGCGATGAACACGATGGCGACGAACACGGCGATGTGGAGCGCGACGGTCATCATCCCGCCGGATCCAGAGTGCTCGTGAACTCGACTCTGGGGCCGGCTCACTCGATCACTCGCGGCAGGTTCTCGACGGACGCGAGTAGAACGTTTCAGATTTCCATGGCGGAGCGCCTCTCGCCCGCCACGACCGGCATCGTGGCGATCTTGCCGGCCAAGAGACCCTGCCGCTGGAACGCAGAGTTCGAGCGCGCACGGTTGCCCGGTTGTCGAGTTCGCTCAAGCTGTGTAAGCTCCGGAGCACCCGATATGAAACGCTTCAATTATGTCAAGGGAGACATCTGCGATGTTCTGGGGTATCGGGCAGATTTCACAGCGTGCCGTGAGGCCGGCGCTGGCAGCAGTGCTCATCATCTCGCTCGCGGGTACGGTCACGACCGGCGAAGCCGAGCCCGACGGAGACCTCTCCGTCACAGCCGGGTCGCTGACCGTGAACCACCTCGAGGAGGCGATCGGCATCCCCACGGCGCCCCCGGTCTTCTCCTGGAAGCTCGAGGGGGAGGAACGCGGCATCGTGCAATCGGCGCGGCAGATCCAGGTTGCGACGTCGCCCGACGGCTTCGACGATCCCGACGCGTGGGACAGCGGCCGAGTCGAGGGACGCGACTCGGTGAACGTGGCCTACGACGGCGAGGAGCTCCAGGCCACGACGAACTATTACTGGCGAGTCCGGGCCTGGGACAGCGCTGGGGCGGCCACGGAGTGGGCCGCGCCGAGCCGCTTCGAGACGGCACTCCCCGCCGACGCCACCACGGCGGAGTCGTGGGACGCGGAATGGGTCGGCGGCCCGCCGGACGGAACGCTCGGAATCGAGTGGAGCGACTACACGCTGCGCATCCGGACCAGCAACATCGTCGATGCGCTCGGGATCGTCTTCTACGCCGATTCTTCGGCGAACAACGCGTACATGTGGCAGCTGTCGGCGCGAGGAGCACCCACCCTGCGCCCGCACAGCCGAGTCAACGGCAGCTGGGGACTGCTCGGTGAGGTGCCGATCCCGGGCGAGGCACTGCCCGGCGGGTTCGCGGGCGAGCACGAGATCACGATCGAGCTGGCGGATGACACGGCCACCACGAGCATCGACGGACACGTCATCGACACCCGGCCCATTCCGCTGCGGTCGTCGGGCACGCTCGGATTCAGATCGGCGCAGGGCGAGTCGGGCGACATCGATGAGGTGACCGTCACACGGGGCGACGAGACGCTCTTCCACACGGACTTCTCCGACGGCGTGAACCCGTTCGCCATCGGCACCGTGAGCGACGGCCGACTCGCGGTCTCCGGCGTGGTCGAGAACGGCGTGTTCAGGAGCGAAGACCGTCCCCTTCCGCTGCTCCGCAAGGACTTCGGCATCGACAAGCCCATCAGCTCGGCGCGGCTCTACTCCACGGCGCTCGGTGTCTACGGTGCGGAGATCAACGGCGCGCGCGTCGGCGACCACGAGCTGGCGCCGGGCTGGACCGACTACAGCCAGCTGGTCCAGTACCAGGTCTACGACGTCACCGAGCTGCTCCGGCAGGGCGAGAATACGATCGGCGTGAAGCTGGGCACCGGATGGTACGCCGGGCACCTCGCCTGGATCGGACCGAATCGCTACGGCACAGACCCGGCGTTCCTCGGCCGACTGGAGATCACCCACGACGACGGTACGACTTCGGTCGTGACATCCGACGAGTCGTGGCTGACGTCGCCCGGGCCGATCGTCGATGCCGACATCCTGATGGGCGAGACCTACGACGTCAGCCTCGAGGTCCCCGCGTGGAGTGAGCCCGGTTCCGTGACCGGGTGGTCTCCCGCCCGAGTACTCGCGCCCGAGATCGGCGAACTGCACGCTCAGACCGATCCACCTGTTCGGGTCACCGAGGAGCGACCCGTCGAAGCCGTGACCACGCCGGCTGATGGCGTCACCATCTACGACATGGGCCAGAACATGGTCGGCTGGGTTCGAGTCCGACTGACCGGCGAACCCGGCGACGTGGTGACGATTCGACACGGCGAGGTCCTGAGCCCCGACGGCACGCTCTACACCGCCAACCTGCGCACCGCGCGGGCGACCGAGACGGTCACCCTGGGCAGCGATGGGACGGTCGAGTACAGCCCGAGCTTCGTCTTCCACGGGTTCAGGTACGTCGAGATCACCGGCTTGGATGCCCCGCCCGCAGCGGCAGACCTCACCGGCGTCGTGGTGGGCACCGACAACCGGCCCATCTCGACGTTCGACACGTCCGACCCGATGCTGAACCAGTTGCAGTCCAACATCGTCTGGGGTGTGAGGGGGAACTTCCTCTCGGTCCCCACCGACACTCCGGCCCGTGACGAGCGGCTGGGTTATTCGGGCGACCTCAACGCCATCGCAGACACCGCGACGTTCAACCATGACGCGTACGCGTTCCTGACGAAATGGCTCCGGGACTTGCGGCTCCGGCAGGCCCCGAACGGGGCGCTTCCGGGCGTCGCTCCCGGCACGGAGCCGGGTATCGGCGAGAGCAACGTCTCGGCCGGGTGGGGCGACGCCGCCGTCACCGTGACCCATACTCTCTGGAAGCAGTACGGAGACACGCACGTCATCGACGACAACTGGACGATGATGGACGATCTGCTCGGCTTCTGGACTTCGGTCGCGCACGACGGCATCGTCCCCGAGGGGCACGGGATCGGCGACTGGTTGAACCTCGATGACCCCACGTCCAACTCGTTGATCGCCACGGCGTACTACGCGTACGACGCGCACCTGATGAGTGAAATGGCGCGCGCCACCGGCAGAGACGAGGAGGCGGATGCACTCGGCGAGTTGTTCGACGAGATCCGAACGGCCTTCGCCGAGCGATTCATCGCCCCCGATGGCACCATCGACACCGGCTCGCAGGCGGCGTACACGATGTCGATCGGAATGGGGCTCGTCCCCGAGGAGCGGCTGGACGCGGTCGGAGACCGATTCGTCGCGGCCATCGAGGCCCGCGACTGGCACTTGTCCACCGGATTCCTCGGTACACCGCACCTGCTGCCGGCGCTGTCAGCCGTGGGACGCGACGATGTGGCCTACCGGCTGCTGCTCGAGAAGGAGTACCCGTCGTGGTTGTACGAGCTGACGATGGGAGCCACCACCACCTGGGAGCGGTGGGACTCCATCCGACCCGACGGTTCGTTCCAGGACCCGGGCATGAACTCCTTCAATCACTACGCGTACGGCGCAGTCGGCGAGTGGATGTACTCCTCGATCGCGGGGATCACGGCGACCGGGCCGGGCTATTCGACCTTCGACATCGCCCCACGACCGGGCGGCGGGCTCACGCATGCCGATGTGAGCCTTGACTCGCCCTACGGTGTGATCCGTTCGTCGTGGAAGCAGGTGAGCGGTCATGAACTCACTCTCGACGTGACTGTTCCGGCCAACACCACAGCGCTGGTCCACGTTCCTGCGGTCAGCGAGCATGGCGTGGTCGAAGGCGGCACCAGCGCGGGCGAGGCGCCAGGCGTCACGTTCGTGCGGATGCAGGACGGCGCCGCGGTGTTCGAGGTTGGGTCGGGGAGTTACGCCTTCGAGTCGGATGACATTCGCGGCCACATCGGTCGGGCCGCGGACGAGGCTGCGGCCTTCCGGAGTCAGGTCGCCGATCTCGTCGCGTCCGGCGACGTCGCGCGGAAGGTCGGCGGCCGGCTGCTCGCCCAGGCTTCCGTGCTCGCTCGTACCGTCGACTCGAGCCGCCAGCACATCGTCGACGGCACGGCGCCGGCCGGCCTGAAGGCCGCAACGAAGGCCCTGGCCAAGGCGACGAAGCTGAGAGAGTTGCTCGAGTCCTGGGCGGACGACGGATCGATCACACCGACCGATGCCGCAGCGCTACTCGCTTCGCTCCACCGGCTCGACGCCGCATTGTCGCTCACCAGCACGCTGCTGCTCGGGGTGACCGCATCGCTGAGTTTCACGGAGGCCGACGTGGTTCCCGGCTCCACCGCCCTCATCGAGGCGACGATCGAGAACACCGGCACCACACGCCTGGCTGATCCAACCGTCAGTCTCGACCTGCCCGCCGGTTGGTCGGCAGAGCCGGGCACGAGCCCGCGGGCGGTGGAGCCCGGCACCTCGGCGGTGCTGCCGCTGACGGTGTCGGTCGGGGCCGACGAGTCGATCGCCGCTGATGTCGCCGTCGACGGCATCGTGACCTTCCGGCAAGGGCAGGCCACGATCGCGATCCCGGTATCGACGGTCGTGAACGTGGTCTCTCCGGTCGAGATCACGTCGGTGCGCGCCGATCCTGAGGTGCTCGAGGAACCCGGAGACTCGGCGACGGTGACGGTCACAATTCGGAACCGGCGACCGGAGGCGCCGCTGACCGGTGTCGTCGAGTTCACTGCTCCGGATGGCTGGCGCCTGGACGCCGCGACCGTTCCGTACGAACTCGACGGCGGGGCCGAGGCGAGCGTGAGCACCTCCGTGACGTCACCGTCGGGCGCCGAGCTGCCGGCCGGAACGGTCGAGGTCGTTGCCGCCTACGACGACGGCACGGCGGGCGACCACGCCGAGGTGCGGATCACCTCGGTCATGGAGTCATGGAACTTCGACACGGCCGGCGACGCCGAGGGGTGGGAGCCTGCGAACCAGCTCGCAGGCTTCACCGTAGTGGATGGCGCGCTTCACGCGACATCCACCGGCGGGGATCCGAACCTGTCCTTTTCAGGGCCGATGTCGTTGGATGCGGCATCTGGGACGACGGTCGAGATCACGATGACGTCGTCGATCGCGACCGAGGCACAGCTCTTCTGGGGAACCGTGGACGAGCCCGGTGCGGCGGAGGCCCGGAGCATCAGATTCGCGGTCGAGTCGGGTGGCCCGCACGTCTACCGGGTGAGTATCCCACCCCAGGGCAGTCCGCTCGCCGCGCTCCGGTTCGACCCGCTCACCGCCCCCGGAGACATTCGGATCGAGAGCATTCGGGTGCTTCGTTAGCGTCGTGTGGCGCTGACGTGGCTCGTCCTCCCGCTTATCAGCGGGTAGGGCATCGGGCAAGAAGCAGAATGCTGCCGAATGAGGACGAGCCGGCTCGTCGAGAGACAGTCGGACGCCCGCGAGTTCCACCGTGCGGCGAATCTCGCGGGCGCCCGGTTCGCGGGATCAGTCCCACTCGACGGCGGGGCTCTCCTTGGCGAGGTTCATCGACGGGGTTCCCAGAGACGGGGCGAACAGCACCGAGCACGTGCCGGTGGCGCCACCCTTCGTGCACTGGGCGCTCACCTCGACCGAGCCGATGTAGCTCGCCGTCACCAGAGTGGGGATGTCGTAGCTCAGCTCGGGCACGAGGGCGTCCATGGTGGCACGGGTCTCTGCCGACAACGTACGAGTGATCGTGCCGTCGGTGAGCTGGGTACCGTCGCTCAGGGTCTGCGGAATCGTGAGACCGCAGCCGGCGTCGAGGGTGGTCGATGCGACGCACTCATTGATCGCGGTCGAGACGGCCTGCCGGAACTCCGCTGCGGCCGCATCGGTGAGGGTCGGCTTCATGCCGGTCGTATCGGAGTACTCACTCGATTCGGTGACCAGCACGACGGTCTCGCCTTCGAGGGTGAAGCCCTCGACACCGACGGCGAACTCGTATGCGCCCGGCAGGGCGTCGACGAAGTCCATATCGCCTTCGACCGGGATCCCGTTGATCGTCGGCTCGAGGCCGGCGAGTTGCGAGACACCCAACTGTCCGGTGCCGCCCGAGATCTGCCATCCGGAGTCGGCGTCGTACTTGTACATCGAGAGCTCGGTCGAGACCGCCGTGTCACCGATCGTGTACGTGACGGGCACGGTGGTCGAGAATTCACTCCCGTCGGGCTTGCCGATGGTGATGTCGGTGAGCGGTGCGAGCTTCTGCGAGGCGGCGAGGGCCTCGTCGGTGAGCAGTGGTCCCGAGACGGTCGCGTCCAGATAGGAGAGCGCCGTCTCGGCGTCGCCGTCGGCGATGGCCGTGAGGTAACTCTCGGCCGCCCCCTCAGCCTTGTCGCCACCGCCCCGCACGGCGGGGACGACGACGGCGAAGACGACGATCGCGATCAGTACGAGCAGCAGCACGACGCCGCCGGCGACGATCGCCATGATGGCGCCCGGGCCGAGGCCCTTCCGAGGGGGAGGCGGTGCGTCGACAGGCGGTGTCGCGTAGGGGAGCGGTGCGCCGACCTCATCGCGTACGGGTGAGGAGTCGGCCCCCGCCGTTACTGCCTCGGAATCAGTGAGTTGAGGCTCGTCGCCCCGGGAATTCTCGGTCATGTTCCCCCTTCGGCCGCCCAGTCTATGAGAGCGAACGACCCGGTCTGTGCACCTTGCGGAATATGCGAGATCCCCCGCACGGTGGATACGCCGGTCCGTGGCATCCGACAGTCTTGACCAGTGGACCTCGACCTTCTGAGCGGAGCTGCCCTCACCGGCCCCGCCCTCCTCGGCGCACTCGCGCTGCTGGCGCTCGTCGACTCGACGAGTTTCGGCACCCTGCTCATCCCGACCTGGCTGTTGCTCGCGCCGGGCAAGCTGCGGCCGGGCCGCATCCTCCTGTACCTCGCCACGGTCGCGGGCTTCTACCTCGTGGTCGGCGTGGTGCTGCTCACCATCGCCGCGACGGTACTGCCGCAGCTCATGGAGCTTTCGGTGACCCCCGCGTTCCTCTGGGTGCAGCTCGTGCTCGGCGCCGCCATGCTCGTCGGCTCCTTCTTCATCGGCGGAAAACGCAAGCGATCCGGACCCGGCCGGTTCGCGCGGTGGCGTGAGCGCGCGGTCACCGATGTCGCCGACGAGGCCGGAAGCGTGCTGCCGCTCATGGGGCTCGCCGTCGCGGCGGCCGCCGTCGAGGTCGCGTCGATGCTTCCGTACCTCGTCGGCATCGGTCTGCTGACGACGTCGGAGTACGACGCCGGCACTCGGCTGCTGCTGCTCGCCGGCTATTGCATCGTGATGGTGCTGCCGGCCATCGTGCTGCTCGTGCTGCGGCTCGGCGCCGCTCGGGCGATGGAGCGGCCCCTCGCGCGGTTCGGCGTGTGGATGGAGAAGAACGCCGCCGAGGCGACGGGTTGGATCGTCGGCATCCTCGGGTTCCTCCTGTTCCGGGCGGCGGCGGTCGATCTCGGACTGTTCAACTCGATCTTCTAGCGCCGTGTCGGCTTCTCGCGCCGTGTCGGCGGGTCGTGGTCGACTCGGGGCATGGGTTTCGACGCGCGGTTCCTGGGTGTGGAAGCGGCGATGCCGCGAGTCGGCGAAGCGGATGCCTCGGCGCCCGCCGATCCCGTCGCGGTCGTCGAGCTCGACTACCTGCATTTCACGGTCGTGCTCGACACCGCACGGCGTCTCGCCATGGTCACCGGCGTCAATGTCGACGGGGCTTCGCTCCTCGACCTCCCACGCGCTGACGACTGGCAGCTCGACGAGCGCATTCCCGCCGACTGGCAGGCCGGGCCCGAGATCTATGCCCGCAACGACTTCGATCGCGGGCACCTCGTGCGCCGGCGCGACCCGGTGTGGGGCTCACCAGAGGTCGCGGCACGCGCGAACGCCGAGACATTCCGCTACCCGAATGCGGCGCCGCAGGCCTCGGGCTTCAACCAGTCGAAAGAGCTCTGGCTCGGCCTCGAAGACCACGTGCTCGAGCACGCCGAGGCGCACGGGCTGAAGCTCAGCGTGTTCACCGCGCCGGTGCTCGCTCCGGGCGACCCGCCCTATCGCGGCATCCGCGTGCCCCTTCAGTTCTGGAAGATCGTCGCGTGGAACTCGGGCGGCGCGCTCGCGACGACGGCCTTCGTCGTCGACCAGGCGCCGCTCGTCGACACACGCGACGTCGTGGCGCCGACGCCGGGCGAGGCCCCGCCGCTCGGCCCGTTCCGCACCTTCCAGGTGCCGGTGTCGGATGTCGCGGGGTTGACGGGTCTCGTGATGCCCGAGCTCATCGCCGCCGACGTGCTGCCGCGTGCCGTCGCCGCTGCGGGGTGGCGGCGGCTCGAGGCATCCGACGACATCTGGCTCTGACGGGATTCGTTGGTCGAGTAGTGAGCGGAGCGAGCGTATCGAGACCTTGCGCGGGGGGTCTCGATACGCGTCCTCCTTCGTCGGGCGCTACTCGACCAGCGGTGGTCGGATTTGTTGGTCGAGTAGTGAGCGGAGCGAGCGTATCGAGACCTTGCGCGGGGGGTCTCGATACGCGTCCTCCTTCGTCGGGCGCTACTCGACCAGCGGGAGGGGGCGCGGGGCGCTACTCGACCAGCGGTGAGGGGGCGCCCGCGCGTCTCGCCTTGCGTGCGGCCTTCGTCGCGGCATCCGTCTCGGCCATCGACTCTTTCGCCTCGTCGAGGTCGCCGAGCAGAGGTCGGATCCAGAAGGAATTCGGGTTCGCGTCGACGAGCACCAGGCGCACGAGCAGTGTGAGCGGGATCGCGAGGATCGCGCCGATCGGCCCGATGATCACTGCCCAGAACAGCACCGAGAAGAACGTGATCGTCTGGCTGAGTGCGACGGCGTTGCCGACCACTTTCGGCTGGATGATCGACTGGATGACCGCGTTCACGAGGCCGTAGACGATGATCACGGCGATGACCATGGGCCAGCCGCCGACGAGTGCGCCGAAGATGATCGGCGGAATGATGGCGATGAAGTAGCCGATGTTCGGGATGAAGCTGCAGAGGAACGCGAGCAGACCCCAGATGAACGCGCCGGGCACGCCGATGATGATGAGCGCGAGCCAGTTGATGAAGCCCTGCGCAAGCCCGAGCACCGTGGTCACGACCATGTAGCGGCGTACATTCGACCCGTACCTCGTGAGCGCGGTCACGAGCAGCGGGCGGCGCGGCTGCAGTTGTCGCAAGAGGGTCGGCAGGTACCCGGCATCCGACGCCATGAGGATCAGCATCGTGAAGATGACCACGAGGCCCGATACCCACCCGGCGACGCCGCCGAGGAGGCCGCCGAAGAACGCGATGAGCGCCGACGGGTCGAAGTCGGCGAACAGCGCGTCGACCCCCTCGGCGCCGATGCCGAGCGAGCCGAGCCACGCGGCGAGATCGGCTCCCCACTGTTTGATCTCGTCGGTGAACTGGGGCAACAGGGTCGCGAACTGCCCGAATGCGACGAGTACGGCGTAGCCGAAGCCGACGAGCAGCACCGTCACCGCGGCGATGACCGAGCCGGTCGCGAGTCCGCGAGGCACTCCCCGCTTCTCGAGGGCGACGCGCAGTGGATGCACGCAGATCGTCAGCACGAGCGCGAGGAACACGGGCGCGACGATGCCGGCGATGCCGGCGAGGCCGAACGCGGCGAGGGCGGCCCCGCCGAGACCCATCAGGATGAACTCGTTGCGGTGCGCACCGGCCGGCGATTGCAGCGCGGCTGCGGTCTCGTCGGGGTCGTTGCTCGACGCCGCCTCGGGCCCAGATCGCTTTCTGTTCCACCACATGGGGACTCCGATCCGCGAGCCGCACGGCCGCGCCTGTCCTCACGATAGCGAGCAGGGCTCACGTTCGGGCGGATCTTTTCGAGAATCCGCCGCGCGAGTCTCAGCGGGGCGGCGTGGTCGCGACCGGCGAGAGCGAGGCGCTCCCGGGGTCGGCGAGGGTGAGCACGGCACGGCCGACATGCGGATGCCGCTCCAGCTCGTCTTCGATGCGGCGCAGTTCGATCGCGATATCCGCTTCGACTCGATCGCCCGCCAGGTCGACGGCGGCGATGAGGAACACCGTTTCGGGGCCCGTGTACTCGATGTGCAGGAACGTGATCCGGTCGATCTCGGGGCGCTCGAGCAGTTCGGCGAGCACGCCGTTGCGGGCCTCGTCGTCGATCGCCTCGCCGAGCAGGAACGCGCGGTTGCGGGCGATGAGCACGACCGCGACGACACCGAGCAGCACACCGATGCAGATCGACCCGAGGGCGTCGTACACGGGGGAGCCGGTGACCTGGTTCAACATGATGCCGAGGAACGCCAGCACGAGGCCGATGAGCGCCGAGGAGTCTTCGGCGAAGACCGCCCTGAGCGTCGGATTGGAGCTTCGCACGACGTGTTCGAGGGTGTTCAGATTATGGGTGCGCGCGTCGGTGCGCGCCTGCCGGAACGCACGCACGAAGGAGATGCCCTCGAGCACGAACGAGACGGCGAGCACCACGTACGCGACGGCGAAGTCCCTCGCCGGTTCTGGATCGAAGAGCTCGGTGATGCCGTGCTGGATCGAGACCACGGATCCCGCGGTGAACAGTCCGAATGCCGCGAACATCGACCAGATGTACGCGTCTTTGCCATAGCCGAGCGGATGCCGCGCATCGGCGGGTTTGCGCGAGCGCCGCTCGGCGACGACGAGCAGCACCTCGTTGCCGGTGTCGGCCCAGGAGTGCGCCGCCTCGGCGACCATCGACGCGGAGCCCGTGATCGCTGCTGCGAACGACTTCGCGGTCGCGATGAGCGCGTTCGCGACGAGGGCGATGAGCACGGTGAGGAGGCTCTCGCCCGTTGCGTCGGTCTTCTTCTTCTTGATCACGCGGCACCTTCCCCGGCTTCGAGTCTGGCACTCGGCGCGTCGCGGCGCGACAGTCGGAGCAGGCGCGGCCGCCGCATCGGTCGCCGCGAACACGCAGGCGCATCGGTGTCGAGCGGTCTGGAGGGATACCGCTCGTGTGGTCCGTGCGGCTCAGTCGATCCAGACCACGATGCCGGTCATGTCGTGCAGAACGGCGGCGACGCCCGCACGAACCGCGGTGGCGCATCGCTCGGGCGTGAACGACGACGCGTCGTAGGTCGACGAGGAGCCGTTGCCCTCGCCGCGGAAGGACGCGCCGGCCCAGTCCACGGCGGTCACGTTGTCGGTCGGTTCCGGGAGTTCAGCACCGACGACGAGGATCTGCTGATCGAGGTGGCTCGCACTGACGATGGTGAGCGGATCGATGAGGTCGTTGCCGACCGCGACGATGAGGTCGGAGTTCATCTCGATGGCCTCCACGATGCCGTCGACGTGATGATCGTCTGCGTTCACGGTGCGCAGCTCGACGCCGTCCTCTGCGGCCCAGTCGCGCACCGCTTGCACGAGGGTCTGCGTCGGCCGGTCGCCTCCGGCTGTGAGGAGGACCACTCGCATGCCCGAGGAGGCATGAACGTCGTCCCATGAACCCGGGGTCGGTGTGATCGTCGCCTCCGGACTCGGCGGCGTGTCAGGTGCGAAGCCCGGCGCGAGCATGCCCTCCGCCGTCGGGGCCGCGTGGTGCCCCGACCAATCGCTCGCGCAGCCGGTGAGCAGGCCGAGGGACAGAGTGGCGATGACGAGCGTCGAGATCGTCCGGTGTCGGCGGAGCAAGGAGGGACCGTCCTCGGGATCGGGCAGCGGGCGCAGGTTCCTCTACTCTGCGCCCTCGCCCCGTGTGCATACGAGGTGAGAGGTGGCTGTTTGCCCGTTGTTCTCCTTCGCTCTTCCCGTCGTTCACGGCTGCCGTCGACTCTTCTAGGATCCCCGTCCCCAAGGAGTTCCATGTCGTCCCGTGCGCGTCGCGTCGTCTTCACCCTGCTCGCCGGAGCGGCGGCCCTCACGATCGGCGCGCTGACGACGGCACCCGCCGCCGCGCACGGATTCACCTCCGTGGTCTACGCCGATGTCACGTCGGCCGAGCCCGGTCACGTGCGCACGCAACTCCAGCTCGAGTACGACCTCCTCGTGGTCTCGGCGGCCGACGCCGAGGGCGACGATCCACTCTTCCAGGACGGGACCGCGGCGTTCGAGAGCGGTGAAGGCCCCGCCATGGCGGATGCGCTCGACGCGCACATCGACACCGTGCTCGCCTACGTGAACGAAAGATACGTCGTGACCTCGGGCGGGGATGCCTGTCCGGCGGCGCTGGCCGGCGACATCCAGATGACCGAGCAGCAGGACGCGCCCTACGTCGAGCTCGCGCTCGACAGCGCATGTGCGACTCGGGGCGACGCGCACGTCGTGACCAGCACGCTGTTCGCCGACGCAGAGGGGTACGTCACCGGGACGAAGGTCGTGCTCACGTACGAGCTCGACGGACGCTCCGGCAGCGCTGCTCTGGACACGGACCAGACCTCGTTCTCGACCGAGCAAAGCACCTGGGAGCGCTTCTGGGAGTTCTTCCACCTCGGCGCGGAGCACCTCCTCACCGGCATCGACCACATCCTGTTCCTGCTCGCCCTCATCGCCGGGTCGCGACGGCTGCGCGAGGTCGTTCTCGCCGCCACCGCATTCACGATCGCCCACTCGATCACGTTCATCCTCGCGGCGACCGGTGTCGTGTCGCTTCCGGCCTGGTTCGTCGAGCCGATCATCGCTCTGTCGATCGCGATCGTCGGAGCGTGGCACTTGTGGCAGCTCTGGCGGAGAGGGGATGCCGCGGCGGAGCTCTCCAAGGACAGCGGCCCGTTCGGCCTGGATCGCGCGGGCTGGCTTCGCATCGGTGTCGTCTTCATGTTCGGCCTCGTTCACGGGGTGGGCTTCGCCGGTGCGCTGGGCATCGACGAGCCCTGGTCGTGGACCCTGCTGTGGTCGTTGCTCGTGTTCAACCTCGGTATCGAGGCCGTGCAGCTCGTCATCATCGCCATCCTGTTCCCGCTGCTGACGCTGCTGCGCCGGCGCGTGCCGCGCATCGGGCTCTGGGCGACGGGCGCCCTTGCGGTCAGCGTCTCGATCTTCGGACTCATCTGGTTCGGAGAACGGCTACTGGGGGTGTGACCTCGCCACTCTGGGAGCCCGCTGAGACTCTTCCCGGTTCCGCAATCCGCAGGACCCCCATTGTTCAGCCGGGGTTCACGCACCGGGCGAATGTTTGGCAAGTCCGGCTGTCAGCCGGTTCACCCTCTCAAGAGAAGGACACATCCATGCCTCTCCCTCGTGCAGAAGTGCTTCACGCACGCGCACACACGCGGACATCGGCGCTGCGCCGAACGTCCTCGTGGCTCACGGTGGCCACGATCGGCACATCGCTCGCCCTCGGCGGCATCGCCGCCGCGCCGGCGATGGCCGCTGACACCGTGAACCTCACCGGCATCGTCCTGGGCGTCGGTGCCGACGAAGCGCAACGCATCGTCACGTGGTACTCCTCGGCCGACACCGCGCAGTCGGTGCAGGTCGCCCCGACTGCGTCGCTCGTCGACGGCGGGTTCCCGGCAGATGCGAAGACCTACTCGGCGCTCGGATCCGCGAACATCGCGAGCAGCGGCGGCTACAACCGCCACGCCACGATCGACGGCCTCCAGGAGAACACGGCCTACTCCTATCGGGTCGGCTCTGCAGAAGACGGCTGGTCCGACACCACGGCGTTCACGACGCACTCCTTCAACGGCGAGTTCGACTTCCTCTTCTTCGGCGACCCGCAGATCGGATCGTCGGGTGACACCGCCAGGGACGGCGCCGGCTGGGCCAACACGCTGGATGTCTCGCTGGCCGCGAACCCGAACGCGGAGATCCTGGTCTCCGGCGGTGATCAGGTGGAGAGCGCCAACAACGAGAGCCAATGGGACGCGTTCCTGAGCTCGGACAAGCTGCGCCAGTACCCGTGGGCGGCCACGATCGGCAACCACGACGTGGGCGGCAAGGCGTACGAGCAGCACCTGTTCACACCGAACACCGATCGCACGGCGCCGTACTACGCCAACGGCCAGCCGACGTCGAACACGTCCGGCGGCGACTACTGGTACATGTACAAGGACGTGCTGTTCATCGACCTCAACAGCAACAGCTACTCCACGTCGAGCGGCGGTGGCGGCGATGCCGCGCACATCGAGTACGTCAGCGACGTGGTCGATGCGCACGGCGCCGACGCGAAGTACACCGTGCTGGTGTACCACCACGCGATCTACTCGGCCGCGGCGCACGCGAAGGACGGCGACGCCAAGGTGCGCCGCGTCGACTTCCCGACGGCGTTCTCCGACCTCGGCGTCGACCTCGTGCTGCAGGGCCACGACCACGTCTACACCCGCAGCTACGAGATCAAGAACGGCGTCAAGGCCAATCCCGACGAGCAGCCCGGCCAGGACGAGGTGTTCACGGGGCCCGGCGGCGTCGTCTACGTGACGGGCAACTCGGCATCCGGCTCGAAGTACTACGACATCACCAACCCCGACTCGACCGGCACGAGCGGCGCGGGCAATGGGGCCGACCCGCTGAACCCGAGCAGCTACTGGTACAACTCGGTGCAGAACCAGGAGCACGTGCCGAGCTACGTCAAGGTCCAGGTGAAGAACGACGCCCTTGTCGTGGAGAATCTCCGCAGCGGCACCTGCGAGGCGCCCAACGCCGCGGTCGAGCTCGGCAACGTCTCCTGGTGCGGTCCGGACAGCGGTGCCAGCGCGGCGCAGCCGGTGGGCTCCGTCGTCGACAAGGTGACCATCCGTCCGTACCACGGCGACGGGCAGGACGTGCAGGTCGACGTCCCGACGGCTGCGCCGGGCGAGTTCGGCTGGACGATCGACGGCCACAACGGCCTCGTCGACCTCGGCGCCGCCAAGGAGAAGGACGGCGAGTACTTCGAAGCCGCAGGCGAGATCAACCCGATCGCCGTCACGGACTCGCGTACGTCGCTCGCGCCGTGGTCGATCTCGGCCTCGTCGAGCGACTTCCACGACGGTGGCGTCACCTTCTCGGGCAAGTACCTCGGCTGGACGCCGAAGGTCGTCACGGCGGGTGCCGGAGCCGTCGCCGGTTCGTCCATCCAGTCGGGCTACACCGACGGCAACGGTCTGGCGAGCTCTCGCGTCCTCGGCTCTGCGACGCAGGGTCACGAGCGCGGTGAGGCGACGATCGGCGCCGACCTGGATCTGAAGATCCCACTCGAGGTCGCGAACGGCAGCTACCGCGCCACGCTGACCGTCACCGCTCTGGCCGGCTGACCGGCATAGGGCACACCGATGGTGTGGATGCCGCGTGGCATCCACACCATCGGATTTCGCACTCCACTCCCAGAGGATCCGCATGACCAGCCCCGCACTCGCATCGTCTCGCTCCTTCGTCCGCACCATCGCCGTCGCGATCATCGCCGGGCTCTCCCTGCTGTTGTCGCCCGCGCTCGGGGCGCACGCGGCCACCGACGATGTGACGTGGACGGTGCGCACAGCGTCCAACGCCTTCGGCGCCGATCGCACCAGCTACGCCTACACAGTCGACCCCGGCACGACCGTCGACGACGGTCTCGTCGTCGCCAACCGCGGCGAGACGCCTCTGGAGCTCGCCGTCTACTCGTCGGACGGCTACACGACCGACAGCGGTCAGTTCGACCTGCTCGTCTCGGGCGCGACATCAGTCGGTGTGGGTGTTTGGGTACACGCCGGCACCGAGACCGTGACCGTCCCCGCAGGCGAGAGCGTGACCGTTCCCTTCACCGTCTCGGTGCCGGAGAACGCGACGCCGGGCGACTACGCGGGCGGCATCGTGACTTCGCTGGGTGCGCAGAAGGACACCGCGGGTATCAGCGTCGACCGCCGCCTCGGAATCCGCGTCGCTCTGCGCGTGGGCGGGGCGCTCGCGCCGGGCCTGGCCATCGAAGACCAGCACGTCGAGTGGAACGGCGGCCTCAGCCCACTCGCCACCGGCGACGCCACCTTGACCTACACAGTGCACAACACCGGCAACACGATCATCTCCGCTCAGCAGTCGGCCACGGCAGCCGGCCCATTCGGCCTTTTCGCGGTGGAGGCGGAGGCGGTCGACGCGCCGCCGCAGCTGCTGCCCGGTGAGACGTGGACGGTATCGGTGCCGATCCAGGGCGTGCCCGCAGTGTTCTGGCTCGCCGGAACGGCGACCGTCGTGCCTCTCGTCACCGACGCCTCCGGCTCCACCACCTCGATGGATGCCGTCAGCACGACCGCGATCGGATGGGCGGTCCCGTGGCTCCTCGTCATCATCGTGCTCGTCGTCGCCGCACTCATCGTCGTGGGTCTGCGCCTGCGCAAGGGCCGTGCGACAGCCGCGAAGGAGCGCGAAGACGCCCGCGTGCGAGAGGCCGTGGAGCAGGCGCTCGCCGCAGGCGAGGCCCCTGAGAAGGTCGCGGCGGCGGTCGAATAGCAGGAACCGCCGGTTTGCCGGGGGCGTCACCGACCGAGCGGGTCCTTGCTCGCCTGCGTTCGTCACCTCTGGCATCCGAGGACGCACGGTGCAACAGTTGAGCCATGGGCGAGGCCGCTGAGTCAGCCGGGCGCATCGACACCGATGTGCTCATCGTGGGGGCGGGCCCGAGCGGGCTCATGCTCGCCGTGTGCCTCGCGAAGCTCGGCGTCGAAGCGGTCGTCGTCGACGGCAAGCGCGGCCCGACCCGCGAGTCCCGTGCGCTCGGGGTGCAGGCGCGATCGATGGAGCTCTACGATCAGCTCGGGCTCGTCGATCGCGTGCTCGCAGAACGCTCCTCGGCGACGTTCGTCGTACCGGGGGCGGGGCGGGGGCGTCGGCCGTTCGGGCGGTTGCCGTTGCGGGCGTTCGGCGCCGGCATCACGCCGTACCCCGAGATCACGGTCTTCGAGCAGAGCCGAAACGAACGGCTGCTCGTCGATGCGCTCGCCGAACGCGGGCGCGAGGTGCGTTGGGGCCATCGACTCGAACGGCTCGAGGTCGCCGCACCGGGTCTCGATACGCTCGCTGCGCTCGCTACTCCAGCGGTACCCGAACAACGCTGGTCGAGGAGCGCCCGACGAAGGAGGACGAGTATCGAGACCTCCGCAGCGGGTGTCACCGCGACCCTCGCCGGGCCGACGGGCGCCGTGACCGTGCGCGCCCGCTACTGCGTCGGCGCCGACGGGGCGCACTCGGTCGTGCGCGAGACGCTCGGCATCCCCTTCGAGGGGGTGACGAACGAGCACACCTTCTACGTTGCGGATGCCTCGGGCGTCACCGGTCTCGTCGACGGGGGGATCAACGTGCGCATCACGGCCGAGCACTTTCTGCTCGGCTTCCCGATGGGGCCGGGCCGCGCCCGCCTGCTCGGGGTCGTGCGTGATCGCGATCGAGACGAGCACGGCGAACTGTCGGAGACGCTCGTGCGGGCGCTGGTCGACCGGGAGTTCGGCGTGCGGTACAAGGCATCCGCATGGTTCACGACCTACCGGTTGCACCACCGACTCGCCGCGCGCTTTCGCGAGGGCCCGTGCTTCATCGTGGGCGATGCCGCGCACATCCACTCGCCGATCGGCGCGCAGGGCATGAACACCGGCCTGCAGGAAGCGCACAATCTCGCGTGCGCGCTCGCCGACGTCGTGGTCGGCGGCATGCCCGACGCGCGGCTCGACCGGTACGAGGCCGAGCGGCGGCCCGTCGGCGAGGTGCTCGTCGCGACGACCGACCGGGCGTTCGGCGTCGTGACGTCGGCGACACCGCTCGCGCGATTCGTGCGCGGGCGCATCGTGCCGCTCGTCGGGCCGTTGGTCATCCGGCTGCTGCCCCGTCTCATCGGTGGACGGCGGGTGTTCGGCTACGTCTCGCAGACCCGCATCCGCTACCCGGTACCGGATGCCGCGGGCACGCGACGCGACGCCCTCGTCGGTGTGCGGCTGCCGTGGACCGGCGACAACTTCGCCGCGCTCCGCTCGATGCGGTGGCAGGTGCACGGCTACGGGGTTCCCGAGCGTGCGGTGCGCCGCATCGCCGCCGAGCTCGGGGTCGAGGCGCACGTCTTCGCGCGCCACGCGAGCGGGCCGCGCGACCGGCGGCTCCGCCGTGACCGCGTCTACCTCGTGCGCCGCGACGGCTTCGTCGTCGCCGAGGTGCTCTCGCCGGGCACGGGCAGTGCGCTCGACGCGGCTCGAGCGCGCCTCGCCGGCGCGTGAGGGCCCCGGTCAGCGCGTATCACGGACGGTGACTGAGGAGACCTCGCCGACGCGAAGTCCGATTCACGCCGGATCCGGATCCGCCGCCGCGCGATGCTCGAGTCAGACGACGATGAGAGCAGGACATGACGGCCTTCACCGAGACCGACCCGCGCACCGCCGACGCCGGCCCAAGGACCGGACGCCCAGGCGCCGACGCACCCGCCGGTGCCCACGCTGCGATCGACCCCGCGATCCTCTACTTCGGCACCCCCGTCGCGCTCCTCAGCACGGTCGACGAGACCGGCCACGCGAACCTCGCGCCGATCTCATCCGTGTGGTGGCTCGGCCACACGGCGGTACTCGGCATCGCGGCGCGATCTCAGACCGGGCGCAACCTCGTCGCAACACGGGAGGTCGTGATCAACCTGCCTTCAGTCACCGAGGTCGACATCGTCGACGCGCTCGCCCTCACGACCGGGCGTGACCCGGTTTCCGAGCGCAAGGCGAGCGTCGGCTACCGGCATGTGCGCGACAAGTTCACCGAGGCCGGTGCGCACCCGATCGCCGCCGAGGTCGTCGCCCCGCCTCGAGTGCTCGAATGCCCGGTGCACCTCGAGGGGAGGGTCACCGCGGTGCATCCGCTGCTCGGCATTTCCGACCTCGCGTCTGCCGCCCTGCTGGCCGTGGAAGTCGACATCGTGCGCGTGCACGTGCACGAGGGTGTTCGCGCACCGGGCCATGCCAACCGCATCGATGCCGAGCGCTGGCGACCGCTCATGATGAGCTTCCAGCGGTTCTTCGGATTCGGCGACGAGGTGCGGCCTTCGCGCCTCGCGACGATCGACGAGGAGTGGTACCGAGGCTGAAGTCAGCGTTTGGGGCCGGGCTCAGGGGCGGCGCTGACAGCCTCTACGTCGCCTGAGGCCGCCGATTCGGCCGCTGCCGCCTCGGCCTCCATCACTCGCAGCAACGCGCCGATGCCCCGGGTGAGTGCGCGGAGGTCTTCGACATCGAGTCGTTCGAGCGGCGGACGGCTGAGCTGGGGGCGGGCGGCGAGCAGCTCCTGCATGAGCTCGCGCCCCTTCGCGGTGGCGAGTACTCGACGTACCCGATGGTCGCTGGGGTCGTCGACGCGAGTGGCCATGTCGTGACCGGTCAACCGGTCGACGATGCCCGACATGGTCGCAAGCGAGACGCCGAGGGCCTTCGAGAGGCCCTGCACGGTGCTGCCGTCAGGGTTCGTCATGATGATGCCGAGCACCTTCAGCTGCTGCATCGTGAGGCGGATGGAGAGCAACGGCTCGACGATATCGGGCACGACGGTCGTCTCCATCGCCGCCTGCATGCGGAGGAGTTCGTCAAGCAGCGCGCCCCGGTCGGCGGCATCGACATCGAAGCTCTCCACTCGACCACCGTACCGGCACATTCTCAGCCGCGGCACAGGAATGGAAACGTAGCCTGACACGAAGCTTCGTGTCGCACGAAGCAGATGTTCCCGACTCCAGCTCCACTCGACCCCCAGGGCGGCCATGTTCAGACTCGCGCGTTTCAGCCTCGCCAATCGAGCGCTCGTCGCCCTCGTGACACTCGTGATCGCCGGTTTCGGCGTCTTCTCGATGACGCAGCTGAAGCAAGAGCTCATCCCGTCGATCGAGCTGCCGCAGACCACGATCGTCACGGTGCTGCCCGGCGCGAGCCCCGAGGTCATGGACGAACAGATCAGTGTGCCGATCTCGAAGGCGCTGACGAATCTCGACGACGTCGAATCGGTCATCGCGACCTCCTCGAGCGGCATGTCCACGGTCTCGGTGGCCTATGCCTACGGCACCGACGCCAAGGAATTCACCGCATCGCTCACCGACGCGATCGACGGGCTCGGTGCAACGCTCCCTGAAGACGCGGCACCCGAGGTGCTCTCGGGTAGCACCTCATCCCTGCCCATCATGTTCCTGACCGCTGGGGCGACGGATGTCTCGCTGAGCGAGCTCTCCGCAACCCTCGACGACGTCGTGGTGCCGCGCCTCGAATCCGTCGACGGCGTGCGCGCCGCCACGGTCTCGGGTGCTGAGACCGAGCGTGTCGTGATCACCCCCGACCAGGCCGTGCTCGCAGAGCAGGGCATCTCGCCGATGGCGATCTCCGAGGCGCTCGAAGCCAACGGCATCACCCTGCCGCTCGGCAGCATCACCGAAGACGGTCAGCTGCTTCCCGTGCAGGGCGGCGAGCCGATCGACTCGCTCGACGTGTTGCGCGAGATCCCGCTCGCGAGCACGACAGCACCCGGCACCGTCGTCGAACTCGGCGACGTGGCATCCGTCGAGCTCGTGACCGAACCGCAGACCTCGATCACCCGCACCAACGGCGTGGAAGCCCTGTCGTTGTCGATCACGGCCACGCAGAATGCCGACGTGGTCGCCGTGTCGCACGGTGTCGATGACGCCCTCGCCGAGCTCGGCGACGAACTCGACGGCATCGAGCTGACCGTGCTGTTCAGCCAGGCGCCGTTCATCGAGGAGTCCATCCAGCACCTCGCGATCGAGGGCCTGCTCGGTCTCCTCTTCGCGATCGTCGTCATCCTGATCTTCCTGCTGTCGGTGCGATCGACGCTCGTGACCGCGATCTCCATCCCGCTCTCGGTGCTCGTGACCTTCATCGGGCTGAACCTCGGCGGGTATTCGCTCAACATGCTCACCCTGGGTGCGCTCACGATCGCGATCGGGCGCGTCGTCGACGACTCGATCGTCGTGATCGAGAACATCAAGCGTCACCTCGCGTATGGCGAGCCGAAGGTGCAGGCGATCCTGGGCGCCGTGCGGGAGGTCGCCGGCGCGATCACGTCGTCGACCCTCACGACCGTCGCCGTGTTCCTGCCGATCGCCCTCGTCGGCGGCATGGTCGGTGAGCTGTTCGCGCCGTTCGCCCTCACCGTCACGATCGCGATGCTCTCCTCGCTCCTCGTGGCCCTGACGATCGTGCCGGTGCTCTCGTACTGGTTCCTCCGCCAGCCGAAGAACCTCGTCGATGTCGAGGCGACCCGCCTCGCCGCCGAAGAGAAGGAGCGCAAGGGCTGGCTGCAGCGCGGTTACGCGCCGGTGCTGCGCGGCACTCAGAAGCACCCCGTGGTCACGCTCGTCTCCTCGGTGCTGCTGCTCGTCATCACCTTCGCGATGGTGCCGTTCCTGAAGGTCGACTTCCTCGGCTCGACCGGTCAGAACATGATCATGGTCACGCAGGAGTTCCCGGCCGGCAGCGACCTCGAGACCGTGTCGGTGGGCGCCGAACAGGTCGAAGACGTGCTGCTCGACATCGACGGCGTCGACGACGTCATGCTCACGGCCGGCTCCGGCGGCGGCATGATGTCGATGCTCGGCGGTTCGGGCGGCACCGCCACGTACATCGTGAACACGTCGAAAGACGTCGACCAGACCGCGCTGCAAGACGAGGTGCGTGAACGTCTCGCCGAGATCGAGGATGCCGGTGAGATCGCCCTCGCCGATTCGGCCGCGATGGGCGGCTTCGGCGGCAGCGTCGACGTGATCGTGCAGGCCGCCAACGAGAGCGACCTCGCCGAGGCATCCGATGCCGTGCTCGCCGCCCTCGAGGACACGCCGAACGCGGCCGAGGTCGCGAGCGACCGCGCGCCGGCGCAGCCGATCGTGCAGGTGACGGTCGACCGTGCCACCGCGCTCGAGCAGGGTCTCACCGAGATGCAGGTGCTCGGCATCGTGGCGGGCACGCTCTCGCCGCAGGCGATCGGCTCGATCGGGCTCGACGACGAGGAGTACCGCATCTTCCTCGACGGCGCGCCGGCGCCCGAGAGCACCGCCGAACTCGAACAGGTCATGCTGCCGAGTGCTGCGAACCCCGCCGGCTTCGTGCCGCTGTCGGAGGTCGCGACCGTCGAAGAGGTCACCGTGCCGACGTCGATCGCCCGTGATGCCGGCGAGCTCGTCGCGACCATCTCGATCACGCCCGAAGAGGGCGAGCTCGGCGCCGTGACGACTTCGGTGCAGGAGAGCCTCGCCGAACTCGAGCTGCCGCAGGGCGTCACCGCCGAGATCGGCGGCCTCGCCTCGACCCAGACGGAGTCGTTCGAGCAGCTCGGCCTCGCGATGCTCGTCGCGATCGCGATCGTCTTCATGCTTCTCGTGGCGACGTTCCGTTCGCTGCGGCAGCCGCTGATCCTCCTCGTGTCGATCCCGTTCGCGGCGACGGGTGCCATCGCCCTGCTGCTCGCGACCGGCCGCCCCCTCGGCATCTCGGCACTCATCGGCATGCTCATGCTGATCGGCATCGTGGTGACGAACGCGATCGTGCTCATCGACCTCGTGAACCAGTACCGTTCGCAAGGTCAGAAAGTGGCCGACGCCGTGTTCAACGGTGCTCGCCAGCGACTGCGCCCGATCCTGATGACCGCGCTCGCGACGATCTTCGCCCTGCTGCCGATGGCGTTCGGTGTCACCGGGTCGAGCGGGTTCATCTCGCAGGACCTCGCGATCGTCGTCATCGGCGGCCTCATCTCGTCGACCCTGCTGACCCTCGTGCTCGTGCCTGTGCTGTACCTCCTCATCGAGGGCCGCCGCGAGCGACGCGAGGCGAAGCGAGATGCGATGCACGAGAAGAAGCACGAGGCGAAGCAAGAGACGAAGCACGAGACGGAGCACGAGACGGAGCGACCGGATGCCGCCGTGCCCGAGGCGTCCGACCAACTCTGACGCTTCGCCCGGCGTGACCTGAGCCCGATTCAGGCAAACGGCCCCGAATCAGGACGATTCTCGCGAGATCGTCCTGATTCGGGGCCTTTCTCCTGATTCGCGCCGTGCGCGTGAGACGGGGTGCGCGCGCCGGTGCGCACGGCTGCCCATGCGACAGCGGTGGCCGCGCGGGTGCGCCCGACGTATCGTGGATGCGAGGTGGAACCGGTCGGCTTCCGCCCGAGCGTGCTTCGCGTCGACGACGTCGGGAGGGACCATGGCCACCATCGCGTGGATCGGTCTGGGCAACATGGGCGGCCCGATGGCGGGCAACCTCGTTTCGGACGGGCACGTCGTCAGGGGCGTCGATCCGGTGCCCGCAGCCCGCACCGCGGCCGCCGAGCGCGGCGTGCGCATCGTCGCGACCATCGCCGAGGCGGTCGAAGGTGCAGACGCAGTGTTCACGTCGCTCCCGCGCAGCGAGCATGTGCGCGAGGTCTTCGGCGGTGATGCCGGGGTGTGGGCGACGGCGCCGACCACGGCCCTGCTGCTCGACACCTCGACGGTCGATCTGGCGACGTCGCGGTTCTGCCACGAGGCATCCGTCGGCCATGGTTTTCGTTTCGTCGACTCACCGGTGTCGGGCGGCATCGCGGGCGCCGAGGCGGCCACGCTCACCTTCATGCTCGGCGGTGAGCCGGCGGATGTCGCGGAGGCGACCGGGCTCGTCGAACCGTTGGCCGGGCACGTCTTCGACCTCGGTGGCCCGACGATGGGCATCGCCGCGAAGCTCGCGAACAACCTGATGCTCTTCGTCTCGCTGCTCGGTGTCGCCGAGGGTTCGCAGCTCGCCGCTGAGCTCGGGCTCGACCCGGCGAAGTTCCACGAAGTGGCATCCGTGTCGTCGGGGGAGTCGTGGCCGCTGCGCACCTGGTATCCGGTGCCCGGCGTCGTGCCGACGAGTCCAGCGAACCGCGGCTTCGACGCGACGTTCACGACCGTGCTCGCCGAGAAGGACCTCTCGTTCGCCGTCGCCGCCGGCGGGGAGGCCGGATTGCACCTGCCGGCGGCGCGTCTCGCACTCGAGCAGTTCGAGCGGCTCATCGGCGAGGGACTCGGCGGCATGGATGCGAGCCTGATCGTGAAGTACGCTTCGGCCGACGGGCGGGTCGCGGGGTACGAGCCTGGTTTGTAGGACGTTCGCGTCTGTGCGGACGCCGGTCAGCCGCGCTGTACGGCCGCGATCACCTCGGTGAGGCGGTCGCGGAGGCTCGCGAGTTCGTCGAGGTTCATGCCGAGCCGGTCGACGACTTGCGGCGGAATCGTGAGCGCCTGCTCGCGCAGCGCACGGCCCGCATCGGTCAGGGCGACATCGAGTGCCCGCTCGTCACGCGTATTGCGCTCCCGCGTGAGATGGCCCTGCCCTTCGAGCCTCTTGAGCAGCGGTGAGAGGGTGGCCGGCTCGAGCTGCAGCGCCTCGCCGAGGTCGCGCACGGTGCGCGGACTGCGCTGCCAGAGGGCGAGCATGACGAGGTACTGCGGGTGCGTGAGGCCGAGTGGTTCGAGGATCGGCCGGTAGACGCCGATCACGCCGCGCGCGGCGACGGCGAGGGCGAAGCACACCTGGTTCTCGAGGGCGAGCAGGTCATCGGCGCCGTGCTGAGCTTGTCGAAGGGATGCCGCGCGGGCGTCGAGGGTGTGCTCGTGGGGTGTGCTGCGGGCGTTCATGGGCCTCCAGTATGACGTGGCGACGAATAGTTAGTACACTAATCATTGTGACACGAAGAAAGCGGGAAACCCCAGCGGGAGCCCAACGCGGCTACGCGGGCTTCATCGACCGGCTGAACGCCAAGCTGCTGCCCTACATCGGGCCGCCGCCCCTCGGCCCGTACGACGAGGAGCCGGTGCCGGCCACGCCGCCCGTCTGCCCGATCTGCGGCGCCCCGATGTCGAGCCACGTCATCGATCGCTCGGGCGAACGCACCCAGCTGCACTGCCCCTGATCGGGTCAGGCGAAGACGCGGAACGCCTCGCGGTAGGCAGGATGCACCGGGATGCCCCTCTGCGAGTCGCTACAGTAGCGTTCGTGAGCGACTACGAAGTGTTGGAGATGGGCGGGCTCGACGACTGGCGGGAGCACTTCGGTGGTTTCCGCCCAGGGAGTTCACGTGACGGTCGACGGGTCGTCGATCACGAGCTCACGATGCAGTACATCGGCATGACCGCGAACGCGTTCGAGCCGGGTGAAGAGGCGGGCTACTGGCACGCCCACGCTCGCGTCGAAGAGGTGTACGTGTTCCTCGCCGGTCTGGGGCAGATGGGACTGAACGACGAGATCGTCGACGTCGGGCCCGGCACCGTCGTGCGCGTGGGTCAGGGCGTCTGGCGCACCTGGCGCTGCGTCCCCGACAGCCCCGAGCAACTGCGGTGGCTGTGCATTCGCGCGGGCGGCACAGAGCTGCCGCACTTCCCCGACGACAGCCAGCGCGACAACGACCGCCCGTCGCCCTGGTAGTCGATGGCTGAACGACGTCTCGTAGGGTGGCAGACGTGACGAGTACCGAGGTGCGGGACGCCTACACCCGCCGAGCGGACGAGTACATCTCCCTGATGGGCACGATCGCCCAGATGCACGAACTCGACCAGCAACTCATCTCGCGATGGGGCGCGAGCGTGTCCGGTCCGGTGATCGATGCCGGGTGCGGACCGGGCCATTGGACCGACCATCTGCGGCGGCTGGGCTGCGACGCCGAGGGCGTCGATCTCGTTCCCGCGTTCATCGCTCGAGCGAAGGAGCGGTTCCCCGGCGTTCCGTTCCGCGTCGGCTCGCTCCACGACCTCGGCGTCCCCGAAGCCCACGCCGGGGGAGTCCTCGCGTGGTACTCGCTGATCCACTCCGCGCCGGCGGATGTCCCGTCGATCCTGAGCGAGTTCGCGCGCTGCATCGCACCAGGTGGGAGCCTGCTGCTCGGCTTCTTCGACGGTGCGAGCGTCGAGGCGTTCCCGCATAAGGTCACGACCGCATACTTCTGGCCGCCCGACGAGATGTCGGAACAGCTCAGCTCTGCGGGATTCACGGTCGAGGAGGTCTACACCCGCAGCGATGACGGGCACCGACCGCACGCGGCGATCATGGCTCGTCGCTCTGTTTCCGCGACCTCACCGGTCAACGCCAGGTAGGCGGGCCGGCGCGGGACGCGAGTCGGGTGGGAGGCACCCTCACCCCTGAGCCGCGAGCCGGCGACTCACCCAGCGGTCGTACTGCGCCCATGGGTCGCCGACACCGAGGCTCAGCTCGGTGATGTGCGCGAGCAGCTCGTCGTGCACCGCGAACCACTCGGTGCCCGCGAATCTGTGCGCCGCGAACTGCGCGTGCCGACGTTGCTCGACGACTCGGTCGCCGAGCTCGAACGCGAGCACTTCGTCGTGCGGCAGGCTCGCGACCCGGGTGCGCGGGTTGCCAGAGGTGCCGATCTTGATCTGCTGCCGGTACCGGATGTAGTAGACGACGTCGACTCGTGGGTCGGCCACGGCGATGTCGGGCACGTCGCCGACGCGCCACTCGCAGACCGCGCAGATGCGGCCCGACGGGTACTCGACCCCGACGCGCGACCCGCAGACGAGGCACGGGCCGGGCAGCAGGTCGGTCACGCCGACCCCTCGAGCGACCCAGTCGTAGGCCTCGAGCAGGTGCGAGGTGCAGAGGTCGAGCGGCGCACCGGGCTCGGTCGGCGTCGGGCACGGAGCACCGTCGACGATGATGCTGCACGCCCGCGCTGCGGCATCCGCTCGGCTCATATCGGCAGGCTAACGGCCGCCACCGACGTGACAGCCGAAGTGACAGCCGAACCCACCGTCGACGTGTCCACCGGCACGTCAGACGCCCGCGATAGGCTCGATTCTGACCGCCGAACGGCGGCGGACACCGACGTTCGAGAGAAGACGGGCATGTCCTTCTGGCACAGCAAGCGCGCGCGGCGGTTCAAGCCGTTCGATCGCCATGCCCTGCCCGAGGCGCCGACCCCGACATTCGACGAGATGCTCGCCGAGGGTGTGCTCGTGACCGAGTCCGCCGGGCGCATGGCACTGAGGAACCGGCTGATCGTCGAGGCGCTCCGCGGTGAAGAGCCGTTCGCTCCCGAACGGGCTGCGGCCGCCGCACGCGAAGTGCTCTACGAGCTCGTGCAAGAGGCCGACGAGGTTGCCGAACGCACAGGCGAGACCCGCTCGGCCGCCGCGAGCCGCGAGGGCAGGTCGTCGCACGAACACGACTATCGGCGAGCGGATGCCGCGAACCTCCGTCGCCGCGAACAGGTCTACGCCGCCGTGGCGAAAGAGCTGTGGGTGCGTCGCAACGACCCCGAGTACCTCAGCGCCTTCGCCGAACGGGCCCGCGAAGAGGCGTGGGAGCAAGTGTCGGGCGCGATCGAGATACGCCTCGAACGCGAGTGGGGCGAATGGCCTCAGATCGAGGTCGACGAAACCTACGAAGCAGAGCGCGACGATCGCGTGCGCGACCTGCTGCTCGCACTCGACCGCGGGGTGCAGGCCGCCGAGCGCGAGCGCGAGCGACGCGCGGAGGAGAACGATCACTTCCGCGGGTTCGTCGGCTGATCGGGAGTTCGCCGTCGGCGAGCGAGGGCGGGGCGCGTCATGATCGAACGTTCACCGAAGGTTCACGGCGCACGCCACGGGGCATCCGTTCGCAGAGATAGCGTGGAACGGATGAGCCGCACCGACCGCACCGACCGAGCTGAGGCGCCACCGGTCGGAACGGGTCGACCTGGGCTGCGGCTCGCGGCGCTGTCGATCGGGCAGGTCATCAGCTGGGGCATCCTCTATTACGCGATGATCGTCGCGGCGCCCGAAGTCGCCCGCGAGACGGGGTGGCCGCTGGTCGCGATCACGGCCGCGTTCTCGGGAGGCCTCGTGGTGTCGGCGATCGTCGGCGTCATCGTCGGACGGATGCTCGACGAGCGCGGCCCGCGCCGGGTGATGAGCGCAGGATCGCTGATCGGCGCGATCGGCCTCGTGGGTGTCGCCGTGGCCCCCGACCTCATCGTGTTCGCCGTCGCCTGGCTGGTGTGCGGCATCGCGCAAGCCGCCGTGCTCTATCAGGCGGCCTTCACGGTGATCACCCGGCGCTACGGCGACCGACGGCAGGTGCCGATGACGATCCTCACCCTCGCGGGCGGGCTCGCATCGACGATCTTCGCCCCCATCGTCGCCGGTCTGCTCTCGGTGCTCGACTGGCGAGCGACGTTCCTCGTGCTCGCGGCGGTGCTCGCGCTCGTGACAGTGCCGTTGCACCTGCTCTCACTCGAGCGCGCGTGGCCGCACCGAGCCGCCCCGCACCACGAGACCGAGCACACGGTCTCGTCCGTGCTGCGCACTCGACGTTTCTGGATGCTCGAGATCACGATGATCGCGCTCGCTGTGGCCCTGCTCAGCGCGACCCTCGCCGCGGTGCCGCTCTACATGGAGAAGGGCCTGACGTTCGAGTTCGCGGCGCTCGCCCTCGGCCTCATCGGCGCCGGCCAGGTGATCGGTCGGCTGCTCTTCCTCGTGCTGCCGCGCGGAGTGCGCCCGTGGGTTCCGGTTGCCGTGGTGTGCGTGCTCGCCGCCGCCTCCCTCGCGGCGCTCGCCCTCGTGCCCGGCCCGATCTGGCTGCTCATCGTCATCGGCATCGTCGCCGGCGCAGTGCGCGGCGCGCAGACGCTCGTGCAGGCATCCGCCGTCGCCGACCGCTGGGGCACCCGCAATTACGGCGCGATCAACGGCGCTTTCGCTGCACCGATCACGATTGCGGCAGCGCTGACGCCGGCGATCGGGCCGGCGGTCGCGGCCGGAACGGGGTCGTACGCGACGATGACGATCATCATGGCGGGCCTCGCGCTCGCCGCGGCGTTCACCGCGCGTGCGAGCTAGGCGGCAGAGACACCGCGAGCCGTCACCAGCTTCGGCGCACGATGGCCTTGGTGCCGGCCACGAGGCTCGCCGCCGGCACGTCGTCGGCCACGATCGCCCCGGCGGCGATCACGGCGTCGCGGCCGATGCTGACGCCGGGCAGGATCGTCGCCCCCGCGCCGATCCATACGTTCTCCGCCACGTCGATGGGGGCGCCGGTGAGGTACAGCTTGCGCTCGGCCGGGTCGACCGGGTGGCCACTCGTGATGAACGTGGCCTTCGGGCCGACCATGACGCCCTCACCGAGCCGGATTCCCGCGTAGTCCATGAACGTGCACCCCTGATTGATGAACACGCGCTCGGCAAGGTCGAGGTTGAGCCCATGCTCCGTATAGAAGGGTGGGTAGATCGTGACATTCGCGGGGAGCGGCCGCCCCAGGATCTGCTCGAAGAGTGCGGCCTTTCCCGCTTCGTCATCGAAGGGCAGGACGTTCAGACGTGAGGTGAGCTGGGTGACCCGCAGTACCCGCTCGGCCATCGCCTGGAACTCGGGGCTCTGGATGCGCATGAGACGGCCGCTGGGCATTCCACGATCCTCTCCCATGGGAGACGAACCGGTCGGGAGGCACGCCCGAGCTGCGCGGGTCGAGCCGGGCCTGGTCGGGCCCGGCTCAGGCGGCGGGCTCTTCGGGGGTCTCCAGGATGATCGCCGCCTGCTCTTCGACGGGGTCTGCGAGACCGCGTGCCGCCAGGTAGTGCTCGGTGTCGAGGGCAGCCGCGCATCCGGTGCCGGCCGCCGTGATGGCCTGGCGATAGCGCTTGTCGACGAGGTCGCCGCATGCGAACACGCCCTCGAGGTTCGTCTGGGTCGACGGATGCGCCACCTTCACGTACCCCTCGTCGTCGAGGTCGACCTGGCCGGCGACGAGCTCGCTGCGCGGGTCGTGACCGATCGCGATGAAGAGGCCGGTCGCTGCGAGGGTGTTGCGCTCGCCGGTCTGCGTGTCGCGCAACTGCAGATGTTCGAGGCCGTCGGGGCCTTCGGCCGAGACGACCTCGGCGTTCCAGTAGGGCCGGATCTTCGGGTTCGACAATGCGCGCTCCTGCATGATCCGCGAGGCGCGCAGCGAGTCGCGCCGGTGCACGAGGGTGACCGAGTCGGCGAAGCGCGTGAGGAACATCGCCTCTTCGAGTGCCGAGTCGCCGCCGCCGACGACCGCGATGTCTTTGCCCTTGAAGAAGAAGCCGTCGCACGTGGCGCACCACGAGACGCCGCGCCCGGTCAGGCGCTCTTCACCTTCGACCCCGAGCTTGCGGTAGGCCGAGCCCATCGCGAGCACGACCGTGTGGGCACGATACTCGACGCCGTTGATCGTGCGGATGACCTTGACGTCGCCGGTGAGCTCGACCTCCGTCGCATCGTCGTAGACGATGCGGGCGCCGAATCGCTCGGCCTGCGATCGCATCTGCTCCATGAGCTCCGGGCCCATGATGCCGTTGGCGAAGCCGGGGTAGTTCTCGACTTCGGTCGTCGTGACGAGTGCGCCGCCCGCCTCGACGGAGCTCGCGAGCACGACCGGCGAGAGACCGGCGCGGGCGAGGTAGATCGCGGCTGTGTAGCCGGCCGGGCCGGAGCCGATGACGACGACGTTCTCGATGTCACTCATGACGCTGACACTGACGCGGCCGGTGCGATCTCGGCGATGAGCGCTTCGACGCGCCCGCGGATGTCGTCGCGCACGCGGCGGACGGTCTCGAGCTCCTTGCCCGCGGGGTCTTCGAGCTCCCAGTCTTCGTAGCGCTTGCCGGGGAAGATCGGGCAGGCGTCGCCGCAGCCCATGGTGATCACGACGTCGGACTCGCGCACGGCGTCGACGGTGAGGATCTTCGGCGTGTTGCCGGCGATGTCGATGCCCTCTTCGGCCATGGCCTCGATGGCGATCGGATTGATCTGGTCTTTCGGCTCGGAACCCGCGGAGAGCACGTCGACACGGTCTCCCGCGAGTGCCTGCAGGTAGCCGGCGGCGATCTGCGAACGGCCGGCGTTGTGCACGCAGACGAACAGGACGGTGGGCTTCTCGGTCATGGTCTCGCTCCTTCGGTCGAACCAATCATAGATCATGATCTATGAATCGGCCAACGGATGTCTCGAAGCCCGCGCCGTGCTCTGTGAGTGCCGTGCCCGTCAGCCGAGCTCGGCGAGCAGCACGCGCACGTGCGCCTCGATCTCGTCGCGGATCTCGCGCACACGCGGCAGGGGCAGTCCCACGGGATCCTCGAGGTCCCAATCGAGGTAGCGTCGGCCGGGGTAGATCGGGCAGGCGTCGCCGCAGCCCATGGTGATCACGACGTCGGCGGCGCGCACGACCTCATCGGTGAGGGGTTTCGGGAACTCGCCGCCGATCGGCACGCCGATCTCGTCGAGCGCGGTGACGATCGTCGAGCGCACGCTGTCGGCCGGGTCGGATCCGGCGGAACGCACGTGTACGCGGTCACCGGCGAGATGGCGCAGGATCGCGGCGGCCAGCTGCGAGCGACCCGCATTCTGCACGCAGACGAACAGGACTTCGGGCGTGCTCTCCACTTGCCGCTGTTCGGACGCGAGGGCCGCGAGTCGCTCACCGGCGAACTGGGCGGTCAGCGACGGAAGGTGGCGCGTGATGCCCGAACGCTCCGCGAGCAGGTCGCGGCTCTCGCGCACGTAGCGCTCGACCGTCTCGACACTGAAGACGCCGACGAATCGATCGGCGAGGTCGCGGCTGACCCGTTGGAGCAGTTCGTCGTCGAGCAGCGAGTCGGGCTGCAGCAGCAGCTCCGCCACTCGGTCTGCGTACGCAGGAGCGATCGAGTACCAGACTTGCCGGCCCTCTGGCCGTCGTTCGAGCACGCCCTCGTCGTAGAGCGCCTTCGCGTGGTGCGAGACCGTCGGCTGGCGGAGTCTCAATGCTTCGGCGAGACGGGTCACGGTCGCACGACCGGCGTCGCTCTGCATGATCAGGGCCAGCATCTGGGCACGAGTTGGGTCGGCGATCAGCGCGAGCGTGGCCGCATTGGGGCTGACGGTTCCGGTGCTCATAGACGTTAGTCTATGGGATTGGTCCACGGATGACCTGTACCGGAGTCTTTGGCGGGCGTTTTACTCAATGGCGCGCCGGGAGCGCCCACGGGGAACGCAGGTCGGAGTAGTGGTCATGAGCGTCATTCCCCCAAGAAGGTGAGGACCCGGGTGGACCAGGTGTGCAGTTCGGTCACGGAGTCGGCGATGTGGAACTCATTGACGGGCAGAAGCGCGTGGAGTTCTTCACCGGTCGAGACCGGGTGCCCCGGGTCGTCGGTCCAAGACAAGACGAGTGAGGGAACCTGGATGTCCGACACGAGGCTGCGCTCCGGGAGGTTCGACTGGGCTCCGCCACGAAGCACAGATGGAAGCAGCTCGTCACTGACTCGGAGCTGGGGCGGGTAACCCGGTAGTTCCGTGAACAGGCCCTTGGTGGGAACTGCAGCGACCATCCGAGCGAACGCGTCAAGTTCAGCGAGGTCGGCCGAGCGGGCGAGCGTGGCGTGGCTGTTCCCGAGCCCCGCTCAGCTGCAGCAGCTCCCGCCGCTCGCGCCGGTGGTGGCGGGCGCGCTGGTGGAACAGACCCCGGTCGCCGGCAGCACGAGTTCGACGTTGCGGGCGGCTGCGGCGTCGCCGGCCAACCAGGCCGACACCGAACGCACCTGCTCGTAGCCGGTCGCGAGCAGGAACGTCGGCGCCCGGCCGTAGCTCTTCATGCCGACGATGAAGAAGTCGCGCTCGGGCTGGGTGAGCTCGGCGAATCCGTGCGGCTCGACCGTGCCGCAGGAGTGCACGTTCGGGTCGATGAGCGGTGCGAGGCGGCGGGGCGCCTCGACGATCTCGTCGAGTTCGAGGCGGATCTCGCGCAGCAAGTCGAGGTTCGGCCGGAAGCCGGTGGCGTTCACGATGCGGTCAGCCGAGATCGTCTCGAGGCCGTCGCCGCGACGGCCGGTGATGCGGGCGACGGATGCCTCGTCGTCGAAACCGCGGGCGAGGCGGACGATCTCGAAGCGATCGACGAGCTCGATGCGACCCGCCTCGACGAGTGCGTCGACGCGAGCGCCGATCGAGGCGCGTGCCGCCAGTTCGTCGTCGGGTGCGGTCGTGACCCGTGCGGCCGTGGCGTTGCGGATGACCCAGGTGATGCGGGTGCCGGGCTCCTGTTCGGCGAGCGTCGCGAGCTTGAGCAGCGTGTTGGCGGCGGAGTGCCCCGCGCCGACGACGACCGTGTGGCGACCGGCGAACGCGGCCCTTTCACGGCCGAGCACGTCGGGCAACGCGTGGCTCACGAGGTCGGCGACCTCGGCCAGGCCGAGCGGGTCGAGGCCCGAAGAACCGAGGCTGTTGGGAGTGCGGTAGGTGCCCGAGGCATCGATGACGGCACGGGCGGTGAGCTCTTCGACACCCTCGTCGGTGCGGACGCGGAGCAGGAACGGCGCCTGCGCGCGACCGTTGGTGCGCGTGCGGTCCATGCCCTCGCGAGTGACATCGGTGACGTCGACGCCGAGCCGGGTGCGGCCGGCGATGGCGGGCAGGGCGGCGAGCGGGTCGAGGAAGTGCTCGACGAGCTCGGCGCCGGTGGGGAGCGAATCGGCGGCGGGGGCCGCCCAGCCCGTCTGAGCCAGAAGACGCGCGGCAGCCGGGTCGATGAGGTGCTTCCACGGCGAGAAGAGCCGGGTGTGCCCCCACTGCGTCACGCTTGCGCCGATATTGTCGCCGGCCTCGAGCAGCACGAAGTCGATGCCGCGTTCGACGAGGTTCGCGGCGGCCGCAAGGCCGATCGGGCCTGCGCCGATGATCGCGACCGGCAGCCCCTGCAGCCGTGAGGGGGCGGTCGTCGGTGCGGTGAGGTCGATGAGAGTCATCCGTGTTCTCGCATTCATTGAAGGTTGTCGATATGGCGAGTGTGGCCGCTATATCGATGAATGTCAATATACGGGTAGGATCATCGCGTGACCATCATCGACCTGCCCCTCGTGACCCGTGGCGTCGCCGAGTCGGCCGCTGCGCCCGTCGCATGCTGCGCGCCCCTCACCCGCGAGACGATCACCGCCGACGATGCCGAGGTCTTCGCGCGAAAGCTCAAGGCGATCGCCGACCCGGTGCGGCTGCGGCTCGTCTCGATCGTCGCGGCATCCGAGGGTCAGGAGGCATGCGTCTGCGACCTCACCGAGCCGGTCGGCCTGAGTCAGCCCACCGTCTCCCACCACTTGAAGATCCTCACCGAGGCCGGCTTCCTCTCGCGCTCGAAGCGGGGCACCTGGGCGTACTTCCGCCTGGTGCCCGGTGCGCTCGAAGCGGTCGCGGCACCGCTCCTCACGGTCTGACGCTCCACTTTTGGCGCTCGACGTGCCTCGAGTGTGCACTCATCGCGCCGATTTGGGCGGGACCTGCACTCTCGCGTGCGTCGAGAGCGCACTCCTCGCCGTGATTCAGGCGCGATCTGCACTTTCGGCGAACAGCGCGTGAACGACGTACGTGCTGTTGTAAGTATGTCCGAACTTAGTTACCCTTGACCGCGGAGACGCGAAGCGGCGCCCTCCAAGGTTTGAGAGGACTACGCGGTGATCCGAACTGCGAACGCGCCGGTCAGCTACGGCGTCTTCGAACTTTCCCGTCCCGACGTCGTTCCGCTTCCCGATGGGGAGCAGCTGGCGACGTGGGTGGCCGAAGCCGGCTACGAGGGCATCGATCTCGGCCCGATCGGCCTGTTCGGCGATCAGATCGAGCTGCCGCAGCTGCTCGAACGTCACGGCCTCGCGCTCGCCGGCGGTTGGGTCGACCTGCCGTTCGCAGGCACCGACGAGCAGTTCGAGCGCGCGTTCGCCGAACTCCCGCCGACGCTCGAGCTCTTCGCCGCAGCCGCCGCCGTCGCCGTCGCTGCCGATCGTGCCCCGAAGCCGACGCTCGCCGACTCGGGGTCGCCCGAGCGCAAGGCGCGCCCCGGCGGTGCGCCCGAGCTCGAACTCGATGACGCGCGGTGGGCGACCTTCGCCGCGCGAGTGCAGCGAGCGGCCGACCTCACGCGGGCGGCGGGCCTCGAGCCGACCTTCCACCACCACGCCAGCACCTACGTCGAAACGCCGCGCGAGATCGATCGATTCCTCGCCGAGACCGACGTCGACCTCACCTTCGACACCGGGCACCTGCTCGTCGGCGGCGGCGACCCCGTCACCGACTTCCCGCGCTGGGCCGACCGCATCAACCACGTGCACCTGAAAGACGCCGACCGCTCCGTGCTGGCCGCGGCCCGCGGTTCCGCCGACCCGATGCGCGACATCTGGGAGCGACGCGTGTTCGTCGCCCTCGGCGATGGCGACCTCGAGGTCGACCGCATCGTCGACACGATCGTCGACTCGGGCTACGACGGCTGGATCGTCGTCGAGCAGGACGTCATCCTGCAGGACGCCGACGACGTCGCCCGCGCCCGCGCCGACCAGGTCGCCAACCGCGAGCGCCTGCGGCGGTGGTTCGCATGACCGGCTTCGACGCCCAGCCCCTGCCCGGCGGTGACAACGCCACCGGGCCCCGCGGAGAACGCGTTCGGCTCGCGGTCATCGGCCTCGGCGCGATCAGCCAGAGCGTGCACCTGCCGCTCATCCGGCGCAACGCCGACCTCGTCGAGCTCGTCGCCGTGGTCGACTTGTCCGCGTCGCGGGCACGTGAGATCGCCGAGGCATCCGGTACCGGTGTCGCGCCGTTCGACTCGGTCGAGGCGCTCATCGATGCCATCGCCGCCGGCACCATTCGCATCGACGGCGCGATCCTCGCGACCGCGGGCTCGCACGCGCCGGATGTCGCGCGGCTCGTCGACGCCGGTATCCGCGTGCTCGCCGAGAAGCCGCTCGCCTTCTCGCTCGTCGAGATCGACGCGCTTCGCGAGGTCGCGGCGCGGCGGGGAATCGAACTCCCCGACTGGGTGCGGGTCGGCTACATGAAGGAGCACGACCCCGCCTCGACCGCTGCGAAGTCGCTCCTCGCCGAGGTCGACGTGCGAGCCGTGACGGTCGAGGTGCTGCACCCCGCCGACGGCGCACAGCTCGCCTTCGCGAATCTCGCCCCCGCGCCATCCGACGTGCCGTCCGAACTGCTGGCGACCCTCATCGCTGCCACCGACGCGACGGTCGCGACGGCGATCGGCTCGGCCGCCGACCCGCTCCCGAAGCTCTACACGAACGTCGTGCTCGGCTCGATCGTGCACGACATCGGCCTGCTGCGGCACCTCGTCGGCGGCATCGGCACGGTCGACCGCGCGCGCCACACCGGCCCGGCGTTCCCGGGTTCGCTCAGCCTCGGCGGCTTCCTCGCCGAGCGTACCGAGGTGCCGTGGTCGCTCGACTGGCACTTCATCCCGCGCTACCCCGAGTACCGCGAGACCATCACCTTCCACCACGAGACGGGCACGATCGCCCTCACCTTCGCGGTGCCGTACGTGCTCAACGCGCCGACCGTGCTCACCGTCGTCGAGAACGCCGAACCCCTCGGGTCGAGGCGTTCGGAGACGAGATGGATGCAGGAGGAGGCGTTCGAGCAGGAGCTCCGGTCGTTCGCGGCACTCGCCGCGGGACATCCGGAGCCCGGCCCTTCAGTCGACGAGGGCGCCGCCGACATCGTCGTCGGGCAGCGGATGCTCGCCGCCCTCGCCGACGCGATCGGCTCACCGATCGGCGCATCGACGGAGGCGGGAGCCCCCTGAGACCGCCGGTCACCGTTCCACCGCACCACGATCACCCACAGCTGTACCCCGCCGGCGTCACGCCCGGCTGGTGAATCAAGAGAGAGGTCGAAGATGATCAACCACAGCAGGCGCAGGGTGGTGGCGGCGCTCGCCGTCGCAACCGCGGGCGCACTCGTCTTCGCCGGTTGCTCCGGCGAAGCCCCCGAGGAGACCGACGACTCCGGTCCCGTCACCCTCACCGTCACGGCCAACGCCATCACCGGCGGCAAGAACGCCGCCGAGGCCGACTGGATCGCGGACTGGGTCATCCCCGAGTTCGAGGCGGCCATGGAGGAGGACGGCAAGGACGTCACCGTCGAGTTCGAGCCGCAGGGCGTCGACGACGAGAACTACAAGACCAAGATCGCGCTCGACCTGCAGTCGGGCGAGGGCGCCGACATCATCGGCATGGACGGCATCTGGGTCGGAGAGTTCGCCGAGGCCGGCTACATCAAGCCGCTCTCCGAGGTCGGCGGCGACGCCGTCGATGGCTGGGAGGGCTGGGAGCAGATCCCCGAGGCCGTGCAGTCCGCGGTGTCGTTCGACGACGAGCGCTACGGCGTGCCCCAGGGCGCCGACGGCCGCGTGCTCTACTTCAACAAAGACCTCTTCGAGCAGGCGGGGCTTCCCGCCGACTGGCAGCCCGAGAGCTGGGACGACGTGCTCGACGCCGCGCGCGAGCTGAAGAAGCTCGACGGCGTCACGCCGATCCAGCTCAACGCGGGCACCGCGATGGGCGAGGCGACGACGATGCAGGGCCTGCTGCCGCTGCTCGTCGGCACCGGCGAGCAGGTCTACGAAGACGGCAAGTGGGTGGGCGACACCGACGGACTGAACGACGTGCTCGACCTCTACAAGACGATCTACATCGACGAGGGCCTCGGCGACGCCGTGCTCCAGCAGGAGGCCGCCGGCCGCGACACCTCATTCCAGCTGTTCGCGTCGAACCAGATCGGCATCCTCCTCGAGGGCGACTACTTCTGGCGCAGCGTCATCAACCCCGAAGAGGGCGTCGGCACCGCGCCGATCGCGAACCGCGACGAGGTCGTCGGCTACACGAAGATCCCCGCGATGAAGCCGGGCTCCGGCATCGACGGCCAGGACTTCGTCTCGATGTCCGGTGGCACCGGCCGGGTGCTGAACCCGAACAGCGACCACCCCGAACTCGCGTGGGAGCTGCTCGCCTTCATGAACTCGGCCGACGCGTACGAGGCCCGGAACGCCGGCACCCTCGCGATCACGCCGCGCACCGACGTGAACGACGAGATGCTCGCCGACGACCCGATGCTCACCTACGTGAGCGAAGAAGTGCTGCCGATCACCGCGTACCGCCCGCCGCTCGCCGCCTACCCCCAGGTGTCGACCGCACTGCAGCAGGCGACGCTCGACGTGGTCTCGGGCACGAGCGTCGGAGACGCTGCGACGACCTACGCCGACTCCGTGAAGGACATCGTCGGAGACGACGCGGTCTCGGGTGGCTAAGTCATGACCACCAGCACCACGACGCCGGCGGGGAGCGCGATCGCTCCCCGCCGGCGGCGGGCCGACGACGTCGCAGGCCTCGGCACCGCCAGGGCCACCGTCTTCGTCGCTCCCGCACTGATCATCATCGGGCTGTTCCTGCTCTTCCCCGCGGTCTGGACGATCTGGCTCGGCATGACCGACTACCGGCTGACCGGCCTGCAGGCCGCGTCACCCGCGTTCGTCGGCCTCGACAACTACGTCGAGGCCCTCACCGACCCGTCGTTCTGGAACTCGCTCTGGCTGACGCTCATCTTCGTGCTGTTCTCGGGCATCATCGGCCAGACGCTCATCGGCTTCGGGCTCGCCTGGGCGGTGCGGGGCATCCGCGGCTGGACGAAGGGTCTTCTCGAAGGTCTCGTGCTGGCGGCGTGGGTCATCCCGGCATCCGTCGCCTCGTTCCTGTGGCTCGCCCTGCTCGACCGGCGGTCGGGCACGGTCAACGGGCTGCTCGGCACCGAGGGCACCGCGTGGCTGATCGACCACCCGATGGAAGCGATCATCATCTTCAACATCTGGGTGGGCACCGCCTTCTCGATGCAGCTCTTCTCCTCGGCGCTCAGCGCCGTTCCGCCGTCGCAGATCGAGAGCGCCAAGATGGTCGGCGCCTCGGGCTGGCAGCAGCTCCGCGACGTGATCGTGCCGAACATCAAGGGGCACATCCTCACGAACACGCTGCTCATCACGCTGTGGACGTTCAACACCTTCACGCCCTACCTCATCACGGCTGGCGGGCCGAACGGCAAGACGGAGATCCTCTCGGTCTACATCTACGAGACGGCGATCCCCGGCGGTCAGCTCGGGCTCGGCGCCGCGATCTCGCTCATCATGCTGCTCATCAATCTCGTCATCGCGCTCGGCTACGTGCGCGTGTCGAGGGGAAGGAAGAAGCGATGACCGCCACTCCCGCACGGAAGGCCACCACTGCACAGAAGGTCGCCGCGAATGCGACGGTGCGGCACTTCCTCGCCCGCGTCGCCTTCGCGGTCGTCATGACGATCGTCGGCCTCCTCTTCGCCCTGCCGATGGTGTGGCTCGTGCTCGCGCCGTTCGACGCGACCCCGTCACTCTCGCTGTCGTGGCCCGACTGGACGCTCGACAACTTCGCGCGGCTCGCCGAGAACCCCTACGCGCTGCGCTCGATCGGCAACTCGCTGCTGCTCGGCATCGGCACGATGCTCATCGTCGTCGTGCTCGGCGCGCTCGCCGCATATGCGATGTCGCGCATCCGCATCCCGGGTCGCGACGGCATCCTCTACGGGCTGCTGCTGCTCTCGTCGATCGTGACGGGCACGGCCGCCATGGTGCCGACGTTCCAGATCATCACCCAGCTCGGTCTCATCAACTCCTACGTCGGTGTGCTCCTCGTGCTGGCGGGCGGCCTCCTGCCGACCGTGATCTTCATCCTCAAGGACTTCATGGACTCGATCCCGAAGTCGTACGAGGAGTCGGCGCGGCTCTACGGCGCGGGTCCGTTCCGCATCCTCCGCGACGTGGTGGCGCCGATCGCCCGGCCCGGCCTCGCCTTCATCGCGATCTGGACGATCGTGCAGGTCTGGAGCAACTTCCTGGTTCCGTTCATCCTGCTGCGCAGCCCAGACCTGCAGCCGGCTGCGGTGCTCATGTACACCTTCTACACCGAGAGCGGGCAGGCCGACCTCCGGCTCATCTCGACCTTCGCGCTGCTGTTCTCGGCGCCCGTGCTCATCATCTATTTCATCGTCAACCGTCGCTACGGTTTCCGCTTCCATGGAGGTATCAAGTCCTGATGGCCGGCATCAACGCCACTCAACTCGTCAAGGAGTACCCCGGAGGCGTCCGCGGCGTCGACGAGATCGACGTCGAGATCCACGACGGCGAGTTCTTCGCCCTGCTCGGCCCCTCGGGCTGCGGCAAGACCACCCTGCTGCGTTCGATCGCCGGCCTCGAGGCGATCACCTCCGGCACGCTCGTCATCGGCGACCGTGACGTCACGAACGCCGAACCAGGCGTGCGCGGCGTCGCGATGGTCTTCCAGGACTACGCGCTCTTCCCGCACATGGATGTCGGCGACAACATCGCCTACCCCATGCGCATCAAGCACGTGAAGCGCGATGAGCGGCGGGCGAAGGCCGAGACGGTCGCCGACGGGCTCTCGCTGCAGGGGCTCATCGAGCGTCGGCCGGGTCAGCTCTCGGGCGGGCAGCAGCAGCGTGTCGCGCTCGCCCGCGCCGTTGCGACCACGCCCGACGTGCTGCTCCTCGACGAGCCGCTGTCGAACCTCGACGCGCGGCTCCGTCTCGAGGCGCGCACCTTCCTCAAGGAACTGCAGCGCGACCTCGGCGTCACGACCGTGTTCGTCACCCACGACCAGGCCGAAGCGCTCGCGCTCGCCGACCGCATCGCGGTCATGAAGTCGGGCAAGCTCCAACAGATCGGCACGCCTCGCGAGGTGTTCCAGCAGCCGAACAACACCTTCGTCGCCGGGTTCATCGGGTCGAACCCGATGAACCTCGCCGAGACGTCGATCGCGGGCGGCGCGATCTCGATCGGCGACACCTCCGTGCCGGTGCCGGCCGGCACCGAGGGGCTCGTGCGCGACGGGCAATCGGTGATCTGGGGCATCCGCCCCGAGTACCTGCGCTGGGTCTCGAGCGAAGAGCCCGGCGGCATCCCGGCCGAGGTGAGCGTCGTCGAGAACCTCGGCGCGAGCGTGCTCATCGCGGTGAACGCGGGCGGGCACAAGTTCCAGGTCGTCGTGCCCGAAGACCAGGAGCCCGCACCCGGCGACCGCGGCTGGATCGTGCCGCAGGCCGCCAAAACCCTGCTCTTCGACGCCGAGTCGACGCAGCGCATCGGGTGACGCGATGACGACGATCCGCCGCCGCATCCCCATCACCGTCGACACGCAGAACGAGCACCGCATTCTCGACGTGCCCTTCGACGTGCCGCCGGGCACCGATTCACTCGAGGTCGTGATCCGCTTCGACGGCTCGAACGCGGGCATCGACCTCGGTTGCGAAGGGGCGAGCGGATGGCGCGGCTGGTCTGGCGGCGCCCGAACCGAGTTCCTCATCCATCCGGGCGACGCGACGCCGGGGTACGTGCCGGGTGCACCTGAGACGGGGGAGTGGAACGTCGTGCTCGGCCTGCACCGCGTGCCGTCGGAGGGCGTCGAGGTCGAGGTCGAGATCACGATGCCCGCATCGCGCTCGGTGCCGCCGGTTCCGGATGCCGCGCCGACGACGCGAACCGTACGCGGCAGCGATCGCGGGCTCCCGGCCGAGCCGGGCCTCACGTGGTTCGCCGGTGATTTCCACGGGCACACGATCCACTCCGACGGGCGGCTGCCGATCGGCGGCCTCGCCGCGCTCGGCGTCGCCTCGGGCCTCGACTTCATGGCCGTCACCGACCACAACACCGTGAGCCACCACGCGCACCTGCCGGCCGAGGGCGCGAAGCACGGCATCACGCTCCTGCCCGGCCAGGAGGTCACCACGCATCGCGGGCACGCCAACGCGTTCGGCGATATCGGGTGGATCGACTTTCGTGAGCCCGCGCAGCACTGGGTCGACGAGGTCGAGCGGCGACGCGGCATCCTGAGCATCAATCACCCGATCTCGGGCGACTGCAGTTGGCTGCACCGGCTCGAACGCCGGCCCGCCGCGGTCGAGCTGTGGCACGCGACCTGGTACCTCGAGCTCATCTCGACGGCGCCGTTCGCGTGGTTCCGCACGTGGCCCGAGGGCGCGACCCTGCTCGGCGGCAGCGACACGCACATGCTCGAGGAGCCGCAGCGACCGGGCACGCCGACGACGTGGGTCGCGGCGACGGATGCCTCGGCGGAGGCGATCCTCGACGGGGTGCGCGCCGGCCGCACCGCGATCACCGGCAGCGGCAGCTTCGACGGCACCGTGCTCACGCCCGAGCTCATGCGCGCTCCGGCGCTCGTGCGGCTCGGCGACGAGGTCGTCGCGGTCGATGCAGAGGGACTGATTCTCGTCGACGGGTTCGGGCGTCGCCGCTCGGTACGGTCGGCGCGCGAGGCATTCTCGGCCGACCCCGCCGACGGGCCCTTCCATCTCGTGCTCGCCGACCGACGCATCATGGCGCTCTGCGCGTAGGCGCCGCACAGCTGCACGACCGAACGACGGCACGACGGCACGACCGAACGACCGAACACCGAACGACGAACGACCGAACGACCGAACACCGAACGACGAACGACCGAACCACTGCTTGGAGTGACCATGGATGCCCCCGACGAACTCGTGATCGTGCCGCACACGCACTGGGATCGCGAGTGGTACGAGCCGCACGACGTCTTCCGGTTGCGCCTCGTGCACATGCTCGACCGGCTGCTCGACACCCTCGAGGCCGATCCCGGCTACCGGTTCACCCTCGACGGGCAGGCCGCCGCGATCGACGATTACCTCGAGATCAGGCCCGAGCAGCGCGAGCGCGTCGTCGCGGCGGTCGACCGCGGGCAGCTCGCGATCGGACCGTTCCTGATCCTCCTCGACGAGTTCCTGTGCGACGGCGAGACGATCGTGCGCAACCTCGAGCTGGGGCTGCGCTCGAGCCGCCGCATCGGCCCCGAGATGCGGGTCGGCTACCTGCCCGACATGTTCGGCCACGCCGCCCAGATGCCTCAGCTGCTGCGCGGGTTCGGGCTGCGCGATGCGGCGCTTTGGCGCGGAGTTCCCGCCCGCATCGACCACCACGCCTTCGCCTGGACCGCACCCGACGGGTCCACGGTGCGCACCGAGTACCTGTTCGACGGCTACGGGAACGCGCTCGACCTGTTCGCGCTGCCCGGTCAGCTCGACGCGCTCGTCGCCGAGTACGGGCGGTCGATCGCGAGCTGGTACGGCTCGGACCCGATCCTCGGCATGCTCGGCACCGACCACAGTGCCCCGCCAGCGGACCTCATGCCGGTCGTCGACGCCGCGAACGCGTCAGGCGCAGGCGGCATCGGGCTCACCGTCGACACGATCGAGAGCTACGTGCGCCGCGTCGCGCCCGAGTGGGCCGCGGGCGACGACGAAGCGATCGCCGAACTCCCGGTCGTCGACGGTGAGCTGCGCGCGCACGTGCGCGGCAACCTCCTGCCGGGCGTCTTCTCGATTCGCACGAACCTCAAGCAGGCGATGACCGATGCCGAGCGCCGGCTCTCCACCGCCGAGCGCCTCGACGCCGCGTTCGGCGTCGACGACCACCGCGCGTTCTTCGACACCGCCTGGTACCGGCTCGTCGAGAGCACGGCGCATGACTCCGTCACGGGATGCGGCGTCGACGCGACCGCGATCGAGGTCGAGGGCCGCCTCGCGACGGCAGGCCATGTCGCGCGCGGCGTGATCCTTCGCACGATGGAGCGGCTCGCGGCATCCGTCACCCCTGATCGCCATGTCGTGGCGAACCCGGCGGGCTTCGCCCGGCGTGCCCACGTCGAGATCCGCCTGCACGACCCCGAGCGGCTCGAGCTCGGCGCCGGCGTGCAGCTGCTCGACGCGTTGCCCGAGGTGCTCGGCGACGAGCAGCTCACGACCGCCGAGCTGCCGAAGCTGCTGAATCGCATCCACGGGCGCGAGCTCTTCGGCCAGCTGATCAACGCGTGGCGGTTCACCGATGACGGGCTGCGCTTCGAGGTCGCTGAGGCGCCCGTCGGCGACTTCGACCTTGCGGCCTTCACCGAAGAACTCGAACACCGCATGGCATCGGATGCCTCGCGCGAGCGTCGCTGGCACGTGGAGATCATCGCCGATCCGCGCCGGCGAGCCGTGGTCGGCATCGACGTCGGCGGCATCGGCGTCGCGAGTCTCGATCCGGCGATGGCTCGGGCAACGGATGACCCGGTGACGGTGTCGGCTCGATCGCTCGCGAACGAGCAGCTGACCGCGACGGTCGACGATCACGGCGCCGTGCGCATCGAGGCCGCCGACGGCACGGTGCTCACCGACGTGCTGCGCCTCGTCGACGAGGGCGACCGCGGTGACTCCTACAACTACGGACCGGTCGACCCGGCGACCGCGGTGACCGACCCGACCTCGGTCGAGGTGACGGTGCTCGAGTCGGGGCCGATCCGCGGGCGGCTCAACGTGCGCCGCCGCTACGCCGTGCCGGCCGGCCTCGACACGGTCGATCGCGACCGGCGCTCCGCGACATCCGTCGAGCTCGTCGTCGACACCGTGCTCGAGCTGCGCGAGGGTGAGCCGATGCTGCGCGTGCGGGTCGACTTCGTGAACCCCGCCGCCGACCATCGCCTGCGGGCACTCGTGCCCACCGGGGTCGCCGAGCTCACCGGCTCGTCGGCTGCCGGGCAATATGCCGTGACCGAGCGCGGGCGCATCGGCGAGGGCGGACCTGTGGGCGAGTACCCGCTGCCGACCTATCCCGTGGCCCGGTTCGTGCACGCGGGGCTTGCGAGCCTTCTCGTCACGAAACACTCCGAGTACGAGATCGTCGCCGACCCGCAGTCGGGCGTCGACGCGATCGCGCTCACGCTCGTGCGTGCCGTCGGCATGATGAGCGTCAACGTGCACCCGCTGCGCGACGAGCCGGCCGGCGCCGAGTTCGCGGTGCCCGGCGCGCAGTATCTCGGCACCGCGGTGTCGACCGAATTCGCGATCCTGCCATCGGTTGCGGGCTGGGCGGAGTCGAGCGCAGCCCGCTGGGCCGAGCTCGTGCGGGTCGAACCCGAGGTCGTGCGCGGCACCCGCGGCGGGCCCGCGGTCGTCGGCGGTGTCGCCGGGGCAGGCGGTGCTGCCGAGGCAGCCGAGTTGCCGACGACGCCCGCCGTCGAGGTGGCGAGCGACGTCGTGCTGGAGTCGCTTCGCACGGTGACGGATGCCTCGGGTCGCCCGATCTCGGAGGCGCGGTTCGTCAACTACCGGGCAGAACCGCAACGGCTCGCTGCGGCGGCATCCGGAATCTGGGATCGCACTGACCTCACCGGCGCCGTGCTCGAGCCCGACGTCGATCTCGAGCGATTCGTCATGGGCGCGGCGCGCATCGAGACGTTCCGGCGACGGGCGGGCGACACGCCCCCCGATCTCGGGTGAGGCGGCCCTCCCGCCGAACGTCTACTCTCGACTGTCAGAACATTCGAACAACTGGAGAAACCCATGGCGCAGGTGGAGCAACGCCTCCCCGTCGAGTTGTTCCTCGACCTCGACCGCTCGGGGCCGGTGCCCCTGTACTACCAGATCGCGAGTCGGCTCGAGCAGGCGATCCTCGACCAGACGCTTCCCGCGGGCGCCAGACTCGAGAACGAGGTCGCGCTTGCGGCCCGGCTGGGCCTCTCCCGCCCGACGATCCGGCGGGCGATCCAAGACCTCGTCGACAAGGGCCTGCTCGTGCGGCGCCGAGGCATCGGCACGCAAGTGGTGCACGGCAAGGTCACCCGCAACGTCGAACTCACGAGCCTCTACGAAGACCTCGAGCGCTCGGGGCAGAAGCCCGAGACGCGAGTGCTCTCGGTTGAGATCACGACCGCCGAGGAACCGGCGGCGGATGCGCTCGGAGTGCCGGTCGGCAGCACGGTGCTGCACGTGCATCGCCTGCGCAGCGCCGACGGCGTGCCGCTCGCGATTCTCGACAACGTGCTGCCCGAGCAATTCACCGACCTCGACCTCGAGTCGCTCGAGAAGCACGGCCTCTACCAACTGCTGCGTGCCCGCGGCGTGACGATGCGCGTCGCGAAGCAGCGCATCGGCGCCCGTGCGGCGACCGGGCATGAAGCCGAGCTGCTCGACCTCTCGCGAGGGGCTCCCGTGCTCACGATGTCGCGCACCGCGTTCGACAACTCGGGCGTCGCGGTCGAATTCGGGCAGCACTGCTACCGGCCCGACCGCTACTCGTTCGAGGTCACACTCGTCGATCGGTGAGCGGCGTGCCAGTGCCAGGGGTGCGCCGCAGAGATTCAGGAGATTCTGGAGTATGGGGCCTGTAGGGGCGGTGTCGGCCGGGATCTCCTGAATTCGACTGCCGCCGACGGGCGCAGCGGATGCCGGGCACCGGGCGGCGGTGCGGGGTGCGCCGCAGAGATTCAGGAGATTCTGGAGTATGGGGCCTGTAGGGGCGCTGTGGGCCGGGATCTCCTGAATTTGTCGGCCGCAGACAGGTGCAGCGGATGCCGGGCGCCGGGCGGCGGTGCGGGGTGCGCCGCAGAGATTCAGGAGATTCTGGAGTATGGGGCCTGTAGGGGCACTGTCGGCCGGGATCTCCTGAATACTGCAGCGCTCGCCGGGCGCAGCGGATGTCCCGGTGCGGCCGCCGAAGGATGCAGCGGATGCCGGGGGTGCAGCAGGTGCCGGGTCACCAGCCCCTCGCCCGCGGCTCAGCCGAGCAGCGGCCGCTGCTGCTCGCGAGCCGCCTCGTACTGCGCACGCGCTGCCTGCACGCTCGGGGTCGCGGATGTCTCGGCCACGGGCACATCCCACCAGCCGCCGCCGTCGGGGCCAGACAACAACGGGTCGCTCTCGATGTGGATGAGCGTCGACGTGGGCGACGCCTTGGCCGTCGCCATCGCACGGCTGAGTGCGGCGATGGCGTCGGGGCCCGGCGCGATCTCGATCACCTCGACACCGTAGCTGCGAGCGTTGGCGGCGAGGTCGACCGGCAGTGGCTCGGTGCCCTGGAAGTTGCGTGCCGCTGGGTCGTAGCGGCGATACCTGGTGCCGAAACGCTGTCCGCCGACCGACTCCGAGAGGTTGCCGATCGAGGCGTAGCCCTGGTTCTGCACGAGCACGACGATGAGCTTGTGGCCTTCGGCGACCGCCGTCACGAGTTCGGTGTGCAGCATCAGGTACGAGCCGTCGCCGACCATGACGATGACGTCGCGATCGGGCGCCGCGCGGCGCACGCCGAGACCGCCGGCGATCTCGTAGCCCATGCACGAGAAGGCGTACTCGACGTGGTATCCGAGCGGGTCGCGCACCCGCCAGAGCTTGTGCAGGTCACCCGGCAGCGAACCGGCAGCTTGCACGACCACGTCACGGGGGTCGCTCGCGGCCTGCACGGCGCCGATGATCTCCGCTTGCGCGGGGCGGTCGCGGTGCGAGGGAACGAATGCGGCGTCGACGACGGCGTTCCACGCCTCCCGCTCCGCAGCGACGACCTCGGTCATCGACGCGGCGACCCGGTATCCGGCGAGCTCGACCTCGAGCGCCTCGAGCGCTGTGCGCGCGTCGGCGATCACGGGCAACTGCGTGCCGTGCTTGTAGGCATCGAAGGCCGCGACGTTGATGTTCACGAACGCGACATCCGGATGCTGGAAGGCGCTGCGGCTCGCGGTCGTGAAGTCGCTGTAGCGGGTGCCGATGCCGATCACGACATCGGCCTCGGCCGCGAACCGGTTCGCGGCGGTGCTGCCGGTGGCGCCGACGCCGCCGAGGTACTCCGGGTGATCCCACGGGAGCGACCCGCCGCCCGCTTGCGTCGTGGCGACCGGGATGCCGGTGGCCTCGACGAGCCGTCGCAGCACGTCTTCGGCGCCCGAGTAGAGCACTCCGCCACCCGCGATGATGATGGGCGAGCGCGCGCCGCGGATCGCCGCGACGGCACGCGCGAGCGGACCCGGCTCGGGCAGCGGCCGGCGCAGATGCCACTCGCGGTCGGCGAGGAAGGCGAGCGGCACGTCGAGCGCCTCGGCCTGCACGTCTTCGGGCAGGGCGATCGTCACGGCGCCCGTTTCGGCAGGATCGGTGAGCACCCGCATCGCGGCCAGCGCGATCGAGAAGAGTTGCTCGGGTCGCTCGACGCGGTCGAAGAAGCGCGACAGCGGTCGGAACGCGTCGGTGACCTGGATGCTCGGGTCGTGCGGCAGCTCGAGCTGCTGCAGCACCGGGTCGGCGGCTCGCGTCGCGAACGTGTCGCTCGGCAGCAGCAACGCCGGCAGCCGGTTACTCGTCGCGAGGGCGGCGCCCGTGAGCATGTTCGCGGCACCCGGGCCGACCGATGCGGCGCTCGCGTACGTGGCTCGGCGCCGACGCATGCGGGCGAAGCCCACCGACTGGTGCACCATGGCCTGCTCGTTCCGCGCCTGGAAGTACGGCATGAGCTCGGGGTCGGCGGCATTCGACTCCATGAGGGCCTGCCCGAGACCGGCGACGTTGCCGTGGCCGAAGATACCGAACACCCCGGGGATCGTGCGCTCGCGGAGGTCGCCATCGACGGTCCACTGGTGAGCGAGGAACTCGACGAGGGCCTGGCCGACGGTCATGCGCTTCGTCGAGCCGTTGTTGGAGGTCACGGGCGAGGTCCTTTCGCATCACGGGTATAGGGCAGGCGGGCGTCGACGGGTTCGGACTCCCACGAGGATCGGACCCAGGCGTGCCCGGGCTCATCGGTGATGTGCCACACGCGCTCGCCGGGGCCCGCCATGATGTTGAGATAGTAGAGGTCGTTGCTGGGCGGGGCGGCCGCCGGCCCGTGGAAGCCGCCCGGGATGAGCACCACGTCGCCGCTGCCGACGCGCTCGTCGAGCTCGATCTCCGTCGCGGCCGACGAGGTGGCGCTGAAGAGCGCGTAGGGCGACGCCGCGCCCGCGTCCCCGACCGCGACGGCGACAGCGACGGCGTCAGCCGACTCCGGCGGCGCGACCTCGAAGTAGTAGATCTCCTCGAGCTGCGATTCCCGCCCAGCCAGCTCCTCGTCATGCTTGTGCGGCGGGTACGACGACCAGTTGCCGGCCGGCGTGATCACCTCGCAGACGATCAGGCGCTCGGCGTCGAGCACGGCCGGGGTGCCGAGGTCGTGCACCTGGCGGCTCGCACGCCCGCGACCGCGAAGTTCGACGGGCACTCCGTCGCGTTCGATGCGGCGAAGCGGATGCCTCGTGGTCGCCGGCGCCTCGGCCACCGCGACGCGGCCAGTGCCCGAAAGCGTCGCACGCGTTCCCGGCGGCAGGAAGAGGGTGTCGGTGGGGCCGTCGAAGACGGATGCGCGGCCCTCGAGTTCGACCTCGTGCAGCACGCCGTCGTCGGTGTGTGCGCGCACGCGGCATCCGCTCGTCAATGGCACGATGAGCCGTTCGACCTCGCCCGCGGGCAGTTCGACCTCACGACCGGCGAGCTCGGCGACCCGCAGCCCCGTGTGCTGCCAGCCGGGAAGCGACGAGTCGACGACGATGTCCCAGCCGTCGCGGGCGAGGCTCGCTCGCGGGTGGAACCAGGGGTCGTCGTTCGGCCGGGTCCGCTTCGCCTTCGGGGTCGTGCTCGACTGGTCGGTCACGGATGCTCCTTCGAATCTCGTCGGCGTTGCAGCGCCGCGCCGTCGCGTCGTCAGCGCTCGTGCACGAGTGCTGACGCAGTGTCGACGGCGCGCTGCACGTCTCCGTCGGGAGGATAGACGAGCGTGCGGCCGACCACGAGCCCGCGCACGCCGGGCAGGGCGAGTGCGTGCTGCCAGCTGGCGTACATCGCCTCGGGGTCGCCGGCGCGTTCGCCGCCGAGCAGCAGAGTGGGCAGCGTCGTCGCCGCCATCACCCGCTCCATCTCGTCGACGACCGGCAGCTTCATCCAGGTGTAGGCCGAACTGGAGCCGAGGCCCGCGGCGATCGCGACGGAGGTGATGACGGCGTCGGCGGTGAGATCGTTGACGCTGCCGCCGCCGCGGAGTGAGCTCATGAACGGCTCGACAATGATCGGCACGCCGGCCTGTGCGGCAGCCGTGACGGCCGCTGCACAGGCCTCGATCGTCGCCGCCGAGCCGGGGTCCTGCAGGTTGATGCGCAGCAGCGCCTTCGCGACATCGAGGCCGTCGCGCACGATGCCGTCGATGTCGTAACCCGTGAATCGGTCGTCCATCTCGAAGCTCGATCCGCGGAGCCCGCCGCGATTCATCGAGCCGACGACGACCTTGCCGTCGAGTGCGCCGAGCAGTGCGAGGTCGTCGATGATGTCGGGGGTGCCGAGCACGCCGTCGACGCCAGGGCGGCTGAGGGCCAGGGCGAGTCGGTCGAGCAGCTCGTAGCGGTCGGCCATGGCCATGGGCTCATCGCCGACGCCGAGGGCCCCGCGTGCCGGATGGTCGGCCGCGAGGATGAAGAGCCGGCCGTTCTCGCCGAGCAGGGGTCGTCGCGAGCGAGCGGCGTGGGCCGCCGCGATCGCCGCGGGGTCGTTCGCCCGCTGGTCGCGAATGGCGGCGAATCGGTCGTCGTCGACGAATCGTCGAACGGTCTCAGGATGCATCGGCGGCCCCTCCGTCGCGTGCGTGCTCGGGTTCGAGGGTGATCCCGGTGGCGCTGCCTGCGCCGGTTCGCTCGCGGGTGTCCGCGCCGGCGCCGGTGCCCGCTCGCTCGCGGGCGAGCTCCTCGACCTCGGCGGTCGTCGGCATCGCCGTCGAGCACTCCCTGCGGGAGGCGACGATGGCACCGGCGACGTTCGCGAAGGCGATCGTGCGCTCGAGCGGCCACCCCGCGAGCAGGCCGTGGCAGAACGCGCCGCCGAATCCGTCGCCGGCGCCCAGCCCGTTGACGACCTGAACCGGGAAGGCGGGCGACTCGACGGTCTCATCGCGTGTCTTCGCGAGTACGCCGCGAGGGCCGAGCTTCACGACGGCGAGCTCGATGCCGCGATCGAGCAATGCGTCGGCTGCGCGGTGCGGGTCGCGTTCGCCGACGGCGACCTCGCACTCGTCGAGGTTGCCGACCGCGACGGTCACCGAATCGAGGGCGGCGGACACCTCGCGCCGGGCCTCATCGACGGAGCGCCAGAACATCGGGCGGTAGTCGAGGTCGAGCACGGTGAGCGGCCGCCGATCGCGGGCGAGCCACGCGGCGTGATGGGCGGCCCGGCTCGGCTCCTCGCTCAGGCCGGTCACGGTCGACCAGTAGATCTTCGCCGAGCGGATGTCGTCGAGCGGCAGGCTCTCGGGCGTGATCTCGAGGTCGGGCGCTTTCGGCTTGCGATAGAACGTCAGCGGAAAGTCGTCGGGCGGGAAGATCTCGCAGAACGTGAGCGGCGTCAACAGCTCGGGCACGGTGGCGACGAATTGCGGGTCGACCCCGAAGTTGCCGAGTTCGCGCCGGATGTATCGGCCGAACGCGTCGTCACCGGTGCGGGTGATCACGGCGCTCCGGCGCCCGTGCCGGGCGGCGGCGATCGCGACGTTCGTGGCGCTTCCGCCGACGGACTTGCTGAAGAGCTCGGCCTCGTCGAGATGCACGCCGTCGCGCGTCGGATAGAGATCGATGCCCACGCGTCCGATGGTGATGACGTCGAAGGGCGATGCTGTCGTGGTGGTCATACTGCGTCGTACAACTTTCTGCCGGTGCCGCGGGCGGTAGAAGCAGTCTACACAGAATGTCCTAACAAAGTGGAACGAGCGGATGCCCCGGACCTCAGCCGCGGCATCCGCTCGCCGTTGCTCAGCTCGCCGGCGTGATGTTGTGGTTCTGCCGGAACACGTTGCGCGGATCGAGCTGGGCCTTCACGCGACGAAGCCGCTGCAACGTCGCCGGCGGGTACATCGCCCGGATGACCTCTTCGCCGGTCTCGACCGAGAAGTTGCCGTAGACGCCGCTCGTGAACGCGAGGGCTGCGTCGTTGCCGGCTTTCACGGCCGCCACCTGCTCAGCCGGTGCATCCGTGGGCAGTACCCCGTTGACGATGAGGAACGCCTCGGCGTCACGGTGGGCGATCGCCGTGGCATCAGGTGCCACGCGCGAGAACGCGCCGCCGAGAGCGCGCAGCATGGCCATCGTCGGCACCTCGCGGTCGTATGCGGCGGCGACCGCATCGAGCGCTGCATCGGAGAGGTCGGGCACGAAACCGTTGCCACCGACGAACTGGAGCGGCGGCCGCCCGGGTGGGGCGTCTTCGAGCAGGTCGCCGTAGGCCACCGGCGCGAGCGAGACCTCGGCGACCGACGGGAGCGCGAGGAGCGGTGCGAGCAGCTCGCGAAGTCGCTCTTCGCTGCCCTGCAACGCGACGCCGAGCTGCGGGCCGGCGGGCACGCCCGGGGCGAACGCCGGCATCAGCATGAGCGTCGAGTTCAGCTCGTCGGGGCCGTCGCGCATGATGTCGCGCCACGCCCGCAGCACCGCCGGCACGTCGGACCGGTCGAACCGCACGTGCCCGCCGACGAGGCCGTCGGCGGGCGCGGCCTGGAAGACGAACTGCGTCACGACGCCGAAGTTGCCGCCGCCGCCGCGGAGCGCCCAGAACACGTCGGGGTGCTCGGTCTCGTTCACCGTCAGCACCTCACCGGCTGCGGTGACGAGCTCGGCCTCGCGGAGCGCGTCGATCGCGAACCCCTGCCCGCGGACCAGCCAGCCGATGCCGCCGCCGAGGGCGAGGCCGCCCACGCCGACGTCGCGCGTGTCGCCCGAACTGATGCCCAGACCGTGCGGGGCGAGTGCTGCGGCGACATCGCCCCAGCGGGCACCGCCACCGACGGTGACGAGACCGTCGTCGCCGACTTCGATGGCCGTGAACTCGGCGAGGTCGACGACGAGGCCGTCTTCGACGGGAACGAGGCCGTGGCCGCCACTGCGCACGGCGATCGGAAGGCCGGCTGCCGCCGCGAGGGCGACAGCGGTCGCAACTTCTTCGGCGGTGTGCGGTCGCACGACCGCTTCGGGTTCGCCGACGCCGGCGAAGACGGTACGGCCGGCGTCGTATTCGGTTGCGCCGGGACCATGGGCCCGGCCTGGAATTCGCTCACTGAGATCGGAGAGAAGAGACATTTCGCCAGTCTGGCAGCGGCCTGCGACATCCGGAATGCTGCTCGCTCAGCGCTGAATCCGTGCGTTCGCATGCTCATCGATCGGCTTCGTCGAGCTCCTCGCGGATCTCACAGCTCACGAGCGGCGGTGGTAGCGGGCGGTGCGACGATCGCCCTCGATCACGAGCCCAAACGTACTGCTGCTACCGCACGGTCGTAGAGCGCCCCCAGATCACCCGCGCCGCCGCCGCTGACCCAGAGCTCTCCTGCTACATCCAGGCAAGCGATCGCACTTGCGACGACCGCGACGGGTGCCGGGTCCGACAGGGCGTCTTCCGCGAGTCCGAGGCGACGCCGAATGTCGGGCACCAGTAGTGACTGCCAGTGCAGATGCTTCTCGATACTGCGCGCCCGCAGGGACGGCGTCCCGTACATCATCGTCGCGATCTTCAACGTGACCTCGGGATCGATGGCGAGCGCATCGACCGCGTGCAACGCCTGCCGAAGTGCTTCCCAAGGGCCGACCGTCGAGGGCACCCCCTCGAGCGCATCCCGCATGAGTTCCCCCTGGCTCGCCAGATCGCCCAGAACGATGTCTTCCTTGGTGCCGAAATATCGGAAGAACGAGCGGCGCGAGATGCCCGCTGTCGATGCGATCTGATCTATCGTCGTCTGCTCGAAACCTTGATCTAAGAACAGCCCCATCGCCACCGTCGTGATCTCCGCATATGCCGCCTGACGCGATCGTTGCCACAAAGTCGATTCAGTGTTCACCCCAGTAGCCTACCCCGGATGCCTGTTTGACACTCAGTGCCACATAGGCATACATTCTCCATGTGGTCGCGGATCGCGCCTTTCACCCCACGGATATCGGAGCAACTCATGCCCGCATTGGACTACCCGAAACAAACCATCCTCATCACTGGAGCGTCATCAGGCATCGGCGCGACCTTCGCTCGCGCACTGGCCGCTCGTGGGGCCAACCTGGTGCTGGTCGCCCGGCGCCGGGATCGCCTTGATGCACTCGCCGCCGAACTCAGGAAGGCGCACGGCGTGACGGTCACCGCGATCACTCAGAATCTTGGATTGGCATCCGTAGGCGTTGAGCTTTCGGCGGCGGTCGCTGCGGCAGGGCTCCACGTCACGGGCGTCATCAACAACGCGGGCTTCGGCACGTTCGGCGACTTCGTCGAGGAAGACCCCGAGCGTCTCGGTCAGGAGATCGCCGTCGATATCAGCGCACCCGTCCAAATCAGCTCTGCCTTCCTGCCCGACATGATCCAGGCGGGCGAGGGCTTCCTGATCAACGTCGCCAGCATGGCCGCTTACACGCCCACCCCGCGGATGGCCGTCTATGGAGCGGCGAAAGCGTTCGTGCTGAGCTTCACCGAGTCGCTCTGGGCTGAGACCCGTGCATCGGGAGTCACCGTCTTCGCCCTGTCGCCCGGAGCGACGAGCACAGAGTTCAACGCCGTCGTCGGAACAGACGACGCCACCGCGGGCGCCCGGATGCGGACACCTGACGACGTCGTCGCCACCGCACTCGCCCACCTCGACCGGCGCAACCCTGGCCCGAGCGTGATCGACGGCTCGTCCAACCGGATCGGCGCGAACATCGGCCGAGTGATGAGCCGGCGTAGTACCGCCGCGATGATGCATCGCCTCACCGACCCCGCCCGCCGCCGCTGACCGATGACGCCTCCCATGAAGACCGCCATCGTGACCGGCGGATGCCGCGGCATCCGCTCGCCTCGAATCACTCGCCGCTCGGGTGCGCTCCCGCTGCGTCGATGACCCATGCGTACGCGAACGCCCGCTCGCGCCACGCCGAGTAGCGCCCAGAGACGCCGCCGTGCCCGGCCGCCATCTCGATCTTCAACAGCGGCTCGGCGCCGACATCCCGAAGGCGAGCGACCCACTTGGCCGGCTCCACGTAGAGCACCCGTGTGTCGTTCAGCGAGGTCACCGCGAGGATGGGCGGGTAATGCCGCCCGCCATGGGCCCCGTCGTGCACGTTCTCGACGGGGGAGTACGACTTCATGTAGTGGTAGACCTCTTCGTCGTCGAGCGGGTTGCCCCACTCGTCCCATTCGATGACCGTGAGCGGGAGCGACGGATCGAGGATCGACGTCAACGGGTCGACGAACGGCACCTCGGTGAGGAACCCCGAGAAGTGCTGCGGCGCGAGATTCGCGACGGCTCCGACGAGTAGCCCGCCGGCGCTGCCGCCCTGGGCGACGAGCCGGTCGGGTGCCGTGATGTCTTGATCGATGAGGTGCCGAGCCGCTGCGATGAAGTCGGTGAAGGTGTTGCGCTTCTCCAGCTTCTTGCCGTGCTCGTACCAGAGGCGGCCCATCTCGCCGCCACCGCGCACGTGCGCGATGGCGAAGATCATGCCGCGATCGAGCAGCGAAAGGCGAGGGATGCCGAAGCCGGGGTCGATGGAGTATTCGTACGAGCCGTAGCCGTAGAGCAGCGTCGGGGCGGGGGTGCCGAGGTCGACGAGGTCGTGCCGGTAGACGAGCGAGATCGGCACCCGGGTGCCGTCGTCGGCGATCGCCCACTCGCGGCGCTGGGCGTAGCGAGTCGCGTCGTAGTCGCCGAGCACGGGCTGGCGCTTGCGCAGCTTTCGTTCGCCGGTGGCGACGACCACGTCGTACACGGTCGACGGCGTCACGAAGCTCGTGAAGCCGATGCGCAGCGTCGGCTGCGCCCAATCGGGATTGCTCGCGAGCCCGACCGAGAACAGCGCCTCGTCGAACGCGAGCTCGTGCAGGGTGTCGTCGGTGGTCGCGCCGGCCGGCAGCCCGGCCGGCGGCACCTTCGCGATCGCCACACGTGGCAGACCCTCGCGCCGGTACTCGACCGCGACGAAGTCGCGGAACGCGTCGACTCCTTCGAGTCGCACGGCGGGATCGTGTGGCAGCAGCATCCGTCGCTCACCCTGCGGGTCGGATGCCGCGACGCTCACGAGCTCGAAGTTGACGGCTCCGTCGTTGTGCACGATGAGCAGGCGATCTTTGCCGCCGGCGACGATGTGTTCGACGTCGTACTCGACCCCGTCTTTGCGCGGCCACACCACGGCGAACTCGCCCGTCGGCTCTGCCGCGTCGAGCAGCCACGTTTCGCTCGTGACGTTCGAGCCGGCCTCGATGAGCAGGAACTTGCGGCTGCGGGTGAGGCCGACGCCGAGCCAGAACCGTTCGTCGGGTTCGGTGAAGACCGAGACGTCATCGGATGCCGCGGTGCCGACCTCGTGCCGCCAGATCGTGTCGGGCCGCCATGACTCGTCGACGGTCGCATAGAAGACGTAGCGGCCGCTCGGGTCGAACGTCGCGCCACCGGCCGTGCCCTCGATGACGTCGCCGTACTCGCGGCCCGAGTCGTCGAGCGAGCGCAGCCGGATCGTGTAGCGCTCGTCGCCCTCGATGTCGATCGCGTACAACAGGGTGGACCCGTCTGGGGTGACGTCGAAGCTGCCGAGCGAGTAGAAGTCGTGGCCCGCGGCCTCGACGTTGTCGTCGAGCAGCACCTGTTCGCCTGGGAGCGATGAGCCCGTGTCTCGAGACGCGTCGCCTTCGGCGCCGCTACTCGACAACCGATCCGTCACCGGGGGTTCCCAGTCGTCAGGGCCCGCGGCCGGCACCCGGCAGTGGATGCCGTACTGCTGCCCCTCGACCGTGCGGGTGAAGTACCACCAGTCGCCCTCGCGCGTGGGCACGCTGAGGTCGGTCTCTTGAGTGCGGGTCTTGATCTCCTCGAAGATCTGCTCCTGCAGGATCGCGAGGTGCTCGGTCTTCGCCTTCGTGTACGCGTTCTCTTCGTGGAGGTGCGCGATGACGGCCGGGTCGTCCTTCTCGCGCAGCCACTCGTAGTCGTCGACGACCACGTCGCCGTGGTGCACGCGTTCGATGGGTCGCTTGTCGGTCTTCGGCGGAGTCAGCACGCTCCCACGGTACGCCCCCGCGGCGGCTCGGCAGATCACGGAGAGTCTTCGCGAAGCAACGTCGACTGAGGTGACCGCCGACGACTTCACGGTGCCCGCAGGCGTGGCGAAAGGCGAGTTCGTGGGGCAGGCGCTCTTCGCCGGAGGCTCCCCCCGATCTGGCTCTTTCCGGCGACCGCGAGATGTGGTTGGGTGAGCCATGGACTCCGGTGAGGGCGCCGCGAAGCCGTTCAACGGGCGGCTTGCGCTGCTCCTCGCGATGGCGATGTTCGTGCTCGTCGTCGATACCTCGCTCATGAACGTGTCGATCTCCGCGGTCGTGGAGGACCTCGACACGACCGTGAGCGGCGTGCAGGGTGCCATCGCGCTCGAGGCACTCGTCTCCGCCGCGTTCATCCTCATCGGCGGCAAGACCGGCGACCTCATCGGTCGGAAGCTCGCCTACGTCCTCGGGCTGCTCGGCTACGCCGTCGGCGCGATCGCCATGACACTCGCCCAAGACCTCACCGCGATCATCCTGTTCTGGGCGATCATCGGAGGGATCGGCGCGTCGCTGCTGCTCCCGGCGATGCAATCCCTCATCCACGGCAACTTCGAAGGCGCGCAGCAGAAGCGCGTGTACGCCCTCGTCGGCGCCTCGGCCGCGATCGCTGCCGGCGTGGGCCCGTTGCTCGGCGGCGTCATCACGACGTTCCTCTCCTGGCGGGTGGGGTTCCTCCTCGAGGCGGTCGTCATCGCCGTGGTGCTCTCGGGCATCGGGCTCGTCAAGGATGTGCGCTATACCGGCTCGCGTGCGGTCGACTGGGTCGGTGCGGTGCTCTCGGTCGTCGGCATGGGCGGCATCGTGCTCGGCATTCTCGTCTGGCAGGAGGGCGGGCAATACGTCGCCCTCATCATCGGCGTCGGGGCGATCGCGCTCGTCGGGTTCGTATGGTGGCTGCGGGAACGCAAGCGACGCGAGCGCGCGACCCTCGTCGATCCGGTGCTGTTCGAATCGAAGGTGTTCAAGGCGGGGGTGAGCGGTCAGCTCCTGCAGCAGATTGCGCTGGGCGGTTCGATGATCGTGCTCCCGCTCTACCTGCAGATGGTGCTCGGGTACAACGCACTGCTCGCCGGTCTCTCCATCGCGCCGCTCTCGCTCAGCATGTTCGCGGTCGCACTGGTGGCCGGGAAGCGAGCGAACGGACGTCCGAGCTCGATCATCCTGTGGGGTTTCGGGCTCCTCGTCGTCGGCTTGGCCGCGGTCGTGGTCGTCGTGCCGCGTGCCGACTCCGGATGGTGGCTCGCGATTCCGCTGGTCGTCGCCGGAGGCGGGCTCGGGCTGCTCGTCTCGCAGCTCAACAACTACACGCTGTCGCCGATCTCCGACGAACGGGTGAGCGAGGCGGCGGGCGTGAACTCGGCCGCGGGTTCCTTCGGGCTCTCGTTCGGCCTCGCCTTCGCCGGCGCCATCATGCTCGCCGTGCTCGCCTTCACGTTCACTGCTCGCGCGGAATCGAGCGCGGTGCTCGAGCCCGCGGAGCAGCAGCGCGTCGCGGTCGCCCTCGAGGAGGACGCCCAGCTGATGTCGGACGAGCAGCTCGAGGAGCTGCTCGTCGACCAGCCCGACGACGTGCAGGAGGAGATCATCGCGATCAACACCGAGTCCCGGCCGATCGCGTTGCAGGTCGCCTTGCTCATCCCGATCCTCGCGGGACTGCTCGGCATCATCACCGCCTTGCGGATGCGGCGGCTGCCCGACCCGAAACCCTCATCGGCCGCTGAGGGAAGCGTGCTCGGCTGACCGCGGAGCTCATCCTGAGCCAGGCGCTGCTCGGTGCGGGTGACCCGGGCGCTGCGGCATCCGGCGACTGAAGGCGCTCATCGCCATGGTGGTGCGCCGCCGCCGCCCCTCACTCGGTTGACTCCTTGACCTGCCAGCGGCCGTCGCCCTGGTCGATCAGCACACCGCTCACTCTGGCGCCGTCGCGCTCCGCCGAGAATCCGATCGGCAGCAGCCCCTTGTCGGAGAGGCTCAGGCCACCGCTGAACGTGGGCGAGACGTACCCGAGTTCCTCGAGCGCCTGCGTGCGCGCCTGGGTGTCCCAGATGCCCGAGAGTGTCCACGCCATCGCGCCCGCCGTGAGCGCCGAGACGAGGAAGACCACGAAGCCGAGTTCGCGGATGGGCTTCGAGCGGCGGCGCGTGCCGAGCACGGAGACGACGACGCCGATCGCGAGTGTGACCACGGGAATCGCAACAGGCCACGGGTTCCACGGGGTGATCGTGACGATCGCATCGACTTCGGCAGCGAAGCTCACCCGGTCTTGGTCCAGTCGAGGTTGATGACGTCGCCGATGTAGACGTTCTCGCCGAAGTCGTGCACTTGCGGGTTCATCCGCAGCAACTGCTGCTGCGGCAGGTCGAAGCGCTGGGCGATGTCGAAGAAGTGGTCGCCCGAGACGACGGTGTAGCTGATGGGCATGCCCGAGCCGTCGAGCACGGGGGAGCCGTTCGCACCGTCGCCCGCGCCGAGATCGACGGCCGGACCCGGCTCGTAGACGGGCGCAGGCGCGTTCGGCACCGGGTCGGGAGCGGGGGCAGGCACGAGCTCGGCGGGCGGAGCCGCGACCGGCGTCGGAGTGGGAGTGGGAGTGGGCTTCGGCGTCGCGGTGACGGTCGCGACGATGGTGACGGGCGGCGGGGTCGGTGCAGCGACGCACCCGCTCAGCGCGAGCACGCCCGCTGCTCCGAGCACTGCACCGAGACCGAGAGCGGATGCCGCTCTCCTGCCGATTGCTCGCTTCACCGGGCCTCCCGACCGTAGGGCGGCGCACCGCCCTCGGCGCACCGGTCGGTTCACACTATGGGTCGAGTCGGGCTTCCGACAAGTGGCCGATGGTCGTATTCGCATCGGGATTCCGGCAGTTCGCGTCATCTCGGTGCGCCGCGTGGCGAGAGCCGGTCGAGGATCGCGGCGCGGATGCGCGTGAGCCCTTCGCTGAGCTGCGTGTCGCTCGGCGCCGCGTAGCCGAAGACGATGCCGGGCTGCCCCTCGCCGGGCACCGCCGAGTAGTCCGGGAGCGGCGCGACGGCGACACCTTCGGCAGCGAGTCGGGCGACGACGGCAGCGGATGTCGCGGCATCCGGCAGTCCGATGACCGCGTGCAGCCCGCCGTCGAGCCCGGAGAGCGGGGCGCCGGGCAGCCCGTCGAGCGCGGCGAGCACGAGTCCGCGTCGGTGGGAGTACTCGCGCCGCGAAACCGCGATGTGCCGGCGCACGGCGCCGCTCGCGAGCAGCGCGGCCATGGCATCCTGCGCGACGCCGGGCACAGGGCAGGGCTCGTCGGCGCGGGCACGGGCGATCGCGTCGCGCAGCTCGGCGTTCGCCCCGGCGGGCGGCAGCACGAGGTAGCCCAGCCGGATCCACGGGGTGAGCACCTTCGAGAAGCTGCCGACGAGCACCACGCGGCCGGACTCGTCGAGCGACGCGAGCGCGGGTAGGGGCGGGCCGAGGTGTCGGAACTCGCTGTCGTAGTCGTCTTCGATCACGAGGGCGCCGGTCGCGCGCGCCCACGCGAGCAGTTCGAGCCGGGTTCCGACGGGCAGGCGACCGCCGAGCGGGTACTGGTGGCTCGGCGTGACCATGACGGCGTCGGCGCGGCGCGGCATCCGTCGCAGTGCGTCGAGGTCGAGCCCGTCGGCGTCGAGCGCGACTGGTGCGGTGCGAGCGCCGTGGCGCTCGAGGGTGCGGCGCGCCGACGGATAGCCGGGATGCTCGACCGCGACCACTGCGGCTCGCCCGGCGACGGACCCGAGGGCGGAGGCCGCGACCCCGAGCGCCTCACTCGTACCCGCGGTGATGACGACGTCGTCGGGCGCGCATGAGAGGCCTCGAGCGTGCCGCAGGTGGTCGGCGATCTCGGCGCGCAGTCGATCGACGCCGAACGGCGGCGGAGCAGTGGCCGGGATCTCGAGTGACGCGGCATGCCGCCAGGCCGCACGCCACGCACGTCGGTCGATGCGCGAGGTCGAGGGGCGACCTGGCAGGAGGTCGATGCGCGGCTCATCGACCGGCGCAGCGGATGTCGCGGCATCCGCTCGCTCGTCGAGCCCGTGAGCGCTCGCGACGCGCGTCGCCGCGGGGTCGAGCTCCGCGACGCGCGTCGCCGCTCCCTGCCGCATCTCGAGGTAGCCCTCCCCGGCGAGCTGCTCGAACGCCGCGACGGCTGCGCTGCGCGAGACGCCCAGTTCGTTCGCGAGCGCGCGCGTCGAAGGCACGGGGTCGCCCGGGCGGAGGGCGCCGCGGAGGATGCCGCGGCGCAGGCCGTCGACGAGCTGCACGACGATCGACTCGCCTGATCCGCGGTCGACGGTGAGGATCGGCCCGTCCATACGACTCCCGACTGGACTGGTGAAAGCTGCAGGAACTGGACTGCAGGTGCGACCAGTGTAGCGCCGAGACTCGAAGCATGACCACGATCGACCCCGCCGCCCCTGCACCCGCCGGAACACCCGCACCCCGCCGCATCCGCCGCTTGCCCGAGCGCCAGAGCGCCGACCGCGACGCCCTCTTCGAATTGCTCGACTCCGAACTCGTCGGCCACCTCGCCGCCGTCGTCGACGGTGCGCCGATCATCGTGCCGATGGGGTACGCCCGCGACGGCGAGCATCTGCTGGTGCACGGCTCGACCGGCGGCGGGTTCGCCCTGCGCGCGGCATCCGAACGCCAGCCCGTGGCCTTCGCCGTGACCGCCCTCGACGGCCTCGTCTTCGCTCGTTCGCTCTTCGACAGTTCGATGAACTACCGCAGCGTCGTCGTCTACGGTGTGCTCGAGCCGGTCGAGGGCGAGCGAGCGGATGCCGCGCTCATCGCGCTCTCCGAACGACTCATGCCCGGCCGCTCATCCGAAGTGCGCGCCACGACACGCAAGGAGGCTGCGGCGACCCGCGTGCTGCAGCTTCGCCTCGACGACGTGGTCATGAAGGTGCGTGCGGCCGGGGCATCCGAGGCTCCCGACGACGGCGAGGACCACTCCGTGTGGGCCGGCGTCGTGCCGCTCGGCAAGGCCTGGGGTTCGCCCGAGCGTTCGGCGCTCACGCCCGAGTCAACCCCGACACCCGCCTCGGTGGTCGCCCTGACGACATCGACCGGCCAGGGCCGCAGGCTTCTCTGAGGTTTCATCAGATTCCGTGAGTGCCCATCAGAAGGGAGGTGCGCGATGTTCGCCATCCTGTTCCTCGCAGCGTTCGGCCTGGTCGCCGCCGTGGCGGTCTCAGCCGCGATCGTGCAGTTCGGCCGTGACGGCTACCGCCGTACACCGACCCTCTCCCGTTAACCGGGAGCGTCGGGTAAGTGGGTCCCGTCGGGGGAGGCACCGCGAAATAGGGCGATCGCCCGATGGGCCTCAGGCACCTTAGCGAGCACGCTGGAGGCATCCGGTCGGAAGTTCCGGAAGAGCACCAGGAGGAATCATGCAGTTCTCGGCAGACTTCGTCGCATTGCACGCCCACCAGACCGACGTGCTGCGCGCCGAGCACGAGCTCAACCTGCAGCGCGGTGCCGAAGAGAGCGGGTCGGGCGACGCGGTGGCGTCGCCCGGCACCGCTGCTCGAGGGCACCGTCACCACCACGCTCACCGCGCACCGCGACTCGCGTTGCGGTGACCACGGCACTCCCGGCCGCCCGAGCCGTGCCTCCGGCCGCGATGGCCGCCGGACCCCAGCTCGCGAGACCGGCGGCGTCAGCCCCAGCCGGTCCGCGGGTGCATCTGCATCCGCTGAGCGCCCCCGACCCGATTCCGCTGAGCGCGATCACGGATGCCGCGGCGGCCGCCGCTGTCAGTGGTACGTGGCACGATGAGATCGTGACCATGTCAGTGGCGGCCATGATCGGTCGCGACGCCGACCTCTCGAGGCTCAACGAGCGACTCGACGAGGTGCGCGCAGGCGCGCCGTTCACCGTCATCATCGGCGGTGAAGCCGGCATCGGCAAGACCCGGCTCATCCGCGAGTTCCAGCACGGGCTGCCGGCCGACGTGCAGCTCCTCGCCGGTCAGTGCGTCGATCTCGGCAGTGTCGCGGCGCCGTACGCTCCCGTCAAGGCGGCCTTGCGCACGCTCATCGCCGAGCTCGGGCCCGAGCGGGTGCTCGAGGCGGCCGGCCCCGGTCGCTCGGCGCTCGCCGCGCTCCTCCCCGAGCTCGCGGCGTCCGAGACCGACGTCCGGCCCGCCGCGGCACTGGCCGGTGTCGGCGCCGCCACCGGCCAGCTGCACGAGGGCATCGCGGTGCTGCTCGAGACCGTCTCCCGCGAGCGCCCTCTCGTGCTCGTCATCGAAGACCTGCACTGGGTCGACGCCGCGACGCTTGCACTCCTCCGATTCCTGATGCGCGCGCTGGGCTCGAGCAGAGTGCTCACGGTGCTCACGTACCGCAGCGAAGACGTCACGCGGGGGCATCCGCTGCGCCCCTTCCTCTCCGAGGCCGAGCGCGACCGCTGGGTCGAACGCCGCGATCTCTCGCGGCTCACTCGCGCGCAGGTGCGCAAGCTCGTGAAGGCGCTCGTCGTCGACGAGGAGCCCAGCGCGAGCGTGCTCGACACCGTGTTCCGCCGCAGCGACGGCGTGCCGTTCTTCGTCGAAGAGCTCGTCGGCATCGACGGATGCCGCGACGAGGGCTTCGTGCCCGACACCCTCCGCGAACTCCTGCTCGCCCGTTACGAGCGACTGCCCGATCCGGCACAGGAGCTGCTGCGGCTCATCTCCACCGGAGGCGTGCGCATCTCCCACGCCTTGCTGTCCGGCGTGTACGCAGGCACAGCCGATGAGCTCGACGCCGCGGCACGCCAGTGCGTGCTCTTCGGGGTGCTCACGATCGAGGGTGACGACTACGCCTTCCGACACGCGCTCGTGCGCGAGGCCATCCTCTCCGACCTGCTGCCCGGCGAGCGGGCGCGCTTCCACGCCCGGTACGCCGAGGCCTACGAAGCGGCCGCCGCCGCGGGCACGCGTCGACTCGCGGCCGAGATCTCCTTCCACTGGCTCGGCGCGCACGACGCGACGCGAGCCTTTCCCGCGACCATCCAGGCGATGCGCGAGGCGCGCGCCGCTGCGGCGTATACGACGGCAGCGCAACTGGGTGAACGCGCGCTCGGCCTGTGGGACGTAGTGCCAGATCCGGCCCGGGCCGCCGGCATGGGCAAGCTCGAGCTCATGGGTCGCACGGCCTCGCACCTCCGCAACGCCGGCGAAGGCGAGCGAGGGCTCACGCTCGTGAAGGCCGCCCTCGCCGAGTGCCCGCGCGACGATCCGCACTACCCTCGGTTCCTGCGCGACAAGGCGATGTACCTCGCCAACGTGGGGCGGCCGGGTTCGATTCCCGTACTCGAAGAAGCGCTCGAGGCGCTCGGCGAGCACGGCTCGAGCGAGATTCGCATGACCGTGCTCACCGGTCTCAGCGGCCGACTCATGATCGAGGGTCGGCTCGACGAGGCCGTCGAGACCGCAGAACGTGCGCTCAGCGTGGCGCTCGAGCTCGATTCGCCGAGATACGCGTCGATCACCACCAACATCGCAGCCGTCAGCCGTGCCAGTCGTGGCGAGGTCGAGGCAGGTCTGGCCGGCCTCGAGCGCGCACGTGATCTCGCCGCCGACGATGGAACGGCGCTCCTGCGCTACTGGGTGAACGCCTCCGACCTCCAGTACCTCGTTGGAAACTACGGCGAAGCGGTGCGGCTGGCCGAGGCAGGCCTCGAACAGGCGCGCGCCCAGGGCGTCGAGCGCAGCACCGGCGTGCTGCTCGCGTCCAACGCTGTCGACCCGCTCTTCGCTCTCGGCGAATGGGATCGCGCCGCCGCGCTGGTCGAGCGCGCCCTCGCCCTCGACCCTCCCGGCCCGTTCGGCGTCTACCTGCAACGCGCACGCATCTGGGGCATCCTGTGGCTCGGCGAACCGGTTCGTGCGGCCGAGCAGTTGCGGCGCGTCCGATCCGCCTGGGGCGAGGTCATGGAGGTCGAGACGCAGACGAGGCTCAGCGTGAGCCGCGTCGCCGCCGAGGTGGCGCTCGCCAACGGCGACGTGGCCGAGGCGTGGCGAGAGGTGCGGCGGGTGCTCGAAGAGCACGACGTGCCACTACCCGGCTACGCGCTACCGGCGCTCTGGGTGGCGGCGCGAGTCATCGGCGCCGCCAGATCGGGTGCGCCCGAGCGTGCAGGGGGCATCTCCGATGCGCTCGCCGCCGAGATCGGGGCGGCCGAGCCCACGTTCCGTGCGCTGCTCGATCGGCTGACCGTGTGGCCGACGCATCCGCTCTGGGCCGCGTTCTTCGACGCGGAGCTCGCCGAGGCGCCCGGGGGCGCCGCCGGCTCAGATGTCGCGGCCTGGAGCGCAGCGGCGAAGACCGCCGCCGCGCCCACCGCGCCCGGATACCTCGCACCGTTCGCCCTCCTCCGACAGGCTGAGGCCGAACTCGCGTGCGGCGATCGCGCCGCCGCCAAGGTGACGCTGCAGAGCGCGCTCGACCTGGCGCTGAGCGGCGGGGTCGGTGCGGTTCGCGACCGGGTCTCCCAGGTGGCGGCCGCCGCAGGGCTCGCGCTCGACGGCGGCATGGGCGCCGGCCGGGGCAAGGCGGCGAACAACGCCGGGGCACCGGGCATCGCGGGCGCCGCGGCATCCGATGCCGAACTGGCCGCTGCGACCGCCGAGCTCACCGCTCGCGAACGACAGGTGCTCGAACTCATCGCCGAGGGGCTCAGTAACCGGCAGATCGGTGAGCGACTCTTCATCAGCGGCAAGACTGCGAGCGTGCATGTCTCGGCGATCCTGCGCAAGCTCGGCGCGGCGACCCGCACCGAGGCGGCCTACCGGGCGGGCGTGCTGCGCTGACGCCGGCGCGCCGCCCTGCCGCGCACCCCATGCCGCGCACCCCATGCCGTGCACCCCGTGCCATGGCCCATGCCGTGCAGCAATTCAGGAGCGGAGGCGTGTCGTCCGGCGTGTTGCGTGGCTGAAGCGACGACACGCCGTGCGCTGACCTGAATTGCTGCAAGGCTCGGGCGAGCGAGAAGGCAAGGCGCGGGCGAGCGAGCGAGCGAGCGGAAAGGGCTGGGGATGGGGCCGGGGCGAGGACCAGGGAGCGCTCAGCGCACCGGGCGGAACCCCCGCGCGACGTCGATGAGGATGCGCGCACCGAACCCGGTCGCACCCTTCGAGCGCCACGAGTCGTCGGCATCCGACTGCATCGTGCCCGCGATGTCGAGGTGCGCCCACGGGGTCGCGCCCACGAAGTGGTCGAGGAACAGCGCCGCCGTCGTCGCGCCGGCGAACGGGCCGCCGAGGTTGGCGATGTCCGCGACCTCCGAGTCGAGCTGCTTGCGGTACTTGCGCACGAGCGGCAGCCGCCAGACTTGCTCGTCGGTCTCGGCCGACGCTCGCTCCACGGCCGTGAGCATCGTCTCGTCGTTGCCGAGCAGTGCCGCGACCGATGGGCCGAGTGCCATGAGCGCGGCTCCCGTGAGCGTCGCGATGTCGACGATCGCATCGACGTCGTCTTCGTTGGCGAGTGAGATGCCGTCCATCATCACGAGCCGTCCCTCGGCGTCGGTGTTCCTCACTTCGACCGTGGTGCCATTGCGCGCGGTGAGCACGTCGCCGAGCTGGTACGCCGAGCCCGACGGCATGTTGTCGGTGCACATGAGCCAGCCGCTCACGGTCGCGGTGGCACCGAGCGCACGCAAGGCGGTGAAGGCTCCGAGCACGGATGCCGCGCCGCCCATGTCCATCTTCATGAGCAGGTGCATCGGGTCCGACGGCTTCAGGCTGATGCCGCCCGAGTCGTACATGATGCCCTTGCCGACGAGGCCGAGGTGTCCGGTGGAGGATCCGGCGGGCGTGTAGCGCAGCTTGATCATGCGCGGCTCTTCGGTCGAGCCGCGATTCACGCCGAGCAGGCCGCCGCAGCCGAGGTCGATGATCTGCTGCTTGTCGAACACCTCGACGTCGAACCCGAACCGGGCACCGAGCTCGACGGCGACCCCGGCCAGGTCGGTCGCCGTGAGATGGCTGCCGGGCGCGTTCGCCAGGTCGCGGGCGATGTTCGCCGCTCGCGAGGTGATGAGGCCCACCTCGATGCCGGCTGCCAGTTCGGCGGCGTCGGGCGTCGCGGGCAGCACGTCGCCGATTCGCAGGGCGAGTCGCTCGAGCGGTGTGCCGGGGGGCTTCGTCGAGAGGCCCGTGTAGCGGTATCGGCCGAGCGCCGCACCCTCGGCGATCGCCTGTCCGGCGGCCGCCCGGTCGAGGCCCCCGAGCGCCGGGATCTCGAAGCCGAGGCGGGCGCTCGCCGATGCCGCGCGCACGAAGGTCGCGGTCGCGTCGCGCAGGCCGTTGACGGTCAGCTCTGCGGCCGCGCCGCCGCCGACGAGCACGGTGGCCTCGTCGCCCGGCACGAGCAGAGTCTGTCCGGGCTTCGCGTCGAACCCGGCCCGATGCCACGCTGCGGGGTCGAGCCCGGCGATGGACGCCTGCTCCGAGGCATCCGTGAAGACGAGTACACCGGTGGTCTCGACGTCGCCGAGCGCGTCGTCGAGCACGACCGCGGGGGAGTGCGCGAGCGACGGCGTCGCGGTGAAGTCGGCCGGAATGAGTTTGTTCGGACTGCGGGTCATGCGAGCGCCTCTTCTTCGTCGACGGGATCGATGGGGTCGTCATCGTCGGGTTCGATTTTCTCGGGCAATTCGTCCTTGCGTCGGCCGGGCATGCGGGTCGCCGGCACGATCGCGAGCAGCGCGAGCGCCGCGAGACCGAGCAGGGAAACCTGCAACGACTGCAACCGCGCCTCGGCATTGATGAGGATGGCGGCGTCGAGTTCGGGGCCTGTCGCCCGGGATTCGAGGGCGGCGGCGAGCTGCTCGTTCGTGAGGAAGTCGGCCTCGTTGAAGTTCACCTGGGCGATGAGCTCATCGGAGATCTCTGGGTGCTCCTGCGCGCCACTCAGGAGCAGTGTCGAGAGCATGCCGACCGCGAAGGCCGTGCCGACGGCGATGCCGACGCTGCCCGAGATGTTGTGCACGAGCCCGCGCCAGGCGCCGACGTCACCCGCGAGTTGCTTCGGCGCCGCGGAGAGCAGGGTGTTGAACACCAGTGCGACGATCGAGCCCTGGCCGAGGCCGAGCAGGATGAGTCCCACGATCACGAAGCCCTGGCTCCACTCGCCGCGCACGGTGAAGGCGAGCAGCGTGAGCGCGGCGGCCACGACGACGAAGCCTGTGCTCGCGAGCACCCGCGGCGGGAACCTGCCGTAGAGCGACGCGATGAAGGTCGAGGCGAGGAAGATCGACAGCGTGTACGGGATGATCGAGAACGACGTCTCGATGCTCGATCGGCCCTGCACGACCTGGATGTACAGCGGGATCAGGAAGTTCGCGGCGGTGCCGACGAAGAGCATGATGCCCATGCACGCGGTGATCGCGCGCTCGGAGCCCGTCGCGAGCACTCGCAGGTCGAAGATGCGCGGCTTGCCCTCGCGCCCGCGGCGGCGAAGCCACGTGAAGAACACCTGACCCACGATGAGGCCCGCGAGCACGAGGAGCGGCGCCGGCGAGATGCCGAGGATGTCGAACGGTGCCTGGTTCGTCGCGAGCCAGACGCCCCACGTCGCGAGTCCGGAGAAGCCGAAGCTCAGCAGGATGACGGCGACGGCGGCCAGCACGGCGCCGGTCCAGTCGATCGAGAGGCCGGGCTGGGAGGGCACTCGCTTCAGCCGGAAGCTCAGCAGCACGTTGATGAGTGCGAGGACGACCATGAGCACGAACGACCAGCGCCATCCGATCGTGTTCGCGAACCAGCCGGCGAGGAGGAGGGCGAGCACGCCCGCCGCGGGGATCGCCGCGGCGAGCAGGCCGATCGCCCTGCCCTGCTGCGGTCCGTGGTAGTTCGTGGCGATGAACACCGTGAGCGCCGGGGCGATGAGCGCGATCACGGCACCCGACGAGGCCTGAGCGATGAAGAGCATCGCCGGAGAGACGCTGAGTGCGACCCCGAGCATGGCGACGCCGTGGATCACGACGGCGATCTGGAAGACGCCGCGGCTGCCGAAGCGCGACCCGACCTTCGCACCGAGCAGGATGAATGCGGCCATCGCGAAGGTGCCGGCGGTGATCGCAGTGCCGACCGAGCTCGCAGGGGTATCGAGTTCAGTCGTGATGCCGGCCATCGACACGGTCAGTGCGTTCACGGCGAACGAGACCTGGATCTGCGTCAGCACCACCACGATCAGCGGCAGCCACGAGGTCTTCGATATCGGAACGGCGACGGATGCCTCGGCCTGCATGCTCATGAACGATCCCCTCGGTTCACAGATACTGTGCTCACCGTAGTGCGTGAGCCTCGCTCAGCGATACTGCCGCGACCGTGGTGGCGATGAATCTCCGCCCCGCACTCCGGACGGCAGTTCATTGAGTCGTGACGACTGCGACGACTACAGTGAGCGTCATGTCAGCCGGGGGGCGTGCGCGGGTCGCCTACGTGCTCGCGGCATTCGCCGTGGCCGCGATGCTCGGGGTCGGCGCGCTCGCCGCGGCCCCGTCGGGGGCGGTTGCGATGAGCCCTGTGGTCGAACCCGTCCAGCCGACGGCGCCGGCCGGGGAGGCGCCGGCCGGGGAGGTGCCGCCGACGGAACCCGAACCCGAGCCCGAACCGGGGCCGGAACCGGGGCCGACGGAGGATCCGAAGCCGCCCGTCGAGACCGTCGAGCCGCCGGCCTCCGAGGCGCCGGCACCAGAAGCGCCCGGCGACACCGTCGACGAGAACGGCGATGACGGCGGAGGTGACCCTGAGGATGCGCCGGTGCTCGAACCGGTGCCGCCCGCGGCATCCGATGTCGAGGATCGTTCGCCGTGGTCGTGGATCATCGCTGCGATCGTGCTGCTCGCGATCGCCGCTGTGCTCCTCGCGATCCGGCGGCCAGGCGCCGCCGAGCCCGTCGCGGAGACCGGCGTGATAGACGCGACCGGCGGCGCCGTGGTGCACGGGGTCGCCGCGGCCGAGACCCTGGCCGCCATGGAGGCCACGGGTGAGGCGATGATCGACGCGGGGTACTCGGTGACCACCGTGGGCGCTGCGCTCGAGGACATCGCCAGGGTGAACGGCATTCCCGAGACCGAGACCATCGTCTTCCCGACCGCGCTGATCGTCTCCGCCCGAGGCGTCGGCGAACTCCGCACCGGTGCCGTTTCGAGCGGGCACAGCCGCCTGATGCTGTACCAGGTCGACGAGTTGCACCGCACGGTCGAAGCCGCACGGGCGGGCCGCATCGACCCCGTGACGACGAAACGGAGCATCCGGAGGCTTCGCCGCCAGCCGGCACCGTACTCTGCGACCCAGCGCGTCGTCGCGTACGTGCTGCTCTCCGCGGGTCTCGCGGTGCTGCTCGGCGCCTCATGGGTGGGCGCCGCGGTCGCAGCGGTGCTCGGTGCGATCGTCGGCGGGGCGTTGCTCATCGCGGCACGCGCACCGCGCGACTACCAGGCACTCGTGACCGTCGGTATCGCGTTCTTCGTCTCGATCGCGGTGTTCCTGCTCATCCGCATGGGTCTCGACCCCGGCGTGCTGCCGTCGCTCATCGCCCCCCTCGTGACGTTGCTGCCGGGGTCGCTCCTCACGACGGGTGTCATCGAACTGTCGACCGGCCAGATGATGGCGGGCGCCGGCAGGCTCGCCGCCGGGGGGATGCAGCTCGTGCTGCTCGCCGTCGGCATCGTCGCGGGCGCCGCACTCGTCGGCGTTCCGGGCGTCGAGCTCACCGCGGCATCCCAACCGATCGGGCCGATCGCGCCGTGGATCGCGGTCGCCGTCTTCGGGGTCGGCATCGTCGTGCACCAGTGCGGTCGCCGAGACTCGATCGGATGGATCCTGCTCGTGCTCTACACGGCGTACGGCGCGCAGGTCATCGGCGACATCTTCTTCGGCGGCGTGCTCTCGGCATTCGTCGGGGCGCTCGTGATGACGCCGGTCGCGGTGATGGTGGCGCGCCAGCGCACCGGTCCGCCCGCCGTGGTCAGCTTCCTCCCGGCGTTCTGGCTGCTCGTGCCCGGTGCGCTCGGGCTCGTCGGGGTGGCCTCGATCCTCGGCGGCGACGAGGCGGGCGGGACGACCCTCGTCGCGACGGTGTCGACGATGGTGGCCATCGCCCTGGGCACGCTCGCCGGATCGGCCCTGACCAGCGGTTTGAGATCATCTCGCGGACCCCTGCTGTGACGGATGCCGCGCCGCTAGTCTGAGCGAATGGACCCCGTCGCGACCACGCTCGTCATCCTGGCGCTCGCGATCGTCGCGTTCATGTCGAACCGCGTGCCGCTCGGCATCGTCGCGATCGGTGTCTCGGTGGCGCTCTGGCTCACCGGCATCCTCGATCTCGGGCAGGCGCTCGCCGGCTTCGGCGATCCGACGGTGATCTTCATCGCCGCCCTCTTCGTCGTGAGCGAATCGCTCGACTCGACGGGGGTCACGGCGTGGGCCGGCCAGCAGGTGATCGGTCGGGCGGGCACGAAACGCGGGCCGCTGCTGCTCGTCGTGTGCCTGCTCGTCGCCGGCGTCACCGCCCTCATCAGCGTGAACGGCGCCGTGGCGGCGCTCATCCCCGTCGTCGTCGTGGTCGCGACGCGCGCCGGTATCCCGCCGTCGCAGATGCTCATGCCGCTCGCATTCTCGGCTCACGCCGGTTCGCTCCTCGCGCTCACGGGCACGCCGGTGAACATCATCGTGAGCGAGACGGCCGCCGACGCCGGCGCCCGGCCGTTCGGCTTCTTCGAGTTCGGTCTCGTCGGTGTGCCCCTCGTCGTCGGCACGTTGCTCATCGTCTCGCTCATCGGGCGTCGCCTGCTGCCCGAACGTGCGCCGACGACACTGCCGCAAGACGTGAGCGAGCACGCCCGCACCCTGCGGCAGCAGTACGACCTGCCCGAGGAGACCGAGCTGATCGGGGTGCGCCGCGGCGTGACCGAGGTCGTCGTCGCGCCTCGCTCCGAGCTCATCGGCCTGCACCTCTTTCCCGGCATGGTGACCCCGAGCGGCGATCTCGTCGTGCTCGCCGTGCAGCGCGGCGGGGAAGACCTCGTCGGCGCCGACTCGCGCCTGCAGGTCGGCGACACGCTGCTGCTCACGGGCCCGTGGGACCAGCTCGAGCGCAACACCGCCGGCCCCCATGTGCTCGTCGTCGACGAGCCGGCGCTGGTGCGCCGCTCGGTGCCGCTCGGCGGCGGCGCGAAGCGCGCGATCGTGATCCTCGCGGCGATGGTGGTGCTGCTCGCCACGGGCCTCGTGCCGCCCGCGATCGCGGGCCTCGCCGCGGCATCCGCTCTCGTGCTCACTCGCGTGGTGTCGCCGACGCAGGCCTACCGCAGCATCTCGTGGACGACTGTCGTACTGGTCGCCGGCATGATCCCACTCTCGACGGCGTTCATCAGCACCGGCACCGCCGATGTCATCGCCGATGGACTGCTCGGGCTCGTCGGAGACGCATCGCCGTACCTTGCACTGCTCGCGATCTGCGTGCTGACGATGGTGCTCGGCCAGCTCATCTCGAACACCGCGACGGTGCTCATCATCGCGCCCGTCGCGGTCGTCGTCGCGGCCGACCTCGGCGTCTCGGTGCTGCCGTTCATGATGGCGCTCACGGTCTCGGGGGCCGCGTCGTTCCTCACCCCGGTGGCGACCCCCGCCAACACGATGGTGCTCGAGCCCGGCGGATATCGATTCGGCGACTACTGGAAGCTCGGTCTGCCGTTGCTGTTGCTGTTCCTGGTCGTCGCGGTGTTCTACGTGCCGCTCATCTGGCCGTTCTGAGCTTCGCTCGACGTACGCTGGAATCGGAGGCGATGATGAACCGAATCGATGAGATCCCCATCACGACCATGGACGGCAGCACGACGACGCTCGGCGACTACACGGGCAAAGCCGTGCTCATCGTCAACGTCGCCTCGCGGTGCGGGCTGGCACCGCAGTACGCGAAGCTCGAGGAGCTGCAACGCACGTACGGCGAGGCGGGTTTCACCGTGGTCGGGTTCCCGAGCAACCAGTTCCTGCAGGAGCTCTCGAGCAACGAGGCGATCAGCGAGTACTGCTCGACGACGTGGGGCATCACGTTTCCGATCTTCGATCGCATTCGGGTGAACGGGCGCCAGGAGCATCCGCTCTACACCGAGTTGAAGCAGGCACCGGATGCCGCCGGCAAGGCCGGCCGCGTCACCTGGAACTTCGAGAAGTTTCTCGTCACGCCCGATCGCGAGGTGCTGCGGTTCCGCCCGCAGACCGAGCCCGACGCGCCCGAAGTGATCGAGGCGATCGAGGCCGCGCTGCCGGTGGTACGCCCGGCGGACTGAGCTCAGCCGGGCGGCGCGCCCCCGCCCGTTCGATGGGCGGCGAGACGGCGAGTGGCGTGAGCTCGAAGGATCGCAGCTCGGTCGCACCGCCGATCGGTTCGACCGACGGCCCCCGTGACCTCGAGTTCGAGGGTCTCTACGTGCTCGACGAGTTCCACGGTACGGGCGTCTGGCAGACGCTGCTCGACGCGGCCATCGGCGATCGGCCCGGCTACCTGTGGGCGCTCGACGACAACCCCGGGGCGCAGGCGTTCTCCCGTCGCAACGGCTTCGAGCTTGACGACGCCTCGAAGATCGAAGACGACTGGCAGGTGCGCGAGGTGCGCGAGGTGCGCGAGGTGCGCGAGGTGCGATTCGTGCGGTGAGGCGAGCCTCCGCGGCCGAGGCTGGCCCAGCCCAGCCCAGCCCAGCCCAGCCCAGCCCAGCCTCAGCTCGCAAGCACGGGTGGCCCCGCTGGCAGGCGCAGCAACGCGCCCTCGTGCCGCACGGTCGCGGCGGCGATGGTCATCGCCTCATCGAGCGCGTCGGCCCAGCGCTCGATGGTGCGCGGCATCCCGTGCACCGCGATGTGGTGCACGACGGCCGAGAGGGTCGCGTCGCCGGCGCCCATCGTGTCGACGATCGGTCCGGGCAGCTCGACGATGCCGGCGTGCACGGGGGCTCCGTCGCGGTGCACGGTCGCGCCGGCCCGCCCCGCTGTCGCGAGGATCGCAGGGGAGCGGGGAGCCGGGGCATCCGTCGTCGCCTCGCTCGTCGTCGCCTCGCTCGTCGCCTGCTCGCTCGTCGCGGGTGCTCGGAGCCGCTCGACGAACTCCGGAAGCGGGGCGTCGAGCAGCAGCTCGGCGTCTTCGTCGCCGACCTTGACGAGCAGGGCCGTCGCGGCGACCGATACGAACTGCTCGAGGAAGACCTCGCGATCGGCCAGCATGCCGGCCCGCGGGTTGCCGTCGATGATGAGTCGCTCGGCCGGTCGCTCGATCGCCGCAGCGAGCTCGGCCGCCTGGTCGGCGTCATCGAAGGGGAAGCAGCTCACCACCACGAGATCCGCCTCGTCGATCGCCGCGCGCGTGGCTTCGTCGAATCGGATGCGTCGCCGCTGCGCGGCCTCGTTGAACTCGTAGCGCGGCTCGCCGTCGGTTCGGTCGGAGACGGCACGCGAGGTGCCGTGCTCCGACGGGCTCTCGATGAGCTTCACCCGGTAGTCGCGGAGGTACTGTCGCACCCGCTCCGCAGGCTCGTCGTCGCCGAGCATGGCGACGAGAGTGGTGGCTTCGCCGAGCAGTGCGAGGCCCACTGCCACGTTGAGCGCGGCGCCGCCGACGAACTCCCGCGACCCGTGCGGATCGCGGATCTCGTCGATGAGAGCATCGCCGATGACGACGATGCGTGCCGGTCGCGTCATGCGTTCCCTCCTCCGATCGCGGCCCGATCTCGCCCGAGCCGCGCTCGAGCAACCGCGTCGGCACGATCGTACGCGCCGCGGGCGAGGCGTGTGCCGCACGGCGCGTCGCTCCCCACGACCTTTTGCCGGGAGACGGTCGTACGCCTCATCCGTGGTCGGGCAAAAGGTCGTGCGCGCCGGAGTTCGAGGAGTGGTGCGAGAGGGTGCACGCGAGCCGGGAGAATAGGGGTGAGACCCCGAGGAGCACCCAGCACCATGAAACCCGGACCGAGGCGCAGCGTCAGCCAGGTCGACATCGTCGACGCCGCGTTCGAGATCCTCGAGCGGAAGGGCTTCGCCGCCGTCTCCGTGCGCGGGGTCGCCGCGGCGCTCGGGCTCACGCCCACCGCGATCTACACCTATTTCCCGTCGAAGAACGCGCTGCTCCGTGCGATGGTCGAGGAGCTCCTCTCGAGTCTCGACCTCGCCGCGGCATCCGACCCGGCGCTCCCGTGGCGGGGCAGGGTGCACGCGCTCGCCGCGGCGCTGCGCACCCGCCTCGCCGAGCACACCGGCGCGATGGTGCTCGTGACGAGCGGTCCGCTCGAAGGGCAGTACGCGCTCGGCTTGAATGAAACCCTCATCACCGGTTTCATGGGCGAGCGGATGCCGCTCGCCGACGCCGCACGGGCCGCACACGCCGTGCGCGCCCACGTGCTCGGAGTCGCCGCCCTCGATGCGGCCGAGCGAACGGGCGACCCCGAGGCATCCGCTGCCCGAACGTCGTCCGGCGCGCTGTGGACGGATGCCGCGAGCCACCCGCTCACGGAGGCGACCGCGCACCTTGTGGCCGGCGCCGAGCCGGCCTCCGGGGTCGACGACACTTTCACCTGGAGCCTGGATCGCCTGCTCGACGGCGTGCTCGCAGCTTCGCTCGATGCGCCGCGCGCCTCTCCGCTCTCCTCTCCAACCGTGCTGTAGGACATTCCTCGGTACGGAGGACGAAGCGGATTGCGCGCCGTCCTACGAAGCGGCGGATGTCCTACAGACCGGCCCCGCCGGCCGGGCGACGGCATCCGCTCGCGCCAGACTTGCACCGTGCTTCATCTGAGAATGATCGTGCCGCAGGCGCTTCGGGCCGACGTCGACCGGCTACTGCTCGCCCCCGACGCGCCCGTTGCGAACCTCATCGTGCTGCCGGGCGCCGGAGCCGACCCCGTCGGCGACGTGATCCTCTGCGACGTCGAACGCGATGCAACGAGCTCCCTCCTCGCCGAGCTGCACGGCGTCGGCCTCGACGAACAGGGTTCCATCGCCATCGAGTCCGTCGACCTCGCACTCGGCCGCAAGCGGCGCCACAGCGCAGCAGCGGTGTTCGGCAACGACGACGACGCCGTCGTCTGGGAGGAGGTCGAGGCCCGCACCGACGACGAGGTGCGGCTGTCGGCGACGTTCCTCGTGTTCATGACGGTCGCCACGCTCATCGCCGCGGTCGGCGTGGTCACCGACCAACCCATCCTCATCGTCGGGGCGATGGTCGTCGGGCCCGACTTCGGCCCGCTCGCGGCCATCGCCGTCGGCATCGTGCGCCGCCGACCTCGGGTGGCCTGGCGCTCGGCGGCGACCCTGCTCATCGGGTACAGTGCGGCGATCCTCGTGACGATCGGGTTCGCGCTCCTGCTCGAGGCCATCGGCATCTTCCCCATCGACCCGCTGTCGCAGGAGCATCCGCTCACCGAGTTCATCTGGCAGCCCGGGGCGCTCAGCTACATCGTCGGCTTCCTGGCCGGCATCGCGGGTGTGCTCTCGCTCACCTCGGCGAAGTCGGGTGCGCTCATCGGCGTGCTCATCTCGGTGACGACCATTCCCGCGGCGGGCGCGATCGCCGTCGCGGTCGCCGACGGGCAGTGGTCACAGGCCGGTAGCTCGACCGTGCAACTGCTCGTGAACCTCGTCTCGATCGTCACCGGCGGGGTGCTCACGCTCGCCGTGCAACTCGCCGTGCAACGTCGAGCGCTGCGGCGGCGCGAGCGTCGCTTGCTCGCTCGGCCTGACAGACGCCGCTGACGCTCGAGGCGCCGACCCCGGAGGGGCCGACGCCTCGTCGCTTCGGTGTCGCTGGATCAGCCCGCGGTCGGCGGGGTGATCTTGATCAGCGCCGAGGTGTTGCGCTTGAGTGCCTTCTTCACCTCGATCACGGTGCCGTAGCCGACGCCCGCGTCAGCGGGGTTGCCGGTGCCGAGCGTCATGCCCGGCTGCACCTCGAGTCCGTAGAACTCGGGCAGCGGCTTGCCGTTCTCATCGACGACGCGGGTGGTGTACGGCGCGTTGCCGACCGACGGCACCACGACCGAACCGTTGCGCAACCGGTAGTACAGGTCGGTTCCGTTTCGGATCTCGATGCCCGGCACCCAGCCCTGGTCGTCGGTGAAGGTGCTCACCGGCTTCTGAGAGCGCACGTCGGTGCAGTACTCGTCGGTCACGTCGGCGCCCGTGATGCACTCCGTGAAGCGGTACGTCTTCTCGAGGCCGAACGCGGCGTTCGAGGACTGCGCCCGCGAGGGCATGTTGTCGGTCGTCGTCGGGTCGATCTCGGCCGCCTCACCGGTGCGGCGCAGCGGGTCGAAGTGACTGTCGACGATCAGCAGGCCGCCCTTGGCGCCGGCACTCGGCAGCGCCGTCTCGTTCGACACCACGTGGTTCGTGTTGCCGTACGTCGTGTCGCGGTACCAGATGAGCGCCCCGGGGGCGTTGTACTTGATCTTCTCGACCTTCCACGCACCCGCGCTGTACACGGAGTTGTAGCCGTATTGCAGCCCCTCGTCGAAGCCGTCGAAGTTACGCCACTCGACCATGTAGTACTGCGCCTTCACCGACGTACCGGTGTCGGTGCGCCAGCCGGGGCCGGTCGTCGCGGCGAACGTCTCGACCTCAGTGGTCCAGCCGTTGTCACCGCTCTCGACATCGTCACTCCAGACGGTCTCGGCTCCGCTCGTGAGGGCGAAGTCGTCGGCGAACCAACCGCGTTCCTGGAACGCGGCGTCGGTCGCGAGCCGCAGGCGCAGGCTCACCGTCGTGCCGGCGAACGAAGAGAGGTCGACGTACTGCTTCTGCCAACCGTTCGACGTGCCCGTGAGCCCGTACTTCTTGTTGCCGAACGTCGCCAGGTTGCCGTTCGGGTCGGCGTAGCCGTCGGGCGTCGAGACCTCAGCACCGGCCTCGTCGTAGACCTTCTGCTCGGTCCACGTCGTGCCGCCGTCGGTCGAGACCTCGATGAAGCCGAAGTCCCAGTCCTGTTCGATGACGAAGTTGCTGTTCAACCAGAACTTCGCGTCGGCGGGCACGTCGAGGCTGCGGACGATGCGGATGTCGCCCCAGTCCTGGTCGGCGCCGGTGTACCACATGTTCTCGCCGCTGGTCGGCTCGGCCATGGTGATCACCTTGTCGGGAAGATTGATCTTCACGCCGTCTTCGGTGCCGACCAACGGGCGGGAGTTCTGCCCCACGTTGATCGTGCTCGGAGCATCACCGGGGTTGACCTCGACGGGGTCGGCCCAGCCGAGCATCCACTTGTCCCAGATGCCCATGTGAGTCGGCATCGACTGGAAGATCGGCCCCGAGTGCGAGCCCGAGGACATCAGGTCCCAGAAGTCGATGTCGGAGTCTCCGGCACCCGAGGTGTCGTAGAGGTCGGGCAGGCCGAGGTCGTGGCCGTACTCGTGCGCGAACACGCCGACGCCCGAGTCTTCGGGCTGCACGATGTAGTTCGACAGCTTGAGGTCGGTACCGGGGATGTCCGCGCCGCCTGCGACGGCAGAGGAGTGCGCCCAGATGGAGTACGTGCCCTCGGCGCCGCCGCCGCCGGACTTGTCTTCACCGGCGTGCACGAGCACGACGTGGTCGATGACTCCATCGGGCTCGAAGAAGTCGCCGTCGCCGTCACGGTCGCCCTGGTCTTCGACGTCGTAGTCGGCCCACGGGAAGTCGGGCTGTGCCTGGGCGAGTGCCTCGACCGCGTCGATCGGGAGCTGGCCCGGACCGAGCGGGTTGTCGGGGTGACCCTGCATGTCCTGGATCGCTCCGGCCTCGTAAACCCCCTCCTCGTTCTGGAAGCAGAGGCTCGCGCCGTAGTAGGCCTCAGAGTGGGGTACCGAGATCCAGGGAGTGGCCTCGCCGGTCACCGTGTAGGCGCCGTGCGACATCTCCTCGTACATGGCCTTCATCGTGTGGCCCGAGATGTCGATGCCGCGGCGCCCGTCGGGACCCTTCAGGTCTTTGCGAACCCGCTCCGTGATGCCCTCGTCGGTGAAGAGCATCTTGTTGAAGTGCTCCGACGAGAAGTCGGCGACCCACATCGAGTTGTTGTCTTCGAGCTCGTAGTCGGCCGGGTTCGGGATGTTGTTGTGCAGCGGCCCGTTCGCCACCTCGCCGGGCTTGCACTCGGTCGCACCGAACTCGTTCGGCACGTAGGTGCCGGAGAAGTCGTCGTTCGCGCTGTCGTTGAACTCGACGAGGATGGTGAGCAGCTTCGCTTCCTGCGTCTCATCAGCCTGCTTGTAGTCGGGCTTCTTGTGGTGGTTCTTGTCTCGGCCGCGATCCCAGTGCCTGTCGCGCTTGAGCTGACCGGGGCTCTTACCGGTCTCGATCGATGCGGCCTCGAGCTGAGCGAGTCCCTCTGCTGCGAGCGGGTTGCCCTGCGAGAACTTCTGGTCGAACGCCTCGGCCTCAGTGGCGAGGGTGCCCGCGCTACGCTGCGCGGTGGCGTCGCCCACCAGCTCGTCGTCGGTGCCGAACGCCTGCTCCATACGCGGGGCGACGTAGTTCATGTAGTACTCGGAGTCGCTGATCACCGGTGGTGAGACCGGCGATTCAGCCGCGGCCGCGCTACTCGCCCCGACCGACACCAGACCGGTGGCAGCGAGCGCGAATACCGGGAGGACCGCAACCGCGCGCCTCCGCGCGCGGGTGGTGAATCCAGACATGCTTCTCCCTTCGAGCGCCCCTCGGAGGTGACCGTGGGGCGTGAACGACGTTCGTCGGTGGGCGAACGTACTGGGAATCCTGCCGTGCTTTGCATCGTCTATGGAAGAGCCCTGACGATTTTGCTCGAGCACGACGCACGTCCGTTGCGCGCCACCGGCAGAAATCGTCGATCACTGCCGTGCATCACTCGTTCGGGGGTGATCTGTGCGTCGACGCCGTGAAAGGTCGATCGGAATCGTCGCTGGCCGCGAAGCATCCGTCGGTCTACGCTGGGCGAAACCGGGGCGGGGCGGAACCCGGCCCGCGCGAAATCGTTGAGGGGGAACAGCGATGGGTCACCGCAAGGGCACGGCCGGGCATCGTCTGCGCGCGGCATCCGTCGTCATGCTGGTGTCGGCGACCATCGTCGCGCTCGCGGCCTGTGCCGGCGCATCGGGCGACGGGAGCACGTTGCCGCCCGTCGTCGCCGACCTCGGCGAGATCGACGGCACGACGATCGAGGTCGACGAGGGGGGAACGATCGACCTGACGGGCGACGACGAGACGTTCACCGAGTGGAGCGCCGAGATCGACGACCCCGCGATCGTCGAATTCACGCCCGGGCGCGATGACGGAAGCGCCCAGTTCAACCCCGGCCTCTCCGCGAAGGCGGTGGGGGAGACCGACGTGACGCTCGAGAACGGTGCGAGCGGCGACACGGTGTCGTTCACCGTGCAGGTCGCGGCGAAGACGGACTACTAGCGAGAAGACGGACTACTAGCGAGAAGACCGGCTACGAGCCGAGCAGCAGGGCGCGAAGCTGGTCGGCCGAATGCACGACCGCCATCGCGTCGGCGGCTTCGGCGGGCGAGCCGTAGCCCCACTCGACGAGGATCGTGGGCACGCCGTTCGCGAGCGCACCGAGCGTGTCGTACCCGCGGTCGCCGACCATCACCGCGTGCTCCGTGGTGATGCCCTCCGCGTGGAGCCGTCGGAGCGCCTCTGCCACGACGTCGGCCTTCGTGCTGCGCTCTTCGTCGTCGCTCGCGCCGGCGATGACGGTGAAGTACTGGCTGAGGCCCTGGTGGTCGAGCACCTTGCGTGCCATCGACTCGGGCTTCGACGTCGCGAGCGCGACCGGGATGCCGGCGGCGTGCAGTCGCTCGAGCACGCCCGCGACGCCGGGGAACACGGGGGAGCGCAGCACGTGCTCGCCGTAGTGGTCGCGGTAGACGTTGAGCGCTTCCCACGCCTCGGCGTCGTTGAAGCCGGCCGTCATGCGCAGGCTGTCGAGCAGCGGCGGGCCGACGTAGGAGCGGAGCTCTTCCTCGCTCGGCACGGGCAGGCCCATCTTCTCGAACATGTGGGCGAGGGAGCCGGTGATGTCGGAAGCCGAGTCGACGATCGTGCCGTCGAGGTCGAAGAGCACGGCCGACCAGGTGCGGGTCGGCGGCGTTGCCGGCGGGATCGTCAGGGTCTCGGTAGTCACCGTGACATCCTAGGGGGCTTGTCGCTGAGCGATTCTCAGACTCGACGTTCGCGGCGACGGATCGGAGCGACGGATCAGAACAACCGGGCGTGCCCGCCATCGACTCCGCGCATCGCGTCGTAGTCGAGTACGACGCAGCGGATGCCCCGATCTTCGGCGAGGGTGCGAGCCTGCGGCTTGATCTCCTGCGCGGCGAACACTCCGGTCACGGGGGCGAGGTGCGGGTCGCGGTTCATGAGTTCGAGGTAGCGGGTCAGCTGCTCGACGCCGTCGATGTCGCCGCGGCGCTTGAGTTCGACGGCGACCGAGGCGCCCGAGGCATCCGTCGCCAGGATGTCGACCGGGCCGATCGCCGTCATGTACTCGCGACGCACGAGCCGGTGGCCGTCGCCGAGGAGTTCGATCTGCTCGGCGAGCAGCTTCTGCAGGTGCGCCTCGACGCCGTCTTTCTGGAGGCCGGGGTCGATGCCGAGCTCGTGCGCCGAGTCGTGCAGCACTTCGTGGATCGAGACGATCAGCTGGTCGGCGGTCTTCTGGTGCACGACCTTCCACAGCTCGACGATGCCGGCCGAGCGCTGGTCGTCGTCGGGCTCGAGCGTGGTGAGCGTGCAGGGCGGGCTCATCCAGTTGAGCGGCTTGTAGCTGCCGCCGTCGGAGTGCACGAGCAGGCTGCCGTCGCCCTTCACCATCAGCAGGCGGGTGGCGAGCGGGAGATGGGCCGCGAGGCGCCCCGCGTAATCGACGGAGCAGCGGGCGATGACGAGACGCACCCGGCGAGTCTACTTGCCGAGCGGATGCCGCGGGGTGGCCGGGGCCCGTCCGTGCGCCGCTCCCCGCCCCCTTCTGTGTGTCTGCTCTGAGTGCGACCCCGACCCTCCCCCGCCCGCACCCCCGCCCCCCGCCCCCACCCCGAACCTCCGCCCCCCCTGCAGCAATTCAGGAGCGGAGGTGTGTCGCACTGGCCGGTTGCCGTCGACACGCCGCGACACGCTCCTCCACACCTGAATTGCTGCAGGGGTGCGGAGGGGGCGGGGGCTGGGGCACGGAGGGGCGGGTGTTGGGGCGCGGAGGTGCAACGAACGGAGGGGCGCGGCGCGCAGACGTGCAGGGGGTGTTGGGGCCACGGAGGTGCAACGAACGAGGCCGCGGAGGGGCGGGGGTTGGGCGCGGGCGCGCGGGAGTGCAGGCCGCGGGCGGGCGGGAGTGCAGGTGCCGAGCGGATGCCGCGGGGCGGCCGCCGCAGACGGGCGTCAGGCCGCGACGCGGGAGCGCTCGCGCGCGGCGGGCGCCGCGAGCGCCGACAGCACGAGCAGCCCGAGGATCACGAGCAGCGCGTTCAGGATGCCGAAGTGCTCGCCGAGGAAGCCGAGCAGCGGCGGCCCGGCGAGGAACGCGCAGTAGCCGATGATCGCGACGGCGCTCACCCGCGCGGCGGAGCGATGGGGATCGTCGGCCGCCGCCGACATGCCGACGGGGAAGCCGAGCGAGCACCCGATGCCCCAGAGGGCGGTGCCGACGATGAGCATCCAGGGCTCGGTGCTGAAGATGAACAGGCCCAAGCCGAGGATGCCGACGATCGCGAGCGTGCGCAGCACGGGCACGCGGCCGAAGCGGTCGAGCGCCGGCCCGCCGAGCACTCGGGCGACGGTGATCGCCACGGTGAAGACACCGAATATGATCGCGCCGATGGTCTCGTCGAAGCCGTGCCCGTCGACGACGGCGAGGGCGAGCCAGTCGTTCGCCGATCCCTCGGCGAACGACATGCCGAGCATGATGACGCCGATGAGGAGCAGCCGAACATCGCCCCACACCGCGAGGTTCTCACGCAGTCGCTGCGTCCACGGCGGCCGCGGGACATCCGCATGGGTGTCGTCGCCGACCTCTGCACGCAGCGGCACATAGCGCACCGCGATGACGATGGCGACGGCGATGAGCACGGCGGCGACGCTGAAGTGCACCGACACCGGCACGTGCAGAGCGGATGCCGCGGCGGCAAGCCCCGCTCCGGCGACCGTGCCGAACGAGAAGAAGGCGTGCATGAGCGGCATGACGGTCTTGCCGATCTCACGTTCGGCCTCCGCGCCCTCGACGTTCATCATCACGTCGACCGCGCCGTTGCCGAAGCCGAAGAGCACGAGGCCGATGATGACGATCGGCACCGAGGGCAGCGCAGCGCCGCCGATGCCGACGAGCACGAGCCCCACTGACACGGTGACGAGTGCCGAGATCATGCCGATGCGCGCGCCGAGCCGCGCAAGCAGCCATGGGGCCGCGACGAGCCCGAGTACCGAGCCGATCGACCCGGCGAGGATGACGAGGCCGACGCCCTGCGTGCTGAGGCCGGTGTCGTCGCGGATGGCGGGGATCCGGGCGACCCAGCTCGCCATGCTGAGTCCGCTGAGGAAGAAGATCGCGAAGACGGCGTTCCGCCATGCTACGAGCTCGCGCGGCGGGCGGGCGGTCGTCGCAGGGGCGTCGGAAGTGTGGGGAGTCTCGTTCATCGTCTCTGTCTCATCGTCGTCACGAGGCCGATCGAATCGATTCGACAACCCTGACTCGAGAACGATATCGGCGACCTCGCGCGGCCGCAACCGGCGCACTCACCTCGTCGCCTCGCCTCGCCCGGCTCCATCCGACGCCGAGAGTGCGGTTCGTGTCGGTATGCGCGCGGAATAGCGACACGAACCGCACTCTCGACGCGTGGTCGGGTGGGGGTGGGTCGGGTGGGTGTGCGGTGGGTCGGGGTGGGTGTCGGGTCGGGTGGGGCGGGTCGATCGGGTGGGTCGGGTGGGTCGGGTGGGTCGGGTCGATCGGGTGGGTCGGGTCGGGCGGGTCGATCGGGTGGGTCGGGTGGGCGTCACGGGTGACGGATGCCGCGGCATCCGTGGCTACCATGAACTGACTGGCGCTCGGAGCCACCGGACACGACCCGGATACCCCGACCCAGAGCCGAACACCCCCGGCTCGAGTACCAGAGAACAACGAGGTTATCGATGAAGGCCCTCTACAAACCCGCCCCCGGTGCCGGTCTGGAGTACGTCGACCGGCCCGAGCCCGAGACGGGCCCCGGCGATGTGAAGATCCGAGTGCTGCGCACCGGTATCTGCGGCACCGACCTGCATATCGAGCAGTGGGACGACTGGGCAGCGTCGACGATCGCCGCCCCGCTCATCCCCGGCCACGAGTTCTCCGGCGAGGTCGTCGAGGTCGGGCCGCTCGTGCACGACGTCGCCGTCGGCGACCGGGTCTCGGGCGAGGGGCACATCGTGTGCGGCATGTGCCGCAACTGCCGTGCGGGGCGTCGCCAGATGTGCATCCGCACGAAGGGCGTGGGCCTGCACCGCGACGGCGCCTTCGCCGAGTTCGTCGTGCTGCCCGGCGAGAACGTCTGGGTGCACCACGCCGAGGTCGATCCCGAGGTCGGGGCGATCTTCGATCCCTTCGGCAACGCGGTGCACACCGCCCTCACCTTCTCGGTCGTCGGCGAAGATGTGCTCGTCACGGGCTGCGGCCCGATCGGGCTCATGTCGATCGCGGTGGCACGTCATGTCGGCGCGCGGTTCATCGTCGCGTCGGATGTCTCGCCCGCACGCTTGTCGCTCGCGCGCGAGATGGGCGCCGACGCGGTCGTGGATGTCTCACGCGAACGCATCGCCGACGTGCAACCGCGCCTCGGCATGCGCGAGGGCTTCGACGTCGGATTCGAGATGTCGGGATCGGCGAAGGCGCTGCCCGAGATGATCGAGAACATGAACCACGGCGGTCGCATCGCCTTGCTCGGCCTGCCGAGCGAGCCGTACGCGATCGACTGGGGCAAGGTCGTCACCCACATGCTGACGATGAAGGGCATCTACGGTCGCGAGATGTTCGAAACGTGGAACTCGATGAGCGCGATGCTGCAGACGAGCGCCGAGCTGCGGTCGCGGGTCGCCTCGATCATCAGCGACCGCTACCCGGCCCGCGAATGGCGTGCAGCCTTCGATGCTGCCGCTTCGGGCGGCGTCGGCAAGGTCATCCTCGATTGGACGGAGCTCTGATGTACGGAACCATTCGCGGGCAACTGCGGGCCGAGCTCGATGAGATCGACGCGGCCGGCCTCACCAAACGCGAGCGGGGCATCCACGGGCCCCAGTCCTCCGAGATCGAGGTCGAGGGGCGCGCGGTGCTGAACTTCTGCGCCAACAACTACCTCGGGCTCGCGAACGACCCGCGCATCGTCGCGGCGGCGCACACCGGTCTCGACGAGTGGGGCTACGGGCTCGCGAGCGTTCGGTTCATCTGCGGCACGCAGGAGCTGCACTTCGAGCTCGAGCAGCGCGTCTCCGACTTCCTCGGCTACGACGACACCATCCTCTTCTCCTCGTGCTTCGACGCGAACGGCGGTGTCTTCGAGGTGCTCTTCGGGGCCGACGATGCGATCATCTCCGACGAGCTCAACCACGCCTCGATCATCGACGGCATCCGGCTCTCGAAGGCGCAGCGATACCGCTACAAGAACCGCGACATGGTCGACCTCGAGGCGCAGCTGGCCGCGGCATCCGACGCCCGCCGCCGGGTGATCGTGACCGACGGCGTGTTCTCGATGGACGGCTACATCGCGCCGCTCGCCGAGATCTGCGACCTCGCCGACCGCTACGACGCACTCGTCTTCGTCGACGACTCGCACGCCGTCGGCTTCGTCGGCGAGCACGGGCGCGGCACGCCCGAGTACTGCGGCGTCGAGGGCCGGGTCGACATCACGACCGGCACCTTCGGCAAGGCGCTCGGCGGGGCATCCGGCGGCTATGTGGCGGCCAGGCAGGAGATCGTCGACCTGCTGCGCCAACGGGCGCGCCCGTACCTCTTCTCGAACACGCTCGCTCCGGCGATCGTGGCGGGCACGATCGAGGCGCTCTCGCTCGTGGCCGGCTCGGGGGAGTTGCGCGAGCGGTTGCGTACGAACGCGGCGCTCTTCCGTTCGCTCATGACGGATGCCGGTTTCGAGCTGCTGCCCGGAGAGCACCCGATCGTGCCTGTGATGTTCGGCGACGCCGCGCTCACCGCTCGCATGGCCGACGCGCTGCAGCGGCACGGGGTGTATGTGACGGCGTTCAGCTTCCCGGTCGTGCCGCGCGGGGCCGCGCGCATCCGCGTGCAGCTCTCGGCGGCGCACTCCGACGATGAGATCCGCCGCTGCGTCGCCGCGTTCGAGGCGGCGCGCGACGAGGTCGCCTCGAGCACGCCGGTCGAGTAGCGACGAAGGAGCGTCTCGAGATGCACATGATCGATCGGCGGGCGGCCGATGCCGGGATCGGTCATGCCGCTCGGCGGGCGGTGTCGCGTTCGTGCAAGACCGCGTCGGTGGGAGCGCCTAACCTGATGCCGACGACCGCGACACCATCGGTCGTCGACTCGATGAGGGAGCAGATCAGATGACCGCAGACTTCGACGCGACGTCGACCATCACGATCGACGCCCCACGGGAGCGTGTCTGGGCCGTGGTGACCGATCCTGCGGCCGCCCGCGAGTTCATGTTCGGTACCGAGCTCGTGACCGACTGGTCGATCGGCAGCCCGATCCTCTGGCGCGGCGTCTGGAAGGGCGAGCCCTACGAAGATCACGGCGTCGTGCTGGCGGTCGAGCCCGGGGTGCGCCTCGTGCACACGCACTTCAGCCCGTTGAGTGGCGCCGACGACGTGCCCGAGAACCACCACACGCTGACCTGGACTCTCGAGGAGGGCGACGGTGCCACCGTGCTGACGCTCTCGCAAGACAACAACCCGACGGCGGAGGCCGCCCGGCATTCACAGGGGATGTGGGACTCCCTCGTCGCGAGTGTGAAGCAGATCGCGGAGCGTCCCTGAGATCGCCCTCGACCCGATCGAATCGATGCGGCCTCGCATCGGGCGCCTGCAGCCCGATGCCGCTTCACGCCCGACGCTCGCCGATCTCGAGGCGCGGCTCGTCGCGGCATCCGGTGAGGCCTCCCGCCGATCGACGGGAGGCCTCGAGCGAGCGGTGATCGACGATCAGTGCTGCTCGATGTCGGAGAACAGTCCGGTGAAGGATGCCCCGGTGCCGACGAGCGTCTGGAAGAACTCGCCGGCGACCGGAGTCGCCACCGCCGCGGAGGCGTGCTCGTAGCTGTCGAAGTACAGGTCGAGCGTGCGGTAGGCGGGGGTGGGCGTGTGGTCTTCCTTCGGCCAGACCTTCGCCGATTCGAACCGCTCGAGCGTCGGGAGCAGCTGCGCGAGCTCGAGAATCCTCGTATAGGCCTGCTCGAACGCAGCGGGGTCGCTCGGGTTGTCGATGATGAGTGTCACTTTGGTGGTCATGATGTCGTCCTTTCTCACGTGGCGTGGAACCTGAAGTGGTGGGGATGCGGTGTTGCTCGGATGCTACGCCCTCATCGTCCGGCGGTCTCGAGCAGGCGCAGCCAGACCTCGCTGATGGTGGGGTAGGCGGGCACGGCGTGCCAGAGCCGGTCGATGGGCACCTCGCTGGCGATCGTCGCCGGCGGCGCGCGCCTGGTACTTGCCCTGGTGGGTGAGCAATGCGCGCCGGTTGACGTCGCCCACGGCGTAGAGCCAGCCCTCGTCCACCAGTTCGCCGCCGGAGTCGACGACCCGAAGAGTGTCGTCGACCTTCAGCCAGCCGGCCACCGGGAGTCCGACCAGTTCGAGGCCGAGGTCGCCCGTGTTCGGCTTCCGACCCGTGGCGACGAGCACATCGTCGGCATCGATGATCTCGCCATCGGCGAGGGCGACGTGTGCTCCGTCGCCGTCGCGAGTGACCCGGTTGGGGTTGGCGCCGATCATCACCCGCACACCCTCGCGTTCGAGGGAGGCCCTGACGTGCTCGGCGGCATACGGCTCGACGTTCGGAAGCACACCGTCACGCGCGATGAACGTCACCTCGGCACCGAGCGCGCTGTAGGCGGTCGCCATCTCGGTGCCGACGACACCGCCGCCGATGATGGCGAGCCGGTTCGGGATCTGCGTCGCGGAGACCGCTTCACGGCTCGTCCACGGCGCCGCATCCGCCAGCCCCGGGATCGGAGGGAGCGCGGCGCTCGTGCCCGTGGCGATGACGACCGCGTGCCGCGCTGTGAGCGTGGTGACGTTACCGTCTTCACTCGTGACGGCGACCGTTCGCGGGGCGCTGAGACGCCCGTGACCACGCACGAGGGTGATGCCGGCGTGGTTCAACCAGGCGACCTGCCCGTCGTCGTGCCAGTGGGACGCGAACCGGTCGCGACGGGCGAGCACGGCGTCGACGTCGAGCGTGCCGATGGTCGCCGCGCCGGCGCCGGGAAGCTGCCGGGTGGCGCGGAGGGCGGCGGCGTCGGGGAGGAGCGCCTTGGTGGGCATGCACGCCCAGTAGGAGCATTCGCCGCCGACGAGTTCGGATTCGACGACGACTGCGGTGAGACCTCCCTGAACGACGCGGTCGGCGACGTTCTCTCCGACGGGACCGGCGCCGATGATGATGACGTCGTACTCGGTGGCGGTCATCGGTTGGTGCTCTTCGCGCCGTTCTTCGCGGCGTTCTTCGCGGCGCGCTGCAGGCGGAGTGCGGAGATCAGGAAGAAGATGCCGCCGAGGGTGGCGTACCCCGCGAGGGTGGCGATGGAGCCGGTGGAGCCACCGGACATCATGATGAATCCCGTGCCGGCGATGACGGAGATGCCGCCGCTGAGGATCATCGGCCACGCTCCGCCGAGCGAGTACCGGGTGATGGCGACGATGAGCTGCACGACACCGGCGGTGATCGCCCACGCACCCCAGACCACGAGCACGGCCGGCAGGCCGGAGGTGACGGCGATGCCGAGGCCGATCGCGGCCAGCAGGCTCAGCGCCATGTTCACGTACAGGACGGGCGCCGGCTTGGTCCCGCGCGTCGTGCGGTGATCGATGACGGCCGCAGCGAGGTCGAACACCGGGTAGAGCACGAGGAGTGTGGCGCTCACGGGGTTGATGGTGCTTGCGGTGAGGAAGACGAGCACGGCCCAGACGACCGCGAAGCCGAAGCGCGCGAAGTAGAGGTTTCGGAGTGCGGTGGCGATCGTCGGCGGGCGATGGTCGGTGGTGGGGGTGGTGGGGGTGGTGGTGGAGGTCATGTGGATTCCGTTCGTGTGTAGGGCGCGGTCGGAGTGGGGTCGCTGGAAGGTGGATGCGCGGTTGCACTGTCAGGTAGAATAACTAGTCACTCTACCTGAATCGACAGTAAACGACGATCGGCAACCGGCGCAAGTGCCGCTGAGAGGGGGCTCCTATGATCGAGGCTGTGAAGGTGTCAATGCGTGAACGTCTCATCGACGCCGCGACCGAGCTGTTCTATGCGGAGGGGCTCCGCGCAGTCAGCGTCGACAAGGTCATCGAGCGCGCAAGCACGACGAAGGTGACCTTCTACCGGCACTTCAAGAGCAAGGACGACCTCGTGGTCGCTCACCTGGAGCGCCGAGCGGAGCTCGAACGCGAGGGCATCGGCGCTGCGATCGCACACGCCGCCGGCGACCCCGATCGAGCGTTCCAGCTGATCTCGGAACAACTCGGCACGATGGCCTGCGAACCCGGATTCCGTGGCTGCCCGTTCATCAACGCCGCCGCCGAGTACCCCGACCCGACGAGCGCCGTCCGCCAGACGGTCGACGTGCACCGCGCCTGGTGCAAGGCCGCGTTCGCCGAACTCGTCGGGCCGCTCGGCCTCCCCGACCCCGGCGCGGTCGCCGACGATCTCATGCTGATCCGCGATGGCGCGATGGTCGCCGGGTATCTCGACGACCGCGCCACCCTGGCGGCGTCGTTCCTGCGAAGCAGTCGCGCCCTCACTGCATCGCGCTGAGCCGATCGAATCGATTCGGCCTAGAATCGGGCGCATGCAGTCCGATCCTGCCCAGCGTCCGACGCTCGCCGATGTCGCGGCGCGCGCCGGCGTCTCGCAGTCGACGGCGTCGCTCGCCTTCAGCGGCTCGGGCCCCGTGTCGGATGCCACGAAGCAACGCGTGCTCGTCGCGGCATCCGAGCTCGGCTATGCCGGCCCCGACCCGCGCGCCCGCTCGCTCCGCCGCGGACGCTCGGGCATCGTCGGCGTCGTTCTCGAAGAGCGGGTGCGTGCGGCATTCCTCGATCCCGTGAAGATCCAGATGCTCGACGGCATCTCCGAGGGCATCGCGCCGCTCGGCGCCGGGCTCCTGCTGCTCACCGACACGGGCGCAGAGGGCGGCCAGGCCGTGAGTATCGAGAGTGCCCCCGTCGATGCCGTCGTGCTCATCGGCTGCAGCCCGCGGCTCGGCGTCTCGATCGAGGCGCTGCGACGCCGCGGCATCCCGGCCGTCGCGATCGAGGGGGCGACGGGCGAAGACATCCCCGAGATCTCGATCGACAACCGGGCGGCGACCCGGCGCGGCGCCGAGTACCTTCGCGAACTGGGCCATACGGATGTCGCGATCGTCACGCTGCCCGTCGACCCGGCGCGCACCCGTGGCCCGATCACCGCCGAGCTGCTGCAGTCGAGCACCGCCGACACCGCCAGCCAGCGTCTGGCCGGCGCACGCGAGGTCTTCCCGAACGCGACCGGACGCGTCGCCGCCGCGAGCTCGATCGAAGAAGGCCTCGAGGCCGCGCGTGCGCTGCTCGCCGATCCCGACCGCCGCCCGACCGCCGTGATCGCGCAGAGCGACCTGCTCGCGGCGGGGGTCATCCAGGCGGCGGAGGAACTCGGGTTGCACGTACCAACCGACCTCAGCGTGCTCGGGTTCGACGGCATCAGGGTCGACGGGTTGCAGCACGATCTCACGACGCTCGTGCAGCCGTCAGTGGCCAAAGGGCGGGCCGCCGGCGAGGCCGTCGTGCAGATGCTTTCGGGCGAGCCGCCGGCCTCGCGGTGCTTCACCAGCACGCTGCACGTCGGCGACACGACGGCGGTGCCGCGACCCGCCGCGAGCTGACGCGCCCCGCGGCATCCGTCCGCCCCGCGGCATCCGTCACTCGCCCTGTCCTTCTCCACGCCTCTCTCGGACGCCTCCCTCCCACGCCGCTCCGTGCAGCAATTCAGGTGCGCACCCGGCGTGTCGGCGTCGGACCGGCGCGTCGTCGCCGCGACACGCCTCCGCTCCTGAATTGCTGCAGCGGGCCGTCTTCGAGACTCGGACGCCTTGCCGATGGACCCCGTTAGGATTCCGTTAGGAATATTCACAAATTTGTGAATCGAGCGTATTGTCTGCCGCATGAACACCGTCATCGAAACGCGCGGCCTCGACAAACGCTTCGGCCGCGTGCGTGCACTCGACGGGCTCGACCTCAGTGTCGAAGCCGGCGAGGTGCACGGGTTCCTCGGCCCGAACGGCGCGGGGAAGTCCACCACCATCCGGGTGCTGCTCGGCCTCATCAGGGCGAGCGGGGGCAACGCGACGCTCTTCGGCCGCGACCCCTGGCGCGACGCCGTCGAACTGCACCGCCGTATCGCCTACGTGCCCGGCGACGTCAACCTCTGGTCGAATCTCTCGGGCGGCGAGGCCATCGACCTGATCACGCGCCTGCGTGGCGGCGCGTCCGACAAGCACGCATACACCGCGCGACGCGAGCACCTCGTCGAGGTCTTCCAGTTCGACCCGTCGAAGAAGGGCCGCACCTACTCGAAGGGCAACCGGCAGAAGGTCGCGCTCATCGCGGCGCTCGCGACGCCCGCCGATCTCTACATCCTCGACGAGCCGACCTCGGGCCTCGACCCGCTCATGGAGGCGGTCTTCCGGCAGGAGATCGTGGCCCTGCTCGGCGACGGGGCGACCGTGCTGCTGTCGAGCCACATCCTCTCGGAGGTCGAGCACCTGTGCGACCGGGTGAGCATCATTCGCGCCGGGCGCACGGTCGAGACCGGCACGCTCGCCGAGCTCCGCCACCTCACCCGCACCGAGATCTCGTTCGCGGCCGAGGGGATCGAACCCGCAGCGCTCCAGAGCATCCCGGGTGCGCATGACCTCGCCGTCGACGGCTCGCGTGTGCGCTTCACCGCCGACTCCGACGCGATGCCCGAGGTGCTCGCGGCTCTCGGCCGCCTGCGTGCGACGGGCGTCACCGTGAACCCGCCCTCGCTCGAGGAGCTCTTCATGCGGCACTACCACGATGAGGTCGAGCAGCCCGCCCGGTCGAGCCTCGAGGGCGTGCGATGAACACGCTGCCGACCCTGTTGCGGGCGCGGTTCCGCCGCGACCGCGTGCAGATCGTCATCTGGCTGGCGCTCTTCGCGGTGCTCGAGGTCGTGGGCCACGCGGCCGTCACCGAGACGTACGGCACCGCCGACGAGCGGGCGAGCGTCATTCACCTGGTGATCATGAGTCCGGCGATCCTGATGCTCCGCGGCACCCCGCAGGGCACTGCGCCCGACGCGTTCCAGTTCTTCCTGCTCTTCGGATTCCTGGGGCTCATCATCGGCCTCATGAGCACCTTCCTCGCCGTGCGGCACACCCGCGGCGATGAGGAGGCCGGTCGCGCCGAGCTCGTCGGCTCGACACCGGCCGGCCGCATCGCCCCGCTCGTCGCGACCGCGCTCGAGGGCGTCGTTCTGAGCATCGCCGTCGGCTTCGTCATGGGCGGCGTGGCCTGGCTCTACGGGGCGGATGCCTCGGGCGCCGTGCTCTACGGAGCGGCCATGTCGGCCGTGGGCATCGCCTACCTCGGCGTCGGACTCGCGTGCGCGCAGCTCATGCGCACCTCGCGCGGCGCAAACGGACTCGCTGCGGCGATCGTCACCCTCGGCTACGCCCTGCGCGCGATGGGCGACGCGACCGGCACGGTGCAGCCCGGCGGCCTCAGCATGCAGGCCGGGTGGTGGAGCCGGCTCAGCCCTATCGGTTGGGGACAGGCGGTCGCGCCATTCACACACCAGCTCGTCTGGCCGCTGTTCGCGTGTCTCGGCCTCGGCGCTCTGCTCTTCGCGGTGTCGGCGTTGCTGCAGTCGAGCCGCGACATCGACTCGAGCATCATTTCCGAGCGCGCCGGTCGCCGGCATGCCCCGGCGAGCCTTTCGGGCCCCGTGGGCCTCGTCTGGCGCACGCTCCGCAATCCCGTCATCGGCTGGGTGGTCGGAGGCGCGCTCTTCGGGCTCGTGATCGGCGCGGTCGGGCAGACCGTCGTCGACCTCGTGAACACGCCCGACGGCGAGGAGGCATCGCAGGCGATCGGCGACACCCTCGCGTCGCTCGCCGGCCCGAATGCCGAGGGCGGCATGATCGACCTCTTCACGACCGGCATCTTCGGTCTCGTCGGCGCGCTCGCCGCGATCGGCGGCGTGCAGGCGGTCATGCGCGCCCGGCAGGATGAAGCCGGAGGCACGGCAGAGCTCGTGCTCGCGGCTCCCGTCTCGCGCTTCCGCTGGTTCTCGTCGTACCTCGTGATCGGCGCCGTCTCGGTCGCCGCCGTGCTCGCCTTCGCGGTGCTCGGTTCGTTCGTCGGACTGATCGGATCGACGGATGCCGGTGCGCGCATGTCGATCGTCGCCGAGGCGGGGCTCGCGCAGCTGCCGGCGGGGCTCGTGATCGTCGCGATCGCAGCGCTCGCCTTCGCGGCGCTGCCACGCCTGTCGATCGCGCTCGGCTGGGCGGTGCTGCTCCTCGCCATCGTGCTCGGGCAGTTCGGCGGGCTCTTCGGATTCCCCGAGTGGGTGCGCGACCTCTCGCCGTTCAGTCACACGCCGATCGTCACGGCCGAGGACGTCGACTGGGCCGCGGCGTGGGCGATGGCCGCCATCGCGGTCATCGTCGCGGCGGGCGCCACGGCTCTCGTGCGACGGCGCGACCTCGCACTCGGCGGGTGAACGAGGGGCGGGGCATCTGTGCGGGTGCCCCGCTCGTTCTGTGAGGATGGGAGCATGGCGCGAGACGACCAGGCGGTGAACGAGTTCGTCGAGCAGTCGGCCGCGGCGATGGCCGAGGCGGGCTTCCCTCGTATGCCGGCGCGCGTACTCATGGCGCTCATCGCCGCCGAGGCGACCGGCCTCACGGCGAAGGAGCTGGGCGAGCAGCTCGTCGCGAGCGCCGCGGCGATCTCGGGAGCAGTGCGCTACCTGCAGACGCTGCGCATGGTGCGGCGGGTGTCGCAGCCGGGCTCGCGACGCGACGTCTACGAGCTGCCCGAGCACGCCTGGTACACGGTCACGATCGCCAAGAACCCGCTCTACGACCACATCGAGGCGCTCGCGACGAAGGCGGTCGCCGCGATCGACGACCCCGAGTCGCTCGCCTCGCAGCGCATCCAGGAGATGAGCGACTTCTTCGCGTTCATCCAGCGCCGCATGCCCGAGCTCCTCGTCGAATGGCGGGCCGAGCGCGGCGAATGACCGGCGGGTACCACGTGCGCGTGCGCTTCGAATTCCGATCGGCATAGGCTGACCCTCATGACCGTCATGAGCCTCGACCTCGCCGCCGTCTATCGCGATCTGCACGCCAACCCCGAGCTCTCGTTCCAGGAGCACCGCACCGCCGGCATCGTCGCCGAAGCGCTCACCGCGTTCGGCCTGACGGTGACCACCGGCATCGGCCGCACCGGTGTCGTCGGCGTGCTCGAGAACGGCGCCGGCCCGACGGTGCTGCTGCGCGCCGACATGGACGGCCTGCCCGTGGCCGAGGCGACCGGGCTGCCGTACGCGAGCACTGCGCGGGGCATCGACCATGACGGGAACGATGTGCCGGTCATGCACGCCTGCGGCCACGACGTGCACGTCACGTGCCTGCTCGGCGCGACCGAGCGGCTCGTCGCCGATCGCGCCACCTGGTCGGGCACCCTCGTCGTGCTGTTCCAGCCCGCCGAGGAGTGGGGCGGCGGCGCGGAGGAGATGGTCGGCGACGGCCTCTACGACCGGGTGCCGAAGCCCGACATCGTGCTCGGGCAGCACGTCGCGCCGTTTCCCGCGGGGTTCGCCGCGGTGCGCGCGGGCGCGGCGATGGCAGGCGCCGACTCGCTCACGATCCGACTCCACGGCACCGGCGGTCACGGCTCGCGACCCGAGACCACGGTCGACCCGGTCTACCTCGCCGCATCGACGACGGTGCGATTGCAGGGCATCGTCGCGCGCGAGCTGGCACCCACGGATGCCGCGGTGGTGACGGTCGGCCAGATCCACGCGGGCCTGAAGAACAACATCATCCCGGCGGAGGCGGCACTCGGACTCAGCGTGCGCACTTTCGACGAGACGGTGCGCACGAAGGTGCTCGCGTCGATCGAACGAATCGCCCGGGCCGAAGCCGCTGCGGCGCAGGCGCCGCGCGAGCCGGAGTTCGACTACGAGGAGCGGTTCCCGGTCACGGTGAACGACCCGGCGGCGACCGAGCGCACCGCGGCGGCGTTGCGCCGCGCGCTCGGCGAGCAGCGGATCATCGATCCGGGCATCGTCTCGGGCAGCGAAGACGTCGGCGTGCTCGCGACCGCAGTAGGCGCGCCCCTCGTCTACTGGTTCCTCGGCGGCTCCGACCCATCGCTCTTCGGCGATGCGCTCGCGACCGGGCGGATGCCCGACGACATCCCGTCGAACCACTCGCCGCACTTCGCCCCTCTCATCGAGCCGACGCTCGACGTCGGTGTCGCAGCCCTCGTCGCGGCCGCGCGCGAGTGGCTGGGCGAGCCGGCCGCCTGACCCGCGGCCCGGTGCGCGCGTCCGCCGGCCCGTTGCCCCGCTCGCCGATCAGCGCCCCGCGCCGATCAGCGCCCCGCGCCGATCAGCGCCCCGCGCCGATCAGCGCCCCGCGCCGACCACCATCCACGACGCGCCGCGCGCCCTGAGCCCGAGCGTCACCGCCCGCGCCCCGAGGTAGCCGATCGCGAACGCCGCCATGAGCCACGCCGGGCCCGCGGCGCCAGCCGGAGCGACGGCGACCACCCAGAGGGCGAGCGGCACGAACACCGCGAGGTTCACGATGCCGGTCCAGGCGAGATAGCGGGCGTCTCCGGCGCCGATGAGCACGCCGTCGAGCACGAACACGACGCCGCCGAGCGGCGCGGAGAGTGCGAGGACGACGAGGGTCGGGGGCAGCAGCGCTGCGACATCCGCTGAGCTCGTAAAGACCGCCGGAAGCACCCACGCCGTCGCGATCACGACCACGCAGACGACGGCGCCGCTGGCGACGCCCCACTGCAGGCAGCGACGCAGCACCGCTCGAACCGCGGCGACGTCGCCCGCGCCGAGGTCGCGCCCGATGAGCGCCTGCGCGGCGATCGCGAGCGCGTCGAGCGCGAAGCCGATCGTGAAGTAGATGGTCATCGCGACCTGGAACGCCGCGAGCTCGTTGGAGCCGAGCGAGGTCGCCGCCCACGTTGCGAGCAGCAGGGCCATGCGCAGGCTCAGGGTGCGCAGGAACAGCCACCCGCCCGAGGTCGCGCCGCGGAGTACCCCGGCGTGATGCGGCCACGGGCTCGCCCCGACCCGTGCGGCGTGCCGGGCGACGACGACCAGGTAGACCGCGACCATGCCCCACTGGGCGATCACGGTGCCGATGGCGGAGCCGGCGATGCCCCAGCCCGCGACGTAGATGAAGACGTAGTTCAGGGCGATGTTCACGGCGAAGCCGATGCCCGCCACCCAGAGCGGCGTGCGGGTGTCCTGCAGGCCGCGCAAGAGGCCGGTGGCGGCGAACACGACGAGCATGGCGGGCAGCCCGGCCATCGAGATCGTCAGGTAGACGGATGCCTCGGCGGCGACGTCTGCGCTCGCGCCGAACAGGCCCACCAGCACGGGCGCCGCCACCCAACCGGCGACCGCGAGCACCGCCCCGATGCCGAGCGCGAGCCAGAGCCCGTCGATGCCGGAGGCGACGGCCCCGCGCTCGTCACCCAGTCCGACGCGACGCGCGACGGCCGGCGTCGTCGCGTACGCCAGGAACACCATGAGCCCGATGATCGTCTGCAGCACCGCGCTCGCAAGGCCGAGGCCCGCGAGCGGGGTGGCCCCGAGGTGCCCGATCATCGCGGTGTCGGCGAGCAGGAACAGCGGCTCGGCGATGAGCGCGCCGAGCGCGGGTACGGCGAGGCGCAGGATGTCGCGGTCGACGGACCGTGGGGCGGTGTCACTGGTACTCATGAGCGCGTCGAGCCTATGCGCCGCCGGCGACGTCGGCACGCGAGGCGGTCGATCGATTCACGCTCGATGCGAACGGTGTGCGGTGGGTCGTCGACGACCTGCGGACCGACGCCGCGGTCGGGCGCGACGACCGACGCCGCACGGAACTGACGTCGGCGCCGAGGCATCCGTATCGGAAGCGCGTGCCTTCTGCCGCCCACTGCCCTAAGCTTCTCGGCATCCGACGAGGATACGTTTCGTATGTTGCGCCCGATCGGCGCGGTGAGGGGATGCCACGTGCCGACCATGAGCGCAACCGCGAACGCTCGGGCGAGCGCGCGATGACGACCGAGGCGCCGGTGGGAGTCGGCCGAGGGCGCACGAGCGTGCGCGCCGGCGACCCGAGGCTCGGCTCGCCGAGGATCCACGTGATCGACGTCGCCGACGGCACCGTCGTCTTCGATCGCGACGGCGCGGTGCCCGGCCCCACCGCGAGCGTGATGAAGCTCCTCACCTCTGCGGCGGCGCTCGCCGCGCTCGGTCCCGACCACCGGATTCCGACGAGGGTGGTCGCCGGAGCCGAACCCGGCGAGGTCGTGCTCGTCGGCGGCGGTGACGTCACGCTGACGAGGCTGCCCGTCGGCGAGGCATCCTTCTACCGGCACTCGGCGCACCTCGAGACGCTCGCTCATGCGGCGCTCGCCGCGCTGGGTGACGAGCCCATCACTCGCCTCGTGCTCGACGACTCGCTCTTCTCCGACCCCGCCTGGTTGCCCGACTGGGACCACGCAGGGCGGAGCCCCGAGGGCTACATCTCCCTCATCACGGCGCTCCAGGTCGACGGCGACCGTGACGACCCGACCGTCGACGACACCCCGCGCAGCGAGGATCCGGTGGGTCGGGTCGGTGCGGCATTCGCGGAACTGCTCGGCAGTGGTGCTGACGGCGGTGCTCGAGACGATGGCGTTCGCGGCGGCGCGGGCGGCCCCGCCGGCGGCATCCGGATCTCCCGCGGTCGTGCCCGCCCCGACGCCCCGCTGCTCGCCGAGGTCTTCTCGCCGCCGCTGTCGGAACTCATCCGGTTCGGCCTCGAGACCTCCGACAACGCGCTCATGGAATCCCTCGCCCGTCTCTCCGCGATCGCGATCGGCGAGCCGGCCGACTTCGAGGGCGTGTCGAGGGCGATCCCCACGCTCCTCTCGCGGTACGGCCTTGCCGTCGACGACCTGACCATTCGCGACGGCTCCGGACTCAGCCACCGCAACGCGGTGCCCGCGCGCTTCGTCGCCGAGCTCCTGATGCGGGCGCACCGCCGTGAGCACCACCTCGGCGTCATCGACGACATGCTTCCGGCGACCGGGCCGAACGGCACCTTTCCGCGCCGGCGGTTCACGGGCGACAACACGATCGTGGGCGACGCCGTGCGCGCGAAGACCGGCTTCATCAACATCGTGTGCTCGCTCGGTGGCGTCGTTCGCGCTGCCGACGGCACCCAGTTGGCGTTCGCGGTCTTCGCGATCGGCGAGATGATGGGCGACCCGGCTCGCGCCGCCATCGACGATCTCGTCACGAGCCTCTACCTCGACGGCCGCGAGGTCGCCTGACCGCCGCGAGGTCGCCTGACCGCCGCGATGCCGCCGAAGCTGCGAGGTCGCCGGACGCCCGCGCGTCGCCCGCATTCGGGGTGCCCGAACGTCGGCACCCGCGCTTAGGCTGGGGGAATGACCGACGTCGCGCTGCCCTCCGGAATCACGAAAGACGAGCTCGACGCGGGCATCCGCCCGCAAGACGACCTCTTCCGACACGTCAACGGCAAGTGGATCGAACGCACCGACATCCCAGCCGACAAGGCCAGGTACGGCTCGTTCCTCGTGCTGCACGAGGAGGCCGAGCAGGCCGTGCGCGAGATCATCGAGGAGTCGCAAGACGCCGAGCCCGGCACCGAGGCGCGCAAGGTCGGCGACCTCTACGCGAGCTTCATGAACGAAGAGCACGCGAACCTCCTGGGCGCGACTCCCATCGCCGGCCAGCTCGTCGAGGTCGAGCTCATCAGCTCGGTCGACGCATTCCTCACGACCCTCGGCAAGCTCGAGCGGCAGGGCGTGCCAGGCTTCATGCAGCTCTACGTCGACAACGACCCGGGCGACCCCGAGCGTTACCTCGTCTTCGTCGAGCAGGGCGGCATCGGCCTGCCCGACGAGAGCTACTTCCGTGAAGAGCGATTCGAGTCCGTGCGCGAGGCGTACCGTTCGCACCTCGAGCGGATGCTGCGGCTCGCCCGACTCGAAGCGCCCGAAGAGCGCGCGGCCCGGGTGTTCGAACTCGAGACCGCGATCGCCGCGGCGCACTGGAACAACGTCGACACTCGCGACAGCGAGAAGACCTACAACCTGTTCTCCTGGCAAGACGCGGTTGCCGAGGCATCCGTCGACCTCGATCTCTGGCGCGACGCGATGGGTGTGCCCGCCGGCGCGTTCGACGAGATCGTGCTGCGCGAGCCCTCGTTCGTGCAGGGCCTCGGTGCGCTGCTGACCGAAGACCGCCTGCCCGCGTGGAAGGACTGGCTCACCTGGCAGGTCATTCGCGGCAGCGCGGCGTACCTGTCCGACGACTTCGTCGAGGCGAACTTCGACTTCTACGGCCGCACCCTCACGGGCACCCCGCAGATGCGCGAGCGCTGGAAGCGCGGCGTCTCGCTCGTCGAGGGCGCCATGGGCGAGGCCGTCGGTCGCATCTACGTCGAGCGGAACTTCCCGCCCGCCGCGAAAGAGGCGATGGACGACCTCGTCGCGAACCTCGTCGAGGCCTACCGCCAGTCGATCACCGGCCTCGAGTGGATGGGCGAAGAGACCCGCGCGAAGGCCATCGACAAGCTCGAGAAGTTCACGCCGAAGATCGGGTTCCCGGTGAAGTGGCGCGACTACTCCGCGCTCGAGACCACCGACGACCTCGTGGGCAACGTGCGGGCCACGGCGGAGTTCGAGTTCAATCGCGAGCTCGGCAAGATCGGCAAGCCGCTCGACCGCGACGAGTGGTTCATGACGCCGCAGACGATCAACGCGTACTACAACCCCGGGTTCAACGAGATCGTGTTCCCCGCGGCGATTCTGCAGTACCCGTTCTTCGACGCCGGGCGGGATGCCGCGGCGAACTACGGTGCCATCGGTGCCGTGATCGGCCACGAGATCGGGCACGGCTTCGACGACCAGGGCTCCAAGTACGACGGCGACGGCCGACTCACCGATTGGTGGACCGAGGCCGACCGTGCCGCGTTCGAAGAGCGCACGACCGCGCTCATCGAGCAGTACGACGCGCTCGTGCCGGCCCAGCTCCGACCTGACGCCGAACTGCCCCCTGAGCCTGTCGAAGGTTCCGCCGACGAGGCCGCTTCGACGAGCTCAGCGGGCGAGCACGCCGTCAACGGTGCGCTCACGATCGGCGAGAACATCGGCGACCTCGGCGGCCTCGCCATCGCGTGGAAGGCATACGTGTTGTCGCTCGGCGGCAGCGTCGACGAGGCACCGGTCATCGACGGTCTGACCGCGGCGCAGCGCTTCTTCCTGTCGTGGGCGCAGGCCTGGCAGATGAAGGGCCGCGACGAAGAGGTCATCCGCCTGCTCGCGATCGATCCGCACTCGCCGAACGAGTTCCGGTGCAACCAGATCGTCAGGAACATCGACGAGTTCTACGCTAGCTTCGAAGTGACTCCCGATGACGCTCTCTGGCTCGACCCAGACGAGCGCGTGACGATCTGGTAGTAGCAGATCCGCATCGCAAGAACACCGAATCTCGAGCGCGCCGCTGACCGCGGTGGGGGAGCGCCGACTGCCAGAGGAAGGCCGTGGAATCACCGTGGTGACGTCGTCGCAGGGTTCGGAGCGGCGAGCACGGCATTCCGGCATCCAGCACGGCAAACATCGCACTGAAGAGGCCAACGAGAGCTTCGCCCGCGGCTTCAACTCGCTCGGCGAACTCGCGCTCGCGGGCGTGCAGGTCTCGGCACGCGCGACCGACCTCGCGACCGGAAAGGTGCTCTTCTCCGTCGACGACCATGTGGTGATGCCGACCGCCTCGATCGGCAAGGTGCTGTTGCTCGTCGAGGTCGCCTCCCGCCTCGCCGGCGACGGCAGCGAGTCGTTCACCGTGCTCGACAGGGCGCCCCGCGACGCGGTCGGCGACTCGGGTATCTGGCAGCACATGCAGTCGCCGTCGCTGCCTCTCGCCGACCTCGCGGCCCTCATCGGTGCGACGAGCGACAACCTCGCGACGAATGTGCTCATCCGTCACGTCGGTCTCGAGGCTGTGCGCGCTCGCACCGAGGCACTCGGCCTCACCCGCACCGCGCTGCTCGACCTCGTGCGCGATCACCGAGGCCCCGACGACGCCCCGCAGCTCTCGATCGGCTCGGCGAAAGAGCTCACGTGGCTCTTCGCCTCGCTCGCCCGCGGTGAGATCGTCTCACCCGAGGTGTCGCAGCGGGTCGCCGGATGGCTCTCGCTGAACGCCGACCTGTCGATGGTCGCGAGCGCGTTCGGGCTCGATCCGCTCGCGCACCGCGCGCCCGATCACAACGTGCTGCTCATGAACAAGACCGGCACCGACGGCGGCGTGCGCAGCGAGGTCGGCGTGCTCCGCGGACCGCGCGCGAGCGTCTCGTACGCCGTGTCGATGTACTACGCCGACACCATGCTCTCCTCGCGTCTCGCCGTGCTCGACGGCATGCGCCAGGTCGGCGCCGACCTACTGGAGTACGTGCATTGAACGAAGTGCTCATCCGCCCGCTGCATCCGCTCGACCATGCGATCGTCGACCGGCTGCTGTCGGTCGCTTTCGCAACGCCCACGACGACGGTCGACGACCCGCCGATCGAGGTGGGCCTCAATACTGCGCTGCTCGCGTCCGACGCCGTGCTGCCGCATCTCGCGCTCGTCGCCGAAGTCGATGGCGAGGTCATCGGTTATTGCATCAGCACGCGGGGCAGCGTCGGCGGGACTCCGGCGATCGGTCTCGGACCGATCGCCGTGTTCCCCGAGCGGCAGGGGGCCGGTGTCGGGTCCGCGCTCGTGCGCGAGACGGTCCGTGTCGCCGAAGAGCATGGTGAGCGAGTGATCGCCTTGCTCGGCGACCCTGCCTACTACGGCCGGTTCGGCTTCGTCGCCGGCTCCGAAGTGGGGGTCATCTCACCCGACCCTGCGTGGGGCATCTACTTCCAGGCGCTTCGCCTGTCGGGTGCCGCTGACGAGCGTCGCGGCGACTTCCGTTACGCTGCTCCGTTCGAAGCACTCTGATCGGGCGTCGGGTGTCTGCGCGCCAGGCGGCACCCGCAGCGCGCGTCCGGCATCGCTCGGGTCGCCTGCATCATTCGTGCCGCACCGCGGCCGCCTCGGTGAGCGACGCGACTCCCGTGACGACGGCTGCCGCCGTCTCGGGGGCGGCGAGGATGCGGAAATGCCCGGCGACCGGAACCTGCACGTTCGTCGCGCCCGCGAGCGCACTGCCCTCGGGCACGTGCGGGTCGAAGAAGCCGAACACCGACACGATGCGCGAATTGACGGATGCCGCATCGGAGAGTTCGACGATCGTCGCGCTCGCGGGGTCGAACTCGCGCAGCCGCGGATCGAACAGGTACCGTGCGAGGCGCGAACCGCCGAACGGCGTGGCGACGGTGACGACCCCGAGCAGGCCGAGCCTCCGGTCGGCGTCGTCGAGCAGCATCCGCTTGCCGACGAGGCCGCCTTTCGAGTGCGCCACGATGATGCGGCCGGCGTGCGGCGGTGGGATCCGCTCGAGCGCTCGAGTGATCCGCTCGGCCGTCTCGGGGATCGCGAGCAGGTTCGCGCCGAGGCCGTGCACGACCCGAACGCGGTAGCCCCGCGCGTTGACCGCGTTGCCGAGCGGTTCCATGAACGACCAGTGCTCGTAGACGCCCGGCAGGAGGAAGACCGTCGGTTTGTCGGCGTCGCCCTCGGCCCAGAGCCTCGGGGGCTTCGGCACGGTGAGCACGCGCGTGTGCCGCCTCGCCGCATCGAGGTAGTCGAGCGCCCACCAGCCCGCGGCCGCGAGCGGCGCGAGTGGTGCGGGAGCCGTCGTCGCCGGGGCATCCGTCATGGTCGCGTCGCTCGTCACCGCGGCATCCGTCGGCGGCGAAGCGGATGCCTCCGCGAGCGCCACCGCCGCAACCCTGCGGCCGACCGCCTCGCCGCGCGCATGCCTCGCGATGAGTTCGGCCACCTGCGGTCCGGCGGTGATCATCGTCTCGTGACCGCGTCCGGGAACCTCGATGTATCGGCCGTTCGGCACGAGGCCGGCGACCTGCTCCGCCCAGCCGCGGGGAACGATGCGGTCGCGCTCGCCGCGGATCACGAGGGTGACGGCTGCGATTCGCGGCAGGGTGCGCTCGATCTCGTGAGCGATCACGGGCCTGAGCGTTTCGAGGAACCAGCCGAGGCCCGCCTTCGCGTACGACACGATGCCGAGGCCGATCACCTTCGGGCGAGCGAGCACGAGGTCTTGCGCCAGCCGGGCGGCCTGCTTCGCCACCGTGCGCTCGTCGGGGTTCACGGTCGGCGCGATGAGCACGATGCGATCGAAGAGCTCGGGACGCCGCGCCGCGGCCTCGGCCACGACCTGCGCCCCGGCGGAGTGCCCGACGAGCACCGGTCGCTCGATGCCCTCCGCGACCACGAGCGCCGCGAGCAGCTCGCCTGCCTCCGGCATCGAGGGCGCCTGCTCGGGCTCCGGCGCCTCGCCGAAGCCCGGCATGTCGAGGGCGTAGATCGTGCCGGTGCGACCGAGGGCCTCCGCGACATCCGACCAGTACTCGTGCGCCATACCGATGCCGTGCACGAGCACGTAGCCAGGGCCGTCGTCGATGCCCGTCTGGGTGATGAGCGTGACCCACTCGCCGCTGCGGAACTCGCGCGTCGTCGGCATGCCCGAAGTCTACGAGGCGGTCAGTCGATGAGTCCGGCCGCCGCGAGGCGCTGGAGCACTTCGGCCCCGGCGGGCGGGCAGCGATCGAGGTCGGCGGTCGTTACCCAGTGCAGGCTGCCCACCTCGGCGGAGGCGATGGGCGCGGCATCCGTCTCGGCGCGGAAGACCCGCATGTGCACGAGCCGTCCGTCGGGCTCTCCGTGCGCCTGCACGACGACCTCGAAGAGTTCCTCGAGCGAGGCCGGATCGAGAATGAGCGCGACCTCTTCGAGGGCTTCGCGGGCGGCGGCCGCTGCGGCCGATTCGCCCTCGTCGATCTTGCCGCCCGGCATGTAGTAGACGTCGCGGTCGCGAGCCGTGACCATGAGCACCCGACGATCGCGCACGAGAGCGATGGCGGCGACGCGGATGTCGGTGAGTTCAGGCATATCCGTTCCAGCCTATGTCGTGCGTCGGTGCGGGCTCCGTCGTCAGCGCGGTCACGCCTGACCGGCGCCCTGTCGTGAGCCCTACTGTCGCAGCTACGCTGGCTCGCATCCGCCGATCGCGAAGGAGCGAGCCTGTGTGATCTCTGGCGTCGCAGCTACGCTGGCTCGCATCCGCCGATCGCGAAGGAGCGAGCCGATGACATCGACCGAGCCGATGACCGCCGACGAGCAACGTGGATTCGCGAGAGCCGTGCAGTCCGAGGTGTACCGGGCGGGGCTCTCGGGAATCCGTCCGGCGGTGCCGGTCGACGGTGCTGCACTCGAACGCGCCGCGCGCAAGGCCGTGTCAGCCGAGGCGTTCGCATACCTCGCCGGCGGCGCGGGCGCCGAGGCGACGATGGCGGCGAACCGTGCGGCATTCGCGCGCTGGCAGATCTGGCCGCGCGTGCTGCGCGACGTTTCCGAGCGCGATCTCTCGATCGAGTTGCTCGGGCGGCGCCGCGCGACGCCCTTCGTGCTGTCGCCGATCGGCGTCACCGAGATGGCGCACAGCGAAGCGGATGTCGCGGTCGGCCGTGCCGCGGCGGCGCTCGACGTTCCGTACATCCTCTCGAACCAGGCATCACGCCCGATGGAGGAGGTCGCCGCCGCGATGGGCACGCGATCGCGCTGGTTCCAGCTGTACTGGAGCGCCTCCGATGAGCTCAACGCGTCGTTCGTGCGTCGCGCCGAGGCATCCGGGTGCGAGGCGATCGTCGTCACCCTCGACACGCACCTGCTCGGCTGGCGCACTCGCGATCTCGACGCGGCCTATCTGCCCTTCACGCGCGGGCAGGGGATCGCGCAATACACGAGCGACCCGGTCTTCGCCGAGCTCGTGCGGCAGCGCGTTGCACGCGGCGCGGGCGGGGTCGGCGGGGGAGCGCGACCGAAGGTCACGCCGAAGCTCCTCGCCTCGGCGTTCTCGATCGCGCGTGCCGGCGCCCGAACGCCGCTCGTCGACGGCGGAGTACGTGCGGCCCTGCGCTCGCCGCTGCCTCGCGCGGCGATCGAGACCTTCCTCGACGTGTTCTCGAACCCGGCGCTCGAGTGGGGCGACCTCGCGAAACTGCGTGAATGGACGTCGCTGCCGGTGCTGCTGAAGGGAGTGCTGCATCCGGATGACGCGGCGCGCGCGCTCGACCACGGCGTCGACGGCCTCGTCGTCTCCAACCACGGCGGGCGACAGATCGACGACTCCGTCGCAAGCCTCGACGCGCTGCCGGGTGTCGTGGAACGGGTCGGCGGCCGCGTGCCCGTCATCCTCGACAGCGGGGTGCGCGGCGGTGCCGATGCCTTCATCGCCCTCGCACTCGGCGCCACGGCCGTGGGCATCGGCCGGCCGTACGCCTATGGCCTCGCCGTCGCGGGGTCGACGGGTGTGCACGAGGTCGTGCGCAACCACATCGCCGAATTCGACCTCACGCTGGGCCTCGCCGGGCACCGCTCGGTCGCCGAGATCAGGGCCGGGTCGTTGCGGGCCGCGTGAGCCGCGGCATCCGCTCGCCAGCGTCTGCTCGCCGGGCGGATGGCTCGCGCTCGTTCGCGCTCGCACCCGCCCGTAGGATGGTGTCACCGTGTCGTTTCCGGGAAACCCCCGATCTCTAGGACCATTGGAGCCACCGTGGCCGCACCCAGCCGTCTCGAATCCGTCATCGCCCTCGCCCAGCATCGGGGGTTCGTCTTCCAGGCCGGCGAGATCTACGGCGGATCCCGCTCCGCGTGGGACTACGGGCCCCTCGGCGTGGAGCTGAAAGAGAACATCAAGCGGCAGTGGTGGCGGTACATGGTCACCGGCCGCGACGATGTCGTCGGCCTCGACTCGAGCGTCATCCTGCCCAAGCAGGTGTGGATCGCCTCGGGCCACGTCGGTGTCTTCACCGATCCGCTCGTCGAGTGCCTGCACTGCCACAAGCGCTTCCGCGAAGACCACTTGCTCGAGGCCTTCGAAGAGAAGAAGGGCCGCGCCCCCGAGAACGGCATGGGCGACATCGCCTGCCCGAACTGCGGCACCCGCGGCCAGTGGACTCCGCCTCGCGACTTCAACATGATGCTGCAGACCTACCTGGGCCCGGTTCAGGATGAGTCGGGGCTGCAGTACCTCCGCCCCGAGACGGCGCAGGGCATCTTCACGAACTTCGCCAACGTGCTGCAGGCCGCACGCATGAAGCCGCCGTTCGGCATCGGTCAGATCGGCAAGTCGTTCCGTAACGAGATCACGCCCGGAAACTTCATCTTCCGCACGCGCGAGTTCGAGCAGATGGAGCTCGAGTTCTTCGTCGAGCCCGGCACCGACGACCAGTGGTTCGAGTACTGGCTCGACTACCGCTGGGACTGGTACGTCGACCTCGGCGTCGACCCCGAGAACCTGCGTCGCTTCGAACACCCCGAAGACAAACTCTCGCACTACTCGAAGCGCACTGTCGACATCGAGTACCGCTTCGGCTTCACCGGTGGCGAATGGGGCGAGCTCGAGGGTGTCGCCAACCGCACCGACTTCGACCTCAAGACGCACTCCGAGCACTCCGGCAAAGAGCTGTCGTACTTCGACCAGTCGAAGAACGAACGCTGGATCCCGTACGTGATCGAGCCCGCGGCGGGCCTGACCCGCTCGCTCATGGCCTTCCTCGTCGACGCGTACGACGTCGAGGAGGTGCCGAACGCGAAGGGCGGCGTCGACACTCGCACGGTGCTGCGACTCGATCCGCGTCTCGCGCCGGTGAAGGCGGCCGTGTTGCCGCTCAGCCGCAACGAGCGTCTCTCGCCGCTGGCTCGCGAGGTCGCCGCATCGCTGCGCAAGCACTGGAACGTCGACTTCGACGACGCCGGTGCGATCGGCCGTCGGTACCGTCGCCAAGACGAGATCGGTACGCCGTTCTGCATCACGGTCGACTTCGACTCGCTCGACGACAACGCCGTGACCGTGCGCGAGCGCGACAGCATGGAGCAGGTGAGGGTGCCGCTCGCCGAGCTCGAGGGTTACCTGGCGGCGAGGCTCATCGGGGCGTAGGGCGCCGGTTCGAACGGGCTACAGTGGCCTCCATGACAGAGATGGAACTGCGCTTCGAGGCGCCGATCGGCGTCGAGGTGAAGGGCGAGACGTGGTCGTGCGTTGAGATCCCTGGGTCGGCTGCGTTCTTCGGCACGGGGAAGTCGGTGCGGGTCGATGCCGATGTGGACCACGTGCGCCTCGAGAATGTGGGCGCGATGGTGACCGGTACCGGCGGTCACATGATCTCTCTCAACGCCAAGGTCCGAAAGCAACTCGGCAAGGATGTGGGCGACACGGTTCAGGTCGTCGTGTCGCCCCGCTGAGGGATCTGCCACCAGGCGACGGAACACCGCGAGCATTCTCGCGTCGATGCAGATCTGGTCAGTTGATGATTTCGCCTCGCTCGTCGGCGCGGAGCGCTGACAGACGTTCTCTCCACGCCTGTAGCGCCTCGGGAGTCTGTCGCGTGAAATCAGTGATCTCGCCAACGACCCTGAGTGGGGCAGTGCTGCGGTACGAGCGGGTGGGGTTGCCGGGGAACTTCTTGTCGGTCACGTTCGGGTCGTCCTCGAACGGGCCGGTCGGCTCGACGGCATAGACGCGCGGCGCACCGTCACCGGCCGCGAGTTCCGCAGCGAGTCCAGCACCGTCGGGAAGGGCGGTGAAATAGATGTGGTTCATCACGACTTCGGGACGATAGTTCGACCGGAAGCCCGCCGTAAGAAGATCACCGTTCCGAAGATCGGCTTTCGTGCCGTGAAAGAACGGCCCCTCGTCCAGCGCTTGGCTCACTGCGACAGCCTAAGTGGACGACGTCCGTAAGCACAGGGGGCACCGGCTCGGATCTGCAGAGATTCCTCGTTGCGCAGAAGGATCGGCGGATTCAAGCGGTTATTGCAACAAGAGCTCTTCGATCAGTTCGATCCGCAGCGGCGCTACGCGCGATCCGCGCTCGTTCTGCCATGACGTGGCGATCCACGCATGCCTGTATGAAATCGAACGGACAGGAGCGCGGCCGGTCGTCTCAAACAGCGGTCAGCGACCCTGTCAGCAGAGCCAGATCAGGCAACCAGGCGGACAGCGGTTCTGGCTCGAAGGGCGACGTTGTCTTCACGATTTTGGCTGGGATTACGGGTCGCGACGGATGAACTGTGTGATTCCGAGTGCGCCGATCAGAATGATCCAGGCGCTGGCCACGAGTGCGCCAGTTCCCGTGGTGAGGAAGGGGTCGGTGGGGTCATAGAGCTGTGCCGCCGCACGGTCGGGCAGCCAACGGGCATGCTCGGTGAGGCCTGCCAGGACTGGCGAGATGATCAGCACGAGGCTGAGCATGCCCACGAGTGCGGGTACCAGGTGCCGGACGATGAGGGCGACGGCGTGGGAGAGCAGGCCGATCAGTGTGAGGTATCCCGCTGCTCCGACGAGGGGCCACAGTTCCGTATCTCCCGTCGGTTGCGGTACGGCGAAGAGGGCACGGGTAATCAAGGCGGCGGTCAGTGCCGCCGCCATTGTGGCTGTAGCGGTGAGTGCGATGGTAGATCCTGCCGCGACTGTCTTGCCTGCGACTAGGAGGCCACGGCGCGGCACCACGGTGAGGCTTGTGCGGATCTGACGGCCGATGTATTCCTGGGTGGCGGGGAGGATGCCGAGCAGAACGAACCCGGCTTGGATGAATGGCACTGCACGACGTGCGGCATCCACAGCCGTCACCGACGCTCCCTGGCCAATCGCGCTGGCGGCAATAGCTGCGGTGATCAGCGCTCCGATGAGGATCGTGCCGAGAATGGTGAGGATGGTGACGGGGAGGGTTCGCAGCTTGTCGAGTTCGGACGCGATGACGTTTCCGATGCGCACCGTGCTCACGCATCCCGGTGGCGGAAGACGACCGCTGCGATCACCAGAAGCAGAACGACCCAGCCGGTCATGATCAATGCCCCTGGACCGGCATCCAGTCCGCCCTCGATGGTGCGTAAACCGAAGAGCTTGAGTCCTGCCATGTCGGGGAGCCAGTGCGCAGCTGGGGTGAGTTTCGTCAGGAGGAGTGAGACCGACACTACGGAGCTGTTCAGGATGAGGATGATGAGCGGGATGATGCCGTTGCGGGTGAGGACGGTGATCGTGAAGGCGATGAGTCCGGTGAGGGTCCAGTAGAGCGCACCGCCGAGGCAACGGACGAGTGCGTCGGCTAGCGTGATGGTCTCGGTTTCCTCATCGCCGATGACAGCGCGTGCGATGCTGATGGCGAGGGGCATGGCGACCGCCGCGACGACAATGATGAACAGGCAGACCGTGATTGCCTTCGCGATCAGGAGCCGCACGCGATGCGGCATCGCGGTGAGGGTCGCGGTGATCTGCTGTCCTCCGCCGACATCGGTGCTGTTGGCGGTGTATTCGCTGCTGAACACCATGACTCCGATGACGACAGCGCCGACCGTGCCGAGTGGCATCGCGGCGAATGCCGTCTCGAACGGCGACGTGGATGCGTGCATCTCAGACTGGCCCGCGCCGAGCGCGGCACGAGTCGACAACGAGTTGAGCAGGGTGATCGCGACCGATCCCAGCAACGTCACGGCGATTCCAGCCCAGACTCCGGGCAACGTTGCGGCCTTGTGCAGTTCAGCGCCAATGGCGCGGATGAGGCTCATCGTCCGTCCTCGACCCGGGTTGATTCGGTGAGGGCGAAGAAGGCGGTCTCGAGCGTCGGATACCCCGCGGTGACTTGAGCCAGCGAGCCGTCCGCGACGATGTGTCCACCGGCGATGACCACGAGGTCGTCGGCGATCTCCGCGACCTCGCTCATCAGATGGCTGGACAGCAGGACGGTCCCACCCGCGTCGGCATGGTCACGCAGCAGCCCTCGTATCCACCGGATGCCCTCGGGATCGAGGCCGTTCACCGGCTCGTCCAGCACGAGCGCCGCCGGCTCGCCAAGGAGTGCCGCGGCAAGGCCCAGTCGTTGCCCCATGCCGAGGGAGAGATTGCTGACGCGGGTGCGCCCAGCGTCTGCGAGGCCCACCTGTTCAAGCACGTCGTTCACGCGGCGCTTCGGGATGCCATTGCTGCGTGCTACCCAGGCGAGGTGGTTGCGGGCGGTGCGAGAGCGGTGTGCGCCAGAGCCGTCCAGCATGGATCCGACCGTGCGCAGCGGATCACGCAGGCTTCGGTACGGCCTCCCATCGATCAGTACGGACCCTGCAGTGGGACTGTCGAGGCCGAGGAGGATGCGCAACGTTGAGGACTTGCCCGCCCCGTTCGGCCCGAGAAATCCGGTCACTCGGCCGGGCAACGCCTGGAAACTCGCATCGGAAAGCACGGTGCGCGAGCCATGCCGTTTGGTGAGCGCATCGATGGAGAGCATGACACCATGTCAGTCGAGAACCGCCCGAGCGTCATCGGACCAGTGACCTGTCTTTCGAGGTCTTCTCGGTCTCAGGTCTCTCCGACCCAGGGCCGATGCTCGCGAAAGCGCCGGAATATAAAATTGGTTGATGGACTCCGCCCGCCCCACGTGGCGCTCACGCGTCTGGCTCGTCGCGTTGATGGTGCTCGTCGCGATCGTGCTGGTTCTGGCGATCACCGGGACCGACAGACCTGTTGCGGGCTGGATCGCGTTGGTCGTGTCCGCGATCATCATCGTCTTGGTGATGGGCTGGGCCTTTGCCCGCTCACGGTCGCAGCGCAAACACTATGAAGACGACTTGGCAGCGTGGGCGGCCGAGCGTGCGACGCAGCGCGAACGGCTGCGGATCGCTGCCGATCTGCATGACCTGGTCTCCCACGGAATCGGACTCATCACCGTGCGCGCCGCCACTGCCCGCTGCATGACAGGTCCGAACGGCGAGTCCGAACGGATGAGTGCGCTGACCGACATCGAGCACGCCAGTCGTGAGACCACCACCGAGCTTCGCCGGATGCTGGGGGTTCTCCGCGCCCCAGGCGTGGCCCCCTTGCGTCCCGCCGACACTCTCAACGACCTGCCCTCGATCATCACGGCCGCGAATGCAGCCGGCGTCACCGCCAGCCTCGACCTCGACTCGGGAGGTGATGTGTCACCCGGTGCACAGCTCACCGTCTGCGCCATCGTCCGTGAGGCACTCAACAACACCCTCCGACATGCCGGCCCCACGACCGCGCGCATCAGCGTCCACCGGGACGGCGACGCGATCGTCGTCGACGTTCACGACGCCGGACCGCGAGAGGGCTGGTTCCCACACCCCGGCGCAGGCCACGGACTCAACGGCCTCCGTGAACGCGTCACCGCACTCGGAGGCACCATTCACACCCACACCAAAGGAAAGGGCTTCCACCTGACTGCGCGCTTCCCCGATCAGGGGAACCCGTGAACAACGCGTTAGATACAGCCGCGATCCGAGTGCTCATCGTCGACGACCAACCGCTGCTCCGCCACAGCCTCACGATTCTCATCAACGGCACCTCAGGCCTTACGGTCGTCGGGGAAGCCGCCACAGGTCAGGACGCCGTGCGTCTTGCACGCGAACTCACCCCCGACGTCACCTTGATGGACATTCGCATGCCCGGCGGCGATGGCATCGAGGCGACACGCAATATCGCTGCAGACCCCGCACTCGCGTCCTGCCGAGTGCTCGTGCTCAGCATGTTCGAGCTAGATGAGTACGTCTACGGCGCACTTCGAGCCGGGGCCAGCGGCTTCCTTCTCAAAGACGCTCACCCAGACCAGCTCCTCGACGCCATCCGCCGTACCCACGCCGGCGAATCCCTCTTCGCACCAACCATCCTGACCCGGCTCGTCGAGCACTACGTCAACCGCCCAGCCGCTACACCGGCTCGAAAACTGGATCCGATCACCGAGCGGGAGACCGAAGTGCTCACCCTCGTCGGACAAGGGCTGTCCAACGACGAAATCGCCACCACGCTCATCATCTCGATCAAAACCGTCAAGACCCACATCGGCAACCTCCTCGCCAAACTCCACGCCCGCGACCGCGCCCAACTCGTCATCACGGCCTACGAAACCGGCCTCGTTGCCCGCGCATGATCCCTCAAATCGCTCCTGTCCTGCAGCATGAACGCAGACCACGGCGAGACCTAGGGTTGACGATTACGGTCCGAGGCCGTGTTCGTGCTGCGGTCCAGGGTGTCAATTTCAGCTCACGCACACGTTTCAGCTCACGTCTGCACAGCTCGTTCCGGCCTGTGCAACCCCGGCGTCAGCCGCGGGCCGGAGGGACCGTCTTGCGCATCACGGTCTTGCTCTTGCCGATGTGACGCTCGAACGTGAATCCCGCCTTCTCGAACATGGCCCTCGTGCCGTTGTGGAGGAACGAGGACGACGTCTTCTTGCCGGGGGTGAGTTCGTTGGGGAACGAGACCACCTCGCCCCCGCCGGCCTGCGCGATCAGTTCGAGCGCGCCGTCCAGCGCCTCGCGTGCCACTCCCGAACGTCGGTGGTCGCGGTCGACGAAGAAGCAGGTGATGCGCCACGGTGCGGGCTTGGTCTCGCCCGCGTCGTACTGCTTGCGGTGGTAGATGTTCGGCAGTTCGACCGGGCTGCCGTACTCGCACCACGCGATCGCGTCGTCGCCGTCGAAGACGAGCGCGGCGTGTGCGACGCCCTCGGCCACGAGTCGCTGTTTGAACGTCGGCCGGTCGTACTCGTCCTTGACGGTGTGCTCCGTGTCGTCGTGAAAATATGAGCAGTAGCATCCGCCCCAGACCCCATTGTGCTTCTGCGTGAGTGCCAGCCACGCCGGGAAGGTCTCGGGGGTGAGCGGCTTGATCACGTGCGAAGTCAACACGCCCACCCCACCGGCCCCACGTGCCAACGCGGCGATGTCGATGCCGTGGTATTCAGGTGTCGGAGGATCGCTCGCCACGCGCGTGCCATGCCGTCATCTTGCCAGCATCACCGATCGATGTCACGGCTCTCAACGCTTGCCGAAGACCGGTCGATCCGCGCAGCAAGAGATTATCGCTCGACGCTTGTCTCGACCCAACTCACCGGAAGGAACGGGCTGTACACATAGACGACCTTGTCTCCCTTGCGGTCGATCTCGATAGTTCCCTTGCCCGTGTTCATCGCATTGATGATCTGGGACCGAACACCCTCCCACGTGGGGCCATCCGTGAAGCGGAACTTCGCGTAGTTGGGTGCGACGCTGCCGATATAGAGAGTGACGTCCGTTGCCATGTGACGCACTCTACCGAGGGCTGCCGGGCATCAGAATACTTTGCGCAATAGCAATACGTGTTCAGGCGCATCTCGAGCGCAAGAGGATGATGGATCTATGCCCGCTGCCCACCGTCCTGGTCTTCGGGTCGACTCAGGACTCACGATCCCCGAGTCCGAGCTGTCTTGGCGGTTCTCGCGGTCGTCCGGTCCCGGCGGGCAAGGTGTGAACACCGCCGACTCTCGAGTTGAGCTCGTGTGGGATGTGGCAGGGTCGGCCGTTCTCTCTCCGCTCCAGCGGGAGCGACTCCTCGAGCGTCTGAGCAGTCGCGTTGTCGACGGAGTACTGACGATCACAGCATCCGAGCACCGAGCGCAATTGCGCAACAGGAATGCTGCGCGCGCCAGGCTCGCCGCCGTCGTGGCTGACGCCCTACGGCCGCCCTCACCGTCGCGACGAGCGACGAGACCGAGTCGCGGTGCCAAGGAGAGACGCTTGGAAGCGAAGAAGCGGCGCACCGACGTCAAGCGACTGCGTCGCCCTCCTCACGACTGACCACCGAGGTGCCACTCCCTGGACGGGAGAACGTCGCCGACCTGAGCGGGCTTCGCCCGTGGAGCCGCTCGCGGAGTGTGGTCATGCACCCAGCCTTCCACGGGCCTCTGATCGGAAATCCAGTTGAGCAGCTTCACTCTCAAGCTGTGGATAACTTGTGGAGAACTCGGCGAGCTGGTCGTCGGTGCCCGCAGAAGCACGCCGCAGTGCAGCGCCCAACCTCGACCGACCGTCAGTGCGACGGGCGAGCGGCCGCCCACTCGCGCCGCAGCACTCCGTAGACCGCAGTGTCCTGCCACTCGCCGTCGTTGAACTGCTCCTCGAGGATCGTCGCCTCGCGGCGCATGCCGAGGCGTTCGCAGAGGGCAGCGGATGCTCCGTTGCGCGCGTCGAGGAACGCCTGAATCCGGTGGGGGTGCAGCGTCTCGAACGCGAAGTCGCGGATCGCGCTCGCGGCCTCGCGGGCGTACCCACTGCCCTGGAAGTCGGGGTGCACCACCCAGCCGAGTTCGAGCTGCGCGTGGGTGAGGCTCGAGACGCGCACCATCATGTCTCCGATGACGCGATCTCGCTCGGCGTCGTCGATCGAGGGTGTGCCGGGCAGCGCCATCGCGAACACGAAGAAGTCGCCGTCAGCGGCGAGTACGCGTCCCCCTGCACGAGTCGCCGTGTGAGCGTAGCCCTCGTCGTGGTCGCGCTCGGGCCACGGCAGGTACCGGAGCACCTCGGGGATGCGCTGGTACTCGTAGACGTCGGGGGCATCGGATGCCTCGAGCGGGCGCAGCACGAGGCGGTCGGTGCGAATCGGTGAATCGGTGAGCGTCGCCGCATCGAACGGGAATCGCAGTGCGGGCGGGCCGTCGGCTGCCGCTGCTGCCGCGCGTTCGGAGAGGGTCGCAGGGTCGCTGTTCTCGTGCATCGTCAGGAAGCGTATCGCGCGCCCCCGACGGACGGTATCGCGGGCGCGTGGCCGACGTTCAGGAGGCCGCGACAGCGCCCGCACTGCCGAGGTCATGCGAAGCGGCACCACCGGAACCGGCACCACCGGAAGCAGCACCCCCGGAACCGGCGCCACCGGCCTCGCGAATCTCGGCCCCCGCGGCATCCGCTTCGGGGACCACGCCGAAGATCGCAGCGATGCCGTCGATCCAGGCCTGCTGTTCGCCGGCGCGCGCGAGTTCGCGCGAGCGCACCATGGGGGTGTGCAGCAGCACGCCGGCCATGTGCCGCAGTGCGGCCTCGGTGCGTCCGTCGTCGTCGCCGCGACCGCGAGCACGCTCGATCTCACCGTCGAGGATGCCGAAGACATGGCGCCGCAGGGCCACGACGGCGGGTGCGACGTCATGCTCGTCGCGGGCTTCGCTGAAAGCGCGGGCCGCTCCGCCGACGATCGCGCGCGCGGCATCCGTCGCCCCGAACTCTTCGAGCGGTGCGTGGATGCGGATGGTCTCGAGGTCGAGCAGCTCGACGCCGGGCACCTCGACGACATCGGGGGCGACGTTGCGCGGCAGGCCGAGATCGATCACGAGCTGGCGTTCGATCGCCGCGTCGCCGGGCTCGCCGACAAGGCTGAGCGCACCAGCACCAGCACCAGCACCAGCACCAGGGGCAACGGATGCCTCGAGCCCCGCCCGCCCGGATTCGAGCAGGGCCCGATCGACGACATGGTGCTCGGCCGTGGTGCAGGTGACGATGATGTCGGAGGTTGCGGCCGCGGCGGCGACTTCGCCGCGTGCCACCGCATCGATGCCGTGACCGGCCGCGAACTTCGCCGCCCGGCCCGAGGGCGAGAAGACGCGTACATCGGTGACGCCGCGGTCGCGTAGCGCCGCGAGCGAGGCGCCCGCGAAGCGTCCGGTGCCGACGAGCAGCACCCGGGTCGCGGCCCAGTCGGTGATGCGGCTTTCGGCGAGTTCGAGCGCGAGGCGCACGAGCGAGCGCCCCTCGCCGCCGATGCCGGTCTCGTTCTTCACTCGGCGCGAGATCTGCGAAGCGCGCTGGAAGAGCCGTTCGAGGTCGGGCGTCGTCGTGCCCTCGCTGCGTGCGCGTTCGAGCGAGCGGCGCACCTGGCCGGCGATCTCGCCCTCGCCGACGACGACCGATTCGAGGCCCGACGCAACGGCGAAGAGGTGGCCGGCGACGGCGTTGCCGTGCACGAACCCGAACGTGGTGCGCAGCTCGTCGGGCTCGAGGCCCGCAACGGTGCCCACCGCGCGAATCGCTTCGTGCACCGCCGGCACGGGCGATTCACCCTCGGCGGCGTCGAGGTCGAGATACGCCTCGAAGCGATTGCAGGTGGCGACGACCACCGCACCTCGCACGGCGTCGTGGCCATTGCGGATGCGCGGGCCCGAGGCATCCGCGGTCACCGAAAGACGCTCGAGCATGTCGAAGCCGGCGTTCTTGTGACTCGCAGTGAGGCAGATGAGCACTAGGGGATTCTACTCGCCGTCGAATCAAGGTTTGCTCAGTGCGGACTCTGAGCGAATCTCAGCGTGCGGCGAGCACCAGACCCGGCTGGATGATCTGAATGGGTGCGGTGAGCGGCGGCAGGTCGAGGCCCTCGGCGGCGAGCGCGGCGCGGTGCTTCGCCTTCCAGCTGCGCACGACGGCGAAGAACGGGGCGCCGGCGAGCGCATAGCGGCCAGGCCGCTCCGCGGCGAGGATGAGTGGCAGTTCGATGCTCATGCCGCCGTGCCGCACGCGCAGCACGAGCACCGCCAGCTCCGAGTCGCCGGCGACGACCGAGTCGCTGCGGATGCCGCGCACCTCACGCCACGGGAAGTACACCGTGCGCCGGGGGCGCCGACCGCCGTTCCAGAACGCGACGCCGATCTCGTCGACCACGATCGAGAAGCGGGCTCCGAGCTTGACCGTGCGCGGATCATCCGCAGTCAGTTCGTTGAGGCTCGCGACGAGGCCTCGACTGCGGATGCCGCAGCTCACCTCGCCCCGCACGCTCGCCTCGAGCGCGCGGCGACGGGCGCGAGCGCGGGCGAGCTGGCCGACGCGTACGAACACCCAGATGACGGCAGCCAGCACGACGAGTGCCGAGACCATCACGGCCGCGCGCTCGAGGCCCGGCACCTCGGGCAGGCGCAGCATCAGGCGGTGCAGGAAGCCGGAACTGGCGATGAGCGCGCCGATGACGAGGGCGGCAGCGGCGCCGACCAGGAAGGTGACGCCGGCGCGGTGCGGCGTGGCGGCGTTCATCGCGCGACTCGGGTCGATCGGGCGGACGGGTTGTTGCAGCACTGCGTGATGGGCATGGGATCTCCGTGGGTGCGGAGGCGCACGAGCGGGGGAACACGCGCGTCGTCGTGCTCGGGGGCGCACAACGTCTCGACCTTAGCGCTGATGAGCGCGCGAATGTAAGGCTTCCGAACAAATCGGCCTGCGGGTGATCCGCCCGACTCGGATCCGGAAGTGACCTGCGTCACCCCCATACCTGCGCGAGCGGCACACGGCTGCTCTTCGAGCGAATTCCCCAGCCCGGTACGCGACAATGTCAGGCGTGATCCTCTCCCCGCAGCATCCGCTCTCCGCCGGCCTGACCTCCGACTCGCGCCTGGTGCGCGCATATAGAGGAGAGCGCTCAGACGCGACGCCCGTGTGGTTCATGCGGCAGGCGGGGCGGTCGCTGCCCGAGTATCGTGACCTGCGCGTCGGCACGCGCATGCTCGACGCGTGCCTCGACCCGGCGATGGCCGCCGAGATCACGCTGCAGCCGGTGCGCCGTCACCAGGTCGACGCGGGCATCTTCTTCAGCGACATCGTCGTGCCGCTCAAGCTCGTGGGCGTCGACGTCGAGATCCAGCCGGGCCGCGGGCCCGTCTTCACGAGGGGCTACGCGGATGCCGCGGGCGTCGCCGACCTCACGGCGATCGACCCTGCGCGGCTCGACGAGGCATCCGCCCCCATCGCCGAAGCGGTCGGGCGCGTGGTCGCCGAGTTGAATACGACGGTGCCCGCGGGGCCGGTTTCGACAGGTTCGACCAGCGGGGGCAGCACCCCGCTCATCGGCTTCGCCGGTGCCCCGTTCACGCTCGCGGCGTACCTCGCCGAGGGTGGCCCGTCGAAGGACCACCTCGCCGCGCGCACGCTCATGCACGCCGATCCCGGCGCTTGGCGCGCACTCATGGACTGGACGGCCGAGCTCACCGGACGCTTCCTGCGCACGCAAGTGCTCGCCGGGGCATCCGCCGCCCAGCTCTTCGACTCGTGGGCCGGCGCGCTCTCGCTCGCCGACTACGAGGCGCACGTCGCACCCGCCTCGGCGAAGGCGCTGAGCTTCGTGCACGACCTCGCCTACGAGACGCCGGATGCCTCGGGCGACGGCGGCGCCGACGCCCGGATGACCCGCAGCGTGCCCGTCGTGCACTTCGGCGTCGGCACCGGCGAGCTGCTCGGTGCGATGCACGGCATCGGGGTCGACACCGTCGGGGTCGACTACCGCATCCCGCTCGATGTCGCCGTCGAGCGCGTCGGCGACGGCGTTCCCCTGCAGGGCAACCTCGACCCGGCGCTGCTCGCCGCCCCGTGGCCCGTGCTCGAGGCCGCGGTGCGCGACGTGCTGCGCCGCGGCCAGGCGGCGCCGGCCCACGTCTTCAACCTCGGCCACGGCGTGCCGCCCGAGACCGATCCGACGGTGCTGACCCGCATCGTCGAGCTCGTGCACGAGGCCTCGGCATGACCGACGCGCCCGACGCTGGTCGAGACCCCGTGAATGGTCTCGATACGCTCGCTTCGCTCACTACTCGGCCAACAGAGTCCACAGCCGACGTCGTCGTGATCGGCGGCGGGGTCGCAGGCCTCGTCGCCGCACTCGAGTGCGCGAAGGTCGGCCTGCGGGTCACCGTGTTCGAGCGGCGCGACGAGCTGGGCGGATGCGTCGGCCGCATCGAACTCGACGGCCTGACGCTCGACAGTGGCGCCGAATCCTTCGCGACCAGGGGCGGCGCGGTCGCCGAACTGCTCGGCTCGCTCGAGCTCGATGGAGAGATCGAGAGCCCGAACCCGGCGGGCGCCTGGCTCGTCATGCCCGGTGCGCACGGCCGCCCCGACGCCGCGCCCCTGCCGAAGACCGGCATGCTCGGCATCCCCGCGAACCCGCTCGGCGACGACGTGCGGCGCATCATCGGCTGGGGTGGGGCGATCCGCGCGTACGGCGACCGCATCATGCCGATCCTCCGCATCGGCCGCGCCCACAGCCTCGGCCAGCTCGTGCGCTCGCGCATGGGCCAGGCCGTGCTCGACCGGCTCGTCACGCCGATCTCCGCCGGCGTCTACTCGACCGACCCGAACGACCTCGACCTCGACGTCGTCGCCCCCGGGCTCAACGAGGCGATGACCCGCATGGGATCGCTCTCGGGCGGAGTCGGGCAACTCGTCGAGGAGCGCAAGGCCGGGGGAGCTGTGCGCGGCATCCGCGGCGGCATGCACCGACTCGTCGACGCGCTCGAACGCGAACTCGGGCGGTTCGGCGTGACGGTCGTGCGCAGGGCCGAGGTCACGGGTCTCGAGCGAGCGGCAGGCGCGGGTGAGCCGTCGTCGACCGGCTCGACGAGCACCGGTGAGTCGGAGGAATCCGAGGCAACCCGATGGCTCGTCACCGCGTCGACCGAGGCCGGCGAACTGATCGTGAGCGCCCCCGAGGTCGTGCTCGCCGCTTCCGGGCACGCCGCACTCGAGCTCGTCGGCGCCGCCCTCGACGGCTGGGCGGGTGCATCGACCGAGGAGTGGCCGGCTGCGGCATCCGTCGAACTCGTCACGCTCGTGCTCGACGCACCCGAACTCGATCGCGCCCCGCGCGGCACCGGGGTGCTCGTCGCCGCCGGCACCCCCGGCGTGCAGGCCAAGGCACTCACCCACTCGACGGCGAAGTGGAATTGGCTCGCCGAGGCGGCGGACGGCCGGCACGTCGTGCGTCTCTCCTATGGTCGCGCCGGCGCGCCGAATCCGCTCGACGGGCTCTCCGACACCGAGGTCGCCGAACTCGCGCTCGCCGATGCATCGCTTCTCCTGGGCGCGACCGTCGATGAGGGGATGCTCCGCGCCTCCGGCCGGACGCAGTGGCGCGACGCGCTCTCGCAAGCCGCCCTCGGCCAGCGCGATCGGGTGCGTGCACTCGAGGACGCGCTCGCCACTGAGCCCGGCATCGAGGCCGCCGGATCATGGGTGGCCGGCACGGGGCTCGCCTCGGTCGTGCCCCACGCACTCGAGGTCGCACGGCGCATCAGGCACCGTCGGGTGCAGCTCGACGGCATCGCATAGCCGGAGCGGAATATTTCAACGCAACCCCCTTGCGCCGATTGGTGCGGGGTCTACGCTGGAAACGTCGCTGTGGTGAACCACAGGGGGAGATGGGGTGCACATGAAAGGCAAGATCCTCTTCGTCGTCGGTCTCGGCATCGGTTACGTGCTCGGTACGCGAGCCGGTCGTGAACGCTACGAGCAGATTCGAAAGGCCGCCGAGGGCGTGTGGAACACGCCGGCCGTGCAGCAGGGCGTCGACACCGTCAAGGGGTTCGCCGCCGAAAAGGTCGGCGATCTCTCCGACACCGTGCTCGACGGTGTGAAGTCGCTCATCGGCAACGCCTCGCGGGGCTCAGGCGCGACCAAGCGCGACGTCGACGGTGCGGCGAAGACAGTGAAGGCGAACGTCTCGAAGACCGCGAAGACGGCGAAGTCCAGCGTCGACGACGCGGCATCCGACGCGAAGGGCACCGCGAAGACCGCCGCGAAACGCACGTCGAGCGGCACCGCCAAGTCGACTCGCACCCCGGCGGCCACCCGTGGCACGGCGGCCGAGGGCACGGCCAAGCCCGCGACATCCGACGACTCGTGAACGTGGAGGTGATCGCGCGATGACCACACCCTCGAACGACGACCGCTCGCTCTTCACGCTCATCGGAGATCTGCCCGAGACGATCTCCTCGCTCGTGCGCGCCGAGATCGACCAGATCAAGGCCGAGGTCTCCTACAAGGTCAAGCACTTCGGCATCGGCTCGGGCCTCGTCGCCGGTGCCGCGGTCGTCGGCATCTTCCTGCTCTTCACACTGATCGTCACCGGCATCTTCGCGCTCGCGCTCGTGATGCCGGCGTGGGCCGCAGCACTCACCGTCTCCGGTGCGTTGCTGCTGATCATCGTCATCCTGCTCTTGATCGCCTACGTCAACTTCAAGCGGGGCTCGGAGCCCCTCGAGTCCGTCGAGAGCCTGAAGGCCGACCTCGACGCCATGAAGGGAACAGGTGACTATGACCGCCGCTCCTGACGCCAACGGACCCCGCCCCTCGAAGCGCGATGCCGCATCCCGCGAACGCAACCTCACGCGTCTGCAGGCGAAGGCCGCGTCGCAGCAGGCGCGTGCCGAGTTCGCCGAGACCCTCAACGCCCTCGAAGACAAGCTCAATGTGCCGAAGCAGGCGGGCATCAAGGCCGAGCAGGCGAAGGTGAGACTGCGCCGGTTCGCCGATGAGCAGCCCGTGGCCGCGATCGCCGCCGCCGTGGGTCTCGTCGCGGTGGTCGGCGTCACCGTGTGGCTCGTCGTGCGTTCGAAGCTCGACTGAGCGCGCCGACGATTCACAGCGAACCAGAGCGAGCGGATGCCCCGGTGCCGACGTCACGACGCGATGCCGGTACTCCGGCTGCAACAGAGACCGCGGTCGATCGGGTCGCCGGTCTCGTGCGCGCCGACATCCTGAGCGGGGTGCTCCCGCCCGACGCCCCGCTTCGGGAAGAAGCCTCGTCTGAGCAATACGGCGTCTCGCGGCACACCGTGCGGGCGGCGTTCCAGCGGTTGGTGGCCGAGCGCCTCGCTGTCGCCGAGGCCTACCGCGGGGTGCGCGTGGCGAGCTTCGACCGCGCCCACGTCATCGCGCTGCAGCAGCTGCGTGCCGCGCTCGAGGTCGAGGCGGTGCGCATCGTGGGCGAGCGCCACGGCGAAGCGTGGCCCGAGCCCGTGCTGGCTCCGGCGCGCGACGCCCTCGACCGACTCGACGCGCTCACCCGGCCGAACGGGCCTGCGACTCCAGACACCGCACCCACCGAGTTGCCCGATTCTGTACGCAGTCGGGCAACTCGGGAAGTGGAGCCGGTCGACTGGCTCGAGGTCGAGCGCATACACGCGGACTTCCATCGGGCGATCGTCGCGGCATCCGCGAGCCCCCGAATCATCGAGGCTCACGCCGCCCTCGGCAGCGAACTGCTGCTGTTCCTCCTGCACGTGCGCCCGCACTACACGCTCGAGAGCCTCATCGCCGAGCATCGCACCCTGCTCGAGGAGCTGCCCACGCGCGGGCCGGCCGCACTGCGCGAGCACCTCGAGCACTCGACGTTGCTGCTCGTGGGCGAGTAGGACTCCGGCTTCGCGCCGGTCGATCGGAAGGATTCGACGATGACGTCGGAACAGAACTCCAAGGCTGCAGCTGCCGATCGTGAAGCAAACGCGGTGACGGCATTCGCCGACCGCATCTTCGCATCGGCTCTCGGCGGCATCGAACTGCTCAGCATCTACCTCGGCGACCGTCTCGGCTGGTATCGCGCCCTCGCCGCGGGCGAGCCGCTCGACGCGCCGACGCTCGCCGCGCGCACCGGCACCCACGAGCGCTATGTGCTCGAATGGCTCGAGCACCAGGCCGTGAGCGGTCTCCTCACCGTCGATGATGCGCACGCTTCGGCATCCGCCCGTCGGTTCACCCTGCCGCCCGCGCACGCCGAGGTGCTCGTCGACGCCGACTCGCTCGACTACCTCGCGCCGCTCGGTCGGTTCCTCGCAGCGACGGCAGGCCAGCTCCCTGCACTGCTCGACGCGTACCGAACGGGCAGCGGGGTCTCGTGGGCGCAGCTCGGCGACGATGCCCGCGACGCGCAGGGCGACATCAACCGCCCGTGGTTCCTGCGGCAGCTCGCGCTCGCGTTCGCCGGGGTTCCCTCAGTGAACTCGGTGCTCTCCCGCCCGGGTGCCCGGATCGCGGATGTCGGCAGTGGGCACGGCTGGTCGGCGATCGGGATCGCGCAAGGGTATCCGGACGCTCGTGTGGAGGGGTTCGACATCGACGAGCCCTCGATCACGGCGGCGCGCGAACATGCGCAGGCGGCGGGAGTCGCCGATCGCGTTCGGTTCCATCACGTCGCCGGCGAGGCGCTCCCCGAGGAAGCCGTCTTCGACGCCGTATTCGTCTTCGAGGCGCTGCACGACATGCCGCGACCGGTCGAGGTGCTCGAGGCGATCCGACGCGCCGCACGCCCCGACGGCGTGGTCGTGATCATGGACGAGGCCGTCGCAACCGAGTTCGCGCCCGACGGCGACGAGACGGAGCGGATCATGTACGGGTACAGCCTCTTCATGTGCCTGCCCGACAGTCTCTCCACGCCCGGGTCGGTCGGCACCGGCACGGTGATGCGGCAGTCGACCCTCGAGCGGTATGCGAGGGAGGCGGGCTTCGCGGGCATCGAAGCGCTGCCGATCGAGGGCTTCGCGTCGTTCCGGTTCACGCGGCTCCTGCGCTGAACGGGCAGTCGCGGCATCCGCGAGCCCTCGAAATCGTCGGAGGCTGACCGGCTCAGGCCATGATGGCGGCGTACCAGATGAGCAGCAACGTCACGAGGAACCCGACGACGTAGTTGATGCCGAGGAATCGCTTCCAGCCGGCGTTCGCGCGCCCCGATGAGGCATCGGTGACGCCCGTGAAGGGTGCTGCCACGGCGAGGTACGGCACCACGAGCAGGGCCGCGAGCGGCCCGGGCCACGACGTCGCGAGCATGAGCAGCCCCGCGAGTGTCCACGCGCCGATCGCGAACTGCACCGTGCGACGGGCGCCGAGCGCCGTGGCGATCGAGGCGATGCCGCCCGCCCGGTCGGGCACCACATCCTGTACCGCTCCGAACGCGTGGCTCGCGACACCCCACGCCAGGAAGGCGAGCAGCAATGCGAGGAGCGGCGGCGTGAACGCCGCGCCGGCAAGCACGAGCCCGTAGACCGCAGGGCTCACGAAGTGCACGCTCGAGGTCAGCGAGTCGAGGAAGGGCACCTCCTTGAACCGCAGCCCCGGCACCGAGTACGCGGCGACCGCGAAGAGACTCACCGCGAGCACCGCCCACGATGCCGGCCCGCCGAGCGCGACGAGCACCACGACGAAGGGCGCGCACGTCGCGATCGCGGCGATGATCGTGAGCCGGTGCCGGTCGGGCACGAGCAGCGCGCCTTCGACGCCGCCCTTGCGTGGGTTCGCGGCATCCGATGCGTAGTCGAAGACATCGTTCACCCCGTACATCGCGAGATTGTAGGGCACGAGGAAGAACAGGGTGCCCACGATGAAGGCGACATCGACCTCGCGGGTCGTGAGCAGGTATGCGGCCGCGAACGGGAACGCGGTGTTCACCCAGCTGAGCGGGCGGGAGGCGGTGAGGAGGTCGGCGACCGCGTGCCGGCGGCGGGTGTCAGTCGGCATCGGTCGGCCGCCTTCCGAGGAGGTTCCACAGTCCGCTGAGGAGCAGGATCCCGGCGACGGGATACGCGAGGTCCTCGATGGGTGCGAGTCCGAGACGAGCCCCCCAGATGTGCGCATCGGAGTAGTCGAACAGGCCCGCCCCGATCATGATCGAGTCGAAGGCGACGGTCAGCACCACGAGTACGAGCGCGGAGATCACGACCGCTCGCCCGTGGCCGCGCGGCGCACGTCGCCACCCGGGCGCCGCGACGACGATGGCCACCGAGAGGAAGACCGCCGAGAGCAGCAGGTAGGTCACCGGCGCACCGCCTCCTTCGCCGCGATCAGGCGCACGACGCCGGTGTAGAGCACGAGCGTGAGATAGCAGAGGAAGGTGAGGAACACGAGCTCCTCGAGAGGCAGTTCCGGTGCGAGCAGGATGCCGGTGCTCACGGTGTTCTCGGCCTTGTGGAAGATGCCGAGGCCGATGCCGGCCAGGTCCCACGCGAGGAAGAACACGAGACCGGCGGCGAGGACGACGGTCGCGCGCCAGCGCCGGCCGGCCGCACCGAACACCAGATGGAAACGCACGTCGAGCAGCACCATGCACGCGATGCCGCCGAGCAGCACACCGAGGTAGGCGAGGTTCATGCCGGCACGCTCCGCACCGCAGGCTCGACGAGCGGCCCTGCACTGGGATCGCCGCGCAGGGCCTTCGCCACGAGCTCGGCGCTGATGAGGCACATGGGCAGCCCGATGCCGGGAACGGTGGTCGCGCCCGCGAAGTAGAGGTCGTGCACCGTCTTCGATGCCGTGCGCCCGCGCAGGAACGCGCTCTGACGGAGCACGTGCGCCGGCCCGAGTGCAGAACCGCGCCACGAGTTGAACTCCGACTCGAAGTCGCCCGGCCCCACGGTGCGGCGCACGATCACGCGTTCGGCGAGCTCGGGGATGTCGGCCCACGCCGAGATCTGCGCGATCGCCGCATCGGCGATGCGCTCGACGGCCTCCTCACCGGCGCCATCGATGCCGCCACGCCCGATGCCGGGGTCGGCCGGAACCGGCACGAGTACGAACAGGTTCTCGTCACCGGTGGGCGCCACCGACGGGTCGGTCGCGCTCGACTTGCACACGTAGAGCGAGGCCGGGTCGGGCACCGACGGGTTTGCACCGAAGATGCGGTCGAAGTTCTCCGCCCAGTCCTCGGTGAAGAGCAGGTTGTGGTGCAGCAGCTGCGGCAATCCGCCCCGCACGCCGAGCATCACGAGTACGGCGCTCGGCCCAGGGTCGGCCCGGCGCCACGAGGCATCCGACCGACTGCGCGACTCGGCCGGCAGCAACGTCGTCTCGGTGTGGTGCAGGTCGGCCGTGGAGACGACCAGATCGGCCTCGACCGAATGCTCGACGCCCTGCGAATCCTGGTAGCGGATGCCGCGAGCCGCCGCCGCTTCGACCTGGATCTGCGTCACCCGAGCTCCCGTCACGATGCGAGCGCCGGATTGCTGCGCCAACCGCGCGACGCTGTCGATGACCTCGCGGAACCCGCCGAGAGGGTAGAAGACGCCGTCGTCGAGGTCGAAGTGGCTCATCAGGTGGTACATGCTCGGTGCCGCCGACGGCGAGGTACCGAGGAAGACGGCGGGATAGCCGAGCACCTGCCGCAAGCGCCCGTCTCGGAAGCGGCGGGCGACGAACCGGTCGAGCGGTTGCAGCAGCAGACGGCCGAGACGGCCCAGCCGCCGCAGCACCGGCGGCACGAGCAACGTGCCCGTCGACGAGAAGTCGTTGTAGAGGAAATGGTCGAGCGCGAGCCGCGTGGTCTCCTCTGCCGAGTCGAGGTAGCGCTCGAGCGCTCTGCCGGCGCCTGGTTCGATCGCCTCGAATGCCGCGGCGGCCCGTGTGCGGTCGGCGACCACGTCGAGGGGGTCGTCATGACGCTCGAAGAACACCCGGTAGCCGGGCTCGAGTCGCTCGAGCTCGAGCTCGGCGGCGGCGCTCGTGCCCATCAGCCGGTAGAAGTGCTCGAACACCTCGGGCATGAGGTACCACGACGGGCCCGTGTCGAAGCGGAAGCCCGCGGCGTCCCACCGCCCGGCTCGACCCCCGACCGAGTCGTGCGTCTCGTAGACGGTCACCTCGTGGCCGTCGCGGGCGAGCAGCGCGGCAGTCGCGAGGCCCGCGATGCCGGCGCCGATGACGGCGACCCGGCTCATGTCCCGGCCTCGGGGGCCGGCGCGTGCACAGCCTCGGGCGACCGCGACCGCGATCTGGAACGCGATCTGGAACGCGATCCGGAACGCGATCCGGACCGCGACCCGGCGGCACCAGCGAGCAGCAGGACCTTCTGCGCAGTCGGCACTCGCACCCGGGTGATGAGAAGCTCCCTCGCCGGCGTGCGACGCAGCCTCTCGGAAAGCGCAGAGAACAGTGCGTGCGCTGCGGCGACGGCCCTGCGGCATCCGCCCGGCAGTTCGGCAACGACCTGGCCGGCGATCGCGAGGTCGCGGTCGATGTCGTCGAGCAGTCTCGTCTTCTCGGCCTCGCCCAGGTGCGCCGGGTCGATGCCGGGGAAGTAGCGACGTCCGAGCGATTCGTAGTCGTCAGCGAGATCGCGCAGGAAGTTGACCTTCTGGAATGCGGCGCCGAGGTGCCGGGCGCCGCGCTGCCAGCGCTGATCCCGGTTCGCATCGACGGGCAGCCCTTCGCTGAACGCGCGCAGGCACATCAGGCCGACCACTTCGGCCGAGCCGTACACGTACTCGCGCATCTCGTCGTCGTCGAAGTCGACGGGGTCGAGGTCGCGTCGCATCGAGGCGAAGAACGGGCGGGTCAGCTCGACGCCGAAGTTCGTGGTGCGCGCGGTCTGCGCGAAGGCGTGCACGATGAGGTTCGAGCTGTACCCGCAGGCGACGGCCTGCTCGGTCTCCGCCTCGAGTGCGTCGAGCATCGCGCGGCGCTCGGCCGGCCCGAGACCCGCCTCTTCGGCCGGGCCGTCGACGATCTCGTCGGCGATGCGCACGAGTGCGTAGATATCGGCCACGTGGGCGCGCACCGGGCGAGAGCACAATCGGCTCGCGAGGCCGAACGAGGTCGAGTAGTGCGAGATCACCTGGGCGGAGCCGAGGCGCGCGGTGCGGTCGTAGAGGGCGAGCCCGCTCGTCGGCGCCGTCATCGGGCGCGCTCCACGCACTCCCGAGCCGTCGCGGTCAGCCCGTCTCGAAGGTGCTGCGGCAGCGGTGCCGCGGCGATGGCGTCGACGGCATCGCCGCAGCGCGCGTCGATGAGCCGTTCGACCTTCTCGCGGGCGCCGCTCGTCTCGATCGCCGTGCGCAGTCTCGCCGCGGCCTCCTCATCGAGCTCGGGGCGGCCGAAGTCATCTGCGACGGCCGCCCAGCTCGCGTGCTCGCGCGCGTACGCGACGAGCAGGGTCTCTTTACCCTCCCGCAGGTCGCCGAGGGTCGTCTTGCCGGTCATCGCCATGGTGCCGTAGACGCCGAGCACGTCGTCGCGCAACTGGAAGGCGACGCCGAGGTGCCGACCGATCTCGCCGAGCCGAGCGACGGCGGCTGCGGAGGCGCCGCCGAGCACCGCCCCGGCCTGCAAGGGCGCGCTGAACGAGTACGACGCCGTCTTGTTCTCGATCATCGCAAGGATGTCGCGCTCGCCGGGTGCAGCGCCGGCATGGCGCACATCGGCGTGCTCGCCGGCCGCGGCGAGGAAGACGCCCTCGTCGATGATCTCGAGCAGGGAGCTGCGTACGTTGCGCGGTGCATCGAGCTCGGCGATCAAGCGGTGTGCGCCGCTGATGAGCAGGTCGCCGGCGAGAATCGCGGATGCCTCTCCGTATTCGTGTGCACGGGCGTTCGTCAGTCCTCGGCCGACGCCGTCGAGCGCGAAGAGACCCGCGACGTTCGGCGCCCCTCGGCGCACGAGGTCGTGGTCGATGACGTCGTCGTGCATGAGGAAGGCGGTGTGCAGGAGCTCGAAGGCGGCGGCGAGACGCACGGCCTCCGTCGTGGGAGTGCCGGCGAACGCCGCGTGGGCGGCGAGCACGAGATCCGGCCGGATGCGCTTGCCGCCGGTCGCCCCATCGCGCGCGGCCTCCCACAGGCGCACGTAGGCGTCACCGTGCGCTCCCGCACGCGCGAGGCGGGCGGCGAAGAACTCGTCGAGGACACCATCGAGCTCGACGGACGTGCCGCCGCTGCGTTCCAGCGGCCGGTCGAGGGTCGTGCCGATCATGAGGCGATCGCCCCGCGCTGCTCGAGCGAGCCGCCCAAGAAGGGCAGCAACTGCGCCTGCAGCACGAGCCACGGGCTGAACGCCCACGGCGCGTGCTCGATCGCCGGCGCGAGCTGTCGGGGATGCACCCATGCGTAGTCCATGACCTCGCCCGGGTGCGGCTCGGGCACTGAGCTCGTGTACGCCGTGTAGACGGGGCACAGCTCGTTCTCCACGACACCCGAGGCATCCGTCGCCCGGTAGTGGAAGAAGGGGAGCACCGGCTCGATGCGGTCGAGGGGCAGGCCGAGTTCGAAGTCGCCGCGGCGGCGGATCGCGTGCACGAGTGTCTCGGCGGGTGCCGGGTGGCCGCAGAACGAGTTGGTCCAGACGCCGGGCCACGCCTGCTTCGTGAGGGCGCGCCGCGTGACGAGGAGCTCATCACGCTCGTTGAACACATGGCAGGAGAACGCGAGATGTCGTGCGGTGTCGGCGCCGTGCACGCTCGACTTGGGCGCCCGGCCGATGGGCCGATCGTCGACGTCGAGCAGCACAACCTCTTCGATGTCGCTGAGGGTCATGCTGGTCTCCAATCTTTGCTGCTTCGGCTAGTAGGTTGCTTAGCGAGAAATATACATGACTGGCTAGAATTACTCCATGGCAACTGAGCGGGAGTCCCGGCACGACATCGCCGCCGCGATGCACGACCCCCGCATCTCCGACCGCGACGAGCAGCTCGTCAGCCGCGCCGGCCTCGACGACGAGCAGGTCGACCAGATCGTCCGCGTCATGCAGGGCCTGCGAGGCTGGCACGAGACCGAACGCCGCATGAGCGAGGCCTCGCGCCGGTACATGAAGCTCAATGCCACCGACATGCGCGCCCTGCGGTTCCTCATCGCCGCGCGGAACCAGGGCGAGATCGTCACTCCCGGGGCGCTCAGCGAGTACCTCGGTATTTCGAGCGCGTCGACGACGAAGCTCCTCGATCGGCTCGAGCGCGGCGATCACGTGGTGCGGGCGCCGCATCCGACCGATCGACGGGCGCTCGCCATCTCGGTCACGGACGCCACGCGCATCGTCGCCCGCGAGTCGGTCGGACGGCAGCACGCACGACGATTCGCGGCGGCCGCCGAGCTCACCTCGGATGAACGCGAGATCGTGATCCGCTTCCTCGAAGCGCTCAGCGCGACCGAGTTCGATCAGGTCTGAACAGGTGCGTCCCCGGAGGCAACGGAGGCGCGCTCCCACGATGCGACCGGCCCATCGACGACGCTGAAGAGCGGATGCGGGTCGGGCGCCTCGACTCCGGCGCAGCGCAACGCGAGCTCGGGGGATCGGGTCGTCAGCTTCTGCACGAGGTGGTGCCACTCGAGGTCCAGCTGCCCACTCGTGACGGCGATCAGCACCGGCACCTCGCTGCGCCGGTGCACCTTGCTCGCGTCGAAGCGATAGCCGCGGGCCGTCGCCTCATCGGCCACGCCTGCGAGGTAGTCGCCGATCGCCCCGAGCGCATCGGGTGCCGCACGGAACCGCTCGAGCTGCGGATGCCTCGTGTACCCGCGGGTCGCACCCTCGAGCACCGCCTGGGCGAGCAGCGCCTCGCGCCAGCACGCCGTGAGCCCCTGGCGATCGAGGTAGCGCGGATGCAACGACCAGATCCTCATCCGTCGAGGGTACGTCGCGCACACGCAAGCCCGTACGTCCACCCCGTCTGCCGCTTTTGGCCGTTCAGGAGGAAAGAGGGAGACTGGAGGCATGTCTTCCCCCGCTGCCCGAGCGGCAGCCGACGCACTCCGTCCCGAATCCGAAGCCGGCGAGTCTCCTGAGGGGTTCACGGTGTTCGCCGTGCTCCGCCGGGACCCGGCGAAGCCCGATGACTACGACGGCCACGACGTGCGCCGCATCGTCGACGAGCTCGACGGCGTCATCTCGCTCGTCGAGAACGAGGGCGTCACTCTGCGCGGCATCTACGACGTCTCCGGCCTGCGCGCCGACGCCGACGTCATGCTGTGGCTGCACGGCCCGACCGCCGAGGGGCTGCAGTGGGCGCTCCGCGAGCTGCGCCGTGCGCGCATCCTGAAGCACCTCCTGCCGACGTGGAACGCCATGGGCGTGCACCGCGACGCCGAGTTCAACAAGTCGCACGTGCCGGGGTTCCTGCGCGGTATCGAGCCGAAGGCCTGGCTCACGATCTACCCGTTCGTGCGCAGCTACGAGTGGTACCTCCTTCCGGAGGAGGAGCGCAGCCGCATGCTCGCCGACCACGGCCGTAAGGGCGCGGCGTTCCGCGGCGCGATCGCCAACACCGTCAGCGCCTTCGCCCTCGGCGACTACGAGTGGCTGCTGCCGATCGAATCCGACGAGCTCACCGAGCTCGTCGACCTGATGCGCGAGCTGCGCGCCACCGACGCGCGGCGCCACGTGCGCGAAGAGGTGCCGTTCTACACCGGCCGCCGTATCACCACCGCCGAGCTCATCGAGGTATTGCAGTAATGGCACACTACGACGCGATCCTGCTCTCATCGTTCGGCGGCCCCGAGGGCCAAGACGACGTCATCCCGTTCCTCCGCAACGTCACCGCCGGTCGCGGCATCCCCGACGAACGGCTCGAAGAGGTCGCCCACCACTACCGCCACTTCGGCGGGGTGAGCCCCATCAACGAGCAGAACCGCCGGCTGAAGGCTGCGCTCGAGGTCGAGCTCGCCGCTCGCGGCGTCGAGCTGCCCGTGTACTGGGGCAACCGCAACTGGGCGCCGTACTTCGGCGACGTCGTGCGCGAGGCGTCGGCGGCCGGGCACACCGAGCTGCTCGGCCTCGTCACGAGCGCCTACACGAGCTATTCGGGCGTCGGCCAGTACCGTGAAGACTTCGTGAAGGCGACCGCGGGCACGGATGTCGCGATCGACCGCGTCCGCGAGTACTTCGACCACCCGGGCTTCGTGCAGCCGTTCACCGAGGGCGTGACGGATGCCGCAGCGTCGCTCGCTGCCGAAGGCGTCGCGCCCGAACGCATCCACGTGCTCTTCGTCACCCACTCCATTCCGACCAGCGCAGCGGATGCCTCGGGGCCGTCGTTCGGCGCGGGCGGCGCGTACGTCGCGCAGCACTTGGCCGTGGCATCCGTCGTCGGCGAAGCCGCCGCGCCGGCTTCGCCGTGGTCGCTCGTCTACCAGTCGCGCTCGGGCAGCCCCAGCACGCCGTGGCTCGAGCCCGACATCAACGACGCGATCGGCGAGCTCGCCGTGGGCGGCCTCGCCGACGCGATCGTGATCGTGCCGTTCGGGTTCGTCAGCGACCACATGGAGGTCATGTGGGACCTCGACAACGAGGCCGTCGAGTCCGCCGGTGAGCATGGGCTGAAGGTTCGCCGTGTGCCGACCCCCGGCGTGCACCCCGCATACGTGTCGGGTCTCGTCGACCTCGTGCTCGAGCGCCTGAACGACGTGCCCGACGCGGAGCGACCGCACCTCACGACCCTCGGGCCGTGGCCCGACCACGCCCGCATCGCCGGCGGTGCCGTCGTCTCGTCGGCCCCTGAGCCCGTTGCGGGCTCGCAGGGGGCGACCTCGCGATGACCGCCGTCATCCGCGTCGGCACCAGGGGCAGTGCGCTCGCGATGGCCCAGACCCGCCAGATCACGGAGCGGCTCGCCAAGGCCGCCGAGGCCGAGATCGAACTCGTGCCGATCACGACGCAGGGCGACACCTCGCGGGCGTCGCTCGCGACGATCGGCGGCACGGGCGTGTTCGCGGCCGCCCTTCGCGAGGCGCTCCTCGCCGGCGAGTGCGACCTCGTCGTGCACTCGCTGAAAGACCTGCCGACCGCCGAGCACGAGGGCTTGCGGCTCGGTGCCGTGCCGAAGCGCGCCGATGCGCGCGACGCCCTGTGCGCGCGCGACGGACTCACGCTCGCGACGCTGCCCGAGGGCGCACGCGTCGGCACCGGGTCGCCCCGACGGATCGCGCAGCTCGCCGCCGCCCGCCCTGACGTCGTCGCCGTCGACCTGCGCGGCAACGTCGACACGCGCCTCGGCAAGGTCGAGTCGGGTGAGCTCGACGCAGTGATCTTGGCCGCCGCGGGTCTCGGTCGCCTCGGGCGATCGGATGCCGCGACCGACCTCCTCCCGCTCGGCGTCTGGCCGACCGCCCCGGGCCAAGGCGCCCTCGCCCTCGAGGTGCGGCGCGAGCTCGGTGACCATGCGCTCGAGCGTGCGCTCGAGGCGATCGACCACCAGACGACGCGGGCGACTGTGCTCGCCGAGCGTCTGGTGCTCGCGGGCCTCGAGGCGGGTTGTTCTGCCCCCATCGGTGCCACAGCGTTCATGGAGGACGAACTTCTGTTCCTGACGGCGACCGTGTACAGTGCCGACGGGACCCGGCAGCTCGCGAGCTCGCACGCGGCCACCCCCGACAGCCGCTCGGCCGCCGACTTGGCGGATGCGGCGCGCGAGGTCGCTGAACGCGTCGTCGCGGAACTCCTCGGCAACGGCGCCGCCGAACTTGCACCACCTGAGGAGTCGCTGTGAGCGAATTCGAATCGATGACGGGTGCCATCAACCTGCCTGCTTCGGCCGGCAAGCCTCTCGCCGGCTGGCGAGTGCTCGTGCCGCGCGGCGGGCCCTGGGGCGATGGTGTCGCCGCGGCATTGCGTGTGCGTGGCGCTTCGCCCGTGATCGCGCCGATGATCAACTTCGCGCCGACCGACGACCAGCCCGCTCTCGAAGCCGCACTCGCGAAGCTCGCCGCCGGAGATTTCGATTGGGTCACGATCACGAGCGCGACGACCGTCGACGTGCTCTCGACCTACAACGCGGTCATCCCCGAGACGACGAAAGTCGCAGCGGTCGGCGAGACCACCGCTGCCGCTCTCGTCGCAGCCGGGTACCACGCCGACATCGTGCCGTCCGAAGACAACTCTGCTCGCGGTCTGCTCGAGGAGTGGGAGGCGGCGACCGAGGGCCGACTGGGTCTTCGCGTGCTCGCGTTGCGTTCGGCGATCGCCAAGCAGGTGCTCTCGATCGGGCTCGCCCGCGCCGGCCACCACGTCGAGGCCGTCGTGGCGTACCGCACCGTTGGCGTGCCGGTGTCGGCGAAGGTCGCCGACGACGTGCGCTCCGGCCGCGTCAATGCCGTGCTCGTGACATCCGGCAGTGTGGCAGAACAGGTGCAGCAGCAGCTCGGGCCGATCCCCGAGTCGATCCTCGTCGCGGCCATCGGCCCGCAGACCAAGAAGGACGCCGCCCAGGTCGGCCTCCGCGTCGACGTCGTGGCGCGCGAGCGCACCGCCGACTCCCTCATCGACGCGGTCGTCGACGCGGCGACCGCGAAGGCCTGACGCGCACGCGCGTCCGCCGGCGTGCCCGCCCGCCCGCGTGCCCGCTCCGCCCCGCCCGCCCGCGTGCTCGCGTGCGTTCCCGGGGTCACTTTCCGCCAGAATCATGCGCCCGCACGCTCGTGGATGTCCGAAAAGCACCCCCGTGGCACGTCGGCGACCGCCTGACGCGCACACCCCCCGGCTCTCGCACAGGGCCCGCAACGTAGGCTGATCGGGTGAGTTCCACGCCCGTTCCCCGTGTCCGCCCGCGCCGTCTGCGTGAGACACCGGCCCTGCGCCGGCTCGTCTCCGAGACCCGGTTGCATCCCGCCGAGCTCGTGCTCCCGATCTTCGTGCGCGAGGGCGCGAGCGCCCCGGTGCCGATCGGCTCGATGCCGGGCGTCGTGCAGCACTCGCTCGAGAGCCTGCCCGACGCCATCGAGCAGGCCGCGGCCGCGGGCGTCGGCGGCGTGATGCTCTTCGGCGTGCCAGAGGTGCGCGACGCGCGCGGCTCGGGTGCCACCGACCCCGACGGCATTCTCAACGTTGCGACGAGGGTCGCCGCCGAAGCATCCGCCGGCCGCCTCGTCGTGCAGACCGATCTCTGCCTCGACGAGTTCACCGACCACGGCCACTGCGGTGTGCTCGACGAGCAGGGCAGGGTCGACAACGACGCGACGCTCGAGCGATACACGGCGATGGCGCTCGAGCAGTCGCGCGCCGGCTCGGAGATGCTCGGTCTGAGCGGCATGATGGACGGCCAGGTCGCCGCCGTGCGCGAGGCGCTCGACGAGGGCGGCCACCAGCACACGGCGATCCTCGCGTACTCGGCGAAGTACGCGAGCGCCTACTACGGCCCGTTCCGGGAAGCGGTCGAGTCGACGCTCGAAGGCGACCGTCGCTCGTACCAGCTCGACCCCGGCAACCGTCGTGAGGGGCTGCGCGAGGCGATGATCGACATCGACGAGGGCGCCGACGTCGTCATGGTGAAGCCCGCAGGCAGCTACCTCGACGTGCTCGCCGACGTCGCCGCGGCATCCGAGGTGCCGGTCTGGGCGTACCAGGTGTCGGGGGAGTACGCGATGATCGAGGCCGCCGCCGCGCACGGCTGGATCGGTCGCAAGCGCGCCGTCATCGAGTCGGTGCGGGGCATCCGCCGTGCCGGCGCCGACGCCGTGCTCACCTACTGGGCCGTCGAACTCGCCGAGTGGATCCGCGACGGAGACGCCGCATGACCGCGATCGCCACCGCGCACACGAACGACGAGCTCTTCGCGCGCGCCCAGGCTGCGATCCCCGGCGGGGTGAACTCGCCGGTGCGCGCGTTCCGCTCGGTCGGAGGCACGCCGCGCTTCCTCGTGTCGGCCCGCGGCCCGTACGTCACCGACGTCGAGGGGCGCGAGTACGTCGACCTCGTCGCCGGTTGGGGTCCCGCGATCCTCGGGCACGCAGACCCGCGAGTCGTCGAGGCGGTGACGGATGCTGCGGCCCGCGGCCTCTCGTTCGGCGCCTCGACCCCCGCGGAGACCGAGCTCGCCGAGCTCGTCGAGCAACGCGTCGGCCCCGTCGAGAAGCTGCGCCTCGTCTCCACCGGCACCGAGGCGACGATGAGCGCCATCCGTCTCGCTCGCGGCTTCACCGGTCGCGACCTGCTCGTGAAGTTCGCAGGTCACTACCACGGTCATTCCGACGGCCTCCTCGCCGAGGCCGGCTCGGGCCTCGCGACCTTCGCACTGCCGGGTTCCGCCGGCGTGCCCGCCGACATCGCAGCGCTCACGCTCGTGGTGCCGTACAACGACCTCGAAGCGCTCCGCGCAGTGTTCGCCCAGCACGGCGACCGCATCGCCGCCGTCATCACCGAGGCGGCCGCGGCGAACATGGGCGTCGTTCCGCCGGCGCCGGGGTTCAACCGCGCGGTCGTCGAACTCGCGCATGCCAACGGCGCACTCGTCATCTCCGACGAGGTGCTGACCGGCTTCCGCGTGTCGGCCGCGGGCTGGTGGGGGCTCGAGGCGGCGAGCGCTTCGACGAGCTCAGCGGACACCGACTACACACCCGACCTCATGACGTTCGGCAAGGTCATCGGCGGCGGCATGCCGGTCGCCGCGCTCGGCGGTCGCGCCGAGATCATGGATCAACTCGCCCCCCTCGGCCCCGTCTACCAGGCCGGCACGCTCTCGGGAAACCCGGTCGCGGTCGCAGCGGGCGTCGCGACGCTCAGGGCAGCGGATGCCTCGGTGTACCGCCGGCTCGATGAGACCGCCGAGACGATCAGCGACGCGGTCGCCGCCGCGCTCGACGCCGAAGGGGTCGCCCACCGCGTGCAGCGCGCAGGCAACCTCTTCAGCTTCGTGTTCGGAGACCTCGGCGAGGTGCGCGATTACGCCACCGTGCTTCGGCAGGAGTCGTGGCGCTACGCCCCGTTCTTCCACGCCATGCTCGATGCGGGAGTCTCGCTGCCGCCGTCGGTCTTCGAGGCGTGGTTCGTCACTGCGGCGCACGACGACACGGCGATCGCACGGGTGCTCGATGCGCTGCCGGCCGCGGCGCGCGCTGCGGCATCCGCTCGCCACGCATAACCAGCCATGGGAGTTACGCGCGGATTCCTGCACGAAACCGTTCTCCGTTTGTGGGGCGTCGACACGCCGTGAGCCGGGTGTCTCGGGCAGGATGGAAGCATGGCGAAGCTCCGCATGCACACCGACCGGATCGAGGTTCATCTCACCACGGCCGAGAAGTCACTCGCGCTCCGTGCCGATGACCTCGTGGTGCAGCGCGACGACATCCGTTCGGCGACCGTCACCGATGACCCGTGGATCTGGATCCGTGGCATCCGTCGTCGCGGCACCGAGATCCCGCTCGTCGTCGCGGTCGGCGTGTGGAAGTACCACGGTGGCACCGACTTCGTCATCGTCAAGGGCAAGCGCCAGGCCGTCGTGCTCGAACTCGCCGCGGGCGAGTTCACACGCATCATCCTGAGCACCAATCACGCAGGCGAGCTCATGGACCGCCTGAAGCTCTCCGTGCCGCCTGAGGGCAACGGACCAGACGCCGACTGAGGCCGATAGGGCCGGCCGCTGCTCAGGCGAACGCGAAGAGCACGAAACCGACGAGCGGCAGCGTGCCCTGCACGAGCGCCGGCTTCAGGTAGGCGCGGCCCGTGGTCGTGAGCACGGCGGCGGCGAGCACCATGCACGCGGTCGTGAAGAGCACGAGCGTCTTGCCGACCGGCATCGCGCCCGCCCAGTAGAGCGCGAGGCCGAGGGCCGCGCCGATGCCGAGGAACAGATTGTAGAAGCCCTGGTTGTAGGCCATCGGCTTCGTCGTGTCGGCGGCGGCCTGGTCGGCGACGCCGAAGCGCTTCCACGTCGAGGGGCGGGTCCACCAGACACTCTCCATGAGGAAGATGTACCCGTGCAGCAGTGCTGCCAGGGCGACGAACACGCTTCCGATGACGGCCATGCCGCGATCGTATCGGCCGTGAACGCGTCTGCGGGGCGTCTCAGCCCGGCGGGTCTTCGCGTTCGACGGTCACGGGCACGCCGAGAAAGCGTTCGACCTCGGTGACGGATGCCGCGAGCGACCGTTCCTCGCGAGCGGAGAACGACCGCCAGGGCTGCAGCTTGACGACCGCGCGTCGGCCGGCGGTCACGGGCGCCCAGCGACCGACCATCACACCGTCGATCATCAGCGCGTGCAGCGGGAACTCGGGGTGCACGGGATCGGAGCGCCCGGGGGGTTGCAGGTACGCGCGGGGCGCCGCGTGCCCCATGATGTACTCGTCATACGCCTGCAGCAGGTCGACGACACCGGCACGCGGCGGCGCGGCCGAACTCGCCTCTGCCGTCACCTCGACGTCGTGCCAGTGCGTCGCCCCGTCGACCTCGAGCGTCTGGACCCGCCCGCCACTGGCGTCGATGACAGCCGCGAATGCCTGCCGGGTATCGCCGAGCGTGAACCCCGACCAGGCGGAGAAGTCACGATCGGTCGCGGGCCCGCGCGAGCCGATGAATCGTGCGGCGAGTTCGACGAGCGCGGCATCGCGCGTCTTCGGGGCCGACGCCGGCACCCGCTCGTCGAACGCCGCATACGTGCGCTGCTTGCCGACATTGGCGCCGCTGATCGCGACCCGTTCGAGCTCGGCGAGCATGAGCACGTAGGTGAAGCCGAGACCGGACGACGGCTGCCCCGCTGCGTCGAGCGCCGCGGCGAGCTCGGCGCGGGTGCGATGCCCACCCGCGAGCGACGAGGCCATCACGTCGAGGGCGCGGGCGGCGGCTTCGCCGTCGACGCCCGTGCGCCGGTAGTACGTGGCATTCGCCCGATGCACGCGTTCGGCCGAGAGCTCCATCAGCCACCGAGCATCCGTCGGGTCGACGAAGTGCCACGTCGGCCGCAGCACATGCGTGCGCAGGATCTCGCCGCGGTCGAGCGCGGCGGTGACGGCCGCGAGGTCGGGCCGCTGCGCGACGGGAACCCGCATTGCGAGACCCCACTGCGCCGGCACGAACTCCTGCGACTGCACCGCGACGAAGCTTCGCACGACGTCGGCCTCCGACGCCGCGCGCTCATCGCGCAGCCCCTGCACGTGCAGGCGAACGCGGCGCAACTCGTCGAGTTCCACCCTCACACCACCGCTACGCCACGTCGCGCCGCCACGTCGTCGCGCCACCGATCACAGTGGCGACGACCGCGATGCCGAGCAGCACGAGCCCGCCCTGCCACCATTCGAGTGCCTCACTCGATCCGAGCGAGGCGATGTTGTAGAAGGATGCCCCGACGAGCGCGTCGCTCGCGGCGCCCGGCAGGAACCGGCCGATCGAGGCCGTCACATCGCTCAGCGACGCGACGAGTCGCAGGATCGGCTCGACGAACTGGGTGAATGCGATGACGATGACGATCGCCGCGACCTGGTTCGTCACGAGTACGCCGAGCCCCACGCCGATCGCGCCCCAGAGTGCCATCGCCAGCACGCCGCGGCCCACGAGCGCCCACGTGTCGCTCGAATCGAGGCCCGTGTCGAGCCCGAAGCCGGCGAGCGCCGCTGCGCCCGCGCCGACGGAGACCGCGAACGCGATGACACCGAGGCCCGCGCCGATGACGAGCTGCGACACGAACTTCGCCGCGAGCACGACGGTGCGGTGCGGTTCGGCGAGGAAGGTCGGGGTGAGCGTCTTGTGCCGGAACTCGCCGGTGACGGCGAGGGCTCCGAGCAGCACCGGGAAGACGTAGCCGATCGACGACGCGAAGCTGTAGAGCAACGGCGCGAGGTCCATGTCGGCGGGCAGCGCGGTGTTGCCACCGGCGGATGCCGCGGCATCCGGATTCTCGGTCGCCCAACCGAGGAATGCACCGAACCCGCCCGACATGAGCGCGACGTACGCGGCGAGGAGGATCGCGAGAAGCCACCAGATGCGGGTCGTGAAGACCTTCTGGAACTCGGCGCCGATGGCGCGAACGAAGTTCACGACTCCTCACCTCCACCGACGAGCGAGAGGAAGGACTCTTCGAGCCCCGATTTCAGTCGGTGGAGGGCGGCCAGCTCGACACCGCCGACGAATGCGGCATGGCCGACACGGGCGGGGTCGGGGTCGGCGACGATGAACCCGTTGCGGCCTTCGGTGTACTCGAGCCCAGCGGCGTCGAGCGCGGCGGCGAGCGCGGGCCGGTCGGGGGAATCTGCGATCGTGCGCGGCGCCGACTCGAGTTCGAGGCTCGCGAGGGTGCCGCTCTTCATGAGTCGGCCCTTCGCGATGATCACGACCTCGTCGACGCTCTGCTGCACCTCGCTGAGGAGGTGGGAGGAGACGAGCACCGTTCGCCCTTCACGGGCGAGGCTCTGCAGGAACCCGCGGATCCACTTGATGCCCTCGGGGTCGAGGCCGTTGATCGGCTCGTCGAGCACGAAGACTCCAGGGTCGCCGAGCAGCGTGTACGCGAGTGCGAGCCGTTGCCGCATGCCGAGCGAGTACCCGCCGACGCGTCGGTCGGCGTATTCGGCGATGCCGACCTGCTCGAGCACCGCCTGCACGCGGGTCGTCGGCAGACCGGAGGCCGTCGCGTACACCTTGAGGTGATTGCGTGCGGTGCGGCCGGGGTGGAAGTTCGCATCGAGCGCGGCGCCGACCGTTTCGAGCGGCTTCGGCAGGGCGCTGTACGGGGTGCCGCCGAACGTCGCTGTGCCGGCGCTGGGATGCTCCAGCCCGAGCAGCAGCCGCAGGGTGGTCGTCTTTCCCGCGCCGTTCGGGCCGAGGAATCCGGTGACCTTGCCCGGTTCGACCGTGAAGCTCAGATCGTCGACCGCGGTCACGGGGCCGAAGTGCTTGCTCAGCCCCGAGATCTCGATGGGGATGCCGCTTGCCATGCGTTCTCCTCACGTGGGGGCGAGCTCGGTGGCTCTCAGGCCGCGCCCCCGCACGCCCCGGGCGGTCAGGCCCCTCGTCTTCACCCTAGCGAGCGAACGGGAGCAGCGGCATCCGTCGCGCGGGGGATTCGCGGATTGCGTTCGACGCTCGCTCAGTTCAGCGGACGGATGCCATGCGGCAGCACGCCGCCGGCGTAGAGCGCCGTGGCGGCGTCTTGCAGCGCGCCGAGTGCGATGCGCTGGGTGGATGGGCCGTAGGAGACGCGCGCGACGCCGAGCTCTTCGAGTCGGGCCGGCGCGGGCACGCCGGGCACGCCGATGACGCTCACCCGCTGGCGGCCGATACCGGCCGTGAGCTCCTCGACGTCGTGGTCGTCGAGCTTGCCCGGCACGAACACGCACGTCGCACCGGCGTCGAGAAAGGCGAGTCCGCGCTCGATGACGTCGGCCATCCAGATGTCGCGGGGTCGCTCGTTGCCGCGGAGCCAGGCATCGGTGCGGGCGTTCAGCGCGAACGGCACGCCCTCGGCCTCGGCTGCGGCGACCGCGGCGGCGACCGCCGCGACGGACTCGGCGAGCGGCTTGAACTGGTCTTCGAGGTTCGCGCCGACGATGCCCTCGCCGATGGCCAGCCGGATCGTCTCGCCCGGGTCGCCGTAGCCGGCCTCGAGATCGGCGCTGACCGGCACTTCGACGGCTCGCGCGATGCGCCCGCACATGTCGAGCATGAGCTCGACCGGGATCTGCTCGCCGTCGGGGTAGCCGAACGTCGCGGCGATCGAGTGGCTCGCGGTGGCGAGCGCCCTGGTCTCTGGGAGGGCGGCGACCGCCTTGGCGCTCACGACGTCCCACACGTTCACCACTTGAAGCAGCTCGGGGTCGGTGTGCAGGCGGCGGAGTTCGGTGGCGGTCTCGACGAGGGTCATGACCTCAGCGTAGGCGGCGGGCAGACGCCGGAGCCCGACCGTCGTCGGTGAGGTCCGATTCCTGCCGGGATGCTCAGCGGAGCGCCGCGACGAGCCCGGCGAGCAGCCGCTCGACATCGCTCGCGTCGGTGTACGGCGCGAGCCCGACGCGCAGCCCGCCGGCATCGCCGAGACCGAGACGTCGTGAAGCCTCGAGGGCGTAGAAGTTGCTGCTCGGCGCGAGCACCTCGCCCTCGGCGAGGCGCTTCGTGATGTCGGATGCCTCGTGGCCGGCGAACGTCATGAGCAGCGTGGGCGTGCGACGCGACGCCCGAGACCACAGGGTGACCCCGGGGAGCTCTGCGAGCCCCGACTCGATGCGGGCGCGGAGCCCGTCCTCGTGCTCGTGCAGTGCCGCATACGACTCGGCGAGCTTCGTGCGGCGGGAACTCGCGGCATCCGTCGTCCCGGCGAGGCCGGCCAGAGCGTCGACCGCGGCGGTGGCGCCGGCGAGCAGCTCATAGGGGAGGGTGCCGAACTCGAAGCGCTCGGGAACGACATTCGTCGACGGCACGAGCTTGTCGGGCTCGATGGTCTCGAGCAGCTCGGGCGCCGCCGCGAGCACGCCGAAGTGCGGTCCGAGGAACTTGTACGGCGAGCACATGAAGAAGTCGGCGCCGAGCGCCTCGATGTCGGGCAGCTCGTGCGCCGTGTAGTGCACGCCGTCGACGTAGACGAGTGCGCCGGCCGCGTGAGCGGCAGCGGTGATCGCCGGGATGTCGGGCATCGTGCCGATCAGGTTCGACGCCGCGGTCACCGCCACGAGCCGGGTGCGGCCGGAGAGCACCGAGGCGACCGCTTCGACGGGCAGCTCGCCGGTCGCCGGGTCGAAGTCGGCCCAGCGCACGCTCGCACCGACGCGCTCGGCGGCCTGCACCCACGGCCGCACGTTGGAGTCGTGGTCGAGTCGGGTGACGACGACCTCGTCGCCCGGGCCCCACTGCTTCGAGAGGTGACGGGAGAAGTCGTACGTGAGCTGCGTGGCGCTGCGCCCCTGCACGATGCCGCGCGGATGCCCGTTGACGAGATCGGCCATGGCGAGCCGGAATCCGTGCACCGCGGTCTCGGCGCGCTCCTCCGAGACGCCGATCGTGCCGCGGTTCGAGAGCGGGCCGGTGAGCACGGATGCCACGGCCTCACCCACCGACCTCGGCGTCTGCGTCCCTCCGGGGCCGTCGAACTGGGCCCAGCCGCTCTCGAGCGAGGGGAACTCCGAGCGGATGCGCGCGATGTCGTAGACCATGGAGCGAGACTAGCGAGTTCGCGGCCTCGCTAGCATTGGGGCATGTCGGAGGTGGGGGCCGGGGCATCCGGTGATGTGATCGTCGGTGCAGCGATCGAACCGGTGCGGGCGCGCCCGTTCTCGGGCAACGCGCTGCTCGACGGCTTCTTCTTCGTGTACGCGGGCATCGCCGCGGTCTGGCTGGCCTGGCTCGTGCTGACCGAGTCCTTCGCGTTCGGCTGGTTCGGCATCGCCTTCTTCGTGGTGTTCTGGCTCGTGCTCGCCTATCTCGTGCTGCCCCGACTGCATCGCATCCTCACGACGATCTACGTGCCCGACTACTTCATCGGGCGCGCGCGCACGAGCGACGGGCTGCTCGGTGACCCTGTCAACCTCGCGTTCGACGGTGATGAGGGGTCGTTGCACGCTGCACTGCACGCGGCCGGCTGGACCCGCGCCGACAACGTGACGGGAGCGTCGAGTTGGCGCATCATCGCGTCGACGATCACTCGCCGCAGCTACGACGAGGCGCCCGTCAGCCCGCTCTTCCTGTTCGGGCGGCAGCAGGACTTCGCGTACCAGCAGGAGGTCGAGGGCAATCCGGCGCGCCGACACCATGTGCGGTTCTGGCGCACGCCCGACGGGTGGCTCCTGCCGGGCGGGCGCCGGGTCGATTGGCTCGCGGCCGGCACCTTCGACCGGGCCGTGGGCTTCTCGTTGTTCACCCTGCAGGTGACGCACAAGATCGACGCCGACATCGACATCGAGCGCGACCACATCGTCTCCACCGTCATCGCGGCGAATCCGGCGGCGCGCGTCGACGTGCTCGCCGACTTCTCGACGGGGTACCACTCCCGAAACGGCGGCGGTGACTCGATCCGCACCGATGGCGACCTCCCGGTCGTCGACGTCAGCGCGGTGCCGGTCGTCGCGATCGAGACAGCGGATGCCGCTGGGCGCGCGCTTCCCGTCGGGAGACCTTCGCCGAGCGAGACGGAGGCGGAGCGTTGAGCGTCGAGAAGCGCCCGGCATTCGAGTCGCCGGCGCAGCTCGTCAGTCCGCGACCGGTGCCGCCGTCGATGCAGCGTCCGACCGCAACGGTGTTCGGCGCGATCCTCGTCGTCTGCCGGGTGCTCGCGGGCATCGTCTGGCTCATCTCGCTCGCGGTGCTGTGGCGACGCGTGCTCGTGGAGGATCTCGGGGTGCCGCTCGATTCCGACGAAGCGGCCGAGGCGGCCTCGAGTCTCGCGCTCACGGTGGTGCTCGTCATCGGCGGCATCGTGCTCGCGGTCGAGCTGGCGCTCGCCCTGTTGATCTTCCGCGGCAGCAACTCGGCGCGCATCACGGTGATGATCTTCGCGACGATCAGCATCACGTGGTCGGCGTTCGACTACTTCGGGGCCGACACCGAGATCACCCTGCGCACGACGCTCATCACGCTCGCGCTCGACATCCTCGTGCTGCTCGCACTGTCGAGTCGCAATGCGCGGGCGTACGCACGGCGGCCCCGACCGCGACCGCGGCCGCGTCGCGCGTGAAGCGAGCGATCCTCGAAAAACACTTGGCTCGGCGGCGTGCCCGGGAGTAGCCTGAGCGCCAGCGACGGGCGAGCGTCCGGCCGGAGGAGGTCGCCGTGACGCGTGCGGTGGAGATCACGATGTGGGCGGCGATCTTCCTGCTGATTGCGATCGTGCTCGTCTTCGCGGGCATCAGGTTCGGTACGGATGGGCCGCTGATCGTCACCGGCACTCCGGCCGAGGGCGACAGTTTCGAACTGCGCTACGTCGTGAGCCCTTGGCTCGCCTACCTGCACATCGTGCCGGGCGTGATCTACCTGTTGGGCGCGCCGCTGCAGCTCTGGCGGCGGTTCCGCGAGCGGCACTTCACGTTCCACCGCCGATTCGGCCGCGTGCTGCTCGCCTTCGGACTCGTGAGCGGGGTCTTCGCGCTCGCCTTCGGGGTGCCGTTCTCGTACGGAGGGGCGTGGCAGTCGCTCGCGGCAGCGGTGTTCGGCTCGTGGTTCCTGGTCTCGCTCGGGCTCGCCTTCCGGGCGATCAGGGCGGGCAACGTGCGGATGCATCGGCGCTGGATGATCCGGGCCTTCGCGGTGGGCCTCGGCGTCGGCATGATCCGCGTGTGGGTCGGCATCTTCGCGGGGTTCCAGATCCTCTCGCTGGAGCAGAGCTTCGCGCCCGCGTTCTGGCTCGGGCTCTCGATGCACGTGATCGCCGGCGAGCTCTGGCTCTGGTGGAGGCCGAACGAAGACGGGTTGCCGCGGACTGCGCGTGTGCGCGCGGCGACGTGACGCGAAGCGACCCGCCGCCTCAACGCGCCCCATCAGCCACGGCCGCGAGGGCGGGCGCCGGCGCCGTGACGGGCAGGGGGAGTTCGACCTGGTTCGCGGCGAACATCTTCTTCACGATCGGCCGGGCCGCCTTGGAGAGCATGAGGCCTGTCATCGCTCGCGACATCACGGCCTCGAACCGATTGGTGGGCACCATCCGCTCGATGCCACCGCCCATGACCTTCTTGCCGGCCTCGGCGAACGGCAGGATGTCGGTCGCGTAGCGTCGTGCTGCGGCGACGACGTCGCCCGGTGTCTCGGCGATGCGGGCGGCGAGCAGGTAAGCGCCGATAAGTGCGGTCGCAGTGCCCATGCCCGACATCGGCGAGCCGCACGAGCCGGCGTCGCCGATGAGTGCGATGCGGCCGTTCGCGGCCTCGGGCACGTCGATGCGCGCGAGTTCATCGAAATAGAAGTCGGATGCCCCGGGCATGGCCTCGAGCACCGTGGGGGCGTGCCACCCGGCACCCTCGAGGGCTCGGCGGATCAGCGCCTCCTGCGCGGCCCGATCGCCGCGCAACGCGGGGTCGCGGTCGATGCGCAGCGTGACGATCGCCATGGAGGTCGAGGGGTCGAAGTCGGGGCGGATGCCGAAGGTCGCGCCCGGCACGAACCGCATCGAGAACCAGCCCGGCTGCACGTCGGCGGGGGTCGGGAGCGTGAAGAACGCCGTATAGCCGCCGAGATATGTCGAGTACTCCTCCTCGGGGCCGAAGGCGAGGCGGCGGGTCGCGGAGTGCACGCCGTCGGCGCCCACGACGAGGTCGAATCGCTCGGCCGGGGCGTGTTCGAAGGCGACGTCGACGCCATCGGCGTCTTGCGTGAGGGCGGTGATGCGGTCCCCGTAGCGGAGGTCGAGCAGGCCCGGGGCGATGTCGCTCGCGACGGTGAGTTCATCACGCAGCACCTCGTCGAGGTCGCCGCGGGCGATCTCGATCTCGGCGACCGCGCCCTTGCCGTCGAAGTCCTCCATCGACATGCGGCCGAATACACGGCCGGCGCCGTCGACGTAGGAGAGCCCGAGCTCGTGCAGCTGCCGCGCCTGGATGCCGGGCAGGAGTCCCATGCGCTCGGCGACCTCGCGGCTCGCGCCGCGGAGGTCGACGGCTTGGCCGCCGGCGCGCGGTGCGGCGGCTCGCTCGACGACGGTGGCGCGGATGCCGCTGCGCACGAGCTGCAGGGCGAGGGCATGCCCGGCGATGCCGCCGCCGGAGATCAGGATGCTGGGTGTGCGGTTCATGGTCGTGTCCTTCGAGAGAGTTGCACGCTTGTCTTGGACATATGTCTAACACCTGTTTGGACGAATGTCTAGCACATATGTCTCAGACGATCGAATATGCTGTGGGCATGGGAAATCGTGAAGACCTGCTCGCCGGTGCTCGCAAGGTGATCGAGGAGCGCGGTGTCGCGAAGACCACGGCGCGCGACATCGCCACCGAGGCGGGGGTGAGCCTCGCCGCGATCGGGTACCACTTCGGCTCGAAGGAGCAGCTCATCACCGAGTCGCTCATCGATACGCTCGACACCTCGATCGGCGACAGCATGGGCGAGCTCATCCGCGAGGGGAGCGGACTCTCGCTCAACGACGCGTTCGCGCACCTCTGGAACGGCATGCCGGCCGTCTTCGCGGACAACCGTGGTGCACTGCTCGCGAGCCTCGAGAACACGCTGCGCATCGTGCGCGACCCAGACAGCGGGGGGCAGATGCGCGGTGCGGTCGATGGTGCGTTCGCGGACATCGCCGAGGAGTTCGCCTCTGCCCACCCCGACCTCGACGAGGAACAGGCCCGAGCCCTCTCGGAGCTCAGCTTCGTGATCGTGCAGGGGCTCGCCCTGATCTGGCTCCTGAACCCCGAGGGCACCCCGACCGGTGACCGAATGGCCGCGGCGGTCCGGCTGCTCGGGGGTGCGTCGGTCGAGTAGCCCAGCGTATCGAGACCCGCGTGGTGGTCTCGATACGCTCCTGCGTCGCTACTCGACCGGCGGAGATGCGTCGCTACTCGACCGGCGGAGATGCGTCGCTACTCGACCGGCGCGGCGGCGTGTGCCGGGCAGGCGCTCGTGCCGCACGACTCGCACAGCACGAACTCGGCGTCGCACGCGGCATCCGTGCAGTTCACGGTGCGGTTCGTCGATTCACCGCACGCCGCGCACGAGCCGATGACCGCAGCGTGGTCGCTGAAGTCGATCGAGCCGCGCCCGTCGAAGACGTAGAGCGAACCCTGCCAGAGCCCGTCGTCGCCGTAGCGCTCGCCGTAGCGGGCGATGCCGCCGTCGAGTTGGTAGACCTCGCCGAAGCCGCGGCTCGTCATGAGGCTCGAGAGCACTTCGCAGCGGATGCCGCCGGTGCAGTACGTGACGACCGGCCGCCCCTTGAGCTCGTCGTACTCGCCCGAGTCGAGCAGGTCGACGAAGTCGCGCGTGGTGTCGACGTCGGGCACGACCGCGCCGGCGAAGCGGCCGATGGCGGCCTCGAGCGAGTTGCGTCCGTCGAAGAACACGACGTCGTCGCCGCGCTCGGCCACGAGCTCGTGCAGCGCATCGGGGCTCAGCTTCGTGCCGCCGCCGACGACGCCGTGCTCGTCGACCGCGAGCTCGCCCGGCGCGCCGAACGAGACGACCTCATCGCGCACCTTCACGCTGAGCTTCGGGAAGTCGAGGCTCGCGCCCGTATCGTCGAGGCCGGTACCGGCGCTCCACTTGAAGTCGATGTGCTTGAACGCGGGATAGTCGCGGGTCTTGCGCACGTAGCGCTTGAGTGCGTTCATCTCGCCGCCGAGGGTGCCGTTCAGGCCGTGCTCCGAGATGAGGATGCGGCCGCGCAGCCCGAGCGACTCGGCAAGCTCGCGCTGCCACAACCGCACCGCGTCGGGGTCGGCGAGCGGGGTGAAGGCGTAGTAGAGAAGGATCTTGGCGACGGCCACCCCGAGATCATACGGGCGCTCGCCGGATGGCCGCCGTGTGCGCAACTCCGGAGTCGTGGCGCGCCACGCGGTTCGACGACGCCGGTCCATCGGCGTTCCGCGTGGGATCTCCGGAGTTCTGTACGCGTGCTCAGTGCTTGTTGCCGCTGAACGCGAGCACGCCGCCGAGTCCGATCATCATGACGCCGCCGGTGGCGGAGAGGTGGGCGATACGCTTCGGCGAGCGCGCGAACCAGCCGCGTGCCGCGCTCGCGGCGAGCGCCCACACCGAGTCGCAGGCCAGCGCGAGCACGATGAAGACCACGCCGAGCTCGAAGAGCTGCAGCGGGATCGACCCGGCCGAGAACGAGACGAACTGCGGCAGCACCGCCACGAAGAACGCGATCGTCTTCGGGTTCGTCACGCCGACGACGAAGCCCTCGCCGAGCTGGCGCCAGTGCGAGCGCGGGGCGGTCTTTCGATCGGCGGATGCCGCGGCATCCGCTCGATGCCTGATCGCCTGCACCCCGAGGTAGACGAGGTAGGCCGCGCCCGCGAACTTGATGATCGAGAAGAGCACGACCGACTGCGCGACGATCGCGCCGACGCCGAGCGCGACGGCGGCGATGAGCGGCACCATGCCGAGGGCGTTGCCGACCACGCTGAGCAGCCCGCCCACGCGCCCGAGCGCGAGCGAACGCCCGATGACGAACAGCACGCTCGGGCCGGGGATCACGATGAGCACGACCGACGCGACGACGAACGCCCAGAGGTTCTCGACGGGGACCATGAACGGATGCTACCCGCTGGCCGCTCCGAGGCGCACGCGCGTTCCGAACGGGTCTTCGACGAGTGCGGTCCGCTCACCCCACGGCTGGTCGACGGGCTGCTCGAGCACCGGTGCACCGCCGGCCGCGAGCTTCGCGGTGGCGTGGTCGACGTCGTCGACGTAGAACCACAGCAGGATGTTCCCCGGCGGCAGCGGGGACTCGGCGACGCCGATGCCGAGCGTCGTCGATCCGGTCTCGAGCGAGACGTAGACGGGGTCGCCCTCGGGCGGGAACCGGTAGCGCACCACGCCGCCGAGTCCGTCGCCGTAGAACGCCAGCGCGGCATCGAGGTCGGGTACCTCCAGAATCGGGAATACGGAGTCGATCATCATGCCTCCTGCGGCAGAGGCTACGCCGCCGCCCGGGATGCCGCTACGGTGGCACTCGTGAGCGACCATATCTCCGCGAGCGTCGCCGACGGTGTCGGCCACGTGACGCTCGACCGCCCGCAGGCGCTGAATGCGCTGAGCTTCGAAATGATCCGCGCGCTCGCGGCCGTGTTCGACGCGTGGCGCGACGACACCGAGGTCGGGCTCGTCGTGCTCGATGGTGCGGGGGAGCGCGGCTTCTGCGCGGGCGGCGACATCCGTGAGCTCTACGAGTACGCGGCCAACGACGACCACGCCGAGGCCCGGCAGTTCTTCCGCGCCGAATACCGGCTCGACGCGATGATCGCGCGCTACCCGAAACCCGTCGTCGCGATCATGGACGGCATCACGATGGGCGGCGGCATCGGCCTCGCCGGGCACGCATCGATCCGCGTCGTCACCGAGCGCTCGCGCATCGCCATGCCCGAGACCCGCATCGGCTTCACCCCCGACGTCGGCGGCTCTTGGCTGCTCGCGAAGGCCCCCGGCGAACTCGGCGTTCACTTGGCGCTCAACTCGCGCACGATGGATGCCGCCGACGCCCTGCACGCGGGATTCGCCGACTCGTTCGTGCCCTCCGAGCGGCTGCCGCACCTGTTGCAGGCGCTCGCCGAACGCGCGGACCCCGGCAGCCCGGCCGAGATCGTGATGCTCTTCGACGAGACACCCGGCCCGTCGGCGCTCGCCCTCGCGCGCGACTGGGTCGACGCCTGCTATTCCGCGCCGAGCGTCGACGAGATCATCCGGCGCCTCAGGGCCTTCGCCGAGGGGCGGGCCGACGAAGCGTCGAGCTCGTTCCCGATGCATCCGCTCGACCCGGCGGCCTTCGCCTATGCAGCCGCAGCCGCCGACGAACTCGAGACGCTCTCGCCGACCGCGCTCACCATCACGCTCGAGTCGGTGCGACGTGCTCGCACGCTGCCGCGGCTCGAGGATGCGCTCGAGCAGGAGTTCCGGCTCGTGTCGTGGTTCATCGAGCAGCACGACCTGCGGGAGGGAATCCGGGCACAGGTCATCGACAAGGATCGTCAGCCGAAGTGGCACCCGCCCGAGCTGCAGGACATCCCGCCAGGTCTCGCCGCCCACGTGCTCGATGAGGCCCGCTTCGAGCCGGTCTGGTCGGCGCAGACCGACACTGTGGAGTAGAACGCCCCAAAACGTATACACACCGCCTGCACAACGGCATTTCTTGCACTTCAACACCGCTCAGTGTATACATGAAGCATGGCGGCTGAAGCGGGGCGTGCAGGGGAGCGCGCCTATCGCACGCTCCGTGCCGAGATCGTCGACGGCGAGCTCGCGCCCGGCACGGTGCTCGCCGAGGTCGAGCAGGCCGTCCGCCTCGGAGTCTCTCGCACGCCCGTGCGCGAGGCACTCGCCCGGCTCGTCGGTGACGGACTCGTCGCTGCGCAGTCCGCACGGACCCTCGTCGTCGCCGAGCTCTCGCCGTCGAGCATCACGGGCCTCTACGAGCTGCGCGAAGCGCTCGAAGAGCAGGCCGTGCGGCTGGCGGCGATGCGCCGCGACCCCACGCGGTTCGAGCCGCTCGGCGAACGCTTCGAGCAGGCGCCGGCCCTCGTCGACGAAGGCGAATCCGGACTCGCCGCGTACTACGCGCTCGTCGCCGAGTTCGACGCCGCCGTCGACGAGACGGTCGCGAACCCCTACCTCACCGCCGCGCTGCGGAGCGTGCGGCTGCATTCGGCGCGCGTGCGGCGGCTCGCACGCCACAATCCCGAGCGGCTCCGCGCCGCGGCATCCGAGCACCTCCTCATCCTGCAGGCGATCATCGCGGGCGATGCGTCCCTCGCGGCGCACGCCACTCACGTGCACCTGCACATGAGCCTTCGTCATGCACTCGCCTCGATCGAGGCTCGTCAGCCCGGCGGGCACCGCGTAGCCTGACCGATGGAACAGTTCAGAAAGGTCCACTCCATGCAGCTCCACCACCTTCGCACGCATCGCAGCGACGAGAACCTCGCTCGCGAGGGCCAGCTCGCCTGGAAGCTCGCGAGCATTGCGACCGACCCGGTCGAGCTCGACGACGACGTCGTCGACATGGTGGTCAACCGCGTCATCGACAACGCGGCCGTGGCAGCCGCCGCGATCGCCAGGGGCCCCGTCGTCTCGGCCCGCAGCCAGGCGCTCGCCCACCCCGTCTCGATCGGCGGCGACGGCGCGACCGTCTTCGGTGCGGATGCCGCGCGCCGCACCTCGCCCGAATGGGCGGCATGGGCCAACGGGGTCGCCGTACGCGAGCTCGACTTCCACGACACCTTCCTCGCGGCCGAGTACTCGCACCCCGGCGACAACATCCCGCCGATCGTCGCCGTCGCCCAGCACCTCGCGGCGCACCGGGGCCTCACCGGGCGCGACGTCCTGCGCGGCATCGCCACGGGCTACGAGATCCAGATCGACCTCGCGAAGGCGATCTCCCTGCACCAGCACAAGATCGATCACGTCGCCCACCTCGGGCCCTCGGCAGCGGCCGGCATCGGCACGCTGCTCGGCCTCGATCAGGAGACGATCTTCCAGGCCATCGGCCAGGCGCTGCACACGACCACCGCGACCCGGCAGTCCCGCAAGGGCGAGATCTCCACGTGGAAGGCGCACGCGCCCGCATTCGCAGGCAAGATGGCCGTCGAAGCGGTCGACCGTGCGATGCGCGGCCAGACGAGCCCCGTGCCGATCTACGAGGGCGAAGACGGCGTCATCGCGTGGCTCCTCGACGGTCCGGATGCCTCGTACGAGGTTCCGGTGCCCGACGCAGGGGAGGCCAAGCGCGCCATCCTCGACTCGTACACGAAGGAGCACTCGGCCGAGTACCAGGCGCAGGCATGGATCGACCTCGCACGCAAGCTGCACGAGGAGTACCCGCTGATCCTCGACGACCCCGATCGCATCGAGTCGATCACGCTGCACACCTCGCACCACACGCATTACGTGATCGGCTCCGGCGCGAACGACCCGCAGAAGTACGATCCGGATGCCTCGCGCGAGACGCTCGACCACTCGATTCCGTACATCTTCACCGTCGCGCTGCAAGACGGCTCGTGGGACCACGCGGAGTCGTACTCGCCCGAGCGCGCTCACCGGCCCGACACGGTCGCGCTCTGGAAGAAGGTCTCGACCGTCGAAGACGAGGAGTGGACGCGGCGCTACCACTCGAACGACATCGCCGAGAAGGCGTTCGGCGGCCGCGTGGTCATCAAGCTCGCCGACGGCGGAGAGATCGTCGACGAGATCGCCGTGGCCGACGCGCATCCGCTCGGCGCCCGGCCGTTCGCGCGCGCGCAGTACGTGCAGAAGTTCCGCACGCTCGCCGAGTGGGCGCTCACGCCCGATGAGATCGAGCGGTTCCTCGACGTCGCGCAGCGTCTGCCCGAGCTCGGCCCCGACGAGCTCGGCGGCCTCACCTTCACCGTCGCGCCCGGTGCGCTCGTGGGCGTCGAGATCCCTGAAGGGCTGTTCTGATGCTGTACGCCACGACGACACCCGCTGGTCGAGTAGTCGCGCCAGCGACACCCGTTGGTCGAGTAGTCGCGCCAGCGCTCCCCGCTGGTCGAGTAGCGAAGCGTATCGAGACCCCAGAAGAGGACCACTGATGCTGTACGCCACGACGACCCCCGCCGAGAAGCGCCGGCTCTTCCGCGAGCGGCTCGCGAGCGGCGAGCTGCTGCGCTTCCCGGGCGCCTTCAACCCGCTCTCAGCGCGGCTCATCGAGCAGAAGGGCTTCGAGGGCGTCTACATCTCGGGCGCCGTGCTGTCGGCCGACCTCGGCTTGCCCGACATCGGCCTGACGACGCTCACCGAGGTCGCGGGTCGTGGCAAGCAGATCGCCCGCATGACCGAGCTGCCCGCGATCATCGACGCCGACACCGGGTTCGGCGAGCCGATGAATGTCGCCCGCACCGTGCAAGAGATGGAGGACGCCGGGCTCGCCGGCCTCCACATCGAAGACCAGGTCAACCCGAAGCGCTGCGGCCACCTCGACGGCAAGCAGGTGGTCGACGAGTCCACCGCCCTGCAGCGCATCCGTGCCGCCGTCGACGCGCGACGCGACCCGAACTTCCTCGTCATGGCGCGCACCGACATCGCCGCGGTCGACGGCCTCCACGCCGCAGTCGACCGCGCGAAGGCGCTCGTCGACGCGGGCGCCGACGCGATCTTCCCCGAGGCGATGCGTTCGCTCGCGGAGTTCGAGGCGGTGCGCAAGGCCGTCGACGTGCCGCTCCTCGCGAACATGACCGAGTTCGGCAAGAGCGAGCTCTTCACCGCGGCGCAGCTCGCCGACGTCGGCATGAACATCGTCATCTGGCCCGTTTCGCTGCTGCGCCTCGCGATGGGCGCCGCGGCGCGCGGTCTCGACGAATTGACGGATGCCGGTGCGCTCACCGGCAAGCTCGGCGAGATGCAGCATCGCGCCGACCTCTACGAGCTCATCGACTACGAGGGCTACAACCACTTCGACACGAGTATCTTCAACTTCACCGTCACCAGGACGCCGGTCGAGTAGGCGCACCAGCGCCGTATCGAGATCAGCGAAAGCAAAAAGGAGCACGCATGGCAGAGCAGGAGATCTACAAGGGCTTGGCCGGCGTGCCGGTCGACTATACGGCGGTTTCGAAGGTGAACCCCGAGTCGAACTCGCTGCTGTACCGCGGTTATCCGGTGCAGGAGCTCGCGGCATCCGTCACGTTCGAAGAGGTCGCCTACCTGCTCTGGTACGGCGAGCTGCCGGATGACGCGCAGCTTGCCGCGTTCGAAGAACGCGAGCGCTCGCTTCGCGGTCTCGATCACGAGGTCAAGCGCATCATCGACGAGCTGCCCCTCACCGCCCACCCGATGGACGTCGTGCGCACGGCCGTCTCGGTCATCGGTGCGAGCGACCCGGCGACGCCCGACGACAGTGTCGAGGCGAACCTCGACAAGGCGATCCGGCTGTTCGCGAAGTTGCCCTCGATCGTCGCCTACGACCAGCGCCGCCGGCACGAGCTCGAGTTCGTCGAGCCCCGTGACGACCTCGGTTTCTCGGCGAACTTCCTCTGGCAGACCTTCGGCGAGGCCCCCGAGCTCGCGGTGGTCAACGCCTTCGACGTGTCGATGATCCTCTACGCCGAACACTCATTCAACGCCTCGACGTTCACGGCCCGGGTGATCACGAGCACCCTCTCCGACCTGTACTCGGCGGTCACCGGCGCGATCGGCGCCCTGAAGGGCCCCTTGCACGGCGGTGCCAACGAAGCGGTCATGCACGCCTTCGATGCGATCGGCACGGCGGATGCCGCGGCTGCCTGGCTCGACGAAGCGCTTGCCGAGAAGCGCAAGATCATGGGGTTCGGCCACCGCGTCTACAAGAACGGCGACTCGCGTGTGCCGACGATGCGCGACGCGCTCGAGCGCATGGTCGAGCACTACGATCGGCCCGACCTGTTCGAGCTGTACCTCGCTCTCGAGACCGCGATGGGCGCGCGCAAGGGCATCAAGCCGAATCTCGACTACCCGGCCGGCCCGGTGTACCACCTCATGGGGTTCGACACGCTCACGTTCACGCCGCTGTTCGTCGCGAGTCGCATCACCGGTTGGACCGCGCACATCATGGAGCAGGCCGCGTCGAACGCGCTCATCCGCCCGCTGTCCGTCTACAACGGCGTGGACGAACGGCACGTTCCCGCGAAGGGATGACCCCGTGACCCACGTCTTCCTCGAGATGACGATGACGCTCGACGGCTTCACCGCCGCACCGGGCGTGAGCCTCGAGCATCCGCTCGGCCTCGACGGCGAGCGTGTGCACGAGTGGAGGCGCGTCCCGATCTTCGATGGCGCTGTTCCGCTCGACGACAGCAACGGCATCACGAGTGTCGCGCCAGACCAGATCGATCGCAATGCCGCATCGCGCATGTTCGAGACGACGGGCGCGTTCGTGCTCGGGCGTCGCACGTTCGACGTGGGCGAGTGGCCGTGGGGCGATGAGCCGGTGTTCGGGCGGCGCCCCTGCTTCGTCGTCACGAGCCGCGAGCGCGAGCCGTTCGAACGCGGCGGCTCGCGCTTCGAGTTCGTCACAGGCGGGGTCGCCGAGGCGGTCGCACGGGCGAGCGAGGTCGCGAGCGCTGCATCCGTCTGCATCGTGGGCGGCGCGGAGGTCGCGAGACAGGCGCTCGCCGCAGGGCTCGTCGATGAGGCGCGGCTCCACCTCGTGCCGGTGCTGCTCGGCGGCGGCAGCCGGCTCTTTCCCGACGCTGCTTCGCAGCGGGTGGAGCTCGAGCCGATCAGTGTCGAGCAGGGCGCGCGTGCCACGCACTTGCGATATCGGCTCTTGCGGCCCCCGCTGGTCGAGTAGCGCCCGACGGAGGAGAACGCGTATCGAGACCACGCACCGGGTCTCGATACGCTCGCTTCGCTCGCTACTCGACCAGCGGAAAAGCTCGCTACTCGACCAGCGGAAAAGCTCGCTACTCGACCAGCAGGCGCGGGAGATCGTGGTTCAGATTGTGGCTTCCACCAACGATGGATGATCGACCACGATTCGGGCATACAGTCGTGGACTATGCACATGTTCTTCCGCACCCTGCTCCACGTGCTGTTCCTCTCGCGGCGCAAGCCCGGTCTCGGGCATTTCGAGGTCGCCCGCACGAACTTCATCACGCTGCCGACCGACCTCGACATCAATCGGCACATGAACAACGGCGTGTACTTCTCGATCATGGATGTCGCCCGCTTCGACATGCTCGTGCGAAACGGCGTCTGGGACATGATGCGCGACAAGGGATGGTATCCGGTCGTCGCGAGCGAGACGATCACGTTCCGCAAGTCGCTGCAGCTCTGGGATCGGTTCACGATCGAGTCCCGACTCGTCGGCCACGACGACAAGGCCGTCTACATGGAGCAGCGCTACGTGCGCCCTTCGAAGGGCGCAGGGGGCAAGCACGGCGAGCCCGAGGTGTACGCGCAGGGCTTCATCCGCGCGCGGTTCCTCAAGAAGGCGGGCGGCACGGTGCCGATGTCCGAGATCGTCGAGGCGCTCGGCGTCTCGGGCGCCGACGAGATTCCCGACTGGATCGAGCGGTGGGGTGCGGATGTCGCGCTGCCCCCCACTCGCGCTGCTGCGCCGTCGGTCTGGCGCTGAGAGCTGCGGGTCTCGATACGCTCGCTGCGCTCGCTACTCGACCGGCGGGTCTCGATACGCTCGCTGCGCTCGCTACTCGACCGGCGGCTCTCGTTGGTCGAGTAGCGCCCGACGAAGGAGGACGCGTATCGAGACCCCGCATAAGGTCCCACTACTCGACAAGCAGGATCACGACCGGGCCTTCTGAGGGATCACGACCTCGCGGATGATGAGCAGGATGCCCGCCGAGATCGGGATCGCCACGAGCGCACCGAGCAGTCCGAGCAGGGTGCCGCCGGCGAGCGCCGAGATGAGCACGATCGTGCCCGGCACCTGCACGGCCTTGCCCATGACTCTCGGGGTCAGAATGTACGCCTCGATCTGCATGTACACGAGCATCACGATGAGCACGATGAGCCCCGCGAGCGGTGAGGTGAACAGGGCGATGATCGTCATGAGTGTGGTGGTCAGCACAGTACCGATGAGCGGGATGAGTGTCACGAACAGGGCGATCACACCGATGATGAGTGCGTACGGCACTCCGACGAGGTACAGCAGGATCGTCGAGAAGACGGCGTTGAAGAAGGCCAGCACGACCATGCCGCTGAGGTAGCGGCCGACGGACTCCATGATGCGCTCGGCGTAGCCGACGACGCGGTCCCGATGCGACGCCGAGATCAGCAGGTAGCAGGCCCGCTTCGTGGTGTCGAGGGTCGCGATGAAGTAGATCGAGAGCACGACGACGAACACGCCGGTCGAGACGGCGTTCAGCACCGAGACGCCGAACTTGAGCGCGCCACCCCCGATCGTCGCCCAGGTGTTCGGGTCGCCGAGGAGGTCGCCGGCCGACGCAACGATGGACGAGGCGACGCCGTTCGTCGCAGTATCGATCTGCTCGAACCACTCGGAGTTCTGCAGGTCTTTCACCTGGGCCGGGATGTTCCGCACGAGCGCCGCCGCCTGCTCGAGGACCGGCGGCAGTACGACCCAGAAGATGCCGACGACCACCGCGATGAAGAGGATGATGACGACCACGATCGCGGTCGGACGCGAGAGCCCGTGGCGCTGGAACCAGCGGATCAGCGGGTCGAGCCCGAGCGAGACGAAGGCTGCGATGAACACCGACAGCAGCACGCTCTGCAGGTTCACGATCATGAGCGCGAGCACGGCGGCGAGCAGCACGCCGAGGGTGACGATGAAGCCCCATCGGAACGGATGATTCGCGAAGAGGCTCGTGCGCGGAGCAGGTTCTGCGGAACGTCGCCGCAGTCGGTCAGCCGTGTTCACGGCCACAGTCTAGGGTTCGAGATACCCAGGGCTCGGGATGCCACGGTCAATGCACCGGCCCCGGAACGGCCAGTTCACGGTAGTGGGGCGAGAACGACGGGTAGTACGTCTCCCACGCGGGCAGCGGTGCCCCGGCACGCGACGCGGCGAGCCGATCGAGGTAGTAGTCCCAGCCAGGGCCGATGCTCGAGGCATCCGCTGCACTGTGCAGTCGCTGGCCGAGTGTGAGGGTCGTCATGCCGCCGCCCTCGACGAGGTGGCAGAAGACCCGGATGCCGGTCGGGCCGGGGCCGGAGTCGGCGAGGAACCGATGGGGGGCAGCGCATTCGAGGATGCTGACGTTCTGCCACTCGGCTTCCTCGCCCTCGGCGCCCATGCGGAAGCGCACCCCGCCGGTCGCCGGGCTGCCGGTGTACGTGCCGATCCAGGCGCGCATGGCGTTCGGATTCGTGAGGCTGAACCAGACGTCTTCGATGGGTGCGTAGAAGAGGCGGTCGAACTGCAGGTAGAGGCCGTCGTCTTTCAGCACGTAGTGCCCGGTCGGTTTCGCGGTCATCTTCGGCCCCCGTTCGCTCGTTCCCTCAGGCTAATGCCGTCGGTGTGGATCTACCAGAGCGCCACTGGCCGACACTAGAGTGAGCGCATGAGTTCCAAGGGTGCGGGGCGCGAAGAGGCGATGGACATCACCGAGGGCAAGTCGGGGCTGTGGGGCGGGCTCGCCGGCCTCATCGTCGCGGCGCTCATCGCAGTGCCGCTCTCAGCCTCGTTCGCCTTCGCGACCCACCCCGCCACGAGCCAGTTGTTCGGCGGGCGTCTGGGTGATGCGTCGGCCGCCGGCTACTCGACGTTCTGGTGGATCGTGACGATCTTCCTCGTGGCACTGCCCTTCCTCGTGGGCTTCGGCGTCGCGAAGCTCTCGGTGAAGTCGTTGACGATCGTCGGCGCGGTCGTCGTGCTGTTCATCATCGCGATCATGGTGCTCGGGCAGCTCTTCGTGTTCTGACGCTCGTTGCTCTACAGCTTCGTGTTCTGAGCTCGTGCTCTGGGGTTCGTGCTGTGGGGCCCGTCAGACCGAGCGGGCCTCGAGCACCGCCATTGCCGCGTTGTGGCCGCCGATGCCGCTGACCGCGCCGCCGCGCACCGCTCCCGAACCGCACAGCAGCACCTGCGGATACGCCGTTGCGACGCCCCAGCGTTCGGCGGCGCTGGTGAGCGGGGCGCCCGGCTCCGCCCACGGCCACGACAGCGGCGCGTGGAAGATGTTGCCGCCCGGCATCGCGAGCGCCTCCTCGATGTCGCGCGTCGTCTTCGTCTCGACGCACGGGCGGCCCGCGGCATCCGTGGCGATGACGCCCTCGATGGGTTCGGCGAGCACCGAATTCAAGGAGGCGAGCACCTCGTGCTGCAGGCGCTCACGCAACTCGTCGTCGCCGAAGCGCTCGAGCAGCCGGTGCGGCACGTGCAGGCCGAAGACGGTCAGGGTGTGGGCGCCGGATGCCGCGAGCTCGGGTGAGAGGATCGACGGATCGCTGAGCGTGTGGCAGTAGACCTCGCACGGCAACGGCGAGGGGATCCGGCCACGGGCCGCCTCGCCGTACGCCGTCGCGAGCTGCGACTCGAGCTCGTTGATGTGGAACGTGCCGGCGAACGCCGCCTCGGGCGAGACCTCGGCGTCACGCAGCCGCGGCAGTCGCGTGAGCAGCAGGTTCACCTTGACCTGTGCGCCCTCGGGTGCGGTGAGGTGGCGCAGGCGCTCCCGCACGACCGGGGGCACGTCGAGCGGCGCCTGCGGCGGGAAGGGATGTTGGTCGCGTGGCGCGATCGGTGCGGCACCCGTGGCCGCCGAGACGTTCGCCGCGGCATCCGGGACATGCCGTCGACTGCGGGCGGTCGCAGCCGCCGTCGCGATGAGACGATCGAGCACCGCCGGCGCGACGTTGGCGAGCATCGTGGGTGCAGCGACCTCGTGCTCGACGCCGTCGAGCCGGTACCGCACGCTGCCGTTCGGGTCGACCGCGAGTACCTCGGCGCCCGTGACGAGCTCGGCGCCGGCTTCACGCGCAGCACGAGCGAGCTCGCCGCTGATGGCGCCCATGCCGCCGACCGGCACATCCCAATCGCCCGTGCCGCCGCCGATCACGTGGTACAGGAAGCACCGGTTCGCATCGAGTGCGGGGTTGTTGAGGTCGGTGAAGGTGCCGATGAGGCCGTCGGTCGCGACGACCCCGCGAACGAGGTCGCTCGTGAAGCGAGCATCGATCGTGCCGCCGAGAGGCTGCTCCACGAAGTCGTGCCACACACCCTCGTCGCCGACGAGGGCGCGTGCTTCATCGCGGGTGGGCAGCGGCTCGGTCAGGGTCGGGAAGAGCCGTTCGGCCAGTCGCGCGGTGTCGGCGGAGAAGGAGTTCCAAGCGGCGACGTCGCCCTCGGCGCCGATGCGGGCGAAGGCAGCGGCGGAATCGCTCCCTGAGCCTGTCGAAGGTGTTCCAGGCCCGGCCTCCCGGTCGATGAGCAGCCCGCGCTCGGGGTCGCCGGGGTCGGGCGTGTACGACGAATAGCACCGGCGCACGAGTCGCACGTCGAGGCCGAGTTCATCGATGATCCGCTGGGGGAGCAGGCTCACGAGGTACGAGTAGCGCGAGAGGCGGGCGTCGACGCCGTCGAACACCTCGGCCGAGACGGCCGCTCCGCCGAGGTGGTCGTCGCGTTCGAGGAGCAGCACTCGCTTGCCGGCGCGAGCGAGGTAGGCGGCTGCGGTGAGGCCGTTGTGGCCACCGCCGAGAATCACGACGTCGTGGGGCATCCCTCGAGCGTAATCGAACCGCAAAGGCGCCCCGGGGGTGCATTCCCGCCAGCCGGAGTGCCGATCGGCCCTACATCTGGCGGGAATGCACCCCCGGAGCGGTGTGGTGCGTGCGCGTGGGTGCGTGCGCGCGGGTGCGTGCGCGCGGGCTGTGGGTGCGTGCGCGCGGGTGGGTGCGCGCGGTGTGGTGCGTGCGCTGGGTGGGTGCGTGCGCGTGGGTGGGTGCGCGCGGGGTGCGCGCGGGAGCGCGGGGTCAGCGAGCGCGACGCATCGCCCGCACGCCGACCACGATGCCGATCGCACAGGTCGCGGCCGCGGCGATGATGCCACCGATGACCACGGGTGCTCCGAGGTCGCCGGCGAGCAGCGCGCGCTCGGCTGCGACGAGGTAACTGAGCGGGTTCACGGCCGCGGCGACCTGCATCCACTCGGGGCCGTCGTCGAGCGGCAGCAGCATGCCCGAGAGGATCATGAGCGGGAACAGCAGCGTCTGGTGCACCATCCAGAACATCCAGTCGCGGTTGCGGCAGCCGAGCGCGAGCGTGTAGCTCAACGCCCCGAACCCGATGCCGAACACGGCGAGCACCACGAGGCCCGCGATGAGGCCGGGCACGTTGAGGCTGAAGCCGAACGGCACCGCGACGAGCACCACGATCGTGCCCTGGATGACGAGCGGCACGACCTCCTTGAGGGCGCGGCCGACGAGGAGCGCGCTTCGCGAGAGGGGGGCGACGAGCGTGCGCTCGTGCGAACCGGTCTGCATTTCGACGAGCAGATTCGCGCCGGTCGACGCCGTGCCGAAGAGCGCGACCATCACGAGAATGCCGGGTACGAACCACTGCAGCGTGCCCGCGACATCCCCACCGGCCGCGCCGACGAGCAGTGGGCCGAACAGGCCGAGGAAGACGAGTGGCTGCACGAGTGAGAAGACGACGCTGAACGGGTCGCGCACGAGCGGCCGCGACTCGCGCACGAAGACCGCGGCAGTGTCGTGGAAGAAGCCGGTAGGCCGGGCGGTGGTGTCGAGAGTGGTCATGAGGAGTTCCTTCGTGTCGTGAGAACTGGAGTTCTCGGTCGTGGAGTGCAGTTGGCGCCTGTCGCTGAATCGGATGCGGCGTGTCTGCCTGCTTCCGAATGGCCGAACACCGGTCAGGCGGCGACGGGTGCCGAGGCCGGCACGGGGTCGGAGTCGGTGTCGGCGTCGGCCTGCGCGGCGTGCGCCGCCTCCTCGCGGAGGCTGCGACCCGTGAGGGCGAGGAACACGTCGTCGAGGGTCGGCTGGCGGTGGGTCGCGGCGACGACGTCGAGACCGGCGTCGCCGAGCGAACGGATGTAGCGGGGCAACGCCCGATCGCCGCCGGGAGCGGTGACCGTGACGACCGGCCCCGAGGCCTCGCCGCCGATGCGGGCCGCGGCTGCCGCGGCATCCGTCGCCGAATCGAAGGTGAGGCTCACCCGATCGCCCGCGAGCGATTCCTTGAGCGCCCACGCCGTGTCATCGGCGATGACCTGGCCGTGATCCATCACCATGACGCGCTCGGCGAGCTGGTCGGCCTCGTCGAGGTAGTGCGTCGTGAGGAAGATCGTCGTGCCCGTCTCGCGGCGCAGCTCGACGATGTGCTCCCACAGGTTCGCCCGGCTGTGCGGGTCGAGGCCCGTCGACGGCTCGTCGAGGAAGAGCAGCTCGGGCCGGTGGATGAGCCCGAGCGCGATGTCGAGCCGGCGCTTCTGGCCGCCCGAGAGCGCCTGCACCTGACGGCTCGCGACCTGCCCGAGCTCGAGCGACTCGATGAGCTCGTCGGCGCGCGCCCGCGTCTCGCGGCGGCCCAAGCCGTAGAAGGCGCCCTGGGCGTGCAGCTCGTCGCGCACCCGCTGGCTGTGCCCGCCGGAATTGCCCTGGCCGACGTAGCCGATGCGGCGGCGCACGCCGGCGGGATCGCGGCGGATGTCGCAACCGGCGACGACGGCCTCGCCGCTCGTCGGCGGCAGCAGGGTGGTGAGCATGCGAAGCGTCGTCGACTTGCCGGCGCCGTTCGGGCCGAGGAAGGCGACGAGCTCGCCGGCGTCGACCGCGAGGTCGACGGAACGGACGGCCTCGACGGACTTTCCCTTGGCGGGGAACGTCTTCGTGAGGCCCTGAGCGGAGATCATCTGATTCGTCATATCCACAGTCTCCCGAGGCATCCGGACAGTTTCTGTCCTGATAGATGAGAAACTTGAGACATGGCCGCAACGACCTCGAGAACCCTCGAACTCCTCTCCCTGCTGCAGAGTCACCGGCACTGGTCGGCGCAAGAACTCGTCGACCGGCTCGGCGTCTCCGACCGCACGCTGCGCCGTGACGTCGATCGGCTGCGCGAGCTCGGCTACGGTATCGAGTCGGCGCGCGGCAGCACCGGAGGTTACCGGCTGGAGGCAGGGACGGGGTTGCCGCCGCTGCTGCTCACCGACGACGAGGGCGTCGCGATCGCCGTCGGACTGCGCTCGCAGGCCACCGCGGGGCTGCGCGGCGCCGAGCACACGACGATCAGCGCGCTCGCGAAGATCGAGCAAGTGCTGCCGCCCGCGTTGCGTCGGCGCATCGAAGCCCTGCAGTCGCATGCCGCCGTCGGCACGGGCGGGCCCGGCTCGGCCGGCTCACGCCGACCGGCCCCCGAGATCGACTCCCAACTGCTGGGCCTCCTCGCGCTCGGATGCCGCGATTCCGAACGGCTGCGATTCACGTACACGGATGCCGCGGGCACGGCGTCCGCCCGCGTCATCGAGCCGTACCGGCTCGTGCCGGTCGCCCGCCGCTGGTACCTCCTCGCTTGGGATCGCCAGCGCGAGGACTGGCGCACCTTCCGGCTCGACCGCATCAGCGAGGTGTTCCCGACGCGGGTGCAGTTCGAACCGCGGCCCATGACCGATGAGGCCGCGCGGGCACGAGTCGAGGCTGCGGTGCGCTGGCGCGACCGCACGGTGAAGGCCCGCGTCATCGTCGAGCTGCCGCAGGCCGTGTTCGCCGAGCACCTCGGCTGGTACGGGCGCGATGTCGTCGCGATCGACGCCGAGCACTGCGCGTGGCCACTCGAGGCCGACGCCGTGCAGAACCTGCTGATGGCGCTCATGTGGATCCCGAGTGGTGTGGGCTACCGCGTCGAGGGGCCGCCCGAGGTGATGGAGTTCCTCGCCGCCCAGGCCGAACGGTTCGCCGCGGCATCCGCTCGAGAGTGACGTGCGCGTGCGCGCGTGCGTGCACGCGCTGCAGGCTGCGATCGTCGGCGGATACCGGTCGCACTTCGAACGTCACGCGCGGCTTGCGCGATGGCACTGATGCCTACGCCGTGCGCAGCAGCGTGCCGATCTCGGCGCCCGACTCGTCGAAGAAGGTCATCGTGTCGCCGTCGACGGTCGCGGTCGCCGGGGTGTTCAGCCACTGATCGATGCCCTCGCAGGCCATGAGCGTGGTGATGCCGGCCGTGAACGTGATCGTCTCGCCGTCGACGGCCCAGGTGGAGCCGCCGAAGAAGTTGCACCCGTCGCTGCCGCCCGCGGTGCCGTCGGCGGCGATGACGATGAACGGCTCGCCCGAGGCGGTGCCGGTCGACTCCGTGCCCCAGGTGCCGACGACGAGGGCAGGATCAAGCGCGGCGTCGTCCGTGGCCGGCTCGACGGAGGCTTCGGGCGTCGGCACGTCGTGGCTCGATCGCTCGAGCGTGCCGATCTCGGCGCCGTCGGCATCGAAGACGGTGAGCGTCTCGCCGTCGATCGTTCCCGTCGCGATCGACGAGAGCCAGGTGTCGACGCCCTCGCAGGCCATGCGCGTCGACGCGACATCGGTGAAGGTGATTGCGTCTTCGTCGGCGCTCCAGCTGCCGATGAGGCGGTTGCAACCGTCGGTGCCGGTCAGCTTGCCATCGTCGGCGAGGGCGAGCGACGGTTCGCTCGACGACGTCGCGTCGCCCCACGTGCCGACGGGGTCGGCGGTCGCCCCTGATCCGTCGCCGGCGTTGCCGGCGCAGGCGGTCAGCGCCGCCGCCGCGAGCAGGATCGTTCCGGACAGTGCCCAACGCTGCATCGTTCGCGACATGCGCACAGCGTATCGAGGGTGCCGGTCAATGCCCGGCAGGCGTCGCCGTCGCGCGTGCCGCACGGGCCAGCGCATCGCGGCAGGCGACGACCGCCGGGCGGGCGGCGGCCGCGAGTCGGGTCGAGGTGAAGACCTCGCGTTCGGGATGCCCCGGCAGGTCGATGAGCGTCACGCTCGGCGTCTCCCCGGCCCACACGAGGTCGGGGAGCAGGCCCACCGCATTGCCCGAGCGGATCAGCCGGATGTGCGCCATCAGGTCGGCCGTCTCGAAGCGAACGTCGGGTTCGAACCCGGCCTCGCGGCAGAGCTGCTCGGCCCAGTCGCGCGACGCCGTGCCCACGGGTTCGAGCACCCAGGGCATGTCGGATGCCGCGGCGAGCGCCGATGGCGCCCCCATCTCCCGTCGCTCCCGTCCCTCCCGTTCCCCTCGCCCTCCACGGCGTCGAGAGTGCGCGTCGTGTCCCTTCGGCCCGTCGTTTCCGACGTTTCGCGCACTCTCGATGATCGTGGTCGCCGCAGCGGTGGCGGCGGCGGCCGTGGTGGGGCGGGCACGTCGCGACGACGGGTGCGGCGGCAACGCCAAGCGGATCGTGTCGGCGACGAGGTGCACGCGGTCGAGATCCTCGCGATGTGCGCGGGTGTGCCCTGGGTATTGTTCGGCGATGACGAGATCGAAGTCGCGGGCCGACACTTCGAAGAGGCCGACGTCGGGCTCGCGTTCGGTGACCTCGACCCGAAGTGCGGGATGCTCGGCGCGCAGGAGGGTGAGCGCTTGCGGCACCACGGCGTGCGCCGCCGATTGGAACACCGCGATGCGCACCGTGCCGCCGACGGCCGTGAGCGAGCGCGCGACATCCGATTCGGCCTCTTCGAGCCGGTCGAGCACACCGCGCGCGTGGCCGACGAGCAGCTCGGCTTGGGGGGTCAATTGCACACGTCGACCGACCTGCACGAGCAATTGCACGCCCGCCTCGCGTTCGAGCTGGCTGAGCTGCTGCGACACCGAAGACGGGCTGTACGAGAGAGCGTCGGCGACCGCCGAGAGGGTGCCGCGGTCGGCGAGCTCCACGAGCAGTCGCAGGCGTCGCACGTCGAGCATGGGTTCCTCCGCGCGCTGGAGCTGAAAGCGAAGGCCATTTCTGGCCTTCGCCGCGACGCCAGCGCCGACGGCCGTCTCGGTCGTCGGTTGAATTAGTCGGTTCTACTGAACAGTATCGTTCAGATTCATTCGCTTTACCGAATGGATGCCGCGGCGCATACTGAACCCGACAGGCGCGTGATCCCGGCGCGCCCGAAGAAAAGGACACTACCCTCGTGACCATGTCGAACGCCGCCACAGACGCACGGCCGAACACCGATCACGTCGTCGCCCTCGTGCGCCGCTGGCTCGCTGAGAGCGCCGAGCACCCCGCCGATCCTGCCGCCGAACGCCTCGCCGGCGTGCTGAAAGACCCCAGGGGTCTCGACTTCACCGTCGGCTTCGTCGACGGCGTCATGCGGCCCGAAGACCTCGGCGTCGCCGGCCGCAACCTCGAGCAGGTCGCGAAGATCACGCCGAAATTCCTGCCGTGGTACCTGAAGGCCGCGATCAGGGCCGGCGGCGTCATCGCCCCGGTGTTCCCGTGGATCGTGATTCCGATCGCACGCCGCGTGCTGCGCGCCATGGTCGGCCACCTCGTGCTCGACGCGACCCCCGACAAGCTCGGCCCGGCCATCGCGGCGCTGCGCGAGTCGGGCAACGGCCTGAACCTGAATCTCCTCGGCGAGGCCGTGCTCGGTGAAGAGGAGGCCGACCGCCGGCTGGCCGGCACCTTCGAGTTCCTCGCCCGCGACGACGTCGACTACGTGTCGATCAAGGTCTCGAGCGTCGTCAGCCAACTCTCGATGTGGTCGTTCGACGAAGCCGTCGCCAAGGTCGTCGCGAAGCTCACCCCGCTCTACGAGCTCGCCGCCGCGAGCGCGGCGCGCGGCAAGGGCAAGTTCATCAACCTCGACATGGAGGAGTACCGCGACCTCGACCTGACGATCGCGGTCTTCACGACCCTGCTCGACCAGCCGCAGCTGCGCGGCCTCGAGGCGGGTATCGTGCTGCAGACCTACCTGCCCGACGCGCTCGGCGCGATGCAGGAACTCACGGCGTGGGCGAAGAACCGCCGCGCCGAGGGCGGCGCCCCCATCAAGGTGCGCGTCGTCAAGGGCGCGAACCTCGCGATGGAGCACGTCGACGCGGCCGTGCACGGCTGGCCGCTCGCGACCTACGACACCAAGCAGGACACCGACACGAACTACAAGCGCGTGCTCGACTGGTCGATGACCCCCGAGCGCACCGACGCGGTCAAACTCGGCGTCGCCGGCCACAACCTCTTCGACGTCGCCCACGCGTGGCTCACCGCCCGCGAGCGCGGCGTCGACTCGCGCGTCGAGTTCGAGATGCTGCTCGGCATGGCGACCGGCCAGGTCGAGGCCGTGCGCCGCGATGTCGGCAACCTGCTGCTCTACACGCCCGTCGTGAACCCGAGCGAGTTCGACGTTGCGATCGCGTACTTGATCCGCCGCCTCGAAGAGAACGCGAGTCACGACAACTTCATGTCGGCGGTGTTCGAACTCACCTCGAACGAGACGCTGTTCCAGCGCGAGCAGGCCCGCTACCGCGCCTCGCTCGCAGCGCTCGAGCCGTCGGTCGGGGCGGCGCCTTCGCCGAACCGCACCCAGAACCGGCGCACCGAGTGGACCGACGAGACCCTCGCCGCCGCGATGACCGTTCCCGAGGCTCCGGCGCCCGGCACCGAGCACGAGCACGACCCGTCGCTCACGAGCGTCGTGCTCGGCATCACGCGCGGGTCCGACGGCTCCGGCGGCATCGACGGCTCCGAACTGGCGGATGCCGCGGCATCCGCGGGGCTCGATGCCGCCGGCCCCGGGGCCACGCCGGGCTTCCGCAACGAACCCGACACCGACCCGGCACTCGCGCCGAACCGAGAGTGGGGCCGCCGCATCCTCGAGCGGGTGGCCACCTCCCGGCTCGGCCTCGACACGATCGCGGCAGCGCGCATCGACGACGCGGGCACCCTCGAGCGGGTCGTCCAGACCGTCGCCGCCCGCGGCCGCGCCTGGGGCGAGCTGCCCGGCGCGGAACGTGCGGCGGTGCTGCACCGTGCCGGCTACGCGCTCGCCGCGAACCGCGACCGCCTCATCGAGGTCATGGCCGCCGAGACCGGCAAGACCATCGCCGAGTCCGACCCCGAGATCAGCGAGGCGATCGACTTCGCGCACTACTACGCCGAGCGCGCCCGGGAGCTCGACCACGTGCAGGGCGCGATCTTCGTGCCGTCCCGGCTGACGGTCATCACCCCGCCGTGGAACTTCCCGGTCGCGATCCCCGCGGGCGGTGTGCTCTCCGCGCTCGCCGCGGGCTCGGGCGTCATCATCAAACCCGCGAAGCTCGCGCAGCGCTCGGGCGCGGTCATGGTCGAGGCGCTGTGGGAGGCCGGAATCCCTCGCGAACTGCTCACCCTCGTCGACATCGGCGAACGGGAGCTCGGCAAGGAGCTCATCTCCCACCCGGCGGTCGACCGGGTCATTCTCACCGGCGCCTACGAGACCGCACAGCTGTTCCGCTCGTTCCGGGCCGACCTGCCCCTGCTCGCCGAGACGAGCGGCAAGAATGCGATCATCGTGACGCCCTCGGCGGACCTCGACCTCGCGGCATCCGATGTCGTGAAGAGCGCCTTCGGACATGCGGGCCAGAAGTGCTCGGCCGCCTCGCTCGTGATCCTCGTCGGCTCCGTCGCGAAGTCGGAGCGGTTCCGCCGCCAGCTCGTCGACGCGACGAAGTCGCTGCGGGTCGGCTGGCCCGAGCAGGCGACGAGCCAGATGGGCCCGATCGTCGAGCCCGCGAACGGCAAGCTGCTGCACGCGCTCACCCAGCTCGGCATCGGCGAGGAGTGGCTCGTCGAGCCGGAGCAGCTCGACGCCACCGGGCGGCTCTGGTCGCCCGGCATCCGCACGGGCGTCGCGGCCGGCTCGTACTTCCACCTCACCGAGTTCTTCGGCCCCGTGCTCGGCGTCATGCATGCGAAGAACCTCGACGAGGCGATCCGCCTGCAGAATGCCGTCGACTACGGTCTGACGGCGGGCTTGCACTCGCTCGATTCCGTCGAACTCGCAACCTGGTTCGACCGTGTCGAGGCGGGCAACCTCTACGTCAACCGGGGCATCACCGGTGCGATCGTCGAGCGCCAGCCGTTCGGCGGCTGGAAGCGCTCGGCGGTCGGTGCCGGGGCGAAGGCCGGCGGCCCGAACTACCTCTTCGGCCTCGGCGAGTGGCTGCCGCAGCACGGCACGTCGTCGAGCACCCTGCACCTGCGGGGGCTCGAGAAGCGCGTCGCCGAGCTCATCGAGGCGTCGCAGTCGGCGCTCGATTACGACGCGTTCGACCTGTTGCGTCGCTCGGCGCTCTCCGACGAGCTCGCCTGGGCCGAGGAGTACGGCGTCGTGAAGGATGTCTCCGGTGTCGGCGTCGAGCGCAACCTCTTCCGCTACCGGCCGCTGCCCGTGACGGTGCGCATCGGCGAGCACGCAACCCTCGCCGAAGGGCTCCGCGTCATCGCGGCCGGCCTGCTCGCGAAGTCGAAGCTCTCGGTGTCGACCGCGGTCGAGCTGCCGAAGGGCGTGCGCACGCTGCTCGCCGCGCGCGAGGTGAAGGTTGTGCGCGAGGGCGACGCGGACTGGCTCGGCCGGGCGGCGAAGCGCGGCATCGCGACCCCGCGTGTGCGGCTCGTCGGCGGCGGGGCATCCGCTCTCGCCGAGGCGCTCGGCGGCACTCCGGATGTCGCGGTGTGGGCGCACCCCGTGACGCCGTCGGGCCGCGTCGAAATGCTGCCGTTCCTGCACGAACAGGCGATCTCGATCACGAACCACCGGTTCGGCAACCCGACGACCATCAGCGCCGGCGTCATCTAGGCGCGATCCGAACGGATGCACAAGGGCGCTGTCGCGCCGGCGCCGTGCACCTCACGCTGGTCGAGTAGGCGCGCCAGCGCCGCATCGAGACCCTCGACCGGGCAGGTCTCGATACGCTCGCTTCGCTCGCTACTCGACCGGCGGAGGCTCGCTACTCGACCGGCGGAGGCTCGCTACTCGACCGGCGGAGGCTCGCTACTCGACCGGCGGAGGCTCGCTACTCGACCAGCGGAGGCTCGCTACTCGACCAGCGGAGGCTCGCTACTCGACCAGCGGAGGCTCGCTACTCGACCGGCGGAGGCTCGCTACTCGACCGGCGGGGTGGTCGCATCGCGCCCGCGATTGCGGCGACGGATGCGACGTGGTGCGCGCCCGCCCACGAATGAGCGTGCCGCGTCGACGACGAAGCCCTGCCGCAGTGCTTCGCGGCCGATGAGCATGCGGAAGCCCATCTCATCGCGATTGGTGAGCGTCACCTCGGCGGTCACAGCGCGATCGAGGAGCACCACGTCCATGAGCACGACGATGCGCTCTTCGGTGTGACCCGACGAGCTTCGCACCGAGCGTCGGTCGTGCACCGGGCACTCCACGACGACGGCGTCTGCATCGGTGTTCTGCCACGGATGCACCCCGAACCGCACGATCGCCGTCTCGCCGCGTCGAACCTCTTCGACGTCGAAGGCGTGCAGGGAAGAGGTGCGCGCACCCGTGTCGAGCTTCGCTTTGATCCACGGCACTTCGGCGCCAGGCAGGCTCACCCATTCGCGCCATCCCGCGATGGTGTTTGAATAGACGGGCTCTCTCACCCGAACATCTTCGCAGGGGTACACGATGAAACTGGCGATCCTCTCGCGCGCCCCGCAGGCGTACTCGACCCAGCGCCTCCGCACGGCCGCGCAGCAGCGTGGGCACGAGGTCAAGGTACTCGACACCCTGCGGTTCGCGATCGACCTCGCGGGGCCCGAACCCGACCTGCAGTACCGCGGGCGGCGCCTCTCCGACTACGACGCCGTGCTGCCGCGCATCGGCAACTCGGTGACGTACTTCGGCACCGCGGTGGTACGCCAGTTCGAGCAGATGGACGTCTACACGCCCAACACCGCCAACGGCATCACGAACTCGCGTGACAAGCTGCGAGCCAACCAGATCCTCTCCCGTCACAACATCGGGATGCCGGCGACGGCGTTCGTGCGCAATCGCGCCGACGTGCGCCCTGCGATCGAGCGGGTCGGCGGCGCGCCCGTCGTCATCAAGCTGCTCGAGGGCACGCAGGGCATCGGCGTCATCCTCGCCCCCGAGGTCAAGGTCGCCGAGGCGATCATCGAGACCCTGCACTCGACGAAGCAGAACGTGCTGATCCAGCGGTTCATCAAAGAGAGCCGGGGCCGCGACATCCGTGCCCTCGTCGTCGGCGACCGGGTGGTCGCGGCGATGCGGCGCAGCGCGAGCGGCGACGAGTTCCGCTCGAACGTGCACCGCGGTGGCACCGTCGAAGCCGTCGAGCTGACGCCGGAGTACGAGCTGGCGGCCGTGCGTTCGGCCCAGATCATGGGCCTGCGGGTCGCAGGTGTCGACATGCTCGAGGGCGACGAGGGGCCGCTCGTGATGGAGGTCAACTCCTCGCCCGGCCTCGAGGGCATCGAGTCGGCCACGAAGCTCGACGTTGCCGGCGCCATCATCGACCACATCGCGAACCAGGTCGGATTTCCCGAGGTCGACGTGCGTCAGCGTCTCACCGTCTCGACCGGCTACGGCGTCGCCGAGCTCGTCGTGCGCGGCGGCGCCGATCTCGTCGGCACCACCCTCGGCGATTCCGGACTCTGGGAGCGCGACATCACCGTGCTCACCCTGCACCGTGGCACGAACGTCATTCCGAACCCGCGCAAGGGCGTCGAGCTGCAGGCCGAAGACCGGCTGCTCTGCTTCGGCAAGCTCGAGGAGATGCGCTCGATGATCCCCGAGCGTCGTCGCCGCGGCGCGAAGGTGCGCAAGCTCCCGAAGCGGCCGATCCCGGAAGACTGATTCCTCGCGTTCCGCGGAATCCGGCGGGTCTGGCGGAATCGAATGGGCGCAGACGGATGCCTCGGTGTGCGGGCGGTGGGCACGCGCGGGTCGCGCTCAGTGCTGGAGGGCGGCACGCACGATCGCGAGGGCCCGCTCGGCATCGAGGCCGAGTTGCGCGATGCGGTCGGCGTAGGCAGATGCCGCGAGCTGCGCCTGCTGCTCGGTCGGGTCTCCGGTCGCCGAGACGAACGAGCCGTTGCGGCCGCGCGTCTCGATGACATGGTCGCGCTCGAGCTCCCGATACGCGCGGGCGACCGTGTTGGCCGCGAGGCCGAGTTCGGTGGCGAGCGTGCGCACCGGCGGCAGCCGCATGCCGGCGACCAGGGTGCCGTCGCGCACGCCGTCGATGACCGCCCGGCGCAATTGTTCGTACGGTGGTACGGATGACTCGGGGTCGAGCTCGAGCAGCATCAGAGGTTCTCGACGGTCGGCGCCGACGATCCGTAGGCACTGGGCTGCGTTTCGGCGAACTGCGCGGGCCAGAGCCGCTTGAGGTAGTAGCGGGCGGGGCGAAGCGCGATCGAGAAGGCGCCGACGACCAGCAGCGCGAGCAGCAGTGCATACGTGATGACGCTGCCGATGACCTGGCCGGTCTCCGCCGCAGACCCGGTCCATTCGGGCCGGGCGGTGATCGAGGCCAGGACGACGACCCCTCCTGCCATCAGGGGTACCGAGACGATGTCGCGGAGCGTCTGGGCGCGGAGCGCATCGTCCCAGCGCAGCAACTCTTCGCTCACAGCCGGCTGCGGTCGTGACACGAGTGCCGCGGAGGCCCACTCGGCCACGGCGAGCGCCGCGATGGCGGCGAGGGCGGTGGCGCCGGCGAGCAGTCGAGATTCGACAGGAGTGGGCAGGATGGCGACGGTGACCGTCAGCAGGCTGCCGACCGCCACCAGGATGCGAGCCCCCACGTGTTCGATGGGAGCGACGTAGTCGGCAACCGAGGGGCGGGGGACTCGCGCAACGCGTGGGCCGTGGCGACGTACCTCGGGCGGCGCAGGCAGAATCGAGATCGCCGTGCCGATTCCGTGCCCCGTGAGGACGAGACCGGCGAGCACGAGCCCGGCGACCGGAGAGAGGCCCGCGCCCCACTCGTCGTGCGTGGTCAACACACCACTCACGGCGACGAGCGCTCCGACGCCGGTTCCGGCCACCGTGCCGACGGCGCCCCAGCGTGCGCGGAGCCGGAGTCGTTCGCCGATGGTGCGTTCGAGCTCGACGTCTCCGTCGAGCGGAAGCCCGACCGTTCGAGCGAAACGACCGATCGCCGGTGGCCGAGACATCCACATCGGGGAGATCGCTGCCACCACCGCGACGAGCGCGAGAACGCTGAGCATGAACCATTCGGACGAGTCGAGAGACATGCCGTTAATGTATTACTACAAACCCCCATCGTCAAGCCTCGCCGAGGGCTTCACGCGCAGGGTGCGCTCGTCGCGGACCGACCCGTCGGGGTGGTACCGGCGCCACAGGCCGACCTTCGTGCCGTGGTCGTACTCGCCTTCGTCCATGAGCTCGCCGCTCGCATGCCAGCGCTTCCACGGGCCGTGCTGCTCGTCGCGCACGAAGGAGCCCTTCTGCAGCGGCTGCCCGTTGTCGCGCCACCACTGCCAGAGCCCGTCGAGGGTGTCGTCGACGCGGTCGCCGATCGCCTTCAGTCGCCCGTCGCGGTACCAGTAGCGCCAAGGGCCCTGCTGCACCCCGTGCACAAAGTCGCCCTCTTCGGAGACAGCGCCATTCGCGAAGCGCTGCTGCCACAGCCCGTGCTTGCGGCCCTCGGCGTCGAGAGCGTTCGGCGCCGGCGTCTTGCTCGGCGTGCGGCTCGCGGCATCCGCGTCGCCCTGAACTGCTCGATGAGTCATCGTCAGTCCCTGTTGCGGTTGACCAATCGCGACAGCACGATCGCGCTGCGGGTGTGGTCGACGTTCGGGGCGATGCGCACTCGCTCGAGCGCGTCTTCGAGCGAGGTGATGTCGCGGGCGCGCATGTGCACGATCGCGTCGGCACTGCCGGTGACGGTGCCCGCGTAGACGACCTCGGGCACCCCCTGCAGGATGCGCTGCAGTTCGTCGGGCGCGACGGTGCCGCGGCAGAAGAGCTCGACGTACGCTTCGGTCGACATGCCGTCGACGGCGGGGTCGACCTGGATCGTGAACGAGCGGATGACTCCGTCGGCGACGAGCCGGTCGACTCGACGCTTCACGGCCGACGCCGAGAGGCCCACCGCCGACCCGATGTCGCCGTAGCCAGCCCGGGAGTTCTGCCGAAGCAGGTCGAGGATGGCGCGATCGAGGTTGTCCATGCTCGGATTGTACGTCGATCCGTTGCGCTCCCACAGCGCGTCGCGCACTTTTCCTGCGCCGCGCGCACGGTCCCACTCGGAGACGACGCCGATGCCGTCCCGCCTGGAATCGCCGGCCATCCGGCCTCGTGGCGCCGGTGCTACCGTCGAATCATGACCCCGCAGGAGCTCGAGAACTTCGCTCACCTGCGCCGTGCCCGCGATCTGATCGATCGCGAGTACGCGAAACCGCTCGACGTACCGACCATGGCGAGCCGGGCGCTCATGTCGCCCGCGCACTTCTCGCGCCGATTCCGCGCGGCATACGGTGAGACGCCGTACAGCTACCTGATGACCCGCAGAATCGAACGGGCGATGGCGTTGCTGCGTGCGGGCGTGAGCGTCACCGAAGCGTGCATGGCGGTCGGCTGTACTTCGCTCGGCTCGTTCAGCTCGCGGTTCACCGAGATCGTCGGCGAGACCCCGACGGCCTACCGGAGCCAGGAGCACGACGCCGTCAAGGCCATGCCCGCTTGCGTCGCGAAAACCTACACGCGCCCGGTCCGAAACGCATCGAGCAGAAACGGAGAAGCGACCTCGGAAGACGCGGCGTAATGTCTCGATCATGACCATCGCACTCCAGTACACGAACATCACCGTCAACGACGTCGACGAGTCGCTCCCCTTCTACCGCGACGCGCTCGGTCTCGACGTGCAGAACGACGTGGCCTCCGGCGAGTTCAGGTGGGTCACGCTCGGCAGCGACGCGCAGCCCGGCCTCGGCATCGTGCTCTCCGTGCCGCACGCTGGTCGCTCCGAGGCTGACGGTGACGCGATCCAGGAGCTCCTCGTCAAGGGCCAACTGCCGATGCTCGTGTTCCGCTCCGATGACGTCGATGCGACGTTCGAGACCGTGCGGGCATCCGGCGCCGAGGTGCTCCAGGAGCCCATCGACCAGGGCTGGGGCCCGCGCGACTGCGCGTTCCGCGACCCGTCGGGCAACACCGTGCGCATCTCGCAGGCGCCCGCGGCCTGACGGCTCAGGCGAAATCTCGCGACTCGCTCGGTGAGAGCGCGATGTTCAGCCGTAGGCTTTCGGGATGCCTCTGAATTCGCCCGTGCGTCTCGCTGTGCAGGTGCAGCAACAGCACGCCCAATACCCCGCCATCCGTGACACGGTGTTGCGTCTCGAAGACCTCGGTGTCGACGTCGTCTTCAACTGGGACCACTTCTTCCCACTCACGGGTGACCGCGACGGGCTGCACTTCGAGGCGTGGTCGATGCTCGGCGCTTGGGCGGAGCAGACCGAGCGCATCGAGTTCGGCTCCCTCGTGAACTGCAACTCGTACCGGAACGCCGACCTGCAGGCGGACATGGCCCGTACCCTCGACCACATCAGCGCAAAGGGCGGCACGGGCCGGTTCATCTTCGCCACGGGTTCCGGGTGGTTCGAGCGCGACTTCGACGAGTACGGCTACGAGTTCGGCACTCGTGGATCCCGGCTGAACGCACTCGCCGCCGCGATGCCACGCATCGAGGCCCGTTGGGCGAAGCTCAACCCGCCGCCGACCCGAGACATTCCGGTCATGATCGGCGGCAAGGGGGAGCAGAAGACGCTCCGCATCGTGGCGCAGCATGCGGACATCTGGCACTCCTTCGTTCCGCCGGCCGAGTTGCCGCACAAGCTCGACGTGCTCGCTCGCTGGGGCGACGAGGTCGGGCGGGATGTCTCGGAGATCACCGTCTCGAACGAACTTGATCGATCGGGCGTCGACGTCGAGCACGCCGACGCGCTGTTCGCGGCGGGAGTTCGACTCTTCACGCTCGGCATCACCGGGCCCGACTACGAGCTCGGCCCCGTGCGGCGCTGGTTGGACTGGCGCGACGCGAAGAACGGCTGAGGCTGCGTCAGCCGGCGAGCACCTGCATCGTCAGGGAGCCATCGGGGTGCCAGGTCACGTCGACGCTCGGAGTCGAGGTGCCGTAGAGGGAGCCACTGAGCCGGAGGCCGTCAGGAGGAAAGCGACCATCGGTTGTGCACGTCCCGGCGCCGCCGTCGCTCCCGAACGGGACGAACAGGCACAACTCCGAGTCGTCGCGTGCGCCGTAGACCGGTAGACCGTCGGCCCTGGTGGCGAGGAGCCGATACTCGAGTGGGCCGTTGCCGTAGCTCATCAGTGGGCTCGTGCCCGGTGAATCGGCGGCGGTCGCGGGTCGCAGGAACACGTCTGCTGCGGGAGAGTCCGCCGCGACCGGCAGCGATTCGAGGAACTCGGCCTGCGTGCGCGGACCAAGGAACACCGTCGGGGTCGCGCCGGCTGCGGCCGCGTCGGATGCTTCGCGCTCCCCGAGCTGCCACCCGGCCAGGAGGCCGATGACGAGCGCTGCGGTCCCGGCGATGACGGCCGTGCGATACCTGCGTTGTCGCGAGGACCTACTGCGTCTGTCGATCGCGTCGGCCGCCGTGCCGGTTCCCTCGTGGGTGTCGGATGCCGCGTCGGCGGCTCGAACCGGTGACGGAACGGATTCGGTGATTTCCGCCGCGGCCGAACGCAGGGCGTCGAGCTCGCGGGCGGCATTCACCCGTTCCTCGTCACTCGCCCCGGCGCCGTAGATGAGCTCGTGCAGCCGGGCGATCCGCTCCTCCTGGTCGGGGTTCACTTCGTGCCCTCCACGACATCACCGGAGATGGGCAGCACCTTCGGTGGGGCGACGGTGGTGATCTCGACCGCTCCGTCGGGGCGCCAGCGCACGGTCATCGGGATGGATTCGTCAGGGTACAGGTACCCGACGGCGAGCCCATCGTCGCTCATCGCACTGTAGGTGCTGCATGCGACTCCGGCGTCCTCCATGGTGGAACCCACTGCGACCAGGCAGACATCGGCGCCTCGCCTCGCCCCGTACACGGCGAGCCCGTCGGAGCGGGTGAGCAGCAGCCGCACGCTCGCAGAGTCGAGCTCGAACGCCGTCACCCAGGTGGCCTGCGTTGCGTCCACCTCGGTCGCCGCGCGTTCGAGTATTGCCGGCAGCTGGGTGTCGGGCAGGGGAATCATCGACTCGGGCAGTGGGCCACCGGTGGGCGACGCCATCGGCAGTGCGGTCGGTGGCGCCTGGCTCGACAGCGTCACCGATGCCGCCGGCTCCGTCACTGTGCGAGTGCCGAGCTGCCACCCGGCCATGAGCCCGATGGCGAGCGCAGCGACGCCCGCGACGATCGCCCAGCGGGGATCGCGGGCATCAGCGCCCCACCATGGAGCCGCCGTCGTCGAAGTCGCATCGTCGACGAGCGTCGGCGTCGGCGGCTCCTGAGCGGGTGCCATCGGTGCCGCGGCCGACTCTGCGTCCGATTCCGCGCGCCTCAGAGCATCGAGTTCGGCGGCGGCCGCCGAACGTTCTGCCTCGGAAACGTCGGCGCCGTAGATGAGCCGTTGCAGCCGCGCGACCTGTTGGGCGTCGGCATCGAGACGGGAATCCCGGTCGGAATCGCGATCGGGTTCCACCATGCCGGCCTCCGTCGCTGCGCCGGAACCGCTGTCGAACAGCACGGGCCGGATCGGTCTCCAGAATGCCGCAGTGACCGACCGTCGGCAAACCGGCTGGAGACGCGTGAGTGGAGACATCCGGCCCCAGACTCTGCACGACGTCGACGTCGAGCACCCCGGCGGGCTGTTCGGAGCAGTGTCGGCGCTACCGCAGCATCGACAACAGGTGCGTCGCGACCTGCGTCGGTGTGAGCGCGGTCATGGCTGGCAGGTGCAGCACGTAGCGCGCGAAGATCACCCCGATGATGGCGGTCGCCATGCGGCGTGCGCGCTCCTGCCCGAATTCCGCGACCAGTGCGCCGAATACCGTGTGCTGCAGATATGACATCAGCGTCGGCGAGCGTTCATCGCCGGTCGCGAGGTGGTGCGCGAATTCCACCAGTCGCGCACCGTTCTCCGGGTCCTCCCACACCGTGACGAGTCCGCGCACGAGCAGGGCGAGGTCGATGTGCCCATCCTCATCGGTAGATGCAGCGACCACATGATGCGGGGCTGCGCGAAGTGAGACGGCTGCTGCGATCAGGGCGTCACGCGAACCGAAGTGATAATTGACCAAAGTGTGACTCACGCCCACTTCTTCGGCGAGCTTTCGCGCCGAAACCGAGGCCAGGTCGCCCGATTCGAAGTGCTGGTGGGCAGCATTCAGCAGGCGTTGACGCGCCGTGGCATCACCTCGTGGCCGCCCGGCTTTCTTATTGACCATGCTCGCATCATCACACGGGCGAGGCGATCGTGAACACATGAGCACTCACATCGATACGGACTGCGTGATCGTCGGCGGCGGTCCCGCCGGACTCATGATGGCATTGCTCCTGCTACGCCAAGGACTCGAGGTCACGGTCGTCGAGAAGCATGCCGATTTCCTGCGCGACTTCCGCGGCGACACGATCCATCCCTCTACCCAACAGCTGCTCGGTGAGCTCGGCCTTCTCGACGAGTTCCTCACTCGGCCGCACGCGGACATGCCCCGTGTCGGCCTGAGCTGGCACGGCACAGAGCTCACTCTCGCCGACTTCACCCGGCTACCCACCCGACGCAAGGTCATGACGTTCATGCCGCAGTGGGACTTCCTCGATCTCCTGGCCGACACCGCGGCGAAGCATCCGGGATTCCGCCTGCTCCGCTCGACTCGGATCGACGGACTCATCAGGGAAGGCGGTCGCATCAGCGGCGTCACGGGCGCAGGGCCGGATGGTGCGGTGAGCGTGAGCGCGCGCCTTGTGGTCGACGCATCCGGCCGGGACTCGGAGGTCCGTGCGGCCGCCGGTCTCATCCCGGCCGGCACTGCTGCAGCGATGGACGTGCTGTGGTTTCGACTGACGAAGCGCGCAGGCGAGACCTACCCGTTCGTCCAAGCCGGCGCCGGAATGATCATCACGATCGACCGCGGCGACTTCTTCCAGATCGCGCACGTCATCCCGGCAGGAACCTGGGCTGGCACCGAAGACGACCTTGCACGCATGAGGTCGCGCATCGCGCTCATCTCGCCACAGATGACGGATCCCGTCGCCTCGATCACGAGCGACGACGTGCACCTTCTGCGGGTGAAACTCGAGCGGCTGCGCCGCTGGCACGCCGACGGGATGCTGTGCATCGGCGACTCCGCGCACGCGATGTCGCCGGCCGGGGGCGTCGGCATCAACCTCGCGATCCAGGATGCCGTGGCGGCCGCGCGCATCCTCGGACCGGTGCTGTGCGTGCGCGTGCCGCGAGGGGCCGACCTGCACCGGGTGCAGCGCCGTCGTGCCTGGCCGGTACGGATCACCCAGTTCGTGCAGCGGCGGATGCAAGGCGCGGTCCTCTCTTCGCGTGAACCTGGTTCGCCGATGCCCTTGCCGCTGCGGATGCTGCGCGATCATCCACGGCTCACATTTCTGACGGGGCGGTTCATCGGTCTGGGGGCACGGCCCGAATCTGCCGGGATCCAGCCCGGTCCACGATCGAGGCTCCCGGGTCGCGTTGGCGCCGGAGACGAGCCGTTGCAGCGACCGACTGTCGGCAAACCGGCCGGAGACGCGTGAGTCGCGGCATCCGACCCCCAAGCTCTGCATGGAAGCTGCGTGCCGGCATCGAACGAGCACGAATATTGCGCCATATGCCACCAACCACGCCGCATTTCCCTTCACACTTGGAGTGGCGTCTCGACGACGGCGTAATCCGAACACTTCGTCGAGGCTCGCGAGAGTGACCTGGTCCGCCGGCAGTGCAGTCCATGCGGATGCCGCGAGCCCACGAGGCCGCGCAGCATCCGCTCACCTCTCGAAGGAGTGAGATGTCGACCGTGATCGAGACCGGGGAGCAGCCCGGCGAGCAGCGCCGAACCAGGCCCGAGCGCCGCGCCACCGGGCGCACCGTGCTCATGTGCCGCCCCGAGCATTTCACCGTGGTCTACCGCATCAACCCGTGGATGAACCCGGCACAGCCGACGAACACGAGCCTCGCGCTCGCGCAGTGGCAGGTGCTCTACGACACGTACCTCGAACTCGGATACGAGGTGGCGCTGATCGATCCGATCGCGGGGCTGCCCGACATGGTCTACGCGGCCAATGGCGGCTTCGTCATCGACGGCATCGCGTACGGCGCGAAGTTCGCGCACGCCGAACGGCAGCCCGAGGGGCCGGCGTACATGCGCTGGTTCCGTGAGGCGGGCCTCGAGGTGCGGGTGCCCGAAGAGGTCAACGAGGGCGAGGGCGACTTCCTGCTCGTCGGCGATGCGGTCCTCGCGGGCACGGGATTCCGCAGCGATTCGCGTTCGCACGCCGAACTCGCCGCGATCTTCGGCCGCGAGGTCGTCACACTCCGGCTCGTGGACCCGAACTTCTATCACCTCGACACGGCGATCGCGGTACTCGATCCGACGCCCGGCCAGGAGCACATCGCGTACCTGCCGAGTGCGTTCGACGAGGCATCCGTCGCCGTGCTGCGGGCGCGCTTTCCCGACGCCATCATCGTGAACGAGGCGGATGCCGCGGTGCTCGGCCTCAACTCGTTCAGCGACGGGTACAACGTGGTCATCGCCTCGCGGGCGACCGACTTCGAGCGGCAATTGCGTGAACACGGGTACCACCCGATCGGCGTCGACCTCTCCGAGCTGCTGCTCGGCGGCGGCGGCGTCAAATGCTGCACCCTGGAGCTGCGCCGATGACCGCCACGAACAACGCCGTGACCACCGACCTCACGAACGAGGCGATCGGGCTCGAAGAGGAGCACGCCGCGCACAACTACCACCCGCTGCCAGTGGTCGTCGCCTCGGGTGACGGCGCCTGGGTGACGGATGTCGGTGGGCGCCGCTACCTCGATTGCCTCGCCGCCTACTCGGCGGTGAACTTCGGACACGGCAACCCGCGGCTCGTCGAGGCGGCACAGGAGCAGCTCGGACGCATCACGCTCACGAGCCGCGCGTTCCACAACGACCGGCTCGGGCCGTTCGTCACCGAACTCGCCGCGCTCTGCGGCAAAGACCTGGTGCTGCCCATGAACACCGGCGCCGAGGCGGTCGAGTCGGGCATCAAGGTGGCACGCGCCTGGGGCTACCGGGTGAAGGGCGTGGCGCCGGATGCCGCGAACATCATCGTGATGGCCGGCAACTTCCACGGCCGCACGACGACGATCATCTCGTTCAGCGACGACCCCGACGCCCGCGCGGACTTCGGGCCGTACACGCCGGGCTTCCGTATGGTGCCCTACGGCGACGCCGACGCGATCGCCGCGGCCATCGACGAAAACACCGTCGCGGTGCTCGTGGAGCCCATCCAGGGCGAGGCCGGCATCGTCGTGCCGCCCGCGGGTTTCCTGCCGGCGGTGCGCGCGATCTGCTCCGAGCACAACGTGCTCATGATCGCGGACGAGATCCAGTCGGGGCTCGGCCGAGTCGGAGCGACCTTCGCCTGCGACCTCGTCGGCGTCGTGCCCGACCTCTACCTGCTCGGCAAGGCGCTCGGCGGCGGCATCGTGCCCGTGTCCGCTGTCGTCGGCGACCGGGATGTGCTCGGGGTGCTCCGGCCGGGCGAGCACGGGTCGACTTTCGGGGGCAATCCGCTCGCGGCATCCGTGGGGCTCGAAGTCGTGCGCATGCTCGCGAGCGGTCAGCCGCAGGAGCGTGCCCGGATGCTCGGCGCCCACTTGCAGTCGCGACTGCGCTCGCTCGTCGGGCGCGGCGTCGTCGACGTTCGCGGCGCCGGCCTCTGGGCGGGCATCGACATCGACCCGGCGCTCGCCACCGGACGCGAGGTGTGCGAGGCGCTCATGCGCCGCGGCGTGCTCGCGAAGGACACGCACGGTTCGACGATCCGCCTCGCGCCGCCGATCGTGGTGGAGCAGGCCGATCTCGACTGGGCCGTCGACCAATTCACGGTCGTGCTCGACGAGCTCACCGCACGGGTGGGCCTCGTGCGTCCCTAGCCAGCCGGCCCCAGCAGGGTCGTCGTCAGCGGCCGGTGATCGTGATCGACCCGTTCGAGGTGGTGAGGTCGAGCAGGAACTCGCCGTCGGAGTCGTCGTCGATGCCGACGTCGACCGACCCGTTCGAAGAGTCGGTCGTCACTCGGTATGTGGCCGCACCCGTCGGCACAGTGACGTCGATGGCTCCATTCGAGCTGCGGGCCTCGACATCCTGCGGCGCCTCGAGCCGCAGGTCGATCGCACCGTTCGAGGTCGCCGCGCGCACTCCGGCGCCGGCCAGGGCGCGCCCCTCGATGCGCCCGTTGCTCGTCTCGGCGTCGATGGCGCCCGTGACATCGTCGAGCTCGATCCTGCCGTTGCTCGTCTTGACATCGACCTCGTTCACTCCGCTGAGCTCGATCGCGCCGTTCGAGGTGGAGCCGCGCACATCGACGCCTGCGGGGAGTTCGATCGTGTAGTCGACAGTGCAGTTCCGGCCGCAGCCATCGAGCACGAGCACGCCATCGCGAACCTCGTAGGTCAGCCCGATCGTCTGCTCGCCTCGATACGACACCGTGCGCGAGAGCGCCACATCGGTGGCGCCTTCGATACCCTCCACGGTGACGCTGCCCTCCGGGTCATCGATCTCGATCGCGTGCACCTGCTCGGCCAAGGTGGCGTCATCGCTGAATCGCTCCGGTGGGGCGAGGAACGCGCATCCGCTCAGCAGCAGAGCCGAGGCCGTGACGGCGCCGATCGCGAGCGTGCGTGTCATCCGTGCGGTTGCGGTCATCGATCTCCCCTTTCGGGCGCGGCAAATGCCCGCCTCTGCGATCGACTCTAACGATGGCTGCGTGCCGCAGGCACGGGGGCTTTCCCCCGACTCTGGAGCGGGCACCGGGGAATCGCACCAACGCGCGCTCGGAGCGCTGAGAGCGGCCCGCGGTACCATGCTCCAACCGCTGATCACCGGGCGGACGTCTGAATCGGGGGATGACGATGGCAAAGAACAACGTGGAGAAGGCAGCTGCGAAGGCGCTCGACAATGCGCGCGACGCGGTATCCGAGGCGAAACGGCTGGCGAAGAAGGTCGACAAGGCCGCGAGGAAGCGGGCCGCTGAGGTGGACGCGAGGCTCGAGGCGGTCGCCGCCGACCTTCGCAAGTCCGGGAGGAAGCGGGCGGACGAGGTGGCGCGGCTGGCGAAGAAGGTCGACAAGGTCGCGAGGAAGCGGGCCGCTGAGGTGGACGCGAGGCTCGAGGCGGTCGCTGCCGACCTCCGCACGTCGGTGAAGGCGGCCGCGGCGGAACCTGTCGTGAACAACTCGACGAAGTCTGCGAAGTCCTCGACGACCGCTGCGAAGTCGGCGAAACCCGCCGCGAGACCCGCCGCGAGACCCGCCGCGAGACCAGCCGCGAGATCAGCGAGACCCACTGCGAAGGCCGCCGTTCGCGCGCCTCGAGCGGTGGCCGCTGCTGACCTCGACTCGCAGACCGTCGCGCAACTGCGGCAGCTCGCGAAGCAACGCGCGATCCCCGGCTACTCGCGATTCACGAAGGCGCAACTGATTGCCTCTCTCCGCAGCTGAGGCGGGAAGCGTCAGGGCCGGCGCGGGCGAGGTAGCGCGGGCGGGCTCGGCTAAGTCACTTAGTGCTGACTTATGATCGGGTCATGGTCATTCATCGAGATCGGGCCGCGACCCGTGCGCGACTTCTCGACTCGGCGCGGCGCCTGTTCAGCGAATCGGGCTACGAGGGCACGAGCGTGCGCGCCATCGCCGCCGCGGCCGGCGTGGACGCCGCGCTCGTGTTCCGCTACTTCGGGTCGAAGGACGGCATCTTCGTCGCGGCCACCGCGACGACCGACCCCGAAGAGCTCCTCGAGCTCTCGAGCGACGATTTCAGCACCGCCTTGCTCGAGCTCCTCGCGTTCCGGCCACGTGGCGAACCGAGCCCCGTTCTCGCGATGCTGAAGTCGGCGGCGACGGCCGACGGGCAACGTCGGCTGCAGGCAGAGGTGTGCGGGCCCTACCTCGATCATCTCGCCGGCCAGGCGTCCGAAGACGATGCAGCGCTGCGCGCCGACCTCGTCGCGGCTTGGGCGCTGGGAATCGCCGTGATGCGCGCCACGATGCCCGACACGGTCGTGGCGCGTGCCGAGCCGGCCCGCATCATCGCTCATTCCCAGCGAGTCGTCGACGCCGTCCTTCACGGCGAGCGCTGACGCTCCGCAGAAGTGCACGGCACGGCAGCCGCGACCGGGGCTCGCATCAGGCCGGCGCCGCCGAGCGACGAGCGTTCGGTGCCAGGAGCTCGGCGAGGCGCAGTGCGGCGTCGTCATCGACCACCGGCGCAATCGGGATGCTTCGACCCCGGTCGATGGCGCTGAGCGGCTCGGCGGGCGGGTTCGAACGCGACCCCGAGGTCGAGGAGTATGGTAACCCCCATGGGCAGCGTCACCGAACCTGCCCCGGGGGAGTACGGGCCGCCTGAGCCGAGGGGAACCGGCGAAGGCGACTCGTCGCGCGACACTCGGGGCGACCACGGCTTCTTCGGACAGCCGCGATCACTCGTGCACATCTTCGGCGTCGAGATGTGGGAGCGATTCAGCTTCTACGGCATGCAGGGGATCCTGCTCATCTACCTGTACTACTCGGCGGTCGACGGCGGACTCGGCATGGACGAGACCGCCGCAGCCGGCATCGTCGGGGCGTACGGCGGCGGCGTCTACCTCTCCACGATCCTGGGAGCGTGGATCGCCGACCGCCTGCTCGGCAGCGAGAAGGTGCTGTTCTACAGCGCCATCGTCATCATGGCCGGGCACATCGCGCTCGCGCTCATCCCCGGGTTCCTCGGGGTCGGCGTCGGCCTGATCCTCGTCGCGTTCGGCTCCGGCGGGTTGAAGGCCAACGCCACGAGCGTCGTCGGCACGCTCTACTCCGAGCATGACCCGCGCCGCGACGCCGGATTCTCGATCTTCTACCTCGGCATCAACCTCGGCGCGTTCCTCGGCCCGCTGCTCACCGGGCTCCTGGCGTCGACGATCGGCTTCCACTGGGGATTCGGGCTCGCCGCGGTCGGCATGGCGATCGGTCTGATCCAGTACTCGTTCGGGCGCAAAGGGCTGCCGCCAGAGGCATCCGTGGTGCCGAACCCGCTGCCCCGCGACCGCATCGGCCTCGTCATCGGTGTCGCCGTGGCATCCGTCATCGTGGTCGTCGTGCTCGTGCTCACCGGCCTCGTGAACCCGGCCAACCTCGTCACCTGGGTCATCGGCGCGACGATCGTCGCCGCGGTCTCGTACTTCGCGGTGATCCTCTCGAGCAAGCGCATCTCGGGTGTCGAACGCAGCCGGGTGTTCGGGTTCATCCCGCTGTTCGTCGCGAGCGTCGCATTCTGGTCGCTCTACCAGCAGCAGTTCACGGTGCTCACGATCTACTCCGACAAGCAATTGAACCGCGACCTCTTCGGCTGGGAGATGCCGGTGTCGTGGGTGCAGTCGATCAACCCGATCTTCATCATCATCCTGTCTGGAGTGTTCGCCGCGATCTGGACGAAGCTCGGCGACCGTCAGCCCTCGACGCCGATCAAGTTCGCACTCGGCACGGCGATCATGGGCGTCGCCTTCCTGCTGTTCATCCCGTTCGCAGGCGGGGCAGCGAACTCGACCCCGCTGCTGGCGATCGTCGGCATCCTCTTCATCTTCACCGTCGCCGAGCTGCTGCTCTCGCCGGTCGGCCTGTCGGTGACGACGAAGCTCGCCCCGAAGGTGTTCCACACGCAGATGGTGGCGCTGTTCTTCCTCTCCGTCGCGCTCGGCTCGGCGATCTCGGGCCAGCTCGCGACGTTCTACTCGGCCGACACCGAGGTGGCGTACTTCGGCGTGCTCGGCGCCATCGCGATCGTGCTCGGCGCCGCGCTCGCGCTCGGAAGCCGCAGTGTGCTGAAGCTCATGGCCGGCGTGCGCTGAGGCGCATACCACCTCCACGTGCCGCCGCGCGGGCAGCTACGATTCGATGGATGACCCGACCGCTGGTGGTGATCCCCACCTACAACGAGCGCGAGAACCTCGTCGCGACCGTCGCACGCGTGCGGGCGACGGTGCCCGCGGCATCCGTGCTCGTCGTCGACGACTCCTCACCCGACGGCACGGGCGTGCTGGCCGACGAACTGGCGGCGACGGATGCCTCGGTGCAGGTGCTGCATCGCATCGAGAAGCACGGTCTCGGCGCCGCCTATCTCGATGCCTTCGCGTGGGCGCTCGCCGAGGGCTTCGACCCGATCGTGCAGCTCGACGCCGACGGTTCCCACCTGCCGGAGCAACTGCCGCAACTGCTCGAACGGTTCCTGTCGCCGGATGCCGCAGGCCGCCCCGTCGACCTCGTCATCGGTTCCCGGTGGATCCCCGGGGGGTCCATCGAGAACTGGCCGCGCCGCCGGGAGCTGCTCTCGCGTGCCGGCAGTGCATACGCCCGCACCATGCTCGGCCTCGACACGCGCGACGCCACAGCGGGCTACCGGGCGTTCCGCGCCGGGGGCCTGCGGCGCATCCGGCTCGACGACGTGCACACACGCGGCTACGGGTTCCAGGTCGACATGCTCTGGCATGCACGCGAGGCGGGACTCTCGGTCGTGGAGGTGCCGGTGACGTTCGTCGAGCGGGTGCACGGCCGGTCGAAGATGAGCATCGGCATCGTGCTCGAGGCGATGGTGCGCGTCACCGGGTGGGGGATTCGCAGCGGATTCGGGCGAGCGGCGCGGGCCCGGCGGGCCAAGCGCGCATCGGCTCAGCCGACGAGCAGCGACGGGTCGGCGACGAGGCGTTCCCGCGCCTGAAGACGGGCGCCCACGAGCACACCATCTTCGCCGTGTCGCGCCAGTGCGAGCGTGGGGATCGCACCGAGCGCCCCGTTGCCGATGGTCGGCCGGTTGTCGCGGAATGCCGACTCGATGTCGTCGGCGAGGCGCGCCCAGTAGCCGCCGACGACCACGGTGGCCGGATCGACCGTCGGCACCACGAGCTGCAATGCACGCCCGATCCAGAGCGCCGCGTCGAGCCAGGCCCAGCGGGCGCGATCCTCGCCGTCTTCGACCCGCTGCACGAGTTCATCGAGGGCCGCGCGGCGTCCGTGCTGGGCGGCGAAGGTGTCGAGTCGTGCCCGCTCGAGCACGACCTCGGCCGAGGCGACGGTCGCGAGGCATCCGCGTTGCCCGCACTCGCAGCGCACACCGCCCTGCACGATCGGCAGGTGACCGAACGTCGCGGCGAGTCCGTGCGCACCCCGAAGCAGCCGGCCCTCGCTGACGACGGCGGCCGTGACCCCGTCGTCTCCCGAGATGAAGAGCAGGTCGTCGACGCCCGGCAGGTCGATGCGCTCGGCCGCCGCCGCGACGACGGACGTCGGCACGAGTGCGACGGGCACCGGGAGCGAGGCTTCGACGTCGCGGAATCCGGGGGTGCGCGCGCGGAGTTCGCCGAGCAGGTCGAGGGGCTCGGCGCCGAGTCGTGAGTCGGCGATGACCACCTCGGGTCTGCCGACGACGATGCCGTCGACGAGCACGCTGACATCGGCGACCGGATGCTCCGCCCGATCCGCTCGCGCCAGGGCTCGCCCCAGCACGACGGCGAGCGACTCGAGCGGCGTCGGCCAACGCTCGGAACCCGGCGTCTCGACGTCGAACTCGGTGCCCCACGGCGGCGTGAGAGGTGCGGTGAAGCGGGCGACTTCGGCGCCGCCGAGCGTCGCGACCGTGGCGATCGCGTCGTCGCGTCCGACGTACGCGGTGACGAGCACATGGTGGGCGGCCGCGAGTGAGAGCGGCGCGGCGCGGCCGTCGCCCGCGGCATCCGGCAGCCCCGTGCGCAGCACTCCGGCGTCGAGGAGCCGCGAGGTGACGCCCGCGATCGCGCCCCTGCCGAGCCCGGTGACCGTGCCCAGTTCGCTGCGCGTCGCGGGGCCGTGCGTCATGAGGTGGTCGAGCACGAGCGCCGAGTGCTCGCGCTGCAGATCGATCGGTGCGGTGGTGGTGGGAACGGATGTCTCGCCGACCTGCGTCATGGCCCAAGCATGCTGCCCGCAGCGCTTGCGGTCACGTACCCCATTCAGGGGTCAACATCGCAATCGGTGCGCTGACGCTTCCGGGGGATCGGTCATACCGCGGCGACGAACGGTCGGGTGGGCCGAGCTGCCGCGCGCCAAGCTGGGACTCCACCTGAAGGAGACCCATGTCGTCGACGAACACGCTGTCCACTCCGGCGATCGCGCCCGATGCCGCGCCGAATGCCGCGCCGGGGCGATCGACGCCGGTACGGCCGGGTGCGTGGCTCGCCGTCGTCTCGCTCGGTTTCGGCATCTTCACCCTCGTCGCGAGCGAGTTCCTGCCCGCGAGCCTGCTGTCTCCGATCGCGGCCGAACTCGGAATCACCGAGGGCGCCGCGGGCCAGCTCGTCACGGCGACGAGCGTCATCGGCATCATCGGCGGACCGCTCATCGTCTCGGGCCTGCCGCGGCTGGATCGCCGGTGGGTGATGACCGGACTCACGACGCTCGCGATCGTGTCGAACGTGCTCGTCGCGATCTCTCCGGTCTTCGGGCTCATGCTCGCTTCGCGGCTCCTGCTCGGCATCGCGATCTCGGGCTTCTGGGCGATGTCGCTGGCGGTCACGGCGCAGCTCGTGCCGGGCGACCGGCTCGGACGCGCCATGACGATCGTGAATTCTGGGGTCTCACTCGCGACGATCGCGGCCGTACCGGCCGGCGCCTTCCTCGGCGAGCTGCTCGGCTGGCGTGCGGTGTTCCTGATCGCCGCGGGGGCGGGCGTGCTGACCCTCGCCGCGCAGCTCGCGACGCTGCCCTCGATCCCGCCCAGTGGAGCGCCGGGTTTCCGCACCCTACTGCAGACGGCCCGGACCCCGATCATCGCCCTCGGCCTCCTCGCGGTCACGCTCATCGCCGGTGGACACTTCATGGGCTTCACATACCTGCGCCCGGCTTTCGAGATGATCGACGGTCTGACCGGTGCGCTCCTCGCACTCCTCCTCCTCGTCTACGGCGTCGCGAACTTCGTCGGCAACGTGCTCGCGGGCCTGATGGCCGACCGGCGACTCTCTGTGGTGGTGATCGCCGCTCCCGTCGCGATCGGCGTGGCCACCGTGATCTTCGCGGTGGCGGGTGCCAACGTCGCGCTCGCCGCGGTGACGGTGTTCGTCTGGGGAGTCGGCTTCGGTGCGGTGCCGACGATGGCGCAGACCTGGATCGCCCGCGTCGCCCCCGACCGCCTCGAGAGTGCCGGTGGCCTCGTGGTCGCCGCGTTCCAGGTCGCGATCACGATCGGTGCGGCGGTCGGAGGGCTTCTCATCGACTCGGTCGGCGTGCAGGCTGCACTCATCGCCGGCGGTATCGCGGCGGTGCTCGGTGGCGGGGTGCTGAGCTCTGCGTCGGCCGTCATCCGCGGCGAGCGCGCCTAGGATCAGGCGACGGGGCGCACCGGCTCGCGGGCGCTCGCCGAGGCGCGGCGCCACGAACTCGGCGAGACCCCGGCATGGCGGCGGAACGCGCGGCTGAAGCCCGCGTCGCTCTCATAGCCGAGCTGATATGCGATGTCGCCGACCTGGGCGCCAGCCCGAAGCATCCGCTCGGCTCGTTCCATGCGCACCCGCGCGACATACCGGGCGGGAGTGTCGCCGACCGCATCCCTGAACTGCTCGGCGAACTGCGAACGCGACGACCGCGCGAGGCGTGCGAGTGATTCGACGGTCCACGGCGAACCCGGGTCGTCGTGGATCGCCTCGAGAGCTCGACCGAGGTGCGGATCGCGTGTCGAGGCGAGCCAATCGCGTGCGGAGCCGCAGCCGCGTTCGAGCCAGATGCGCACGGCGGCGGATGCCACGACGTCGGCGAGCCGTTCGATCACGGAGCCGCTGCCGGGGCGAGCGCTCGCCGACTCCCGGTGCATCGCCTCGAGTAGTGAAGCGAAGACCGGTTCGTGCATGCGGAACCCGCAGGTGAACAGCACCGGCGCCATGACGCCGGATGAGATCGGATCGGTACCGTCGAGTGCGAGCGAACCGCTCAGGAGCAGTGTGTCGCGCGCGACGTGCAGCTCGAGCCGGCCGCCGCGCGGCAGCATGACGAAGTCGCCCGCCTGCATCGACAGGGGCTCGTCGGTGCCACGACGCAGTTCGAGAGCGCCGCTCGCGAGGTAGTGGAAACGGATGCCGCGCCCCTCGTCGTGCACGACGGCGCCGGCCGAGAGATCGCGGTGGCCGAACTCGAGCACCCGCCAGTGCAGGCGCTCGAGCACGGCGTCGATGCTCGGCTCAGCGTCGACAGCCACGACGTGGAGCGGTCGAGCTTCGATCACGTTGATCGCGTTCATGTGTGAAGCAAGCGCGCCGGGCGGCGATCCATTCCCGGGCGCACCGAACACCTCGATGTGCCGCCGCGCAGCGCGAGTCGTGGGAACGCCGACGCTGCCCCGTTCAGAGCAGCGGGCGCACGCTCGCGTAGCCGTCGTCGGCCACGCTCGACGGGAGGTCGTAGATGCGCGTCGCGCCCGCGGCATCCGTGAATCGCGGCCATGTCGCTGCACCGTCGCGCACGAAGGTGACCGCACTGCCGTGCACCTCGTCGGCGAGCGCGTGCGACGGGTGATCGCCGGCGATCACGTCGACGCGCTCAGCGCCGAGGCAATCGAAGAAGAACGGCACATCGAGGCAGTGCACGGCGCTGCCGAACTTCGGCGATCGCCACGAGAACCGGTAGAGCCACGTCGGCGCGGACCCACGCGCTTCGGCGACCCGAAGGGCGAGGGTGCGGAACATGCGGTCGGTGATGTACCGGCCGAGGACGGCCGCGGTGCCGAGTCGCCGCACGTCGCGATTCGCCGCGAGGTACGCCGCGCGAGCAGTGCCGCGGAGGCCGACCTTGCCGAGCATGAATCCGGCGGGCAGCCAGCGCAGCTTGCCCTTCGCGCCGTCGAGGATCATCGAGAACTCGTCGTCGAGGGTGCCGAGCACGAGCGGCTTGTCGGCGCCGATGCCTGCCGCGATCGCGTCGACCGTGCCGTGCGGAATCAGCTCGCCGTCGATCACCGGACCGAGCGAGAGGCCGTCGTCGATGAAGCCGCGCAGCAGGTCCATCGGGTTGCCACCGGGTGCGGGGTCGGTGAGCTGCTTCTGCAGCTCGCGCACCCGCGCCTCGCTGAGTGAGGCGAGGCCCGCGCGGGTCGGCTCGACGCCGCCGAGCGCCGCGAGCTCGCGGCCGAACGCCTCGGCCCGCTCGGGCGCGATGTCGGCCGCCGCACCCGAGATGCTGTACGCACCGGCGAAGAGCTCCTGGGCCCGGGGCATCCCCAACAGCGTCAGCACCGCTCCGCCGCCCGCCGACTGGCCGGAGATCGTGACCCTGGTCGGGTCGCCACCGAACGCCGCGATGTTGTCGCGCACCCACTCGAGCGCGAGCAACCAGTCGAGCACGCCGCGGTTCGGCGGGGCATCCGCGATCCAGCCGAAGCCGTCGAAACCGAGACGATACGAGATCGACACGGTGACGACGCCGTCGCGGTTGAACGCGGCGCCGTCGTACCAAGGGCTCGCCGGTGAGCCGGCGAAGTAGCCGCCGCCGTGGATGTAGACGAGCACCGGCAGGGCGGCCCCTTCGACGGGCTCGGGGAGCGCCGGAGCCGGCGTGAACACGTTGACGTTCAGCGTCGACTCGCCCGGTACCGACGGTTCGGGAATGAGCGTCACGCCGGGGTCGCCGCGCTGCGCGGTCGGTCCGAACTCGAGTGCGTCGCGCACGCCCGCCCAAGGCGCATGCGGTACGGGGTCGGCGAAGCGCCGTTCACCGACGGGTGCCTCGGCGAAGGGGATACCGAGGAACGCGGCCGAACGATTGCCTGCGACATCCGCTCGCCAGAGACCGCGGACGCGACCGGCGAGCGTCTCGACCTCGACGTGGGTCTCGCTGGTGACAGGTGACATGGTGCGACTCCTCACGAACGCTCTTGATGGGGATGAGCCACGATGCCGCAGCGATGATCGCGACGATACCGAAGACGAACAGCATCGGGTAGCCGCCGCGAGAAGGCCCGACGCGGGGAGGAGTGCGGCTTGTGCGGCACCGATCGGGTACTCCTCCGCCGATCGGGTCCTCAGATGCTCGGCTCGGATAAGGTGCGGGTCATGGCAGGTGATGCACGGCACGAGACGCTGCAGTACCCCCGTGTCGGGGCGACCCGCGATGCGTCGCTGCTGAGCGACCCGCCCGACGGCTACCGGGCCACCGAGCGCACCGTGCTCGTCGGCACGGGCGAGGCGCGGTGGGAGTTCGCGCGGCGCGAGGTGCTGCGGTGGGGCATCAAGACACGCTCCGGCTTCCGGGTGCACGGCGATGCCGGAGACGGCAACCCGCCGGTGCGCGCGGGCGATGACGCCGAATTGCGATTCCACCTGCCGATCGGCACCCTCCGCGAACCGGTGCGCGTCGTGTGGGTCGAGGATGAAGCGCGGCGCGCCGGTTTCGGCTACGGCACGCTGCCGCGGCATCCACTCATGGGGGAAGAGGCCTTCATCGTCGAATGGGGCGCAGACGACGATGTGCGCGTGACGGTACGGGCGTTCGCGCATCCGGCTCGAGCGTGGCGGCTGCTCGCACCGGTACTCGCGATGGCTCGCAGCATCGTGGTGCGCCGTTACCTTCGTGCCCTCGCCGGCCCGCTCGGATGAGCCGTTCCGCCGCGAGAGGACCCGATGCGCGTGCTCCTCCGCCGATCGGGTCCTCAGATGGGTCGGCGACGAGTGGATGGGCGAGGCCTCATCAGGGCTGTCGCGTGATGAGGTGCCAGAATCGGCGGATGTGGTCGACCATGTCGAATGACGGGTCGAGCATCCACTGGGTCTGGAGGCCGTCGGTCACCGCCACGAGCAGTGCCGCGGTGCTGTCGGCGTCGATGTCGGAGGAGACGCGACCGGCGGCCTGTTCGTCTCGGACGAACCCGGCGAAATGGCCGCGGATCATGCCGTAACGCTCGATGAAGTAGGCGTGCGAAGGGTGATCGGGGGCGCCGGCGGCCTCGGTCGAGACCTGCGCGTACAGCTGCACGAGTCCCGGCACTTCCATATTGTGGGCGACGAGGCGTGCGAGGCCGTCGATCGGCTGGCCGAAGTCGGGGCCGTAGGCGGCGAGGTCGACCTCGTCGCGCTTGCGGAGGATCTCTTGGAAGAGCTCCTCCTTCGAGCTGAAGTAGTGCAGGAGCCCCGCCTGGCTGAGCCCGACGGCGTCGGCCAGCTCGCGCACGCTCGTGCGGCGATAGCCGTTGCGCGCGATGACGTCGAGTGCGGCCGTGAGGATCTCCTCGCGCTTCGCGACGCCCTTCGCGTATGAACCCCTGCGTGCCATACCTGCATGCTACGGAAGTCTTCTTGCGAACAAAAACCGAGCGATGTATGGTTTTGCCACCCGCCTCAACGTCGAGGCCTCGAAAGGACCACACATGACAATGGCGTCTGCCCCCGCGCCCACCGTCGAGCCCGACGGCACGGACGAACCCCGACCGCTCGTCACCGGCACCCTCAAGCGACTCCTCGGCTGGATCATTCCGGCGAACATCTCAATCTTCGTGCTGTGGGGAGCCATCCCCGGCCTCCTGCTCGCAACGCAGATCGCCGAGCTCGACGAGGCCAACAAGGTCGCCAACCTCGCCGTCGTGACCACGATCGGGGCTCTCGCCGCGATGCTCGCCCAACCGATCGCCGGTCAGATCTCCGACCGCACCCGCAGCCGGTTCGGGCGTCGCGCGCCCTGGATGGTCGCCGGCGTGCTGATCGGCGGACTCGCGCTCGTCGGCATGGGCCTCGCGAACTCCATCGCGCAGATCACGATCGCGTGGATCATCGTGCAGATCGCCTACAACTTCACGCAGGGTCCACTCTCAGCGGTGCTGCCCGATCGAGTGCCGCGGTCCGCGCGCGGCACCTTCTCGGCCCTCGCGGGCCTCGGCTCGATGCTCGGCGCTCTGGGCGGCCAGATCGTCGGATCGATGCTCCTCTCCGACATTCCAGCGGCCTACGTCACCCTCGCGGGCGTCGCTCTCGTCGTCATCGTGCTCTTCATCGTCTTCAACCCCGACCACTCGTCCAAGAACGACTCACGCCGGCCCTTCAACTTCGTCGAGTTCCTGAAGACGTTCTGGGTCAATCCCGTCACGCACCCCGACTTCTTCTGGGCCTTCACGGGCCGGCTCCTGCTCTACACCGGCTACTTCGCCATCACCGGTTACCAGCTGTTCATCCTGCAGGACTACATCGGCCTGGGTGAGGCCGCCGGCGCGGCCATCCCGATCTTCGGCCTCGCCTCCCTCGGCGGCATCATCGTCTCGACGCTCATCTCCGGACCGCTCTCCGACAAGCTCGGCCGCCGCAAGATCTTCGTCTTCGCCTCCTCCGCCGTCGTCGGTCTCGCCATGCTCATTCCGATGTTCATGCCGACCTTCGAGGGCTGGCTGATCTTCTCGGTCGCGTCCGGCTTCGGCTTCGGCATGTTCGGCGCCGTCGACACCGCACTCATGAGCGAGGTGCTGCCCTCGGCCAAGTCGTTCGCAAAGGACCTCGGCGTCGTGAACATCGCCGCGACGATGCCGCAGACCCTCGCACCCGCCGTCGCCGGGGCGATCGTGTTGAGCTTCGGCAGCTTCTTCGCCCTGTTCCCGATCGGCATCGTCCTCTCGATCCTCGGTGCGTGCGCGGTGTGGCCGATCAAGGCGGTGAAGTGATGGCGGTGCAGGGCGCTCGCGACGCTCGTCCGGGCGCTCGCGACGCTCGGCGGAAGGACTATGCCGAACTCCGCTTCCGGCGGAGGATCGAATCACCGATACACGAAGGAGCATCATGACAGACACCCTGCACACCGAGGCCGTGGCATCGGCGGCCGGCCTCGTCGCCACGCTGACGCTCGAGGAGAAGGCCTCGCTCACGAGCGGCGCCGACTTCTGGACGACGAAGGCCGTCGATCGCGTCGGCCTGCCGTCGATCATGCTCACCGACGGCCCGCACGGTGTGCGCAAGCAGCGCGAGGGCAGCGACCACCTCGGCATCGCCGACAGCGTGCCGGCCACGTGCTTCCCGCCCGCCGTTGCGCTCGGCTCCTCGTTCGACCCCGGCCTGCTCGAACGCGTCGGCATCGCCCTCGGCGAGGAAGCGCAGGCCGAGGGCGTCGGCGTGCTGCTCGGCCCGGGCATCAACATCAAGCGCTCGCCCCTCTGCGGTCGCAACTTCGAGTACCTCTCGGAGGACCCGATCCTGTCGGGCGTGCTCGGTTCGGCGCTCGTGCGCGGCCTGCAGTCGCAGGGCGTCGGCGCATCGCTCAAGCACTTCGCCGCCAACAACCAGGAGACCGATCGCATGCGCGTGTCGGCCGACATCGACCCGCGGCCGCTGCGCGAGATCTACCTGCGCGGCTTCCAGCGCGTCGTCGAAGGGGAGCAGCCGTGGACGGTCATGTGCTCGTACAACCGCCTGAACGGCGTGTACACCTCTGAAGACCCGTGGCTGTTGAACTCGGTGCTGCGCGACGAGTGGGCCTTCGAGGGGCTCGTCGTCTCGGACTGGGGCGCGGTGAACGACCGTGTCACGGGCGTGGCCGCCGGCCTCGACCTCGAGATGCCGGCTTCACAGGGGCGCACCGACGCCGAACTGGTCGCCGCCGTGCAGAGCGGCTCGCTCGCCGAGTCGGTGCTCGACACGGCGGCCCGCCGCAACATCGAGCTCGTGCAGAAAGCGGTCGCCCGTCGACGAGCGGATGCCTCGTACGACGTCGCTGCCCACCACGCGCTCGCCCGCGAGGTCGCCGGGGCGTCGATCGTGCTGCTGAAGAACGACGACGCCGTGCTGCCACTGGCGCCCGAGGCATCCGTCGCCGTGATCGGTGAGCTGGCCCGCACGCCGCGGTACCAGGGCGCCGGCTCCTCCCTCATCAACCCGACGAAGCTCGACAATGCGCTCGACGAGATCCGCGCGCTCGCCGGCGCCGGTGCCGCCGGCGAGGTGCCGTTCGCGGCCGGGTACGGCAACGACGGCGAGGCTTCGGAGACGCTCACGGCAGAGGCGGTCGCCGCGGCATCCGCTGCCGGTACCGTGCTGCTCTTCCTCGGCGTTCCCGCCGCGCAGGAATCGGAGGGCTTCGACCGCGACGACATCGAGCTGCCCGCCGCACAGCTCGCGCTCGCCGACGCGGTCGTCGCCGCGAACCCGCGCACGGTCGTCGTGCTCTCCAACGGCGGTGTCGTGCGCCTCGCGGGCCTGGCCGAGCGGGTGCCCGCGATCGTCGAGGGCTGGCTGCTCGGCCAGGCCGGCGGCGGCGCGGTCGCCGACGTGCTCTACGGCGTCGTGAACCCCTCGGGCCGGCTCGCCGAGACGATCCCCGTGCGGCTCGCCGACAGCCCCGCGTACCTCGACTTCCCGGGTGAGCACGGCCATGTGCGCTACGGCGAGGGCCTGTTCGTGGGCTACCGCTGGTACGACGCCCGTGAGCTCGAGGTGTCGTATCCGTTCGGCCACGGGCTGTCGTACACGAGCTTCGCGTACTCGGATGCCTCGGTGACCGCGACTGCCGAAGGCTTCACGGTGCGCGTGACCGTGACGAACACCGGTGATCGCGACGGCGCCGAGGTCGTGCAGGTGTACACCTCGCTGCCGGGTTCGGCCGTCGTGCGCGCACCGCGCGAGCTCAAGGGCTTCGCGAAGGTCGCGCTCGCCGCGGGGGAGTCGCGCTCGGTCGACGTGCCGGTGCGCCGCGAGGATCTCGCGTACTGGGACATCCGCGTCGACCGCTGGCTCGTCGAGGGCGGCGAGTACCGGATCGAGGTCGGGGCGTCGAGCCGCGACATCCGTTCGGTCGTCTCGGTCGCCGTCGACGGCGACGCGGCGGGCGTGCCGCTCACGATGGAGTCGTCGATCGGCGAACTCATGGCGCACCCCGTCGCCGGGCCGATCGTGCAGCAGGCGCTCACCGCGGGCGATGGCGCGGGCGGTGACGGTGGTGCGGCGGGAGCCCTCATGGCCGACCCGTCGATGTTCAAGATGATGTCGTCGTTCCCGATCGGGCGCCTCGCGTCGTTCCCGGGGGTGCCGGTGGGGCGCGAGCAGATCGAGCAGCTGCTCGCGGTGGCGAACGCGGCCGGCTGAGTCGGGTGAGAGATGAGCGGCGGATGTCGCGGGCCGCGGTGGCCCGCGACATCCGCCGTCTTCGTGGCGGTGGTCAGGCGGGCCCGACGCGCACAGGGTCGACGGGCACGGGGTCGACCGGCACAGCCTCGACCGGCACGGGCTGACCGGCATGGGCTCAGGCGCCGGGCAGCAGCTTCGCGACGAGCGCGTCGACGATCTCGTCGGTCGGCGTGCCGGGATCGATGGGGGAGGTCAACCGGTCGAAGAGCAGCCCATCGATCGCGTAGTGGAAGAGCGCAATCTCGTGCGCACCTCCCGGGAGGCCGGCGGCGCGGTTGAACTCGACGTCGCCGTCGAAGCCCGCGCGCTGCCACGATGCGAGCATCTCGGCGATCTCGGGCCGACGTGCAGCCTCGAGCCGGAGCTCGAACAGCGCGAGCGTGACCTCGGGGTTCTCGCTGAGGCGTCGCACGATGTCGTGCAGGTAGTCGGCGAAGAGCGCACGGCTCGGCGGCGCGCTCGCCCGCTGATCGAGGTCGGCTTGCGTCGGCGCGAGGCGTTCGCCGATGCGCGTGACGAGGCCGGCGATGAGGGCATCGCGGCTGCGGAAGTAGTTGGAGGTCGTGCCGGCGGGTACCTCGGCCGCCGCGTCGACGGCGCGATGCGTGAGGCCCCTCGCGCCGTCGCGCGCGAGCACGCCCAGACCGGCGTCGGCGATCACCGCCCGTCGTTCTGCATTTCGTGCCATGCCTCGAGCGTAGCGCAGACCACTACGTGTGTTGTAGTCTAGCAATCACTACAACAGTTGTGATTGGAGCACTGTGCGAGAACTCGTCTACTACGTCGCCGTCAGCCTCGACGGCTGCATCGCCGGTCCTGCCGGCGAATTCGACGCCTTCCCCGTGGAAGGCGACCACATGGATCGGCTCAACGCCCGCTTCTCCGACGCCGTGCCGACCGACATCGCGGACGCCCTCGGCATCGAGCGCGACGGCGAGATGTTCGACACCGTGCTGATGGGCTGGAACACGTACGCGGTCGGGCTGCCCGCCGGCGTCTCGAGCCCGTACCGGCACCTGCGGCAGTTCGTGTTCTCCCGAACGCGAACCGAAGCGGACCTCCCGGGCGAGCACCCGAACCTCACGATCACGGGCGAAGACCCCGTCGACGTCGTCCGCCGGCTGAAGGCCGAACCGGGCGCGTCGATCTGGCTGTGCGGCGGGGGATCGCTCGCGACCGCGCTCGCCGGCGAGATCGACCGGCTCGTGCTGAAGCGCAATCCGCTGCTCTTCGGAGACGGCATCCCGCTGTTCGCGCCGGGCGCGTACCGCCCCCAGGACTTCGACGAGGTCGAGACGACGGCCTTCGGTTCCGGCGTGGTCGTCTCGGAGTACGTGCGGTCGTCCTCCTGAACGTCGCCGGCCGCGGCTGAGGCCACGAGGCCGCAGTCGAGCCCAAGCTGGGGCCGACGGACTCGGCGCGATCAGGCAACCCCCTTGCCTGGGCATCCGAGTTCGCGTAGACCGGGAGGTGTCCCGCCGGCTTCACCGCCGTGGGCGGGGAGGGGAGGAGATCACCGATGGGGAATCGGCTCAACGAGACGGCGCCACCGACACGCGCGTTCGCTGGTGGGCGACCGAGACGAGCTTCGGGATGCCGCGAACAAGCTCCTCGAGCTCGACGACGAGGGGAGTTCGTCGTGAGCACGTCGAAGGTGCGCGCGCCACGTAGCAAGCGGTGGCGCGCCGGCGCGGCGATCGCCGAGGCGAAGCGGGTCGAGGCCGAGACGCAGAAACTCGCACGTTCGCTCTCGCGCGAAGCCCGCGCCGAGCTGCAGGCCGTCGCCGCGTCGGTCCACGAGAAGATCCAGGCGGCCGGCCGGGATGTCGATCGGCGTCCGCGTCGAGCCGCCCGGCGGGCTCGGAAGGCGTCGGCACGTCTCGAACGCGCCTCGTTGCGGGTCACGGCGTCGCCCGGCGCGCGCCGAGTGGGTGGTCGGCGCGGCATGCCCGGCGTGACTGGCGTGACTGGCGTGACTGGCGAGGTCGATGCGAAGGCGCGTGCAAAGACCATCAAGCGTCGTCGCGCGCACGCCAAGAATGCGCAGAAGGTGCAGGCCAAGCAAGCGCAGAAGATGGTGAAGCTCGTCGCAGCGCATACGAGCACCGCGGCACCCGCGGCACCCACTGGCGAGGAGCGGATGCGGCGCACAGCTGCGAATCCGGTCTTGAAAACCGCCGGGCGATCCGGGTAGACCTGAGGGATGCCATCCGTCATCGAGATCGACCCCTACCGTGCCCACACGATCTGCAGCGACCCCGGCCGCATGGCCGAGTGGGTCGGCGCGCCGCCGAGCGATCTCGCCGAGCTTCGCCGGCTCGCGTCCGGGCTCGTGTTCCACTACCGCGCGAACGGGGACCTCGCCGAGCACGGGTTCGAGCTCGAACGGTTCGGTGAGATCGACCTGCGCTACGCCGACGACCAGTTCGCACGGCTCGCTGAGCTGAACGACCGAGCGATCGGCACCGCACGTAAGGACACCGAGCGCATCCTCGGCTGCTGCCGCGACTTCACGCTGCTCTTCGTGTCACTCGCGCGCGTAGCGGGCATCCCCGCGCGTTCCCGCGTCGGCTTCGGCGGCTACTTCACCGACGGCTGGTGGTTCGACCACGTCATCGCCGAGGCCTGGGATGCCGAGACCGCCCGCTGGCGACGGATCGAACCGCAGATGCCCGATGGGTATCTCGACGCGTCGACCGGGGCCGTGCTCGATCTGATCGACGTGCCGCACGATCGCTTCCTCACCGGTCCCGACGCGTGGATCGCCGCGCGCTCGGGCGGCCTCGACCCCGAGCGCGTCGTCGTGGCCATTGACCTCGAGGAGCCGGACCTCCGCTCCTGGCCGTACCTCGCGCACAACCTGATCCTCGACCTCGCCGCACAGGCCGGGCACGAGACACTGCTCTGGGAGTCGTGGGGCGCCGACGAGCAGATCACTGCGCCGGGCCCGGATGCCGCGCTGACCGCCGACCTCGATCGCCTCGCCGCGCGCCTCGTCGACCCGGATCTCACCCGTGCCGAGCTGCTGGAGCTGGCTTCCGATCCGAAGTTCCGGGTGCCGTCGGCCGTGACGCGCTTCTCGCCGTTCGACGGATCGTCGCGGCTGGTCTCACTCCGCGCGGGGTGAACGGAGTCGTCACCGCGCGCCGTTCGTCGGGTGCCAGTTTTCGAACCGAATGACGCCGGGAGGTCGAGGATGCACGCTGCTGCGGCATCCGAACGCGCCTGCATCTGCGGGCCTCCGAGCACGCCCTGATCCCCGATCCGGGTCGCACGGCGCGATCGGCGTGTGCGACGGCTCCATGCAGCACCCGCAGAATGGGTGGCCCTCCGGATGCCGCGGCCACGCGACATCCGTAGCTTCGGTGTCATGGATCTCGCCGTGCTCGCCGGCGTCCTGTCGACCGGCCTCTTCGCCATGAGCTACCTGCCCATGCTGGTGAAGGCCGCGCGCACGCGGGACCTGTCGTCGTACAGCCTCGGCAATCTGGTGATCACGAACGTCGGCAACGCGGTGCACTCGGTCTACGTGTTCAGCCTGCCGCTCGGCCCGATCTGGTTCCTGCACTCCTTCTATCTCGTCGCGTCGGCGCTGATGCTGATCTGGTTCTGCCGGTTCCGTGCGGGGAGGCACTCGCCCGAGCGACGCGCGGCCGCCCGGGCGAGTGCAGTTCCTGCGGGCCGTCCGGAGTACGTACTCGCACGAACCGTCGTGAAGCTCCGGAAGAGCGCGCGAACTACTTCTTGACCGAGGTGCGGCCCGCCGCAGACTTCGTCGCCGGCTTCGCGGCCGACTTCGTTGCCGACCCCGCCGCACGCGGGGCGCGCACCGTCTTCGGCTTCGCCTCGACTGCCTGCTCCGCAGCATCCGTCATCGGCTTCGGCAGCGCCGTGAAGCGCGAGAGCTGCGTGACGTGCTGCGGGCCGAGCTCGTCGAGCGTCGACACCTCGAGCAGCTTCATCGTGCGTGCGATCTGGGTCGACAGGATCGAGATCGTCTTGTCGACGCCCTCGCGCCCGCCGGCCATCAGGCCGTAGAGGTAGGCGCGGCCGATGAGTGTGAAGCGTGCGCCGAGGGCGACGGATGCCACGATGTCGGCGCCCGACATGATGCCCGTGTCGAGGTGCACCTCCAGGTCGGAGCCGACTTCGCGCACGACGTGCGGCAGCAGGTGGAAGGGGATCGGCGCGCGGTCGAGCTGGCGGCCGCCGTGGTTCGAGAGCACGATGCCGTCGACGCCCTTGCCGGCGAGGATCTTCGCGTCTTGCACCGTCTGCACGCCCTTGACGACGATCTTGCCGGGCCACATGTCGCGGATCGTGGTGAGGTCGTCGAACGAGATCGTCGGGTCGAACATGCCGTCGATGAGCTCGCCGACGGTGCCGCCGGTCGTCGAGAGCGAGGCGAACTCGAGCTTCGGCGTCGTGAGGAAGTTGATCCACCACTCGGGGCGCGGAATCGCGTTGACGACGGTCGCGGGGGTGAGCTGCGGGGGGATCGAGAAGCCGTTGCGGGTGTCGCGCAGGCGAGCGCCGGCGACGGGAGTATCGACCGTGAAGAAAAGGGTGTCGAAGCCGGCAGCGGCAGCGCGGCGCACGAGCTCGTACGACTTCTCGCGATCGCGCATGACGTAGAGCTGGAACCAGTTGCGGCCCGTCGGGTTCGCGGCTTTCACGTCTTCGATCGAGGTCGTGCCCATCGTCGACAGGGTGAACGGGATGCCCGCTGCGCCCGCCGCGCCTGCGCCGGCCGTCTCGCCCTCGGTCTGCATCATGCGGGTGAAGCCCGTGGGGGCGATGCCGAACGGCAGGGCGGTCGGACCGCCGAGCACCTCGCGGCTCATGTCGACCACGGGCACGTTCCGGAGGATCGCCGGGTGGAACTCGATGTCCTCGAACGCCTGGCGCGCGCGCTTGAGCGAGATCTCGCCCTCGGCGGCGCCCTCGGTGTAGTCGAACGGCGCCTTCGGCGTGCGGCGCTTCGCGATGTCGCGCAGGTCGGCGATCGTGAGTGCCTTGTCGAGGCGGCGCTGCTTCGCGTTCAGCGTCGGCGCCTTGAAGCGCATGAGCTCGGCGAGCTCCTTGGGGTTCGGGAACTGGCGCTGGACCATGGTGCGTGGTGTCCTTTCAGGTCGCCCGCGAACGGGCGCTTGTGGTCGCGTCGCGACGCGTGGGTCGACATCAACTGCCGGCTTGGGGGCGTAGGGCGGGGGTGGGTGCGGGTTGGGGCGCGGAGGGTGCGGGTTCGGGCGCGGAGGGTGCGTGGTCGGGCGAGCCGCCCGGCATGAACGTCTCTGCGTAGTAGCCCGAGATGTGGTCGTGGGTACGGGTGCGTGCAGCTGCGGCATCCGCTGCCCTGATCGCCTCGACGATGCCGCGGTGCTCGGTTCGCAGGCGAGCGGATGTCGCGTGCCAGTCGACGATCGCGGCGAGCCCCTCGAGGGCGTACCCCTCGATGCCGCTGCGGAGGCCCGCCATCGTTGCGGTGATCACCTGGTTGCCGGATGCCTCGGCGAGCGCCAGATGGAAGGCGGCGTCGAGCGCGAGGAACTCGGTCGGGGCGAGGTCGGGGGCATCCATCGCGTCGAGCAGGAGTTCGGCCGGGGCGAGGTCGGGCGCGGCGGTGCCGGTCGTCGCGGCGGTGCCGGTCGTTGCGACCCGCCCGGCCTCGGCGAGGTCGCCGGCGATCGAGGTCTCGAGGATGAGCCGGGTGCGCACGATGTCGGCGACCGGGAATCCGCTCGCCGCGACCTGCAGTCGCATGAGCGCGGACATTCCGCCGTCGGGCGTCGCGATGATGATCGCGCCCGAGCTCGGGCCGGAGCCCGCTGCGGTGCGGATCAGCCCCAGCACCTCGAGCACCCGCAGCGCCTCGCGCACGCTCGAACGGCCGACGCCGAGCTCGGCCGCGAGCGCGCGTTCACCAGGGAGGCGGTCGCCGGGCCGGAGGGCGCCTTCGAGCAACTTCGTCTCGACGTGCTCGAGCACGAGTCGCCAGGCGCGCGGCGATTCGGATGTCTCAGCAGCCATGCTGATCGTCCCCTTCGCTCGCTCGCGTCGTGTCTGTGGTCCGACCACAGGCTAGCACGTGTGGTCAGACCACACATGCTGCGTTGACTCGGCCCTCGGGCTGCACACCTTCGTACGCAGTCGGGCAACTCGATGGGGTGGCGCCGGAGTCGGCGCGCGTGCCATGTGCCGCGCGATGCCGATCGGGCTCAGAATCCGAACAGCTGGGTCCACCAGGGCCCGCCGGGGCCCTCGTGCACGCCGACGCCGAGCTTCGTGAACGCGCAGTTCAGGATGTTGGCGCGGTGGCCCGGGCTGTTCATCCACGACTGCATGACGGATGCCGCGTCGGCCTGGCCGCGCGCGATGTTCTCGCCGCCGGCGTAGGAGATGCCGGCCGCGCCCGCTCGGTCCCAGGGGGTCTGCCCGTCGGGGTTCGTGTGGGCGAAGAATCCTCGGGCCGCCATATCGTCGGAGTGGGCGCGGGCGACCGCGCGAAGCCCGGCATCGTCGGAGACCGCCCCGCAGCCCCTTGCCGCGCGTTCGCGGTTGACGATCGCCAACACCTCGGCTTCCACCGACGACCCGCCCGATGGCGGGGCGGGCACCGCAGCGGGTGGCGGGTCGGCCGTTGCGGGCGTCTCCGGGGCGGGCGCCGGTTCGGGTGCTGGTGCTGGTTCCGGGGCAGGCGCGGGCGCGGCGATGGCGGCGGCGGCCGGTGCAGGGGGTGCCGCCGTCGGAGTCGGCCGGGTGGAGTCGGCATCACTCGCGCGTTCGGGCGCGACGGTCACGGTGTCGGATGCCGTCGCTCGTTCGTCCCCGGAGTCGTTGAGGGCGCCTACCGAGACCGAAACGCCGCCGATGAGGAGCGCGGCGCCCGCGCCGATCAGCCACAGGCGCATGGGCCGCCTCGACGGCTGTTTCCTGTGCTGACGCATTGGAGTTCCAGTCTCCTCGCACTGCCGGATCGGCCCGCCATCGAAAGCGGACATTCGGGTGCCCGAACGGGGGCACGCTCGATCGACTCTACGGCCTCGCGCTTCATGCGGCACGTTCGCGTCGCGGGCTCGCCCCCGGTGACAAGTCGTGCCCCGTGACAACTCGTGCCCCGATGACGGGTCGTGTCTCGGTGACGGGTCGTGTCCGGTGACGGGTCGTGTCCCGGTGACGGTCGTGTCCCGGTGATGGGTCGTGTCCCGGTGATGGGTCGTGTCCCGGTGATGGGTCGTGTCCCGGTGATGGGTCGTGTCCGGTGACGGGTCGTGTCCCGGTGACGACTCGTGCGCCGGTGACGAGTCGTGTCCGGTGACGGGTCGTGTCCCGTGACAACTCGTGCCCCGGTGACGAGTCGTGCCCCGCGACGGCACTTTGCCCGTCAGCGGCCGCAGCGCGGCACCGTGCGCGCGCAAAAGGTCGTCGCGCATCGGCGGCACGAGGGTGGGAGTGGGGAGTGGGGTGAGGGAGTGGGAGTGGGAGTGAGGAGAGGGAGTGGGGTGGGCAGAGCCGGGCGGGGCGGTGAGTCGCGGGCGGATGCCGCGGGTCAGTCCTTCTGCGGGCGGATGCGCACGCGGCCGCGGCCTGACTCGTCGAGTTCGACGACGCCGCCCCGCGACTTCAGGAAGTCCGTGAACGAGGCGAACCCGAGCCGGCGCTCCTGGAAGGTCGGGTCCATGCGCATCATCTGATTCTTGACCGCGGTCGACGACTGCCACTCCTCGTCGTTCTTCGCCCGCAGCAGTTCGAGTGCCTTCAGGAGCAGTCGGCCCGGGTTGCGGGGGCTGCCCGGCGAACCGTCATCGACGGGCACGGGCTCGACGGGCGCGACAAACTGCAGCGCGCGTGCCGAAGGACGCTTCGTGGTGCCGGCTTCGCGAGTTTTCGCCTCGGCCGCGTCGGTCGCGTCGGTGGCTTCGGCCGGCGCGCCGGCAGTGGCATCCGCGACCGTCTTCGTCGACGCTCGACGACGTCGCGCAGGGGCTGGGCCGGGCTCGACGGCCGGTGCCTCGCCAGCCGCTTCGGCCGTGGCGGTCGCCGCGACCTCGGGAGTGGATGCCCGGGAGCCGCGACCCGTTGCGGCAGCGGCCGGGGCCGGCGCCGCGGCATCCGTCACCTCGTCGTCGTGCACCGCGGCATCGGTCGCGAGCAGTGTGTCGTAGTCGGCGTACTCGTCGCACGCGGCGGTGAGCGCTCTGCTCGTGCCGCCCGCGACGCCGATGCCGACGACGTAGCGACCGAGGCGCTTCGCCTTCTGCGCGAGCGCCACGTAGTCGGAGTCGCCCGCGACGATGACGATGTGCGAGAGGTCGTCGATGCGGAACATGTCTTCCACGGCGTCGACGGCGAGCCGGATGTCGGCGCCGTTCTTCGTGGCGGAGAGCGGAAAGAGCTGCACGAGGTCGACGGCGCGGTCGATGAGCTGCCCGCGATAGCTCGCGTTGACCGGCGTCGACCAGTCGGCGTAGGCGCGGGCGATGGCGATCGTGCCGAACGTCGCGGCGAAATCGAGCACGGCGTCGATGTCGACGGTCGCCTCGGCGAGCTTCTTGGCCGTCTGCGTTCCCGCGGCGGTCGACTTGCCGCGAGAGGTGTCTTTGCGGTACGCGCTGTCGCCGTGCAGCTGGTCGTAGCGCGAGATGACGATGTTGTCGAAGTCGAAGTAGAGGGCGACGCGAGGTTCTGCCGAAGTGGCCATGCCTCGACCCTATGCCTCCTGTGTGTGCAGAGCCCGAGTTCGTGCGCCCCGGCAGACACCCGCGCCCCAGGGTAGAGAGTGCAGTGCCGCGTACGCCAGAGTTGGGGGATGACCGACTACGCGCACCCCGATCGTCCCGAACTTCGGCTGAGCAATACCGAGCGGGATGCCGCCGTCGCACGTCTCGGCGCGGCGCAGGCCGAGGGCCGCTTCTCGTCGGCGGAGTACGCCGAGCGTTCCGCGGCCGCGCGCGCGGCAGTGACGCGTGGCGACCTCGCGCCGCTCTTCGCCGACCTGCCGGCCGAGGCAAGGGCGACGCCGACGACGCCGCCGCTGCCCGCGTCGACGCCGCCTGCTGCCTTCACCACGCCCATCACGGGGGCGGCGGACTCCGCGTCCGAGACGTACGGGCGCAGGGGGCGGCAGCCGCTCGGCGGTGCGATCGGCGCGACCGTCATGGCGCTCGTTCCGTTCCTCGCGCTCGGCCTGTTCTTCCTCACCGGCCACTTCGGAAACTACGCGTGGTCGTGGATCTGGTTCCTGCTGATTCCGATCGCCGGCATCGTCATCTACGGCCCGGGGTCCGAGTACCGAAGGCGCGGCTGACCCAGGGTCGACGACATCACACCAGTTCCCCGAGACGTAGGAGCAGCATGACCGAGACCACCGCGGCCGCGGCTGCGACCGTGACCGCGACCGCCACCCCGACCGCCACCGCGACCGTGACCACGACCGCCACCGCGACCCGCCGGCGTATCGCCCACTCCGAGCTCGAGGTCTTCCCGCTCGTTCTCGGCGGCAACGTCTTCGGCTGGACCGCCGACGAGGCGGAGTCGTTCGCCGTGCTCGACGGGTTCGTCGCCGGAGGCGGTGACTTCATCGACACGGCCGACGGCTATTCGCACTGGGTGCCCGGCAACAGCGGCGGCGAGAGCGAGACCATCATCGGCCGTTGGATCGCCGCACGCGGCAACCGCGACGACGTCGTCATCGCCACGAAGGTGAGCAGCCACCCCGAGTTCTTCGGCCTGTCGGCTGCGAACATCGCTGCGGCAGCGGATGCCTCGCTGCAACGTCTCGGCACCGACCGCGTCGACCTCTACTACGCGCACTTCGACGACGAGTCCGTGCCGCTCGACGAGACGATCGGCGCGCTCTCGTCACTCGTCGACGCCGGTAAAGTGCGCGCCATCGGCATCTCGAACTACTCGCCCGAGCGCATCGACGAGTGGTTCGAGGTCACCGCGGCCAACGGGTTCCACCGCCCCGTGGCGCTGCAACCGCAGTACAACCTCGTCGAGCGCGGCTTCGAGCACGGCCTGCGCGAGCGCGCAGAGCGCGAGGGCCTCGCCGTGCTGCCGTACTTCTCGCTCGCGAGGGGCTTCCTCGCCGGCAAGTACCGCGGTGAAGCGGATGTCGCCGCCTCCGGCGCCAGCCCGCGTGCCGGAGCCGCCGCCGCCTACCTCGGCGAGCGCGGTCTGCGCGTGCTCGCCGCTCTCGACACGGTCGCCGCGGCGCACGGTGTCGACGTGGCATCCGTCTCGCTCGCGTGGCTGCGGCAGCAGCCCACCGTGCTCGCACCGATCTCGAGCGCGCGCACGGTCGCGCAGCTGCCGGCGCTGCTCGCCTCGGCGTCGCTCGAGCTCACTGCGGAGGAGCTCGCAGCGCTCGACGGGGCGTCGGCGATCGGCTGAGCCCGTTCCCTTCGACGAACTCAGGGAGCTTGGGTACAGGGGCGGTCGCACCGAACGCCCGCGGGCGGTCGCACCGAACGCCCGCGCCGGCGGCATCCCTCGTGCCATGATCGGGTGACGTCCTACCTCCAGCACGCGACCGACCCGGTCACCTGGCTCGGGCCCGAACTCATCTGGGCCGAACCCGACTGGCTGCGGGCCGGGCGGCGCGCACCCGACGTGAGCGACTCTTGCGGTGGATCCCGGGCGTCACCGCGCTGCACCTCGTCATCGACATGTTCATGGGCGAGAGCGTGCCCGCGATGCACGGGCACAACTACGGCGACGTGATCGTCGACGGATGGCGCGGCGTCACCGGTGATGGCGGGCTGAGCGAGGCCGCGGTCGCCCGGGTGCAGGCGGTCATCGAGGGATACGCCGAAGTGCGGCCGGTCGGCAGCGTCAGCGAGAAGCGCGCGCGGCGCAGCGCTCCGGCTTCGTCTGCATCGAGAGTGCAGTTGTCGTCGTTCTGACCGACGCTTTCCGACCGGAACTGCACTCTCGATGCGCACCGCGCCGCGGGGAAGGGGAAGGGGAAGGGGAAGGGGAAGGGGAAGGGAAGGGGAAGGGGAAAGGAAAGGGGAAGGGGAAAGGAAAGGGGAAGGGGAAGGGGCGGCCGCTCAGGCTGCGGCGACGACCGCGTTGTGCAGTTCGTCGCCGTTCACGCCGAGCCGGCCGAAGCCGCCGCCGATGTTCGTGAGCAGCACGAAGCACACGTCGCGCGACGGCGTGATCCAGAATTCGCACCCGGCCCAGCCGCCGTGGCCGTAGCTGTCGCGCGCGAGCAGGCCGGGCGCGTTGTTGCGGAGGTTCCACGTGAAGCCCCAGTCTTGACCGCGCTCGGCCCGGTAGGGCTCGAGCTTCGTCATTCCCGTCGTCAGGGGCCGCAGCATCGCCTCGACGGTGACGGGTGCGAGGAGCGAGCCGTCATTGCGCAGCAGGGCACTGCCGACGGCGAGCAGGTCGGCGGCACGCCCGAACAGTCCGGCTCCGGGATGGTCGAGCGTTGCGAAGCGCTCGTAGTCGAGACCCTGAGCGGATGCCTCGATGACCTCGTGCGGCGTCGAGTCGACGTCGAGCGTGAAGCCGTCGGCACCGGCTCGTGCCGCGACGGCCCTGACAGCGTCGAACCACGACTCGTCGCCAGCGTGCTCGATCAGGGCGGCGACCCCTTCGAAACCGATGGTCGAGTATCGAGTGACCGTGCCGGCTGTGAAGTCGCGCCCGGGCGCGAGCAGCAACGAGCGCAGGCCGGGTGTGTCCATCGGGGGTTCGACGATGCCCGAGCTGTGGCTGACGAGGTGTCGAAGCCGCACGACGTCGTCGCGGTCGACCCCGAACTCGGGCACGGCGTCGCTGAGGGGAGTGTCGGGTGTCAGCCGCCCCTGCTCGATGAGCCCCAGGGCGGCGAGGCCGACGAGCGGCTTGGTCACCGAGAAGAGCGGGTAGTGGTCGTCGACGGATGTCGCGCGCCCCCGCTCGGTGCCGAACGCGTCGAGCGCGACGACGCCCGCGCTCGTGGCGATGCCGAGCACGGCCGTCGGCAGTGCCCCGTCGGCAACGCCCCGTCGGACCCAGTCGAGGGCGTGGTCGAATTCGGGCATGGGGTCCTCTCGAGTGGGTGGTGGTGCTCCCTTCGACGAGCTCAGGGAGGGGGCAGGGTCAGCTGCGATACACGACGTTCAGGGGAGCGTCACCGCGAAGCATCCGCTCGATCTGCTCACGCAGGAGCCGAGCCATGCGCGGCAGCATCGCGGTCGACGCGCCGCCCACGTGCGGGCTGACGAGCACGTTCGGCAGGGCGAAGAGCGGATGCCCCGCCGGCAGCGGCTCGGGGTTGGTGACGTCGAGCGCGAAGCGGAGTCGGCCGCGCTCGGCCTCTGCGAGGATCGCCGTGGTGTCGGCGACCTTGCCGCGCGCGATGTTCACGACGAGCGCGCCGTCGGGCAGCGCCGCGAGGAAGGCCGCATCGACGAGGCCGGTCGTGGAACCCGTGAGGGGCACGCCGATGATGACGATCTCGGCGTTCGGCAGCAGGTTCGACAGTTCGTCGATGCCGTGGATGAAGCCCTGCTCGTCGGAGCGGGCGCGACTCGCGACCCGCGTGATCGAGACCTCGAACGGTGCGAGCCGTGCCTCGATCGCGCGACCGACTCCGCCGTAGCCGATGAGCAGCACCCGGCGATCGGCGAGGCTCGCGTGACGAGCGGGCGCCCAACGCCCCTCGGCGGCAGCGCGCACGAAGTCGGGGATGCCGCGTTGCGACGCGAGCACGAGGGCGAGCGTCAGCTCGGCGGTCGAGGTCTCGTGCACGCTCGCGGCGTTCGCGAAGACGTGCCCGGGCGGCAACGCAGCCGGTACGTCGTCGTAGCCGATCGACTGCGACTGCACGAGCCGGGTCGTGACGCCGTCGAGCGCGCCGAGGCGTGCGGCGGCGCCCATGTACGGCGGCACGACGAGGTCGATGCGGTCGGCGGGTGCGGGCCCCGACATATCCCACAGCACGACCTCGGTGCCGACGGGCGGAGCGCCGAGGGCCTCGCGCAACGTGGTGCCGGGAATGGAGACGAGCAGCGGAGCGTCGGTCATGGATCAATCCTTTCAGAGCGGAGCGCGTACCGTTCGCGGCGTGCGCGCGCCGACCACGTCGATGCCGAAGTGCCGCAGGCGGGTCCGCCTGCTAGCTTTGCCCTCATGGTGAACGAAGAATCCTCGGGAACCGAAGACGAGCGGGGCGGACGATCGCGCAACAGCCGGGATCGTCGCCGAGGATGGCGGCGGCGTCAGTCGCGCGAGGTGCTCGCCGATGAACTGAAGGAGCGGGTCTACGCGACGTTCACCGGTCTCGCGATCGTCCTCGTGCTGCGCGGTCACGATCCGACGCCGCAGTCCGCGACGTTCTCCCTCGCCGTCGGCGTGCTCGGCATCACCGTCGCCGGCCTCGTCGCCGACATCATCGCGCACAGCGCGGCGCACGGGGCATTCCCGAACGGCGAGGAGCTCCGACGGATGCTCCGCGTCGCGGGTGGGGCCCTCGCCTCGGCCTTCGTGCCGATCGTCTTGCTGCTGCTCAGTTGGCCCGGATGGATCCACCTCGAGACGGCGTTGACGACCTCGACGATCGTCTACCTCGGCACGCTGGCCCTCGTCGGCCTCGCCGCGGTGCACCGCACGATGCTGACGTGGTGGGCGCAGCTGCTGGCGCTGCTGGCGCTCGTGGCGCTGGGCGCGATCGTCGTCGGTCTGGAGCTCGTGGCGCACGAGGCGTAACACGGCGCGGGTTCGTACCGTCGCGGCGCGAACGCCTGCGCATGAGCGCTCGCAGCCCGTCGAGCGCTGCGAAGCTCGACAATGTGAAGCGAGAGGAGAATGACATGGTCGACATCACGAACGCCGACGTCTGGAAGGCGATCGAGAGCGTGAACTTCATGGTCGTCGGCATGGTGTCGGCGAAGGGCGAGGCGCGCACTGCGGGTGTCATGCACGTCGTCGCTGACGGCGTGCTCTGGTTCACGACGAACGAGCGCGAGTTCAAGGCGCGCCACATCGCGGCCAACCCCGGTGTCTCGGTGACGGTGCCGATCCCGAAGCGCATCCCGTTCGTGCCGTGGGTGAAGATCCCGGCCGCTTCGATCACATTCGCGGGAGTCGCCGAGATCATCCCCGCCGACGAGATGCCGGGCGACGCGAAACAGGTGCTCCTCCACGGCCTCGAGCTGAGCGACGGTGAACGCGGCGCAATCATCGCGATCGGTGTCCACCCGATCGGCGACTTCGTCACCTACGGCGTGGGCGTCTCGCTGCAAGGCATGCGCGACACCGAGCTCGCACGCGGCCGAACAGCTTCGGCGCGAGGGTGAGCATCATCACGACGAGTCCAGCCGACAGCGCGAGCCACGACCAGATCCAGCCCACCGAGTGGCCCTTGTCGTTCTACATCGAGGGTGTATAGCGTCGCGGCGCGAAGACCTGCGCGACGAGCGCCCGCAGCGCCTCGAGGTCGCCCGTCGCGAAGCCCTGCGCCCGTGCCTGCACGAGCACGTTGCCGATCGCGGTCGCCTCGACGGGGCCTGCGAGCACCGGGAGGCCCGCGCGGTCGGCGGTGCGTTGGCAGAGCAACTCGTTGAGCGCGCCACCGCCCACCACGTGGATCGTCTCGACATCGACGCCCGAGAGGATCGAGGCGTCGCGCACGGCCAGGGCGAACGCCTCGGCGAGGCTCTCGACGATCGAACGGGCGAACTCCGCGCGCGACGCCGGTGCGGCGACACCCTGCTCGACGCACCACTCGGCGATGCGGCCGGGCAGGTCGCCGGGTGCCAGGAATCGCGGGTCGTCGACGTCGAACACGGCAACGGGCTCGGTGACGGATGCCGCGGCCGCCAGTAGCTCGGGCAGGTCGATCCGTTCGCCGTCCCGCTCCCACCACCGCACCGACTCCGACAGGAGCCAGAGGCCCATGACGTTGTGCAGGAACCGCACGCGGCCGTCGACGCCGCCCTCATTCGTGAAGTTCGCCTCGCGCGCGGCATCCGTCAGCACCGGACGCTCGAGCTCGACGCCGACGAGCCCCCAGGTGCCGCACGAGATGTAGGCGGCCGACTCGGCGCGCATCGGTACGGCGACGACCGCCGAGGCCGTGTCGTGCGAGCCGACGGCGACGACCTCGAGCGGATGCCGCGAGCCGATGCCGAGCTCGGCGGCGACAGCCGAGCGCAGCGGGCCGAACGATTCGCCGGGACTGATGAGGGGGGCGAAGACGGATGCCGGGAGCCCGAGTCGCTCGATGAGCTCGTCGTCCCACTCGCCCGACTCGATGCCGACGAGGCCCGTCGTCGACGCGTTCGTGCGTTCGGCGAGCCGCGCACCGGTGAGTTGGAACCCGATCAGGTCGGGCACGAGGAGGAGCGAGTCGGCGAAGCCGAGCCAGCTCTTGGAGCCACCGTCGCTGCCGTCGCGCTCAGCGAGCTGCTCGGCGGCGAGCTGGTAGAGCGTGTTGAACGGCAGGAACTGCAGCCCGTTGCGGCGATAGAGCTCGTCGAACGGCACGATGCGGTGCACCGCTTCCACGCCGTGGTCGTTCCGCTCGTCGCGGTAGTGGAACGGCTCGCCGAGCATGCGGTTGCCGCGCAGCAGCGCGTAGTCGACGGCCCACGAGTCGACGCCGATCGACGCGACGGCCGGGTCGCGGCGGAACGCCTCGGCGAGGCCGCCGGTGAGGTCGCGGTAGAGGCCGGCGAGATCCCAGTGCAACCCCGAGGCGAGGTGCACGGGACCGTTCGGGAACCGCGCGACGTGGTCGAGTTCGAGTCGGCCGGCGCGCTGGTCGACGTGGCCGAGGATCACGCGCCCGCTCGTCGCTCCGAGATCGACCGCCGCAACCGAGCCTGTGCTCACGAGTCCTCGCCTTCGGTGGGGTGCGTCTCGATCATCGCAGGAACGCCGCGGCGACGCCCGCGTCGACGGGAACGTGCAGCCCCGTCGTGTGCGAGAAGTCGCTCGTGCAGAGGGCGTAGACCGCGTTCGCGACGTTCTCGGGCACGACCTCGCGCTTCAGGATCGTGCGCTGTGCGTAGAAGGCTCCGAGGTCTTCCTCGGGGATCCCGTAGGTCTTGGCGCGGTTGGCGCCCCACCCGCTCGCGAAGATCCCCGAGCCCCGCACGACGCCGTCGGGGTTGATGCCGTTGACCTTCACGCCGTACTCGCCGAGCTCGGCGGCGAGCAGGCGCACCTGGTGCGCCTGGTCGGCCTTCGTCGCCGAGTACGCGATGTTGTTCGGCCCGGCGAAAACGGAGTTCTTCGAGGAGATGTAGACGATGTCGCCGCCGAGCTTCTGGTCGATGAGCACCCTCGCAGCCGTACGCGAGACGAGGAAGGAACCCTTGGCCATCACGTTGTGCTGCAGATCCCAGTCGGCGACCGTCGTCTCGAGCAACGACTTCGAGAGCGAGAGTCCCGCGTTGTTCACGATGAGGTCGAGACCGCCGAACGCGAGCACCGCTGCGTCGACGGCCGCCTGGACGGCACGCTCGTCGGAGACGTCAGCGGCGATCCCGACGGCGACGTCGGTGCCGCCGAGCTCGGCAGCAGCGGCCTGCGACTTCGCCAGGTCGAGATCGGCGATGACGACGCTCGCGCCCTCAGCCGCGAGGCGAGTGGCGATCGCCTTGCCGATGCCGGAGGCGGCGCCGGTGACGAGGGCGATGCGGGTCGCGAGCGGCTTCGGCTTCGGCATCCGCTGGAGCTTCGCCTCTTCGAGCGCCCAGTACTCGATGCGGAACTTCTCGGACTCCTCGATGGGCTCGTAGCTCGACAGCCCTTCGGCGCCGCGCATCACGTTCACGGCGTTGAGGTAGAACTCGCCGGCGACGCGGGCGGTCTGCTTGTCTTTGCCGTAGCTGAACATGCCGACACCCGGCACCAGCACGATGAGCGGGTCGGCGCCGCGGATCGCGGGGCTCGAGGCATCCGCATGCCGCTCGTAGTACGCGGAGTAGTCGTCGCGGTACTGCTCGTGGAGCTCGGTGAGGCGCGTGAGCGAGTCCTCGACGGAGGCATCGGCGGGCAGGTCGAGCACCATCGGCTTCACCTTGGTGCGCAGGAAGTGGTCGGGGCAACTCGTGCCGAGCGCGGTCAGGCGGGGGTGCTCGGTGCGGGCGAGGAAGTCGAGCACGCGCTCGTCGTCGCTGAAGTGGCCGACCTGGGGGGCATCGGTCGAGACGAGGCCGCGGATCGTGGGTGCCAAGGCGGCTGCCTTCGCACGGCGCTCGGACTCGGACAGTGCTTCATAGCCGGGCAGCACCGGGCCGAACGGCTCGGGCTTCGAGTGCTCCGCGATGTAGTCGGCGGCGGTGTCGATGATCCACAGCGAGCGCTGTTCGACCTCGTCGCTCGTGTCGCCCCACGCCGTGATGCCGTGGCCGCCGAGGATGCAGCCGATGGCGTCGGGGTGTTCGCGGCGGATGGCGGCGATATCGAGACCGAGCTGGAAGCCGGGGCGGCGCCACGGCACCCAGATCACCTTGTCGCCGAAGATGGTGCGGGTGAGCTCTTCACCATCGGCCGAGGTGGCGATCGCGATGCCCGAGTCGGGGTGCAGGTGGTCCACGTGGGCCGCGTCGACCAGGCCGTGCATGGGGGTGTCGATGGAGGGGGCTGCGCCGCCGCTGCCGTGCAGCGTGTAGGCGAACGCGTCGACCATCTCGTCTTCGCGATCGACGCCGGGGTACACGTTCTGGAGGGCGCGGACGCGGTCGAGTCGAAGCACCGCGAGGCCGCGCTCGGTGAGCGTGCCGAGGTCGCCGCCGGAGCCCTTGACCCACAGCAGTTCGACGTCTTCACCGGTGACGGGGTCGACGGCGACGCCCTTCGCGCTCGTGTTGCCGCCCGCGTAGTTCGTGTTCTTCGGGTCGGCGCCGAGGCGGTTCGAACGGGCGATGAGCTCACTCGCGGCGGGGTTGGCGACTGCTGCGGACATTGGAGCTCCCTCGATCAAGCGGTTGTGACTTCTTGAAAATTATCACAACATGCAACGTTCGGGCCAAGAGTGGCGTTTGCGCGGCCTCCGGCTCGGCCGCCCGTCTCAGAGGATCTCGACGAGCCCTCGGTACGGCTCGAGTAGTTCATGATCGGGGTCGAGTTCGGTCACGAGCAGGCCGATCGCGTCGAGCGGGAAGCACAGCGCGACATCCTGCTGGCCGAGCTTCGTCGAGTCGACGCACAGCACGGTCTCGCTCGCGGCGCGCGCGAACTCGTGCTTGATCTGCGCCTCTGAGAGCGAGACTTCGGAAGAGCCGTGTACCGCATCGACGGCGCTCGCCGAGGTGAAGAAGCGCCGGTACAGCATCGAGGATGCCGCGCGGCAGGCGATGGCGCCGACGAAGCTGTCGGTGAGCTCGTCGGGCTCGCCGCCCACGAGCACGGGCTTGGCCGCGCCGCCCTGGCGGACCGCCGCGAAGTTGTCCCACGAGTTCGTCGCAACGAGGAGGCCGTCGTGGGTGCCGACGCGGGCGCCGAGTCGTCCGACGGTCGACGATGCGTCGAGCGCGATCGCGCCGCCGGGCGGCACGAGACGGATCGCCTTCTCGGCGATCATCGCCTTCGCCCTGCCCCGAGTCGAGCTGCGGTCGCTGAAGGAGCGCGGGCCGAGTGGGGGGAGCGCCCCGCCTCGGACGCGCCGCAGCAGGCCCGACGCCTCCATGTCGACGAGGTCGCGGCGAATCGTCATCGCCGACACGTCCAATTCGGCGGCGGCCGCCTCCAGCCGGATGGCGCCGTCACGGTCGAGGAGCGCGGCCAGTGCCGTGCGACGTCGTTCACCGTCGAGGGAGCTCGTCGTGGTCATGTGAGAAAGCTTGGTGGATCGCACAGCTTCGCACAACCTCGCACGACGGGGGCGCCATCCTTCTCGACCTCGCTCTCGCGCGGATCGCTCAATTGAGCGCTCGTTCGTAACGTCTGAGCGCAGTCGCTATGCTCTGCTCCATGCTCGGAACCTCCACACTCCCGCTCGACGGCCGGATCGCCGTCGTCACCGGCGGGGCACGCGGCCTCGGATACGCGATGGCCGAGGCGCTCGCCGGTGCGGGCGCAGACATCGCCCTGCTCGACCGACTCGACAATGTGGCCGTGTCTGCCGAACGTCTCGCCGACGGCACTGGTCGCCGCACCGTCGGCGTGAGCGTCGACGTGACCTCCGAGGCATCCCTCGGTCGCGCATTCGACACGGTCGGCGAGGCGCTCGGCACTGCATCCGTGCTCGTGAACAGCGCAGGCATCACCCTCGGCGACCCCGCGATCGACACCCCCATCGCCGACTGGGAGCGACTCTTCGCCGTCAACGTCACCGGCACGTTCGCCGCCTCGCAGGCATTCGCCCGACGGCACGTCGCCGGCGGCGGTGCCGGTCCGGCGAGCATCGTCAACGTGTCGTCGATGTCGGCGTTCGCCGTCAACGTGCCGCAGACGCAGGCGGCCTACAACACGTCGAAGGCGGCCGTCTCGATGCTCACCAAGAGCCTCGCGATCGAATGGCTGCCGCTCGGCATCCGCGTCAACGCGCTCGCGCCGGGCTACTTCGCGAGCGACATGACCCGCGACTTCGTGGCCGAGAATCCGCGGATGGCCGAGGAATGGGTCGGCAGGATCCCCGCGGCTCGCATGGGCGAGCCGCATGAACTCGGCCCGCTGCTCGTCTACCTCGCGAGCGAGCAGTCGGCGTACGTCGTGGGGCAGAGCATCGTCATCGACGGCGGCTACACGATCGTGTAGGTGGTCGTCGCCGGGGACCTAGGGTTGATCCCATGCCACATCGTGTCGGCGCCGGTGACGGCGTCTTCCGCGCGGCGGCCATCGACTTGGGTGGATCGAGCGGGCGCGTCGCCACCGCGAGCGTCACGCCCGACCGTCTCCTCATCGATGGGATCCATCGCTTCAGGAGTCATTCGTTCAGCGACGAATTCGGCCTGCGCTGGGACGTCGAGCGTCTGTTCCGCGACTCCACCGCTGCGCTGCGCTCGGCGCGTGGCACCCGACCGTTGCACAGTGTCGCCGTCGACGCGTGGTCGGGAGACTACGGTCTGGTCGGTGCCGGGGGACTGATCGACGCACCGTTCCATCAGCGCGACCCGCGCACGCTCGCGCAGGTCGAGCCGGTGCATTCGGCGCTGCCGCCCGAGGCGTCCTTCGCCGAGACCGGCGTCACCGCGCTGCCCTTCATGACGCTCTACCAGCTGGCGGCGGATCGTGCGGCCGGCCGGCTCGAGAGCGCGCGCCGGCTCTTGTTCATCCCCGATCTCATCGCGAACTGGCTCGGCGGCGCCGAAGTCGCAGAGGCGACCAATGTGTCGTGCACCGGGCTCGCGCTGCCGCTCGGCTCGGGCTGGGATGTGGAGCGCATCGCAGCGCTCGGTCTCCCGCCGCAGATCTTCCCCGAGGTCGTGGGCGCGGGCATGGTCATCGGCGAACTCGACCGCGCGTACGGTGGGCGCGGCGAATCGACGCTCATCGTGACGGCGCCCTCGCACGACACCGCCTCGGCGGTGGCGGCCGTTCCGGCGCGAGATGCAGAGTTCGCCTACGTCTCGTGCGGTACCTGGATGCTCACCGGGCTGGAGCTCGACCGCCCCGTGACCAGCAAGGCGGCACGCGCCGCCGGCTTCACGAACGAGCTGGGCCTCGACTCCACCGTGCGTTTTCTGCGGATCACCGCGGGCTTCTGGCTGCTCAACGAGTGCTTCCGGGAGTGGGGCCTCGGCGAGGATGGGGCGGCACCGAGGCGCACTGCGCTGTTCGAGGAGGCCGACCGGCTTCCGATCCCCGGCACGATCGACACGAGCGACCCGCTGCTGCTGCGACCGGGCCGGATGCCGGGGCGGATCGCGGATGCCGCGGAGCGTGCGGGCCTGCCGAGGCCGCCGTCACGTGCGCACACCGTGCGGCTCGTGATCGAGAGCCTCGCGGTGTTCGCCGCGGAGCAGGTCGCCGCGGCCGCCGGCCTCGCCGGGGTCAGACCGCGCGTGATCCACGTGGTCGGCGGTGGATCTCAGTCGGAGCTGTTGTGCCGAACCATCGCGCGGACGAGCGGACTGCCCGTGGTCGCTGGCCCGGTGGAGGCCACCGCGATCGGCAACCTGCTCGTGCAGGCACGGGCGGCCGGTGTGTTCACGGGCGGTCTCCCGGAGCTCCGGGCGATCGTGGCGCGCTCGGTGGAAACGCGTCGCTTCGAGCCTACGCGGCCGACTCGTCGGTGAGCAGGCGCCGGGCGAGCGCGGCATCGGTGACGAGCGACGTGATCATCCCCGAGCGCAGCGCCGCGGCCACGGCCGCGGTCTTGAGCGAACCGCCGGCGACGGCGATCACCTCGGGTATGGCGCGCAACTGGTGCGTGGAGATGGCCAGCGAGCGATCTGCGATGAGGTCGATCGTGGTGCCGTCGGCGCCGATGAGCGTCGAGCACACTTCGGCCTGCACGCCCGCGGCCAGCAGCTCGTCGAGGATGCCGACGCGTTCGGCACTCTCGTAGAGCTGAGAGTCGGGCGGGCTCCAGCTGCCGATCGCGACCACGGCCTTGGTGACCGAGTCGAAGCGGCGGAAGGTCTCGAGGATGCCGGGCTCCCGCCGGAGGGCGGACGCCGTCGACGCGGCATCGACGAGCAGCGGGGCGAAGATGGCGCGCGAGCGACCCCCGGATGCGCGGCTGACGCGGCGGATCACCTCGACGCCGTTCTCGGGCGTGGGCGCGGCGACGCCCGCGAGTTGCACGACCTCGCACGTGGCGATGCGGGTGAGGTGGCCGGCCATCGCCGTGAGCGTGCGTCCTGCCGTGAGCCCGAGCACGTCGCCTTCTTCGACGATCTCGACCAGGAGCTCGGCGGTGGCGCGGCCCAGCCGGTCTTGCACGAGCTCGGGTGCGGCGCCGGGGGTGATCACGGCGAGTGCGCGCGAGAGGCCGAATCGCGTGCGCAGCTCGATGGAGAGCTCGAGGTCGAGCGAATCGGGCGCGTCGATCGTGATCTTCACGATCCCGTGTCCCATGGCGTCTTCGAGCATGCGGGCGACCTTGAAGCGCGAGATGTCGAGCTCTTCAGCGATCTCGATCTTGTTCAATCCGTCGAGGTAGTGGCGACGGGCGACGTGCGCGATCCGTACGAGCTCGTCCGGTCCCATGGTCTCTCCGCTCTCGTCTGCACGGCGCGTGCTCCGTCAGCATACCGGCGCCCACACGCTCATATGAGCGCGCATTTGTCTCATCCGTGATCGGTGATCTATCGTCCCGGAAGAGACCTCACAAGATCGCCGCGGTTCGTGCCGCGGAGGGGAGCCGATGATGCACCAGGACCTGCCGACGATGATGCGCGCAAGCGTGCTGGTCAGGGCGCGTGAGCTGACCCTCGAGGTCCGCACCGTGCCGAACCCCGACGCCGGCGAGGTGCTCATCCGCGTCGAAGCCGTGGGCGTCTGCGGATCCGACGTGCACTACTTCCATGAAGGACGCATCGGCGACTTCGTCGTCGAGGCGCCCCTCGTGCTCGGCCACGAGGCATCCGGAGTCATCGTCGCAACGGGCGCAGGCGTCGAAGCCGGCCGTATCGGCGAACGCGTGTCGATCGAACCGCAGCGACCGTGCCGTCGCTGCGAACGCTGCAAGGCCGGCCAGTACAACCTCTGCCCCGACATCCAGTTCTATGCGACGCCGCCGATCGACGGCGCATTCGCCGAGTACGTGCTCATCCAGGACGACTTCGCGCACCCGGTGCCGGATTCGGTCTCCTTCGAAGCCGCGGCGCTCATGGAACCGCTCTCCGTCGGCGTGTGGTCGGCACAGAAGGCCGGCATCGGGCCGGGAAGCCGGGTGCTCATCACGGGCGCCGGGCCGATCGGCATCGTGACCGCCCAGACCGCCCGGGCCTTCGGTGCGAGCGAGATCGTCGTGAGCGACCCGATGCGCGCGCGTCGCGATGTCGCGCTCCGCTACGGCGCCACCCGGGTCATCGACCCCGCCGTCGAAGGCCTCGGCGAGGGATTCGACGCCTTCATCGACGCGTCGGGTGCGCCGGTGGCCGTGAAGGGCGGCGTCCGCGCGCTCCGGCCCGCCGGCGTCGCGGTGCTCGTCGGCATGGGCGCCGACGAAGTGGCCCTCCCCGTGTCCGTCATCCAGAATCGCGAGCTCCACGTCACAGGTGTCTTCCGCTACGCCAACACCTGGCCGATCGCGATCGCGCTCGTCGCCGACGGCCGGGTCGACCTCGACGCGCTCGTCACCGGCCACTTCGGTCTCGACGAGGTGCGAGAGGCACTCGAGGCCTCGGCCGACCCGGCGACGCTGAAGAGCATCATCCGGCCGGGCAGCACCGGAGGCGCTCGGTGACGGATGCCACCCTGACGAGTCGGCCGGCGCCGAACGAGCTTCCGGCGATGCTCGAGTGCGTCGACCTGCGGAAGTCCTTCGGCGGCGTCCCAGTGCTCAAGGGCGTCACCCTCGCGCTCGCACCCGGCACCATCACCGCCCTCGCCGGCGAGAACGGCGCCGGCAAGTCCACGCTCATGAAGATCGCGTCCGGCCAATACCGGCCCGACGAGGGGCGAGTGCTCGTACGCGGCACCGAGCTGCCGGCCGGCTCGCCGAAAGCGGCGCACCAGCACGGCGTCGCGATCGTCCCGCAGGAGCTCGCCTCGATTCTCGAGACGGCCATCTACGAGAACATCTTCATCGGGCGCGAACGCCGAAACGCCATCGGTCTCCTCGACCGGCGACGGATGATCCGCGAGTCCGCCGAACTGCTCGCCGAGTTCGGCGTCGACGTCGACCCGAGCGTGCGCATGGGTTCCCTCCCGGTCGGGATCCGCCAGATCGTCGAGATCGTCAAGGCCACCAGCACGGGCGCCCGGGTGCTGCTGCTCGACGAGCCCACGAGCGCGATCGCCGAGCGCGAGGTCGCGCGGCTGCTCGACTCGATGCGCGTGCTCCGCGATCGCGGAGTCGCCATCCTCTTCACGACGCACAAGATGGAGGAGATCCGGAATGCGGCCGACCGGGTCGTCGTCCTCCGCGACGGCAATCTCGTCGTCGACTCGCCGCTCTCGGCGCTCACCGACGACGACATCGTCACGGCGATGATCGGCCGGGAGCTCGAGGACCTCTTCCCCGAGCGCCGGCCTCCCGGCACCGAGACCGTGCTCAGCGTCACGGGCCTCAGCTACGCGCCCGCCCATGTGCCTGCCGACCTTCAGGTGCGGCGCGGCGAGATCGTCGGGTTGGCGGGGCTCGTCGGCGCGGGCCGCACCGAACTGATCGAGGCGATCTTCGGCATCCGTCCGTCGACGTCCGGTGACATCCGCGTCGCCGGGAAGGCGATCAAGCGCGGCCGGCCCGAAGCCTCGATCACCGCCGGGATGGCGCTCGTGCCTGAAGATCGCAAGGGCGCCGGCGCGGTGCTCTCGATGGACATCCTGGCCAACGGCACGCTGCCCCGGCTCGGCGGGTTCAGCGTCGCCGGGTGGCTCAAGGGCAAGAGCCGGGTCGAAGCGGTCTCGACGGCCATGGAGTCCGTGCAGCTCCGCAGTCGCGGACTCGACCAGACGATGGAGACGCTCTCGGGCGGCAACCAGCAGAAGGTCGTGCTCGCCCGATGGCTCACCGAGCACGTCGATGTGCTCCTGCTCGACGAGCCGACCCGCGGCGTCGATGTCGGCGCGCGGAGCGAGATCTATCGCATCATCACGCGACTCGCAGCCTCGGGCATGGCCGTCGTCATGGCCTCGAGCGACATGCCCGAGATCCTCAGCCTCTCGCACCGGGCGCTCGTGCTGCGAGACGGCTCGATCGTCGGCGAACTGAGCCGCGCCGAGCTCGCCGAGCCCACCGTCCAGGACCGCATCTTCCGCCTTGCGAGCGGCCTCGCCGAGAGCGCGCCGGACTCGATTCCCTCACAGCCGAAGGACAGCAACGCATGACCGACCTGAAGACCGCACCGGCCACCGCGAAGCGTGCGGCCGATACCGCCGTCCGCCGTTTCAGCGCGGCCTGGTTCGGCGACGTCGCCATCCGCTACGCGATGGTCATCGTGCTGGTGCTCATCATCGCGTTCTTCCTCTATCGAAGCGCCCGCTTCGGCACGGTCGAGAACCTCACCACGATCCTCGTCGCCGCCGCACCGTTCGCGCTCATCGCGCTCGGGCAGACCCTGGTGATCCTGACGGGAGGCATCGACCTCTCGGTCGGCAGCGTCATCGCGGCGGCCGCGGTGTTCGGCGCCCTGACGGCGAAGGCGTTCCCCGACCAGATCTGGCTCGCCGTCGTGGCCGGCATGATCGTCGGCTTGATCGCCGGCTCGATCAACGGCTTCGTGGTGTCGGTGATGAAGGTGCCGCCGTTCATCGCGACGCTCGGCATGCTGACTCTCGCCTCCGGCGTCGCCTACGTCGCGGGCAACGGCGCACCGATCACCGGACTCCCCGCCGACTTCGACCGCATCGCCAACACCCAGATCCTCGGGCTGACGCTCCCCGTCATCCTCATGATCGTCGGCATCGTGGGGCTCGCCGTCATCATGCGGCGCACCGCCTGGGGCATGCGGGTGTACGCGATCGGCGGCAACCCCGTCGCGGCCCGCATCGCCGGTGTCGGCGTCGGCCGCATCGTGTACAGCGTCTACGCGATCTCGGGGCTGCTCGCCGGAATCTCCGGCGTCATGCTCGCGAGCCGCGTGACCCTCGGCGCACCGAACCTCGGCACCGGATACGAGCTCGACGCCATCGCGGCCGTCGTCATCGGCGGTGCCAGCCTTCTCGGCGGGCGCGGCTCGATCTGGGGCACCGCGCTCGGGCTCCTGCTCATCCAGACGCTCAACAACGGGCTCGACATCCTCACCGTTCCGTCGTACTGGCAGAAGGTCATCAAGGGCGTGCTCATCGTCGCCGCCGTCGGCGTCGACGTGTGGGCGACACGTCGCCGCTCCCGCTGATCCGCCTCGAGCTCATCCGAGACGCCGCCGCCGTTCCACCACTGCAGACCCACCGTTTTCCATCCGAGAACCGAGAAAGAGGAATCACATGACGATCACCAAGCGCGTCATCGCGTCGGTCGCCACGACCGCAGCCGCAGCACTGCTGCTCTCCGGCTGCGGCGCAGGCGACCCGACGGCCAACCAGTCCGACGACAGCGGCGAGGAGCGCATCACGATCGGCGTGAGCGTCTACGACATGTCGTCCTTCGTCACCGAGGGCAAGGAGGGCATCGACCGCTACGCCGAGGACAACAACATCGAGATCCTCTGGAACTCGGCGAGCCTCGACGTCAACACGCAGGCGACCCAGGTCGACCAGTACGTCACGGCGGGTGTCGACGCGATCGTCGTCATCCCCGTGCAGGCCGACTCGCTGCAGCCGCAGATCGCCTCGGCGAAGGCCGCCGGCATCCCCTTCTTCGACGTCAACGCCTCGCTCGACAGCGAGGACCTCACTGGCAGCGTGCAGCCCGACGACGTCGCCGCCGGTGAGCAGGAGGCCGGGATGATGATGGAGGCGCTCGGTGGCAAGGGCAACGTCATCATCCTGCAGGGTCCACTCGGCGGCTCGGGCGAGATCAACCGCGGCCAGGGCATCGACAACGTGCTCGCCGAGAACCCCGGGGTCACGGTGCTCGCCAAGGACACCGCCAACTGGAAGCGCGACGAGGCCGTGAACAAGGTCAAGAACTGGATCTCCGCGTTCGGCGACCAGATCGACGGCGTCATCGCGCAAAACGACGACATGGGCCTCGGCGCACTGCAGGCGTTCAAGGAGGCCGGCATCACCGGTGTGCCGATCGTCGGCATCGACGGCATCGCCGACGGACTCACGGCGGTGAAGAACGGCGACTTCATCGGCACCTCGCTGCAGAACGGCACGGTCGAGCTCTCGGCCGGCGTCGCCTACGCCGCCGCGGTCGTGCGGGGCGAGAAGGTTGAGAAGAACCCGGTCTACCTGATGCCCGCGATCACCGAGGACAATGTGGGCGAGGCGATCGAGCACGTCGTGACCGAGCGTCCCGCCTTCCTCGACCAGCTCACCGAGATGACGAACGCAAACCTCCTCACGGGCGACATCGCCTTCGAGGGGCTCACCGGCCAGACGAAGTAGCGACGAACGGAGGGAGGAGCCCCGAGGCTCCTCCCTCCGTTCGCGCGTGGAAGGGAGCGACGTGCTCGTCGCCGGCATCGATTCATCGACGCAGAGCTGCAAGGTGGTGGTGCGAGACCTCGCCACCGGCGCGATCGTGCGCACGGGCCGCGCGCCCCATCCTCCGGGCACCGAGGTCGATCCGGAAGCCTGGTGGCACGCGCTCCAGACCGCGATCGCCGACGCCGGCGGTATGTCGGATGTCGCCGCGCTCTCGGTCGCTGCACAGCAGCACGGGCTCGTGGCGCTCGATGCCGGGGGCCGCGTCATCCGCCCCGCCCTGCTCTGGAACGACACGCGCAGCGCCGCCGCCGCCGCCGACCTCGTCGCCGAACTCGGCGCAGAGGAGTGGGCGCGCCGCGTCGGCGTCGTGCCCGTCGCCTCGTTCACCGCCGCGAAGCTGCGGTGGCTGCGTGACGCCGAGCCCGGGAATGCGGAGCGGGTGGCGGCACTCGCGCTCCCGCACGACTGGTTGTCGTGGCGGCTCCGCGGCTTCGGTCCAGCAACGGAGAGCCGGCTCGGCCCCGCGCTGCACGAGCTCGCCACCGACCGCTCCGACGCGAGCGGCACGGCCTATTGGTCGGCGACCACGGGGGAGTACGACCTGGGTCTCGTGCAGCACGCCTTCGGCCGGGTGCCGGTGCTGCCACGCGTGCTCGGACCGGACGAGCGCCAGGGCGAGACATCCACCGGGGCGATCGTCGCCGTCGGCGCGGGCGACAATGCCGGCGCCGCACTCGGCCTCGATGCGCACCTCGGAGACGCGATCGTCTCGATCGGCACGAGCGGCACGGTGTTCGCGGTGTCCGCGACGCCGACGCACGATCCAACGGGCGTCGTCGCGGGCTTCGCCGACGCGAGCGGACACCACCTGCCGCTCGTTGCGACCCTCAACGCCGCGCGCGTGCTCGACGCCGTCAGCCGCCTGCTCGGCGTCGACCACGACGGTCTCGCGGCGCTCGCGGCGACGGCCCAGCCGGGATCGAACGGGCTCGTGCTTCAGCCTTACTTCGAAGGGGAGCGCACGCCGAACCTGCCCGACGCGACCGCGACGCTGTTCGGTCTGACCCTCGCCTCCACCACCCGTGAGAACCTCGCCCGCGCCGCGATGGAGGGCCTGTTGTGTGGCCTCGCCGACGGCCTCGACGCGGTGCGCGCGTGCGGAGTGGCGGCCGAGCGGGTGCTGCTCATCGGCGGCGCCGCGCAGAATCCCGCGCTGGTCGAGGTGGCCGCACAGGTGTTCGACGTACCCGTCGTGGTGCCGGCGCCGGCCGAATACGTCGCGGCAGGTGCCGCGGTGCAGGCCGCGTGGGCGCTCACCGGCGCGCGACCCGACTGGCCGGTCGGGCATGAGCGAGCGGTCGGATCCGCTCACCTGCCCGCGATTCGGGCGGCGTACGCGTCGAGGGCGCCGCGCGTCTGAGGGGTGGCGGCAGTGGTTGAGGTGGCGGCGGCAGCGGCCAACCGGCGCTCAGCCGGCGTCGGGAATGAAGCCGCGGGCGAACCAGCCCGCGATGCGCTCGATCGAAGCGGATGCCGCAGGCTCGTCGGGTCGGTTCAGGTGACCGTGCAGGGCGCCGGGCTCGGCGAAGAGCTCGAGCGGCACGCGGGCTTCGACGAGCGTCTCGGCGAAGACCTCGCCCGAGACGCGAAGGTTGTCGATCTCGCTGTTGATCATGAGCACCGGCGGGAAGCCGGCGAGGTCGGATGCCGCGGCGCGACCGGGCGCCACGTCGAGCGGGGCGTCGTCGAGCGGCCCGCCGAAGTAGTTCACGTACATGTCGTGCACGTAGGTGGAGCTGTGAGCGGCCGCGGGGTTCGCATCGATCAACGCCCGCAGTGTGGCATCCGGTGCCGGCTGCCACGCGAGGAGGGTCGGGTAGGCGAGGAAGATGCCTGCGGGCGGGCGAGTCGGCAGCGGCGAAGAGGCATCCGTCTCGGCGCCCCGTGCGGGGGTCTCGATACGCTCGCTTCGCTCGCTACTCGGCCCGCGGTCTTGCCCGCGTAGGCGCAGCACGGCGCCCGTCACGAGGTTGCCGCCGGCGCTCGCGCCGCCGATCGCGAGGCGAGCGGGGTCGATGCCGAGCTCGTCGACGTGGTCGAGTGTCCACCGCCAGGCGGTCAGGATGTCGTCGGACGGCACGGGGTAGCGGAAGCCGCCGCCCGCGTGGCGGTAGTCGACCGAGACGACCGTGATGCCGCGGTCGGCGAGCGCGCCCGCGACCCAGTGCGCCTCGGGCATGTCGAGGTCGCCCCCTGCGAAGCCGCCGCCGTGCGCCCAGACGAGCCCCGGCGTCAATGCGCCTGGGGCCCGTGCGCCCGTTGCGGCATCCGACACGGCATCCGTGCCCGCCGGATACACCCGTACGAGACCGTCGGCCGCCGCGTACGGCGTGTTCACTCGTGACATCCGCTCACCCCTCGTCTCGCTGGAGTCCCTCAGGCGCCCCAGCCGGCCTGCACGCCGCCGACGCGGTCGGCCGCGATCTGCTGCAGGTAGCCGGATGCCGCGAAGGCGGCCATGGGGTCGGCGGGCAGGCCGCGCGACTCGCGCCACTCGGCGAGGGCGGGCCGCACGTCGGTGTAGAAGGCGTCCATGAAGATGCGGTTGGCCTCGAGCACGTCGCCCGACAGTTGCGCCGCGCGGAGTGCCTCGGTGTCGACGAGCAGGGCGCGGGCGGTCATCTCCTGCACGTTCAGCACGGAGCGGATCTGGCCGGGCACCTTGTCTTCGATGTTGTGGCACTGGTCGAGCATGAATGCCACGTCGGGGTCGTTGAAGCCGCCGCCGCGGATGACCTCGAAGAGGATGCGGAACAGCTGGTACGGGTCGGCCGCGCCGACGATGAGGTCGTCGTCGGCGTAGAAGCGCGAGTTGAAGTCGAACGAGCCGAGCTTGCCGAGGCGCAGCAGCTGCATGACGATGAACTCGATGTTGGTGCCCGGCGCGTGGTGGCCGGTGTCGAGGCAGACCATCGCCTTGTCGCCGAGAGCGGCGACCTGCACGTAGCTCGTACCCCAGTCGGGAACGTCGGTGTGGTAGAACGCCGGCTCGAAGAACTTGTACTCGAGCACGAGGCGCTGCTCGTCGCCGAGTCGGGCGTAGATCTCGCCGAGCGAGTCGTGCAGGCGGTCTTGGCGGCCGCGCAGGTCGGCCTGGCCCGGGTAGTTCGAACCCTCGGCGAGCCAGATCTTCAGGTCGCGCGAGCCCGTCGCGTGCATGATGTCGATGCACTCGAGGTGGTGGTCGATCGCCTTGCGGCGCACGGCGGCATCTTCGTGGGTGAGGGCGCCGAACTTGTAGTCGTCGTCTTGGAAGGTGTTCGAGTTGACGGTGCCGAGGCTGACTCCGTGGTCTTCGGCGTACGTGCGCAGCACGCCGTAGTCGTCGACCTTGTCCCACGGGATGTGCAGCGCCACGGTCGGGGCGAGCGCGGTGAACTTGTGCACCTGCGCGGCATCCGCGATCTTCTCGAACGGGTCGCGGGGTGTGCCGGGCGTCGCGAACACCTTGAAGCGGGTGCCCGAGTTTCCGAACGCCCACGAGGGCAGCTCGATGGCCTGCCGGCCGAGCTGGCCGAGGATGTCGGTTGAGAGGATGCTCACGAGTGGCTCTTTCCGGTGTGTCTGTTGGTCGGTCTGGTGCGCGGGGCCCGATGGCGGTGCGCCGGTCTGGTCGTCATTGGTCGTTCACCGATCGTCGCCGAGTGCGGTGAGTTGGTCTTCGAGGTGGAACACCTCGGGGAGCCGGGCGGCGGCCTGGTCGGGGCGTCCGTCGAGGGAGATGAAGAACTCGGCCATGTCGGCCTCCCATGCCGCGGTGCGCGGGTCGAGTTCGAGGGACGCTTGCGATGCCACGTCGTCGTCGGTCTCGTAGTACCCGATGAGGAGGCCGTCGGGGCGGAGGAAGAGTGAGTAGTTGCGACGACCGGATGCCGCGATCGCACGCAGCATCTCGGGCCAGACGGTCGCGTGGCGGGCGCGGTATTCATCGAGGCGCGCGGGGTCGACCTGCAATTGGAAGCAGACTCGCTCATCGGCGTGCGTCGCGCTCATGCTCGAGTTCCCATCTCTCATTCTGAATCGTTTCAATACTACGGTCTGCACCCCGAGGCCGCAACTGGGCTGGAGTCGGGAATGCGCTTTCCGCGTCGAGTCTACGTGTGCGCCCGCGCGGGCGGAAGGGTGAGGCCCGGCCGAATGGAATCGGCCGGGCCCCGCCCCGCAACAATCGACTAGAAGTCGAAGTCGCCGATGTTGTCCGCGTCGAACACGTACGGGTCGCCGAGCAGCACGACGCCGTCAGCGCCGACCGTGTACTCGCCGAGCTTGCCGGCGTCGAAGGTGTCGCCTTCGGCTCCGGTGATGTCGCCCTCGATGAGCGCCTTCGCTGCGAACGCCGAGAGGTAGCCGAGGTCGGCCGGGTTCCACAGGGCGAACGCCGTGACGGTGCCGTCTTCGACGTACTCGCGCATCTGGTTCGGGGTGCCGAGGCCGGTCAGTGCGACCTTGCCCTTGTACTCCGAGGTCTGCAGGTAGCGCGCGGCCGCGGCAATGCCGACGGTCGTCGGCGAGACGATGCCCTTCAGGTTCGGGTGGGTCTGCAGCAGTGCAGCCGTCTTGTCGAACGAGGTCTGGTCATCGTCGTCGCCGTAGACGACCTCGACGACCTCGATGTCGGGGTGGCTCGCTGCGAGCTCTTCCTTCATGAGCTCGATCCAGGCGTTCTGGTTCGTGGCGTTCGCCGATGCCGACAGCACGGCGATCTCGCCCGCATCGCCGATCTGCTCGGCGATGAGGTCGACCTGCACCTTGGCGATGCCCTCGGAGTCGGCCTGGTTCACGAACAGGTCGCGGCAGTCGGCGTTGGTGTCGGAGTCGAACGTGACGACCTTGACCCCTGCGTCACGCGCCTCGTTGAGCGCGTCGCAGATCGCCTTCGGGTCGTTCGCCGAGACGACGATCGCGCCGACGCCCTGCTGGGTGAGCGTGTTGATGTAGCTGACCTGGCCGTCGGGCGTCGCCTCGGCGGGCCCGACCTCGGCGAACGTGCCGCCGAACTCGTCGATCGCCTCTTCGCCACCGGCGTTCGAGGTGTCGAAGTACGGGTTGCCGAGGTTCTTCGGCAGGAACGTGATCGCCAGGTTGCCGCCGTCGCCCTCGCCTTCGCCGCCGGAGCCCGAGTCGCCGGCAGCACAGCCGGTCGCCACGAGCGCGATGCTCACCGCGAGTGCGGCGAGCGCCGCGACGCGGGTCTTCTTCTGAAACAACATCGTTGTTCGTCCCTTCATTGGATGGCGCCGATGTGCTGTTCGCATCGACGGTGGTGCGGTCCGGTTACCCTGCTGTGGAGACCTCGACGCGCGGTGTTCCCCCCGACGCCTGCCGCTGCGACTGTCGTCGCCCCTGCAGCCAGGCCAGGAAGCTCGAAGACACCACCGAGATCACGAGCAGCGCCCCGGTGATGATGTTGATGACGTCGGAGGTGACGTTCGCGAGCCGCAGTGCGCTCGCGAGCACGCCGATGAGCAGCACGCCGGCGACGACGCCGTGAAGCGCGCCGCGACCACCGAAGACGCTCACTCCGCCGAGCACGACCGCGGCGATGACCTGCAGTTCCAAGCCGGTCGCGTTGTCGCCGCGGGCGCTGCCGAACCGCAGCGTGTAGTAGATGCCCGCGAAGGCCGAGACCAGGCCGGCGAACACGAAGAGGATGAACTTCGTGCGAGCCACGTTCACGCCCGAGAAGGCCGCGGCCTCCTTCGAGAGGCCGATCGCGAAGATGCCGCGCCCGAACGGCGTGAAATGCAGGAGAACCGCGAACACGACGAGTAGCACGAGGAACGGGATGATGATGAGCGGGATGCCCGTGGCGCCGAGCTTCGCCTTGGCGAGGTCGGTCCAGAACTCGGGGAAGTCGGTGACCGCGGTCGTGCCGAGGAGGCCGACGGCGAGCCCGCGGAAGAGTGCGAGCGTGCCGATCGTGACGGCCAGCGAGGGCAGGCCGACGACGGTGACGAGGAAGCCGTTGAAGGCGCCGCCGATGCCGCCGACGAGGAGGGCGACGAGGGCCGCCACCTCGAAGGGCACCCCGCCCTGGGTGAGCACGCCGGTCACGACGCTCGAGAGTCCGACGACACTCGCGACCGAGAGGTCGATCTCGCCCGTGATCATGATGAGGGTCATCGGCAGGGCGATGAGCAGGATCGGCGCCACATCGAGGATGAGGTAGGTCGTGGTGATCGGCTGGGCGAACCCGCGCACGGTCAGCGATGCGACGACGACGACGATGACGAGCAGGGCGATGATCGCCATCTCGCGGGTCAGCAGCACCCGCTTCCAGAGCGGCCGGTCGTAGTCCCGGTACTGGCGAGTCGCCGTGCCGGTCGAGTGGATGAGGCTCGTCATCAGCTTTCGTCCCTTGCTTCGAGGAGCTTGCGTTTCTGGCGTACGGCGAGCACGCGGTCGAGCACGATCGCACCGATGATGAGCACGCCCACGACGGCGCGCTGCCAGAAGTCGGGGATGCCGAGGATCGGCAGGGCCCGGTTGATCGTGAGCAGCAGCACCGCACCGATCGCCGCGCCCCAGACCGAGCCGACACCGCCCACGATCGCGACGCCGCCGATGACGGCGGCACCGACCGCGTCGAGCTCCCAGCCCGAACCGGCCTGCGAGTTGATCGTGCCGTAGCGGGCGGCGTAGAGCACCCCGCCGAGTCCGGCCAGCGCGCCCGAGAGCACGAACGCGGTCAGCAGGCGCCGCGTGATGCGCAGGCCGTAGAGCTCCGCCGCAGCGGGGTCGGAGCCGATCGCGTAGAACTCGCGGCCGCCGCGGGTGTTCTTCATGTACCAGGCGGCGATCACGAGCACCACGAACGCGATGATCGTGAGGATCGGGATGGTGAGGATCTGCCCCGTGCCGAGCGCGAGGAAGTCCTTCGGCAGGTCGGAGGCGTTCACCCGGTCGCTGCCGGTCCAGAGCACGTTGATGCCGCGGTAGGCGTAGAGCGTGCCGAGGGTGATGACCATCGCCGGCACCTTCGCGAAGGCGACGAGCGCTCCGTTGATCAGGCCGAGGAGACCGCCGAACACGATCGCGATGACGAACACCACGATGATCGGGATGCCGGGGATGTCGATGAACAGTCGCCCGGTCATATAGGCGGTCAGGCCGAGCACCGAGCCGACCGAGAGGTCGACGTTGCGGGTGATCAGCACGATCGCCTGCCCGATGGCCACGAGCACCAGAATCGACGGCGTCAGCAGCAGGTCGCGCCATCCGTCTGCGCTGAACAGGAAGTTCGGGTTCGCTGCGGTCGCCGCGATCACGACGATGACGAGGGCGAGCAGGATGCCGAGTTCACGGGCCTTGCCGATGGCGCCGAGGCGCTTCGTCACATTGGAGGTCGGGGTGGTGGTCGCGGTGCTCACGAGTGCTGCTCCTCGGCGTGGGTCGCGGCGAACATGACGTTCTCGGATGTCGCGTCGGCGCGGTCGATCTCGGCGGTGATGCGCCCTTCGCGCATCACGAGCACCCGATCTGCCATGCCGAGCACCTCGGGCAGTTCGGAGGAGATCATGAGGATGCCCATGCCCTGGCCGGCGAGCTCGGAGAGCAAGCGGTGCACTTCGGACTTCGTGCCGACGTCGATGCCGCGGGTCGGCTCGTCGATGATGAGCACCGTCGGCTCGGTGGCGAGCCACTTGCCGAGCACGACCTTCTGCTGGTTGCCGCCCGAGAGGGTGCCGGCGACGGTGCTGAGCGCGTTGGCCTTCACCTCGAGCCGGCTGGCCCACACCCGCGCCGCCCGGTTCTCGATGCTCGAGGTGATGAGACCGAACTTGGCGAGCTGCTCGCGGATCGCGAGGGTCGTGTTGTGGGAGACGCTCGAGTCGAGCACGAGGCCCTGCTTGCGGCGATCTTCCGGCACGAGGGCGAGGCCCTGGCGCATCGCCGCGGTCGGGTTCTTCGCGGGCACCGGCTTGCCGCTGAGACGCACGGTGCCGGCCTGGTAGGGGTCGACGCCGAAGACCGCGCGGGCCACCTCGCTGCGACCCGCGCCGACGAGGCCGGCGAGGGCGACGATCTCACCCGCGCGAACGGTGAAGCTGATGTCGTGGAAGACGCCGGCGCTCGTGAGGCCGTCGACCTCGAGCAGCGGAGCGCCGATCGTCGCGGGCTGCTTCGGGAAGAGGTCGGTGACCTCGCGCCCGACCATCTGCTTCACGATCTCATCGACGCTCGTGTCGGCGATGCGGTTCGTGGAGATGTACGAGCCGTCGCGCATCACGGTCACGGTGTCGCAGAGGTCGAAGACCTCGTCGAAGCGGTGCGAGATGAAGATGAGGGCGCGGCCCTCGTCGCGCAGGCTCCGGGCGATCTGGAAGAGGCGGTCGACCTCGACGCCCGAGAGGGCGGCGGTCGGCTCATCCATGATGAGCAGCTTCGCGTCGAGCGAGATGGCCTTGGCGATCTCGATGACCTGCTGGTCGGCGATCGAAAGGCCCTCGGCCGGGCGGTCGGGGTCGATGCGCACGCCGAGACGCTGGAACAGTCCGTCGACCTCGCTCCGCATCGCCTTGCGGTCGATACGGCCGAAGCGGCCGGTCGGCTGGCGGCCCATGAAGACGTTCTCGGTGACCGAGAGGTCGGGGAAGAGCGTGGGCTCCTGGTAGATGACCGCGATGCCCGCGGCTTTCGACTCGGCGGTCGAGGTGAAGTCGACGTCGCCGCCGCCGAAGCGGAAGACACCTGCGTCGCGGCGGTAGAGGCCGGCGACGATCTTCACGAGCGTCGACTTGCCCGCGCCGTTCTCGCCGACGAGGGCGTGGATGGAGCCCGCGTACACCTCGATCGTGGCCGAGCGGAGCGCCACGACGGACCCGAATGACTTCTCGACGTCGCGGAGTTCCAACGCCGGTGCGCGGCCGGGGTTATCGGGGGGAATCGTCATTGATTTGGACCTCAACTGCGGCGAGCCACTGTGCGGATGGGAAGCGAATCGGGTTGAATCGTTTCACGGGAATCTTAGAAATGTACGTCGAACGCGCCGGTGGTGTCAAGTCGCGCCGCACCGTGCTGCCGTCCGTGACCAGGGGTCATGTCGAAGTCGCGCTCGGCGCCCGGCTCCGGATCGGACGAGCCTCCGACGCGGCTGTGTGATAGATTCGTCGAACCGACACTGTTTGAATCGTTTCAAACACGGTGCGCGACGACGCGCCGGCGAACTGCCGGTGGTCGCTGCGCGGCCCTCTCAATGACGAGACCGGAGACACCACCTCGATGTCGATCCTCACCAAGGCGCTCTTCCGCGGCGAGCGCTCGCGCCGTGCGCGCACCGCAGCCACCGCCCTCGCCGCACTCGCGCTCTCGGTGGTACTGCTCGCGCCGATCACCATGACAAGCCCTGCCGTCGCGGGACCCGCCGACGCGGCGGACGGCGACATCGCCGCGACCGGACTCACCACGAACGGTCGCATCGACCCGCTCGGCGTCACGGCGGATGCGCCGATCTTCGCGTTCACGAGCACGTCGACCGGGCGCGGTGTGTTGCAGAGCGCCTACCGGATCCGGGTCGCGACGAACGAGGCGGCACTCGACTCCGACGCGTTGTGGGATTCCGGCAAGGTCGACTCCGACCAGCAGCTCGACATCGACTACGAGGGCCCGGCCCTCGAGTCGCAGACGCGATACAGCTGGCAGGTCAAGGTGTGGGACGACCGCGGCAACGAATCGGACTGGTCGGATGCCGCATCCTTCGAGACCGGGATCTTCGCCGCCGCAGAGTGGAAGGCCGACTGGATCGGCGCCCCGGACCCCGCTGCGCAGGTCGCCGACTGGACCGACTACACGGTCGACATCGACTTCACCCCGACGGCCGACAAGACGTTCGGGCTCTACCTCCGTTCCTCCGCCGACTTCACGAACACCTACATGTGGCAGCTCAACGACTCCGACTCCGAGCACCCGATGCTGCGGCCCCACGTTCGCGTGAACAACAACTGGCGGGTGCTCGAAGAGATCGACCTCACCGCCAAGGGGCTGCCGGAGGATGTGCTCGCGCAGCGCGGCACACTCAGCATCGAGCTCGACGGGGACCGCATCACGACGACGCTCAACGACGTCGTCGTCGATTCGCGCACGGACTCGTCGCATTCCGGCGGCTTCGCGGGCCTGCGCACCGACGTCAACAACGAAGAGGTGCTGATCCACTCGATGACGGTGACCTCGCCCACCGCCACGCTCTACGCCTCCGACTTCGCCGGCGGGCAGAACCCGTTCAACGCCGGCACGATCATCGCCGGACCGAACGGCGGTCTCAAGGTCTCCGGGTTCGTCAACGCGCTCTACACGCCCTCGACCTCGCTGCCGCTCCTGCGTACCGGGTTCGAGACCGACGACGCCAAGCACGTGGCATCCGCTCGCCTCTTCGCCTCTGCTCGGGGCATCTACGAGCTGTCGCTGAACGGTGAGAAGGTCGGCGATCACGAGCTTGCACCCGGCTGGACCGATTTCACCCAGCGCATCCAGTACCAGAGCTACGACGTCACCGAGCTCGTGAAGTCGGGTGAGAACGCCTTCGGCGCCATGGTGAGCGACGGATGGTACGCCGGGTACATCGCCTGGTTCGGCAACCACAAGTACGGCTCGCAGACCTCGGTCATCGCCCAACTCGCGATCGAGTACACCGACGGATCGACGCAGCTCGTCTCGACCGACTCCGACTGGACGACCCACCCCGGCCCCATCCGCAGCGCCGACCTGCAGATGGGTGAAGACTACGACGCCCGACTCGAGATCGACGGCTGGAACGAGCCGGGCTTCGACGACGCCGCGTGGTCGCCCGTCGCGGTCGCCGAATCGGCCACCGACAAGCTCGTGAGCCAGAGCGACGAGCCCGTGCGCACGACCGAGAACGTTCCGGCGATCGCGCAGAGCGAGATGCCCGCCGGCGTGCACATCTACGACCTCGGCCAGAACCTCTCGGGTGTCGGTCGCATGACGCTGACCGGCACGGCCGGCGAGACCGCCACGATCCGCTACGCGGAGGTGCTGAACAAGGACGGCAGCCTCTACGTCGACAACCTGCGCAGCGCGAAGGCGACCGATCACTACACCTTCGCCGAAGACGGCACGGCCCTCGTCCGCCCGCGCTTCACGCAGCACGGATTCCGCTACATCGAGATCAGCGGGCTCGCCGCGGCGCCGGCCGTCGGCGACATCTCGGCCGACGTGTTCGGCTCCGATCTGAAGGCGACCGGAACCTTCGAGACCTCCGACCCGATGCTCAACCAGCTGCAGTCGAACATCGTCTGGGGCCAGCGCAGCAACTTCATCTCGGTACCGACCGATACCCCGGCCCGCGACGAGCGACTCGGCTACTCGGGCGACCTGCTCGCCTTCGCACCCACCGCCGCCTTCAACCAGAACACCAAGGAGTTCGTCAAGAAGTGGCTGCAGGACATGCGCGACACGCAGCTGGCCGACGGCGAGTTCCCCGAATCCGCACCTCGCGGGCCCGGCCAGGGCTGCTGCGACGGCGGAACGGCGTGGTCCGACGGCGGCGTCATCATCCCCTGGATGATGTGGGAGCGCTACGGCGACACCGGGCTGATCCGCGACCACTACGCGTCGATGGAGAAGTACTTCGGCTACCTCGAGACCAACTTCCCGAACCGCCTCCGCAACCACGGCCCCTACGGCGACTGGCTCCACCTCGGCGACGACACGCCGCCCGAGGTGCTCGGCACCGCCTACTACGCCTACATGGCACGCGCCATGAGCGAGATGGCCGACGCGATCGGCAAGGATGCCGACGCCACCCGGTACGCCGAGATGGGCGGCGAGATCACGCAGCTCTTCCAAGACGAGTTCGTCGCCGCCGACGGCGGGGTCGAGGGCAACAGCCAGACCGCCTACGCGCTCGCGATCGGCATGGACCTCGTGCCGGCCGAACTCGTCGAAGCCGCCGGAGACAAGCTCGTCGCCAAGGTCGCGAGCCGCGATTACCACCTCTCGACCGGCTTCGTCGGAACCCCGTGGCTCCTGCCCGCGCTCAGCAAGAGCGGCAACTGGGATGTCGCCTACCGACTGCTCATGAACAAGACGCTGCCCTCGTGGGGCTACGAGGTCGAGTCGGGCGCCACCACCATGTGGGAGCGGTGGGACTCGATCGACGCCAACGGCAACTTCGGCGCGGCGAGCATGAACTCCTTCAACCACTACGCCTTCGGCGCCGTCGGCGACTGGATGTACCAGAACATCGGCGGCATCGCCGTGGGCGACACCGGCTACAAGTCGACCGTCATCAGCCCCCACCCCGGTGGCGGACTGACGAGCGCGTCCGCGAGTCTCGAGACCGCGTACGGCCTCGTCACCACCGATTGGACGCTCACCGGCGGCGACCTCTCGCTCTCGGTCACGGTGCCGACGAACGCCACCGCCACCGTGCAGATCCCGGCATCGAACGCCTGGGCCGTCACCGAGGGTGCGGCATCGCTGGCGGATGCCGCGGGTGTCGAAGTGCTCTCGTCCGAGGGCGACATCGTGAGTGTGCTGGTGGGTTCCGGCTCGTACGCGTTCAGCGTGAGCGCGCTCGCCGAGCAGTTCGGCGCCGTGATCGAGGCGTCGACCGACCTCCAGAACGAACTCGACGCTCTCGAGGGTCTCGGCGGAGGTGACGCCGCTCATGTCGAACGTGCCCTCCAGCGCATCGTCGACGCCGTGGGTCACGGAATCGGCGTGCTCGAGTCCGATCGGGCCGGCGCCGTTGCCGACGTGCTCGAGGCGCTCGCCGAGATTCGCGAGCTCGGCGATTGGGTCGACGACGGTGACATCGAGGCGGATGCGCTCGCACAGCTCGCCGAGGCGTTGGGTGCGATCGAGGCGCAGCTCGACGCGCTCGCCGCCGAGCTCTCGGGCATCACGGTCGCCGTCGACACCGGAACGCCGACCACCGTTCTTCCGGGGCAGCCCCTCACCGTGACGGCCCTGCTGACCAACACCGGAACCGAGGAACTCACCGAGCTGAGCGCGAAGCTCGACCTCGGTGGGTCGTGGGTGGTCGACCCGGCGAGCTCACCGCTCGTGCCGAGCCTGCCGGCGGGCGAGTCCGCCACCGCGACCTTCACGACGACGGTGCCGGTCTCGCAACTGCCCGGCGACGTCGCCCTGCCGGTCGTCGTCGGCTACGACTACCAGGGCCTGACACTCCGTGGTGAGGGCCAGACCGTCGTCACGGTCGAGTCCGGCGTGGTGCTGACCGCGGTGACGGCCGAACCGGCATCCGTTCTGCCGAACTCGAAGACCGTCGTGACCCTCGCGCTGGAGAACACCGGCTCGCGGCCGGTGTCAGGCGTGGCATCCGTGACCCCGCCGGCCGGGTGGGCCGCGGTCGCCTCCTCCGAGATCGTCATCGCACCGGGCGAGACGGCGATGGTCGCCATCGAGCTCTTCGTGCCGACCACGCTCGACGAGCAGGCGCTGGCGCTGGCGGTCGAGTTCGCGCACGGCGATACCGTGCTCGCGACGGGTACCGCCTCGATCGAGGCGATCGTTCCCGTACCGGGCGCTGACGAGACGGTGCTCGACCACATCGACCTCGGCGACGGTGCCTCCGAGGCGGCACACGGGCTCACGGCCTCGCCGACGTCGGGCACGAGCGTCGAGGCGGGCGCGACCCGGCGCTACTCCGGCAACGCCGCGAGCTCGTACTTCAGCTTCACGATGGCGGTGCCGAAGGACGCCCCGTTCATCATTCGCGCGGTCGAGACGTACGACGGTGCTCGGTTGAAGGAGTACTCGGTGCAGGTCGACGGGGTCGAGGTGCAGGCCCGCCTCTTCCAGCGGGCGACGAACGACTACGGCACGGACAACTACCAGATCCTCGTCGACGACCCAGCGGCGTTCAGCAGCACGGGCACGGCGACGATCACCATGCAGCACGCAGATTCCACGACCAACTACGACCCGTCGATCGCCGACGCCTGGACCCTTCCGGTCGGTGCCGACGTGCTGGCGCCGAGTGTCTCCGCCACTGTGACGCGATCCGGCTCGGCCGTGGCGGGCGAGTGGTCGCCCGGGCCGGTGACGGTCGAACTGAATGCCGCCGACGACGTGGCCGAAGGTCTCGAGATCGACTACCGGCTCGACTCGGCCGCCGACTGGTCGCGATACGACGAGCCGGTGACCGTGACGGAGCAGGGCGAGCACACGATCGAGTATCGGGCGACGGATGCCGCGGGCAACGAGAGCGCCGTCGGGTCGAGCGGGTTCGCGATCGACGGGGTCGCGCCGGTCGTCTGGGGCTGGCTCTCCGAGGCGGGCGAGCTCGTCTCCGCGGCGTCGGATGCCACGGCCGGCATTGCGAACGTGGAGTATTCCGCCGACGGTACGAGCTGGGTGGCCGGCGTCGAGGCGCTGATCGCACAGGGCGAGCTGCCGAACCCGGTGTTCACTCGCGCGAACGACGTCGCGGGCAACGTGAGCGAGACCATCACGCTCGAGCCGACGGCTGAGGCCCCCACGCTCACCGTGACGCCGGGGGAGTCGCTCGCGATCGAGGCCACCGGGTTCGCTGCCGGCGCCGAGGTTCGGGTGGAACTGCACTCCGAGGTCACGGTGCTCGGCACGGTCACGGCGAGTGCCGCCGGCGTCGTGGCGCTCGACGCGAGCATTCCGCTGGCGGTGCCCGCGGGCGCGCATGAGCTGGTGTTCGTGGTCGTCGGCGATGCGGGCGATGGCGGCAACGGCAACGGCAACGGCGACGGCGCGGACGGGTCCGTCACGATTCAGGTCGACGTCATCGCCTCCACGGGATTCAACGCCCTTCCTCTCGTGCTCGGGGCCGGCGTGCTGCTGCTGCTCGGGGCAGGAGCCCTGCTCTGGCGGCGACGCCGCGCCGCGAGCGCGAGCCCGAGCGCGAGCCCGAGCCCGAGCCCGGACGAACGATGAGCAACCGGATCGCGCGCGCGATCACCACCCCGAATCACCAGGCTTCCAGCGTCACCGAAGATAGGAAACACATGCGCGGGTCCGTTCGCACCTCCACCCGGATGATCGCCTCCGGCGCACTGGCGTTCGCCCTCGTGATCGGCTTCGTCGCCGTCGATGGCACGGTGAGCCCCGCGCAGGCGGCCGCGACAACCGAGGTCACGGCCCTGAAGACCGACCGTGCGGTGAATCCGCTCGGCATCACCTCCTTCGAGCCGAGATTCAGCTGGCAGCTCGCCTCGACCGCGCGCGACGTCATGCAGGCCGGGTACGAGATCCGCGTCGCAGCCACGGTCGACGGCCTCGGTTCGCACGACGTCTGGAACTCCGGCGTCGTGGGCTCCGACCGCTCGATCGACGTCGTCTACGAGGGCGCCGAACTCGAGCCCTCCACCAGGTACTACTGGCAGGTGCGCGTCAGCACCGCCGACGGGGCATCCACCGACTGGAGCGAGGCAGCCTGGTTCGAGACCGCACTCGCCTCGCCCGACGACTGGGAGGCGGAGTGGATCGGCGTCGCCGCGCCGGCGCCGTGGGGCGACTTCGAGGTCGAGCTCGATTTCACGTTGAAGCCCGGCTCGGCCTTCGGCGTCTATTTCCGCGGCGATGCGAGTCTTGCCAACACCTACATGTGGCAGTTGAACGACGAGACGGCCGGCACGCCCAAGCTCCGCCCGCACAAGAACACGAACGGCTCGTACGCCGTGCTCCAGGAGGTGCCGCTGCCGGCCGAGCTCGGCGCAGACGTGCTCAAGCAGCGGGGAACGCTGCGCATCGAGGCATCCGGCTCGCAGATCACCACCTTCGTCAACGACGTGCAGGTCGACCAGCGCAGCGACTCGAGTTTCGCGACGGGCACCTTCGGCATCCGCACGAGCGGCGCTGAGCAGGTCACGCTCCACAGTGTCTCCGCCACCTCGGGCGGCCACAGCCTGCTCGACGCCGATCTCGGCGCCGTGGTGAACCCGTTCACGGCGGGCACGAGCGTCGCCGGGTCGGGACTCGTCGTCGCCGGCGGCACGAACGCCGTCCTCCGCAGCGCCGCGTCGTCGCCGATGATGCGCGACGAGTTCGCCGTCGACAAGCCGGTGGCGAGCGCCCGACTCTCGGCATCCGCTCAGGGCGTCTACGAGTTCAGCCTGAACGGCGAGCGCGTCAGCGACCACGAACTCGCGCCGGGCTTCACCGACTACAACCTCCGCACCCAATACCAGACGTACGACGTCACCGAGCAGATCCAGCAGGGCGGGAACGCGATCGGCGTGATGGCCGGACCCGGCTGGTACGCCGGCAGCCTCGGCTGGTTCGGCCCGGGCCAGTACGGCTCCCTGCCGAGCGTCACCGCGCAGCTGTCGGTCGACTACGAAGACGGCACCCGACAGACCTTCGTCACCGACGACAGCTGGAAGAGCGCGCCGAGCCCGATCATCTCGAGCGACCTGCTCATGGGCGAGAGCTACGACGCCCGACTGGAGCAGGGCGGTTGGAACACGGCATCGTTCACCCCGAGCGGATGGAGCGACGTCGTCGTCGCCGACGGCGGCACCGAGACGCTGGTTCCCCAGGTCGACCCGCCGGTGCGGGTCACGCAGGAGGTCGTGCCGCTGAGCGTGACCGAGCCGACCGCCGGGCGATACGTCTTCGACCTCGGCCAGAACATGGTCGGCAAGGTGCGCCTGCAGCTCAGCGGCATCGCCGGACAGACGGTGACGCTTCGGCATGCGGAGGTCGTGCACGCCGATGGCACGATCGCCCCTGAGAACCTGCGGTCGGCCAAGGCCACTGACACCTACACCTTCGCCGAGGACGGCACGATCACCTACGAGCCGCGCTTCACGTTCCACGGCTTCCGGTACGTCGAGTTGAGCGGCGTCACCACGCCGCCGACGACCGCTGCGGTCACGGGCCTCGTGATGAACACCGATGCGGAGTTCAGCAGCACCTTCGAGACATCCGACAGCATGGTGAACCAGCTGCAGTCGAACATCGTCTGGGGGCAGCGCGGCAACTGGCTGTCGATCCCGACCGACACGCCCGCTCGCGACGAGCGACTCGGCTGGACGGGTGACATCAACGTCTTCGCCAGCACCGCGACCTTCAACATGGACTCGCAGACCTTCCTCACCAAGTGGATGAGCGACATGCGCGATGCGCAGCTGCCGAACGGCGCATACCCAGAGGTCGCCCCGCAGTTCTGCAAGGACCCGGCCGTGCACTCCTCGTGCGGCGGCGGCTCCACAGGGTGGGCGGACGCCGGCATCACGGTGCCGTGGACCCTGTGGCAGAGCTACGGCGACACGGCCGTGATCGAGGCCAACTACGACTCCATGGCCGACTACATCGACTACCTCGAGGGCATCGCACCCACCGGCATCCGGCCCGGTTACGGAACCTGGGGCGACTGGCTGAACCTCGGCGACCCGACGCCGGCCGACCTGCTCGGCACGGCGTTCTACGCCCAGAGCGTCAACCTGATGGCGCAGATGGCCGAGGCCATCGACCGGCAGGCGGATGCCGCGCGCTACACCGCGCTCTTCGAACGCATCGCCGCCGCCTACCAGGAGAAGTTCATCGCCGACGACGGCAGCATCGCAGGCAACAGCCAGACGGCGTACACGTCCAGCATCGCGTTCGGCCTCGTGCCCGACGACCTGATCGACGAGGCCGGCGAACACCTGGCCGCCGCCGTCGCGGCCCGCGGCGGCCACCTCGCCACCGGGTTCCTCGGCACCTTCAACCTGCTGCCGGCGCTCAGCGCTGCCGGTCAATCGGATGTCGCGTACCAACTGCTGCTCAACCGGAGCTACCCCTCGTGGGGATTCCAGATCGACCGCGGCGCCACCACCATGTGGGAGCGCTGGGACTCGATCCGCGAAGACGGCAGCTTCGGCGACCTGGCCATGAACTCCTTCAACCACTTCGCCCCCGGCGCCGTCGGCAACTGGATGTACCGAACGATCGGCGGCATCCAGCAGCTCGAACCCGGCTACAAGAAGACGCTGATCGCGCCCACTCCCGGCGGCGGGCTGGCGTACGCGAAGGTCGGCTACGACTCGGTGTACGGCCACATCTCCTCCGACTGGACGCTCACCGACGACGGACTCGCGCTCACGGTCGAGGTGCCGGCGAACACCACGGCCGCGGTCCAGCTCCCCGCGGGCAACGCGCTCGCCGTGCTGGAGTCGGGCGTGGCAGCGGCTGACGCCGACGGCGTGCACTCGCTGAGCGTCGAGGCCGGCACGGCCACCATCGAGGTCGGCTCGGGCCACTACGAGTTCACGGTCGACGCGGACCGCGGCCGCTTCGGCGACCTGATCGACGCGATCGAGACGCTGCAGGGCGTCGTCGACGACGTGGAGGGCGCCATCGGCGGCGACGCTGCCGATGACCTCACCGCGGCTCGCGAAGCGCTCAGCGGCCACGCCGAGCGCGGTCTCGAGCACTACACGGCGGGGGAGATCGCGCAGAGCGCCTCCGCGGTTCACGCGGCGCTGGGCGAGCTGACGGCGGCCGACGAGACCGCCGATGCGACGAATGAACCGGAGCGCGGTGCTCTGCAGGGTGCCCTCGCCGACATCCGCTCGGAGCTCGGTTCGCTCTCGGCCGGCCTGCTGGGAATCGCGGCCGAGCTCGAGACGCCGCTCGAGAGCGCCTTCCCGGGCGAGACCGCGGTGATTCCCGCACGAGTCACGAGCACGGGCGAGTTCGGTGTTGAAGCCGTGACGTTGACCCCGAGCGCGCAGGACGCCTGGGTGTTCGAGCCCGCTGCCGTCGAACTCGGCGCGCTCGGTGCCGGGGCATCGCTCGCGGGCAGCTACACGGCCCTCGTTCCCGAACGGCAGAAGAGCGGTTCCGTCACCGTGAGTGCCGTGCTCGACTACTCCTTCGAGGGCACGGCGGCGAGCATTCCCTTGTCGGTGCCCCTGACGGTCGACTCGCCACTCGTCGTGCAGTACCTGACGGCGACGCCCGCGACGGCGGCCCCCGAGGGCGTCGTTCGGCTGAGCGTCGAGGTCGTCAACGACTCGGTGCGCGACGTCACGGCCTCGGCGAGCGGCGGAATCGCCGGCGCGACCCCAGTGCTCGGTGAGCAGACGGTGATCGCCGCAGGCAGCACCGCGGTGCTCGGCGTCGACGCGGTCGTGCCGCTTACCGCCACCGCCGGTGCGAACGCCGTGACCGTCTCGGTCGTCAGCGGCGAAGTCGTCTACGGCAGCGCGAGCGGCACCGTCGCCGTCGAACTCCCCGCGGTGGTCGGAGCGCTCGACCACGTCGACCTCGGCGACGCAGCCTCCGAGACCGCGCACGCGCTGAGTGCCTCCGCGCGCTCGGGCACCAACACCGAGGCGGGTCTCACCCGCCGCTACGCGAACCGAGAAGACCCTGAGGGCTTCTTCGAGTTCGATCTCGCGGTCACGCCCGGCGAGCCGTTCCTGGTGCGCACGATCGAGACGTACGACCGCGCGCAGACGAAGGAGTACGACGTCTTCGTCAATGGGCAGCTCGTGCACCAGCGGCTCCACGAACACACCGGCGGTCTCGGCACGGTCGCCTACCAGTTCGTCGTCGATGACCTAGCCCTCACCGAGACCGGCACGGTTCGCATCCGCTTCCAGAACAACGAGTTGGGGCGCAACTACGACGCCTCCCTCGCCGACCTCTGGGTGCTGCCGGTCGCCGCCGATCGGCTCGCTCCGAGCGTCGCGCTCGAGGCACTGGCTCAGGGCGCTCGCGGTCAGGCCGGATGGTTCACCGGCGCGGTCGACGTCTCGCTCACCGCGAGCGACGAACGGGCAGGCGCGGTGACGAGCGAGTACCGCATCGACGGCGGCGAATGGACGAGCTACGCAGCCCCCTTCACGATCGGTGAAGAGGGCGCCACGGTCATCGAGTATCGGGCGACGGATGCCGCGGGCAACGTGAGCGAGCCGAAGCAGGCCGCGGTGAGCATCGACGTGACTGCTCCTGGCGTCTCGCACAGCGTGAGCGCCGACTCGATCGGCGGCTGGTTCGCCTCCGGCACCTCGCTCACCATCTCGGCGACGGATGCGGGCAGCGGTGTCGCCGCGATCGAGTACCGTCTCGGCGCCGGCGCATGGACTGCGTACACGAACGCCGTCGAGCTCCCGCTCGGCGAGACGGTCGTCGAGTACCGTGCTCGCGACATCGCCGGCACCGCCAGCGCGGTGTCTTCAGCCGCGTTCGCGGTCGACGGCGTCGCGCCGAGCGTGACCGCCGAGCGCAGCTCGGAACCCGCCGCGAGCGGGTGGCATCTCGTCTCGCCGACCGTCGAGCTCGCGGCATCCGACGCCGAAAGCGGCCTGGGCGCGATCGAGTACGCGATCGGCACCGGAGCCTGGACCGCGTACACCGCGGCGATCGGCATTCCCGAGGGCACCACCGAGCTGCGGTACCGGGCGAGCGACGCGGTCGGCAACGTCGGCGAGACGCTGATCGAAAGGATCGAGGTCGACAGCGTGCGACCGGAGGTGACTGCGAGCCTGCAGGGCCGCGTGCTCAGCCTCGCCGGAAGCGACGAGGGTTCGGGCGTCGACCGCATCGAGTTCCGCATCGACGGCGCGAGCGAGTGGGCGCTCTACACCGGCACGGTCGAGCTCGACAACCGCGCGCACTCGGTCGAGTTCCGAGCCTCCGACGTCGCCGGCAATGTCGGCGCGACAGGGGAGCGAACGGTCGTGGGTGGTTCGCTCTCAGCGGCGGGCGCCAAGCCGGGCGACACCATCACGGTGAGCGGCGAGGGCTTCGCGCCGGGCGAGACCGTCACGATCGAGCTGCGTTCGGAGCCCGTCCGCCTCGGCGAGGCGGTCGCCGCCGACTCCGGTACCTTCAGCACTGTCGTGACGATCCCGAGCGACACCGCGACCGGTGAGCACCACCTCGTGCTCACCGGGGAGAACCCCGAGTCGACGATCTCCTTCGCGATCACGGTCGACCCCGACACGGTGATCCTGCCCGGCGGCATCGCCACGACCGGTGCGGTCGTGGCGCCCGTGCTGACGCTCGGCCTGCTGCTCGCGGCGGCAGGCGGCGCTCTCGTCGTCTGGCGCCGACGGCGGCACTCGAACGGCGCCGAGACCATGACGCCGACGGCGTGACCAACGGCCGCCGGCACCTCCCGGGCCGGCGGCCCCACCCAGCCCCCTCCTCTTCAATGGCGATTGGAACCCACCTCGTGCACACCCACACCACACTCGCGGTCGGGCAATCCGGCCGATCCGCCTTGGCTCGCCTCGGCGCGGTCGCGGCGGCCACGGCGCTCGCGCTCGCGCTCGTGCTCACCGACGGGGTGACCGCCACAGCGGTGACCGCAGCCGACGGCATCGCAGTCGGCACGCTCAAGACCGACAACCGTGCAACCCCGCTCGGCATCGGCGGCGAGACTCCCGGTCTCAGCTGGCAGCTCGATGCGGATGACGATGCTCGCGGAGTCGTGCAGAGCGCGTACCAGGTGCGGGCCGCTACGAGCGTCGACGGGCTCGACGGATCCACGGTGTGGGACTCGGGCAAGGTGGAGTCCGACCAGTCGGTCGAGGTGCGCTACGGCGGACCGGCCCTCGAATCGCAGACCCGCTACTACTGGCAGGTCAGGGTGTGGGATGGCGCCGGCGACGAGTCGGAGTGGAGCTCTCCGAGCTGGTTCGAGACCGGCATCCTCGACAACAGCGAGTGGGCCGGCAACTGGATCGGCGGGCCGGACCCCGCCGACCAGCTGGCGGAATGGACCGACTACACGGTCACGGCCGACTTCACGCTCAAGCCGGGAACCGCCTTCGGCGTGTACTTCCGCGGCACCGGCGTGACCGGCGGCTCGAACGGCAACGCCTACATGTGGCAGCTGAACGACGAAACCCCCGGCGTTCCGCGCCTGCGACCGCACGAGAAGACGAACGGCGGCTACAGCACCACGCCCGAAGTCAGGCTCACCGACCACGGGCTCGCGGCCGACGTGCTGAAGCAGCGTGCCACCGTCGCCATCACCGTCACCGGCTCGACGATCGAGACGCGCGTCAACGACCAGCTCGTCGACACCCGCTCGGACTCGAGCTTCGCGAAGGGCTACGTCGGCTTCCGCACGAGCGCCAGCACCACCGCGCTCGAATCCGCCGTGATCCATTCGCTCTCGGTGACGACGCCCACGAAGACGCTGCTCGACACCGACTTCACCGACGGAAATCCCTTCGCGGGCGGCACCGTGGTCGACGACGGCCTCGAGGTGAGCGGCAACAACGACTTCCTGGTCGCCCAGAACACCGATCAGCCGCTGCTCCGCAATGAGTTCACGGTCGACCCCGACAAGACCGTCGAGCGCGCCCGCGTCTACGCCACGGCCCGCGGCATCTACGAGCTCAGCCTCAACGGTGCCAAGGTCGGCGATCTCGAGCTTGCCCCGGGGTGGACCGACTACCACTCGCGTATCGCGTTCCAGACCTACGACGTCACCGAGCAGATCGCAGCGGGCGAGAACACGATCGGTGCGATGCTCGCACCGGGCTGGTACTCGGGCCGACTCGCCCACGTCGGCAACCACAACTACGGTGACCGCAACTCGCTGATCGCGCAGTTGCGCGTCGACTACAGCGACGGCACCCACAAGATCGTCGCCAGCGATGACACCTGGAAGACGGCAACCGGGCCGTACGCGGCCGCCGACCTCATCGATGGTGAGACATACAACGCGGCCAATGAGCGCGCCGGCTGGAATGCCAGCGGCTTCGACGACAGCGAGTGGAGCGCCCCCTGGGTGGCCCCGTCCGAGACGGAGAAACTGGAGCCCCAGACTGAGGAGCCCGTGCGGGTCACCGGCACGCGTCCCGCCCTCGAGCGCACCGAACCCACCCCTGGTGCGTACATCTACGACGTCGGCCAGAACATGGTGGGTGTCGCGAACATGAAGCTCACGGGCACCGCCGGCAGCACCGTGCGCATCCGCTACGCCGAAGAGCTGAACCCCGACGGCACCGCGTACGTCGCCAACCTGCGCAGCGCGAAGGCCACCGATTACTACACCTTCGCCGCCGACGGCACCGCCCGGTACGAGCCGAAGTTCACCTTCCACGGCTTCCGCTACATCGAGATCACCGGCGTGAGCCTCGCGCCCGAGCTCGCCGACGTGACCGGCATGGTCTGGGGTTCCGACCTCGGCTTCATCGGCGAGCTCTCGACCTCGAACGCCATGCTCAACCAGTTGCAGAGCAACATCACCTGGGGCCAGCGCGGCAACTTCCTCTCCATTCCCACCGACACGCCCGCTCGCGACGAGCGCATGGGCTGGAGCGGCGACATCAACGTCTTCGCGCCCACAGCATCGTTCAACATGGACTCGCTGAACTTCCTCTCGAAGTGGCTGGTCGACCTGCAAGACGGCCAGGCCGCCAACGGTGACTACCACGGCGTCGCCCCCTACACGGGGAGTCTCGCCTGCTGCGGCGGCGGCACGGGCTGGTCGGATGCCGGCATCACGGTTCCGTGGGTGCTGTGGCAGAGCTACGGCAGCACGAAGCAGATCCGCGAGGGCTACGCCTCGATGACGAAGTACATGGACTACCTCGACGCGACTTACCCGACGATGGTGCGCGGTTCGAGCTACGCCGACTGGCTGAACCTCGACGACCCGACGCCCGGTGACGTGCTCGGCACGGCCTACTACGCCTACGTCGCGCAGCTCATGAGCGAGATGGCCGACGCCATCGGCGAAGGCGACGACGCCGAGCACTACGCCGAGCTCGCCACCCGCGGGGCAGAGGTCTTCGCCGACCGCTTCATCGCAGCAGACGGCACGATCTCGGGCGACAGCCAGGCCGGCTACGCCATCGCGCTCGGCATGAAGCTGGTTCCGGAGGAGCAGCGCGAGGCCGTCGCCGCGCAGTTCCTCGAAACCCTCGAGCGCCGCGACTTCCACCTCGCCACGGGGTTCCTCGGCACTCCATGGCTGGTTCCCGCGCTCAGCGAGAGCGGCCACCTCGAAGAGGCCTACCGGCTGCTGCTGAACGACACCTTCCCCTCGTGGGGCTACGAGGTCGCCATGGGGGCGACCACCATGTGGGAGCGCTGGGACTCGATCAACCCCGACGGCAGCTTCGGCGACGTGAGCATGAACTCGTTCAACCACTACGCCTACGGCGCCATCGGCGACTGGATGTACCGCAACATCGGCGCCATCTCCAACGGCAGCCCCGGCTACAAGCACTCCGTCATCGCGCCGAAGCCCGGCGGCGGCCTGAGCTACGCCACCGGTTCCTACGAGTCGGTCTACGGCACGATCGCCACCGACTGGAAGCAGGACGGCAGGGACTTCACGCTCGACGTCACGATTCCCGAGAACACCACCGCGACCGTCGTGGTGCCGGCCGGCACCACGTGGGCCATCACCGAGGGCGGCGTTCCTGTGGCGGATGCCCCTGGCGTGCGCCTCGGGGACTCCGAGGCGGGCAGCACCTCGCTCGAGGTCGGCTCCGGCACCTACTCCTTCGCGGTCGACGGTGAGGTGCTCGAACTGGGGGCGATCCTCGACGAGCTGGAGGCGACGAGCGCGAAGGCCACCGAGCTGGTGGCGACGGGCGAGCTGAAGAGCGAGCAGGCCGCCGAGATCCTCGACTCCGTCGACGAGCTCACGGCACTCGCGCTCGAAGCCATCGAGCAGTTGGGCGACGGCGACCTCGACGACGCCGTCGCGAGCCTCGCCGCGTTGATGGGCGGTGTCGGCGAACTCGAGTCGACGATCGACGAGCAGGAGCACAGCGGTGCCACCGAGCAGGCGCTGCGCTCGCGCATCGACGCACTCCGTGCCGCGCTGAGCGATGCGGTCGCCTCGATCGCCGGCGTGAGCACCGAGCTGCGCGTGATCTCCGAGCTCGCCACCCCGGGCAGCACCGTGGCCGTCGAGCTCGATGTGCACAACTCGTCGACCGTGCCGCTGCACGACGTCGCGGGGGCGGTCGTCTCCACTGAGGGATGGACCCTGACCCCGGAGTCCGCCGAGCTCGAGGGCGAGATCGCCCCCGGGGCGACCGGCACGCTCGCGTTCGACGTGAGCGTGCCCGACGACGCCGAGCCGACTGAGACGGCATCGCTGCGCGCCACCGCCACCTTCTTGCGCGGCGACGACGAACTGCTCAGCGTCGCGACCGCCCGCTTCGCGCTCAGCTCGCCGCTGACCATCGGCACCGCCGTGGTCACCCCGGCCCCGGTCTCCGCCGACGGCCTCGCCACCATCACGGTGCCGGTGACCAACTCGGGCACCTCTGCGGTCTTCACCGCCGTCGAGGCATCCGTTCCGGCGGGCTGGAACGGTGCCCCGCGTTCGGCGCAGCACCTCGTGCCGGCGGGCGAGACGGTCGACTTCGCGCTCGACGTCGCCGTGCCGCTCACCGTGAGCGCCTACCGCGTCGATCTGCCACTGACCGCGGTGCGCGGCGATGTCGCGATGGCGACGGGTTCGGCGACGCTGGTGCCGACGTTCGACGCGGCGCAGTACGACCACGTCGACCTCGGCGCCGCGGCATCCGAGACCGCCCACAACCTGACCGCCCACCCGAGTTCCGGCACGAGCACCGAAGCGGGCCTCAGTCGGCGCTACTCGCACGGCGGGGTGCCCGGCTCGTGGTTCGAGTTCGACGTCGCGGTCGAGCCGGGCGAGCCGTTCGTCGTCGACGTCGTCGAGACCTACGGCTCGACGTCGACCAAGCAGTACTCGATCTCGGCGAACGGCGTGCCCGTGCACTCGCGCGAGCACACGAGCGGCGCCGGCGTCGTCGGCTACTCCTTCACGGTCGACGATGTCGACCTCAGCGCCTCGGGAACGGTTCGCCTGCGCTTCCAGCGCGGCGCCGACGACACCATGGGAGACCCCTCGATCGCCGATGTGCACGTGCTGCCCGTCAGCGTGATCGACCACGTCGACCTCGGTCACTCCTTCTCGGAGGCGCAGCACGGCATCGCGGCGTCGTCGACCTCGGGCACCGCGCCGAACGAGGCGGGCCTGACCCGCCGCTACTCCGGCGTCACGGCGCCCGGTTCGTACTTCGAGTTCGATGTCGCCATCGAGCAGGGGCAGCCGTTCCTGATCAGGGCACGCGAGACCTACGACAAGGCGCAGACGAAGGACTACATCATCACGGTCGACGGCACCGTCGTGAACAACCGCACGATCGTGCGCACCGAGAATTCGGTCGGCACGATGGACTACCAGGTGCTCGTCGACGACCCGGCGCTCACCGACGCGACGTCGGTGACCGTGCGCATGCAGAAGACCCAGACGGGTCAAGAGCTCTACGATCCCTCGGTCGCCGATGTCTGGATCCTGCCCGTCGCAGCCGACGTCCAGGCTCCCGTCGTCTCGGCTTCGGTCGGCTCGGCGGTCGCCGGCGCAGAAGGCTGGGCGCGCGGTGCGGCCACGGTCGAACTCCGCGCTCAAGACAACCGCGCGGGTGCCGTCCAGATCGAGTACTCGCTCGACGGCGCGGAGCTCGCGCCGTACACTGAGCCGGTCGCGATCAGCGACGACGGCGTGCACGACCTGAGCTTCCGGGCGACGGATGCCGCGGGCAACACGAGCGCGGAGGCATCCGTGCCGGTGCGAATCGACCAGGTCGCTCCGGTCGCCGCGATCGCGGTGACGCCGGCAGCGACAGCCGATGGCTGGCTCCCGCTCGGTTCGACGGCGACGCTGTCGGCGACGGATGCCACGAGTGGCGTCGCCGCGATCGAGTACCGCATCGACGGCGCAGCGTGGCAGACCGCGACGAGCCCGATCGACCTGCCGCACGGCGAGTACGCGCTCGAGTACCGGGCGAGGGATGTCGCAGGCAACGTCTCGGCGGTCGCGAGCGAGAGCCTTCGCGTCGACACGGCGGTTCCCGCGGTCGAGGCGAAGGTCTCCGGCACTCCAGGTGCGGGCGGATGGCTCGTGGAGAACGCACGGGTCTCGCTGCTCGCCTCCGACGCCGACAGCGGTCTCGCTTCGGTCGAGTACCGCCTGAGCGGCGGCGCCTGGCGGGCGTACACCGCGCCGGTTCCGGTCGACGACGGCGTGACGCTGTTCGAGTACCGCGTGAGCGACCTGGCCGGCAATCCGAGCGTGCAGGGCAACGTGACGGTGCGGGCCGACGGGGCGGCGCCGACGGTATCTCCCGTGCAGCTCTCGGCAGAGCGCTTGCTCACGCTCGGCGGCAGCGACGCGGCATCCGGAATCGCACTCATCGAGTACGCGACCGATGGCGGCGACGACTGGACCGGCTACGCCGGCCCCGTCACGATCGGCACGCACTCGCAAGAGCTGCGCGTGCGGGTGACGGATGCCGCCGGGCACCGGAGTGAGGAACTCGCGGTGCTGCTCGTCGGAGGAACCATCTCTGCCGATGCGGTCAAGCCGGGCGACACGGTCGACGTCACGGGCGCGGGATTCGCTCCGGGTGAGACGGTGCGCATCGAGCTGCACTCCGACCCGGTGCTGCTCGACTCGGTGCTCGTCGACGAAGCCGGCACGTTCGCGGCGACCGTGACGGTGCCGACGACTGCGGCGCTCGGTGCCCATGCGATCGTGCTGCTCGGCTCCGAGTCGGGCAGCGCAGTGCGGTTCGCCTTCTCTGTGACGTCAGACGGCCTGCCGCCGGGCGGCGCGCCCGGCGGCACCGGTGGCGGCACCGGCGGCACGTCCGACATGGCGGCGACCGGGGTCGACGTCGCACCGATGCTGGTGCTCGGTGGGTTCGCGGTGCTGGGCGGGCTCGTGCTGCTCATCGCACGCCGCCGACGAGGCGTCACGGTTCGGGGCGACCTCCGATGAGACGCGCCCGACCGTCAGATTCTCTCCACAACATGATTGGACAACCGCTCGTGTCTCGTACGTCTCCTTTGCGTTCTCGTCTTCGCCGGCGCGGCACCGCGGCCATCGCTGCAGTGCTCGGCATCGGGCTCGCGGTGAGCGGTCTCAGTGCGATGCTCGCTCCGACGGATTCCGCGGCCGCGGCTCCGGCTGTTGCCGCCGCCGCGGAACCCACGCTGACCCTGTCGACCCTCGAGGTCGAGAACCGCACCGAACCGCTCGGCATCGACGTCGAGAAGCCGCGGTTCTCGTGGGTCGTCGAGAGCGATGAGCGCGATGTGCAGCAGGCCTCCTACCGGCTGAGAATCGCACCGGCGGGCACCGATATCGACGAGGGCGCCGTCTGGGACAGCGGGGTCGTGGCATCGGCCGAGTCGACCGCGGTCGAGTTCGGCGACGAGCGTCTCGCGGCCGCGACCGACTATCGGTGGCAGGTCGACGTCGAGACCAACGTGGGGGAGGCGAGTGCCGGTTCGACCTTCAGCACCGGGCTCTTCGCTGAAGACGACTGGGCGGACAGCGCCTGGATCGGCCGCGACCGACCCCAGAACACGACGGGCATGGAACTCTCGCTCGCGGGCGCCAGCTGGATCCATCCGCCGTACCCCGGCGGCAACACCCCGCCCGGATACTTCCGGAAGACCTTCGAACTGCCGAGCGACAAGATCATCGACCGGGCTGAGTTCGTCATGTCGGGCGACATGGGGTTCTCGGCCCACCTGAACGGCACGCAGATCGCCACCGGCGCTTCGGTCTCCGACGCGTGGAAGACCGCGACTCGCGTGCAGGCGTTCCCGCTCCTCGGCCAGAACGTGCTCGCCGTGCGGCTCGACAACGCCGCGAAGGCGTACGGCGCGGTCGTCGGCAAGCTCGTCGTGCGATTCACCGACGGCAGCGTGCAGGAGATCGTGACCGACGCGAGCTGGCTCGCGAGCGAATCGGCGAAGACCGGCTGGCAGGCCAAGGGGTACGACACCTCCGGCTGGGTGGCCGCGACCGCTCGTGCGCCCTACGGCGGCAGCCCATGGGGCGAGCAGGTGACCGTGCCGGTGCAGCCGACGGCTGACACTCGGAGCACCTTCGACACGGCATCCTGGATCATCCCGCCGATCGGCACTCCCTCCGCCGACAACCCGATCCCGTCGACGCTCTTCCGCACGAAGGTCACCGTCTCCGAGACGAAGGAGGTCGCCTGGGCGCAGCTCGCCATGACCGGCGACCAGCAGGTCGACGCGTACTGGAACGGCGTGAAGGTCACCGCCAACACGGGCGGCAACAACGACTGGCAGACGGCTCGTGTCGTGAACCTCTCGACCGGTGCCGGCGAGAACGTGCTCGCCTTCGCGCTCACCACGCCCGGCTCGAGCCAGAACGGCGGGGTGCTCGGCGCCCTCCGCATCGGCTACACCGATGGCACGAGCGAGCAGGTCGTGACGAACAGCGGCTTCAGCTCGCTCATCTCCAGCGCGGCCGACGCCCCGGCCGGCTGGAACCTCGCCGCGTTCGACGACTCCGCGTGGGAGAACGCCCAGGCGAACTTCCTGTACCGCGGCGGTGTCTACGGCGGGCGGGTCACGATTCCCGCGCTCGACGCAGGCGGCGACGTGCTGACCTTCGACGACGCGAACTGGATCTGGACCCCCGAGGCGGGCGCACCCGTGGCGCCGGCCGAGGATCGGGCATTCCGCACCACGCTCGAGACGCCGAGCGGCACGGAGGCCGTGAAGGCCGAGATCATCCTGACCGCCGACGACTCCTTCAAGCTGTGGGTCAACGGCGCGCTCATCGGCCAGACCGAGGGCGCGACGAATGAGTGGCAGAGCTCGAAGCGATTCCGCGTCGACCTCGACGGCGGCGACAACGTCGTCGCGGTGCGCACGACGAACGGTCCGGGCTCGCCCGCCGGGCTCCTCGCCGTGATCCGCGTCGCGTACGCCGACGGGTCCGAGCAGATCTTCACGACGGATGCCGCGTGGAAGGCCTCGAAGGTCATCCCCGCCGGGTTCGAGGAGCCGGACTTCGACGACTCGGCGTGGGCTCCGGCCGCCGTGCAGGCGGTGTACGGCACGGGCCCATGGGGCGCCGGCGTGCGACTGCCCGTCGAGCCCACTGCAGCGGCGCCCTTGCTCCGCAAGGAGTTCACGGTCGATCGCGCCGTCGCCACGGCGAAGATCTACGTCGCGGCGGGCGGCTACGCCAACCTCAGCCTGAACGGTGCGCCGATCAACGACGAGATCCTCTCGCCGGGGTTCACCGACTACGACGATCACGCCCAGTACACCGTGACCGACCTCACCGAGCAGCTCGAGCAGGGCGACAACGCGCTCGGCATGGAGCTCGGCCGCGGCTTCTACGGCATGACGAATCCCAACGTGTGGAACTGGGAGAAGCCGCCGTTCCACGATGAGCCCGTCGGCCGTGTGCTGCTGCGCATCGAGTACACCGACGGCACGAGTGAAGAGATCGTCTCCGACCGCACGTGGAGCCTCCACGACGGTCCGACCGTGCTCGACGATCTCTACGGCGGCGAGACGTACGACGCGAACCGCGTGCAGACCGGATTCGACACCGTCGGCTTCGACGACCGCGATTGGGCGTCCTCGAGTGAGGTCGCAGGCCCAGCCGGCACGCTCATCAACCAGCAGCAGCAGCCGATCCGCGTCACCGAGCGCCTCGAGGCCGAGTCGGTCGACGAGGTCGTCGACGGCGTCTACGTCGTGAAGTTCCCGAGGGTGATCGCCGGCACGGTCGAGTTCACGGCCGAGGGCGAGGTCGGCACGACCATCCGGGCGCAGTACGGCGAGAAGCTCCGCGCCGACGGCCGCCCCGACTTCTCGAACAACGGCGGTTTCGCGAACGGCTTCCAGACCGACCGGTTCATTCTCGCCGGCACTGGGGAGTCCGAGACCTGGGCGGGCCGCTTCTCGTACAAGGGCTTCCAGTACATCGAGGTCTCGGGGTGGCCGGGTGATTCGGCGCCGCCGGCCGAGGCGTTCGTCGCCGAGGTGCTGCACACGGATGCCGCGGAGACCGGCTCGTTCGAGAGTGCGAACCCGATCATGAACCAGACCCATCGCGCGGTCGTCGACACGATGCTGAACAATATCCACGGCATCCCGACCGACACCCCCATGTTCGAGAAGAACGGGTGGACGGGAGACGCGGCCGTCGGCGCCGAGATGTTCCTCATGAACCTCGACACGCAGAACCTGTTCGAGAAGTGGATCGGCGACATCAACGACAGTCGTGACGCCGATGGTGCGCCGCTCGTCATCGCACCGAGTTCGGGTCAGTGGGGCCAGTGGGGTGTCGCGCCGCCGTGGCATTCGGCATACATCCTCATCCCGTGGTGGCTGTACCAGTACGGCGGCGATGAGCGCGTGCTCGAGCAGTACTACGACGGCATGAAGACGTACGTCGACCTCGAGTTCGACCGCTCGAACAACGGGCTCGTCCGTGAGTCCCGGCTCGGCGACTGGGTCAGCCCCGAGGCGAGCCCGGCCGGCGGCAACGCCCCCGAAGACGTGCGGGTGAGTGCGACGGCGTACCTCTACACGATGCTCATGTCGATGGAGAAGACCGCGACGCTGCTCGGCCAGCCGGGCGACGCGGCCCACTTCGCGAGCCAGGGCGCGGTCGTGAAAGACGCGTTCAACGCCCAGTTCCTCGATGCCGGTGCCGGCCTCTACCGCGGCTCCGGAGATCGTGGCTACCGCCAGACGCACAACGCCCTCGCCCTCGCGTTCGGGCTCGCGCCCGATGAGGCGACCGCCGAGCGGGTGGCGGCGAGCCTCGCCGCCGACGTCACGGAGAAGGGCGACAAGCTCAACACCGGAACGCTCGGTTCGAAGTACCTGCTGCCGATGCTGACGAAGTACGGCTACGGCGACCTCGCCTACCGGGTGGCCGTGCAGACCGAGTACCCGAGCTGGGGTTTCATGATCGAGAACGGCGCGACCACGATGTGGGAGCACTGGGCCCTCGAGGCACGCTCGCGCGGTCACTACTTCCTCGGCACGGTCGACGACTGGTTCTTCCACGATGTCGCGGGCATCCGAAGCTCGGAGGTGACGGGCTACCGCGACGTGACGATCGCCCCGCAGGTCACCGACCAGCTCGAGTGGGCGAAGGCGACGACGCCCACGCCGTTCGGCCCGATCAGTTCCGACTGGAAGAAGGAGGGGGAGCGCCTCTCACTCGCCACGCACGTTCCGGTCGGTTCGACCGCGACGGTCCGTCTGCCCGCGGCGAACGTCTGGGCCGTGACCGAAGGCGGCGAGCCGCTCGCCGACGTCGACGGAGTGCGCACGGTCGAGCAGGTCGGTGACGAGGTCGTCGTGACGATCGGTTCCGGCGACTACGCCTTCGACGTCGACCCCGCTTCGGGTTCGGTCGGTGCGATCCTCGACGCGATCGACGCCTTGCACGCGCAGGCCGAGACCGAGCGCGATGCGGGTCACCTCGATGCCCCGCAGTTCGCCGAACTGGCCGACCTCATCCACGTGACGCGCGAGCGTGCGGAATCCGCGTACGCCTCTGCGGGCGACGGCAAGCCGGCGCAGACCGCGAAGCGCCTCGCCAGCGTGCTCGAAGAGCTCGGGGCGGTCGACGAGTGGATCGCCGCGCTCGCTGAGGCCGCTCCTGCGCTCGGCGAACGCGCCGGTACGGTGCGCTCGGTGACGAACGCGACCCTCACCGAACTGCTCGGCATCACGGTCGCCGCCGCGAGCGACGCTGCGGGCTACAAGCCCGGCGAGCCGATCACGATCACCGGAACTGCCCAGAACGGCCCGGTCGCCGCGATCGAAGCGGTCACCGCGCAGGTCACGGGCCTTGCGGATGCCTGGGCGGCCAAGCCCGACGCGACGGAACTCGCCGAACGCCTGAAGACCGACGAGGCCGGTTCGGTCGACCTCGCGCTGCAGGTGCCCGCCGACCAGGTACCGGGTTCGGTGCCCGCGGCCGTCCGCTTCGGATACACCTTCGAGAAGCAGCACGTCGAGACATCCGCAGCGCTGTCGATCGTCGTCGACTCGCCGGTCACGATGACGGTCGAGGCGGTTCCCCCGAGCGTCGCCCCCGGTGGCACTGCTGTGCTTCGCGCGATCGTCGTCAATGCGGGCGAGCAGCCGGCCGTCGGCCGGATCGAGGCGACCGTTCCCGATGGCTGGGTCGTGCCGCTGCCCGGCGAGACGGTGATCGTGCCGCCCGGCGAATCCGCCCAGCTCGAGGTGCCGGTGTACGTGCCGCTCGGCACCGACCACACGCCGAACGTTGTGGAACTCTCGGCGGTGTTCGCCCACGACGGGGTGACGTTCGCGCAGGCCTCGACCGTGCTCACGGTCGAGCTCGCGCCGGTCACGAGCCCGCCGGCGGGGTACGACCACGTCGACCTCGGTGATTCGGCTTCCGAGCAGGCGCATGCGCTCACCGCGTCGAGCTCGTCGGGCACGAACACCGAGGCGGGGCTCACTCGTCGTTACGCGGGTCACCTGACCGACTTCTCGTACTTCGAGTTCGACGTGGCCGTCGTCGAGGGCGAGCCGTTCGTGCTACGCGTGACCGAGACGTACGACCGGCCGCAGACGAAGAAGTACAAGGTCTACGTCGACGGCGTCGAAGTGGCGGAGCGGCTCTTCAGTCACACGGGCGGTGTCGGCACCGAGACCTACGAACTCGTCGTCGACGCCGACCATGCGGCCGACGGGCCGGTGCGCGTGAAGTTCGAGAACCTCGACGATCACGGCTTCTACGACCCATCGATCGCCGACGTCTGGACCCTTCCGGTCGCGGCCGACGTCACCGCCCCGCAGGTCACGGCGACCCTCGACCCGGCTGCTCCCGACCGCGCGACGGGCTGGTACCGCACGTCGCCGGTCGAGGCGGTCATCGAGGCTCGCGACGACCGGGCAGGCGAGCTCATCGTCGAAGCGGCCCTCGGCGAGGAGGAGTTCTCCGAGGTCGACGGACCGTTGTCATTCGACGCGGAGGGCAGCACTTCGCTGCGGTATCGGGCGACGGATGCCTCGGGCAACCGCAGCGACGAGCGGGAGCTGGCCGTGAAGATCGACACGGTCGCTCCGTCGACCGAGGCGGCCTTCGGCGCTGGATTCGAGGGCGACACCGCGACCGGATCCGGCACGATCGACTTCGCGGCCGAAGATGCGACCTCGGGCGTCGCGGCGACGAAATACCGAGTCGACGATGGGGTGTGGCAGACGGGTGCGTCCGTCGTGATCGACGAGGGCGGCGCGTTCACGGTCGAGTACGCCTCGACCGACGCGGCCGGCAACGTCGAGGCCGTGAAGTCGATCACGGGCACGATCGTCATCCCCGATACGACGGCGCCAACGGTGAGCGTCGAGACGACGAACGCCGGCGAGAACGGCTGGCTCCGCGCCGATGCGACCGCCGAGCTCACGGCCGTCGACGACGACAGCGGGGTCGAGGCGATCGAGTTCCGCCTCGCCGGCGGCGACTGGCAGCGCTACGTCGATCCAGTGCGCCTGCCGGAGGGTGCGGCCGTGCTCGAGTACCGGGCGAGCGACCTCGCGGGCAACGTCAGCCGCACCGACCGTCTCGAGACTCGCGTCGACGCCGCCGCGCCGACGGCGTGGGCGGGGCTGACCGAGTCGGGTCGAGTCACGGCCGTGGGAGCGGACTCGGGCTCAGGGGTCGAGCGCATCGAGTACTCGCTCGACGGCAGCGCGTGGCATCCGAGCCTCACCGTCCTCATCGCGGAGGAGGCGGCTCCGACGCGGTTGGCGGTGCGCGCGGTCGATGTCGCCGGCAATGTCGGCACGGTCGTCGAAATAGCCCGTGGCGAGACCAGCGGCACGCTCGAGGTCGCACCCGAGGCACGCGTGCTCGTCGAGGCGAGCGGGTTCACGCCGGGCACCGTCGTGCGGGTCGAACTGCACTCGGATCCGATCGCGCTCGGAACGGCGACCGCCGACGAACGCGGCGTGATCTCGCTGCACGCCGTCGTGCCGGCTGACGTGCCGGCCGGTGCGCACTCGATCGTGATCGTTCCGGCGGGCGGCGGCGACCCCGTCACCGTGCCGACCGACGTGCTCGCCGAGACGGGCTTCGACGGCGCGCCCTGGTTGGCCGTGGCCGGCGTGTTCATGCTGCTCGGCGCAGCATGGGTGATCACGGCACGGCGCCGTCGAGCGGTGGAGGTGGCTCCGCCGTCGCAGTGATGTGGCGCGACGGCCGGACCGACTCGACACCGGCCTGGCCGTCGCCAGAACTGCCCTGTGAGATGATTCGTTTCAATCCATGCCCGATCAGACATAATTGACTCCAACTCGAGGAGGAGAACCGATGGCAGTGAGTGTGCGGGATGTCGCGGCTGTGGCATCCGTATCGGTGGGCACCGTCTCGAACGTGCTGAACCGCCCCGACAAGGTCGCCCCCGCCACCGTCGCGCGCGTCGCCGCCGCCATCGAGGAGCTCGGCTTCGTGCGCAACGACGCCGCCCGGCAGTTGCGCGCGGGCCGCAGTCGTTCGATCGGTCTCGTCGTGCTCGACGTGCGCAACCCCTTCTTCACGGATGTCGCCCGTGGGGCAGAAGATCGTGCGGCAGAAGAGGGTATGACGATCCTGCTCGGCAACAGCGACGAGAACGCCGACCGCGAGAGCGCCTACCTCGACCTGTTCGAGGAGCAGCGGGTCGCCGGGGTGCTGATCTCGCCGCTGGCCGATGACCTGCCCCGGCTGCAGCTGCTGAGGGATCGCGGCACGACCGTCGTGCTCGTCGACCGCGAGGTCGCCGACCAGAGCTTCTCGTCGGTCGCCGTCGACGATGTCGTCGGCGGCCGCCTGGCGGTGCGCCACCTCATCGACACCGGGCGTCGTCGCATCGCGTTCGTGGGCGGACCGAAGGGCATCCGCCAGGTCGTCGACCGGCTCGAGGGAGCCGGCGTCGCCGTCGCCGAGGTCGAGGGCGTCACGCTCGAGATCATCGAGACGGAGTCGCTCACGGTGCTCGCGGGGCGGGCCGCCGGTGAGGGAATTCGCGAGCGCGCGGCATCCGATCGCCCTGACGCGATCTTCGCGGCCAACGACCTGCTCGCCATGGGCGTGCTGCAGGCGCTCATGATGCAGGGCGGCATCGACGTGCCCGGCGAGATCGCGCTCCTCGGGTACGACGACATCGACTTCGCCTCGGCCGCCGTCGTGCCGCTCTCCTCGATCCGGCAGCCGGCGGCCATGATCGGGTACACGGCGGTCGACCTCATGCTGAAAGAGGCGGCCGGCGGCGAGTTCAGTCACGAACGCATCGTGTTCCAGCCCGAGCTCGTCGTGCGCGAATCCACCGGTACCGTCGGCTGAGTCGCCGGCGGCGGTGCGCCGGCACTGTGCTGATGCCGTGCCGGGGCAGCGCCGGGGCTGACGAGGTCACCGTTGCGTGAAACCGCTTTCTCGGATAAGTTGCTCAAGCGTACAAATCCGCAGGAGGAACACGATGGAGCGTCTCGACTGGCTCACCGTTCGCGGCGCCGACCTCGTCGACGAGAGCGGGATCCCGGTTCGTCTCGCGGGCGTCGGCCTCGGCGGTTGGATGAACATGGAGAACTTCATCACCGGGTATCCCGGCAATGAAGAGAACATCCGCCGGGTGCTGCTCGATCGCATGGGCGCCGAATCGTACGAGGCGTTCTTCGACGCATTCCTCACCGACTTCTTCGACGAAGCGGATGCCGCGCACCTCGCTTCGATCGGCATCAACAGTGTGCGCATCCCCTTCAACTACCGGCATTTCGAAGACGACGAGCGCCCCTTCGAGTTGAAGGAGGAGGGCTTCGCACGCCTCGATCGCGTCGTCACGCTCCTCGCGGAGCACGGCATCTACTCGATCCTCGACCTGCACGCCCTGCCCGGCCGGCAGAACCAGCACTGGCACAGCGACAACCCCACCCACATCGCCGAGTTCTGGAACCATCCGCACTTCCAAGACCGAGTCGTGCACTTGTGGGAGGCCCTCGCCGATCGATTCGGAGATCGCCCCGAGGTGGCGGGGTACAACCCCATCAACGAACCGTCGGACCCCACCGGCGAGCGACTGCTGCCCTTCTACGAACGGCTCGAACGCGCCATCCGCGCCATCGACCCGCGGCACGTGCTCTTCCTCGACGGCAACAAGTACTCGACCGACTTCAGCATGTTCGACCAGCGCAGCGAGCCGCTGCCGAACACCGTCTACACGGCGCACGACTACGCCCTGCCCGGCATCACGAGCGCGACCGAGTACCCCGGAGTCACCCGCGGAGAGTACTTCGACCGGAGCGTCGTCGAGCAGACCTTCCTGCGGCGCACCGAGTACATGCGCTCGACGGGCACCCCGATCTGGATCGGCGAGTTCGGCCCGGTGTACTCCGACGACCGTTCGCAGGATTCCTGGCGGTACCGGCTGCTGCAGGACCAGCTCGAGATCTACCGCGAGCATGGTGCGAGCTGGGCGCTCTGGACGTATAAAGACGTCGGGCTCCAGGGGCTCGTGCATGCGGCATCCGACAGTCCGTACGTCGAGTTGATCCGGCCCGAGCTCGAGACCAAGGCGCGCCTCGGCATCGACTCATGGGGCGGGTCGGATGCCGGTGTCCGTGACATCCTCGATCCCATCGACGCCGTCTTCGATGCCGAGTTTCCCGACTACCACCCGTGGCCGTGGGGCCGGCAGCCGCACATCGCGGTGCTCGTGCGCCACATCCTGCTCGCGGAGCCGCTCGCCGAGCGATTCGGCGACCGGTTCCGCGGCGTCACGCCTGAGCGGGCGCGCGATCTCGCGGCATCCTTCCGCTTGGATCGCAGCGTCGAGCGCACCGGGCTCACCGAGGTGCTGAAAGAACACCTCGCGGGGGTTCGCGCCGGCGCGTGAGCGGCGCCGAAGGTGCGCTCGTCGTCGTGCGAGTGCGTCAGACGGGTTCTGATGGGCCGGGTGCTGCGAGGCGACGGGCTGCTTCGACGACGAAGCGGCGGCGGCGAGCTCGCTCGTGTTCGTCGTCGGGGCCTGCGCCGGTGATCATCTCTGCGAGCTGAGGGACGGTCTGCCACCACGCAGCGAGAGCGATCAAGGCGAAGACGAGGTGTGCTGGATCGAGGCCGGGCGACAGGAGGCCCTCGCGTTGCGCCGCGGCGAAGCGTTCGACCTTCTCTCGATAGTGCTGCGATCGCGTCGCCGCTTCCGCAGGAGACTCGTCTTGCAGGCCCTCCCACTGCAGGAGCCGTCCGAGCTCGGGGTGTGCGGCGTGGTAGTCGAAGGTGGCGCCGGCGAATTCGCCGATGTCGGCGAGCCCTGCTGTCGCCAGCGGGACGGCAGCGGCCAAGCGTTCGAGCTCGGTCGCGAGCACGAGGTTCCAGAGCGCCTTCTTGTCTCCGTAGTAGCTGTACAGGCGCTCCTTGTTCACTCCGGCGCGTGCGGCGATGGCGCCCACGGCGGTGCCGTCGTATCCGTGCGCCGAGAATTCCACAAGCGCCGCGTCTCGCAGTTTTCGCCGCGTTCCCTCGGTGTCCCAGGCCATGATCGGCAGCTTACCAACGCTTGGGTTGGAAATGCGCTTCAGTGCGAGTACACTTCCAACCACATCGTTGGAGTTGGAGGATCAGATGAACGATCAGATGAACGATCAGATGAACGATCAGACGAACATGGCGACAGATCAGCTCCCCGAGGCGCTGAGTCCTGCGGGTGGAACCGCGGCGCTGGTGACCGGGGCGAACAGCGGCATCGGGTTCGAGATCGCGAAACAGTTGCTCCAGCACGGCGTCACCGTGTGGGTCGCCGCCCGTGATCTCGACAAAGGGCGTGCGGCAGCCGACTCGCTGGGCGAAGGCGCGTTCGCGATTCAGCTCGACGTGACCCGGTCGGAGTCCATCGCGGCCGCTGCGGCGACGATCGATCGGCTGGACATCCTGGTCAACAATGCCGGAGTCAATTCCGGCGGTGAAGACATCGACGGCACGTCGCTCGACCAGCTGCACCGCGCATTCGACACCAACGTCTTCGGCCTCGTCGCCGTCACGCAGGCATTCCTGCCGGCGCTCAGACGATCCGGCCACCCGAGGATCGTCAACGTGTCCAGCGGCACCGGCTCCCTGACGTGGAACAGCGGGCCCAACCCGCAGTTCGATTGGGAGCGGGTGCGCGGCGGAGGCCTGGCCTACCGCAGTTCCAAGACCGCCGTCAACGCGGTCACGCTGCTCACTGCGCAAACGCTCGGCGACCGGTTCAAGGTGAATGCTCTTGCCCCCGGGCTCCGCGCCACCAACCTCATCCCTGGAATGACCGGTGGCGACCCCGCCGAGGCCGCTGCCGGCGCCGTGCGTCTCGCCCTCTTGCCGGACGACGCGCCCACCGGGGCGCTCTGGTCGTGGGACGGCAGCCGCGCGCCCTGGTGACCCGGCGGGTCGTCGAGGCCGGCGGGTTTCAGGCCCCGGGCAGCACGACGACGGTGCGGGTGCGCGCGACGATGCGCACCCCGTCGAGGTCGACGCGCTCGTTGCCCGCGACCTCGACCTCGAACCGCTCGCCGTCGACGTGCACCGTGCCGGCGACGGGCCGAGCGGTCATGCCCACGAGGGCCCGCAACCGGCCGGCCCGGTCGGTGATCGCACGGAGGCCATGCGGCATCCTGAGCCATTCTTCGCCGTCGCGGTAGGCGATCGCCTCGGTGCGCGAGTTCTCGAGCTCGAAGCGGATGCCGCCGACGGTGCGCTCGTACGCGACTTCGTCGGCGACGTCGTGGTGATCCACCCGGCGCGGCAGGAGCCCTGTGAACCAGAGCTCGCCGTCGGGTCGCGGCAGGATGCCGAACAGTCGCTCGACCGTGTCGAGCAACCAGAGGATCGCGGGGGAGTACTGCTCGGTGTACCCGGGCTCGCCGGTCCACGGGCTCATGACCTGCGGGAAGCGGCCCATGCGCGCGACGGCCGCGACGACCGGCATGAGCGAGAACGCGAGCTCCGCCACGTGGCCGTGGTGCTCGAACGCGTGCGGGGCACGGATCAGCGTCAGGAAGTTGACGGGCCCGCCCCAGGAGTTCGCGCGGAAGTCGTGATCGAAGCGCGGGTCGTCGAGTGCGAGCGAGGTGAACGGATACGCCGAGAAGAACTTGCGCGAGTTCAGCACGTAGCGCTCGAGCGAGGCCTCGAAGAGCTCGGGGCCGCCGATCTCGCACGCGAGCACGCGCAGCAGCACGTCGGACTGCACGCGCACACGGCGCCCGGCGGCATCGACGTCGTACCAGCATCCGTCGACTTCGTCGAAGCACGCCTCGAGGGCGGCGCGGCTGGCAGCAGCCTTCGCGTGCCAGGGCTCGGGGTCTTCGCCGAGCTCGTCGGCGATGCGCGCGAGGTAGGCGCGCTGGCATGCGACGTTGGCCGTGAGGTCCGGCGCGAGGAACGGGAGCACGCCCGACTCGAGGTCGTACGCGCTCGCGTCGCCGCCCGGGGTCTGGTCGGGCACGCCCCAGAACCGGGGTGAGCGGTCGTGGCCGGTGTCGAACGTGCAGAACGCCTCGACGCCGCCGGTGCCGCGGGTGTCGCGGTGCGCCGCGAGCCAAGCGTCGTGCCGCGCGAGTGCGCGATACATGGTGGCGAGGTAGTCGCGGTCGCTGCGCCCGCCCGCCAGGTAGTGGTGCCAGACACTGCGGGCGAACGGCGTGACCATCTGGATCTGCGCGTAGCCGGCGCCGTCGGCGGTGAGCTTGTAGGGCAGCAGTCCGTCGTCGCGCTGGTGCGCGGCGAACCGCAGATGCGTGTCGCGGGTGACGTCGGGGTCGAAGCGGTCGAGCACCTCGGCATTGATGGTCGCGGTGCTCTCCAGCCAGCTGCCGAGGTAGACACCGCCCTCATTGAGCACGGGAACGTCGTCGCCGAGCGGCAGGATGCATCGGGCGAGCTCGTCGACCGCCTGGCGCCATGCCGCGTCGAGGGGTCCGCCGAGGGCGGCGAAGCGCACCTCGCCCAGGCGGATCGATGAGGCGCGAAGGCGGTCCAGCACGGGGGAGGGCTGCGTCATGGGTCTCTGTCTTCGTGTGGTGCAGTCGCGGGCGGCGCCGAAGTGCCGCCCGCGATCTCACGACCGGATCAGTCGTTCTGGAGCGCAGCGTCGAGTTCGGCGATCCACTGCTTCGCGCCGTCGGCGACGGACACCTTGTCGAAGAGGATGTCGGACTCGATGCGCTGCGAGAGCTCGTTGAGGATCGCACCGCCCGCGGGCTGCGGCGGGGCGACGACACCGAACTCGAGCACCTTCTCGAGGTACTCGGCCGACTGCGCGTCGGCCGGGGCGAGCAGCGGCTTGACGACCTCGAGGGTGTCGGGGTTGAACGGCAGGCCGCGGTTGGCGAGGATGATCTTCGCCGGCTCCGGCTGGTTCAGCAGCCAGTCGACGAGCAGGGCGGATGCCTCGGGGTGTTCGGTCTCCGATGCGATCGCCCAGAACTGGGAGGGCAGTGCGGCGACGCCCGAGACGCCGGTCGACGAAGGCGGCGCGATGATCTCGACGTCGCCGCCGCCGGTGCCGGTCGCGTACGAACCGATCTGGTTGTTGTAGGCGAACGTGATGGCGGCCTTGCCGGTGCCGAACAACGACAGGTCAGGGGTCACGTTCCAGTGCTCGACGATGACCGACGGGTCGGGCAGACCGCCGCCTTCGACGAGTTCCTGCTCGAGCTCGTACCACTGCTGCACGGTCTCGGCGTCGGTGGCGAGCTCGCCGTCCCAGTCGTAGATGCCGTCGTCGTTGTACTGTGCGAGGTACGTGCCGAGGATGTCCTGGACACGGAGGTCGAGCCCCACGACCCCGGGCACCTTCGCGGAGATCTCGTTCGCACTGTCGACGAGGTCCTCCCAGGTCCAGTCGTCGCCGGGCACCGGCACGCCGGCCTGCTCGAAGATGCTCGCGTTGACGAGGGCGCCGATCGCGTTACCGCCGGTAGGCAGGCCGTAGAGCGTGTCGTCGACGGTCGCGTTCGTGAGGGTGAAGTCCTCGTATTTGCTCGTGTCGAGTTCGTCGCTCACGGTCGACAGGTCGAGCAGCGCTCCGGCCGCGCCGTACTCCTGGGGCTTGGCGCCGCCGAGTGCGAACACGTCGGGGGCGGTGCCGGAGGCGAAGTCCGTGGCGAGTCGGTTGAAGAGGTCGTAGGGGGCGCCGACCGGCTCCTCCACGACGGTGATGTTCGGGTACTCCTCTTCGAAGAGGTCGATCGCCTCGGCCATGATCGCCGAGCGCTCGTCGTTGCCCCACCAGGCGATGTGCAGCTCGATCTCCTCGTTCGGGTCGAAGCCACCGGTCTCAGCCGGCGCGGAGCCCGCGCATGCGGACAGGAACAGAGTCGCCGTCAGGGCGGAGCCCAGGGCGGCCCGTCGTGCGATGGTGCGTGATGTACGCGTCATTGCGCCTCATTTCATGGGTTCGAGGGCCGCCGTTCCCGCGGTCCCCTGCTGTGTCGGCAAGCGGGGACTTGCCGCGGGACGCGGCGCTCGAACACTCGTGAGAACGCTCGTGAAACCGCTTTCTCGGGAAAGCTAGCAGCTATTTGTTGCCAAGTCAACGATATTCATTCGGCCTTACCGGGCATCGCCGATGGGCGGGTGCCCCGTGGACCTTCGCACCTCGAGGCGCGGCTGCAGCACGAGGTCGTCGTCGGGCGTCTCGTCGTGGATGAGGGCGTGCAGGCGACTCCATGCCTGCACGCCGAGCGTCTCGTAGGGCACCGACGCCGTGGTGAGCTCGGGGGAGGTGTAGCGCGCGAACGGGATGTCGTCGAAGCCCGTCACCGAGATGTCGTCGGGCACCCGCAGCCCGAGGTCCTTGAGTCCTCTGATGAGTCCGACCGCGACGAGGTCGTTGAACGCGAGCACCGCCGTCGCGCCCGTCGCGTGCACCCGCACCGCGGCGGCGACGCCGTCTTCGGGGTGCACGCCGCCCGGGATGCGGTCGATGCGCACCCCGGTCGCGCCGCGCTCGAAACCGTCGAGCCCGCGGAGCCGGTACGAGTTCGAGACGCTCTCGTCAGGGCCGGCGAGGTAGGCGAGATGCCGATGGCCGAGAGAGGTCAGGTGCTCGGCGAGGGCGCCGATGCCCGTCTCGTAGTCGATCGACAGCGACGGCGCCGAGATTCGCGGCGTCGGGCGATTGACGAGCACGAGCGGATGCAGCGACGATGCGAGCTCGATGAGCTGTGCGTCAGGCATGCGCGGCGCGCACAGCACGATCGAGTCGCAGCGCCGCCGGGTCTCGTTCGCGAGCAGTGCCTCTTCGGCCGCGGACTCCGCCGAATCGGCAACGAGCACCCGGTAGCCGTCTTTCGCCGCTGTCTTGCTGAGCCCCGAGAGCACCGCCTGGAACGCCGGGTTCGAGAGATCGGGGACCACGAACGCGATCGTTCGCGTCTCGCCGAGGGCGAGGCCGCGGGCCAAGGGGCTCGGCGAATAGCCGAGTTCTGCTGCCGAGCTGCGCACCCGTTCGGCTACGGCCGGCTGACCGGTGAAGTGGTTGTTCATCACGCGCGACACGGTCGCCGGTGAGACGCCGGCGTGCTCGGCGACTTCGGCGATCGTCGTCGTCTTGCCTCGTCGGGCCATGGTTCGCCTCGATCTCATCGGGGAAGTTTGACATTTCGCGTGCCTTGCAACAAAATCGTGCATCGCACCAGAAACCGCTTTCACCACGGTAGTGGTTTCTCTGGACTGACGAGGAGGTCGACCAGTGAGCAGCCTCGGTGAACTCCGCACGATCGCCCGCGCGGCACGCACGCGCGGGTCACGTGTGAAAGAGAAGTATCCCGACAACAAGGCCGGGTTCCTCTTCCTGCTTCCGTGGCTCATCGGCATCCTCGTGTTCACGATCGGGCCCATGCTGGCGTCGCTGTACCTGTCGTTCACCGACTACAACCTGTTGCAGCCGCCGAAGTGGGCGGGCCTCGACAACTTCGTCGAGATGCTCGGCGACAACCGGCTCTGGAATTCGTTCCGGGTCACCCTCGTCTACGTCTTCGTCTCGGTGCCGCTGCAACTCGCCCTCGCCCTCGGCGTCGCGATGCTGCTCGACCGGGGAATGCGCGGCCTCTCCTTCTATCGCTCGGTGTTCTATCTGCCGAGTCTCATGGGCGGGTCGGTCGCGATCGCGATCCTGTGGCGCCAGGTGTTCGGTAAAGAAGGCATCGTCAACGGGTTCCTCGCCTGGTTCGGCATCGACGGCCCCGGCTGGATCGCGCACCCCGACTTCGCGCTCGGCACGATCATCCTGCTGCACGTCTGGACCTTCGGCTCCCCGATGGTGATCTTCCTCGCGGGGCTCCGTCAGATTCCCGAGATGTTCTACGAGGCGGCGGAGGTCGACGGCGCAGGCAAGGTGCGACGGTTCTTCTCGGTGACGCTCCCGCTGCTCACGCCGATCATCTTCTTCAACCTCGTGCTGCAGGTCATCTTCGCGTTCCAGTCGTTCACGCAGGCGTACATCGTCTCTGGAGGCACCGGCGGGCCGAGCGACTCCACGATGTTCTTCACGCTGTACCTCTACAAGCAGGCGTTCACCGAGTTGAACATGGGCTACGCGGCCGCCATGGCGTGGTTCCTCCTGGTCGTCATCGGCGCCATCACCGCCATCAACTTCTGGTTGTCGAAGTACTGGGTCTTCTATGACGACTGAACCCGGCTCCGCCTCCCGCACGATCTACGAAGGGACCGCGACCATGGCCTCGACCCTCGAACACCCCACGACTCGTGCCGTCGTCGGTGCATCGCCCGAGCAGCCACGCGACCGCCGCGCGCGGGCCCGGTGGATCTCGGTGCTCAAGCACACGGGACTCATCGCACTGTCGATCGTGATGGTGTATCCGCTGATCTGGCTCGTCGTGTCGTCGTTCAAGCCGAACGATGCGATCTTCAGCGACCTCGGCATCTTCACCACCGACCTGACCTTCGACAACTACACGCAGGGCTGGACCTCGCAGCAACTGCCGTTCACGGTGTTCCTGATGAACTCGTCGATTCTCGTGCTCGGCGCGATCGTCGGCAACCTCATCTCCTGCTCGCTCGCCGCGTACGCCTTCGCGAGGCTGAAGTTCTGGGGGCGCAACGCCTTCTTCGTGGTCATGCTCGGCACGATCATGCTGCCGTTCCACGTGGTGCTCGTGCCGCAGTTCGTCATCTTCCGCGAGCTCGGCTGGCTCGAGACGTTCCTGCCGCTGATCGTGCCGAAGTTCCTGGCCGCCGACGCGTTCTTCATCTTCCTCATGGTGCAGTTCATCCGCGGCCTGCCGAAGGAGATCTTCGAGGCCGCGCGTATCGACGGTGCCGGCCAGTTCCGCATCTACTCGCAGATCACCATGCCACTCATGGTGCCGGCGCTCGCCACGACCGCGATCTTCACCTTCATCTGGACGTGGGGCGACTTCTTCGGCCCGCTCATCTACTTGCGCACCCGGGAGAACTTCCCGGTCTCGATCGCCCTGAAGGGGTTCATCGACGCCCAGTCGTCATCCAACTACGGCGCCATGTTCGCGATGTCGGTCGTGAGCCTCATTCCGCTGTTCCTCGCGTTCCTCATCGGACAGCGTTACCTCATCAAGGGCTTCGCGACGACCGGCATCAAGTAGCCGGCGCAGCACACCTGCCGCTCGCGTCATACGGTCGGAGGCTTCCTCGGCACTGGGTAGTGTGGAGACGCCGCGCGCAACATGCACCACGTGGCATCCGTTCGACAGAAGGGCGCGCGTTGCAGAGCCGCACCACCATCGAAGACGTCTACGCCGCGACACTGACCCGGAATCCCGGCGAGGTGGAGTTCCACCAGGCCGTGCGCGAGGTGTTCGACTCGCTCGGGCGAGTGCTCGACAAGAACCCGCAGTACGTGCAGGCGTCGATCCTCGAGCGCATCTGCGAACCCGAGCGGCAGATCATCTTCCGGGTGCCGTGGGTCGACGATGGCGGCCGCGTGCGCATCAACCGCGGCTTCCGGGTGCAGTTCAACTCGGCGCTCGGGCCGTACAAGGGCGGGCTCCGCTTCCACCCGAGCGTGCTGCTCGGTACCGTGAAGTTCCTCGGGTTCGAGCAGGTCTTCAAGAACGCGCTCACGGGCATGCCCATCGGCGGCGGCAAGGGCGGCAGCGACTTCGACCCCAAGGGCCGCTCCGACGGCGAGATCATGCGGTTCTGCCAGTCGTTCATGACCGAGGCCTACCGCCACATCGGCGAGTACACGGATGTCCCGGCCGGCGACATCGGTGTCGGTGCGCGTGAGATCGGCTACCTCTTCGGCCAGTACAAGCGCATCACGAACCGCTACGAGTCGGGCGTGCTCACGGGCAAGGGCGTCACGTGGGGCGGCTCGCTCGTGCGCACCGAGGCGACCGGCTACGGTGCCGTCTACTTCACCGAGCACATGCTCGCGACCCGCGGCCGCTCGTTCGACGGGGCCCGCGTGCTCGTCTCGGGCTCTGGCAACGTCGCCGTCTACGCGATCGAGAAGGTGCACGCCCTCGGAGGGCGGGTCGTCGGCGCCTCCGACTCGTCGGGCGCCATCCACGACCCCGACGGCATCGACCTCGCGCTGCTGCGCGACGTCAAAGAGCGGCGCCGTGAGCGCATCTCGGTATACGCCGATGAGCGCGGCGGGCGGGCGAAGTTCCTGCCCGGGGCATCCGTGTGGGATATCGACAGTGAGCGCATCGACGTCGCCCTGCCGTGCGCGACGCAGAACGAGCTGTCAGAGGCGCAGGCCGTGAAGCTCGTCGCCGCGGGTGTCGTGGCGGTCGCCGAGGGCGCCAACATGCCCACGACGCCTGGTGCGATCCGGGCGCTGCGCGAGGCGGGCGTGCTCTTCGGGCCGGGCAAGGCCGCCAACGCGGGCGGCGTGGCGACCTCGGCGCTCGAGATGCAGCAGAATGCGTCGCGCGACTCGTGGGGCTTCGAGCACACCGAGGAGCGGCTCTCCGAGATCATGGCGGGCATTCACGAGCGCACCGCGGCGACCGCCGACGAATACGGCGTGCCGGGCGACTACGTCGTCGGAGCCAACATCGCCGGCTTCACGCGCGTCGCCGACGCGATGCTCGCGCTCGGCGTCATCTGACGCGCCGCGAGGTCGCTGCCGCACCGGGCGACGAATTCAGGAGATCCCGGGTCATGGTGAGCTCCACGGGCCAATGGAGTGTGATCTCCTGAATTTCTGCGATCCGGTCGACGCACTCGGCTCGCGCGGCTCAGACTGGCGGGAACGGGCCGCGCTGACGACCCTGCCAGCGGTGCTCGCCGCGCGAGAGCAGCACGAGGATCCCCGCCCTGCTGCGCTCCCAGTCCTCCACCACCTGCCGGTAGCTCAGCCGCAACACCCGGTACCCACGGGTCACCAGCTCGAAGTCGCGCCGACGATCGTTCTCGAACTCCTCGCGCGAACTGTGGAACGTCCAGCCGTCGACCTCGATGACGAGACGGTCTCCGACGAGGAAGTCGACCGAGCCGACGCCGTCGATCGGCGCCTGAGTGCGGAACCGCACACGCCGACCGTGTAGCAGCAATCGGACCTTCGTCTCGAGGCCGGACTGCGTGGTGAGATCGAGCCGGTCGAGGAGTATGCGCCGTCCAGGCGGCATCGCCCGTCGAACGGTCTCGAGGTGCCCGGGGTCGAGCTCGCGCCGCTCGATCGCAGATTCCACGGCCGCGATCGCCTCGTGGTCGGGTGCGCAGGCGAACATCTCACCGAGCGAGGCGGTCAGTGCGTCGCGGCCGATCGTGCCGTCGATCTTGGCGCGATAGTGCAGGCAGACGCCGTGCTGTCGGGCGTCGAGCGGAACCCCGCGATCGTGCGGGGAACGCAGCCTGGCAGCGTTCGACGAGACCCGCACGTGCAGGCGATCTCGCGCTGGCACCCAGAGGCCGCGGAGCCGTGCAACGGTCGAGGCGGTCGCGATGCCGCCGACGCGCACCGCTCGAACGACGTCCGCGGGGGCATCCGGAGCGGCGAACCAGCCGTTGCGCACGCGGATCACGGCCCCACTTCGCACTGCGGAGAGCACCTCGGCTCGGACGATGCCGGCCTTCTCGAACGCGGCGAAGCCGGCTGCGCCGCCCGCTCGCCGGAGGACGGTCGTCGCGCCCAGGGTCGTTGCCATGCGCTGAGTCTGGTCGGGAAGCGAGGCATTCGGCTGGTTCATGGTGAAACTGTGGACAACTCGGCGGGGAGAAATTCAGGAGATCCCTGGGTGTGCGTCCGCAGAGGGGGCTCAGAGTGGAGATCTCCTGAGTACTGGAGAACCCCGAAAGGGCCGGGGCCCGCGCGTGAATCGCACGAGCCCCGGCCGTCGGGTTGAGGTTCCCCCTTCTCGCCCGCGGAGGATCACCCGCAGGTGAAGCGCCCATCACCCCAGACGCCGTGCGCGCCATTGATGCTGCCCGGTGCGTCGACGAGCAGGTCGACGTATTGCACGCCCGTCAGGTCGACGTTCACCGGCTCCGGGGCGAAGCCCGGTGTGAACGTACGCGACTGGTACCGGTTCACTCCGTCGGTGTCGACCCTGAAGAAGACGTTACCGGCGAAGCCCGCCTCGAGGCCGACCTCGGCGGTGAACGCCGAGCACGTGCCGCCGAGGTAGTAGGTGATCTTCGACGCGGCGTGCACGCCGAGCCCCTCGCGTAGACCGGCGACTGCCCGGTGGCCGGATCCGTGTAGTTGATCGTCAGGGGCACGTCGGGCGAGCCCGCTTCGTCCTTGTTCGCCACGTCCTTTCCGATGACACCCCATCCGGTGGTGGCGCTGAGCCACGGCAGCTCCGACGCCCATGCCGACTCCGCCGGCCCCGGCGGCAGGGGCTGCGAGACGACCTGCCAGTCGAAGATCTTCAGATCGTCTGCCCTGCGGGCGCCACCGAGTTCGGCGTGCCGACGGGTTCCGGCCACCGGTACTCGATCGCCGCATCGCCGGTGCCCACCGTCACGGTTCCGCCGGGCGCTACTCCGGCTGCGGCCAGCGCGTCCTTCGAGAAGGTGGCGCCGCCGCCGTCGAAGTTGCCCGCCGTCGCCGTTTCTAGGTCGGTGATGCCGCGGGCTCCGGGCACTCCGCCGATGCACGAGCGGGGGCGGCAGCGGTCGACTGGACGCAAAGGCTTGCGCCGGCAGGCGCATCCCGACGACTCGCGTCGTCACGGCGCGCATGCGGCAGCGGGATCGGCGAGGTGAGCGCCACTTCCTCCGAGAAGTCGACCGGCACGAGCCGGTTGTTCGGTACGGCGGGCACGAGCGCGCCGGCGCGCTCGCCCACACGATCGTGAGCGTCGTCGAGCACGACCGGCACGGCCGGTACGACCGGCACGACCGGTACGACCGGCACGGCCTGCGTGGCCACGACCGCGATGGCGGCGGTCGGGGCATCCGCGAATCTGACCACCGGTCGCCAGGCGAACTCCGGATGCCGCGCGAGGCGCATTCCCCGTGAGAACACGAGCCAGCCGAGGCCGATGAGCGCGGCCACGGTCGCAGCGACGGCGGCGAGCCCGAGCGCCCAGCGCGGGCCCATGCTGTCGGCGACCGCGCCGACGATCGGGGCGCCGATGGGCGTTCCGCCCGCGAGGATCGCCATGTACAGCGCGAGCACCCGGCCGCGGAGCGCGGGTTCGGTCGTCGTCTGCACGTACCCGTTGGCCGTGGTGAGGATCGTCACGGCGCCGAGGCCGATGAGGATCGTCGAGGCCGCGAAGGTCCAGTAGGTGGGCATGAGCGCGGCGGCCAGCGTGGCGAATCCGAGGAAGGCGCACGCCAGGATGATCACCCGGATGCGGGCTCGCTCGCGTCGTGCAGCGAGCAGGGCACCGGTCAGCGAGCCGATCGCGAGGATCGACGACAGCAGGCCGTACTCGCCGGCGCCGCGGCCGAACTCGACCGCCATCGTCGAGGAGAAGATCGGGAAGTTCATGCCGAATGCGCCGATGAGGAAGACCATGACGAAGACGACGACGAGGTCTGGCCGCCCCGCCACGTAGCGGAAGCCCGCGACGAATTGCCCGCGGGCGCGTGGAGCCCGCGGCATCCGCTTCAATTGCTTGCCGCGAAGCATCGCGAGCGCGCCGAGCACCGCCAGGAAGGTGAATGCGTTGATGACGAAGACCCAACCCGAGCCGACGAGCACGATCAGGAATCCCGCGACGGCCGGGCCGATCATGCGTGCGGTGTTGAACGACGCCGAGTTCAGCGCGACGGCGTTGGACATGTCGGAGCTGCCGACAAGGTCGGAGACGAAGGTCTGCCGCGCGGGGTTGTCGACGGCGTTCACGAGGCCGAGGGCGAGCGCGAAGAGATAGAGGTGCCAGAGTTCTGCCTGGCCGAAGATGAGCAGGAGGCCGAGGGCGAGACCGAGCAGCATGAGCGCGGTCTGCGTGATCATGAGGATCTTGCGGCGGTCGAAGCGGTCGGCGATGAGGCCGGTGATCGGCACGAGCAGCAGCTGCGGCGCGAACTGCAGCGCCATCGTGATTCCGACGGCGAAGGCATCGTTGTCGGTGAGTTCGGTGAGCACCACCCAGTTCTGGGCGGTGGCCTGCATCCAGGCGCCGACGTTCGAGACGAGGGCGCCGATGAACCAGATTCGATAATTGCGGTGGACGAGAGAGCGGAACATGGCACTCACTGGGTGATGAGCCTCCTGAGGATGGTCGTGGCGTCAGCGAGCGTCTCGCGTTCTGCAGGGGTGAGGGTGACGAAGCGCTTGGCGAGCCACGCGTCGCGGCGGCGGCGCGTCTCGCGCACGATCGTCTCGCCACTCTCGGTCGTCGAGACGAGCACTTTGCGGCGGTCGTCGGGCGACGCAGCGCGCACGACGTAGCCGGCGTCGACGAGGCGGTTCACGGTGCGGTTCATCGAGGGGGCCGTGACCCGCTCGAGTCCGGCCAACCGGCCGATGGTGAGCGGTCCCTCGGCCGAGATCCAGCCGAGGGTCGAGAACTGCGAGCCGCTGAGCTCGGTCTCGGTGCGCTCCTGCCGGAGGCGCCGCGCGAGGCGCATGATCGCGATGCGCAGTTCGGTGCTCTGTTCGGCGAGCGTGGGTCGGCGGGGCGTCGACGTGCGAGCGGATGCAAGGAGGGCAGGCCGTTCGGCCGTGGGGGTGTGTAAGGCATCCGTCATATCCTTAGTCTAACAAATTAGTGTGACTAAGCATTCCGGATGTCTCTGGCCCCCTGTCGGCCGCGGCGTCGGAGGCTCGTCGTAGAGTGCCGGTATCGAACTCGTGCCGGGTTGATCGCAATCGTCCATCTCATTGGAGGAGAGAATGTCGCACAACGATCCGGAGGCCGTCACAGGGCCCGACCAAGTGCACGAGCGCACGAGCCGATTGGAGGGGAACGAGTGACCAGCGATATCGGTGTGGTCATCTACTCCGCCGAGGGAAGTGAATTTCGTCTGCCGTTCGACACTGAACGCGAAACGATCTGGGCTTCGCAGGCACAGATCGAAGAGCTGTTCGGGGTCGACCAGTCCGGTGTTTCCCGGCACATCCGCAATCTGTTCCGAGCGGGCGAGGTCGATCGCGAGAGCAATATGCAAAAAGTGCATACTGCTTCTTCTGATCGACCGGTCACGCTCTACAGCCTCGACGTGATTCTTGCGGTTGGGTACCGCGCGAACTCAGGTCGGGCGATCGAGTTCCGCCGTTGGGCGAGCGGCGTACTCAAGGAGTTCGTGCTCGAGGGTGCAACAATCAACGAACGCCGCCTCGAGCAACTCGGTTCGATCGTGCAGGTGCTCTCGCGCTCGACCGACGAAATGATCACCGGTGTAGCCGATGTGCTGTCGAGATACTTGCCGGGCCTGCGCGCCCTTCGCGACTATGACGAAGGCACGATTACTTCTCCACCCGGCAAAGTGCCGCTCTGGGTGCTCACGTACGACGACGCTCGCGTCGTTATAGACCGTGTCGGCTCGGAGTTCCCCGACGATCGGTTGTTCGGGGGTGAGCGCGGTGACGCACTCAAGGGAATCGTCGAGACGATCTACCAGGGGTTCGGCGGGCAACAGCTGTACCCGACCGTGCAGGAGAAGGCAGCGAATCTGCTCTACATGGTCGTGAAGGATCACCCGCTCTCCGACGGCAACAAGCGCAGTGCGGCCGCCCTGTTCGTGCACTTCCTGGCGAAGAATGAGGCTCTTGACGATGAGCGTGGCATACCGCGCATCTCGAACAACGCCCTTGCGGCGATCACGCTCATGGTCGCCATGAGCGACCCGAAAGAGAAGGAGCTCATGGTCGCGCTGCTCATGAGCATGCTGACAGGGGAGGCATCGTGAAGGGAGTCGGACTCGGCGCCCGATAGCCCTCGAGCGGGCACCCGCGGTGTGGGGTTTCATCGGGTGTTCGGCAGCGGAAAGTTTTGAAATCGATTTCTAAATCGGCGGCTTCGACGTATCGTGGCGGAGACGATCGAGGAGGATCATGCGCCATGCCCCGACCCCACGAACACGAACCCGAACTCTGCGAATCGCCGCGGTCGCGGCATCCGCTGCCCTGGCGCTCTGCGCCTGTACCGGGCCGAATGCCGGGAGCGGTGCGATGAAGCCGGCCACCGTCGACCCCGACCCCGACAAGCCGTTCGTGCTCGAGGGTGTTCGTGACCTCACCGAGATCGCGAAGCTCACCGGCCCCGACGCGATCAACGATACCGAGGGCGCCGCGGTCGCCGGCACCGACCTCGGCTCGATGGTGAACCTCGGAGACAAGACCTTCTTCCTGTTCGGCGACACCTTCGGCGAACGCGCCGCAGACGCATACGGCGGGCAAGGCGGCAACTGGCGCTCGAACGTCTCGGCCTGGACGACCGACGACGACCCGAGCGACGGCATCACCTTCGACGGCTGGGCGCCGGCCGACGACCTCGGCTGGGCGACCGCACTCGTCGAGGGCGAGCACGACGCGAACGACGGCACGGGCGAGGTGACGAAGATCCCGACGTACGGGTTCGCCGTCGACGACACGCTCTATCTCTCGTACATGTCGGTGAAGTTCTGGGGGGAGCCTGGCGCGTGGGACGCGAACTTCGCGGGCCTCGCGAAGTCGACCGACGAGGGACGCACGTGGACGGCGCTCGAGTCCCCGCGCTGGCCGGGCGACTCGAATTTCGTTCAGGTGGCCGCTGCGACCGTGCAGGAGGGCGGCACCGAATACGTCTACTTCTGGTCGATTCCATCCGGGCGATTCGGCGGCGTGCAGCTCATGCGCGTGCCGGCGACGGTCGAAGCGGTCGAGGATGCCTCGGCCTACACGTACTTCGCGGGTACGGCGCCCGACGGTGCGCCGGATTGGAGCCCCGATCCCGACGCCGCGACCACGATCGTGGACGGCACGATCGGCGAACTCTCGGTCATGTGGTCCGGCTACCTCGAGCGCTGGATCATGACGTACTCCGACGGCGGCAACGCGTACATCCGCGAAGGGATCACCCCGTGGGGGCCGTGGGGCGAGCCGATCGAGATGGTCTCGGCGGTCGACTATCCGGGGCTCTACTCGCCGTACCTGAACCCGCGGTACGTCGCCGAGGGCGGTCGGCGCATCTACTTCACGCTCTCGCTGTGGGGGCCGTACAACGTGTTCTGGTTCTCGGTCGACCTCGAACGCACCGAACGCGCCGAGTGAGCGCGTGCACGCGGCATCCGTCGCCATTGCGCATGAAATCGATTTCGCGTACGCTGGCGCCGGGATGAGGTCAGCGGCGATCCGCGCTGAGCGGTGCGCCGGCCTGATCCGACCGGACCGGGCTTCCTGACCGGCCACAGCAACGACTCACCGAAGAGTCGAGTTCCTGAGGAGGGACGAATGCACAAGAGAATCAACAGGCTCGCCACCGTCGGCATCGCAGCCGCTGCGGTCGTGGCCATGCTCGCCGGATGCTCGCCATCGAGCGGCGACGACGCCGGCGGCACGACCACGATCCAGTTCTGGCACCGCACCTTCACGCCGGTCGAGAACGACTGGTACGCCGACATCGTGAAGCAGTTCAACGCCTCGCAAGACGAGGTCAAGGTCGTCGACACCGAGGTGCCGGCCGACGCGTGGGACCAGAAGATGAAGGCCGCGCAGGCCGCGGGCAAGGCACCCGACGTCTACACCCACGCCGGCAGCATCCAAGACGCCGTCAACGCCGGCCAGCTCTACGAGCTCAACGAGGTCGTCGACGAGGCGAAGCTCGACGAGATCATCGATGCGGCCAAGCCCGTCGCCGAGATCGGCGGCACGTACTACGCCTACCCGCTGCTGCTCGAGCCGCAGACCGTGCTGTTCTGGAACACCGACATGCTCGCGGCAGCCGGCGTCGACACCGAACAGGCGCCCGCGACGTGGGACGACTTGCTCGCCGCGTGCGAGAAGATCGCCCCCACCCTGCAAGACGGCCAGTACTGCATCTCGCCCGCTCAAGACGCGATCACCTTCGCCTGGTCATCGGTCGGCCAGCAGTATAACTTCGCCGGCCACACCGCACTCACCGACGATTGGACCGCGCCCGACATCGAGAACGACGCGTACCAGAGCCTCATCGCCAACTATCAGGAACTGTGGGACAAGGGCTACATGCCCAAGCAGCCCCTCGCCGCGTACGTCGAGGGCAAGGACTTCGGCGAGCAGAAGGCCGCGTTCAAGGTATCGGGTTCGTGGATGATGTCGGAGATCGGCTCGGACTACCCCGACCTGCTGGCCAAGACCGGCATCGGCGCATTCCCCTCGGCCTCAGGCTCAGACGATCGCACCACGACGACCCTCGGCAACTTCAAGTGGGTCATCGACGCGAAGACGAAGAACGCCGAAGCGGCGGGAGCGTTCCTCGAGTGGGCGCTCGCCGACGACCCCGAGCGTCTCGTGCCGTTCTTCGTCGACACGCAGTTCACCAAAGTGCCCGTGCGCGACTCGGTGCAAGAGGCCGTCGCCGCGAGCGATGAGGCAGCGGATGCCCCGTGGTCGAGCATCATCGTGAACGACATCGCTCCCACCGCGATCCCCGAGCCGACGTACCCGTGGGACGTCTCGCTCGCCGTCGGTACCGCGATCGAGACGGGCATGAAGGGCGCTGCATCCATAGACGACGCGCTGAAGACCGCGTCCGATGCGATCCAGAAGGTGATCGAGAAGAACGACCTGCCCAGCAAGGCGCCGAAGAACTGATCGGAGATCGACTGGTCGGAGGCTGGCAAGACCGGCCTCCGACCGGCCGAGCCGGCACGGAACGACAGGACGGATCATGGTCACCGAAATGGTGCGCGGCGGGGTCGGGGTCACCGACGCCCGAGGCGCGAGCGATCGCCGGGAAGTGCGGCGCCGGCGCGACCGCTATCGATATCGAGACGGCAAGCTCGCCTACTGGCTGATCCTGCCGGCGATGGTGCTGCTCGGCATCTTCGTCATCTGGCCGGCGATCTACGCCGCCTACCTGTCGTTCCAGGACTGGAGTTTCTACAAGGCCCCCGCGTTCGTCGGCCTGAAGAACTACCTCGACGTGCTGGGCGATCCGCTCTTCGTCGAGGCGATCGGTCGCGGCTTCCTCTTCGTGCTGCTCACCGTGCCGCCGATGCTCCTGCTGGCGTTCGGCTTCGCTTCACTCGTCGTCAGCGTCTCGCGGCGCTTCGCGGGACTGCTGAAGGTCAGCATCTACATACCGACCATCGTCTCGACCGTGATCACCTCGATCATCTTCGTGCTGATCTACGACTACTCGGGCGGTCTGCTCAACTGGTTCCTGGGCCTGTTCGGCGTCGACCCGATCGCGTGGATCGGCGACCCCGCGTGGGCACTCGTCGCGATCGCGGTACCGGCGATCTGGCTCGGCATGGGCCTCACCTCGCTCATCATGGTCGCGGCCATGGTCGACATCCCGACCGAGTACTACGAGGCGGCATCCATGGAGGGCGCGAACTGGTGGCAGAAGACGTTCTTCATCACGTTGCCGCAGATGAAGAACGTGCTGCTCTACCTCGTGGTCACCGGGTTCGTCGCGGCGATCCAGCAGTTCGAACTGCCGCTCATCATGACCAACGGCGGTCCGCTCAACTCGACGACGCTGCCGAACCTGTTCATCTTCATCCACTTCCGAAACGACATCAACGTCGGGTTCTCGATCGCGGCCGCCATGCTCCTCTTCGTGGTGCTCGGCAGCGTGTCGGCGATCGTGTTCAAGTTCGTCAACTCCGAAAGGCTCGTGGACTGACGTGGCTGCAACCTTCGAACTCGCTCCCGCACGGCGGGTCGCGCGCGACACCCGATGGTGGCTCTTCGCGACCGGCAAGGTCGCCATGGGCGTGCTCTTCGTCGTCACGGCGCTCTTCCCACTTGCTTGGATGCTCATCGCGGGCTTCAAGACGAAGACCGAGGTACTGAAGACGCCGTTCCAGTTCTTCCCCGAGGTGTGGAAGTGGGAGAACTACGTCCAGATCCTCGCCGACCCCACCTTCCTGCGCACGATGCTGTGGACCTTCGGCGGCGCCCTGCTGTTCACGGTGCTGAGCCTCGCGGTGAACTCGCTCGCCGCCTACGCGTTCGCCCGCCTGGACTTCCGGTTCAAGCGCACCCTGTGGGTCATCCTGATCACGACCCTGTTCATCCCGGGCATGACGATCCTGCTCACGAGCTTCATCGTGGTCACCAACCTGCAGATGCTCGATTCGCTCGCGGTGCTGGTGCTCCCGGGCGCGGCGAGCGCTGCGATGGTGTTCTTCATCCGGCAGTTCTACCTGAGCATCCCGTCGAGCCTCGAAGAGGCCGCGATGCTCGACGGCTGCAACCGGTTCACGATCTTCATCCGGCTCTTCCTCCCGCTCTCCAAGCCGCCGTTCGTCGTCATGGGCATCACCGCGTTCCTCGCGTACTGGAACTCGTACGTCTGGCCGATCATGACGATCACGACCCCCGAGCAGTTCGTGGTGCAGCAGTACCTCGCCACGTTCCGCTCCGAGCGCTCGACCGAGCTCGGACTGCTGATGGCCGGGTCGGTGCTCGCTGCGGCGCCCGTCATCATCTTGTTCCTGATCTTCCAGCGCCAGATCATCGGCAACATCAAGATGGCCGGGCTGAAGTGACGTCGCCCAGCGGGGCGGCCTGACGGAACCTCGAATTCCACCGACAGGGAGATGCAATGATGCAACCCGTACGAAGGAACACCACCGTGCTCGCCGCCGTCGGAGCGCTCGTCATCGGAGTGCTCGCGCCGACCGGTGCGGCCGCTGCGCCGCTCGCGCCTGCGGAGAGCGCGATCGCCGAGCCGTCTCCGGATCATTCGCCCGCGGTGCTCGTCAGCAAGATGACGGGGCCGAAGTCGCTGAGCGCCACCGACACGAGGTGGGCCGTGACCGGCACCGACCTCGGCATCATGTGGGAGAACGGCGCCGGCGAGATCCTCACCGCTTTCGGCGACACCTTCGGCGATTGGAGCGGTCCCGGCGGTGGCGGTGGCGACTGGCGCTCGAACGTGCTGCTGCGCAGCAGCGATGCCGAGCTCTCCGACGGCATGACGTTCGACTCCGCCGTCGAGGATGCGCCGGGTCACGCGGCCGAGATCATCCCGTCTCAGAAGGTGAACGGCGAAGAGCTCACGACGATCCCGACGGCCGGCATCGCCGTCGGCGATCGGCAGTACCTCGCCTTCATGTCGGTGCGCCAGTGGGGCGAACCCGGGGCATGGGACACGAACTTCAGCCGCATCGCCTACTCCGATGACAACGGCGAGACCTGGAACTCGACCGACGGACCGCAGTGGACGAATACCGCCGACGGGCAGCACCCGTTCCAGATGGTCGCGTTCGAGCGCCACGATGGTTACGTCTACATGTTCGGAACGCCGAACGGCCGGTTCGGTGCGGCGCACGTCGCACGCGTGCCCGAGTCATCCGTGCTCGACAAGTCGGCCTATTCGTACTGGAACGGGTCGAATTGGGTGGTAGGCGACGACGCCGTCGCCGCGCCGATCGTGCCGCCGAACGTCGCGGAACTGTCGGTGCAGTACAGCGAGCACACGGGCGGCTGGCTGATGACCTATCTCAACGAGGACCTCGATCTGGTGCTGCGCACCGCGCCGACTCCCGAGGGGCCGTGGGGCGAGGCGCAGCGACTCGCGAGCTTCGCGGACTACCCGGGCCTGTACGGCGGCTACCTGCACCCCTGGTCGGAAGACGGCGAGCTCTACTTCGCGCTCTCGCAGTGGGAGCCGTACAACGTGTATTTGATGCGCGCCGAGATCGACGAGACGGGCGCCGTCGTGAACCCGAACCTCATCGAGGACCCGGGATTCGAGCGCGCCGTCGACGCCGCCATACCGGCGCCGTGGGCCTGCGCGGGCAACTGCGGCGTCGACGTCAACCACGCGTGGACCCACGGCGGCACCAAGCAGGGCTGGATGCGGCACAACGCCGGGTGGATCGACGTGCACCAGGATGTCGTGGTCGAGCCGAACACCACGTACACCTTCACCGGCTTCGTGGTGACCGGGGGCAGCCCGGCGCCCGGGTCGCTGGGCGTACGCGAACTCGGCTCCGGCGGCGCGACGCTCGCCGAGACATCCTTCGAGCAGGTCGGCGCGTACACGCGCTACTCGGCGACCTTCCACAGTGGCGACCGCACGGCCGTGCAGGCCTTCGTCGGCACGAACCTGAACGGCGACCGCTGGGTGCAGATCGACGACCTCTCCCTCGCGAAGGCGAAGGAGCAGCTGCCGGGGCTGACGGTCACGGTCTCATCCGACCCGGCGGCGGGATCCGAGGTCGTGCGCCACGACGTGGTCTCGTACGAGCTGTCGGCTTCCACCGACAGCTCGACCGCCGAGACCGTGAGCCTCGCCGTCGACCTCAGCGGACTCCTCGACGATGCGAATCTGGATGCCGCGTCGCTGCGCTCCGCGACGGGCGAGCCGGTGCTCGACGGCTCGACGCTGCGCTGGTCGGGGCAGATCGCCCCCGGCCAGACACTGACCGTCGGCTTCGCCGCGACTGTGCGTCGTGATGCGTCGCGCGGTGACTCGGAGCTCGTCGTCACGACGACCGCCGATGCGGAGCGGGCGATCCTGACCTCGTGCGGGGGCTGCGAGCTCGGCCTCTCGGCAGTGCACTACGACCCACGGCCGCCGCGCCCCGACTTCCCAGACAAGCCCGGCAAGCCCGACAAACCCGGCAAGCCGGGTCGCCCCTGAACTCACCCTTGCGAAACTGCCAGACGGTCGAGCGCGACCAATTGTGCAATAGGAACGCAACTGATTGCCTAATAGGAATGCAACTATTTGCCTAATAGAAACGCGACCATCTGCTAGATTCGTTGCGTGACATATCGTCGACGCATCATCGATTCCCTGTTGGACGACCTTGTCCCCGAGCTCGCCGCGATCGCTCTGGAAGGCGCGAAGGGTGTAGGCAAGACGGCTACTGCAACTCAGCGTGCAGCAACGGTCTTATCGTTGACCAGGTCGGCGCAGCGTGCCGTTGTGGTGGCAGATCCAGAGCTTGTCACTCGACTGCCACAGCCGGTGTTCATCGACGAATGGCAACTCGAACCCGAGGTGTGGGACCAGGTGCGAATGGCGGTGGACGAAGACAGCTCAGGCGGAAGGTTCCTGCTTGCAGGATCGGCCGGGGTTGCGCCAGGCATCCGTATCCATTCAGGGGCTGGGAGAATCGTGAGTCTCGCAATGCGACCGCTCGCGTTCAGCGAGCGCAGTCTCATCGATCCAACAGTGTCCCTCGACGGGCTGCTCTCGGCGACCCGGACGCAGGTCGGTGGCCGTTCATCCATTGATCTCCCGACATACACGGATGAGGTGCTCAGATCAGGATTCCCCGGCATCCGCGACCTCTCCGAGCGGGCTCGCCAGGTCCAGTTGGACAGCTACGTATCTCGGATCGTGACGCGAGAACTCCCCGAGAACGGCGTGGCAGTCCGGCGCCCGGCCGCGCTTATGGCCTGGCTGGTCGCATATGGAGCAGCGACTGCCACAGACGCCTCGTACACGACCCTGCTGGATGCGGCAACGGCGGGGGAGGATGCGAAGCCCGCGAGAGGCACTATGGATACGTACCGGGAGCACTTGCAGAGGCTCTTCGTGCTCGACCCGGTTCCGGCGTGGATGCCCGTGTTCAACACCCTCAAGCGATTGACGCGCACTCCCAAGCACCATCTCGTCGATCCGGCGATCGCTGCCAGGTTGGTCGGAGTCGGGAGGGCAGGTCTTCTTCAAGGGGAAGGAGACAGAGTTGCAACGAGTACAGGCACGTGGCTGGGTGCGCTTTTCGAATCATTGGTGACCCAGAGCGTGCGGGTCTATGCGGGGGCGCTCGGCGCATCCGTGGGGCACCTGCGTACCAAAGACAACCGGCGCGAGATCGATCTGATCGTGGAAGGTGAAGATCGTCGAATTGTCGCCATCGAGGTCAAACTGGCATCCACAGTGGGCGACAACGACGTCAGGCACCTCAACTGGCTGCGTGATCAGATCGGCGACCGACTAGCCGACCGTATCGTCGTCAACACTGGGGAGTTCGCCTACCGCCGGCCCGATGGCGTCGCGGTCGTTCCGTTGGCGCTTCTCGGGCCGTGACTGGTCGCGGGCTCGGCGAGGCATCCGCCATGTCAGTCCTGCGGCGCCCGGGGCGGCATCGCACCGATGTCGGGCACGGGGGCCGTCCCGAGGTGCACCTCCATGTCGTCGGCCGTCGGCGACTTCGGGCGCCGGGCTGTGGGCCGGGCGAGGTAGAAGAGTGCGGTCGACGCGATGTCGTCGCGCAACGGGAGATAGCGCCATCCGCTTCGCCAACCGAGTGCCTGGATGTCGACCTTCGGGATACCGGTCGCGAAGAAGATCGGGTCGAGCAGGTGCCAGCGGTACATGCCGAACCGCTGTTGCGAAACGTAGAGCCCGTCGGGGCGGATCACTTGCGGCATGCCGAGGTAGGGCGTCGAGAACTCGGTGTAGCCCTGGCCCGGGATGTCGAAGTTCCAGGCCCCGCCGAAGTAGTCCTCGGTGCCGGTGCCGCAGATCGTGGGGTGGTCGGTGTCGTCGTCGAGGTAGAACTTGATCTCGCCTTCGCCCCACCAGCCGTTGGAGTTCACCCCCCACGCGAGGTAGGTGCCGACGTACTGGCCCTGCCCCTCGACGCCCTCGACGATCGTGTGCGGCACGAATTCCTCGAGCGGGTTCGACCTCCGCCACTGCGCGTGGAAGTAGCCGTCGTTCGAGTAGTCGCCGCCGATCTCGTACGTCACCTGGTAGTAGACGCGCACATCGACGACGGAAGTGTTCTCGATCGTGAGGCGGGCGCCCTCCTTGAAGGGCATCGGCCAGTACGAGTTGAAGCCGCCGTGCGGGTTCGCGGCGATCGTCTGCGAGTTCACCTGCGCGAACACGCCCCAGCCGTTGCAGAAGAAGTCGCCGTAGGGCACCTCGATCGCGGGTTCGTCGGCGCCGTCCCAGTAGGCGCGCAGCACGAGGGTGCGCCAGTTGTCGGTGTGGGTCGTGATCCAGATGTGCGTGATCTTGCCGGCGCCGTCGATCGTCGCGAGGTCGAAGGTCTCACCCGCCTTGACGTCGACACTGGGCGAGATCTTCCAGCCGGGGCCGAGATCGCGGGCAGCGGATGCCCCGGTGCCCTCGGTCGCTCGACCGCCACCGCCCTTCGAGCCGTCGAAGTTCTCGGGTGAGATCGATCGCGTCTGCAGAGGTCGCATCGCCGCGATCGACGACAGGTCGGGACTCGGTGGTTGCAGGGAGTTCACGGTCGGCCACTTCCTCGTGTCGGCGCAGCGCAGAGATGCGCGCGCTTGGAATCGATTTCAACACTGTAAGGTGGCCTCATCGGCATGTCAACGCGGCCGGCACAGGGACAGGGCGCATGGCGACGATCTACGAGGTGGCGAAGCTCGCCGGCGTGTCACCGGCGACCGTGTCACGGGTGTTCAACGGCGTGGCCGTCTCCGACGAGAAGGTCACTGCTGTCCGCGAGGCGGCGAAGCAGCTCAAGTTCACGCCGAACCGTACGGCGAGAACCCTGCGCAAGCAGGAGTCCGAGGTCATCGCCCTCGTCATCCCCGACATCGAGAACCCCTACTTCACCGAGCTCGCCCGCGGCGTCGAAGACGTCGCGCAGAGTGCCGGCTACTCCGTCGTGCTGTGCAACACCGACGCCCAGCTCGAGAAAGAGGCGACCTACCTCCAGATCGCGATCTCCGAGCACATGGCCGGAGTGATCCTCGCCGCGGCATCCGACCAGACCAATCTCGACGACATCCGTGCCGCCGGCCGGCCGGTCGTCGCCGTCGACCGCGGCACGGGCTACGACATCGACGGCGTGGTCATGGCCAACCGCACGGCCGGTCAGGCCGCGACCGAGCACCTCGTGCAGGCGGGGTATCGGCGCATCGCGTGCATCACCGGACCGCAGCACATCGAGACCGCCTACGAACGAGCCCAGGGCTGGCGGGGCGTCGTGGCGCGCCACTTCCCCGACGCCGACTCCGACGCACTGCTGCGGTACTCGACGTTCCGCGTCGACGGCGGGCGCGAGGTGATGGAAGAGCTGCTCGCGCTGCCCGAGCCGCCCGACGCGATCGTCGCGGCGAACAACCTCCTCGGCGTGGGGGCGATCCAAGTGCTCACCGAGCACGGGCTCACCCCGCCGAAGCTCGGGGTCGCGGTGGTCGGGTCGTTGCCCTTCACGACGCTGTCGCCGAGCGCCGTCACTGTCGTCAAGCTGCCGGCGCGTCACATGGGCGTGACCGCGGCGAAGATGCTGCTCGAGCGCATCTCGGGCGACGACCAGCAGGCCCGCACCGTCGTGCTGCGCGGCGAGCTGCGGCCGGCCCGCGACCGCCCCGTCTCGTAGTCGCTTCGTCCGCGCTGCCGCCGGCGCCTTGTCCGCGCCGCCGCTGCCGCCTTGTCCGCGCCCCTGCCGCTGCCGTGGTGCCCTTCGATGCGCCGCTTTCCTCGCGCCCCCATCTCGCGTCGCCGCCGCGCCTCTGCTCCGGTCCGACGCAGTCTCGCCCGTTCGCTAATTCAGGTTCACGCACGGCGTGTCGCGGTGGATGGGTCTCAGGGAGGCCGCGACACACCTCCGCTCCTGAATTGCTGACGGGGGAGAGGGCGAGACGGGGGAGATGGGGAGACGGGGGAGATGGCGAGGCGGGCGAGATGGCGAGATGGCGAGGCGGGCGAGGCGGGGGGAGACGGGGAGAGACGGGGAGACGGGGGAGGCGGGGGAGATGCGTGAGGTGAATCGCTGCATGGGGGCGAGGAATGGGAGCCCGCCGGGCACCACGGCTCGGTTGATCATGAAATCGATTTCGCATAGAGTGACCGACGAGGCGGTCGACCGACGAGGCGCACGCCGATGGCGATTCGAGGAGGAGTGCCAATGCCAATGCGATGCACGCTCGGTGTCGACATCGGCACCTCGAGCAGCAAGGGCGTCCTCGTCGCCGACGACGGCGCGACGCTCGCGACCGCCACCGTCGCCCACGAGGTGCAGCGCCCCCGCCCGGGCCACGTCGAGATGCACGGCCGCCTCTGGTGGAGCGAGTTCGTCGAGCTCTCGCAGCGACTGCTGGCCGAGGCATCCGATCGCGGGATCGAACTCGAGCTGACGGGCGTCGGCGTCAGCGGCATGGGCCCATGCATCCTTCTCGCCGACGAGCACGACGAGCCGGTGCGCCCGGCGATCCTGTACGGCGTCGACACCCGGGCGGCGTCGCAGATCGAGCGGATGTCGCAAGAACTCGGCATCGACGAGGTCACCCGGGTCGGTGGCTCGACGCTCACCTCGCAGGCCGGCGGCCCGAAGATCCGCTGGATCGCGGAGGAGGAGCCCGAGGCATTCGCACGGGCCCGCCGGCTGTTCATGCCGGCATCCTGGCTCGCGCGCAAGCTCACCGGGGCCTACGTGCTCGACCACCAGTCGGCCAGCCAGGTCTCCCCGCTGTACGACATCGAGGCCGAGGCGTGGCACGAGCCGTGGTGGAGCCGCTTCGCCGAGGGCATCGAGGCGCCGCCGCTGGTGTGGGCCGGCGAGCTCGTCGGCAGGGTGACCCGGGCAGCTGCCGCCGCCACTGGCATCCCCGAGGGCACTCCCGTCATCGCGGGCACCATCGACGCGTGGACCGAAGCCGTGAGCGTCGGGGCCCACGGGGCCGGCGACCTCATGCTCATGTACGGCACGACGATGTTCCTCATCGCGACCGGCGAGGAGACTCTGCGCACCCCGTCGATGTGGACGACGGTCGGCGCCTTCGCGGGCACCCGCAACCTCGCCGGCGGCCTCGCGACCTCGGGCGCGCTCACGGCATGGCTGAAAGACCTCACCGATGCCGACTATCCGACCCTCCTGGCCGAGGCCGCCGATTCCGGCGTCGGCGCGCGGGGGCTCGTGATGCTCCCATACTTCGCGGGCGAGCGCACGCCGATCCTCGACCCCGACGCGCGGGGCGTGATCGCGGGCCTCACGCTCAGCCACACCCGCGGCGACCTCTACCGTGCCGCGCTCGAGGCGACCGCCCTCGGCGTGCGGCACAACGTCGAGACCATGCGCGCCGCCGGCGCCGACATCCGCCGCATCGTCGCTGTCGGCGGCGGCACGCAGGGTTCGCTCTGGCTGCAGATCGTGTCGGATGCCACGGGGCTCGTGCAGGAGGTGCCGCAGACCACGATCGGAGCGAGCTACGGTGCCGCGTTCCTCGCGGCGGTCGCCACCGCGAGTGAGGCCGCGGCCGCCCCGCGCATCGCCGAGTGGAATCCGGTGGCGACGACGATCCGGCCCGACCCGTCGGCCGCAGCGGGCTACGACGCGCTCTTCGAACGCTACCTGCGGCTGTACGCCTCGACGAAAGAACTCGTGCACGAACTCGCCGCGGTGCAGCGCGGCCTACCGCAGCGCGGCCTACCGCAGCGCGGCCTGCCGCAGCGCGAGCACGGCGAGGTCGCGCGCGGCGACGAGGGCAAGCACGACCACGCACACGACCACGCGCACGACTACGCACACGCACACGACCACGAGGAGATCACTCGATGACGCGCCGCGCACGGGGCATCCCGCACACCGCCGAACGCGCCGCTTTCCCCCTCGGCGGCATCGGCACTGGCAACGTCTCGCTCGGCGCCCGCGGCGAGCTGCGCGACTGGGAGCTCGAGAACCTGCCCGACAAGGGGCGGCTGAACCCCAACACCTTCTTCGCGATCCACGCGGTGCCCGAGGGCGGCCCCGCCGTCACCCGCGTGCTCGAGGCGCGCATCACGGGCCGGCACGACTGGGATGCGGGCTACGGTTTCGACCGACTCGCGGGCCTGCCTCGCCTGGCCGGCGCGACGATGCACGGCGAATACCCGATCGTCGACATCGACTTCACCGACGACGTGCTGCCGGTCGACGTCTCGCTCACCGCGTTCACCCCGCTCGTGCCGCTCGACGTCGACGCCTCGGGCATCCCGGCCGCCGTGCTGCGCTACCGCGTGACGAACCCGGGCGACGTGCCGGCCACGGTCACCGTCGCGGGCTCGCTCAGCCACACCGCCGGTCGTGGCGACGGCCCGTTCGGCATGCGCGCCGCGCAGACCGTGCGCTGGCGCGACGACGGCGACGTGCGCGGGCTCGACTTCGGCATCGGGCTGCCGAGCGACGACCCCGGCTTCGGCACGATGAGCCTCACGACGACGGATGCCTCGACCACCGCGAAGCCGCAATGGGTCACGGGGTTCTGGCCCGACGGCCCGCGCCTGTTCTGGAACGACCTCGTCGACGACGGCTTGCTCGAGCCGGAACCGCGGCTGACGCTCGAAGATCGGCCTCGCGGGCTCTTCGCCGACTCGGGCGACGGAACGCCGATGACCGAGGAGGCGCTGTTCGAGAAGCTCCCGCGCCTGCGCACGGGAACGCTCGGCATCGTGCACGAACTGGCCCCGGGCGAGGCGCGCGACTTCGAGTTCGTGCTCGCGTGGAGCTTCCCGAACCGCCGCCGCGGATGGTACGGCCACATCGTCTTCGGCGACGACCACCCCGGTGAGATCGTGGCGAACCACTATGCGACGCTGTGGCCCGACGCGTGGGCAGCGGCATCCCATCTGCACCGCGAGCTCGGCGGGCTCGAGGCATCCACCCGCTCATTCGTCGACGCGCTGTACGGCGGCACGCTCGATCCGGTGATCGCCGATGCGGTGGGCGCCAACATCGCGGCGCTCCGCTCGACGACGTGCTTCGTCGTCGAGCAGCCGAATCCCGAACTCGGCGCGGGCCCGATGTTCGCCGCATGGGAGGGCTCGTTCGACCACGGCGGTTCGTGCGAGGGCACGTGCACGCACGTGTGGTCGTACGCGCAGACCGCCGCGTGGCTGTTCCCGTCGCTCGAGCGCAGCGCGCGACGGGTCGAGTTCCTGCTCGAGACGGATGCCTCCGGCGCGCAGAAGTTCCGCTCCAACCGCGTCTTCGGCGGCCCCGCGTGGTTCATGGGCCCAGCGGTCGACGGGCAGCTCGGCACCTTCCTGCGCCTGCATCGGGAGTGGCGACTCTCGGGCGACGACGACTTCCTGCGCGAGCTCTGGCCCGCAGCCGTGCGCACGATCGAGTACGCGATCCGCGAGTGGGACCGCGACGGCGACGGCCTGCTCGACGGCGAACTGCACAACACCTACGACATCGAGTTCCACGGCGTCGAGCCGCTCGCGAACGGCATGTTCCTCGCAGCCCTGCATGCCGGTGTACGCATGGCCGCTCACCTCGGCGAGACCGGCCTGGCCGCCGACTGGCTCGATCGGGCCGAGCGCTGCGCGGCAGGCATGGAGGAAGTGCTCTGGAACGGCGAGTACTACCGCCAGGCCATCGACGACGTCGATGAGCACCGCTACCAGTACGGCGACGGCGTGCTCTCCGATCAGCTGCTCGGCCAGTTCCACGCTTGGGTGAACGGGCTCGGCGAGCTCCTCCCCAAGGGTCACCTGCGCAGCGCGCTCGGCGCGATCACCCGGCACAACCACCGCACCGACCTCACGGCGCACGAAAGCACGCAGCGCGTCTACGCCTTGAACGACGAGGGCGGGCTGCTGCTCGCATCCTGGCCGCAGGGCGGGCGACCGGAGATACCGTTCGTCTACTCCGACGAGGTGTGGACTGGCATCGAGCACCAGGTCGCGGCTTCCCTCGTCTACGCCGGCCTCGTCGACGAGGCGCTGCTCGTCGAGCACACGCTCCGGGCGCGATACGACGGCAGCGTGCGCAACCCGTGGAACGAGATCGAGTGCGGCAACCACTACGCCCGCTCGCTCGCGTCATGGGCGCTGCTGCTCGCGTTCAGCGGTGCGCAATGGGATGCCCCGGCGCGCACGCTCGCCTTCGACCCGCGTTCCGACGGCCGATACCTCTTCACGACCGGCGGCGCGTGGGGCCGCGTCGAGATCGACGGCGACGAGCTCACGCTGCGCATCGACGGCGGCACGCTCGACATCGAACGCCTCGAGCTGCGCGGGCGCGCGGCATCCGGCCCCCTGCACCTGACCACCGGTGAACACCACACCGCCCGCGCGGCGGCCGACGACCACACACCCCAGGAGACACGATGACGAGCTACACACTGCCCGCGACCGCCGAACGGCCGGTATCGGCACCGAACACCGCGTACCTCATCGCGAGCGGCGACCTTCGCGAGTCGGCGAACACCGCCGGCTGGGCGATCCAGTCCGCGATGGAGGCCGACGTCACGGCTGCGCTCGCCGAGCTCGGCTGGAGCGTGGTGCGGGCCAACGGGGTCGACCCGGTGACCGGGCACGGGTTCATCTCGAGCCAGCGCATGGGACTCGAGGTGTTCAAGGACATCCCGGTCGACGCGCCCCTCATCGTCGCCGAGGCGGTGTGGCAGTACTCGCACCACGTGCTCGCGGGGCTCCGCACGCATCGCGGGCCGATCCTCACCGTCGCGAACTTCGCGGGCGACTGGCCGGGACTCGTGGGGCTGCTCGGGCTGAACGCCGGCCTCACGAAGATGGACAAGCCCTACTCGACGATCTGGTCGGTCGACTTCACCGACGAGTGGTTCGCGGGCGGCCTGCGCGAGTGGGTCGAGACCGGCCGGGTCACACACGATGCCTCGCACGTGCGGCCGCTGCCCGAACTGCCGAACACCCCCGAGGTCGAACTCGGGCGGGCCCTCGGCGACCAGCTGCTCGCCGACAAGGCCATCATCGGCGTGTTCGACGAAGGCTGCATGGGCATGTACAACGCGATCTTCGACGACGAGCTGCTGAACCCGCTCGGCATCTACAAGGAGCGGCTCTCGCAGTCGGCGCTCTACGCCGAGATGCTGACGGTGCCGGATGCCGACGCCGATGCCGCCCGCGACTGGCTCGTCGAGCGCGGCATGACGTTCCGCTTCGGCACCGACGAGGCGACCGAGCTCACCGAAGCGCAGGTGCGCTCGCAGATGAAGATGTACATCGCTGCGCTGCGCATCGCCGACGACTTCGGCCTCGACGCCGTCGGCATCCAGTACCAGCAGGGCCTCAAAGACCTCGTGCCGGCATCGGACCTCGCAGAGGGGCTGCTCAACTCGACCGAGCGGCCGCCGGTGAGCTCGCGCGACGGCTCACGCGTGCTGCACGAGGGGCGCGCCTTCCCGCACTTCAACGAGGCCGACGAGGGCGTCGCCGTCGACGCGCTCATCACCGACCGCGTCTGGCGCGCGATGGGGCTCATTCCCGACAACACCCTGCACGACGTGCGGTGGGGCGAGGAGTACGACGGCGACTTCGTCTGGGTGTACGAGATCTCGGGCTCGGTGCCCGGCTCGCACCTCGGCGGCTGGCAGCACGCCGAGGGCTGGCGGCAGCACCCCGTCTTCTTCCCCGCCGGCGGCGCGACGGTCAATGGGGTCTCGAAGCCCGGCGAGATCGTGCTCTCGCGGGTGTTCATCGCCGACGGCATCCTGCAGGCCGACGTCTTCCGCGGAACCGTCGTCGCCCTGCCCGATGAGGAGACGCAGCGGCGCAAGAACGCGACCAACCCCGAGTGGCCGATCGCGCACGTCGTGCTGCACGATGTGAGCCGCGATCAGTTCATGGCGCGCCACAAGGCGAACCACGCCCAGCTCGTCTACGCACCCGACGCCGAGACGGCCGACAAGGCGCTCGTCGCGAAGGCCGCCATGCTCGATCGGCTGGGGGTCAAGGTCAACCTGATCGGTCGCGTCGACCTCTGAGGTCGGTCGGCCGGCCGGTCGGCCGCATCCGATGCCCTGCGGCGCCTGCCCCACGCCACCCACCGCAATTCCCCACCCCACCTGCAGCAATTCAGGTGCGGAGGTGTGTCGCGCGGTGTTCGGGGCCTGATTCCGGGGCGACACGCACTCCCGACCTGAATTGCTGCAGAGGGCGGATGCCGCGGCGGCCCCGTTCGCTCGTCACAGCTCGCGTGCTGCGACAATGTCGGCATGCCGATGTTCACCGATGCGCACGGAGTCCACATCCACTACGAATCGTGGCGGGTGCCCGACGCGCACGCGGTCGTGCAGCTCGCGCACGGGGTCGGCGAGCACATCGGCCGCTACGGCGAGCTCGTCGAGGCGCTGAACGCGGCAGGCTATTCGGTGTGGGCCGACGACCACCGGGGCCACGGGCAGACCGGGTTCGAACAGCACGGCGGCGACCTCACGCGCATGGGTCGCCTCGGCCCCGGCGGGCTCAGGGCGACGATCGACGCCGTGGAGCAGTTCAGCAGCGTCATCCGCGAAGCCGAAGGGCCTGAGCTGCCCCTCGTGTTCCTCGGCAACTCGTGGGGTTCGCTCATGGCGCAGATCATCGTCAATCGCAGCGCAGAGAAGTACGACGGCGTCGTGCTCATCGGCACGGCCTACCGCACGCTGTTCGACATGAACGGCGGCGACCTCAATGCGCGTTACCGCCATCTCGGGCCGACCCCGGTCGAATGGCTGAGCCGCGACCCCGATGTCGCTGCCGCGTTCATGGCCGACCCGTACACGACCGAGGTGCCGCTTCGAAAGCTGTTCGGTCTCCGCGATGGGGTGCGCCTGCTCGGACGACCCGCGCGCGGCCTGCCGCCGGAACTGCCGCTGCTCATCATGGTCGGATCAGACGACTCGGTCGGTGGCGAGCAGAGCGCCGTGAAGCTCGCGAAGGCGTACGTCACGCGGTCGGGCCTCGTCGATGTCGAGCTCATCGTCTACGAGGGCGCCAGGCACGATATCTTCAACGAGACGAACCGCGAAGAGGTTCGGGCCGACCTCATCCACTGGCTCGACGAGCGATTCGCCGTCGACTGATCGGATGCCGCATTCGCGCATTCGTTGATCGAGTAGCGACGCAGGAGCGTATCGAGATCTGGTGAAGGGTCTCGATGCGCGTCCTTCTTCGTCGGGCGCTACTCGACCAGCGGGGAGGGTGTCGTCGGGCGCTACTCGACCAGCGGGGAGGGTGTCGTCGGGCGCTACTCGACCAGCGGGAGGGCGTCGTCGGGCGCTACTTCTCCCAGCGGGACGCCGCGTCAGATCGCGGCACGCCCGGGCGGCACGTCGAATCCGAGCAGTCTGATGCGCGGATGGCTCGTCAGCTGCGACTCCGTCGCCCACGGGTAGACGATCGTCGTGATGCTGCAGTTGCCGAGCACGGGCAGGAGGTCGCGGTAACCGTCGGGGTCCATGCCCGCGAGCTCGCAGAACAGGAGTCGGATGAGCGTCGCATGCGCGACGATGAGCACCCGGCCCTCGGGAAACTCGGCGACCAGTTCGTCGAGCACCGGGAGCGCGCGCGCGATGCCATCGCGGCCGCGCTCGCCGCCGGGCAGCGGGTTGCTCGCCGGCGCGCGGCAGAAGGCCGCCCATTCCGCCGGGAACTGTTCGGCGAGCTCGTCGGGCGTGAGCCCCTCGGCGTCGCCGAAGTCGATCTCGACGAGACGCTCGTCGAGGCGCAACGCCAGGCCGGTCGTTTCGACGGATGGCGCGGCCGAACGCCGCGCGCGGCTGAGCGGGGATGCCACGATCGCGTCGAGGCTCGCGTCGACCGCCCACGCGCCGAGGGCGGCGGCCTGCCCGAGACCGTGCCGAGTGAGCGGAACATCCGAGTTGCCCGCGTATCGGTGGTCGGCGTGCCAAGTCGTCTCGCCATGCCGTGCCAGGTAGAACGTCGTCATGCGCGGCCCCGTCTCTGCGTCCTTTCGATCGTAGGCCGTCTGTCGATGGTCGTCCGTCTATGGTCGTCCGTCGATGGCCGCTGTTGTTGTCCGCAATTCAGGTGCGGAGGTGTGTCGCATGGTCGAAGACACGGCGTGTCGGGCCGACACGCCGTGCGCGCACCTGAATTGCACACAGCGGGCGGATGCCGCGAGGCGGGCGGATGCCGCGAGGCGGGCGTCGTCCGAGCGGCGACCGCGCCGAGGCATCCGTAGGCTGTACCGCATGCACGGTGAATACAAGGTGCCCGGTGGCAAGCTCGTGGTCGTCGATTTCGACGTGACCGACGGGGTGATCGTGAACCCGCGCGTCGCGGGCGACTTCTTCCTCGAACCCGACGAAGCGCTGGGCGACATCGACGCCGCGCTCGACGGCCTCTCCGCGGCATCCGATGCCAAGCAGATCGCCGCGGCGATCGCTGCCGGCCTTCGGCACGACGCCGTCATGCTCGGCTTCTCGGCCGACGCGATCGCGGTGGCCGTGCGACGGGCGATGACGGATGCCACGAGCTGGGGTGACTACGAATGGGAGATCGTGCACGACGTGGCCGTGCCGCCGCGCACGCATCTCGCGCTCGACGAGGTGCTCGCGACCCGGGTGGGCGAGGGTCGCCGCAAGCCCACCCTGCGCTTCTGGGAGTGGGACGAGTCGGCCGTCGTCATCGGCAGCTTCCAGTCGGTGAAGAACGAGGTCGACCCCGAGGGTGCCGAGAAGTACGGCTTCGACATCGTGCGCCGCATCTCGGGCGGCGGCGCGATGATGATGGAGCGCGGCAACGTCGTCACCTACTCCCTGTACGTGCCGGGAGAGCTCGTGCAGGGCATGAGCTTCGCCGATTCCTACGCCTACCTCGACGACTGGGTGCTGCAGGGGCTGCGCGGCCTCGGCATCGAGGCGACGTACCAGCCGCTCAACGACATCGCGAGCCCGCTCGGCAAGATCGGCGGCGCCGCTCAGAAGCGGCTCGGCTCGGGCGGCGTGCTGCATCACGTCACGATGTCGTACGACATCGACAACGAGAAGATGCTCGAGGTGCTGCGCATCGGGCGCGAGAAGATCAGCGACAAGGGCATCGCGAGCGCTGCGAAACGCGTCGATCCGCTGCGCTCGCAGACCGGCCTCAGTCGCGCGGCCATCATCGAGAGCCTGAAGCAGACGTTCGCGACGCTCTACGGCGCGACGCCCGGCACAGTGTCGGCCGACGAGCTCGCCGAGGCGGAGGCGCTCGTCGAGTCGAAGTTCTCGACGCGGGAGTGGCTCTACCGCGTGCCCTGAGCGAGCGGCGACGGATGCCTCGGGCCGATGCCGGGGCATCCGTGGCCCTGCCCGCCCTTCACCTTCACTCGGCGGACGGCTGAAGGAGGGGACGAGCGGGCGCACGAACGCGCGAGCGGGCGGAGGGCGCGCGGCTGGCCCAGTGTCGCCCGTTAGAATCTCGGGGTGGACTGGTGGATCTGGCTCGGCATCGCCGCGCTCGTCGTCGCCTTCGGGGCGGTCGCCGTGCGACGTGGCTGGATCGACCTCTCCGACAAGACCAAGCGCGGTGGCGGTGGCGGCGGCGTCATGATGATCGGCGACGAAGTGTTCGCGCCGCGCAAGCACGAGGCGCAGGCTGAGCTCGATCGGCAGAGCCGCCTGCCCGCACCTGCGCCGGCGCCGAGTGACGGCGACAAGGGCATCGCCTTCGCCGACGACGGTACGGATGCCTCGCGGCCGGCGCCCGCGCGAGCCGACCGCTTCCGCGGCACCATCAGGCTCGACGTCGAATAGCCCGCCGGTCGGCGCGCCGCCCCGTGCCGTTGGTCGAGTAGGCCCGCCAGAGCCGTATCGAGACCTCGCAGCCACGGGCAGTTACTGGCAGCCCGAGCTGCACCCCGCTCGAGCGCCCGCGCCCGCACGCTCACCGGCCCGCGAGCACGCGGGAGGAGACGACCGCACCGAGGGCGAGCACGCCGAGCCCGGCGGCCGCGAACGCCGCAATGACGAGGCCCGCGCCGTCCTCGAACACCCCGCCGAGCGTGGCGCCGAGGGCGATGCCACCGTTGAAGAACACGACCATGAGTGCGCTCGCCGTGGCGCGCAGCGCGGGGGAGGCGACCCCGAGCATCCGTGCCTGGAGCATGGCGGGCAGCCCGCCGATCGCGAGGCCCCACGCGAGCACGGCGATCACCACGACCGGCGTGCTCTGCGGCGCGAACCCGAGCGCGGCGAGGGCGGCGGCGAACAACGCCGTCATCGCGACGAGGGATACCACCGGCCACCGGTCGGCGGTGAACGCCGCGATGACGAGGCCGATGATCCCCGCGGCGCCGAAGCCCAGGAGCAGCGGGCTGATCGAGACGGCCGGCAGCCCCGCGACATCCGTCAGATAGGGCGAAATGTAGGTGAAGAGCGTGAAGCTCGCCGCCGCGGTGAGGGTGCACGCGATGGCCGCCGCGAGCACCGCGCGGATCGACCGGTCGAGTCGACGCCCGTCCGTCGCTGGTGCGCTGCCCGGTGACGAAGGGAGCCGGCGCTGGATGACGACGGCGACGACTGCGAGCGCCACGGCGAGGCCGACGAAGACGAACCGCCAGTCCGCCACCTGGCCGATGACGGTGCCGAGCGGGATCCCGACGACTGTCGCTCCCGATGCGCCCCCGCTGACGATCGCGACCGTGCGCCCCGACGCGCTCGCGTCGACGAGCGAGGTCGCGTAGACCATCACGACCGACCAGAACGCGCCGTGGGCTACCGCGGCGATGATGCGCGAGCCGAGTGCGAACTCGAAGCTCGGTGCGAGGGCGGTCGCGAGGTTGGCGATCGCCATCACGGCCAGCGCGACGACGATGAGGGTTCGCCGGTCGACCCGAGCGGTCAGGCGCACGACCGGGAGGCTCGCGACGATGATCGTGACCGCCCACAGCGAGACGAGCAGTCCGATCGCCGACGCCGAGACGCCGAAGTCCGCGCTCATCGCCGGCAGCAGCCCGGCGGGGATCATCTCGACGGTGACCGTGGCGAAGACGGCGAACGCGAGCGTGAGAAGCGCGAACCAGGGCGTTCGCTCGATCGTTTCGACCGAACGGAGGGTGGTTGTCTCTGCCATGTTTCGAGGCTAAACTTTGACATCAATGTGAAGGTCAAGCCTTTCGGAGGATCCCGTGAAGATCGGTGAACTCTCGCAGCGCACAGGCGTTCCGACGCGCATGCTGCGGTACTACGAGGAGCAGGGGCTCCTCTCATCCGAGCGGCGCTCCAACGGCTACCGCGACTATCCCGAGGGCGCCGTCGAACAAGTCGAACTGGTGCGCGGCCTCATCTCCTCTGGTCTGCCCACGAGGCTCATCGGCATCATGCTCGGCATGGATGGCGTCGAGGGCGAAGAACTCGCGCGCACGTGTTCGAAGAACCTCGCCGAGAGCCTGGCCGACGAACTCGCGACCCTCGACTCGAAGATCGCGTGCCTCACCCGAAGCCGCGAAACGGTGCGCAGTTTCCTGGCGCGCACCCGGCACGCAGAGGTGCTCGGCGACGCCCGCGTGGTGCTCGGTCAGCTCACGTCCTAGTCGCGCCCGAGCGCAGCGGAATTCCTCGACTCGCGCCGCTGGCAGAATGGGGCGATGCCGACCGACGAGCCGAACCGCATCATCCATGCGGACAACCTCGCGGTGCTCCCCACGCTGGCAGACGGGCGCTTCACCCTCGTCTACCTCGATCCGCCGTTCAACACGGGCCGCGCGCAGACACGCCAGTCGACGAGGCACGTGCGGCTTCCCGATGCGGCGAAGGGCGACGAACCCGCAGCGGATGCCTCGCGGCCCGGGCCCCCTTCGACAAGCTCAGGGCGGACCGCCATCACCGGGTTCGCGGGCAAGCGTTACGAGCGCATCCGCGGCGACCTGCTGCGCTACGACGATCGTTTCGACGACTATTGGGGTTTCCTCGAGCCGCGACTCGTCGAGGCGTGGCGGCTGCTCGCCGACGACGGCACCCTGTACTTGCACCTCGACTATCGCGAGGCGCATTACGCGAAGGTGCTGCTCGATGCGCTCTTCGGCCGCGAGTCGTTTCTCAACGAGCTGATCTGGGCCTACGACTACGGCGCCAAGGCGAAGCGCAAGTGGCCGACGAAGCACGACACGATCCTCGTCTACGTGAAGAACCCGTCGGCCTACTGGTTCGATTCGACGGCCGTCGACCGCGAGCCGTACATGGCGCCCGGGCTCGTGACGCCCGAGAAGGCCGAGCTCGGCAAGTTGCCGACCGACGTCTGGTGGCACACGATCGTCTCGCCGACGGGGCGCGAGAAGACGGGCTACCCGACGCAGAAGCCCGAGGGCATCCTTCGGCGCATCGTGCAGGCCTCGACCCGTGAGGGCGACTGGGTGCTCGACTTCTTCGCCGGCTCCGGCACGACCGGCGCCGTCGCCGCGACGCTCGGCCGCCGCTTCGTGCTCGTCGACGAGAACCCCGAGGCGATCGCCGTCATGAAGGGCCGATTCACGGATGTCGCGAGCGTCGTGTTCGAGCAGGGAGTGCCCGCGCGCTGAGATCGCGGCGTTCGGCGTTCGGCGTTCGGCGTTCGGCGGCGGTGGCGCTCGGCGAAACGCAGGTGCGCGAGACCCACCTCGAAGGCGAACAGGTGGCGGGGCGAACAGGTGGCGGGCGGTGGAGACCAGCCGGTTGCACGACACCCGCCACGACCTTTTCCTCGTCTACCGTAGTTCGCGAGGGTCGTTGACCGGCAAAAGCTCGTCACGGCACGGCACGGCACGGCACGGCTCGTCACGGCTCGTCACGGCTCGTCACGGCACGTCACGGCACGGCACGGCACGGCACGGCACGGCACGGCACGGGACGTCACGGGACGGCACGGCACGGCACGGGACGTCACGGGACGGCACGGGACGGCACGGCGCGGCACGTCACGGCACGGCACGCGGGCGACGCCGAGCGGATGCCGGTGGCTCGCGCTACCCCGACTGCCGCACCACGAGTTCGGTCGGCAGAATCGTCGCCGCCTCGACCTCTTCACCTTGCATGAGCCGCACGAGCTTGAGCGCCATCTCGGCGCCCATCTGCGATGAGGGTTGCCGCACGGTGGTCAGTGCCGGCATCGCCGTGGCGGCGTAGCGGTCGTCGTCGAATCCCACGACCGCGACGTCGGCCGGCACCGACCTTCCGGCTTCGGCGATCGCCGACAGCGCGCCCATCGCCATCTGATCGTTGGCGGCGAAGACCGCGTCGAGTTCGGGTTCCCGCTCGAGCAGGCTCCGCATCGCGGCGGCGCCGGAGGCGGCCGTGAAGTCGCCGTACGCGACGAGGTCGTCGGCGAGCCCCGCCGCGGCGACGACCGAAGTGAAGCCGTGCAGCCGGTCGACCCCGGGCGGCATGTCCTGCGGGCCGGCGATCGTCGCGATGCGGCGCCGCCCGGCGTCGACGAGGTGCTGCGCCGCTGAGGCCGCCCCACGTTCGTTGTCGACGTCGACCGTGTAGCCGCTCGACTCGGCCGGATCGAGCGGGCGCCCGCCGAACACGAGCGGGAGCGACTGCGAGAGGTGCGCGAAGGAGTGGTCGCCCGTGTGGTGCGAGACGACGAGGGCTCCGTCGACGTTACCGCCGAGCAGATACCTGCGGGTCTTGTCGGGGTCGAGCTCGGACTCGATGAGCATGTTCAGCGTGTATTCGGTGCCCGCCAGTGCGAGGGCGACGCCCTGCACGACCGACGCGAAGAACGGGTCGTCGAACACTCGGGCAGCCGATTCGGGCACGATGAGGGCGATGGCCTGCGTGCGCCGGCTCGCGAGCGAACGCGCAGCGCGGTTCGGCACGTAGTTCAGTGCGGCGATGGCCACCTGCACGGCCTCGGCGACATCGGGGCTCACCTTCGGCGATCCGTTGACGACTCGCGAGACCGTCGCGCGTGAGACTCCCGCGCGAGCTGCGACCATCTCGAGGGTCGGCGCCTGGCCGGGCGGAATGCTTCCCGTCATCGTGGCCCCCTTCCCGTGTGCCGGTTCACCCCACGATAGTCGTCGTCGCCGAAGCGGCCTTCGCCGTCGCGATCAGTGCGGCGAACGCCCGTGCGCTGTCTTTCGGCGTGCGCTCGAAGGTGTCGTAGTCGACTCGCACGATGCCGAACCGCTTCTCGTAGCCCCATGCCCATTCGAAGTTGTCGAGCAGCGACCACACGAAGTAGCCGCGCACGTCGGCGCCCTGCTCGATCGCCTCGCCGATCGCGTCGACGTGGTCGAGCACGTAGGCCGTGCGCTCGATGTCGTGCACGGCACCGTCGACCTCTACGACATCGTCGTAGGCCGCACCGTTCTCGGTCACGTAGAGCGGCGGCAGGTTCGGGTACTCCGCCCCCAGGCGCACGAGCAGCCGGGTGAGCCCCTCGGGGTTCACCTCCCAGTCCATCGCAGTGCGCGGCAGACCCCGCGACGGCGTCGAGACGTACTCGCTGCCGGGGAACGGCGAGCGTCCGGGCCGGTCGGTGGGGCGCAGCGACGGCGTGGCGTCGGCGGGCTGCGGATGCCCAGACACGTTGTCGTCGTGATAGTGGTTCACGCCGAGGAAGTCGATCGGCTGGGCGATCTGCTCAAGGTCACCGGGCAGCACCCGCGAGGCCAGCCCGTACTCGCGCACGTCGTCGAGCAGGTCGGCAGGATATGCCCCGAGCAGCATGGGCTCCAGATACATCCGGTTCCAGAGGGCGTCGATGCGCCGGGCGGCCTCGAGATCGACGGGGTCGGTCGGGTCGTTCGGCACCGCGTTCGTGAGGTTCAGCGTGATGCCGAGCCGGATGTCGCGCCCCGAACCGGATCCGGAAGACGCTGCCGCGAGGCTCCGGAGCCTCTCGACGGCCAAACCGTGCGCGAGGTGCTGGTGGTGCACCGCCGCGAGCCCCGCCTCCGGGTCGTTCAGGCCGGGGGCGTGCTCGCCGCCGACGTAGCCGATGAGCGAGGAGCAGAGCGGCTCGTTGAAGGTCGTCCAGTGCGTGACCCGGTCGCCGAGGGCCTCGTAGACGGCTTCGGCATACTCCGCGAACCGGTACGCGGTGTCGCGATTTGCCCAGCCGCCCCGTTCCTGCAGCGCTTGCGGCAGATCCCAGTGGTACAGGGTGAGCCAGGGCAGGATGCCGGCGCCGAGCAGTTCGTCGACGAGGCGCGAGTAGAAGTCGAGGCCCTCGCGGTTGACCGTGCGGCCGCCGGGTACGACTCGCGCCCACGAGACCGAGAACCGGTAGGAGTCGAGGCCGAGGGAGCGCATGAGTGCGACATCCTCGGGCATGCGGTGGTAGTGGTCCACTGCGCGGTCGGGGGTGTCGCCGCCGGCGATCGCCCCGGGAACGCGCGCGAACGCATCCCAGATCGAATCCTCTTTGCCGCCGTCGCGCGCGGCGCCCTCGATCTGCGCCGCGGCGGTCGCCGAGCCCCAGACGAAGCCCGCCGGCCAGTTTCGACGGAATGACGTGTGCTGCTCGTTCAACCCTTCACCGCTCCTTGCATGATTCCCGAGATGAGTTGCCTGCCCGCGATGATGAACAGCACGAGCAGGGGGATGGTCGCCAGCACCGCGCCCGTGAGCACGATCGAGTAGTCGACGTAGTATCCCGACTGCAGCTGGCTGAGTGCCGTCTGCAGGGTGGGGTTCGTCGGGCTCAGCACGATGAGCGGCCAGAGGTAGTCGGTCCACGCCATCATGAAGGTGAAGAGGCCGAGGATCGCCATCGCCGGCCGGGCGGCGGGCAGTGCGACGTTGATGAAGGTGCGGATCTGGTTGGCCCCATCGACGCGGGCCGCTTCGATGAGTTCGTCGGGGATCACATCGACGAGGTACTGGCGCATGAAGAACACGCCGAACGCGGTCACGAGCATCGGCACGATGACGGCGCCGATGGTGCCGGTCCAGCCGAGTTCGCGCATCACCATGAACAGCGGGATGATGCCGAGCTGGGTCGGGATGGCCATGGTGGCGATGACGAACACCATGAGCCCGTCGCGTCCCTTGAAGCGGAGCTTCGCGAAGGCGTATCCCGCGAGCGTCGAGAACGTCACCACCGAGATCGTGATGATCGCCGAGATGAGGATCGAGTTGCCGAGCGCGAGCCAGAACGGAATGGCGTCGAGCACCTTCGCCGCGTTGGTGAGGAAGTTGCCGCCGGGGATGAGGGGGAGGGTCTCGCCGCGCGTGGCGTTCGTGCTGCTGCCGACGACGACCGACCACCAGAGGGGGTAGGCGCCGCCGATGATGAACGCGGCGAGCAGCCCGTAGATGAGGAAGCCGGGGCGGCTGCCGATGCCCGCGGTGCCGACGGAGCGGCGGCGATTTCGCCCGGCGGATGCCGCGGGGCGGCGTTCCTCGCTCGCGAGATCGACCATGACAGCGGGGATGGGCTCGGGTGTGGCGGTGGTGCTCATGCCTCTCCTCCTCGGGAGGCGCGTTCGCGTGCACGGCGAACACGACGGGTGGGCTTGTCGCCCCCGGCGGCGATGCGGCGGGAGATCAGGAAGTTGATGAGGCCGACCCCGACGATGAGCAGGAACAGCAGCCACGCGACGGCGGCGGCCTCGCCGAAGTCGCGCCGGAAGAAGGCGAGCTCCCACATGAACAGCACCGTGGTTTGGAACTGGCGGTCGCTGCCGCCGATGCCGCCCGCGGTCGAGACGTCGAAGAGACGCGGCTCGGCGAAGATCTGCAGGCCGCCGATCGTGGCGGTGATGATGACGAAGATGAGGGTCGGGCGGATCGAGGGGATCGTGATGGAGAAGAAGCGGCGCACTGCACCGGCGCCGTCGATCGCGGCGGACTCGTAGAGGTCGCGCGGCACCGATTGCATCGCGGCCAACAGGATGAGGGCGTTGTAGCCGGTCCAGCGGAAGTTCACCATCGTGGCGATCGCGATGTGGCTGAGGAAGGTGTCGTGCTTCCACTGCTGGTCGGGGATGCCGAAGACGTTCAGCAGGTTGTTCACGAGTCCGTCGGCTTCGTTGAACGCGCTCGAGAAGATGATCGCCACGGCGACGGGGGTCACGATGTAGGGCAGCAGCACGCTCATGCGCCAGAACGTCGCTGCACGCAGGCCCTGGTCGAGCAGGTAGGCGACGATGAGCGCCACGGTCAGCTGCGGGATCGACGACAGCAGGAAGATGCTGATCGTGTTGCCGATGGAGTTCCAGAACATGCTGTCGCCGAGGATCTCGACGAAGTTGTCGAGGCCGACGAACGGCCCTTGGCCCTTCAGCAGATCCCATTCGTACATCGACACGACGAGGGTGTAGATGAGCGGGAAGAGGCCGACGAGCGCGAAGAGGATGAAGAAGGGCGAGACGTAGAAGTAGGGGCTCGCCTTGACGTCGAAGCGCGAGATGCGCTGACGGAAGGTCAGGGGTTCGGATGCCGCGTCGCGCCGTTGCGGCGTTGAGGTCCCGCTCGCGGGGGGCCGAATGGTGGTAGTCATGCGAAGTCCAGTCGTGGGAGATGACAGGGAAGGAGAGCCCTCGGGGGCGCCCGAGGGCTCTCCTTCCCTCAGTTGGGACTACTCGCCGACGAGCTCGTGGAGCAGCTCGATGGCCTGATCCCAGGCACCGGCGGCATCGACTTCACCGCGGTCGAGCGACGACAGCGGCGGGCCGAAGACGTTCTCCTGGATGACCGAGTCGTCGGGGCCCTTGAACTGGGCCACGACGCCTTCGGCGCGAGTTGCGAGGATCGCTCCGGTGGGGGCGCCGTTGAAGAACTCGTTCGGCGTCGCCTCTTCGGCGAGGGTCTCCTGTGCGCCGATCGTGCTCGGGAAGTTGCCGGCGGCGGCCGACTGCTTCACCTGCTGCTCGGGCTGGGTGAGCCAGTCGGCGAGCTTCGCGGCTGCCTCCTTGTGCTCGGAGGACTCGGGGATCGAGAGGAACGCGCCGCCCCAGTTGGCTGCGCCACCGGGGAAGACGTCAGCGAAGTCCCAGCCGGTTGAGGCGTCGCCGCCACCGGTCTCGACCTGGCCCTCGACGACACCGAGCATCCAGCCCGGGCAGACGAACGTCGCGAAAGTGCCGTCGACGAACGACTTGCCGCCGTTCCAGTCCCACGCGGTCTGTGCGGCCGAGAGGCCGTCGCCGACTGCGCCGGTGAGCAGGTCGAAGTTCGCCTTGAGATCGGCGTTGTCTTCGACGTTCAGTTCGCCGTCGGACGTGTAGTAACCCTCGGGCAGCTGGTTCACCATGGAGTTCCAGACGAACCCGGAGTGGTCGAACCACGCCTTGCCGGTAGCCTCCTGGTACTGCTTGCCCACAGCGAAGTAGTTCGCCCAGTCGCCGTTGAGCAACTCGGCGACGCTCTCGCGGTCGCTCGGCAGGCCGGCCGCCTCGAGCGCAGGGCCGTTGTAGCAGATGCCGGTCGGGCCGATGTCGGTGCCGTAGCCGATGACGCGGCCCTCGGGGTCGGTCGCCTGCTCGTACTTCCAGTCGACCCAGTCGCCCTTGCGGTCGTCGATGCCGTAGTCGGTGAGGTCGACGAACTGGTCGGAGACCTCCATGATGGCGCCGAGCCAGCCTTCCTCGATCGCCACGACGTCGGAGAGACCCGAGCCGGCGGCGAGCTTGGTGAAGGCGTCGGTTCGGGCGTTGCCGCCGGTGTCGATGTTCGTCGCCTCGATCGTGACGCCGGGGTTCGCCTCTTCGTACTCGGTGTAGAGGTCGTCGTATCCGAACGTGCCGAACGTGGTGACGGTCAGTGTGATGTCGCCGTCGCTCTCTTCGCCGCCGCCTGTGGAGCAGGCGGTGGCGAGGAGGGCGATGGTCGCAGCGCCGGCTACGGCCGCGGCGACCTTCGTGTGGCGTGAGAGCTTCACGGTCACTCCTTTGTGTGTGCGTGGACTGGAATGTGTCACAGCGTGAGAGCGCTCTCTTCGGGAACGTGAGAGCGCTCTCACGATTCGAAGTGCGACTCTATGCAGTGCAACCGTGTGCTGTCAAGAGAGCGCTCTCACGTGGCTCATTCGTTACCGAGCCGTGACCCGGGCCGGGACGCGATCCGTGACCCGGGCCGGGTCACGAGCCGTGACCCGAGCCGTCACGCGAACCCGTGGCCGGAGATGACCGGCGCGGGTGCTTCGAGCGGCCGTTCACGGGCCGTCCAGCGACCCCGGCGTAGACTCGTCCGGTGCCAGCAAGCGAACGCCGAACGTCGTCCGATCAGGTGACGCAGAACCGGCGCATGGTGATCGCGGTCTCGATCAGCCTCGCCCTCATCGCGGTCGCCGTGGTCGTCATCGGTGCCGTCTCAGGCGGCTCGACGGGCAGTGCGACGGCGGGCGGCGCACCCGGTTCGCAGACGCCCGAAGGGCCGCGCCCCGCACCAGGCGAGGCCCCGCCACCCGCGATCGTCGACACCTTCGATCGCACGGCGCACTCCCTCGACGACCCGAACAGCATCTGGGTCGTCGTCAACAAGCTGCGTCCGATGAACCCGCAGGACTTCGAGCCCGACGATCTCGTCGAGGTGCCCGTTCCGCACACCTGGGAGCCGATGCTTCGCCAGGAGGCATCCGATGCGGTCGTCGCGATGTTCCAGGCCGCGTCCGATGAGGCCGACCTCTCGCTCGCCTCGAACAGCGCCTTCCGCTCCTACTCTTCGCAGGAGTCGATCTACGACGGCGACGACCTGCTCACCGCCCGGCCCGGGTTCAGCGAGCACCAGACCGGGCTCGTCATGGACATCGGCGCCGAGAGCGGCGACTGCTCGCTCGCGGCGTGCTTCGGCGACACCGCAGAGGGCATCTGGCTGCGCGACAACGCATGGCGGTTCGGATTCATCATGCGATACCCCGCCGACAAGACGCCAGTGGCCGGATACGAGTTCGAGCCCTGGCACTTCCGCTACGTCGGGGTGCCGCTCGCCACCGAGATGCACGAGACCGGCTACACGACGCTCGAGGAGTTCTTCGGCCTCCCGGCTGCACCCGAATATGAGTGAGCGGCGTTCCCCGAGCGCATCGAAGAGGCCGCGGCGCGGCCTCTCCCTCACCGTACTGATCATCAACCAGCTGCTCGCGGGCGTGGGGGTGGCTTCGGGCATCGCGGTCGCCGCGCTCCTCGTCGAGCAGATGACGGGCGCCGTCGCGCTCGCGGGTCTCGCGCAGTCGGCGAGCGTGCTTGGGGCGGCGCTGGCCGCCATCCCGCTCGCCAAGCTCGCGGTGCGCTCAGGTCGCCATGTCGCGCTCGCGACGGGATACGCTCTCGCGCTGGTCGGTGCGGTGCTCGTCATCGCGGCCGCGGCGAGCGGCTGGGTGCCGCTCATCTTCCTCGGCCTTGCGGCGTTCGGCGCGGGAGCCGCCGCGGGCCTGCAGGCCCGCTTCGCCGCCACCGAGGTCGCGGCCGCCGGCTTCGAGGCGCGCTCGATGTCGCTCGTGCTGTGGGCCACGACGCTGGGGTCGGTCGCGGGCCCCCTCCTCTCCGCCACCGGCGCCGAGGTCGGTCTCGAGCTCGGCCTGCCTCCGCTCGTAGGCCCGTTCCTGTTCTCGGGCGCCGCGTTCGCCCTCTCGACGTTGCTCGTCGCGACGATGCTCCGCCTGCCCAAGCCCGGCACGATGGCAGCGGATGCCTCCGATGCCTCGGATGCCTCGGATGCCTCGGATGCGTCTCATGCGTCGGATGCGTCTCTGCTCCCCGAGCTCGCCGAAGGAGCTTCCCTCGTGCCGCCCGGCCTCCCTTCGACCGGCTCAGGAAGCTCGACAGGCTCAGGGAGCACCCGCGACCCAGCTCGTCCCGTCGGCGCGTGGCTCGCGTTCCGCACCGCGATCCGCAGCCCGCGTGGCCTCTTCGCGATCCTCGCGATCGTCTGCTCGCATACCGTGATGGTCGGCGTGATGGTGATGACGCCGGTGCACATGACGGCGCACGGCTTGTCGCTGTCGCTCGTCGGCGTCGTGATCAGCATCCACATCCTCGGCATGTACGGCGCGAGCCCGCTCGTCGGATGGCTCGTCGACCGCATCGGCGCCGCTCGCGTGATCGTCACCGGCGCCGGCATCCTCGCGGTCGCCGCACTCATCGGCATCCTGGCGCCGGCCGATGACATGCTGCTCATCCCGCTTGCCCTCGGGCTGCTCGGCCTCGGCTGGTCGTGCGGGCTCATCGGCGGCTCCACACTGCTGACCACATCAGTCGATCCGGCGATCCGGGTGCCGTTGCAGGGCGCGACGGATGCCGCGATGAACTTCGCGGCCGCGGCATCCGCAGCCCTGTCGGGTCTTGTGCTCGGAGCGGCGGGGTTCGCGGGCGTGAACGTCGTCGCGTTGCTCGTGCTGGTGCCGCTCGCCGTCGTCGGTGTGCGTGCGATGGCCGCGAATCGTCGGGTCGCAGCACCCTAAGCGCGACTCGGCGCCGAGATCGCGCTCTCACGGGGTTCCCAGAGTATGAGAGGGTTCCTCACAAATTCGCGTGATGGGGTGTGATGTCCCCCTTAATGCCGACCCGGAATCCCCACCTGTGATCTTCAGCTTCCTCACGCCTGCCTCCACGCCCACTGATCCGTCCGCTCGACGACGCTCGACGTTCCGCGAACCCGTTGTCGGCGACCCTGCTGTCGCTGCCGCTGCCGCTGCCGCTGCCGCTGTCGGGGAGCCGGGTGAGGGGTCGCGCGTTGAATCAGCCCAGGGGTCCGACGCGACGTCGCGTGATGACTCGGCCGGGCGGCCGGGCGAGGGCTCGCGCGATGAGTCCGGCGCGGACTCGGGCGATTCCTCCGATGGTGTCGAGGGACGTCGTGCGCGTCGTGCGCGTCACCGTGCCGAGCGCGTGCGCAACCGCCGCCCGTCGAGCGGAGCGCCGCGCCGGATCCTGGCGTTCGGCTGCGCGAGCGCGATCCTGAGCGTCAGCGCGTTCGGGGCCGTTGCCGCGGCCGACGCCGACGCCGACGCAACCCGCGCGAGTTCGAGCGACCTCGCGGAGCCGACGCTCGCGGCAGCTGCTGCGGCCGATGTGATCACCTCGTCGATCGAGATCTCGGCTCGACCCGCCGTCACGAGCGGGCTCTCGACCGCCGCCGCACCGTTCACCGGTGGCACCCAGGTGACCGTGACGGGGGAGGAGCTCGACCAGGTGGGCCAGGTCGTCGTGGGCGGCGCCGCCGCACCCATCGTCGCCGTCGCCCCGGAGCAGCTCACCTTCCAGGTGCCGGCCGTGGCCGACACCGCCCTCGGTGGTGTCCCGGTGGCATTCACGGATGTCGCGGGGGAGCCTGTCGCCGTCGTGGCGCCGTGGACCGCGACGGTCGCCGGCGCCGCAGTCCCGGTCTCACTCGCAGCCCAGCTGACCGAGATCGACGAAGCGGCCGCGCACGCCGCGTCGCAGTCGCTCACCCTGACCTACACCTCGAACCCCGCGATCGATACGCAGCTGGGCTACGTGCTCACCTACTGGAGCGGTTACAACACGGCCGAGTACACCGTCTTGAGCGGTGTCGATTGCGCGAACTTCACGAGCCAGTCGCTCGTCGCCCGCGGTTGGGCGATGGATGCCGGCTGGTACTACGACCGAGCGACCGGTGCGATGTCGCCCAGCTGGGCGAGCTCGACCGCGATGCGCGACTGGCTGTCCACCCGTCCGGACCTGGCCACGCCGCTCGACGACTCGCAGCGGAGCCTCGTGAAGGTCGGCGACATCGCCCAGTTCGACTGGGACGGTTCGGGCGACCGCGACCACACCGCCGTCGTCACCCGCGTCGACCGGAGTGCCACCGGCACGACCGTCTGGGTCGGCGGCCACACCAAGGACGCCGACTACTGGAACGTCGACGAGGCCCTCGCCTCGGGCGGCGGCGCCGTCACCTACTTCTCGCTGAAGTAACCCGTCGCGCCTGACCGGTGCAGCAATTCAGGAGCGGAGGCGTGTCGCGCCGTCTTGCTCCGGCGCGTCGGGGCAACACGCCGGGTGCCGTCCTGAATTGCTGAATGGTCAGGTGGCCGACCGCCTGTGCGCGGTCCGTTGCGGCGTGCCGGTTCCTGCTACTCGACCGGCGAAGCGCCGAGCGCGGCGTCGACGATCGCCTTGGCCTCGGCCTGCACGAGCCGCAGATGCTCCGGCCCCTTGAACGACTCGGCGTAGATCTTGTAGACGTCTTCGGTGCCGCTCGGCCGCGCCGCGAACCAGGCGTCTGCCGTCTCGACCTTGACACCGCCGATCGCCGCGTCGTTGCCCGGCGCGTGCGAGAGCTTCGCCGTGATCGGCTCGCCCGCGAGTTCGGTGGCGGTGATCGCGTCGCCGTCGAGCTTGCCGAGGGCGGCTTTCTGGGCAGCGGATGCCGCGGCATCCGTTCGCTCGTAGGCGGGGTCGCCGAAGCGCTCGACGAGCTCCGAGTACAAGGCCGACGGCGACTTGCCCGTGACCGCGCGGATCTCGGAGGCGAGCAGGCACAGCAGGATTCCGTCTTTGTCGGTCGTCCAGACAGTGCCATCGAATCGCAGGAACGAGGCGCCCGCGCTCTCTTCACCGCCGAAGCCGACCGAGCCGTCGATGAGGCCCGGGACGAACCACTTGAAGCCGACCGGCACCTCCCAGAGGCGACGACCGAGCGAGTCGGCGACGCGGTCGATCATCGAGCTCGAGACGAGGGTCTTGCCGATCGCGGCATCCGCTCGCCAGTTCGGCCGGTGCCCGAAGAGGTACTCGATCGCGACGGCGAGGTAGTGGTTGGGGTTCATGAGGCCGCCGTCGGGCGTGACGATGCCGTGCCGGTCGGCGTCGGCGTCGTTGCCCGTGAGGATGTCGAAGTCGCCCGCGTGCTCGAGCACGGAGGCCATGGCGCTCGGCGACGACGGGTCCATGCGGATCTTGCCGTCCCAGTCGAGCGTCATGAACGACCAGGCGGGGTCGACGCGCTCGTTGACGACGGTCAGGTCGAGGTCGTAGGCGTCGCGGATCGCACCCCAATACGAGACGGATGCCCCGCCGAGCGGGTCGGCGCCGATCTTGATCTCCGCGGCACGGATCGCGTCGAAGTCGATGATGTTCGCGAGGTCGGCGACGTACTCGCCGCGGAAGTCGTAGGTCTCGACGCCGCTCGGTTCGGCCTGCTTGACGTCCTTCAGCCCGCTCGCGATGAGTTCGTTGGCCCGGTCGGCGATCCATTTCGTGGCATCCGAGTCGGCTGGCCCGCCGTGCGGCGGGTTGTACTTGAAGCCGCCGTCGTGCGGCGGGTTGTGCGAGGGCGTGATGACGATGCCGTCGGCCTGGCCTTCGGCGCGCTTGGCGGGGTCGTTGTTCCACTTCAGGATCGCGTGCGAGAGCGCGGGCGTCGGCACGTAGTCGTCGAACTCGTCGGCGAGCACGCGCACTTCGTTGGCGACGAGCACGTCGAGCGCCGTCGTCTGCGCGGGGGCGCTGAGCGCGTGCGTGTCCGCGCCGATGAAGAGCGGCCCCGTGATGCCCTGCCCGGCGCGGTACTCGACGATCGCCTGGGTGATCGCGAGGATGTGGTCTTCATTGAAGCTCGACGTGAGCGCCGACCCGCGGTGGCCCGAGGTGCCGAATGCGACGCGCTGCGCGGGCTCCGAGGCATCCGGATGCCGTTCGTAATACGCCCTGACGAGCGCCTCCACGTCGATGAGGTCGGATGCGGTCGCCGGGGTGCCTGCTCGCTCGTGCATTCCATCAGTCTGGCACCGTCCCACACCGTTCCGGGGGTGGTATTGCGCCACCTGCACCGTGAATTCGCCGTCGGGATGTCGCGAAACGACCCCCGGAGCGCATCAGAACGGGAGGGCGTGCACCGCCGTCGCGATCGTGAAGATGGCGAGTCCGGCGAGCGCGCCGACGACGGTGCCGTTGATGCGGATGAACTGCAGGTCGCGGCCCACCTGCAGCTCGAGTTTCTCGGTCGTCTCGCGGGGATCCCAGCGCTCGACGGTCTCGGTGATGACGCCCGCGATCTCGTGCCGGTAGTTGCGCACGACGTAGGCCGCGGCATCCGTCACCCAGGTGTCGACCTTCGCGGCGAGCCCCTCGTCGGCGACGAGGCGGGCGCCGACCTCGACGACCGCCGACGTCAGGCCGGCCCGCAACTCGCTCGTCGGGTCGGCGAGCGAGGCGTCGAGCGTCGCCTTCACCGAGGCCCACGCCTCGCCGGCGAACTCGCGCACGCGCGGGCTCTCGAGCAGCTCGGCCTTCAGCGTCTCGACGCGCGCGATCATGGCCGGGTCGTGCTGCATGGCGTCGGCGAGCTCGGCGAGGTAGCGGTCGATCGCCATGCGCAGCGGATGCCCCGGATCCGCGCGCACGGCCCGCACGAACCCGAGCACTTCGCGGTAAGCGCGGTCGTCGACGACGCGGTCGACGAAACCGGGCAGCCACCGCGGCAGCCGGTCGGAGATCATGCTGCCGAATGCTTCGGGGTGCGCATCGAGCCACGCCTCGGCCTTCTCGAGCACGACGTCCACTGCGGCGCGCTGCTGGTGGTCGGCGACGAGTCGGGCGCCGACCCGACCGATCGCGGGCGCCCATTCGGGCTCGAAGAAGTGGCGCCGGGCGAGCCGCTCGATCACGTCTTCAACGTCGTCGTCACCGAGCAGGGTGAGCATGCCACGCGCGGCGACGGATGCCTCGGCGGTCAGCCGCTCGGCGTTGGCGGGCATCGCGAGCCAGCCGCCGAGCCGGCGGGCGATGCCGATCGAGCGGAGCTTGCCGAGCACGACCTCGTCGGAGAGGAATTCGTGCTCGACGAATGCGCCGAGGCTCGCGCCGATCTCGTCCTTGCGGTTCGGGATGATCGCCGTGTGCGGGATCGGGATGCCGAGCGGATGCCGGAACAGCGCCGTCACCGCGAACCAGTCGGCGATCGCGCCGACCATCGCGCCCTCGGCGGCCGCTCGCACGTAGCCAAGCCACGGCACCTGTTCCTGCAGCGCGAACGAGACCGCGAACACGACGGCGGCGACGAGCAGCAGGCTCGTCGCGACGCGCTTCATTCGCCGGAGCGCCACGAGCCGTTCGGCATCGGTGGGCACGGCCCGGCGTTCATCGATCTTGGTCATCGGCCCCTCCTCGCGCTGCGGGGTGTCGCACGGTGTCGACGCTATCCCGTGTGCAGCTTTGCCGCCGTGCCGACTCGACCGTGCCGCCCGTGCCGAACTCCGGATGCAGCGCGCGGCGCGCCGCGCTGGCAGGCCGGACACCGGCGTGTCGCTGTGGGAACTCCGGAGTTTCGCACGCGCCGACAGTCGTAGGCTGGCCTGCATGACGGATGCCGCGCCCCCACCGCCCGAGGAGACGTACTCCTACCTGGGGCCGGCCGGCACCTTCACCGAGGCGGCGCTGAAGCAGGTGCCCGAGGCATCCGGAAAGCACTGGCGGGCCGTGAACAACGTCGGCGAGGCGCTCGCGGATGTCACGAGCGGCCGCTCGATCGCCGCGATGATCGCGATCGAGAACTCGATCGACGGCGGGGTCTCGGCCACGCAGGACGCGCTGGCGACCGTGCCCGGACTCCGCATCCTCGGCGAGTACCTCGTGCCCGTGAACTTCGTGCTCGTCGCGCGGCCGGGCACCGCGCTCGCCGAGGTGCGGGTCGTCAACGCCCACCCCGTCGCCTACGCGCAGTCGCGCGGCTGGCTCGAACGCGAGCTGCCCGACCACGGGCACATCCCGGCGTCGAGCAACGTCGCCGCCGCGGCATCCCTCTTCGAAGGCAGCCATGCCGACGCGGCCGTGGCGCCGCCCGGCATCACCGAGCACCTCGACGTCGACGTGCTCGCCCGCGAGATCGGCGACCCCAACGCCGTCACCCGCTTCGTGCTCGTCAGCCGCTCCCGGATGCTGCCCGAACCGACGGGCGCCGACAAGACGAGCATCATCGTCGAACTGCCCGACGACGAGCCCGGCGCCCTGCTCGCGATGCTCGAGCAGTTCTCGACGCGGGGTGTGAACCTGTCGCTCATCCAGTCGCGGCCCATCGGCGATGCCCTCGGCCGCTACCGATTCGTCGTCGACTTCGACGGGCACGTCGCCGACGAGCGGGTCGCCGACGCCTTGCTCGGCCTGCGTCGCACGAGCCCGAAGGTGATCTTCCTCGGCTCGTATCCGCGGGCCGACCAGCAGGAGGTCGCCTACCACTCGAAGTACGATGACGGTATCTTCATCGAGGCCCGCGACTGGCTGCGCGGCCTGCTGAGCGGCGAGCCCGACTGATCGGGCGGCCTTGACCCGAGGAGGTCACGTGAGCGACGGCGCCACGACCGGTATCGACCCGCAGTTCGATCCGCGCTTCCAGCGCGGGTATTCAGGACATGGGGCGAGCGAGACGGATGACCCGCCGACGCGCCTCCCGTCGGTGTCGCGCGTGCCCGATCCACCGAGGGCGGTGCCGGTCGTTGCCCCACGACCATCGGCCGGACCTGCCGAGTCTCGACTCGTCTCGGCCGCCGCCGAGGCGGAGGACGGCCATGACGAACGGTTGGCGGACTGGCTCGACAACGGTGAACCGTTGGCAGAGTCACGCACCGACTTCTACTTCTTGACCGCATGGGCGGTCTCGGCCGTGGTCGTCGTCTTCGGGGTCGTGCTCTTCTGGGCCGGCATCTCGGGCGAGAGCTTCTACGGTCCGACGGACGAATCGGATCGGCTGCTGCAGACCGCCGCGTGGCTCATCGCGCCCGCCCTCGTGCAGGCCGGGCTCCTCTGTCTCGTTGCGATGCTCGTCTGGAGTGGGATCCGGCACGCCCGAGCTCGTCGCGCGCAGGAAGAGCGCGACGCCGTCATGTACGACGTCGAGGTGGAGGTGTGATCCGGAGGCTTCTGACGAACCCGGCCGTGATCGCCTTGATCGTGCTCGCTGTGCTGAGCATGCTCCTTGTCCAGTGGGGGCTCGGGGTGACAGTGAGCGATCAGGGGATGGCCTGGACGGGCGAGCCATCCGACGAGCAGCTCTGGCAGTTGCGGCTCCAACGCATCGCCGGAACCGTTCCACCGCTCGCCGTGGTCGTCGGCGTCTCGTCAGTGCTCGGCGTTCTCGCGATCGCCTCGGTGAGTCGCCGCAGGGGGAGCTCCTCGGCCTGAGCCGGGCTTTCAGCGCGGCACGCGCACGATCAGCGCAGCCGGGTCGACCTTGAACCGCGCAGAGACCACGAGCCCGAACTCGTCGCCGTCGATCTCGAACTCCTCGGGCGCGCCCTCGATCTCGAGATCGACCGATCGGCCGCGCAGGTAGACGATCTCGTTGCGCTTGCTGCCGCCGGTGAGGTCGAGGATCTGCCGGCCCAGCGCTGTCTTGCGCAGCACCCGGTTCTCCCACGTGACCTTGCGCCAGATGAGCAGCCATCCGAAGAGATTGCGGGGCGCCAGCACGACCACGTCGAGGCGGCCGTCGTCGATCTCGGCGTCGGGGATCAGCTCGATGTTGCCGGGCAGATAGCCGAGGTTCGCCACGAGGATGCTCGCGACCTTCGAGCGGTGCTGCCGACCGGCGTCGACCTGGTGCACGACGCGATACGGCTTCGATGCGGGCAGGGCTCGCAGGCCCGCGTCGACGTACGCCAGCCAGCCGACCCGCTTCTTCAGGTCGGCGTTGGTGCCCGCGATCATGGCCGCGTCGATGCCGATTCCGCTCATCACGAGTGACACGTGCGTTTCGTCGGTGCCGTCGGCGCGGGTGACGTCGGCGACGATCACGTCGACCGCGCGGTCCATGCCCGAGAACGCGAGCACGACGGCGTCGGCCTGGTCGTTCACGGGGATGTCGAGGTTGCGGGCGAACAGGTTGCCGGTGCCGATCGGTACGAGTCCGAGCGGTACGCCGCTGCCGCGCAGCGAAGCTGCGACCGAACGCACGGTGCCGTCGCCGCCGGCCGCGATCACGAGATCGACACGGGCCTCGAGCGCCTCACGCGCCATGCCCTTGCCCGGATCGTCTTCGGCCGTCTCGATCCAGAGTGAGGGCGCGAAGTTCTGGCGTTGCTCGGCGGCCTCGACAGCGGCCCGCAGTGCGGCGACGCCCTGCTTGGTTGGATTGAAGATCACGGCCGCGCGCAGGCGCTGGCCCGCGGCATCCGTCACCCCCTGCTCGACTGCCGTCACGCAGCCCACGGTATTGCATCGAGGCCTGAAACAGCCGTGAACGCGCTCGGGTGCCGATCGGGACGTCGGATGCCCCGGCTAGACTTGCTCGGGTGATCGACCCCGTGCTGCTTCGCGAGAACCCTGACCTGATCAAGCGTTCGCAAGAGCTCCGTGGTGAGTCCGTGGCGCTCGTCGACACGGCCGTCGAAGCTGATGCCGCGAGGCGCACCGCGATCACGGTGTTCGAGGCGCTCCGCGCCGAGCAGAACGCCTTCGGCAAGCAGGTCGCTCAGGCGCCGAAAGCGGCCAAGGCCGCCCTCGTCGCCGAAGCGCAAGAGCTCGCGGCCCGTGTGAAGACCGCGAATCAGGCTGCGAGCGACGCCGAGTCCGAGTTCACGCTCGCCGTTCAGCGACTCGGCAACGTCGTCATCGACGGCGTGCCGGCCGGCGGCGAAGACGACTTCGTCGTGCTGCGCGAGGTCGGCGAGATCCCCGCGTTCGACTTCGAGCCGCGCGACCACCTCGAGATCGGCGAGCTGCTCGACGCCATCGACATGCAGCGCGGCGCGAAGGTCTCGGGCGCGCGCTTCCACTACCTCAAGGGCATCGGTGCCCGTCTCGAGCTCGCGCTCATGAACATGGGCCTCGACCGGGCGCTCGCGGCCGGATTCACGCCGCTCATCACCCCGACCCTCGTGCGGCCCGAGATCATGAACGGCACGGGGTTCCTCGGTGCGCACTCCGACGAGGTCTACTACCTACCCGAGCAGGAGCTCTACCTGACGGGCACGAGCGAGGTCGCGCTCGCCGGGTACCACTCCGACGAGATCATCGACGTGTCGAAGGGGCCGATCCGCTACGCCGGCTGGTCGACCTGCTATCGCAGCGAGGCCGGCAGCCACGGCAAAGACACCCGCGGCATCATCCGGGTGCACCAGTTCAACAAGCTCGAGATGTTCACCTACATCGACCCGGCCGACGCCGAGGCTGAGCACGGGCGCCTGCTCGGTTGGCAGGAGGGCATGCTGCAAGACCTCGGCCTGACGTACCGCGTGATCGACACCGCGGCTGGCGACCTCGGCTCGAGCGCTGCCCGCAAGTACGACGTCGAAGCGTGGGTGCCCACGCAGAACGCCTACCGCGAGCTCACCTCGACCTCGAACTGCACGACGTTCCAGGCGCGCCGCCTCGACATCCGCCACCGCACCGAGAGCGGCAAGACGGCTCCCGTCGCAACGCTCAACGGCACGCTCGCGACGACCCGCTGGCTCGTCGCGATCCTCGAGACCCACCAGCAGGCTGACGGCTCGGTCGTGGTGCCCGAGGCCCTTCGCGGGTACCTCGGCGGCCTCGAGGTGCTCGAGCCGGTCGCATGAACAGCGAGAATCCCGCTGGTCGAGTAGCGAGCGCAGCGAGCGTATCGAGACCCCATGGCGAGGATCTCGAGACACGTCCTCCTTCGTCGGGCGCTCCTCGATCAACGGATGACCCCTGGTTCGTCGCGCTCGATGTCGACGGCACGATCATGCATGAAGACGGCTCGATCGATCCGGTCGTCGCCGAGGCGGTTGCCGCAGCCCGCGACCGCGGCCATGTCGTGACGCTCGCGACCGGGCGTTCGTGGGCGACGACCGCTCCGGTGCTCGAGCGGCTCGAGCTCACCCCCGAGTACGTCGTGTGCGCCAACGGTGCCATCACGATGCAGCGCGACGATGCGGCATCCGATGGCTATGTTCGCCGTCACGTCGAGACGTTCGATCCGACGCCCGTGCTCGAACGTATCCGCTCGTTCCTGCCGGCCGGCAAGTTCATGGTCGAACTGCCCGACGGCTATCGCCTCTACACCGAGGGCATGAGCGAGTGGAACGTCGACAACGCCCGTGAGGTGCTCTTCGAAGAGCTGCTCGACCAGCGCGCCACGCGTGTCGTCGTGACGAGCCTCGAGCACGGGCTCGACGAGTTCTTCGGCATCGTCGACCAGATGGGCCTGCATCACGTGAGCTACGCCATCGGCTGGACCGCGTGGCTCGACATCGCCCCCGACGGGGTCAACAAGGCGACCGCGCTCGAACGGGTGCGCGGCTGGCTCGACCTTCCGAACGACCGCGTGCTCGCTGCGGGCGACGGGCGCAACGACCTCGAGATGTTCGCCTGGGCGGGGGCGGCCGGCAGGGCCGTCGCGATGGGCCAGGCGCCCGAAGAGGTGCGCGCGGCCGCGGGCGAAGTCGGCGGCACGATCGACGATGCAGGACTCGCGGCGGTGCTCGACTCGCTGCCGTGATCGCGCCGATCGCGGTGCTCGCAGAGGTCGCCAGCATAGAATCGGCGAAATCGAAGGGGTGCGATGAGCGGTTCGGTCGAGCGAGAGGTCGCCGTCGAGCAGACGGCGGTGCCGAGGCACGGGCGGATGCCGCGGCGCGGTGCCATCTCGACGTACCTGAAGCTCGCGGCATCCGTCGTCGCCGTGCTCGCTGTCACCGCCACCTCGGTCGTCGCATATGCCGCACTCGACCTGTTCGGATCGGTGCAGCAGGGCGCCGAGCTCGAGAGCGAACACCTGCTCGACGGGGTGCCCGACATCGGTGCGATGGACGGCGGCCTCAACTTCCTGCTCCTCGGCAGCGACAAGCGCCCCGAGAGCGGCGCCTTCGGCGATCCTGAGGAGGAGTCGGCCGAGCTCAACGACGTGACGATGCTGCTCCACATCGCGCAAGACCACTCGCACGTCGAGGTCGTGAGCTTTCCGCGCGACATGATCGTGCCGGTGCCGGAGTGCACCGATCCCGAAGACCCTGAGGGCGACGAGCTGTCGGCGATGTCGGGCGTGAAGATCAACACCGTGCTCGAACACGGCGGCATCGGCTGCGTCGGGCAGACGATCGAGCAGCTCACGGGCGTGCAGATCCCCGTCGGCGGCATCGTGCAGTTCGACGGAGTCGCAGCGCTCGCGACGGCGGTCGGCGGCGTCGAGGTCTGCGTCGCCGACCGCATCGACGACGACTACTCGGGGTTGCACCTCGACGCTGGCAAGCACACGATCTCGGGCTACGACGCGCTTGCCTTCCTGCGCTCGCGGCACGGCGTCGGCGACGGCAGCGATCTCGGGCGCATTTCGAATCAACAGACCTTCATGGCCTCGCTCATGCGTACCGTGCAGGCCGACGGCACGCTCAGCGATCCGACGAAGCTCTATTCGATCGCGAAGGCCGTCACCTCGAACATGAGCCTCTCGCCGGCGCTGCAAGACCCGGTGAAGCTCATCTCGATTGCGAAGGCCCTGCAAGACGTCGACCTGTCGAAGGTCGCGTTCCTGCAGTATCCGACGGTGTACACCGAGGATCGTGCGGGCGTCGAGCCCGCTGAGTCGGCCGAGCTGGTGAACGCCGACCTCCAGGCCGACGTGCCGGTGGTCATCGATCCGAACGCCACCGACGGCACCGAGTTCGGCACGGTGCCCGACGAGACTGCGCCCGCGCCCGAACCCGCACCCGAGGCATCGGCCGCGCCCGAGGCATCCGCCCCGACTGAGACCCCCGGGGCTGTGCTGCCCGATGACGTCACGGGACAGACCGCCGCCGAGGTGCGGTGCTCGAGCGCCAACGAAGGCTGAGGCGAGTACGAACGAGCCGCTTCAGCACCTTTTCAGGGTGGCCTGCGAGGCTTTCGGGAACTCGCTTCGGCTAGAATCGGGGCCTGCCCGCACGAATCGCACCTCAGGGTGCGAAACTGCAGGCTTGGAGGGCTGTCCGAGCGGCCGATGGAGCTGGTCTTGAAAACCAGTGGGCAGCAATGCCTCGTGGGTTCGAATCCCACGCCCTCCGCGCGAGATGACCACGACGAAAGGATGATGGTGGCAGAAGAGTTGCGAAGCAGTGCACGCCGTGCTGCGACCTCGAATCCCGTCGTGCGGCATGGCCGTCTCAAGCGGCGCAGTGTGTGGAAGACCGTCGGTAAAGTGACCGCGTCCGTGGCCGCCGTCGCCCTCGTCTCGGGCACGGCCGTCGCCGCGTACGCCGCCTTCGATCTCGCGAAGAGCGTGCAACCCACCATCACGCTCGGCAACGAAGACGTGCTCGAGGGCGTGCCCGATGTGGGTGCCATGGAAGGCGGCGTCAACATTCTCGTCGTCGGCAGCGACAGCCGCGAGGGTCAGGGCGTGGCGTTCGGCGATCCCGACGAAGAGACCGCCGTGCTCAACGACGTCACGATGATGCTGCACATCTCGCAAGACCACTCCAACGCCTCGGTCGTGAGCTTCCCGCGCGACATGCTCGTCGACGTGCCCGAGTGCGATGACCCCGATGACCCTGAAGACCCGTTCTCCGAGCAGTACGGCATGAAGATGAACACCGTGCTCTCGCATGGCGGTCTCGGTTGCGTCGTCAAGACGATCGAGGCCGAACTGGGCGTCACGATCCCCTTCGCCGGTGTCGTGCAGTTCATGGGCGTAGCCGGTCTCTCCGAAGCCGTGGGCGGCGTCGACGTCTGCGTTGCCGAGCCCATCGAAGACGAGTACACCGGCACGTTCCTCGAGGCGGGCACGCACAACCTCTCGGGGGTGGCCGCGCTGCAGTTCCTCCGTACGCGTCACGGTGTCGGTGACGGCAGCGACCTCGCCCGCATCTCGAATCAGCAGGTGTTCCTCTCCTCCCTCGTGCGCACCGTTCAATCGAACGGCACGCTCAGCGACCCGGTGAAGCTCTACTCCATCGCGAAGGCCGCGCTGGCCAACATGCAACTCTCCGACGGGCTCATGGACCCGACCCGCATGATCTCGATCGCGAAGGCGCTGAGCGCCACTGATCTCAGCAAGATCGCGTTCATCCAGTACCCGACCGCGTACGTCGAGGGCGGCGGTGCCGTCGAGCCCACGAGCTCGGCCGAATATGTGAGAACGTCGCTCCAGAACGACCTCCCCGTGACCTTCGACGCGGCTGCGCAGGAGTCGGCATTCGCTTCGGCCGGCGATCCCAGTGCAATCGTGCCCGCCGACGAGGCTCCCGTCGAAGATGCGCCCGCCGACGACGCTACCGCCGAGACGCCGGCCGACCCTGCCGCACCGACGGTGGAAGCCCTGCCGAGCGACGTCGCCGGCCAGACCGCGGCCGAGACGCGGTGCTCCGCCGGCCGCACGCTCGACGACCAGTAGGCGGTTTCCGCGATCAGCTTCTGCACCTGAGCTGATCCCCCAGCGGCCCCCTGATCAAGCGCCGGAGCCCCCTACAGCACCTCGCGAACCCTCGGGTAAGCCCCCGATGCCGACCACCGCACCTCGCTCGTAGCGTGAGACGGGTAATCGACAACAGGGCGTGAAATCGTCCGGGGAAGCGAAGGAACACACTCATGGCTTTCGATGACAACAGCGTCTGGACTCGAGTCCGAGACTCGTTCAACGTCAACGTGGCGGTGCCGATCAGCGACAACACTGTCGACTCGCTCAACGACAACACCGTCGACTCGCTGAACGACAACGACTTCAACTCGCACAACGACAACTCGGATAACTCCGACAACTCGGATAACTCCGACAACTCGGATAACTCCGACAACTCGGATAACTCCGACAACTCGGATAACTCCGACAACTCGGATAACTCCGACAACTCGGACAACTCCGACAACTCGGACAACTCCGACAACTCGGACAACTCCGACAACTCGGACAACTCCGACAACTCGGACAACTCCGACAACTCGGATAACTCGACCAACGACTCGTACAACGACAACTCGGACAACTCCGACAACTCGGTGCACGACTCGAACAACGACAACTCGATCCACGACTCGGGCAACACGACGCTGAACGACCACTCGATCAACGCGGGTGTGCGGGAGTACAACGTCGGGTTCGGCGACCTCACGATCGTCGGAAGCCTCGGCGCCGACGGTGAAGCCGGCGGGTCGAGCCTGCTCGCTGATGGCGGCGGCACGAGCGTCAACATCGACAACCGTTCGACGGTGCTCGACCAGTCGGTCAACCAGAACATCGCTGCCGCGGCTGGCAGCGGTGGCGATTCCGGTGCGCTCGGCTCAGGCGGCGGTTCCGGCAGTGGAGGTTCCGGTGCTTCCGGCAGCGGTGGCTCGGGTGGTAGTGCCACCTCGGGTGCGGCCGGCGGTGGCGGCGATGCCGCCGTGGGTGCCGGCGGTGACGGTGGTGCCGGCGGTGACGCCACTGGCGGCAACGGTGCCAGCGGAACAGGCGGCGCCGGTGGGTCCGGTACCGGCGGCGGCGCCGGCGATACCGGCTCTTCCGGTGGCGACGCCAGCGGCGGCAACGTGTCGCAGTACTTCAACAACGAAGCTGTCGTCAACTCCGGTGACTACGGCGTCGCTGCGGGAGGCGATGTCGACATCGACAACTCGTCGTTCGACGTCTCGGTCGGAGACATCTCGATCGGCAACACCATCGATTCGTACAACGAGGACTACAGCTGGGACGTCGATGTGAGCGACTCGTTCAACGACAACTCGACCAACCTCGACGTGGATGTGGACGACTCGTTCAACGACGACTACTCGACCGATGTCGACGTCGACGTTGACAACGCCAACATCCTCAGCCCCGACGCCGTTGCCGTGCAGATCGACGACATCACCCTGTAGGGGCGCTGCAGTTCTGCCCGGTCGCCCCCTGGGGCGGCCGGGCACACCCCCACCCGGTCGCTGACGGCCGCGGTCACTGCTGACATCCCCTGGTTTGCAGTGCAGACAGAAGTTCCCCCACAAGTTCCGAAGGTGTCCGAAATGTCCAGTGACGAGGCCGCGAGCGAGCAGGGTGCCCTGCCGTACGACGACTCGTCGGCACAGGCGGCAGATCCGATGGTCGAGCCCGACGACGGGTTCGACGCCGGTGCATGGGAGACCGATCTCGCAGACGCCCTCTCCGACCCGAGCGCGGCGAACCTCTTCACCGCGGAGATCGAGCACGTCGACGCATCCGATTGGGATGTCGACACCGCGCTCATCTGGGGCGATGTCATCGACGATGTCGTCGACGACGCTGGGAGTATCGGGCCCGATTTCCCACTCTGAATCGGGCGCGTGACGGGGCGGGGTGCACTCCGCCCCGTTCTCTGTCACGATGGAGAGAACGAGGGAATTCGTGCCGGAAGCAGTCAACACTGAGGAGTCTGCAGTGGTCGAGCGCGAGCAAACGGCGACGCCCGAAGATCCGCCGGTGGCGGCGCACCTGCAACGCGCACCGGAGCTCGAGGGCGAGGCTTCGGCCATGATGGACGTCGTCCGCAACGTCGGGCAGCTCGCCGCTTCCTCCGGTCGTGCAGACCTGGCCAGACGAATCCAACAGACACAGGAACGGCTCGCCGATCCCGACATCCGAGTCATCGTGGTCGGCGAGTTCAAGCAGGGGAAGAGCAAGCTCATCAACGCCCTGGTGAACGCGCCGGCATGCCCCGTCGACGACGACGTCGCGACGAGCGTGCCGACGTCGGTGGGGTATGCCGAGGTGCCCTCGGCATGGGTGCTCAAGCAGCACACGGATCCCGCCACTGGCGCGGCTGGCGTCGATCGCCGTCAGATACCGCTCGAGGAGATCTCCGAATTCGTGTCGGAGCACGGCAATCCGCGTAACGAGCGTCGCATCGTGTCGGCCGAGGTGCTGCTACCGCGCGAGATCCTCAAGGGCGGGCTGAAGCTCGTCGACTCGCCCGGCGTGGGCGGCATGGAGTCGTCCAACGCGCTGGCGACGCTGTCGGCACTGTCGACGGCGCACGCCGTGCTGCTGGTGTCGGATGCCTCGCAGGAGTACACCGAACCCGAGGTGCAGTTCCTCAAGCACGCGATGCGCATCTCGCCGAACGTCGCCGCAGTGCTCGCCAAGACCGACCTCTACCCATCGTGGCGTGAGATCGAGCAGATCGACCGAGGCCACCTCCGCGACGCCGGCGACGTGCCGATATTCTCCGTCTCCAGCGATCTTCGCCTGCTCGCTGCCGAACTCCGCGACAGCGCGCTGAACGACGAGTCGGGCTTTCCGGCGCTCGTCGCACATCTGCGCCGAGAGGTGCTCGGCCGCGCCGAGGTGATTCACGAACGCAGCGCCGTGCACGATCTCGTGTCAGTGGTCGAGCAGCTCACGATGTCACTTCGTTCCGAGCTGAATGCGATCCTGCACCCCGAGGACACGCCGCGCATGATCGCTCAGTTGGAGGCGGCGAAGGCGCGCGCCGACGAGTTTCGCGGGCGGTCGTCGCGCTGGCAGGTGACGCTCACCGATGGTGTCGCCGATCTCATCGCCGACATGGAGCACGACCTGCGCGATCGGCTGCGCAAAGTGCAGCGCGAGGCCGAGGACGCGATCGAGGAGGGCGATCCCGGACCGATCTGGGATCAGATCACCGAATGGCTCGACCAGCGGGTGACCAGCGCGGTGTCCGAGACCTTCGTGTGGACCGATGAACGCTCGCGCTGGCTGTCGGAGGAAGTGGCCGAGATGTTCAGCGAGGGGGAGTCCGCACTCCCGGCGATCGACGTCGGCGACACGCAAGGAGTGCTCGACCCGGTCGAGGGCATCTCCGAGCTCGACCCGGGTCGTCTCGGCGCAGGAGAGCGGATCTACATCGGCGTGCGCGGATCGTACGGCGGCGTGCTCATGGTCGGCCTCGCCACAGGATTGATCGGACTTTCGCTGATCAATCCGTTGTCACTGCTCGCCGGAGTGCTCGTCGGCCGGCGCGCCTACCGTGAAGACATGAGCGCACGATTGATCCGCAGGAAGCACGAAGCCAAAGGCCATGTGCGCCGCTACATCGACGAAGTCACCTTCCAGGTCGGCAAGCAGCTCAAAGACCGGCTGCGCCTGGTGCAGCGCGCCGCTCGCGACCATTTCGGGGCGATGGCCGAAGAACTGCACCGCTCGTTGTCGGAGGCACTCGTCACGGCGAAGCAAACGGCGACCACCTATACGTCCAGGCGCGACCAGCGGGTGGTCCAACTGAAGGCGCAGATCGGCCAACTCGAGCGGCTTCGCGCTGAGATCCCCGAGCTTCCGCCGATGCGCACCGAGGCTGTACAACGGTGACGGCACAGGTGAGGGAGGACGCAGCGGGCTTGCTGCGTACCGCCCGCGCCGTCTACGACGATGATCCTGCGGCGCAGAACACGCTCGCCGAACTCGACCGGCGCTTGCGCGAACCCTTGCGGTTGGCCATCGCCGGCATGGTGAAGGCGGGCAAGTCGACGTTGCTGAATGCCCTGCTCGGCGAGCAGATCGCGCCGACTGACGCCGGTGAGTGCACACGGGTCGTCACCTGGTATCGGTACTCGGCGACTCCGACCGTCACGCTTCACCCGAAGGAGGGCGAACCCCGGCGGCTGCCGGTGCGTCGAGATCACGGGCGCCTGGTGCTCGACCTCGGTGGCGCTCCCGTCGAGGAGGTGGGTTGGATCGACATCGGCTGGCCGCTGATCGCTCTGAAGTCGATGATCCTGATCGACACGCCGGGTATCGCGTCGTTGTCGGAAGGCGTCTCAGCGCGAGCGACGTTGTTCCTCACCCCGGAGGAAGCCCCGTCGTCGGCGGATGCCGTCGTGTATCTCATGCGGCACCTGCACGCCTCGGACATCAAGTTCCTCGAGGCCTTCCGTGACACCGCGGCCGGGGCGGCGCAGAGCATCTGTGCGGTCGGGGTGCTCTCGCGCTCAGACGAGATCGGCTCCGGCCGCATCGATTCCCTGCTGTCGGCGGGAAAGGTGGCACGACGTTACGAGCTCGATGGTGAGCTGGCCTCACTGGTGCTGGCTGTCATCCCGGTGGCCGGGCTCGTCGCCGAGGGGGCTCGCACGCTCCGCGAGCACGAGTACACGGCCTTCCAAGAACTTGCGGGGCTCGAACGGGTCGACCGTGAGCGCCTGCTCGTGTCGGCCGACCGATTCACCGGTGAATCCGACATCACCGACGTGAGCGCGGCCGAGCGCCGGAACCTGCTCGGCCGATTCGGGCTGTTCGGGGTGCGGCTGGCCACCGCACTCATCCGCGGCGGAGTCGAAAGCTCGTCCGATCTGTCGGGGCAACTGGTGCAGCAGAGCGGACTGATCGAGCTCCAGCGGTTCGTGCGAGATCAGTTCCGCACTCGTGCGTCGACGCTCAAGGTGCGCGGCGTGCTGCTCGGGCTCGACCAGCTCATCCGCGAGAATCCGCGCGAGGGTACAGAAGTGATCCGCGGCGGTATCGAGCGCATCACGGCCGGCGCGCACGCGCTGCGCGAACTCTCGTTGCTGGCCAGCGCGAGGTCGGAAGGGCTTCCGCTGATCGCACAGGATGCCGCGGACGCCCAGACGATCATCGGTGCCAAAGGCACCCCGGCCCACGTGCGTCTCGGTGTGGCGGAGAACACGGACAGCGACTCACTCCGCGACCGCGTCGGAACCGTCCTCGTGCACTGGCGTCGGTTGTGCGAGTCTCCGCTCACGGACCGAGCGGCGGTGAGCGTGTGCCGGGTGGTGATCCGCAGTCTCGAAGAGATCGCGTCAGAGCTGCGGCCCGCGGCGGATGTCGTGCTGCCGGGCGGACCACGCGATGGCACCCGGGAGCACACTGAAGAGCAGCGCGAGCACCACGAGCCCGCATTGGGCGGCAAGTAGGAGCCGCACTGGTTCACCGCGTTCGCCGATCGCCACCAGTTCCGTCGACAGCAGCAGGAGGAGGACCTGCACCACCAACGTCGCGAGCTGCCACCAGCGCACCTTGGGACGCCTGCTCATGAACGACACCAGAAGCGTGATCTGCGTCAGCAGTGCTGCCACCATCACCCCGAACACGACCCAGAACACGACGTCGGCGGCGGTCTGGTACGTCTGCTCGGCGCGCCCGTCGGTGACGCCGCGAACGACGTCCGCGATCAGGGGAAGCTGGGTCTGACGGATGACGAAGAAGTAGACGACCGTGAACCCGCCGACGGCGAAACTGAGGATCCAGAGCACCTGGCTCGCGCGCACGGAGAACGGCGGGGTCAGCTTCACGAGCACCGGGGCCGCGTTGGGATTCGCGACGGGAGGGCGTTCCGGCGCGTCTCGCTTGTGACTTGCGGTCGTCATAGCCGCATTCATCGCCGGCGTTCCGGCGGGTGGATTCGTCTGCTCGGTCACGTAGCCCAGGTCACGGCTCCTCGGCCGGATCTTCAGGATACGGGTCGGGGTCAGGCGCGGTGAGGGGCTCGTTCGCGTCGTACGAGTCCGCCGCGGTGAGGTCCGCCATCAGCGCATCGGGCTGCGCTTCCGGTTCGACCGCTGCGGGTTGCTCGGGGGCCGCGGCCGTGGCATCCGCCGACGATGCATCGGTTGCTGTGTCGACGACAGGGGCGTCGTCGGTTCCAGTGACCGTATCGGCCGGGGTGTCGCTCGGCGCACCCGTCGAGGTCGTGTTGTTCGAGCCGGTGGTGTTGCCCACCGCGATGTCGCCCGCCGTGACCGTGGAGTCGGAGTTGTCGATGTCGGCATCGTTGCCCGCGGCGACAGCATCGTCGCCCGAGGCGACGACGGCATCTTGATCGAAGATCTGCGTCACGTCGCCCTGGGCCCAGATGTTCTGATTCGTCGACTGGTCCACGATCGTCGTTCGGTTGTCGATCGTAGTGAACTGATTGATGATGCGCGAGATCTCGTTGACCACCTCGTTGGTTTCGCTGAACGGTTGCGGCGACCCTGGATCAGGTTGCTGCGACCCCGGATCTTCCGTCGAGCGGGGATGCGGCGACGCCTGCGCTCTCGAGGTCACCGACGGGTCATCGATGATCACCGGTGCGACCGCCTTCACGTCTGCCCCGCACGCGCCCTGGAGGCCGTGATTGGCCAGGGTCTCCCGCGGGGCCGAGTTGAACTCGTCGACCGCGGCCGGGTCGCGAAGCAGACTCAGGATGAACGCGATCAGCGCGTCGGCGATGGTCGTCACGGGTGTGTTCATGTATCGACTCCTCAGCGGTCCAACGGCAACATGCACGCATGTTCGAAGCTGGTCTGTCCTAATGTATGCCGCTCATGCCGGGCATGGCATCGGGGGTATCCCCGAAATCGCACGGGGGTATCAGGGGGGTGCGTCAGTTCGCCCGTCTCCTGCTGCCGCGACGTCCTGGGCGGCCTCCGATCCTTCGATCAGTACTCGCAGCTTGGCGATCACTTCGGAACGCGACGACGCACGGAGCCGGCGCCGGATGTGAGCGATATGGTGCTCCGCGGTGCGAGGCGAGATGAAGATGGTCTCGCCGATCTCGGCGTAGGTCTTACCCTGCAGGACGAGCCTGGCCACCTCGAGTTCGCGATCGCTCAGCATCTCCGTCGGCGACTCAGACGACATGGGCGCGGGGGAAGACTCGGTTCCGGATGCCGCGGGGCGGCGTGCGGCATCGTTGGGGTGCAGGTCGCGCGCGCACGACAGCAGGCGGGCGGCGACCTTGCGGTCGGCGGTGCGTGCGGCGCCATGCCCCGCCAGGCGAGCCGCGTCCCAGGCGAGTCCCGCTGCGGCGAGGCCACGGGCGGAACTCTCGACGGCGTCTGCGTGCACCGTGCCGGCGAGCACCGAGGTCCACACTCTCCCGGCCTTCGCCATGACTGCGGCGACACGGTTGGTCGGGGCGGCCGACACGAGCGCGTGCGCGTGCGGGGCGAGATCCTCGGGCCGGTTCAGCAGGATTCCCTGCTGGATGCCCGCCCAGCGCAGATGCGCCGACCATTGCGCGGGAGCGCCGAGCCCGTCGATGATCTCGAGGCCACGGGCGAGGTGAGGCTCGAGGTGTTCGGAGTCTCCCACCTTCGCCGCCGAGCAGACGAGTTCGGCGAAGGGATGCAGCAGGTACAGGTCGATCTCGGTGCGCAGGATGCTCGGTCGGGCCTGTCGCCAGGCTGCCTCGAGGCCCGCCGCATCCTCGTAGCGGCGCGCGATCGCAACCTGCACCGCATGGGCGAGCAGCGCGTCGCGTGGCGACGTGGTCGGTGCACACTCGAGAGCACGGGCGAGCGACTCTCGCGCCTCGGCGGACCAGGCTCGCTGCACCGCGACCCATGCGCGCCACAGCAGCAGGCGCGGCCGCGCCCACTGCCCGCCGTGGCCACCGGCGATCGCGTCTTCGATCACGGAGTGCGCGGTGGCGAGGTCGCCGAGGTTGATCGCGACCGTCGTCGCGATGACGGCCGGCAACTCGGGGATCGCTGCGGACGTGCGTGACGATGTGTACATCTCCGAGGCGCGCACCAGATCGACGAGCATGGTCGGGGCGGCGCCCTCGGGGGCGATGGATGCGGCGAGCCCGCGACGGAGCAGCTGCATCGAGACGCCGAGTGCGGACGGCGCACCGCTGCGCGCCGTGGTGATCTCGTGGGTGATCTCGGTCGCGTCGTCGAGCGCACCGACGCCGTACGCGGCGATCATCGCTCGTACGGTCGAGTCAGGGTTGTCGGGGGGCGTCGCGCGGTACACGGCGGAACTCTGTTCCATCATCCCGCGGCTGGCCCAGGTCGCGGCCGCGACGTCGGCCATTCGATCGCCGTCCGTGCCGTGCACGCCGGACGGCGCCGCATCGATCAGCGCACTGGCGGCATCCAGATCGGTCACTGCCCAAGCCGCCTGTGCTCGGCGCGCAACGAGGTCCGCCGGGTCGACGCCCGAGTTGATCGCGGCGCAATAGAGCTCGGCCGCCCGGTGCGGGTGATCCTCGAGCATCCCATCGCCGTGCTGCACCAGCGCGGCGCCGACCTGCGGATCGCCGACGAGACCGACCCATTCATCGTCGCCGGGGTCTCCCGACTCGGCGGAGCGCGCGATGACCTCCGCCAGGCTGCTGCTCATGTCGATGAGGCGCCGTGCGGGGATCGTCACCCTGACGGTGGCACGCACCACCGGCACCGGCTGACCGTTGCGCATCAACAGGCCCTCGGCGTACCCCTTCATGATGTTCTCATCGCTGTGTTCGGGCGTTCCGAGAACCGATCGTCCGTGCCCGCCCACGATCGAGAGCAGCTCGATCGTGCGTCGGAGATCGGAGTCGAGGGTGTCGAGCCGGTGCGCGATCCGCTCCTCGAGTACGCGGGCGAGCTCGCCGTGGGTCTCGTCGTCGAGGCAGTCGCGCTCGTCGTGTGCAGTCAGGGCCTCGGACACGAGCCACGACACGCCGCCGGTGGTCACGAGAATGTGGTCGAGGCAGCGGCTCGGGATCAGCTGGTCGCGGCTGTCCAAATAGGCGAGCACGTCCGACCGCGAGACATGACCGAGCACGATCGCCGGTCGTGTCCGCTCGAGCCGTCGCGCGATCGTGGTGAGGGTATTCGACTGCGGCCATGGGCGGCTGGCCACCACGAGCGCGGCATCGGGATCGTCCGAACGGATTCGCACGCGTTCCAGTTGCTCGGCGTTCATCAGATGCAGGTCATCGACCAGGAGTACATGCGAACGCGGGACGCGCGCGACATCCAGGTCGCCGGCGGCCACCAGGCTTGCATCGCGATGCTCCTCGGCGAGCATCCGGTGCAGATGACGCAGCACGGTCGACTTGCCTGAGCCGGCATTGCCGACGACCATCGCCCGGGCGGATCCGGCCCAGGGGGCGACGATCGCATCCACCGCAGGTCGCATCTGGCGCTCCCAGACGAACGGCGGACCGGTCTGCGGAAGCACGGTGCTCGACACTTGCAGGACTGTCATGGCGTGGGTGGTTCGTCGATGCCGGATCAGGCGGGTTCGGTCGTCGTCGGTGAGGGCGGGGCGGGGTCGGTGGTGGGCGGGTCCGGCGCGGGGTCAGTGGTGGGGTCTGCCGGGGGAGGGTCGGTCGCAGGCTCTGGAGTGGGGTCTGCCGGGGGAAGGTCCGGGGGAGGTTCTGTGGTGGGATCGGTCGTGGGTTCTGTGGTGGGCTCAGTCGTGGGCGGGTCTGTTGGGTCGACGGTCGGCTGGATCGGGTCACCGGTGGGCGGCCCAGTGACGACGGGCTGGTCGGCTGCCCGCACCGGAGGCGGCGAGAGCGCCGGCGGCGTCGTGCGCGGTACTGCCGGACGTCGAACCGGAGACGGCTCGTTGATCGGGCTGAGGCGTGTATTCGGTCCCGAGACGTCGTCGGTGTCGTCGGGCCGCTCGAACAACCCCGAATCGATGATCGGACCGGCCGGGGGGAACGCTTTCGCGAACGGGGCGATCGCCTTCGTCGCCGGGTCGATCAACGGCGACGGCATCGTTTCGGGCGAGTCCGACGTGCCGACAGTGTTGCCGGAAGCGGCATTGTCGTAGGCGGTCATCCGCGAACCCGCGGCCATCGCGCCGCCGAAGACGATCGCTCCTGAGATCAGTGCGACGGCGCCCGCCATCAGCCACGTCGATCCGTGCCTCGCGACGCGGTTCGTCGTGGGGCGCACGAGAGAGAATGCGCTGGCGACGCGCGCGAGCACGAGCCCGCTGCCTGTGGTCACCTCGACCTCGGCGTCGGTGTCGGTGTCGGTGTCTTCGACGGTGGGATCGAGTGTCGCCAGCGCGGTCGAAGCGGCGACAGCTTCGCGTTGGTTCAACCGGGCGAGCACCGTGCGCGCCGCACCCAGGGCGATGGAGGCCTTGGGATCCGCATCGACCGCCAGCGGTCGGTCGAATCGCTCGGAGAGGCGCTGGGCGACGAGTGGGATCCGTGACGATCCTCCGATGAGGAGGATCGCCTCGAGCTGATCGGCGGTGAGGTCGGCGGAGTCGATCGCGTTCTCCAGCACGCCGAGTGTCGTGCCGAGCGCTCCGTCGATCATGTGCTCGAACTCGGACCGTGTCAGGCGCACGCTCGATCGGCTCGGCGGTATGAGCACCGGGATCGTGGCATCCGAATCGAAGGAGAGCGCCTCTTTCGCGTCGATGGACTCCCGGCGCAATTGGGAGAGGGCGATGCGGGTGTCGGGATCATCGATCGACAAGGCGGAGACATCCAGGCCGGATGCTGCGATGACGTGCTGGAGGACACTATCGTCGAAGTTCGCTCCGCCCAGATCGTCCAAGCCCGCGGGATCGCCGGCCAGCGTGAATTCCGAGTCCGCGCCTCTGCGCAGCACCACGGAGTCGAAGGTGCCGCCGCCCAAGTCGTACACCGCGATGGACTGGCCGGGTTCGAGCGGCCGCGTGGCCTCGTAGTGGCGCGCAGCGGCTTCTGGCTCGGTGATCAGGGAGACGTCGTCGATGCCGAGACGGCCGAGCGCTGTTCGGATCAGGCCGAGGCGGTGCGCCCCCCATGCTGTGGGATGCGTGAGGGAAATCGCATCGGGGCGCGAGCCCATGCGTTCCGTGACGGCGTCGACGACCGACGCGAAGGTCTTCGCATACAGCACTTCGGGTGCGAAGGTCTGCTCGCCGACCACGAGGGGCACTTCGTCGCCGATGCTGCGCTTGAACTCGCGCACGAGTCGCTCAGGCTGCGCGACACCCCTGCGCTCGGCGGCATCGCCGAACAGCAGGTCGCCATCGTCTGAAACGAAGACGACGGTCGCGACGCAGTCGCCCTTTCGCCCCAGGGTGAAGGGCGTGGCGCTGATGCTTCCATCTCGCTCGACTCGGGAAGTTGCCGCTGCTACGCGACTCGTGCCGATGTCGACCGCGAGGACGTACGGGTTGTCCTCCATGTTTCACAAACCACGATTCCGAGTTTGGCTTGAGATTCCGAGTTTGGCTTGAACAGCGTCACTCTAGGCCGATGCCGTTGAGTCCGCGAGGGGACGACGGGCTTCTGGTATACCCCAGTTCGGTGGACACGCCGGCCATCGATGGTCAGGCATGGGCGAGCACTGCGAGCCGTAGCGATGTCGAGGAAGGGTGCTGGAATCGTCGTTCGGACGGTCGCCGGGTTATGATGACAGTCGCGTGTGCGCACCAGCATCCGCGAGGAGACGTCGCATAGTCCGGCCGAGTGCACCACCCTGCTAAGGTGGAGTCCCCGTAAGGGGACCAGGGGTTCAAATCCCCTCGTCTCCGCTCTCTCTTGGGCCGATCAGCGCTCGTGGTTGAGAACTGCCAGCCGATCGCCCGTTGCCTTTCTGAAGCCGCGCATCTTTCCGCGCTCTGGCGTTTCTCTGAACGATGCATACGAGTCGCCCCATGCTCGCCGGTTCTTCGCTTCTGCAAGGATTGTGCTGTGATTTCGTTGCTTTCTGCTCCGACGAACCTCGGGTTGCGTCCGCCGCGGCGCGGGAGCGTGCCGGGTGCGTCGAAGGCGCCTGAGGCGTTTCGTGAGGCTGGCTTGTTTCGTCGATTCGCCGAGCTCGGGGCAGTCGAGGGAGGCGTAGTCCTTCCTGGCATGTATGTCGACGATGACTCGACTCGTTTGCCGGGTCGCGTGCGCAACGAGACCGCACTGATCGATCACGCGCGGCGCCTGGCCGACCGCGTGACCGAGACGCTCGACGCGGGCGCATCACCGCTCGTCATCGGAGGGGACTGCAGCCTGCTGCTCGGGGCCGGCCTCGCCCTGTCTCGACGTGGTGCGGGGGCAGGGCTCGTGCACGTCGACGGTCACACCGACTTCCGCCACCCAGGCAACAATGCCGCTTGTGCCAGTGTTGCCGGCGAAGATCTGGCCGCCGCCATCGGCTTGCATTGGCCGGCGATCGCCGACATCGATGGCCAGGGTCCGTATTTCCAGCCTGCGAAGGCTGCACATATCGGATGCCGAGATGACGACGAAGAGGCCGATGAGGTGCGGCGCACGATCGGGCTCGTTCTGCCCGCATCCGAAGCGATGGTCGTCGGCACGGGGGAGGCGGCGGCTGCCGCTCGCGCCGTCGCCGGCACGAGCGGATACTGGCTCCAGGTCGATGTCGACGTCCTCGATCCGTCGATCATGCCGGCCGTCGACAGCCCTGACCCGGGCGGCTTCGATGCGGAACAGTTGCTCGACCTTCTGGCAGCGCTCGCACCGAACGCGATCGGCGCATCCGTCACCGTTTTCGATCCCGACCTCGACCCCGAAGGGGAGTATGCACGGGTTCTGACCGACATCCTCGTCGCTGGATTCCACCGGCTCGGTTCCGAGCTCTGAGCGTTCGCAGAAGCAATGATCGGCTGAGCATTCGCGTGCCGAGGACTACCGGTTCGGAGAGATCGCACTGCGGTGCGCCGTTCCGTGATCGACGACGCGAGTATGGTGCTGAACCGCTCCCGAATGGTAGCGTTACCAATCACGGGTCGTCTCGGATGCGCACTCCGACAGGTGAACTTCGATCCTGCTCCTTTGCGGCCATCAGAACCTGACCTCAGGCCGCAGCAGTGGCACCTGAAACCGCCGATGGTTTCTCCTCACCGCCCAGTTCACGAATGACCAGGGATTCCCTTCCCGAAGATCACAGAGAGCGATGATCATGAGCTACATCAAGAAGATTGCGGCGATGTCGGTGGTATCGGGGGTGCTGGCCAGCGCTCTGGTGGTGCTGGGTGTCGGTGCGACCGCCGTGCCCGCAGTGGCCGCTGAGGATGCGAGCGAGGACTTCGTGAGTCTGGTCGATCCGTGGATCGAATCTGATCGCGGGAGGTACTTCTTCTTCCAGTCCGCCAGCAATCCATTCGGGTTCGTGAAGTTGCGCCCCGACACCTTCACCGCCGACGGGCGAAGCTCGGGTTACCGCCCCAGCGAAGATCAGGTGAAGGGATTCAGCCACATTCACGACTGGCAGATCTCCGGTGTGCAGGTGATGCCGACGACAGGCGAAGGCGTGCCCAAGACCGAAGGCGACACCGGCTGGCAGTCCCACGTCGAGCACGATGAGACCGAAGTGGTCGAGCCCGGGTATCACAAGCTGCGGCTCGACCGGTACGGCGTGACGGCCGAGCTCACGGCGACCGACCGGGTGGGCCTGCACCGCTACACCTACGAGCAAGCCGGCCCGAGCGAGATCATCGTCAACCTCGGCGGCCGCCTCGGCGAAGCCACGATGGCCGACGCCCAAGTGACCAAGGTCAGTGACACGGAGATCGAGGGCTTCGTCAATCAGAGAGGAGATCGGGGCCCGGTCAACAAGCTCTTCTTCAACATCTCCTTCGACAAGCCATTCGATTCTCTGCACGGATGGAAAGACGGAAACCTCACCGACGATGGTGCCCCGTTGGACACCAACGCGGGCAAGAACAGCGGGGTGTACGCCCGTTACGACAACCTCGCCGCAGGTGAGACAGTGCAGATGAAGGTCGGTTTGTCGTTCACCAGCACGGATGGCGCCCGCAAGAACGTTCAGGCCGAGGCATCCGGATGGGACTTCGACGCAGTCAAGCAGGCTTCACAGGAGCGCTGGAACGAGATGCTCGGTCGTGTCGACGTCGACGGCGGCACTCACGAACAGCAGGTGAAGTTCTACACGGACCTGTTCCACGTTCTCGCCGGACGAAGCGCCATCAGCGACGTCGACGGCGCCTACCTCGACAACACCTTCGGCGTGAACAGGGTCAAGCAGATCCCCCTCGACGAGGATGGCAAGCCGCAGTTCGCCATGTACAACTACGACGCCCTGTGGCTGACGCAATGGAACCTGAACTCGATCTTGGGAATGGCCTATCCCGAGGTCTACAGCAGTTTCGTCAAGTCGCAGCTTCAGATGTATCAAGACGGAGGGCTCCTTCCCCGAGGTCCGGCTGCCGGAAGTGAGACCGCTGTGATGACCGGCTCGCCCGTGTCGTCCTTCATCACGGGGGCGTACAACAAGGGCATCCGAGACTTCGACGCCGACCTTGCGTTCGACGCGATGCTGGACTCGCAGTCCCTTGGCGGCCAATACGAGCCCGGCGCGTTCGAGCCCGATGGCTTCGGCGGATGCGGCGGGGCCAAGCAGTACATCGAGAACGGATACGTTCCCGAAGACCTGTGTGTCGACAAGCACAACGGTGGGGCAGGTCTGACCCTGGAGTACTCGTTCCAGGACTGGGGCCTCGCAGGCATGGCCGAGGCGCTGGACAAGACCGGATTCAACGTGGCACAGCTGGCCTCGGCGGAAGCCTCGTCGCAAGCCGACGATTCGAAGCAGGCCGCTGCGCGTGCGATCGACGGCCGTCCCCTTCGCTCCACTCCGGCTGAGTGGTCGTCGGCCGGCGAATCCGACCCGTGGATCACGGTCACCTTCGACGAGTCGCGAACGATCCATCAGATCGTGATCAAAGACCGGGTCGATCCCGCAGTGAATGTGAATTCCGGGGTGCTGACCTTCAGTGACGGATCCACCGAGACCGTCGAGAACATCGGCACGACCGGGCAGAGCAAGATCGTGGACTTCAGCCCACGCACGGTCGACTGGGTGAAGTTCGAGACGACCGGCGGAGAGGGCACCAACGTCGGACTCAACGACATCGAGATCTGGGACGACACCGACCTCGGGACGTATCTGATGGATCGGTCGGACAACTGGCGCAACCTCTACGATTCCGGAACCGACTTCATCCGGCCCAAATCGGCGAATGGCAACTGGCTCGCCGACTTCGATCCGCTTTCCGCAACGGACTTCGTCGAGGCCAACTCATGGCAGGCGACCTGGTTCACCTCTCACGACGTGATGGGACTCGCCAATCTGATGGGCGGTACGAAGGCGTATGCAGACAAGTTGAACTACGCCTTCGAACAATCGGTCGATGGCGGCTTCATCGGCGGATACGGCGAAAGCCACGTCAATTACGGCAACCAGCCCGCCCTCCAGAATGGACATCTCTTCAACTACGTCGGCTACCCGTGGCTGACGCAGTACTGGGTGCGACAAGTGCAGAAGCAGGTGTACGCACCCGTCACCACGACCGACGGTTACGGTCATCACGATGAGGATCAAGGCCAGATGGGTGCGATGAGCGCCCTCATGGCGATGGGCTTGTTCGAGGTCACGGGTGGTGGCCAGAGCGACCCCGTCTACGACATCACCTCGCCGATCTTCGACGAGATCACGATCGCCTTGAACCCCGACTACTACTCCGGAGGGCAGTTCCGGATCATCACGCACGACAACTCGGCCGAGAACATGTACATCCAGAAGGCTGAACTCGACGGCTCGACGTCGAACAATTCCTGGTTCCACCATTCGGAGTTCGCCGACGGCGGCACTCTGGAGCTGTGGATGGGGGACACCCCGAACACGCAGTGGGGTGTCGACGACCTTCCGCCGTCGGAATCCGAAGAGGCGGAGCAGATCCCGACGACCGGTGTCACCATCGATGCTCCCGACTCGATCGAGGTGCCGTACAGCACGATCGCGTTGACCGCTGCGGTGGCTCCCGAAGATGCCTCCTACAACCGAGTCGACTGGACCGTGACGAATCCAGACGGTTCCCCCACCGACACGGCAACGGTCGATGGTTTCGACGGCACATTGACCGTCAACGATACAGAGGGCGACATCGTGGTGACCGCGACCGCCGCGGATGGCAGCGGCGCGTCGGCCAGCAAGACGGTGACCGTCGACCTCGACGTCGACCTGTTGCGGGGAAACGCTGCGCGTTGGCCCAACGTCACCGCGACAGCATCCACGGAATACTCGAGCAAATTTCCGGCTCGCAAGGTCTTCGACGGAGTGATCGGCCCAGGCGACGGCGGCGACTGGGCATCGCGCGGCGAACGCAATCCGTGGGTCCAACTCGATTGGGCGACGCCGATCACCGCAGATCGAATCGTGCTCTTCGACCGACCCGCGCTGCTCGATGACGCCAACGGCGGAACGCTGACGTTCAGCGACGGCAGTTCGGTGCCCGTCAGCGGACTCGCTCCGAATGGGAGCCCGTTGAGCGTGAGCTTCGACGCCCGAACATTCCAATGGGTCAGATTCCAAGTCGAAGGGGGAACCGGGTTGAACCCCGGGCTGGCCGAACTCGAGGTCTACGCGGTCCCCGGCGTCCCCGAAGCACCGCGCGAGGTGACTGCGGCATTCGAGGGAAACGAGGCCGCCGTGGCATGGCAGCCTCCGGCCTTCGATGGCGGAGCTCCCTTGACCGGATACGTCATCACCACGTACCGCGACGGCGCCCCGGTTGAGACACGAAACGTCGAAGATGGGGAGAATCAGGCGACCGTCGACGAGCTCGAGGGCGGACACTCGTACGAATTCTCCGTGGCTGCGTCGAACCTGCGCGGTTCAGGACCGGAATCCGAGAAGACCGTTGCGGGAACGCCACCGAAGCTGGTCACGCCGGCCCCGGTCTCCTACGTCGATCCCTACGGCACGAACGGCGACCAGTACACGATTCCCGCCTCTGAAGGCGTGGAGTACTTGATCGACGACGCCCTCGTGGCGGCAGGCGCCTATCCCGGTTCAGGATCGATCACGGTCGTCGCTCGAGCTGTCGCCGGCTACATACTGGCCGAAGATGCGACCGCGGAGTGGTCCTTCACGTTCACGGCGGAAAAGGTCGACTCGCAGAGTTCCGGTGCGCTCAACAAGCTCATCTCCGTCGGAGGCGCGGGAATCGTCTACACCATGAACGTCGAGGCGGGGCAGGTCGTTCCAACCGGACCGGTATCCATCTACGACGGAACTCGCAAGATCGCGACCGCGACGCTCACCCCAAGCGACGACGGGCGCGTCCGCATCCCGCTTCCCAAGCTGAGTCGAGGTCTGCACCTGTTGACCGGCCGGTACGGCGGCGACGACAATGTCGAGCAGTCGGGTGCCCGGCCGAGCGTTGTGTTCGTCCTGTTCTAGCCGAAGCGCACTACCGGAAGGGGCCTGCTGCGAAGCGGGCCCCTTCCGTCGTCGGCGCAGGTACCGATGTCCGATTCGAAGACTCGAGCCGCAACTGGTAACGTTATCAATCAGTTCGTCAGCGAGAAGGATGTCACAAATGGTTTCTCCATACCCCCGCGGTTCGTACGACAAGCAGCCAACGGTCACGGTCCCTGGCGCGCATGAGGTCTGGCAAGGGGCCGCCGCGTGGAGGCACATCGCGGATGTCGCGGCAGCCGGCGCGAACAGGCCGCCGGTCATCGTTGTGGATACCTACCCGGGGGTCTCCCTGCCGGAGCTGATTGCGAGCATTCGTGCGAGCCTGCCCGAGTTCGATGTCGTCGATGTCGAAGAGGCGGCCGCGAAGCCGATCACTGAGATCGATGAGATCCTCAAGTGGAATCTCACCGACGATCGTGTCTTCGGAGTCATGAGTCACATGGAACTCAGCGACCTCTACGACCGACCGCGCCTCGACAAGCTCGCAGAAGAGCTCGCCGCCTCGGAGCGCGCGACCGTACTGGTGGGTTGGGGAGCCGCACTTGTGCCGATCCACGACGCGACGATCGTTCTGGCAGACATGGCGCGCTGGGAGATTCAGCAACGACAGCGCAGAGGTGCGCCCAATTGGCGCTGCTCGAATTTCGACGAAGACAACCTGCGCAAAGTGAAACGCGGCTTCTTCGTGGAGTGGCGCCTGGCCGACCGCCACAAGCGCTCTCTGTTCGAGCAGATGCATTTCGTGCTCGACACGAACGCCTCCACGGCCGAGGGCAAGCTCATCACCGCAGGGGCTTTTCACGCGGGCATGCAGGCCGCGGTCGACGCCCCATTCCGGGTCGTGCCATTCTTCGACCCGGGCGTGTGGGGCGGCAAATGGATGCAAGACGTCCTCGACCTGCCCGAAGCAGAGAACTACGCCTGGTGCTTCGACTGCGTGCCCGAGGAGAACAGCATTCTTCTGCGGATCGGCGATGACATCATCGAACTGCCCTCGATCGACGTGGTGCTCACGCATTCTCGCGAGCTCTTGGGCGAGCGCACCTTCGCGCGGTTCGGCGCGGAATTCCCGATCCGCTTCGACTTCTTGGACACGATGGAAGGCGGCAACCTTTCATTGCAGGTGCACCCGCTCACCGATTACATCCAGAACACGTTCGGAATGGCGTACACGCAAGACGAAAGCTACTACCTGCTCGACGCGGCTGAAGATGCCAAGGTCTACCTCGGGCTGAAGACGGGTACGGATCCGGCGGCCATGGTCGCTTCACTCGAGGCGGCCACCCTCCCGGGTGTCGACTTCCCAGTCGACGAGTTCATCAACGCCTTCCCCGCGAAGAAGCACGATCACTTCCTCATTCCCGCCGGCACGGTGCACTGCTCGGGCGCCGACACGATGGTGCTGGAAATCTCGGCCACGCCATTCATCTTCACCTTCAAGATGTGGGACTGGGGTCGCAACGGTCTCGACGGCGTGCCGAGGCCCATCCATCTCGACCATGCCGCTCGCAATATTCAGTGGGACCGTGATACCGAATGGACCCGCGAGAATCTCGTCGACCAAGTCGAGACGGTGGCGACCGGTGATGGCTGGGTCGAAGAGCGCACTGGGCTCCACGAACTCGAGTTCATCGAAGTGCGGCGACACTGGTTCACCGGCAGCGTCGAGCACGACACTCGCGGCACGGTCAACGTGATCAACCTCGTCGAGGGCGCCGAGGCCGTCGTCGAGAGTCCGAGTGGTGCGTTCGAGCCCTTCGTGGTGCACTATGCCGAGACGTTCATCGTTCCTGCCAGCGTCGGCCCGTACCGCATCAGCCCACACGGCGATGCGATCGGCACGAAGCTCGCCACGGTCAAGGCATCGGTGCGCGGCACGGAGCGCGAATAGGGTGAGCACGGCACCTCAGTCGCCGAGGTGCCGTGCTCCCCAGAACGCAGCCCCGATGATCGGTGCGTCATCCGGATGCTCCGCCGGCAACAGGGGCAGCGCGCTCGACGAGAAGCCGGCGCGGTCGAGGCCGGTGCGAATCGCCGGTTCGACGAGATCCCAGGAGCGCGACATCGACCCGCCGATCACGAGCGCATCCGCACCGAAAGCTGACACGACGCCGGCAAGCGCAGAGCCCAGTCCGCTGAACGCGTCTGTCAGTACTCTCGCGGCTACGGCATCGCCTTGTCGGGCCGAGGCTGCTATCTCGTGCACGTCGGGGGCGGTTTCAGCATCCATTCCGGATGCCGCGACGAAGGCGGCGCGGATCGCTCGACGCGACACGGTGTCCTCGAGCGGTCTGCCTTCGAATTCAAGCAGATGCACACTGCCGTCGGGCGGCACGGAAGGTCCGTCGTTCATCGGTTCGCCGCTGACGAGAAAGGCGGAACCCACACCGGTGCCGAGCGTGACGCACATGAGCCGCTCGTGCCCGCGGCCGGCGCCTGCCGCATACTCGCCGATGCCGTAGGCATCCGCATCATTCAGGAAGTGCACGGAGCTGGGCGTCGGTTCGATCAGCGTCATCAACGCGGCACGAACGTCCACTCCGCGGAGGCTGTCGAACTTCTCGACGTCCTCGAACAGTCCGATGCCTCGGCGATAGTCGAAAGGTCCCGGAATGGCCACCGACCATCGAGTCGCTGCAGTGGCCGGCAGTGTCTGTGCGGCTCGACGGAGGTCCGTCAAGAGCTCCTCGACGGTTCCCTGAGCGCGGATCGCAGCGCGCGACTCCGATCCGGGTCGGACGCCCCACGGGTGAGGGTCCACGAGCGCAGCGGTCACATGCGTGCCCCCGATCTCGAGCACCGGCAGTCCTGGGCCGCGTTGGGTCATCGCTCGCGCTCCTTCTCTCGAACGGGAGGCAGGGGGTCGGCGCGTGAATGCCGGAGATCGGAACGCATGAGTCCACCTTTCCACAAGCATCCACGATGTCTGATAACGATACCAAATCACGGAAGATCCCACGGTCGAGCCGAAGATGGTTGTGTGGGCATCACGACGACGCGCATGCCGAATTGCTAACGTTATCATCGAGCAAAGGGTGCCTCCTTCGGCCAACTGGTGAGGATCGCAATGAGCAATATCGAGAGCGGCGTATCGGGCATGCCCACGGTCAAAGAGGTCGCTGAGCTTGCCGGGGTGAGCCCGATGACGGTGTCCCGCACGCTGTCTGGCGGAAAGAATGTTCGCGCCGAAATGCAAGAGAAGGTTCTCGCCGCGGTCGCCGAACTCGGCTACCACCGAAACGAGAACGCCAGAAGCATCCGCCCTGGCCACTCTTCAGGCTTGATCGGGGTGGCCATCACGAACCTCGGCAATCCCTACTATGGTCAGTTCGCGCTCGGGGTCGAGCAAGTCGCCTCCCAGCACGGGCGACGCATACTTCTCGGGAACACCGGGGAGGACGTGTCGCGCGAGCAACAGCTCGTGTCCGACTTCGTCGGCAGGCAGGTCGAGGGTCTGATCGTCGTTCCCACTGGCGGTGCGTCCGCGCACCTCAGCGCCCATCGCCTCGGCAACCTCCCCCTCGTTCTGGCTTCGCGAACAGTGGAGGGCGTGGCCGCTGACACCGTGCTGCTCGACGACGTGCAAGGAGCGTATGAGAGCACGCGCCGCTTGATCGATGCGGGTCACACCCGCATCGCCTTCCTCGGCAATCTCGTGTCGGTCTCTTCCGCTGGACGTCGCTTCGAGGGCTTCTGCCGGGCGCTCTCCGAGGCGGGGCTCGTGCCCGAGGCGGAGCTCGTCTTCCGTGGTCAGCAAGACGCCGCGGCCGCACGCCGTGCAATGGAAGCCCTACTGGGCTTGCCGGTGCCTCCGACAGCGGTCTTCAGTGCGAACAACCGCAACACGATCGGTGCGCTTCAAGCCATCGGCACCCGCCAGAACAATCCTGATGCGCCGAAACCGCCGACGCTGGTCGGGTTCGACGACGTCGAGCTGGCCGACATGATGCACGTGCCGCTCATCATGGTCTCGCACGATCCCAAGCAACTCGGTGCGGAGGCCGCCCGCATGCTCTTCGAGCGTCTCGACGGGACTGTTTCGGAGAGTTCGCCTCGTCTGGTCGAGCTGCCGGTCGAGGTCGGCGAACTTCACTCGTAGCGCGTACGTACCCGCCTAGCCTGTCGCCTTCAGGCTGGAGACGAAGAAGCGCTGACAGGTGAGGAAGAGCACGACGGTCGGCAGGGAAGCGACGATTGCCGCGGCGAGAACCACCGGCGGGCCCAGGCTCGAGAAACCTGCACTGATTTCGGCCAGTGCTGCCATGACCGGACGACGATCGGGACTCGTGGTGAGCGTGATGCCGAAGAGCAAGTCATTCCACACCCAGGTGAATTGGAAGATGAACGCGGCGAACAGCGACGACTTGATGAGCGGCAGGTGGATTCTGAAGAACAGCCTGCTCCAGCCCGCGCCATCCAGCTGTGCCGCCTCGGTGATCTCGGGAGGCAACGTTGTGAGGAAGTTGCGCACGATGAAGAACGCGAAGGGCACGCAGATCGCGGCGTAGATGAAGATCATGCCGAGGCTCGTGTCGTACAGCTTCGTCGAAACGTAGGCCTTGAACAGCGGTGTGAGGAAGACCTGCAACGGCAGCAAGGTGCCGAGATAGATCAGCCAGAACCAGAGCGTCGGCCGCCTCGTCGGCATGATCACAACGGCGAAGCCGGCGAGGGCGGCGGCGAGCACCGCTGCACCGGCAGAGACGAGTGAATAGATCAAGCTGTTCAGCATGCCGAGGCCGAGGCCCGACTCGTTCCAGGCGATCGCCAGATTGTCGAAGAATCCGAAGCCGCTCGGGAGCCACGTCGGTTCACCGGTGTAATCGCTCGCCGGCACGAACGCATTGACGATCATGAGGTAGACGGGAATCAACCAGAGCACCGCCATGACGGTGATGAAGACGTTTCGACTGATGCGTCCGATCACGGTCAGCTCCTCTTCAATTGGCGGCGCAGGTATACCCACGACGTGGCGACGACGATGACGGCGAGAACGACGGCGACGGCAGCGCCGTAACCGTAGTCGCTGACGATGAACGTTTGGCGATACATCGTGACGGCGAGGGTCTCCGAGACTCCGCCGGGCCCGCCTTTCGTGAGCAGCCAGATCAGGTCGAAAACGCGCAGGCTGTTTGCAATCGAAATGCCGATCACCACGATGGTGACGGGTCGAAGCTGCGGCAGGACAACATGCCAGAACAGGCGCATACCCCTGGCGCCGTCGAGTTGACCGGCTTCAACGGTTTCCGGCGGAATCGCTTGGAGGCCGACGAGAAAGAGAATGACGGTGACCCCGGTGGCCTGCCACGTGTTGGCGATGATCATCACGATCGTGTTCGATGGCCACTCGAGCAACCAGCCCGAAGCCGATGGGGCGAACCCGAAGAACGAGATCGCTTGATTGAGCGCGCCGTCGGATCGAAGGATGAAGCCCCAGATGACGGCGGTCGCCGCGCCGGAGAGCGCGTAGGGGAGCACGAAGGCGAGTCGAATCCATCGACCGCCGCGCATCGAATTGGTGAAAGCGGCGATCAGAAGACCGAGCCCGACGGGGAGGATGAGCGTGCCCACGGTCCACATCACCGTGTTGAGAAGCGACTGGAAGAACGTTGGATCTTGGAACAGGCGTACGTAGTTGTCGAGTCCGATGAAGGACGAGGTGAAACCGTTGTCCGCTGTCAGGCTCTGGTACAGGGTCGCGATGAATGGGATGAGCAGCAGGATGCCCACGAGTGCGAGGGCGGGAAGGAGGAACGGCACCGACCGAATGTGACCGAAAGGGTTCGGGCGGTGGCGCTTCGGCCCGCGCCCGACGGGGCGGGAAGCTTGAATGCTCCCCGCCCCGGTCGTGGTTCGCTCAGCGGTGGAAGTGCTCACTACTCAGCGGCCTTCCATTTCGCCCACTCGGAATCGGCGAGTGTCTGCAGCTTCTCGAGCGTGGGCATGATGTTCTCGTCTGTCGGATTCACCATGAAGCTCGCGAGGTATTGCACGCCACCTTCGATCAGGGGCGGCGGGCTGGCCTCCCAGAATCGCACCAGTTCGGTGGGCTTCTGCGCGGTGACCTGCTCGCTGACGGATGCCAGCACCGGATCGTCGGTCACCACCTCGGGGTTCGCCGAGGTGTCCTTGATCGCGTTCGCCCATACCGACTGCACATCCGGGCTCAGCCAATCGCCCATCGCTTCGACGGCGGCTTCCTTGTTCGCCGACTTCTCGGCCACGGAGATGACGCCGGATTCGGTGATGACAGACGGCTTCACGCCGTCTTTCACGACGGGGAGGAGATAGGCCCCGTAGTCGGCCTCGTTCATGCCGTTCGTCACGAAGATGCCGTTGCGCCAGGTGCCCATGGGCACTTGCGCGACCTTGCCCTCCTGGAAGAGGGCCGGCTCGTTGTCCCAGGCGATGTCGGGCGCCGTGAAGTAGCCCTTCGCGTAGAGATCGCCCCACGTGCGGAGTGCCTCTTGTGCCGGCTCGTCGGTGTACTTCGCTTCGCCGTTCATCAACTTCGCGTAGAACTCGGGGTCGGACTTCGACAGGATCTCCTCGAACCAGATGAACGATGTCCAGCCGGCCTCCTGCGTGGCGAACAACGGGGTCGCACCGGCGGCCTTGATCTTGTCGTTGTTCGACAAGAATTCATCCCACGTCGTGGGCGGCTGGATTCCGACGTCTGCGAAGACGTGCTTGTTGTAGAAGATCACCCAGAAGCTCTTGTACATGGGCATGCCGTAGACCTTGCCGTCGTACGAGAAGTCGGCTTCGGAGTCGGGGTTCACCCACCCCTCGTCGACGGCCTTGTCCCACTCGGCAGAGAGATCGGCGAGTCCGCCCGAGCGAGCGAGGTCTTGCAGGCGGTAGCCGTTCCACCACTTGACAAGATCGGTCGTGCTGTCGGTACGGAGTGACGACCGGATGACCTGTTGGTAGTTTTCCGTCGACGGAACGTTGCGCGGGTCGATGCCGAGATCGCCAAGCGACTCGAGCGCATCGCCCGCGGCCGTGTATGCATCGACGAAGTCGGCCCGGTCACCGTTCAGCGTCAGTGCCGAACCACCTGATGCACCCTGTGGAGTGCTGGCCGAACCCTGCGAACAGGCTCCCAATCCGGCGACGAGTGCGGCGGCTATTGCAAGCGCGCCGAGATGCTTGAGACGTATCTGATTGCGTGTCATGGATGCTGCATCCTCCTTGATGGCCTACGTAACTACCGCTGTGGTGTGTGACTCGAATCCGCCCGCATCTTTCGAAGCGGGCGAAGTTTGGTAACGATATCACATCCGATGTACCCTGGGATGTTTGCGGTGAGCGAGCCAGCGAGGCAGCGCCAGACGGCATCGTGGGGAACAGCGTTGCCGGCGATCTCTCGCAGTCGGTCTCGCAGGCCGCGGTCGTGTGACCATCGACGCTGCGCCACCCGCCAGACCCGCCAGACCCGCCAGACCCGCCAGACCGGCCGGACCGGCCGGACCGGCCGACGCCGTGTCGGAGCCTCTCGCTAGACTCTCCGGGTACCTAGATCAGGGGGAATTGCAACCATGCAACGAATCATGACATCCACAGCGCCGTCGTCCAGACTGCTGAAAACCGCGGCGCTCGTCTTCGCCGGCGCGCTCTTGCTCTCGGGCTGTGCCTCAGGTGGCAATGGCGAAGCCGAGGCGTCGGCAGACCCGTGCGAGGTGGTGCGCGTCGAGGTGCGCGACATCTCCAACGGTGCGCAGAACGCGATCCTCACGGCCACCGACCCGGTCGAGCTGCAGGAGTACCTCGACGGGCTCTCCGAGCGCGTCGATGCACTCGACGAAGAGGCCGCCGACGATTCGGCGCTCGCCGAGTCTCTCGATGCGCTTCAAGAGAAGCTCGACGACGCGAGCGACTGGGCAGCGACGCTGCCGACCGAGGCCGACGTCGAGGCCGGGGCAGAAGTCGACGCCGATGCTCAGGCTGCGCAGACCGAGGGCATCCAGACCGCTGCAGCCGAGGTCACCGAGGTGTGCGCCGCCGAGTGACCCTCGTCGGCTGAATTGTGCCGGCCGAGTCACGCCGCTCACGCGTGCGCGGCTCGCCGGCGCACAACTCGGTCAACCCACGCACGTGATGAGCGCGCGGCATCCGTTCACTCGGAGGCCGCGCGCTTTCGCGTGCCCGATGCCTTCGTGTCGGCCTTCTCCTTCGCGGACTTCGAACCCTTGCTCGAACCCTTGCTCGAACTCGTGCCCGAGCCCTTGCTCGACCCCTTGCTCGACCCGCCGCCGTCGCGCTTCGCCGCGATCGATTGGCGCAGCGCCTCCATGAGGTCGATGACCTCGCCGCCCGTATCCTCTTCGGGCTCTTCGCCGAACGTCGCGGCGGTGTCGACGCCCTCGCCCTGCTCGAGCTTCGCCTCGATGAGCGTGCGCAGCTCCTGCTGGTACTCGTCGACGTACTGCTCGGGGGCGAAGTCGGAGACGAGGCTCTCGACGAGCTGCTTCGAGAGGTCGAGCTCCTTCGCCGAGATCTTCACCGGCTCGTCGAGCGACGCGAATTCGGCCGCGCGCACCTCGTCGCTCCAGAGCAGCGTCTGCACCATGAGCACGTCGCCGTGCACGCGCAGCGCCGCGAGGCGGGTCTTCTGGCGCAGCGCCATCTGCACGATCGCCGTGCGATCGGTCGATTCGAGCGTCTCGCGCAACAGCACGTACGCCTTCGACGAGACCGAGTCGGGTTCGAGGTAGTAACTGCGGTCGAACATGATCGGGTCGATCTGATCGCTCGGCACGAACTCGACGACCTCGATCTCGCGGCTGCGTTCGGCCGGCAGCGACTTCAGGTCTTCGTCGGTGATCACCACCGTCTGCTCACCATCGTCGTAGGCCTTGTCGATGTTCTTGTAATCGACGACCTTGCCGCAGACCTCGCACTTGCGCTGGTAGCGGATGCGCCCACCGTCTTCGTCGTGCACCTGGTGCAGTGACACGTCGTGGTCTTCGGTGGCGCTGTACAACTTGACGGGCACATTGACGAGGCCGAATGTGACCGCCCCCTTCCAGACGGCTCGCATGCCTCCAGTACACACCAGCCGTACGTCCTCGCGATAGCCCCGCATCACCCTCTCGTCAGCGCCGACCGGCATCGAGAGTGCGGAATCTGCTGGAATTCCCGGCTGAGAGCGACATTTCCTGCACTCTCGATGGCGGCTGCGACAGGATGGGGGAATGGCCGATGGCGCGCGGCAGCTCGTCGAGGTCGATGGCCGCCGCCTGCGGCTGACGAACCTCGACAAGGTCATGTATCCCGAGACGGGCATGACGAAGGGCGAGGTGATCTCCTATTACGCGGAGATCGCCGCCGTCATGGTGCCCCTCGTCGCCGGGCGGCCGGTGACACGCAAGCGGTGGGTCCACGGCGTCGGCACCGCGGATGCCCCTGAGCAGCCGTTCTTCGAGAAGAACCTCGCCGAGCACGCCCCCGATTGGGTGCGCCGCGGTGTGCAGCACCATTCCGACGGTGACAAGTCGTACCCGATCGCCGGCGATCGCGCGACGCTCGTGTGGCTCGCGCAGCAGGCGGCGCTCGAGCTGCACGTGCCCCAATGGCGCTTCGACGCCGACGGTGAGCCGGCGAATCCCGATCGCATGGTGTTCGACCTCGACCCCGGCGAAGGCATGGGGCTCGCCGAGTGCGCAGAGGTCGCCCGCCTCGTGCGCGACCTCATCTCGGGCATGGGCCTCGAGGTGATGCCGGTGACGAGCGGGAGCAAGGGCATCCACCTGTATGCGGCGCTCGACGGCTCGCAGAGCTCCGACCAGGTCTCGGCGGTCGCGCACGAACTCGCGAGAGCGCTCGAGGCCGACCACCCCGAACTCGTCGTCTCGAGCATGCGCAAGACTCTCCGCACCGGGCGTGTGCTCATCGACTGGAGCCAGAACAACGGCAAGAAGACCACGATCGCGCCGTACTCGCTTCGCGGACGACCGCGGCCGACGGTCGCGGCGCCGCGCAGCTGGGAAGAGCTCGAGGACTCCGAGCTTCGTCAGCTTGAGGCATCCGAAGTGCTCGCAAGGGTCGCCGAGTCGGGCGACCCGATGCGGGTCGTCGTCGAGCGCTCCCACGACGGCCCGCTTTCGGACTACCTCTCCATGCGCAAGACGGGCGTCACACCCGAGCCCATGCCCGCGTCGGCCTGGGGGAAGCCGCCCGGGGGAGCGCCGCGGTTCGTGATCCAGGAGCACTACGCGAGGCGCCTGCACTTCGACCTGAGGCTCGAGCGCGACGGCGTGCTGAAGAGCTGGGCGGTGCCGAAAGGCGTGCCCGAAGGTTCGGGCACCAACCATCTCGCGGTGCAGACCGAAGACCACCCGATGGAGTACGCGACGTTCGAGGGCACCATCCCCAAGGGCGAGTACGGCGCGGGGTCGATGACGATCTGGGACGCAGGCACCTACGCCACCGAGAAGTGGCGCGACGACGAGATCATCATCGATGTCGACGGGCAACCCGGCGGGCCGCTCGGCGGCGTGGTGCGCCTGGCCCTCATTCGCACCGATGGTCAGGGCGAGAAGAGTTCGTGGCTGCTGCATCGGATGAAGGACCAGACGGCCGCGCGACCGGCCCGGGAGGGCGGTTCGGGGGGTCCCGATGCGCGTCCATCGGTTCCTGAGGCTGTCGAAGGGTCGTCGGGCGCTCCGTCCGCGTCCGCGCCCGCGCCCGGGCCCGCGGTCGCCGAAGCTGCCGCGACCGACGCGCCTCGACCGACGGGCAGGGTCGGCCCGATCACCCAACGCCCGATGCTCGCGACCGCTGCCACCCTCGGCATGCTGGCAGGCGAGGAGTGGGCGCTGGAGTGGAAGTGGGACGGCATCCGCGTGCTCGCGCGCGCCGAGGCGGGAGGCGTGCGACTGCTCAGCCGCAATGGGGTCGATATCACCGCCCGCTACCCCGAACTCGCGTCGCTGCCCGACGTCGTCCGAGGCGACGCGCTCGTCGACGGCGAGATCGTCGCGCTCGACGCGGAAGGCCGCCCCGACTTCGGTCGGTTGCAGCATCGGATGAACCTCACGAAGCCTCGCGAGATCGAACGGGTCGCGGCATCCGTGCCGGTTCGTCTGCTGCTGTTCGACGTGCTCGAGGTCGGCGGCCGACCGGTCATCGACGAGCCGTACCGCGAGCGCCGCGCGCGACTCGCGGGCCTTGTGCGCATGAAACGCGGCGTACCGGTCGAAGTGCCGGCTCCCGCGACCGGCGCACCGGCGGATGCCCTCGAAGAGAGCCGCCGACTCGGTCTCGAGGGGCTCGTCGCGAAACGGCCGGACTCCCGGTATCGCCCGGGAGCCCGCAGCGCCGACTGGCTGAAACTCAAGCTCACCCTCACTCAAGAGGTCGTGATCGGCGGTTACCGCCGCGGGGTCGGCACGCGCACCGGCCGCATCCGCTCGCTGCTCATCGGCATCCCCGGCGACGACGGGCTCGAGTACGCGGGGCGCGTGGGTTCAGGACTCGGCGAGCTCGCCCTCGACCGCCTGCTCGCGGCGCTGCAGCCGCTCGAGCAGGCGGAGTCGCCGTTCGTACAGGTGCCCGCGGCAGACACGCGCGACGCGGTCTGGGTGCGCCCGGCCCTCGTCGGTGAGATCGAACTCGGCGACTGGACGAGCACCGGGGTTGCGCGGCATCCGCGCTGGCGGGGCCTGCGGCCCGACAAGTCGCCGGCCGACGTCGTGCGCGAAGCGTGAGCCGCGGCGGGTCGGCTGGTCACCGACGGCCGCCGTCGTGCATCCGTCAGGCGTCGTCGTCGCCCGCCGGCCCGAGCAGCTCGAGCAGTCGGCGTTCGCGATTCGCCCCGGATGCCACGACAGCCCCCTGCTCATAGGCGACGAGCACCCGCGGGTCGACGTAGCTGCCCCGAGCGATCGCGGGCGTGTTGCCGAGCACGCGTGATGCCTCTTCGATCGCCTCGCGGATCGCGGCGGTGCGAGCCCGGGCGGTCGCCGCCGGCCCGAGCTCGGCGAGGCGGTCCGCCGCCGCGACGGTGCCCCTGAGGGTGCGGAAGTCCTTTGCGGTGAAGTCGCCGCCCGTTCGGTCACGGATGTCGTCGTTCACGTCGACCGGTACTGCGGCGCGCATCGCCCGCCCGGCGGACCAGGCGTAGAGACGGGCGGCGGCCGAGCGTTCGCCCGCTCGCTCGACGAACGCGGCGAGCGAGGCATCCGTCACCCGCAGGTCTTGTGCGAGGCCGCCTTTCGCGCGGAAACGGAACCGCACGGTCTCGCGGTCGTCGAGCACGGCGTTGCGCACGAGCAGGGTCGTGAGGCCGCGGTTGCGGAAGCCGGCGAGCGACTCCTCCGAGCCGATGCGGATGGCGCCGAGGTCGAGGGTGCGGAAGGCAGCGGCGAGCACCCGCTCGCGAGGCAGTCCGTCGAGCGCGAGGTCACGAGCGACTGTTCGCCGGGCCCTGGGCAGCACCTCGGCGAGGGCGGTCATCCGCAGGAACTTCTCGGCGTCCTGACGCTCGCGCCACGCGGGGTGGTAGAGGTACTGCCGCCGGCTCGCCGCATCGACACCGACCGCGAGGATGTGCGCGTTCGGAGCGTCGGAGATCCAGACCTCCTGCCAGGCGGGTGGGATCGCGAGATCGGCGATTCGTGCGCGTTCGGCCCGGCCGGCGGCGCCGCCGTCGCGGTGAACGTAGGCGAAGCCGTGCCCCCGCCTGACCCGAGTGAATCCGGGTGAGACGTAGGGCTCGACCCGCTTGAGGCGCGGCATCGGCGTCGGGCGGTCAGTGGTTGCGCAGCGCCGAGATGAGTTCGGCCTTGCGCTTGCCGCTGTAACCCGTGAGGCCGAGTTCCTTCGCGCGCTTCTTCAGCGCGTCGACGGTCCAATCCTCGTAGTCGCCGCTTTGGCCGCCCTTGCGGCCGACCGCGCTGCGGCCCTGCGCCGCCGCGGCGTTCGAGATGCGAGCGGCCTTCTCCTTCGAGGCGCCGTCGTCGCGAAGCTCCTCGTAGAGCTCGGGATCCTTCAGCGATGCGTTCCTGCGTCCTGGCATGGTGCGTCTCCTCTCACAGCCCACGACCGCCGGTGACGGGCAGTATCGCCCCCGAGACGTACGACGCTTCGTCCGAGGCGAGGTACACGTAGGCGCCGGCGAGTTCCGCAGGCTGCCCTGCCCGACCGAGCGGTGTGTTGTGCCCGAACTCCGGCAGCGCGTCGGGCCAGCCCGTCGCGGGGATGAGCGGCGTCCAGATCGGTCCGGGGGCGACGGCATTGACTCGGATGCCGCGTGGTCCGAGTTCCTCGGCGAGGGCCTTCGTGAACGCCACCAATGCCGCCTTGGTCATCGCGTAGTCTACGAGCGCCGACGACGGATCGAAGCCCTGGATGGACGTCGTCGTGATGATGCTCGACCCGGCGTCCATGAGCGGCACCGCGGCACGTGCGAGGAAGACCGGTGCGAAGAGGTTCACGCGCATCACGGTCTCGAAGTCGTCGGTCGGAATCGTGTCGATGCCGCTGCGTTCGCGCTGGTGGGCGGCATTCAGCACGAGCAGGTCGATGCCATCGAAGGCCTGATGGGTCTGAGCGACGAGCTCTTTGCTGTGGTCCTCGTTCCGGAGGTCGCCCGCCAGCAGCAGCGGGTCGGATCCGGCATCCGAGATCCATTTCGCGGTCTCGTCCGCGTCCTCCTGTTCACTGGGCAGATAGGCGATGGCGACCCTCGCACCCTCTCGAGCGAAGGCGATCGCGACGGCCCGCCCGATGCCGGAGTCACCACCGGTGATGAGCGCCCGCCGCCCCTCGAGCCGTCGATTGCCGCGATAACTCTGCTCACCGTGATCGGGCAGGGGAATCATCCGTTCGGTGAGGCCGGGTGGTTCCTGCTCCTGCTTCGGGAACCGGTCAGTCGTGTGCTTCGTCGTCGGATCGATGAGCAGATCGTTGCTCAGGTGATCGGTCGGGCGATCGTTCGTCATGGGACCTCCTCAGATCACAGCCACCGTACGCGCGCTCCACTGTTTGCGTCAGGGGATTGACAGGCGTGCAGCCGCGGCCAGCACCGACGGGGCCGGCTGCCGCTGGCGGCCTTCAGGTATCACGCGGCGCGAAGGGGGGTCAACCCCTAGCCCCGCCACGTGACACTCCCTAGCGTCGAGAGCACGAGGCGTACCCCCGTCTCGAGGTTCTGCCCGTCGGGCACCGAACCACTCGCCGCGCTCGTCGATCACGAGCGCGGAACATATGAAGGAGAGATCATGAACATCCTCGTCGCCATCATCGCCATCGCCGCAGTCGTGCTGCTCATCACGGGCGGCGTCGTCCCCGCGCTGAACTTCCTCATCTGGGTCGGCATCGCACTGGCGGTCATCGCGGTCATCGTGTTCCTCGTTCGTTACATCAGCGGGAACCGTACGGCCTGACCCGCGACGCACTTCATCAGTACGGGCGGCCTTCGGGTCGCCCGTTCTGCGTGCCGACGTCGTATGCTGGTGGCGTGGGAACCTTGTATTACGGCGACTCCGGTACCCCGATCGGCATCGAGGACCGTGCCCTCGCGCACCTGAAAGTCGCCATCACGACCAAGCTCCGCCGAGGAGAGTCGTTCACGCTTTCGTGGCAGCACAACGATGATCAGCCTCGCGGGCGGAGTACGCTCTGGCTGCACGCCTCGATCCCGCTGCGCTTCGTGTTCGACGAACCCGTGGCGCCCGAGCTCAGCCGCCAGTGGATCGAAGCCCTGATGCGCTCGGCGAACAGCACCGGTGGTGTCCGGCTCGTGCCCGAGAATCTCGACACCGACCCGATCCCGATGAACCCCGACCAGCCGGTGCAGGTCGGCGTCGACGTTCAAGAAGTCGACGTTCAAGAAGTCGACGTGCAAGAGGTCGACGTGCAAGAAGTCGAGTCCGGCAACGAGGAGTCGCAGCCGACCTGAGCGCGCACAGCCGCCCGCTTCACAGGGGCGGAGAACGGGAGGCAACGATGGCCGAGAACACACAGCAGCCGGTAGAGGTGCGGCCGCTCGCACTGATCGAACGATGGTGGCCGCAACTCTCGATCGTGGCGAAGCACCGAGTGCTCGCCGAACTCGACGGCGTGCTCGACGTGCAGACGGCACGCGAGATCGAGGAGCTCACGGAGGCGCCGGCACCGGTTCGGCTGTCACCGGCCGAGCAGGACTACGTGCGCACGCAGATCGAACCGGTCGACTGACGCCGGGTCGTTCGCCCGAACGACCGTGCGCTCGGCGAATCGGCTACTCGCCCTCGACCTGCTCGCTCTCATCGGGTTCGGGCACGAAGTGCAGGCCGGCAGTGCTGTTGGCCGAGAGCAGCAGCTGCTCGATCCACAGCCGGTTCAGCACGGGCGGCCGGTTGCCACTGAAGACGAACTGCAGCGGGATGGACTCGTGCAACCAAATGGTCGTGCGGCCGCTGCCGTTCTCGACCCCGTGCTCCCAGGTCATGGCGAAGCTCTCGGAGCGACGGAGCTTGTTGAGGATCGCCACGCGCAAGTGGGCGAGGGTGCGATCGTCGATCTCGATCTCACGTGACGAGGAGTTGTAGATGAGCTTGCCCATGTTCGCACTCTAGCCGCCGTGCGCCCCGCGGCACAGAAAAGGCGCGGGCGTCAGGTGCCAGATCGCGAGCGAGTTCTCGTAGAGACGGTGTGCCGCGGCATCCGATCGTTTGTCGAGTTCTTGCGCGGCCTCCCGTAGCATGGCGGGCATGTCGAGGAGACTCGCGGATGTCGCGCGCAAGGTCGGAGTCAGCGAAGCCACCGTCAGCCGGGTGCTGAACGGCAAGCCGGGCGTCTCGGCGTCGACACGCGACGCCGTGCTCACCGCGCTGGACGTGCTCGGGTACGAGCGTCCGACGAAGCTCCGCGGCGAGCGGGCGCGGCTGGTGGGACTCGTCATGCCCGAGCTGCAGAACCCGATCTTCCCCGCGCTCGCCGAGGCGATCGGGGGCGGGCTCGCCCAGAACGGCTACACGCCGGTGCTCTGCATCCAGACCGCCGGTGGCATCTCCGAGTCCGACTACGTCGAGCTCCTGCTGCACCAGCAGGTGTCGGGGGTGATCTTCGCGGGCGGGGCATACACCCAGGCCGACGCGAACCACGACCACTACGAGCGCCTGCGCGAGCTGAAGCTGCCGACCGTGCTCGTGAGTGCGCCGGTCGACGGGATCGGCTTCGCGACGGTCTCGTGCGACGACGCGACCTCGATGGAGCAGGCCTTCGGGCACCTCGTGCAGCTCGGGCACGAGCGCATCGGCATCCTGCTCGGGCCGAGCGACCACATTCCCTCGCGGCGCAAGCACGAGGCCGCCCTCCGCATGGCCGAGCGGCACGGCATCGAGCTCGGCGACGACCGTGTCGTGCATTCGCTGTACTCACTGGAGTCGGGGCAGACGGCGGCGACGAAACTGCTCGCGGCCGGGGTCACCGGCATCGTCTGTGCGAGCGACCCGATGGCGCTCGGTGCGATCCGGGCGGTGCGGCGGGCCGGGCTGCGAGTGCCCGACGACGTCTCGGTGATCGGCTACGACGACTCGGCGCTCATGGCGTGCACCGAGCCGCCGCTCACCACGGTCAGGCAGCCGATCGAGGCGATGGGCAAGACGATCATCGATCTGCTGATGCGGCAGATGTCGAGCGAACGGGCGATCGGCGACGAGGTCTTCTTCGCCCCCGAGCTCGTGGTGCGCGGCTCGACGGCGCCCGTGCGGCGCTGAGCCCGCTTCACCCCGCTTGCGTGAATTCGGCAAGTAGGTGCCGCAATTCAACGCAAGGCATCGCAAACTTTTGCTGAATTGTCGAATAGTTGCATCATTCTGTTGCTCTCACTACGTTGACGTGCAAGACGCCGTCGTCTCCTTGACGTCGCGCGCCACCCCGTCGACACGAGGAGACCCGCAGCGTGACCATGCACCTCACGGACGCCACGACGGTTCCGGCAACCGTCGCGCCCGACCCCCTCTGGTGGCGCAGCGCCGTGATCTACCAGGTCTACGTGCGCAGCTTCGCCGACTCCGACGGCGACGGCACGGGTGACCTTCGCGGCGTGCGCAGCCGGCTCGGTTACCTGAAGGAACTCGGCGTCGACGCCCTCTGGTTCAACCCCTGGTACCCATCGCCCCTCGCCGACGGCGGCTACGACGTCTCCGACTACCGCGACATCCACCCGACCTTCGGCAGCCTCGAAGACGCCGAGCTTCTCATCTCGGAGGCACTCGAACTCGGCATCCGCACGATCATCGACGTCGTGCCCAACCACATCTCGAGCGAGCACCCGTGGTTTCAGGCGGCCCTCGATGCCGGCCCGGGCTCGCCCGAGCGCGAGCGCTTCTGGTTCCACCCGGGCAAGGGCACGAACGGCGACGAGATGCCCACGAACTGGGTCTCGAACTTCCAGGGCGACACGTGGACCCGCACGACGAACCCCGACGGCACGCCGGGGGAGTGGTACCTGCACCTCTTCACCCCCGAGCAGCCCGACCTGAACTGGAACCACCCCGACGTACGCCGCGAGCACGAGGACATCCTGCGCTTCTGGTTCGACCGCGGCGTCGCCGGTGTGCGCATCGACTCGGCCGGCCTCCTCATCAAGGACCCGTCACTGCCGGAGGTTCCCGAACAGCCCGCACCGGGGCAGCACCCCACCGAAGACCGCGACGAGGTGCACGAGGTGTACCGCTCATGGCGGCGCATCGCCGATTCCTACGAGGGCACCCGAGTGCTCGTCGGCGAGGTCTGGGTTCCGGATGCCGCCCGCTTCGCGGCCTACCTCCGCCCCGACGAGATGCACACGGCCTTCAACTTCGACTTCATGTCGCGGCAGTGGGACGCCGCGGAGCTGCGCGGCTCGATCGACCTCATGCTCGCCGCGCACGCGCCGGTCGGCGCCCCGAGCACGTGGGTGCTCTCGAACCACGACGTCACCCGCCCGGTCACGCGGTACGGCCGTGAGGACTCGAGCTTCGCGTTCGCGAAGAAGCGCTTCGACACCCCCACCGACCTCGAGCTCGGCACTCGCCGCGCCCGTGCCGCCGCGCTGCTCACCGCAGCTCTGCCCGGCTCGCTCTACCTCTATCAGGGCGACGAGCTCGGCCTTCCCGAGGCCGAGCTGCCCCGCGAGGTGCTCGAGGACCCGATGCACTTCCGCTCAGGCGGTGTCGACCCCGGCCGCGACGGATGCCGCGTGCCCCTGCCCTGGCGCGGCAGAGAGGCGCCCTTCGGGTTCAGCCCCGCCGGTGCATCCGCTCGCCCATGGCTGCCGCAGCCCGCTGACTGGGCCGCGCTGACCGTGCAAGCGCAGGAGGCCGATCCGGGCTCGATGCTCTGGCTCTACCGCCAAGCGCTGCGCATCCGTGGTCGTGAGCGCGCGCTCGGCGACGGTTCGCTCACCTGGCTCGAGAGCGAACCCGACGTGATCGCCTTCCAGCGTGGCGACGACTTCGTGAACGTCACCAACCTCGGCGGCGATGCGGTCGCCCTGCCCGAACACGAGAGCATCCTGCTCTCGAGCACCCCGCTCGTCGGCGGGCTGCTCCCTCCCGACTCCACGGTCTGGCTCCACCGATCCGCCTGACCGTCGAGGCCGCAGCGCTCACCACGTCGCGGCACTGCACCTCACCACACCTGAACACAGCACCGAAAGGACTGGACAATGAAGTCACCAAGAAAGGTCGTGATCGCCGGCATCGCCGCGTTCGCGATGGTGGGCGCACTCGCCGCCTGCAGCTCCGGAGGCACCGACGGCGACAAGACGGAGCTCCGCGTGGCCACGTTCCCGCCCGGCGCCGACGCCGCAGCGTACGAAGCGTTCGAAGCGCAGGAGAAGCAATTCGAGAAGCTCAACCCCGACATCGACATCATCGGCGTCGAGTACGAGTGGGAAGGGCCGACGTTCGCCGTGCAGCTCGCCGGCGGCAGCCTCCCCGACGTGTTCACCGTGCCCTTCACCGACTCGAAGACGCTGCTCGAGAACGGCCAGCTCACCGATGTGACCGACGAGATCGAGGAGCTCGGCTACACCGACAGCTTCAACCCCGTCATCCTCGACGGCGTCACCGACTCCGAGGGGCGCATCTTCGGATTTCCGCGCCAGGCCTACGCCATGGGCCTGCACTACAACCGCACGCTCTTCGAGGAGGCCGGGCTCGACCCCGACAGCCCGCCCACCACGTGGGACGAGGTCCGTGCGGCCGCGAAGACGATCGCCGAGAAGACCGGCAAGGCCGGGTACATGCAGATGACGCAGAACAACACGGGCGGCTGGCAGCTCACGGCCGCCACCGTCGCACGTGGCGGCTCGACGCAGGAGGACAACGGCGACGGCACCTACACGTCGACGATCGCGAACGACGGCACGAAGGCTGCGCTCGAGTTCCTGCAGACGCTGCGCTGGGAGGACAACTCGCTCGGGTCGAACTTCCTGCTCGACTGGGGCTCGATCAACCAGGAGTTCGCGGCCGGCAACATCGGCATGTACACCACGGGTTCCGACATCTACACGGCCCTCGTGCGCGACTTCTCGCTGAACCCCGACGACTACGGCCTCACGGTCATTCCCGTCGAAGACGGCGGCGGCACGCTCGGCGGCGGTGACATCGCGGTCGTGAGCCCCACGGTCGATGACGAGACCAAGGCCGCGGCGGTGACCTGGATCGACTGGTACTACATGCAGAAGCTCCTGACCGAGGATGCAGCGGTGCTCGACGCCGAGACACTCGCCGCGAGCGACCAGGCCGTCGGAACCCCGCTCCTGCCGGTGCTGAACCGCGAGGCCTACGAGCAGTCGCTCGTCTGGATCGAGCCGTTCATCAACGTGCCGCGCGACCAGATGACCCCGTTCATCGACGGCATCTGGGAGCAGACGCCCGTCGGTGAGCCGAAGGGCAAGACGCAGGAGATCTACGCACTGCTCGACCCCGTGGTGCAGGCGGTGCTCACCGACCAGAACGCCGACATCGACGCGCTCCTCGAGACCGCGAACACCGAGGCGCAGGCCCTGCTCGACGAGTGACCCCGACCGCTGGTCGAGGAGCGCCCGACGAAGTCGGACGCGTATCGAGACCCCCGAGTCCCGATACGCGCTTCGCGCTCCTCGACCAGCGACCCTCATGAAGGAATCCACATGACCCTCACCGCGAAACCGCCCACCGCGGCACCGGCCGCCGACAAGGACGCGCCGGCTGCGGCATCCACTCACCGAAAGCGCCCGAGGAACCTACGCACCTGGGTGCGCGGCGGCGGTCTCTCGACCCTCGTCTTCCTCGCGCCGATGCTGTTCGTGTTCGGGATCTTCAGCTGGTCGCCCATCGCGGCGTCGGTCATCATGAGCCTGCAGAAGACGAACCTGCTCGACCCGCCCGTCTGGGTCGGCCTCGACAACTTCGTCAACGTGCTGAGCGACCCACTGCTCGGCACCGCCGTGGCGAACACTCTCTACTTCGCGGGGCTCGCGCTCGTCTTCGGCTTCCCGTTGCCCATCTTCGTCGCCGTGCTGATGAGCGAGGTGCGCCGGGCCAAGGGACTCTACAGTGCGCTCGCATACCTGCCGGTGGTCGTACCGCCGGTCGTCGCAGTGCTGCTCTGGAAGGTCTTCTACGACGCGAGCCCGACCGGGCTCTTCAACACCGTGCTCGGCTGGGTCGGCATCCCGCCGCAGCCGTGGCTGCAGTCCTCGGCGACCGCGATGCCCTCGCTCGTGCTCGAAGCGACGTGGGCGGCGGCCGGTGGATCGATCATCATCTACCTGGCCGCGCTGCTCGCGGTGCCGCCCGAGCTCTACGATGCCGCAGAGGTCGACGGGGCGTCGATCTGGAAGAAGATCTGGCACGTGACCCTGCCGCAACTGCGCGGCATCCTCTTCATCATGCTGATCCTGCAGATCATCGGCACAGCGCAGGTGTTCCTCGAGCCGTACCTCTTCACCGGCGGCGGGCCGAACAACGCGACCGTGACGGTCCTGCTCCTCATCTACCGGTACGCGTTCCAGAACAGTCTCGGCGGTGACTACGGCGAGGCGACGGCGCTCAGCGTGATGCTCGCGATCGTGCTCGCCCTCCTCAGCTGGCTCTACTTCAAGCTCACGAACCGCTGGAGCGCCTCATGACGACGACCGCACGGGACATCCGTCTGCCCCGTCTCTCCCTGAAGCCCCGCGGGCCCAAGCGAACCGACGACGACCAAGGCGACCGCGGAATCGTCTCGGAGTACGAGCGCAAGAAGCGCAGCGTGAAGTTCGGCATGAGCGGCGTGCACCTCGCGCTCTTCGCCGGCCTCGTCATCGTCGGCCTCGGCCCGCTGCTCTGGCTCGCGAAGTCGGCGGTGACACCGACGCAGGACACCCTGCGCCAGCCCCTCGCGCTCTGGCCGAACGGCATCGACTGGGCGAACCTGCAGGCTGCATGGGTCGAGGTGCACATCGACCAGTTCTTCTGGAACACCATCGTGATCGCGGCGGGCTCCTGGTTCTTCCAGTTGCTCGTCGCGACGACCGCCGGGTACGCACTGTCGGTGCTGCGACCGAAGTACGGGCCGATCCTGAACGGTGCGATCCTCGCGACGATGTTCATCCCGGCCGTCGTGCTTCTCGTGCCGCTGTACCTCACGATCGTGAACCCGCCCCTGCTCGGCGACGTGTCGCTGCTCAACAACTACCTCGCGGTCTGGTTGCCGGCCGCGGCGAACGCGTTCAACATCCTGCTCGTCAAGCGCTTCTTCGACGCCCTCCCGCGAGAGGTGTTCGAGGCGGCGCGCACCGATGGCGCTGGCCCGTTCCGGTTGTTCTGGTCGATCGTGCTGCCGATGTCGAAGCCGATCCTCGGCGTCGTCTCGGTCTTCGCGATCATCGCGGCCTGGAAGGACTTCCTGTGGCCGATGCTCGTGCTGCCCGACCCCGCGGTGCAGCCGCTCTCGGTGCGGCTGCCGGCCGTGCAGGGCTCGATCGAGCTCGACGTCTTCCTCGCCGCGCTCGCGATCTCGACGCTCATCCCGGTCGCGCTGTTCCTCGTCTTCCAGGGGGTGTTCCTGCGTTCGGCCGGCCTCGGCGGCGCCGTCAAGGGGTAGTAGGTGCGATGAACGGATGCCGCGGCTCGCGCGCTGTCGGCGGTGCGGCGTAGCGTGGGCGAGGTGGAGCATCCCCGAGTCGTCGACCCGCGGCATCCGCTCGTCGAACGCGTGCGCGCCGTCTGCCTCGAGTTGCCCGAAGCGGTCGAGGTCGAGGCATGGGGTCGGCCGACCTTCAGGGCCGCGAAACCGATCTTCGTGCACGTGAGCGCCTCGATGGAGCGACCCTTCTCGATCGTGCTGAAGACCGACCCCGACGAGCACCTCGCGCTCGTGCAAGACGAGCGGTTCTTCGGGCCGCCCTACTACGACCGCAACCGCTGGGTCGCGGTCGACCTCGACCCGCCGGGCACCGACTGGGGTCTCATCGTCGAGCTCATCGAGACTTCGTATCGGCAGGTCGCGAACCGCCGGCAGGTGAGCGCGCTCGATGTGTTGCGGCCCGAGCACTCGGGCGGCTGAGACGCCCGACGACGGACCTGTTCTTCGTCTGACGGTGTCGTCGTGCAAGCCCGCAGCCGGAGCTTCCGGCATGCGCCGGTCGATTGGCGCGATCCGAACCCGTGCGTTAGAGTTACGTGGTTGCCTGATCGCGAACGAAGCGCAGGCGACATCCCATGCGCCCGTAGCTCAACGGATAGAGCATCTGACTACGGATCAGAAGGTTGGGGGTTCGAATCCCTCCGGGCGCACACTGGTTGAGACAGTATCTCTGTTCGCAGAGGCGTGGCGGCTCGCGAAAGCGGGCCGTTTTCGTTTCCCATCGTGCATCTCCCGAGCGTTTCCCCTCGTGCATCTTGCGAGCTATGGATGTGCTCAGCGCAACCCTGCCATTTGCTGGGACTTCGCTGAGTATCGGTGTGTGCGGCATGTCGATCGGGTGACGGCGGCGCGGCGCGGCGCGTAGGCTCATTGCACATCTGAGTCCCGTGATCGAGAGTTCGGATATGAGGGGTGTGCGCGTCGGGTCCGACCCGGCTTCGTTGTACCGGATGATGCTGATGCGCCAGCGTACGAAGAGTTCCGGCAATGCCGAGCGTGGGGGGCACGTTCGGCCCAGAGGCGTGCGTTCGCGCCGTGTCGCGTCGCTCACGCGTCGTGTCTACGCCCTGCTCATCGCGATGGCCGTGTCGATCGTGCTCTACCGTGCGCTCGACCCGCAATTCTCGCCGACGAGCAGCGAGCACGCGGTCGACATGATCTGGATGATGCCGGCGCTCGCCGGGGGTGCCGCCGTCGGTGCGGCACTGGTCATCGCATCGGCGTCGCGCGCGGGGCTCGCGGGCGTCGCTCACCTGGGCGTGCCGGTATTGACGCCGCAGGGCCGTTCGCTCTCCAACGGGCTCACCTGGGCGGCGATCGCCATGCTCGCCGTGCACTTCACCGCCGCGGCGTTCGACGGGCTTCCCGGTGGACACCGGCTCGCCGGAGTGGTACTCGGCGTCGTGTTCGGTGTCGGAACGTTCCATCTGCACCGCCATGCCATCGAGCACGAGGCCTACCGTACGTTCAACCTCGTCGCCATGCTGCTCGCCGCCGGAAGCCTCGCGAGCATGAGCATCACGCCGACGGGCGAATGGTGGACGCGCAACTTCAGCACCCTCGGTACATCGAACGACCTCGCTGCCGCCTGCTTCAACGTGGCCATCGTCGTGTCGGGACTCGGCATGGCGGGGTTGTCGGCTTCGCTCACCCGTGCACTCGCGCACGGGCCGTTCGGTCTGCGGGCGGGGGCTCGCGCCGCGATGCAGACGCTCATCGCACTCGTCGGCGTGGGGCTCATGGGTGTCGGCCTGGTGCCGATCAACGGTGCCACCGACCTGCACAACGCCTTCGCGCTCGGGGCCGCCGCCTCATTCGCGCTGCTGTGCGTCGGGGTGCAGATCTTTGCGTCGCGCATGCCACGGGTGTTCGTGTGCTTCTCCTACGTCTCGCTCGCGATCGAGGCCGCCGCGATGGTGTCCTACGACCAGCTCGGCATCTTCAACCTCACCGTCTTCGAACTCGTCGCCTTCACCCTGGTGTTCGCGTGGCTCATCGCCCTCGTCGTGGCGACCGCGACCGTGCACGAGCGAGGTCAACGATCAGCGGATGTCGCGGCTCCCGCCCGAGGCATCCGTCGCCGTCACCCGCGACCTGGGCGCCCGGCCGTGCGCACTCGACCGGGCTCCGTTCCTCGCGCCGGACGCCAGTCGACGCTCCAGGTCTCGAGCGCGTCACGAGGAGTCTCCGCGCCGTTGCGGATCAGGTGGAGTGAGAGTCATCGCCCTCGCCCTCGCCGCGCGTCGCGATCTCCTCGACTGTCGTCCGCTCGATCTCTTCGGCCGCCGCCGGGCCCTGCGCGTCGGCGTCGCGGGTTCCGGCGAAGCAGGCGCAACCGTCGGACCGGTCGGACCGGTCGGACCGGTCGAGTAGAGTCGCGCCATGGGTAACGACATCGTCGAAATCGTCCGCAACGACGACCGCCACCGCTACGAACTCACGTTCGGTGGGGAACGCGCCGGGTTCGCACAGTACCGGCGCAGAGACGGCGTGATCGTCTTCACTCACACCGTGGTGCTGCCCGAGTTCGAGGGTCGCGGCCTCGGCGGCAGGCTTGCGAAGTTCGCGCTCGACGACGCCGTCGAGCGGGGTGAGCGCATCGTGCCGGAGTGTCCGTTCATCGCCGCGTACCTTCGACGACACGACGAGTACGAGGCATCCGTCGACTGGCCGTGACTCGTGGGTTCGCCGTCAAGACACGGCATCGACTCGGCGTTGACCCCCCAATCGGGGCAGTATCCGTGCTCCCTTCTGGCAGCTACGATTCGAGCAGACCCGAGTCGGACCCGACCGACCTTCTCGCACTGCAACGGCGAGTCGCGTGATCGAGCGACCGCCCGATCGCCCGGGGAGAATCTCGCCGGGCTCGGTTCGGGTCGCTCGGCGGGAGGGTCTCCCTAGGAGACCGCGGTGGGGCGGGAGGTAGGGTTCCCGCCCCACCGTCATCCTGTCACTCAGCCGCCGAGCTGCGACGCCGGCCGACTCGGCTGCGCCGCCGTATCGTCATCCCGCGGCTTCGGCGGGCTGCTTCTGGTCGATGTCGAGGCGGAGTCGGTTGCAGAGTTCGGCGAGCGCGTGCAGTTCGGTTTCGGTGAGGGTGTCGCCGAACACCCGATTGATCGAGTTCATGTGCGTGATCGCGACCCGTCGGAAGAGGGCGAATCCCTCTTCGGTGATGGTGACGATCGTGCCACGGCCGTCGCTCGGGTCGTGGAGTTTCGCCACGAGTCCGCGTGACGCGAGCCGGTCGACGAGCCGGCTCACGCTCGGCTGGGTGATGAGCACGTTGCTGTTCAGGTTCTTCAGGCGCAGCCGACGGCCGGGTGCGCGCGTGATGTTGAACAGCACGTCGTATTCGTTGAGCGAGATGATCTCGCTCGGGAAGTCGGCCGCGAGTGCACGCATGATCGTGACTTGCGCACGGAACAGCGACTCCCATGCGGCGACGGTGATCGCGCGATCTGCCATGCCCGTTCCCTTCATTGTGGTTCATTCCACAATAGGGAACCGCAGGAGGAAACGGTTGAGGGCCGGTCGTAGAGGCTGACGACCGGCCCTCTCCCTTGCACCAAGAGTGTCCTGCAATCACATTCCACGCCGCCTGCCACAGCAAACAGTCGGCGCACTTCCGAATATATAACGGATCGGTAACAGGCGCTAGTTATCGTTCTGTTATTTTTCGAATTCGTCGGGTTCGGCCGCCGAGAGCTGCCAAGACCCCTCCGAGCATCCGCGTACGATGCAAGGATGTGGGTCGTTCGCTTTCTCCTGACTCATGTCAAGTGGGACGTACTGTCCGCCGTCGTTCTCGTCGGCTTGTCGTTCGTGCCGGGTGTGGCGCAGCAGGGGCTTGAGCTGGCCGGGTCGCCCGATCGACCGCTCGATCTGCTCGGTGCATCGCTCATCGTGATCCAGGGAGGCGCAGTCGCGCTTCTGCGCCGATGGCCGCACTGGTCCTTGGCTCTGACCTTCTCGGCGTTCTCGGCGTACCAATTGCTTGGATTCCCCACGACGTTCGCTGCCCTCGGTCTGCTCGTTGCCCTGGTGGGCGCAGGGGCATTGGTCGAGCGGCACCGGACGCTGACTCCGATGCTCGCCCTGGGCGGTTACGTCGCTCTCGTCGCGGCGCTGATCACGCTCGACGCCGCACTCACCGTGCTGGACGCACTGGTCTTCGGAGCGCTTCTGGCGGCCCTGTGGGTCTTCGGCTCGTGGCTCCGATCGCAGGCCGCTTTGCGTCGCAGCCGCACCGAGAGAGCTGAACGGGAGACGATCACAGCCGAACGGGCGCGCATCGCACACGAGCTGCACGACGTGGTCACTCATCATGTGACGGCGATGGTCGTGCAGGCCGAGGCCGGACAGTTTCGTCAGAAGCTCGATCAGGGGACGCTGGACCTCCTTGCATCCATCGCTGACGGGGGCAGAACGACGCTCGTCGACCTCCGTAGTCTGCTCGGGGCTCTCGAGGGGGATGCTGAGATCACGCGTGCGCCAGCCGAGCAGCAGGTCGGCGACATCGTCGCCCGGACCCGCTCGGCCGGGCAGCTGGTCGAACTCGTGGAGCGTGGCGAGCCTCGACCATTGGCAGGGGCCACAGGACTCGTGGTCGTTCGGGTCGTGCAGGAGAGCCTCACGAATGCGATGAAGCACGCGCGTGACGGTGCGGCAACGGTGGCGATCGAATACGGCGAACGTGAGATCCTGATTGAAGTGGTCAGTTCCGGCCGCAGCCGCAAGAGTGCGGCTTCGATATCGGGGGGTCGGGGGATCATCGGGATGCGTGAGCGCGTGGAACTCGTGGGCGGCGATCTGCAGGCCGAACCGGTCGGCGATCGGTTCGTGGTGCGCGTGCGGCTTCCCATATGAGCGCGGACTCGACGAGGATGCCCATCCGTGTCGTCGTCTGCGACGACCAAGAGCTCGTGCGCACCGGATTCGTCACCATCATCGATGCTCAGCCCGATCTCGTGGTCGTCGGCGAGGCGGCAGACGGCGAAGAAGCCGTCCGGGTCACCCGTCGCGAGCACCCGGACGTCGTTGTGATGGACATCCGTATGCCGGTTCTCGACGGGATCGAAGCGACGAGACGAATAGCGGGGCCGCAGGTCCAGGACGCGGCGCGCGTGCTCGTGGTCACGACGTTCTCGCTGGACTCGCTCGTCTACGACGCCCTGCGCGCGGGCGCGAGCGGCTTCCTGCTGAAAGACGCCAGGCCCGCCGAGCTGACGGCGGGCATTCGGACTGTTGCCGCGGGCAACTCCCTGATCGCGCCGGCAGTGACGCGATCGTTGATCGGACGCTACGGTGACCGGCTGCGGCCCTCGGCGCAGGACCGTTCGACCTTTGAAGCACTCACCGTACGCGAACGCGAAGTGCTGACTCTCATCGCCGATGGACAGTCGAACGCAGAGATCGCTGCACAGCTCGTCATCAGCCACGAGACGGTGAAGACCTACGTGTCACGCATCCTGACGAAGCTCGACGTGCGCGATCGGGTGCAGGCTGTCGTACTCGCGCACAGAACGGGCCTCGCTACCTGGTCCTGATTCTCCGCGCGGATCGCTGATCTCCATGACACTTGGGTCCCCCGAGCGAGGGATCCCAAGTGTCCACCCTCGTGGGATTCGCCGTATTCGCGACCGCCGTAACGTCATGCTCACACCCCGAAATCGAGTAGGGGATAAGGAGCAGGAATGACGAAGTCCACGCAGGATCTCAAGCCATCAGCCAAGCGCAGGAGCGAGGGACCTCGAACTCGATCCTGGATCAAAACGACCATTGTCGTCGTCGGCTTCGCCGTGGCGATGCTCGTCACGAACTCCATCGCCACCGAGCTCCACAACCCTGTGGCGGCGCTCATCATCGGTCCAGCCCTGGCGATTGCGATGGCATCCCTGTACATCTGGACAGGCCGGCGCGTCGAACGTCGCCAGGTGACAGATCTCGCGCCGAAAGGCGCTACCCGTCATCTGCTGATCGGGACGGGGGTCGGGTTGGCCCTGTCAGCGGTGACCGTCGGCATCCTCGCCCTTTTCGGTGCGTACACTATCACCGGCTGGGGGTCGATCGCCGGTGCGCTGGCCGTCGCCGGAACGATGTGCGCGGTCGCCGTTTCGGAAGAAGTGTTCTTCCGGGGAGTCGTGTTCCGCCTCATCCAAGGTCGATGGGGCGCAGTCGTGGCGCTCAGCGCCTCGGCGATCATCTTCGGACTCGTTCATCTGCTCAATCCGGGCGCCTCGCTTTGGGGTGCGGTTGTGATTGCGATCGAAGCCGGACTCATGTTGGGTGCTGCCTACCTCGCCACCGGGTCGCTGTGGTTGGCGATCGGCCTGCACTTCGGCTGGAACTTTGCGACGGTGGGCATCTTCGGCACCGTGACGTCCGGCTCCGAGGCGCGCGACTCCCTTGTCACCGCCGTGACAAGCGGGCCGGCATGGCTCTCAGGGGGAAGTTTCGGACCGGAAGCCAGCATCATCGCCGTCTTGGTGTGCTCGGTGGCGACAGTGCTGCTTCTGATTGTGGCGCGCCGTCGGGGTCGACTTTCGCTTCGTCGCCGCTGATCGCCAGGGCCGGATCATCGAGCCGGGTCAGGGTTCCGTACTCGCGGGCTCCCGCGCTACCGGATCGCGAAGGAAACGAGCGGTGATCCGAGCTGACAGCGTGACTCCTACTCTGAGGCGACCGACCGGGTGCTGAGAGGGAAGCGTGCTCCAGTGAGCTGTTCGGAGACTTCCCAAAGCCGTCTGGCCGTGTCTGGATCCTGTGCGGCAGCGGACGGCGCACCCACCGCGGCCGGTCCGCGGACTCCGCCGAAGCGGCTCGGCCCCGAGAAGCTGCCGCCGCCCACGTCTCCGACCGCCGCCAACAGAGTGGGAAGCGCGCCGCCCTCGGGGCCGTGGGCGAGCAGAGGCGTGCTGATCGCGGACAGGACATCGAACGCCCGGTTGCCGCTCGTGATCCGGAATCCGGTAGACGCCCAGCCGGGATGGGCGGCGGTGGCGATCACCGGTGAGTCGACAGCGGTCAGGCGGCGCTGCAGCTCAACGGTGAACAGCAGGTTCGCCAACTTGGACTGTCCATAGGCGCCGAACGGCTTGAACGCTCGCCGCTCCCACTGCAGATCATCGAAGTCGATCCGCGCGGTGCGGTATGCGGACGACGAGATGGTCACGACTCGGTCCGTGACGCGGTCCAGCAAGAGATTCGTCAGCGCGAAATGCCCGAGGTGATTGACCCCGAACTGGATCTCGAAGCCATCCTTGGTGAGTTGTAGCGAGTCGGTCATCGTGCCGGCGTTGTTGATGAGCACGTCCACACTGCCGTCCACGCCGGCGGCGAAGTCCCGAACCGACGCAAGTGACGCGAGGTCTAGGGGGCGGACTTCGACTTCGCCATCGATCGTGGCGGCTGCCGCTCGGCCCTTGTCCTGGTCCCTGACCGCGAGGACGATCCGTGCTCCTCTGTCTGCCAGCGCGGCAGCCGCAGCGCGGCCGATCCCGCTGTTGGCGCCCGTGATGATGAAGGTGCGGCCGGTCTGATCCGGTATCTGAGAAGGAGAGGTCAATTGAGGCATGACGTTAATGTAACCACTGGATACAATCTTGTCAACGGATACATAGTCGGTAGACTGCACATGTGACTTCTTCTCGTCCGTACCACCACGGCAACCTTCGTCGGGCCGTGTTGGATCAAGCGGCGAAGGTGGTGCGCGAGCGGGGAGTCTCTGAACTGTCGTTACGCGAACTGGCCGCGACGATCGGCGTCACCCACGCTGCCCCGCGCCGGTACTTCACCGGCAGGCAAGAACTTCTCGATGCCCTGGCTGTCGAGGGTTTCGTTCGGCTCGGCTCCCGGCTGAGTGAAGCTGTCGAGACATCGTCCGACTTTCACGAACAGATTCGTTCAATCGCCCGCGTCTACCTCGACTTCGCGACCTCCGAGGCGAACCTCGTCGAGCTGATGTTCGCTCACAAACACGGAGCAGACAGTGAAGCTGTGGGCCAGAATGCCGAGGCCGCATTTGCGCCGATTCTGCAAGTGTTCCAACGCAACGAGACCCAAGAACTGCTGCGGGGCCGGAAACCGGAACGAGTCTCATTGGTATTCCTCGCCACCCTCCAAGGCCTCGCCGGTCTCGTCAACTGCGGCGTCATCCCCGTCGGTCAGCTTGGCGAATTGATCGATGAGGCAGTCGCGCTTTTTCCACCGAATCTCACGTAGCCGACTGACCGTCTCCTGAAGGATCCGTCTCGCGAGTACGAAAGCGACCCGTCGGCCAGCCGCGATATCGCCTTGCCCAGGTACTTGGGTGCGCGTCGGCTGACCCGTTCAGTACAGGTCGGGGGAGGGGGTCGACGCCTGGCGGATCGAGACGTCGGCGTGACGGTCGAAGCGGTACCCGACGCCGCGCACGGTGCGCACGATGTCTTGATAGTGCGCGAGCTTCGAGCGCAGACGCCGCACGTGCACGTCGATCGTGCGCTCGCTCGGCGCTTCGTCGTCGGCGTCCCACAGGTTGTCGATGAGCTCGTGGCGGTCGATCGTGCGGCCCTCACGCAGCACGAGGTACTGCAGCAGCTCGAACTCCTTGTACGTGAGACCGGCAGCCTCGCCGTCGAGCAGCACGCGCTTGCGCGAGATGTCGATGATGACGCCGTTGGGGTGGCGGTCGACGTCGTCGCGGGTGTCCTGATCCTCGCGCTGCTTGGCGAGCGCGGCGGGGTCTTGCAGGGCGAGCCGCACGACGTCGACGTCGCGGCCACCCGCGGCTTCGGGGGCGAGTGCGACCGCGGCGTAGGTCTCGGCCGAGGGTGCGACCTCGGCGGTCAGCGTGCGCAGCGCCTCGACGATGCGGTGCAGGGTCGTGCCGTCGGCGAGTGCCTTGGCCTCATCGATGCCGACGTAGAGCACGAAGCCGCGGGCCTCGGTGCCCTCGGGCACGGCCCGAACCCGCGGTGCGCGGGCGGCGTCGGCCGAGGCATCCGCCGCCGGGGCGGCGGCTCGGGGAGCCGCGGCGACTGAGCGGAGCGGAGCGGAGGGGGTGTGCGACGGAATCGTCGGGGCGGCCGGCAGCGACGGTGCCGTGCGGGCCTGGACGGTGCGGACGGGAGCGGTTGCGAGTGCGAGAGACATGACGAGAATCCTTGTATGAAGGGTGCAGCGACCGGCCCCGAAAGCGGGGTCGGAGCGAATGGCCGTTCGGCCGGGCGAACCTCGAGAGACGGAAGGTTCAGAGGAGTCGGCGTCGATCTGGATGCGGATCGGCTGCGGGACTCGGCGGTCGGGTCGCGGTCAGCGGCACATTCGACAACACATGGGTGCACGTGCCGGCATCATCGTGCCGGTCGTCCTGAGAGCGCCGAGGGCGGTCAGGTTGCGTGCAGTGTCAGTCATGAGCAAAGTCAAACGGATGGCCGGGCGTGTGTCAATTCATGACGGCCAGGTGACGGGGTGTTTCGTCGCACGCGGTGCGCGTTGCGATGCGACATCCGGCAGGATCAGTGACGCCGATGCGTCGCCTGAAAGATTCTGCGATGGATGACGAGTTTCGGAAATCTTCCGCGCGCGATTTCGGCTGCGGCGTGTCGAGGCTCGAAGATCCTTCGGGTAACGGATGCCGCCGGCTGCGCTTATACCGTGCCGTAGAGGCGATCGCCGGCATCGCCGAGACCCGGCACGATGTACCCCAGCTCGTTGAGGCGCTCGTCGACGGCGCCGAGCACGATCGTGACCTCACGGCCGTGCAGGGCCTGCTCGACCGCCGCGAGCCCCTCGGGTGCGGCGAGGATGCAGATCGCCGTGACATCCGTCGCCCCGCGCTTCAGCAGGAACTCGATGGCCGCCGTGAGCGAGCCGCCCGTGGCGAGCATCGGGTCGAGCACGAAGCACTGGCGGTCGCTGAGGTCGTCGGGCAGTCGCTCGGCGTACGTCGTCGGCTCGAGGGTCTCTTCATTGCGCGCCATGCCGAGGAAGCCGACCTCAGCCGTCGGCAGCAGCTTCGTCATGCCCTCGAGCATGCCGAGACCCGCGCGCAGGATCGGCACGATGAGCGGCTTCGGGTCGGCGATGCGCACGCCCGTCGCGGGTGCCACCGGGGTCACGATGTCGACCGGCTCGACGCGCACCCCGCGGGTGCCCTCGTAGGCGAGCAGCGTCATGAGCTCGTCGACGAGTGAACGGAAGACGGGCGACGGGGTCTTCAGGTCGCGGAGCACCGTCAGCTTGTGGGTGATGAGCGGGTGATCGGCAACGTGGACTCGCATGGGCTCGAGTCTACTGAGCGCGGGCCTCGTCGTCAGTGCCAGAACACCGCCACGGCGACGTTGGCGATGGCGGCGATGCCGGCGCTCCAGAGCAACGGGCGCAGCGAGGCATCCGTCTGCTCCGCCCGCTTCAGCGCGCGGCCGCGGACCACGCCGACGATGGCCAGAACCAGCACGACGAGCGCGATACCGAGCTTCACGAACGCCTTCGCGCGATCTATCTCTGTGCCGCCGATCTCGTTGACGGCGATCAGCGCGATGCCCGAGGCGAGCTGCACGATCGAGCCGACCAGCACCGGCGAGAAGTCGAAGCCCGATCGCCTGGGCATCTGCAGGATGTATGCGCCGATGATCGCGGCGAGACCGACGAAGTGCACGACGAGCAAGAGCAGGCGGGTGAGTTCGAGGGGTTCCAAGGTTGCCTCCGATGGGCGGGATCGAGTGGTGAGTAAGTGTTTACTAACCACGATGGTACGATACCGGAAGTCAGGTGTACAGGAGGCCCATGTCGACGCGAGATCGCATCCTCGATGCAGCGATCGAGGTCATGACCCGGCGCGATCATGATTGAGTCCGGCCGCCATCACGAGTGGATGCGACTCGCGCTCGCCGAAGCCGAGCAGGCTCCGGCCACGCGCGACGTGCCCGTCGGCGCCGTGGTCGTGAACGCCGCCGGCGAGGTCGTCGCCGCGCGCCGCAACGAGCGCGAGCTGCTCGGCGACCCGACCGCGCACGCCGAGCTGCTGGCCCTCCGTTCAGCCGCCGAGGTCACCGGCGACTGGCGCCTGACCGACTGCACGCTCGTGGTCACACTCGAGCCGTGCGTCATGTGCGCGGGGGCGATCCTCGCAGCGCGTATCCCGACCGTCGTGTTCGGCGCATGGGACGAGAAGGCCGGCGCGGCGGGCTCCCTCTACGACGTGCTCCGCGATCGGCGGCTCAATCACCGCGTCGAGGTGTTCGCGGGCGTCGAAGCGGATGCCGCGGCGCAGCTGCTGCTCGATTTCTTCGACGATCCTCTGCGCCGGCCCTAGCCCACCTCACGCTGGTCGAGTAGGCCGCCAGCGGGGCGGCCCTCACGCTGGTCGAGTAGGCGCGCCAGCGCGGCAGCCCTCACGCTGGTCGAGTAGGCGCGCCAGCGGGGCAGCCTCACGCTGGTCGAGTAGGCGCGCCAGCGCCGTATCGAGACCCCGGCCGGGGAGGTCTCGATACGCTCCTGCGTCGCTACTCGACCGGCGGGCGGGTCTCGATACGCTCCTGCGTCGCTACTCGACCGGCGGCTGCCTCGTCGTTACTCGAGGCCCTTGATGACGATCGCGTCGGTGGGCGGTGCAGCGAGGTTCGGCTCGACGTAGACGTCGGGCTCGACATAGATGACTCGTGCGGACGGCACGGCATCGCGGATGCGCAGCTCGATCGCGTTCGTCGCCGCCGCGACCTCGAGCAGGCGCTGGTCGGCAGTGAAGCCGACCTTCGCGGCGACGAGCAACTCGTCGGGGCCGAGATAGAGGGTCTTCATGTGGATGATTCGCTCCACCTCGGGGCCGGCGAGGATCGCCTGCTCGATGCGCACGACATCGTCGTCATTGGCGCCCTCGCCTACGAGGAGCGACTTCGTCTCCATGCCGAGCACGACGGCGACGACGATCAGCAGCGTGCCGATGAAGAGGGTGCCGATGGCGTCGAAGAGCGGGTTGTCGGTGATGATCGTGAGCCCGACGCCGATGAACGCGAAGACGAGGCCGAGGAGCGCTGCGACGTCTTCGAGCAGCACGACGGGCAGTTCGGGAGCCTTGGCGCGTCGAACGAACTGCACCCAGCTCAGTTTGCCGCGCACGTGGTTCGACTCCTTCACGGCGGTGCGCAGCGAGAACGACTCCAGCACGATCGCGATCGAGAGCACGAGGATCGGCAGCCACGGCACGTCGAGCGCATGCGGGTGCTGCAGCTTGTCGATGCCCTCGTAGATCGAGAAGAGCCCACCGACCGAGAACAGGATGATCGAGACGACGAACGCGTAGACGTACCGCTCGCGGCCGTAGCCGAACGGATGCTCCTTGTCGGCCGCCCGCTTCGCCTGGCGGCCGCCGAAGATGAGGAGCAGCTGGTTGCCGGCATCGGCCACCGAGTGCACGGCCTCGGCGAGCATCGAGGACGAGCCCGAGAAGAACCAGGCGATGAACTTCGTGATCGCGATTCCCGTGTTGGCGAGGAATGCCGCGATGATGGCTCTGTTGCCGCCCGATGCGCTCATGGAGCAATCCTAAAGGGGGTAGCGGAGCGAAGATGTGCGTTCCAGCCACAGCGTTCGACCCCGAACCTAGGATGGTCGCATGAGTGTCGAGGCCCCTGTCAGACTGCCCGCGATCGCATTCCTCGGGGCGGGGTCGATGGCTCGCGCCGTGCTGACCGGCCTCCTCCAGCCGGGCATCGAGGTCGACGGCGGCATCTGTGCGACGAACCGCAGTGCCGAGAAGGCGGCCGAGCTCGCGGGCCTCGCCGGCGTCACCGCGTACGCGACCGAGACGGATGCCGCAGCGAACCGCACCGCCGTCGCCGGCGCGAAGCTCGTGGTCGTCGCCGTCAAGCCCGCCATGGTGCCGGCGCTGCTCGAGGAGATCGCGGACGCACTCGAGCCCGGCGCAGTCGTCGTGAGCGTCGCCGCCGGGGTCACCGTGGCGACGTTCGAGTCCCTGCTGCCCGCGTCGGTCACGGTGATCCGCTCGATGCCGAACACGCCGGCGGTCGTCGGCCGCGCGGTCACCGGCGTCTCGGCCGGCACGCGCTCGAGCGACGCCGACCTCGCGCTCGCCGTGTCGCTCTTCGAGACCGTCGGCGAAGTGCTCGTCGTGCCCGAGGAGCAGATCGACGCGCTCTCGACGATCTCGGGGTCCGGGCCGGCCTATGTCTTCTACCTGATCGAGCAGCTCACGGCGACGGCGATCGAGAAGGGCTTCACGCCAGAGCAGGCGGCCGTCATGGTCGAGGGCACGTTCCGCGGCGCGAGCGAGTTGCTCGCCGCATCCGATGCCGGCCCCGCCGAACTGCGCCGCCGGGTGACGAGCCCGAAGGGCACCACCGAGCGCGCAGTCGCGGTGCTCGAAGAGGCCTCGCTCAAGCAGACCTTCGACCGGGCGACCGATGCCGCGCTCGCCCGCGCCCGCGAGCTGGCGGCCGGGGCGTGAGCGGCCTGATTCCGAAGCCCTTCTCGTTCGAGGCACGCGACGGCGAGTTCGTGCTCGACGCCGGCACGGCCATCACGGCGACGGATGCCGCGGCATCCGTCGCCCGCCGCCTGCAGGCCGACCTCAGTGCGGCGACGGGCTTCGCGCTGCCCGTGACCCCGCGGCTCCTCGACCAGCGGGGCGCGGCGGGCGTGATCGCGCTCGACATCGACCCGGAGCTGCCCGGCGAGGGCTTCCGGCTCGAGGTCGCGCCGGGCGGCGTGCGCATCACGGGCGGCTCCGAGGCGGGCCTCTTCTACGGAGGTCTCGCGTTCCGGCAACTGCTCGGGCCCGATGCGTTCCGCCGGGCGGCGCTGCCCGAACGGCAGTGGCGCGCCGCGGCATCCGTCACGGTCGATGCACCGCGCTTCGCGTGGCGGGGATTCATGCTCGACGTCGCCCGCAGCTTCCGGCCGAAGCACGAGGTACTGCGGCTCATCGACGTGCTCGCGCTGCACCGGGTCAACGTGCTGCAACTGCACCTCACCGACGACCAGGGCTGGCGCATGGAGATCCGCCGGTATCCGCGGCTCACCGAGGTCGGCTCATGGCGGCCCGAGTCGCAGCTGGGGCACGGGCCCGAATCGACGCTCGACGGGCGCCCGGTCGGCGGCTTCTATACCCAAGACGATCTGCGCGAGATCGTCGCGTACGCCGCCGAACGGCACATCGAGGTCGTGCCCGAGATCGAGACGCCCGGCCACGTGCGGGCAGCGCTCGCCGCGTATCCCGAGCTCGGCGTCACCGGCGGGCCGTACGAGGTGTGGACGCGCTACGGCATCAACGACGACGTGCTGAACACCGAGGAATCGACGGTCGCCTTCTTCCGCAACGTGCTCGACGAGGTCATGGAGGTCTTCCCGTCGCGGTACATCGCGGTGGGCGGTGACGAGGCTCGCAAGACGCAGTGGGCGGTCGACGCGCGCACGCGGCAGCTCATGGCCGAACGCGGTCTCGCGACGCCGAACGAGTTGCAGGCGTGGTTCATCCGCCGGCTCGACGAGCACCTCACCGCGGCCGGCCGACGTCTCTACGGCTGGGACGAAGTGCTCGAGGGCCCGCTCGACCCGGGCGCGACGATCGCGTCGTGGCGAGGCCTCCGCGGTGCCCAGGTCGCCGTGGCCCGAGGTCACGACGTCGTGCTCTGCCCCGACGACTTCGCCTACCTCGACTACCGGCAGTCGGATGCCGCGGACGAGCCGATTCCCGTCGGCACGGTGCAGACGCTGCGTGACGTCTACGACTTCGAGCCGCTGCCGGCGGATGCCTCGGAGGCGATGCGGCGCCATGTGCTCGGCGTGCAGGCCAACGCGTGGAGCGAGCACATGGACACCGTCTCACGGCTCGACTACATGGTGTTCCCGCGGCTCGCGGCGTTCGCCGAGGTCGCATGGAGTGCACCCGGCAAGGACTGGGCGGGCTTCGAGGCGCGCCTCGGCGACCAGCTCGCGATCTACGACGCGATGGGGGTCGCGCACCGGCCGCTCGACGGGCCGCACCCGTGGCAGAGGCGGCCCGGTGTCCCCGGCGTGCCTCGCGACAAGGCTGACCGGCGGGCTGAACTCGCCGCGCTCACGGCCGACCTGCTCGAATAGCACTGCACCTGCCCCGTCCGCAGGATGAGCGCTCGAAGGCAGCCGTTATCGACGGTCGCCGGTGCGCTCATCCTGCATTCAATGGCCCGGCTCTCGCGCCGGTGTTCAGTCGCTCGGTCGCTACGCCGCGGTGCGCGCCGCGCGCGAGCGATGCGCACCGAGCACGGCCCTCGCCAGCAGCACGCACGCCCCCACCAGCAGCACGACGCCGACGGTCGTGGCTCCTCCGACGAGCCCCGCGAGTGCCGCGTCTGGGTGCTCACGGGTGAGCGTCGGGTCGGATGCGATTTCGCCCTCGAAACCGGCGGCGAAGCCGATCATGAACAGCCAGAACGCGACGACGACGGCCGCGGCGATGGGGTTGACCCTCCGCATGTCACTCTCCTTCAGGTGACCTGCCAGCTTAGCCCATGCTGCGGAAAAATACCTGGACATGGCCGAATTCCGAGCGGCAGCGCGGTTCGCTCCGAGCGGACATGACTTCCGTCGCGGAGTGGGCTATGGTCATCGGAAGCCCGCCAGCTGACGAAGGGAAGCGAGCTCGAATGTCTGGAAAGAACACACGTGGCAACGCCACGAAGAAGCAGGCCCAACTCTCGTTGAAAGAGAAGCGAGCGCAGAAGCGCGAGAAGACCGACGAGGGATTCATCAAGACGCGCAAGCGCTGACATCCAGCCGCCGCGCCGTCACCCGTAGCGCTCGAAGTAGCGCCGCTCGGCCGCCGGGTGCAGCGGCATCGACCCGGTGTCGATGAGGCTCGACGGCGTCAGGTACTGCAGCCCGGCCGAGCGTTCCGGAACGAGTCGCACCGCATCGTCGATGAGGATATCGACGAGGGCGGTGGCGATAGGGTCCGGAAGATCCGCCCGCGCCAGGAGGAAGTTCGAGACGCCGATCGTCGGCATCGGCTCGCGGAGCGCGTACACACCCGCGGGCACGACGGTCTGCTGGTACGCGTCGGCATGCACCTCGCCGAGCAGCGGTATCGCGGCGCTCAGATCGACGAGCGTCACCTGGATGAGGCCGTGCAGGCGATCGAGTTCCGGAACCGGGATGCCGCCCGACCACATCAAGGCGTCGATGCCGCCGGTCTCGAGTGCGGTGACGGCATCGGCCAGGTTGAGCTCGACGAGCGACGCGGCACGCGCGCCCGACGTCAGGCCGAGTGCGTCGAACACCCTGCGCGACGTCTCGGCCGTGCCGGATGCCGGTGCGCCGATCGAGACGACGCGGCCGGCGAGATCGTCCGCGTCGGCGATCGGACCGCCGACCGGCACGATGCACTGCAGGTAGTTCTGGTAGACGCGACCGATCGAGACGAGCCCGTGCGGATCGATCGCGGCCGAGTCGGCGAGCGCGATCGCAAGGTCGGCGTCGCCCGAGCGGAGCATCCCGATGTTCTCGATGCTGCCGTCGGTCGGAAGCGCCTTCATCGCGGTCACGACACCCGCGGCGACGGCAGCGTCGCTCAACAGTTGGCCGAAGCGGATGTAGGTGCCCCCGGGCTCCCCGCACGCCATCCGGAGCGTTCCACCGGTGCCGGGTCGCGCACAGCCGCCGAGCGAGAGGGCCGAGAGCCCGGCGAACCCGAGGAGCAGCGCGCGGCGCGAGATCGAGCCGCCCGTCATGAGATCGCTCCGAATCGCACGGCGACGCGGAGGCCCCCCTCGTCGGCACGGTCGATACGCAACGCGCCGCCGTTCGCGCGCACGAGTTGCCCGACGATGGCCAGTCCGAGCCCCGTACCCGTGAGCCCGCGATGCTGCGCCGAGCGCCAGAATCGGGTGCCGGCCTGTGCGAGTTCGTCGTCGTCGAGCCCGGGCCCGTCGTCGCTGATGACGATGCGCACCGCATCGCCCTCGCGTTCGTGCTCGCCCTCGCCCTCGTGGGCGAGCGCGAGCCGCACCGTTGCGCCCTCACCGGCGTACTTCCTGGCATTCTCGAGCAGCGTCGCGACGATCTCCTCGAGATCCGATCGGCGGCAGGCGATCTGCACCTCGGTCGTGCCTTCGGCGACCAGGCTCTGGCCCGCCTCGCGCATGAGGGGCTGGAACGGTTCGGCGAGCGCGGCGGCGGTCGGCACGGTGTGCTCGCGACGAGACGCCTCGGCGAAGCCGTTTCCGCGGCTCACCTCGGCCGTCGCACGATGCTCGGCGTCGGCGAGCACGAGCATCCGTCCGACGGTCGATTCGAGGCGGTCGAGGTCGGCGTCGACGATCTCGAGGGAGTCGTCGCTGGAGCCGTCGCGGTTCAGCGCATCGATGCGCAGGCGGATGGCCGCGAGCGGATTGCGCAGTTGATGCGATGCGTCCGCCACGAAGTCGCGCTGCTGCACGAGAGTGTCCTCGATGCCCTCGGCCATGCGCGAGAACGATGCGGCGAGCCGGCGCAACTCGGGCGGGCCGGTGGCGTCGACGAGCCGCACGTCGCGGTGCTCACTGAACGCGTTCGTCGCGTCGTCGAGCGCGCGCACGGGTCGCAGCACCCAGTTCGTCCACCAGAGCGAGGCCGCGGCGAGGCCCCCGAGTACCAGCAGCCCGACGAACGCGACGAGCAGCCACGACAGCGTGATGTCGCGCCTGGCCGCCGCTGCGTCGATCTGCAGGACGACGACGCCCATACTGAGTTCTCCGGTGCCGAGGACCGGCTCGGAGACGAGTGCCGTGCCGGTGCTCCACGGCCTGATGACGGGCAGCTGCCACTGCGGCAGGTTGCGCGACGAGGCGAGCGCGTGCGCCCGCACCTCCTCGTCGGCCGGGGTGAGGGCGCCGACCTGCGCGATGTCGGTGCCTTCGCCGTCGAGCACGACCACGGACTCGCCGTAGACCTCGCCGAAGCGGTCGAGGTATCGCTCGAGCGCGGCGGTGTCCGACGAGGTGATGGCGTTCTCGGCAAGGCGCACGATGTGGTCCATCGACGATGCGCGGGCCAGTGCGAGTTGCTGCGTTCGCGAGACTGCGATGGACTCGCCCACGGGAATGACGATCGCGAGCACGGCCAGGAGACCGAAGAGCATGAGCGGCAGCAGTACCTGGGCACGCATGCCTACGACGCTTCCAGTCGGTATCCGTAGCCGCGGATCGTGGTGATCGCGTCGCTCGAGGGCAGCTTCTGGCGCAGCTGTGCGAGGTGCACGTCGAAGGCTCGCGAATTCGCAGCGTAGGCGTCGCGCCACACCTCGTCGAGGATCTGCTCTCGGCTCACGGCTGCGCCCACCCTGCGGGCCAGCACCGCGAGGAGCGAGAACTCGGTCGGCGTCAGTGCGAGCTCTTCGCCGTCGCCGCGCACCCGGCGCGCTCCGAGATCGATCTCGAGGCTTCCGGTGCGCACGAGGTCGAGGGACGGGGCGCTGAGACGGCGGCGGGCGACGACCTCGAGTCGGGCGAGCAGTTCACGCATGCGCACGGGCTTCACGAGATAGTCGTCGGCGCCGAGGCGCAGAGCGAGTACCGTCGACCGCTCGTCGCCGCGTGCTGTGACGACGAGCACCGGCAGGTCGGTCACGAGGCGGAGCCGTCTGATGACGTCGAAGCCGTCGGTGTCTTCGAGGCCGAGATCGAGCATGAGCACGTCGAAGTCATGGTGCCGGAGGAGCACGTCGCCGCCCCGGGCCACCTGCTCGGTCTGGTGTCCGCTCTGCGTGAGCACCGATGCGAGGGCAGCAGCGACGGAGGTGTCGTCCTCGGCGATGAGCACACGCATCCTCGCAGTTTAGACATCACGTTCGACATCGCGGTCTCGGTGGATGTAAAGGGGATGTAAGGATTCCGGACGGCTCGGGCGAAGGATGCGGCGGCCACCCTACGGTTGCGCCATGTCCTACACCGAAGTAGAACCGACGGGTCGCGCCGCCTCCACGACGGAGGCCGGCCAGGCCGGCTCGGGCCCGTTGCCACCCGACGACATCATCGCCGAGTTCGACGAAGAGCGCCCGTCGCGCACGCTGCCGATTCGGCTCGAGCGCGTGATCACGGCGTACTGCTTCGTCGTGTCGCTGTTCGTGCTCTACCAGGTGTTCTTCCCGCTGCCCCAGGGCACGCAGTTCTCACTCATCGCCTTCCTGTCGGTCACGCTGCCGCTCACCTTCCTGCTGTACCGCGGCCGGAAGCGCAGGAGAGACCCGCTCCGCTCCGACGCGCCGACGGTGTGGGACTGGACCCTCACGGCTGCCACCGCGTTCGTCTGCACCTATCCGATCCTGCCGATCGTGATCGGCGATGGCGGAGGCGGTTTCGACGCGTTCCTGAACCGACAGGGCACGCTCGGCACGGTCGACGTGATCGCGGGCACCGCGCTCACACTGCTGATTCTCGAGGCGACCCGTCGCACCACGGGCCTCGTGCTTCCGATCTTCTGCGTCGTGTTCTTCCTCTACGCCTACTACGGCGGCTTCCTGCCGATGGACTGGGCGATCAGCCACGCGGGCGTGAACTTCGACCAGATCATCAACGGCTTCTACAACGACCAGTCGGGCTTCTTCGGCACACCACTGGGCGTTGCGGCGACGTACATCGTGCTGTTCATCATCTACGGAGCCGTGTTGTCGGCGACGGGGGCGGGCCGCTTCTTCATCGACTTCTCCTTCTCGCTCTTTCCCGCGTCGAGGTCGGCCTCGGGTCGCACCGTCGTGACGAGCGGGTTCCTGCTCGGCACGGTGTCGGGTTCGGGCACGGCGACGGCGGTGACGCTCGGCTCCCTTGCCTGGCCGATCCTGCAGCGCGCGGGGTATCCGCGGAACAACGCCGGCGGGATGCTCGCCGCAGCCGGCATCGGCGCGATCCTCTCACCGCCGACGCTCGGTGCGGCCGCCTTCATCATCGCGGAGTACCTGCAGGTGTCGTATCTCGAAGTGATGATCTGGGCGATCATCCCCACGATCCTCTACTACGTCGGCATCTTCCTCGCGGTGGAGATCGACGCCCGCCGCTTCGCGACTCGGGCGGTGGATGTACCGAGGAAGCACCTCGGCAAGCTGGTCGCGCGCTTCGGCTACCACTTCCTCTCGCTCGCCGTCATCATCTTCTTCCTCGCGCTCGGGCTGCCCGCGTTCCGTTCGATCGTCTACGCGACACTCGTCGCCGCAGTGTTCGGGCTCGTCGAGCGGATGGTGTCGCGGCGCGACCCGCTCGACGACGCCTCGGTGGCGACGACCCTCCCGAAGGCGGTCGCCGAGTACCTCGGCGAGCTGTACCACGCACTCGCGAGCGGCATCCGAAGCGCGATTCCAGTCGTCGCCGTGTGCGCGGCCGCGGGCATCATCACGAGCGTCATCGTCAAGACCGGCATCGGCCTCACCTTCGCCCGCATGCTCGTCTCGCTCGCCGAAACCGTCAGCGACAACCCCGAAGTCACCCTCACGATCACGTGCCTGCTCGCCGCGGTCGCGATCATCCTGCTCGGCCTGGCGGTGCCGGTGACCGCATCGTTCATCATCTCCTGGGTGATCATCGGCCCCGCGCTCATCGCCCTCGGGGTCGAGCGGCCCGAGGCGGCGATGTTCATCTTCTACTTCGCGGTGCTCTCCGAGGTCTCCCCGCCCACGGCGCTCGCGGCCGTCGCATCCGCGGCGATCACCGGCGGCGACACGATCAAGACGATGTGGCAGGCGACGAAGTACACGCTGCCGGCGTTCCTCGTGCCGCTTGCGTTCGTGCTCACCCCTGCGGGCGGCTCACTGCTGCTGCAGGGCGGACTTCTCACCTCGCTGTGGGCGACCGTCGTGTCGCTCATCGCCGTCGCGGCCCTAGCCGGCGCCACGGGCGGATGGGTGCTCGGCCCGGCGAACTGGCCCGAGCGCATCCTGCTGCTCCTCGGCGCGCTGTGCTGCCTCTACCTCGTGCCGGTCTCGATCGCCATCGGCCTCGTCTGCATCGCTGCTGCGATCGCCGTCAACTGGCTTCGCAGGCGCCGCGCTCGGGGCCCGGCCGACGCGTCAGCGCAGCGCCCCCTCGTCTCAACCCCCTGACCGTGACCAAGAACTCCTGACCGCCACCAAGAGAGGAACACGCACATGACACTCCCCACTTCGAACAGAGGCAAGGTCGGCGCAGCGTTCGCGGTCATAGCCGCATCGGCGCTGCTGCTGACCGGGTGCGGCGGCCAGCAGCCGCAACAACCGGCCGCCGAGGGAAGCGGTGAGGCCTGCGTCGCCTCCCCCCAGCAACTGACCATCGCCACCGGCAACTCGACGGGCGTCTACTACGTGCTCGGCGGAGCAATCTCGGATGTGCTGAGCAGTGAAACCGAGCTGCGCGTCACCGCCGCCGAGACCGGGGCATCCGTGCAGAACATCGAGCAACTCGTGAGCGGCGACTACGACATCGCGTTCTCGCTGGCCGACACCGCTTCCGACGCGGTCAACGGCACCGGCTCGTTCAGCGAGCCGCAGCCCGTCGAAGCACTCGGCATGATCCACTCGAATTACACCCAGGTCATCGTGAGGCAGGACAGCGGCATCACGACCATCGCCGACATGGCCGGCAAGACGGTGTCGACCGGGTCGCCGAAGTCGGGCACCGAGGTGATCGCGCTCCGGCTGCTCGAGGCGGCCGGTCTCACGCCCGACACCGACGTCACCACGCAGCGACTCGACCTCGCGACGAGCGTCGACGGTCTGCGCAACGGCACGGTCGATGCGATCTTCTGGTCTGGCGGATTGCCGACTCCCAACATCACCGAGCTGTTCACTTCGGATGCCGGTGCGGTCGAGTTCATCGACATCACTCCCGAACTCACGGGTCTGCAGGAGATCAGCCCCGTCTACCAGGAGGGCGCGATTCCCGCCGATACGTACGGCCTCGATGCGGATGTGCCGACGATCGTGGTGCCGAACGTGCTGCTCGTGCGCGACGACATGGACGACGCGACGGCGTGCAACATCACCGAGACGATCTGGAGCAACGTCGACAAGCTGGAACAGGTGCACGCGGCCGCGGCCGCGTTCGACCCCGAGGATGCGAAGCAGACCGACCCGATCTCGCTGCACCCGGGCGCAGCGCAGGCGCTGGAGGCCCTCACCGGCAAGTGACCCGCATGGGAGGGGCCCGGCCCGCATGGGTGGAGCCCGGCCCCTCCCATGCGCATCGGTTCAAGCGCGCTCGAGCAGCACCATCACCTCGAAGTGCGTCGTCTGCGGGAACATGTCGAACACCCGGCCGCGCACTGGGCGCAGCGACGGCATCGCCTCGAGGTCGCGCGCGAGCGAGGCGGCGTTGCAGCTCGAATACAGCACATGACGAACAGCGGATGCCTCGAGCCATCCGCTCAGCTCACGGCCGATGCCGCGCCGGGGCGGGTTCACGATCACGAGATCGGGTGGCGTCTCGGCGTCGAGCGCGAAGGCGGTGGCGTCGCCGGCTTCGAACCGCACACGTGAGAGCGCGGCATCCGTTCGGCTGAGCTCTGCGCTCGCGACGGCCTCGACGCTCGTCTCGATGCCGGTGACGGATGCCGCGGCATCCGCGATGTGCAGGGCGAAGCCGCCGACGCCGGAGTAGAGGTCCCAGGCCGAGTCGGGTGCGAGCCCGCGTACCCAGTCGCGTGCTTCGACGTAGAGCGCGGAGGCGATCTCGGTGTTCGTCTGGAAGAAGCTCTGCGGGCGCAGGTGCATCGTCACATCGTTCAGGCGCATGGGCAGGGTGCTTGCCTCGGTGAAGACGATCTCGTGCTCGCCCTCGAGCACGGCCTTGTGCTCGGGCAGTACGTTCGCGGTGACCACGCGGGCGTTCGGCAGCTCGGCGAGGAGCCACGGCAGGTGCTTGCGGATGCGCCCCACCGGCTCGGTCGAGCGCACGACGAAGCGGATCATGAGCTCGCCGTCGGGCGACTCGGTGAGGATGAGGTGCTTGAGCTCGCCCGTGCGGGTCGGCACGTCGTACGGTCTGAGGCCCGCGCGCGTGATGAACGCGGCGATCACGGGAAACGCGGCGCGATGACCGGGGGAGCAGATGCCGCAGGCTTCGAGGTCGATGCCGTGGCCGTCGGCATCGAGGATGCCGATCGTCGGAGCCGCCGTCGTACCGGCGATCACCATCTTCGCCTTGTTGCGGTAGCCCGCCTCGGGGCTTGCGACGGGCGGCAGCCAGTCGAGGCCGTCGTGCGCGGCGAGCAGGTCTTCGGCGTGACGCTGCTTGCCCGCGAGCTGCGCCGAATAGGGCTGCCCCATGAGCGAGCACGAGGTGCAGCGCCCGGCGTCGAAGTAGGTGCAGTCCACGGGGTCCAGCGTAGGCGGGACTCGAGACGCGGATTCGCTGTGGTTCGCCGGCGGGGTCTCGATACGCTCGTTCGTCGCTACTCGACCAACGGAACAGGCTCGGCCGGGGCCGCCCCAGGCTCGAAGCGATAGCCCATGCCGGGCTCTGTGAGGAAGAAGCGCGGCTCCGACGGCGTCGGCTCGAGCTTGCGACGCAGCTGAGCGACATAGAGGCGCAAGTAGCCGGCGTCGTTCGCATGGAACGGCCCCCACACCTCGCTCAGCAGCATCTGCCTGGTGAGCAGCTTGCCCGGGTTCCTGAGGAACAGCTCGAGCAGGCGCCACTCAGTCGGTGTGAGGCGCACGGATGTCGCGTGCCCCGAGGCATCCGTCGCCCTGATGGTCTTCGCGGCGAGGTCGACGGTGAGTGCCCCGACGGTGAACGCCGCGGCATCCGCTTCGCCGGTGGTCGACCGGGCTCGAGCACGGATGCGGGCGAGGAGCTCGTCCATGGCGAACGGCTTCGTCACGTAGTCGTCGGCACCGGCATCGAGAGCATCGACCTTCTCGGCCGAATCGGTGCGGCCCGAGAGCACGAGGATCGGCACCTTCGACCACGCGCGCACCGCGCGGATCACGTCGATGCCATCGACTTTCGGCATGCCGAGATCGAGGAGGATCAGGTCGGGGTGGGCGTTCGCGGCGAGATCGATCGCCTCTGCGCCGTCACGCGCGGCGATCACGTCGTAGCCGCGGGCGGCGAGTGTGATGCGCAGCGCCCGTTGCAACTGATCGTCGTCGTCGGCGAGGAGGATCCTCATCGCGCCTCCTCGGTGGTCGGGGCCGACGGCAGGGTGACGACCATGGTGAGGCCGCCGCCGGGGGTGTCGTCGACTTCCAGTGTGCCGTCCATTCCCTCGACGAACCCCTTCGACAGGGCGAGTCCGAGCCCGAGGCCCGTGTCGTTGTCGGTGTCGCCGAGTCGTTGGAAGGGCGTGAAGACCTCGTCGCGGCGTTCGGCCGGGATGCCCGGTCCGCGGTCGACGACCCGCAGTTCGGTGCGGCCCTGGAAGGAGCTCGCGGCGAGGCGCACCCGTTCGCCGGCCGGACTGTGCCGTACGGCGTTCGCGAGCAGGTTCACGACGACGCGTTGCAGCAGCACCCCATCGGCGAGCACCGGTTCGAGCCCGTCGGCGAGGTCGAGTTCGACCTCGCCGGGGCCGAGCGCGAGCTCATCGAGCGCCGGGAAGACGACATCGGCGACCTCGGTCGGGGCGAGGGTGACGGCGAGCGCGCCGGCCTGCACCCGGCTCACGTCGAGCAGGTTCGTGACGAGTTCGGCGAGGGCGTCGAGACTCTCGGACGCGGTCGCGAGCAGCTCGTCGCGCTCGGCAGCCGGCAACTCGACCTCCCTCGACCGCAGCGCGCTCACCGCGGCCGACGCCGAGGTGAGCGGGCGCCGCAGGTCGTGACCGACCGCGGCGAGGAGCGCCGAGCGCACCTTGTCGGTCTCGGCGAGCGCCGTTGCCGCCGACGCCGCAGAAGACAGCGCGCCGTGCTCGATCGCGGCGTCGATCTGCGAGGCGATGACCTGCAGCAGGCGGCGTTCGGATGCCTCGAGGTCCTGGCCGTGCAGTTCGAGCACGCCGCGCGTTCCGACCGGCACGTTCGTGACCCGGTCGTCGCGGGCCGGCTCGCCATCGGCGACGCGGCTCTCGCCGTCGATGAGCAGGCGCACCCCGGTGAGGCCGAACGCCTCGCGGGTGCGCGTGACCATGGCCTGCAGCGCGTCTTCGCCGCGCAGCACGCTGCCGGCGATGGACGCGAGGAGCTGCGATTCGGCTGCGGCGCGCCGAGCGATGCGCGTGCGTCTGGCCGCCTGGTCGACGACGTAGCTCACGAGCAGCGCGTTCGCGACGTAGAAGAGCAGGGCGAGCAGTTGGCGAGGGTCGGCGATCGTGAGGGTGAAGCGGGGCTCGACGAACAGCACGTTCAGGGTGATTCCCGACAGCACCGCGGCGAAGAGGCCCGGCCAGATGCCGCCGATGAGTGCGACGACGATGACGAGCAGCTGATAGGCGAGCACATCGCTCGTGATCGACGTCTCGGTGTGGAATGTCGCGAGCAGCCAGCTGAGCAGCGGGCCGGCGACGAGGGCGACGGCGAAGCCGACGAGCAGGCGCGTGCGGCTGAGGGCGCCGCCGAGCTTCGGCAGCGAGATGCCCGAGCCGGCCGCTGCGTGGGTGACGATGTGCACGTCGATGTCGCCCGACTCGCGGATGACGGTCGCGCCGATTCCGGGACTCGAGAACGCGGCGGCGAGCCGCGACCTGCGGCTGACGCCGATCACCAGCTGCGTGGCATCCGCTGCTCTCGCAAACTCGACGAGCGCCCGTGGCACGTCTTCGCCGACGACCTGGTGGAAGGTGCCGCCGAGCTGTTCCACGAGCGTGCGCTGGGCATCGAGGGTGCCAGGATGCCGCGCCCGCATGCCATCGGGATTCGTGACGTGCACGGCGATGAGCTCGCCACCAGAGGACCGGGAGGCGATGCGCGCGCCGCGCCGCAGGAGCGTCTCGCCCTCGGGACCACCGGTGAGGGCGACGACGACGCGCTCACGCGCCTCCCACTTGCGGTCGATGCCGTGCTCGGCTCGGTAGGCCTTGAGCGCCGAATCGACCTCGTCGGCGAGCCACAGCAGGGCGAGCTCCCGTAGCGCCGTGAGGTTGCCGAGCCGGAAGTAGTTCGAAAGTGCGGCGTCGATGCGCTCGGCGGGGTAGACGAGCCCGCCCGAGAGACGATCGCGCAGGGCCTGCGGGGCGAGGTCGACGACCTCGATCTGGTCGGCGCTGCGCAGCACCCGGTCGGGGATCGTCTCGCGCTGCGGCACGCCGGTGATCTGCAGCACGACGTCGCCGAGCGATTCGATGTGCTGCGTGTTCACCGTCGAGATGACGTCGATGCCGGCGTCGAGCAGCTCATCGACGTCTTGCCAGCGTTTCGCGTGGCGCGAGCCGGGCGCGTTGGTGTGCGCGAGCTCATCGACGAGGGCGATCTGGGGCTTCCTCGCGAGCACGGCGTCGAGGTCCATCTCGGTGAGGGCCATGCCGCGGTGCGTCACGGTGTGGCGGGGGACGACCTCGAGCCCCTCGACCATCGAGGCCGTCGCGCGGCGCCCGTGGGTCTCCACGAACGCCACGACGACGTCGTTGCCCTCGGCGGCGAGACGCTTGCCCTCTTCGAGCATCGTGTAGGTCTTGCCGACGCCGGGAGCGGCGCCGAGGAGCACTCGCAACCGCCCCCGTCTCATGCGTTCAGCCCTCCTCAGCCGAGCTCGGCGAGCGCGAGGTTCAGCTGCAGCACGTTCACGGTCGGCTCGCCCAGATAACCGAGGTCCCGTGCCTGAATCCTAGACTCCACGAGCGCCTCGACGTCGGCTTCGGCGAGGTCGCGCTCCGCGGCCACGCGCGCCACCTGGAGGCGGGCGTACTCCGGGCTGATGTGCGGGTCGAGACCCGAGGCCGAGGCGGTCACCGCGTCGGCAGGGACATCCGCTTCGGAGACTCCGTTGAACTCGGCGACCTGGGCTCTGCGCGCGCCGATCGCGGCGATGAGGTCTGCGTTCTCGGGTCCCCAGTTGCTGCCGCTCGAGGCGCCGCCGTCGTAACCGTCGCCGGCGGCCGACGGACGCGACTGGAACCATTCGGGCAGCGGTGCGCCCTCGGCATCCGTGAACGACTGGCCGATCAGGCTCGAGCCGACGACTTCGCCGTCGGTCGTGACCTGCGAGCCGTTCGCCTGTGCCGGCAGTACGAGCTGGCCGATGCCCGTGACGACGAGCGTGTAGGCGACGCCGAGCACGGCGGTGAAGATGAGCATCGCGCGAACCGCCACCCAGTGGGTGCGGACCGTGGTGCGAGTGGAGCTCATGGTGTTGGTTTCCTTTCGAAGTTCTCGCTGGTCGAGTAGGCCCGCCAGGGCCGTATCGAGACCGAGTGCCAAGCCTCGATACGCTCGCTGCGCTCGCTACTCGACCAGCGGGTGGGTTCAGAACCCGGGGATGAGGCTGACGACGAGGTCGATCAGCTTGATGCCGATGAAGGGGGCGATGATGCCGCCGAGGCCGTAGATCAGGAGGTTGCGGCTCAGGATCGCGGAGGCTCCGCCCGGCTTGTACTTCACGCCGCGCAGCGCGAGTGGGATGAGCACCACGATCACGAGCGCGTTGAAGATGATCGCCGACAGGATCGCCGAGGCGGGGGAGTGCAGCTGCATGATGTTCAGCACCGCGAGTCCCGGGAAGATCCCGGCGAACATCGCCGGGATGATCGCGAAGTACTTCGCGATGTCGTTGGCGATCGAGAACGTCGTGAGTGCGCCGCGGGTGATGAGCAATTGCTTGCCGATGCGCACGATCTCGATGAGCTTCGTCGGATCGGAGTCGAGGTCGACCATGTTGCCGGCCTCTTTCGCGGCCGACGTGCCCGTGTTCATCGCCACGCCGACGTCGGCCTGCGCGAGCGCCGGGGCGTCGTTCGTGCCGTCACCGGTCATCGCGACGAGGTTGCCGCCCGCCTGCTCGCGCTTGATGAGCGCCATCTTGTCTTCGGGCGTGGCCTCGGCGAGGTAGTCGTCGACGCCGGCCTCGGCAGCGATGGCCTTGGCGGTGAGCGGGTTGTCGCCCGTGATCATCACGGTGCGGATGCCCATCGCGCGGAGCTCGGCGAACCGTTCGGTGAGCCCGTCCTTCACGATGTCCTTGAGGTGCACGACGCCGAGCAGGCGCGCCTCGCCCGAGCTGTCCTTCGCGGCGACGACGAGCGGGGTGCCGCCGCCGTTCGAGATCACCTCGACGCGCTGCTCCAGTTCATCGAGCGTCGACGACTCGATGCGACCGGATGCCTCGACCCACGCGATGACCGCTGAACCGGCGCCCTTGCGAATGCTCGATCCGTCGGGAAGATCCAGCCCGGACATGCGGGTCTGCGCGGTGAACGGCACGACCTCGCCTTCAGGGGCGGTAGTGAAGCGGATGCCCCGTTCCGCCGCGAGCTCGACGATCGAGGCGCCCTCGGGCGTCGGGTCGGCGAGGGACGACAGTGCTGCTGACTGCTCCAGCTCGGTGATGTCGACGCCCGGCATCGGCACGAACTCGCTCGCACGACGGTTGCCGTACGTGATGGTGCCGGTCTTGTCCAGCAGGAGCGTCGTCACGTCGCCGGCCGCTTCGACGGCACGGCCCGACATCGCGAGCACGTTGCGCTGCACGAGCCGGTCCATGCCGGCGATGCCGATCGCCGAGAGCAATGCGCCGATCGTCGTCGGAATCAGGCACACGAGGAGGGCGACGAGCACCGGGATGGAGGCCTTGGTCGCCGCGTACGAGGCGATCGGGTTGAGCGTGAGCGTGACGATCACGAAGATGATCGACAGGCTCGCAAGCAAGATGTTCAGCGCGATCTCGTTCGGCGTCTTCTGGCGTGATGCGCCCTCGACGAGCGCGATCATTCGGTCGACGAAGGTCTCACCCGGCTTCGAGGTGATGCGCACGACGATGCGGTCCGAGAGCACTCGCGTGCCGCCCGTGACGGCCGAGCGGTCGCCACCCGATTCGCGAACGACCGGCGCCGACTCGCCCGTGATGGCGGACTCGTCGACGGAGGCGATGCCCCACACGATGTCGCCGTCGCCCGGCACGAGCTGCCCGGCGGTCACGACGACAACGTCGCCGAGCTTCAGGTCGGCCGAGGAGACCTCGGTGACCGGGGTGCGTTCGGCTGCGGCCGCCGGATCGAGTAGGCGCGCCAGCGCCGTTTCGAGATCATCCGTCGCCTCGTCGTAGTTCGTGATGAGGTGGGCGGTCGTCGACGTGCGGGTCTGCCGCAGGGTGTCGGCCTGCGCCTTGCCGCGGCCCTCGGCCACCGACTCCGCGAGGTTCGCGAAGAGCACGGTGAGCCAGAGCCACACGGCGATGCCCCAGGTGAAGGTGAGCGGTACGGCGGTGCCGCCCGAGGATCCCGGCCCGCCGAGCAGCGGCTCGGCGATCGCGAGCACCGTGGTGAGCACGGCGCCGATCTCGACGATGAACATGACGGGGTTGCGCCACATGAGCCGAGGGTCGAGCTTCTTGAACGCTCCGGGCAGGGCCTGCGCGATCTGGGCGGGGCCGAAGGCGCCGGTTGCGCGTTTCGAGGGTGAACCCATCGGACGCGGGGTGTGCCCGGTCTCGGGTTGTTCGGTGATGGTGGACATTTCAGTTCAGCCCTTCGGCCAGGGGACCCAGCGTGAGAACGGGGAAGAAGGTGAGGGCGGTCACGATGACCGTCACACCGACCAGGAGGCCGACGAACTGCGGCCGGTGGGTGGGGAGGGTGCCGGCGGTCGCGGGTACTTTGTCCTGCGCCGCGAGGGATCCGGCGAGGGCGAGCACGAACACGATCGGGATGAACCGGCCGAGCAGCATCGCGACACCGAGCGCCGTGTTGAACCAGGGCGTGTTCGCCGTGAGTCCGGCGAAGGCCGAGCCGTTGTTGTTCGACGCGCTCGTGAAGGCGTAGAGCACTTCGCTCATGCCGTGGATGCCCGGGTTCCAGATCGACGTCGCTTCGACGTCGGCCCGGATCGCGGGGATCGCGAACGAGAGCGCGGTACCCACGAGCACGAGCGTCGGCGTGACGAGGATGTAGAGGCTCGCGAGCTTGATCTCGCGCGGCCCGATCTTCTTGCCGAGGTACTCGGGCGTGCGACCCACCAACAGGCCCGCGACGAACACCGTGATGACCGCGAGCACGAGCATGCCGTAGAGACCCGAACCGACGCCGCCGGGAGCGACCTCGCCGAGCATCATGTTGAGCATCGGCATCATGCCGCCGATCGCGGTGAACGAGTCGTGCATCGAGTTGACGGCGCCCGTCGAGGTGAGCGTCGAGGTCGAGCCGAACAGGGTCGAGCCGAAGATGCCGAAACGCGCTTCCTTGCCCTCGAGCGCACCGCCGGCGAGCTCGGGGGCGGTGCCGTTGCCGCCCGCCTCGAGCGCGCTGAGCGCCACGAGCGAGACGACGAAGAGCGTCGCCATGACGGCGAGGATCGCGTAACCCTGCTTGTTCGAGCCGACCATCCTGCCGAAGGTGCGCGGCAGGGCGAATGGGATCGCGAGCATGAGCACGTTCTGGAAGAGGCTCGTCCACGCGGTGGGGTTCTCGAACGGGTGCGCGGAGTTCACGTTGAAGAAGCCGCCGCCGTTCGTGCCGAGCAGCTTGATGACCTCTTGCGAGGCGACGGGGCCGCCCGGGACCTTCTGCGAGTTGCCGGCGAGCGTCGTGATCTCGGTGAAGCCGTTGAAGTTCGCCGCGACGCCGCCGATGAGGAGCACGATCGCGCCGATCACCGAGAGCGGGAGCAGCAGTCGGAACGAACCGCGGAACAGGTCGACCCAGAAGTTGCCGATCGTGCCCGAGCCGCGGCGGGCGAAGCCGCGCACGAGGGCGATGGCGACGGCGATGCCGACGGCGGCCGACACGAAGTTCTGCACCGCGAGGCCAGCGAGCTGCACGGTGTAGCCCATCGTGAGTTCGGGGGAGTACGACTGCCAGTTCGTGTTCGCCACGAACGACGCCGCGGTGTTGAACGACAGGCCCTCGGGAACGGCCGGCAGGCCGAGCGAGTACGGCAGCACGGCCTGGGCGCGCTGCAGCACGTAGACGAACAACAGGCCGATGACCGAGAACGCGAGCACGGCGCGCAGGTAGGCGGGCCACGACTGCTCGGCGCGAGGGTCCACGCCGATGAGGCGGTAGAGGCCGCGTTCGATCTTCCAATCGCGGTCGCTCGAGTAGAGGCGAGCCATGTAGTCGCCGAGGGGGCGGTAGATGAGCGTGAGGATCAGGGCGAGGGTGGCCGCCTGCAGCACGGCGAACAGCACGCCCATCAGAACCGCTCAGGTTTCACGAGGGCGTACACGAGGTACACCACAGCGGCGACACCCAACGCGGCAGCGAGGAGTTCGAAGAAGATCACAGCTTCTCGACCCCTCTGGCGATGAGGCCGACGAGTACGAACACGGCGATGATGCCGAGAAGGTAGACGACGTCGAGCACGAAGACTCCAGATTCGGGAGGCCGCGGGCCACAAGCGCGGCGAGCGGGCAGCATTTTCGCTGCACTTGCGATGCAACACCCGGGCGGATGCCCCGGCGCTGATCCTCACGAGTCCCTAACGGGTCGTCCGTCGATCCGAATGCGGCGCTCACGGCCCCGGCAGGTGGCGCACGTTCACGGCGGCGGTCTGGTCACTCGTCACCACCGAAGGACTGAGCGAAGGCCCTCGGCGCGGCGCGAGCCCGCGCGCGCTCGTCGGCGCCCGGCGGGCGCTACGTTTGCCTCATGGATGCGGCGGACACCATCTCGGTCATCAGCGAGGTGATCGGATGGTTCGCGCTCGCCGCAGGGCTCGTGTGCCTGCTGCTGGCGCTGCTCATCCGACTGGCCGACGGTCGTTGGATTCGCACCGAGGCCGTCGTCATCGACAGTGACGGCGACGACAGGAACGGCGGCGAGGTCGGCAGTGTCGTGCGGTGGTTCACCGACGACGGCTTCCAGTCGCGGATGCTCAGCGCAGAGGAGCGGGCGCACGTGACCCGCCCAGAGGAGGAGCCGGCCTACTACAAGGAGCGGGAGCCGTATCGGCTGCGACTCCACGAGCCGCCGACGGGTCGCCGGGTGCTCCGCATCGTCGGCATCGTGCTCATCGGCATCGCCGTGCTCGCGGCGGTCATCGGCCTCGTGCTGATGTTCGTCGGCTGACGAGCGGCCGCCGCGGGCGGCATCCGCTCGACTCGACGCTGACGAGGCCCGCGGGTCACTCGAGCGCGGCGAACCGCTCGATGTCGCCCTCGGTACCCGACACGATGATGAGGTCGTGGTTGGAGACCACGGTGTTCTCGGTCGCGTAGGTGAAGGGCTTGCCGGGGCTCTTCACACCCACGACGGTCACGCGGTATTTCGACCGCACTCCCGACTCGGTGAGGTTCTTGCCGCGGATCGGTTTCGGCGGGTACATCTTCACGAGGGCGAAGTCGTCGTCGAACTCGATGAAGTCGAGCATGCGCCCGCTCACGAGGTGCGCTGTGCGCTCGCCGGCCTCGCGCTCGGGGTAGATCACGTGGTTCGCGCCGATACGCTGCAGGATCTTTCCGTGCGAGGCCGAGATCGCCTTCGCCCAGATCTGCGGGATCTTCAGGTCGACCAGGTTGGCGGTGATGAGCACGGATGCCTCGATCGACGAGCCGACCGCGCAGACCGCGATCGAGAAGTCCTGCGCGCCGATCTGCTTCAGCGCATCGATCGACCTCGCATCGGCGACGACGGCGTGCGTGACCCGCTCCGACCACTTCTGCACGAGCGCTTCGCTCTCGTCGACGGCGAGCACCTCGCGACCGAGCCGGTCGAGCTGGCCCGCGGTGGCGGCGCCGAACCGGCCGAGGCCGATCACGAGCACTGGGGCGTCGTGCCTGATTCGATCAACCAACGATGGGCCTCTCTTCCGGACGCTTGAACAACTGCCGGCGCTGGCTCGCCGCCAGGGCCGCGGCGAGTGTCACTGTACCAACCCGCCCCATGAACATCGTGGCCGCCATGACGTAAACGCCCTCTGGCGGCAGTTCGGCCGTGAGGCCGGTCGACAGGCCGCACGTGGCGAACGCCGAGATGACGTCGAAGAGCACGTAGTCGAACGGCTGCTTCGTGATCTGCAGGATCGCGATCGAGGAGACGGCCACGATCGTCGCACCCCAGAGCACGACACTGACCGACAGCCGCAGCATGTCGCGTGGGATGCGTCGGCCGAACGCCTCCATCGAGGGCGCGCCTCTCGCTTCGGCGAATGCGGCGAGGAAGAGCACGGCGAGCGTCGTGACCTTGATGCCGCCGGCGGTCGACGCCGATCCGCCACCGATGAACATGAGCATGTCGGAGACGAGCAGGCTCGACCCGTTGAGGTCGTGCATGTTGATCGTCGAGAAGCCGCCCGATCTCGTCATCATCGACATGAAGAACGATTGGAAGACCGTCGGTCCGGCGTCGAGCTGCCCGTAGGTCTTGGGATTGCCGTACTCGAGCAGCAGGAACATCGCTGCGCCGAGCACGAAGAGGATCGTGGTCGTCGTGAGCGTGAGCTTGACGTGCACGCTCCAGCGATGCGGATGCCGCCAGGCCCGGGCCAGCGCGAAGATCACGGGGAAGCCGAGGCTGCCGAGGAAGACGCCCAGCATCAGAAGCGATTGGAACCAGTAGTCGCCGATGAGCGGCTCGAGACCGCCGGGGTTCGGGTTGAAGCCCGTGTTCGTGAACGCCATGGCCGAGTAGTAGAAGCTGTACCAGAACGAGTGCCAGGCGTCGTAGCCCGCAGCGAGCATGCTCGGGATCATGCCGATCGCGATCGTCACCTCGATCACGAGGGCGCTGATGGCGACCGTCGCGAGCAGCCCGCCGACCTCGCCGAGGCGAACGGCCTGCCGTTCGGAGACCGGGCCGACGTGGATGCGCGAGGGGTTCGAGTCGCTCGCGGCGATGAGCTTGGCCCGGAGGCCCAGCCGCCGGGAGATGACGAGGCCGAGGATCGACGCGAGGGTCAGCACGCCGACGCCGCCGATGTTGACGCCGATGAACACGAGTGCGTTGCCGAACGGCGACCAGTGGGTGGCCATGTCGACGGTCGCGAGGCCCGTGACGCAGATGACCGACACCGCGGTGAACACGGCATCGTGCAACGGCGTGATCTGGCGGTCGGCGCTCGCGATCGGGAGCGAGAACAACACGGTGAACACGACGATGAGTGCGGCGAAGATGAGAATCGCGAATCGCGACGGGGAGTGCTTCATGAGCCCGTCGACCGCGTCGCGTACTTTGCCGAGCGAGGACCGGCGGTCGACACGACCAAGACGACTCATCGGCTGTGCGCGCATCGAGCCCCCTCTGTGCCGTCACCGAACGCGTGAGTCATGGTACTCCCCGCCGTGAGTGACTAGCCTTGGGGCATGGCGGACATCTTCGACGTGGTGGCGGACTCGACGCGGCGCGACATCCTCGCCGTTCTCCTCGAGCGTGAAGGCGCGGTGCCATCTTCGGGCGGCGAGATCAGTGTGTCCGAGATCGTGACCGCGCTCGGCGCGAGTCAGCCGACGGTCTCCAAGCACCTGAAGGTGCTGCGCGAGTCGGGTCTCGTGGCGGTGCGCGAAGAGGGTCAGCACCGGTACTACAAGCTCGACCGCACGCCGCTCGAGGCACTCGAAGACTGGCTGATTCCATTCGTGTCGACGGATGCCGCGGCTGACGCTGCCACGCTCGCGGGCGTTGGGGCGCACGATGATGTGCCGCTGAACACCGAGCAGTTCGCGTTCGCGGCCGCCATCGGCAAGGCGTTCGCCGAGACCGCTCACCAGGTCACCGCGGTCGTCGGACCGAAGAAACGCCGGTAGCGAGCCCGAGGGGCTCGATACTCTCGCTGCGCTCGCTGCTCGACCAGCGTGGCCGCTCATCCGGCGAGGGTGAGGGCCAGCACGAACGCGAGGCTTGCGGCCGTCGAGGTGAGCGTGCGCACGTGATTCCACGCGAGCCACCCCGGGCGGAAGGCCTGCCATGCCGCCGCGAGCGCCGCGGCATCCGTGTCTGCTGGCGCAGCAAGCCGATTGTTGCGCGGCACGTTCGCGCCGCCAGTGACGCCCACGACGCCGACGAGGTAGAGCGCAGCGCCCGCGACCGACCACCACGTGGCGCCCTCGGGCTCGCCGAGGAAGGCGAGCACGGCGAGCACCGCGACGACGAGGGCGGTGCCGAAGATCGCGAGCATGAGCGGGGCCCGCACCGCGGTCACGTTGATCTCCCGCATGGCCCGTGCGGCATCCGCAGCGGGCAGGCGGCCGATGCCCTGCGTGACGAACCCTGAGAACGCGAAGAAGACGCCGGCGACGAGCCCGGTGCCGACGATCGCGACGATGAGCAAGATGTCGACGAAGTCCATGCCGTCAGTCTGCCGTAATGGGCTTCGGCAGGCTGAACCTGCAGGTCGGCATCATCGCAGCGGCTTGATCATCTCGAGCTCGAGACCGCCGGGGTCCAGATCGTATTCGCGGCTGCGGCCTGTGTGAGTGAACCCGAGCTTCTCGTAGAACCGGATCGCCCGGGGGTTGTCTTCGTGCACCTCGAGCCGAAGGGTGTCGCCGAAGCCGCGCGCCCAGTCCTCGACGGCGTCGAGCAGCCGGCGTGAGACGCCCGCGGCGTCACCCCGGTAGTCGGCAGCGACGTACACGCCGACGAGCAACGGACCCGACGTGGCATCCGGAATATAACCGCCCATGTGCCCGATCCAGCGCTCGCCGTCGATCGCGACGATCGAGGTCTGGCCCGCCGTCGTGCCGCGCGCGCCGCGAAGCCGCCAGACCGATTCCTCGACGTCGAGGGCGGCCGCGAGGGTCTCGCCGTAGGCCAACGGGTAGTCCCGCAGCATCTCGAGACGCAGCGCCCGCACGGCCTGCCAGTCGGATTCCCGGGTGGTGCGAATGACGATGTCGTGGTGCGGCATCCCTCGACGGTAACTCATCGGGCGAGGGCGACCGCGCGAATCCGGTAGACTACCCCGAGGCTTTCTGGCCACCGGCCGCGGCACGCGCGACCGACTTGATCTTTTCTGTGAGGTTCTGATGGGTTCCGTCATCAAGAAGCGCCGCAAGCGCATGGCGAAGAAGAAGCACCGCAAACTGCTTCGCAAGACGCGTCACCAGCGTCGCAACAAGAAGTAGTCCTTCGCACTACAGGCTGAGCGTCAGGCCCTAGGCCTGGCGCTTTTCGCTGTACCCGGGCGGCGCCACGACCTTTCGGCGGGTCACGGCCGATACAGAAGGTCGTGCGAGCGCAAAAGGTCGTGGTGATCGTGCAGATCACGGCGGCACGGCGACGACGTCTCGAGACCCGCATACGATCGAAGCATGGCTCGCGACATCCGCCTCACCCTCATCGGCAAGCCCGGCTGCCACCTCTGCGACGACGCACGAGGAGTCGTGCAGGGCGTGATGGCCAAGATCGAGACGGCGGATGCCGCGCCGCGGATCGACCTCGATGAGCTCTCGATCCTCGACGACGAGGGCCTGCGGGCTCAGTACGCCGAGGACATCCCCGTGCTTCTCATCGACGGCGTCGTGCACAACTACTGGCGCATCGACCCGGTGCGACTGAAGACGGCGCTGCTCGCCGACTGAATCGCCCTACCGTCATTCGGGGATCAGTCAAGCCCGTTGCGGGGCCACCCCACCCGGACTTGACTGGCGGCATGACCTCCTCTTACTGGAAGGCCGCGGCATACGCAGGCGCAGACGCAGAGCCGACGGCGCTCACCGCCGGCCGGTCGATCCCGGCCGGGACCGTCGACGTGGCGGTCGTCGGCGCCGGCATCACTGGCCTCTCGACCGCGCTCATGCTCCAGCGCGCGGGCCGAACCGTGGTGGTCGTCGAGGCGACGGAGGTCGCGGCGCTCGCATCGGGTGCCAACACGGGCAAGGCCAGCGTGCTGCAGGGCGCGAGGCTGCAGCGCATCCGCCGTTCGCACTCGGCGAAGGTCACGCGAGCTTACGTCGAGGCGAACCTCGACGGGCAGGCTTGGATCGCCGAATTCGTCGGAGAACGTGACCTGCCATTCGCCACCGAACCGGCGTACAGCTATGCGCAGTCGGAGCGTGGTCTGAAGACGGTGCTCGCCGAGTTCGATGCGGCGCGCGAAGCCGGGCTGCCGGTCGAGATGATCGAACGGATGCCGGTGCAGTTCCCGTTCGCCGGGGCGGTCGCCCTCGAGAGGCAGCTCGCTTTGGACCCGTACCAGCTCGTGCTCGAGCTGGCTCGCGCGTTCGTCGAGGCCGGAGGCGTGCTCATGACCGGTCTGCGGGTGCGTGACGTGCACGCGTCGGATCCCGTCGTGCTCGAGACCGACGACGGCGCGCTGCGGGCACGCGACGTCGTCGTCGCCACCGCGACGCCCATCCTCGACCGAGGACTCTACTTCGCCAAGACGCGGCACTCGCGCTCGTACATCGCCTCGTTCCGCGTCGGGGATCCGCCGCCGCCCGGGCTCTTCCTCTCCGTCGATGCGCCGACACGCTCGGTGCGAACAGCGCCGACGCATCCGGAGTCCAGCGCCGCGGGGCTGCAGCTCATCGTCAGCGGCAACGAGCACCCGGTCGGGCGCGTCGAGTCGGCGGCCGCACGTGTCGACGATCTGGTGCAGTGGACGCAGCGCCACTTCCCCGGTGCCGAGCTCACCCACCGCTGGTCGGCGCAGGACTACGAATCGCTGAATCTCATTCCCTTCGCCGGGTGGATGCCTCGCGGTCGCGGTCGCGTCTGGCTCGCGACGGGGTACGCGAAGTGGGGCCTGACGAACGGCGTGGCTGCTGCGCTGCGCATCTCCGCCGAGATCCTCGGCGAGCCGTGGCGCGAGCAGCGGCCGTGGATTCGCACGCTCGGCACCCGGCCGACCATGCCCGCCGATCTCGGGCGGGGGATCTCGGAGAACGCGAAGGTCGCGCGCGAACTCGCCGCCGGATGGGCGCATGCGGAGGCGCATGCGACACCGGTGCGGCGGCCGCCCGAAGGCGCGGGGGTCGTGGCCTCGCGCGGCAGGGTGCCCGTCGGGGTGTCGACGGTCGATGGGCAGACGTGCGCGGTACGGGCCATCTGCACGCACCTCGGCGGTGTCGTGCAGTGGAACGACGCAGAGCACACGTGGGACTGCCCCTTGCACGGCTCGCGCTTCGAGGCATCCGGCGGGCTCATCGAGGGACCGGCCACTCGGGACCTGCGTTCGACCGTGCGGCCCGGCGGCCAGCTCTGACCGTCGTGTCATCCGCGTGGCGCCGATGGCTCACTGTCTCGCCATTGTCTTGTCGCGCCTGCTGTGACACGGTGGAGGCGAAGCCGCCGGGGGCGACGGCTTCTGAGCGGGAAGGGTGATCGAGGGGGCATTCGCTGCTCGCCGGCGCCCGGCCAGACGGAGGGGCTGTCTGTGAGCAAGAAGTGCGATGTGCAGCGTTCGTCATTGCCGACTCCCGACCTGGCCTGCACGGGCCCGGTCAAGCCCGTGCGCATCTGGACCCGCATCGGGCGACGTCCGATGCGGGCCGCGGCATCCGATCATGACTTCACGGTCGTGAGCGTGAAGCGCGACTGGTCGACGGTCTTCCCCGAGCCGGCCGGCGGATGACCCGCGCGACCGCGACCGCGGCCCGTCGGCGATGGTGGTTCCCCACGCTGCAGGGTTATCAGCGAGGATGGCTCGGGGCCGACGTTCTCGCGGGGCTCTCCGCCGGAGCCGTCGTCATCCCGCAGGCGATGGCGTACGCGACGATCGCGAACCTGCCCGTGCAGGTCGGGCTCTACTCATGCATGGTGCCGCTGTTCGTCTACGCGATGCTCGGCGGTTCACGGGCGATGAGCGTGTCGACGACGTCGACGATTGCGACGCTGTCTGCCACGACGCTCGTCTCGGCCGGCGTGGCCGCGGGCTCCAACGACCCCGTGCCCGACCTCATGGCGCTGACGCTGCTCGTCGGCGTCATCCTCCTGATCGCCCGGCTCTTCAAGCTCGGCTCCCTCGTCGAGAACATCTCGAAGGCGACGATCGTCGGCATCCAGATCGGCGTCGGGGCGACCGTCGCCGCCGGGCAATTGCCGAAACTGCTCGGTGAGACGACGGATGTCTCGGCGCACGGGTTCATCAGTTCGCTCATCGCCGTCGGCGAATCGGTCGGCGCGGCGAACGGGCCGACGATCGCATTGTCGCTCGGGTCGATCGCGACCCTGGTGGTGTTGAAGCGGTTCGCACCGCGGGTGCCGGGGCCGCTCATCGTGGTTGCGGCGGGCATCCTCCTCATGGCGTTCACCGGTCTTCACGACGCCGGGGTCGAACGCATCGCGACGGTCCCGCAGGGGTTTCCGGCACCAGAGTTGCCATCGTTCGCGAACCTCGGTGCGCTGCTGCCGGGTGCATTGGGCATCGCCGTCATGGCGTTCCTCGAGTCCGCGGCGGTCGCCCGAACCATCCGCAAGCCCGGCGAAGCGCAGGTCGACAGCAACCAGGAGCTCTTCGCAACCGGCGCGGCCAACACCATCGGCTCCTTCTTCCAGGTGCTGCCCGCCGCCGGCGGCTTCTCGCAGAGCGCGGTCAACCAAGGCGCGGGGGCGAAGAGTCAGCTCTCCTCGATCGTGACGGTGCTGCTCGCGCTGCTCGTCGCCCTGTTCCTCGCACCCGTGTTGAGCCTCTTACCGCAAGCGACGCTCGCGGCGATTGTGTTCGTCGCCGTGGCCGGGCTCATCGACATCCGCTCGCTCGTGCGCTTCTGGCGCATCAGTCGAGCCGACTTCTGGATCGCGGTGTCGACCGCCGTCGTCGGGCTCACCGCGGGGCTGCTCATCGCGGTCGCGGTCGGAGTCGTCGCGACCCTCACGGTGGTGCTGCGCGAACTCAACAAGCTGCGCGTCGATGTGGAGGAGCCGGTCGATGGGGTGCTGCCCGTGCGACTCATGGGCCCTCTGTACACGGCGAACGTGCTCGCGAACGAGAACGCGGTGCTCGCCGCGGTGGCTGATCGCGAAGGGATCCGCGTCGTCGCCCTCGAACTCGCACGACTCGTGATCGTCTCGATCACGGTGCTCGACACCCTCGCCGACCTCGAGCGTGAGCTCGCCGACCAAGGGGTGGAGCTCAGGGTCGCGGCCGTGCCTGAGGCCGCGGCCGACCTCGCGCGGCGCGGGGATTGGTTCGCGAACCTCGAGCGCGAGGGCCGCGCCTATCCGACGCTCGACGACGCGGTCGCCGGAAGGCACCAGATCGGCTGAGCGCAGCGCTCGCGCGCGCGTGTTCGCCCATTCCCGTGCCCGCCCGCATGCCGGTCCGCCCGGATGACCGCCCGCATGCCCCTGCCCGCCGGCCCGCCTGCAAGTGTTGTCGCTGATTCGGTATGACAGTTCCCGGGCGTCTCAAGGGGTCAGCGCAACTCTGCTTTGCGGCGGGTTCGAGAGTGGCCGTTCGAGGGCTTCTCGCGGGGGCAAGCCCGCTCAGTTCGAAGGCGCAGCGGGTCCCCGTCATGGCTGGCTCAGCCTGCGTCGCGGGCGCAGCACGTCCCGGTGATGGCTGGCTCAGCCTGCGTCGCGGGCGCAGCGGAACCCGATGTGGGTCGTCGCCGTGTCGTCGGCCTGGGGCGAGCGGGCCGACGGGCGGTAGCGCAGGCAGTAGTCGGGCGAGCACAGGTGCGAGCCGCCCTTGAGCACCCGGCGCGGGATGCGGGAGCCGGGTTCGGCTGATGCCGCGGCGAGCAGGTTGGGGCGCCGTTCGGCGTCGACCGCCTCGACGCCGGGCCGGTTGTGGCGGGCGGTGTAGAAGTCGGTGGTCCATTCCCACACGTTGCCGGTCACATCGAAGAGGCCGTACCCGTTCGCCGGGAACGTCATCACGGGAGAGGTGCCCGCCCAGCCCTCGGCGCCGGTGTTGCGGTACGGGAACGAGCCCTGCCAGCGGTTGACCATGAGCTTGCCGTCGGGGAACTCCTCGTCGCCCCACGCGAACCGCGAACCCTCGAGTCCGCCGCGGGCGGCGAACTCGAACTCGGCCTCGGATGGCAGGCGCTTGCCGGCCCATTCCGCGTACGCCGAGGCATCCGCGAAGCTCACCTGCACGACCGGGTGGGCGGGCCGGTCGTCGACGGATGACTCGGAGCCGAACGGATGACGCCAGCTCGCGCCCTCACCCCACCGCCACCACTGCCGCCAGTCGCGCAGGTCGACCGGCCCATCGGTCGGCGTGAAGACGAGCCCCCCGGGCACGAGGTCGGCCGCGTCGACACCCGGGAAGTCGGCCGGGTCGAGCGGGCGCTCGGCGACCGTGACGTAGCCAGTGGCCTCGACGAACTCGGCGAACTGCCCGTTCGTGACGGGGTGCAGCTCGATCTCGAACGGGCCGACGGTGCGCTCGTGCACGGGACCCTCGTCGGCGTAGAACTCCGCGGAACCCATGCGGAACGTGCCGCCGTCGATGCGGACCATGGCTGTCGTCTCGACCATGCCCCGAGCCTACGACTCGCGTCGGCCCGGCGCCGAGCTGACTGCCTGGCACACGTCATGTCGCGTGAACTGACCGCATCTCGCGGGCGTGGGCGCAGTTCGTGCGACATCACTCGCGCGGGCGGTGGGCGGCGCGCCGACGCGGGGCGCGCCGACGGGCGGGGCGGGCGGGTGCGCCTCCACAGGCTGGGGGTGGGATGGGGTCCGCTCAGATTGGCGTGCACGCCGGGCCTGATGCGCGCACTCGGTCAGGCTGAGCGGATGCGAGCGTACACGCCACTGCCCGATGAGTTCACGTCTCGGGCGTTCACGATCTCCGAGGCGGTCGCCGCAGGCGTCGGCGCGGGCCGGCTCCGCGGCAGCGATCTCGCACGGCCATTCCACGGAGTTCGGGTGCAAGCCGACGCGATCAGCTTCGAAGCGCGATGCCGGGCGAAGCAGCTCATCATGCGGCCGGGGCAAGTGTTCAGCCACGCCACCGCATGTCGGCTCTTCGGCATCGTCGTGCCGGCGAGTCACGAGATCGATGCGGTGGATGTCGCCGACTTCGCGCCGAACCCGATTCCCCGGGCGCGCGGTGTGCGCGGTCATCGACTGCGTACCGGTGGTACGAGGACCGGCACGTGGCACGGATGGCGGATCGTCTCACCAGAAGACGCTTGGTGCCAGCTCGCTTCGACGGCGACCCCCCGCGATCTCGTCGTCGCCGGGGATTCCATGCTCCGTCGGCAACGCCCGATCTCGACAGTCGAGCGGATGCGGGCTGCGGTCATACGTCACGCAGGTCGCCGTGGTCACCGCGCACTGGCCGTGGCGATGCTGCGCGTACGCGCCGGAACGGATTCACCGGAAGAGACGAAGTTGCGACTCGACCTCATCGAGTACGGCCTGCCGGAACCGGTCGTCAACCTGCCGATCTTCGACGAGTCCGGTCGATTGTGTGCGATCGGTGACCTCGCCTACCCGGAGTACCGGGTGCTCGCCGAGTACGACGGGGAACAACACCGCACCGAAGACCGCCAATATTCGCGCGACGTCGATCGGCTCGACGACCTCGCTCGAATCGGTTGGCGCAACGTGCGCTTCACCAAACGCCATCGTGGTCGAGCCCGAAAACTGCGACTCGAGCGAGTACGCCAAGCCCTGATCGCGCGCGGTTGGACGCCCCCATCGCTGACCCTGCCACTGCCCCCATCCCGCCCGGCACCAAGCCCGTGAAGTCGCACGAATCGTCGTCGATGCGGTCACTTGCGAGCAGTTCGTGCGACATCAGCGGCTAGTTCGGGGGGGGGGGGGGGCTAGGGGAGGAGGCGCGTGGGGCCGCGGAAGAGGTAGGTCGTCTCGCGGATCGACTGCTCGCCGAGCATGAGCATCAGCACGCGCGCGAGGCCCATGCCGAAGCCGCCGTGCGGGGGCACGCCGTAGCGGAAGAAGTCGAGGTAGAACTCGAGCTCTTCAGGGTCCATGCCCTTGTCGAGGGCTTGGGCGGTGAGCACGTCGATGCGGTGTTCGCGCTGGGCGCCCGTCGAGATCTCGACGCCGTTGTAGATGAGGTCGTACGAGTTCGTGAGGCTCGGGTCGCCCTCGTGGCGCATGTGATAGAACGGCCGGATGCTCGAGGCGTAGTCGGTGAGGAACACGAAGTCGTGCCCGAACGCCTCTTTGACGTAGGCCGAGATCTGGCGCTCGCCCTCGGGGTCCATGTCGTCGTCGGCGCGGGGGATCACGTAGCCGCGGTCGGCCACGATCTGCTTCGCCTCGGCGAGCGGGATGCGCGGGAACGGCCGCGACGGCACCTGCAGCTCGATGCCGAAGAGCTCGGCGATCTCGGCGCCGTGCTTGGCGACGACGGCCTCGAAGCCCGCGACCATGAGCTCCTCATGCAGCGCCATGACGTCTTCGTGCGAGTCGATCCAGCTGATCTCGGTGTCGATCGAGGTGAACTCGGTCGCGTGCCGCGAGGTGAACGACGGGTCGGCGCGGAACGCGGGCCCGACCTCGAAGACGCCGCCGAAGCCGGCCGCCTGCGCCATCTGCTTGAAGAACTGGGGGCTCTGCGCGAGGTACGCCTTGGTCTCGAAGTACTCGACCTCGAAGAGCTCCGCACGGGACTCCGACGCCGAGGCCATGAGCTTCGGCGTGTGGATCTCGATGAGCCCCTTCTCGACCCACACGCCGCGCAACGCGTGCAGGAACGTCGTCTGGATGCGGAAGATGAGGGCCTGCTTGGGGTTGCGCAGGTCGAGGAAGCGCCAATCCATGCGCTTGTCGAGGCTCGAATCGGGCGCGATCGGCGTCTCGGGGTTGGCTTCGGTGACGACCTCGAGCGAGGCGATCTTCACCTCGAGGCCGCCGAGCTTGACGCGCTCGTCGTGCTTCAGCTCGCCCGTCACGGTGATGAACGAGCCATGCGAGAGCGCCGAGATGGCCTCGGTCGTCGCGAGGCGAGCGGATGCCGCGGACACTTCGGCAGGCTCGGTGAGCGAGGGGTCGACTTCCCGCGTCGCGGGGTTCACGAGCTGCACCGCACCGGTCTCGTCGCGAAGGATGACGAACTGCACCTTCTTCTGATCTCGCACGGTCTCGACCCATCCGGACACGGTGACGGGGCCGTCGGGGAGGGCGGCGAGATTCTTGACGAGGGTGCGGGTGCTCACGATCGACCATCCTACCTGTGGGGGTTTCAGGCGCCCGGCCGGGCAGCGGTCGGTGGATTCACTCGGCGGATTCAAAGGGAACGGCTCTCTAGACTGGAAGCCGTGCCGGCCGAGCAGATCCACCTCGTGCGCCATGGCGAGGTGTTCAACCCCCAGGGCGTGCTCTACGGTCGACTTCCCGGCTACGGCCTCTCCGATCTCGGTCGTCGCATGGCGCAGGCCGCCGCCGACGATCTCGTCGCACGCGATCGCCCGGTGCACGCCCTCGTCTCCTCGCCGCTGCAGCGCACACAGCAGTCGGCCGAACCCGTCGCCGCGGCGTTCGGCCTCGAACCGACGCTCGACGAGCGGGTGATCGAACCTGAGAACCGCTTCGAGGGTAAGCGCATGCACGGACCAGACGGCGCGCTCCGCGACATCCGCAATTGGCCGCTGCTCGTGAACCCGTGGGAGCCCAGCTGGGGCGAGCCGTTCCGTTCGATCGCCGACCGCATGCTCGCCGCGATCGGCGACGCCTGGCAGGCCGCCGACGGCGGAGACGTCGTGATCGTCAGCCACCAGCTGCCGATCTGGATGGTGCACCGACGGCTTGCCGGACTCTCGCTCTCGCACGACCCCCGTCGCCGACGCTGTGCGCTCTCGAGCATCACGTCGTTCGAGCGCCGCGGGGATCGCTTCGTCGAGGTCGGATACGCGGACCCCGCGGCGGGGCTCTCCGCCGAGGCCACGGATGTAGGAGCAGTGTGATGCGCAGGCGTTGGTCGATGACGGCGGTGGTCGTGGCGTCCGCGCTGCTGCTGACGGGGTGCACGAGCGATCCGCTCGCCGACCAGTTCCGCGAGGGCAGCGGCAAGAACTACATCGCGGGCGACGGCACGATCACGGTGTACGACGTCGACGGTCGGGGTGAGCCCATCGAGTTCAGCGGCGAGACCGTCGAGGGCGAGAGCTTCGACTCGGCGGATGCCGCGGGCAAGGTGCAGGTCGTCAACTTCTGGTACGCGGGCTGTGCGCCGTGCCGCGTCGAGGCGCCGATCCTGCAGGAGGTCTACGAAGGCGCCGACGCCGACGCGGTGAGCTTCGTCGGCGTGAACGTGCGCGATCAGCCCGCGAACGCGACATCCTTCGAGCAGGACCACGGCATCACCTACCCGTCGATCCTCGATGTCGGGAGCGGCACGGCGCAGCTCGCCTTCGCCGGCCGCGTGCCCCCGGCCGCAGTGCCCACCACGATCGTGCTCGACCAAGACGGCAAGGTCGCCGCGCGCGTGCTCGGCCAGCTGAAAGACGCCTCGATCCTCGAGACGATCATCGCCGACCTCCTCGCCGAGCAGGCCTAGCGCATGGGCGTGGGCGAGATCGTGCTCGACGGGCAGTTGCTCGCAGCAATGCCGATCGCACTCGCCGCGGGACTCGTCTCATTCCTCTCGCCGTGCGTGCTGCCGCTCGTTCCGGGCTACCTCGGCTACTTGGGCGGGTTCACGGACGCCTCGGCCGACGCCGCGACCGAGCGCAAGAACCGTCGCCGTCTCCTGCTCGGCGTGCTGCTCTTCGTCGCCGGGTTCACGGTGGTGTTCGTCAGCTTCAACCTCGTCGCGGGCGTCGCCGGCGCGTGGCTGCTGCAGTACTCCGACCTGATCGTGCGCGTCGCCGGGGTGCTGCTCATCGTCATGGGGCTCGTCTTCATCGGGCAGTTCACCTTCATGCAGCGCACGATCAAGCCCTCGTGGCGGCCCGCGACCGGGCTCGCCGGCGCCCCCTTGCTCGGCATCGTCTTCGGCCTCGGCTGGACCCCGTGCATCGGCCCGACGCTCGCCGTCGTGCTCGCGCTCAGCGCCGACTCGGCGTCGGCGGGCCGTGGCGTGCTGCTCGGTCTCGCGTACTGCATCGGTCTCGGCATCCCGTTCCTCCTCGTCGCAGCGGGCTTCGGCTGGGTCACGGGTTCGCTCTCCTTCCTCCGCCGCCACATCCGTGCGATCAACATCGCGGGCGGTGCGCTGCTGATCCTCATCGGCGTGCTCATGCTGTCGGGAATCTGGTCCATCTGGATGTACGAACTGCAGGCGGTGATCACGGGTTTTGTCCCCGCAATCTGACCCGGGTGCGCCCTCGCGGCCCGCCGACCACATCGACTCGGTCGAGCAGGATGCCGGCGAGGCATCCGTCGCCCAACCGAAGCTCGGCTTCGTGGGCTGGGTGCGCTTCGCCTGGCGGCAGCTCACGAGCATGCGCACCGCGCTGCTGCTCCTGCTGCTGCTCGCGATCGCCGCGGTGCCCGGCTCGCTCGTGCCGCAGCGCTCGAGCGATCCGAACGGCGTCACCCAGTACTTCAACGACAACCCGAGGCTCGCGCCGATCCTCGACGGCGTGCAGATGTTCGACGTGTACACCTCGGCATGGTTCTCGGCGATCTACCTGCTGCTCTTCGTCTCCCTCATCGGGTGCGTCATCCCGCGCACGAAGCACCACCTCGAGGCGCTGCGGGCACGACCGCCGCGCACGCCCGTGCGGTTGTCGCGGCTTGCGGGGTATACCGAGCGCGAGCTGTTGCCGGCCGGTCCGGATTCGGACGGGGCCACGAGCAGCGAGGCAGCGGATGCCGCGATCGACACCGCCGCGAAGCAGCTGCGCCAAGCCGGGTACCGCGTCGAGCGCTACGAGCTGCGCGGCGAGCCCTCGGTGTCGGCCGAGCGCGGGTACCTGCGCGAGACCGGCAACCTCATCTTCCACACGGCCCTGCTCGGCGTGCTCGTCGCCGTCGGGTTCGGCGGCGGATTCGGCTTCTCGGGCCAGCGCGTGATCGTCGAAGGGCAGACCTTCGTCAACACCCTCGCGGCGTTCGACTCGTTCAACCCCGGTCGCTTCTTCAATGACAACAGGCTGACGCCCTATCGGCTCTCGCTCGACAACCTCGATGCCGTGTACGAGACGCAGAACCAGAACGCGATCGGCCAGCCCATCGACTTCACCGCGCACGTCACCGTGCAGGGCCAGGGCGGCGAGGCCGAAGAGCGCACGGTGAAGGTCAACGAGCCGCTCTACACGCATGGCACCGACGTGTACCTGCTCGGCAACGGCTATGCACCCACGATCACGGTGAAGAACGCCGACGGCGAGGTCGTCTTCACCGACTCCGTGCCGTTCCTGCCGCAAGACGCGAACCTCACCTCGATCGGCGTCGTGAAGGTGCCCGACGGCATGCCTCAGCAACTCGGCATGGTCGGCTTCTTCTACCCGACGCAGAGCGAGCTCACCTCGGGTGCGTACACGTCGAGCTACCCCGACCTGATCCTGCCGGTGCTGACGCTCAACGTCTACGAGGGCGACCTCGGCATCGACGGTGGCACGCCGACCTCGGTGTACACACTCGACCCGTCGACCATGGATCAGCTGACCGGCGGCAAGACCGGCGTCGACTCGATCGAACTGAAGCCGGGCGAGACCGCTGAGCTGCCGAACGGCCTCGGTACGGTCACCTTCGAGGACTCGTCGCCCGATGCCGAGACTGCCGATGGCGCGGAAGCCGACTACTCGCAGAGCGTGCCGCGCTTCGCGAGCTTCGACATCCACCACGACCCGACGCAGATCTGGGTGCTCGTCTTCGCGTCGCTCATTCTCGGCGGCCTGCTCGTCTCCCTCTTCGTGCCCAGGCGGCGCATGTGGGTCAAGGCCGTGTCGAAGCCCGACGGACGGGTCGTGCTCGAGTACGCCGCGCTCGCCCGCGGCGAGGACCCGGGTCTCGAAGAGGCCGTCACGGCCTTCGCCGACAAGCACGCCGGGCACGCCGGCCCGGCCGAGGTCGAAGAATCGACCGATGCCCCCGAGAAGTCTTCGACGTAAGGTAGAACAGTGCAGTTGACGTTCGACGAGATCTCCATCCTCTGCGTGTACTCGGCCATGGTCGTGTACGCGATCGCGTTCATCGCGTTCTCGATCGACCTCGCGAAGCGCTCGGCAGCAGCCACGGCGGCAACGGATGCCGCAGCTCGCGTCGACGTGCACGAGACCGTCGCGGTCGGCGCCTCGGGCAACTCGCGCACCCCGGTCGCAGGCAAGCCCGCGACATCCGCTCGACCGGCTCAAGACGGTGCGGTCGCCTATGGCCGCTCGCCTGCGCTTCGCGTCGGCGTGGCGATGACGGTGCTCGCCTGGCTGCTGCACCTCACGGCCGATGTGCTGCGCGGCCTCGCCGCGGGCCGCGTGCCGTGGGCCAACATGTACGAGTTCGCGCTCACCGGCACACTCATCATCACCACCGTCTTCCTCGTCGTGCTCGTGATCTCCAAGCACGACCTGCGCTTCCTCGGCACGTTCATCACCGGACTGGTGCTCGTGCTGCTGGGCATCGCGGCGCTGAACTTCTACGTCAGCCCGATTCCGCTGCCGCCGGCGCTGCAGTCGGTATGGCTCGTCATCCACGTGTTCGTGGCGAGCACGTCGGTGGGCCTCTTCGCGCTCGGCTTCGCCCTCTCGGTCGTGCAGCTCATGCAGGCGCGTCGAGAGTCGCTCACCGCAACCGCGAAGGCCGCGAAGCTCACGTTCCTCGCGACGCTGCCCGATTCGGTCACGCTCGAGAACCTCGCGTACCGCATCAACATCATCGGCTTCATCCTCTGGACGTTCACGCTCATGGCCGGTTCCATCTGGGCCGAGAAGGCCTGGGGCCGGTATTGGGGCTGGGACACCAAAGAGGTGTGGACCTTCATCATCTGGGTGGTCTACGCCGGTTACATCCACGCGCGCGCGACGCGCGGGTGGCGCGGCTCCCGCTCGGCGTGGCTCGCGATCATCGGCTTCTCGACGGTGTTGTTCAACTTCACCATCGTGAACCTCTTCTTCAAGGGACTGCACGCCTACTCGGGCCTCTGAGCGGCGTCTCGCGCTCTGCGCGGCTCGCCGTGACGACGTTTTGGCGGGCAACGGCCTCTGCATACGGCCGTGACGCGGCAAAAGGTCGTGGCGCGGAGGGGGTCCGCGGCGGGTTCTGGCAACGCTTGCACGACGCATGACGCGGGCTTCGCTCGGGCGGCGTCGGTTCGCGGCATCCACGTTGTAAGCGCTTGCATTAACGCCCCGGCCGCTGCTACCGTCACCTGCAGGTCGGTGGCACGGAGTCGTGCCGGAAATCGGGAGTCAAGGATGACGCAACGCGCTCGCGCTCGCAGCTGGTTCGCCCTCGTGGTTGCGGGGGGCCTCGCGGCATCCGCTCTCTCGGTGATTCCGGGCCTCGCCGCCGCGGCCGCAGACGAGCCACGCACCTTCGCGCTCGTCGGCTCTCTGCAAGACGAGCTCGGATGTCCCGCCGACTGGGCCCCCGAGTGCGCCGAGACCGAGCTCACCGCGACCGGCACGCCCGGCGTCTTCGCGGCAGAGTTCACGATCCCCGCCGGTACGTGGGAGTACAAGGTCGCCGTCAACGACACGTGGGACGAGGCGTATGGCCTCAACGGCGGCGGCGACAACATCCCGCTCACGGTCGCGGGCGACACCCCGGTGCGAGTCGTGTTCGACGACACCCTGAAGCGCGTCGGCCTCGAGGCGACAGAGGCGACCCTGCGCGGCGCCTACGACGAGGCATCCGATGCCGCCCTCGTCGCCGACCCTGTGCGCCAGCCCGGCAGCGACGAGACCTTCTACTTCGTCATGACCGACCGCTTCGAGAACGGCGACACCTCGAACGACGAGGGCGGGCTCACGGGCGACGCGCTCACGACCGGCTACGACCCGACCCACAAGGGCTTCTACAACGGCGGCGACCTCGCGGGCCTGCGCGACCAGCTCGACTACATCGACGGTCTCGGTACGACGGCGATCTGGCTCACGCCGAGCTTCAAGAACCGCGCAGTGCAGGGCGAGGGCGCTGATGCGAGCGCCGGCTACCACGGCTACTGGATCACCGACTTCACCCAGATCGACCCCCACCTCGGCACGAACGCCGAGCTCGAGGCGCTCATCGGCGAGGCGCACGCCAAGGGCATCAAGGTCTACTTCGACATCATCACGAACCACACGGCCGACGTCATCGACTACGCCGAGGGCGAGCACGCCTACATCGACCAGGCGACGAGCCCCTACCTCGACGCCGGCGGCACCGCTTTCGACCCGGCCGACTTCGCCGATGCCGACACGGGCGCCGACTTCCCAGCCCTCGACGCGGCGACGAGCTTCCCGTACACACCGACCCTCACGCCCGAAGACGCAGAGCTCAAGGTGCCGGCCTGGCTCAACGACCCGACGCTGTACCACAACCGCGGCGACTCGACGTGGGAGGGCGAGTCGGTCACCTTCGGCGACTTCGTCGGCCTCGACGACCTCATGACCGAGCACCCCACCGTCGTGAACGGCTTCGTCGACGTCTACGAGCAGTGGATCGACCTCGGCATCGACGGCTTCCGCATCGACACCGCCAAGCACGTGAACTTCGAGTTCTGGGAGCAGTGGTCGACGCAGGTGCTCGACTACGCGCACACCGCCGGTAAGCCCGACTTCTTCATGTTCGGCGAGGTCTACGACGCCGACCCCGTGAAGCTCTCGCCCTACGTGCGCAAGACCGACATGAACTCGGTGCTCGACTTCACGTTCCAGTCGCAGGCCGTGGCATTCTCGGCCGGCAACTCGGCGAAGAACCTGCAGGCCCTCTTCGCGGGCGACGACTACTACACGACGCCCGACTCGTCGGCGACTGCGTTGCCGACCTTCCTCGGCAATCACGACATGGGGCGCATCGGCTACTTCCTGCAGTCGACGGATGCCCCGCTCGAGCGTGACGAGCTCGCCCACGAGCTGCTCTTCCTCACGCGCGGCCAGCCGGTCGTCTACTACGGCGACGAGCAGGGCTTCGCGGGCATCGGCGGCGACCAGAGCGCGCGGCAGACGCTGTTCCCGAGCCAGGTGGCCGAGTTCCAGAACCAGCCGCTCGTCACCGGTGAGACGTTCGGCACCGGTGAGCACTTCGGCACGGATGCCCCGCTCTACGAGCACATCGCCGCCCTCTCGGCGCTGCGCGCTGCGCACCCCGCCCTTTCGACCGGCGCCCAGATCGAGCGCTACGTCGACAACGGCGCCGGCGTCTACGCGTTCTCGCGCGTCGATCGGGCGGAGAAGACCGAGTACCTCGTGGCCGCGAACAACTCGAACGCGCCGAAGACCGCCGAAGTGCCCACGCTCACGAAGGACGGCGTGTTCTCGCCGCTCTACGGCACCGACGGCACGCCGATCGTGGCGAACGCCGAAGGCGTGGCATCTGTCACCGTGCCGGCGCTCGGCACCGTCGTGCTGCGGGCCGACCGTGCGGTGAGCGCGCCCGACGCGGCATCCGCCATCACTGTCTCGACGCCCGCTGCGGGCGCCGGCGTCACCGGAATCACCCCGGTTGCCGCCGACGTCGATGACGCCACCTGGCAGGAGACGAGCTTCGCCTGGCGGGTTGCCGGCGCGACGGGCGACGATGCCTGGCACGAGCTCGGCACTGCCGAAGACACGAGCCCCCGGGTCTTCCACGACACGGCCGGGCTCGCCGGCGGCACGCTCATCGAGTACCGCGCGGTGTCGACGGATGCCGCAGGCCACCGCTCGGCGGCGAGCACCTACGCGAGCGTCGGCAACGCCGTGAACCTCGCCTCCGAGGAGGAGCCCGAGCAGCCGATCGATCTCGTCACGGTGCCGGGTTCGCACAACTCCGAGATGGGCTGCGCCGGTGACTGGACGCCCGGCTGCGAGGTCGCGAAGCTCACGCTGCGCGCCGACGGCATCTACGCCGGCACCTTCGATGTCGCCGCCGGCGACTACGAGTACAAGGTCGCGATCAACGGCAGCTGGGACGTCAACTACGGTGCGAACGGCGAGCTGAACGGCGGCAACGTCAGCTACTCGCACCCGGGCGGCCCGATCACGTTCTTCTGGAACCCGAACACGAAGGTCGTCTCCTCGACCGCCGAGGGCCCCATCGTGACGCTGCCCGGCAGCTTCCAATCGGAGGTCGGATGCCCCGGCGACTGGCAGCCCGAGTGCCTCGCCTCACTCATGCAAGACGGCGATAAGGACGGCGTCTACACGTGGTCGACCTCGTCGATCCCCGACGGCGCGTACGAGACGAAGGTCGCGCACGGGCAGGGCTGGGACGAGAACTACGGCGTCGGCGGCGTGCCCGGGGGCCCGAACTACACGTTCACCGCGACCACGGGCAATCTCGTCGAGTTCCGCTACACGCTCGCAACGCACGTGCTCGAGATCGTCGTGACCGACCCGCCGCTCGCCGGCACGGGGGAGTCGCGCGCCCACTGGGTGAGCGAAGACACGCTCGCCTGGCCGGCCGAACTGCTCGGCGGAGCAGAGGCGACGGATGCCGCGTGGACGCTCGAGCACTCGCCCGACGCGTTGCTTGCAGTCGGCGACGGCGCTGTGACGGGCGGCGGCGAGCCGGTCGTACTCGAGCTCGACCCGAATGGGCTCGACGACGACCAGCTCGCCGCGTTTCCGGCGCTCGAGGGCTTCCTCGCGCTGCGTCCGGTCGGGCTCGACCGCGGCGAGGTGCAGGGGCTCGTCACCGAGCAGCTCGCGGTCGCGCAATCAACGGATGGCGAGCTGAGCGCCTTCACCGGCGTGCAGCTGCCGGGCGTGCTCGATGAGCTCTACGGCGACGCCGTGGCATCCGTGCCCCTCGGTGCCAGCTGGGAGGCAGGCCAGGCGACGCTCGCGCTGTGGGCGCCGACCGCGCGATCGGTCTCGGTCGAGCGGTGGGATGCCGGGGCATCCGGTGACGCCGAGGTGATCGCCGCTGAATTCAACGACGCCGACGGCACGTGGTCGGTGTCGGGTGAGGTCGCCTCGGGCGACGAGTACCGCTGGTCGGTCGAGGTGTACGCGCCGACGACGGGCGCGATCGAGACGAACTCGGTCACAGATCCGTACTCCGTGGCTCTCACGACGAACTCGGTGCGTTCGGTCGTCGTCGACCTCGACGACGAGTCGCTCCGGCCAGACCAGTGGGAGGAGACGCCCGCTCCGGTCGTCGAACGCCCGGTCGACCGTGCGATCTACGAACTGCACGTGCGCGACTTCTCGATCGGCGACGAGTCGGTGCCCGCCGAGGAGCGCGGCACGTACCGCGCCTTCACGCGGGACTCGGCCGGCACTCAGCAGCTCGCGCAGCTCGCCGAAGCAGGCATCAACACCGTGCACCTGCTGCCGACGTTCGACATCGCGACGATCGAGGAGAACCGCGCCGCACAGGCGACTCCCGCATGCGACCTGGCGAGTTTCGGCCCCGCGTCGGCCGAACAGCAGGCGTGTCTCGAATCGATCCGCGACCTCGACGGCTTCAACTGGGGCTACGACCCGTTCCACTTCCAGGCGCCCGAGGGCTCCTACGCGGTGGACCCCGACGGCGGCGCGCGCGTGAGCGAGTTCCGCGAGATGGTCGGAGCGTTGCACGCGACGGGCCTGCAGGTCGTGCTCGACGAAGTGTACAACCACACCGCGGCATCCGGGCAGGGCGAGAAGTCGGTGCTCGACCAGATCGTGCCCGGCTACTACCAGCGCCTGAACGCCGTCGGCAACGTCGAGACCTCGACGTGCTGCCAGAACATCGCCACCGAGCACGACGTCGCCCAGAAGCTCATGGTCGACTCCGTGGTGCTGTGGGCCGAGGAGTACAAGGTCGACGGGTTCCGCTTCGACCTCATGGGTCACCACTCGAAGGCGAATCTGCTCGCCGTGCGGGCCGCGCTCGACGAGCTCACCCTGGAGGAGGACGGCGTCGACGGCTCGGCGGTGTACCTCTACGGCGAGGGCTGGAACTTCGGCGAGGTCGCGAACAACGCCCTCTTCGAGCAGGCCACGCAGGGCCAGCTCGGCGGCACGGGCATCGGAACGTTCAACGACCGGCTGCGTGACGGCGTGCACGGCGGCAGCCCGGTCGACGGGGCGTCGACGTTCGAGCAGGGCTTCGGCACCGGCCTCGGCACCGATCCGAACGGGTCGCCGATCGACCCCGCCGATCGCACGCTCGGGCAGCAGACCGACCTCGTCAAGCTCGGACTCGCGGGCAACCTGCGCGGATTCGAGTTCACCGGGTCCGACGGCGTCGTGAAGCGCGGCGAGCAGTTCGACTACAACGGGTCGCCGGCCGGCTACGCCGACCAGCCCGACGAGGTCATCAACTACGTCGACGCCCACGACAACGAGACGCTCTACGACCTCTCGGTGTTCAAGCTGCCGGCCGACACCGTGATGGCCGATCGCGTGCGCATGAACACGCTGTCGCTCGCGACCGTGACGCTCTCGCAGTCACCCTCGTTCTGGCACGCCGGCACCGAGCTGCTGCGCTCGAAGTCACTCGACCGCAACAGCTACAACTCGGGCGACTGGTTCAACCGCATCGACTGGACCGGCCAGGAGTCGACGTTCGGCTCCGGACTGCCGCCTGCGGCCGACAACGAGGACAAGTGGCCCATCATGGCGCCGCTGCTCGCGAACCCGGCGCTCAAGCCGGGTGCGGCGGACATCGCGGCGGCCGAGGCATCCGCCCTCGACCTGTTGCGGGTGCGTGGCGAGGTCGACCTGCTGCAGCTCGGCTCGGCTGAGCTCATCGACGAGAAGGTGACCTTCCCGAACAGCGGGGCGGATGCCACGCCCGGCGTCATCGCGATGCAGATCGACGATCTCGTGGGTGACGACGTCGACCCCGAGCTCGACGGTGCGTTGGTCGTGTTCAATGCGTCGTCCGAGCCGGTCACCGAGACCATCGCCGGACTCGCCGGGCGCGACTTCGCGCTCGCCGAGGCGCAGGCGAACGGCGCCGACGCCGTCGTGAAGACGACGAGCTGGAACGCCGCGACCGGCGCGGTCACCGTGCCCGCTCGCAGTGTCGCCGTGCTCGTCGACGAGCAGGCGCCGCCGGCCGTCGCGACGTTCACCCTCGCGGCGCCGAACAAGCTGTTCGCGAAGGCCGGCTCGGCCGTGAAGCTGCAGGGCAAGGTGTTCGCCCTCGATGGCAGTGCTGCGGTCGGCACCGTGCGGGTGCTCGACGGTGGCAAGGTCATCGCCGAGGTTGAACTCACGGCCGCCGATCGCGGCCGCATCGACGTCAAGCTGCCGAAGCTGCCGCGCGGCTTGCACCTGGTGCGGGCCGAGTTCGACGGCGGCGAGGGGTTCGCCGACTCGCGCTCGTTCTCGGTGCCGCTGATCCTCTGGTGACCCGAGCTTCGTTGATCGAGTAGCCGACGAAGGGGGCGTATCGAGATCCGGTGCGGGGTCTCGATACGCGTCCTCCTTCGTCGGGCGCTACTCGACCGGCGGGGTTGTCGTTGATCGAGTAGCCGACGAAGGGGGCGTATCGAGATCTGGTGCGGGGTCTCGATACGCGTCCTCCTTTGTCGGGCGCTACTCGACCGGCGGGGTTGAAGGGGGCGTATCGAGATCCGGTGCGGGGGTTAGCCCGATAGCGGCGACGCGAACCGGTTGGCAGGGTGAACGCGTGACCACCACAACGACGCCGCACACCCGGGTTCGCACCGACCTGCTCCTGTTCGCCCTCATCACCGTGCTCATCAGCGGGTCGCTGTGGCTTCTCCTGGCCTGGCAGGGCGGGAATGTGCGCGAAGGCGGTGCGCTCTGGATCTTCGGCATCGCGACGTCGGGTCCGTCGCTCGCGGCGCTGATCCTCTACCTGACCCGCACCCGCCGCGCGCCGGATCGCGGCGGCAGCTCTCGGGTCGCGCCCCCGTGGCTGTGGCTGCCTGCCGCGCTGGTACTCGGCGCCGCCCCGACCGTGATCGCGAACCTGTTGCTCGCACCGCAGGAGTTCAGTGCGCGCCTCGCGGAAGCACCGGCCGTCGTTGCCGACTTCGGAGGCCCGCTGCTCTTCATCCTGCTGTTCATGATCACGGGCCCCATCGCCGAGGAGTTCGGATGGCGCGGCTACGCCCAGCCGCGCCTGCGCCGGTCACTCGGCATCTTCATCACTTCCGTCGTGCTCGGACTCGCGTGGGGGATCTGGCACATCCCCCTGTTCTTCCTGCCGGGAACCGGGCAGGCCGCCATGGGCCTCTTCACCGTCGACGGGCTGCTCTTCGGCCTCTCCTTCATCCCGCTCTCGCTGATCTACCTGTTCGTCAGCGAACGTCTCGGCGGCCGGGTGTGGGCGGCGATCCTGATCCATTTCTCGGGCAATGCGATCGGCACCTTCTTCCCCGATGCGCCCGTGCCGGTCGCCGTGGTGCAGCTGCTGATCACGTGCCTGTTGGCTGCGGGTCTCTACTTCGCTTGGCAGCCTGACGCGCGACGTTCGCTCGGCGTGACGGTTCGCGAACCCGTGCGGTCGGTCGGCGTCTGAACCCGCCGGCTCAGGCGGTGGACGGTGTGCCGGCGCCGGCGCCGGCGCCGGCCCCGGCGTCGGCGAGCACCGCGTGACATCGCACGATGCGCTCGAGCCACCACTCCGTGCGCTCGGGCGACGCGGAGTATCGCTCGAGCAACGCCGGGTCGGGCAGCACACGGCCCACCGGGATCGACCCGTTCTCAGGAATCAACGGCGCCCGCGTGACATCCGCTGCCAGCAATGAGGCGGTGCCGAGCCCGCAGTCGAAATCGAGCACGGGCACGGATGCCGCGAGCTGCGCGCCCATCGCAAGGCCGACGCTCGTGTCGAGGGCGCTCGAGACGACGACGGGCACGCCCGTGCGCCCGATGATCTCGAGGGCGCGGCGGATGCCACCGAGCGGTTGCGCCTTGATGACGAGCAGATCGGCGGCGCCGGCCTCGGCGACGGCGAGCGGGTCGTCGGCGCGGCGCACGCTCTCGTCGGCCGCGATCGGCAGCCCCATGTACTTCGTGCGACGGCGGATCTCGGCGAGCTCCTCGACGCTCGCGCACGGCTGCTCGACGTACTCCAGGTCGAACGGTGCGAGTGCGTGGATCGCATGCTCGGCCTCATCGACGTTCCAGCCGCCGTTGGCGTCGACCCGGATGCGGCCTTCGGGGCCGAGGGCCTCGCGCACGGCGCGAACCCGTGCGACATCCTGTGCGAGTGTCTGGTCGGTGCCGGCGACCTTGACCTTCGCCGTACGACATCCGGGGAATCGTGCGAGCACCGCGGCGACGCTGTCGGGATCGACGGCCGGCACCGTCGCATTGACGGCGATGCGGTCGCGCAGGGCAGGTGGCGGCGCGTTCCAGCCGTAGTCGACGGCAGCGGCCAGCCAGGCGGATGCCTCGGAGTCGTCGTACTCGATGAACGGGGAGAACTCGGTCCACCCCTCGGGGCCCTCGAAGAGCACGGCCTCGCGCACGTCGATGCCGCGGAACCGCGTCACGAGGGGGAGGGCCACGACTCTTGCGGTGGCGAGCAGTTCATTCGGCTCGGGCAGCATGTGCCCAGTCTCGCACCCGCTCCCGTCGAGCGGGTGCATGGTCGTGGCCGAATAGGCTGGGGGCATGAGCGCTGCGGTCTCCGAACTGTTCGATGCGAGCGAGTGGGTCGACGCTGCATCCGCGGTCAGTGGGCCATCGGGCCTCACCGACATCACCTATCACCACTCGCTCGACGGCCGCATCGCGCGTGTCGCGTTCGACCGGCCCGAGGTGCGCAACGCCTTCCGCCCGCACACCGTCGACGAACTGTACCGGGCGCTCGAGGACGCACGCACGAACCCGCGCATCGGCGTGGTGCTCCTCACCGGCAATGGGCCGAGTGCGAAAGACGGCGGCTGGGCGTTCTGTTCTGGCGGCGACCAGCGCATCCGCGGCCGTGACGGCTACAAGTACTCGGATGCCGAGACGGCGATCGTCGACGGGGCCGGCGGCGATGCCGACGCACCGGGAAGTCACGCCGCCGTCGGGCGCCTGCACATCCTCGAGGTGCAGCGGCTCATCCGCTTCATGCCGAAGGTCGTCATCGCCGTCGTGCCCGGTTGGGCGGCCGGCGGCGGGCACTCGCTGCACGTCGTCTGCGACCTCACGATCGCGAGCCGCGAGCACGGTCGCTTCAAGCAGACCGACGCCGACGTGGGCAGCTTCGACGCCGGCTACGGCAGCGCGTACTTCGCTCGTCAGATCGGGCAGAAGTTCGCCCGCGAGGTGTTCTTCCTCGCCGAGGAGTATTCGGCCGACCGAGCTTACGAGATGGGCGCCGTGAACCGCGTCGTGCCGCACGTCGAACTCGAGCGCGAAGCCATCGCGATGGCCCGCACCATCCTCACGAAGTCGCCTACGGCGATCCGCATGCTGAAGTTCGCGTTCAACGCGGTCGACGACGGCATGGTCGGCCAGCAGGTCTTCGCGGGCGAGGCGACGCGTCTCGCCTACGGCACGGACGAAGCCGTCGAGGGTCGCGACGCCTTCCTCGAGAAGCGCGACCCCGATTGGGGCCCGTACCCGTGGCACTACTGACGCGGCGGCCTTCGCGGGACGGAGTGCCAGCCGCCTTCGTCGGACGATCGCCGGTGCGGAGGACACCGACGGCCCAGTTCGTCCTGCCGAGAGCCGAACATCCTTCGAAGCGAACGGTGCGATGCGCATGAAACCACTCGTGCAGGTTTCAGCGATGGATGTCCCGGCACTCACCGAAGCTCTGCGGTCGGCACTCGACGGCGGCCCCGCCGTCTGGCCCGTGCCCGTCGGAACGCGTTTCTCCGCCCCTTTCTCCGCCCCCGCCCCCAGATCTCATTCCGGGGGTGCATTTGCGCCGGAAAGCGTGCTGATCGGTGTGGATTCTGGCGCGAACGCACCCCCGGAACGCTCAGACGGGGTGGAACGCGGGGAGGGCGAGGTGGATGACGACGTCGCACTTGTGGTTGAGACGAGCGGGTCGACGGATGCCCCGAAGCGCGTGATGCTCTCGGCAGACGCCCTCATCGCGAGTGCCGACGCCACCGCCGACCGGCTCGGCGGCCCCGGCCGCTGGCTACTCGCGCTGCCGGGACACTACATCGCGGGCGTGCAGGTGCTCGTGCGCTCGATCGTGGCGGGCACGACCCCGGTGGTGCTGGACGACGGGCCGTTCACGGCCGAGGCGTTCGCCGCGGCATCCGCTCGCCTCACCACTGATGCGCCGCGTTACACCTCGCTCGTGCCGGTGCAGCTCGCCCGCATCGTCGAGCGGGCGCAGCGCGACGCGTTCGTGGCGGCGGCGCTCACCGGATACGACGCCGTGCTCGTCGGCGGGCAGGCGCTCGCGCCGGCGGTGGCCGAGCAGGCGGCGGAGCTCGGCGCCCACATCGTGCGCACCTATGGCTCGAGCGAGACCGCGGGCGGATGCGTCTACGACGGCATGCCGCTCGAGGGCGTCGGCGTGCGGGTCGTCGACCCTTCGACAGGCTCGGGGCAGCGCCTATCGGCAGGCTCAGGGCAGCACCCTTCGACAGGCTCGGGGCAGCGCCCTTCGGCCGGCTCAGGGCAGCGCCTATCGGCCGGCTCAGGGCAGCGCCCTTCGGCCGGCTCAGGGCAGCACGGCCTGGTCGAGCTCAGCGGCCCCGTGCTCGCGAACGGATATCTCGACGACCCGGCCCGCACCGACGCCGCGTTCACGGTCGATGCCCGCGGCACCCGCTGGTACCGCACGGGCGACGTCGGCGAGCTCGACCGCGAGGGCCGGCTCCGCATCCGCGGCCGCGCCGACGACGTCATCATCTCGGGCGGCGTGAAGGTCGCCCTCGGCGAGATCGAGCGGGCGGTGCGCGGCGTCCCCGGTTTCGGTGAGGCCGTGGTGCTCGCCGTCGCCGACGCGGAGTGGGGCCAGCGCGCAGTCGTGGTCGCACCGCAGACGGATGCCGCGGCATCCGCTGCCCTCTCGACCCTCGCCGCGGCGACCGACGAAGCCGGGCTCGCACCCGCGGCCCGGCCCGTGCGCCTCGTGGTCGTCGAACACCTGCCGATGCTCGCGTCGGGCAAGCCCGATCGACGAGCGGTCGCTGCGCTGCTCGCCTGACGGCCGGCTCGGCCGGCTCGCACGGCTGACTAGGCGCCCGGCTCTCCCGTGCCGCTCCCGACGAGCTCGGCCTGCTCCGCCTGACGCTGCGGCGGCGACTCCTGTGCAGGCGGCACGATGCGGTCTTCGAGGAACCAACGAGCGATTGCAGCACGGGTCCGGCGTCGAAGGGTCGGTCGCCCTCCCGCGAAAGGTGAGGGGATGGCCTGCGCGGTCCCGTGGTGGGCGACCAATCGCCATCGGTCATAGACATCCACTCGCTCGTGCACTTCGAGGTATTCGCCCGACGGCAATCGAACGATGCGGCCCGTCTCGTACCCGTGGAGTGCGATCTCCAAGTCCTTCCTCTGGAGGGCGATGCAGACGCGTCGAGTGATGAAGAAGGCGACGGGCGGTGCGGCGAGCAGGGCGATCTGCAGGGTCAGGATGATGCCTTCGATGCTGAGTGCGAAGTGGGTGGCGACGAGGTCCGCGCTCGCCGCAGCCCAGAGGACACCGTAGAACGTGACCCCGGCAACGCCGATCGCGGTGCGGGTCGCGGCATTTCGCGGCCGGTCGAGGATGTGGTGCTCGCGCCGATCCCCGGTGATCCACGACTCGAGGAACGGAAAGAGCATCGCCGTGCCGAGGAACACGCCGATGACGGCGAGCGGAACCAGGACGGCGAGGGTCCAGGTGCGGTCGAGCCAGACGAACTCCCAGCCCGGCGGGACGAGGCGGAGTGCGCCATCGAGGAAGCCCGTGTACCAGTCGGGCTGGCTGCCTGCCGACGCATCGCCGGGCGATGCCGGACCGAACAGCCAGATGGGATTGATCGTGACCGTGGCGGCGATGAGCACGAGGATTCCGGTGACGATGGCGAACAGCCCGGCCGCGCGGGCGGCCGCGTTCGGCAGCATCGGCACTCCCACCACATTGCCTTGGGTTCGTCCGGGGCCGGCGAATTGCGGCGGTCTGTGCACGTACGACGAGCGGACGCGGGCGGCGATGAGCACGACCATGAGCACGGGCACCAGCGCAACGTGCACCGGGTAGAGGTTCTCGATGATCCGGCCGGGAAACTCCCCGCCGAAGATCAGCATGGCCAGCTGGCTTCCAACGAAGGGGATGCCCAAGACGATGCCCTCGACGATGCGAAGGCCCGTGCCGGAGAGCATGTCGTCTGGGAGGGCGTAGCCGCTCCAGCCGCCGAGCAGCGCCACGATGAACAGCAGGAACAGCATCACCCAGCTGGCCTGCCGCGGCCTCCGGAACGCGCCCGTGAAGAACATCACCAGGAGCTGCACCGTCAGGGAGACCGGCAACAGGAGGGCGGCCCAATGGTGGGCCTGCCGCAGCAGCAGTCCGCCGCGCACCTCGAGTGAGACGTGCATCGTCGACGCGAACGCCTTCGACACTTCCGCACCGTGCAGCGGGACGAACGGGCCGTCGTACCGCACCAGCTCACTCGACGGCGTGTAGAAGAACATCAGCACGAGTCCGGTCAGGAAGAGCACGGCTGTGCTCGCGAGCGACACCACCCCGAACAGGTTCGTCCAGTGGAGCGGAACCGCTCGACCGCGCATTTCGCCGGACATCGCCGAGAGTCGGCGGCCGAGCGCGGTCCGCGTCCGGAGGTGGTGCGAGAGGCGGTCGGTGATCGGCGTCCCACGCCGCCGGTCGGCGATCGGGAGTTGGTGCATGCGAGCCTCCAAATGGGTCTTCACTCACAAGACCCCGCCGGGGCCCTGTTTGTGACATTCCATGCCCGTGAATCGGATGTGCTCCCGCGAATCGAACCAGCGGGCGCGGCGAACTAGCATTGACTCCGTGGCGCGCCCGAAACCCCAGAGGATGAACCCCGGCGACGAGATCGCGAAGCGGGAGGCCGCGCGCGATCGACGTGGGAGCAACGCCAAGTCAGACGGCAACGCCAAGTCGAAGGGCAACGCCAAGTCGAAGGGTGCGGCGAAGTCGAACCGCGCTCCTGAGCGCGCGTCGGCCGCCGACTGGGTGTCGGGTGCACGGCTCCGCACCCTGCCACTCGCCGTCGCGCCAGTCGCCCTCGGCACCGGTGCGGGCATCGTCGCGATCCCCGATGGGCCGTGGCACGTCGCCAGGGCGCTGCTCGCCCTCGTCGTCGCCCTCGCCCTGCAGATCGGCGTGAACTACGCCAACGACTACTCCGACGGGGTGCGCGGCACCGACGAGCACCGGGTGGGCCCGGCGCGGCTCACGGGCTCGGGGGTCGCGAAGCCCAGGCAGGTGCTCGCCGTCGCCGTGAGCTTCTTTGCACTCGCCGCGATTGCCGGGCTCGCCCTCACGGTCGTGACCGGGCAGTGGTGGATGCTCGCCGTCGGCGCGGTCGCGATCGTCGCCGCCTGGTTCTACACTGGCGGCAAGCACCCATACGGCTACTACGGGCTCGGTGAGCTCTTCGTGTTCGTCTTCTTCGGCATCGTCGCCACAGCAGGGTCCGCGTACGTGCAGGCGCTCATGGTGAACTTCGAGGCGTGGCTCGGCGGCGTCGGCGTCGGGCTCCTCGCCTGCGCCGTGCTCATGGCCAACAACCTGCGCGACGTCACGCAAGACAAGATCGCCGGAAAGCGCACCCTTGCGGTGCTTGTGGGGCCGCTCGTCGGGCGCATCCTGTTCGTGGTCTTCATGATCGTGCCGTTCGCCATCGTCGCGTTCTTCGCGCTGCTCTACCCCGCTGCGTGGCTCGTGATGTTCGCCCTGCTCGCGGCGCTGCCAGCATGCGCGATCGTACTCACGGCGAAGACACCGCGGGAACTCATCATCGCGCTGCAACTCACGAGCCTCACAGCCCTCGTCTACGGAGTCGGGCTCGGACTGGCGTTCGCGCTCTGAAGCTTCCGTTGGTCGAGCGCCGGATCGAGGAGGCGCGCCAGCGCCGTATCGAGATCTAGCGAGCGTATCGAGACCTGGTGCCCGGTCTCGATACGGCCCTGGCGGGTCTCGATACGGCCCTGGCGGGCCCACTCGACCAGCGGATGGCGGGGCTATTCGGCGGGCGGGCGCCGCTCGACGACTGCGTCTTCGGCTTCGTCGTCTTCGTTCACGAGGGGTGTTTCGCGATGGCGGGCGGCGTAGAGATCACTCGACATCGACTCACGCGGCCGGCGCAGGAAGAGCAGCGACGCGCTGAGACCGAAGACCGCGGCGATCGCGGCGGAGACCCACGGGTCGACCTTGGCGATGAGCAGCACCGCGAGCGGAACGGCGAACAGCAGCACCCGCAACACGGTGTACCAGATCCAGACGGGCACGGACTTCACCCTGACAGTGTAGGTCGCCGCGGCTGGGCGCACTCACAGCCGCGGCGCGCGCTGGCGCGCCTAGACTGAGGTCATGGCCCGGCTGCTCTTCGGACTCGGCGTCGCCGCCGTGATCTTCACGATCTACGCCGTCGCCGATTGCGCGTTCTTCGACCGAACGCGTATTCGTGGTCTCCGGCGCGGCTGGTGGATCGTCATCATCCTCTTCGTGCCGATCATCGGCGCCCTGCTCTGGTTCATCATCGGACGTGGTCGCGCCGAGCGGCTGCCCGGCGGGCGGGCGCGCACCGTCGCCCCCGACGATGACGCCGACTTCCTTCGTCAGCTGGGTAGCGATGCCGCGCAAGACGAGCGGATCCGGCGGCTCGAGCAGGAGCTCGCCGACTTCGACTCCGGCGCCGAGAGTGGCCCGAACGACGGTGAGACCGGCGGCTCGCGCGGCACCGACCGCAAACGACCCGACTCCCCTGAGACGCCGGGCGAGGCCGGTCCGTCCGGCCGTCCGAATGGCTGAGCCGACGCCCCACCGAGCGCCCGGCAGCAGTCCAGCGAGCGACGCTTCGCTGGCATTGCTCACGGCGTTCGTGCGCGATGGAGTCGTCGATCTCGTCGTCGCTCCGGGGTCTCGCTCCCAGGCGCTCGCTCTCGCTGCCGCTGAACTCGAACGCGTCGGAGCCGCGCGTCTGCACGTGCGCATCGACGAGCGCGGTGCAGCGTTTCTCGCACTCGGCCTCGCCGTCGAGTCGGGCCGACCGGTCGCGGTCATCACGACGTCGGGCACGGCAGTCGCGAACCTGCACCCGGCCGTGCTCGAGGCGCACCATTCGGGGGTGCCCCTGATCGTCTTGTCCGCCGATCGGCCGGCAGAGCTCCGCGGCATCCGTTCGAACCAGACCACGATGCAGGCCGGCATCTTCGCCGGCGCGGTGCGTCTCGAGCGCGACGTCGCGCCGCCAGAGGGGGCGGTGGGCGAAGCGGATGCCGCGGCGCACCTCGCGCGCGAGGCCGTCGTCGCCGCGCTCGGCCTCGATGCCGACGGCACGCCGGTGCCCCATCCCGGCCCCGGACCGGTGCACCTGAACCTGCAGTTGCGGGAGCCGTTGTCGGCCGCCGTCGAGCTCGACGTCGCTCCCGCTCCCACGTCCGCCGACGTTGCGCCGGATCTTCCCACTCGATCGAGAGGTGAGGGGGCGGCAGGGGCAGCGCCTGTCGCGCTCATCGCGCCTGGGCCGCGCACGGTCGTCGTCGCCGGGGCGGGTGCCGGGCCGGCTGCCGAGCGTTTCGCTCGCGATGGCGGTTGGCCGCTGCTCGCCGAGGTGACGAGTGGCGCGCATTTCGGGCCGAACCTCGTCGTCGCCTACCGCGAGCTGCTGCGCGAGCCGGGATTCGGCGACGAGATCGAGCGGGTCGTCGTCTTCGGGCATCCGACGCTCGCGCGTGAGCTGCCGGCGCTCGTGCAGCGAGAGGGCGTCGAGACGATCGACGTCGCGCCGTGGGGCATCGAGTGGTTCAACCCCGGGCGCCGGGTCGCACGGTTCGAGCGGGCCGTTCGCGCGGATCCGCACCCGCCGACGCCGGAGGAACGCGCCTGGGTCGGTCGCTGGGTGCACGCGAGCCGCATCCTCGTCGAGTCGGGCCTGCCCGCTGCGTCGGCGCAGCGCAGCGGCATCGACGAGACCGGGCACGTCTCGAACTTCGAAGCGCAGCGGGAGTACATGAAGGCGCAGCTCGCCGCCGTGCGTGCGCCCATCACTCGGCGCATGCTCGTCGACGCCGTCTGGTCGGCGACCTGGCCGCACGATCGACTGGTGTTCGGAGCATCCCGCCTGATCCGCGACGCCGATCGAGTGGTGCCCGGGCGACGCATCCGGGTACATGCCAACCGGGGGCTCGCCGGTATCGACGGCACCGTCGCAACCGCGGTGGGCATCGCGATCGCGAGTCAGTCAGCGTTCCCAGGTGCGGCCGGCAGGGCGGCGAACGCCTCGGGCGACGAGCTCGACGAGCTCGACGAGCTCGGCGGGCTCGATGGGCTCGCCGGGCCGGGCGGGGCGGCGGATGTCGCTGCGCCCGCGTCGGCGGTCGCCCATGCTGCACGGGCGGGCGTCACCCGCGCGGTCATCGGTGATCTGACGCTGCTGCACGACGTCGGCTCGATGCTCATCGGCGAAGGCGAGTCGCGGCCCCGAGTGCAGCTGATCGTCGGCAATGACGGCGGCGGTTCGATCTTCGACTCACTCGAGGTCGCAGCATCCGCCCCCGCCGATGCGTTCGACCGGGTGCAATTCACGCCGCAGCATGTCGATCTGGCAGCGCTCGCCGTGGCCTACGGCTGGGCCTACGTTCGGGCGACCACACGCGGCGAGCTCGACGAAGCGCTCGGCGCCCGCATCGAGGGGCCGTCGATCCTCGAGGTGCCGCTGCCGCGCTGAGTCGCTTTCGTCAGGGTGGCGAGGCGCGGGCGATGTACGGGCGGGCGGTTGCCGCGCGCGACCCGAACCGGCGTCGAGGCGGCTGCAGGCACTTGCCGTGGCATCCGCTCGCTCGGCAGGATGGGACCTGTGCGACGCCGCGTCGCGTGAGGGAGCGTGACATGAGCCGCGAGTCGTATTGGACCGCAGACCCCGCCGAGTTGCTGCGGGTGGGTGCCGGGTTCGAGCTGTCGAAGACCGATTCCCACGCGCACCCGGGCTTCGACGGCGACAAGGAGGCCGGGCAGGCGGCGCTCGCCGAGGGCGCCGAGATCCTCGCCGAGCTGCAGGAGCAGCTCTTCGCGATGAGCCGCCTGGGCGACGAGCGACGCATCCTGCTGGTGCTGCAGGCGATGGACACGGCAGGCAAGGGCGGCATCGTGAAGCACGTCATGGGTGCGGTCGACCCGCAAGGCGTGCAGCTCGCCGCATTCAAGAAGCCGACCGCTGAAGAGCTCGAGCACGACTTTCTGTGGCGCATCCACAAGCGGGTGCCGGGAGCCGGCATGGTCGGCGTGTTCGACCGCTCGCACTACGAAGACGTGCTCATCGGCCGGGTGCGCGAGCTCGCACCGCCCGCCGAGATCGAGCGGCGGTACGGGGCGATCAACGAGTTCGAGGCCGAGCTCGCAGCGACGGGCACGACGATCATCAAGGTCATGCTGCACATCTCGCGAGACGAGCAGAAGGCGCGCCTGACCGAGCGACTCGTCCGCCCCGAGAAGCACTGGAAGTTCAACCCGGGCGACGTCGACGAACGACTCCTCTGGGAGAAGTACGCCGAGGCGTACCAACTCGTCTTCGAGCGTACGGCGGCAGCGGATGCCCCGTGGTTCGTCATTCCCGCCGACCGCAAGTGGTACGCGCGGCTGGCCGTGCAGCACGTGTTGATCGATGCGCTCGAGGCGATGCAGCTCGAGTGGCCGAAGGCCGACTACGACGTCGCAGAGCAGCAGGCGCGTCTCGCCGCGAGTTGAGCGAGGAGCCCTCGCCCCGGCGAGCGGCCCGCCCGGCGAGCTCAGCCGCCGAAGGCCTCGACGATCGGACGGAACTTCATCACCGTCTCGGCGAGTTCGTCGGTCGGCACCGAGTCGTGCACTATGCCGCAACCGGCATATGCGGTGACCGTGCCGTCGGGGTCGACCTGCGCGCAACGCAGCGCGATCGCCCATTCGCCGTCGCCGTCGCCGTCGATCCATCCCACAGGGCCGGCGTAACGGCCTCGGTCGAAGCCCTCGAGCTCGGCGATCACGCGCAGGGCGACGCGCCGGGGCGTCCCGGCCACGGCGGCGGTCGGATGCACCGCCTGCACGAGGTCGAGCGAGCTCGAGCCGTCGCCGAGCGTGCCCTTGAGGTCGGTCGCGAGGTGCCAGAGGTTCGGTAGCTGCAGGGTGAAGGGCTCGGGGCTCGTGTCGAGTCGGGCGGTGTGCGGCGCGAGCCGTGTCACGGCGCTCTGCACGGCGAGCGCATGCTCGGCGCGGTCCTTCTCCGAGGCGGCGAGAGCGATGGCGCGCTCCCGATCCGACGCCTCGCCGGCGCCGCGTGATGCGGTGCCGGCGAGTACCCGCGCCGACACGGTGCCATGATCGACGCGCACGAGCGTCTCGGGGCTCGCCCCGATGAGCCCGTCGACGGCGAAGACCCAGGTGTCGGGGTAGTCCTCGGCGAGACGGTTGATCGTGGCGCGGAGCCCGGCGTCTTCGTGGAGTTCGCCGACGAGTTGCCGGGCGAGCACGACCTTCTCGAACTCGCCCGCGTCGATGCGCCGCACGGCCTCGGCGACGGCTGCCTCATATGCCTCGGGCGGCACCGATCCAGGTGCGAAGGCGACGCGCGGCACCTGACGTTTCGGCGCGGGTTCGGGCAGTGCGTCTTCCGCGTCGGCGATGGAGTCGACGCCGGAGGCGGAGCCGGTGGCATCCCTCGCCTCGTCGTCGCCGGTGTCGAGCGCGATGCGCGTGACCCAGGCGCGGCCGTCACGCCGGCCCATCACGAGCTCGGGCACGATCAGCACGCTCGTCGACTCGGACTCGTCGGCGAACGCGAAAGTACCGAAGGCGACGAGCCCGGTGCCCGGCAGCCCGACGCGGTCGTCGATCTCGGCGATCTCGACGAGAGAAGTCCACGCGGCGGCGGCGTCGGCGACGCGGTGCGGCCCGGTCGTCTCGATGCGCATCGTCTCGCCGAGGCCCACGATGCCCTCGCCGCGGCGCATCCAGACGAGCGGATGCCGCGGATCGGCGCGGGGGATCAGCGGCTCCGTCTCATCGACGGCGACGGTGCGAACGCGGAGGCGTGCACTCGCCGCCTGCGCCGCGCCATCCTTCTGACTCACCGCCTCAGCCTACGCCGCGTTCTCGGACCGCTCGCCGTCGCGTGATCCCATCGATGCGCGGGATGGCGGACCGATCGCCACGCGGCCAGTGAGCTCGCGAGGTCGAACGGCGCGGGCGGCTCCGCCGTAGAATCGGGGGATGACCCGCGCAGACCTCGGCAAGCAGCCCGAACAGGTGTCGGCGATGTTCGATCGCGTCGCCGCGAACTACGACCGCACGAACAACGTGCTCTCGGTGGGCAACGCGCCGCTGTGGCGGGTCGCCACCACGCGCGCGGTCGACCCGAAGCCCGGGCAGCGCATCCTCGACGTCGCGGCGGGCACCGGCACGTCGAGTGCGAGCCTCGCGAAGTCAGGGGCATCCGTCGTCGCCGCCGACTTCTCGCCGGGCATGATCGAGGTCGGCCGTCGTCGCCAGGCCGGCGTGCAGAACCTCGTGTTCGTCGAGGCCGACGCCACGAAGCTGCCCTTCGGCGACGACGAGTTCGATGCCGTGACGATCTCGTTCGGCCTGCGCAACGTCAACGAGCCGAAACAGGCCATCGCCGAGTTCTTCCGCGTGACGAAGCCCGGTGGTCGCCTCGTGATCTGCGAGTTCTCGACCCCGCCCGCCGGCCTCGTGCGCACCGGTTACGGCATCTACCAGCGCTACGTGATGCCGCCGCTCGTGAAGCTCTCGAGCTCGAACGACACGGCATACGACTACCTCAACGAGTCCATCGGCGCGTGGCCCGACCAGCCGACGCTCGCGGGCTGGATCCGCGAGGCCGGGTACACGGATGTCGCGTGGCGCAACCTCACCCTCGGCGTCGTCGCCCTGCACCGTGCCGTGAAGCCACGCACGTCGTCGGTCGAGCGCAGGATCGAGTAGGCGCGCCAGCACCGTATCGAGATCCAGCGAACGACAGCGAGCGTATCGAGACCCATTGGCCGGTCTCGATACCCACCCCTCCTTCGTCGGGCGCTACTCGACCACCGGACCCCCGGTAGGCTAGGCAACGTGAAACCGAGTCACCCGGTCGCCCGTCGAGGCTCATCGCTCGCCGCGAATCTCGGCCTCAGCGAACGCGTCTTCGCCTCCTCCGCCGACAAGGCCATGGCCAAGGCGATCGACGACGGACTCGATCGCGTCGAGGCCGGCCTCCTCGACGAGGTGCGATTCGCCGACACGATCGCGGATGTCTCGACGCGCTACCTGCTCGAAGCGGGCGGCAAGCGTGTGCGACCCATGCTCACCCTGTTGACCGCGCAGCTCGGCGCGGGCGCCACCGACGACGTGGTCACCGCGGCGCAGGCGATCGAGATCACGCATCTCGCGAGCCTGTACCACGACGACGTCATGGACGACGCCGACCGACGCCGCGGGGTGCCCAGCGCGCAAGCGGTGTGGGGCAACTCCGTCGCGATCCTCACCGGCGACCTGCTCTTCGCTCGTGCGAGCCAGCTCATGGCCGGCCTCGGCGAGGGGGCCATCCGCATGCAGGCCACCACGTTCGAGCGACTCGTGCTCGGCCAGCTGCACGAGACGGTCGGCCCGCAGCCGGGCGACGACCCGATCGAGCATTACATCCAGGTGCTCGCCGACAAGACCGGGTCGCTCATCGCAAGCGCGGCCCAGTCGGGCATCATCTTCTCGGGCGCCGACCCCGGCTACGAGGCGCCGATCATCGAGTTCGGCGAGAAGATCGGGGTGGCCTTCCAGCTCGTCGACGACGTCATCGATCTCTCGCCGCAGCCGGCCGAGACCGGCAAGGTGCCCGGCACCGACCTGCGTGCCGGCGTCGTGACGCTGCCGATGCTGTGGCTCGCCGAACAGGCGAAGACCGATGCGACATCCGCTGCCCTGCTCGAACGCATCGAGCGCGACGTGGTCACGATCACCGACCCCGATGCCCTCGGTGACCCGCTCGACACGAACACGCTCGCGTCTCGCATCGTGCCGTCGCGGGCGACCGTCGATGCGATCGTCGCTGAACTGCGGCAGCACGAAGCGACGCGCGCTACGCTCGCTGAGGCCCACCGTTGGGCTCGCGAGGCCGTCACGGCCCTGGCGCCGCTGCCCGGGGGCAGCGTGAAGAAGGCGCTCACACGATTCGCCGAGACGGTCGTGGAGCGCGAGAGCTGATGAAGAGCCCGAAACTGATGGAGAGACCGCGCACGTGACGAAGAACAAGCTGAGACTGGCGATCGTCGGGGCGGGCCCGGCGGGCATCTACGCCGCGGACATCCTGCTGAAGGCCGAACGCAACTTCGACGTCTCGATCGACCTGTTCGATCATCTGCCCGCGCCCTACGGGCTCGTGCGCTACGGCGTCGCGCCCGACCACCCGCGCATCAAGGGAATCGTCACGGCGCTTCGCGAGGTGCTCGACCGCGGCGACATCCGCATCTTCGGCAATGTGCGCTTCGGCGAAGACGTCACTCTCGACGACCTGAAGAAGCACTACAACGCCGTCATCTTCTCGACCGGCGCGGTGAAAGATGCCTCCCTGAACGTGCCCGGGTCCGAGCTCGACGGTTCGTACGGGGCCGCCGAGTTCGTGAGCTGGTTCGACGGGCATCCCGATTTTCCGCGCACGTGGCCGCTCGAGGCCCGCGAGGTCGCCGTCATCGGCAACGGCAACGTCGCACTCGACGTCTCGCGCATCCTCGCGAAGCACGTCGAAGACCTGATGCCCACCGAGATCCCCGCGAACGTGGCCGCCGGTCTCGCCGCGTCGCCGGTGACGGATCTGCACGTGTTCGGCCGCCGCGGCCCGACCTCGGTGAAGTTCACCCCGCTCGAGCTGCGCGAGCTCGGCGAGTTGCGCGACGTCGACATGATCCTGTACGACGAGGACTTCGACTACGACGACGCGGCCCGTGCAGCGGTGTCGGGCAACAAACAGGTCTTCGTCATCGACAAGGTGCTGAACCAGTGGCGCCAGCGCGAGGTCGGCCAGGCCTCTCGCCGCCTGCACCTGCACTTCTTCGCGAAGCCGCTCGAGATCGTCGACGACGGCACCGGCCGGGTCGGCGCGATCCGCTGGGAGCGCACCGCACCCGACGGCGAGGGCGGCGTCGTCGGCACGGGCGAGATCCGCGAGCTGCCCGTGCAGGCCGTGTACCGCGCCGTCGGCTACTTCGGCTCACCGCTGCCCGGCATCCCCTTCGACGAGACGTTCGGCGTCATCCCGAACCACGAGGGGCAGGTGCTGATCCGCGACAAGGAGTCGGGCGAGGCCCGCCAGATGTACGGCGTCTACGCGACCGGCTGGATCAAGCGCGGCCCGGTCGGGCTCATCGGGCACACGAAGTCCGACGCGATGGAGACGATCAAGCACGTCATCAACGACCTCGGCAACTGGTGGACCCCCGAGTCGCCGTCAGAGGAGTCCGTCGTCGAGTTGCTCGAGTCCCGCGGCATCCGATACACCGACCTCGACGGGTGGCACCGCCTCGACGAGCGCGAGCAGGAACTCGGTTCGGCCGAGGGCCGCGTGCGCATCAAAGTCGTGCCCCGCGACGAGATGATCGACATCTCGCGCGACGAAGTGTAGGCACCGGCTCGTCGAGCAGGCCCGCCAAGCCGAGTCGAGACCCGACGCGCGCAACGGTCGCCTCGACCCTGTTGACAGTCGCGAGCCCACGCCGCCGCCGGCCGCTACGCTGCTCACCATGCCTTTCGACTGGTCGACCGTGTTGACGGCGGCCGGTTCGGCCTTCGTCGGCTTCGCTCTCGGCTGGTGGCCGCTGGCGCACTGGGCGAGACGGTCGATGCAGAGCGAGCGGATGTCGCAGCAGACGGTGCGCCTGAGTGCCGCAGTCGTGACCGCCACCGTGTTCGGCACGCTCGCCCTGAGGTTCGGGTCGTCGTGGGTGCTGCCGGCGCTGCTCGCCTTCGCGGCGTGCGCCACCGTGCTGTCGATCGTCGATCTCGCCGAGAAGCGCCTGCCGAATGCCGTCGTCTTTCCGGCCTTCGCCACCGTGGCGGTGCTGCTCGTACCGGCGACGTGGGCGGCCGGCACGTGGATGCCGCTCGTGTGGGCGGTGACCGGGGCCGCGGCGATGTTCGCCCTCTACCTCGTGCTGGCGCTGATCTCGCCCTCCTCGATGGGCATGGGAGACGTCAAGCTCGCGCTCGTCATCGGCGTGCTGCTCGGCTGGTTCGGACTCTCGGCGTGGCTCCTCGGGCTGCTCGCTGCTTTCCTGGTCGGGGGAGTGGTTGCGATCATCGCGCTCGCGCTTCGCCGCGTCACGTTGCGCGGTTCGATCCCGTTCGGGCCGTCGATGCTCGCCGGCACGCTGCTCGCGGTGCTCGTCGTCGGCCCCTGATCGCGCGTCGTCGGGCTGTGCGCTCAAGCGCCTCGCGGGGTCGGCACGAATCGGGGTCGGCCTGAGCCGGGGTCGGCCTGAGTCGGGGTCGGCCTGAGTCGGGGGCAGCCTGAGCCGGGGTCGGCCTGAGTCGGGGTCGGCCTGAGCCGGGGCAGCCTGAGTCGGGGTCAGTATGCTGAGCACAAGCGAGGGGAGGCGCTGTGGCGAACGTCGAGACGAGCACTGAAGGCTGGCGCCCGGACGTACTCGGTGAGCGCTTCGAACAACTCACCCTGCCGCTCGGGCGCGACAATGAGGGAGAGGTGGTGGCCACCCTCGTGCGGTACCGGCCACCGCGGCGCCTGCGGCTGACGCGAGGCGCGGCATCCGGAATCGATGTGCTCTACGTGCACGGCTGGAGCGACTACTTCTTCAATCCCGAGCTGGCCGAGTACTGGGCGAACGCCGGCGCACGCTTCTTCGCGCTCGACCTGCGCAAGTACGGCCGCAGCCTGCGCCGCGGCCAGACTCCTGGTTTCATCACCGATCTCGCCACCTACGACGCCGATATCGGCGCCGCGCTCAGTGCCATGGGGCATGGGGCGACGGATGCCGCGGAGTCGGCCACGCCCGGCACGGCGAGCGATGCCGAGGCATCCGCTCGGCCGCTGATCCTGCTCGGCCATTCGACCGGTGGACTCACCCTCAGCCTCTGGGCCGCCCGCAACCGCGGACGGGCGGCGGCGCTGGTGCTGAACAGCCCGTGGCTCGAGTTCCAGGCGAGTCGTGTCGGGCGCGAGGCGCTCGCACCGGTGATCGGCTGGGGTGCGAAGGTCAACCCGCTCGCGGCGCTGCCGAACGTCGACTTGGGCTTCTACACCCGCACGGTCGCGAAGGAGCAGGATGGCGAGTGGGAGTACAACCATGAGTGGCGGCCCGATCGCGGGTTCACGACGCATCCGGCGTGGCTGACGACCGTGCTCGCCGGGCACGCCACCGTTGCAGCACGCATCGACGTGGGCGTGCCGGTGCTCACGCTGCTGTCGAAGCGGTCGATGCTCCAGGCGCGCTGGGATCCGGGGATGCGCTCGAGCGACGTCGTGCTCGTCGTCGACGAGATCGCCGAGCGCACCCTGCGGCTCGGCCAGTCCGGCACAGTCCTCCGCATCGACGGTGCGTTGCACGACGTGTTCCTCTCCCGCGGGCCCGTGCGGAAGGCCGCGTATGCCGCGATCACGCGCTGGCTGCGCGGCTACGCTCCGCGCGCCCGCTGACGCGCTGCCGGCGCTGCGCCCTGCCGCGCCCGCGCCCGCCGGCGCTCGCTCCCGCTCCCGGCCTGCTCACGCGGGCGAACACGTGACGGCCTTTCGCCAGCTGACGGTCTGCGGAAACCGCCGTTGCCGCGCAAGAGGTCGTGGCGACTGGTCCTCCACACTCGTGCACTCGTGCGATGGTGCACCGGAACAGCGTACGAGGCGGTTTCGTGAGTGCGACGATGCGAGGTTGGCGTCATGCATATGCTTCCAGTCACAGGCCAGGGCTTCGTGCTTGCCAGAGATGCCCGCGCCCTCGGCCGCAGCGCAGAGTTGGCCTCCGCAGCGAAGTCGGGCGAGCTCGAGGTCGTCAGGCGGGGCGTCTATCGTGCTGTGCCTGCTGGTGAAGATCGGCGTACCCCCGCTCGACGTCGGGCGGATCGGTACCTCCTCCAAGTGAAAGCCGCTGCGGAGACCCTTCACGCGCCGATCTTCACCTCGTTTGCGGCAATCGCGCTTCAGGGACTGCCGATCATCGGAGCCTGGCCTGAAGAGGTGTTCGTGCTCGCGCCGGGGTCGCATGGTCACAAGAGTCGAACGACCATCGCCGTTGCGCGTCTCGACGAGGTGCTGACGGGTCGGGTTGCGGGGCTCGCCGTCACAGCTCTCGAGCATTCGCTGATCCAACTCTGCCGACACGCGACGTTGGGCGCTGCGCTGGTCGCGGTCGACGCGGCGCTTGCGGCGATGCCGTGGGAGAACAGGCCACCTCCCACCACACTCGAGGCATTGTGGGCTGAGCATGCCCGGCTGCTGCCCTACCCGGGCAGCCGGAGAGTCGAGGCAGTACTCCGGCGCGCAACGTCACTGTCGGGGACGCCGTTCGAGACCTGCAGCCTTCTGGTGATGGAGGAGTTCGGAATCCCTCGTCCAGTGCAGCAGCATCCGTTCTGGCTCGCCGAACTGGGCCGTTGGGCATTCGTCGACTTCTTCTGGCCGGACTCCGATGCGGTCGGCGAGGCCGACGGGCGCGTGAAGTACCTCCTGACCGAGGGAGCCGAACGTGCGGCCGAACGCGTCATCGACGAGAAGGAGCGCGAAGAAGCCGTACGGCGACAGGTCCGCGCGTTCGATCGTTGGAACTGGCACGAGATGTGGACTCGCGAGCCGATGGTGCAGCGCTTGCGCCGGCTCGGTGTTCAGGGAGAGTCCCGCCGCTTGCGCCTGTTCTGACGCGCATCCGACGCTCGAACGCAGCGCGCGATCGCCCCGCCTCGCCGAGCCACGACCTTTTGACAGGTGGCGCCTGCTTGCACCGACCGTGTCGCGTCATACCACCGTCACGGTGAGTGTGTGAAGTGCGTGAAGTGTGGGGGTGCGTGGGTGCGCGAGGTGCGTGAGGTGCGTGAGGTGCGGGGGTGCGTGAGGTGCGTGAGGTGCGGGGGTGCGCGGGGTGCGCGAGGTGCGTGAGGTGCGTGGGCGCGTGAAGTGTGTGGGCGCGCGAGGTGCGTGGTGGATGTGGCGAGGCGCCAGCGCTCAGCGGAAGTTCACGAACTGCAGCGCGACCTCGAGGTCTTTGCCCTTGAGCAGCGCCATCGTGGCCTGCAGGTCGTCGCGGCTCTTCGACGTGACGCGGATCTCGTCGCCCTGGATCTGGCTCTTCACGCTCTTCGGCGCCTCGTCGCGGATGATCTTCGACACCTTCTTCGCGTTCTCGGAGTCGATACCCGCCTTCATGGTCGTCTCGATGCGGAACTCCTTGCCCGACGCGAACGGCTCGCCCGCATCGAGCGCCCGCAGCGAGATGCCGCGCTTGATGAGCTTCGCCTCGTACACCTCGAGGATCGCCTTCGCGCGCTCTTCACTGTTGGCCTTGATCAGCACCTTCTCGCCGGACTGCTCGATCGACGCACCGATGTTCTTGAAGTCGTAGCGCTGCGCGACCTCCTTCTGCGCCTGGTGGAGGGCGTTGTCGGCCTCCATCTGGTCGACCTTGGAAACGATGTCGAACGTTGCATCTGCCATGCGCGCCAGTTTAGCGATGAGCGGATGCCGCGAGCAGGGGTTTGCGGGTTCGACCCCGAGCAGGCGCGGCGAATCAGGCCGGCGGGCGGGCCGTCGAGGAGCGCACCCGCAACTCGTACGGCAACGGGGTCGCGGCGGGCGTCGCGGCATCCGTCGTGCTGGGTTCGAGCTCGTCCATCAGGATCTCGACCGCCATCTCGCCCTGCACGCGGGGGAACTGCGCGACCGTCGTGAGGCCGAAGAAATCGGAGAGGTCGTGGTCGTCGATGCCGGCGATGGAGACGTCACGCGGCACGACGAGCCCGAGGTCGCGTGCGGCGAGCAGGGATCCCATGGCCATCTCGTCGGAGGCGGCGAAGATCGCCGTCGGCCGGCTGTGAGGGGCGCCGAGGAGCTGCTTGGCGGCGTGATAGCCGCCGCGGATGGTGAAGTCGGCGGGGGCGAAGAGGCGCGGGTCGACGTCGATGCCCGCGTCGCGGAGCGCCGCCTCGTAGCCGATGCGGCGATTGGTGGGCAGGTGGAAGTCCATGTCGAACTCGAGGTCGCCGCCGATGTGCGCAATGCGAGTGTGTCCGAGCCCGATGAGGTGCTCGGTCGCGAGGCGCGCGACGGCGACGTCGTCGATCGTGAGGGTGCGTACACCGGGGATGGGGCCGCCGACACCGACGAGCGGCTTACCGAGGTCGTGCAGTCGCGTGACCTCGCGCTCGGTGAGTTCGAGGGAGACGGCGATCACCGCGTCGACGCGCTGCCGCAGGAGGAAGTGCTCGAAGACGCTCGAACGTTCCTGCCCGTCGCCGGAGAGGTTGTAGAGGGTGAGGTCGTACCCGCTGCGGAGGAGCGACTGCTGCGCGCCCTCGAGCACCGAGGAGAAGAACCACCGGTTCAGGAACGGGATGACGACGCCGATGTTGCGTGTGCGCCCTGATGCGAGGCTCGACGCGTTCGACGAGACGACGTAGCCGAGTCGCGCGGCGGCCTCTTCGACCTTCGCCTTGGACGTAGGGGAGACGTGACCGCGGCCGCTGAGCGCGCGCGACACGGTCGCGGTCGATACGCCCGCGAGTCTCGCGACCTCTTCGATGCCGGCCATGGCTCCTCATTCCCGGCATCGCCGAGTCAGGAGGAATCCTATCGTTCGGCACCGTCCCGGCCATCGAACACGGGTGCGGGAACGGCCGCCGCGCCGCGTGGCGCGTTGTCTCTGCTCACCGGGTGCGGTAGAAATGCCTGTCGGGGCCGGCTCACGGGGGTAGCGGCTTGCCCGCACTCGCCGTCTCGAAGGGAATACGCCCGTGAAGTGGCTCAAAGGCATCGCAGTTGCGTTGGTCGTGATCTTCGCCCTCTTCTACATGATCAGCCGGCCCGAAGACGCCGCGAACGTCGTACAGGGCGCGTTCGGCGCGGTCGTCTCGGCCTCCGAAGCAGTGGGCAGGTTCTTCACCTCGCTCGCCGCGTGACGTCATGAGCGTGTTCGGCTTCGATCCTCGCGTCGAACGGCACCTCATCGCCGACGAGGGAGAGGTGGTCGTCGACGAGGTGCGCAAGCACTGGGCCGCGATCGCCGGCGCGATCCTCGAGGTGCTCGCCGCGGTGCCGGCCTTGCTCCTGTTGGCCTGGGTGCCGCAGCAGCTCTACTGGCTTCCGCTCTTCCTCGCACTCTTCCTCGTGCTGCACGGGCTGTGGCGCATTCTGCAGGCCCGAATGGACCGCTTCGTGATCACCAACATGCGGGTGTTCCGCGTGCACGGCATCCTGTCGCAGCGCATCGCCACCATGCCGATCTCCCGAATCCTCGACATCTCGGTGCACACCCCGCTCATCGGCCGCGTCTTCGGGTACGGGCACTTCGTCTTCGAGTCGGCGGCGCAAGACCAGGGTCTCCGGGAGATCCGGTTCGTCGGTTCCCCCGACCAGCGCGGGGCGACGATCCAGCGGGTCATCCAGCGCTCCGGCCTGCGGGGCCCCGCTCGCCCCATGGACCGCGACGAGCAGCATGAGCATGCTCCGCGAGAGCGCCGCTACGACCCTGCGCCGCAGCCAGATCTCTACGACACGACCCCGCCGAGCGACCAGAACGACACCGCCGAGATGCCCTGGTGGCGCGCGTCGAGCTGAGGTGCATCGCGTCGAACTGAGGCGCTGCGGCATCCGCTTCGTGAATTTCAGGCCGTCGGATGCCTCGCGGAGGGCGGTCCGTCTCCGGGCCGAGCGCCGATTTCTCGCACCGGCCCCCTCCGGGTATCCTTGACAGGCTCCCGGTTGTGTGCAGAACGTGGTCGGGCGCGATGGCGAGTTACCCAAGCGGCCAAAGGGATCTGACTGTAAATCAGACTGCTCAGCATTCGGGGGTTCGAATCCCTCACTCGCCACCAGAGAAGCCCCGGTTCGCCGGGGCTTTCATGGTTCCAGCCGCCGCGAGTAGCGTGAAGGCATGAGCGAATTCGAGTCGGCGACCGGTGACGATGCAACGACGAGCCTCGACCGGGCACCGGATGTCGAGGCATCCGCCGCACTGCTCGACCTCGCCCGACGCATCGCCGTGCAGGCGGCGGAGTTCGCGCTCGAAGAGCGGCGCGGGGGCGTGAGCGTCGCCGCCACGAAATCCTCGCCCGTCGACGTCGTCACCGCGGTCGATCGTGACACCGAAGCACTCATCCGCCGACTCATCCTCGAAGCTCGGCCCGACGACGGAATCCTCGGCGAAGAAGACGCCGGCCACATCGGCACGAGTGGCATCAACTGGGTCGTCGACCCGATCGACGGAACCGTGAACTTCCTCTACGGCATCCCGGCATGGTCGATCAGCATCGCCGTCGTCGACGGACCGCCCGAGCCCCGCACGTGGACCGCGCTCGCCGCCGTCGTCGTCAACCCCGTCACGGGCGAGGTCTTCGAGGCGAGCACCGGGGGCGGGGCACGACTCGGCACGCGCGAGCTCCAGGTGAACGCGGATGTCCCGCTGGGCCTCGCCCTCGTCGGCACCGGCTTCTCGTACTCGGCCGAGAATCGGCGTGCACAGGCCGCGGTGCTGTCGACCGTGCTGCCGGAAGTACGGGACATCCGTCGTGCCGGCTCCGCCGCCCTCGACCTCTGCGCTGTCGCCGCCGGCCGCCTCGACGCGTACTACGAACGCGGCCTGAATCCGTGGGATCACGCGGCCGGCGCGCTGATCGCCCGAGAGGCCGGCGCCCGCGTCGGCGGACCCGACGGCGGGCCCGCGACGGTCGAACTCGTGCTCGCGGCGGCCCCCGGCCTGTACGGCGAAGTCGCAGCGGTGCTGCGTGAGGCGGGCCTGCAGGCGTGATGCGCCGGATGCGACGCGAGCGGTGGGTGGGCGGCGGCGCCACGCTGCGGCGCACGGTCGACCGTCGTTCCCGGGTTCCCGGGTTCCCGGGTTCCCGGGTTCACGCGGATGTCGCGGCTCTCGAGTGCCGAGGCATCCGACGATCTCCATTCCACGTGGCGCGCAGTGCCGTGAGAGGCTAGTCTTTACCAATCCGTTATCTCGGCGTGATGCCGAGATGAGCACCTCCCCAACACACTGTTCGCCCTACGACGCCGAGAGTCCCCCCTTACGTGCTCGAGTCCCCCCTCGTGCCCGACGGTTCATCGCCAGGCACCCAAGTCCCGTCGCTGCCCGAGCGACCCCTGACTCGACGTGAACTGCGTGAACGCGAAGCGGCTGCGGCGAATCGCGCCGGCGCTGCGCAGGAGTTCCTGGCACCGGTGAGCCAGCCGAGCTTCGACGAGCTGTTCGGCCTCGCGGGTGGCGGTGCGCCGTCGCCGTCGGTCACGGGTTCGACCCCTTCCGCTGCGAGCTCGGTGTCGCCCTCGGTTTCGACAGCTGCCCAGTGGCAGGCCGCGCCGGCTGTGGCGCCGGAGGTCTCTTGGCTGCAGGGTCCGGGAGTTCCGCCGGCTGCGGCGCCGGAGGTCTCCTGGCAGCAGGGTCCGGGAGTTCCGCCGGTTGCGGCGCCGGAGGTCTCTTGGCTGCAGGGTCCGGGAGTTCCGCCGGTTGCGGCGCCGGAGGTCTCTTGGCTGCAGGGTCCGGGAGTTCCGCCGGTTGCGGCGCCACCGACATGGCCGGTGAATCCAGCCCTGGTCGTACCGGCCCCCGCGTCGGAACCCGCGTCGCCGCAGCCTCGCCCCTCGACGGATCCCGTCCCTTCCTCTCGTTCCGCTATCGCAGCACCCTCCACTTCCGCTCCGAGACCTCAGGCCGAACCGGTCGACCATCCCGTCGACAGGAACTCGGCCTTCGATGTTTCCGGGCGCGACGCGGCCGCCCGGGGCGGATTCGACGCGTTGTTCGCCGGACTCGGCGACGACGAGCCCGATGCGCCGCACGGCGGCACCCGCCGCGACGACCGTGGTCACGACACGGGCTCTCGTGCGCCGAAGCCGTCGCGAGCCGAGCGCAAGGCTGCCAAGTCCGTGGCGCCCGGCCCTCGCCGGGGTGCTCCCGTCGCCGCTCCCGAGCGTGTTGGTGCGTCAGCGGCCGATGACTTCGCCGCCGTGATCTCGGCGTCCGCGGGTGCGCGGGCCCCGCTCGGTGAGGCCGCAGGCGCCGCCCTGGCAGCGACCGCCGCTGTGCGCTTCGACGGGCCGCCCGTGCCGGCGCCCGCCACGCCCGCCGTGCGGTTCGATGAACCGACGTTCCCATCCGGGCGCGACGAATCCCCGATGACCGCGGACGATCCGCGCGAACACGGCATCCCGTGGCAGCCGACGACCACCGTGCCGGCATCCGCCGACCATCGCCCACGCCGCACGACCGGCGCGGCAGCGACACCCGCAGATGCACGCACTCACGGCTCGGCGCGACGGGCTCCTGCGCCGAGCGCGCCGTCGCATCCTGCTCCCCGGAACCGCGTGAAGCGTGGCAGCCGCGCGGGCCGCATGGCCAGCGCATTCGCGGCGATGGGATTCGTTGCGCTGCTGGCCGTCGCGACATCCGTACCAGCGCTCTCGTTGCTGTCGCCGGCCGAGGTGCAGGCCATGGCGCTCGAACGGGCGACCATCGGCACCGAGCCCGGCCAACAGGTCGAGATCACGGGCGGCACGCTTGCACAGACGATCGATCGCGAAGGCTACGAAACGCAGACGATCGACGAGTATGCGCGTGCAGCCGGCATCCGGGCCGAGGCGACCTTCACGAACAACCCGGCCGGCACCATCCAGTGGCCGTTCGCGGTCGGCGTGCACATCGGCGACCGATTCGGCTACCGCGACTGCGCCGGCTGTTCGAGTGACCATGGCGGCCAGGACTTCAACCCGGGGCTCGGAGCCGAGATTCAGGCCATCGCCGACGGCACGGTCTCGAACTCGACCGACGCAGGCGGATCCCTCGGCGTGGTCATGATGATCGATCACGTGATCGACGGAGACATCGTCACGAGCGTCTACGCGCACATGCAGTACGACTCGCGCCGGTTCGAGACCGGCGACACCGTCAAGGTCGGCGACGTGATCGGCTCGACCGGTGACACGGGCATGTCGACCGGGCCGCACCTGCACTTCGAGATCCGCCTCGGCGGCATCGACGGTGTCAAGGTCGACTCGCTCGAATGGCTCTACGCGAACACCAACTGACGATCGGCGCGGTCGCACGCATTCGGTGCCGCCGGTCGCTCGTTCGGCGGTGCGCGGCGCGGGCCACGTCGCCGCGCGGCGCGAGCTACGCCGTGAGCCAGACCGTGGTGTCGGAGGGCAGTGTGCGCCCGTCGAGCGGCTCGCTCGCGAGCAATACATCGCCCTCGGGCAGCTCGACCGGCGCATCACCCGTGTTCGCAACCACGACGACATCACCGTTGCGGAAGGCCACGACCGGGTCGGCGTATCCGTTCAGCCACTCGAGGGTGCCGGCACCGAGGTCGTGCGCGCGCCGCAGCGCGAGCGCATCACGGTAGAGCGACAGTGTCGAGGATGCGTCGTCGCGCTGGCGATCGCGCGCCAGCTCCGCCCACTGCGCGGGCTGCGGCAGCCACGAGGCATCCGTCGGTCCGAAGCCGTACGAGGGCGCTGCGGATTCCCAGGGCAGCGGCACGCGGCATCCGTCACGGCCGTAGCGCTCGCCGTTCGTGCGGAACCAGGTCGGGTCTTGACGGGCGTTGTCGGGCAGGTCGATGACCTCGGGCAGGCCGAGTTCTTCGCCCTGGTAGAGGTAGACCGAGCCGGGCAGTGCGAGCATGAGGGCGGTCGCGGCGCGGGCGCGGCGCAGGCCCGGCGCATACTCGGGCAGCCCCTTCGAACGCGCGCCGAGGCCGTGACCCTGCGGGTTCGCCTCGGTAACCGAGAGCCGGGTCGCGTGGCGCACGACGTCGTGGTTGGAGAGCACCCAGGTCGAGGGTGCGCCGACGGCGGAGAACGCGTCGAGCGAGGCATCGATGACGTTTCGCAACGCGTCGGCGTTCCACGGTGTCTCGAGGTAGGCGAAGTTGAAGGCCTGGTGCATCTCGTCTGGGCGCACCCACTTCGCGACGCGGGGCAGCGGGTCGACCCATGCCTCGGCCGCGAGGACGCGGTCGCCGGGGTATTCGTCGAGCAGCGCCCGCCAGTCGCGGTAGACCTCGTGCACGCCGTCTTGAGCCCAGTAGGGCGCGCTGTCGCCGGGCTCGACGGAGATCTCGGGTTCGAGGGGCACTCCGGATGCCGCGGCCGCGCCGCCGCCCATGCTGCCGCCCTCGACCGGGGGAGTGTAGTCGGGCAGCCCCTCGGCCTTGATCAGGCCGTGGGCCACGTCGACGCGGAAGCCGTCGACACCGCGATCGAGCCAGAACCGCAGGATGCGGCGGAACTCCTCGCGCACCTCTTCGTTGGTCCAGTCGAAGTCGGGCTGGGAGCTGTCGAAGAGATGCAGGTACCACTGGCCGGGGGTGCCGTCGGCTTCGAGCACGCGCGTCCACGCGGGCCCGCCGAAGACCGACTCCCAGTTGTTCGGCGGCAGCTCGCCGGCGGGGCCGCGGCCGTCGCGGAAGAGGTAGCGAGCGCGCTCGGCGCTGCCGGGCGCCGCGGCGAGCGCCGCCTGGAACCACACATGCCGATCTGACGAGTGGTTGGGCACGAGATCGACGATGACGCGGATGTCGCGGCCGTGCGCCTCGGCGACCATCAGGTCGAAGTCGGCGAGTGTGCCGAAGCGCGGGTCGACGTCGCAGTAGTCGGCGACGTCGTATCCGCCGTCGCGCTGGGGAGAGGTGTAGAACGGCGAGAGCCAGATGGCGTCGATGCCGAGCTCCTGCAGCGCGCCGAGGCGCGACGTGATGCCGGCGAGGTCGCCCATGCCGTCGCCATTCGCATCGGCGAACGACCGGGGGTAGATCTGGTAGATCGCGGCGGTGCGCCACCATTCGGAAGTCATTGTGAAACTGTACGACATCTCATCAGGTGATGGAAACGCTTGCAGCGTCGGCGCTTCACTTGATGGTTACAAACCGGTATCAATGCGGGTCGGGCGGTTTGGTAATGAGCCTCACGCAAGGTATACCTGTAATCGCTTGCACTATGCGGGCATTTCAACGGAAGAACGGCCTTTCGGGCACGGTGCCCGTTCCACATGCGGAACGGGGGTGGATCCACCGGGCGAAGGCGCCGATCTCACGCACACTGAGAAGGGCACACCAATGAGGGTGAACAAGAAGAGCCTCCTCGCTGCCGGGGCCGTCGCAGTCATCGCGACGCTCGGTCTCGCGAGCTGCTCCGCCGGCGACAGCGGCTCCGAAGGCGAGGCCTCGTCGAGCGGCACGCTGACGGTCTGGGTCGACGCCGAGCGCGTCGATGCACTGCAGGCCGCGGCCGACGCCTACTCCGAGGAGAAGGGCGTCGAGGTCGAACTCGTCGGCAAGGACAACGCCGACATCAAGGACGACTTCATCCAGCAGGTGCCGACCGGCAAGGGCCCCGACATCACGATGGGTGCACACGACTGGCTTGGCGAGCTCTCGACCAACGGCGTGGTCGCGCCCATCGAGCTCGGCGACTCGGCCGCCGACTACCTCCCGGTCGCGATCGACGCGTCGACCTACGAGGGCACCGTCTACATGCTCCCCTACGCGGTCGAGAACATCGCGGTGCTCCGCAATGCCGACCTCATCCCCGACGCCGCGACGAGCTTCGACGACATGATCGCCAAGGGCCAGGCCGCAGGCCTCGCGCAGCCGTTCGTCGTCGAGCAGGGCGCCGAGGGCAACCCGTACCACCTCTACCCCTTCCAGACCGCGTTCGGCGCTCCCGTCTTCGGCAGCAACGACGAGGGCTACGACCCGAGCGACCTGCAGATCGGCAACGCGGGCGGCGAGCAGTTCGCCACGTGGCTCGGCAGCCAGGGCAAGAACGGCACGGGCGTCTTCAACACCGACATCGACGGTGACATCGCCAAGCAGGCCTTCATCGACGGCACCGCGGCCTTCTGGCTGACCGGTCCGTGGAACGTCGGCGCTGCGACCGACGCGGGCATCAACGTCGCGATCGACTCCGTGCCGAGCCCGACCGCTGAGGTCGCGTCGCCGTTCGCCGGTGTCAAGGGCTTCTTCGTCTCGTCCGAGTCGAAGAACAAGGTCGCCGCGAACGACTTCCTCGTCAACTACATCGGCACCGAAGACGTGCAGCTCGAGCTCTTCAAGGCCGGCAACGTGCTCCCCGCCCTCTCGGCTGCCGCTGAGACCGCGTCGAAGGACCCGATCGTCGCCGGCTTCGCGGCCGTCGGCGCCGAGGCCGTGCCGATGCCCGCCATCCCGGCCATGGGAGCCGTCTGGCAGTACTGGGGCATCGCCGAGGCCGACATCATCAACGGTGCCGACCCGGTCGCCACGTGGCAGAAGCTTGCCGCCGACGTGCAGGCTGCGATCGGCGAGTAACGACTGATCGGATGCCGGTGGTCGCGTAGCGACGCAGGAGCGTATCGAGACCCGCGGGTCTCGATACGCTCGCTTCTCGGCCACCGGCCGGTCTCGATACGCGCTTCGCGCTACTCGACCAACGAACAGGGCTCCGCGCCACTCGAGCGACGAACAGGATGAGCGAAGGCATGACGACGGGAATCGACGACGAGGTCTCGGCGGCGACGCCGCAGAAGCCGACGAAGAAGCAGCGACGGGCGGCGAACATCGCCGACGCGGCATCCGGTGGGCTGAAGATGCTGCTGCTGAAGCTGTTGATGCTCGGCATCGTCGACGCGATCGCGATCTACGCCGTCATCATCCTCGCGACCGCCGAACAGTGGCTCGTCGCGGCGATCGTCGCCGTCGTGGCCGCGATCGTCAACTGGATCTACTTCTCACGGCGCAAGCTCCCCGCGAAGTACCTCGCACCCGGCGTCATCTTCCTCGTCGTGTTCCAGGTCTTCGTGCTCGTCTACACGGGCTACATCGCCTTCACGAACTACGGCACCGGCCACAACGGCTCGAAAGAACAGGCCGTCTCGTCGCTCATGGCCTCGTCGCTGCAGCGCGTCGAGGACTCGCCGACCTACCCCGTCACCGTCGTCGATCAGGGCGGAACGCTCGGCCTGCTCGTGACGGATCCCGACGGCGAAGCGCTCGTCGGCACGAACGACCAGCCCCTCGCCCCGGTCGACGCCGACGTCGAGGGCGGCAAGGCCGTCGCAGTCGACGGATGGACGACCCTGCAGTTCGCCGACGTGATCGCCCGCACCGACGAGATCACCGCCCTCGCCGTGCCGTTCTCCGACGACCCGAACGACGGAGCGCTGCGCACGCCCGACGGCTCGAGCGCCTACCTCTACCTCTCGAACCTCGAGTACGACGAGGCCGCCGGCACGATGACGAACCTCGAGACCGGCACCGTGTACTCCGACGTCGGTACGGGCGCGTTCACCTCCGACGACGGCGAGCAGTTGCTGCCCGGCTGGCAGATCGTCGTCGGCTTCGACAACTTCGTGCGCGCCGTGACCGACGAGCGCCTTGCGGGTCCGCTCGTCTACGTGACGCTCTGGACCTTCGCGTTCGCGCTCATCTCCGTCGCGTCGACGTTCTTCCTGGGCCTCTTCCTCGCGATCGTGTTCAACGACATGCGGATGAAGGGGCGCAAGTACTACCGAGTGCTCATGATCCTTCCGTACGCGATCCCGTCGTTCCTGTCGGCGCTGATCTGGGCCGGCATGATGAACGAGAGCTTCGGCTTCATCAACCAGGTGCTGTTCGGCGGGGCATCCATACCGTGGTTGACCGACCCGGTGCTCGCCAAGTTCTCGGTGCTCCTCGTGAATCTCTGGCTCGGCTTCCCGTACATGTTCCTCGTGTGCACCGGTGCGCTGCAGTCGATCCCCGAGGAGCTGCAGGAGGCCGCGACCGTCGACGGCGCGAAACCGTGGGCGGTGTTCCGCCTCATCAAGCTGCCGTTGCTGCTCGTCTCGGTCGCTCCGCTCCTGATCGCGTCGTTCGCGTTCAACTTCAACAACTTCAACGTGATCTACATGCTCACCGACGGCGGGCCGCGCGACTCGAATGCGCCGATACCCGTCGGCTTCACCGACATCCTCATTTCGATGGTCTACAAGGTGGCGTTCACCGGGCAGACTCGCGACTACGGTCTGGCGAGCGCCTACTCGATCATCATCTTCATCATCGTGGCCCTGATCGCGGTCATCGCGTTCCGTCGCACCAAGTCGCTCGAGGAGCTGAACTGATGGCCGCCCAGCAGCCCGTTCCCGGAACCCAGACCGGTCTCATCGCCGGCGAGATCGACGAGTTCGCGGATGCCTCGACGCGCGCGAGCGTCGTCGTGCCACGCGGCGGCGGCGGCCGCCCGAGCCTGCCTCGCAAGCCGTTCAACTTCCGTCGCTGGTTCGGCGCGACGGGCTGGCGCCACATCGTCGGCGTCGTGATGGTGATCTTCTCGCTGTTCCCGATCGTGTTCGTGATCTCATCGTCGCTGAACCCGCAGGGCACGCTCACGGGGTCGAACGCGCTCTTCTCGAAGATCGGCCTCGACAGCTACGTTCGCATCCTCACCAACCCGCAGGTGCCGTTCCTGACCTGGTTCGGCAACACGCTCATGATCGCGGGCATCACGGCGGTGCTGACGGTGTTCCTCGGGGCGCTCGCCGCGTATTCCTTCTCGCGCATGCGCTTCAAGGGTCGCCGTTTCGGCCTCATCTCGATCGTCGTCGTGCAGATGTTCCCGCAGTTGCTCGCCGTCGTCGCGATCTTCCTGCTGATGAGTGCGATCGGCGACTGGTTCCCGGCGATCGGCCTGAACACGCACGTCGGCCTCATCATGGTGTACCTCGGCGGCGCGCTCGGCGTGAACACGTACCTCATGTACGGCTTCTTCAACACGGTGCCGGCGTCGATCGACGAGGCGGCGAAGATCGACGGCGCGAGCCACGCGCGCATCTTCTTCACGATCATCCTGCGGCTCGTCGCCCCGATCCTCTCGGTCGTGGCGCTGCTTTCGTTCATCGCTTCGGTGAACGAGTTCGTCGTGGCATCCGTACTGCTCATCGACACCGACAAGCAGACGCTCGCCGTCGGCCTCACGAAGCTCGTCTCCAACCCGCGCTATGCGGACTGGAGCGCGTTCTCGGCCGGCGCGGTGATCGCGGCGCTGCCCGTCGTGGCGCTGTTCCTGTTCCTGCAGAAGTACATCGTCGGCGGCCTCACTGCCGGCGCCGTCAAATAGGCGAGCGGATGCCGCGTGGCGCGGCCTGCTCGTTGCGTGCGGCGCGTCTCTCTCTCCCCCCTCCCCCCCGCAGCAATTCAGGTGCGGAGGCGTGTCGCGCCACCGTATCGACCACCCTGCTCGCGACACGCCGCTCCCGTCCTGAATTGCTGCAGCGGTGGTGGGTGCCTGCAGGGGTGGTGGGTGGGTGATGGGGCTGTGGGTGGGTGATGGACGTGGGTGGGTCATGGAAAGGTGAAGGCATGCTGAAGCCGCACCATGACGGATCCCCGCTGCACGTGTCGAATGCGAGTCCCGCGCTCGGCGAGACGGTGCTCGTGCGCCTGCGGGTGCCCGAGACGTTCGGGCCGCTCTCGTGGGCGGGCACGAGGTCGAACCCGAACCACGAGCCGCGGTTCGACGAGGCATCCGTGGTCGCGACGATCGACGGCTGGCAGTGGTGGGAGGCCGCCGTCGAGGTCGAGAACCCCGTGCACGGCTACCGGTGGCTGCTGGTCGGTGAAGACGGCCGCCAGCACTGGCTGAACCAGCTCGGCCTGTCGTCGATCGAGACGCGCGATGACGACGACTTCAAGCTCGTCTCGCACGAGCCGGCGCCAGAGTGGGCGGCGTCGAGCGTCATGTACCAGGTGTTCCCCGATCGGTTCGCGAAATCCGGCGGGGCGCCCTTCGACGAGCTCAGAGAGCAGGGTGCGCTGCCCGAGTGGGCGATCCCCGCGGCGTGGAACGAGCCCCTCGACCCGGTGTATCCGGGGCGCTCGAAGCAGCTCTTCGGGGGCGACCTCGACGGTGTGCGCGAGAAGCTCGACCACCTCGAGTCGCTCGGCGTCGACCTGCTGTACCTGACGCCGGTGTTCCCGGCGCGATCGAATCACCGTTACGACGCGACGACGTTCAACCTCGTCGACCCGCTGCTCGGCGGCGACGAGGCACTCGTGCGGCTCGTCGAGGCGGCGCACGCCCGTGGCATCCGAGTCATCGGCGACCTCACGTCGAATCACTCGGGTGACGCGCACGAGTGGTTCCGTGCGGCGCAGGCCGATCCGGCCTCGCCCGAGCGCGACTTCTATTTCTTCCACCCCTCGACCGGCTCCGGGCACGAATCGAGCTACGAGTCGTGGCTCGGCGTGCCGAGCTTGCCGAAGTTCGACTGGAGCTCGACCGAGCTGCGTCGCCGTTTCATCGAGGGCCGCGACTCGGTCGTCGCGCGCTTCCTCGCGCCACCGTTCAACCTCGACGGCTGGCGCATCGACGTCGCCAACATGACCGGGCGTCTCGGGGCCGCCGACCTGAACGCCGAGGTGCGGCAGACGATCCGCCGCACCATGCTCGACGTGAACCCCGACACCATCCTGTTGGGCGAGTCGACGAACGACGCCGCAAGCGACTTCCAGGGCGACGCGTGGCATGGCGCGATGACCTACACGCCGTTCACCCGCCCGCTCTGGAGCTGGCTGCTCGAGCCGGGCAGCCACGGCGCCGGCGGCATCGGGTTCGCCCTCGACCGGGTGCCGACGTTCACCGGCGGCGACTTCCACGCTGCGCACACGCGCTTCGCAGCCGGGTTTCCCTGGCGCACCCGGCTCGCGACGATGAACGCGCTCGACACGCACGACACCCCGCGCTTCGCGACGAGCGCGCGGCCCGGCACGGTGCCGGCCGCCTTCGGGCTCGCCGTCACATTGCCCGGCATCCCGGTCGTCTGGGCCGGCGACGAGTTCGGCCTCACGGGTGAAGACGGCGAGGCCTCGCGCACGCCGATGCCGTGGGGGAGCGAAGCTTCGCCCGAGGTCGCTCCCGTGCTCGAGACGTATCGCACGCTGCTGCGCCTTCGGCGTGAGCATCCGGTGCTCGCGAGCGGCGGCATTCGGTGGCTCGCCGTCGGCGATGACGCGGTCGCGTTCGTGCGCGAGTCGGCCGAGGAGTGCGTGCTCGTGTTCGCGGCGCGCGCGGCGGCGACACTCGAGTTCGATGCGGCGGCGCTCGGCGGAGCGGATGCCGCGGTGCGCCGGTACGGCGACGTGCTGCTCGAGGCATCCGACCGTCGGGTCGGTCTCTCGACCGACGGCCCGGCCTTCGCGGTCTGGTCGCTCGCGGGAGTCGAACGTCCGGCGTGGGCGCCGCAGCCGCACACCACCGGTGCCGCCCGGTAGCTCGCGCTCGCCGCTCACCGCTCACTGCTCACAGTGGGAACGTCTCGGCGTCGCTGCCGATCCAGTGCGGCGGGACGCTGATCGCCGGTTGTTCACGGCCATCGCTGCGGTCGGCGCTGGTCGTCGGATCGTAGGTGAGGGTGGCGCCCTTCGCCCCGATCTCCCCGCCGTCGAAGGGGTCGTCGACGGTGAACGACAGCGTGACCGTTGCCTTCTCGCCCGGGTCGGGGCCGGGCAGGGTGCAGAGGCGGCCCACGAACGTGGTGCACCCGGCCGGCTGCCCGTCGAGCACGAGCCCCGAGGGCCACGTGAGTTCCAGTCCGAGCGTCCAGGAGCCGCCGTGATAGGACTCGACGTCGGCCGGAAGGTCCGAGGCGCTGACGTCGATCGTCGCGGTGACGCGCTCTCCCTGTGCTGCGTCGTCATCCGAATCCAACCTGACGTCTACCCCGAAGAGGCTCTCGCTGACGAGCAGGCCATCGGCGTCGCGGATCCACTGGTCGATCTCGGTCGGCGGTACGTCTCGGTCACCGATCGTGAGCGCGACGCCGTGCACGTTCACCGCTCCGACGCCGCGGGCGTCGTTCGGTTCGAACCACACTTCGATCGGCCGGTTGACGTTCTCGGGGTCGTTGGAACCGTCGATCAAGACGGTGCAGGTCGATGCTTCGCGGTCGAGCTGGATATTGCATCCCTGAGTGTCGTCGATGCCCTCGACGAAGGCCGGTGCGACCACCTGGAACGTGATCGTGGCCGGCTCGTCGGTTCCGTCGCCGAGCAGGGTCCGGTGGATGACGACCGCGGCATCCGGCCCCCCTTCGGTGAACTCGGCGTCGACGACTTCCAACCAGAACGGGTAGGGCTCGAGCGCGATGGGAATCGCGACCGCCTCGCCGAAGTCCGATCCGGCGCCGGTTTCGAGGGTCGTCGCCTCGCCGTCCTCGATCGCGACGATGCGCGTCGCTTCGGCGCTCACCTCCCCGGTGACTCCCGACGGCTGGGTCGCGAAGGTCAGCTCCGCGTCGCCGCCCCTGCTCGCGGGATCGATCAGGCACTCGTCGCCCGACTGCGGCCGGCCTTGCAGCGCAGGGTCGGCCTCGCGGCCGTCGGGTGCGACCCATCCCGTGCAGTCGTCATCACTGACGGTGAGGCCTTCCGGCCACTCGACTTCCACGGCGAGCCGGGCGCCATCGGGTGCGCCTTCGACCTCCGGGGCCAGTACGGCGATCACCGGGTCACCGGACTTCGCGCTCTCGTTCTCGAATGCGACGTCCATGGCGACGACATTCACGGGCTCGGGTGTCGGCGTCTCCGTGGCGGACTGAGACGCAGCCTCGGTGGGATTGCCGGTCAAGCCATTCCACGTGATCGCGCCGAGCCACACGACCAGCACGAGCGCCGCAGCCGCGGCGAGGCCGATCGCGGCCGTGAACGTCCATCCCTGAAGGAGGGGAAGCTGCGTGAAGGTCCCGTTCAGCGAGATCGACTGTTCGCCTTGCGGGGTGACCGTCACGACGAACGGATGCTGCGCGGCCTCACCTCGCCACAGCAGGCCCTTGGCGCGAACATCGAGGTCCACGCTCTCCGTGCTGTTGGCAGGCAGAGCCACCCGCGCGTGATCGATCGACACGACGAGTTCACCAGCGGAGACGGCGACGTCTGCGTCGGTGTGCGAGTTGCCGGCGTTGGCGATCGCGATCTCGGCCTCGGCGCTTCGCCGGCCCTGGAGCACCGGCGGCGAGAGCACGGCGGCCACGTCGGTGAACGACTGGATCGTGGCGAGGGCCTCGACGACCACGAACTCGTCGGGCCGCACCGCGGGAACGATGTGGAGCCGCACGACCAGATCTCCGACCGACCACCGGCCGGAGTACGGGAGGGTGATCGTCGCCGTGGCGGTACCGGTCTCACCGGGGTGCACGAGCAGGGTGTCGGGTTCGATCTCGACGAAGTCGGCTGCGTCGTCGACCACCGACAGATGGTAGGCCTCGACCTCATCGCCGTCGTTCCGAACGGTCAGCGTGAAGGCCCCCGCCTGTCCGGGGGTGACGGCGAGCGACGCGGGCTCGATGTCGGCGACCGTGGCCATTCTCCGACGCTACGGCGAGGCACCGGAGCTCGCGTCGGCCCTCCGACCCGCCATCGGGGCAGATCTGCTGCCCTTTGGGCCACGTCACCCCCCGATGATGACGTTCACGGCGCCGGGTCCCGGCGCGATCGGGATCCCGTGCATCGTGAGGTCGCCGACGCGAGCGGCGGGAAAGGCGCCGATCAGCACGGTCAGGCTGCCCTGGGCGATGCCGTTCGGTGCGGGCGACGCGCAGGCGATGCCACCGGGTACGAGGTTCGCGACGGCGGCCGGCATCCCGCCGATGATGACATTGAGCGCGCCCGCTGCCGGCGTGATCGGCCCGCCCACATGCGGGGTGACCCCATCGACGAGCGCGCACAGGGCGACGTCGCCGACGCGGAGGGCAGGACCAGTGGGCATGACTTCACGGTAGCTCCGCTCGATGCGGCGACTCGAGCCCGGACGAGCGTGCGCGCGCGCAGCGATGTTGCCCGTTGAGAGTGCGTTGAGTGCGCGAAGAGCGTGCCCAGACAGACTCGCTTCGTTCCCCTTCGGCGGAGCCGATCACTCCGCCTCGAATCTGGAGGATCTCATGACTCGAACGACGGTGCGCGTGTACGCGCGCGACCCCATCTCCGAAGCCGGTGTCTCGAGCGCCCTGCGACCGCGCCCCGAAGTGCGCGTCGTCGGCCCGGCCGAAGACGAGCCGCCCGACGTCGTGCTCGTCGTCGTCGACACGGTCGACGACGAGGCGCTGAACACCCTTCGCTTCGTGCGCCGCAACGGCGAGGCCCGCGTCATCCTGATCGCCTCGCACCTCGACGATCAGGATCTCGTTCGTGCCGTCGAGAGCGGCGTGGTCGGCCTCGTCAGGCGATCGGATGCCACGACGGAGCGACTGATCTCGGTCATCTCCTCGGCCGCGGCCGGCGAGGGCACCGTTCCGCCCGACCTGCTCGGGCGCCTGCTCGACCAGGTCGGCCGTCTGCAGCGCACCGTGCTCGATCCGCGGGGGATCACCTTCACCGGGCTCGCCTCGCGTGAGATCGAGGTGCTGAAGCTCGTCGCCGAGGGCTGGGATACCGCGCAGATCGCGACCAGGCTCTCGTACTCGGAGCGCACCGTGAAGAACGTGCTCCACGACGTGACCACGCGCCTGCAGCTGCGGAACCGCTCGCACGCCGTGGCGTACGCGATGCGCGAAGGCCTCATCTGATGCGAAGGGCTCCTCCGGCCGGAAGGGCTCCTCCGGCCGGATGCCGTCGCCGGCATGCCCGAGGAGGAACCCACGGCTGCCCCCACGGGTGCCCGGAGCACGGGGTGCGGCGCCCCCGCGGCATCCCACACTGAACGCATGATCGGTGAGATCGACGACGCCATCCGCGCCCTCGTCAAGGCGTCCGACGGCATCGCCGCCGACATCGACATCGCGCTCGATGCTCCGACGAAGGACTGGGCGGCCAGACGCAATGCGCCGACCGTCGACCTCTTCCTCTACGACATCAGGGAGGACACGAAGCGACGCGAATACGGCTTCACGGAGCAGCGCGACGAACGCGGTCTCGTCACGCATCGCACGCCGGCACCGCGATACTTCAAACTCTCCTATCTCGTGACCGCGTGGACGCAACGACCCGACGACGAGCATCGATTGCTCGATGCCCTGCTGCGGTGCTTCCTGCGGTTCGACGCGATACCCGACACCTACGTGCTGACGACGCTCGCCGAGACCGGGCTGCCCTGTTCGCTGAGCGTCGCGCAGCCGCCGCCGGAGGACCGGGCGTTCGCCGATGTCTGGTCGTCGCTCGGCGGCGAGTTGAAACCATCGCTCGATCTGGTGATCACCGCTCCGGTCGCGAGGGGCCTGCAATACCCCGCCGGGCCGCCCGTCACTGCGGGTGTGGAGGCGCAGTTCAGCGCGCCGGGCTTCGGCATCGACGAGAGCGCCGCGCACCGGGCATCCGATCTGCCGCCGATGCCCGGCGGTGAATCGTCGGAGGACTGAGATGATCGGCGACCCCAGCATCGCCCACCTGCTGGGGCGGATCGGAGCGATCGAGGATCGCATCCGCCGGCTCGTGGCGGCTCGGCGTGCGGTCGATCCGCAACCCGACGACCCGTTCAGGGGGCTCTACCTCAGCGACGAGATGATCGACCGGCTGCTGGCCGGTGTTCCCGGCATTCCGGCGTGGTCGGATGCCTCGGCTCGCCTTGCTGCGACGGAACAGAACGCCGACATGGCCGAGGCGGCGGGGCATCCGCTTCGCCTGCGCCGCCTGGCGCAGGCCTTCGGACTCAGCCAGATCGACGTGGACCTGCTCGTGATCGCCCTCGCGGCCGACCTCGACCAACGGTTCGAGCGGTTCTTCGGATACCTCAACGACGATGTGGGCCGACGCCGCCCATCGGTCGGCGTGGCCCTCGAGCTCTGCGGGGTGCCGTTGACGTCGGCGGAGGACCGGGCACGGCTCATCTCGGGGCCGCTCGTGTCGGGCGGGCTCGTCATCGTCGAGGACGAGGACCGCCCGCTGCCCGGGCGTGCCGTACGCGTGCCCGACCGCATCGTCGGGCACCTGTTGGGTGACGACACCGCCGATCGCTCGCTGGAGGGGGTGCTGCGCGAGCCGTCGTCCGTCGACTGGGGCGACTCGAGTCGTGTGACGCAGGCGCTCGCCGCCGGCATCCGGCTCGTCTACCTGCGAGAGTCGGCGACCGGCTCGGGTGAGGCCGTAGCGGTTCGCGGCATCCGTTCGCGGGGGCTCGGCGTCGTGCAACTCGACCTCGCGCGACTGGGCGGCGACCGCGACGCGCTCGCGCTCGCCCGACTCGCGACCCGGGAAGCCCGCCTGCGCGACGTCGGCCTGATCGCGGCGCCGGTGACCGCTGACATTTCGGCGGCCCTCGTCGAAGCCCTCGCCGACTCGCCGCAGCCGACCGTCTTCATCGGCGACTCGACTTGGGACCCGGCTTGGTGTCGCGAGCTGCCGGCGATGGCCGACGTCGAACCGACCACGACCGAGGAGCGTTCGCAGCTGTGGCGCACGTCGCTCGGGCCCGCGGCCGACGGGCTCGACGTCGCCGAGGCGACCGGCCCGTTCAGGTTGGGGCCGGAGCAGGTGCAGCGCGCGGCCGCCACCGCGCGCACGCAGGCAACGCTCACGCCGAGCGGCGTGATCACCGCCGAGCACCTGGCGGCGGGCGCGCGTGCCGAGAATGCTTCGGCACTCGACCGGCTCGCCCGCCGGGTGGCGCCGTGCGTGGGGTGGGATGACCTCGTGCTGCCCAACGGGCCGTTGAACGCGCTGCAGGAGATCGAGCTCCGGGCGCGGCACCGCGAGCAGGTGCTCGGCGACTGGGGCATGCGACCAGGCGGCGGCCGCGGGCACGGCGTCGTCGCCCTGTTCGCGGGCGACTCGGGCACCGGCAAGACGATGTCGGCCGAGGTCGTGGCGGGGGGCCTGGGGCTGGACCTGTACGTCGTCGACCTTTCGACCGTCGTTGACAAGTACATCGGTGAGACGGAGAAGAACCTCGAGCGCATCTTCCGGGCGGCCGCCGGCACGAACGCGGTGCTGCTCTTCGACGAGGCCGACGCCGTGTTCGGCAAGCGCAGCGACGTGAAGGACTCGCACGACCGCTACGCGAACGTCGAGAGCGCCTACCTGTTGCAGCGCATGGAGACCTTCGACGGCCTCGCAGTGCTCGCCACGAACCTGCGCGCCAACATCGACGAGGCGTTCACCCGCCGACTCGACGTGATCGTCGATTTTCCGATGCCGGATGCCTCGCAGCGCACGCGCCTCTGGGATCGCAGCCTCGGCCACCACCTGCGGCGGGCCGACGACATCGACCTGGAGTTCCTCGGGCGGTCGTTCGAGCTCGCGGGCGGCGGCATCCGCTCTGCTGCCGTGACCGCCGCGTATCTGGCCGCCGCCGACCGCGGCACCGTGCTCATGAAGCATTGCGTGATCGCGGTGCACCGCGAGTACCGCAAGCTCGGCCGGCTCGTGGTCGAGAGCGAGTTCGGCGCGTATTGGCCGGAGGTCGTGGGGCGATGACTCCGATTACCCGCATGTGCAGGAGTGGCTGCCCGAACGGGCAGATCCCCCACGACCGTGCCGCGGGCGCGGTGGAATGGAAGCGGTCGATCATGGAGGTGCACCATGCACGCACATGAGATGGACGGCATCGATGTCGAGGCCGGACGGCGTACGCCGGAGGCCGCGCGAGAGCCGGGCGCGGCGATGCCCGGGCTCGCCGAGCGACGGCCCGAGGTGCTGAGCAGCGCAGCCATGCTTCGATTGCAGCGCGAGGCCGGGAACGGCGCCGTCAGCGAACTCGTCGAGGAGCAGCGTTCGCCCGTGCACGACGTGATCACCTCGGGTGGGTCGTCGCTCGCACCGGGGGTGCGCACGGATATGGAGTCCCGACTCGGCCATGATTTCGGCGACGTTCGCGTGCACACGGATGCACCGGCCCACGCCTCGGCGCAGTCGGTCGGTGCGCACGCCTACACCACGGGCAACCACGTCGTCTTCCAGCGGGATGCGTATGACCCGTCGTCGCAGGCCGGGCGCACGACGCTCGCGCACGAGCTGACCCATGTCGTGCAGCAGCGCTCCGGTCCGGTCGCGGGAACACCGACCGGCGGCGGGGTGAGCGTCAGCGACCCCGATGACCGCTTCGAGCGCGCTGCCGCCGACAACGCGGCCCGTGCCATGAGCGCGCCCGCGCCGGTGCAGCGGCAGGAGGCGCCCGACGAGGAGGAAGAGGCGGTGCCGGGCACGTTCGTGCAGGGCACGTTCGTGCAGCGCGAAGAGGACTCCGACGAGGAGGAAGCGGCCGGCTGAGCAGGGGGCGTGCACTCGCTCGCCTGGGCAGTGCCCGATCGCGCAGCCACCGCTACCCACGCGCACGCACCGAAAGACTGCGCCGCGGGCCATCGGCTCGCCGACGCTGGAGAGACGCAATCCAGCGAAGGAGTTCGGGATGCCCACCTACCTTTCACCCGGTGTGTACGTGCAGGAGATCGACGCGGGGACGCGGCCGATCGAGGGCGTCGGCACCGCGGTCGCCGCATTCATCGGCATCGCGCCGAAAGGGCCTGAGAACTCGCCGACCCTCGTGTCGAACTGGACTCAGTTCGTCGACACGTTCGGTGGCCTGTACGAGGGCGCCTACCTGGCCTACGCGGTCTACGGCTATTTCCTGAACGGCGGCGGCAACTGCTATGTCGTGCGCATCGGCACGGCGCCGGTCAGCGGGAAGAGCAGCGGCAAGCGCGAGCCCAAGCAGCTCGCTGCCGGTCCGCAGACCGCCCAGATCGGCAACTACGCGTTCACGGCGAAGAACGCCTCGCCGAATGCGAAGCCGGTCAAGGTCGAGATCGCCGACCCCGAGGGGGAGGCGCCCGAGGAAGGAACGTTCAAGGTCACCGTGACCGCCGAGGGTCGCTCGCCGGAGGTCTACGAGAATGTCTCGGCCAAGCCCAGCAGCCCCGAGTACGTCGTGTCGAAACTCGCCGAATCGAAGCTCGTCACGGTCGAAGAGGTCGACCCGGCATCCGCTGGTCTGAAGCCTCGGACCGGCACGTTCGACCTCGTCGTGCCCGAACCCGAAGAGCAGCCGATCGTGCTCGACGACATCGGCGCGGCGAACTACATCGGCGACTCCGCCGACCGCACGGGCTTCAGCGGCCTCGAAGCGGTCGAGGAGGTCACGATGGTCGCGGTGCCCGACCTCATGGCCGCATACGAGCAGGGCGCCGTCGATATCGAGACGGTGAAGGCCGTGCAGCTGGCCGTCATCGCGCATTGCGAGCTCATGGGCGACCGCATGGCGGTGCTCGACCCGCCGCCGCAGCTGTCCGCGCAGGACGCAGCGAAGTGGCGGCGCCTGGACGCGGGTTACGACTCGAAGTTCGCGGCGCTCTACTACCCGTGGATCAAGGTGCTCGACCCGGTGTCGGGAACCAACCGGTTCATCCCGCCGTCGGGACACATCGCCGGCGTGTGGGCGCGCAACGACAACGAGCGCGGGGTGCACAAGGCGCCGGCCAACGAGGTGATCCGCGGCGCCGTCGAACTGCAGACGCAGCTGACCCGCGCCGAGCAGGAGACCCTCAACCCGATCGGCGTGAACGCCATCCGCAGCTTCCCGGGGCGCGGCGTGCGCGTCTGGGGTGCACGCACCCTCTCGAGCGATCCGGCGTGGCGGTACATTAATATCCGCCGGCTCTTCAACTACCTCGAGAAGTCGATCCTGAACGCGACCCAGTTCGCGGTCTTCGAGCCGAACGACCCGGCGCTCTGGGGCAAGCTCAGCCGTTCGATCTCGAGTTTCCTCATCGGCGAATGGCGCAAGGGCGCGCTCTTCGGGCGCAGCGCAGACGAGGCCTTCTACGTGAAGTGCGACGACGAGACCAATCCGGCCGACGTCATCGACGCGGGCCAGGTCATCTGCCAGATCGGCGTTGCACCCGTGAAGCCCGCCGAGTTCGTGGTGTTCCAGCTCTCGCAGTTCTCGGGCGGCACGAGCCTCGTCACCGAATGACCGACCACGACCGACCACCGACTACCGACCACGACCGACCACCGACTACCGACCACGACCGACCACCAACCACTAGGAGCATGACATGGCACTCGCAGATGCCTTCGATTCCTCACCTGCCTACGCCTTCAAGGTCACGATCGACGGAATCGAGATTCCGAAGGTGACCGAGGTCTCGGGCCTGAAGAACGAAGTCGACAAGATCGAACTGAAACAGCAGCTCGCCGACGGAAAGTACGTCGCGCGGCAGCTCATCGGCCGGGCGAAGACGGGTGAGTTCACCGTGACGCGGGGCCTCACCGAATCCAAGACGATCTCCGACTGGCTCAAGGTCGTCATGAAGGGCGACGTGGCCGGGGCGCGCAAGAATGCGTCGGTCGAGTTGCTCGACTACGAGGGCAGCTCGCTCAAGAAGTACGAGTTCCGCAACTGCTGGGTGCGCGTCGTCGAGGTCAACTCGCTGAAGGCGGGCGCGACCGAGCAGGCGACCGAGAAGTTCACGGTCTGCTTCGACGAGTCCGAGGTGACCTGATGCAGCGCGTGCTCTCCACGAGAGCGAGCGCGTCGGCCGCGTCGGCCGCACCCGGTGCGGATGCGGCATCCGATGGGGCCGGTGCGGGCTCGGGGCCGACCGCCTTCGACGAGGGGGCCATGCGCACCGAGTTCGCGTTCGAGCTTCCGCGCGGCTACGTCACCGCCGACGGCACCGTGCATCGTCGAGGCGTCATGCGGCTGGCGACGGCCCGTGACGAACTGCTGCCGCTCTACGACGCACGCGTGCAGGAGAACCCCGCCTTCACGACGGTCGTGCTGCTCGGCCGGGTGATCACATCGCTCGGAACGCTCGGCACGGTCGACGGCTCGATCATCGAGAACATGTTCGCGTCCGACGTCGCGTTTCTGCAGGACTTCTACCGTCGCATCAACGCCGAGGGTCACACCCGAATCGCGGTGACGTGCCCGGAGTGCTCGCACCGGTTCACCGCCGATCTCGCAGGCGGACGCCTGGGGGAATCATGACGTACTCGTCCGACCGCATCCATGAGGAGGTCGCGTACGTCGCCTATCACTTCCACTGGTCGCTCGACGACATCCTCGACATGGAGCACGCGGCGCGTCTGCGTTACGTGCACGAGATCGCGGCGATCAACACGCGGCTCCGCGAAGGCGGTTGAGGCGTGCGATGGCCGTGGCAGCGATCCGAGGAGCGGACGACGGATGCCGCGCCTCGCGTCGTCGCGCCGTCGATCGCTGATCGCTCCGTGCCGCCAGCGGGCTGGGCGTTCCTGCCGCCGCTGCAACGTCAGGTCTCGGATGCCGCTCCGGCCATCTTGCGGCCGGCGTTCGTCGCGTCGCTGCCGACGCGGGTCGTGCCGGCGTCGCTCGGCACGATGGGCCACCTCGTCGACGACCGGGCTCCGGCGGGCATGTTCGGCCTCGACGGCGGGGCGCTCGGAGCGCCCGTGCAGCGCGCGGCCGCGTCGGAGCTGAGTCTCCGGCAGCGGCCGCAGCAGCCGCCTGGTCGAGCGTCGGCGCCATCCGCGCGTCAGGTGCATGCGGTGACGGATGCCGCGGGGCCCGAGCTGCCCGTTCAACGCCTGGATGCCGACGAGGGGCTGCCGCTCGTGCAACCGGCGGAGGCGGACGACGTCGTTGCCGGGGGCCCGGGCGCCGCGGCGCTGCAAGCATCGAGCGCAGCGGAAACACCGGAGCAGGACTCGTCCGAGGTACCGGCGCAGGTGCAGCCACAGACGCAGGTGCAGCCACAGACGCCGACGCAGGCGCAGGCGGAACCATTCGCGCCCGAGACCCTCGTCGGCTCACCCGACTATCGCCGAAGTCGGGCAACTCGAGGGATCGAGCCGCCTTCTGTGGAGTCCGCGCCTGGGAGTCCCATCGAGTTTCCCGACTTCGGCGATAGTCGGGCAACTCGGGGGGCGGAGCCGCTTCCGAGCTCCGCTCCTGGACCCGCACCGCGAACGACGGCCGCTGAGGCGGCCTCCTCGGCGCCGCCGCGTGTCCAACCGACGTTGCAGCGCACAGCCCTGAACGCTGGGCTCGCGCGGAGCCCCGCCACGACCTTCGATGCATCGCCCCCGCCCGCCTCGACCCGGCGACCGGTCGGCTTGGGCGCGCCGCTCACGTCCGCACCGGTGCAGCGCGAGTCGGATCGTGGCGCGCAGTCCTCGACTGAACCGCCCGACCGATCTCACGCACGGTCCGAGACGTCTCAACCGGCTGCCACGGATGCGCCGGTTGCGCAGCGCTCCTCCGCTGAGGATGCAGCGAGCATCGCCCGAAGGCATCCTTCGGGTCGCGTATCGGTGCACTCGGAGGACACTCGCGGGGCGGCGTTTCCCGCCATCCAACGCGATGTGTCCGGGATCCCTTCGTCATCCGTCGACATGACCCTGCCTGAAGCCGTCCCCGCCGACGACGCATCGGTGCCCGTGGCCCAAGCCGGTTCCGACACGGTTGCCGCTCCCAGCGCGGATGACGCTCCCGGCGTGACGGCGCCCGTGTTCCCGCTGCGCTCAGTTCCCCTCTTCGCCGCACGGACGATCGTGCCGGCGATCACGACTCCCGGCCTCGGACCCGCGGCCGTGCCGCGCCAGAACAGCCGGGTCGTCGCCGCACGGGTGATCGCTCCGGATGCGCCCTTCGTCGCCCACGGCACTGCCTCCAACTCCGGCCCTGCCTCCAACCCCGGCCGTGCCTCCAACTCCGGCCCTGCCCCCACCCCCTCCACCCCCGCCTCCAACCGCGCCGCGGCGTCGGCCCCCGCATCCTCGACCCTGCGCGGCTCGATCCCCGTGCAGCGCTCCGCCGCTCCCGCGCGACCGACGAGCACACCAGCGACCACCGACGGTTCGTTCCACGTCGACGGACCGGCGCGGACGTGGAACGACTCGAACGAGGCATGGCCGAGCGACGATTCCCGGGCGGCCGCGGCCGTAACCGCGGCCGCGGCATCCGTCTCACGGGTCTCAACGCCGAGGTCCGCCGCGATGCACGGCACGACGACGCCCCGCCCTGCCGCGCAGCCGGTCGTCGCGCCCGTGCAGCGCGCCTTCGGCCTCCCGACGTCGGTGCCGCGGGCGCCGGATCTCTCGTCCCTGGCGCCGTCGGTGCCATCGGCGCCTGGCCTCTCGTCGCTGGCGGACCGCGCGCCCGGTCTCCCGTCGGTGCCCGACCTCCCTTCGGCAGACGAGCTCCGTTCGCGCGCCGCCGATGCGGTGCCGGAGGCGGCCGACGCGCTTCGTTCCACCTCCGACACCCTGACGCAGGCCGGCCAGGCGCTGTCGTCCGCGGCACCCGCGACGGCAGCGGCGGCGGCGGCCGCCGCGTCCGGTCCCGAGAACGTGGAGCAACTCGTGCGCAAGTTGTACGGCCCGCTCGTGCGCCGGATCAAGGCCGAACTGCTGCTCGACCGCGAGCGCCGCGGCATCCGCATCGACGGAATCTGAACGAGACGGAATCTGAACGAAGGGGATGACGATGCTGACCGACACCGAGATCGCCGTCGGCGTGCACTACCTCGTGCACCTCGACGAGGAGGACCTCGGCGACTTCGCGAGCTGCGAGGGGCTCGGTGTCGAGGTCGTGCTCGAGTCGCGTGAAGAGGGCGGCAACAACGGGTTCATCTGGCAGTTCCCGACTCGGCTCAAGTATCCGAACATCAAGCTCACCCGGCCAGTGAGCAAGCAGTCCGCCGACAAGATCGTGAACTGGGTCGTCGCCGCCGTCTCGGGCTTCTCGCGCGGCACCGGCCACATCGAGGCGAAGACCGCCGATGGCCAGACCGTCGCGACCTACGACCTCCACGACGTCATCCCCGTTCGCTGGACGGGGCCGTCGCTGAACGCCGACCAGCCGAAGGTGCTCATGGAGACGCTCGAGATCGCCCACAACGGCTTCGTGAATACCGGCTCGAAATACTGAGGAACCCGCGATGCCCGTCACCTCCACCGCCTCCGACACGAAGAGTCTCGTGCACGCCGCCATCGACGTGCACGAGCCCGGCCAGACGCCGGGCAAGGTCGGCGCCCTCCTCGCCACGATCGACTTCCAGCTGAATCCGAAAGAGGTGACCATCGCGAAGTCGGCGAAGTGGGAGAGCAAGAACCAGAAGAAGGCGGCGTCGGCGCCACCCGCGACCTACCAGGGTCCGGAGCCCCAGAAGATGAGCGTCGAGATGTACTTCGACGAGACGCGCTCGCGCGACGGAAGCGTCGTGAAGAACGTCGAGGCGCTCTTCCAGGCGTGCACCCCGACGAGCGCCTCGAAGGACGGCGACACGCCGTCGGCGCCGTGGGTGAAGTTCAAGTGGGGGGTGCTCACCGGATTCGTCGGCTACATCAAGAGTGTCTCGGCGAAGTACACGCTCTTCTCACCCGACGGCAAGCCGCTCCGGGCGGTCTGCACCGTGGCCCTCGAGGAGCTCGCGAACGAACCGAAGAAGCAGAATCCCACGTCGGGGGGCCTGCAGCCACGTCACGCGCACACGCTCCGCGAAGGCGATTCGCTCGCGGGCATCGCCTACCGCGAGTACGGCAACCCGGCGCACTGGCGCTCTCTCGCCGAGGTCAACGGCATCGACGATCCGTTGCGACTGCGGCCGGGGCACATCGTGCTGATCCCCACCCTCGAGGAACTCTCCCGCGCCGACGGCCGCGAGATCGCCCGGAAGGAGGTCGCCCGTGCCCGCCTCCACTGAGACCTACACGAGCCTGCTCCTCGTCTCCGTCGGGGGCACGGCGCTGCCGCCCGCCGTCGCCGGCCTGCTCGAGCGCAGCAGGGTCACGGATGCCGCGAACCTCCCCGATTCGTTCGAACTCGAGTTCGTCGACTCCGCCGGGATCGTGCTCGAGCAGGGCGGGTTCGCCATCGGGGCATCCGTCACCCTCGCCGTCTCGCAGAACGGCGGCGATGGACCGCAGAAGCTGCTCGACGCGGAGGTCACCGCTCTCGACCGCGAAGACGTCGGCGGGGAGCTGCGCACCCGGGTGCGCGGCCTCGATACCTCGCATCGCCTCTTCCGCGGCCGTCGGGTCGCGGCCTACGTCGACATGTCGACCGCCGACATCGTGGCGAAGGTCGCGCAGCGGGCCGGCGTCAAGGTCGGCACCGTCACCGGTCCGGCCACGATCATGGCCCACACGACGCAGGACAACGTCAGCGACTGGGTGTTCCTCAAGCGACTGGCGGATGCCGCGGGGTGCGTGTTCTCCGTCGTCGACCGACAACTGCAGTTCGGCCCGCCGACGAACGCGTCGACGGCGGAATCGGGCTCGGCATCGGCGAACGACGACCCGATCGTGGTCGAGCACGGCCGCAACACGACGTACCTGCACGCCACGATCACGAGCGCCGAGCAGGTCTCCGAGGTCGAGGTGCGAGGGTGGGATGTCGCCGCGAAGGAGAAGGTGGTGTCCACCGCGCCCGCGAAGACGCTGACGACGGAGTTGCCGACGCTCGATCCCGCGAAGGTCGCGAAGGTGTTCTCGAGCCCCCGCTACGTCAGCGGCGCCGGCGCGGGCGCGCAGCAGCCGCAGGACAAGCTCGCCGAGGCGATCGCCTCGCGCATCGCCGGCGGGTTCGCCGAGGTCGAGGCGCAGATCCTCGGCAATCCGCGCATCCGCTCGGGGATCGCCGTGCGGCTGCGGGGATTCGGTGCGCCGTTCGACGGCCGCTACACGGTCACCGAGTCGAGGCACGAGTTCAGCTCCGAGCAGGGGTACACGACGACGCTCACCGTCTGCGACGCCTCGGATCGGTCGCTGCTCGGGGTCGGATCCCGGCCGGAGCACGCCGTGACCGGCTTCGGGATGACCGGGGTCGTCAGTGCACTCGTGAGCGAGATCTCCGGCGCCGGCGCAGCGGGGGAGGACGGCCGCGTCCGGCTGACGTTCCCATCCCTCTCCGACGACTACGTGAGCGGCTGGGCGCGCCTCGCACAGCCGGGTGCCGGCGCCGACCGAGGTGCCGTCGTGCTGCCCGAGGTCGGCGACGAGGTGCTCGTCGCGTTCGAGTCGGCACGATTCGATCGCCCGGTCGTGCTCGGAGGCCTCTACAACGGCAAGGACCTGCCCCAGGGGGGCTGGGGGTCGTTCGTCGAGTCGGGCAGCGTCGTGCGTCGCAGTTTCACCTCGCGCGCGGGGATGGTCGTCGAGTTCGTCGAACGCCAGGGGGAGGAACTGCTGCGCATCTCCACGAACGAGGGTGCGCAGCACGTCACCCTCATGCAGACCTCCGAGAAGGGCATCCAGATCGTGTCCGAGGGGTCCGTCTCGGTCGTCGCCAAGCGCGACGCGACGGTCACCGTCGAGGGCGATGCAACGGTGACCGCGAGCCAGGGCGCCATCTCCCTCGCGGCCAGGAAGATCGCACTCGACGCGTCGTCGGAGCTCGCGATCTCGGCTCCGAAGGTGAAGGTCGACGGCGCAGCATCGCTCGACCTCTCTGGCGCGGCGGTCGCGGTGAAGGCGTCGGGCACGGCCGAGCTCTCGGCGTCGGGCGTGACCGTCGTCAAGGGCAGCGTCGTCAAGATCAACTGACAGGAGGTCACAGGATGTCGCAGGAATTCGTCGGGCGAGGGTGGTCGTTCCCCGTGCACGCCGACGCGAGCGGGCGCATCGCGCTCTCGTCCGACGCGCACGAGATCGAGGAGAGCATCCGGCTGATCCTCGCCACGGCACCCGGCGAGCGGCCGATGCGGCCGGAGTTCGGATGCGCCGTGCACGACTACGTCTTCGCGCCGGCGGACGCCGCGACGGCCGGCGCCATCGGTGACGCCGTGCGCACCGCCCTCATCTTCTGGGAACCCCGCATCGACGTGACCGGCGTCACGGTGACGTTCGACCACGCTGACGAGGGAGTGCTGCTCATCGACGTCGGCTACGCGATCCGCGGCTCGAACGACCCCCGGAACCTCGTGTTCCCGTTCTATGTCATCCCCGATCGAAGCACTGTCATTCCCGATCGAACCTCTGTCATCCCCGATCGAACTTCGGAGCGACTGCCATGACCCTGCCCACGCCGCACCTCGACGACCGCCGATTCCAGGACCTCGTCGACGACGCCAAGCGACTCGTCGCCGCACGCTGCCCCGAGTGGTCGGATCACAACGTCTCCGACCCCGGTGTGACGCTCATCGAGACGTTCGCGTTCATGACGGACGAGCTGTTCTACCGGCTGAACCGCGTGCCCGACAAGCTGTACATCGCCTTCCTGGAGCTCATCGGCACGACCCTCTTCCCGCCGACGGCGGCGCGTTCCGACCTCGTCTTCTGGCTTGCCGCCCCGAGGGAAGACGTCGTGATCGTGCCCGAGCACACCGAGGTCGGCACGCCGCGCACCGAGCAGACCGAGTCGACCGTGTTCCAGACCACCTCCGAGCTCCCGATTCCGCCCAGAAAGCTCGCCCATATCGGGAACCGGTCGGGCAAGGCCGTCACGGTGCGCGGCGCACGGCTGGGCTCCGAGACGCTCGACGCCTTCGCGAACCCGCCGAAGGTCGGCGACGAGTTCCTCATCGGCCTCGACGAGCCGGCACCTGGGCTGGCGATCGGCATCCACCTGGACTGCGCGGTGCGCGGCGTCGGCGTCGATCCTCTCGATCCGCCGACCGTCTGGGAGTCGTGGAACGGCACCGGCTGGTCGCGCTGCGACGTGGTCTCCGACCGCACCGGCGGGCTCAACCAGCCGGGCGACGTCGTCGTCATCGTGACCCGTGACCACGTGGCATCCGTCATCGGAGACGAACGTGCCGGCTGGCTCCGGTGCCGGATCGTCGAGCGCGAGCAGACCGTTCCGAGGTACAAGTCGCCGCCGCTCGTGCGAGAGGCGACGGCGGCGACCGTGGGCGGGGTGGTACAGGCCATGCACGCGCACACGATCGACGACGAGATCCTCGGGCTGTCGGAGGGTGTGCCCGGCCAGGCGTTCGAGCTCCAGGAGCGGCCCGTGGTCGACGACGGCGAACCGTTCGTCGTCGAGGTCGGCACCGGCAAGGGATGGGACGAGTGGACGGAGATCGACTCCTTCGCGGGCTCCGGCGATGGCGGCCGCAGCATCATGGTCGATCGAGCCCGAGCCACCGTGATGTTCCCGCCGGCGGTACGAGAGTCCGACGGTTCGTTCCGCGTCTACGGGTCCACGCCGCCGAAAGGCGTGCCGTTGCGCGTGCCCCGGTATCGCGTCGGCGGCGGCCGCGGCGGCAATGTCGCGGCCGGCACGCTCTCGGTGCTGCGGTCGACCGTGCCGTTCGTGCGTGGTGCGGAGAACCGCTCGGCCGCGCACGACGGCACCGACGGCGAGACCGTCGACGAGGCGAAGGTGCGGGGACCGCTCGCGTTGCGCACTCGCGATCGGGCCGTGACGCTCGAGGACTACGAGCAGCTCGCCAAGCGTGCCGCGCCGGGGGTCGCCCGCACCCACGCCGTCGCGGCGCCGGACACGCTCGGCGTGCGCCTGCTCCTGGTGCCGACCGCGGCGGTCGGGGCCGACGGCCGGATCGAGTTCGACGACCTGATTCCCGGCGATGAGCTCCTCGGCACCATCGCCGCGGATCTCGAGCCGCGGCGGATGGCCGGCACCCGGCTCGTGATCGAACGGCCCGAGTACCAGGGCGTCACGGTCGTCGCGAAGCTCGTCGCACATCCGAGGGTGGCCGTCGATCGGCTCCGCGCCGATGCTCTCGCGACGCTCTACGGGTATTTCGATCCGATCAGGGGCGGTTCGTCGGGCGGGGGATGGCCGTTCGGCCGCCCAGTGCTCGCGGGCGAGGTGTACTCGGTACTGCAGTCGCTGCCCGGCACCGAACTCGTCGACGAGGTGCTGCTCTTCACCGCCGACCCGGCGACGGGCAAACGCGGTGAGCCCGCGCAACGCATCGAGATCGGCGGGAACGCCCTGGTGTTCAGTTTCGAGCACCGTGTGCGCGTGGCGGCGGGAGTCTGACATGCGCGGCCTGGTTCCCGAGCTGCCCAGCCCCGTGCCGCTGATCACCCGTCTGCCCGCGGTGCTGCAGGAGGACGACTTCCTGAATCAGGCGCTGCCCGCCTTCGACGACCTGATCGCCCCGGTCTACTCCACGCTCGACAATCTCGAGGCGTACGTGCGGCCCGAGTACGCCCCCGCCGATTTCCTCGAATGGCTCGCCGGATGGGTCGACGTCGCCGTCGACGAGGAGTGGACCGAGGAGCAGCGCCGCCGCATCGTTGCGGATGCCGCGCGGCTGCACCGTCGCGTCGGCACGGCGGGGGGTATTCGCGATGCCCTGCAATTGGCGGCAGGTCCCGCCGCCACCGTTGAGGTCGAGGAGTCCGGCGGCACCTCGTGGTCGACGGACCCGGGTGGGCCGCTGCCCGGCTCGAGCGACGCCGTGGTCGTCATCACCATCACCGTGCCGGGCGGCGACCCGGAGTCGCTCGCCCGCCGCTTCGAACGCGTGGCCGCCGGCGTCGTACCGGCGTACCTGCCGACTCGCCTGTCGGTCTCGATGGTGGAAGCCGGATCGTGACGGCACGGCACGGCAGGGGTGGCGCTGGTCGGCTACTCGACGCCGAGGGCGACGCGCATGTGGCGGTAGCCGTCTTCCGCTCGCCGTGCCGCGACGACGTCGCCGGAGCTCCGGTGCACCATGACGAGTGTGCGCCACGACTCGTCGAGCCACGGGTCGATCTCGACCGCGCGACTCGCGGCGGCGACCGCGGCGTGCGCGTCGCCGATGCGGAGCTCGAGGTGCGCCAGCGACGCGGCGGCCTCTGCTGCCCGCACCCGGTATCGTTCACGAGCCCCGGCCACCCATTCGGCCGGGCCGTCCTCGGGGAGCACATCGCCGACGTAGAGGGCCAGGGCGCCGCGCAGGCCGTTCGCGGTGGTGACGGCATCCCGCCCGAGCTTGGAAGCGGCCGCCTGAGCGAGCTGATCGTCGAAGTCGGCCAGGTCGCAGTCGTGCCGCTCGGTGATGCCGAGACGGTAGGCCTCCCCGACGCGTTCGACGATGGATGCTCCGGGGCCGATCAACTCCGCGGGGAGCGCTCGGCGCAAGCTGGACACGCTCACGTGCAGTGCGTGCACGGCGGAGTCGATGCCGAGATCGCCCCAGAGGATGTCGGCGATGAGCTCCCGGTGCAGCGGCGAACCCGCGTTGAGGGCGAGCATTCGCAGCAGTGCTCTCGCCTGGGGCCGCACGGCCCTGAGCTCGATCTCGGAGCCGTCGGCGCACAGGTGGAAGCCACCGAAGCACCTGACCGTCACGTGCGGATGCCTCGGCTCGGCATACGCGGCGATTCCGGGCGCCCCGGCTCGCATGACCGCGACGTCCCCGCTGGAGAGAGAAGGGGACAGTCGCGGCAGCCCGGTCTGCAGGGCGCACCGCCGAGCCGAGGCGATGAGGGCGGGCGCACGCGCGCCGGGCCCGACGAGTGCGCGTGCGGCGTCGATGAACGCGCGGGCGCCCTCGACGCCGGTGGCGATCGAGGCGGTCTGAGCTTGGACGATCTGGTCGCGCGCGTCGGCCGCACCGGATGCCGCGGCGAGCAGAGCCCCGGACGCACGCGCCCACGCCGCGACATCCGTGAAGCCCAATCGTTCGAGTCGATCGGCGAGCGAGTTCGCTTGCACGTACGTCGCGCGCCCCCGCCGGAGGCGCATCACGAATTCGATTCCCGCGACGAGAGCAGCGGCCACGTCGTCGCCACGGGTCTCGCACTCCTCGACGACTCCTTCCACGGCCAGAGAGGGAAGGGCGGATGTCGCGGCCACAGCACCGCGAACGACACGCGCTTGCGCATCCAATCGTCGCGCGACGCACTCGCGTTCGAGGGCCGCAAGCGCGTCGAGCGTCGTCTCGCGCGGCGTGACCGGCTCACGGATCATGAGGAGGGCGAGGAGCGCTGCGGGGCGCTCGGGAGCGTCGCCCGGCGTTCGGAGCACGCGCTGCAGCAGGGGCACGGCACCGACCACGTCGCCGCGGCGGAGCCTCGTCATCGCGGCGTCGAACGGCGCGGATCGGGAGACGGCCGGGACTCGGAGGCGCGCGGCGACCGGTGCCGTGTTCGTGCCGTTGATCGTCGCCACGCTGCTCGGACTCGGTGCCGCGGGAAGGCGGACGTCCGCAGGAAGTCCCGCGCGCGCACGGAGATGCCGGCGGAGGATGGGCGGCAACACGCGCGACCCGAACTCGGTGACGTGCATGATCGCACCGCTGTCGACGGCGTCGAGCAGTCTCGTCGCGGCATCCGCCCCCAGCAGTCGGGCGCAATCTGCGAAGCCGAGCGCGGAGAGGCCGCTCGTGAGCTCGAGCGAGCGCACGACGTCGACCGGAAGCGCATGCAGGGCCACCTCGAGGCCGGTCGCCGCGAAGTCGCTCTGCAACAACTCCTCGACCGCCGCGCTGAGCGACTCGCGGCCGACCGATCGCGACGCCAACGCGAGCTGGTGCACGAGGCCCGCCCACCCGCAGGTCTCGGATGCCACATGGGAAGCGCATTCGAAAGGGAGTATCTGCCCGCCGACGACCCGGAATGACTCGGACACCTCATCGATGCGGAGAACGAGCTCCGGTGCGGTCACGATGTCGGGTTCGATCTCCGTGGCGTGGGCGAGGTTCGCGCCCAGGGCGTGCCGCGAGGCGAGGATGACGTGACGTCCGCTGCCGCAGTGCGCGATCATCCGCTCGAGAGCGGTCTCGCCTCGCGTGCCGGCCACGAGCTGCACGTCATCGATCGCGATCGTCGTCGGGTCGCCCGACGTGGCGCCCATGATCAACGCGTCGAGCGCCGCAGGATCCCGGCATTCCCGGCCGAGGGTGACGACGACGACCTGGTCGACTGAGTTGCTCAGCCGACGAAGGAGGGTCGACTTCCCCGATCCGCTCGGGGCCACGATGAACACGCAGGGGGAGTGCAGGCGGCGCGCCAACCGCGCCGGGACGAAGTCCCGGCGTGCAGCCTGATCGTTTCCCGCAACCCCCATGCGACGCACCGCCAAACCTCACGTCGGCGGATGTCGCCGCTCGGTCTGACGGAACTCAATCTATGCCCTCTCGCCCCTCTGCGGGTCCGGGTGAGCACTGGTTCTCGGGCGTGAACGCATCGGTCGCAGGAGGGCAGCGATGGGTGCCTGTTGAGGCATTGGGCTGGTTGCCCGCCCGGCGCTCCGCAATGATCAGCGGTATCGGTCGTTGCTTGTCCGTGTCGCGGCCGGAGGGACAGAGATGGCCGAACGCATCTGTGAGACGTGCGGCGCCAAGAACGACGTCGGCGCGCGGTTCTGCGCGACGTGCGACTCGTACCTCGGCTGGGATATCGGAGGCTCGACGCTCGACGGAGAGGCGCTCACCGGCACGATACCCCGCGTCGTGGGCGCGGTTCCGGCCGAGCCCGCCGGTGCGGCGGAACCCCACGTGACCACGCCGGGCGAGGGGGAGCCGCAGCCCGACGCGACCGCGACCGCGACCGCGCCCGACACCGCACCTGTGACGGCACTCGACGCCGACGCCGCGGCAGGCCCCGCCCAATCGTCGCCCGGCCCCGAGGCGTCGTCGCAGCACGATGCTCCCACCGTGACCGTCGCGACCCCGGAAGTGGTCGTGACCCAGGATGCTCCCGGCGAGGTCGACTTCGCGATCGAGAACACGACGAGCATCGTCGACGGATACGTCATCGAGGCCGTCGATCCTCCGTCGTGGCTCGAGCTCACGCATCCCGACGTTCACCTCATGCCCGGTGAGACGCGCAGCGTCGCGTTGGCCCTCGGGCTGCGAGACGGGGTCATGGTGGTCGCGCAACGCCTCGCGATCACAGTCGTCGTCCGCTCCATGGAAGACGAGGAGCGGAGCGCGACCGTACGCCTCGTCGCGACCGTGCCGCCCTACGGGCCGCGTCCCACACTCGAGGCGCGGCCGACCCTCATCCGGCTCGAGGACGCGGCCTCGGGCTCGTTCCACCTTCGACTCGACAACCGGGCCGCGAACTACCCGCAGACCGTCGGGATGTCGGCCAGCGATCCCGAGGGCGTCGTGCTGTTCGCCTTCGCGCCCGAGGTCGTCGAGGTTCCGGCCGGGTCGATGGTCGAGGTCGCCGCGTCGTTCACCGCTCCGCAGCCTGCGCCGGGCCAGCAGCTGAACCGGCAGCTCTCCGTCGCGGCGACGAACGACGAGGGGCCGATCAGCACGATCGTGACCCTCGTGCAATCGACCGCGGCGGCCCCGGTGAACGCCCCGATCCGGGTACAACTGCAACCCAGCAGCATCCGTCTCGTCGATGCTCACGACGCCGAGTTCGAGGTGCACATCGACAACCGAGGCGGCCACTCCGGTGTCACCGTGGAGCTCTCGGGAAGCGACCCCGAACAGCGGATCGCATTCGCGTTCGTGCCGGCCCGGTTCATCGCCGTGCCGGGCCACGTCACGCTCGCCCACGGGCGCCTCCGCGCGAACCCCCCGCCGCGCGGCACGAGTGCGAAGCATCCGTTCACGGTCATCGCCTCGGACGGGACGAGGGATGTCGAGGCCTCGGCCGTGCTCGAGATGAGCACCTCCGCCGCCGCGATCGCGACCGCCGAGTTGCGGGTCAGTCCCGAGAAGCTGAACATCGGCACGCATCGCGGCGGCGACTACACGATCGAGCTCGACAACCGCCATGGCGCCGAGCCCCTGAACGTGGTGTTCTCGGGGCGATCCGACGACGGGCTCGTTCGCGCAAGCTTCGCGCCGCCCCAAATCGCGGTCGCCCCGGGCGCCGTCGGCCATGCCCGGATGTCGGTGTCGAGCCCGCACCCGCCGGCGAACCAGGTGAGTGCGCGCCGGCTCGAGATCGTGGCATCCGATGGAGTGCAGAATCTCACGGCGAGCGCGGAGCTCAGCCAGACCGGCCCGAATCGTCGGCGCCCGGCGAGCAGGTGGCTGGTCGTCATCGGTGCGTTCCTCGTCATGATCGGTGCGTTGTTCATCCCGTGGTTCATCGGCACCGACGTCGATCTCGCGCTCGACGAGTGGGTCGGGAGCCTTTCCAACGTGCAGTTCTTCCGAGGCATGTCGCCCGACACGGCAGTCGCCACCTTCGAGGCCCCGTTGCGGATCCTCCTCGTCGTCTTGGCCGTGGCGATGCTGTTCGGGATGGCAGGCAAGGCCGGGGGGCTGACCCGCAAGTCCGCCCTGCTCGTCGTGCTACTCACCGTCGGCTTCCTCGTGGCCATCGCATTCGCCGCCGTTTCGATACCGGTGCCCTTCCTCGGCCTCCCCGTCATCTGGCTCGGCGCGGTGCTCGGCTACATCGGTGGAGTCCTCGCCAGACCTCCCTCATGACGACGCCACACGGGCGTTTCGCAGGGGGAAGCGGAGGGGATGCGGACCGGCATTTCGCGGGGTCGTACTGGTTCGAAGCACGCTCCGCGAGATGATATCCTCGTACGGTTGCCGATTGCGGCAGCGCGCCCCGATAGCTCAGTGGTAGAGCACTTCCATGGTAAGGAAGGGGTCGTCAGTTCAATCCTGACTCGGGGCTCTGGTTCTCTTCGGTTCGGCCATTCGGCAGGGCCGGGAAGACCTACCCGGCGGGGTAGCTCAGGTGGTTAGAGCACACGGCTCATAATCGTGGTGTCGCGGGTTCGAGTCCCGCCCTCGCTACATATAAATGCCCTCTGAACAGGAATTTCGTTCAGGCATGGGCTCGCGCTGGCGCCGCAGTCGTCGTACACCCAGGTCCCGCAGGCGGGGCAGCCGCTCATCGCTCAAGCCGGCGGAGGTGCTCGCGCAGGCCGGGTATCGCGAAGTCGAGGCGGCCTCGTCCAGCCGGCTGGATCAGGCCCGCGTCGATGAGTCGGGCGCGGTAGTTGCCGATGGTGTTCTTCTGGTCTCCGAGCCGCCGACCGATGTCCGCGCTAGTCGCGGGCCCGTCGTCTTCTGCCATGGCCCGCAGGAAGTCGAGGTCTTTGGGTGACACGGTCGACAGTGCCGCGTCGATGACGACGCGGGTGTTGCGCCTGTGAGCTGCAGCCAGGGCAAGATCGACAGCCTCTACCGTCAGCGGTGCGTCCGTGGATTCTGCCAGCTGCCAGAGGTGGTAGCCGACCAGTTGGATCAGGAACGGGTAGCCGCCGGTCGACACTGCGGCGGTCCGGAGCAGGGCGGGCTCCAACGGGTGCAGTAGGCCGGCGAACGTCTCCCGGTAGGACGCCTCGACCTCGTCGATGGCCGCGGTGTGCAGGTCAATACGATCAGCGCGGCGCAGGAACGTGGCGACGCCTTCGTTGAGCAGATCAGACACGGCCGCGGGAAGGCCAGCAAAGACTAGGGCGATCGGTAGACCGTCGCGGATGAAGTGCTGCACGGAGGCCGCCAGCTGGGCGAGTTCGTCCCGGTTGGCACCGTGGATCTCATCCAGGGTGATGGCCAGCCCGGTGCTCTGTGCATCCAGCAGCTGCAGCAGTCGTTCGCCCACCTGGCGCCATCCGGCCTGCTGCTCCGGGGGCAGTTCAGTGGTGATGGAGAACCCGGCTGCGCTGATGCCGGTGACTCGTCGAGTGGGCGGCCCGTCACTGAGCTCCTGGGCAGCAGTGCGCATAGCCTCGCCGATCCGCCCCAAGAACCCTCGTGTTGCGGTCTCCGACACCACGACCCAGCCCCGCTCGCGCGCGGCGTCCTCGGCCTCGCCCAGCATGACGGTCTTTCCGATGCCTCGAGCGCCGGTGAAGATGGTCAGCAGGCCCGGTGCTCCGGAGCGGATGTGGAGTCCGTAGACGAACTCGTCCAGCAGGCCGGCGCGGCCGATCAATTGCGGTGGCTCGGCACCGGCCGTGGGGCGGAAAGGGTTCCGCGCCTGTTCGATCGCCATCCGGGCCTCCTGTGAAGTCATGTGTACTCAGTGTACCTCGGTGTACTCGGTGTACCTCGGTGTATTCGGTGTACGTGGGTGTATCCGTGTATTTGGAGCCTCGATGCCCGGACGGCACTCACACCCGTCGCTCTCGCTCTCGCTCTCGAGTCCCGCCCTCGCTACAACACGACGTACGCGAACGCAGCCGGCTCAGAGACGGCCGAGGCCGGTTCCGATGATGACCACGCCGACCATCAGCAGGATGAGTGACGTCACCTCACGGTTGTTTCGGATCATCCACTCCTTCGCCTTCACCAGCCTCGGTTGCATGCCCTTCGCGTCGACGAGGGTCACGATGATCGGCACGGCCACGGTCGACGCCCCCACGACCGTGTAGACCAGTATCGCGAGCGCCGCATCGGCAGCGGCGAGCCCCGCACCGCGCACGGCCAGGCCGGCCGCGATGGCGAGGAGCAGCGCCTTGGGGCGGACGTTCAGGGCGGCCGCAATGCCGAGTGCGCTCCACGGCCCGATCGATTCCACCTTGTCGAGCCAGGCGGGCATGGCCTCCACAGGGTTGTGTCGGGCGCGCCGCCAGACGACGATCGCGATGATGACGAGGGCGACGCCCACGACGATCTCGGCGGCAGCGACCGCCACGTCGGGCTGCCGCGAGGATCGCGGCGTCGGGATGGCCTGGGCCGAGATCGTGCAGATCGAGACCACGAGGGCCATGCCGATGACCCACCCGATGAGGAAGGGTGGGGCGGATGCCCGGCGCTTCGGCGAGAGCAGGATCACGATCGTCGCCATGATCGGAACGGAACTGATCGCGACCGCCAGCGCGATCGGAAGTATGTGCCCTATCGCCTGCAGCATTCCGCCGCGCCCCCTGCCCTGACCGGCGCCGGCACTGCGGAGCAGTACACGCAGCGGCGTTGCTGAGCAACGATATCCGAGGCCGTCCTGCGCGACAACGCCTGCCGCGACGCACGATTTGGCATGTTCTCGAGGATTCTCGGCAACACGGTCGCGCCGGCCTCCCCAGAACCCACTCAGCCGGCTGGGAGGTATACGTTCGCGACCGAATGAGACCCGCGCCGCACTCATCGCCGACGACGGACGAACTCGACTTCGACGAGTCCGAGCAGCCCTGAAACGCTACCGTTCAGACCAGGTCGCGCCTGCGGAACGAAACGAAGGCGAACGACGCGAGCACACCCGCCCAGACGACGAGCACGGCGATCGCGACGCCGGGACCGGTGGACGCGACGACGGCGGGAACGACATCGCGCCCGTCAGGCACGAGCGCTGCGGCAAGCGAGTTGCTGGCGCCGATCGGGAGGAACCCGCGGATCGCGTCGAAGAAGGCGATGGAAGGAGCGAGCATTCCCACGAACAGGGTCTCGATGCCGAGCACCCAGCCCACCCCGATGGCGATCGCGGCGATGACACTTCGCGTCAGCACCCCGAGGGCGAGGCCGAACAGGAGGAAGACCGTCACGATCAGCCAGATGGCGACGGTGGCGACGACCAGATCGTACAGCTCGGGGAAGACGATCTCCCTGCCGGCCACGATGGCGACGACGATGCTCGCGAGCATGCTCGTCACGAGGGTTGCGAGTGCCGTGATCGCTGCGATCACCACGACGCCGGTGAGGCGAGCGAGGATGAGCGGGCCGCGGCGAATGAAACGTGCGGTGATCGCGCGGAGGGTTCCTCTGCCGTAGTCGGATGCTCCGATGATTGCGCCGAGGATCACCATCATCGGCGCGCAGTACAGCGGCAGGGACGCCACGATGTAGTACGCGGTGCCCTCTGGGAGCATGTTCAGGAGTTGGAGTTCCTGCTGCTCGGGCGTGTACCAGTCGGCGCCCATCGTCGAGATGTAGCTCACGAGGTACGCGAAGGCGGCGATGCAGGCCGCCCACACACCGATCACCGTCCAGACCGCGACGCGTCTCGTGCCGAGGCGGAGTTCCCCGCGTACGGCGCTCGCATAGTTCGGCGCGTTCCCGCTGCTCGTGGCGGCCACTGTGCTCATGCTGCGCTCACCCCTGTCGTCTCGGGTTCAGCGGTCAACTCGAAGAAGGCATTCTCGAGCGACTCCGACACCACGGCCAGCGACGAGACCGCGATGCCCGCGCGAACGAGCGCGGCATTCACTTCGTGCGGTGCAGTCTCGCCCAGCTGCACCTCCAATCCCGGTCCGACCTCGTGGATGTCGGACGGAGAGATTCCGAGCGCGCCGATGATCGAGCGTGCGCGCCCCGCGTCGTCGACCTGTACGGCGAGCCGTCTCCGGTGCACGGCGCGATCGCGCAGTTCCCGAAGCGTTCCTTCGGCGATCAACCGTCCCTTGGCGAGCACGCCCACCCGGTCGGCGACCAGCTCGACTTCGCTGAGCAGGTGGCTGGACAACAGCACGGTGCGCCCGTCGTCCCGAACGCTTCGAACCAGCTCTCGAATGCTCACGATTGATTCCGGATCGAGCCCGTTCGTCGGTTCGTCGAGCACGAGCACCTCGGGCTCGCCCAAGAGGGCGGCGGCGACGCCCAGCCGCTGTTTCATGCCGAGCGAGTAGCTCCGGTAGGGCCGCTTCTGATCCTTCGGCAGCAAGCCGACACGAGCAAGCTCTCGACTCGCCGACGCGCGAGGAAGGTTCCAGTACGTCGCCAGGAGTCGAAGGTTCTCGGAGCCCGACAGGTTCGGGTAGAACGCGGGGGATTCGATCAGGGAGCCGACGTCGCCGGAGTTGCGCGCGTGCTCCATGCGGATGACACCGCTGCTCGGCGCGACGAGTCCTGTGAGTACGCGCATGAAGGTGGTCTTGCCCGCGCCGTTGGCGCCGACCAGGCCGTAGACCTCGCCTGGGCGGATGTGCAGGCTCACCGTGTCCAGCGCGCGCACGCCACCGCGGTAGACCTTGGTGACCTCGAACGCCTCGATCACCGCCCCAGGGGCGATCTCGTGTTCGGCCGTCATGTGATGCTCCCGCCCGATGTCTGAGCTCGCGGCATGCAAGCGAGAACTTTCTACCACAAAGTAGCGTTTGCTGGAAAGTACTATGTGGTAGAAATGACGACGGAGGGTGCTGCTGTGAGTGATGACAAGGAATCGGACGCGGTCGACGCTGCGGAGATCCTCCGGTCGATCGAGAGAGACCGCGAGCGCATGGTGAATGCGCTCAGCCCGAACGCTCGGCTCCTCTACGGCACTTGGGGCGTGGCGTGGATCATCGGGTTCGGGGCGTTGTTCCTCGCCCTGTTCCCTGTGGAGGGGCCGGCGCTGCCCTTCCTGGTCAGCGCGATCATCGGTGGCGCGGCACTCGTGGGGGCGATCGTCTTCTCCGCGGTGCATTCGACCCGGAAGAATCTCGGATCGCGGGGCCCGTCGAAGGTTCAGGGCGCCATCTACGGCAACACCTTTGCGATCGCGTTCACGCTCATGGGCGTGCTCGGCGGGCGCATGATGGGCCTCGGCGTCCCCTTCGAGGTGATGCTGGTCTTCTGGGTCGCCGTGCCGTGTCTGATCGTCGGAATCCAGTCCATGGCGGGCGCCGCCATGTGGAACGACAAGTCCCAGCTCGTCTTCGGCCTGTGGACCCTCGTCATCGGATTCGGCTCGGTTCTCGTCCCGGTGCCGTTCAACCTTCTCGTCGGCGTCGTCGGCGGGCTCGGGTTCCTCGCCCTCGCGCTCATCGAAACCATCAAGCCGACCCTCACTTCAGGCCCGATCACGCAGCAGAACCATGGATGAACTCGACCCGGTCATCCACGTCCAGGCTCGGCTTCGAATCGTGACCGTGCTCGATGCGCTCGGCGCCGGGGATGCCCTGTCCTTCCCACGGCTTCAGTCGGTGCTCGGCGTGACGTCCGGAAATCTGGCGACGCACCTGAGAAAGCTCGAAGAGACCGGTTACGCCGAGGTCTCGAAGGTCATCGAGGGGCGATCGCCCGTCACGTACGTGAGCTTGACCGACGATGGCCGGCACGCGTTCCGGCTGTACAAGAAGGCACTTCGGGCCCTCCTGGAGTAGAACGCGCGTCAGAGTCGTCGAGAATCGGCGCCGCGGTGCATCCGGCCGCTTCTCAGCCCGACGGACTACCCTGAAGGGTGACTTCAGGTGATACTCCCGTCGAGACCGAGGCTTCCGCCGAGCCCGCAGCGACGACTTTTTCCGATCTCGGGCTCGATGGCGCGGTGCTGAAGGCACTCGCTGACGTCGGCTACGAGACCCCCTCCGCCATTCAGGCGGCGACGATCCCCACCCTTCTCGCGGGCCGCGATGTCGTGGGCCTCGCGCAGACCGGCACCGGAAAGACGGCCGCCTTCGCGCTGCCGATTCTCGCGCGCCTCGACCTCTCGCAGAAGACCCCGCAGGCGCTCGTGCTGGCACCGACGCGCGAGCTCGCGCTGCAGGTCTGCGAGGCGTTCGAGCGCTACGCCGCACACCTCAAGGGCGTGCACATCCTCCCGGTCTACGGCGGTCAGGGCTACGGCGTGCAGCTCTCTGCGCTGCGCCGCGGGGTGCACATCGTCGTCGGCACCCCCGGGCGCATCATGGACCACCTCGACAAGGGCACGCTCGACCTGTCGGAGCTCAAGTACCTCGTGCTCGACGAAGCCGACGAGATGCTCAAGATGGGCTTCGCCGAAGACGTCGAGACGATTCTCGCCGACACCCCCGACGACAAGCAGGTCGCGCTGTTCTCGGCGACGATGCCCGCCACCATTCGGCGGATGTCGAAGCAGTACCTGCACGACCCCGAAGAGATCACGGTCAAGAACAAGACCACGACGTCGGTCAACACCACGCAGCGCTACCTCGTGGTGTCGTACCAGCAGAAGATGGACGCCCTCACGCGCATCCTCGAGGTCGAGAACTTCGAGGGCATGATCATCTTCGTGCGCACGAAGAGCGTCACCGAAGAGATCGCCGAGAAGCTCCGCGCACGCGGATACTCCGCCGCCGCGATCAACGGCGACGTCCCGCAGGTGCAACGCGAACGCACCGTCAACCAGTTGAAGTCGGGCAAGCTCGACATCCTGGTCGCAACGGATGTCGCTGCGCGCGGCCTCGACGTCGAGCGCATCAGTCACGTGGTGAACTTCGACATCCCGACCGACACCGAGTCGTACGTGCACCGCATCGGTCGCACGGGCCGGGCGGGGCGCAGCGGCGACGCCATCAGCTTCGTGACGCCGCGCGAGCGCAACCTCGTCTCATCGATCGAGCGGGCCACCCGCCAGCCGCTCACGCAGATGCAGCTGCCGAGCGTCGACGACGTCAACGTCACGCGGCTCGCACGGTTCGACGACCGCATCACCGCGGCGCTCGACCAGGCTCCGCGCATCGAGGCGTTCCGCGACATCATCGCGCACTACGTGCGCAACCACGACGTGCCCGAGGTCGACGTCGCGGCCGCGCTCGCGGTCGTGGCGCAAGGCGAATCGCCCCTGCTGCTGGAGCCCGAACCCGAGCGTCCTCGCCGCGCCGACCGGCCCGAGCGTGGCGACCGTCCCGAGCGCGGCGATCGTCGTGACCGAGACGGCGACCGCTTCGACCGCGGCGACCGCGGCGACCGTCCCGAGCGCCGCCATCGGCCGAGCAGCGGCCCCATGGCGACCTACCGCATCGCCGTCGGCAAGCGCCACAAGGTCGAGCCGCGTCAGATCGTCGGCGCGCTCGCGAACGAGGGCGGCCTCAGCCGCGGCGACTTCGGCGCCATCCAGATCCGTCCCGAGTTCTCACTCGTCGAACTGCCGGCCGACCTCTCGCAAGAGACGCTCGAGCGACTCGACGGCACCCGCATCTCGGGCCGGCTGATCGAGCTGCGGCCCGATGCAGGCGGGCCCGCGCGCCGCAGCGACGGCGACGGCGGCAAGCCGTTCCGGAAGCCGCGACACAAGGGCTGAGCGGCGAGCGGATGCCGGTGCGGTCGACGAGCTCGAGCAGCATCCGTGTGCGAAGCGGCCTGGCCGCGGCCGGCTGTCTCGTGCTCGGCATCAGCTTGCAACTGATCGAGCGCACGATGATCGTCGACCTGCTCGGCAGCATGCTCTACGTGGGAGTGATCGCGTTCCTGCTCCGTGCGGCTTCGCCGCAGCTGGGCGCGGTGTGGACTTCGGCGACGGCGTTCGCCTTTGCGGCGGCCGTTGAGCTGCTGCAGCTCACCGGCCTGCCGCAGCGCGTGGTCGACGTCTTTCCGCCGGCGCGACTCCTGCTCGGCAGCTCCTTCGATGCGATCGACCTGCTCGCGTACGCCGGTGGTGCGGTGCTGGCGTTCGCCGTGCAGCTCGCGTTGACAGCCGGGCAGCCCGTCAGCGCGCGCTCCCGCCCGTGACGAGAGCATTCTCGATCTGTTCGTGCTGATGCTGTCCCGACGGCCGAGGTCTACTCGGCGACGCCGGAGGCTCGGCGAACCCGGTCGACGCCCACGATGGCGCGCCGGCCGATCGAGCGCACCGCTCGTGGCAGCGGCAGCTTCGCCGCCGCTGCCCGGGTGCGGCGGAACCGAGCGGAGCCGCGTACCTCGCGCCGGAGTGCTGCCCGTCGAAGTTCGCGCGCCCAACTGCGGGTGACGCGTTCGTCGTCGAAGCGTCGTGCCGTGCGCACCGCACGCGCCCGCATCCGCACGACGCGCCGCGGAGACATCCCCTGCAGGCGGCGGATCGCGCGCGCGAGTCCGTCGATGTCGCCGGCCGGCACGAGGAAGCCGTTGCGACCGTCGCGGATGAGATCGGCCGGTCCGTAGGGGATGTCGTAGGCGATCGGCAGGCAGCCGGCGGCCATCGCCTCGACGAGCACGAGCGGGAATCCCTCGGAGTGCGAAGTCAGCAGCAGGAACGACGCACTGGCGAGGTGCCGCCGCGCATCGGGATCGAATCCGTGGAGCTGCACCGCGGAGGCATCCGTGATGCGCCGTTCGAGTGCGCGGCGACTCTCGCCATCGCCGTAGACGTCGAGGTGCACCGACTCGGCGGATGCACCCGCCGTCGCGTTCACCTTCTGTACCGCATCGATCGCGTGCGACACGCGCTTGCGCCGGGTCAAGGCGGCGAGCACGATGCCGCGCGCGGGGTCGCGAGGCCCCAGCACCACTCGAGCCGGCATCGGCCGGGCGTTCGGAATCACCGCCAAGTACTCGCTCGGGCCGACGATCCGCTCGACGTCGTGGCGCTGACGCTCGGAGAGGAGCACCACGAGGTCGAAGTCGCCGATGCGCTCGAAGACCTCGCGCCGCGAGCGACGAATCGGATGCTCCGCACCGGCCGCGGCCCGGTGCGATGCGTGCACCACATGGGCGGTGGTGACGTGCGGGCGATGGTAGTCGAGCATGAATGGCGCGATCGTCTTGCTGTCGACGATCATGAAGCTCGCGTGATGGTCGGTCAGGGCGTCGAGCCACGCCCGGTACAGGGGCCAGATGTGCCGCCACGACCGCACGGGTCGACCATCAGGGTCGCACAGCACGACCGATCGCCCGCCGAGCACCCCGCGAACCCGCGTGTCGCGCCGGTCGATCAGCAGCAGGGTGCCGTCTTCGCGGTAGTGATCCACCTGGAGTGCGTACCCGTCGGCGTCGAGTCGCTCACGACTCATGACGGCGTCCCCGTGTTGCCGCGTCTCCGACGCCTCGCTCGCCTCGAGCGGAGTGAACAGGTCGCGGTCCAGCTGCAGCGAACCGCCCGGCAGTGGATGCCCCCGCAGCCAGTCGTACAGGTTCGAGATGCGCACCCCGTCGTCAAGTGCACCGCGAGTGCGCAGCTCGCGCTCGAGGTTCGCCGTATCGGGCCGTGCGTCGAAGGTCAGTACGTCGACGGGCACGCCGCCGATGCGGTGGAATGCGGCCGATCGGCGCAGCATCGCGTCGGTCATGCCCCCGAAGGTGTCGGGGATCGACCAGGTGACGGCGAAGTGCCGGCCTTCCGGCATGTGGAGCCGAGCCGCCCGGGGCTCAGGTGAAGTGCGCCCGACAGACATCCGTCGAGCCTAGTCCGCTCGGTTCGCGGGCTCCTGAACGCTCAGCCGGTCACGCCGGCGAGAAACTCGAGCGTCTCGACGAGCGCCGCCTGTGCGTCCTCGGAGTCCAGGTGGAACTGGTACTCGTGCGGGAGTGCGGGTTCGTGGTCGGCCGGCCAGAACAGCGAGGTGACGTCGACACCCAGCTCATCGAGACGGGCGTCCATCGGCAGGGACTGGATCCAGGTGAGCGCGTCGCCGTTGCCTCCCGAGATGTAGGTGGTCGGGAAGTCGGCCGTGACGAAATCGATCGTCGACATCGTCGTGCCCGACGAACGCTGCGACCAGTCTTTGGCTCCCGTGTAGCCCCAGAGGGCGACCTTGAGGCCCCATGCCCCGATGCCGGTGAGCTCCGACATCGCGTCGAGATCGTAGACGCCGCAATTGAGCACGACGCCCACGATCTGGTCGGCGTCGAGCGCTGGGTCGACGCTCATCAGCTGCGCGTAGTCGGGGTTGGTCGACAGTGTGGCAAGCTGGCTCGCCAGCTGCGCACCGGCCGAATCGCCCGCGAGCACGATTCGGTCGGGGTCGATGCGGAACTCGTCGGCGCGAGCGTCGAGGGTCGCCAGTGCATCATTCAGCTGGTGCACGGCGGTGGGATAGGTCCCTTCGGGCCCCAGCGTGTAGTTCAGTCCCACCGTCGTGTACCCCTCGGCGGCGAGGATGCGCAGGTAGGGGTCGACGTTCGTCGAGCTGCCGGCGATCCACGCGCCCCCGTGCACCCAGACGATCGTGGGCAGCGGCTCGTCGCCATCGTCGGGTGAGAAGACGTCGAACGTCATGCCGGCGTCGGCCGCATCGCCGTCGACCGGCACCTCGAGCTGCTCGGTGAGCTTCGTGTCGGGAACGTATTTGTCCATCTCCGCCGCGGTGTCGGTGCCACCCTTCTCGAACACGGCCCGGATCACCATCGCCGACGGCCACGGCGTGAGGGTCAGCACGAAGGTGATCAGGAAGCCGATCACGGCGATGCTCGCGACGATGGCGATGATGCGCCGTTGCCGATCGGTCAGCCAGATCTCGTTGCCCCACGACGGCAGTGTGTTGCGTGTGTTCTTCGACGACACTCGTTCCCCCTCGACATCGGTCTTCGCCATCCTGTCGGCAAATCCGCCGCCCACATGCGTGGCGCACCGGCGCTCAGCCCGTTCGCTTCGTCGAATGCGCAGCGTTCGGCTTCGTCACATGCCGCGTTCGTTCGTGAACGCTGCCCGTTCGGCTTCGTCACATGCCGCGTTCATGAGCCGTTCAGGCGAGCGTGTTCGGCTAGCGTTCAAGCCTGACGCCCGGTGCTGCGCGTCCACCACCGATCGATGGGACGAATCGTGAACACCCGTACGGCCGAGTATCCTCGACCGCACCACTTCCTCCTCCACATCAGCGACACGCACGTGCTCGCTGGGGGCGGCATGCTCTACGACCGGGTCGCGAGCGAGCAGCACCTGCGTTCGCTCTTCGACGAGTTCGAGGCATCCGGCGCCCGGCCCGAGGCGATCGTCTTCACCGGTGACCTCGCAGACAAGGGCGAGCCCGACGCGTACGACCGCATCCGCCGCATCGTCGACCCCGTCACCGAACGGCTCGGCGCCCAGGTGATCTGGGTCATGGGCAATCACGACGAGCGGGGCGCGTTCCGGCGTGGGTTGCTCGGCGAGTCGGGCTCGGGCAGCGGGAGTGGGGTGCGACCCGTCGACCGGGTCGACGATGTCAACGGGCTCCGCGTCATCACCCTCGACTCCACGGTTCCGGGCCACCACCACGGCGAGATCGCACCGGCGCAACTCGACTGGCTCGCCGAAGAGCTCTCGATCCCCGCACCGCACGGCACGATCCTCGCGATGCACCACCCGCCCGTGCCGAGCGTGCTCGACCTCGCCGTCGCGGTCGAGTTGCGCGACCAGGCCGGCCTCGCCGAGGTCGTCGAGGGCAGCGACATCCGCTCGATCATCGCCGGTCATCTGCACTACTCGTCGACCGCGACGTTCGCGGGCGTGCCGGTGTCGGTCGCTTCGGCCAGTTGCTACACGCAAGACCTCAACGTGCCGGTCGGCGGCACTCGCGGCCGCGATGGCGCGAGGGCGTTCAACCTCGTGCATGTGTACCCGGACACGGTGCTGCACTCGGTCGTGCCGCTCGGCTCGTTCCCCGCACTCGACTGGATCGACGCCGGCGAGAGTGCGAGGCGCCTCGACGCGTCGGGCATCGGCATTGCGGATGCCGCGGCCGCGCCGGTGCCGAAGGAGCCGCCGTTCACCATGCCGATCCCGGTGCTCGCCGGCTGAGTCGCACCCGCCGGAATCCCGCGCGACCTTCCGCGCGATCGTGCCGGAGTGTCATACTCGGACCACTTCTCCCGACCGCAGCGGCCCTTCACGTCGCGTGAGGCGAGCCGACCACGGGAGGTGGCGTATGAGCACCGAACTCGCCGCGATCATCGGGGTGGTGCTGATCCTCGCGGATCTCGCCATCCGCATCGCCGCACTGATCATCGTGCCTCGGGGACGCAAGCCCACCGCGGCGATGGCCTGGCTGCTCGCGATCTTCCTGATCCCCTTCGTCGGCATCCTCTTCTTCCTACTCATCGGCAGCTCGAAACTCCCGAAGAAGCGACAGGAGAAGCAGCGCGAGATCAACGCGATGATCGCCGCGAAGGCCGAGGGTCTCGACCTCGCACCCGACCGGGCGACGTGGCCCGACTGGTTCGCCTCGATCACGGAGCAGAACCGGGTGCTCGGCGCCCTGCCGGCGCTCGGCGGCAATACCGCCCAGCTCATCGGCGACTATCGCGGATCGATCGACGCGATGGCTGCCGACATCGACACCGCCACCCGGTTCGTGCACGTCGAGTTCTTCATCGTCTCGTTCGATGAGACGACCAAGGGGTTCTTCGCGGCGATGGAGCGGGCGGTGCAGCGCGGAGTGACGGTTCGCGTGCTGCTCGACTACATCGCCTCGAACAAGGCCGCGGGCCACGATGAGACCTACGCCGAACTCGACCGCATCGGTGCGAAGTGGAGCTTCATGCTGCCCGTTCGCCCGCTGAAGGGCGAGTACCAGCGGCCCGACCTGCGCAACCACCGCAAGCTCGTCGTCGTCGACGGGCTCGTCGGCTTCATGGGTTCGCAGAACCTCATCGACCGCAGCTACAACTCCAAGAAGAACCTGAAGCGCGGCCTGCAGTGGCAGGAACTCGTGGCCCGCGTGACCGGGCCGGTCGTGACGGGAATCAACGTCGTCTTCCTCTCCGACTGGTACCTCGAGACCGACGAGCTGCTCGGCGACGAGGAGAACGTGCCGGCTACCGCGGTGCCGTCCGACCCCTCGACCGATGCCCTCGTCTGCCAGGTGGTGCCGAGCGGACCCGGCTACGACGCGGAGAACAACCTCCGACTGTTCCTCGCGCTCATCAATTCGGCGCAGCAACGAGCCATCATCACGAGTCCGTACTTCGTGCCCGACGAGGCGATGCTGTACGCGATCACTTCGGCGTGCTACCGCGGGCTCGATGTGCAGCTCTTCGTCTCGGAGGTCGGCGACCAGGGCTCCGTCTGGCACGCGCAGCGCTCGTACTATCGAGCGCTGCTGCGGGCGGGCGTGAAGATCTGGCTGTATCCCGGCCCGTACATCCTGCATTCGAAGCACCTGTCGATCGACGACGACATCGCCGTCATCGGGTCGAGCAACATGGACATCCGATCCTTCAGCCTGAACTCCGAGATGATGCTGCTCGTGCGCGGCGCCTCGTTCGTCGACCAGATGCGCGACGTCGAACAGGGCTATCGCGACGCCGGCCGGCAGCTCACCCTCGAGGAATGGGATCGTGAGCCGGCGTCGGCGACGTTCCTCGACGGGGTCGCGCGCCTCACCTCGGCCCTGCAGTAGCCGGGATCGTCGGTCGAGTAGCGACGAAGGAGCGTATCGAGACCCGGTGCGGGATCTCGATACGCTCGCTGGCGCTCGCTACTCGATCAACGGGGGTGGTGCGGGATCTCGATACGTCGCTGGCGCTCGCTACTCGATCAACGGGGGGCCGTCAGGCGGTGAGGTCGGGGGCGATGGATGTCGCGGCATCGACCTGCCCCGAGGCATCCGCCGCCGCCTTCTCCCACGGCGCCGGGAACGGGAAGTAGCGATCGAGGAACTCGATCACGGCGCCCGTGCGCTCCTCGACGGAGATCTCGGGGAAGCTGCCGTCGTTCAGGCAGAACATGTCGTGGTCGCGGCGCTTCAGGAGCTGCTTCATCGCGGGCAGCGCCTGGCGCAGCGTCGTCTCGACGTACTTCACCCGGGCATCGGTCTGCACGACGGCATGCCCGGTGACGAGCGAGTAGTAGTGGTACAGCGAGTTCGTCACCGAGATGTCGGTCGCCGAGCGGAAGCGACTCGCGGCCGTGCGCCGGAACTCCTCGGGGAATGCGGCCTCGAGCTCGGCCATGACGCTCTTGCGGAGCGGCGCGGCACTGTGCTCGAGGTGCCGGGTGGTGACCTTGCCGAAGCGGTCGCGCAGGAGCGCCCGATTCACGCGTGCCGCGTTCTCGAACCCGCTGCGGCCGGGGTGGGTCGAGCCCAGCCCGATGCGGGTGGCCGCTTCGACGAACTTGGTGATGCCGCCGGGCGAGAAGAACAGCGACGGGCTGATGGGCCGGCCGAAGAACATGTCGTCGTTCGAGTAGAGGAAGTGCTCGGCGAGTCCGTCGATGTGGTGCAGCTGGCTCTCGACGGCGTGCGAGTTGTGCGTCGGCAGCACGGAGGTGTCGGCGAACATCTCTTCGCTGCGCACGATCGTGACCTTCGGGTGCTTCGCGAGCCAGGCGGGGGCGGGGGAGTCGGTCGCGATGAAGATGCGCCGTACCCACGGGGCGAAGAGGTGCACCGATCGCAGCGCGTACTTCAGCTCGTCGATCTGCCGGTAGCGCGCCTCGGAATCATCGCCCTCGCCGACGACGTAACTCTGCATGCGCTTCGCACGCTCGCGGATGAACTCGTCGCTCGACCCGTCGACCCACGAGAAGACCATGTCGATCTCGAAGTCGATGTCACTCGCGAGCGACTCGAACATGTGCTCGAGCGTCGGCCAGTCGCGGCCGTGCAGGTGCACGACGTCGTCGGTCGTCTCGGAGCGCTGCAGGGTGCGGCGCATCAGGGCGTTCTCGACGGGCGCCTCGATGGTGTCGTCGCCGAATCGCCAGAACTCGATCTGCACCGCCGTCTCGCTGCCGTAGCGGAGCCGCCCGATCGGCTCGATGCGCGGGCGGTACACCCGCAGCACGGTGGGCTTGCGCCCGGCCGAGAGGCGTCCGTCGGCGAGCAGCACGGGGTGGGTGTCGGCGGCGCGCGCCGGCGCGAGGGTCGCCGCGTAGAACGGCTCGTCGGCGAACGACTCGGCGAAGGCCCGGGCGACCGCCTTGCGCTCGCCGCGGTCGACGGCGATGACAGGCCGGTCGTCGTTGCCGCGCACGAGCAGGAACGGGATCTTCGCGGCATCCAGCGCGTCGCCGACCGCGAGCAGATCTTCGACCATCGACTCCTGAGGGGTCATGTGGCCGTTGCGCAACGCGTACTGTCCCTTGCGCATGACGAGGTCGTCGCGATCGAACCGGGCGACACGATTCGCGGATGCCACGAGCACGAGTTCGGACGCGTCGGAGAGCCGCATCGGCGGGGCGGGCGTCGCTTCCCTCCTCGCGAACGCGTGTCCGTCGTGCAGCTGCCGGTCAGGGGTTCGATCGCGGTCGGGTCTCGTCACGGAGCAGTGGCCTCCAGGGGTCGTGGGGAGTGCGCGATTGCGCGGTGCTCTGATTGTACGCAGCGCGGCGGTGTGCGCCACTCTTCCTGTTCCCGCCCTCATCCCCGCCCTTGACAGCACTCTGTCAAATGGAGGGAAATGACAGCATGCTGACAAAAATTGACGCGAACGAACGGCTCGTGGTGCTCTACGCCACCGACACCATGGCCGACTGGGAGTACGGCTACCTCACCGCCGGTCTGGGCATGACCGGCGGCGCGATCCGGCTCGTCACTGCGGGTGAGACGGGCGATGAAGTCGACACCATGGGCGGGCTCCATGTGAGACCGGATGTCGCGCTCGCCGAACTCGATCCCGACCGCATCGCGATGCTCGTCATCCCCGGCGCCGACACCTGGGCCGAGGGGCACGAGCAGGTGCTCGAGCTCGCCGTGCGCCTTGTCGAGTCGGGCACGCCGGTCGCCGCGATCTGCGGTGGCACGCTCGGTCTCGCCCGCGCGGGGCTGTTGAACGAGCGGCGGCGCACGAGCAACGCTCCCGACTTCCTCGGTCTCGCCGGCGGGTACACCGGGGCCGCGCACTACGCCGATGCCCGTGCCGTCGTCGACGGCGGCGTGATCACCGCGGGTGCAACCGCGCCGATCGAATTCGCCAAGGCGATCTTCGAAGCACTCGACGCCATGCCGCAGTCGGTGATCGACGCCTGGTACGGCCTCTACACGACCGGCGAGCGCCGGTACTACGACGCGCTCGTCGGTGCCGAATGATGGCAGGCCGCAGCCCCGCGGGTGACGCGCTCACTGAGCTCGTGCTGCCGGTGTTCGAACTGAACGGCGAGTTCCTCGACGCCGCCCGCGACATCGCCGGCCCGGCCGGCCTCACCCCCGCGCAATGGCAGGTGCTCGGTGCGACACTCGACGAGGGGATCCCGGTGGCCGAGATCGCCCGCAGGGTCGGTCTCGGCCTCGCCAGGCAGAGCGTGCAGCGCACCGCCGACCTCCTCGTCGAACGCGGCTGGGCCGAGTACACAGAGAATCCGCGGCACCGCCGGGCCAAGCTGCTGCAGCCCACCGCCGATGGGCGCGCGGCCGTCGCGCGCCTCGGCGCAGCTCAGCACGCGTGGGCCGACGCGGTCGGGGCGGTCGTCGGGGTCGAGGAGTTGAGGGCAGCCCTCGCGACACTGCTTCGCGTCATCGCCGCGTCGCGGCAGGTGCGTGGCGCTGTCAGGACTGACGATGCCGATGACGCCGTGTGACCCCCGATTGACGCGTGTGACGGCCGGTTCCCTCGTGTGACAGCGGCCCTCGCGGCATCCGCTCGGCCTCTCTAGCGTCGAGCCCAGGAGGTCGAAACATGACACGACTCATCATCGGCGCAATGGTCAGGGCCATCGGCGCGTACCCCTCGGGCTGGCGGTACCCCGGCGCCCATCGGGATCCCCGCACCGACGCCGCCGTGCTGCGGCGCGCGGCCGAGGTCGCCGAGGCCGCCCGACTCGACTACCTCTTCTTCGGCGATTGGCTCGCCACCGGCCACGACCTCGAGTTCCGCGACCCGTACCTCGTGGCCCGCATCGACCCGATCTCGGCGATCACCTACCTCTCGGGCATCACCTCCCGCATCGGGCTCATCGCCACGGCGAACACGAGCTACTCCGACCCGTACACGCTCGCGCGGGCGACGGCCTCGGTCGACCTGCTCTCGGGCGGGCGCGTCGGCCTCAACCTCGTGACCGGGGCCGAGCCGCGCGCCGCCGGCAATCACGGTCTCGACTTCCACGCGGCGAACGAGTCACGCTACGACCGGGCCGTCGAGTTCGAGATCGTGCTGCGCCGGCTCTGGGATTCCTTCGAAGACGATGCGATCGTCGCGGATGCCGCGCGCGGCGTGTACCTCGACCCGCAGAAGCTGCACGCCACCGACTTCCACGGCCAGCACCTCAGCGTGACGGGTCCGCTGAACGTCGCGCGGCCCGTGCAGGGGCACCTGCCGATCGTGCACGCCGGCACCTCGCCGCGGTCACGGCTGTTCGCCGCGCAGAGCGCCGACCTCGCGCTCGTCGCGGTCAGCGGGCTCGAGCACGCGGTCACGATCCGCGAGGAGTTGCGTTCGCTCGCCTTCGAATCAGGTCGTGACGACCGCACGCTGAAGGTCATCGCGCCGGTGCTGCCGATCGTGGGGGAGACCCGCGAACACGCCCAGTCGATCGCCGATGAGCTCAGCGAGCTCGTGCAGATCGCCGAGGACTGGCCGAGCGGTCCGCCGGCGGCGTTCCCCGCGAACCGATCGCTCGCGCAGCTCTCGACGCTCGTCGGGGTCGACCTCGCCGGTCTCTCACCCGATCGGGCGGTCACGCCCGCGCTCGTCGCCGAGTTCAGCGCCCCCGGGCAGGAACTCGTCGAGATCGTCGCCGAACGCACCGGGCGCAGCCCCAACGGGGAGCGCCCGCCGACGCTACGCCACCTCGTGGTCGCGGCGTCCGTGAACGCCTCGATGATCGTCGGCACCGCCGAAGACATCGCCGCCGAGTTCGAGGCGTGGGGCGACGCCGGAGCCGTCGACGGCTTCAACGTGCTCTCCGCGGTGCAGCCGCAGCAGTTCGAGGCCTTCGCGCTCCAAGTGGTGCCCGAACTGCAGCGACGTGGCGTGTTCCCCACCGAGTACGAGGGCGAGACGCTGCGCGATCACCTCGGACTCGGCCGCCCGGGCAACGTGCACGTGTCGCCCGGTGACGCGGCGTTTCACCTCGTTTCACCCCGTGACCGCGCGGGTCGTGGCCCGGTTGAGGCCGCCCCGCGGCATCCGTAGTTTCGAGCGCACGCCTCACCAACGGAGCACACGATCCGTACCGACCGAAGGAAGACCACCAGATGTCCACCCCACGCACCCGTCGCCTCGCCGTCGCCGGCACCGCCGCGCTCGCCGCAGTGACCCTGCTCGCCTCATGCGCCGCCCAATCCGGCGTGACGGATGCCGCCGCGGGCGGTGACCCCGTCGAGGGCGGCACGCTCACCTACCTCGAGCACCAGGCGCACACGACGCTCTACCCGCCGCAGGCCGGGTTCTACCCGAACGGCGGCATCGTGAACAATCTCACGGCCCGCCTCACCTGGCAGGACCCGGAGTCGCTCGAGATCGAGCCGTGGGTCGCGACCGAGTGGACGGTGAATGCGGATGCCACGGAGTACACCTTCGATCTGCGCGATGACGTGACCTTCTCCGACGGCACCGTGCTCGATGCCGCAGCCGTCGCGAAGAACTTCGACACCTACGGCCTCGGCAACACCGAGCTCGGCCTGACCATCTCGGAGGCGATCAACAACTACGCCTCGAGCGAGGTCGTCGACGACGACACCGTGACGTTCCACTTCTCAGCGCCGGCGCCCGGGTTCCTGCAGGCGACCTCGACGATCAACTCTGGGCTGCTCTCGACCGAGACGCTCGACCGCAAACTCGAAGACTTCGGCGCCGGTTCGTCGACCGAGATCATCGGCTCGGGCCCGTTCGTCATCACCGAGGAGGAGATCGGCACCTCGCTGCACCTCGAGGCGCGTGAGGACTACGACTGGGCCCCGCCCTCGTTCGAGCACCAGGGTCGCGCCCACCTCGACGCGATCGACCTCGTCGTGACGCCCGAAGACAGCGTGCGCATCGGCTCGCTGCTCGCCGGACAGGCCGACGTGATCCGCTACGTGCAGGCCTTCGACGAGGCGCAGGTCTCGGGCGCGGGCTTCGAGATCATCGCCGCGCCCACCCGGGGTGTCAACAACTCGATCGGCCTGCGGTTCACGAACCCGCTGCTCAGCGACCTGCGGGTGCGACAGGCACTCGTGCACGGCGTCGACGCGCAAGAGGTCGTGGACACGATCTTCACCGAGAACTACCCGGTCGCGACCTCGCAGCTCGCTTCGACCGCCGCGGGGTACACGGACGAATCGAAGGAACTCGCGTTCGACCCCGACCTCTCAGAGGAACAGCTCGACGAGGCCGGTTGGAAGGTCGGCGCCGACGGCGTCCGTGCGAAAGACGGCGAGCGGCTCTCGCTCACCGTCTACGAGGCGGCCCCGCAGCCCCTCTCGAAGCAGACCCTCGAACTCGTCAGCCAGCAGCTCGCGAAGATCGGCGTCGAACTGAACGTCAAGGCAGCGGATGCCGGCAGCTACGCAGCCGACATCCTCGACCCGCTGAAGACCCCGCTCTACCACTCGATGGTCGGACGCGCCGATCACGACGTGATCAAGAGCCAGTACTTCACGAAGAACCGCAACACCCTGCTCTCGAACGACGCGAAGCTCGACGAATTGCTTTCGGCCGTGGCATCCGAGCCCGACGTGACGGCACGTGATGCAGCGTCGGCCGCCGTGCAGGACTACCTCACCGAGCAGGCGTACGTCATCCCGCTCTTCGAGGAGCCGCAGGTCTACGGCGCCGCGCCGTACGTGCACGGGTTCACGACCGAAGCCGTCGCCCGCCCGCAGTTCTACGACACCTGGGTCGAGAAGCAGTAGCGCACCCGCTGCTCGAGTCGGCCTTCCAGGGCCGTATCGAGACCCGCTCACCGTCTCGATACGCGCTTCGCGCTACTCGACCAGCGAAACCTCGGAAGGAGCACCCATGCCGTACCTCGCACGTCGCGTCGGGCAGGCGCTCGTGGTGCTCGCACTCGCCTTCACGGTGACGTTCGTGCTGCTGCAGGCGCTGCCCGGCGATGCGATCCTGATCAAGTTCGAGAGCCCCGAACTCGGGTTGTCGCCCGAGCAGATCGCCGACATCCGGTCGAGCTACGGCGCCGACGTGCCGGCGTGGCAGCAGTACCTGCACACGGTGTCGGGGTTCGTCGCGGGCGACTTCGGGTACTCGGTGCAGTACGGCACTCCCGTGCACGAGCTGCTCGCAGCCGCGCTGCCCGAGACGTTCGCGCTCGCGGGTCTCGGCTTCCTCGTCGCGGTGCTCCTCGCGGTCGCGGTCGCGTTCCTCTCGACGCTTGCGCCGTTCGCGTGGCTGCGGCAGGCGCTGCGTTCGCTACCCGGATTGTTCGTGTCGGTGCCGGTGTTCTGGCTCGGCATCGTGCTGATCCAGGTGTTCTCGTTCCAGTTGAAGCTCGTGCCGGTGATCGGGGCCGATCCGGCGCAGGCGCTCATCCTGCCGGTACTCACGCTCGCGATCCCGATCTCGGCGCCGCTCGCCCAAGTGCTCGCCCGCTCGATCGACGAGGTGCAACTGTCGCCGTTCGTCGCGGTCGTGCGGGCGAAGGGAGCCGGCCCGGCGCGCGTGCTGTGGCGGGATGTCGCGCGCAACGCCCTGCTGCCGGCGATCACGATCGCGGGCGTGCTGATCGGCGAGCTCATCGGCGGCGCCGTCGTCACCGAGACGGTCTTCGGCCGGGCGGGCGTCGGCCGATTGACCGAGCAGGCGGTCGCGAATCAGGACGTCGCGGTGCTGCAGGCCATCGTGATCCTCGCCGCCGTCGTGTTCGTCGTCGTGAACCTCGCCGTCGACCTCGTGTACCCCGTGCTCGACCCGAGACTGAAGCGGAAGGCGGTGGCGGCATGAGCACCGATCACGACCTCGCCGGTCGAGTAGGCGCGCCAGCGCCGCATCCCGTGACGGGTCTCGATACGCGTCCTCCTTCGTCGGGCGCTACTCGACCAGCGGATGGGGTGGGCGCGCCAGCGCCGCAGGATCCCGTTGGTCGAGTAGGCGCGCCAGCGCCGCATCCCGTGACGGGTCTCGATACGCGTCCTCCTTCGTCGGGCGCTACTCGACCAGCGGATGGGGTGGGCGCGCCAGCGCCGCAGGCCGCGAGCGGTCTCGATACGCGTCCTCCTTCGTCGGGCGCTACTCGACCAGCGGATGGGGTGGGCGCGCCAGCGCCGCAGGATCCCGTTGGTCGAGTAGGCGCGCCAGCGCCGTATCGAGACCCCGCGAGCGGTCTCGATACGCGCCCTCCTTCGTCGGGCGCTACCCGACCAGCGGAGGGGACGGTCGAGACTCGACGTGGGGTGCTGCACCGGCTCCGCGGCATCCGACCCGGGCTCGTGTTCGCCTGGCTGGTGATCGCCGTCGTGATCGCGTGGGCGATCGTGCCGTGGCTCTTCACCGGGCAGGATCCGATCAGTGGCGTGCCGGCCGAGAAGCTGCAGGGGCCGAGCGCGGCGCATCTCTTCGGCACCGACGCGATCGGGCGCGACCTCTTCACCCGGGTCGTCTACGGGGCGGTGCACTCGTTGTCGGGCGCCTTCGTCGCGGTGACGGTCGGTCTCGTCGTCGGCACCCTGCTGGGCGTGCTCGCGGGTTCGCTCGGCGGCGCGGTCGATGCGGTCGTCATGCGCATCGTCGACGTGCTGCTCTCGATCCCGGGCTTGCTGCTCGCGCTCTCGATCATCATCCTGCTCGGCTTCGGCACCGTGAATGCGGCGATCGCCGTCGGCGTCGGCTCGATCGCGGCATTCGCGCGTCTCTCGAGGTCAGAGGTGGTGCGGGTGCGGCAGAGCGACTTCGTCGAGGCGGCGTTCGGCTCGGGGGCGCGGTTGCACACCGTGCTGTTCCGGCACGTGCTGCCCAACTCGCTGACGGCCGTCATCGGGCTCGCCGCGCTGCAGTTCGGCACGGCGATCCTCGCGATCTCCACGCTCGGCTTCCTCGGCTACGGCGCTCCGCCGCCGACGCCCGAGTGGGGTCTGGCCATCGCCGAGGGCCGCAATTACGTCGCGACCTCGTGGTGGCTCACGGTGCTGCCGGGGCTCGTGGTCGTCGCCGTCGTGCTCTCGGCCAATCGCATCAGCCATGCCCTCGGGAGGAACCGATGACCGGACCGCTGCTCGTGATCGAGCACCTCGACGTCGCGTACCGCACCTCCGCCGGGCCGCGCCGCGTCGTGCACGACGTCTCGTTCGACGTGCGGCCCGGCGAAGTCGTCGCGCTCGTCGGCGAATCGGGTTCGGGCAAGACGACGACCTCGAGCGCGGTGCTCGGGCTGCTGCCCGGCGGCGGACGCATCGAATCGGGGGCGGTCCGCCTCTCGGGCACCGACATCTCGGGGTGGAGCGACCGACGCCTGCAGAGCGTGCGCGGCTCCCGCATCGGCTACATCCCGCAGGACCCGGTGTCGTCGCTGAACCCCGTGCGACCCATCGGCGTGCAACTGGCCGACACCTTCCGCATCCACGGTCGCGGCGACCGGCGCGACGTACGCGGGCGGGTGCTCGAGCTGCTCGAGCGCGTCGGCCTCGACGACCCGGCACTTCGGGCGAAGCAGTATCCGCACGAACTCTCGGGCGGCATGCGGCAGCGCGTGCTCATCGCCAATGCGGTCGCCCTCGAGCCCGAACTCGTGATCGCCGACGAGCCCACGAGCGCGCTCGACGTGACCGTGCAGCGGCGCATCCTCGACCTCATCGACGAACTGCGCCGCGAGCACGGCACCGCGGTGCTGCTCGTCACGCACGACCTGGGCGTCGCGGCCGAACGTGCCGAGCGGGTCGTCGTCATGCAGCACGGGCGCATCGTCGAGCAGGGCGAGACCGAGTCGGTGCTCGACGCGCCCGCCGAGACGTACACGAGGCAATTGCTGGCGGATGCCCCTGGGCTCGCCGAGCACGCGTTCCGCCACCCCCGCCCGCCGCTGTACCTGCGCGACGCGGGCGTCGCAGCCGCTGAGAATCCGTTCGTGCTCGAGGCGTCCGGGCTCGTGAAGGAGTTCTCGCTCGGCCGGGGCCGGGGCCGGGGCCGTGAGCCGTTCCGCGCCGTCGACGACGTTTCGTTCAGCGTGCTGCGCGGCACCAGCCACGCGATCGTGGGGGAGTCTGGCTCGGGCAAGACGACGACGGCGCGCATCATCGCCCGGTTCGTGACGCCCGAAGCCGGCGAGGTGTCACTCGGCGGCGAACCGGTCACGGCGCTCGCCGGGGGCGCCAAGCGTGCATTCCGTCGGCGCGTACAGCTCGTCTATCAGAACCCCTTCGCTTCGCTCGACCCGCGTCAGTCGGTCGAGGAGATCATCGCCGAGCCGTTGCGCAACTTCGGCGTCGGCGATCGACGGTCGCGCGCGGCATCCGCTCGGCAACTCATCGATCGCGTGTCGTTGCCGGCGCAGCTCGCCTCGCACCGGCCGGGCGAACTCTCGGGCGGGCAGCGCCAGCGGGTGGCGATCGCACGGGCACTCGCGCTCGAACCCGAACTCGTCATCCTCGACGAGGCCGTGTCGGCGCTCGACGTCACCGTGCAAGCGCGCATTCTCGAACTGCTCGAGCAGCTCCAGGGCGAACTCGGGCTCAGCTACCTGTTCATCTCGCACGACCTCTCGGTCGTCGCCCGGCTCAGCCACTCGGTCTCGGTCATGCGCCGCGGCCGGATCGTCGAGAGCGGGCCGACCGAGCAGGTCTTCCGTGCCCCGCAGCACGAGTACACGCGGGAGTTGCTCGACGCGGTTCCCCGGCGAGCAACAGCAGCTGTACCGCCTCCAGCAGTATCGGCGCCTCCAGCACCAGCAACGTCAGCAGTCCCCATCGGAAAGGCACTCGCATGACCCGCATCGGATTCTTCACCAGGTTGCTCGACGACGCCGGGCCCGCTGAGCGCTACCGCATCGCGACCGAGCAGATCGTCGCTGCGGAGCGCCACGGGTTCGACTCGGCGTGGGTCGCGCAGCACCACTTCCACGCCGCCGAGGGCGGGCTGCCGTCGCCGTTCGTGTTCCTCGCGAATGTGGCCGCGTCGACCTCGCGCATCCGGCTCGGCACGGCCGTCGTGACGCTGCCGCTCGAGGACCCGGTGCGGGTCGCCGAAGATGCGGTCGTGCTCGACCTGCTCTCGAGCGGTCGCGCCGAGCTCGGCCTCGGCTCGGGCGCGAACCCGGCATCGTTCCTCGCGTTCGGAGCGCGCTCGGAGGATCGCGCACGGGTCTTCTCGGAGAAGGTCGACACGCTCGTCGCCGCGCTCGCCGGCGGCGCACTCGGCGACGAACGCAACCGCCTGCAGCCGCCGGGCCGGGACCTGCTCGGCCACGTCTGGCAGGCGACGTTCTCGGCCTCGGGCGGCACTCGCGCCGGCCGCGCCGGCCACGGGCTCATGCTCTCGCGTACGCAACCCAGGCAAGCGGATGCTTCGCGGGCCTCGATCTCGGAACTGCAGCAGCCGATCGTCGACGCGTACCTCGAGTCGCTCCCGCACGGCGTGCCCCCGCGGATCCTCGCGTCGCGCACGCTCTTCGTCGCAGACTCGCGCGAGGAGGCGCGTCGCCACGCCGAGGTCGGGCTGCGCCGGGCGGCCGCCGGCTTCACGCGCACCGGGCAGCCACCGTTCGGCGACACGCTCGACGAGCTCATCGCCTCGTACGACACGCACGTGGGCACCGTCGACGAGGTCGTCGAGTCGCTCGCCGCCGACACCGTGGCCGCGCAGGCGAGCGAGGTGGCATTCCAGGTGCACTCCGTCGATCCGCCGCACGAGCTCGTGCTGCGGTCGATCGAACTCATCGCCCGCGAGGTCGCCCCCGCGCTCGGGTGGGGGAGCGCCCGGGAGGCACGTACACCCCAACTCGTCGAGTAGGGCCCGCCCGCCGGTCGAGTAGCGCCCGACGGAGGAGGAAGCGTATCGAGACCTCGCGAGGGATCTCGATACGGCCCTGGCGGGCCTACTCGATCAGCGAAGAACGGACCAGCGGCGAGGGATCTCGATACGGCCCTGGCGGGCCTACTCGATCAGCGAAGAACGGACCAGCGGCGAGGGATCTCGATACGGCCCTGGCGGGCCTACTCGATCAGCGAAGAACGAACCATCGAAGGGAAGACCACATGACCGACATCATCGACCGGCTCGCAGGGGTGGCACCAGGAGGCGCCGTCGACGCGCTCCGCCGGCACCGGCCCGCCACCCGCGACAATGCGCAGGCGAGCTACGACGCACTGTTCTCGACGATCGACGAGACGCACGCGAGCCTCGCCGAACGCGCGGCCGTCGCGCAGTTCGTCGCGATCCTGCACGACGACGAGGTGGCGACCGGCCACTACGACGCGCTCACGCGACAGGCCGGCGGCCGAGTGCTCGCCGCCGCGATCACCGACCTCGCCGAGGCGGCCCGCACGACAGGTCCGTACGGCGACTATCCAGCCGAGGGCCCGCTCGCGGGCGAGAGCGTGGCCGGGCGCCGCTTCGCCGTCGACGACCACGCGCGAGCAGCACTCGGCGAGCGGCTCGCCGGCGCTCTCGAGCACACGCACCTCCTCATCTTCCGGCCGCGCGAGTCGTCGGTCACCGCCCTCGCCGCACTCGGCGACGCGGGCTGGTCGACCGATGGCATCGTCACCCTCTCCCAGCTCGTCTCGTTCCTCGCGTTCCAACTGCGCGTCGCGGCCGGGCTCCGCCTGCTCACCACGGAGGACGCAGCATGACCGAACAGACGATCGACCGCACCGAGGGTGCACCGGCAGGTTCGACGGATGCCGCGACCGGCGAGCCCGTGCGCATCATCACCCACCCCGAGGCATCCGTACCCCTGGCCTTCACGCAATCCGAGCTCGGCTGGCTGCCGTGGCTCGAGCCTGCTGACGAGGAGACGCTCACCGAGCGCCAGTACGACGGACTCGTCGACCGTTCGCGCGCGAAGAGCGATTACTTCCGGCTGCTCGCGCGCGACCCCGACATTCTGAAAGCGCGCACGCTCACCGACAAGGACATCTTCTACAACGCGAAAGACGGTTTGCCTCGTGCCGAGCGCGAACTCGCCGCCGCCGCGACGAGCCGGTTCAACGGATGCATCTTCTGCGCCTCGGTGCACGCGCGGTTCGCGACGCACCACTCCAAGCGTCACGACGACGTGCAGCGCCTGCTCGACGAGGGCATCGCGGGCGAGCAGGATGCCGCGTGGCGCGCGGTCATCGATGCGGCCGTCGCCCTCGCCGCCACACCCTCGCGGCTCGAGCGCCGTCACCTCGACGCGCTGCGCGCTGCCGGGTTCGACGAGCAGGCGGTCTCCGACGTCATCCACTCCGCGGCGTTCTTCAACTGGGCGAATCGGCTCATGCTCTCGCTCGGCGAGCCCGAGAACCCGCCCGGCGAGTAGCCGTCTCGCACGCCCGCACGTTCGGACTCGTCGCTCCCCGACTCGCGAGGTGCGGCATGTTTCCGAATGTGTCGCACCGTGACGGTTCGCGTCGGCGAGGGTTGAGGCACGGCGCGGGGCGTCCGTAGCCTCGACGAAACCACGCCTTGAGGAGCCCCGTGATCGCCAACGTGACCGCCGCCGCCCGCGTTTCGCGCGCCCAGGCGACGGCGGCGACGGAGGTCCCTCCGCCCGCGCCACTCGGCCCGCTCGCGGTGCTCGCCGACGCCGGACTCGAGGTTCCCGTGCTCGGCGGCGGGCGGGTGCGTCACGTGAACCTCGATGTCGCGGCATCCGCCCCCGCGTTCGAGGTCGTGGCGAAGCACGTGACGCGGGTGCTGCCGTACTACGCGAGCGTGCACCGCGGTTCGGGCTACCCGTCGCAGTTGTCGACCTCGCTCGTCGATGACGCCCGCGTCACGGTCGCCCGGCACGTCGGTGCCCGCGACGACGACCTCGTCGTCTTCACCCGCAACACGACCGATGCACTCAACCTGCTCGCCTCGGCGGTGCCGGGCGACACCGTGGTGCTCGACCTCGAGCACCACGCGAACCTCCTGCCGTGGCGATCGCGCCGGGTCGTCGTCGGGCAGTCGACGATCGACGCGACGGTCGACAGGCTCGAGGCCGAACTCGCACGATGTCCGGCGGCACTGCTCTCGGTGACGGGCGCGTCGAACGTGACGGGCGAAGTGCTGCCCATCGCGCGGCTCGCCGCGATCGCCCACGCGCACGGCGCCCGCCTCGCCGTCGACGCCGCGCAACTGCTGCCGCACCGCAGGGTCGACCTCGCGGCATCCGGCATCGACTATCTCGCCTTCTCAGGGCACAAGGCCTACGCACCGTTCGGTGCGGGTGCCCTCATCGGCCGCGGCGACTGGCTCGACGAAGCCGCCCCTCATCTCGCCGGCGGGGGAGCGGTCGAGGCCGTGCGACTCGACGGGGTCGAGTGGAAGCGCGGCGCCGAACGCCACGAAGCCGGCACCCCGAACGTCGTCGGCGTCGCGGCACTGGCCCGCGCGCTCACCGAGTTCGAGCGAATCGGCGAGCCGGCCCGCCACGAGCACGAGGCCGCGCTCACTGCTCGCCTGCACGACGGGCTCGCCGCGCAGCGCGGCATCCGGGTCATCCGCGGTTTCGATGACTCCGCCGCTTCGCCCGTCGACCGGCTCGGCATCGCGACCCTCGAACTCGAACGCGGTTCGGTCGGCCTCCTGGCCGCTGCATTGGGCGCCGAATACGGCATCTCGGTGCGCGCCGGTCGCTTCTGCGCCCACCCCTTCTTCGAGCGCGTGGCGACGCGCACCAACGGCCTGCGCGCGAGCCTCGGCGCCGGCACCTCAGCCGACGACATCGAACGTCTTCTCGACGCGCTCGCACGGCTCATCGCCGACGGGCCCGCGCACGTCTACGACTCGTCGCCTGCAGGCTGGTGTCCTCGGGTCGACGACCGGCCGCGGCCGAACTTCGCCGACTGACTCTTCGGGCGGGGCGTGCCCCGCGACCATGCGCCGCAGGCGTTCGGCATCGCCGCGTGCGGCTCTCGGTTCGGCGGCGTACGGTTGAAGCGGGAGCTGTCGATGGACCGCGATCGCGCACGCCTTTCCGCCCGCCGCGACGAGTTGCGGCGAGTCGTCTACGGCGCGCCCGGTGGGCACGAGTCGGGCGCCGTGACCGAGCTGCTCGCCGTCGAAGAGACGCTCGCGCAGCTTCGAGCGATGCAGGCGCAAGAGGAGGCCGCGACCGGGGCCGCGACCGAGGCAGCGGCGGGCACCCGAGCGGTGACGGCGACGCCGCCGGTTGCGACCGCGGTCGCGATCGACTCGAAGGCGTCGCAGCGGCTCCACGGTTGGCGGCGGCCTGCGCTCGCCGTCGCGGCCGCCGTCGGTGTCGCCGTGGCTCTCGTCATCGCATTCCGCCCGGCGATGGACCCCACCTCCCCGCCGCGGGGGCTCGAGGTGTTCGACCAGGCCCGCGACGAGGTCGATGCGGGCCCGCGGGCCTTCGTGGCGGTGCTCGGAGCGGACGCCGTGTCGAGCTTCCGCAGCATCGGACGTGCCGTCGACCACGACGTGTGGGTCTTCCGCGACGGCAACGAGGTCTGCATGATCGCGCAGACGCAGCACCGGAGCAGTTGGGGCGCGAACTGCGTGAGCGAGACGGAGTTCGCGCGCTCGGGCATCCGTCAGTTGATCAGCTACGACGAGCTCGGCGCTGAGGCGCGGCCCGCAGGGCTCGATCCGGCGAGCGCCGTCGCACTGATCTGGACCGACCGATCCGCAACCGTCGAGTGGTCGATCGTGCCGCGCTCGACGGCGTCGACCGACGACGCCTGGGTCTGGGTGCCGATCACGCGAGACGGAGGATCGGTGCCCATGACGTACGAGGAGTGGTCGTCGTCCGGCAGCGCCGCCCGGTCGGGCGATTCGTAGGGCTCGCACCGCGTTCGACGTCGACCTCGTTTTGCGACCCGAGCGGGGGCTTCCGCGCGTCGCCGAGCCTTCGGTAGCGTCGGACCGGAGGGCGCCGATGACCGACCACGAGCAGGAACTCGAGGCTCGCGCGGTCGCATTGCGTCGGGTCGTCTACGGCACGCCCGATGGGTACCGAACGGATGCCGCGGCAGAGCTGGCCTCGGTGGAACGCGAGTTGGCGGCGCGACGTGCCACGCGCGGCGGCGCGGAGTCGATCACCGGTCCGTTGTCTGCATCCGGACTCTCGGATGCGGGCGTCTCGGGCGCCGGAGTCTCGGGCGCAGGAGTCTCGGACACCGGGGCGGGGCCGGTGCATGAGCCGGTCGCCCCTGCGCGCCCGGCCGGTCGCCTCGCGACCGTCGCCGCGTTCGCCGCTGTGCTCGCCGTGGCCGCTGGACTCGGCGCGAGTGCCGCGATCGGCGTTTCGCAGGCGCCGCACGGGCTCGCCGTGTTCGACCGGCCGCAACGTTCGAGCGATGAGAGCCTCACCGTCGTGCTCGGCAGCCAGGCCGACACGGTGCGCAACCTCGGCGTGCTCTTCGGCCGCGGATTCTGGGCGTACCGAAACGGCGAGGACCGCGTGTGCCTCTCGGTGGTGCCGATCGGCACCGGCACGGTCGAGCGCGGCGAGTGCGCCTCGACGAGCCGGTTCGAGGAGCACGGCATCGCCGTGCAGTACTCGGTCGCCGAGCTCGGCCCGCACCGGCCCGACGGTTCCGACGAGTCCGACGTGGTGCAGGTGACGTGGAGCCCGGATGCCGCCGAACTCGAATGGGTGCTGCTGACCATCGCGCGGTGACGGTGACAGTGACGGTGACGGTGCACTCGATCGCGGAACAATGCCCCTGAGACGAGCGCGATTCGGTGTTCCGCCCGAGCCCGCTTTGCGGCACACTGAGCGCATGGGATCAGCGTTGACCACCATCGGATTACCCGTCGCCCTCGGCATCATCATGTTCGGGCTCGGCCTCTCACTCACGCCGGGCGACTTCGCGCGTGTCGCGAAGCATCCGAAGGCGGTGATCGTCGCGCTGCTCTGCCAGCTGTTGCTGCTGCCGGGCATCTGCCTCGCACTCGTGCTGGCGTTCCGCCTGCCGCCGGTGCTCGCGGTCGGCATGATGCTGCTCGCCGCCTCCCCCGGAGGGACGACCGCGAACCTCTACAGCCATCTGTTCCGTGGCGACGTCGCCCTGAACATCTCGCTCACCGCGATCAACTCGGTGCTCGCCGTCTTCACGCTGCCGCTCATCACGAATCTCGCGATCGCATACTTCCTGCCGGGCGACGACACCCTCGGCCTGCAACTGGCCAAGACCGTGGAGGTGTTCGCGATCGTGCTGCTGCCGGTGGTGCTCGGCATGCTCGTGCGCTGGTGGCGTCCGACTTTCGCCGACCGCATGGACAAGCCGGTGCGCATCGCCTCGGTCGTGATCCTCGTGATCGTCATCGCGGGCGCGATCGTCTCGAACCTCGAGCTGCTGCTCGAGAACTTCGGCAGCCTCGCGGCCATCACCGTGCTCTTCTGCCTCGTCAGCCTGACGGTCGGCTTCCTGGTGCCGCGGATGCTGCGGGTCGACCGAGCCCAATCGATCGCGAGTTCGTTCGAGATCGGCATCCACAACGCCACCCTCGCGATCGTGATCGCGCAGACCGTCATCGGCAGCGTCGAGATGAGCCTGCCCGCCGCGGTGTACGGCGTACTGATGTTCTTCGTGGCGCTCGCGTTCGGCTTCCTGATCCGGGGGCGAGCCGCGGCGCCCGATCGAGCGGATGCCGCGGCCGACGCGGCGCCCGCGACACGGGTGGGCGGGCAGCCACCGGTGAACTGAGTCGCGACGGCGGAAGTGCGCTCCGCCGCCGCACCGCGAGGCGGGAGATGGCGGGCGAGGACGAGCTGGAACGTCGCCGGGACGAACTGCAGCGGATCGTCTACGGCACCTCGGTTGAGCCGCCCGCCGACCTCGTGAACGAACTCGCCGAGGTGGAGCGCGAGCTGACGAGTCGTGGGCACCATGGCTCCTCCGTTGCGTCGGGGTCGCCCGTTGCGTCGGGTCCACCCGTTGTGTCGGGTTCACAGGACGTACCGGATGGCGCCGAGACGCCGGGCGTCACCGTCATCCCGACGCCGACTCGGCCCGATGGTCGTGCGGCGACGCGGGTGCGGCTCCGGGTGCTCGCGGTCGCGGCCGGAGTGCTCCTGGTCGTCGCCGGCGGCTGGGCACTGCTCGCTCCCGTTCGGGAGTCGCTCTCACCCGCAGGGGGGCTCGGAGTGTTCGACCGGCCGCAGACGGTCGATGAGCAGGAACTCGCCGGTGAAGTCGTCGCGGGTACGGAGCTCAACGAGCGCGATCGCGGCGGGCTCCGCACCGTCGGCGTCGCCGTCGGACACGAGTTCTGGGTCGCGCGTCGCGACGACCGGGTCTGTCTGCTCTCGCGCCGTGAGTTCTTCTTCGACTGGGTCACGACGTGCACGTCGCTCGAGAGCTTTGCGGAACACGGCCTCGAACGGCGCATCTCGGGCGATGACATCCGCGACGGGGCCAGGCCTCGCGAGGTGCGACGAGACGACGTCGTCGTCGTGACCTGGGGGCCGCGATCCGTCGAGATCGCCTGGCACGTCGCCCCCGATTCGTAGCCACGTCGCCCCCGATTCGTAGACTGGGACGCACGCACTGAAGGGGATGCATGCAACCGCTGATCGAGAACGAAGTCCGCTCGTCGCTCGGGAACGCGAATGCCGCCGAGCTCGAACAGCTCTCGCTCCCCGTGCGGTTCTTCGTCACCGAGTGGGCGCCGCTCGATGCGTTCGCCTGGCGCGACCCGCGCATCTCGTCGCGCGGCTACCTCGTCACGGAGCTCGGCGGCGAAGCGGCGGGCGTCGTGCTCCGGGCGGCGGAACGCACGGGTTCGCACCACCGTGCAGCGATCTGCAATCTCTGCCACACGCAGCAGCCCGGCGACCAGGTCGAGTTGTTCTCGGCTCGGCGAGCAGGCTCGGCCGGGGAGCGCGGCGACAGCGTCGCCACCTACATCTGCGCCGACCTCGGCTGTCAAGAGACGGTTCGCCTGGGCCGGCCTCCGGCGCCGTCCGAGGTGCAGCCGAGTGCGCATGAGCTCGAGCGCATCGAGGGGCTGGCCCGACGCACGAGGGCGTTCGTCGCCGACGTGCTCGGGGCGGTTCGCTGAGTTCGACGAGGTTCACTGAGCTCGACGAGGTTCGCTCGGCTCGACGGGCTCAGGGAGCGAAGGGGCAGGCGTCAGCGCGCGGCATCCGGAGTCACCGGCTCGAGCGTCGGCCGCTTGGCGGTGCGCCCATCGCCCGATGAGCGGCCGGTGAGGCGGCGGCCGATCCAGGGCAGCACGAACTCGCGGTAGTAGGCCGCGGTGTTGCGACTCTTCGGGCCGGCTGGGGCGGCCGCGACCTCGTCGACACCCCACTCGGCAGGCACCGCCACGCCGAGGCCGGTCAGCACATTGCTGGCCACGCGTGCGTGGCCCAGTGGATTGAGGTGCAGCTTGTCGGGCGACCAGTAACGGATGTCGCGGAGCCCGCGATCGTTGAAATTGTCGACGAAGGTGACGCCGGGCTCGTCGGCGAGGTCGACGAGGGCCGCGGTGAGCCGGGCACCGCGGGCATCGAACACGCGGCCCATCGGGAGGTGCTCGGTTGGGTTCGCGCCGCTCAACATGAGCACGTGGATGCCCGCCGCGCGGATGCGCTGGATCGCATCGCGGAACCTCGACGCGGTGACTTGCTCGTCCATGCGAGGGCGCAGCATGTCGTTGCCGCCGCCGTTGAAGCTCAGCAGTTCGGGGCGGAGTGCGATGGCGCGGTCGAGCTGTTCGTCGATGATCGGGCCGAGCTTGCGCCCGCGGATCGCGAGGTTCGCGTAGCCGATCGGTTCGCGGGCCGCGGCCGCCAGGCCGAGCGCGACGAAGTCGGCCCAGCCGCGAGTGGAGCCGTCGGGCAGTTCGTCGCCGACGCCCTCGGTGAAGCTGTCACCGATCGCCGCATAGGAGTGGAACATGGGTCAACGCTAGCGTGCGTGCCTGCCCGCGGAGCTGGTCGAAGCGGGCGAGTGGAGCTGGTCGAAGCGGGCGAGTGGGCCCCGCCTGTCGACGAGCTCCGGGAGTGCCTCTTCAGTGCGCCTCGTGCTCGCGCTCGAGTTCGCAGTCGGCGCCGGGGTAGAGCAGTGTCTCGTGTCCGTCGTCGAAGCGCACGAGGTAGGGCGGCCCGCCGTCTTCGCCGCGGACCTCGAGGATCTCGCCGTGGCGGTCGGCCTGGCCGACCTGCTTGCCGTGAATGATGAGGTGTGCTCCGACCGCTGCCTGCATCGTGTCCCCTCCCGCTCGCTCCAGAGTACGCCGGGCGCGCGCGGGGCGGAAGTGGCGCGAGGCGATGGCCGCTCTGTGCGCGCGTCGCCGCGATCGCGCTGAAGTGGCCCGACCTCGCTGAAATGCCGCCGCCACCCGGTTGATGGGTCGATGACGACTCTTCCCTGATCGGGCTCGCGGGCCTAACGTTGCCAGAGTGGGTCGAGCGTCCCACTTCGGGCGAACGGATGCCGCGGCATCCGCTGACCGTGAACTGCCGACGAACAGCGAGGTTCCCATGGGCGTTGCCGCCTCCTCCCATCTCACGGCCGAGCTGGCGCCGTTCCCCCAGGGATTCCGGTGGGGCGCCGCCACGGCCGCGTTCCAGATCGAGGGCTCGACGAGTGCCGACGCACGCGGCGAGTCGATCTGGGATGTGTTCACGCGCACCCCGGGCCGCGTGCTCGAGGGGGCGAACGCCGAGGTCGCCGCCGACAGCTACCGGCGTTTCCGTGACGACGTCGCGCTGCTCGCAGGGCTCGGCGTCGACGACTACCGCTTCTCGATCGCGTGGCCGCGCGTGCAACCCGGCGGCACCGGCCCGGCCAACGAGGCAGGGCTCGACTACTACGAACGACTGGTCGACGCGCTGCTCGCCGCCGGCATCGCACCCGTGCCGACCCTCTACCACTGGGACCTGCCGCAGCCCCTCGAAGACGCCGGCGGCTGGCTCGACCGCGACACCGCTCGACACTTCGCCGACTACACCGAGCTCGTCGTCGACCGGCTCGGCGATCGCGTCGGCCGTTGGATCACCCTCAACGAGCCCGCGATGACGACCCTGCAGGGGTACGCCCTCGGCACTCAAGCGCCTGGACACGCCCTCATGATGGGCGCGCTGCCGACCGCGCACCACCAGTTGCTCGCGCACGGGCTCGCCGTCGCCGCGATCCGCGCGCGCGGCGACGCCGAGGTCGGCATCACGAACAATCACACCCTCGTGGTGCCGGCGACGGATGCCCCGGGCGACCGTCTCGCCGCAGGTGCGTTCGACCTCGTGTACAACCGGGTCTTCGCCGACCCCGTGCTCACCGGCACCTACCCCGACCTCTCGGGACTCGGACTGGAATCCATGCCGGGCCTCGAAGACGGCGACCTCGAGGTGATCGGCGCACCGCTCGACTTCTACGGGGTCAACTTCTACAACCCGACGCGTGTCGCCGCGGCATCCGAGGGCTCGGAGTTCGCCGCCGCCGGACTGCCGTTCGAACCCGTCGACTTCGATGACGTGCCGGTCACCGGGTTCGACTGGCCGATCGTGCCGGCCGCCTTCACCGACCTGCTGGTCTCATTGCAAGACGACTACGGCGACCGGCTGCCGCCGATCGTGATCACCGAGAACGGTGCCTCTTTCCCCGACGAGCTCGTCGACGGCGCCGTGCACGACGAACGGCGAATCGCGTATCTCGACGAGCACATCGCCGCGGTGCGCCGCGCGATCGAGTTCGGCGTCGACGTGCGCGGCTACTACCTCTGGTCGCTCGTCGACAACTTCGAGTGGGCCGAGGGCTACACGCAGCGGTTCGGGCTCGTGCACGTCGACTTCGCGACAGGCGTGCGCACGCCGAAGGACTCCTACGCCTGGTACCGCGAGCTGATCGCGCGCGAGCGCGGGCATCACCTGCCCTGACGCGCTGACGCGCTGACGCGCTGACGCCCTGACGCGCTCGCGCGAGGCGACGTCAGTCGACGGCGAGGAGCGCCGCCCAGAGGTCGGCGCGCGCATGGAAGCCCGAGAGGTCACGGCCGAGCAGCCGCTCGGCGTGCGCGATGCGGCTGCGCACCGTGTGCCGGTGCACCCCCAGCGCCTGCGCTGTGGCGTCGTACTGGCCGCCGTGCTCGAGCCATGCCCGCGCCGTGGCGAGCAGGGCGGTGCCGTTCGCGGCGTCGTGCTCGGCGAGTGGGGCGAGCGTCGCGAGGGCGACGGCTCGGGCATCGGTGCGCGCGAGGAACGCGAGCACGCCCTGACGACTGATCTCGTCGAACAGCACGACGCCCGAGACCGACTCGCGCGCACGCTCGAGCGCCCGCATCGCCTGCTCGTGGGCGAGTGCGATGCCACCCGTGCCGACGGGATCGGAGAGCCCGACCGGCAGTTCGAACTCTGCCGCGAGCTCATCGGCGAGGCCGGTGTCGGACTCCTCGAGTACGAGCACGAACTGCTCGTCGGCTCGGCCGAAGAAGAGCCGGCCGCCCCGCTCTTCGACACGCAGCTCGAGCAGCTCGGTCAGGCGGTCGGCGCCCGCGAGCGGGGCATCCGTCACTGCGATGCGCACCGGCGCCGCCGGAAGCGGACCCCACATCTCGGTCGCGACGCGCTCGGCGAGCGCGGTGTCGCCAGCGAGGATGCCGCGGAGCAGGCCTGAGCGCAAGTGGCCGCGCGCCCGGTCGAGGTCTCGGTTCTGCTCGAGCGCGAGCCCGGCGAGCGCGATCACCGACGTGACGACCTCACGGCCGGCCTGGTCGAGCTCGGCCGAGTCGCCGATCGCGAGCACCCCGCGGAGCGCTCCGCCGCTGCCGAGCGTCTGCAGCGTCATCCGCTGGGGTGAATCCGTGGACCCGCCCGCCTGCAGGGTGCGGCTGGCGCGTTGCCCGCGCCGCAGCATCGAACGGGCCTCGCCGATGACCTCGCCGAGCAGCGGCTGGTCGAGCCCGCCCGACGGCGCCTCGCGGTCGAGCGACCCGGTCGCGTCGATGAGTCCGACCCAGGCGCCGATGCGGTGCGACAACTCGGCGAGCGTCGCGGAGAGTCCGTCGGGTCGCAGGGCCGCGAGCGAGATGGCGCGCTGCGCGGCGAATGCCCAGGTGCGGCGCGCGTAGGCGTCCTCCGCGATCAGGTCGGCGACCGTGCGGACGATCGCGATGAACGGCACCCGGTAGGGCACCTCGAAGAGCGGCAGGCCTTGTCGCGTGCAGGCGTCGATGAGCGATTCCGGCGTGCCGGCGCGAATCACCTCGGTGCCGAAGCCGAGGGCCGCGACGCCCACCTCGCGCAGGCGCCGCACGTAGGCTGCGGCGAAGTCGTCGTCGGATGACCCGTCAGGGGGGCCTGCGCCGTCGGGCGTCGCGTCGCCGAACTGCGTGCCGGTCGTGAGCAGCAGGTGGCCTGCGTCGAGGAACGGCGTCGGGTCGGGCAGGTCGGAGCTGTGCGCCCACACGACCGGGGCCTGGAGTGCGCCCGGTGCGATCGCGTCGGCAGGGGTGAGCAGCCCGAGCCCGAGCTCGCTTCGGTCGAGCAGGGTCTGCACGGTGGGCTTCATTGCGCCTTTACCTTCTCTTCCTCGATGCTCACTCCGTTCCCGGGGTTGTTCTGCGACAGATAGTGCGCCCCGAAGGCCCATTCGTGGCGGGAAATCACCCCCGGAATGGAGCGGACGTCGGGAGAGGTGCGCGCGGTGAATGGATGCCTCGAGCGCGGTGTACCTCGTGTCGATGAACCAGTGCACGAGTGTACACAGTGGCGCTGGGGCATCCGCGGGCCGCGACCTAGCATGGCCGCAAAGCCACCGTCGTCACCTCGAATCGGAGCATCCATGACTCTCGTCGACACCCCGGCCACCCCGGCCCACCCGGCCACCCCGGCCCACCCGGCCACCCCGGCCACCATCGCCGGAGGACCCGCGCTCCCACAAGAGCGCCGTCTCGTCACCGCCATCCCCGGCCCACGCTCGCAGGACCTCATGGCACGCAAGGCCGAGGCCGTTGCCGCGGGCGTCGGCACGACCATCCCCGTCTCCGTGGTCGCCGCGGGCGGCGGCGTCATCATCGACGCCGACGGCAACTCGCTCATCGACCTCGGCTCGGGTATCGCCGTCACCGGCGTGGGAAACGCGAACCCCCGCGTCGTCGAGGCGGTCACCGCCCAGCTGAACGCCTTCACCCACACGTGCTTCACGGTCGCGCCGTATGAGGGCTACGTCGCCGTCGCCGAGAAGCTCAACGCGCTCACCCCGGGCGACCACGTCAAGCGCTCGGCGCTCTTCAACTCGGGCGCCGAGGCCGTCGAGAACGCGGTGAAGATCGCCCGCCACTTCACGAAGAAGCAGGCCGTCGTCGCGTTCGACCACGCCTACCACGGCCGCACGAACCTCACGATGGGCCTCACCGCGAAGAACATCCCGTACAAGAGCGGCTTCGGACCGTTCGCCTCCGAGGTGTACCGCGCCCCGCTCAGCTACCCGTTCCGCGACGGCGGGCTGAGCGGTGCGGATGCCGCGGCCCGCGCCATCTCGGTCATCGAGAAGCAGGTCGGCGCCGAGAACCTCGCCGCGATCATCATCGAGCCGATCCAGGGCGAGGGTGGCTTCATCGTGCCCGCCGCGGGCTTCCTCCCGGCCCTCGTCGAGTGGGCCGCGACCAACGACGTGGTCTTCATCGCCGACGAGGTGCAGACCGGGTTCGCCCGCACCGGGGCCTGGTTCGCGAGCCAGCACGAGGGCATCGTGCCCGACCTCGTCGTCACGGCGAAGGGCATCGCCGGCGGCCTGCCGCTCTCGGCGGTCACGGGCCGCGCCGAGATCATGGACTCCGCGGCGGCCGGCGGCCTCGGCGGCACCTACGGCGGCAACCCGCTCGCCTGCGCCGCGGCGCTCGCGACGATCGAGTCCTACGAAGAAGACAGCCTCATCGTGCGTGCCCGCGAGATCGGCGCCGTGCTCATCGGCCGGCTCAACGCACTGCGCACCGCCGACCCCCGTATCGGCGACGTTCGCGGTCGCGGCGCGATGGTCGCGATCGAACTCGTCGACCCAGAGACCGGCGCGCCCGATGCCGCGCTCACGAATGCGGTCGCCACGTACGCTCACGCGAACGGCGTCGTCGTGCTCACGTGCGGCACCTACGGCAACGTCATCCGCTTCCTGCCGCCGCTCACCATCTCCGACGAACTGCTCGTCGACGGCCTCGGCGTCGTCGCGGAAGGACTGAAGACCGCATGACCGACCTCCTCGCGGCGACGACGATGTCGACCGCATCGGATGCCGCGCCAGATCCGGCGAGCACCGGCGCTCGCTCGGATGCTGCGGCCCCGCACATCGCCACCCCGCTGGCCGACGCGCGCTCGCAGCTCGCCGAGGCGATCGGGCTGCTCGGCTACACCGACGGACTGCACCAGATGCTCGCGACTCCGCGCCGCGAGCTGAGCGTCGCCGTGCCGCTGCGCATGGACTCGGGCGAGAGCCGCCTCTACCTTGGCTACCGCGTGCAGCACAACTTCTCGCGCGGCCCCGCCAAGGGCGGCCTGCGCTACGCGCCGAGCGTGAACCTCGACGAGGTGCGGGCGCTCGCGATGTGGATGACGTGGAAGTGCGCCCTGCTCGACGTGCCGTACGGCGGCGCGAAGGGCGGCGTCGCGATCGACCCCCGCGAGCACTCCATGGCCGAGCTCGAGCGCGTGACCCGCCGCTACACGAGCGAGATCCTGCCGATCATCGGCCCGGAGCGCGACATCCCCGCGCCCGACATCGGCACCGACGAGCAGACCATGGCCTGGATCATGGACACGTACTCGGTGAACATGGGCTACACGGTGCCCGGCATCGTGACAGGCAAGCCCATCTCGCTCGGCGGATCGCAAGGGCGGGCTTCGGCGACGAGCCGAGGGGTGACCCACATCGCGCTCGCGGCGCTGCGGCATACCGGCATCGAGCCGTCGCGGGCGACCGCCGCGGTGCAGGGCTTCGGCAAGGTCGGTGCGGATGCCGCGCGGTTCCTCTCCGAGGCCGGCGTCTCCATCACCGGGGTGAGCGACCAGTACGGCGCCGTGTTCAATGCGAGCGGCCTCGACATCGAGGCGCTGACCGACCACGTGCGGACGACCGGATCGGTTGTGGGCTTCCCGGGCGCCGAGGCGCTCGACGGCGCAGGGCTGCTCACCCTCGAGGTCGACCTGCTCGTGCCGGCCGCCGTGGAGGGTGTGCTGCACGAGGGCAATGCCGGGGGAGTGCGCGCGAAGGTCGTCGTCGAGGGCGCGAACGGCCCAACGACCCCTGCCGCCGACCGCATCCTGCGCGAGGGCGGCGTGCTCGTCGTACCCGACATCCTCGCGAACGCCGGCGGCGTCATCGTCTCGTACTTCGAGTGGGTGCAGGCGAACCAGGCGTACTGGTGGCGCGCCGACGAGGTGGAGTCCAGACTGGAGGAGCGGATGCTCAGCGCATGGCAGCATGTGCTGGGCTACGCCGAGGCGCGCGGGCTCTCGCTTCGCACCGCGGCAACGGCGCTCGCCGTCGAACGCGTCGCTGAAGCGCACAAGCTGCGCGGGCTCTACCCCTGACCGACCGACAGACCGACCGGATCCCGCACCGCCACTCACGGAACATCGAACGGAAAGCACACGAATGACGAACGCCACACTGGAAGCCACCGTGCTCGACAAGGTCAAGGGCGGGCTCTTCATCGGCGGCAAGTGGGTCGACGCCGAGGGCGGCAAGACCCTCGCCGTCGCCGACCCGTCGACCGGCGAGACCATCAAGGAAATCGCGGATGCCTCCGTCGCCGACGGCATCCGTGCGCTCGACGCCGCGGTGGCCGCACAAGACGCGTGGGCTGCGACCGCTCCGCGTGAGCGCGGCGAGCTGCTGCGCCGCGCCTTCGACCTGCTTCAGGAGCGCAAGGAGGAGTTCGCGCTCCTCATGACGCTCGAGATGGGCAAGCCACTCGCCGAGGCGCGCGGCGAGGTCGCCTACGGCGGCGAATTCCTGCGCTGGTTCAGCGAAGAGGCCGTGCGCATCTCGGGCCGCTACGGCCTGAACCCCGAGGGCACCGGCCGCATGATCGTCTCGCAGCGGCCCGTCGGCCCGTCGTTCTTCATCACGCCGTGGAACTTCCCGCTCGCGATGGCCACGCGCAAGATCGCCCCGGCATTGGCGGCCGGATGCACCGTGGTGATCAAGCCCCCGGCCCTCACGCCGCTCACGACCCTCGCATTCGTGCAACTGCTCGAAGAAGCGGGCCTGCCGGCCGGAGTCGTCAACGTCATCGCGACGTCGACGTCGTCCAAGGTCTCGGGCCCGATCATCGCCGACCCGCGCCTGCGCAAACTGAGCTTCACGGGCTCGACCGAGGTCGGCCGCAGCCTGATGGCGCAGGCGGCCCAGGGCATCCTCCGCACCTCGATGGAACTCGGCGGCAACGCGCCGTTCGTCATCTTCGACGACGCCGACCTCGACAAGGCCGTCGACGGCGCGATGCTCGCGAAGTTCCGCAACATCGGGCAGGCGTGCACCGCGGCGAACCGCTTCATCGTGCACGAGTCGATCGCCGAGGAGTTCGGCACCCGGGTCGCCGAGCGGGTGCGGGCGATGCGCGTCGGCCGCGGCACGGAAGACGGCGTCGCGATCGGCCCGCTCATCGACGCGAAGGCGGTCGCCTCGACCGACGAGCTCGTGAGCGACGCGGTCGGCAAGGGCGCCACGGTGCTCGTCGGCGGCAGCCCGATCGAAGGCGAGGGCACGTTCTACGCCCCGACCGTGCTCGGCTCGGTGCCGGCCGACGCGCGCCTCTTGCGTGAGGAGATCTTCGGCCCGGTGCTCGGCATCACGACCTTCTCGACCGAAGACGAGGCCGTGCGCCTCGCGAACGACACCGAGTTCGGTCTCGTCTCCTACGTGTTCACGCAAGACCTCGCGCGCGGTCACCGCATGATCGACCGTCTCGCCACGGGCATGATGGGCCTGAACACGGGCCTCGTCTCCAACGCCGCAGCGCCGTTCGGCGGCATCAAGCAGTCGGGCATCGGCCGTGAGGGCGGGCTCGAGGGCATCCACGAGTACCTCGACACGAAGTACACGCTCATCCCGGTGAGCTGAGCCAGGCACCATCCGTTGATCGAGTAGTGAGCGAAGCGAGCGTATCGAGATCCGTGACGGGGTCTCGATACGGCCCTGGCGGGCCTACTCGACCAGCGGGTGGACGGCCCTGACGGGCCTACTCGAACGACGAACGCAGTTCGCGCAGAGACAGGAGCAGGAACCATGGAACGCATCGATTGCGACGTCGTCATCGTCGGCGCCGGGGCATCCGGACTCACCGCCGCCAACCGGCTGAAGGACGCCGGCAAGTCCGTCGTCGTGCTCGAGGCCCGTGACCGCATCGGCGGCCGCCTCTGGACCGACGACATCGACGGCGCGATGCTCGAGATCGGCGGCCAGTGGGTCTCGCCCGACCAGGACGCGCTCATCGAGACACTGGGTGAACTCGGGCTCGAGATGTACTCGCGCTACCGCGAGGGCGAGAACGTCTACATCGGGCCCGACGGCGTGCTGAAGAGGTTCGAGGGCGACATCTTCCCGGTGCCGGTGAAGACCGAGAACGAGATCGTCGGCCTCATCGAGAAGCTCGACGCCCTCGTCGCCGAGATCGACCCCGACCGGCCGTGGGCGCACCCGCGCGCGAAAGAGCTCGACGAGATCTCGTTCGCGCACTGGCTCGAGACCCAGACCGATGACCTCGAGGCGCGCCTGAACGTCGCCATGTTCATCGCCGGTGCCATGCTCACGAAGCCCGCGCACGCGTTCTCGGCGCTGCAGGCGCTGCTGATGGCGGCATCCGCGGGCTCGTTCTCGAACCTCGTCGACGCCGACTTCATCCTCGACAAGCGGGTCGTCGGCGGCCTCCAGCAGGTGCCGCTGCGTCTCGCCGAGCGACTCGGCAACGCGGTGCGCCTCGGCCAACCCGTGCGCACCGTTCGCTGGAGCCCGGGTGCTCCGGCTTCGGGCGTCGTCGCGGTGACGGACTCCCTCGAGGTGCACGCGAAGCACCTCGTGCTCGCGCTGCCGCCGATTCTGATCAGCCGCATCTCATATGAGCCGCCGCTGCCGCGTCGCCAGCAGCAGCTGCACCAGCACCTCTCGATGGGCTTCGTCATCAAGGTGCACGCCGTCTACGAGACGCCGTTCTGGCGAGATGCGGGACTCAGCGGCACGGCGTTCAGCCCGTACGAGCTGTGCCACGAGGCCTACGACAACACGAACCACGGCGACCCGCGCGGCACCCTCGTGGGCTTCGTCTCCGACGAGGAGGCCGACGGCGTCTTCTCGCTCACGGCAGCGGAGCGAAAGACCAAGATCCTCGAGTCGATGTCGCACTACTACGGGCCCGAGACGCTGGACCCGGTCGTCTACTACGAGAGCGACTGGGGTTCCGAGGAATGGACCCGCGGCGCCTACGCCGCGAGCTTCGACATGGGCGGTCTCGCGCGCTACGGCGCCGACCTCCGCACGCCGGTCGGGCCGATCCACTTCTCGTGCTCCGACATGGCAGGCAAGGGCTACCAGCACGTCGACGGTGCCATTCGCGTCGGCCGCGAGGTCGCCGCCGAGATCCTCGGGGGGCAGTGATGCCCACCCGCATCGTCGTCGGCTACATCGCCAACGACAGCGGCGCCGACGCGCTCGCGCTCGCGACGCGCATCGCACGAGCGAGCGAGGCCGTGCTCGAGGTCGTCATCGTGCTGCCGAGCGAAGCCCGAAACAGCGTCGTGCCGACGGATGCCGGATACGAACGATTCCTCAGGGAACGCTCGCGCACGTGGTTGGCCGAGGCCTCCGCCGCGCTCGGCGACGATGTCGCCCAGTCGCTGCACATCCGCTACGCGGAGTCGTTCGCCGAAGGGCTGATCGCGGCCGCGCACGAGTTCGAGGCGATGCTCGTCGTCGTCGGCGCGGCGCGCGGCGGCATCCTCGGGCGTTCGCGCATCGGCTCGGTCGCGAACGAACTGCTGCACTCCTCCGACGTGCCGGTGGCGCTCGCGCCCGCGGGTTCGCGCGAGGTGTCGCCCGGGCAGGGCGTCACCCGCATCACCGCCGCGGTCGGCACGCGTCCCGGCGCCGAGGGGCTGCTCGAGGCATCCGTTCGCCTTGCACGCCTGACCCATGCGCCGCTGCGACTGCTCTCGCTCGTCTCCATCGACCTGCCCGCAGGCCTGGACGAGGAACTCGCCGACCTCACGAGCACCGTGCACGCCGACGAGGTGCTGCTCGCCGCCCGGCGCGCGCTACCCTCCAGCGTGGAGGCCACCGCCGTCACGGCGAAAGGCGCCACCATCGAGGCCGCCGTGCAATCACTCGACTGGCATGCGGGCGAGCTCGTGCTCGTCGGCTCCAACCGGCTCGCGACACCGAGCCGCCTGTTCCTCGGCTCGACGGCGGCGAAGATGCTGCGCGAGCTGCCGGTGCCGATGATCGTGGTGCCGCGCACCGCGAACGCCAGCGCACACTGACCCACTGAAAGAGACCGCAATGACGCATCCCTCAGAATCGACAGCCCCGCTCACGGAGGCATCCCGCGCCATCGACGGCTCCGAGCACGGCATCTCGAAGAAGGGGCTCTCAGCGGGATCGGTCGGCCTCATCGGCGCGATCGTCATCGGCATCTCGTGCATTGCGCCCGCGTACACGCTGACGGCTGCGCTCGGCCCGACGGTGTCGGAGGTCGGCGTGCAGGTGCCGGCGATCATCCTCGTCGGGTTCATCCCGATGCTGCTCGTCGCCTTCGGCTATCGCGAGCTGAACCGCCGCATGCCCGACTCGGGCACCTCGTTCACGTGGGCGACGCGCGCGTTCGGGCCATGGGTCGGCTGGCTCGCCGGGTGGGGGCTCGTCGCTGCGACGATCCTCGTGCTGTCGAACCTCGCGGGCATCGCCGTCGACTTCCTCTTCCTGTTGATCTCGCAGATCGCGGGCAATCCCGAGATCGCCGACATCGCCGCGAACCCGCTCGTCAACGTCGTGACGTGCCTGCTGTTCATGCTCGGTGCGACCTGGATCTCGTACCGCGACATGCAGACGACGCAGAAGCTGCAGTACTGGCTCGTCGGCTTCCAGGTGCTCGTGCTCGTGATCTTCTCCGTCGCGGCGCTCGTCGAGGTCGCGAACGGCGATGCGTTCGATGCGACTGCGATCGACTGGTCGTGGTTCAACCCGTTCGCCATCGACTCGTTCTCGGCGTTCGCGGCAGGCCTCTCGCTCTCGATCTTCATCTTCTGGGGCTGGGACGTCACACTCACGATGAACGAGGAGACCCGCGGGTCGGAGAAGACGCCCGGCCGCGCGGCGACCATCACGGTCGTCACGATCGTGGTGCTCTACCTGCTCATCGCGGTCTCGCTCATCGCCTTCGCGGGCGTCGGCACCGGCGAGTTCGGTCTCGGCAACCCCGACATCCAGGACAACGTGTTCTTCCATCTCGCCGGCCCCATTCTCGGACCGCTCGCGGTGCTCGTCTCGCTCGCGGTGCTCACGAGCTCGGCGTCTTCACTCCAGTCGACCTTCGTCTCACCGGCGCGCACCCTGCTCGCGATGGGGCACTACGGCGCCCTGCCCGAGAAGTTCGCGAAGGTCAGCCCGCGCTTCTTCACGCCCGGGTACGCGACGATCGTCTCGGCGATCGTGGCATCGGCCTTCTACGCGGTCATGCGCTTCGTGAGCGAGAACGTGTTGTGGGACACGATCACCGCCCTCGGCATGATGATCTGCTTCTACTACGGCATCACGGCGTTCGCGTGCGTCTGGTTCTTCCGCTCGGTGTGGTTCCGCTCCGTGCGGAACTTCTTCTTCACGCTCCTGTTCCCGCTCGTCGGCGGCGTGATCCTCGGAGTGCTGTTCTTCACGACCCTGATTGACAGCATGGACCCCGACTACGGATCGGGTTCGTCGGTCTTCGGCCTCGGGCTCGTCTTCGTGCTCGGCATGGTGGTGTTGCTCTCGGGCGCCGTCATCATGCTCTGGCAGTGGCGCAAGCGCCCAGCGTTCTTCCGTGGCGAGACGCTCTCGCGGGCGGTCGCAGAGGACTGAGCGGTCGCGAGGTGGCTCGGCGTCGGCAAGCGCTGACTCACCCGTTGGTCATGTGGCGAGCGAAGCGAGACCTCGCGAGGGGTCTCGATACGCGTCCTCCTTCGTCGGGCGCTACTCGACCGGCGGCTACTCGACGGGTGGCTACTCGACCGGCGCTACTCGACCGGCGATTTCTGGCCCACTGCATAGACTGGCGGGGTGCCAGTGAACCCCGAGCTGCAGGGGCGGGTCCTCCCGCCGACCGAGCCCTACCTCGTCGGTCGTGAGAAGGTGCGCGAGTTCGCCCGCGCCGTCTTCGCGACGAACCCGATCAACCTCGACCCCGAAGCGGCGCGTGCTGCCGGGTACGCCGATGTCGTCGCGCCGCCGACGTTCCCGATCGTCGTGCAGGAGCGCACGCTCGCCCAGCTGCTCGCCGAGCCCGACGCCGGCATCGACTTCTCCCGCGTCGTGCACGGCGACCAGCGCTTCACCTACACCCGCCCGGTGGTCGCGGGCGACCTGCTCACCGCGACCCTCACCGTCTCGAGCGTGAAGTCGCTCGGCGCCCACTCGATCGTCGTCGCCGAGTCCGTCATCGTCGATGCCGATGGCGCCCACGTGGTCACCGCCCTGTCGCAGCTCGTCGTGCGAGGAGAAGACTGATGCCGACTCCCGATTTCGCATCCCTCACCGTCGGTGACATCGTCGCCGAGGAGTCGTTCCCGCTCACCCGTGACTCGCTCGTGCGGTACGCCGGCGCCTCGGGCGACTTCAACCCGATCCACTACCGCGACGACGTCGCAGCCGAGGTCGGCCTGCCCGGCGTGCTCGCCCACGGCATGCTCACCATGGGCTTCGCCGTGCAGCCCGTCGTCGACTGGGCCGGCGATCCCGGCCGCATCGCCGACTACCAGGTGCGGTTCACTCGCCCCGTCGTGGTCGACCCCGAGACCGGTGCGACTGTCACGGTCACCGCGAAGGTCGGCCTGCTCGATGAGGCAGCGACCGTCGCCCGCATCGACCTCACCGTCAAGCTCGGCGACGACACCGTGCTCGGCAAGGCGCAAGTGCGCGTCGATCTCGACACGCGCTCCGCGCTACTCGATCCAAGCGCCTGACATGAGCGGCGACATCCGCTTCTCGGAGCTCACGACCCTGCGGGTCGGCGGGCCGATCGACCGACTCGTCACGGCGACGACGCAGCGCGACCTCGTCGACGTCGCGAACGAGGCATGGGCGACGGATGCCCCGTGGCTCGCGCTCGGCGGCGGCTCGAATCTGCTCGTCGGCGACGAGGGCTTCGATGGCACGGTGATCCGCGTCGCGACGCGCGGCATCGAGGTGCTGCCTCCGCATGAGTCGAGCCTGGGGTCGAGGCTCGGGTCGAGTAGCGACGAAGGAGCGTATCGAGACCAAGACGACGCAGCGTCTCGAGACCGCGAGCACTCAGCTCGACTGCGCGTGCAGGCGGGCGAGTCGTGGGACGACCTCGTGGCGTGGACCGTCGAGCACGGCTACTCGGGCATCGAGGCACTTTCGGGCATTCCCGGCTCAGTCGGTGCGGCGCCCGTGCAGAACATCGGCGCCTACGGGCAGGAGCTCGAGTCGACGCTCGTCGCGATCGAGTTCCTCGACGAGGGAGCCGACGCTCCCCGTCGCATGACCGCCGCCGAGCTCGAGCTCGGGTATCGCACCTCGGTGCTGAAGCAGGGCCTCCGCGGCATCGTCGTCACAGTCGAGCTCGAACTGCACGACACCGCCGCCGAGCGGGCGGTGCTCGGAGAGGCCCTCGGTCGGCCGATCGCCTACGGGCAGCTCGCCGACGCGCTGCACGTGCAGCAGGGCGACCGGGTGCCCATCGCCAAGGTTCGCGAGAGCGTGCTCGCGCTGCGTGCTTCGAAGGGCATGGTGCTCGACCCCGCCGACCCCGACTCGGTGAGCGCCGGCTCGTTCTTCACGAACCCGATCGTCTCCGAGCACGTCGCCCGGTCGTTGCCCGCCGGCGCTCCGCGGTGGTACGTCGAACCCGAGGCGGCCGACGAGGTGACCCCGCTCGGCGCGCTCGCGTCGGAGTCGCCACTCGACGCGTTTCTCGCGCACCAGGCCGAGCTCGAGACATCCGTGACCGTCACGGATGCCCCGGCCGACGAACCGCTCGTGAAGCTCTCGGCCGCATGGTTGATCGAGCAGTCCGGTGTGCGCCGCGGGTTCGCCCTGCCCGGCTCGCGGGCGGCGATCTCGTCGAAGCACACGCTCGCGCTCACGAACCGCGGCGACGCGACCGCCGATGAGATAGCGGCACTCGCACGGTTCGTGCAGAGCCGAGTGCAGGCCGAGTTCGGCATCCTGCTGCGGCCGGAGCCGGTGCTCGTCGGCGTCGAGCTGTAGCGCCCTCCGACGGTTCCGACGGCGAAGCGACGCGGATCGAGCCCCGCCGGGCAGGCAGAGGTCGATTCGCGTCACTTCAGCGTGCGGATGTCGCGGGGCGACGGGTCAGCTGCGGCGCTGGCGCTCGCCGCGTCGGATGAGGCCGACGATGCCGAACAACGCCACGATGACACCCACGGCGGCGACCGCGTAGAGGGCGGCGGCGAGCGGGCTCAGTGTCGTGAGCCACTCGCCGACCGCATCTCGGCGCGAGGGATCGACGATGACCCAGAGGGTCGTCGCGGCCATTGCCCCGAAGAGCAACGCCCAGACGAGGGCCCCCCATCGCACCGTCGGGCGGGCGGCGGCAGCGCTCGCGTCGGAGTCACTGCTCGCGGGCGGCGTGGCCGCCGGTGGGGAGAGTGCAGGGTCGCCCCAGTCGGCGAGGATCGCGGTGACGGCGGCATCCGCGTCACTCGGAGCGGTTGGCGCCTGCTCGCCGGAATTCGGGGTGCTCGTGGTCATGGTCATGCTCCTTCGCGGATCTCGATGTACACCATGCCGGATCCCTGTTCGAGCACGATCTTCGCGTCGGCGGGGGTATCGCCCGGGCGGTACTCGCTGACCCCCGTCTCGCCGCCGAGCATCAGGGCACCGCGGTCGAGCCCTTCGAGCTGCGGGGTCGTGCTCACCGAGCCATCGGCAGGGTAGACGAAGAGCTGAATCGGGCCGGCCTCGCTCGCATCGAGCAGGATCTGCGAGTCCGCCTCGATCGTGATCCACGAGTTGCCGGTGCCTTGTCGGAGCTCGATGACGGGTGCATAGGCGCCGAAGAGGGAGGGTGTCGCATAGAAGGACGCGTCGCCGAACGGCTGCACGAGTTGCTGCGAGTGGCCGAGCGAGATGCCGTACCCGGGCGGCACGAGTGATCCCTGCGGAACGATCGAGGCGACGAGCACGGCGATGGACATCGACACCGTGGCGATGGTCGTCGTGAAGGCGAGAGCTCCGCTGCGTCGTCTCCGGAGCGCCGCCACGACCATTCCGACCGCGAGGAGGAGCGTCGCGACCGCGAAGGCGATCGGGATCGCGTACCCGGCCACATTCGGTGTGCCGAGCGACCAGATCGCCGCGATCGACCCGGCGACGACGGCGAGACCGAGGAACGCGAAGACGAACGCGGCACTCGCGCGAGGCCGGCAGGCGCGTCGCGCCGCTCGCGCCTCATCGGCCTGTGCCGTGAGCAGGCGGGCCTTCTCCTTGTTCTCCGCGGCAGCGAGGGCTCGTGCGGCGCGTTCGGCGTCGTCGTGGCCCGCCTTCCACTCGGCGTGCGAGACGCGCCACGCCTCGTGCTGCGCGCGCCACTCGGCGATCGCGGCGGCATCGGCGCCCTCGGCGGGAACGGCGGGTTCGACGTTCGGCACGGTTGCGGCGGTACCGAGTGCGGCGGAGGCAGGCGGAGGGGTCAGCCCGTCGACGGGGTCGGTGCCGATGTCAGGGTAGGCGGTGCTGGTCGGTGACGCGGAGGAACCGGCGGTTCCCGGCCCGGTCGTCGCCGAGGCATCCGTCGCGAACGCTGTCGTCGAGTGGTACCCCGGAGCGGCGGCGGTCGCCGCGGAAGCCATTCGCGGCCCACCGCCGCCCGGGGAGTTCTGGGAGGCTCGCCGTGCGAGCCAGATGACGAACGTGACGATCGCGCCGACGACGATGAGCACCCACAGCACGCGCAGCGGCCAGGCGATGTCGATGCCGGCGACCGAGCCCCACGAGTACGGTGTCCAGTCGGGCCACCAGCGCCAGCCGAGCCATCCGCCCTGAACGAGCGGGATGAGCCCGATGACGCCCATGACGGCGATGCCGACGATCGCCGGGTCGACGACGCCCCGGGTCAGTCGCTCGAAGTGGATCTCGCCGTCGGTGTCGGGCAGCAGCAGCCAGGCGATCGCGTACAGCAGCACGAACGGCGCACCGAGCACCGCGATGACCACGACGATGCCGCGCACGATGATCGGGTCGATGCCGAGGCGAGCGGCGACGCCCGCGCAGGCCCCGCCGAGCCACCCCGCACGCCGCGGCACGCCGAGTCGGCGCAGCCACGGGTAGAAGCCGGTGCCGGTGCCCGGCGCGGGTGTCCCCGGCGCGGGTGTCGCCGCGCCGGGTGCACCGGAGGATGGAGCCGACCCGGCCGCCCCATCGGCAGACGTGCCGGGCGCCGCGGAGTCCCCATTCGCGTCGTCCGGCATTGGGTCCGCCTCTGGGGCAGTCGGGTTCGTCTCCATGCTTCGATGCTGGCAGCGATGACGGATGCTCCGCCATGGGGTGAATCCCTGATTCGACCCTGACCGTGGGGCCGGGGCCGGGGGCGAAGCGGCTCAGTCTGATTGGATGGCACTCATGCAGTCGAGCGCGGAATCGGTGACGCATGCCGCTGCGACCCACGAGTCGGCGCCCCGCATGACGCGCCCGCGCTCGTGCGTCGCGACCGGCGTCGCGGCGGGGCTCGCGACCCACCTCGGCTGGCCGGTCTGGGTCGTGCGCGCCGCGTTCGTGGTGACGAGCCTCGCCGGCGGTGCCGGACTCCTGCTCTACGTGTGGCTCTGGGTGTTCACGCCATGGGCGCCGGGCGATGAGCGTCCGACCCGGCGCGCGCCCGTCGCCTGGCTGCTCGTCGTCGCCTCGACCGTGTCGCTCCTCACCGCTTGGGTCATGAGCTGGCGCGTCGCCCAAGCGGGCGGCAACGGGCTCGAGTGGTGGATCGGCGCGGTGCTCGCCGGGGTTGGCTTCGCCGCGGCATCCGGGGCATGGGCGACCTTCATCGACCGGCCCGACCCCGAACGCGGCCCTCGCAACGAACTCGCCATCCGGATCGTCGCGACGGCGCTGCTCGCGATCACCGCGCTCGCACTCGTCTTCGGCCCGAATGCAGCCTGGTATCCCGTGCCGACCTTCGCGGCAGCGCTCGCCGCGGTGCTCGGTATCGGGCTCGTCTATGCGCCGACGCTCGTGACCGCGTGGCGAGACCTCACCGCCGAGCGCACGAAGCGCATCCGCGAGGAGCAGCGCAGCGAGATCGCCGCGCACCTGCACGACTCGGTGCTGCAGACGCTCGCCCTCATCCAGAACCGGGCCGGGGCGACGAGCGAGGTCGCACGCATCGCACGTGCACAGGAGCGGGAGTTGCGCGACTGGCTCTTCGAGGGCGACACTCCGGCCGACAGCGATCTCGGCACCGACCTGCGCGACTTCGCGGCAGCGCTCGAGATCGACTACGCGGTGACGGTCGATGTCGTCGTCGTGGGGGAGTCGCGCGAGAGCGCGAGCGGCGAAGTCGCGGCAGCCGCGCGTGAAGCGATGCTGAATGCCGCGCGACACGCCGGCGGGGAGGTGTCGGTGTACGTCGAGTCGACGCCCGACACGGTAGAGGTGTTCGTGCGCGATCGCGGGCCCGGGTTCGCGATCGCCGAGGTGCCGGGCGACCGGCTCGGCGTGCGCGAGTCGATCATCGGCCGCATGCGCCGTTCGGGTGGCTCCGGCGAAGTGCGCACGGGCGTCGGTGGTGTCGGCACCGAGGTGCGCCTGCGGTTCCCGGCCGAATGGACGGAGACGGTTCGTGGCTGAGCGCGTGCGGGTCGTCATCATCGACGACCATTCGATCTTCCGGTCGGGTCTGAAGGCCGACCTCGACGATTCCATCGAGGTCGTCGGCGAGGCGCACGATGTCGAGTCCGCCGTCGCGGCCGTGACGGATGCCGCGCCCGACGTCGTGCTCCTCGACGTGCACTTGCCCGGGGTGGCCGTGCCGGCGGGCACGAGCGGCGGTGCCGAAGTGATCCGGCGCGCCGCGGCATCCGTGCCCTCGACTCGATTTCTCGCGCTCTCGGTCTCGGACAAGGCCGAAGACGTCGTCGGCGTCATCCGTGCCGGGGCCAGGGGCTACATCACGAAGGGCTCGTCGGGGGCAGACGTCAGTCGCGCCGTGCACGCCGTCGCGGGAGGTGACGCCGTGTTCTCACCGAAGCTCGCGGGTTTCGTGCTCGATGCCTTCGGCGCCGCGGTCGGCGAGACGGCCTCGGCGAGCGATGAGCTCGACCGGCTCTCGGCCCGCGAGCAGGAGGTCATGCGGCTGATCGCTCGCGGCTACGCCTACAAAGAGGTCGCGGCCGAGCTCTTCATCTCGACGAAGACGGTCGAGACGCACGTTTCCGCGGTGCTGCGCAAGCTCCAGCTCTCGAGCCGCCACGAGCTCACGGCATGGGCGAATGCGCGGCGGTTGCTGTAGTCGCGCTCGCCGGGAACGTCGGTTCGCAGACCGAATGACACCACGATCAGGAAACCGCCGGCCGGTCGACCTACCAGATAGTGCCGCCGCCGACCGAGATGCCGCCCCACGTGAGCGCGATGAAGATCGCGGCGAACACGACGGGCGCGATGCCCGTGCCGCTGCGCGCGAGTCCCTTGAGGAGGGCGATCACGGCGAGGATCGCGGCGACGATCGAGAGGCCGCCGCCGAGGATCAGCCCGATGAACAGCGGGATGGGCATGAGCACGAGGCCGGCCAGCGCGAACCAGAACGCGGCCCAGGCAGCCGGATTGGAACGGCGTTCGACGGAAGAGGACATGCTTCATTATCTCGTGTCCGCAGCCCGCAGCCCGCAGCCCGCAGCCCGTGAGACCCGTGCTGTCTCCCGTCCGCATCGGTACCCTCACGGGCAGACGCGAACCGTGCGTCCATCGAAGCTGACGATGTCTCCGAGCTGCAGCTGTCGTCCGCGTCGGCGATCAACCTCGCCGTTCACGGGCACAGCCCGCGGCGAGACTACCGAGCCGTGTCGCGCGCGAGCAGCACGTCGCGCACTTCGCGGCGCAGCACCTTGCCGATGAGCGAGCGCGGCAGTTCGTCGAACTCCTCGATGCGGCGCGGCACCTTGTACGGTGTCAGGCTCGTGCGGCAGAAGTCGCGGAGCGCGGCCTCGTCGAACACCGCTCCCTCGCGAAGTTCCACGCCCGCGGCGACGGCTTCGCCGCCCGAGGCGCGGGGCAGGCCGACGACCGCGGCGCCGCGCACGTCGGGGTGCGCGAGCAGTGCCGCCTCGACCTCCGACGGCGAGACGTTGAACCCGCCCGTGATGATGAGCTCCTTCAACCGGTCGACGATCGTGACGAAGCCGTCGTCGGAGACGTGCACGATGTCGCCGGTGCGGAGCCACTCGCCCGGTAGCAACGTCTCGGCCGTCTCCGACGGTCGGCGCCAATACCCCTGGAAGACCTGCGGGCCGCGCACGAGCAGTTCACCGGACTCGCCGGCCGGCCGGTCGACATCTGGGTCGTCGGGGTCGACCACTCGGATCTCGGTGCTCGGGAACGGCACTCCGACGGTGCCGGGGCGACGGGTCGGCCCCATCGGGTTGCCGAGCGAGATCGGCGACGACTCGGTCATGCCGTAGCCCTCGACGAGCAGCCCGCCGGTGGCGCTCTCCCAGCGATCGACCGTCGCGATCGGCAGGCTCATCGCGCCCGAGATGGCGTACCGGATGCTCCGGAGTGCACGCGGGCGGTGCTGGGTGGCACGCACGAGCTGATCGTAGATCGGCGGCACCGCGGGCAGGAACGTCGGCGGCGAGTGCCGTGCTGCGTCGAGCACGAGACCCGAGTCGAATTTCGGGAACAGCACGAGTCTGGCGCCGATGCTCATCGCGACCGTCAGGCAGAGGGTCATGCCGTAGGCGTGGAAGAGCGGCAGCACTCCGTAGAAGACCTCCTCGCCCTCGAGGAGGCCCGGCACCCATGCGCGACCCTGCATCGCGTTGGCGCGCAGGTTGCGGTGGCTGAGCACGGCGCCCTTCGGGCTTCCCGTGGTGCCGCTCGTGTACTGCAGCACCGCCGTGTCGTCGAGCGAGGGCCGCGGATGCCGCGTGGCCAGTGCCCGCCGGGAGGTGAGACGCTCCCACGGCACGAGCCCCCGCGCGCGCGGCTTCGAGGTGAGCGCGGCACGGGAGCGCCGCGCCTTCGGGATCGGCAGGCGCAGCGCCATCCGCTTGCCCAGCGGGAGCGCCCGCGTGAGGTCGACGGCCACCGTGTGCTCCGGCCGGATGTCGCTGGGGAACTCCGCGACCGTGTCGGCGATGCTGTCCCAGACGATCGCGACGCGGGCGCCGTGGTCTTCGAACTGGTGCCGCAGCTCGGGGGGCGTATAGAGCGGGTTGTGCTCGACGACGATGGCGCCGAGCCGCAGCACCGCGTAGAACGCCACGACGTGCTGCGGGCAGTTCGGCAGGACGAGTGCGACCCGGTCGCCCGGACCGACGCCGAGCCGGCGCAGCCCCTCGGCGGCCGAAGCGATCTGCGCCCCGAGCTCGCGGTAGCTGGTCTCGGCCCCGAAGAACTCGAGCGCCGTGCGGCGACGGAATCGGCCGACGGCATCGTCGATCATGTCGACGAGGGTCTGCGTCGGCTCTTCGATCGTCGGCGGCACGCCCTCGGCGTAGTGGTCGAGCCATGGCCGGTGTTCATACGGGTTCATGCGTGCCTCCGCTTCAAGCGTAGGCGGCATCCGCTGTGCCCGATCCGAGTCGGCCGCGGCTCAGATGAGCCCGAGCTCCATCGCGCGCGTCACGGCGCGAGTGCGGTCGCTCACCTCGAGCTTCTCGAACACGTGCAGGAGGTGCGTCTTCACGGTCGCCTCCCCGATGAAGAGCGCACGGGCGATCTCGGGATTCGAGCGGCCGTCGGCCACGAGTCGCAACACGTCGAGCTCGCGCGGCGAGAGCGACGGCAGGTCGACGGATGCCGCATCCGCACGCACTCGCGAGACGAGCTTCGCCGCGATCGACGGCGCGAGCACCGTCTCCCCGGCGGCGACCGCACGGATGCCCGCGACGATCTCCGCCTGAGGCGCCGCCTTCAGCAGGTACCCGCTCGCGCCCGCCTCGATCGCGGCGAGGATGTGGTCGTCGGTCTCGTAGGTCGTGAGCACGAGCACGCGGGTGCCGGGCACCTCCGCGACGATGCGCGCGGTGGCGGCGGCGCCGTCGAGCTCGGGCATGCGCAGGTCCATCAGCACGAGATCGGGGCGTTCGGATGCCGCGACTGCAACCGCATCGGCGCCGTCGGCGGCCTCCCCGACGACCTCGAGGCCGGGCTCGGATTCGAGCAGGCCCACGATGCCCGCGCGCACGATCGGGTGGTCGTCGGCGACGACGATGCGGATCGCGGCGGTCATGGGGTCTCCTCGGTGGTGGGTCTCGATACGCGTCCTCCTACGTCGGGCGCTACTCGACCAGCGGGAGTGTTCGTTGGTCGAGTAGCGAGCGAAGCGAGAGTATCGAGACCGGGCGCGGAGGCGGGCGCGCGGGGAATGCCGACGCGCAGCACGGTGCCGCCCGCCTCACCGGGTTCGATCGAGAACGACCCGCCGACGAGGGCGGCCCGGTCGCGGATGCCGGCGAGCCCGAAGCCCGACTCGCCGGGCACCGCGGCCCCCGGCCCGACACCGTCGTCGGCGACGGTGAGCACGACCTCGCCGTCGCCGGCCTCGACGGTCACGGTCGCGTGCCGGGCCCGGGCGTGCTTGCGCACGTTCCCGAGCCCCTCTTGAGCTGACCGCAGCAGCACGACTTCGGTGTCGCGACTGAGCTCGGAGTCATCCGTCGTCACGGTGACCCGAACTCCCGTCTCGCGCTCGAAGCCCGCGGCGAGCCGCCGAAGTGCATCGGGGAGCCCTGCGGACGAATCCACCGGTGCCAGTGAGGCGACGAGCCCACGTGCCTCGGTGAGGGTGTCGCGCGCCATCTGCTCGATGAGTTCGACGTCGGCGCGAGCGGATGCCGCGGCGACGCCTTCGACCGGAGCGAGTCGGTTGCCCGTGCGCTGGGCCACCATCACGAGTCCGGTCAGGCTCTGCGCGATCGTGTCGTGGATCTCGCGCGCGAGCCGCCCGCGCTCCTCGACGACTCCGGCGTCGCGGTGCATCGCGGCGAGCTGACCCTGCGCCGCCTGCAGTTCGTCGAGCAGTGCAGCGCGTTCGACACCGTAGGCGGCGATGCGCGTGATCCACAAGCCGAGCGCGATGCTGAAGCCGACCGAGATCGCCGCACTGACGACCCCCGTGACGATGCCCTCCGGGCCGAGCTGCACGGAGTACCCGATCATGAGGGCGACACCGATGAGCAGGTTCGCTGCGATCGCGGCACGAGTCGATGGCGCCGTCGTCCAGATGAACGGGTAGACGAACACCTGGATGATCGCGAACGACGGTTCGAACGAGCTGCCGATGCCGACGAGCACAGCGAACCCGATCGAGACCGCGAGGTGCGGCCCGAGGCGATCAACCCCGAGATGGCGGCGAGCGTAGGCGAAGTAGAAGGCGAGGAATGCGGCGCTGGTCGCCCAGACTCCCCAGTCGTTCGGGCCGTACGGCGGCGGGTCCATCAGGCTGAACAGCACGATGACGGATGCCACGGCGATCGCCGCGACATCCCACCATCGTCTGTTCAGCACAGAGCTACCTTCGCACGCCCACTACGAATCACGTCGGATCCACCGGAAGGTGACTCGCGTCAGCACGAACCCGACCACGAGCCAGACGCCGAGTGCGATCGCGATGCCGCCGAGATTCCACTCGCCGCCCTGCTCCAGGGCCTCCCACCCTTCGGGCAGGAACACCGAGCGCATGCCCTGGGCGATCCACTTGAGCGGGAACAGGCTCGCGATGTTCTGCAGCCACTCTGGCAGCATGTTCCATTGCAGGTAGACGCCCGAGATGAACTGCAGCAGCAGCACGATCGGCACGACGACGGCACTCGCGCTCTTGCCCGAGCGCGGCAGCGCCGACAGGGCGATGCCGATGAGCGAGCACGTCGTGAGACCGAGCAGGAACACCCACGCGAACGTGAGCCACTTCGCCGGGTCCGTCGGCAGATCGACGCCGAGCACGAGCCACCCGGCGAGGATCAGCAGCGCCGCTTGCAGCACTCCGGTCACGAACACCTGGCCGATTTTGCCGAGGAAGTAGGCGACCGGTGAGAGCGGGGTGCCGCCGAGGCGTTTCAGCGTGCCGTTCGACTTCTCACCGGCGATGTCGACCGCGAGGTTCTGCACCCCCGAGAGGAGGATGCCGGCGGCGAGCATGCCGGGCAGGTACAGGGCGCCGATCGAGATCTCCGCGCCGGGAGGGCCGACCTCGCCCGAGGCGCTGAAGGCCGCGCTGAAGATCGCGAGCATCACGAACGGGAAGAAGAAGGTGAAGAACAGCGAGTCAGGTGCGCGGAAGTACGCCTTCGTCTCGACGCCGAGGCGCGAGGCGCCCTGGGCCAGCAGGTTGGTGGTCATGCGAATGCCTCCTCGGCGATGGTGTCGGGAATCGCGCTCTTCACGAGCCCCAGGTAGATGTCTTCGAGAGTGGGGCGGATCACCTCGAGGCCGGCCGGCTCACGGCCGAGTTCACCGACGACGGATGCCACGAGCAGGCCGGGCTCGTCGGTGCGCATCTCGCGCGTGGCGCCTGCGGCATCCCGCCACCGCACGATGGGCACACGGGCCTCGACGCCGCCGATCTCGTCGATGCCGCCGACGTCGACGAGTCGCCCGTCGGCGATGACGCCGGCGCGGTCGGCGAGCTGTGCGGCCTCGTCGAGGTAGTGGGTGGTGAGCACGATGGTCGTGCCGTCGGATTTCAGTGAACGGATGAGGTCCCAGAACTGTCGGCGTGCCTCGGGGTCGAACCCGGTGGTGGGTTCGTCGAGGAAGAGCAATTCGGGTCGACCGACGATGCCGAGTGCGACATCGACGCGTCGCTGCTGGCCGCCCGAGAGCTTGGCGATGCGCGTGTTCGCCTTCGCCTCGAGTCCGACGGCGGCGATCACCTCGGTAACGTCACGCGGGTTCGGGTAGAGCGAGGCGATGTGACGCAGCATCTCGGTCACGGTGAGAACTCCGGTCTCACCGCTCGACTGCAGCACGATACCGAGCCTCGCCTTCCAGTCGAGGCCGCCGCGAGCCGGGTCGACGCCGAGCACGCTCACCTCGCCCGAGGTGCGCAGCCGATACCCCTCGAGGATCTCGACGGTCGTCGACTTGCCCGCCCCGTTCGGGCCGAGCAGGGCGAAGGTCTCGCCGTGCGCGATGTCGAGATCGAGGCCGTCGACGGCGGCGAACCCGCCGTAGTTCTTTCGGAGCCCGCGGATCCGCACTGCGGCTTCCGTGCGCTGTGCCGTGGTGCCCGTTGCGGGAGCTGTTGTTTCCATGCTCCGAGACTGCCCGCTCGGCGATCTCCGCGATAGCGTCCGGCCGGTCGATTCGCGCATCCACCGGTCGGTGGATGCCTCAGTCGCGGCGGGGTTCTGGCAGCTCCGCGAGTCTCCGTTCGAGGAAGCGTCGTTCAGGCCCGGTGGGCGCGAGCCGGATCGCATCGCGGTAGCGCATCGTCGCCTCGTCGGTTCGGCCGCTCCGACGGAGGAAATCAGCCTGGGTGGCGGCGAAGAGGTGGTAGTCGGCGAGGCGGCCGGATGCCTCGAGCTCGCCGAGCGCGTCGAGTGCGCCGGCGAGGTCGCCGGCAAGGCCGAGCGCGACCGCGTGATTGAGGTCGACGATCGGCGATGGCGAGACCGCACGGAGTCGGTCGTAACATCCGACGATCGCCGTCCAGTCGGTCTCGTCGGCGGTGCGCGCTCGGCTGTGCACCGCTTGGATCTCGGCCTGCAGCCGGTAGGCGCCCGATGCCGCGTGGGGCGGCTCGCCTGCCGGTGCGTCGATCAGTGCGAGTCCCTCGTCGATCTCGGCGGCGTTCCATACTGAGCGGTCCTGCTCGTGCAGCGGCACGAGCTCGCCGCCGGCATCGACGCGGGCGGCCGAACGCGCGTGCTGCAGGAGGAGCAGGGCGAGCAGGCCGCGCGCCTCGCTCGAGTCGGGCAGCAGGCCGGCGACGAGCCGGGCGAGTCGGATCGCCTCCTCCTGCAGATCGAGGCGCAGCAGTCGATCACCCGACGAGGCGAGATAGCCCTCGTTGTGCACGAGCATGAGCACGGCGAGCACCCCGCCGAGCCGCTCGGGGAGGTCTTCGGGCCCAGGGACCCGATAGGGGATGCCGGCGTTCTTGATCTTGCGCTTGGCGCGCACGAGCCGCTGCGCCATCGTCGCCTCGGGCACGAAGAACGCCCGGGCGATCTCGCCGGTTTCGAGGCCGCCGACGGTGCGGAGCGTGAGCGCCACACGGGCCTCGAGTGGCAGGGCAGGGTGCGCGCACGTGAAGACGAGCCGCAACCGGTCGTCCCACTCGGGCGAGGCGGCCGCGATTTCGGCCGGATCGGTCGGCGCCTTGCCCCCTCTCATGTCGTCCATCGCGATCCACTCCCTGACCTTGCCCGACTCGACTCCGCGCCGGCGCAGCACGTCGAGCGCCCGATTGCGCGCCACCGTCGTGAGCCAGGCGCCGGGGTTGCGCGGGATGCCCTCGACCGGCCACCGCCGTGCCGCTCGCTCGAACGCGTCGGCGGCCGCCTCCTCCGCCACATCCCAGTCGCCGGTCGCCCTGATGAGCGTCGCGACGATGCGCGTCCACTCCTCGCGGTACACGAGGGCGACCGCGTCGGTGACCTCGGCGGCGCTGCTCATCCGGCTCCGGACGCCGTATTGCGGCCCACGTCAGTCCTGGTCGTCCGGGTGGAACGGCCGCAGCTCGATGCGGCCACCGCGGGCCATCGGATGCCTCGACGCGACCTCGATGGCCTGATCGAGGTCGTCGCACTCGAGGATGTCGAATCCGGCGATCCACTCCTTGGATTCGGTGAAGGGGCCGTCGGTGATGAGCACCTCGCCGTTCCGCACCCGCACGAGCGTGGCATCAGCCGGCGGGCGCAGACGCTCGCCGAGAACCCGCACTCCGCTCCCGTCGTTCTCGGCGACCCAGTCCTCGATGTCGATGCCTTCGTCGCCTGAACGGTCGGGGTCGAGGTCGGTGGCGACGAACATCATGTAGCGCATGAGTACTCCTTCGGTTCGGTATCACGGTATGCCCATGCGACGAACGGGAGGTCCTGGAATCGACACGTTGACGGATGCCTCGCCGAATCGGTTCGGCGGAGAGTCTCCGACAGGTGTCGATCGCAGCCGCCGCCGTTCGTCGCATGGGCATACCGTGAACGCAGAAGGAGCGTGCGATGGAAATCATGATGTTCGTGGTCGCCGACCCAGAGGTCGACGCCGGCGAGGTCGACCAGGTGGCATCCGCCGAATGGGATCGCGTGATGGCCGAGCGCGGGGTGTTCAAGCGCGCGATGCGCCTGCGTCCCGTCGACGAGGCGGTGACCGTGCGGGTGCGCGGCGGCGAGGTGCTCGTCACCGACGGCCCCTTCACCGAGTCGAAGGAGTGGATCGCGGGCTACGACCTGCTCGAGGTCGCCGACCTCGATGAGACGATCGAGATCGCGAAGAGCGACGAGCTGGCCCGCCATGGCGCCCTCGAGTTGCGGCCGGTCTGGCCGATCGGGTCGGGGGAGTGACGCGATGGAGTTCATGATGTTCGTCGCGACCGACCCCGACGCCGAACCGTACCGGCCCGAGGAGGACAACATCGGCGATTGGGTCGAGGAGATGACGGAGCGAGGCGTCGCGGTCGCGGGCGATCGGCTGCGGCCGCCCGAGTTCGCGAAGACCGTGAGGGTTCGCGGCGAGGACGCCCTCGTCACCGACGGCCCGTTCACCGAGTCGAAGGAGTGGATCGCCGGGTTCGACGTCATCGAGGTGCGCGATCTCGACGAGGCCATCGAGGTCGCGTCGAAGCATCCGATGGCCCGTTTCGGGCGGATCGAGCTGCGTCGTGCCTGGCCGCTCGGCTCAGCGGAGCCCGAGTCGATGTCGCAGGCGCGACCTGACGCCGGATAGCGCGCTGGCCGCCCGATCGCTCAGTGCGGCAGCACGAGCAGCACGCCGAGCACGACCATGACGACCGCGATCACCGCGTCGAGCACGCGCCAGGCGCGGGGGCTGCCGAGCACGCCGCCGAGCAGTCGCGCGCCATAGGCGAGGCCGAAGAACCAGAGGATGCTCGCGACACCAGCACCCGCGGCGAAGGCCCACCGGCCGTCGCCGTGGGTGTTCGCGACCGAGCCGAGCAGGAACACCGTGTCGAGGTAGACGTGCGGATTCAGCCAGGTCAGGGCGAGGCAGGTGAGCACCGCGGCCGCGAGTCCGGTGTTGCGCCGCGCGAGCGTCGCGACGGGCGAACCGGATGCCGCGGGGCCGGCGGTTGCCGAAGGCGCCCCGCCCTCGGCATCCGTCGGCCCCCCGGCATCCGTCGCCCTCGTGCCGGTGCCGGCGCGACTCGTGCTCGCTTCCATCTCGCTCGGGTTCACGTCGAGTGCCGCTCCGCTCGGGCGCAGCGCCCGACGGGCGGCGAGCAGGCCGTAGCCGACGAGGAACGCGGCACCTGCCCACCGGATCACGTCGACGAGCCACGGCACCGCCGTCAGCACGGCGCCGATGCCCGAGACACCCACGACGATCAGCACGAAGTCGCTCAGCGCGCAGATCGCCGCGACCACGAAGACGTGCTCGCGCCGGATGCCTTGTCGCAGCACGAAGACGTTCTGCGCGCCGATGGCGACGATGAGCGAGAGGCCGAGGCCGAGACCGGCGAGCGCAGGGGACAGGAGCACGAGATCGAACGTACGGCCTCGCGGTGCATCATTCCAGCTCAAGATTCTTCAGTCGCATTAGCATGGCTACAGATGGAGATTCCACTCGACCTCGCCCGCACACTCGCCGTCGTCATCGACGAGGGCACGTTCGATGCGGCCGCGCGCCGGCTCCGCATCACGCCGTCGGCGGTCTCGCAGCGGGTGAAGGCACTCGAGCAGCAACTCGGCCGGGTGCTCATCGTGCGCTCGAAGCCCGCGCGCGCCACCGCCGCAGGTGCGCCGATCGTGCGCCTCGCCCGCCAGATCGCTCTGCTCGAGCACGACGCGCTCGCCGAGTTCGGCCTCGACGAGGCATCCGCTCGCCCGATCTCGGTGCCGCTCGCCGTCAACGCGGATTCGCTCGCCACCTGGTTCCTGCCCGCCCTTGCGCGCGTCGCCGAGCGGTTTCCCGTCGTCTTCGACCTGCACCGCGACGACCAGGACTTCACGGCGGGCCTGCTCGAATCGGGGGCGGTCATGGGTGCGGTCACCTCGCAGGCGACGCCGGTGGCCGGATGCCTCGTGCGACCACTCGGGGTCATGCGCTACGAGGCCGTGGCGACGCCGGGCTTCGTCGCACGCTGGTCGGGTGCGTCGGGTGCGTCGGGTGCGTCGGGTGCGTCGGGTGCGTCGGGTGCGTCGCTCACGTCGGGCGCTTTGGCAGCGGCGCTCGCGTCGGCGCCGCTCGTCGACTTCGACCGGCGCGACGACCTGCAGCGCGGGTTCCTCTCGGCGGCCGGCATCGACCCCGACACCCCGCCGCGCCATTACGTGCCGGCATCGAACGACTTCGCAACGGCGGTCAAGCTGGGCCTGGGCTGGGGCATGCTGCCGGCATTCCAGTCAACCGAGGAACTCGACCGCGGCGAGCTCATGCGACTCGGCGGCGCTCCGATCGACGTGCCCCTCTACTGGCAGCAGTGGAACCTGCGCTCGCCCCTCCTCGACGCGATCGCCGACGAGCTCGCCGCAGAGGCGCAGCGGGCACTGCGCTGACGCGCGTCAGCCGAAGAGGCGCTGCAACCGCTGCACGCCCTCGAGCAGGGGTGCGTCGCCGAGCGCGTAGCTGAAGCGCAGGTAGCCGCTCGGGCCGAAGGCCTCGCCCGGCACCGCCGCGACGTCGGCCTGCTCGAGCATGAGGTCGGCGAGCTCGAGCGACGTGGTCGGCGTGACCCCGCCCCACTCGCGGCCGAGCAGCCCCGAGACTTCGGGGTAGACGTAGAAGGCCCCCTGGGGCACGGGAACCGTGACGCCCCCGATCTTCGAGAGCTCGGCGACGATCGTGCGGCGGCGACGGTCGAACGCCTGCCGCATCTCTTCGACCGCGTCCTGCGGGCCGTTGAGCGCGGCGATCGCGGCGCGCTGCGAGATGTTCGACACGTTCGACGAGAGGTGCGACTGCAGGTTCGCGGCGCCCTTGATGATGTCGGCGGGACCGACCATCCAGCCGAGTCGCCATCCCGTCATCGCATAGGTCTTCGCGACGCCGTTGACGAGGATCGTCTGGTTCGCGATCTCGGGCACGGCTTCGACGATCGACACCGCGCGGGGCGGCACCCCGTCAGGCGCGTCGGCGTACGTGAGGTTCTGGTAGATCTCGTCGGAGACGACCCAGATGCCGTGCTCGAGGGCCCATTCGCCGATCTCGCGCACCTGGTCGGGCGGGTAGACCGCGCCGGTCGGATTCGACGGCGAGACGAAGAGCAGCACCTTCGTGCGATCGGTGCGGGCGGCTTCGAGCTGGTCGACCGTGACGAGGTAGCCCTGGTCGGCGCCCGCGAAGACGTCGACCTGCACGCCGCCGGCGAGCTTGATCGCCTCGGGGTAGGTGGTCCAATACGGCGTCGGCACGAGCACCTCGTCGCCCGGGTCGAGCAGCGCCTGGAACGACTGGTAGACCGCTTGCTTGCCGCCGTTCGTGACGACGACCTGCCCCGGGGAGATCTCGAGGCCCGAGTCGCGCAGGGTCTTCGCGGCGACCGCCTCCCGCAGGTCGGGCAGGCCGGCCGCGGGCGTGTAGCGGTAGTTCTTCGGGTCGTGCGTGGCCGCGAGTGCCGCCTCGACGATGTACTCGGGCGTCGCGAAGTCGGGCTCGCCCGCCGCGTACGAGATCACCGGGCGCCCCCCGGCCTGCAGGGCCTTCGCCTTCGCATCGACCTTGAGGGTCGCGGACTCGGCGATGGCGGCGATGCGGGCGGAAAGACGGGGCTTCTCGGTCACCGTTCCAGCCTACGGGTTGCGCGTCGCGTGCGCCTGGTTGTGAATCGCATCGATAAGTGGCGGCACTTTCGCGGCGCTATCTGTCACCCCCGCCGCCCGTAGGAGGATCCTCCTGCGGGCACATTGTTCTGACCACGAGGCACTGCCCGTACGACCTCCGCCGTTTGAGAGCCATGCACCGATCTCAACGACCCCTGTAGCTTCAGGAGCCCGACGTCAGGCCGACAGGTGCCCTCGTGCCGCGAAGTGGCTGATCTCCAGCGGTCCCGCCTCCGGGCGGAGGATGACCTTGGACAGGTAGAGCGGTCGAGGGCCCAGGTGAACGGTCTGGGTCACGATCAGAACAGGCGAGGTGGGCCGGATCTCCAGCAGCTTCGCGCGGACCGCCCCCGGCGTGCCGGCGGTCAGTTCCGAACGGCCTGTGCCGAAGGCCGGTCCGAGCTCGGCCGTCAGAGAGCCGAGGCAGGTGCGCTCTCGATCGATGTTCTCGACGAGCTGCTGCACCTGCGTGCCGAATGTGTGGAGATTTTCTCCCGCTGGGAGGTGTTCCTGGACCAGCGCGACGGCGTCGCCATTGCTGGACAGCACGGACTCGATGAACAGACTCGGTGACGTCGACGCGATGCCCAGACCCTCGGCGATGAACGACGCCGACTCCCGCTGCAACGTCACCTCAGTCCGGCTGACCGAGAGATCATGGAACCGGTCCGAGAGAATCTGTTCCATCGGGCGCAGGCGCTCGAAGCCGGCAGCCGGCTGAGCTGCGGAGACGATCCGGCCGATTCCTCGGCGTGATCGGAGGAGACCGTCCTCCTCCAGCAACAGCAGCGCTTCTCGCACGACTGTGCGGCTGACCTCCATCGCCTCGCCCAGCTCGCTCTCGCTGGGGAGCAACGAGTCAGGTGGCAGGGCACCTGCGCGGATGGCGCTCGCGATCCGGTCGTAGACCTCGACCCGAAGCGGAACTCCCGGCCGTGGAGTGATGGGGCCCTGCAGAACTGTCACGGAACAATCAAATCATATGCATATGTCAGACTTGCCTGTATGACAGGCTCGTCCTACCCGGTAGTCTCCGTGCTCCGAACCCGGCACACCGGGTATCTGCTGTTCACTTCCCTGCTCGGACGGCTGCCCGGCGCGATGGCGGCTCTCGCGATCGTGCAGCTCGTCCGATCGACGAGCGGGGATTTCGCTTTCGCCGGGCTGATCACGGCCGTCTACGTCGTAGCCGGCGCCGCGGGACAACCACTTCTCAGCAGGGTCATCGACCGGATCGGGCAGGTCGCTGTTCTCGCCGTCAGCGGCATCCTGAGTTTTCTGGCGTTCACCGGTATGGCGTTGACGCTCGACCCGGCGCCGGGTGCGGCGCTTGCATTTGCAGCAGCCGCAGGAATCTTCACGCCGCCGCTCGAGCCGGCGCTTCGTGCACTTTGGCCACGCCTGGTGGGCCCCGGCCCCCAATTGAAGGCTGCCTTCAGTCTGGACGCCGGCGCCCAGGAGATCATCTTCATCATCGGCCCCCTGCTAACCGTCGCCGGTATCACCGCCTTCGGCCCGATCGGCAACCTGTTGTTCGCCGGCGGGCTCGGCCTGATCGGTGCGCTCGCGTTCATCATCAACCCCGCCCCACGAGCTGCCTCGATGAAGCGGCGCAGCGACGTCGCCGAGCAACCCGTCGTGCGATCTCCCATTCTCATGCCCGCCGTTTCGCGGGTGGCCGCATTCACGTTCGGAATCGGCGTTCCCGTCGGAGCGCTCACAATCGTTGCGACCGCCTCTGAGGCTGCTCGAGCCGACGCTGGACTGGCCGGGTGGATCCTGGCCGTGAACGCCCTCGGCGCTCTGACGGGCGCAACTGTCGTCGGCCTGCGGCCACTGGGCTCCACTCCAGAGCGTCTGCTCACCCTGTGCGGCATCCTTCTCGCTGCCGGGTATCTCCCGCTCGCCGTCACAGCTCTTCCGACCTGGGCCTACGTCGTCGCCGCAGGAATCTCAGGGCTGATGCTCCCACCGACGCTCGGTCAGGTCTTCGAACGCATCTCTCAGCTCAGTCCGCCCGATGCTCTCACTGAGGCGAATGGCTGGGTCGTCAGCGCCATGACGCTCGGAGTGGGCGCCGGCACGCTCGTGGCGGGTGTGATCGTCGGCGTGTCCGGCACATCGGCGGTGATGTGGATCGTTCTCGGCGCATCCGCACTCACGACGCTGCTGGCGCTGATCGCTCTGCCAACCAGCTCGCCCCCTCTCGGTGAGCCCCGGACGGCATGAGTCTCAGCGACTTCGTACTGGATTGTCTGGAGGACGTGACCTAGCTGTTCTTAAGGTGGTCCTTCAACGAACGTCCGCAAGCGGATCCATTTTGCGTGTGAAGTTTGTCGCTTTTTGGCGGTGTTCTTTGATCGCTTTGTGTCGGTAGTTACCGATGACGAGCAGGTCGAGCGGGTTGATCTTGAGCACTCGACCGAACTGAAGGAAGAAGCGCTGGAGGAGGCGGAAGTCGCCACGGATGATCGAGCCGAGGCGGGCGATGAACTTATCGTTGACTGACTGATCACTCTCTTATAGACTCTGGACATGGCCCGACCCCGCAGTGACGAACGACGTATCGCGATCCTCGATGCAGCGACTTCCGTGATTGCCGCGCACGGGCTGACTTCGTCAGCGACGTCGGCTATCGCGAAGGAGGCCGGTGTCTCTAACGGCTCTCTTTTTGTGTACTTCGACTCGAAGGGGACTCTGCTCAACGAGCTCTACGTGCTGCTGAAGACCGAGATGGGGCAGGCCGCGTTTGCGAACTCCTCTGAACTCGCGTCCCCTCGGGAGCAACTGCACCACATGTGGGTGCAGTGGCTGGCGTGGGCGACAAGCAACCCGGACAAGCGGCGCACGCTCGCGCAGCTCGAGGTCGCTGACGACATCACACCCAAGACCCACACGCTGGTACGCGACGCCCAACGTGACATGGCTGCGCTTCTCGAACGCTGCCGCGAAGGCGGCCCGTTGGCATCGGGGCCGATCGGCTTTGTTCTGGTGATCATTGGCGGGATCGCCGACGCAACCATGGACCTTCTCATTCGGTCTCCGTCGGCTGACAGCGATCGCGGCGAGGCGGCTTTTGAAGCCGTCTGGCGCGTGCTTGCCGGCTGACCACCCCATCCATATCAACTCATTCAGCACGACAAGGAGCATCATCATGCCTAAAAACACACCTCAGAAGAAAGCCTGGGTCATCACCGGACCCACCTCCGGGATCGGACGCCGCGCGGCCATGGAACTAGTCGACCGTGGCACCCTCGTGCTGGTCGGTCGCGATCTGGGCAAACTGCGCGAGCTCGAGAAAGAGATTAACGCCCTCCCGGGAGGCGACGCGGTCTCAGTGGTCGCGGACTTCGCGGATGTGCGGAGCGTCCGTCGTGCCGCCAAACAGATCGCAGGCCTCGGTCTGAACATCGCGGGCGTCGCCAACAACGCCGGAGGTATGCAGACGAAGGGCGGCACGAGCAAGGATGGCTGGGACATCGCCTTCGCGACCAACCACCTCGGCCCGTTCGCGTTCACCGAAGCCCTCATCCCTCATCTCGTGGACGGCACGAACGTCGTGTTCACCGCCTCGGGCGTTGAAGACCCGGAGCGCAAACCCGCTACCCAGTCCGGATTCCGCGGTTCCCGCTATATCTCAGCTGAGGCGAGCGCTCGCGGTGAATTCCTCGAGGGCGGGTCGAAGAACGCTGGCTTCGACGCCTATGCGACGTCGAAGCAGGGCAACCTCGCAACCGTCTTTTCGCTGGCTCGCCAGTACCCGCGCCTGCGCTTCCGCGCGGTCGAGCCCGGATTCAACCCGGGTACGGGACTCTCGCGCGATGCCAGCCTGTTCCTGCAATGGGTGGCCCGCTACGTGATGCAGCCCCTTGCACCGCTCATCCCGTACTGGAGTACCCCGGAACGTGCTGGCCGTCTTATCGTCGACACGCTCACCGATCCGTCGGCCGCCACGGGCATCTACTACGACGAGAACGGCAAGCCGATGAACGCGTCGAAGCAGATCAGCGAGCCCGCCTACGCTGACCGGTACATCGCCGAGAGCCGTGCACTCCTCGCGACCGTCCCCGAGGCTTCGGAGCGATGAACGTCAAACGGCCAGTCGCTCTGATCACCGGCGCCTCTTCCGGTATCGGACGGGCGTTCGCCGAGCGGTTGGCTGACGACGGTTACGACCTCATCGTCGTGGGACGCCGCACCCCCCGGCTTCACGAACTCGCTGAAAGCCTTCATGCCGCGGATGTCACGATCGTGACAGCCGACCTCGGGACCGACGAGGGGATGGACGCTGTCGCTACCCTCTGCGAGTCGCGGGAGATCGCCCTGCTTGTGAACAACGCGGGACTTGCGCACTACATGCCACTCGCCGAACTCCCGGCCGTCAAGGTTCGGGAGCTCATCCAGGTGAAAGTGATGGCCCCGGCACTGCTCACTCGCGCTGCGCTTCCTGGCATGCTCGCGCGGGGAGAGGGCACCATCCTCAATATTGCTGGCATGCTCGCATTTTCAGGCCCCGCACCCGCGGCACCGGCAGTAAGTCAGCGTGCGCTCTACACCGGCACGCTTGCCGCCGCGGTGGCGACCACGCAGACCCTCCACGCTGAACTCGTCGGCACCGGCGTGAGCGCACACGTGGTCTGCCCGGGCATTGTGGCGACCGAGTTTCACGAAGTGCAGGGAATGGACCTGTCTTTCCTTCCCCGGATGAGCGCGGCGGATGTCGTTACCGCAGCACTTACCGGTATCGGCCTCAACGAGGTCGTCATCGCTCCCGGGGTCGAAGACGCCCGCGTGCTCAACGACGTGTTCGAAGCGGACATCACGGCATTCGGCGCCCAGAGCGCCCAGCTCGCGTCCCGCTATTCGGCGGCCACGCATGTCCCTGAAAGGACAGATTCATGAACACATCTCGTCTCGCCGTCGGATTCATCGGTCTTGGCGACCAAGGACTGGCCTCGGTCTCGTCAAGCGAGATCACCCCAACGGTCAGCTTTAGCAACTTCTCCACCCCAATAGAGAGCATCGTCATAATCGGGTCGCGCGTCGTCTCGATGAACCTCGCTCCGCGGAGGACTTTGACTCCGTAGCCGAGAAGGTTCCGGGTCGACGTCATCTCGCCGATGAGCGCAAATGCCTTTTGGTTGTCAAGATGCTCGATCGGCATTGGTACTCGATTCGATTCGGGGGTTGTGTGTGACTGAACTATTGCGACGGCGGGCAAAATTGTTCTCTATCTGTATTGCAATGTTGGACGTCTGCATCGTTTGGAGGCGTCCCGTGTCGACGTCCAGACGCCTGGTCTGGCATGGTTAGGCTCGGGACAAAGCGCTTGGTCTTCTGCGACTTCGATGGCACCTCGGCGTATCGAGGGGCTCTGGTCCTCGACCTGAGAAACGGCTTTGCAGCCGATCGCTCCGGCGGCTCAGAGAGAACGGTGCACACACATGCGGATAGGCATCATCGGGGGTGGCGCGGCCGGCCTGGCGACGGCCTGGCTGTTGGAGCAGCATCACGACGTCACCCTGTTCGAGAAGGACGACCGCCTCGGCGGTCACGCCCACACCGTCGACATCGAGATCGATGGGCAGACTCTCGCCGTGGACGCGGGATTCCAGTTCTTCGGGCGGAGCGCCGCGTATTCGACGTTCAACCGACTGCTCGACGCGCTCGACGTGCCGCGCACCACGTATCCGGCGACGCTCACCGTCGCTCGCGGCGACGGCAGCCGACCGGTCGTGATGCCGCCGCTGAACAGCGGCCGCCCGGTGTGGGCGTCGCTGACACCGCGCGCTATCATGCATCTGCTGCGCTTCCGGGCGTTCCTTTCGGGCATCCCCGCGTTCCTCGCCGAGCATGACACGACGATCACGATCGCCGATTATGTCGAGCGCTGCCGGCTGCCGAAGTCGTTCGTCGATGACTTCCTGTTCCCGCTGCTGCTCGCATTCTGGTGCGTCGACCTCGCCGCTTTCCGCCGGTTCGCTGCATACAACGCGCTGTACTACCTGGGCGCGAATCTACCGAAGGGTTTCGCGCCGCCGGAGCAGAGCGAGGTTCCCGGCGGCCTCCGGGTCTACGTCGACGCCCTCGTCTCCTCGCTCGAGCGCGCGCAGCTGTTCCCTGGTGCGCCGGCCGATTCCCTCACTCGGGATGCGGACGGCTCATTACTCGTCGAGGCGGCAGGCGTGCGGCATCCCTTCGATCATGTCGTGCTGGCCTGCGATGCCCGCACCGCGCTTGACCTGCTCTCGCCGCTGCCGGAGCTGTCCGAAACCCGCGAGCAACTGGCGCGCTTCGGATACTTCGACACGACCATCGCGATCCACGGTGACCGGCGGCTCATGCCCCGCGACGAGACTGCGTGGTCGGTCGTGAACGTGCGCACAGACGGGGCGCACAGCTCGCTGTCGGTGTGGAGCCCTGCGCGCGGAATGCCCATCTTCAAGAGCTGGGTGACGTTCGACGACGAACTGCCGCAGCCGCTGTACGCGACCGCGACCTATCGGCACGGGCTCATCGACACCGCGTACTTCGACGCGCAGCGGCGGCTGCGCCCGCTGCAGGGCGCGCACGGCGTGTCGCTGGCAGGGCTGTACACCGCCGACGCCGATTCGCACGAGAGCGCGATCCTGTCGGCGGTCGCCGTCGCCGCGCGCCTCGCGCCCGACGCGCCGCGCCTCGCGCGCCTGCGCGCTTGACCCGTCGCGGTTGCCGGTCAGCCCGGCTGCCTGGTCGTCCCCGGTCGCTGAGCTTGTCGAAGCGCCCCGATCCAGGGAGTTGAACCGTACCGAGCAACGATGCCGCCCGGTGAAGAACATGCACCCCCTGTTCTAGAACATGCCTCGGCAGCGCCGGAAGCCGGTCGGTCAACGGCCTGCGGGTATCCCCGACCAGGCGGTGCACAGCCTGGGTCATCCCGGTGCCCGGATGACCCGCCCGGTGATCCTGCCCGCGCGGGCGCCGTATCTGCGACACCGTAGGTGCCTTGCAACCCTTGGGATACGAGACGTCTCACGCGTCGCTCCCCGCGCTTGACTGTTGGCGAGGTGGTGGTTCGTCGCCGTCCGCGACCCGCGAACGGGGGGGTATCCATACAGGAATGGGACAGCGTAACTTCGAACTCAACCGTATTCACACGCATCGAGCCACGCCGTAACAGTGTGGCTCGATGCGTGCTGCGCGCGCGACTGCATCACATCCTCCCCACAGAACAGGAACCCACAGTGGCACTTGAACGACGCCCGATCCGCCTCGCGGCGCTCGGCACGGCCCTCACCCTCGGCGGCGGGCTCGTACTCGCCGGCGCCGCACCGGCACAGGCTGAGGAGCTCCCACCGACCTCTGTTGCATTTGTCGGCGCGGCCGACATCCGCCCCGACGAATCGAGCTATGTCGGCTGGCACAACGGTGGTGCCGGCGCCTTCGTCGACGGTGACGATGGTCTCGCCCTGACGGGAAAGGTGCAGATCCTCAACGGATTCGACGAGCGCGCCGACAACGGCGACCTCCGCCACCTGATCGACGGCGGCATCGCGTGGAGCAGCGACAACGCCTACTTCCAGATTCCGCTCTTCTTCGACAACGACGCCAGCGAGCGGCAGTTCACGACGCTGCGCCCGGCAGACGCCGCCACGGAGTCTGCCGAGCTCGATGACCAGTGGACGACGAGCCAGGCCATCTCCGACAGCTTCGGGGCGAACAGCACCGACACCCTCGAGAATCTCCTCGCGGCGATCGAGGGCTCCGCACCGGACGATGCGGACGACATCGTGCTCCTGGGATACGGCCTGCTCGTCGACGCCGGCGCAACCGGAACCGCCTCGGGTATCAAGTGGGGCAGCCAGATCACCCTCCTTCGGCCGGCACCCGTGGCGCTGCCGATCGGTGAAGCTCCAGTCGCGGACTCGGCCGAACTCGCGGCCTTCCTCGAAGATTGGGGCGTTGTGGTCGCCGACGGCGGCTCCGCCACCCAGGGCGACAGCCTCGAGCTCGTCGTCGACACGTCGATCGACTACGGCCTCACGCACTTCGACGCGTTCGCCTACTCGGCTCCTGTCGGAGTCGGCGTGTTCCAGGCCGATGCGAACGGTCAGCTCACGGTGACGCTCTCGCCCGAAACGCTCGCCGGGCTCGCACCCGGTCAGCACACCCTGGTGCTCCTGTCCCAGGAGAGCGGTGAGCCGTTCGCGGTGACGTTCACGGTGGTCGCTGCTGCTGCGGGAGGCAACGCGACGACCACGGGCGCTACCCTCGCTGCGACCGGCACCGACGCGACGCTGCCGATCGTCGGCGGCATGCTGCTGCTGCTCGCGGGCGCGATGCTCATGTTCCGGCGTCGCGCCGGCGCTTCGGCGTAGTCAGCGCTGACGGCCGACGGGGCCGTGCGAATGCCTCCAGGCACTCGCACGGCCCCGTTCTGCGCGAGCCGAAATCTCGTGGTGGGGATCTCGGCGTTTCGGGTGGTTCAGGTGCGGGTCTTGAGCTCCCGGCCGTGCACCGTGAGTGCGTAGATCACGAGGAAGTCGAGCGTGAGAACGATGAGCGACCACCAGGGCTGTACGGGCAGCAGGAACAGTTGCCCGATGGCGTTGATGATCACGAGGATCACAGCCACCACACGTGCCCACGTCGCGCCCGAGAAGAGGGCGGCGCCGACCAGCACGAGCAGAGCGCCGCTGATCACGTGCCACCAGCCCCAGCCCTGCACGTCGAAGAGGAAGAGCGCTCCGCCGCCGGTGGTGAGGTACGCGCTGTCGGGCATGGCGAGGGCGATGAATCCGTAGAGGATGTCGAAGCCGCCCGCGATGATGAGCATGATCGCCGCGAACACTCCCCAGCCGACCCAGCCGGTTACCTGCGTATTTCCTTGCGTACTACTCATAGTGCTACTCCCTTTCGCATCGAAGCAGCGTCGGCGCGAATCTGCGACGGCGCAGATGGTGCTGGCGTCACGTTAGCGCGCGGCGGCGGAGCAGGAATGAATGGCGCCCGGCGCGCCGTCGGGGCGAGGGCCGCCGCTCACCCGGTGCCTCGCCCCGCACTTGCCTCGGCGGTTCAGCCGATCGTGACGGCGACGTCGGGCTGGTCGCTGAAGGCTCCGTCCATGCCGGCGTCCACGAACACCCGGAGCTCGCCGAGCAGGTCGCCGGGCGCGTTCGGGTCGACGCTCGAGCGGAACTCGAGGGGGAGGAACTGGTTCTCGAGCCGGAACGTCCAGCCGTGGACCGTGAGGCCGACCGCGTGCGCGCGGGCGATGGCCGCGGTCGGCGTGCCGAGCGTGCCGGCGGCGGTGCGCGGGATCATCACCGACTTCTCGAGGCCGACGCCGTCGGCATAGCCCGCGATCTCGGCGAGACCGGCGGGCGTGACCAGGTCGGCGTACGTGCGGGGGTCGCCCGCGGCCGTGAAGTCGTAGGGGCGGCCCGACGGGCTGATGAGCTGCGCGAGGTGCACGTCGGTCATCCCGTCGAGCTCCCTGAGGTTGCCGACCTCGAAGCTCTGCACGATGACCGGGGCATCGGCGCGGTCCACGTCGTCGGCCTGCAGCGCTGCGACGAGCGGCTCCTCGAGCGAGAGGCCGATCGAGTCGAAGTACGTGGGGTGCTTGGTCTCGGGGTAGACGCCGACCTGGCGGCCGTCGCAGCTCACCGAGTGGCGGGCGAGGTCGATGACCTCGTCGAGCGTGGGCACCTGGTAGAGCCCGTCGAACGCGGTGTTCGCGGGGCGCGTGAGCGGCAGGCGCTCCTTGGCGCGCAGCGTGCGGAGCTCGGTGAGCGTGAAGTCCTCCGTGAACCAGCCCGTGACATTCACTCCGTCGATGACCTTCGTCGCGCGCCGGTCGGCGAACTCGGGCCTCGCCGCGACATCCGTGGTGCCGCTGATCTCGTTCTCGTGGCGGGCGACGAGCACGCCGTCCTTCGTGGCGACCACGTCGGGTTCGATATAGTCGGCGCACTGCACGATGGCCGTCTCGTACGCGGCCAGCGTGTGCTCGGGGCGGTGCCCGCTCGCGCCGCGGTGGCCGATGATGGTCACGTCCGACGGCTCGATCTTGACCTTGTCGAGGTCGATCACGTCGAACTCGGTGTCGTCGGGCGTGCCGGGGATGCGTGCGTCGTTGCCGGGGTAGTTGTTGTCGTTGCCGATGAGCAGGCGACCGCCCTTCAGCTGCACCACTGTCTCGAACGACTGCACCGGAAGCGAGAAGACCTCGCCGGTGCCGTAGCCGTCGCCCGCACCGATGCCGTCGGGGTTGGCGATGCGGAGCGCGTCGAGCACGAGCGTCTTCTCGAGGTGGCCCTGCGCATCGGTGCGACGGAGGTTCACCTCGTAGATGCGCTTGGTCACCGACTGGTCACCCTCGAAGTCGTCGCGCTCGACGAGCAGCAGCACGTCGTTCTTCACCGTGAAGGCATCGCCGATGACGTTCGCCTCCTGATCGGTCTGGTAGCTCCACGTGCGGCCGGTGTACTCGCCGCGCCGCGTGTCGAACTCGTGGATCTCACGGCGACGCAGATCGGTCTCGTCGGCGTAGGAGCCCTCGATCACCGGGTAGAGGTAGCGGCCGTTCTTCGAGGCCGCGAGCGCCTCGAACCCTCGGCTGGCACGCACGCGCGGCGTCTCGCCGGGCTGGAGGTACGGGTTCTGCGGCGACTTCGCGCCGGTGATCGAGTACGGCTTCTCGAGCAGCGTGCCGGCGGCGTCGAAGTGCAGCAGGAACGGCCCGAACTCCTCGCCCACCCAGAACGTGCCGTCCTTCGCGAGCACGACGGATTCGATGTCGAAGTCGGCGCCCGTGAGCAGGCGCTCGGCGGAGTCGCCATTCACGATGGGGAAGTCGAGCACCCGGTTGCGGTCGTTGTAGCTGATGAAGCGCTCGACGGCGATCGAACCGTCGCCGCCGTCGGCGGTCTGCCAGTTCGGGCGCACGAGGTAATTACGCAGGAGGAAGTCCGCCGAGTTCGCCTTGGTGCCGAATCCGTTGTCGGGCTGGGCCCAGAACGTTCCGTCGCCGTTGTCGATCGCCGCGGAGAAGCCCGGGATGACCTGCCCGGCCCACGGGCCGACGCGCCCGTTGCCCGGGGACGCGAGCGCACCCGACGCAGGGCCCGACTCGAGATGATCGGCGGAGAGGGTCGCGCGGGCGACGAGCGTGGGCTCGAGCGCGTGGACGAACGGCGCCCGAGGGGTGCCCGGGCCATTGCCGCCTGGGGCGGCGATGGCGGATGCAGGGACGAGAACGGCCGCAGTGGCGGCCACTGCGGCGGTCAGGGCGATGAGGCGCGGTAGCGCGCGTCGCGTGAGGATTCGGCTCATGCCGCGAGCCAATCGTCACTGGCCTGCCCTGCGCGTGGCCGGATGAGGAAGCTTGGAAGAACGGCATGGAACGGCTCGGTGGACCGTGGCCGCTGCTCAGAGGTTCTGGCCGATGCCCCACAGTCGATCGGGTCGCCCGTCGATCGCCTCCGACACCGCGAGCGCTTGGTCGTCGGAGAGGGAGGCGACGTAGTCGATCACGCCGCGGCCGACCCCGAACCGCCGCACATCGCCGGCCGCGGGGATCGGGTGCCCGTCGGGACGCGAGTAGCGAACCCGCGCATAGCCGTCGGTCGCGATCTCGATGAGCTCCTTCAGCCGTTGCGGCAGACGGTCGCGGTCGTGCTGGTCGGTCGCCCAGGCGGTGAGGCCCTTGACGGCCCGGGTGAGCGCCCGGCTGAGCCCGCGCTGGTACATCACGATGTCGGCCCGGTCGAGGATGAAGTGCCGGTGCACGAACTTCAGGACCTCCACCTCGTGCCAGGCGCGCCGATCGAGGGTGACGAGACCGGCGCGCACCACATCGGTCGGCGCCGGCACGACGGAGGACTGCAGGTGACTGATCCAGCGGTTCGTGAACGACGACAATGCCCGCTCCGAGGCGATCGAGCCGTCGAACGGGATGGCGAGCAGTCCATCGACGAGGTCGTCGGCCACGACGTCGACGGCGGCGGCGAACGCGTCGTCGTCGGCGACCCACGCATCGCTGCGCCGGATCTTGCGGCGGAGGCGCTCGAGGGAGCCTCCCGGCGGAGCGGTGCGCTCGACGAGCGCGTCGTCGTCGAGCCCGCGAAGCTCCGCGCTGTTCTCCATCCAGCCGCGGAACTCGCGTGCGACGGCGCCCTGGCTGAGCACGCCCGCACGGTAGAAGTCGTCGACGTCGTGAATCGAGTAGGCGATGTCGTCGGCGATGTCCATGATCGAGCACTCGAGTGATTGCTGCATCGGCGGTTGCCCGGCGCGAGCCTGGTCGAGATCGACGGCGTCGATGCCGTACGCGGAGAACTTCAGCACCTCCACGCCGTCTTCCGAGCGGCGGAGCCCGCGCGGCAGCGGGCCGTCGCCGAGCGCGGCGGCGTCGACGAAGCGTGTCCACGGGTACTTCGCGACGGCGGTTCGCACCGCCGCCGTGAGATTGAGCCCGCGCGGGGCCGCCTCGCTGACGTCGAGCGCCGTCAGGATTCGGTAGCTCTGCGCGTTGCCCTCGAAGCCGTCGACGAGCCCGAGCGTGTCGCGCGCGAGGCGGTCGAGCACGCGCTCGCCGAGGTGGCCGAACGGCGGATGCCCGAGATCGTGCGCGCTCGCCGCGGCCTGCACGACGACGGCGTCGCAGCCGTGCTCGAGTGCGAATGCACGGGCCGGCGACCCGGTAGTCGTCAGCTTCACGGCGATCGCGCGCGCCACCGCCGTCACCTTGATCGAGTGGGTGAGGCGATTGTGGATGAGCGGGCCGGCGCCGGGCTGCGCGATCACCTGGGTGACGGCCGAGAGGCGTGAGAAGTACGGGGAGAACCGGATGCGCTCGAGGTCGAGCCGGAACTGCGAGTGCTCGCCGGTGACCTCGGCGCTGCTGCGCGGCTCTGGGACGAGGCGCGACGCGCGATCGATGGGCATGCGCCCAATCTATGCCGATCGACTCGCGGACGCCCGCTTCACGGACGCTGCGGGCACGGGTGCGCCGGCGGCATCCGCTCGGCTTTACTCTCCCTCCGGCGTCGCATACACTTGGTGAGGTTGTTGAAGTCAGCCAAGATTTTCTGCGCCTATTTTCGGGCTTTCACCTGGTGAGAAACGTAGTGAATCGTGGTGCCTCGACAGTCGAGTGGAACAGCCCCGGTCACCCGGTCGTTCCATAGGGCGGTGGCTCAATTGGTAGAGCAGCGGTCTCCAAAACCGCAGGTTGCAGGTTCGAGTCCTGTCCGCCCTGCGAGCCGGCAGTGATTGCCGGCCCACGAAAGGTGTACGAGGTGGCACGGAAGATCATCGAAGAGCCCAGCGAAGACGTTGTTGCCAACGCGAAGCGCGATCGCGCAGCGCGTCGGAATCCGTTCTCGCGCTTGGCCCTGTTCGTTCGCCAGGTCATCTCCGAGCTGAAGAAGGTCGTCACCCCGACCCGTAAAGAGCTCGTCAGTTTCACGTCTGTCGTGCTCGTGTTCGTCATCATCATGATGGCGATCGTGTGGGCGTTCGACCAGGTGTTCGGCTGGCTTGTGCTGTACGTCTTCGGAACACCGGGGGGCTGATCGAGCCTTCGGGGTTCGACTGATCCGGTTCGCCGCTGGCGCACAGGAGAAAAGGATTTGAGAGAAGTGTCAAGGACTGAGCGCGACGACGTCGACTGGGCCACGGCTGCAGAGCAGTCGGCCGAAGACGATGAGGCGCAGACGGGCAGCATGCTCGAGCGCGAAGAGGAATCGGTCGAGCCGGCCGAGCACCGTGCCGTGCACGTCGTCGACGACGAGGGCAACGACGTCGACCTCGACGCCGTGCTCGACGCGATGGCCGAGTCGATCGACCCCGAGGCCGACGCCGTGATCGACGACGCCCTCGACATCGACTCCGCCGACGAGGCCGAGGCCGCCGTCGAAGCCGTCATCGAAGAAGAAGCCGTCACCGAAGAAGAGGAAGAGGAAGAGGAGGCCGACCCGTACGCGGAGTTCCGCGCCGAGCTGCGCTTCCTTCCCGGCAAGTGGTACGTCATCCACTCCTACGCGGGCTTCGAGCGTCGCGTGAAGGCGAACATCGAGCAGCGCCGTGAGTCGATGGCGATGGCCGACTACATCTACCAGGTCGAAGTGCCGATGGAAGACGTGGTCGAGATCAAGAACGGCCAGCGCAAGATGGTCACGCGCGTCCGCATCCCCGGCTACGTGCTCGTGCGCATGGACCTCAACGAAGAGAGCTGGTCGGTCATCCGCCACACTCCCGGGGTCACCGGCTTCGTCGGCAACGCGCACAACCCCACCCCGCTTCGCTTCGAAGAGGCCTTCGGCATGCTGAAGAGCCTCGTCGAGATCAAGGATGTCGCTCCCGTCAAGGGTGCGAAGGCCGGCGGCGCAACCGGTGCCGCACGTGCGATTCCCGCCGAGGTCGACTTCGAGGTCGGCGAGACGATCACCATCAAAGACGGCTCGTTCGCGGGCCTGCCCGGCACGATCAACGAGATCAAGCCCGAGAGCGGCAAGCTCACCGTGCTCGTCTCGCTCTTCGAGCGCGAGACCCCGGTCGAGCTCAGCTTCGACCAGGTCACCAAGCTTTGACGCGAGCCGGATCAATGTCGCGAAGCGGCGTTGATCCGGCTCGGGGCAAGGTCGAGCGCCGGATCGAGACCCGCTCACGAGGTCTCGATACGCTTCGCTACTCGACCAGCGACTTTCCGTTACAATTGACAGGTTGTGCGCTCGCGCGCAGCCGCACAGATCACCGCATCCCGGAACGGCCGGGTGTGCGGGAGAGTGCCCCGGCATCCGGGGCGTTCGAACAGAAAGAGAGAAATCATGGCACCGAAGAAGAAGGTCACCGGTCTGATCAAGCTTCAGATCAAGGCCGGCGCTGCGAACCCGGCCCCGCCCATCGGCCCGGCCCTGGGTCAGCACGGCGTGAACATCATGGAGTTCTGCAAGGCCTACAACGCGGCGACCGAAGCCCAGCGCGGCAACGTCATCCCCGTTGAGATCACGGTTTACGAAGACCGTTCGTTCACCTTCGTCCTGAAGACCCCGCCCGCCGCCGAGCTCATCAAGAAGGCTGCCGGCGTCGCAAAGGGGTCTGGCGTTCCGCACACCACCAAGGTCGGCAAGCTGACCCAGGCGCAGGTGCGCGAGATCGCCGAGTCGAAGATGGTCGACCTCAACGCCAACGACCTCGACGCCGCGTCGAAGATCATCGCGGGCACCGCTCGCTCGATGGGCATCACGGTCGAATAGGCCTCAGTTCCCTGAGCTCGTCGAAGGGAACGCACGCTCGCCCGCTTCGACAAGCTCGGCGAGCTCACCAGAACTCAGCATCCGTGGCAGCGCCCGCCAGGCGCAGATGACCACACTCTCTCAAGGAGAAACAACATGGCACAGAAGTCCAAGGCCTACCGCGCCGCGGCCGAGAAGATCGAAGACGGCAAGTTCTACACCCCGAGCGAGGCAGTCGCCATCGCGAAGGAGACCGGTTCGGCGAAGTTCGACTCGACCGTCGAGGTCGCGCTGAAGCTCGGCGTCGACCCTCGCAAGGCAGACCAGATGGTGCGCGGCACCGTCATCCTTCCGCACGGCACCGGCAAGACCGCTCGCGTCATCGTGTTCGCAACCGGCCCCGCGGCCGAGGCTGCGATCGCGGCAGGCGCCGATGAGGTCGGCGGCGCCGAGCTCATCGAGAAGGTCGCCGGCGGTTACACCGCGTTCGACTCGGCGGTCTCGACCCCCGAGCTCATGGGCCAGGTCGGCCGTCTCGGCAAGGTGCTCGGCCCCCGTGGTCTCATGCCGAACCCGAAGACCGGCACCGTGACCCCTGACGTCGCCAAGGCCGTCTCCGACATCAAGGGCGGCAAGATCGAGTTCCGCGTCGACAAGCACTCCAACGTGCACTTCGTCGTGGGCAAGGCCTCCTTCACCAAGGAGCAGCTCGAAGAGAACGCCAACGCCGCTCTCGAAGAGATCGTGCGTCTGAAGCCGTCGAGCTCCAAGGGCCGCTACATCCAGAAGGGCGCCGTGTCGACCACGTTCGGCCCCGGCATCCCCCTCGACGTCAACGCCATCTAGGGTCGCCCACGCTCGAAGGGCTCGCCGGTTCGCCGGCGGGCCCTTCGTCGTACGCGGCCCGACGCCGCCCCTTGCGGCGTCGGTGGTGAGGCGTACGCTGGCGGCATGAGCGAACGAACCACTGCAGTGCTCGCGTCGGTGGCCACGATCGTGGTCGCCGCAGCCGCCGCATATTGGATGACTCTCATCGGTGCTTTCGGCCCGGCCGTCTACACTGTCGTGCTGGCGCTCATCATCGTCTGGCTGCTCATTGCGGCCGAACGCCACCGCACCCTCGATCGCGTCGACGACGAGTCGTTGCGTCGCGGCGAAGTGGTGCACTGGCTCTGACCGACGACGGCGCTGAGGTGTCGTCACCCCGCGATGACGAACGCCCGCTCGCCGAGCGGCACACGCTCCGAGACATCCGTGCGCTCGACGACCGCCCCGGGCGGACCGTTCGCAAACCATTCGAGCACGGCATCGACGGATGCCGCTTCCCCCTCGATCTCGGCTTCCACCGTGTTGTCGGCCGTGTTGCGCACCCAACCGGTCACACGCAGCCGTCGGGCCTCGAGCTGTGCGGAGTAGCGGAAGCCGACGCCCTGCACGATTCCGTGCACGACGATGTGTCTGCGGATCATGCGATTCAGCGTAGGCCGTGGGGCGGGCAGCAGGCGCGCTGGGGCATGCCGCCGATCGTCTCGCAGCCGTGGCCCAGGCGACACACGAACCGAATCCGGGCGACTCGAGCGTGCGAGTCTGAAATGATCGAGACATGACCTGCACCACCCCGCTCCAGCACGATGTCCTGCGGGGCGCCGCGTTTTCCCGCAGCGACAGGACTCCGCGTGGCTGAGGGCACACTCGCGCGGATCCTCGAAGCGCTCGAGGGACCCGGATTCCAGCACGGCGTCATCGGGTCAGCGGCGCATCGCCGGCTCGCCCCGGTGTGCGCCGAGATCGACGAAGAGCTCGCCGAAGGCAGGGCCGAGCGCGTCGACCGCTCGCCGACCACCGCGCGTCTCATCGGGTCGGCCCGGGACTGGGCCGACCGGGTCGGGGCCGGTGACGTGCCAGAAGGGGCGGACGCTCGCGCGCTGGTGGCCCTGCTTCGAGAACTCGCCGACTCGCTCGACCCGATCGACACACGACCGCGCTGAGTCGCCGATCGACTGAGCTCGTCGGTCAGGCGACCGGCTCTTCGGTGCGTTCGCTCGGCTCGGCGCGGTGCGATCGAAGCCGCTCCGCCACCGCGATCGCGTCGCCCGAAGGTGCGTCGGATTTGCGATCGGGGCGGGCGATGAAGAGGTACGCCAGCCCGGTGATCGCGACGACGCCGAGGCCGATCAGCACGACGAAATCGGTGAAGAAGTCGCCCGACGTGCCTGGCAGTGAGAGCAGCACGATCGCGAAGATCCCGTAGGCGAGCGCAACGATGTTGATGACGAAGCCCCACGAGCCGAGCGAGAAGGGTCCGGCCGGCCGCCATCCCTTGAACCGCTGCCGGAGCGAGGCGAGCACGACCATCTGGAAGGCGACGTAGATGCCGAGCACCGCGAACGCCGTGACCGGAACCAGCAGGTCGTTGTTCGCCCAGATGAGCACGGCGATGAGGGCGGGCGCGGTGCACGCCACGATGAGTGCGTTCGTCGGCACTTTGGTGTTCGGCGAGACCCTCGAGAGCCAGCGGTGCCCAGGGATCATGCCGTCGCGGGCAAAGGAGAACAGCAGGCGGCTTGCCGCGGCCTGCAGGCTCAACACGCACGAGAGGAACGCCGTGATCGCGACGACGAGGAAGAGCTTCGCGCCAACCGATCCGAGGGTCGCCTCGAGGATGCCGGGGATGGGATCGGCATCCGCTCCGTCGACGATCGATGCGAGATCGGGCGCTGCGAGCACGTACCCGCCGAACGAGAACAGGGCGGAGACTCCGCCGACGAGGATCGTCAGCATCATCGCCTTGGGAATGCGCCGGGCCGGGTTCTCGACCTCCTCGGCGACGTCGCCGCACGCCTCGAAGCCGTAGAACAGGAAGAGTCCAGCGAGAGCGGCGCCCATGAAGGCCGCCGCGTAGCTGCCATCGCCCTCGACGCCCATCGTGTCGAAGAACACGCTGAACTCCTGCTTGCGCTGGAAGATCAGCAGGTAGAGGCCGAGGCCGATGACGCCGATCAGCTCGGCGGCGAGGCCGATGCGCGCGACGCGGGCGAGCCATTTGGTGCCCGTGAAGTTGATGGCGAGGGCGACGAGGAGGAACGCGAGCGTGATCAACAGCGTCGACTCGTTCGTGTGGTCGATGCCGAAGAGGCTCGCTGCGAAGCCGGATCCGAACTCCGCGACCGCGGTGATCGTGACGATCATCGCCCAGATGTAGACCCATGCCGCCATCCAGGCGTAGCGACGGCCCCACAGGCGCCGGGCCCACGGGTAGATGCCGCCGTGGATCGGGTACTGCGAGACGACCTCGCCGAACACGAGCGAGACGAGCAGCTGGCCGGCGCCGACGATGACGATCCACCAGATCGACGGCGGCCCGCCGATGGCGAGGGCGACCGCGAACAGCGAGTACACGCCGACGAGGGGGGAGAGGTAGGTGAAGCCGAGGGCGAAGTTCGCCCAGAGGCTCATCGAGCGGTTGAACGAATCCTCGTAGCCGAGCACGCTCAGGTGCTCGCCGTCGGAGAGGCTCGCTGCGGGTTGGCGGTCTTCGGACATCGCTGCCTTCCAGGGTGATCAGGCGTCGGCCGCCCCCGCCGACGACACCACGCCGTCGTGGTGTCGCGCCAGCTTAGCCAGACATCCGGTCATAAAGCTATAGTTCCGGATGATTAGATTCCAGGGCGACTCGCGGGTGAGCGGATGCCGCGGCATCCGCTCGGCGTAGCATGGCCGCCATGGGGGAGATGAGCGACTACATCGCCGGGCTCGAGGAGCCCGATCGTGACGTCATCGAGCGCATCAGGGCCCGTGCGGTCGCGCTCGTGCCCGATGCCGAAGAGGGGGTGAGCTACGGCATGCCCGCGCTGCGCTACCGGGATTCACCGCTCCTGAGCATCATGAAGGCGAAGGAGCACATCGGCCTCTACCCGTACAGCCCGCCGGTGATCGAGGCGATCTCGTCGGAGCTCGACGGGTATTCGTGGGCCAAGGGCACGATCAGGTTCACGCCGGAGCATCCGCTGCCCGACTCGCTCGTCGACCGCATCATCCTGCTGCGCCGTGACGAGATCGACGAGAGGAAGAAGCGCTAGCGGTCGCATCGTGCGCCGGTGCGACAGCTGAGCCGAGGAAGGACGCATCATCCGCGGAGCGCATGCAACTCCCGGCTGATCGCCCGCAGGCCTTTTTCGAGCGCCCTGAGCTCTTCGACGGTCAGGCCCCGCAGCACGTCGTTGCCGAGCTCCGGGCGGGCGCCCAGGATCTCGGCGACGACGGTGCGTCCGAGTTTCGTGGGGCGCAGTCGGCGCACGCGATGATCAGCCGGAGTGGTGACGCGTTCGACCAGGCCTTGGCCGACGAGCCGGTCGACGAGCTTCGACACCGTCGCCATCGACACCGAGAAACGTTGTGCGACCTCGGTCGTCGTCATCCCGTCTGCCACGACGAGAGAGGTCAGCGTCTTGAGCTGTTGGATGGTCAGATCGGTCTGCAGCAGCGACCCCAGGATCCGCGGAATGGAGCGCACGGTGATCGCGATCGTCAGCGACTCGATGCGTCGCTGGACCTCGTCTCTCTCGTCCCCACCCACGTCTTCACGGTAGTGGCTTGCCAGTCGATACCCAGTTACATTTCCTTAGCTTGCGACTAACCTTTATCCAGGAGAAGTTCCGATCCGGAGTCGTGTCGGGCCCGGATCGGAGCGCGCCCACCCTTGGTGGGCGCCCGCGCGTGCGCCCTCGATTCCGCTCTCGACTCGACGACGGGCGAAAGGAGAAACAGTATGAACCGATTCGCAGCAGAGGCAACCGCCTCGATCGACATCGACGCGATCCGCGAGAAGTACGCCGCGGAGCGCGACCGCCGCATCCGCCCCGACGGGGCCCGCCAGTACCGCCGCGCCGCGGGCGAGTTCGGCTACTACGCGGTCGACCCGTATACCCCGCGCGTCGACCGCGAACCCGTCACCGACCGCGTCGAGGTGCTCGTCATCGGCGCCGGCTTCGGCGGTTTGCTCACCGCCGCGTTCCTGCGGGATGCGGGAGCCGACTCCGTCCGCGTCATGGACGAGGGGGGCGACGTTGGCGGCACCTGGTATTGGAACCGCTACCCCGGCGTGCGCTGCGACATCGAGTCGTACGTCTACATGCCGCTCCTCGAGGAGACGGGGTATCTGCCGAAGGAGCGCTACGCGCCAGGCGAAGAGATCCGGCAGCACGCCGTGCGCATCGCCGAGCACTACGACCTGTACCGCGACTTCGTGCCGCACACTCGTGCGACCGCACTCACCTGGCATGACGACTCGTCGGAGTGGCTCATCGAGACCGACAGGGGCGATCGCTTCCGCGCCCGGTACGTCATCACTTCGTCGGGCACGCTGACGCAGCCGAAGCTGCCGGGCATCCCGGGCATCGAGTCGTTCCGCGGCCACACCTTCCACACCAGCCGATGGGACTACGCGTATACGGGTGGCAGCGCTGACGGCGACCTCACAGGCCTCACAGGCAGGCGCGTCGCCGTCGTCGGAACCGGCGCGACGGGTCTGCAGGTCATTCCCCATCTCGCCGAGAGCGCGAAAGAGCTCATCGTCTTCCAGCGCACACCTTCCACGGTCGACGTGCGAGACAACCGACCGACCGATCCTGCGTGGGCGGCCTCGCTGCAGCCGGGCTGGCAGCGCGAGCGGATGGAGAACTTCCTCTCCGTTCTGGCCGGAGAGCCGGTGCCGGAGTCCCTCGTGACCGACGGGTGGACGGCCACGACGAGCCTGCAGCGACACATCCTCTCGGGCTCCCTCGATGAGACCCTCGACCCAGCTGAACGCGAACGCCAGGACGAGCTCGACGACGCCGCGACCATGGACCGTATCCGCGCCCGCGTCGACGAGGTCGTCGACGACCCTGCGACCGCCGAGGCACTCAAGCCCTGGTACCGCTACATGTGCAAGCGCCCGGGATTCAGCGATCTCTATCTGCAGTCGTTCAACCGCCCGAACGTCACCCTGGTCGACACTGCCAGCTTCCACGGCATCACGGCGATGACCGAGAACGCGGTGGTGGTCGGCGATACCGCATACGAGGTCGACTGCGTCGTGTTCGCGACCGGATTCGAGACCGGTGTCTCCGGCGTCATGTCGGGGACGCTGCCCGTCGTCGGTCGGAATGGGCGTGCGCTGCTGGAGGCGTGGGCGCGTGGCCCCCGCACGCTCCACGGCTACTCCACACACGGGTTCCCGAACCTGTTCCAGCTCGGCGCGCTCCAGAACGCCAACTCGGTGAACTTCACGCACATCCTCCAGGAGCAGGCCGAGCATATCGCCGCCGTCATCACTCGCGCCGACGTCGAGGGTGCCATACGCGTCGAACCCACCGCAGAGGCGGAAGCCGACTGGCTGCGCACGGTTCACGACACCGCACGTGACGTGTCGGCATTCCAGGCCGCGTGCACTCCCGGCTACTACAACGCCGAGGGCACGCAGGCCATCACGGGATTCACCTACTCACCCGGCCCCGTGGCATTCCATCGGCTGCTGCGCGCCCAACGCGACGGCGACCTGAGCGAGCTCCTCGTCCGCGACGAAGACGAGCTGCGTGCGCGCGACAGCAGCCTCGCGGAGGCCGCCTCGTGAGCTGATCAGCTCGCGGGCATCTTGCATGCTGCGGGGGCGGATGTCGCCAGACACCGCCCCCGCACCGGCCCGGTCGGCTCGCTAGCCTTGAAGGAACATCCGATCCCGACGCAAGGACGACAGTTGCCCTCGACGCTCTTCCGGCATGCCCGCATCCACACGCTCCACGGGAGCGCCGCGCCCGCCGAGGCGTTGCTCGCCGTCGACGGGGTGATCGCCGCGATCGGCGAAGATGCAGAACTCCGGCGGCTCGCTGCTCCGGGCACGGTCGAGGTCGACCTCGACGGTCTCGCGGTCGTGCCGGGATTCATCGACGCGCACATCCACACGGCGTTGCTCGCGAGCGAGCGTGGCGAGCTCGACCTGCGTGGGGTGCACGGCCTCGATGAGGCGCTCTCCGCCGTTCGTGCCCGCGCGGCAGGACTTCCGGTGGGCCAGGGCATCTTCTGGGGCAGCTGGGACTCGAACACCTGGGTTGTGCCGGTGCAACCCGACCGCTACCGCCTCGACCGGGTCTGCCCCGATCGCCCGGTCGTGCTGCCGAGCGTCGACGGGCACACCGTCTGGGCCAACAGTTTCGCCCTCGCGGCGGCCGGGATCACCGCGGCCACCCCCGACCCCATCGGCGGCGAGATCGTGCGCGATGCGCATGGCGAGCCCACCGGCATCCTTCGGGAGGAGGCGCAGCGTCTGTTCGACGCGCTCATCGGTGGGCCCTCCGTCGTCGATCTCGTCGAACTGCTGGCGGCCGAGCAAGAGCACCTGCTCGCCGTCGGGCTCACCGGGCTGCACGACATCGACGGCGAAGACGCCCGTGCGGCGTACCTCGAGCTGCAGCGAAACGGGCGACTGAAGCTCCGCGTCCACAAGGCCATCCCCGCCGAGCATCTCGATGCGGCGATCGCCGAGGGCCGGTACACGGGCCAGGGCGACGACTGGTTCCAGACCGGGCCGGTCAAGCTCTTCTCCGACGGCGCGCTCGGCTCGCACACCTCGCACATGGGTGAGGCATTCATCGGCGAGGCGGGCAATCGCGGCATCGAGGTGATTCCCTACCCTCGCTTGCGCGAACTCGTGCGGAAGGCCGCCGCGGCGGGTATCGCCGTGGCAACGCACGCGATCGGCGACGAGGCGAACCACCTCGTGCTGAACGCCTACGAGGAGGTCACCGAGCTCAGCCGAGCCGCGGGCCTCCGGCATCGCATCGAACACGCCCAGCACATCCGCTGGGACGATGTACCGCGCTTCGCGGAGCTCGGCGTGATCCCCTCACTGCAGCCGACCCACTGCACCTCGGACATCGCACTCGCGTCGACCCTCCTCGCCGGCCGCAGCCTCGCGAACTACGCGTGGCGCGCGCTCGCCGACTCCGGCGCGCACCTGGCCTTCGGCTCCGATGCGCCGGTCGAGAGCCCCAACCCGATGTACGCCGTGCATGCGGCGGTCACCCGCGAGAATGCCGAAGGTGCCCCGACCGGCGGCTGGGAGCCCGAGCAGCGGATCACCGTCGCCGAGGCCCTCGCCGCCCACTCGGCGGGCAGCGCCTACGCCGCGCACCGCGAGGGGCGCCAGGGAAGCCTCGAAGTCGGCAAGCTCGCGGACTTCGTCGCCCTCGAGCGCGATCCGTTCGAGGTGGAGCCGGTCGAACTCCGCGAGCTGCGCGTCGCGACGACGGTGGTCGGCGGCGAGGTGCGATTCAGGCGGGAGCAGTAGGCGCGCGGCCGACGGGCGGGCGGGGCCGCGGTCCGGGTGTGGTTACGGCACCACTGCTTGTGTTCGCGAGCGCCCTGAGACGACGGATGCCCCGGGGCGCCGGCCCCGGGGCATCCGCTCATGTTCCGGTGATCAGCCGATGCGGATCATCTTCTTGTTGACGAACTCGTCGGCACCGAAGCGACCGAGCTCGCGGCCGGAGCCCGAGCGCTTGATGCCGCCGAAGGGCAGTTCGGCGCCGTCGGCGCCCACGACGTTCACGAAGACCATGCCGGCCTCGATCGAGTCGGCCACGCGCAGGGCCTGCTCGGCGTCGGTCGTGAACACGTAGGAGCCGAGCCCGAACGGGGTGTCGTTCGCGAGCTGCACGGCCTCGGCTTCGCCCGCGACCTTGAAGATCTGCGCCACGGGGCCGAAGAACTCCTCGTGGAACGCGTCGGAGCCGGGCTTCACATCGGTGAGCACGGTGCCGGCGAAGAAGTTGCCGTCAGCGGTGCCGCCCGCGACGAGCGTGGCGCCCTGCGCGACGGCGCGCTCGACCTGCTCGGCGAGGGTCTCGGTCGCCTTCGCCGAAGAGAGCGGGCCGAGGCCGGTGCCCTCCTTCGCCGGGTCGCCCGGTTCGACCGAGGTGATCGCAGCGGTGAACTTGTCGAGGAAGGGCTCGTACAGCTCATCGACGACGATGAAGCGCTTCGCGGCGTTGCAGGATTGACCGTTGTTGTCGAGGCGTGCCGCGACGGCCGCTTCGACGGTCGCATCGAGGTCGTCGGTCGACAGCAGGATGAAGGGGTCGCTGCCGCCGAGCTCGAGCACGACCTTCTTCAGATGACGGCCGGCGATCTCGGCGATCGCGGCGCCCGCACGCTCGGACCCGGTGAGCGAGACGCCCTGTACACGCTTGTCGGCGATGACCGTGGCGATCTGGTCGTGCGACGCGTAGATGTTGACGTAGGCGCCCTCGGGGAAGCCCGCGTCGCGGATGATCTGCTCGATCGCGGCGGCCGACTCGGGGCATTGCTCGGCGTGCTTCAAGAGGATCGTGTTGCCGATCACGAGGTTCGGGCCCGCGAAGCGGGCGACCTGGTAATACGGGAAGTTCCACGGCATGACGCCGAGCAGCACACCGAGCGAATCGCGGCGAATGAGCGCCGAGCCCTCGCCCGCGAGCAGCTCGATCGGCTCGTCTTTCAGCAGCGACTCGGCGTTGTCGGCGTAGTACGCGTAGATGTCGGCGCTGTAATCGACCTCGGCGTAGGCCTGCTCGATGGGCTTGCCCATCTCGCGCACGATGATCGCGGCGAGTTCGTCGCGGCGCTCGAGGTGCAGCTCGCCGACGCGGCGGACGAGTGCGGCGCGCTCGGAGACGGTGGTCGAGCGCGACCAGGTGCGGTGCGTCTCGTCGGCCGAGGCGATGGCGGCCTCGAGCTCGGCGTCGGTGATCGTCGGGTAGGTCTTGACGGTCTCACCGGTTGCAGGATTGGTCACGGCATAGCTCATGGGGTTCTCCTTCTCGGGTGCACCCGCGCCAGCCAGTCCTCGACCTGATGAAGGGGTTCGTCTGCCGCGATGCATACGCTCCCGTCAAAGATATAACAGCGGATGATTCATTTCGACCCGGATGCCGCGGCTTCTCGGTTAGGCGCCGAGGAGGGCTGCGGGTACCACGGCGATGCCGTCTCGGCGCCGATACGCATGGGGGCCGGTGGTGACGACCACGGCATCGACGAGTGCGTCGCCCAACTTTTCACGTAACCAATGCAAGTGGCGCACGTCGGCGTCTTCGATCGTCGGGGAGAGTTTCACCTCGACCGCCACGACGGTGTGATCTCCGCGGTGCACGATGAAGTCGACTTCGCGGTCGCCGTTCTTGCTGCGGAAGTGGCTGAGTCGAGCCTCGTTCGATTGGGCATAGGTCTGGAGGCTGAGAGCGACAAGCGACTCGAACAAGCGGCCGAGCAGCGACCCGTGCTGTGGGCCGAGTGGGGCCGGGGCCGTCGCCCCGAGCAGATCGCTGCGCTCGAGCCCGAGAAGGCGGGCTGCGAGTGCCGGATCTACAACCAACCGGACTTTTACGCTACATCTAGCACGAGTTCTACGCTGCAACTAGCCAGGTTTCTACGCTACAACTGGCCGAGAATGGACGTGACGAGCACCCGGAACGGCGTGCCGGGGCACGGCTCGGTGTGCGCCGCACGGCCGGCGAGCTGCCCGACCTGCAGCGCCGGATCGGTCGAGAGCACGACGCGCCCGGCCTCGTTCACGAGCGCGAGCGGCTCTGGCACGTCGAGGAACGCCGCGAGCAGTTCGTGTTCGAGGCGGCGCACCGTGATGTCGGCCCCGACGACTCCGACCATGCGCGCGACCTCGTCGCCGGGCGCTGCGTCGACCGCCGCGGCGTGCACGGGCATCGTCAGCGTGAGGATGTAATCGCACGTGCACAAGTGGTCGACGTACGGGCCGGTGACGTGCGCGTGCCGTGTCGTCGCCGGGATCGAATACCACTCGAGCGCGCGGAAGTCCCGCAAGTACTCGGTGTACCCGCGCGTCGACAGGTCGAGCCGCGTCGGCTCGGTCGTCGAGCCGAGCACGGGGTTCGCGTCGAGCGGTCCGAGCCACCACGCGAAGTGCACGTCGCGGCCCCGCACGATCTCGCCGTCGGCGATGAAGCCGGCGCCGACGAGCAGCGGGTCGGGCTCGGTGAGGCGGGGCAGCACGAGTTCGGAGACCACGGTGTCGAGCTCGGCGGGCCGCACCTCGGGCGAGGCGTCGATGACGGCTTCGATGGGTCGTCGCCATTCGGCGAGCTGCTCGAACACGCCCGCGAACACCTCGCCGACGCCGGCGGCCACGTCATGCGCTGATCGGCTCATCGAGACCACCTCCCCGTTCGATGCGGGCCTTCGCCGCGAGCAGGTGTTGCGACAGCCCGCGCACGAGAGCGCCGGCCGCTTCACGTGCATCGGCCGGGCGGTGCGACACGACGGCGTGCATGATCGCCGCGTCGTGCGCCGCGACATCCACTCGGGCCTGCTCGTCGTCGAGGCCGAGCAGCAGCAAGGGGCCGAACTCGGCCTGCAGGCGGATCTGCTCGCGCACGAGCCTGGCCGATTGACTGAGCACCGCGAGCTCGAGGAAGAAGCCGCCCTGATTGGTACGAGCGGATGCCGCTGCGCCGAAGTCGGCCGCGGTGAGCCATGCGGTGAGGCGCTCGGCATCGGCGGCTGTGGCCCGCTCGGCGGCGCGTTCGGCGACCGCCGCGAGAATGGCGCCGAAGTACACGGCCATGTCGCTGAGTTCGACCTGGGCGAGGCCTCGGAGACGTGTCGTGATGAGGGAACGGTGGTCGGCGTCGTCGGCGACGACGAAGCTGCCGCCGTCGCGACCGCGGCGGGTCTCGACGAGACCGGCCTCGCGGAGGATGCCGAGTCCCTCGCGCACGGTGATGAGCGCGACGCCGAAGCGGCGGGCGAGGTCGGGTTCGCTCGGCAGTCGTTCGCCGGCACCGAGGACTCCGAGCACGATGCCGTCGGTGAGCCGCTGCGCGACCTGCTCGGCGCGGCCCGTGTCGGCGAGCTGGGCGAAGACGGCTTCGCGTGCGCCCGGTCCCACCCTCGACTCCATGCGTTCAGGCTAGCCGAGCAGACCTCGCCCGGATGCCCGCGCGCACAGAAATCATTCAAGATAGGATGAATTAGGGTGGCCGGGCAGCCACTGACATGCGAAGGCGGATGGGATGCACGAGCGACGCACCGACGACGAGACCCGTGTGCCGCCGGGCGATGCGCCGATGGATGTGCCGATCGAACCTGCGGGCGTGCTCGCGGGCGTTCGCGTCGCCGACTTCTCCCGCGTGCTGGCCGGGCCGTACGCCACGATGATGCTCGCCGACTTCGGCGCCGACGTCGTGAAGATCGAGTCCCCGGCCGGTGACGACACCCGGCACTGGCGCCCGCCCGTGGACGCCGACGGACAAGCCACCTACTTCGGCAGCGTCAACCGCAACAAGCGCTCGGTCGCCCTCGACCTGACGGATGCCGCGGGGCTCGCCGAGGCCCGGCGGCTCGCGGCATCCGCCGATGTCGTCATCGAGAACTTCCGGCCCGGCGTCATGGATCGCTTCGGGCTGTCGTACGACGAGGTACGAGCGTCGAACCCCGGTGTCGTCTACTGCTCGATCACGGGCTTCGGCACAGGGGAGGGCGCTGCGCTCGCCGGGTACGACCTGCTCGTGCAGGCCGTCGGCGGGCTCATGTCGATCACCGGCGCACCCGACGGTGAACCCGCGAAGGCAGGCGTCGCCCTCGTCGACGTGCTCACCGGGCAGAACGCGGTGGCCGGCATCCTGCTCGCGCTGCGCGAGCGGGACCGCACGGGCGTTGGTCAGCTCGTCGAGGTGAACCTCATGCAGGGCCTGCTCTCGGCGCTCACGAACCAGGCCGCATCGACCCTCGCGACGGGTGCTCCGCCGCGACGCCTTGGCAACGCGCACCCGAGCATCGCGCCCTACGCGGTGTTCCACGCGGCCGATCGCGAGCTCGTCATCGCCGTCGGCAACGACAAGCAGTTCCGCGCGCTCGCCGCCGTGCTCGAGTCGTCGTCGGGGGATCTCGATACGCGTCCTCCTTCGTCGGGCGCTACTCGATCAGCGGATTCCGTTGGTCGAGGAGTGAGCGCCAGCGAGCGTATCGGGACCCGCGGCGCTACTCGAGCAGCGTTGACCGACGACCCGCGATTCGCGAGCAACAGCGATCGCGTCGCCCATCGCGCCGAGCTCACGGCGCTCATCGAGGCGCGGCTCGCCGCGGCATCCGCTGCGCAGTGGGTCGAAGTGCTGAACGGAGCCGGCGTGCCCGCGGGCCTCGTGAACGACGTCGCCGAGGCGATCGCGTTCGGCGAATCGCTCGGCCTCGATCCCGTGGCGGAAATCGCCGATGGCGCGTTCGCGAGCCGCACCATCGCGAACCCGATCGGACTCTCGGCGAGCCCCGCCGCCTACCGAACCCCGCCGCCCGTGCTCGACGAGCACGCGGGCGCCGACTGGCATCCGACCCCTTCGAAAGGACCGCACCTGTGACCTCCGCCCCCTCGATCGACGCCGTGTTCGACCTCGACGCGCTGCTCAGCGCGGAGGAGCGCGAGTGGCAGCTGAAGGCCCGCGCGTTCGCGCAGGAGCGCATCCTGCCGGTCATCGAGGAGGACTTCGAGGCCAAGCACTTCCGCCGCGAGTTGGTGAAGGAGCTCGGCGACGCCGGCTTCCTCGGCATGCACCTGCAGGGCTACGGATGCGCCGGCGCGGGCGCGGTCTCGTACGGGCTCGTGTGCCTCGAGCTCGAGGCCGCCGACTCGGGCTGGCGCACCTTCGTGTCGGTGCAGGGCTCGCTCGCGATGAGCGCCATTCACAAGTACGGCTCGGAGGAGCAGAAACAGCGGTGGCTGCCGGGCATGGCTGCCGGCGACCTGGTCGGATGCTTCGCACTCACCGAGCCCCAGGGCGGTTCCGACCCTGCAAGCATGACGACGACCGCCCGTCGTGACGGCGACGGCTGGGTGATCGACGGCGCGAAGCGGTGGATCGGGCTCGCCTCCGTCGCCGACGTCGCCGTCGTCTGGGCGAAGGTCGACGACCCGCCGGCTCCTGGAAGCGGGAGCGCAGCCGAGGGTGGCGACGGCGGTCGCGCGGTGCGCGGATTCGTCGTGCCGACCTCGACTCCGGGCTTCACGGCGACGCCCATCGACGGCAAGCTCTCGATGCGCGCCTCGGTGCAGTGCGACATCGAACTCGACGGCGTGCGGGTCGGCGACGATGCGATCCTGCCGGGTGCGAAGGGGCTCTCCGGCCCGTTCGGCTGCCTGAACGAAGCGCGCTACGGCATCGTTTGGGGCGCAATGGGGGCGGCCCGTTCATGCCTCGAGGCGGCGATCTCGCGTTCGACCTCCCGCGAGGTGTTCGGCAAGCCGATCGGCGCGAACCAGCTCATCCAGGCGAAACTCGCCGACATGTTCCTCGAGGTCGAGAAGGGCATCCTGCTCGCGCTGCACCTCGGCCGGCTGAAAGAGCGCGGCGCGCTCACGCCCGCACAGATCTCGGTCGGCAAGCTCAACAGCGTGCGCGAGGCGCTGCACATCGCGCACGAGGCTCGCGCGATCCTCGCGGGCGACGGCATCACGAACGCCTGGCCAGTCATGCGGCACGCGGCCAACCTCGAGTCGGTGCGAACCTACGAGGGCACCGACGAGATCCACCAGCTGATCCTCGGGCGCGAGCTCACGGGCCTGAGCGCGTTCTGACGAGTGTGCAAGCTCGACGGGTCAGAGCCACCCGTTGTCGCGGGCGACGCTGAGCGCCTCCGAACGGTTGCGGGCCGCCGTCTTGCCGATCGCCGACGACAGGTAGTTGCGCACCGTACTCGGCGAGAGATTGACCTCGCTCGCGATGTCGGCGATGGTGGCGCCGTCGACGGATGCCCCGAGCACCTCGCGTTCGCGATCACTCAGCGGATTCGGGCTGATGCTGAGGGCCTGGGTCGCCAGCTTCGGGTCGACCACGACCTCACCGGCCCTGACACGCCGGATGGCGGTGGCGAGTTGTTCGACGGGATCGTCCTTCATGAGGAATGCGCGCGCGCCTGCCTGCATCGCCCGCTGCAGATACCCCGGCCGGCCGAACGTCGTCACGATCACGATGACGCACTCGGGCAGCGCGGCCCGCAGCTCGGCGATGACGTCGAGACCGCTGCGACCGGGCAGTTCGATGTCGAGGAGTGCGACATCGGGCATCGTGCGACGCGCCGCGGCCATGATCTCATCGCCGCGGGCGACCTCCGCGACGACCGTCATGTCCGGCTCGAGTTCGAGGAGGCCGGCCAAGGCCGAGCGCATCATGCCCTGGTCCTCGGCGATCAGGATGGTCGTGAGCTCACTCATCGTCGTCGCCCCGCCATCGCCGCGTCGGTGATCATCGCGGTCAGGCGGAAGCCGTCGGAGGTCGTGCCCGCCGAGAGCTCGCCGTCGAACGCCTGAAGCCGCTCCCGCAGGCCGGTGAGTCCGCCGCCTTCCGGTGCGCCGCCCCCGCCGCGCCCGTCGTCGGTGATCTCGATGCGTGCGACGCCGCGCTCCGCGGTGACCACGATCCGGCATCGCCGTGCCCCTGAGTGGCGCAGCACATTCGTTGCACCCTCCCGCACCACCCAGCCGAGGACGGCGTCGGCCTGCGCAGCGAGCCCATCGGGCGGAACCGCGACCTCCAACTCGATGTCGGCCGCCGCGAGCGCCGTGCGCGCTGCGTCGAGTTCGTCGCCGAGCCGGACCGAGCGATAGCCCGTGACGGCATCTCGCACGTCGGCGAGGGCGCGGCGGCCGATCGTCTCGACGTCTGCCGCGTGGGCCCGGGCGGCGTCGGGTTGCGTGTCGATGACGCGCCGGATCGCCTCGGCCTTCACGACGATGACCGAGAGCGTGTGACCGAGCAGGTCGTGAAGGTCACGCGAGAAGCGCAGGCGTTCCTCGGTGACCGCGGTGTTCGCGAGTCGCTCCTGGGTGCGCCGAAGTTCGGCGACGACCTCCACGAGGTATTGCACGATGAAGGTCGCTGCTCCAGCGATGTATGAGGAGAAGCCGAGCAAGAGCGCCGCGTCAAGGGATTCACGCTCGATGCCCGTTGCGATGGCCCCACTGATCGCAGCGGCGCCCACGACGCCGAGCGCCCAACGGCGGCGCACGGCGACGGCCGCTGCAATCGCGATGAGTGGGAAGAGGAACTCCTGATCGGTGTGCCAGATGTAGATGTATGCCGTCACCAGCGCCATGAAGAGCACGAACACGGCTTCGGATCGCCACCGGGGCCGGCCGATGCTCTGGAACGGCAGGCACGCGGTGATCGCGAATACCGCCGCCAGGACGGCGAGGGCGGCGACGCGCGCGGGGTCGGCCGTGGCGATGGCGTCGACCACAGGCCCGAGGAGGAGCAACGGCGCCCAGACGAGCGCGAACAAGGGCCCCGGGCGGCGGGCGATTCGGGAGAGCAGAGGATCGAACTCGTTGCAGAGCTCGGTTCGTTCGTCGATCTGCATGGAAACCACCCGATCAGTTCGTGACACGACGATCACTCCACGTGGTGAGCCCGAGAATCAGCGTCACCCCGACCGCGAGGTGCATCGCGACCAGACTCACCAGGGTTGCACCCGCCGCCCCCATCGAGAACGGCCCGGTCAGCGACAGGAGCAGCACGACCCAGCCTACGACTCGCCACGCGAGTCGCCCACGGCGGAAGAGCCGCTCGAAGAGCGCGAGGAGCCCCCACGCGATGGCGCCCGCGAACATCGAAGCGAGCACGATCGGGATCGGAGCGATCGTCTGCGCGGCAGGCCCGGCTCCGACGGAGAGGTCGATGCCGAGGAGCGGCGCACTCACCACCCAGACGGCCAGTCCCGCCAGGGCCGCGGCCACGAGCATCAGCGCCCGGATGCCCCTGCGGTGCGGTGTCGGACGATGCGGCGCCGCGGCATCCGGAGTCGTCGTGTTCATCGTGCCTGCAACTGTCTTGTTCATGCCTTCGACGCTACGGATGCGCCCGGCGCCTCCGGCAGGTGCCGTCGTCCCGAGATCGGGAGGACGAATGTCACATCCGCCGTCATGGACGCAAAGGGACGGCGCCGCGGGGCCGCCCCTTCGCGTCGGGCATTCAGTTGATGCCGGGGATGACGAGCCAGCGGTTCACGAGGATGAGCCAGACCGCGACGAGCACGATCGCGGCGACCGTGAGCGTCAGGCCCGTTCGGCCGCGGGCGATGAGCGCGATCACGAGCACCACGAGCGTCGCGATTCCGAGCACGAGAGACCCGAACGGGATTCCCGGCAGGAACAGCGACAGCAGGAACAGGGCGGAGACGATGGTCTCGATGATTCCGACGACCGAGCCGCCGCGCCCGCGGAGACGTCTGATGCCGTCGATGAGGGCGAGCACGCCGCCGACGAGAGCGATGAGGAGGAGCCATGACAGGGTGATCACGGGTGAAGGGTCCTTCCGGTTGGTGTGGGTATGCACCGCGACGACGGAGAATACTCCATCGCCGCGGCCAGCCTATCCACGGCGTGGCGTCGACCGGGAGGGCTTGCGCGAGTCGTCCCCGGCACGGTATTCCGCGAGGGGAATGCGACCTGATGCTGCCAATCGACCGGTTTCGGAAATGAAACCGGAGGTAACGCCGTTTCGTTCACGGGCGAAGCCGTGATGGACTCGACCCGAACTCAACCCCCGCGTACGGCACCATGTCGCGGGCACAGCACTCCCCACGAACGGAGCTCCACATGTCTCGCGCACCCCGCGGTCGCACCCTGCTCGGCCTCGCCGCGGCATCCGTCGCCGTCGTCGCCCTCGCCGCCTGCTCGAGCGGCACGCCGGCATCGAGCGATGCGGCGACCGACAACGAGTTCGGACTCGTGAAGGCCGGAACGCTCACCGTCGCGACCGAGGGCACCTACCGTCCGTTCAGCTTCCACGAAGACGGCTCCGGCGACCTCGTGGGCTACGACGTCGAGCTCGCCGAGGCGGTTGCAGACAAGCTCGGCCTCGAGGTCGAGTTCCAGGAGACCCAGTGGGACGCGATCTTCGCGGGCCTCGATGCGGGCCGCTTCGACGTCATCGCGAACCAGGTGTCGATCAACCCCGAGCGCGAGGAGCAGTACCTCTTCAGCGAGCCGTACACGGTCTCGCCGGGCGTCATCGTCGTCAAGGAGGGCGACACCTCGATCTCGAGCTTCGCCGACCTCGCCGGCAAGACCACCGCCCAATCGCTCACGAGCAACTGGTACGAGCTCGCCCAGGAGTCGGGCGCGAACGTCGAGGCCGTCGAGGGCTGGGCGCAGGCCGTGGCGCTCCTCAAGCAGGGCCGGGTCGACGCGACCATCAACGACAAGCTCACCTACCTCGACGACGTGAACACCAACGGCGCCTCGGGCATCGAGATCGCGGCCGAGACCGACGACCCGTCGCTCAGCGCACTCGCGTTCACGAAGGAGAAGAAAGACCTCGTCGCCGCGGTCGACGAGGCGCTCGCCGAGCTTCGTGCCGAGGGCGTGCTCGCCGAACTCGGTGAGAAGTACTTCGGCGCCGACGTCTCGGAGTAGCCTCGTAGCCTCTCGACCAGACCGAAGGCGGTGAGGCGATGAGCGGCTGGCAGCTGTTCCTCGATTCCTTCTGGCCCCTCGTGTGGGGCGCCGTGAGCGGCACGATCCCGCTCGCACTCGCCTCGTTCGCGATCGGTCTCGTGCTCGCACTCGGGGTGGCGCTCATGCGGCTCTCGAAGAGCCGGGTGGTTTCGGGCATCGCCCGGTTCTATATCTCGGTGATCCGGGGCACGCCACTGCTCGTGCAGCTCTTCGTGATCTTCTACGGGCTGCCGTCGCTCGGGCTCGTCATCGACCCGTGGCCGAGTGCGATCATCGCCTTCTCGCTCAACGTCGGCGGGTACGGTGCCGAGGTGATCCGCGCCGCGATCCTCTCGGTGCCGAAGGGGCAATGGGAGGCCGGTTACACGATCGGGATGTCGAACGGCATGACACTTCGCCGGCTCATCCTGCCGCAGGCGGCCAGGGTGTCGGTGCCGCCGCTCTCGAACACCTTCATCTCGCTCGTGAAAGACACGTCGCTCGCCTCGGTCATCCTCGTGACCGAGCTGTTCCGGGTGTCGCAGGAGATCGCGGCCTTCAGCCAGGAGTTCATGCTGCTCTACCTCGAGGCGGCGCTCATCTACTGGCTCATCTGCATCGTGCTCGCCGGCGGGCAGGGAATGCTCGAGAAGAGGTTGGACCGCTATGTCGCGACGTGATGTGTCGAACAGCGACCCAGACGATGACATGAAGGGGCCGGATGCCTCGGGCGGCGACCCGCTCGCCCCGCTCGAGACCCCCGACGACTCGGTGCTGCTCTCGGCACGGGGCATCCGCAAGTCGTTCGGTGACAACGAGGTGCTGCGCTCGATCGACCTCGAGGTGCGGCGTGGCGAGGTCGTCGTGCTCATCGGTCCGAGCGGTTCGGGCAAGACCACCGTGCTCCGCGCGTTGAACGGGTTGGAGACGCCAGACGCCGGCACGATCGACTTCGCCGACGGCCCGGTGCTCGATTTCGCGAAGCCGATCTCGAAGGCCCAGCGCTTCGCGCTGCGCGATCGCTCGGCGATGGTCTTCCAGCATCACAACCTCTTCCCGCACATGACCGTCATCGAGAACGTCATCGAGGGACCGGTGCGCGTGCAACGAGTGCCGAAGGCGAAGGCGATCGCCGCGGCATCCGCTCTGCTCGACCGCGTGGGGCTCGGCGAGAAGCGCGACGCCTACCCGTTCGAGCTCTCGGGCGGGCAGCAGCAGCGGGTCGGCATCGTGCGCGCCCTCGCGCTCAAGCCGCAGTTGCTGCTCTTCGACGAGCCGACGAGCGCCCTCGACCCCGAACTCGTCGGCGAGGTGCTGCAGGTAATCAAGGAACTCGCCGACGAGGGCTGGACGATGGTCGTCGTCACCCACGAGCTGAGTTTCGCCCGGCAGGCCGCCGACGAAGTGCTGTTCATGGACGGCGGGGTCGTGGTCGAGCGCGGCGCGCCCGAGCGGATCTTCACCGACCCGACGCAAGAGCGCACACGGAGGTTCCTCGACCGGATCCTGCGGCCGCTCGACTGACGGGGGCGGCAGGCCGGGGGCGGCTAGCGTTGGAGCATGCCCCGCTCGCCCCGTATCAGCGCCGACAACGGGGCACGGGCACGGGCACGGGCACGGCGGGCGCTCGGCGTCTTTCGACTGGCGATCGCCGCGCTCGAGATCACGGCGCTCGTCGGCAACTTCCAGTACGTCCTCGGCTTCCGTCTCTTCGCGACGGCGAACTTCTTCAGCTACTTCACGGTGCAATCGGCCTTCGCTGCGGTCGTGACCCTCGGCGTCGCCGGCGTGTTCGCCCTGTCGGCCCCGCGCGACCCGGCGTGGCTCGGCGTGCTCCGCACCATGGTGACCGTGTACGTGCTCGTCTCGGGCATCGTCTTCGCGATCATCGTCGCGCAGGCGTCGACGCGCGACTACCGCATGGAGGTGCCGTGGTCCGACACGGTGCTGCACTTCGTCGTGCCCGCGCTCGCCGTCATCGCGTGGACGACCGACAGCGTGCTCGCGGTGAACCCGCGGGTGCCGTGGGCGACGGCGGGCTGGGTGCTCATCTTTCCGACGATCTGGCTCGTGTACACGCTGTTCCGCGGAGCCGACATCGGCTGGTATCCGTACTTCTTCCTCGACGAAGCTCAGGTCGACGGGCCTGTGGGAGTCGCGCTCTACTGCGTGCTCATCGTCGTGATCTTCGTCGCCCTGACGGCCGCGCTCGTGGCCGTCAACCGGTGGCTGTGGCGTAGGGCACGAGGTCGTCGAGCACCTCGGTCTGGAACGCCGGATCGTCGAGTGCCTCGAGCCGAGTCGCCTGCTCTGCGGCGATGACACCGAGGAGCACGGGTTCGCCGGAGTCCAGTCCGACGTCGATCCATGCGGCCACCCCGGGCGACTCGCCGACGATCGTGAGCACATCGGCGGCGGGCTCCGCTTCGGCATCGTCGGGCTGGTCCGCGGCATCCGCTCGCCAGAATGCCTGCTCGAAGCGCAACCAGACCGTGTCGACGACGCCCATGCCGAGCAGGGAGATCGCGCGCTGGTGCATGAGCGGCAGCGCCGGGCTGAAGCGCACGGTGTCGGTCTTCAGCACGCCCAGCGGCACCGTGACGATCGCCCGATCGACGTTGAGCGACTCTCCGGAGTCGAGGCGCAGGCTCACCCGCCGGTCGTTGTACGCGATGCGGGTGACCACGCTCGAGACGGCGATGTCGAGCGGTGCCGCGAGCTCGTCGACGTAGTCGGAGAGACGCCCGGTGATGAGATTGCCGAGTTGCTCGAGGCGCCGCGGGTCGTACTGGCCGGCCGAGACGACTGCGGCGGCAGCGCCCGTCGACGGCTTGACACCGCTGTTGATCGAATGCGCGAGCCAGTCGGCCGGGCTCACGCCGTCGGCGCCCGGTTCCGCCGACAGCGGCGCTGCGCCCGAACCCGCGAGAGCGGTCGCGAGGGAGACATCGTGCAGCTGGCTGCTCGCCCACTGCTGCGCAGTGGCGATCGCGTCGGCTCCGGTCGCGGGGATCGGCACGCGAACGCCCGCGGGAGTGGCGGCCGCCACGGTCGGCACGAACGGTCGGGTGTCGACGGATGCCTCGTGCAGTGCGTCGAGCAGGCCGTCGTCGTCGCCCGCGAACACGCTGCCGAGTTCGACCGGTGCGTCGAACCCCGCGGCGTCCACGGAGTGCGCGCGTCCGCCCAGCCGGTCGCGCGCCTCGATGACGACGACCTCGAACCCGGCGTCGACGAGTTCACGGGCCGCAGTGAGCCCCGCGATGCCGGCGCCGATCACGGCGACGCGCTCGCCGGCTTCGCCGAGTCGTGCGACGTCGGCAGCGGCTCGGATGCCCGACGCTCGCGCGCCCGCGAGGGTGCCCGGCGCGTCGGGGTCGGTCGCCTCGCCGGCGATGACGAGTCGATCGGCGACCGGCTCGCCGAGCGCTCGCCGCAATTCGGGCGTGCTCCCGACAGCATCGAAACTGAACGCGCCACGGGCGAACGGATCGGCTCCCCAACGGGAGCGCCGCATCGCCGTGGGCAGCGGAACGCCGTTCGTCGGTGGTGGCGGAGGAGTCGATGGCGTCCTCGTGGGCACCGGGCTCGGGTCGGGCTCGGGCCAGGTGCAGCTCGCGAGGGCGAGTGTCGCGAGTCCCGAAAGCGAGGCGGCGAGGAAGGTTCGCCGGGCCATGCCGCCCGGCGCTCCCCGTGATTCCATGGAATCAGGCTAGCCGACCGACCGGCGGGCCCACCCGGTGCGGCCGGTTACTCGGAATCGGGCATCCCGCTCACCGCGCGGCCGACGAGCCGCTCGCATGGAACGCGGCCGCGAATCGCGGCAGGCTCGCTTCGATCGTCTCCATCGTCGCGGTCAGGCAGATGCGGAAGAACCCGGGTGTCTCGAACATCCGCCCCGGCAGCACGAGCACGTCTTCTCGGTCGAGCGAGGCGGTGAATGCGGCATCGTCGGCGATCGGGGACTTCGGGAACAGGTAGAAGGTGCCTTCCGGCACGGTGACGTCGTATCCGATGTCCCGCAGCGCCGCCACCATGACGTCGCGCTTGCGCTGGAAGCCCGCGATGTCGAACTCCAGCGTCTCGAGGCGGGGGAGCGCGTACTGCATCGAGGCGTTGGGGAAGAGCCATCCGCCGGTGATCTGGATCGCCTCGATCGCGTCGCGGAGTGGCTCGCGGCCCGGCATCGCGGGCGATACGGCGAGGTAGCCGATGCGCTCGCCCGGCGAGAGCAACGTCTTGCCGTAGCTGTAGGCGAGGAAGCTCCATGGGTAGAACTCGACCGGGCTGCGGAAGCGTGCGCCGTCGTACACGATGCGGTTGTACGCCTCATCGGAGATGAGGAAGATGCGCCGGCCGTTGCGCTCCGAGGCCTCGTCGAGCAGAGCGGCGAGACGTCCGAGCGTCTCGACCGGATAGATGCGGCCGGTCGGATTGTTGGGGCTGTTGACGATCACGATGCGCGTACGCGGGGTGATGGCGGCCGCGATCGCGTCGAGATCGAGGTCGAAGGTCTCACGGTCGATCGACACCTTCACGGGCGCGAGGCCGGCCTCGCGGATGAGCCCCTCGTAGAGGAACCATGGCGGCAGGCTGTAGACGACCTCGTCGCCCGCATCGCCGACGAGCTTCAGCGCGGTCGAGATCGCCGCGAACCCGCCCGTCGTGAGGTGCACGTCGGCGGTCTCGAACGGGATGCCGACGTGACGTCGCAGGGATTCGGTCGCGGCCGCGATCGCCGTCGCATCGCCGAAGTTGTAGGCGAACCACAGTTCGTGCTGCGGGATCAGCGCGTCGCGCAGGATCTCGACGTAGGCCGTCGACGCCGGTTCGTGCGGGTCGCCGAACGTGAAGTCGAGCACGCCGGGTTCGTGTCGTCGTCGCTCGTAGCCCGAGAGCCGGTAGAACTCGTAGAGCAACTGGAACGGCGTTGCGGCCTGCACGTTCGCGACGCGATCGGAAGTGAGTCGGTCATCCATGAGCGCTTCCCTCGGGATCTGGGAGGCTCCGCCGACACGGAGTTCCCGTGAATGCCGCCATGGTACTCCGCAGCGAGGCGTGCGCCCTCAGGGATGTCCCGTATCGAGACATCGAGACCCGTCCCTATCGCTGGTCGAGTAGTGAGCGCCAGCGAACGTATCGAGACCCGTCCGCGGGCGGCCTACACGACGAGCGTTGCCGGGTCAGTGGTTCGAGGGGAAGCCGAGGTTGATCTGCGACTCGCTCGGCTCGGGCCAGCGGCTCGTCACGACCTTCGTGCGGGTGTAGAAGTGCACCGACTCGGGGCCGTAGATGTGCGAGTCGCCGAAGAGCGAGTCCTTCCACCCGCCGAACGAGTAGGCGCCGATCGGCACCGGGATCGGCACGTTCACGCCGACCATGCCGACCTCGATGTCGATCTCGAACCGTCGCGCGGTGCCGCCGTCGCGGGTGTAGACGGCGACGCCGTTCGCATAGCGATTGGCGTTGATCAGCGCGACGGCCTCGTCGTAGTTCTCGACACGCACGACCGAGAGCACGGGGCCGAAGATCTCGTCTTCGTAGACCTTCATACCGGGTTCGACGTGGTCGAGGAGCGAAGTGCCGACGAAGAATCCGTCGCCCTCGAACTCGGCGGCGGTGCCGTCGACGACGACGGTCGCGCCTTCGGCGGCGGCGCCGGTCACGTAGGAGGCGACCTTGTCGCGGTGCTCGCGGGTGATCAGCGGACCCATCTCGCTCGCGGAGTCGGTGCCGTCGCCGATCGTGAGCTTCGACATCCGCTCGGAGATCTTCGCGACGAGCTGGTCGGCGACCTCGTCACCGACGGCGACGAGCACCGAGACGGCCATGCAACGCTCGCCGGCGGAGCCGTAGGCGGCCGACACCGCGGCATCCGCTGCGCCCTCGAGGTCGGCATCCGGCATGACGACCATGTGGTTTTTTGCGCCGCCGAGCGCCTGCACCCGCTTGCCGTTCGCCGAGGCGCGCTCGTAGATCGACTTCGCGATCGGCGTCGAGCCGACGAACGAGATCGCGCGCACGACGGGGGAGTCGAGGATCGCGTCGACCGTGACCTTGTCGCCGTGCACGACGTTCAGGACACCGTCGGGCAGCCCGGCCTCTTGGAAGAGCTTCGCGAGGAACACCGAGGCGCTCGGATCCTTCTCCGACGGCTTCAGAACGACGGTGTTGCCGCACGCGATCGCCGAGGCGATCATCCAGAGCGGCACCATGACGGGGAAGTTGAACGGCGTGATCGCGCCGACGACCCCGACGGGCTGCTTCGTCGAGTGCACGTCGACGCCGCGCGCAACCTGCTCGGAGTGCTCGCCCTTCAGCAGGTGCACGAGGCCCGCGGCGAACTCGACATTCTCGATGCCGCGCGAGATCTCGCCGGCGGCGTCGGAGAGCACCTTGCCGTGCTCGCTCGTGACGATGGCCGCGAGCTCGGGCGTGCGCTCGACGAGCAGCTGGCGAAGGCGGAAGAAGACGTCGGCACGCTTGATCAGGCCGGTCGCGCGCCATCCGGGCAGCGCGGCCTCGGCTGCGGCGATGGCCTGCTCGACCTCGGCGACGGAGGCGAAGGCGACGTCGTGCTGCTGCGCACCGGTCGCCGGGTTGAAGACCGGGCCTGTGCGCCCGGCGAGCGCGGTGTCGCGGCCGGCGATGAAGTGCTGAACTCGAGCCATGCTGGTACTCCTCTGGAAGCGTGCCGGACAGATTGACCGAGTTTGGCGCCCTGAGCTTCTCGAAGGGAGCCGGACCTGTGGTCCCTTCGGCAAGCTCAGGAGACAGATGGGCGGTCTAGGCTGGTGCTTCCCAGCATGTCAGAGCAGGAGAGGTCAATCCGGTGGCAGACCGTCGCGAAGATGAGGCGATTCAGACGAATCGTCCGATGTTCGAGATGGCGGATGACGGCCTCCCGACGGTGCGCGAGATCCTGACGATCCCCGCGGTCGCCGACGGCCTGCCCGAAGTGCGCTCCGGCGGTGATGCGCTCGACGCGCACGTGCGCTGGGCGCACGTCTCGGACAGCGCCGGCGTCGCCAGGCTGCTCGACGGCGGTGAGTTGCTGCTGTCGACCGGCTCTGGATGGCCGACCGAGCCCGACGAGCTCGTCGCGTTCATCGGCGGTCTCGTCGAGGCGGGGCTCGCGGGCCTCGTGCTCGAGCTGGGCGTGCACCACCGCTCCGTGCCGACCGCCGTCGAAACGGTGGCGCGCGAGCGCGGGCTCGCCCTCGTGGCGCTCCACAGCGAGGTGAAGTTCGTCGCCCTCACCGAGGCGGTGCACGGCCGCATCATCTCGGCGCAGACGGCGGCGCTGCGAGCCCGCGACGAGGTGCGCGAGCGGTTCACCGCACTCGCCCTGCGCGGCTCGCCGGCCGACTTCATCGTGCAGCAGCTCGCCCAGACGCTCGGCGCCGCCGTCGTGCTCGAGAATCTCGCCCACGAGGTCGTGGCCGCCGACGTGCCCCTCGCGGTGGAGGAGGAGCTCTTCTCTCGGTGGGAGGCGCGCTCGAGGCAGGCGCACCGGGATTCCGAGCAGCAGCGCGCGCACGGCGTCCCCGCGGCCGGCGAGTGGCTCATCGTGCCGGTCGAGGCGCGCGGCATCCGCTGGGGCCATCTCATCGCGCTCCCCGGCCCGGCGCATCCGGCAGGGCGCACGAGCGTGCTCGAGCAAGGCGCGATCGCGCTCGCGCTCGGCCGACTCGCAGACGGCGCCACCGACGAGTGGGTGCGCATCGGACACCGTCGTCTCGTCGACGGACTTCTCGACGGCAGGTTCGCGGGGCTTGCCGCCGCGACGACCCGCATCGAAGCGGCCGGCCTCCAGCTCGAGGGTGCGCGGCTCTTCGGCGTCGTGGTGACGGGCGCGGTGGTCACTGCGGTGGTGGCGGATGCCGCGGCTCGCGAACTCGGCGGGCGGGCGCTCGTCGGGGGCGCTCGCGACGGATTCTTCGCCGCCCCCTCGGCGATCGTGCTGCTCTCGCTGCCGGCCTCCCGACTGCTCGACGATGCCGCGGCGCGGGCATTCGCCACGGCACTGGTGCCCGGCGCCCCGGCGGACCTTGAGCGGCTCGTGGTGTCGATCGGCTCCGAGGCGAACGGACTCGACGCGCTGCTGGGCTCGGTGCAGGAGGCGATCGACTTGGCCCGCAGCCCGGCACCACGCTCGGTGCGCGGCCCGGTGCTGCGCCGCTCTGACGATCGTCCGCTCATGCGGCTCGTGACGGGGCTCCGCGACGACCGCCGGCTGCTCGAACACGGGGAGCGCATGCTCGAGCCGCTCATCGACTACGACCTCGCCCGCAACGGCGACCTGCTCGACGTGCTCGGCGCGTTGCTCGCGAATCCGGGCAACCGCACGGCCGCGGCATCCGCTTCGCACCTGTCGCGTTCAGTGTTCTATCAGCGGCTCGCGCTCATCGGCGATCTGCTCGGGGTCGACCTCGACGACGGCGAGACCCTGACGGCGCTGCATCTCGCGCTGCTCGTGCGGCGGAGCGTCGTGCCCTGAATCGTTCGTCGAGTCGCGACGGAGGAGAGTATCGAGACCTCGCTCCCTGAGCCTGTCGAAGGGGCGGGGGTCTCGATCTGGCCGTGCCACGCCCGCTCGACCAACAGACTTTTACTTGCTATTGACAAGTTCACTTGCAAAGAGCAAGCTGAGTTTGCAACATCCCGCAGACCAATGACGATCCCCCGGAGGAGATCATGACCGCAACGAACATCTTCGTGAACCTGCCCACCACCGACCTCGAGCGCTCGAAGGCGTTCTACGAGGCGCTCGGGTTCAGCATCAACCCCATGTTCACCGACGAGAACGCGGCGTGCGTCGTGCTCGGCGAGAACATCTACTTCATGGTGCTCACCCGTGAGTACCTCGGCACCTTCACCGACAAGCAGATCATCGACCCGAAGACGCATGCCCAGGCGCTCATCGCGCTCGGTCGCGAGTCGCGCGATGACGTCGACGCAGTGCTCGGCAAGGGTCTCGCCGCCGGCGGCAACGAGCCGCGTGAGGCGCAGGACTACGGCTTCATGTACTCGCGCGACCTCGAAGACCCCGACGGCAACATCCTCGAGTTCCTCTACATGGACCCTGCGGCTGCAGACAAGGGCCCCGAGGCGTACTTGGCCGAGCAGGGAGCTTCGGCGCCTTCGGCGTCGGCCTGACCGGGCGAGTTCCATGGCGACACGCGCCGCACGCGGCTTCGGCCAGTACAGCGGCGCAGCACGGGCGCTCGAGCGGGTCGGGGATCGGTGGGCACTGCTCATCGTCCGCGACCTGCTCGTCGGCCCACGCCGTTACGGCGACCTGAAGGCCGGGCTGCCCCGCATCCCGACCAACATCCTGAGCGATCGGCTCAAAGAGCTGCAGGAGTCGGGCGTCGTGCGGCGGGTGCCGACAGTGCGCGGTGGGTACGAGCTCACCGCTCACGGGCGCGCGCTCGAGCCCGTCGTCATCGCCCTCGAACGCTGGGGCTGGTCGGTGTCCGGTGACCAGGCTGAAGGCGAGGTCGTCACTCGTGACGCGCTCGCCGTCGCGCTCCACGCTGCATTCCGTCCCGACGTCGCAGCCGAGCTGCCGACGACCGAGTACGTGCTGCACGTCGGCGACGTCTCGCTCTCGGCGATCGTCGCGGCCCGAGTGCTCGACGTGCTGCCGATCGGCCCCGGGGCGCTGCCGCAACCGCAACGAAGGGTGGAGCTCGACGTCGTTCCCGAGGCGGTGCTCGAACTCCTGCTCGAACCGGGGGAGTTCCGTGACCTGATCTCCGGGGCACTCGAAGCGCCCGCCGGTGTGTCGCCGCTCGCCCGGACAGCCCGTCGCGCGGGCCGCGTGCAGGTGCTCGCGGGCGACGGCGGCCTCGTCAGTCGCTTCACCCGCACCTTTCACATCGACCCGGTCGAACCGGCGCCTCGCGCATCGGGGGCGGCGAACGCCGAGGCATCCGTCGCCTGACCGGGAGCCCGCCGCCACCGTGCGAAAATGCTCCGGTGCGCTCCACCTCCAGGCGGCTCATCGCCGCATGCTCCCTTGCCCTCGTCGCCCTCGCTTCGCTGACCGCTTGTGCCGCCGACGCGGCCACTGACGCGGGTGATCGATTCGAGGCGAGGTTCGCTGACGCCCCGGGCGTCACAGAGGTGGTCATCGCCGGCAGCAACAACCTCCCGTTCTACGGATCCGTGAGCGGCACGCTCACCATCGACGACGCGGCCGACGAGGCGCGCGTGCGCGAACTCACCCACGAAGTCGCCGCATACATCGCCGACGACGCGCCCGACCGGATCGACTGGTCTGCCACCATCGACCACCGGGGCTTCCGGTTCGCCGTCGACGTCGATCGTGCGGCGAACGACGCACGCGTCGACCTCATCGGGCTCGCCCGATCGGGCTCAGCGGTCGGCGGGCACGTCGCGCCCATCAGCGTCGAATTCGAGGTGGCGCAACCGAGCTCCCTCCGCGCCGTGCGCGACCTCGCACTCGAGCACGCCCCATCGGTGCCGCTCGCCGCTGAAGGCACCGTCGACGCCTACTCGGGTGGCTCCGGCCAGGTCGACCGCGACGGGCGCGCCACCGACGCCGACTTCATCGCCTCGGGGCCGCTCGCCGACGACCTCGACGACGAGTTCACGGTGTTCGAGCGCGTGCTCTCGTCGTTCGAGCTCCGCGCAGCCGAGATCGAACCCGGCGTTCTGAGCCTGCGCACGAACACGGCGACCGACGGGAATGCCGCCCGCGCACTCGCGATCTCGCTCCCCGAGTCGGCGTCGCTCGCCATCAGCATCGACGGCATGGCGCTCACGGATGTCCCGACTCTCGCACCGCTCGGAGGGTGACCCCCGCCGCCGGTGGGCCGGGCACATCGGCGGCGGCCACGGACCGGCGACCGGTGCAGCGGGCAGGTCGACCATGTTCTCAGACCGGCCGCAGCGCCTCGTGATCACCGTCGGGGAGGGTGATCTCGACGACATCTCCCGCACGCACGACACCGTCATCGAGCACGATCGCCATGACCCCCGCGATGCGCACGATCTCACCGTCGTCGCCGCGTGACACGAGCCGCTTCATGAGGCCGTCGCCCAACTGGTCGATCTGCACGCACGGGTTGCGCAGGCCGGTGATCTCGATCTCCGCCTCGTCGCCGAGGCGCATGCGGGTACCGCGCGGCAGGCCGAGCAGGTCGACACCTCGCGTCAGCACGTTCTCGCCGAGCGCACCCGGCGACACCGAGTAGCCGTCGTCTGCGAGCTCGTCGAGCAGTTCAGCGTGGATGAGGTGCACCTGCCGGAGATTCGGCGTCGTAGGGTCGCGCCTGACCCGAGAGAGGTGCTGCACGGTGCGACCGAAGTGCGAATCACCCTCCACCCCGAGGCCCGCAACGAGTCGGATCTCCTCACGGAGCGGCTTGCTGAAGCGGTGCGCGTCGTCGCTGGCGACGGCGATCACGGTCGCGTCGGCGGGGGCTTCATCGGGCGCGATCATGTGTCGAGCCTACGACCGACCGGCACCCGCACCGGCACCCGGCAACGCGGCGCTTACGAGTCGAACCCGAGTCCGAGCGCGTCGAGGGTCTTCAGCAGCAGGTTGCGCTTGCCTCCGTTGTGGTCGGCGCGATCGAGCGACCATCGGGTCGCGTTGATGCCGATCGAGGCGGCAGGCTCGGGCGGGAAGGGCAGCGGGCGCTTGCGCACCATCTCGAGCGAGGTGCGCTCGTTCTCGCGCCCCTCGAGCAGGTCGAGCATGACCTCGGCCGCGAACCGGGTCGACCCGACGCCGAGCCCCGTGAAGCCCGCCGCGTAGGCGACGCGGTCGTCGCGCGCGGTGCCGAAGAATGCCGTGAACTGCGTGCTCGTGTCGATCGCGCCGGCCCACTGGTGGCTGAACCGCAGACCATAGAGCTGCGGGAAGGTCGTGAAGAAGTGGCTTGCGAGCTTCCGCCAGGTCTCGGGCCGGTTCTCGTACTCCGCGCGCACCTTGCGGCCGTAGTGGTAGATCGCGTCGTAGCCGCCGAACAGGATGCGATTGTCTTTCGTGAGCCGGGAGTAGTGGAACTGATTGGCGAGATCGCCGATGCCCTGGCGGTCCTTCCAGCCGATTTCGGCGAGCTGCTGCGTCGAGAGCGGCTCGGTCATGAGCACGAAGTCGTAGACCGGCACGGTCATCAGGCGATTGCGCTTCAGGAGCGACGGGAACACGTTCGTCGCGAGCACCGCCTTCCTCGCGTCGACCCGCCCGGCTTCGGTGATCACGGAGACGGCCCCCGTCGAACCCGGCGTGTCGATGCGTTTCACCGGGGAGTGCTCGAAGATCTCGACGCCGAGGTCCTCAGCGACCCGAGCGAGTTCGGCGGCGAGACGTGCCGGGTGCAGCATGCCGCTCGTGCGCTGCTCCCAGACTCCGGCGAGGAAGATCGGCGAAGCGACGGATGCCTGCACCTCGCGTTGATCGAGGAAGACGACCCCCTCCTCGCCGCGCTCGACGGCCTCGGTGCGCCAGTCGCGCAGCCACTGCACCTGATGCTCCTCGATCGCCGGCGCGAGCTCGCCGGTGCGTTCGAAGTGGAAGTCCATGCCGTACTCCGCCTCGGCGGCCTCGATCGCGTCGAGGTTCGCCAGGCCGAGCCGGTCGAGCGTCGCCATCTCCTTCGGCCATCGCGCCATGCCGTTCTCGCGCCCGTGGGTGAGGCTCGCCTCGCAGAAGCCGCCGTTGCGGCCGGAGGCCGCCCAGCCGATCGTCTTCGCCTCGACGAGCACGATGTGCGCGCTCGGGTTGCGGCGCTTGGCGAGCAGCGCACTCCAGAGACCGGTGTAGCCGCCGCCGACGACGACGAGGTCGGCGACATGGTTGCCCGCGAGCTTCGGGCGCCCACCCACTGCGCCGGTAGGCAGGTCGTCGAGCCAGAACACCGACCGCGCGGTGTGCTCGAGCGAATGAGTGACGACGGATGCCGGTGGCCGGCGTCGTTCGAAGACGGTCGTTCCCACGCGAATCACTCCGATGCGATTGTGGTGTCTCCATCCTCCCGCGCGGCGCCTGCCGCACGCCAGAGCGCGGCGTCCCGACATCCGCTCGTCGCCGGAGGCTGGCCGACGCCGCGCCGTGTGCCGACTACCGCCATCCACATATGCAGCAATTCAGGTGCGGAGGTGTGTCGGGTCGCCTGCCACACGTCGACACGCCGTGCGACACGCCTCCGCACCTGAATTGCTGCAGGGGTGCAGGGGTGCAGGGGTGCAGGGGCGGGCGAGGATGCTCAGAGCGGGGCGTGCGCCTCGAGGAACTGGTACACCTCGGTCTCGTCGACGCCCGGGAACGTGCCCGTGGGCAGCGCCGCGAGCAGCGAGGTCGGTGTGCGGGCGGCCGGCCACGAGGCATCCGCCCATCGATCGGCGAGCCCGCTGGGTGCCTGGCAGCACGCAGGATCGGGGCACCGAGATACCGCACGATGCGGTGTCTCGCGGCCGCGGAACCACTTCACGTGCTCGAACGGCACGCCGACCGAGACCGAGTACTCGCCTTCTTTCGCCTTCTCGATGCGGGAGGTGCACCAGAACGTGCCCGACGGGGTGTCGGTGTACTGGTACCAGGGGCTGAACCGGTCTTCGACGTCGAAGACCGTGCGGGCCGTCCAGTTGCGGCACATCGTCGTGCCCTCGATCGCGCCCAGCGCATCGCTCGGGAAGCGCACCCGGTCGTTCTCGTAGGCCTTGATGATCGTGCCCGACTCGTGCACCTTCGTGAAGTGCACCGGGATGCCGAGCCGCGCTGTCGCGAGGTTCGTGAACCGGTGCGCCGCCGTCTCGTACGAGACTGCGAAGGCGTCGCGCAACTCCTCCATCGAGATTCGGCGCAGGTTCTTCGCTTCGGTGAGGAAGCGCACCGCGGCCTGTTCGGGCAACAGGATCGCGGCCGTCAGGTAGTTCGTCTCGATGCGTTGGCGCAGGAAGTCGGCGTAGCCGCTCGGCTCCTCGTGGGCGAGCAGGTGACTCGCAAGCGCCTGCAGGATCGGCGAGCGGGAGTCGCGCGACGGCGACTGCTGCGTCGGCAGGTAGACGCGCCCGTTGCGCTTGTCGGTGACCGAGCGAGTCGAGTGCGGCAGGTCGCCCACGTAGTGCAGTGAGTACCCCAGATGCGAAGCCATGTCGGCGACGAGCTGGTGGGAGACCGGGCCGCCGGTGTGGCCGACGGCCTCGAGCAGCTCGGCGGCCTTCGCCTCGAGCTCGGGGTAGAAGTTGTCGCGGGCGCGCATCTCGGCGCGCAGCTGCGCGTTGGCCCGGCGCGCCTCCTCGGGTGTCGCCGCACGCTCACGGTGCAGCCGGTCGATCTCGTTGTGCAGACTCAGGATGGTCTGCAGCGTCTGGTCGTTCATGCCCTTCGCGACGCGGAAGGCGGGCAGCCCGAGTGCGGCGAACACCGGGCCGCGCTGGGCGCGTTCGACGGCGATCTCGAGGGCGGCGCGGGCCGAGGGGGGATCCGTTCGGAGCAGTTCGTCGACGGATGTCCCGAGCGCGAGTGCGATCGTACGCAGCATCGAGAGCCGGGGTTCGCGCTTGCCGTTCTCGATCGCCGAGACCTGCGAGGGCGCCCGGTCGATCGCGGCGGCGAGCTCGCCGAGGGTCAGGCCGCGGGCCGTGCGGCGGTCGCGGATGCGGCGGCCGAGTGTGAGCGCGTCGGGCGCTGCCGAGTCGGCGGCGAGTGCCGCCGAGCCCGTGCGATCCGCGATGACCATGCTTCGATGGTCACACGGGCGAACGGATGCCGCAAACAGAAGAATCGCGATTCATCTCCGATTCGCAAGCACCTGCCGCGCAAAACGGTCGATTGCTCCTGCTTCTCTACGGAAAGAACGCACTTCTGGGAGATTCGCTCGGCCGACGGTTGCGCGGCGCGCTTGTTCCGCGGAGCAGAAAGAGTGGGAAAGTTCACCCTCGAGATCGTGGGTGAGCGGGTACCCGGCGGGCGCAGAGTGGATGCCACAGACCCCGAACGACGTCGAGGCAGACGTCGAACGGAGACACCGAAGCATCCGCTCAGCACCACTCGGAGGACACCATGAGCACGACGAACCGCCCCGGCGACCAGACCCAGTCCGCTGCCGAACTGCAGCTCGAGTGGGATGCCGACCCGCGTTGGGAGGGTGTCAGCCGCGACTACACGGCCGCCGACGTCGTCGCCTTGCGCGGCCCGGTTCGCGAGGAGCGCACGCTCGCCAAGCGGGGCGCCGCGCGGTTGTGGGACGACATCCAGCGCAACACCGGCACGGCGTTCGCGCCGCAGGAGGACCCGAGGTGGTCGGCCGCGCTCGGTGCCCTCACGGGCAATCAGGCCGTGCAGCAGGTGCGCGCGGGCCTCAACGCGATCTACCTGAGCGGCTGGCAGGTCGCGGCCGATGCGAACCTCTCCGGTCAGACCTATCCCGACCAGTCGCTCTACCCCGCGAACTCGGTGCCGGCGGTCGTGCGCCGTATCAACAACGCGCTGCTGCGCGCCGGGCAGATCGAGCAGGGCACCGAGGCGCAGACCGGCATCAGCGACTGGATGGCCCCCATCGTCGCCGACGCCGAGGCCGGCTTCGGCGGCCCGCTCAACGCCTACGAGCTCATGCACCAGATGATCGAGGCCGGCGCCGCGGGCGTGCACTGGGAGGATCAGCTCGCGAGCGAGAAGAAGTGCGGCCACATGGGCGGCAAGGTGCTGGTTCCGACCAGCCAGCACATCCGCACCATCAATGCGGCACGACTCGCAGCGGATGTCGCCGGCGTGCCGTCGATCATCATCGCCCGTACCGACGCCCTCGCCGCGACCCTGCTCACGAGCGACCACGATGAGCGCGACCGTCCGTTCGTCACGGGGCAGCGCACCGCCGAGGGGTTCTACGAGGTGCAGAACGGCATCGAACCGGTCATCGCCCGCGGCCTCGCCTACGCCGAGTACGCCGACCTGCTCTGGGTCGAGTCGGCCGAGCCCGACCTCGATCTCGCACGCCGCTTCGCCGAGGCCGTGCACGCCACGTTCCCGGGCAAGCGACTGAGCTACAACTGCTCGCCATCGTTCAACTGGAAGCGCCACCTCGACGACGACCAGATCGCGAAGTTCCAGCGCGAGCTCGCCTCGATGGGCTACGCGTTCCAGTTCATCACCCTCGCGGGCTTCCACGCCCTCAATCACTCCATGTTCACGCTCGCGAAGGACTACAGCGAGCGGCACATGAGCGCCTACGTCGAACTCCAGGAGGCGGAATTCGCCTCGGAGGCATCCGGATACACCGCCACGCGCCACCAGCGCGAGGTCGGCACCGGCTATTTCGATCGGATTTCCACCGCGCTGAATCCCACCAGCGCAACGCTCGCCCTCGTCGGATCGACCGAGGAAGACCAGTTCTGACTCAACCGCCGGTCGAGTAGGCGCACCAGCGCCATATCGAGACCACGCAACGGGTCTCGATATGCGCTTCGCGCGACTCGCCAGCGATACCGAAGGAGACACGATCATGAACACGACACCCAGCATGACCATCGAGCGAACGGATGCCGCGGCATCCGAAACCCGCTTCGAATCGAGGCCCGTCACCGGCAGCTTCCAGACCGTCGAACCGCGTATCGAGATCACCGCGCCGCTCGGCGAACGGACTGAACTCGCCGCGCGGTATGGCGAGATCCTGACGCCCGACGCGCTCGCCTTTCTCGCCGAGCTGCACGACCGCTTCGCCGGCACCCGGCACGAGCTGCTCGCCGCCCGCTTGCAGACGCGGGTCGATGCCGCGAACGGCCGCGACCCGAAGTTCCTGCCCGAGACCGCCCCCATTCGCAACGATCCGTCGTGGCGGGTCGCCGGTGCCGGGCCGGGCCTCGAAGACCGCCGGGTCGAGATCACGGGACCGACCGACCGGAAGATGGCCATCAACGCGCTGAACTCGGGCGCGAAGGTTTGGCTCGCCGACCAAGAGGATGCCACGAGCCCGACCTGGGGCAACGTCATCGAGGGCCAACTGAGCCTCTTCGACGCGCTGCGCGGCCGGCTCGAGTACAACAGTCCCGAGGGCAAGCAGTACCGCGTCGAGCGCCCGCTCGCCGAGACGCCGACGATCGTGATGCGCCCGCGCGGCTGGCACCTCGTCGAGAAGCACCTGAAGTTCCACGACCGGGCCGGGCGGGCCATGCACGCCTCGGGTTCGCTCGTCGACTTCGGGCTGTACTTCTTCCACAACGCGCACGCGCTCATCGCCGCGGGCCGCGGGCCGTACTTCTATCTGCCGAAGCTCGAGTCGCACCGCGAGGCGAAGCTCTGGAACGACATCTTCGTCTTCGCGCAGACCCGGCTCAGTATCCCGCAGGGCACGGTGCGCGCCACCGTGCTGATCGAGACGATCCAGGCCGCATTCGAGATGGACGAGATCCTCTATGAGCTGCGCGACCACTGCGCCGGGCTGAACGCCGGCCGATGGGACTACATCTTCTCGATCGTGAAGACATTCCGGTCGCGCGGTCGTCGCTGGGTCATGCCCGACCGCAAGGCGATCACGATGACGGTGCCGTTCATGCGGGCGTACACCGAGCTGCTGGTCGCGACGTGCCACAAACGCGGAGCGTATGCCATCGGCGGCATGAGCGCGTTCATCCCGAACCGCCGAGACCCCGAGGTCACCGAGCGCGCGCTCGCCGCCGTCGCGGCCGACAAGAGCCGGGAGGCGGGCGACGGCTTCGACGGCACGTGGGTCGCGCACCCCGACCTGATTCCGACCGCTCGGGCGGAGTTCGACGCCGTGCTCGGCGACCGGCCGAACCAGCTCGGCCGGCTGCGAGACGATGTGCACGTGACCGCGGCGCAGCTGCTCGACATCCCGTCGATCGGCGGCGAGGTCACCGAGAGCGGGGTGCGCGACAACATCTCGATCGGCATCCGCTACATCGAGTCGTGGCTGCGCGGCACGGGCGCTGCGGCGATCGACAACCTCATGGAGGATGCCGCGACGGCCGAGATCTCACGCTCGCAGGTCTGGCAGTGGCTGAACGAGAACACCGTCACCGCCGAGGGCACGCGCGTCGACCAGACCTCGATCGTGCGGCTCATGGCGGCTGCCGTCGCCGAGCTGCCGCGCTTCGAGGGCGACCGGTTCGACGACGCGATCTCGGTGTTCCGCAGCGTCGCGCTCGAGCCCGAGTTCCCGACGTTCCTCACGGTGGGGGCCTACGCGCGCTTCCTCTGAGCGCTTCCTCTGAGACGGAATGCGGGTTGAGCCTGTCGAAACCGTCCTCCCGGGCAGGCTTCGACAGGCTCAGCCCGCACTGGTCTGGCAGAATCGATGCTCGTGACCCAGTCGACTGACACCGCCGTGCGCATCCGGCCGGCTGCGATGAAGGATGCCGCTGCGCTCTCGTCGCTCGCCGCCGAGACGTTCCCCCTCGCGTGCCCGCCCCACACCACCGCCGAGGCGATCGCCGACTTCATCGCCGAGAACTTCGGCGTGGATCGCGTCGAGCGCTACCTGGCTGACCCCGAGCGCATTCTGCTGGTCGCCGAGACCCTCGACGCAGGCCGTCTCCTCGGTTACACGATGCTCGTCGGCGGCGAGCCGGGCGACGCCGACGCCGCTCGCGCGGTGACGGCGAGGCCCGCGATCGAGGTGAGCAAGGTCTACGTGCTGTCGGAGTCGCACGGCACGGGCGCTGGCGCCGCACTCATGCGCGCGTCGCTCGATGCGGCGAAGGCGACCGGAGCCGTGACGGCCTGGCTCGGGGTCAACGAGGAGAACGCGCGGGGGCTCGCGTTCTACGAGCGCCACGGCTTCTCGAAGGTCGGCCGCAAGCACTTCGTCGTCGGCGGTCGCGTTGAAGACGACTGGGTGCTGGAGCGCTCACTCATTCTCTCGTCAGTCGAGTAGGCGCGCGGGTGGCGTGCCCTTTCGTCGGTCGAGTAGGCGCGCCAGCGCCGTATCGAGACCTCGTGACGGGTCTGGATACGCTTCTGCGTCGCGACTCGACCGGCGGGTGGCGCGTTCTTTCGTCGGTCGAGTAGGCGCGCGGGTGGCGTGCCCTTTCGTCGGTCGAGTAGGCGCGCCAGCGCCGTATCGAGACCTCGTGACGGGTCTCGATACGCTCCTGCGTCGCTACTCGACCAGCGGGGCGGGGTCAGCGCAGCGGCACGCCCACGTCGCTGCCACCCTCGGGCGTGAGCCTCGCGTTCATCGCGAGCAACGTCGGCGCGGGCACGAAGCCGCCCGCGAAGAGCGCCTCGCCCTGCCGGAACCACGGCGACCGCGCGATCAATGCCGCCGGTGCATACCCGAAGTACGTCGCGAGACCGTCGAGATCGATGGGGGAGCTCATCTTCATGAGGGCGAGGTTGTCGCACTGGGAGATGATGCCGGGGTGCACCTTCGACGGACGCTGCGTCGAGAGCAGGAGCCAAAGCCCGAACTTCCGGCCCTCGGCGGCGATCTGGATGATGCGCTCCCGCACGGCGACCGCGAGCGGTGAGCTCAGCTCGGGTGAGCAGAGATTGTGGGCTTCGTCGATCACGAGCAGCACCGGTCGCCGCTCCTCTCGACGGGCCCACAGCTCGTCGAGCACCGAGAGTGCGATGACGAGGTGCTGGTCGGGCGTCGAGAAGCCGCCGAGGTCGAGCACCGTGGCATCCGCCCGCTCATCGATGACGAGTGTCGCCTCGCGGTCGCGACCGGCCCAGACCTCCCAGGTCAGGATGCCCATGTTCTCGATGCGGAGACCGAGCGCGCGGCGCGCGGGGTCGTCGGATTCGAGCAACTCGGGCAACAACTCGCCCGGTTCGACCACGCTCAGCGTGTCGCGCAGGTGCACGGCCGCGTTGAACTCCTCGCGGTCGACCACGGGGTCGAGGCGGAGCACCGCCGCCTTCGCCTCAGTCGTCATCGCGGTGAACCGTGCGCGCAGCAGATCGGCACCTGCGGTGTTCGGGCGGAGCACCCGGATGTCGCGTTGCGCCAGCAGCTCGGCGGTGGGCCCGCTCGCATCGGGGTTCAGTTCGCCGAGCCGAACGAAGTCGGAGTTCGGGTCGAACACGACGACGGGCAGCGCCGTGTGCGCGATGAGCTGCTCGAGCACCACGCCGAGCGCGTAGGTCTTGCCCGAGCCGCTCTGACCGCACCAGAAGGTGTGCCGGTTGAAGCGATGCGACAACAGTCGTGCCGGCCGGCTCGGTGGGCTGAGGTTCACCCCGATCTCGAGGGTCGCGCCGAGCGCCGCGTGCACGAGGTCGATCGTGGCCGCGTCGGCCGCTGCCACGGCGCCGGCTACGAACCCGTGGCTGCCGCGTGCGTCGAAACGTGCGCCGTCGATCACGCCGAGGAGGCGTCCGCGCAGGGCCTCGGGCCCGCCCGCCGCGCCCGTCTCGCGCTCCTCGACGAGGGCGAGCTGCCGGCCTCGTCGGGTCGTGATGACGAGCAGGGTGCCGGCGATGAACGGGGTGCCCGAGGCATCCGGAATCGCGAACGATCGTCCGTCGTCGGAGTGCGCCTGAAGCTGCGTGCTGGGCTCGGCCATGCGCCGATCATGCCACGCGCTCGAGGCCGGGCGCAGTGCGACCGGCCGACGCGCCCTACGTCGTTATGCCGCCGACGAGGCCGTTCGTGCCGCGCGACGCGCGAGCCACCAGATGCCGAGGCCCGACACGAGGAAGATCGCGGCGAGCACGACCCAACCCGAGAAGCCGTTCGAGATCGCCGTCGCGTTGACGACGAGCGGGGCGGCGAGCGCGCCGACCGAGAAGCCCATGCCGAATACGCCCTGGTAGCTGCCCGCCTGCACGGGGTCGGCGAGTTCGAAACTGAGCCCCCAGCCGCCGGCCTGCGAGAACACCTCGGCGAAGGCGTGCGTGATCGCGGCGATCACGAGCACGGTGATCGCGAAGCCGATGGGGAGCCCTGCGGCCGAGGCGTACACGAGGCAGGCGGCGGCCATCAGCCAGGCCGCGATGCCAGACACTCGGGCCGCGACCCGCAGGTCGTGCGTGCCCCTCGAGAGCGGCACCTGGAAGATCACGACGATGACGGTGTTGAGGATGAGCAGTGCGGCGATGAGGGCCTCGGGCGCCGTGGTCTCGTTCGCGATCCAGAGCGGCACCCCCAACTCGGCGACGCCGAACTGCATGCCGAACACCGCGGTGAGCGCGGTGAGCAGCAGATACCTCGGGTCGCGCCACGGGGAGTGCCGGCGCCAGCTGCGACGCTCAGCCGCGGCTGCCTCGGCGCTGGCGGCGGCATCGAACGACCCGGTCGCGGTGGTCACCGGCGGCGTCGCGACCCTCGCGGGCGCATCGACGCTCGAGGGGAGCTTGACGAGTTGGATCAAGCCGAGCAGGTAGAGCGCGCCTGCGCCGAGGATGAGCGCGCGGTACGCCTCGGCTGTGCCGATGGCGAGCGCGAGCGCGCCGAGTCCTGAGCCGACGGCGATGGAGATGTTGGTGATCGCGCGCAGCACCGCCCGCGCGTTCACGCGGCCCTGACCTTCGAACGCCCGGGCGATGATCGCCGCCCGCGTCGAGTTCGCGGCCTGTCCGAAGCCGCCGCAGACGACGGCGATCGTGAGTGCGCTGATGAAATCGCCGGCGAAGACGTACGCGATCAGCGCGAGGCCCTCGATCGTGGTGAAGACGATGAGGAGGCGCTTGGCGCTGAAGCGGTCGGCGAGCCATCCGCCGGCGAGGGTCGCGCCGACCCCCGCGGCGCTCGACGCGGCGAGCACGATCGCGACCTCGTGCGGAGCGAGGCCGACGATGAAGGTGAAGTAGAGCACCGTGACGGTGAGGAAGATGCCGCGGCCGACGCGCGAGATGAGGGTCGCGCCGACGAGGATGCGCAGCACCGGGTCGGCCACGGATGCCGCGACGCGGGCGACGAGCGAGGGCTTCGGCGGTGATTCGGGGTCGACGGTCGGCACGGTTCCCGTGTCGGGGGGCGATGCGGGGGTAGGGCTCACTCGTTCAGTTCTTCCAGAATCGCCGCCGTGTCGAAATTGATGTAGCGTTCTGCTTCATGTTGCGATACGTGCTCAACGAGGGCGACGTCGCGGCCGTGCGCTTCGGCATCTCGCCGCTCTGCGAACTCGGACTGTCGCTGCGCGCGATCGACGACCCCGCCCGATTCCCCCTGCAGCTGCCGTGGCTGCGCCGCACCGAGGCGGCGCGTGCCGACCTCGACGTCGAGGCCCTGCACGGCCTCATCGACGAGCGACTGTGGACGCCCGACTTCATGAACCCGCGCCCCGAATCGCCGCTGACGCGCCTCGACGACGAGTTCGAGCAACTGCTCGCCACGCCCCCGCAGACCTTCATCGGCGACCTCGTCGCGGTGCACGGGCACGTGCCGGCCGTGTTCGCCGGCTCGCCGAAGACCGCCATTCGGCGCATCGTGCGTGCGCTGCACGAGCTCTGGGACGCCTCGTTCGCGCCGTACTGGCCGCGCATGCGTGCGGTGCTCGAGGCCGACGTCGTCTACCGGGGCCGCCAGATCGCGCAGAGTGGGCTGTCGACCATGCTGAACGGCATCTCGTCGACGGTCGACTACGAGGGCGGTGTCGTCTCGGTGCGACTGAGAGACCCGAACGACCGCCTGCAGCGCATCGACGGCCTCGGCCTCACGCTCGTGCCGACGATGTTCACGCGCCGGGGCTCTGCGCCGGTCGGCGACGGCCCGCCGATGATCATGTACCCGGCACGCGGGCAAGGCGCGCTCTGGGAGACCGAGCAGGTGGCCAACCCGGCCGCGGTCGCCGCGATCATCGGCGAGGCGCGGGCGAGCCTGCTCTCCGCGCTCGGCGACCCGGCGTCGTCGACCGAGCTGGGGGTGCGCTTCGGCGTCACCCCATCGGCCGTGAACCAGCACCTCCGCGCCCTGCGCGATGCCGGCCTCCTCGTCTCGACGAGGTACGGGCACAGCGTGCTCTACCTCCGCAGCGAGCTCGGCAGCGCACTGCTCGACGCCCGCACCGGCTGAGGAACCCGCGGGCGTGCTCGCTGAGCTCGTCGAAGCGGGCTTCTGTCGATGAGCGCAGGGTGAGCGCGCGACGAGCTCAGGCCGGGTCGGGCGAGACCCGCAGCACGAGCTTGCCGCGCACGTGCCCCGCTTCGAGCAGGCGGTGCGCCTCGGCACCCTCCTCGAGCGGCAACTCCCGCTCCACGTGCACACGCACGGCACCGTCGTCGATCAGCCGCGTGATCACCGAGAGCGTGCGGGCATCGGGCGAGACGGTGTAGCCGCTCGAACGGATGCCCCGGGCCGCCGCCTCCTCGGCCATGGTCGGCCACGAGCCGGTGGGCACCGTCACGATCAGCCCGGCCGGACGCAGCACGTCGAGGGAACGGGTGCCCGTGGCATCCGTCGCATTGCCGATCAGGTCGATGACCACATCTTGGTCGGTGGCGACCTCTTCGAATCGTTCGGAGTTGTAGTCGATGATGCGGCGTGCACCGAGGCCGCGCACGAAGTCTGCGTTGCGGGCGGAGGCGGTGGCGGTGACGACGGCGCCGAAGTAGGCGGCGAACTGCACGGCGAAGTGGCCGACACCGCCGGCGCCGGCGTGGACGAGCACCCGCTGGCCGTCGTGCACGCGCGCCGTATCGACGACCGCGCCCCACGCGGTGAGCGCCGCGAGCGGCACCGCCGCCGCTTCGGCGAACGAGAGGGATGCCGGCATGCGGGTGATGCCCATCGAACTCACCGAGATCAGTTCGGCGTAGCTGCCGCCGGTGCGGGGCACCCGGCCCATGCCGTAGACGCGGTCACCCGGCTGCAGCGGATGGGCCGTGTAGGGCACGGCCTCGACCACGCCGGCGAAATCGCCGCCGAGCACTGCCGGGTAGGCGGGGATCGCCCTGGAGACGCCGCGCCCGGCTCGGGTTTTCGCGTCGATCGGGTTCACGCCCGCTGCAACGACCCGCACGAGTACCTCGTCGCTGATACGAATCGGGTCGGGCACTTCGGCCATGTGCAGCTCGTCGGCTCCGCCGGTCTGATCGATCACCAATGCCCGCATCGACACACCCTCCTGAGATTGCCCTTTGCACAGTATCCGTCATCGCTATGATCGCACCGACCCCCGGGTGGCCGTGGTTTCGCCGAATCTGGGGAGTGCGCATGCGTGCGGTAAGGGGCGCCCCCTCGTCGGCCGAGTAGGCCGCTTGCGGCCGTATCGAGACCTCGTGACGGGTCTCGATACGCTTCTTCGTCGCTACTCGACCAGCGGGGAGGCGACACCGCTGTATCGAGGGCGTCGCTCCTCGACGAGCGTTGCGGTCGTCAGGCGCGCGTGTGCTGCAGCCAGCGGGCGATGCCCTCGCGCAGCAGCGCCGTCTGCACGGGCAGCCCGTCGTCGCGAGCCGGCAGTTCGACGAGTGGCGCGTCGAGAGCGGTAGCCCATCGCTCGGCGAGGGCGTACGGATGCACCGGGTCGCGGGGGGCACCGACGACGAGTGACTGGATGCCGCGGGCCCCGAGCCCGGCGAGCTCGGAGTCAGCCGTGAACGCGCGGTTGCGCGGCATCTCGACGAGCCGCATCGCCCGCCGCGCGGCATCCGGAGCCGTGAACTGCGTCAGCAGCCCTCGTCCACCCGCGGGCGAGACCGACGCGATGTACTGGAAGATCGAGCGCTCGCGGAACTCCTGCATGCCGGCCGGCCCCGCATCGGCGAGGATCTGGCCGATCACCGGGAACGCCCGCAGATTCTCTGGCAGCGACTCGTCGCTGAACGACGGCCGAACGAACACGGCACGTTCGATCGGCAGCAGTTCGTCGAGCGCGAGCCGCAGCGCGAGAGCGGCACCGAGGGAGACGCCGATGACGGTCAGCGGTGCGGATGCCTCGGGCGCCGGGCCGCCGGCATCGGAGATCGTCTCCCGTACGCTCGCGGCGACTTCGGCGGCGAGCCGGTCGATGCGGAAATCCTCGGGCTCGCCGACCGTGAGGAACCCGCCGTGCGCACGGATATCCGGTGCGATGATGAGCTCGTCGGGCCCGCTCGCGGCGCGCACCGCCGGCGTGAACAGGTCGAGGGGTTGTCGACGGTCGGCACCGAGGCCGTGCAGGAGGATGGTCGTCACGCGAGAGCACCCGGCCGGTAGATCGCGCGCGGGTCGTGGTCGGCGCCGGCGGGCCGGATCGCAGTGAGCAGCTCGTTCGCGAACCCCACGAGGATCGCGATCTGGTCGTCGTCGCGGTCGACCCAACGGCACTGCGGCTCGGCGGCGACCGGAACGAAGTCGTCGTGCTGCTCCCACACGACGAGCGTGCGCTCGGCGCCGAGCACGTACTGCTGCCACCAGACCTGGCGCAGGTACCCGCGTGGGATGCCGCGCCACGGCTTGGAGGTCGTCTTGATCTCGCAGAGTTCGAGGGTGCCGTTCGACGTGATCCTGAGGCCGTCGGGCGTCGCGAGGTGACGGCGTTCGAACTCCGAGTGGAAGAGCAGCGTCGACGGCTCGATGCCGTGACTGTTGCGTGCCCACTCGGCGATGACGGGTTCGCGCTCCCGGCCGTGGTCGGTGTACCGGCTCCCGCCGAAGCTGTACCGGCTGCCGTGCAGCTTCTCGTGCGCCGCGGTGCGCACCGATTCGCGGGTCGCGAGCTTCGCGGCATCCGTCGCAGTGATGCCCTGCGAGCGCGCCCGCAACCAGCCGACCCGATCACTCGAGTCGGCCACGACGCGCGACTGGCACGCATGCCGCGGGCGTTCGTCGACCGCGACCGCCGTCGTCACGCTCTCGAGATCGAAGAGGGCGAAGGGGGTATCCGGCACCTTCCGAGCGTACCGCTGCGCGCGGTCATCGGGGCGCCGCACGCGCGGTCTCCTGCAGCAATTCAGGACGGGAGGAGCGTGTCGCGGCGTGTCGCGGGGTATTCGCGGCGGATCGTGGGCGCGACACACCTCCCTTCCTGAATTGCTGCAGTGGTCGCGTGGCGAGGTGGTCGCGTGGCGAGGTGGGCGGGTGGCGAGGTGGGCGCGTGACGGGGTGGGCGCGTGGCGAGGTGGGCGGGCGCCGCGAGCAGGGGCAGCGGATGCCGGGTCAGCGCGCTGCGAGCGCGTCGATGCCCTCGGGGGAGAGCGCGTGGTGGATCGCGAGCATGCTCGCGCCGAGCACAGCAGCATTCTCGGCCGCGGCGGACTGCACGATCGCGAGGTGCTCGGTCGCGAGCGGCATCGAGCGGGTGTAGACGACCTCTCGCACGCCGGCGATGAGGTGCTCACCGGCTCTCGCCATCGAACCGCCGATGGCGACCACAGAGGGGTTCACGAGGCTGACGCACGCGGTGAGCACCTCGCCGATGTCGCGGCCGGCCTGGCGCACCGCCTGGATCGCGTCGATGTCGCCGCGCTTGACGAGTTCGACGACGTCGTTGCCGGATGTCGCGTCGACACCCTGTTCGCGAAGCGCCCGGGCGATGGCGGGGCCCGAGGCGAGGGCTTCGAGGCATCCGCGGTTGCCGCAGTGGCAGGGCACCTCGCTGCCGCGCGCGACGCGCACATGGCCGATGTCGCCCGCGATGCCCTGCGCACCGCGCTGCAGCAGGCCGCCCGAGATGATGCCGGAGCCGATGCCCGTGGCGACCTTCACGAACATGAGGTGTTCGACCTGCGGCCAGGCGAGGGCGCGTTCGCCGAGCGCCATGATGTTCACGTCGTTGTCGACGAGCACCGGCACCTCGAGGTGCTGCTGCACCCAGCCGGGCACGTCGAAGCGATCCCAGCCGGGCATGATCGGGGGGTTCACCGGGCGGCCGGTGGAGTGTTCGACCGGCCCGGGCACGCCGATGCCGATGGCCGCGAGCTCGTGCCGGTCGCGGCCGAGTCCTTCGATGAGTGCTCGGCCGGCGTCGACCATCCAGCCGAGCACGGCATCGGGGCCCTCGGCGATGTCCATGCGCTCGCCGTGTGAAGCGAGCACCGTGCCGGTGAGATCGGTGACGGCGAGCGTGGCGTGCGAGGCGCCGAGGTCGGCGGCGAGCACGATGCGCGCCGCCGGGTTGAGCGCGAACTGCGAGGGCGGCCGGCCGCCGGTCGAAGCGGCATCGGCCACGGGGGAGACGAGCCCGAGCTGCATGAGTTCGTCGACGCGCGTCGCGATCGTCGATCGTGCGAGACCGGTGGTGGCGGCGAGGGACGCCCGGGTGCGGGGTGCGCCGTCACGGAGGAGCTGGAAGAGCTCGCTCGCCCCCGAGGCGCCGAGTGCTGATCCCCGGCTGATGTCAACCATGCACTGAGTAAAGCACACGGTCTTCGCTCACACGTAAATCTCGAAGGTGTAACGACTTCGGCAACTTTTGACGAATGACTAGCAGAAGTCTCGATCCTTGTGTCACCATGTCGACCATGACAACGGACGTCATCGCCCCGACCCGCACTCTTCGTGCCGGCTTCGTCGGTGGCGGCTTCATGGCCGCCGTGCACTCCCGGGCCGCTCGCGCCGCACGGGCCGAGCTCACGGGCGGTGCATCCTCATCGGCTGATCGAGCTCGCGATGCAGCGCGACGGCTGGGGCTGACCACGGCGTTCGACTCGGTCGACGCACTGCTCGACGACCCCGACATCGACGTCGTGCACGTGTGCACGCCGAACGCGACGCACGCGGCGATCGCACGGGCCGCCCTCGAGGCCGGCAAGCACGTCATCTGCGAAAAGCCGCTCGCGACGTCGGTGACGGATGCCGCGGCGCTGACCGCGCTCGCCGACGAGCGCGGCCTCGTGGCCGCCGTGCCCTTCGTCTATCGATTCCACCCGATGGCTCGCGAGGCACGAGCCCGCGTCGCCCGCGGCGAGACCGGGCGCCTGCTCAGCGTGCAGGGTGCATATCTGCAGGACTGGCTCGCTGCACCCCATGACGACGACTGGCGGGTCGACGCCGCGCTCGGGGGGCCGTCGCGCGCCTTCGCCGACATCGGCTCGCACCTCGTCGATCTGCTCGAGTTCGTCTCGGGGGAGCGCATCGAACGGCTCAGCGCCTCGACCCGCACCGTCTACGAGGCCCGCGCCACGCACGACGCCATCGCCACCGAAGACCTCGTCGCCGTCGTCGTCGAGCTCACCTCGGGCGCCGTCGGCACACTGCTCGTCTCGCAGGTGGCGCCCGGGCGTAAGAATGCCCTCTCGATCGAACTCGCGGGCACCGAGGCGAGCGTGCGGTTCGAGCAGGAGCGCCCCGACACCCTCTGGCTCGGGCGCACCGACGCGTCGAGGGTCATCGAGCGCGACCCGGCACGGCTCGCCGAAGACGCGGCCCGGCTGGCGATCGTGCCGGCGGGGCATCCGATGGGCTATCAAGACGCGTTCAACGCCTTCATCGCCGACGCCTACGCGGCGATCGGCGGCGCATCGCCAGAGGGGCTGCCGCGCTTCGACGACGGCCTGCGCGCAGTGCGCGTCACTGAGGCGGTGCTGGAGTCCGCGGCATCCGGCAATTGGGTGGAGGTGGCCGCATGAACGCCCAGCAGCAGCCGACGGGCGAAGACCGGCGCGGCGCTGTGCTCGCCGCCGAGCCGGTGCTCGTGGCCATGGGGCTCGAGAAGTCGTTCTTCGGCGTCACGGTGCTGCACGGCGTCGGCCTCACGCTCCGGCCGGGCGAGGTGCACGGCCTCGTCGGCGAGAACGGCGCGGGCAAGTCGACGTTCATGAAGATCCTCGCGGGCGTCTACGAACGAGACGCGGGCACCATCACGCTCGGCGGCACCGAGGTGGCGTTCAGCCACCCCGTCGAAGCGGCACGCGCGGGGCTCGCCACCGTCTTCCAGGAGTTCAACCTGCTGCCAGAACGCACGGTCGCGCAGAACGTGTTCCTCGGCCGCGAGCCGCGGCGCGGCGGCTTCGTCGACAAGAAGGCGATGCTCGCCGAGACGCGGTCGCTGCTCGCCGACCTCGGCATCGACACGATCGACGCGGATGCCCCGGTGCGCACGCTCACCGTCGCCGAACAGCAGATCGTCGAGATCGTGAAGGCGCTCTCGGTCGACGCCAGGGTCATCCAGATGGATGAGCCGACGGCCGCGCTCGCCGACCACGAGGTGGAACTGCTCTATACGATCGTGCGGCGGCTCGCCGAGCGCGGCGTCGCGATTCTCTACGTCTCGCACCGGCTGAAGGAGATCTTCGACCTCTGCGACACGATCACCGTGCTGAAAGACGGCGCGCTCATCTCGAGCGGCCCGGTCGCCGAGCTCGACACCGACGAGCTCGTGCGCCGCATGGTCGGACGCCCGATCTCCGCGTACTTCCCCGGGGTCGAAGAGGGCACGGTCGTCGGCGATCCGCGGCTCGAATTGCGCGGCGCGGGCAACGCCTACGTCGACGGCATCGACCTCGAGCTGCGCGCCGGCGAGATCGTCGGCGTCGCCGGACTGCAGGGCTCGGGTCGCACCGAGCTCGTCGAAGCGCTCTTCGGCATCGCGCCGTTCACCCGCGGCGAGCTGCTCCTCGACGGACGGCCCGTTCGCATGACCTCGGCCCGGCAGGCCGTGAAGGCGGGCATCGCGCTCATCACCGAAGACCGCAAGGCCCAGGGGCTCGCCCTGAATCAGTCGGTCGGCGACAACGCACTGCTCGTGATCCGCTCGGTCTTCGCTCGTCGCACGAGCGAGGCGCGCCGCGAACTACCGGGGGTGCTCTCCTCGCTCGAGGTCGCCTCGCGCGGCGTCGACCAAGAGGTGCAGTACCTCTCGGGCGGCAACCAGCAGAAGGTCGTGCTCGCGAAGTGGCTCGCGACGAAACCGCGCGTCGTGCTGCTCGACGAGCCGACCCGCGGCATCGACGTCGGCGCGAAGGTCGCCGTGTACACGCTCATGCGACGGCTCGCGAAAGAAGGAGTCGCCATCCTCATGATCTCCTCCGAACTGCCCGAGGTCATCGGCATGTCCGACCGCATCATCGTCATGCACGACGGCCGTGCCTCGGCAGAGCTGCCGGCGCGCAGCGATGAGGCGACGATCCTCTCGGCGGCCACCGGCACGCTGAGGGTCGGCGGCGCGAAGGTCGTCGGTACAGCGGATGCTTCGGAGGGCGATTCGACGGGCTCAGTGAGCGACACGGATGCCACGGACGAGGAGGCCGGCCGATGAGCACCGTCACCGCGACATCCGCTCGCCGAGGCCGTCGTCGTCGCCTCGACGCGAGCCTCATCGTGGGCATCGCGCTCGTGGGCGTCATCATCATCGGTGCCATCCTCGTCGCGAGCGTCGGCCGCAACTTCTTCAGTGCCGGCAACATCCGCGACATCCTCACGGGCATGAGCGTGCTCGGCTTCGTCGCGATCGGCCAGACCCTCGTGATCCTGTGCGCCTCGCTCGACCTGTCGGTGCCCTACGTCGTCAGCCTCTCGAGCCTCATCGCGGCCGACACGATGCGGGGCAACCCGGCGAACATCCCGATCGCGGTGCTCGCGGTGCTCGTCGTCGCCGCACTCATCGGCCTCGCCAACGGGCTCATCGTCACGAAGCTCAAGGTCAACGGGTTCATCGCGACCCTCGGCACGGGCCTCATCATCAAGGGCTACCTCGACACGAACTACAAGGGCACGAGCGGCGAGGTGCCGTGGGAGTTCCAGCTGATCGGCGCGACCGGCGTCGGCCCGGTGCCCGTGTCGACCCTCATCATGCTCGTCGTCGCGCTCGCCGGGGCCTTCTTCCTCGCCCGCACGCGGGTCGGCAACCACATGTTCGCCGTCGGCGGCAACGAACAGGTCGCGCGCCTCTCGGGCATCCGCACGGCACGGCCGGTCATCGTCGCACACATGCTGTGCTCGATCACCGCCGCGCTCGCCGGGCTCCTGCTCGCGAGCCGGCTCGGCGTCGGCAGCCCCACCGTCGGCACTCAGGGCGGTTACGACCTGCTCTCGATCGCCGCCGTCGTGCTCGGCGGCACCCTGCTCATGGGCGGTCGCGGCTCGATCTGGGGCACGATCGGCGGGGTCGCGATCTTCGCCGTCGTCGACAACGTCATGAGCGTCATGCAGGTCAACCCCTTCCTGAAAGACGTCGTGCGCGGGGTCGTCATCGTCGCCGCGGTCGCCGTCTACACGAGTCGATCGCTCGACCGGCGACGGCCGCGATTCGGCGCAGGGTCGCCGACGCCCGGCGCGGATGCGGCAGGCTCCGCCGCTGCACGCACCGGGTCCGACCGGCCCGACTCCGGAGGCGGACCCGCCGGACCGCCGGTCGCCGTGCATGAGAAGGAGGGATCGGCATGAGCGCCGCGACATCCGATCAGCCCACCGCCGGCCAACGCCTCGCCGGTCTCGGCCGCACGCTCGTGAGCCCGCGCGGCGCCGTCTTCCTGCTGCTCGTCGTGCTGCTCGTGGCGATCACGGTGCTGAACCCGTCGTTCGCCGAGCCCTCGCAGTTCATCCGCTTCGTGCAGCGGGTCGCGCCCGTCGCCATCGTCGCGATCGGACAGTACTTCGTGATCGTCGGGGGCGAATTCGACCTCTCGATGGGCTCGGTCGTCACCGCCCAGGTCGTCATCGCCGGCAACCTCATCGGCCAAGACGAGGCGAAGTCGCTGCCGGTGCTCGTGTTCATGCTCGCCTTCGGCGCCGTCATCGGCCTCGTGAACGGCCTCATCGTCACCCTGCTCAAGGTGCCGAGCTTCATCGCCACGCTCGGCATGATGCTCGCCCTGCTCGGCGCCACCCTCTACTGGACCGGCGGCGCCGCGACCGGCAACCCCGCAGACGGGTTCCGCGAGATCGGCCGCGGCGGCATCCGGAACCTGCCCGTGATCGAGATCCTGCCCTGGTCGGTCGTCGTGCTCGTCGTGGTGCTCGTCATCGCGATCTGGTTCGCACGTCGCCCGTTCGGCCGCACGATCATCGCCCTCGGCGACAACCCGACGACCGCCCGCTACTCAGGCGCCCGCAACTGGTGGGTCAAGACCTCGACCTTCGTGATCTCCTCGCTCTCGGCGACGATCGCCGGCGTGCTGCTCGTCGGCTACGCCGGCGTGCACCCGAGCGTCGGACGCGGCTACGAGTTCACCGCGATCACCGCGGTCGTGCTCGGCGGCGTAGTGCTCGGCGGCGGTCGCGGCTGGGTCGTGGCCGCCGCGGCCGGCGCCTTCGCGCTCGAAGCACTCTTCACCCTGCTGAACTTCGCCGGGGTGCCCTCGACCTACCGCGACGCAGTGCAGGGCGCGATCATCATCCTCGCCGTCGCCTACGCGGCCACCACCATTCGCGCGCGCCGCAAAGGCCGCGCCCTCGAAGCGCCCACGATCTCGCCGACTCCGCCATCGGAGCCGCCGACCCAGACTTCGCCGGCACCGGCGGAGGAGCAGGATGCCGCGGCATCCGCTCGCCCTGCACCCATTCCCTCGACGCTGAGGGCTGACAACTAAACCAAGGGAGGTTCGTGATGCGACGCAGGTATGCAGTGGCATCCGCCATGGTCGCCGCTCTCGCGATGATCGCACTGGCCGGATGTACCACCGACCCGAATGTGGCCGCGCCGTCGGATGACGCCGGAGCCACGGAGGAAGCGGTCGAGTGGTTCGACCAGGAGCTCTACGACAAGCAGTACGCCGAACGGTCCGTCGTGCCCGAAGGGCCCGAAGGCCAGCCGTGGCTGCAGTACATCAACGCCGAGATGATCGACACAGCCGAATACGCGGGAACGGGCGCGAAGAAGGCATGCTTCGCGAACGCCTCGATCTCGAACCCGTGGCGTCAGACCGGCTGGATCACCATGAATCAGCAGCTGAAGGTGCTGCAGGACGCAGGGGTCATCTCCGAGATGGAGACCCGCGACGCGCAGGACTCCGACGACACGCAGATCGCCGACATCGACTACTTCATCAACGAGGGCAACTGCGACGTCTTCATCATCGCGCCGAACTCCACGGCGGCCATGACCCCGGCCGTCGAGCGGGCGTGCGACACCGGCAAGCCCGTCGTGGTCTTCGACCGCGGTGTGCAGACCGATTGCCCCGTCACGTTCATCCACCCCATCGGTGGTTTCGCGTGGGGCATCGACACGGCGGAGTTCCTGATCGAGGAGCTCGAGCCGGGATCGAAGGTCGTCGGGCTCCGGATCCTGCCGGGCGTCGACGTGCTCGAGCAGCGCTGGGCCGCGGCTGAGAAGCTCTTCGCGGAGAACGACATCGAGGCGGTCGACTACTTCACCGGAGCCGACCCCGCCGAGATCAAGAAGATCATCTCCGACGAACTCGCCAAGGGTGACGTCGACGGCGTGTGGATGGATGCCGGTGACGGCGCCGTCGCGGCCATCGAGGCGTTCGAAGACGCCGGCGTCGACTACCCCGTCATGACGGGTGAAGACGAGATGAGCTTCCTGCGCAAGTGGAAGGAGACGGGACTCACCGGTCTCGCACCCGTGTACTCCAACTTCCAGTGGCGCACGCCGCTCCTCGCCGTGCAGAAGATCTTCGCGGGCGAGCAGGTCCCGAAGGAGTGGGTGCTGCCGCAGTCGCCGATCACCGCTGAAGAGGTCGACCAGTACCTCGAGGCGAACGACGGAATGCCCGACGGTCACTACGCCAAGTTCGGCGGAGAAGACCTGCCCGGCTACCCGCAGGTGTGGCAGGAGCGCATCATCCCGTAACCGGCGACGCCGGTCACGCAGAACCAGCACCACCGCACCACCAGTACCACCGCACCACCGCACCACCGCACCACCGCACCACCGCACCACCAGTACCACCGCACCACCAGCACCCCGCAGCAATTCAGGAGCGGAGACGTGTCGCGGGCCCGATCAACCGATTGCGGCCCGCGACACGCCCGTGCCAACCTGAATTGCTGTNCCCCCCCCCCCCCCCCCCCCCCCCCCCCCCCCCCCTCCCCCTCCTCCCCCCCCCCCCCCCCCCCCCCCCCCCCCCCCCCCCCCCCCCACGCCCGTGCCAACCTGAATTGCTGCGGGTTCAACGAACGTCGGTAGCCTGGCATCCGCCGCAAGGAGGCAGCATGCGCCGCATCATCGGCGTCAACACCTGGGTCTGGACATCGCCGCTCGACGATGCCGCGCTCGCCGAGATCGCCGCGAAGGCTGCGGGCATGGGATTCGGCGCCATCGAGCTGCCGGTCGAGAACCCCGGCGATTGGTCACCGGATGCCGCGGCCGAGGTGCTGCACGAGCACCGGCTCGCTCCCGTGGTGGTCGGTGCCATGGGCCCGGGCCGCAACCTGATCGCGGCGCCCGGCTCCGAAGTCGTCGCCACGCAGAACTACCTCGTGCACTGCGTCGGCGTGGCCGAGCGCCTCGGCGCCCGCATCGTCGCCGGCCCCTTCACCGCGGCCACCGGGCGAACCTGGCGCATGGACGCCGAGGAGCGTGCGGAGCGCTATCACGAACTCAGAGGCAGCCTCGGGCCGGTCGTGCGGGCGGCGGAGCGCAGCGGCATCCGGCTCGCCATCGAACCGCTCAATCGCTACGAGACGAGCCTCATCAACACCGTCGAGCAGGCCCTCGAGGCGCTCGGCCCGTTGCTCGGCCCCGGGCTCGGCCTCGCGCTCGACAGCTACCACCTGAACATCGAAGAGCAGCGCATCGGCGACGCCATCCGCCTGGCGGGCGAGCATCTCGCCTACGTCCAGGTCTGCGGCAACGACCGCGGCGCGGTCGGCGACGACCACATCGACTGGCCGGACTTCCTCGACGCGCTCGACGACGTCGGCTACAGCGGCCCGCTCGGCCTCGAGAGCTTCACCGGCGACAACGACACGATCGCGGTCGCCGCCTCGGTGTGGCGCCCGCTCGCCGCGTCGCAAGACGAACTTGCGGAACGAAGCATCCGCTATCTCACCGCGCTGCAAGACGAAAGGGAACGACGATGACCCTTCAAGAGCCGCGGGCCGGCGCCGACGCGGCGGCACAGGGCGAGGCGGCACAGGGCGAGACGGATGCCGCGGCATCCGCAACCCACCCGGTCACCCTCTTCACGGGCCAATGGGCCGACCTGCCGTTCGAGGAGGTCGCCCGCCGCGCCGCGGAGTGGGGATACGACGGCCTCGAGATCGCCTGCTCGGGCGACCACCTCGACCTGAAGCTCGCCGAAGAAGAGCCGGGCTACCTCGACGAGCGGCGCGAGATCCTGCAGCGATACGGGCTCGAGGTGTACGCGATCTCGAACCATCTGACCGGCCAGGCCGTCTGCGACGACCCGATCGACTTCCGCCACCAGGCCATCGTGCGGCCCTACACGTGGGGCGACGGTGACGCCGAGGGTGTCAGGCAGCGCGCCGCCGACGACATGAAGCGTGCGGCACGCGTCGCCCGGGCGCTCGGTGTCGACACCGTCGTGGGGTTCACCGGTTCGAAGATCTGGCCGTACGTGGCGATGTTCCCGCCCGTGCCGGCCTCGGTGATCGACGCCGGGTTCGAGGACTTCGCGAACCGGTGGAACCCGATCCTCGACGTCTTCGATGCCGAGGGCGTGCGGTTCGCCCACGAGGTGCACCCGTCGGAGATCGCGTACGACTACTGGAGTTCGGTGCGCACTCTCGAGGCGATCGATCGGCGACCGGCGTTCGGCTTCAACTGGGATCCGTCGCACATGATGTGGCAGCACATCGACCCGGTCGGCTTCATCTGGGACTTCAAGGACCGCATCTACCACGTCGACTGCAAGGACACGCGGATGCGCCCGGCCAACGGCCGCGCCGGCGTGCTCGGCTCGCATCTGCCGTGGGGCGACCCGCGCCGCGGCTGGGACTTCGTGTCGACGGGTCACGGCGACGTGCCCTGGGAGGACGCATTCCGCGCGCTCGATGCGATCGGCTACGACGGGCCGATCTCGGTCGAGTGGGAGGACGCGGGCATGGACCGGCTGCACGGCGCAGCTGAGGCCGTCGGATACATCCGCTCGCTGCTCTGGCCGAAGCCCGCGACCTCGTTCGACGCGGCCTTCTCGAACCAGTAGCGCTCGAACTTTCTCGAACCAGTAGCGCTCGAACCGGCAGCGCCGAGCGCCGACTACTCGGCGATGCTCCAGTAGTAGGCGATGCCGCCTGGGTGCAGCTCGGTGATCGCCATGTCGACCGAGCGGTCCCATGTCGCATCGGTGTGGCCGGCGTAGAGGATCGTGACCGAGCCGTCGGCGGCGGTCTCGACCGAGGTCACGATGCCCGTGTGGTCGCGGTCGCCCGAATCGTCCCAGTCGAACTGCACGACGTCGCCGACCTTCACCGAGGCGCGCTCGTCATCAGTGAGCGCGGTCGCGCGCTCGGGGTGCTCCTCGAGGTAGTACATGAGCGAGGTCGAGCTGATCCACGCGTCGGCGCTGCCGTAAGCGTTGCCCGACTCGTCGTACCACCACTCCTCGTCTTCGATCCAGCCGCGGGCGAGCAGTGACTGGCTCGCGAAATTCACGCAGTCGTTCTCGTCGACGTATCCGAACCGGTCGCTCTCGGTGTCGTTCCAGTGTTCGTGGACGTACGACAGTTGGGCTGCGACGGCAGTTGAATACATCGAGAAGTCGACGACCTCGGCTTCCGATTCGGATGCCTCGCGGCCGGCTTGCTCGACTCCATCGGTCGTCTCGGCGGCACCGTTCGCCTCGACTTCGACGGCGCCCTGCTGACCGAGCGACCAGGCGATGGTCGCCCCGCCGATCACGAGCGCGACGACGGCGATCGCGGCGAGGACCAGCGCACGGCGGCGACGGAATGGACGGGGTCGAGCGGAGTGGGACATCCATTCCAGCGTATGAACGCTGCCTGTGTATCACCCGGACGGGGTGGCGATGAAGGTGGCGGACGACTCAGTCCACGACGCTCCAGTAGTACACCTTCGTCTCGGGATGCTGCGGATGCTCGTCCACGGAGCGGTCCCACGTGGCATCCGTGTGCCCTGCGTAGTACACGTCGATCCGCCCGTCGTCGCCGTCGCGCACGGCGGTGACGATGGCGGTGTGGTCACGATCGCCCGAGTCGTCCCAGTCGAATTGCACGATGTCGCCGGGCTTCACCTTCGCGCGCTGACGGTCGGAGAGCGACGTCGCCCGTTCGGGGTGCGAGGCGAGGTAGTCGTGGAACATCGTCGACGAGCGCCACGCAGGGGAGTGGGCGTACGCGTCCCCGTCCTCCGAGTACCACCATTCCTCGTCGGTCTCCCAGCCGCGCTCGATGAGCGATTGGGAGGTGAAGTTCACGCAGTCGTCGTCGCCGAGCACCCCGTAACGCTCGCTCGAGTCGGCGTTCCATCGATCGCGCACGTACTCGAGCTGACGCAGCACGGGCGCCGACAGCTCGGAATCGAGTTCGAGCGCAGCCTGGTTCGGATGGCTGCCGTCGCCGCCCTGCGTTCCCGGCCCGGTGGGGGCGCCGGCGGCGACGACCGCCGTGACGATCGCGATGATGAGCCAGACGACGAGCGCGACGGAGATGAGCGCTGCGCCGCCCACGAAGACACGACGCCGCAGGTAGATCTCACGGGCGGGGCGTTCGGGCGGCGGGCTCATTCCATCCACGGTAGGCGCCGATCGTCGTGCGCGATGTCGGGGGTGACGGGTGTCGCGCGAATGGGCCCGGATCGGCCAGTCGCGCCTGGCCCGAACGCGCGATGCTCGGCGGTGGCCCGTGGCGGTGGAATCGGTGATATCCGATCGGCCTGCCCGAGACCCGTGCGATTCGGCCGAGAGGTGCGCGAACAGCCCGAAGACGGGTGCGCAATCAGCGCCAAGACGGTGCAGCAATTCAGGTGCGGAGTCGGCGTGTCGCAGCATGGACGGCGGGTCGCGGGTAGCGACACACCTCCGTACCTGAATTGCTGCACACCTCGGATGCCGCGGCGAGCATCACACGCACCGTCGGCGGATGCCGCGGCGAGCGAGCTGCGCCGGGGCATCCGCTGCCCGTCGTCGCCGTCAGCGCTCGGTGACCGTGCCGTTCTTGATGTGCAGCCGTCGTTCGGCGCGCTTGGCGACGGCCGAGTCGTGCGTGACGACGATGAGGGTGAGGCCGCGGTCGCGCCAGAGCCCCTCGAGAAGGCTCATGATCTCGTCACGGGTCTCCTCGTCGAGGTTGCCGGTGGGTTCGTCGGCGAGCAGTACGTCGGGTTCCTTCACGAGCGCCCGGGCGATCGCCACCCGCTGCTGCTGCCCGCCCGAGAGCTCGCCCGGCACGTGCCCGGCGCGGTCGGCGAGACCGACCGAGTCGAGCGCGGCGAGGGCGCGGCGGCGTCGCTCGTCACCCGAGATGCCGAGCGGCTCAAGGGCCGTCTCGACGTTCTCCTGCGCGGTCAGCGTCGGGATGAGGTTGAACCCCTGGAAGACGAAGCCGACCTCCTTCGCGCGGATGCCGGCGAGCTTGCGGTCGGGCAGGTGCGAGAGCTCCGACTCACCGAGCGCGACGCGGCCCGTGCTCGGCCGATCGAGCGCCCCGAGCATCTGCAGGAGCGTCGACTTGCCACCGCCGGTCGGCCCCTGAATCGCGACGAGCTGTCCCTTCGGAATGGTCAGTGTCACATCCTTCAAGGCGGTGACGGTGCGCTTGGACTGGGCGTAGGTCTTCGACACGTGTTCGAGCGTGTACATGCGGGTTCCTTTCGTAGTGCGTCGGTCGGAGTGCGCCGGCGTCAGGCGACGCTGCGGAGGGCTTCGGCCGGGCGGAGCTTCGAGGCGCGCCAGCCGCCGAATGCGCCGGCGAGGAGGCCTCCGGCGATCGCGAGTCCGATGGCGATCACGATGACGCTGATGGTCACGGGTGCGTTCAGCACGACCTCGGCCGATGACACGGCCGACTGCACGGGGCCGCCGAAGGCCCCGCCGCCGCCGCCCGGACCGCCCTGCATGACCATCTCGCGGCCGCTTCCGGGGCCGCCCGCGACCACTTCGGAGCCGGAGCTGCCGCCGATCGTCGGCGCGATCAGGTTGATCACCCAGATGCCCGCGAGTCCGAGTACGAGCCCGACGCCACCGCCGATGAGTCCCTGCACGAGCGACTCGCCGGCGACCTGGCCGACGATGCGCCCGTTCGACCAGCCGATCGCCTTCAGCGTGCCGAACTCACGGGTGCGGCGCGTCACACCCTGGATGGTGAAGAGGATGGCGATGAGGAACGCGGCGACGAGCACCGCGAGTGAGATCCACAGTCCGAGGTTCGAGATGAGGCTCGACGCACTCGCGAGCGAGCCCGAGACGGATGCGGCGAGATCGGACTGCGTCGAGACCGTGGCATCCGGCAGCGTCTCTTCGATCTCGGCCTGCAGCGCGTCGATGCGATCAGCGGAGGTCGCCTGCACCGAGATGCTCGAGATCATGCCATCTTCGCCCGAGATCGACTGGGCGAGGTCGAGTGGAATGTACACGTTCGACGCGGTTTCGACGTCGGCAGAGGTCGAGGTGACGGTGCCGACGATCTCGAACTCCGTACCCCCGACGTCGATGACGTCGCCGACGGCGAGCTCGGCACTCGTGGCGTAGCTCGCGTCGAGCACCGCGACGGCCTGGCCGGCATCGGATGCCTCGAGCCCACGCCCATCGCCGAGCTCGACCGCGGAGAGGGGGCCGACGGCGGCGCCGGCGGGGTCGAGGCCGAGGACGGTGAAACTGTCGACATCGAACGCGCTGCCGCCTGCGCCGTCGAATCCGCCCTCGGGCGGGGCGGCCGGCTGCTCGCCCTCGGCCGGCGCACCCTCGATGTCGTCGCTCTGCCGGGTCTGCGCGAAGTCGGGCATCTCGCCGTTGAAGGTCGTGTTCGTCAGCGAGAGGGTCGCCGCCGCTGCAGCGACGTCGTCGAGTCCTTCGATGGATGCCAGGGCCTCCGCGTCGAAGGTGCTCGAGCCGAAGCCCGCGGAGAGGCGTGACTGGCTGATCTCGGTGGAGCCGTCGGTCGTGGTTCCGGATTCGGCGCCGAACTCGAACCGCGGGCCGCCGCCCTCGCCCTCGGCCGGCGGGGTCGGCGTCTGCGCGACCGTGAGATCGGTGCCGACGCCGTAGACGGACTCGAGCACTGAAGCTTGCGCGTCGCGAACGCCGGTGGAGACCGAATTCACGATCATGACGAGCGCGATCGCGAGCGCCATGCCGATGGCGACGATCGCGGTCTGTCTGCGTCGCCCGGCGAGTTCGCGCCGGAGGTAGGTGAAGAACATGTGCGTCCTCGGGGTCGGGGGAGGCGCACCGACCGGAGCGCTGTACGGGACGCTAGGGACGGCACCTGTGGGCGCACATTGGCTCAGCCATGTGCCGGCTATGAAATGTGCCGGCTCTGACATGTGTTCGGCTCTGGTGCGCGCGGGCGTCGAGGTGGGGACGCGCGAGTAGTCTTGACCGACGGACGGCGCCACACTCCGCGCTGCGCGCCGAATCCCGTGGAGAACGAGTGCCTGCGATCCGGATCACCTCACGCAACGCCCGCTTCCAGTTGCTCCAGACGTTGCTGACGAACCGCACGAAGCGCCACCGCGCCGGTGAGTTCATCGTGCAGGGTGTGCGCCCGATCAACCTGGCAGTCGAGCACGGCTGGGAGATCCGTAGCCTCATCCACGACATCGACCGGAAGCTCTCCACCTGGGCGCGCGACATCCTGAACCGCAATCGGGACGCCGAGGAGATCGCGATGGCTCCGGATCTCTTCATGGAGCTGAGCGAGAAGTCCGACGGTGCCGCCGAGCTGCTCGCCGTCGTTGCGATGCGCCCCGACGAGCTGGACAGGATTCCGGTCGCCCCCGATTTCCTCGGCGTGGTCTTCGACCGGCCCACCCAGCCGGGGAACATCGGCTCGATCATCCGCTCCGCCGACGCGTTCGGCGCGCACGGGGTCGTCACCACCGGTCATGCCGCGGACGCGTACGACCCGAAGTCCGTGCGCGCGTCGACGGGATCCTTCTTCGCGGTGCCCACCGTGCGTGCGGCCTCGCCGCGCGAAGTCGTGGAGTGGGTGGAGGCGCAGCGGGCGGCGGGCACGCCGATCGTCGTCGTCGCCACCGATGAGGTCGGCGACGCCGACGTGTCCGCGTTCGACCTGACGCAGCCGACGCTGCTGCTCATCGGCAACGAGACGTCGGGGTTGTCCCAGGGTTGGCGTGAGGCTGCCGATGTGACGCTCTCGATTCCCATGGCGGGAGCCGCGAGCTCGCTCAATGCGGCGAACGCGGCGTCGATCGTGCTCTACGAAGCGAGGCGCCAGCGGCTCGCGTGACGCTGTGCGCCATGCCGCGCATGCTCTGCGGGCACCGCTGGACCGTAGCCAGCGGCATCCGGCGTCACAGAATTGACCCTGCTTCACCCCCCGAATAGGGTAGGAATCAGCGGTCCATCTGAATCGATTCACTACTCCGCACGGCGCTGTGCATCGATGCCCGCCGTGCTCGAAAGGGCAGGCATGGCGACCTTCAACGATCTCGCGCTCTCGAGGCGGCAGCTCCTCGGCTACTCGGCGGCGGCGGCCGCGGCAGGGGTGCTCGTCGCGAACGCCGCGCCGCAGTCGGCCGGTGCGGCGGCCGGCTCGGTGCTTCCCGCTGGCAAGGGCAACGCCTTCGGCATCGCCGAGTTCGCCGACCCCGGCTCCGGGCTCGCGCCGAAGTTCCGCTGGTGGTGGCCGAACGGCCAGGTCGAGGTCGACGAGATCGTGCGCGAGGTGAACCAGGTCGCCGACGCCGGATTCGGCGGACTCGAGATCGCCGATGTGCACCACAGCGTGGCATCCGGTGACCTCGACATCGACGGGTTCCCGTGGGGCGGCGACCGTTGGTGCGAGGCGGTCGAGGCCGCCCTCGCGCAGGCGAAGCGCCGCGACATCCGTCTCGACATCACGCTCGGTCCGTCGTGGCCGGCCGCCGTGCCGACCATCACCCCGCAGCACGAGGCGGCCCTCACCGAACTCGTGCACGGCGTCGTCGAACTCGCACCCGGCCAGGCCCACAGCGGCGCCGTGCCCGTGCCGGCGATCGGCCCGGAGCACGGGGTCGACGAAGAGGTGCTGCTCTCGGTGCAGGCCTTCGAGATCGTCACGAAGCCCGTCAAGGGAAACATCGTGCTGAAGCGCTCGACCGGAGTCGACCTCACCGACACCGTCGTCGACGGAGCGGTCGAGTGGACCGCCCCGGCCGGCACCGCGAGCTGGGTGCTCTTCGCCTTCTGGCGCCGCGGCTCGGGCCAACTCGCCGAGGGCGGTGCGCACACGAACCCGACGTCGTACGTCGTCGACCACTTCAGCGCGGCGGGCGCACAGGCCGTGATCGACTTCTGGGAGTCGGAGATCATCTCCAAGCGCATGTCGAAGCTGCTCGCCCAGGCCGGGGGCGCCTTCTTCGAGGACTCGCTCGAGATCGAGACGGGGGCCACGATCTGGACCCGGAACCTGCCCGAGGAGTTCAGGGCGCGCCACGGCTACGAGCTCATGCCGTTCCTGCCCGTCGTCATCGAGCTGAAGGAGAAGTATCTCTACGACTTCGACGACATCGTGACGACGCGTGTGCGCGACGATTTCAACCAGGTGCTGAGCGACCTCTACTCGGAGTACCACCTCTTGCCGTTCCGCGACTGGGCGCACTCCCACGGGCTCGAGTACCGGGTGCAGGCCTACGGCCTCGAGCAGGATTCGATCGACCAGGCCGGCATCGTCGACATCCCCGAGACGGAGTCGCTCGGCGCGAAGAACGTCGACGACTACCGGGTGCTCGCGAGCGGCCGCGACATCGCGGGCAACACGATCCTCTCGTGCGAGTCGGCTGCCTACTTCGGCAAGGCGTACTCCGCGACGATCGCCGAGGTGCTGTCGACGCACGGTGAGATGTACGCCGGCGGCGTCAACCAGTCGGTGCTGCACGGGTTCCCGTACGCGAGTGCGCCGGGGGCCGGCTGGCCGGGCTTCGCGGCCTTCAGTCCGTATTACGACGACGCGGTCGGCTACTCAGAGGCATGGGGCCCGCGGATGCCGGTCTGGGCGCACATGCCCGACGTCGCCGCGTACCTCGCCCGCACGCAGTGGGTGCTCCGCGCCGGACGCCCGCGCTACGACATCGTGTTCCTGCGGCAGAAGGGCTGGGCGCAGACGGGCATCGGCGCTCCGTGGGCGACCGCATCGGGCATCCCCGTCGGCTGGACGCACGGGTTCCTCACCGGGTCGAGCCTCGACCGCGCGGGCGCGGTGCTCGCAGGCGGGCGGCTTGCTCCCGAGGGCGGCGCGTACAAGGCCGTGATCGTCGACATCGACCGGTTCCGCGGCAACGAGGCGACGCTCACCGTCGCGACCGCCGAGCGCCTGCTCGGCTTCGCCGACGCCGGGCTGCCCATCGTGCTCTTCGGCGACTGGTCGAAGCCCGGTGCCGTGGGCTTCCGCTCCGATGAGGAGAACGCCCGCGTCGCCGAGCTGGTCACGGCACTGCGCGACTCGCCCTCGGTCGCACTCGCCGCGGCGAACGCCGACATCCCGATCGCGCTCGCGAGCCTCGGGGTGGCGCCCGACGTCGACCACGAGACGTCGAACCTCAAGCACATCCGGCGCGTCGACGGCGGTGTCGACTACTACTACCTCGTGAACGCGAAGCACAATCCCGGCAAGGACAAGCTCGTGCCCATCGACCACGACATCGTGCTCACTGCGGAGCACGCAGACAGCGTGCCCTACGAACTCGACGCATGGTCGGGTGAGGTGCGGCCGCTCGTCGCGTATCGTCGCGACGGCGCGCGCGTCACGGTTCGGGTGCGCCTGCAGCCCGCGCAGTCGACGGTCATCGTGCTGGCACCGCGCGACTGGGCCGGTAAGAAGGCGCCGAAGGAGCAGGTCATCGAGACCGACGCCGTCTCGGTGCGCGCGGCCAAGAAGGGCGTCGAGCTCGTGACGGATGCCGCGGGGCGCTTCTCGGTGCGCTTCGCCGACGGTCGCACGGCGAGTGCGACGGTGAAGGAGCTGCCCGCGCCGATCGAACTCACGTCGTGGACGCTCCGTGTCGAGGACTGGCAGCCCGGGGCTTCGGCGACCGAGACGGCGAAACCGGTCGTGGAGGTTCCGCTCTCGGGCCTGGTGCCGTGGAACGCGATCCCGGGGCTCGCCGACAGCTCGGGCATCGGGCGCTACACGACGCGTATCAAGCTCGGCAGCGAGTGGAAGAAGTCCGGCGCCGGTATCCGCCTCGAGCTCGGCCGCGTCGTCGACACCTTCCGGGTTCGCGTCAACGGCAAGCTCGTCGAAGACCGCGACCTCACGAGCCCGACCGTCGACATCAGCGAGTTCGCGCACCCGGGCAACAACACGGTCGAGGTCGAGGTCGCCTCGACGCTCATCAACCGCCTGCGGGTCGTGAACCCCACGGTGTACGGCGGCGTGAAGCGCGCCGACTACGGCATGCTCGGCCCGGTCGTGATCCGCGCCTACGGCGTGGCCGAGGTGCGCTGACCCGGTACCGGCAGCGCCACGTCGGGCGAGCGGATGCCACGAGCGGAGGGTCGCGGCATCCGCTCGCTTCGCTGCGTCTCATGGCCACGCGGCATCCGCTCATGGAAGTCATAGGGAACGCATAGCCGCGCGCGGATACTGGAAGCATGAGCACTGCACCGACTTCGGCCCCGCATCGCGCCCCCGCCATCGCGAAGGGCGACGGGTCGATGGTGCGCGTGCTCGTGGTCGATGACGAGCACTCGCTCACCGAACTGCTCAAGATGGCGCTGCGCTACGAGGGGTGGGACGTGCGTACCGCGAGCGACGGTTACTCCGCAGTCAAGATCGCGCGCGAGTTCCGCCCCGACGCGATCGTGCTCGACATCATGCTGCCCGACATCGACGGACTCGAGGTGCTGCAGCGGGTGCGGGCAGACGGTTCGGAGACGCCCGTGCTCTTCCTCACCGCGAAGGACTCGCTCGACGATCGCATCGCCGGTCTCACCGCGGGCGGAGACGACTATGTCACCAAGCCGTTCAGCCTCGAAGAGGTCGTGGCGCGCCTGCGCGGACTCATCCGCCGGTCGACGCTCACGCTCGCCCAGGCCAAAGATCCGGTACTCGTCGTCGGCGACCTGACGCTCGACGAGGACTCCTACGAGGTCGCCCGCGCCGGCGTGCCGATCGAGCTCACCGCGACCGAGTTCGAGCTGCTTCGCTTCCTCATGCGCAACCCCCGTCGGGTGCTCTCGAAGGCGCAGATCCTCGACCGGGTCTGGTCGTACGACTTCGGCGGCAAGGAATCCGTCGTCGAGCTCTACATCTCGTACCTGCGCAAGAAGATCGACGCCGGCCGCGAGCCGATGATCCACACCGTGCGCGGCGCGGGCTACATGCTGAAGGCCGTCGGATGACCCGGCCGGGCGATCCCGGCCATGCGACGTCTGCGCGGGCGAACGTGACCGCGCAGGCCGCCCCGACACGCGATTCAGGCGGCGGCGACGCCGGCAGCGGCCGGGACAGGGGCGGCGGGGACAGGGGCGGCAGCGGTGCGACGGCGGATGTTCGGTCGGGCCGTCGTTCGTGGACCTTGCGCTCCAGACTCCTCGTCGTCGTGGCTGCACTTCTCGTGGCCGTGAGCGCCGTCGTCGGCCTCGTCAGCGTCGCGGTCTTCCACAGCTCCTCCGTCGCCCGGCTCGACGCGAACCTCGATTCCACGATCTCCCGTGCGAATCTCGCGATCTCCGGGCAGCCGCCGGGATTCCCCGGGGACCCGTCGGCCGCGCCGTCGCTCATCCTCAACATTCCGGGTCAGCAGGCGGGCACCCTCGCAGCACTGACGCAGGCCGACGGCTCCAACCGAGCCGGTTACATCACCGAGCACGGTCGGGTGCTCGACCTCCCCACCGAGCTCGCCGACGTGCTCGCCTCAGTTCCGACCGACGGCGATCCGCACTCGGTCGACGTCGGACAGCTCGGCGAGTACCGCGCCCTGGCGATCGCGCAGGAGGAGTGGGAGGGGGTCACGATCGTGCTCGCGCTGCCGCTCGCGCAGGTGAACGCCGACACGACGCAGCTCGCCGTGACGATCGCGGTCGTCGCGCTCGCCGGCCTCGTGCTCGCCCTCGGCTTCGGCTCGCTCATCGTGCGGCGCGCGCTCAGCCCGCTCGCGCGCGTCACCGCGACGGCGCAACGCGTCTCGGAGCTTCCGCTCGATCACGGCGACGTCGCACTCGCCGAACGGGTCGACGTCGACGACGAACGCACCGAGGTGGGGCAGCTCGGTGGTGCGTTCAACCGCATGCTCGGCCACGTGGCATCCGCTCTCTCGGCGCGTGAGCAGAGCGAGCAGAAGGTGCGCCGTTTCGTCGCCGACGCGAGCCATGAGTTGCGCACGCCGCTCGCCTCGATCCGCGGCTACGCCGAGCTCACTCGCCTGCACGGCGGTGAACTGCCGCCCGACGTCATGCACGCGATCGGCCGCATCGAGTCGGAGTCGGTGCGCATGACCGAGCTCGTGGAAGACCTGCTGCTGCTCGCTCGCCTCGACGAGGGGCGCGAGCTCTCGGCGCTGCCGGTCGACCTCGGCCGGGTCGTCGTCGAGGCGGTCGGCGATGCGCAGGCAGCCGGCCCCGGCCACGAGTGGGAGGTGCGGCTTCCGGATGCTCCGTTGACCGTGATCGGCGATGAGCCGCGTCTGCGCCAGGTCGTGACGAACCTGCTCGCGAATGCCCGCGTGCACACGCCAGAGGGCACCTCGGTCGTCGCGTCGCTCGTGCGAGACGGCGACGATGTCGTGCTCTCCGTCGAGGACGACGGGCCCGGCATCCCACCCGAACTGGTGGACTCGCTCTTCGAACGCTTCGCTCGCGGCGACTCGTCACGATCGCGTCTTGCCGGCAGCACCGGTCTCGGGCTTGCGATCGTGCGTGCGGTGGTCGAGGCGCACGGCGGCGACGTGTCGGTGTCCACCGAGCCCGGGCGCACCGAGTTCGTCGTCGAGCTGCCGCTCGCCCCGGAGGTCGCGCCTGCAGCACGAGCGGGGTAGCGCTGCACCGGGGGTAGGCGGGCCGGGCGGACCGGGCGGGCCGGGCTGGCCGGGCGGCCGGGCGCGCTGACCGCGGCGCTGGCAGGCACCGAACCACGCTGCTGCGGTGCTCGCGCTTAGGCTGGTGTCGTCCGCCATCGCAGCGACCCGAGACTTCACATGAGCCTGCAGCAGTTGATCACCCGTATCGCCGTCGAACTCGGGTGCCCGGCCCTCGTCGAGGACCATCGTCGGCGCGTCGTCGCGTACAGTCCGCATCCCGACGAGATCGACGATGTGCGCCGGCGCTCCATCCTCGAGCATCGGGCAGATCCAGCGGTTCACGCCTGGCTGAGCCGGCTCGGCGTCTACTCGGCGGTCTCCGCCGTCCGTGTTCCGGCCAGTTCCGAGCTCGGCATGCTCCCGCGCGTGTGCGTGCCGATCAGTCGATCCGGTGTCGTGTTCGGTCACCTCTGGTTCATCGAGCCGGCGGGGTTCGCGAAACGGCTGGACCTCGCGCGAGTCGGTGACTGCGCCGAGCAGGTCGCCGACGAGTGGGCGCGCGTGCGGATGTCAGAGAACCTCGAGTCCGCACACGAGCATGGGCTGGCCCGCGAGCTGGTCCTCGGCCGCGCCGAGGTGCGGCGCAGAGCCGCCGACGAACTCGTCGAGTCGGGCCGGTTCGAGAGCGGATCGCTCCGCGTCTACGTGCTGGATGCCGGGTCGTCGTCGATCGCGCACGACGAATCGGTCCGTGAGGCGCTCGAGCGTGCCGCGCGCCGCGCGCGTCAGACGCTCGGCGGTCGCGGCGTCGTAGCGCTGGTCAGGCGGGACCACGCGGCGGTCGTCGTTCCATCCTCGCCGGGGCGCTTCGCCGACTGCGACCGCATAGCGGAGGTCATCGCGGAGTCGGCGGTCGACGCCGCCGCCGCCGGCCTCGGCGCGCTGCGGGTCGCGGTCGGCGGTGAGGCCTCGGTCGTCGCCGCTCGCGCGAGTTACCGGCAGGCTCGCCGGACGCTCGGCATCGCTTCGTCATTCGGCCTCGACGGGACCGTCTGGCATTGGGATCGCCTGGGTGTCTATCGCGGATTGGATGCAGCATCCGCCTTGGGGCTCCGGTCGAGCGACTTCCAGCCCGGGCTCGAGCGCGTGTCGGCCGAGCGGGACGGCCACGCTCTGATCGAGACGCTCGAGTGCTACCTCGCGGCGGCCGGGCACGTGCAGGAGGCTGCAGCGCACTTGGGCGTGCATAGAACCTCCCTCTACAACCGACTGGCCCGTGTCGAGCGGATCCTCGACATCGACCTCGGCAACGGTCTCGACCGCTTGGGCCTGCACGTCGCGCTCCTGCTGCGGGCCGGCGCAGCGGTGGATCGCGGGAGCCGCGGCCACGGAACCTCCGCGGTCGCGTGAGCGTTCCGGTTCCGGTTCCGGTTCCGTCGCCGCGTCGACATCTGTCGATCGAGGCCCGAGCCTGCCGCAACATCTGACGCGTGCCCCGGGATGCCCCTGTGCTTAGCCTGTGGGTGCCACCGGGTGGTCGCCCTCGCCTGCATCTGCAGACGGCGGATGCCCCCGACCACGTTCGAAGGAGCATCCCATGACACCAGCGGTCCCATACGCCGGCGGCCGACGGCACGGTCGCACCGTCGCCATCGCCCTGACGTCGGCACTCGCGCTCGGCCTCGTCGCGGCGACTCCCGCGCATGCGGCGCCGGAGCCGGCACCGGCCGAGCCGACCTTCCAAGACGGCCTCTCGCAGGCGGTCTTCACGAAGGTGTCGACCGAGTGGATCAACGAGGAGGCGTGGGTCGAGAGCGAAGTCGACTCGGATCGCGACGGCAGGCCGGACCTCGTGCACATCGATGTGAGCCGCGTGCCGGAGACCGCTGACGGCCTCAAGGTGCCGGTGCTCATGGAGATGAGTCCCTACTACGCCGGCGGCACGGATGTCTCGAACTGGCCGGTCGACCACGAGATCGGCTCCCCGCCGACGGAGAAGCCCGCATGGCCGACCTTCACGCCCACGAATCGCACGAGCCCGCGCATCTCGGGCTCGCTCGAAAGCACGTGGGTACCTCGCGGCTTCGCGGTCGTGCACGCCGAGGGGCTCGGCAGCGGCTGGTCCGAGGGATGCCCGACCTCGGGCGGCGAGAACGAGTCGCTTGCCGGCAAGGCGGTCGTCGACTGGCTGAACGGCCGAGCGACGGCGTACACCGCCCCCGATCGAGCGTCGACGGTCTCTGCAGACTGGACGACCGGAAACGTCGGCATGATCGGCACCTCGTACAACGGAACGTTGCCGATCGGCGTTGCGAGCACGGGCGTCGAGGGCCTCGAGGCGATCGTCCCGGTGTCAGCGATCTCGAACTGGTACAACTACTACCGCTCGAATGGCGCGGTGCGTGCACCGGGCGGCTACCAGGGCGAGGATCTCGACGTGCTCGCCGACTACGTGTACACCCGGTTCGACCAGGAGATCTGCAAGCCGGTCATCGACGAGCTCCGTGCGAACCAGGATCGCGCCACCGGTGACTCGAGCGCGTTCTGGGAAGAGCGCGACTATCTCGCTGACGCCGACCAGATCACGGCCGCCACACTCGTCGCACACGGTCTGAACGACTGGAACGTCATGACGAAGAACGCCTCCGACCTCTACGAGGCCCTGAAGGCGCGCGGAGTGCCGCACCAGATCTACCTGCACCAGGGCGGCCATGGAGGCAACCCGAACGACACGTTGCTCAACCGCTGGTTCACGCGGTATCTCTACGACGTCGAGAACGGGGTCGAGCAGTTGCCGAAGGCGTACGTCGTCCGCGAGGACAGGACGCTCACCGAGTACCCGGAGTGGCCGGACCCGGCTGCGGATTCGGTCAAGCTGAAGTTCGCACCGGCAACTGTGGCCGACGGGGTCGGCGGGCTCGCCGTCTCCCGAAACGGTTCGCGTGCGACCGAGAACCTCATCGACGACGCGGGCATCCGGGCATCGGCGCTCGCTGCGGCGGAGTCCTCGCCGAACCGACTCGCCTACCGAACCGCCGTTCTCGGTGAGCCCATGCGCCTCTCCGGCACGCCGTCGGTCTCGCTCGAAGTCGCGGTGGGCCGTTCGAAGGCGAATCTCTCGGCACTGCTCGTGGAGTACCCGGCATCGGGATCGCCGAAGATCATCACGCGCGGCTGGATGGATGTCGAGAACCGCGGTTCTTCGGCCGTGACCGAGCCGATCGCGCCGGGGGAGTCGTACACCTTCGACTTCGACTTCGAGCCGAAGGACTACGTGTTCTCCGCCGGCTCGCGGATCGGCGTGGTGATCATGTCGTCCGACAACGAGTACACGGTGCGCCCGGCGCCCGGCACCGAGTTGACGCTCAAGCCGTCGGCATCGACGGTGCACCTGCCGCTCGTCGGCGGCATGGGCGCACTGCAGAAGTCGCTGCACTCGGCGAAGTGATGCGGGCGGGCGCCGGCTGCCTCCAGTGAGGCGGCCGGCGCTCGCGGTCAGTCGCCGAGGCGACCGAGCAGCTCGGCGAACATCTCGATCTCGTGCGGCTGCCAGGTGCTGAGCCGTTCGCGCAGTTCGGCCTGGTTGTCGCGTCGGATGGTGCTGATGCGCTCGGCCGCAGCGGGCGTCGCGGCGAGCAGTCGTGCACGGGCGTCGTGCTCGTCGACGCGTGACTCGATGAGCCCGAGTTCTTCGAGCATGCGCACCTGCCGACTGAGCACGCTCTTGTCGGTGTGCAGTTCCTCGGCGAGGGAGCCCGCGTGTGAGGGCCCCCTCGCGACGAGGGACGACACGACCTTGTAGCCCAGGGGCTGCAGGTCGGGGTGCAGCTGCGTGGCGTAACGCTTCCAGTTGGCACGCACACGGTGGAACAGCCGGCCGAACTGCAGCTCGACGGCCGCGATGGCCTGCTCGGTGTCGAGGGTGGGTTCGGCGGTCATGCTGCCCATTTTAGGCTCGGCCGCCCCTCGCGCCTGCATCGGCGTCGACGGCCGGGATGGCGCCGGTCACGGGAACCGCGACCGAGCCTTCCGACACCTCGAACAGCTCTTCACCGGCCTGCTCGAGCTCACGCTCGAGCGGGGACCCCGAACGCTGCTCGGCCTTCGCGCGCTGGATGGCGCTCTGGGTGCCGAGATCGGCGTTGGGCAGGAAGATCACGGCGATGAGGGTGACGATCGCGAGCGGCACCGCGGCGAGGAAGACGTTGCCGACTCCCGTGCCGTAGGCCGACTCGACCACGACGCGGAGGAAGTCGGGCAGCGCGCTGATCTGGGGGATCGTGCCGCCGGTGCCGAGCGCCTCTGCCGCCTGCGCCTGCTGCTCGGGCGGAAGCCCGCCGATGCCGGTCTTGATGTTCTCGGCGACGACCGTGCCGAGGATCGAGCCCATGACCGAGACGCCGATCGTGCCGCCAAGGCTGCGGAAGAACGTGACGGCGCTCGTGGCGACGCCCATGTTCTTCACGGCCGTGGTGTTCTGCACGACGAGCACGAGGTTCTGCATGACCATGCCGACGCCGGCGCCCAGCACGAACATCGAGACGCCCACGTACCAGAAGTTCGTGTCGTAGTGCAGCTGGGCGAGCAGCAGGGTGCCGACGGTCAAGAGCGCGCTGCCCAGGATCATGTAGGACTTCCACTTGCCGCGCCGGCTCACGAGTGCGCCGATGACGGTCGAGGAGATGAGCACGCCCGCCATCATCGGGATCGTGAGGAGACCCGACTCGGTGGGGGTCGCGCCGCGCGCGAGCTGCATGTACTGGCTGAGGAACACCGAGGTGCCGAACATCGCGACACCGACCGAGATCGACGCGACGACGGAGAGCGTGAAGGTGCGGCTCTTGAAGAGGCCGAGCGGGATCACCGGCTCCTTGACTTTCAGCTCGACGACGACCGCGATGATCAGGAGGAGCACAGCGCTGCCGGCCATGAGGAGGCTCGGCGCGGAGATCCAGTCGAAGTCGTTGCCGGCGAAGGTGACCCAGAGCAGCAGCAGCGAGACGCCCGCCGAGATGAGCACGATGCCGAAGTAGTCGATCGTGACTTTGGTCTTCGGTCGCTTCGGAAGGTGGAGGGTGCGCTGCAGCAGGATGAGCGCGGCGACCGCGATGGGCAGGCCGACGAAGAAGTTCCACCGCCAGCCGGCAGCGTCGGTGATGACGCCGCCGAGCAGCGGACCGCCGACGGTCGCGACGGCCATGACCGCACCGAACAGACCGGCGTACTTGCCGCGCTCACGCGGGCTGATGATGTCGGCCATGACGATCTGGCTGAGGGCGGCAAGGCCACCGGCGCCGAGACCCTGGAAGACGCGCATCGTGATGAGGGTGGCCGCGTCTTGCGAGAAACCGGCGAGTGCCGAGGCGACCACGAAGATCACGAGGGCGAGCTGCAGGAGCAGCTTGCGGTTGAAGAGGTCGGCGAGCTTGCCCCAGATGGGCGTCGAGACGGTGGTGGCGAGCAGTGTCGCCGTGACGACCCAGGTGAACGCCGACTGGTCGCCCCCGAGGTCGGAGATGATAACCGGCAGCGAGCTGCCGACCACCGTCGAGGCGATCATCGACACGAACATGCCGAGCAACAGGCCCGAGAGCGCGGTGAGCACCTGACGATGCGTCATACCGCTTTCAGTGAGTTCGGCGCGTGCTGCAGGGTTCTGTTCCTGCTGTGATGCGCGGGTGTTCTTGGGTGCGCGATTGCGCGAGGCGAGTGCCATTTGACTCCTGCAGATTGATTGACGAGGATCAACTATAAATGAATAGTAGACCTATGTCAACTAACGGAGGAGCCATCGGAACTCACTCGATGACCGCGGTCGCCTCCAGCTCGACGAGCGCATCGGTGCGACCCAATTCGGCCACGATCAGCACGGTCAGCGCCGTCGGTTGCGTGCCCCACACTCGCGCCGACGCCGCGTAGCCCTCATCGACGGATTGCCCTGCGGCGAGGTAGACCGCGAGCCGCACGACGTTCGACTGGTCGGCGCCCACCTCGGCGAGCACGGCGAGCACGTTCCTGATGGCCTGCTCGGTCTGAGGGCCGAGGCCGCCGGGAACGATCGCGCCGGAAGGATCCGTGCCGTTCTGGCCGCCGACATGCAGGGTGCGGTGTGCTCCACTCACGAGCACACCCTGGCTGAAGGCCGGATTCGTGTGCAGCGTCGGGGGGTTCAGATGTGTGATCTCCATGTCGCGAGTCTGCTCTCGTCCACCGACATCGGCCAGCCCTTGCAGACCTCGTGATTGCCGACATCGTCTCCGGGGATCGCAGCGCGGCGGTCGCCGATTTGGCGGATGCCGGGGCATCCGTTAGCCTGTTCGGAGCCGAAGACCGCTGGTTGTCGTGCGCCTTTCTGTGTTCATCGCAGAGGGGTTGCGACCGAAGTCTTGCGAAAGCAAGGGCCCGCGCAGGTGTGACGAAGACTTCCGGGCGACCGGCCAAGCTCCGCGCAACTGCGCCGGAGCTTTTTTCTTTCCCACGACCAGTTCATCGAGAACAGCCCAGCGCTCCAGGCCGTGCACCGCTTCCGCGATGCACGTTGAAGACACAAGGAGTGGCCATGGCGAACAAGGAAGCCTCGGTTGCCGAACTCACGAACCTGTTCGAGAGCTCGACCGCCGTTCTGCTGACCGAATACCGCGGCCTCACTGTTGCTCAGCTCAAGACGCTGCGCAAGTCCATCAGTGAGGACGCGAGCTACGCCGTGGTGAAGAACACGCTGACCAAGATCGCAGCGAACAAGGCCGGAATCTCGTCGTTCGACGACGAGCTCGCCGGTCCGTCCGCGATCGCATTCGTGCACGGTGACCCGGTCGCCGTCGCGAAGGCCCTGCGTGCCTTTGCCAAGGCGAACCCTCTCCTCGTGGTCAAGGGCGGCTATTTCGATGGCAAGCCCCTGACCGCCGAAGAGGTAGGCAAGCTCGCCGACCTCGAGTCCCGCGAAGTGCTGCTGGCGAAGCTCGCCGGCGCATTCAAGGCCTCGCTGTTCGGAGCCGCATATCTGTTCAACGCACCGCTGTCGAAGGCCGTTCGCACGGTCGACGCGCTGCGTGAGAAGCAGGAGTCCGCTGCGTAGGCGAGAGCCTCTCAAGCGGTGAGTAACCACAGAATCTAAGGAGAATAATCATGGCGAAGCTGTCCACTGAAGAACTGCTCGAGCAGTTCAAGGGCCTGACCCTCATCGAGCTCTCTGAGTTCGTCAAGGCATTCGAGGAGACCTTCGAGGTCACCGCGGCCGCCCCCGTCGCCGTTGCCGGCGTTGCGGGCCCCGCTGCCGCTGTTGAAGAGGTCGAAGAGAAGACGGCGTTCGACGTCGTCCTCGAGACGGTCGGCGACAAGAAGATCCAGGTCATCAAGGTCGTCCGCGAGCTCACCTCGCTCGGCCTCGGCGAGGCCAAGGCCGTCGTCGATGGTGCACCCAAGGCCGTGCTCGAGGGCGCGACCAAGGACGCCGCTGACAAGGCGAAGGCTGCTCTCGAAGAAGCCGGCGCAACCGTCACCGTCAAGTAGTCGCCGCCTTCGAAGAAGGCAGCACTCAGACGGCAACCGTCACCGTCAAGTAGTCGCCGCCTTCGAAGAAGGCAGCACTCAGACGGCAACCGTCACCGTCAAGTAGTCGCCGCCTTCGAAGAAGGCAGCACTCAGACGGCAACCGTCACCGTCAAGTAGTCGCCGCCCTCGCGAGAGGAACGCAGCTTGACGTGACGAGCGTCACCTGAATACACGGATGCCCCGTGGCTCACGAGCCACGGGGCATCCGTCGTCTCGGAGAGGCGTCAGGAGCAGTGCCCGTTCGCGACCTTCGCGTCGACGTCGACGTACCGCGGCCGGTAGTTGTCGACCTCCTCGTAGAGGTCGTTCGTGTCGAAGCTGTTGACGTTGTAGGTGACCATGAGGGTGTGCCCGTTGCCGAGCTCGGGGTGGGCCTTCGCGTTGTAGGTGAAGACGTTTCCCGAGGTCTCAGGGGTGTGGTAGAGCTCGGTCTTGCCGGTGAACGGTCCCTCGAGGCTCGTGCTGCGGTACATCACGATGCTGGCGCTCAGCACCTCGGTCGCGTCGCCGGTGACGAGGGTGAACCGCCCTTGAAAGCGGCTCACGCTGAACTCGTTCGACACGCCCTCGAGGATGCGTTTGGATGCGGCGGGGTCGTTCGTCCAGCCGGTGTCGCCGAGGTACTCCCAGGTCTGGGTCGTCAGGCCGCTGGCGGGCACCCGCGCGAGGTGAGCGAACTTCTGCGCCTGGAGGTCTTCGACACCGTAGACGTAGGTGTAGCCGTCGTCGGGGTTCTCGTAGATCGCCAAACCCCACTGCACGCCGGCCGATGGCACGTCGTCGACCGCGACGAGCTGCATGCCGTCGAGGTCGAAGCTCGCGACGGCGCTGTTCGCGAACCGGAAGTCCCAGATGCCGTCGCCAGTGCGCTCGAACTCGAGCAGCATGACCTCCAGCTGATCGCCCGCGACGGTTGCGTCGCCGAACCAGTACCAGTTCTGCGTCTCCTCGCCGCCCTCGACGTGCACGAGGGAGGTGGGTGCCGCCTCGGTGCCGCCCGTGTACGTCGTCAGCTCGCCATCGTCGTCGACGATGATCGAGTTGTGCACGAACGTGGAGTCGAGCGGACGCCCGTGATCGTCGTCGACCTCGCCGAGGAAGGTGTCGGAGTAGATCCACGCGATGCTGCCATCGGGCAGCGGCACGCTGTACGCCGAGTCGGCGCCGGTCCATCGCCCGGCGGTGTCACCGTAGTCGCCGAAGCGGTCGCGCAGTTCCTCGTTCACGGAGGCTGAAATGCGGGCGCACCCGTTGGCGGCGGTCGCGGTGAGCGGCGCCGCGGTGGCGGCGAGCACGATGGCTCCCGCCGCGGCGATCAGCCCGAGCCGACCCGCGCGCGGGGTGGTTCGTCGAAGCATGGTGGGGCTCCCTCCCGGCGTCGTCGCCGGATCTGGGGATCGGCTGCAGAACAACCGAATCCGTGTTAACGTTACCAATAGCGGAGCGTAGCAGCTCTGGTCCGCTTCCTTCCGGCCGAGATTCGTGACCCCGATGAGCGTGCGCTCTCGGTGCCGCGCGGGCTTGCACTTTCGATTCGCACAGCACCACACCACGAACCGTTGTCTTGCGGCGACTGGGCCAAAGTTGATACTTTGGCGAAGCGGTTGGTAACGATACCGAACCAGGGAGTTCCAGTGAATTCACGACGAATGAGAATCGCGGTCGGAGCGACCGCACTGGCCGCATCCGCGATGCTGCTCACCGCATGCTCGGGCGGCGCGGCCGATACCGGCGAGACGACCGGCACGCTCGACTTCTACACCAACAAGGCTGCGTGGGAGCCCGACTTCGACGAGCTCAACGGGGCCAGCGAGGCATCCGTCGACATCTCGCTCAACACGACCGGCTACTCGGATGCCGACCAGTACGACGCCTTCATCAAGCAGTCGTTTCGCACCTCGAAGAGTCCCGGGCTCTTCACCTGGCAGACCGGCAGCTCGCTCACCGAGCTCGTCGACGAAGGCCTCATCGCCGAGACGACCGACATCTGGTCGAACGCGGTGGACGAGGGCTGGGTCACCGAAGACCTGCGCGAGACGTACACGGTCGACGGCAAGCAGTACTGCGTGCCGATGAATATCGCCTACTGGGTCATGTACTACAACACGAAGATCTTCGAGGAGCAAGGCATCGAGGTGCCGGCGACCTGGGAGGAACTCGACGCCGCGGCCGAGAAGCTGACCTCGGCCGGCATCACGCCGTACTACCAGACGTCGACGCTCTTCACCTTCCAGTGGTTCCAGCAGATGGTCGCGGGCACCGATCCCGAACTCTACGAGGGTCTCTCCACGGGCGAGGTCAAGTACACCGACCCCGAGATCGTCGACATCATGAACCTCTGGCTCGAGCAGCAGGAGGCCGGCTGGTTCAGCGATGCGGGCAGTACGGTCGACCCCGCCGTCGGGCTCAAGCAGGGCGACTACGCCATGATCAACTTCGGCTCGTTCTTCAACGGATCCCTCGACGGGGCCGGCATGGTCTCGGGCGAGGACTACGACATGTTCGTGATCCCGAAGACGAACCCCGACCTCGAGCGCACCCCGGTCGCGGTCGAATCCGGACCGCTCTGCGTGGCCGAGAACTCCTCGCAGAAGGCGCTCGGCCTCGCATACTCCGAATGGTGGATGTCGGATGAGGCGCAGACCGCATGGAGCGAGGCACGCGGTGATGTGGCCTTCAATCCGAAGGCGACGGTCGCCGACCCGATGCTCGATGAGCTCGGCACCACGGTCGCCAGCGACGACTACCTCGTCTACGACCGCTACTTCGAGGCAACGCCCACGCCGATCCTCACGGTCGCACTCGAGCAATTCGGCGCCTTCATCGCCAACCCCGGCGACCCGCTGCCGTTCCTCGAGATCATCCAGGCCGAGGCCGACACGTACTGGGCCGACCAGGAGTAACGGCGTATGGCGACGCGCACAGCGCCGTACCAGTGGTCCGCCCGGGGCTTCATCGCCCCGGGCGTGATCATCATCGCGGTCCTCCTCTACCTTCCTTTACTCTGGACGACGTTCCTCAGCTTCACCGAGTACAACGGCCTCGGCGATCCCGACCTGATCGGATTCGGCAATTTCGTCGAGATGTTCGAGGACCCGGGCTTCATCGGTTCGCTCGCGAACACCGTGTTGTGGGTGGTCGGCACCCTGCTCATCCCGGTCGGCATCGGCCTCGCGCTCGCCCTCCTCACCTGGAACCTGCCGGGCGGCGTTTGGCTGCGGGTGCCGTTCCTCATTCCGTACGCGCTCTCGGGCATCGGCGTCGGCCTCATCTGGTCGTTCATCCTCTCGAGCAACGGCGCGCTCGATCAGGCACTCGGCGCGTTTGGCATCACCGACACCCCGCGGTGGCTCGTCGACGCGCCACTCAACACCGTGGTCATGATCATCGCTGCGTCGTGGCAAGGCGTGGGTGTGAACGCGCTGCTCTTCACGATCGGCCTCAACTCGATTCCGAAGGAGCCGCTCGAGGCCGCCCGCGTCGACGGTGCGACCGGCGTGCGCCTGTTCGGCAGCATCCTCTGGCCGATGCTGCGCCCGCTCACCGCGGTCGTGGTGGGACTCTCGATCGTTGCGAGCCTGAAGACCTTCGACCTCGTGCTGGGCATGACGAAGGGCGGTCCAGGCCGTGCATCGGAGACCCTCGCGCTCACGATGTACAAGGAGACCTTCGTGAACAGCGACTACGGTCTCGGTTCGGCGATCGCCGTGTTCCTGACGATCGTCACGATGATCGCCGCCATCCTGTACCTGCGCGAGCAGCTCTCGAAGAAACACGAGTTCTAGCCATGTCGAGAATCCTCCGCACCACCGTGCTCATCGTCTTCGGCGTGATCTGGCTGCTGCCGGTCTACCTGCTGCTCGTCAACGCGGCGAAGTCGCCCCTCACGTTCACCACGACCGAGTCGTGGATTCCGACCGATTTCTCGCTCTTCGGCAACATCGCCGAGGCGCTGCAGCTCTCGGGCCTCGGCGATAGCGTGCTGAGCACCCTGCTCTACGCGCTCGTGTCGCCGGCGATCGCCGTGCTCGTGGGCGCCGCCGCAGGGTTCGCGATCGTCGCGCTGCGCTTGAAGCATGGGTTCGCCTGGTTCGTCGTGATCTTCGGCGGCACGGTGTTCCCGCTGCAGATGGTGCTGCTGCCGCTCTTCGACGGCTACTCGCGGGTCGGTCTGTTCGACACGCAGTTCGGCATGATCCTCGTCTACACCGCGATCTCGATTCCGTTCTCGGCGTTCGTGATGCGCAACTTCTTCACAGGCGTCGCGCACAACGTATTCGAGGCGGCCGTGCTCGACGGTGCGACGACGTGGCGGATCTTCACTCGCCTCTACCTGCCGATGGCCTCGAGCGCGCTCGTCGCGATCTTCATCCTGCAGGCCACCTTCGTCTGGAACGACCTGCTGCTCGGCTTGACGCTCAGCCAGTCCGACAACGTGCGGCCGATCGTCACGACTCTCGCGGGCATGCAGAGCACCTACGGCGGCGCCCAGTTGTCGACGGTGCTCGCGGCGGGCGTGCTCGTCTCGCTGCCGACGGTCGTGCTGTTCCTCTTGACCCAGAAGTTCTTCGCCCGCGGCCTCGCGCTCGGGCAGTACTAGGAGACCGGATGTCCCTCATTCCCAAGGTTGTCGACCTCGCGGCCGACCCCGTCACGCACCACTACGACGACATGATCGCGCCGTCGGGCTTGACGAACTTCCTCGGCACGGTGCGCGTCGATCACGATCTCACCGCGGTGAGCGCGACGACGTACCCGCCCGTGTCGCAGGGCCTTGCGAAGACGGCGGTGCTCTTCGTCGACGGGCGCATCTTCGAGTCGTACGGCGCCCCGGTCACGCACGAATGGCGCGCAGATCGGGTCGTGCGGCGGGCGAGCCTGCCGGGGCTCGAACTCGAGACCGTCACGGTGTGCGCGCCCGGGCAGACCGCGCTGGCGATCGACGTGCGCATCACGAACACGGGTACGTCGCACCGCTCGCTGGAGTTGATGCTCACGCTCGCCGCGCGGGTCACTCGCGCGGCCGACGCCTGGCTCGACGCCGAGACGCCGAGCGAGCGCAATGCGGTCGAGACGGATGTCTCGCGCCTCGTGTTCTCGAACGATGCGGGCGATGCGTGGAGCGTGCAGGGCGTCGACGCCGAGGCATCCGTGCGACGGAGCGGGGTCGCTGAGACGCTCGACGAGTACGAGGTCGGAATCGGCGGCACCGGGCGGGGCGGCGACGTGACGGTCGTGCTCGAACTCGCCCCAGGGGAGACTGGCCGGTTCGGGTACGTGCACGCGATCGCGACGACTCGGGAGGCCGCGCTCGCCGCGTTCGACGCGACGGCGGCCGACGTGCCGGGCGTCGTGGCGGCATCCGAGCAATTCTGGAACACGCAGCTCGAGGCGGCCTTCACGCCCGGCAACGTCGAATTCTCGGGCCACCTGCCAGTGCTCGAGACCTCGTCTGAGCCGCTGCGCAAGCTCTATTGGTGGGGCGTACTCGGGGTCATCTGGTTCCGTCGCGACTTCGCCGGCAACGTGCTCGGCCGCAGCTACGACACGCTCATGCCGAACTACTGGGCGACGACGACGTTCATCTGGGACTACAGCTTGAGCTCGATCACGCACGCGCTGCTCGACCCCGAGCCGATGAAGCGGCAGCTCAGCCATTGGATCACGAGCGACACGCACTCGCACTTCGGCACCTCATCGCTGACCGGCGGGCCCGTCGGGCGCTGGTACTCGGTGAACGACTACGCGATGACCCGGCTCGTCAACGACTACGTGCGCTACACCGGCGATGCCGGTTACCTCGACGAGACGCCGGGGGAGGGGCAGCCGGTCGTCGACCACTTGCGGTACTGGTCACTCGCCTGGCAGCAACTCCGCGGCGACTCGCCCCTCGCCGACTACGGCGAAATCGACAACCTGCTCGAGTGCGTGAGCTCGTATACGCACGAGGTCGCGAGCTTCAACGCGGCCAACGTGTGGAACCTGCGCACGACGGCGGTGATCCTCGAGGCGCGCGGCGACGCGACGGGCGCCGCCGAGCTGCTCGCCGAGGCGGACGCGCTCGTGGAATTCGTCGTCGACCTGTACTTGCCGGGGCAGGGCTTCTTCGCGGCGCAGCAGCCCGACGGCTCGAGGCTGCCGGTGCGCCACTGCTACGACTTCAACATCGTCGGCACGACAATCGCGGGCGACCTCGACGAGACCACCCGGCGCGAGATGGTCTCGTTCTTCGAACGCGAGTTGCAGACTCCGTCGTGGCTGCGGTCGCTCTCCCCGTGGGATGCCGATGCGAGCTACAGCGTGCGGCCCGACCACCAGTGGAACGGTGCCTACCCGGCGTGGCCCGCGGATGCCGCGCGGTCGCTCGTCGCCCTCGGCGAACCGCAGCGCGCCCTCGACTGGCTGCCGGGCCTCGCCCGCTCGACGAACCAGGGGCCGCCCGCGCAGGCGCACTTCCAAGAGGAGGCGCAGCCGACGATCAACGGCGGTGCACGCAAGGCACCGCCTCAGCTGCCGTACATCATCGACTGGGCCTGTTCCTCGGCGGGCGCCTACGTCGCGCTCGTCATCGAGTCGCTCTTCGGTATCGACCCGTCGATCGGCGGACTCGGGACGGTGAACGGATGCGTCGGAGCGCTCGACCCCGATGCGGTGCTGCGCGGGCTCAGGGTCGGCGACCGGCTCGTCGACGTGCACGCGAGCGGCGACGTGGTCGTGGTCGCCGGGGCCGCCGGCGCGACTCGTCCGCGATGAACGAGATGAACGAGATGAACGAGGGTCGCCTGCACGACGTCTCACTCGACGACGTCGAGATCCGCGGCGCCATCACGGTCGAGCGAACCGACGGCGGGCTGTTGCCCAGGCGGCTTCCGGCGTGGGCGCGGGAGCAGATTCCCGACCCATTCATGGTGCAGACCACGGCGGAGAGTGCGGGCATCCGCCTCGCGATCCGCACCGCGGCATCCGTGCTCGAACTCGATGTGCGCGCGACCCGCATGGCTGCCGACGAGACGGTCGCTCTGCCGCCGAGCCACTACGACGTGACTTCGGACGGCATGCTGGTGGCGCGGGCTTCGGCCGTGGCCGGTTCACGGTACGTGTTCTCGTTCGAGCGGCCGCTCGGATACGTCGTCGGCGGGCCGGCGGCGACGGTGCGCATCGAGCTCGCAGGCACAGCCGCCGGCGGCGCGGCCGAGCGCGAACTCGAACTCTGGCTGCCGTTCACCGACGAGGTGGAGGTGCTTGCGTTGCGAGCGGATGCCCAGGTCTCGCGACCCGTGCCCACTCGTCGGCTGCGCTGGCTGCACCACGGAAGCTCGATCAGCCACGGCTACCGCGCCGACACCACGACCGGTACGTGGCCGGTGGTCGCGGCATTGCGCACCGGGGTCGACCTCACGAGCGTGGCCTTCTCGGGCAACGCGATGCTCGACCCCTTCACGGCGCGCACCATGCGCGACGCTTCGGCCGACCTCATCAGCCTGAAGATCGGCATCAACCTCGTGAACGGCGACGTCATGCGCATGCGGGCGTTCCGCCCCGCGGTGCACGGCTTCCTCGACACGATCCGCGACGGGCATCTTGAGACCCCGATCGTGGTCATCTCGCCGATCTGGTGCGCACCGGTCGAACACGCAGCCGGGCCGACCATGCAGGATCCGACGAAGGCGTACGAATGGTCGATCGCGGGCGGCACCCTCGAGGAGGTCGCGCAAGGCAAGCTCTCGCTCGCCGCGATCCGCGCCGAACTTCAGGACATCGTCACGCGACGTGCTGGGACCGACCCGAACCTGCACTACTTCGACGGCCTCGAACTCTATGGCGAGGCGGATGCCGCCGAGATGCCGCTACCCGACAACCTGCACCCTGGGGCCGACTCCCAGCGCCACATCGGCGAGCGGTTCGCCGCACTCGTACTCGAGCCGTTCGCCGTTCGCGCGACGACAGGCTGATCCGGCGTCAGGGGGCGGCGCCGTCTCAGGAGCCGCCGTTCGCCCAAGGCGCCCCGACTTCGGCGAACGTCCGGCCTTCGGTCACGACGCGTTCGCTCAACTGCTCGAGGTCGTGCACGACGAGGTGCTCGCCGTCATCATCGACGCGGCGATCGAAGTGGCGGGCATCGATCGGCGTCGCCGGCGGCCCCGTGCGCACCGCCTCCAACACCCGCATGAATGCGCCCGTCGACACCGCCGGCACGAGCAGTGGTGTGCCGTCGACGACGTGGTCGAGGAGGTTCGCCAGCAGCCCGCGCCGCGCATACGCGGTCGTTGTCGGAATGGCGGCGCCCGGTCGCATGAGCTGCACGATGTCGAGGGTGTACCAGAGCACGAGCCGGCCACGGGTGCCCTCGACGATGATGCTCGGCTCACTTCGCCGGGACGCGGTGAGGCTGAGCGCACTCGCCAGCCGGCGGCCGCCGATGAGATCGACCACGAGCGACGAGGTGTCGTCGGATTCGATGTCGTTGGCCCGGTACAGGTCGAGCTCGACGTTCGCGACGTCGGCCTCGAAAAGAGCCCCGGCGACAGCGAGCCCCGTCGCGACGGCATGGGCGAGCGGGTTCGTCACGACACCGTCGACCACGGGAACACCGTCGAGCGTGCGCCGACCCGCCCACGGCGCCCGACGCCAGTAGTCGACGGACCGCACCCACGTGCCGAGCGCACCGAACCTCAACGGCTCGCCGATCGCCCCGCCCTCGACGAGCTCGCGCATCGCCGGCACCGCTTCGGAGGCGAGACTCTGGAAACCGAGCTGCACGGCCCGCTCCGAGGCATCCGCTGCCTCGAGAAGTCGGTGGAAGTCGTCGAGGGTCGGAGTGGGCGGCTTCTCGAGCAGCACGTGCGCACCGGAGCCGAGCGCCTCGAGCGCGAGCGGCAGGTGGGTGTGCATCGGGGTGGAGAGCACGACGATGTCGAGGTCGGCGTTCGCGATCATCTCGCTCGCGTCGGCGAAGACCGCGACGTCGGCGGCGCCTGCGGCGCCTGCGGCGCCTGCAGCGCCTGAGGCGCCTGCGGCGCCTGAGGGGCCCGCGTGCCCGAGCGTCGGCGGCCGGTGATCGGCGAGCGCCACGAGCCGGGCTCGACCGTCGATTTCGAGCGCGCGGGCCGCCGCCACATGGCTCGCTCCATGCCCGTGCACCCCCGCGATGCCGATGCGCGGCACGGTCACGCTCATGCGCGTGGCTCGGGGTTCGCGAGCGCCGGGCGCACGTCGATGCCTTCGACGACGGCATTGGCGTTCGCGCCGAGCACGGCGGCGAGCCGCTCGAGTTCGTCGGGGTCGGTGACGGCCCGGTCGATCAGCAGCGCGTCGAGCCCGAGTTCGAGCGTGCCGCCCTCGGGCACCTCGACGAGTGCGTCCCAGGCGACGGCCGGGCCGATGCCGAGGTACTCGCCCACCCTGGCGAACCACGGCAACGGAGCGCGTTCACCGGGCTGGGCGAGCAGCACGGTCACGCGCCGTTCGGCGTCGGCGACCGCGAGCCACGGCGAGGTCGAGCCGTGCGCGACCGCTTCACCGACGCCATCGCGCGTGATGACCGTGGCATCCCACTTGGGGAAACGCCAGAACACGCCGCCGTACCCGGCGCCCTCGCGGCCGTTCGTCGCGGGCGAGCCGAAGGTGAGCGCGCCGAAGTTCGCGGCGAGCGTGGTGCGCCAGCCGAGCGTCCAGGCCTCGCGCTCGCCGATGCGGAGGGCGCGACCCGTGAGGACGCGCACCTCGCTGAGCTGGGCGACGTCTCGTTCGTCGATCCACGTGAGGCGCTCGACGAGCGCGTCGCCGTCGACGGAGAGCTCGTCGCGCCGCTGCCGGCCCTGGTTCTCGAGCATGATCGACCCGACGTCCTGCACGTAGGTGCGCCCGCCCCAGTACGAGGTGCCGTTCACGTCGGGCAGGGCCACGCCGATGCCGAAGTGGTGCAGATGGTCGGTCGGGTGGCTGTCGGTGACCCGCACCCCGGCGAGCGTCTCGACCGGGTGCAGGAACGGCCGCGGCGAGAGCACCGAGTCGATGCTCGTGCCCTCTTCGTAGCGTGCGACGACCCGGTCGCCGACGCGCAGCACGGGGCGGCCCGGGGAGAGCCAGCCTGCAGCTTCGGGGGCGGGGCCGGTACTGCCACGTGCTTCGAGGATGGCGCGATAGGAGAGCGGATGCGTCGCCGGCGTGCCGGCCATGGCATCACGGAGTCGGCGCCACGACTGCGCACCGAGCTCGACTCGCGGCACCGACATGGTCGTGAGCGTCGGAGCCGCGAAGCGGGCGAGCGGGATGTCGTCGATGCCGGTGACCGAGATCTCGCCGGGTACGTCGACGCCGAGTTCGCGCAGCCGGGCGAGGAGCCCGAGGGCGACGAGGTCGTTGAACGCGATGACCGCGGTCGACCCCGAGGAGAGAACATGTTCGGCCGCGCGATAGCCGTCTTCGACCTGCGAGCCGCCGGCGACGTCGTGCACGTCGAGGCCGTCGTGCCGAGCGACGAGCTCGGCGAGACCTCGACGACGCAGCCCGTCGGAGTATGCCTGGGGCGGTCCTGAAAGGTAGGCGATGCGCGAATGGCCGAGCGCGACGAGATGCTCGCCGAGCGTGCGCACCGCGTGCTCGTAGTCGACCGAGAGCTCGGCGGCGGGATCGCTCGCCACCGGGCGGTTCACGACGACGATCGGCCCCGAACGGGCGAGGAGCGCTTCGAGCCGTTCGGCGGGCATGCGGGGCGAGACCAGCACGAGCGCGTCGCACCGCGATCGGGCCTCGATCGCGATCTCCTCCTCGTCGGCGACGCGCTCGGCGGTGTCGGCCACGAGCACCCGGTACCCATCGCGAGCGGCCTCGCGGCTGAGTCCCTTCAGCACACCCTGGAACATCGGGTTCTCGAGATCGGGCACGACGAGCGCCACCGTGTTGCTGCGGCCCCGCACGAGATTCCGCGCCATCTGACTCGGCGAGTAGTTGAGTTTCTCGACGGCGTCGCGCACCTTCGCAGAGATGGCCGGGTCGACCGTCTGGATCCGGTTCAGCACCCGTGAGACCGACGCCTGCGAGACGCCGGCGTACTCGGCGACCTGGGCGATCGTGACCTGCCGGGGCGGGTTCTGCACGTGGACCTCCATCGAGAATGAATGCTGATTCCGACGCTACGCCGGGGCGGGCGGAACGTCGCGCCGACTCGGCGTCGGCGGAAGTTGAGCGGCTGCCACGCAGGCAATCGTGGCAGCCGCTCGGAGACGGGCCGGGAGGACCGTCGTTCGGGGTGGATCAGATGGCGGCGTCGTCGAGGGCCTGCTGCAGCTCCTCGATGAAGCTCGCAGCGGCCTCTTCGGGAGTCAGCTCGCCGAAGAGCACCAACTGGGTGTGCTGATCGATGATCGTCTCGATCATGCCGCCGCCCGGCGGGGTTGCCGGAGGTGCGTCGCCGACCTCGGGAGCGAGGTCGTCGAGGAATCCGACGACCGTCTGGTTGACCTCGTCGAGCTTCGGGGTGATGTACTCGCGGATCGCCTCGTTCGCCGGCACTCCGCGCTCGGCGAGCAGCAGATCGGCCGCATCCTCGCTGTTGGCGAGGTAGTCGAGGAAGAGTGCGACCTCTGCGGGGTGCTCGGTCTTCGCCGACGCCGACCAGAACATGGAGGGCTTGTAGTACGGCCAGCCCTCAGGGGCATCCGACGTCGACGGCACGCGAAGTGCGACGAGGTCTTGGCCGCTCGCGTCTCGCAGCGCCTGCACCTGGTTCGACCACCACGGGCCGAACGCCGACTGGTTCGTCGCGGTGAACGACTCGGCGAGTCCGCCCGATTCGCGCTCGATCGTGGCTGCCGGGTCGGGGGTCGCGCCGGCCTCGGTGGCGTCGAGCAGAAGCTGCCACCACGAAGCGAGGTCTTCCTCGGTCGCGGCGACCTCACCGTCGGTCGAGTAGAGCGAGCCGCCCTGTTGACGCAGCCAGTTGTTCAGGCCACCGTCTTCGAAGCCCCACGACTGCGAGCCGACGACGGTGCCGCCGCTCGCGGTCGAGACTTCTTCCGCTATCTCGAGGAAGTCGTCCCACGTCCACGTCTTGTCGTCGGGCAGGTCGATGCCGTACTGGTCGAGCAGATCGGCGTTGGCCATGATCGTGTACGAGTTGATGCCGACGGGAATGCCGTACTGAGTGCCGTCGAGCGCGCCGGTGCCGAGCACCGCTTCGGGGAACTCGCCGGTGTCGAGGTTCGTCGCGAGCGTGCCGAGGTCGAGCAGCACGCCGTTCGCGGCGTAGGTCGAGAGCTGCTTCTCGTCCATCTGGATCAGGTCGGGGGTGTCTCCCGCCGCAACCGTGGTCGAGAGCTTGTCCCAGTACCCCGCCCAGTCGGTGTACTGGGGCTCGATGGTGATGTTCGGGTTCTCCTCCTCGAAGGCCGCGATGAGCTCCTCCGTGATGGCGTGGCGGGTGTCGTTGCCCCACCAGGTGAACGAGAGCGTGACGGGCTCGTCGGAGAGCTCGAGCGTCTCAGGGGCCGCGGCCTCGCCGCCGCTTGCGCAGGCCGTGAGCGCGAGCATCGTCGCTGCGCCCAGGGCCGAGGCGACGCCGAGACGGCGTCGGAGTGTGCCTCGCATGGTGTTTCCTTCCTGCTGATGAAGTGGTGCTCGGGGTGGAACGGGTCGGGGACCGCAAGGTGCGCTCCCGGGACCGGCGGGGGCCGGTCACTTTCCTCCGGTGGTCGCGATGCCCTTGAGCAGGAATCGCTGGCCGAAGAGGAAGATGAGGAAGATGGGGATGAGCGAGACGACGCTCATTGCGAACATCTCTCCGTAGTCGGTGGCGCTCTGCGCGTCTTGGAACGCGTTCAGCGCCAGCGGCACCGTGTAGAGGTCGGGCTTCGTGAGGTAGATCAGCTGGCTGAAGAAGTCGTTCCACGTCCAGATGAAGGTGAAGATCGCCGTGGTCGCGAGCGCTGGCACCATGAGCGGCAGGATCACCTGCAGGAAGATGCGCGGATGCCCCGCACCGTCGATGCGGGCCGCCTCGTCGAGTTCGCGCGGGATGCCGCGGATGAACTGCACCATCAGGAAGATGAAGAACGCGTCGGTCGCGAGCAGCTTCGGCACGATCAGCGGCAGGAAGGTGTTCACCCAGCCGAGCGAGGAGAACATGACGTACTGCGGCACGATGATGACGTGGATCGGCAGCATGATGCTGAGCAGCATGATCGCGAACCAGAAGCGCTTGCCCGTGAACTCGAGCCTGGCGAACGCGTAGGCGGCGAGCGAGCACGACACGAGGTTGCCGACGATGCAGCCGAGCACGACGAGGCCCGAGTTCAGCAGGTAGACGTTGAACGGGTACGAGAGGGCGTTCCAGCCGTCGACGTAGTTCGCGACTTCGAAGCTGTCGAGCACGATGCCGGGTTCGCGGAAGATGAGCTCGTTCGGGCGCAACGAGCTGACGACCATCCAGATCACCGGGTACAGCATCAGCGCTGCGCTCACGATGAGGATGGCGTGCCGAATCAGGCTCGAGACGGGCTTTCGAAGCGGATGCCGCGTGCGGCGTGCGTTGCGGACCTGATCGTCGCCTGCTCCGGTCACGACCGACTCGGTGAGGGGCTCGCGGGTCACGGGGTCGTCAATCCTGGTCATCGTAGAACACCCAATACTTGGAGGCCCAGAAGTTCAGGGCGGTGAATGCGGCGATGATCACGAGCAGGAGCCAGGCCATCGCCGAGGCGTAGCCCATGTCGAGGTTCGCGAAGCCGCGTTGATACAGGTAGAGCGTGTAGAAGAGCGTCGAGTCGACCGGGCCGCCGGTGCCGCCCGAGACGATGAACGCCTGGGTGAACGACTGGAACGCGCCGATGATCTGCAGGATCAGGTTGAAGAAGATGATCGGCGTGAGCATCGGCAACGTGATGCGCCAGAACTGCTGCCACTTCGTGGCCCCGTCGACGGAGGCCGCCTCGTAGTACATCGCCGGGATCTGACGGAGCCCCGCGAGGAAGATCACCATGGGCGAGCCGAAGGTCCAGACGTTCAAAATCATGAGGGTGCCGAGCGCCGTATCGGGGTTGGAGATCCAGCCCTGCCCCTCGATGCCGAAGAAGCCGAGCACCTGGTTGATGAGCCCGTCGACGCCGAACAGCTGGCGCCACAGCATCGCGATCGCCACGCTCGCGCCGAGCAGCGACGGCAGGTAGAACGCGGAGCGGTAGAACGCGAGGCCCCGCAAGCCCCGGTCGAGGGCGATGGCGAGCACGAGGGCGAGACCGAGCTGCAGGGGCACCGAGATGAAGACGTACTGGAAGGTGACCCAGAGCGAGGTGTGGAGTCGTTCGTCTTCGAGCATGCGGGCGAAGTTGTCGAGACCGTTGAACTTCGGCGGGCTCAACAGGTTGTAGCGGGTGAACGAGAGCACGAGCGAGGCGACCATCGGCCCGACCGTGACGAGGGCGAGCCCGAGGAACCAGGGTGCGAGGAACAGGTACGCGGCGCGATTCTGCTTGCGTTGGGGTGCTGCGGCGCCCCCTTTGATGCGGCGCAGCTCGCCGAGGGCGCTCATCGCGGGCCTCGCCGGCGCCGCTGCGAGCGGGCCGCTCTTGCTGTGGGTGGTGCCACGTCGGTCTCCAGTCATCGTCGTTGATCACCGTCTGAGAAAGCGCTATCTCAGGTGCTGGAGACGTTTCTACCCCATGAGTTCAGCACCCCGCAAGCGTTTTCCGAGAATCTGTGCCGAAATCGCCCAATTGTTGAGAAAGGGCTTTCTCACCAATTTATATAGACCGGCTATGTATACTCGAGCTATGACGCAGCCCGACCTCCCTACGGTCATCGGAGATCTCGTCTCCGTGAACCACCGGCTCACCCGCCTCGCCGCGACCGTCACCGGCAGCACCGAATCACCCGCCGTCTGGCGCACCCTCAGCGTGCTCCGCGATCTCGGTCCGATGCGGCTGGGCGAACTCGCCCGAGTCAGCCGGGTCAGCCAGCCCACCATGACGAAGCTCGTGCACACCCTCGACGAGCGCGGCTGGATCCGCCGCATCGCCGACACGAGCGACGCCCGCGCCTGGCTCATCTCGGCCGATCCGCACGGCCTCGCTGCCCTCGACGCGTGGCGCGGTGCATTGGTCGACGCGCTCGCACCCACCTTCGCCGACCTCGACCCGGGCGAAGTCGACACGCTCGCCGCCGCCGTCGAGATCGTGCGCACGCGACTCGAGCGCGCGCGCGATGCCGCGAGCACCGGGGTCGTCGCGTGAGCGTCGACACCAGTGCCGTGCCCGTTCAGGCAGGCCACGAGGCATCCGCACCGTCGATGGCCACCGGGTACGGGGCATCCGGAGCCTCGATTCTGAAGCAGCCCAGGGCAGTCTGGGCCGTCGCGTTCGCCTGCGTCGTCGCGTTCATGGGCATCGGCCTCGTCGATCCGATCCTTCCCGCGATCGCCGCCGACCTGCAGGCGGCAGCAGCTCGGCGATCATCCTCTACGAGGCGGCCCTCGGCCTCGGCCTCGCGATCGGGCCGCTCGTCGGCGGAGTTCTCGGCTCGTGGAGCTGGCGCGGCCCGTTCTTCGGCACCGCGGCGCTCATGGCGGTCGGGTTCGTCGCGATCATCACGCTGCTGCGCACGAACGGGGTCGACAAGCCGGCCCCGACGAAGCTCTCGGCACCGTTCCGCGCGCTCGCCCGTCCCGCGCTCGGAATCCTCGCGGCTGTGGCCCTGTTCTACAACATCGGCTTCTTCGTGCTGCTCGCCTACACGCCGTTCGCACTCGTGCCGCTCGGCATCGACAGCGCCATCGCCCTCGGTTTCGTGTTCTTCGGATGGGGGCTCGCGGTCGCCGTGACCTCGGTCTGGGTCGCGCCGCTGCTCACTGCGCGCATGCGCCGTACCCGGGTGCTCTGGCTCGTGCTGCCGCTGCTCGCGCTCGATCTCGTCGCCCTCGCGATCTTCATCGACTCCGTCGTCGGGGTCGTGGTGTGCGTCGTGATCGGCGGACTCCTGCTCGGCGTGCTGAACACCGTGCTCACCGAATGCGTGATGGATGCGACCGACTTGCCCCGCTCGGTCGCGTCGAGCGCCTACTCGGGCGTGCGCTTCCTCGGCGGCGCGGTCGCCCCGCCCGCCGCAACCCTGCTCGCCGACACGGTGTCGCCGTCGAGCCCGTTCGTCGCGGGCGCGATCGCGGTGCTCATCGCCGCGGCGATCGTCGTGATCGGCCGCTCGAAGCTCGCGGCCGCCGACGGTGTCGCCGAGACTCCGACGGGCGAGGCGGAGGCGATCGGCCTCGGCGACGCCGCCTGAGCTGCGCGGCTGCGCGGCTGCGTCGGCTCAGCGCGGGGCCGCTGTCGAGCTCGCCCGCACGACGAGTCGGGTCGGCATCGGAGCACCGGAATCGGGTAGCGGGTCGGCCACGGTGCTGTCGCCGAGCAGCCGGAGCACGACGTCGACGACCGATCGGCCCTGCTCGCCGGGGTGCTGCTCGATGGTCGTCAGGTCGAACATCTCGGCGTACTCGTGCCCGTCGACGCCGACGATCGAGAGATCTCGAGGCACATCGATGCCGAGTCGTTCGGCGGCGCGCATGGCACCGAAGGCCACCTCGTCGGATGCCGCGAAGAGCGCTGTCGGGCGACGCCCGGGATGTCCGAGCAACTGCAGGGCGGCGCGGTAGCCGCCCGGCATGCTCATCTCGGTCTCGACGACATCGCCCGCCGACGGCGTCAGGCCCGCAGCGGTCATCGCCTCGAGGTATCCGTGCCGCCGAAGGCCCTGCACGCTCGAAGGGCGATCGATGGAGCCGCTACCGGCCAGGTGTGCGATGCGGGTGTGTCCCAGGTGCAGCAGGTGCTCGGTGGCGAGCATGCCGACTGCGCGGTCGTCGACCGAGAGTCGCGCCGCCGCTCCGCCAGTGCCGCCGAGGCAGGCCAGGGGCTTCTCGCGCCGGTCGAGCGACGACGCCTCGCGCTCGTCGAGGTCGACCCCCACGGCGATCACGGCATCGACCCGTTTGCGGGCGAGGAAGAAGTCGAAGACGCGATCGCGCTCGGGACCGGTGGCGGCGACGTTGTAGAGGGTGAGGTCATAGCCGGCGGCGAGCAGCGCGCGCTCGATGCCCTCGAGCACCTCGCCGAAGAACCACCGGTTGACGAACGGGATGACGACGCCGACGTTCTTCGTGCGCCCGGTGACGAGGCTGGCCGCGTCGGGAGAGACGATGTATCCGATCTTGCCCGCGGCCGCCTCGACGCGACGACGAGTGTCGTCGGCCACGTAGCCGCGGCCGCTGAGGGCCCGTGACGCCGTCGCCTTGGAGACGCCGGCGAGGCGCGCCACGTCGCCGATCACTGGCATCCGTGCCTCCCCTCCTCGGGCTGCTCCGCTGCAGAGTGTACTGCTCGAAGGAGCGAATGTGGAACCGTTTCCCGATAGCGCCGACACCGGTGAACGAACGTCGCGGGGCGCGTTGGGAGCGCTCTCTTCCAGTTTCGACGGCGTTCGGTCGTCAGTAGCCGAACCGTGACCTTCGATGACTTGTGAGGAGGGCGGCGGGTGACCTAGCGTGGAGGCTGGAACCGGTTCCCGGCTTCCCCTGCACCACACTCACTCAACGAGGAGATGACATGAGAATCAGACGGCATCGCCGTTGGATGGCCCCCGTGGTGGCGGCCGCAGCGGTCGGCCTCGCCCTGACGGGCTGTACTGGTGACATCGCGGACGAGGGTTCCGCCGACGTCGATTGCGGCCCTTACGAGGCGTACGGCACGTTCGAAGATGCCACGGTCACGGTCGCCGGTACGATCCTCGACCTCGAGGCGGATCGCCTCAATGAGTCGTGGGCCGACTTCGAGTCCTGCACGGGTATCGAGGTCGATTACCAGGGCTCCAGCGAGTTCGAGGCGCAGATCGCCGTGCTCGCCGAGGGCGGCAACGCCCCCGACGTGGGCATCGTTCCCCAGCCGGGCCTGCTCGCGCGTCTCGCTGCCGGTGGTTGGCTGATCCCGGCATCCCAGACCGTCGAAGACAACGTCGACGAATGGTGGTCCGAAGACTGGAAGCAGTACGGCAGCTTTGAAGACACCTTCTACGCCGCACCGCTCATGGCCAGCATCAAGGGCTACGTCTGGTACTCGCCGGCCGAGTTCGAGGAGAAGGGGTACGAGATCCCCAAGACCCTCGACGAGCTGACCGATCTCTCCGAGACGATCGCGGCTGAGGGCGACCACAAGCCGTGGTGCGTCGGCCTCGAGTCGGGCGACGCCACCGGCTGGCCGGGCACCGACTGGATCGAGGACTACATGCTGCGCCTGCACGGCGCCGACGTGTACGACCAGTGGGTCACGCACGGCATCCCGTTCAACGACCCGCAGGTCGCTGAGGCGTTCGACGCGGTCGGGGCGTACCTGAAGAACGAAGACATGGTCAACGGCGGCATCGGCAACGTGTCGACACAGGTCAGCGAAGCGTTCCAGACCGCCGGACTGCCGATCCTCGACGGGGAGTGCTCGCTGCACCACCAGGCGTCGTTCTACGAGACCTTCTGGAACCCCGAGGGAGGCGACGACGTGACGGTCGCGTCCGACGGCGACGTGTTCGCGTTCCTGCTTCCGCCGGTCAACGCCGACGACCCGCAAGCGGTCACCGGCGGCGGCGAGTTCCCGGTGGCGTTCCGCGACGCCGAAGAGGTCGAGGCGTTCCGCACGTACCTCTCGAGCGACACTTGGGCCAACAACCGGGTGAGTCTCGGCGGCGTGATCAGCGCGAACAAGGGGCTCGACCCCCAGGTCGCGTCGAGCGAGCTGCTGACGCAGTCGATCGAGATCCTCCAAGATCCCGAGACGACGTTCCGATTCGACGGTTCCGACCTGATGCCCGGCGCCGTGGGTGCCGACTCCTTCTGGAAGGGCATCGTCGCATGGGTCACGGGTGAAGACACCGTACAGGTGCTCGACACCATCGAGTCGAGCTGGCCCGCGAGCTAGCTGGCGCAACTCACGCCGATACCGGCATGATCGAGGGGCGGGGCTTTCAACCCCGCCCCTCGTCACCCGACTTCACGAACGACTCCGATTTCAACGAAGAACATGGGAGGCACCATGACCACGGCCGATCTGCTCGGCAAGCTCCTCCAGGTGGTGATGGGTCTCGCAATATTCGCCGCGGTGGTCGGTCTCCTCATCTTCTTCATCGACAAGGCCCCGAAGAAGGGCCGCGACTACTGGCAGCTCGTGTTGTTCCTGCTGCCGGCGATGCTCTTCATCGTGGTCGGGCTGGTGTATCCGGCGATCCGCACGAGCCTCTTGGCGTTCCAGGATTCGAGCGGCGACTGGACCTTCGACAACTTCGTCTGGACCTTCACGCAGCCCGCGGCCATCCGCACGCTGATCAATACGATCATCTGGGTGGCGCTCGTGCCGACGATCTCGACGGCCGTCGGCCTCGCGTACGCCGTATTCATCGACAAATCGCGGGGTGAGCGCTATTACAAGGTCATCCTGTTCATGCCGATCGCGATCTCCTTCGTCGGCGCGGGGGTCATCTGGCGCTTCGTCTACGAATACCGCGGGGGCGATCGTGAGCAGATCGGCCTGCTGAATGCGATCGTGACCGCCTTCGGTGGCGAACCGGTGCAGTGGTTGCAGTCCGACCCGATCAACACGATCCTGCTGATCGTCGTCATGATCTGGATCCAGACCGGGTTCGCCATGGTGCTCCTCAGCGCGGCTATCAAGGGCGTTCCGACCGAGCAGATCGAGGCGGCACAACTCGACGGCACGAACGGCTGGCAGCGTTTCTTGAACGTGACGGTGCCGGGCATCCGGGGCGCGCTCGTCGTGGTGCTCACGACGATCTCGATCGCCACGCTGAAGGTCTTCGACATCGTCCGCACGATGACCGCCGGAAACTTCAACACGAGCGTCATCGCGAACGAGATGTACACCCAGGCGTTCCGCGCGAGTGAAGTGGGTCGAGGTTCGGCGCTCGCGCTGATCCTGTTCGTGCTGGTGCTCCCGATCGTCATCTACAACGTCAATGTGCTTCGCAAGCAGAGGGAGATCCGATGAGCAGCGTCGCCCCCGCCGACCTCCCGACCGGCCAGAAGCTCGGCTCGATCGAGTCCGCGGAGGTGGCGGAGTACGGCACCAAGACCGCACGGGTCAAGAAGCGATTGACCTCCCGTACGGCGACGATCATCGCGCTCATCATCGCGGTGGTCTGGACGATCCCGACGTTCGGGCTGCTCGTCTCGTCGTTCCGGCCGGCTGAACTCATTCGCACCACCGGCTGGTGGACGATCTTCCAGAACCCGGGCTTCACGCTCGACAACTACGCCGACGTGCTCCTCTCGACGTCATCGTCGTCTCCGCAGCTCGGCGCGTACATCGTCAACTCGGTCGCGATCGCGCTGCTCGCCACGTTGATTCCGCTCGTGTTCGCATCGATGGCGGCGTATGCCTTCGCCTGGATCAGGTTCAAGTGGGTGAACTGGCTCTTCATCTTCGTGTTCGCGCTGCAGATCATCCCGCTGCAGATGGCGCTCGTGCCGCTGCTGCAGATCTTCTCGACCTGGCTTCGTCCGATGCAGGCGTGGCTGCACGACGTCGTGCCGATCATCCCCGAGCAGAACTACCTGCCGTTGTGGCTGGCGCACTCGATGTTCGCCCTGCCGCTCGCGATCTTCCTGCTGCACAACTTCATCTCCGAGATCCCGTCCGACGTCATCGAGGCGGCGCGGGTCGACGGCGCGACCCACGGGCAGATCTTCTTCCGCATCGTGCTGCCGCTCGCGACCCCGGCGCTCGCGTCGTTCGCGATCTTCCAGTTCATCTGGGTGTGGAACGACCTGCTCGTCGCCCTGATCTTCTCGGGCGGCACGCAAGACGTCGCACCACTCACCCAGCGATTGGCGGAGATGGTCGGCACGAGAGGTCAAGACTGGCAGCGGCTGACGGCCGCCGCGTTCATCTCGATCATCATCCCGCTTGGTGTGTTCTTCGGCCTGCAGCGTTACTTCGTGCGCGGCCTCCTGGCCGGCTCCACGAAGGGGTAGGCCCAGCGACGTCGCAGACGGGCAGGGGGCGACGGATGCCGCGGGCGGAGGCTCGCGGCATCCGTCGTGCCGACCGGCCTTCGCATCGCTCATGCTCCTCTGCTCCTCTGCTGCTCCTCTGTTCCTCTGTTCCTCTGTTCCTCTGTCCTCCTCCTCCTCATCTGCTCCTCACCTGCAGCAATTCAGGACGGGAGGTGTGTCGCGCTGTCCTGAGGCGTCCGCTGACGGGCGACACGCGCTCCCGGCCTGAATTGCTGCACGGCCCACGAGCAAGCAGGAACGCTGCGACGGCAGAGGTGGTGTTCGACTGCAGCTGGTGCGTGCGGCCGCAGGGCCCGCCTGAGGGCGGATCCCGGCTCAGAGCGCCGGGGCGGCGAGCGCGGCCCGCACGGCCGCGAGCACCACGTGCCAATCGTCCATGACAAGGCGATAGGAGAAACGCAGCGTGCGATAGCCCATGGTCGCGAGCAGGGCGTCTCTGCGGCAGTCCTCGTCTTGCTGCGCGGCAGTTCGGTGCGTACCGCCGTCCCATTCGATGACGAGCCGATCGCCGATGACGAGGTCGACCCGTCCGATGCCGGGGAAGTCGACCTGATGCTGGCCGGTGATACCGGCCTGTTCGAGCCTGATGCGCCCGATCGTCTCGAGAAAGCTGTGACAGAGCGCGTTTCTGGCGGGAAGCTCGCGAACCAGCCAGGCCGGCAAGGTGCTCAACCAGCTCTCGAGATCGCGGCTGCCGACGGGGTCGTCGTGCAGGAATGAGTCCAACGCGGCGATGGCGAACTCGGGCGGCAGGCAACTCACGATCTGGGTCACGGTCTCGAAGCGATCCGTCACGAGGCGCGGACGGGCGACAGCCGCCAGTGGAGACGTCCAATGCACCACGAGTGCGGGCGCGGCACTCGCGCCGATGCTCGCCGGCGATCTGAGCCTCGAACTGTTCTCGGGGACGCAGACGTGCAGCCCGTGGTGCTCCGGTGTCGCCCAGCCGTAGTGGGCCGCTGCCGAGACGCAGGCGAGCCTGCCACCGACCCGAATCGCCTGCCGGAGCTGGGTGTTCGTCTCGGGGAGCGCGTACCACCCACGACGCACACGCAGGAGACCGCCGCGGCGCACCGCCGCAGTCAGTGCGTGCGGCTCGATTCCGAGCGCGATGAGCTCGCGGGTTTCCGCGACACCGCCGAGCCGACGCACGAGTGGAATGGGATTCATCACTCTTGAGTAGCGCGGCGCCGAGGCATCCGTGGTTCGAAGACGGCGACCTGTGGATGTCTCGCCGCACGGCATCGCTGTGGAGGGCGGGTTGGCCGTCCTCCCCGCGCAGCAATCCCTCACTCCCACGCAGCAGTCCCTCACTCCCACGCAGCAATTCAGGACGGGAGGGCGTGTCGCTCGCCGAATCGGCGGTGGATGGCGCGCGACACCCCTCCCCTCCTGAATTGCTGAAGGGCGAGGGGGGAGGGAGGGCGAGGGGGAGAGGGCTCGAGTGCGAGGGGGAGGGGAGAGGGCTCGAGGGGGAGGGAGCGGAATAGGGTGAACAAATGAGTATGCACGGGGGAGCGCCTCGCGGCGGCGGCGGCGGAGGTCGCGGCGGCGGAGGTGGCGGCGGCGGAGGCGGAGGCGGCGGCTCGCGCCGCGTGTTCTCTGGCGATGAACAGGCCCAGCGCGTCGCGAATGCCGAGGCCCCGCGGGTGCCGCACCTGCTGCGCCGCATCTCCGAGTTGTTCGCCCCGCACAAACCCGCACTCATCACGACGGTCGTGCTCGTGCTCATCGGAGCGGGGCTCGCCATCATCCCGCCGCTGCTGACCCAGCGAGCGTTCGACGATGGACTGTTCCCGGTCGACGCGAGCGGCGAGGTATCCGGACCGAACCTGCCGGTGCTCATGTGGCTCGTCGTCGCGATGATCGCGGTGTACATCGTCTCGGCCCTGCTCGGGGTCTGGCAGACGTGGCTGACCGCGACGATCGGCAACAAGGTCATGGGTGCGCTGCGCGTGCGGCTCTTCACGCACCTGCAGGCGATGGAGCTCAGCTTCTTCACCCGCACGAAGACGGGCGTCATCCAGTCGCGGCTGCAGAACGATGTCGGCGGCGTCGCCGGCGTGCTGACGAACACCGTCTCGAGCGTGCTCGGCAACACGGTCACGGTGATCTCGGCGTTCATCGCGATGCTGATCCTCAACTGGCAGCTCACGATCATCGCGCTCGTGCTGATGCCGTTCATGGTCATCGCCCAGCGCCGAGTCGGCCAGGTGCGGGCGCGCATCGCGGGCAAGACGCAGGAGTCGCTGTCGGAGATGACGGCGATCACGCAAGAGACGCTATCGGTATCCGGCATCCTGCTGTCGAAGAGCTTCACTCGGCAGAAGAGCGAGATCGAGCGTTACGCCGACGAGAACCAGAACCAGATCCAGTTGCAGGTCAGGCAGCAGATGACGGGCCAGTGGTTCTTCGCGATGGTCAACATCTTCATGTCGTCGATTCCCGCGATCGTCTACCTGGTCGCGGGCTGGCTCGTCACCGGCGGCGTCGCGGATGTCACGGCGGGCACGATCGTCGCATTCACGACCGTGCAGGCGCGCCTGCTGTTCCCGCTCATGGGGCTCATGAGGGTCGCGCTCGACCTGCAGACCTCGAGTGCGCTGTTCGCCCGAATCTTCGAGTACCTCGACCTGAAGCCGGCGATCACCGACAAGCCCGATGCGATCGTGCTGTCGGCAGGGGGTCTCGATACGCGTCCTCCTTCGTCGGGCGCTACTCGACGGACGGATGCGGGTTCGTCGGGCGCTACTCGACCGACGGATGCGGGTTCGTCGGGCGCTACTCGACGGACGGATGCGGGTGCGTCGGGCGCTACTCGACCGACGGATGCGGGTGCGTCGGGCGCTACTCGACCGACGGATGCGGGCGGGATGCTCGGACGCGTGGAGTTCGACGAGGTCTCGTTCCGCTACCCCGACGCCGACGACGACTCCCGCCCCACGCTCGATCGGGTGAGCTTCACGATCGAGCCAGGCCAGTTCGCAGCATTCGTGGGTCCCTCGGGCGCGGGCAAGACGACGGTGTCGTATCTCGTGCCACGGCTGTACGAGGCATCCGCCGGTGCCGTGCGCTTCGCCGGTGTCGACGTGCGCGATCTCGTGCAGGAATCGCTCATCTCGCACATCGGCATCGTCAGTCAGGAGACCTACCTCTTCCACGCGACGATCGGCGAGAACCTGAGGTATGCGAAACCGGATGCTTCTGATGCCGAACTCGAGGCCGCGGCGCGCGCCGCGAACATCCACGAGACGATCGCCTCGTTCCCCGACGGCTATGACACCGTGGTGGGCGAACGCGGTTACCGCCTCTCCGGCGGCGAGAAGCAGCGCATCGCGATCGCGCGGGTGCTGCTGAAAGATCCGGCGGTGCTCGTGCTCGACGAGGCGACGAGCGCGCTCGACACGATCTCGGAGCGGGTCGTGCAGCAGGCGCTCGACGACGCCGCTCGCGGTCGAACGACCATCGCGATCGCCCACCGCCTCTCGACGGTGGTGGGCGCCGACGTGATTTTCGTGGTCGTCGCCGGCCGCATCGTCGAGCAGGGCACGCACGCCGAACTCGTCGGCGTCGAAGGCGTCTACGCCTCGCTGTACCGCCAGCAGGAGGAACGGCCGGTGCTGGAGAACTGAGTCGATCCGGCCGGCCGAAGCGAGCCGGCCGCCTCGGGCCGGGTCAGGCCTGTGCTCGCTCGGGTACTTCTCGCGCCAGGAGAACTGCCACTGCTCCGAGCATCGAGCCGGTGACGCGCCGTTGCCATTTCGTCCAGCTCGGCCGCCGGGAGAGGAAGCCCGAGATGGAGCCTGCGCCGAGGATGATCACTGCGTTCACCGCCATGCTCACGACGATCTGGATCGCACCGAGGATGAAGCCTTGCGCGGTCGTTCCGTCGTGACTCGGGTCGATGAACTGGGGGATGAGCGCGAGGTACATGACGGCGGTCTTCGGGTTCAAGAGGTTGGTGAGCAGACCGACCCGGAACAGCGTCGAGGGAGAATCCCGATACAGGGGCCGCACCTCGAACGGGCCGTGTCCGCCTGGTTTGAGCGCTTGCCACGCGAGGTGGATCAGGTAGAGGACTCCGGCGATCTTCAGGCCGGTGTACAGCCATGGCACGGCGACGAACACGATCGCGAGCCCGAGGTTCGCCATCGTCAGGTAGATCAGAAAGCCGGCTGCGGTGCCTCCGAGTGAGATCATTCCCGCCCGCCTCCCTTGGCTCACGCTTCGCGAGACGAGATACACCATGTTCGGGCCGGGTGTGAGGACCATTCCGAGGGCGGTCAGTGCCATGCCGCCCGCCGCCACCAGGGAGACGGCACTTCCGAAGAACATCATCATGGCGTCAACGATGATGTAATGTCGCTATGCATCTCAACCCTTACGGCGAGTACGCCGTACTGCTCGCTGCATCCCTGGCCAATGACTGGCCGGAAGACCGCGATGGCATCGTCGACCGCACGCGCGAGTTCGGCATGACCATGGACTTCCCCGTCGCCGATGACGACCATTCGCTGACCCGGCGTGTCGTCGACGAATGGCTCTCGGTGGTCGACGAACCCGATTCCCAGAACCGTTCACGACGACTGAATGCCCAGATGGCCTTTGCCGCCGCATACCCGCGCCTGACCGACCACGACAGCGAAGGCTGGCACCTGCACTATCGCGATCTCGATCAGCCGCTTCCGGAGGTCATGGTTGCCGTGATCAGCGTCGGAACCGCGCTGCACCTCAGTACCCGCGGCATGCAGCGGTTGAGCAGATGCGCAGCGGGGCGCACTGCGGGCGACCCGTGCAGCAATGTCGTGGTCGACGTGACCCGCAACGGCCGCCAACGGTACTGCTCGGTGCGCTGCGCGAATCGAGATGCCGTCCGCAGGCATCGTGCGCGTTCGGCGAAGCCCGCTGCCCGCGCCCACTGAGCGCTGAGTTCTCGACGGTGACGTCGAACGACGCCCGCTACCCGGCCGGCGTGCGATCCGCGAGCATCCCGGTCATGAGCTCGATCTCCGCGGTCTGGCTGTCGACGATCGAGCGTGCGAGCGCGACGACGACGTCGTTCGAGGAGCGCGCGAGCGCGGCATCCGCCATCTCGACCGCGCCCTGGTGGTGGGCGATCATGAGCTCGAGGAAGCGTCGTTCGGCTTCGACCCCGGTGAGTCCGCGCAGTTCCTCGACCTGGGCGGGCGTCGCGAGGCCGGGCATCGGCGCGCCCGGTGCGTGGGCGGCCGAGTCGCCGGCATCGGCGGTGTGCTCGCCATGCCCGGTCGCGCCGTCGGCGGCGGGCCGGGTCATCCACGTCATCGACGGTTCGCTGCCGGCTTGCGAGAGGCCCCATGCGGCGAGCCAGCCGTACATCTGCCCGGCCTGCTGGGCCTGCGTCGTCGCGATGTCGTAGCCGAGCAGGCGCACTTCGGCGTCGTCGGTCCCGTCGCGCACGATCATCGCGAGCTCGACGCCCTGCAGGTGGTGCACCTGCATGTCGCGGGCGAACCCCGCTTCGGCGCTCCTGTCGGTCGGCGTCGGCTCGGCGAGCGTCGAGAGCCGGCCGATCGAGAATGCCGCGATCGCGACGACGACGACGGCGATGGATGCCACGACGATGACCGCGACCCGTCCGCCGCGACGCGGCTCGGGGCCGGCGGACCCACCAGCAGTCTCGCCGGCGGTCACGACACCTTGCCGGGCGCGTCGTATGCGCCCGTGCAGGCCGCACCGGGCTCGGGCACGTTCTGGCTCTTCCAGAACTCCTCGAAGAACGCGGGGATGCGCGCATCGTCGGCGCTGTCGAGTGCGAGCTGCGTGTTCCAGCCGCTCAGGACGATCGGCGAGGGGAGGTCTTCGAAGGGGGAGAGCACGACGTACGTCGATGGCAGGTGCTTCTTGAGCGCTTCGAGCTCGCCGGCGGGCAGCTCGGAGTCGTAGGTCACCCAGATCGCGCCGTGCTCGAGCGAGTGCACGGCATTCTCGTTCGGCACGGGCTGCTCGTAGACGCCGCAGTTCAGCCACATCTGGTTGTGCTCGCCGCCCGCGGGTGGGGTCTGGGCGTAGTCGACGGTGCCCTCGACGTGGCCGGCGGGGTTGTCGAACGTCTCGACACCCTCGATCTCGGTGCCATCGCCGCCAGCGCTGTACGAGACCGGCTGCGGGGTCAGCACGATCGCCGCGACGAGCAGCCCGACGACGGCGACGCCGCCGACGACGGCCGACCAGATGCCGATGCGGCGGTTGCGCTTGGTGCGGGCCTCACGCTTCCGGAACTCCTCGAGCTTGCGCGCGCGCTCCTCGGCGCGCTGCTGCTTGATCGACAGCTGCTTCTTGACTGCGGGGGGAACGGGCGGGGTCGCGCTCACGCGTTGGCCTCTCTCGAAAGGTTGTCGGTTCAATCATACGAACGCATGCGCTGGGAGAACACCCTGATCGCGGCATCCACTCGTCTCTTCGACTCGATCGTACGAGCCGATAGAGTGGCTTCGTGATCCTCGCGCTGTGTTGTCGCTGACGCCGACAAGACCGACCCCGCACGCCCGATCGTTCGCCGCTCTCGTCCGCCCACGACGCGGATCGAGCCGACCAGCTAGGACACCAGCATGAAGTACGCAGAATCCATCGTCGATCTCGTCGGTGACACTCCTCTCGTGAAGTTGCAGCACGTCACGAAGGGGGTGACGGATGCCACGGTGCTGGTCAAGCTCGAATACCTGAACCCCGGCGGCTCATCGAAAGACCGCATCGCGGCCCGCATCATCGACGCGGCCGAACGCGAGGGCAAGCTGAAGCCCGGCGGCACGATCGTCGAACCGACCTCTGGCAACACCGGGGTGGGGCTCGCGCTCATCGCGCAGCAGCGCGGCTACCGCTGCGTGTTCGTGTGCCCCGACAAGGTCGGCGAAGACAAGCGCAACGTGCTCACCGCGTACGGCGCAGAGGTGGTCGTGACGCCGACCGCGGTCGCGCCCGACAGCCCCGAGTCGTACTACGGCGTCTCCGACCGGCTCGCCCGTGAGATCCCGGGGGCGTTCAAGCCCGACCAGTACTCCAACCCCAACGGGCCGCGTTCGCACTACGAGACGACCGGCCCCGAGATCTGGCGCGACACCGAGGGCAAGGTGACCCATTTCGTCGCCGGCGTCGGCACGGGCGGCACGATCACCGGCACCGGGCGGTATCTGCGTGAGGTGTCCGAAGATCGGGTGCGCATCATCGGCGCCGACCCTGAAGGCTCGGTGTACTCGGGCGGCACCGGCCGTCCGTACCTCGTCGAGGGTGTCGGCGAGGATTTCTGGCCGTCGGCGTACGACCCCGCGGTGCCGCACGAGATCATCGCCGTCTCCGACGCGGAGTCGTTCGACATGACCCGCCGGCTCGCTCGTGAAGAGGGCGTGCTCGTCGGCGGCTCGAGCGGCATGGCCGTCGTCGCGGCGCTCAAGGCCGCGGCATCCGCCGGCCCCGACGATGTGTTCGTAGTGCTGCTGCCCGACGGGGGTCGCGGCTACCTCGGCAAGATCTTCAACGACAAGTGGATGCGCGCCTACGGCTTCTCGAACGCCCCCGCCGGCCACACGATCGCCGAACTGCTCGCGGCGAAGGCCGACCGCACGGCACCCCTCGTCTACGTGCACCCGAACGACACCGTGCGTGAGGCGATCGACCGCATGACCGAGACCGGTGTCTCGCAGCTGCTCGTGCTGACCGCCGAGCCGCCCGTCGTGCTGGGCGAGGTGCTCGGTGCGCTGAACGAAGAGACGCTGCTCGACCTCGTGTTCTCGGGCCAGGCGAAGCTCACCGACAAGGTCTCGAGCGTGGTGGGCGAATCGCTGCCGCTCATCGGGGTCAATGAGCCCGTGGCATCCGCTCGCTCTGCGTTCGGGGCGGCGCCCGCGATGCTCGTGACCGATGGCGGCAAGGCTCTCGGCGTCGTCACCCGTACCGACCTGCTCAGCTACCTCTCGGCCTGACGGCCGCACGCTCGGTCTGACCGCCGTAACCGACGCAAGGAACCACCCGCACATGCTTCACGACGACGCTCGTTTCGACACCCGCGCGATTCACGCCGGGCAGGAGTTCGACCCGACCACCGGCGCGGTCATCCCGCCCATCTATGCGACGTCGACGTATGTGCAAGACGGCATAGGCGGCCTGCGCGGCGGTTACGAGTATTCGCGCGGCGGCAATCCGACCCGCACGGCGCTCGAGACCCAGCTCGCGGCACTCGAGGGCGGCGCACGCGGCCTGTCGTTCGCGTCGGGCCTCGCGGCAGAAGACGCCCTGCTGCGCACCGTGCTCGTGCCCGGCGATCATGTCGTCATCGGCAACGATGTGTACGGCGGCACGCACCGGCTGATTCGCCAGATCCACGGCGCATGGGGCGTGCGGCACACGACCGTCGACACGAGCGACCTCGATGCGGTGCGCGGGGCGATCGAGCCCGGCACGAAGGTGCTGTGGGTCGAGACGCCGTCGAACCCCCTCATGAAGATCTCGGATGTCGCGGCGCTCGCCGAGCTCGGTCGTGAGGCCGGTGTGCTCGTGGTCGTCGACAACACGTTCGCGTCACCCGCGCTGCAGCAGCCGCTCGCACTCGGCGCCGACGTCGTCGTGCACTCGACGACGAAGTACCTCGGCGGCCACTCCGATGTCGTCGGCGGCGCGCTCGTGTTCGGCTCGGAGACGGGCGCCGGTCGAGCCGAGTTCGCCGACCTGCCCGAGCGGGTGACGTTCACCCAGTTCGCGGCGGGGGCGGTCTCGGGGCCGTTCGATGCGTTCCTCACCTCGCGGGGCATCAAGACACTGGGCGTGCGCATGGAGCGGCACAGCCGGAACGCCCTCGCGATCGCGGAGCGTCTCGAGGGTCACGCGGGTGTCGAGCGTGTGTACTACCCGGGGCTCGAGTCGCATCCCGGACACGAGCTCGCCGCCCGGCAGATGTCTGGCTTCGGCGGCATGCTGTCGATCGCGCTCACCGGGGGTGCCGTGGCGGCACGACGATTCGCGGAGTCGACCGAGCTGTTCCAGCTCGCCGAGTCGCTCGGCGGCGTCGAGTCGCTCGTCAACTACCCCTCGGCGATGACGCACGCCTCGGTGAAGGGCACCGAGGCGGAGGTGCCCGAGTCGATCGTGCGTCTCTCGGTCGGCATCGAAGACGTCGCCGATCTGCTCGCCGACATCGACGGGGCGCTCGCGCGCCTGTAGCGGCATCCGCTCTCGCACGCGTCGCCCACGACCTTTTGCGGCGTGACGGGCGTCGCACAGCGCCGTCACGCGGCAAAGGGTCGTGGAACAGTGGGAGAATAGAGGTAGGCGCGCGGCACGTCACCGGCGCCGCAGGAGATGAGCCCTCATGGTTGCTCTCACCGTCACCCTGATCGTCGTCGGCATCGCCGCGATCATCCTCTTCTTCATGTCGGTGCGCATCGTGAAGCAGTACGAGCGCGGCGTGGTGCTGCGATTCGGCCGGCTGCACAACGTGCGCGATCCCGGCATCCGCTTCATCATTCCGATCGTCGACGTGATGACCAAGGTGTCACTGCGCATCGTGACCCTGCCCATCCAGTCGCAGGGCATCATCACGAGGGACAACGTGACGGTGGGGGTCTCGGCCGTCGCCTACTATCGCGTCGTCGAGCCCGTGAAGTCGGTGATCGCGATCGAGAACGTCACGTCGGCCATCGACCAGATCGCCCAGACGACGCTTCGCAAGGTCGTCGGCCAGCACCATCTCGACGAGACGCTTGCCGAGACGGCGACGTTGAACGCCAACATCCGGGTGATCTTGGATGTCACGACGGTCGAGTGGGGCGTCGAGGTCACGCTCGTCGAGCTGAAGGACATCCTGCTGCCCGACTCGATGAAGCGGGCGATGGCCAAGCAGGCCGAGGCCGAGCGCGAGAAGCGGGCGAAGATCATCGCGGCCGAGGGGGAGTCGCTTGCCGCCGCGCAGCTCGGGGTCGCATCGGACACGATGATGGCGCATCCGCTCGCCCTGCAACTGCGCACCCTGCAGACGCTCGTCGAAGTCGGCGTCGACAAGAACACGCTCGTGCTCTTCCCGGCACCGCTCATGACCTCGATCGGCGAGCTGACGAACTTCATCGATCGCGAGGCGGCCGTCGCTCAGGTGGGCGGGCACTGACACGGTGCGGGCGGCGCGCGACGCCTCGCCCGCAGTTCTCGTGTGCGAGTCGGCGGGCGAGCTCGTTGGGGCGCGCGGACGACGATCCCGCGAGTACTTCCCGCTTTGGCAGTTTATCGTCGGAGCATGTCAGGGCTGCCAGCGATGACGGTCGGTGGGATGCTCCAGAATGAGCTGGTGACTTCGAACGATACCTCCGTGGCGGCCGGCACCGCAGCCCCCGTCGGAGCTGCCGTCGGTACGCCGGCCGGCGAGCCGACCGGCGCCGCTTCCGCCCCGCACCCGCACCGCGGCACCCTCGGTCTCGTGCAGGGCACCGCGCTGTACATCGCGAGCGTGCTGGGCACGGGCATTCTCGTGCTCCCAGGGCTCGCAGCCGCGGCCGCCGGCCCCGCTTCGATCGTCGCTGTGGCTGCGGTGCTCGTGCTCTCCATCCCGCTCGCCGGCACCTTCGCGGCGCTCGCCTCGCGCTACCCCGACGCAGGCGGGGTCGCCAGTTACGTGCGACGTGCGCTCGGCGGCACCGCAGCACGCATGGCGGGCTACTGGTTCTTCTTCGGCGTGTGCGTGGGTGCGCCGGTGCTCGCGATCCTCGGCGGCGAGTACGTCGTCGCCGTGCTCGGCGTCGATCGTGCGGCAGTGCCGATCATCGGCTTCGCGGTCTTCGTGCCGCCGTTCATCGCCAACTGGTTCGGCATCCGCGTCGCCGGCTGGGTGCAGTTCGTGCTCACCGGGCTCTTGATCACCGTCGTGGTCGGTGTGGTCGCGGTCACGTTCCCGGCGGTCGACGCCGCCAACTTCGAGCCGTTCCTGCCCAACGGCTGGGGAGGGGTCGGCATCGCGATCAGCCTCTTCGTCTGGGCGTTCGCCGGCTGGGAGGTCGGCACCCACCTCGCCGGCGAGTTCAAGAACCCACGGCGCACGATCCCGCTCGCGACGGCGATCGCCGTCGTCGTGGTGGGCGCGGGCTACCTCGCGCTGCAATTCGTCACCGTCGCAGTGCTCGGCGATCGTGCCGGCAACGGGCAGGTGCCCCTGCTCGACCTCGTCGAGACGACCGCGCCCGGCATCGGGCCGGTGCTCGTCGCGATCATCGCCGCGATCGTCACGGTCGGCGTGATGAACGCGTACCTCCCCGCTTTCGGCAAGCTCGGTGCCGCGCTCGGGCGCGACGGCGACCTGCCACGGTTCTTCGCGAAAGGGGCGGCCGACGGCGAGGTGCCGCGCCGTGCCCTCGCGCTCACGGGTGTGCTCATCGTCGTCTACTTCGGGCTCATGCTGCTCAACGACCTCGACCTCACCGGCTTCATCCTCATCCACACGAGCAACATGGTCGCGATCTACGCCGTGGGCATGCTCGCCGCGACCCTGCTGCTGCGCCGCTGGTCGTTCGGCTGGTGGCTCGCGGTCGTCGCGACCGTCATGACCGCCGGGCTCCTCGTGCTCGCCTGGGCGAACCTCGTCGTGCCGCTCGTGCTCGCGCTCGCCGCCGTCATCGTGACGATCGTTCGCCGAGTGCGCACGCCGACGCGGCGCGCGCTCACGCCGACCACGACCACGACCACGACCGCAACCGCGACTGCAACCGCGACTGCGACCCCGACCGCAGAGGAACCCTGGTGACCGACTACAGAGCCCGCTTCGACGCCCAGATCGACTTCGTCAACGGGGGAGGCCTTCGCGCCGAGGCATTCCGACTCGACGTGCCGTCGGCCGAGCTCACCGAGGGAGAGATCGCCGAGCTCCTCGTGCGTCACCTCGGCCTCGCGCTCGTCGGAAGCATCGAACTCTCCAACCTCGAGATCGTCGAAGAAGCGCACCGCGGGTCTCGTGGCGTGGCCGATGCAGGTGGGCCTGCGAGTAAGACGGGCGCAGCGGCATCCGATCGGCTCGATGTCACGCGGCGCGGCCGGCTCGTCGACCTCAGCCACACGATCAGCGCGGGCCTCGTGACCTATCCCGGCCTTCCCGCGCCGACGATCACGCCGCATCTCACGCGCGAGGAGTCGCGCGAACGCTACGCACAGGGCACGGAGTTCGCGATGGACGTCATCACGATGATCGGCAACACGGGCACCTACCTCGACAGCCCCTTCCACCGCTACGCCGAGGGCGGTGACCTCGCGAGCCTGTCGCTCGAGACGCTCGTCGGCATCCCGGCCGAGGTGTTCAGGTTGACGGATGCCGCCGAGCGCGGCATCCCCGCCGAGGTCTTCTTCGACCGTGACCTCGCCGGCACGGCCGTGCTGCTGCACACCGGCTGGAGCCGTCACTTCGGCCGACCCGAGTACGCCGAAGGGTCGCCGTTCCTCACCGAGGCCGGCGCGCAGCACCTCGCCGACGCCCGAGTCGCGATCGTCGGCATCGACTCGCTCAACATCGACGACACCGAGTCCGGCGGCGAGCGGCCGGCGCACTCGATCCTGCTCGCGGCGGGCATCCACGTGGTGGAGCACCTCACCGCGCTGGCCGACGTGCCGCCCCGCGGGGCACGGTTCACGGCGGTGCCACCTCGCGTCGCAGGCTTCGGCACCTTCCCGGTGCGCGCCTTCGCGGAGCTTCCGGTCTCGTCGTAGCGGCGCCGGCGCACCTTCCCACCCCTCAGAAGCCGCGAATCGGCCGAATCGACCGAATCCACCGGGTCGGAGTGTTGGCACCATCCCGCGAGTGCGTGAGGATGGACAGATGATCGCACCCGAGTACTCCCTCCGCGACGGCAACACCATCCCGGCACTCGGGTTCGGCACCTACGGTCTCAACGATCAGACAGGCATCGACGCCATCACCGGTGCCATCGCCGATGGCTATCGCCTCATCGACACGGCGTACAACTACGGCAATGAAGAGGTCGTGGGCGAGGCGATCCGCCGCACCGACGTCGATCGCAGCGACCTCGTGATCACGACGAAGCTTCCGGGCCGTCATCACGGTTTCGACGAGACCATCGCGAGCTTCGAGGAGTCGCGCTCCCGCCTCGACCTCGACTGGGTCGACCTGTACCTCATCCACTGGCCGCTGCCGCGCATCGACAAGTTCGTCGACAGCTGGCGGGCGATGGTCTCGCTCCGCGAGAAGGGACTCGTGCGCGCGATCGGCGTCTCGAACTTCACCCCGGCGCAGCTCAGCCGCCTCATCAACGAGACCGGCGTCGTGCCCGTCGTCAACCAGGTCGAGCTGCACCCGTACTTCCCGCAGCGGGAGTTGCGCGCCTTCCACGACGAGCACGAGATCCGCACCGAGAGCTGGAGCCCGCTCGCCCGCCGCACCGAACTCCTCGAAGAGCCGGTCATCGCCGAGATCGCCGCCGCCCACGGCGTCTCGCCGGCGCAGGCGGTGCTGCGCTGGCACGTGGAACTCGAGTCGGTGCCGATTCCGAAGTCGTCGGATGCCGCGCGCCGACGTGAGAACCTTGACGTCTTCGGGTTCACGCTCACGACCGAAGAGGTCGACGCCATCTCGTCGCTCTCCCGCGGGCGCATCTGGGGCGCAGACCCCGACACGCACGAAGAGTTCTGAGGCGCGGCCTCACGCTCGTTCCGCCGGCGTTCATCGTGCGGTCACGCGCCGTTCCGCTGCATCCGTGAGCCTCTGACGCATGACCTCACTGCTGAGGGGTGCCGTCGCGGCATCCGTTGCCACCGTGCTTCTGCTCGCTGCACCGACGGTCGCCTCGGCGGCCCCGGGCACCTCGACCGCGGCTCGTGGCGGCCACGGCGCCGCCCCGGAGCCGGCCGTCGTCACGACCGACAACGAGACGCCGGTGCTCTACGACGATGAGCTCGGCGGCAACGCGGTCGGCGACGATCCGGCGATCTGGGTGCACCCGGGCGACCACGACGCCTCGATCGTGATCGTCACCGCCAAAGAGGGTGGTCTGCGCGTCTACGACCTCGACTCGAGCGAACTGCAGTCGCTGCCCGCGAGCGTCGCGCCCCGCGCCGACGGCGCGGCGGGCCGCTACAACAACGTCGACATCGCGTACGGCATCGAGTTGGGCGGTGACACCGTCGACGTCGCCGTCGTGTCGGACCGGTACAACGACCAGCTGCGCTTCTTCGCGATCGACCCCGCGGGCGACGCCGCGGCCACGCCGCTCGTCGAGGTGACCGCGGCCGAGCAGCCGTTCCTCTTCAGCGTCGACCGTGCGACGGTCGACGAGGAGCACACGGCCTACGGCCTCGCGATCTGGCAGCCGGAAGCCGGGGGCGAGGCTCACGCCGTCGTCACGCAGGAGGGCGCGACGACTCTCGCGACGGCTCGTCTCGTCGACCTCGACGGCGAGCTCGGGTACACGGATGTCACGACGACCATGATGCCCGCGTCGTTCCCCCTGCCCGACGGCACGACGTGGACGCCGTGCGACGAACCCGGCATCGAACCGCACCTCGAGGGACTCACCGTCGACCAGCGCACCGGCGTGCTCTACGCCGGACAGGAGGACGTCGGTCTCTGGCGCCTGCAGCTGCCGTTCGGCTCGGGGGAGCCGACCCTCATCGACCGGGTGAAGGACTTCGGCATCCACGACGTCTACGACCCCGAGACCGAGGAGTGCGCGCCGGTCGACCCAGAAGATGAGGGCTTCGGCGGTTCGGCACTCGAAGCCGATGCCGAGGGGCTCGACCTCTACTACGGCCCGGGCGCGACCGGCTACCTCATCGTCTCGAGCCAGGGCGACGACACCTTCTCGGTCTACGAGCGGCAGGGGCGCAACCGGTTCGTCGGCACATTCAGGATCGATGGGGTCGATGGAGCCGACGAGATCAACGGGTCCGACGGGCTCGCCGTCACGAACCGCCCCGTCGGCGGCTTCACCCGCGGCCTGCTCGTCACGCACGACGAACCCGAGACGGGCGCCGGTGTCGACCGCGAACGCGACGCCACGAACTTCTCGTATGTCGCATGGGAGGACATCGCGGCGGCGCTGCACCTGAAGGTGAGCACGGCCGAGCGCAACGACCCGCGATTCCGGTAGCGGACACGGTGGCGCGACTTGAGTTCAAGTCCGCTTGAAGTCGTAGGCTCGACAGAGTGACCGAACCGACCGCCGAGACGCCGACACCGACCGCCGAGACGCCGACACCGACCGCCGAGACACCGACACCGACTTCGACCGCAGATGATTCCGATGCTTCGCGAGGGGCGTCGGCCGAGGCATCCACCGCTGCCAAATCGCCGGTGCCGGCCAGTGGGCCGCTGGCGCTGCCCTACCGCTGGCTCTCGATCGGCATGTTCTCGCTGATCTTCCTCGCGGCGTTCGAGGCGATGGCGGTCACGACGATCATGCCGCTCGTGGCGGAACAGCTCGACGGCGAGTCGCTCTTCGCGCTCGCGTTCGCGGTGCCGCTCGCCGCGGGCATCATCGGCATGGTGCTCGCGGGCAACTGGACCGACCGGTCGGGGCCGATCCCGTCGCTCGTCACGGCGGCGGTGCTGTTCGTGATCGGCCTCGTGATCGCGGGCACCGCCGTGAACATGGAGGTGTTCATCGTCGGGCGCTTCGTGCACGGGCTCGCGGGTGCCGCGGTCATCGTGCCCCTCTACGTCATCGTCGGTCGGGTCTACCCCGAGGTGTTGCGGGCGCGCGTCTTCGCGGGCTTCGCTGCGGCGTGGGTCATTCCCTCGATCGTCGGGCCGGCGCTCGCGGGCGTCGTCGCCGAGGCGATCAGCTGGCACTGGGTGTTCCTCGGCGTGATCGTGCTGATGGTGCCGGCGGCCGCGATGATGCTGCGGCCGATGCTCCGGGTTCGCGACCAGGTGCAGGGCGACGCCTCGGTGCGCTGGAGCCTCGCGCGCGTCGGCTGGTCGGTGCTCACCGCCGCGGCCGCGCTCGCACTCTCGCTCTCGAAGGAGGTCGGGGAGCCGTGGCGCTGGGTCATCGCCGTCGTCGCCATCGTGCTCGTCGCCGTGGCCGTGCGACCGCTGCTGCCCGCCGGCACGTTGCGTGCCGCGCGCGGCATGCCGGCCACCGTGCTGCTCCGGCTCATCGTCGCCGGTGCATTCTTCGGCTCCGAGATCTACCTGCCGTACCTCTTCATCGAGCGATACGACTTCTCACCCAGCCTCGCCGGGGCGGTGCTCACCGGCGCGGGCGTCAGCTGGGCTGCCGCGTCGTGGCTGCAGGGCCGACTCGGCGACCGTGTGTCGAACACGCAGGCGGTACAGATCGGTGCCGCGCTGCTCACGGTGTCGCTGGCGATCGTGCTGCTCGTCGCGGCATTCACCCTGACGCCCGCGATCGCATTCGTCGCGTGGACCTTCGCGGGCGGCGCCATGGGCTTCATGTATCCGCGATTCTCGGTGGCGGTGTTGAAGCTCTCGCCGGTCTCGGCGCAGGGGTTCAACAGCGCGGCGCTGTCGATCGGCGAGTCGCTTGGGGCATCCGTCGCCCTCGCCGTCACGGCCCTCGTGACGAGCGCGATCGTGGGCGGCGCGTTCACCGCCGACTTCGCTGTGACCGTCGTGATCGCACTCGTGGCGGTGGTGCTCGCGTCGCGCGTGCGGCCGAGCGCCGAGGCATCCGTCGTGTCATGAGCGCCGTGCCGGGCGCCGACGTGCAGGCTCCGGGCTGAGTTCCGCGCGGGCGACGCCCCCCATGTGACTGTCACACGATCCGAATGCGCGGGAAGCGGTGCGCGCGTGCATAATGGAACCGCCGCCGATGTGAACGTGCACATCGGGGTGAACGGTCTGACATTGATACCTGAGACTCCCAAAGGGCGGGCGCCCAGCATCCGCGATGTGGCGCGCCTCGCCGAGGTGTCGCACCAGACGGTGTCGCGGGTGCTGAACGACCATCCGAGCATCCGCCCCGAGACCAAAGAGCGCGTGCTGCACGCGATGGAGACGCTCCAGTACCGCCCGAACCGCGCTGCGCGGGCGCTCGTCACGAGTCGTTCGCACACGATCGGGGTGCTGGCGGCGCGGAGCAGCGAGTACGGTCCGGCGACGAGCATCGCCTCGATCGAAGACGCGGCGCGCGAGCACGGGTATTACGTCAACACCGCGAACCTCACCGATGCCACACCAGAGGGCATCGCCGGCGCCCTCGAGCACCTCATGCTGCAGGCGATCGAGGGGCTCGTCGTCATCGCCCCGCAGGTGCGCGTCTTCGACGTGCTCGCCGCGTCGCCCATCGGCGTGCCGTTCGTGAGCCTCCAGTCCACTGGGCGCAGCGATCACCTGGCACTCTCGATCGATCAGGTCACGGGTGCGCGCCGTGCCACGCAGCACCTCGTGAGCCTCGGGCACCGCGAGATCGTGCACCTGGCCGGCCCGCAGGACTGGATCGAGGCCGAGGCCCGCATGCGCGGCTTCCTCGACGCGATCGACGACGCCGACCTCACGCTGCACCCTCCGATCCTCGGCGATTGGAGCGCCGACTTCGGGTATTTCGCGGGCCGAGAACTCAGCCGCCACCTCGACTTCACCGCGGTGTTCGCGGCGAACGACGTGATGGCGATCGGCCTCATGCACGCGTTCCGCGATGCCGGCCTCGACGTGCCGGGCGAGGTCAGCGTGGTCGGCTTCGACGACATTCCAGTGGCCCAGCACGTGTGGCCGCCGCTCACGACGGTGCACCAGGACTTCCACGAAGTCGGGCGCCGCGCGGTGGCGCTGCTTCTGAACCAGGTACACGGGCGCGAGATGCTCGAGGTCGAGGAGATCGTGCCGCGGCTCGTCACGCGAGGCTCGTCGGCAGCGGCATCCGGTCGGCGCCCCCGTTATGCAAGCGTGACTGACTCGGCTTGACAGAGAGGAAACTCAGATGCAGCATTGGTGTCGATGTGAACGGTCACACGTGGCCGAGCGCAGGTACCGCCCCGAACGATTGACATCGAGGTCGCACGTGAACCAGTCGCCGACGACACCCCTCGCGGACCCCCGCGAGACGGGATCGGTGCTCGCCATGCCCCTGGCCGCCCAGCGCGCCGCCGCCAGAGGAGGTCTCCGATGAGCCCGCAGCCCATTCTCGAGATGCGCTCCATCACCAAGGAGTTCCCCGGCGTCAAGGCGCTCGCGGATGTCTCGCTGACGGTCATGCCCGCCGAGATCCACGCGATCTGCGGTGAGAACGGCGCCGGCAAGTCCACCCTCATGAAGGTGCTCTCCGGGGTCTACCCCCACGGCACCTACACCGGGCAGATCATCTTCCGCGGCGAGGAGGTGGCGTTCAAGGACATCCGCCAGAGCGAACAGGCCGGCATCGCGATCATCCACCAGGAGCTCGCGCTCATTCCAGAGCTCTCGATCACCGAGAACATCTTCCTCGGCAACGAGATCAACCACGGCGGTCGCATCGATTGGCGCGCAGCGAAGGTGCGAGCCATCGACCTGCTCGCGCGCGTCGGCCTCTCCGAAGACCCCGACACGCAGATCAAGCACCTCGGCGTCGGCAAGCAGCAACTCGTCGAGATCGCCAAGGCGCTCGCGAAAGACGTGAAGCTCCTGATCCTCGACGAGCCCACCGCCGCCCTCAACGAAGACGACTCGCAGCACCTGCTCGACCTGATCCGCGGCCTCAAGGGCCGGGGCATCACCTCGATCATGATCTCGCACAAGCTCAACGAGATCGAAGAGGTCGCCGACGAGATCACGATCATTCGCGATGGCCACGCGATCGAGACGCTCGACGTCAGTTCCGGCGGGGTCGACGAAGACCGCATCATCCGCGGCATGGTCGGCCGCTCGCTCGAGAGCCGCTTCCCCGACCGCACGCCGCACATCGGCGAGGTGTTCTTCGAGGTCAAGGACTGGACGATCCAGCACCCGCAGGTGCCCGAACGGCTCGTCGCCAAGGGATCGAACCTGAACGTACGCCGCGGCGAGATCGTCGGGCTCGCCGGGCTCATGGGCGCCGGTCGCACCGAACTCGCGATGAGCATCTTCGGCCGTTCCTACGGCAACTACCTCGCTGGCACGATCGTGAAAGACGGCAAGGAGATCGTGCTGAAAGACGTCGAGTCGGCGATCAACCACGGCCTCGCGTACGTCAGCGAAGACCGCAAGCAGCTCGGCCTGAACCTGCTCGACACGGTCAAGCGCTCGATCGTCGCCGCGAAGCTCTCGAAGATCGCCAAGCGAGGCGTGATCGATGATTCGCAGGAGTTCGGCATCGCCGAGGACTACCGCAAGCAGTTGCGCATCAAGACGCCGAGCGTCGACGCCGGCGTGTCGAAGCTCTCGGGCGGCAACCAGCAGAAGGTCGTGCTCGCGAAGTGGATGTTCACCGACCCCGACCTGCTGATCCTCGATGAACCGACGCGCGGCATCGACGTCGGCGCCAAGTACGAGATCTACACGATCATCCAGGCGCTCGCCGCGCAGGGCAAGGGCGTGATCCTCATCTCGAGCGAGCTGCCCGAACTGCTCGGCATCGCCGACCGCATCTACACGGTGTTCGAAGGTCAGATCACCGACAACATCCCCGCATCCGAAGCAAACCCCGAGGCGCTCATGCGCAGCATGACCTCCACGAAGAAGAAGGCGAACGCATGAGCACGACGGCGAACGACCCGGCCGCCCAGAAGAAGGGCGGGCTCTCCGACATCCGCAAGATCTTCGGAGGCGGCCAGTCGAGCCTCCGCCAGTTCGGCATCCTCGGCAGCCTCATCCTCATCATCGTGATCTTCCAGATCTGGACGGGCGGGCTGACGCTCTCGCCGACGAACCTCATCAACGTCGTCAACCAGTACTCCTACATCCTGATCCTCGCGATCGGCATGGTGATGGTCATCATCATGGGCCACATCGACCTCTCGGTCGGGTCGGTCGCCGCCTTCACGGGCATCATCGTGGCGAAGTCGATGGCGGAGTGGAACTTCCCGTGGCCGCTCGCGATTCTGCTCGGCATCGCCGTCGGCGCGGCGATCGGCGCCTGGCAGGGCTTCTGGGTCGCGTTCGTCGGTGTGCCGGCGTTCATCGTGACCCTGGCCGGCATGCTCATCTTCCGTGGCGGCAACCAGTTCATCGGGCAGTCGACGACGACGCCCGTGCCGCCGGAGTTCGGCCAGATCGGTGCCGGTTACCTGCCCGAGCTCGCGTTGCCCCTGAACTTCAACGTGCTGACGATGCTGCTCGGCGTCATCGGTGCCGGCTGGATCGTCTGGAACGAGATCCACATGCGCCGTGTGCAGAAGAAGCTGGGCTCCGACTCGGCGCCCGTCTGGGTGAGCGTCGTGAAGGTCATCGTGCTCGCAGGCATCTTGCTTTGGGCGGCCTGGCTGTTCGCCACCGGGCGCCCCGGTACGAGCTTCCCGATCTCGGGCATCATCCTCGTGGTGCTCGTCATCCTGTACTCCTTCATCACGCGCAACACGATCTTCGGCCGTCACATCTACGCGGTCGGTGGCAACCGCCTCGCCGCGACGCTCTCGGGCGTCAAGGACCGACGCGTCGACTTCTTCGTCATGATGAACATGTCGGTGCTCGCTGCACTCGCGGGCATGATCTTCGTCGCCCGTTCGACGGCCTCGGGCCCGCAAGACGGCAACGGCTGGGAGCTCGACGCGATCGCCGCGGTCTTCATCGGCGGCGCGGCCGTCTCGGGCGGCATCGGCACCGTGATCGGCTCGATCGTCGGTGGTCTCGTGATGGCGTTCCTCAACAACGGCCTGCAACTCATCGGTGCCGGCGCCGACGTCGTGCAGATCATCAAGGGGCTCGTACTCCTCCTCGCCGTCGCGGTCGACGTCTGGAGCAAGCGCCAGGGCCGCCCGTCGATCCTCGGCATCTGGTCGACGCGGCGCAAGGCGCGGCTCGAGACGCAGGCGCCGGACGAGGCGCCGACGGTCGCTCCGACCGGGCCGTCCAACGTGTCGTCGCGGCCCGAGGACCTTTCACGGCGCTGAGGCCGCCGCCGCGGCATCCGCTCATTCGTCACCATCCAAGAGAAGTCCGACAATCCCAATCAGAAAGTGAATGATCAATGAAGAAAATCACTCTTGCGGCTACCGCGCTCGCTGCGGTCGCTGCACTCGCCCTCGCGGGTTGCGCGAGTGGCGACCGTGGCGGCGACACGGGCGAAGCATCCGACGCTGCCGGTTTCGCAGCCGATTCGACGATCGGTGTCGCACTGCCCGACAAGACGTCGGAGAACTGGGTACTGGCCGGCGGTCTGTTCGAAGACGGCCTGAAAGAGGCCGGCTTCAAGGGCGACGTGCAGTACGCGCCCGCCTCGAACACCGTCGCCGAGCAGCAGAACCAGATCTCGGCCATGGTCACCAACGGTGCGAAGGTCATCGTCATCGGTGCGAAGGACGGCAAGCAGCTCGGAACGCAGCTGCAGCAGGCTGCCGACGCCGGCGTCACGATCATCGCCTACGACCGTCTGATCGAGAACACGCCGAACGTCGACTACTACGTCGCGTTCGACAACTTCAAGGTCGGCCAGCTGCAGGGCGAGGCGCTCCTCGACGGTCTCGAGCAGCGCTCGGGCCACGGGGCTCCGTGGAACATCGAACTGTTCTCGGGCTCGCCCGATGACGCCAACGCCGCCGTGTTCTTCAACGGCGCCATGGAGGTTCTCCAGCCGAAGATCGACGACGGCACCCTCGTCGTCGCCTCGGGCCAGACCGACATCGCTCAGACGGCGACGCAGGGCTGGGAAGCCGAGAACGCTCAGAGCCGCATGGACTCGATCCTGACCTCGACGTACGGGACCGCCGCCATCGACGGTGTGCTCTCGCCGAACGACACGCTCGCTCGCGCGATCATCACGTCGGTGAATCAGGCCGGCAAGGACATCGCGACCATCACGGTCACCGGTCAGGACTCCGAGGTCGAGTCGGTCAAGTCGATCATGGCCGGGGAGCAGTTCTCGACCATCAACAAGGACACGACCCTCCTCGTGGAGCAGACGATCAAGATGATCCAGCAGCTCCAGAAGGGCGAAGAGGTCGAGGTCAACGACACCGAGCAGTACGACAACGGCGTGAAGATCGTTCCCGCCTACCTGCTCGCGCCGGTCATCGTGACGAAGGAGAACGCGGCTGAGGCATACGCCAACAACCCGAACCTCCTCGAGATCGTGAACGCGGCGGGCTAGTCACCCCACGCACGTCGGCCCTCGGTTCCTCGGGACCGGGGGCCTTCGTGCGGGTCACGGATGTTGCGTGGTGGCGGTTGCTGCGGCGGGTCACGGATGTTGCGTGGTGGCGGTTGCTGCGGCGGGTCACGGATGTTGCGGCGGGTGCGGGTGCTGCGTGGTGGCGGTTCGCCTGGACGCGGGCCCGGAGCGACCGTGCACAACTCCGGAGCAGGCGTGCCGACACGCCGTCAACGGCTCACGACCCGCCGGGCGAGGCATCCGTGGTCCGGAGTTGTGCACGGCGGCAGGGCGAGCGGATGCCGCGACATCCGCTCGCCTGAGTCGGACCCCGGCATCGTGAGCCGAGGTTTTGCAGCGGTCGTCGTGAGCGCTAACATAGGGCTTCGTTAGCGCTAACGTAATCGACGAAGGAGTCTCTATGAGCGGCACGGCGCCCGAGTTCGCGCCCGAGGTCCAGGCCTCGATTGCGCGGATTCGCGACGACGTCTCCGGGCTGCACGGCGAATTGACCCGCTACGGACTCGTCGTCTGGACGGGCGGCAACGTCTCTGGCCGGGTGCCGGGCGCCGACCTCTTCGTGATCAAGCCCTCAGGCGTTTCGTACGACGAGCTCGCACCCGAGAACATGATCCTGTGCGACCTCGACGGCAACGTGATTCCGGGCACGCCCGGCTCCGACCGCAGCCCCTCGAGCGATACTGCGGCGCACGCCTACGTGTACCGACACATGCCGGAGGTCGGCGGCGTTGTGCACACCCATTCGACCTTCGCCGTCGCGTGGGCAGCGCGAGGTGAAGAGATCCCGTGCGTCATCACGGCGATGGCCGACGAGTTCGGCGGGCCGGTGCCGGTCGGCCCGTTCGCGATCATCGGCGACGACTCGATCGGCCGCGGCATCGTCGAGACCCTGACGGGGCACCGTTCACCCGCGGTGCTCATGGCGAACCACGGGCCGTTCACGATCGGCGCCGATGCCAAGAGTGCAGTCAAGGCCGCCGTCATGGTCGAGGATGTCGCGCGCAGCGTGCACTTCGCCCGCGAGGCGGGGCCGCTCATCCCGATTCCGCAGGACGCGATCGACCGCCTCTACGACCGCTACCAGAACGTGTACGGGCAGACCGGGGATGCCCGTCCAGAAGGCGCAGCCGGGCAGACCGGGGATGCCCGTCCAGAAGGCGGAGCCGGGCAGATCGGCACAGCCGCGCAGGCGGGGGATGCGCGCTGATGGCCGAGCCGACGAACCAGCGGGCCCGTGCCGATGCAGCCGCGGCGATCCTCGAGGGACGCACCTCGCTCGGCATCGAGCTCGGTTCGACCCGCATCAAGGCGTGCCTGGTCGGCGAGGATCCGGCCGTCGTGCTCGCCACCGGGAGCCACGAGTGGGAGAACCGCTTCGTCGACCGCGTCTGGACCTATTCGCTCGAAGACGTCTGGTCGGGCTTGCAGGCGGCGTACGCAGACCTCGTCGCCGACGTGCGAGCGCGCTACGACGTCGTGCCGCAGTCCTTCGGCACCATCGGCATCTCGGCGATGATGCACGGCTACCTCGCGTTCGATTCGAACGACGAGCTGCTCGTGCCGTTCCGTACGTGGCGCAACACGTCGACCGGGCCGGCGGCCGCCGAGCTGAGCGAGCGGTTCGGCGTCAACATTCCGCTGCGGTGGTCGATCGCCCACCTGCACCAGGCGATCCTCGACGAGGAGCCGCACGTTCCCGCGATCAGCTTCCTCACCACTCTCGCCGGGTACGTGCACTGGCGGCTCACTGGCCGGAAGGCGATCGGCGTCGGCGATGCATCCGGGATGTTCCCGATCGATTCCGGGGCGCTCGACTACGACGGGCGGCTCCTCGCGAACTTCGACGAACTCGTCGCCGAGCGGGCGCCCGGCATGCGCGTCGCCGAACTGCTGCCGGAGGTACTCGTCGCCGGACGTGAGGCCGGACGGCTCACCGCCGAGGGCGCGGCACTCCTCGACTCCTCGGGAAGCCTGCAGCCGGGTGCGCCGCTGTGCCCTCCTGAGGGCGATGCCGGCACTGGCATGGTCGCGACGTGTTCGGTTGCGCCGCGAACGGGCAATGTCAGCGCAGGCACGAGCATCTTCGCAATGGTCGTGCTGGAGCGACCACTCCAGCACGCGCACCACGAACTCGACGTGGTCACGACCCCGGCGGGCGATCCCGTCGCCATGGTGCACTGCAACAACGGCGCGAGCGAGTTGGCGGCCTGGGTCGGCCTGTTCACCCGGTTCGCCGCGGCATCCGGGGCTGAAGCCGACACCGACGCCGTCTTCGAGGTGCTCTTCCGGGAGGCGCTCGATGGCGAGGCCGACGCAGGTGGGGTGCTCGCCTACAACCACCTGGCCGGGGAGCCGATCGCCGGGCTCACGGAGGGCCGACCCCTCGTCGTCCGCACTCCCGACAGTCGGCTCACGCTCGCCAACTTCATGCGCGCGCAGCTGTACGGCGTCTTCGGAACTCTCAGCCTCGGCATGCGCGTGCTCGCCGGTGAAGACGTCGCCATCGAGCGGATGTTCGCTCACGGTGGCATCTTCCGTACCGCCGGTGTCGCTCAGCGGTTGCTCGCCGGCGCACTCGACGCCCCGGTCGCCGTCGGCGAGACCGCCTCGGAAGGCGGTGCATGGGGCATCGCCGTGCTCGCTTCCTATCTCTCGGCTGCGCCCGACGCCGACCTCGGCGCCTACCTCGCCGAGAGCGTCTTCGCCCGGGCCGAGTTCGACACCGTGACGCCCGTCGAAGAGGACGTGGCCGGCTTCGCGGTGTTCCTCGACCGTTACCGGGCTGGCCTCTCGGCCGAGGCCGCCGCCGTCGAAGCACTCTGACCCGGCGCATCCGAATCCAACGAACCGACACAGGAAGACGACACATGACCCGCTCGCCCCTCACCACCTCCCTCGACGAGTACGAGGTCTGGTTCCTCACCGGGAGCCAGGGCCTCTACGGGGAGGAGACGCTCGCCCAGGTGGCCGAGCAGTCGCGCGCGATCGCCGACGAACTCGGCACGGGCGTTCCGGTGAAGGTCGTCTGGAAGCCGGTACTCACCGACTCGGATGCGATCCGCCGCCTCGCGCTCGAGGTCAATGCAGTCGACAAGGTCATCGGCGTCATCGCCTGGATGCACACCTTCAGCCCGGCCAAGATGTGGATCGCCGGCCTCGACGCACTGGCGAAGCCGCTGCTGCACCTGCACACCCAGGCCAACGTCGAGCTGCCGTGGGGCGAGATCGACTTCGACTTCATGAACCTCAACCAGGCGGCCCACGGCGACCGCGAGTTCGGCTACATCCAGACCCGCCTCGGCATCGCCCGCAAGACGGTCGTCGGCCACGTGTCGAACCCGGTCGTGCAGCAGCAGGTGGAGACCTGGCAGCGCGCAGCGGCCGGTTGGGCGGCATCGCGCAGCCTCAAGCTCGCCCGCTTCGGCGACAACATGCGCTACGTCGCGGTGACCGAGGGCGACAAGACCGAGGCCGAGCTGCGCTTCGGTGTGCAGGTCAACACCTGGGGCGTCAACGAACTGGCGGATGCCGTTGCCGCGGCATCCGAGACGGCCGTCGACGCGCTCGTGGCCGAGTACGAGGAGCTCTATGACGTCGTCCCCGAGCTGCGGAAGGGCGCCGAGCGCCACCAGAGCCTCCGCGACGGTGCGGCGATCGAGATCGGACTGCGTTCCTTCCTCGAGGAGGGCGGCTTCGGTGCCTTCACCACGAGCTTCGAAGACCTGGGCGCCCTCAAGCAGCTGCCCGGCCTCGCCGTGCAGCGACTCATGGCCGAGGGCTACGGCTTCGGCGCCGAGGGCGATTGGAAGACCGCCATCCTCGTGCGCGTCGCAAACGTGATGGGCGCAGGCCTCCCCGGTGGCGCGAGCCTCATGGAGGACTACACCTACGACCTCGTGCCCGGGCAGGAGCGAATCCTCGGGGCGCACATGCTCGAGGTGAGCCCGTCGCTGACGACGTCGAAGCCGACGCTCGAGATCCACGAGCTCGGCATCGGCGGCAAGGACGACCCCGTGCGTCTCGTCTTCACTGCCGACCCCGGCCCGGCCGTCGTCGTGGCGCTCTCCGACATGCGCGACCGCTTCCGCCTCACGGCGAACGTGGTCGAGAACGTGTCGGCGCCCGATCTGCCGAAACTGCCCGTCGGGCGCGCCGTCTGGAAGCCGGCGCCCGACTTCGCCACGAGTGCCGCATGCTGGCTGACCGCTGGTGCCGCGCACCACACCGTCATGTCGACCGCCGTGGGCGTCGACGTGTTCCGTGACTTCGCCGAGATTGCTCGCACCGAGCTGCTCGTGATCGATGAGACCACCACCCAGCGCGATTTCGCGCGCGAGGTGCGTTGGAACCAGGCGTACTACCGCCTGGCGCAAGGACTGTGACCAAGCACAGCCGAATCACACAACTGAACACCCGCCGTACGGCCGCTTCGGCCGTCGGCAGTGGATTCGATGCTTCATGGACGACATCGAAGCCGCACACCGCCCAGGTGAACAACGACGTCCATCAGTGAAAGGAAACACAGTGAAGACCACCAAGAAGGTTCTTCTCGCAACGCTGGCAGCGGGCTCGATGCTCGCGCTCGCGGCCTGCTCCGGCGGATCCGGTGACAACGCGGGCGACGGGGGCGGCGACGGCGGCCTCATCGGCGTCGCGATGCCCACCAAGAGCTCCGAACGCTGGATCCAGGACGGTAACGCCGTCAAGGAGCAGCTCGAGGAGCAGGGCTTCAAGGTCGACCTCCAGTACGCGGAGGACGACATCCCCACGCAGGTCTCGCAGATCGAGAACATGATCACCAAGGGCGCGGAGGCCCTGATCATCGCCTCGATCGACGGCACGACCCTCACGCAGGTGCTGCAGGATGCGGCTGACGCCGACATCCCGATCATCGCCTACGACCGTCTCATCCGCGACAGCGAGAACGTCGACTACTACGCCTCGTTCGACAACTACAAGGTCGGTGTGCAGCAGGCCACCTCGCTGCTCAGCGGCCTCGGCCTGACGGACCTCGAGGGCGAGCCGGTCGACGGTGCTCCCGCCGGCCCGTTCAACATCGAGCTGTTCGCCGGTTCGCCGGATGACAACAACGCCACCTTCTTCTGGGACGGCGCGATCGACACCCTCCAGCCCCTCATCGACGACGGAACGCTCGTCGTCAAGAGCGGCCAGACCGGCTTCGAGCAGGCGGCGACGCTGCGCTGGGACGGCGAGGTCGCCCAGAGCCGCATGGAGGACATCCTCACGAAGAGCTACTCCGACGGCTCCAAGGTGAACGCGGTGCTCTCGCCCTACGACGGCCTGTCGCGCGGCATCATCTCGGCTCTGACGGACGCGGGTTACACCGTGGGCGCCGAGTGGCCGATCATCTCCGGCCAGGACGCCGAGCTCGACTCGGTCAAGGCCATCAACTCCGGCGAGCAGTACGCCACCATCTTCAAGGACACCCGCCAGCTCGCGGTCGTGGCCGTGGACATGGCGACCGCCTTGCTCAATGGTGAAGAGCCCGAGGTGAACAACACCGAGGACTACGACAACGGCAAGAAGGTCGTTCCGTCGTACCTGCTCGAGTCGCAGATCGTCGTCAAGGACAACATCAACGAGATCCTCGTCGACAGCGGCTACTGGACCGAAGAAGAGATCACTGGCTGATCGCTCGGTCTTCCCGATCAGGCGCTGATCGACGGTCGCGTGCCGGGGCCCGGTGGCGAGTACTCTCGCACCAAGCCCCGGCACGCGGACGCCGCTGAGCAGTCCAGGCATCCGTCAAGGAAGCAGGAGAATCAATGACGAACATTCTCGAGATGCGCAGCATCACGAAGACTTTCCCGGGCGTGAAGGCGCTCTCGGACGTGACCCTCGAGGTCGCGCGCGGCGAGGTGCACGCCATCTGCGGCGAGAACGGCGCCGGCAAGTCCACCCTCATGAAGGTGCTCTCGGGGGTGTACGGCCACGGTACCTATGAAGGCGACATCGTCTTCGAAGACGAGGTGGTCGAGTTCAAGGAGATCACCGATAGCGAAGCCAAGGGCATCGTCATCATCCACCAGGAGCTCGCCCTCAGTCCCTTCCTCTCGATCGCCGAGAACATCTTCCTCAACAACGAGGTCAAGGGTCGCGGCGGGCTCATCGACTGGAACAAGACCAACCACGAAGCTCAGACGCTGCTGCACCGCGTCGGCCTCCGCGACAACCCGACGACGAAGATCATGAATATCGGGGTCGGCAAGCAGCAGCTGGTGGAGATCGCCAAGGCGCTCTCGAAGCGCGTGAAGCTGCTCATCCTCGACGAGCCGACCGCGGCGCTGAACGACGAGGACTCCGATCACCTGCTCGACCTGATCCTGCACCTCAAAGAGCAGGGCATCACGTCGATCATCATCAGCCACAAGCTCAACGAGATCAAGAAGATCGCCGACACGGTCACGGTCATCCGCGACGGCAAGACGATCGAGACCATCTCCAAGGCGGATGTCTCGGAAGAGCGCATCATCAAGGACATGGTGGGCCGCGACCTCGAGCACCGCTACCCCGAGCACACGCCGAACATCGGCGAAGAGCTGCTGCGGGTCGAGGACTGGACGGCGCACCACCCCCAGGACACCTCGCGCGTGATGGTCGACAACGTGAGCATCAACGTGCGTGCGGGCGAGATCGTCGGCATCGCCGGCCTCATGGGCGCCGGTCGCACCGAGTTCGCGATGAGCTTGTTCGGCCAGAGCTACGGATCGCGCATCTCGGGCAAGGTCTTCAAGCGCGGCCAGGAGATCAAGACGCGCACCGTGTCGGAGGCGATCGGCAACGGCATCGCCTACGCCACTGAAGACCGCAAGACCTTCGGTCTCAACCTCATCGACGACATCAAGCGCAACATCTCGATGGCGTCGCTCGGCAAACTCGAGAAGTTCGGCCTCGTGCACGACAACGAGGAGTTCAAGGTCGCCAACGAGTACCGCACCTCGATGAACATCAAGGCGCCGAGCGTGCTCGTGAAGACCGGAAAGCTCTCGGGCGGCAACCAGCAGAAGGTCGTGCTGTCGAAGTGGATCTACTCCGACCCCGATGTGCTCATCCTCGATGAGCCGACTCGCGGCATCGACGTCGGCGCGAAGTACGAGATCTACACGATCATCAACCGGCTCGCGGCAGCGGGCAAGGGCGTCATCGTGATCTCCTCCGAGCTGCCCGAGCTGCTCGGCATCTGCGACCGCATCTACGCCCTCTCCGAAGGACGCATCACGGGGGAGCTTCCCATCGAGGAAGCGAGCCCCGAATCGGTTCTCAAGCTCATGACCATGGAGAAGCCCCGCTAGCGCCGACGCTCGCGGCCCTTCCTTCCAGCCCCTCAGAGGAGACAAAATGTCAGACCCAACCACGCCGACCCAGACGGAGTCCGAGGCCGTCGGCGGCAACATCAACCCGGTCGAGAACAAATTCACCGACCGCCTGAGTCACATCCTGTCGGACCTCGGCAAGAACGGCATCTTCATCGCCCTCATCATCGTGGTGGTGCTGTTCTCCTTCCTGACCGACGGCATCCTGCTGCGACCGCAGAACATCTCGAACCTGATCGTGCAGAACGGCTACATCCTGGTTCTTGCGATCGGCATGGTGATGGTCATCATCGCCGGTCACATCGACCTGTCGGTGGGATCGGTCGCCGCCTTCGTGGGCGCCTGCTCCGGTCTCTTCGCCGTGACGTGGGGCCTCCCGTGGTGGCTCGCCGTCATCCTCTCGCTCGCGATCGGCGCCCTCGTCGGCGTCTGGCAGGGATTCTGGATCGCCTACGTCGGCATACCCGCGTTCATCGTGACGCTGGCCGGCATGCTCATCTTCCGTGGTCTCGCGCTCGTGGTGCTCGGCAACGCCAACATCGGCTCCTTCCCGACGGAGTACCGCGCCCTCGGCAACGGCTTCGTCAACGGCATCTTCGGCGAATCCGATCCCGACATCTTCACCCTCGGCATCGGCGTGATCGCCATCCTCGCGCTCATCGTGCAGCAGGCGCGCACTCGCCGCGGACGCCAGAAGTACGGCCAGGATGTCGAGCCCATCGTGTGGTTCGTCACGAAGCTCGTGCTCGTCTCGCTGGCCATCGGCTTCTTCGTCTACGCCCTCGCCTCGTACAAGGGCATCCCGGTGACGCTCATCATCCTGGCGGTGCTCGTGATGGTCTACGGCGTCGTGATGAACCGCTCGGTCTTCGGCCGCCACATCTACGCCATCGGCGGCAACCGTCACGCGGCCGAACTCTCGGGCATCAAGACCCGCCGCGTGGACTTCTGGCTGTTCGTCAACATGGGCTTCCTCGCCGCACTCGCCGGTCTCATCTTCACCGCCCGCCTCAACCTCGCCGGCCCGAAGGCCGGTGACGGCTTCGAACTCGAGGCCATCTCCGCCGCCTTCATCGGCGGGGCAGCGGTGCAGGGTGGCGTCGGCACGATCGGCGGCGCGATCATCGGTGGTCTCATCATCGGCGTGCTGAACAACGGCATGTCGATCATGGGCATCGGCATCGAGTGGCAGCAGGCGGTCAAGGGTCTCGTGCTGCTGCTCGCCGTCGCGTTCGACGTGTACAACAAGCGCCGCTCCGGCGGCGCGTAGATCCCGCGTGGTGGAGAGAGGGATGCCATGACGGATGCACCTGCGCCTCCCGCCGCGGCATCCGCGCGCCGTGATCAGCCGGCCACGATGTTCGACGTCGCCAAGCTCGCGGGTGTCTCGCACCAGACCGTCTCGCGGGTGCTCAACGACCTGCCCGGCGTGAGGGCCTCGACCCGCACGCGAGTGCAGCAGGCGATGGGCGAGCTGTCGTACACGCCATCGCCGGCCGCACGCACGCTGGCATCCCGCCGATCCCAGACGATCGGCCTCATCACGGCCGGCCGGCCGGACTACGGGCCGTCGAACGCAGCGCTCGGCTTCAACGAGGCCGCCCGCGAGGCGGAGTTCACGGTCACCCAGGTGGCGATGCGTGAAGTGGATGCGACCTCGTTGCGCGCCGCTGTCTCGATGATGGTGCGCCACAACGTCTCGGCGATCGTGCTGATCTCGGGCGAGCGGGCGGCGATTACCGCCACCCGCAGCATCGAGATCGAGGTGCCGCTCGTCGGGTTGGCTTCGGAGCCGGTCGACGGTATGCACCAGGTGGCCATGGACCAGTACGACGGCGCCCGCGTCGCCGTGGAGCATCTCATCGCCTTCGGGCATCGGCGCATCCGCCACGTCGCCGGGCTTCCCGATTCGATGGACGCCGGCGAGCGCGTGCGCGGCTGGGCCGCGGCCCTGCACGACCACGACCTCCCGGCGTCGGAGCCGGTGATGGGGGACTGGACGTCGGAGTCCGGCTATCGTGCCGGGCAGGCGCTCGCCGCGAACCGCGAGCTCGACGGCGGCGAATTCACGGCGGTATTCGTCGGCAACGACCAGATGGCGCTCGGCGTGCTGCACGCGTTCGGTGACGCAGGCATCCGCGTGCCCGAAGACGTGAGCGTGATCGGCTTCGACGACATTCCGGAAGCCGCGCACTTCGCCCCGCCGCTGACCACCATGCGGCAGGACTTCGAGGGGCTCGGGCGCGACATCATGGCGAACGTGCTCGACGTGCTCGGAGATGAGGAGCATGCTCCCGACCGCATCGCCCGACTTCCCGAGCTCGTGGTGCGCAGCAGTACGGCGCGAGTCTGAGTCGACGGTCAGCGCGGTGCGCTGCTGTTCCCGTTCGTCGCCCCGTCGCCGTCGGTGCTCGTATTGCCGTTGTCGGTGCTCAGGTCGCCGCGCGGATGCGGCGGCACGTCGCTGCGGTCGAAGAGGAACAGGAGCAGGCCGGCAGCCGTGTCGACGAGTTCGGGACCGCGGCCGAAGCTCCAGCCGGCATCCGTGGCGCGCAGCGAGTGGCCGCGGATGACGGCCTTGATCTCCACCGGCGCAGCCAGGGCGCGTCGCAGGGCGACGGCGCCGGTCGCCGCTGGAGGGAGGGCGAGTTCGATGCCGAGTGGCAGTGCGATGTCGAGGCCGCCGACGACGGTCGTCTCGAGTTGGCGGATGCCCATGCGGCCGGCGCCGGGCGCAGTGGCTGCCGTGGCGGAGGCGACGACGGCGGCGAGGGCGTCGAGCGTCTCCTCGGGGTTCGTCGCATCGGCTGCCTTCAGGGCGGAGGCCGCTTCGGCGGCGTTCCGGCTGAAGACGTGCTCGGCGAGGCCGAGGGCGGCGGCAGTGACGCGGCGCGTGACGGGAGTGGTGAGCTGTTGCACGATGAACGCGGCCGACATCCGTACCGTCCAGCCGCGGCGGAGCGTCGGGACGTGCCACGCTTCAGGCGGCTGCGTGCGGAGACCGTCGACCAGGGAACCGAGAACGGCGGCGAGTTCGGCATCCCAGTGCGAGGACACACCCGACTCGTCATGCTGCACGCGCTGGCTGAGCGGCAGGTGGCGCGAGAGGTCGGACATGCCGCCAGCCTACGCGCCGGCACTCCGGGCGGGAGGGGGGTCGGCTCCGCAGGGGCCGCGAATATGCGCGCTCAGAACGCGACACCATCGGCCGCGCCGCGCCGCGCCGCGCTGCGCCGGAGCGGGGGCCGGCTTGGTGCGCGATGCATCCCGTAATCGGTCTGGTATGAATCCGCACGTGCGAGCCAGTGGCCGCGACATCCGCCGCTCGCCGTGCACAACTCCGGAGTTCGCCGCTGACACGCCGCTCACCTGACGCGGCGCGCCGTGGTTGCGTCCGGATCTCCGGAGTTATGCACGGTCGCGGACGCCGCGACCGCGGTCTTACCCCTGCTGGCTCCAGTCCGGCAGCTGCTGCAGGGTCCAGGTGTTGCCGTCGGGGTCTTTCACCGTGACGAAACGACCCCACGCCTGCTCGTCAACGCCCTCGGCCTCGACGCCCTTCGCGCGGAGGTCGGCGAGCACGGCGTCGGCGTCGGCGATCACGACCTGGATCACGTCGAGCGTGCCGGGCTCGAGTGTGCCGCCGAGGCCTTCGCCGATGGCGATCGAGCAGGCCGATCCGGGCGGGGTCAGTTGCACGAAGCGCAGGCCCTCGCTGACCACCTGGTCGTGGTCGGCGTTGAAGCCGAGTTTGTTCACGTAGAAGTCCTTCGCGCGGTCGATGTCGGTGACGGGCACGTGGATGAGTTCGATCTTCCAGTCCATGGTGACTCCTCGGGGATTCGATGCGATCCGTTCCATCGAATCGCTTGCCTTCACGGTAGACAACGATGCGGCCAATTTCCGTCCGCATTCGAGCGCTGCGGATGCCGCGGCTCACGCCGCGCCACGAGGAGGAAGAGGAGCAAGAGGAGGAAGAGGAGCAAGAGGAGGAAGAGGAGGAAGAGGAGGAAGGAGAGCAAGAAGAAGAGAAAGAGGAGGAAGAGGAGGCGGTGGCGCGGAGGCATCCGTCTGGGCGACCCGTGCGGCATGCGCGCCCGGGTGGAAGGATGGGCGCATGGCATTGCACATCACTGGGGAGCAGGCCGCCGACGAGCTGCTCAGCGCCGACGCGTTCGCGCTGCTCACGGGAATGCTCCTCGATCAGCAGGTATCCATGGAGTCCGCATTCGCCGGGCCTGAGAAGATCCGTTCGCGCATCGGCTCGATCGACCCGGCGACGATCGCGGGCTACGAGCCCGAGGCGTTCGTCGAGGTGTTCAAGCAGACGCCGGCCGTGCACCGTTTTCCGGGTTCGATGGCCGGTCGCGTGCAAGGGCTCGCCGAGGCCGTCGTCGCCGACTGGGGCGGCGAGGCATCCGCGATCTGGACGCAAGGCGAACCCGACGGAGCCGAAGTGCTCGCGCGACTGAAGAAGCTGCCCGGCTTCGGTGACCAGAAGGCGCGCATCTTCCTCGCGCTGCTCGGCAAGCAATGCGGGCTCACGGCGCCGGGCTGGCGTGAGGCCGCGGGCGCGTACGGCGACGAGGGTGCGTTCCGCTCGGTCGCCGACATCGTCGACCCCGAGTCGCTCGCCAAGGTGCGCGCGACGAAGCAGGCGGCCAAGGCGGCGGCGAAGGCTGCGAAGGGCTGAGTCCCGGGGCGCGGGCGCCCTGAGTCTCGCGGGCGCGGGCGCCTGCGGGATCGGCCGACGAGGAACCCGCGACAGGCTGAGGCACCCGCGCACGCGCCACATCTCAGCCGACGAGGAACTCCGCGATCGTCAGTGCCATCGACTTCGGCTCCCAGGCGTGTTCGGCGGCGGGCACCGTGCCGGCCACCGCGTTCGGCAGGTTCGCGATGAGCGAGTCGGCTGCGGTGCGCATGGTTTCGAGGGTCTGCTCGCCGATGAGCACGAGCGTCGGTTGCGTGACGGCGGCCCAGAGCGACGCCCGAGGTGCACTCTGGGTCCAGGCGAGCGCCTCGGAGTCGGGCTCGAGGCTCGGCCCCATCGCGGTCATGATCGGCCAGCCGGGGCTCGCCTTCGACCCCGCGAGCCACTCGGGCGGCATGTCCTTCATGAAGTACTCGATGGTCGCGTCGCCGTCGCCGGCCGCGATGCGTTCGCGAAGACCGGCAAGAAACTGCTCGCCTTCGGTACCGAGTTCGGCGTTGAGCGGCACCTCCCACAGCACGAGCTTCGAGATCGACAGGCCGGCGGATGCCGCGGCGAGGGCGATCGCCCCACCTGACGAGCTGCCGAACAACGCGACGGCGTCGTCGGCGCCCTCGGTCGCCTCGTCGATGAGCGCGCGGAGGTCGTCGAGGGTCTGCTCGAGGGTGATCGGCGCCTCGGCGGGGCTCTCGCCGCGGCCGCGCCGGTCGTAGTGCACGACGGAGAAGCCGTGACCGGCGAGTTCCTTCGCCATCTCGGTCGTGGCCGGATCGAAGGCGCGGAACTGCAACGCCCCGTCGACGAGGATCACGGGCGGCCCCGAACCCTGCTGGTCGTAGGCGATGCGCGTGCCGTCGGCGGATGTCACGTACTCGGTCATCAGGCGGGCTCCTTCGCTCGGGGTCAGGTTACGCCGCGGGCCGAGGCGCGACAACGAGAGGGGGCTGGGCGCGGGTGGGTCTCGATACGCTCCTTCGTCGCTACTCGACCGACGGGTGCTGCGGGCGCGGGTGGGTCTCGATACGCTCCTTCGTCGCTACTCGACCGACGGGTGCGAGCTCCTTCGTCGCTACTCGACCGACGGGCCGCGCGGGAGTGTCGGTGGGTGGTGGCATCGTGGGGGTTACAACACCATATGTAGGGGTCGGCGGGGCGCATCGCCCCCAAGGGTTCCGATTCGCGACACGCCCGACATCCGTCCACAGGCCAAGAGATTTCGAACTCGGCGGGTGTGGATAACCCGGGTCGGAGCCCCGAGAATCCGCCGGTCGCAGTGGCATCCATTGTTCACAACCGGTGGATAACCCAGTGGATAACTACACGAATGTAACTACTGCATGTTGTGGCAGTCGAGTTCCGCGAACACTAGATGTAGTATTGAAGAACGAAAGAAACACCGGGGGACGGGCTCCTCCAGAGCCTGAGAACGAGGGGAAAACAATGACGGTCACGGTCTACACCAAGCCTTCTTGCGTGCAGTGCAATGCGACGTATCGCGCCCTCGACAGCAAAGGCATCGAGTACGAAGTGCTCGACCTCTCTGTCGACGAGAGCGCGCTTGCGCAGGTCAAGGAACTGGGGTACCTGCAAGCTCCGGTCGTCATCACCGATGAAGGCCACTGGTCGGGTTTCCGCCCCGACAAGATCGACGAACTCGCCTCGCGCCTCGCCTGAGCTCTCCCTGAGCCTGTCGAAGGAGCGGGGGTTCGCTTCGACAGGCTCAGCGAACGAGGGAGGGTAACCATGACGAATTTGGTCTACTTCTCGAGCGTTTCGGGCAACACGAAGCGTTTCATCGAAAAGCTCGGTCGCACTGCGGCCCGCATCCCGTTGCATGCTCGTGAAGAAGCACTGCACGTCGACGAGCCGTACGTGCTCGTCGTGCCGACCTATGGCGGCGGCGACGGCAACGGCGCCGTTCCGAAGCAGGTCATCCGCTTTCTCAACGATCCCGACAACCGCTCGAACATCCGCGGCGTGATCAGCGCCGGCAACACCAACTTCGGGTCGGCCTTCGGTCTTGCCGGCGACATCATCGCCACCAAGACCGGGGTGCCGCACCTCTACCGCTTCGAAGTATTCGGAACACCTGACGACGTTCGCGCCGTCGACGATGGATTGGACGCATTTTGGCGAACTCAGCAGTTACAGACGGTGTCGCAGTGATCGACGCACCTCGCACGGCGATGGATTACCACTCGCTCAACGCGATGCTCAACCTCTACGGCGAAGACGGCCAGATCCAGTTCGAGAAGGATCGCGAAGCCGCGCGGGAGTACTTCCTGCAGCACGTCAACCAGAACACCGTCTTCTTCCACTCGCTGAAAGAGCGGCTCGACTACCTCGTCGAGAAGGAGTACTACGAGCAGGCCGTGCTCGACCAGTACTCGTTCGAGTTCATCACGAAGCTCAACGACCTCGCGTACGCGAAGAAGTTCCGCTTCGAGACGTTCCTCGGTGCGTTCAAGTACTACACGAGCTACACGCTCAAGACGTTCGACGGCAAGCGCTACCTCGAGCGCTTCGAAGACCGCGTCGTGATGACCGCTCTCGGCCTCGCGCAGGGCGACGAGAAGCTCGCCGTGAACCTCGTCGAAGAGATCATCGGCGGCCGCTTCCAGCCGGCCACGCCGACCTTCCTCAACACGGGCAAGGCGCAGCGCGGCGAGCTCGTCTCCTGCTTCCTGCTGCGCATCGAAGACAACATGGAGTCGATCTCGCGCGGCATCAACTCCGCCCTGCAGCTGTCGAAGCGCGGCGGCGGTGTCGCTCTCTCGCTGAGCAACATCCGTGAGGCCGGCGCCCCGATCAAGCAGATCGAGAACCAGTCGAGCGGCATCATCCCCGTGATGAAGCTCCTCGAAGACTCCTTCAGCTACGCCAACCAGCTCGGTGCCCGCCAGGGTGCCGGTGCGGTGTACCTCAGCGCCCACCACCCCGACATCATGCGGTTCCTCGACACGAAGCGTGAGAACGCCGACGAGAAGATCCGCATCAAGACGCTCTCGCTCGGCGTCGTCGTGCCCGACATCACGTTCGAGCTCGCCAAGAACGGCGAAGACATGTACCTCTTCTCGCCGTACGACGTCGAGCGCGTCTACGGCAAGCCGTTCGGCGACATCTCGGTCACCGAGAAGTACCGCGAGATGGTCGACGACCCCCGCATCAAGAAGACGAAGATCAACGCGCGCGAGTTCTTCCAGACCCTCGCCGAGATCCAGTTCGAGAGCGGCTACCCCTACATCGTGTTCGAAGACACGGTGAACAAGGCGAACCCCATCAAGGGCCGCATCAACATGTCGAACCTGTGCAGCGAGATTCTGCAGGTGAACACGCCGACGACGTACAACGAAGACCTGAGCTACAACGAGATCGGCAAAGACATCTCGTGCAACCTCGGTTCGCTCAACATCGCGCTCACGATGGACTCGCCCGACTTCGGCAAGACCGTCGACACCGCCATCCGCGGCCTCACCGCCGTGTCGAACATGAGCCACATCACCTCGGTGCGTTCGATCGAAGACGGCAACGACAAGTCGCACGCCATCGGCCTCGGCCAGATGAACCTGCACGGCTACCTCGCCCGCGAGCGCATCTTCTACGGCAGCGAAGAGGGCATCGACTTCACGAATATCTACTTCTACACGGTGCTGTTCCACGCGCTGCAGGCGTCGAACAACATCGCGAAGGAGCGCGGCGTGACCTTCGACGGCTTCGCAGACTCCAAGTACGCGTCGGGTGAGTTCTTCGACAAGTACACGGATGCCGCGTGGGTGCCCGAGACCGCGAAGGTCACGCAGCTCTTCGCGGACTCGAACGTGCACATTCCGACGCAGGAGGACTGGAAGGCGCTGAAGGCGTCTGTCGCCGAGTTCGGCATCTACAACCAGAACCTGCAGGCCGTGCCGCCGACCGGTTCGATCTCGTACATCAACAACTCGACGGCGTCGATCCACCCGATCGCGTCGAAGATCGAGATCCGCAAAGAGGGCAAGCTCGGTCGTGTCTACTACCCGGCGGCGTTCATGACGAACGACAACCTCGAGTACTACCAGGACGCGTACGAGATCGGCTACGAGAAGGTCATCGACACCTACGCCGCGGCGACGCAGCACGTCGACCAGGGCCTCTCGCTCACGCTCTTCTTCAAGGACACCGCGACGACCCGCGACATCAACAAGGCGCAGATCTACGCATGGAAGAAGGGGATCAAGACGATCTACTACATCCGCCTGCGTCAGATGGCCCTCGAGGGCACGAATTTGGAGGAGTGCGTCTCGTGCATGCTCTGACGCTGGTCGAGTAGGCGCGCCAGCGCCGTATCGAGACCCCGCACAGAGACATCCACCACGAGACATCCGCTCAGAAGGAATATGACATGACTCTCACAGACCCGGTGAATTCGGCCAACAACGATCCCGCCCACACGGGCGGCAAGTTGAAGCTGGTCAGCCACGTCAATGCGATCAACTGGAACCGCATTCAAGACGAGAAGGACCTCGAGGTCTGGAACCGTCTGGTCAACAACTTCTGGCTGCCCGAGAAGATTCCGCTGTCGAACGACATCCAGTCGTGGAACACGCTGACGCGCGACGAGCAGATCTTGACGATGCGCGTGTTCACCGGGCTGACCCTGCTCGACACGATTCAGGGCACCGTCGGCGCGGTCTCGCTCATCCCCGATGCGATCACCCCGCACGAAGAAGCTGTCTACACGAACATCGCGTTCATGGAGTCGGTGCACGCGAAGAGCTACTCGTCGATCTTCTCGACGCTGTGCTCGACGAAAGACATCGACGATGCCTTCCGCTGGTCGGTCGAGAACGAGAACCTTCAGAAGAAGGCCGCGATCGTCATGGAGTACTACCAGGGCGACTCCCCGCTGAAGCGCAAGGTCGCCTCGACGCTGCTCGAGTCGTTCCTCTTCTACTCGGGCTTCTACCTGCCCATGTACTGGTCGTCGCGGGCGAAGCTCACCAACACGGCCGACATGATCCGCCTCATCATTCGCGACGAGGCCGTGCACGGGTACTACATCGGCTACAAGTTCCAGAAGGGGCTCGAGCAGCTCTCGCAGGCTGAGCGCGATGACCTGAAGGACTACACGTTCTCGCTGCTCTACGAGCTCTACGACAACGAGGTGCAGTACACGCAAGACCTCTACGACGGTGTCGGCCTGACCGAAGACGTCAAGAAGTTCCTGCACTACAACGCCAACAAGGCCCTCATGAACCTCGGCTACGAGCCGATGTTCCCGAAGACCGTCACCGACGTGAACCCGGCGATCCTCTCGGCGCTCTCACCGAACGCTGACGAGAACCACGACTTCTTCTCGGGGAGTGGCTCCTCGTATGTCATCGGCAAGGCCGTTGTGACCGAGGATGAGGACTGGGACTTCTAGGGGCTTGTTGTGAGACGTCACGATAGGTGATCAAACGTGGCATTCAAGTTGATCCAGTTCAAGGTGCTTGATCCAGCTAGGGGTAGTTGATCCATGAAAACTCTGGGATCGGCATTGGACTGCTGTGAGGCGGCCTGAGATGGCGGCCTGAAGTTCTAACGGGACACCGCGGCGAGATTGTGGGCCGCGATCAACCTCGGGCCGCACTCGTCATCGCCTGGCGCTTTCTCTTCAGGGTGGCGCCGACACAACGCCGGGCTCCCCGGCCGGTGATGGATCCCTCAGCGGGCGTTTCGTTCGCCGAGGCTTGTGACGTTGGTCAGAGCGGTGGCCGCTGTGACGAGAGCCAGTCGGTGGTCCCGAGTGCGGGTGTGGCTGAGTGGATCGCTGCCATCCGCTGCCCGCAGCCCGACCGGGGTGAAGAACCAGGCTTGCGCCATGCCGTAAAGAAGTACGAGCAGGTCTATTGCGGATCCTCGGTCACCCATCGTCGTCGCCATGGTTTCGACCTTCTCTGCGTAGATGAGCGCATCGTCCGGCCCGAGATCGGGCCGCTCGAGCTCCCGCCACAGGCTGATCCGCACACCGAACGGATGCTCGTGGTGATAGTCGAACAGCCTGCCAACCCATCCAGGAAGGTCATCTACATCGACGGGGACCGCCTTTGCCATCGCCGTCAACTCGCGGTCGAGAGTCAGTGCGAACAGGTTCTCCTTGCTGCCGAAATGCGCGTAGATGAGACGGACGTTGGATGTCGCGCCTGCAGCGATTCGGTCGATCCGAGCGCCCGCAAGCCCGCGATCGGCGAACTCGACGGACGCGGCGGCCAGGATGCGCTCCTTGGTTGCCTCGGCGTCTCGCTTCATCTCCCCATCGTAGCGAAACGTCTACTTACTTACGTTAGTCTCAAAGTAAGAGAACACTTACTTAGGAGTATCGATGGACGAACGAACCATGCACGCCCTCGCTATCACCCCGAGATCCTCGTCCATTAGCCGGACTATCGATATTTCAACCAAGGGTGCCCGCACGGGCCGCGTCAGACGTATCGAGATCTGGTTCTACCGCGTGGATGGCGAGATCTACCTCACGACGCAGCCGGCGAAACGGAGCTGGTACGCCAATCTCTTGGCCAACCCCGAGTTCACCTTCCACCTCAAGCACGGCATCCGTGCCGACCTGGCAGCGACGGCGGAGCCAGTGCTGGACCCCGACGAACGTCGTCACATCTTCAGTGCCATCGTCGACGATCTCAATCAACCGCTCCATCGCGGATACCTGGCCCAGCCCGTTGAACCAGTCCCGAGCTGGCTTGCCGGCAGCCCACTCATACACGTCCTCTTCCATTAACCAAAGGATCACAGTTATGCAAAGACGAACTCTCGGCACCCAAGGCCTGACGACCTCCGCTCTCGGCTACGGCTCCATGGGCATCTCCATGGCTTACGGTACTAGCGACGGGCTCGGCACCGCAGCTATCGCAGCCGCCTTCGACGCCGGAATCACCTTCTTCGATACGGCTGAACTCTATGGCTGGGGGGAGAATGAGGAAATCCTCGGCAAGGCGGTCGCGCCATTCCGCGACGAAGTGATGATCGCGACGAAGTTCGGGTTCACTCGCGACTACGGCTTCGACAGCCGACCCGACCACATCCGGCAGGTCGTACAAAACAGTCTCAGGTTTCTCGGCACTGATCACATCGACGTGCTGTACCAGCACCGATTCGACCCCACCGTGCCCATCGAGGATGTAGCCGGCACCGTGAAGGAACTCATCGATGCCGGCGATGTCACCTATTTCGGCCTCAGCGAAGTCGGCGAGGACACCATCCGACGCGCGCACGCCGTCCACCCCGTCTCCGTATTGCAGACCGAGTACTCCCTCTTCGAGCGAGATATCGAAGAGCTGCTCCCTCTTCTCACCGAATTGGGAATCGGCGTGGTTCCGTACTCTCCCCTTGGCCGGGGCTTCCTCACGGGAACAGCGAAGCCCGCCGGGCAGTACGACGAGAACGACATGCGCAACACAGACCCCCGCTGGCAGCCCGGCAACTTCGAAAAGAACCTCGCCGCAACCGAGCAACTCCAGCACCTGGCCGCTTCCATGAATGCCACAGTCGGGCAACTCGCCCTCGCCTGGCTACTGACGCGAGGAGAACATGTCGTCCCGATCCCGGGAAGCCGGAATCCTCAACGCGTGGCGGAGAACGCAGCCGCCGCCGAACTCCACCTGACACCGGCACATCTTGACCGAATCGCCGAGATTCTCCCGTCTGGGGGTTTCGGAGCCCGCTACACACCGGAGAACATGCCCAGCTGGCAGTAACACCCGCATGCGCCACGGGACAAATCTGGCTCGCGCAACGCCATGCTGACGGGGGATCTAGGCCCGGGCAGCGATCACCTCGCTGATCTCGTCCGCCAGCTCACGGGATGCTGCCACCACGCCGGAGTAGCGCAGCGTCAGATCGGTCGAAATCTCCAGCTCACGGCCGAACGCATCCTGCACCCATCCGCCGGCGGCGGGGACGAGCACCATCGCCGCGACCAGGTCGACGATGCGATGCGTGTCCGAACCGGGATCCGCGAAGGCATCGATCGACCCGTCGGCGACAAGCATCGCCTCCAGGCAGCTCGTCGACAGCACACGGATGCGACCGGCACCCCGGCACAGGTCGAGCCAGGCAGACGTGCTGTCACCGAGCGGCCCGAGCTTCGGGCGCAGCATCGACAGCGCAGACCCGTTCAGGCTCGTGCGGCGTGAGGTGCGGAAGTCCGGCTCCTCTCCCTGTCGGGCCCAGGTCACCGCGCCACCCTCCAACCAGAAGCTCAGCGCCTCGACCGGGACGCCGTCCTCGACAATGGCCGCCGAGAAACACGACAGCGGAACACCGGCGGCGGCGTTCGCTGAGCCGTCAAGGGGATCGACCACGAGCGTGCGCGCGCTGCCGTGGTCGATGAACCCGACTTCTTCACTGAGCAGATTCACGCGGTGCCGATCGGTCTCCGCGCGGATGGCATCCTCGACGAGCTGATCGATCATCATCGTCGGGGTGCCGTCGGCGCCCATCCGCACCTCGCGCGCCCGCTCCTCGCGACTCATGCCCGTCCATGCGCTGGCGGCGGCCTGCGCCGCCGCCCGACAGGTGTCGACGAGGATCTGATCCACGCCATTCGGCAGACGCACCTCGGCGCCCATCACCGGGGTCAGCATTCGATGCCCCTCGGTGCGGTGAGTGTCGTCACGACGGTCGGCCAGGGCCCACGGTCATCGACCAGCACGAAGTCCGCTCTCGCACCCACCGTGATCGCGCCTCGGTCGGAGAGCCCAGCCGCTCTGGCAGCCCCCGAGGTGACCAGTGCAACAGCCGCAGGAAGGTCGAGCAGACCGTCTCGGGCGATCAGCACCGCGCTGGTGAGCAGGCTGCTCGGCAGATAGTCGGATGCCAAGGCGTCGACGAGTCCCTCGGCGATGAGTTCGGTCGCCGAGACGTTGCCCGAGTGCGAGCCGCCTCTCAGCACGTTGGGGGCGCCGGCGACCGTGATCAGTCCCTGATCGCGTGCGCGCCGCGCAGCATCCATCGTCGTGGGGAACTCGGCGACCGAGCCCCCGCGCGCGACGAGCGCATCGATCTCCGCGGCCGAGTCGGAATCATGCCCGACGAGCCGGACGCGCCCAAGGCGCGCCTGCTCGCCCGCCCATGCCAGGTTCTCGTCGCGGACCAAATCGGTGAGCTCGGCGTCACGGATGCGCTGGGCCACGTTCTCCCTCACGACGTCGCGGTCTTCTCCGCCGGCGACGAGCATCTCGATGAAGTGCTCGACATCGGCGTACTGCCCCTGGCCGGGTGTGTGATCCTCGTGCGAGAGAAGGATCGGTTCGGCATCCGCTGGCAGTGCGTCCAGGCGAGCGCGCAGCAGCTCCGCTCCCTCGGCCGCGCGCACGTCGAAGCGGTGCAGCACGCGGTGGTCGACGCGGTCGCTGACGTAGGCGTCGATCGCCACGCACACCTCGAGCGCCGTGACCGGGGTGCGCGTCACGCCGTCGGCGACCTTGCGGTGGAAGCCCGCACCGTGGAACACCGTGGTGATGCCCGCCGCCGCCACCTTCGCATCGAAGGAGCGCATCGCGAAGTCCAGGGGCAGCGGCGCCGCCGGACGCGGCACCCGCTCCTTCTCGAGGGCGTCGCTGTGCACGTCGATGAGCCCGGGCATCAGCAGCAGCCCGGAGCCCGCGACATCCGCCCGCAGCGCGCCGCCCGCGCCGACCTCGACGACCTCGACGATGCGACCGCCCTCGACCACGACGCTCGCCGGAGCGGTGACCCTGTTCGGCAGCACGACGCGGACATCGCCGAGGACGTAGCTCGCCGGGTTCGCGCCCAGCGTCCAGCGCGCATTTCCGGTCGCGCGCTCCGTCGGCTCGGGCCGCGCTTCGGCGAGGACGCCGCTCATGCGTAGACCTCCTCGAGCACGCGGTGCCTGGCGTCCAAGACCTCGTCGACCCCGCCGTCCGCGGTGATCGCGCCGTCCTCCATGTAGAGCACTCGGTTGGCCACCCGGCGGATGATGTTCATGTCGTGGTACACCGCCAGCACGCTGACGTCCCGGTGCCGGAGCTCCTCGATCACCTCGAGAGCGAGCACGCGGTTGGCCGGGTCGAGTGCGGACACCGGCTCGTCGAGCAGCAGTAGGCGCGGCGGGCTGACAGTGCCCGCCGCCAGGTTCACGCGTTGACGTTCTCCACCGGAGAGCACGCTGCAGTCGACATCCCACAATCGCTCCTCGATCCCGAGCTTGCGCAGCGAGTCGACCGCGGCATCCCTGGCATCCGCATCATCCAGACCGCGCCGACGGGCGGCCGCCGCGACGAGCTTGAGCGGCCCTTGCCGTGGCGGGGCATTCAGGAACTGCGACACGTAACCGAAGTCACGTCCGCGGATCCGCGCCATTGCACGGTCATCGAGCGATGTGAGCTCGATGTCTCGCTCACCGTCGTGCAGCACGACGGTGCCAGAGTCGGGAAGGTAGTTGCGGTAGATGCAGCGCAGCAGGCTGGACTTGCCCGCGCCACTGGCACCGGCGAGCGCGAGGTGCTCGCCGGGCATGAGGTCGAACGACACCGATCGCAGCGAAGCGACCGTGCGGTCGATCGCGTGCAGGGTGAATGACTTGGTCAGCTCTCGAACCGAAAGGATCGGCCTCTGGATGCTCGTGTTCATGATTCCTCTCAGCTCTGCGCGGCAGCGACGAGCTGCTGGGTGTAGGGGTGGTGCGGGTCGGCGAGGAGCTGGTCGGTGAGACCCTGCTCGATCACGTGCCCCTGACGCATCACGACGGCACGGTCGGTGAGCGCTTTGATCACCGAGAAGTCGTGGCTGACGACGACGACGGCGAGCTCGCGCTCGTTCAGCAGTTCGCGCAGCAGATCGAGGACTCCGGCGGCGACCGAGGCGTCCAGTCCTGTGGTCGGCTCGTCGAGCAGCAGCACCTGCGGATCGGTGGCCAGCGCCTTGGCGATCTGCACGCGCTGGCGCATGCCACCGGAGAACTGGCCGACCACGTCATCCATGCGCTCCAGCGGAACGTCGACACGGGTGAGCAGCTCGGCGGCCCTGGCCCGGATCGCGTGGTACGAGCGCCATCCGGCCGCGATCAGGGCGTCGGCGATGTTGCCGCCCGCCGAGATGTTCAGGTCGAGCCCCATGGCGGGGTCCTGGTAGACGACGCTGAGCGTGTTGGTGCGAAGACGGCGGCGCGCAGAGCTGTCGAGGTCGAGAAGGTTGATCTTTCCCTCGCCCACTGCTCCGATACGCACCGACCCGGTGGCATCCGCTTCGTCGCCGATGATGCACTTCATCACCGTCGACTTGCCTGAACCGGACTCGCCGATCACGCCGAGCGCCTCGCCGGGGGCGACGTCGAAGGAGACGTCAGCCGCAGCGATGACCTCGCTGGACGCGCGGCTGCCGGCGAAGACCTTCCCGAGGCGCTCCACCTTCAGCGACCAATCCTCTCCCGGGGCAGTCTGACCCTTCGCGGGCGCGATCGGCATGCCGACCTCGACGCTCGCCCTGGCACGCACGCGCAGCGCGGGATCGGGGTAGTACTGACGGGGGATGATCCGCTCGTGGGCGGCGAGGTCGGCGACCCCGGCACGCACCTTGAGGCAGAACTGCACGTCGGAGCAGATGAACTCGTTGGTCTTCGTCTCGACCATGAACGATTCCTCAGTGCCGCATTTCGCGCAGCGCACTCCGTCGGTGTGCTCCACTTCGAAGGGGACGTCGTCGAAGCTCAGCGGCTCGACGTCGGTGTACGGCGGCACGGCGTAGATCTTCTTGTCGCGGCCGTGACTGAGGAGCGTCAGATGATCGCTCTGGTGCAGACGCGGAATATCCCAGCGCGGGATCGGGCTCGGCGACATCAGGTGCCGGTGATGCACGAGCACCGGGTGACCCGCCCCGGCGCCCATGACACCGGTCAGCGCGAGCCGCTCGTAGAGCGCGACCCACATCTTGGCGTAGTCCGCTTCCGCGTGGCGACGCTTGCATTCGAAGACGGACTTCTCAACGGCGCGCAGCGGCTCTGACTGGGGCACCTGCAGCACCAGCGTCTGGTGCGCGTCCATATGTTCCTCTGGGATGCGGTGCCTGGACTGCACGATGGTGGATTCGTCGGTGTCCGCGGTCGACCCGCTGCCGAGCGTGCCGACGATCAGGCGGCGCAGGTTCACCGCGTTGACGCCTTCCTCATCTCCCTGGTCGATGACCTTGACGTTGTCGTCACTGCCGCCGATGGCGAGCGTGACCTGCAGCCCACCAGAGCCCCAGCCGCGGGCGACGGGCATCTCGCGTGAGCCGAACGGAACGATGTACCCGGGTACACAGATGCCAGCGATGACAGCGCGGCGCGATTCGCGCTTGGCCTGCTCGTCCATCACGATGGGGCGTCCGACATGCGGGTCAGGTGGCAGCAGCGCGGTCAGCATGGCAGCGGATGCCTCGGCCTCGGACTCCACGTCGCCTGCCGGTGATTCGATCAGCATGGTCATCAGCTGTTTCCTTCCTGGTGGTTCTCGCAGTCGCAATCGGATGCGTGGTCGTCGCCGTTCGCGGCGAAGAGTCGTTCGAGGGCAGCTCCCTGTTCGTCGCGAGCAGCGATCGAGGCATCCAGCATCGACTGGAAGGTGACGTAGTGCGGCAGCTTCAGGTGTTCGAGGAATCCGCTGGCGGCAAGGCCGTCGGTGGTGAAGAGCATGATCTGTTCGAGGCGCCGGCCGGCCTCCATTCCCGAGTAGCGCACGATGGAGACGTCGAGGCTCGCGGCGGCAATGACCTTGCGCTCGTTGTGCCCGAACGCCATCGCGTAACCGATGTCGTAGGTGGTCGGGTCCTCACCGCGAATCGAACCGAGATGCGAGACCGCCTCGCACTCGGAGACCCGCACCTCGCCGATCTGCACCAGTTCGCCGGTGTGCGGATCGGCGACCCGCAGCGGCAGCCGGCCGTGGCGCACCTCGCCGAGTGTCACGTGCTCGGCGGCGTAGTCATCGGGGCCGAGCACCGACTGGTACCAGATGTTGATCAGCGCACCGCTGTCGGCTTGGGCGGAGGCCGACAGTACGGCCGACCGCTTCGCGGGCAGTCGCGCGGCGACCATCTGGATGTCGAACGGCTCTTCGTCGGATTCGAGTGTGCGATCCACCAGCACGCCCATGTCGAAGAGGTAGTCGCGGAAGCGCCGGAACGGCTCATCGGCCGGGTACTCCAGCGGCGTATCGCCCGGGGGCTCGATGATCGGCAGCGGGAGGTCGGGGCCGTCGTGCAGGATGCGGGCGGTGTAGTCGACCGTCTCACCGAGCAGGATCGGGCCGTCGGGCTGACGCTGCGTCGAGACGACCCGGCGGAGCAGCTTCATCTCGCGCGGCCGTAGCGGATCGCTGTGCGCGAGGCGGGGGAGCGTCGAGCGGTGTGCGCGGATCAGATGGACGGCCTCGGAAATGTCGCCACTGGCCTGCAGGAAGGCTGCGGCCGCGGTGGAAGGGTCCCAGAGCCCGCCCTCGCCCATGATGCGGTCGATCGCCATCGGGAAACTCGCGATGACGGACTCTGCGGTCAGCCCGGAGTCGAGCTGCGCGCGGCGCTCGAGCACGAGACGCTCGGCGGCGATGATCGCCTCTGTGCCACCCTTGTTCGTTCCTGCATACATCAGATCTCCTCGATTCGAGTGGTGCGCGACAGGGCGATGAGCGTTCCGTCGTCGGTGACGAGGATGCTGTCGATGCCAGCCGGGTAGTCGGAGACGAGCTCGGCGCGGGCGGCGACGAACTGCGCGCTGAGCCCGGCGACGGCGATCTCGACGGGTGCGTGCGGTGGGATGCCGGGGCCGGTGAGGCGCCAGCCGGAGGTGACACCTTCGGTGCGGATCGCTTCGGTGCGGATCGCGTCGACGCGCTGCACGAGCGTGGCCGCCGTCTCCGGCGACCAGTGCGTGCCGGGGGACAGCACGCTCATCTCGGTTGATTCGGTGAGTGCAAGCGCATAACGTGCGGTGGATGCCGCGGTCAGCGGGGCGCCGACGATGCGAGCGATCGCGGCCACAGCATCCGTTGCTGCGTCGGACGCGGAGCCGCGTTCGGACCGTGTGCCAGAGCCGGCCTCGGTCGCGCGCAGCGCGCTCACCGGGGTCATGATGTCGGCGAGGGCGAGCATCGGCAGGATCGCGGCCGAGACGCCGGCCGGCAGCTCACCAGCCGGAAGGCGGTGCACCGTCCCTGGACGGGCGAAGGCGTTCATGATGCCGCGGAACACCTGCTGCGAAGAAGTGGGGGTGAGCTCTCGCAGCTGCTGCCATTCGTCTGCAGCAACCGGGGCGAGAGAGGTGTCGATGTTGGTCACGGGATCTCCTCGAACTCGACGATGGATGGGGAAAGCCGCTCCCACTCGGCGGCACGGGCGGCGATGCGGCGAGCCCTGGTGCTCTCGCACAGCGCGACGACGTCCTCCCGGCGCGGGCCGTCGGCGTGGAACTCGGTCGCGCAGATGGCGGCGGCGAGCGCGGCGAGCCGGTCAGAGCCCATCCGCATCGTCCAGCCATCGACGCCGCGACGGCGCACCTCGGACTGGGTGACCATCACATCACCGAGAATGAAGCGCTCCTCGGCGATCGGCTCACGCACCTGCGTGACGACAGTGCCGACGATCGGCGGTCGGGTGACCACGACGTCGGAATCGTCTTCGAGACAGAGGTGCGAGAGCGAGATCACCTCGGCGGCATCCGCCATGTTGAGCTCGGAGACGATCTCCGACCTCGTGAGTGTGTCTGTCATTGTTGGCCTTTCTTCTCCGTGAGGAGTGTTGAGCAGGGGGTTAGTGGATTTCGCGCCGCGCCCACACCGCGAGCGCTTCGGAGAGCAGCACCGCGATCACGACAAGAAGGAGGCACGTGGTGACGACGCCGTAGTCGAGTACGCGGGAGGCGTTCATCATGTAGAAGCCGATGCCGCCGGCGCCGATCACACCGAGGGTGGTTGCGGCTCGCAGGTTGGAGTCCAGCTGGTGCAGCGTGTGGGCCGACAACGCCGGTGCGACCTGGCGCAGCGTGGCGGCGAAGAAGGTCTGAGAGCTGCTGGCACCGGAAGAGCGGATGGCGTGCGCCACACGTACGTCGACCTCCTCGAGCGAGTCGGCGATCACCTTGCTGAAGAATCCGATAGCGCCCACCGCGAGCGCGAGGGCGCCGGCGGTGGCACCGAGGCCGGTGATCACCACGAAGAAGATGCCGACGATGATGCCGGGAATGGCGCGGATCGTGACGACGATTCCACGGAATATCGCTGCCACCGTGTCGTTCGGCGCGATCGTGCGTGCGGAGAGCAGACCGAATGGGATCGCGATGACGAGGCCGATGACGGTGCCGGCCAGCCCCATCTGCACGGTTTCGACCATGGCGTTCAGGAGCTTGAGGGGAATGCCACCGTCGGACGGCGGGAAGTACAGCCCGATGGTCTCGAGCGCCTTGGCGAAGCCGCCGGTGAGCTGATCGACGGTGATGCCGGATGCCATCGCCGAGCCGAGGACGAGCAGCACGGTGAGGACCGCCCACAGGGTGCGGTTGATGCGCTGGCGATTCCATGGCGGCGAGATGCGCCCCGCCGTCGCCGCGCGGCGCTCGGCAGGCGTTGACCTGCCTTTCGCCCAGCCCTTCTCCGGCAGATGCGGCAGGAAGACGGCGAGCCAGCGCCGCGACTTCGGCGACGACGATGACTCGTGTCCGAGTTGGGCCTTGCGCACGAGACCGGAGACGAGTTCGGCGAGCAGACACAGGATCAGCAGGATCAGGGTCAGCCCGAGGCCGAGCTGATAGTTCATCGTGTCGAGGGCCGCCGAGATGTACATTCCGATGCCGGCGACACCGACGAAGCCGAGAATCACCGAGCCGCGCAGATTGATGTCGAAGGCGTGCAGCGTCGTGGCGACGAGCGTGGGGCGAAGCCCCGGCAGGACCCCGCCGACGATCTGCTGGAAGGTACCGGCGCCGGCGGCGCGCAGCGCCTCGCGGGGGCCGGGGTCGACCTCTTCGATGGCATCCGCGAAGAGCTTCGCCATGAAGCCGATCGACCCGATGCCGAGGGCGAGGACGCCGGGGAGAGCTCCGAGGCCGAACACTCGCACGAAGAAGATGGCGATGATGAAGTCGGGCACGGCGCGCTCGAGCACGATCAGCGACCGGGCGATGGCGCGCACCGTCGGGTTGACGGTGGTGTTCTTCGCAGCGAGGAAGGCGATCGGCAGGCTGAGCACGAGCCCGAGAACGGTGGCGAGCACGACGATCGCAATCGTCTGGCCGATCATCTCGACGATCCGCATCGGCTCGGGGAACGTCAGCGGCACTGTGCGGCTGAGGAAGTCGACGGCGTTGTCCCAACCGTCGATGAAGGTGGCGATGTTGATGCGCAGCTCGACGGTCGACCAGATTCCCAGGCCGAGCACGCCGAGCATCACGACGATGAGGCCGCGCTTGCTCCACGACATCGGCGGCTTCTTCGGCATCGGAGGCTGTGCACCGGTCGAACCGACCGGGGTGCGCTCAAGGAGTGTGCTCATGGTCAGATCGCTGCTGCCGCACTGGGCTGCGCCACCTGCGTGATCTGCGCCGTGGTGGGAAGACCTTCGGCGCTCATCGGCTCGCGATAGATCGTCATCGCCTCTTCGCGGCTCAACCCCGCAGTGTTCTTGTCGAACACGACCCGACCGTCTTTGAGGCCGATGATCCGTTCGCCGAATGCGAGCGCGTATTCGACCTGGTGCAGGCTGCAGACCACCGTCAGCTGATCCTCGTCGCTGATGCGGGTGAGCAGGTCGAGAACAGCCGCACTCGAATCGGGGTCCAAAGATGCCACGGGTTCGTCAGCAAGGAGGATCACGGGGCTCTGCGCCAGCGCGCGGGCGATCGCGACGCGTTGCTGCTGCCCGCCAGAGAGAGTGTCGGTGCGCTGGAATGCGCGGTCGGCGAGGCCCACGCGATCCAGGAGTTCGAGGGCCGTGCGCCGATCCGACTTCGGGTACATCCAGAGTCCGGAACGGGGCCCGGTGAGCCCACCGAGGAACCCGGTGCAGACGTTCTCGAGTGCGGAGATGCTGCCAACGAGATGGAAGTTCTGAAAGATGAAGCCGATCTCCCTGCGGGTGCGACGCAGGTCGCGCCGACTGGCGGCGTTGATGTCGCGCCCATTGATCTCGACGACTCCGGTAGTCGGCTGCTGCAGCCGGTTCATGGTGCGCAGCATCGTCGACTTGCCAGAACCGGATTTGCCGAGCAGCACCAGTCGCTGCCCCTTGGGTACTTCGAAGGAGACATCATCGAGGCCGCGGACGTCCTCGTTGAACTGCTTCGTCACGTTGCGGAGCCGAATGGCGGTCTTGCCAGGCGTATGCGTCATGTCTGTTCTCCTCTGGTGCTGCTCGGCCGGGTGATCGTTCGTGCTTACTGGTTGGTGATCTCGCAAGCGTCGGACTTCGTGACCTCGCACACCGTGCGCACGCCGTCGTACGCCACATCGTCGATGGCGACATAGCCCCAGCCCCCGATGCCGCAGAAGCCGTCCTCCGCGGTCTCGTCGCAGTCGCCGCTGGCCTTCAGTGCGTCGACGTTGAGTTGCTCGAGGTAGACCGTCTTGATCTGCTCACGCAGGGCGGCGGGCAGACTCGTGCTGACCGTGACAGGCGAGGGGGTGATCAGCTCTGACTCCCAGATCTGAGTGAGCTGCCCCTCTGCGATCTGCCCGGATTCGATCAGTTGCTTGGTGGCCATTCCCTCCGTGCTGAACGCCACGTCGCACTGCCCATCGGCCAAAGCAAGCACCGAAGCGTCGTGGCCGCCAGCGAACACCGGGGTGATGTCGGTCTCGGGGTCGATGCCGACGTCGAGCAGGCCGGCGGAGGGGAACAGATAGCCGGAGGTGGATGCAGGATCGACGAAGCAGACGGTCTTGCCGGCAACATCCTCGAGCGATGTGATGTCGGAGCCGGCGACCACGCTGGCGACCGAGTAGTAGCCGAGTTCAGCTTCGGGGTCAGAGATCAGCGCTCCGATGATGTCGACATCCACTCCGCTGTCCGCGGCGAGGATGTACGAGAAGGGACCGTACGACGCGATCTGGACCTTGTCGGCACGCTGCGCCTCGATGGTCGCGGCATAGCTGGTGGCCTCGTGGAACTCGACCGGGATTCCCAACTCGCGCGCAAGCACCTCGAACGTCACCGAGCTCGAAATGTCGAGGGCCGTCTGATCCTCGGTCGGGATCGTGGAGATGACGATCTTGTCGGGCATCGCGCCCGCGGCGGTAGCCGTGTCGTTTGCTGCAGCGCTTGCGCCGCAGCCGGTGAGCGCCGCCGTGGCGAGCAGGAGGGCGGCAGCGGTTGGCAGAATTCGCTTGAACATCAGTTGCTCCTTGGTGGAAGTGGAACGTGGTGGATGGTGGAGGAAGGGGAGACAAGAGATCGGATGACCTGCAGCACTGCGTGGTGAACCATGCGGCTGGTCATGTCCTCGCCACGGATGCCGTCACCCGCGGCGCCGGCGACGACGGCCGTGTCCACGAGGCGCGCGAGTGGCGCACCGGAGTAGCTCGTCAGGGCGGCGGTCGACGCGCCCCGATCTGCGGCGATCCGCACCGGACGCATCGTGGCGGCAGTGGTCCCGGAATGGCTGATCGCGAAGCAGAAGTCGCCCGCACCGAGCTGCTGAGCGACGGCCTCCTGCGTCCCACCGTCGGTCGGGTAGGAGACGGCGCGGCCTGCCGAACTCAGCCAGTTGCCGAACTCGATTGCCAGCGGCTGCGAGGTTCCGCTGGAGACGATCAATACGCGATCTGCGTCGCGCAACGAAGCGGCGACGCGTTCGATCGCAGCATGGTCGACGGCGAGAGCGGTGCGACGGATGTCCTCGAGGATGTGCGCGAGGATCGCCGTTCCCACACGGTCGTCGGTCAATGCGTCGGCAACGCGGCCGTGACCGAGTTGGGCGGCGAGGCGCAGCTTGAGCGCCTGGATACCTGGCAGCCCGATCTGGTGGCAAAGACGCACCACAGTGCCGACCGAAGTGCCGGTCTCGGCGGCCAGGCGGGCGGCGGACATCTCGACGACGCGATCGGGGTACTCGAGGACGAACTGCGCACTCTGGCGGCTACGGGTCGAGAGGTTCGGCAGTGCCGCCCGAAGTACCTCGAGAACGTCGATGGAGATGGCGGCACGGCCGACGGCCCCGGTGGTCGCGGCCTGCTTGATCGTGCTCTGCATGGTTGCCAAGCTACGAATCGATGGTTACCACGGGGGGCCCTGCTGGCGAAATGGAACAGACGTTCCGCTGGCCATTGAGAACTGGAAGATTATTCCGCTGGTGCGCATGTTCGTCGAGGTCTGCCAGCCGACCACGCGCCGCGAGTACACGTCGATGATGAACGCTGCGTACACCCAGCCGGAGTGCGTGCGGATGTAGGTGAAGTCCGCCACCCACAACTGGTTGGGCGCGGACGTTCGACCGTGCACCGGGCCACGCTCACGCCTTCACGGTTCAGCCCGGCGTGGATCTTCCTCGCGCCGTACACGCCGAGGTTCGCTTTGTGCGCGGTGGTGATGTCCACGATCAGTGCCGCATGGCGCACTGCCCGCGCGGACGGCGGACGAGCTCTCGCCGCGTAGTAGTTGCTCGGGCGATCTGCATGCCGGCGTCCTTCAAGACGCTGCAGATCGGCTCGACCCCGAAGCGGTCGCGGTGCCTGTCGATGTACTCGACGAGCACCGCAGCTCGACCGCAAACTCAAGTAGCACGCGAGGTGCCGACTGCTGGGATCAGAGCCTCCACCGAACCCGGGGCAATACATGAATCAGGAACCGTGGCGGCTCACACTTGTGAGAGCTTTTGACCGCCAGGCCAAGGAGACGGCGGAGAGCGCGTCGAGGCTGTAGCGATTGAGGTAGCTTCACCGCGCCCGTTTCGCGGGCGGGTTCTACGAGATTGGGCAACCAGCGGATCATCGGCGGTGACCCATTCCGCGGGGCACTCGCTAAGCCGTGCGCTGACCGACCGGCTATCGGCACAGCGCCCACTCGACCACGGCGCTGCCCATGTGCAATGAGGTGCGGACTTGGGCGACGATCACGCTCTGCTTCGCTGCTCCTTCAGGGCTTCCCGTAAGGCTTCTTTTGCTCGCTGATAGCGGCCTCGTGCGGTCGAAGCCGGGACGCCCTGGAGTTGGCCGGCTTCTGCGATAGTGAGTCCTTCCCAGTGAACGAGAGTGACGATTTCAGCAAGGTCTGGGTCGAGACGTTGCACCGCGTCTCGGATCGCGAGTTGCTCGGCTGGGTCCGGGCCGTTGCTGGGGATGGAGTCTCGGAGAGCATTTGTGAGGCGCGCTTGGCGGACGTTCGATCGAGTGTTGTTGCGGAGTAGGTTCCGGGCGATTCCGAACAGCCACATACGGGCTTGCTCGTGATCGGTGGGGAGGTCGGAGTTGCGCCGCCAGGCGGTGGTCATGAGCTCCGAGAGGAGATCGGCGCCGCCGTCTCCGACGCGGCGTTCGAAGTAGTTCAGCAATTCCGGGCCGACTTCGATCATTAGGTCGGTGAAGCGGGCTTCCGTGCGGCCGCGCCGCCTCACTGCGTCATTCCGGTGCAGCGCTCCTGGCTCTGATAGCCGAGTCCCGTCGATGGAATGCCAAGCGTGTCGAGATGGGCGGTGATCGCCTCCTGCACGGCTTCACTCACCGCCAGGTTGTACTCGACATCGGCGTTGTAGTTGTCGGTGCCGTAGCCGAAGGGCACGGGGTTGCCGGTGCCGTCGTCGGCCCAGTTTTCATCGGAGCGGTTTTCCTGGATCACGCCGTCGACGTCAGAGTCGGCGAGCACATCGGCGCTGTGGAGATAGTTGAGAGCGGCGTCGATCGACCGCGGGTCTGCCGCGACGTCGGCAGGCCGGTTCGGGTCAGGGCTGTACTGGAACTGCCCCAGCCGCAGTTCGCAGGAGCCACCGCCCGGGAGGGTGTAGCTGATTGTCGCGTCAGGATGCTCCGCCCAATCCGCCCACTCCGTCGTCGTGCTGATTCCCCAGAACGACGACCAGTCGATCGTGGTTACAGCGAAAGCTGCCCCTGCCCCACCCAGGAGCAAGACGGGAGCGAGGATCGCGGCCGCGATCCCTTGCTTGCGCCGTGAGCGGTTCCGTTGCTCGCGTGTCGTGGCGGCAGCCATCGCGGCCAAGTGCGCGGCCAGCACATCGTCGTCCAGAGTGACCCGCGGGGCTGCCTGGTGCAACCACTTCGCGATCTGCGGGTCAGGCTCTATCGCGTGCTCTTCAACGTCGGTGCTCATGCGTTCCTTCTCTGTTCGAACGATCCTTCACCAATGTCATGTCCGCTTGGGCAGGCATCGTCCACGAAGAACGAAGAATCGTCCTGAACGAGCCGATTGACTCACGAGGCGCCGACCTCTCGATGCCTGAGCCCGCTGGCGGATCCGTTTGAGGTCGCTGTCCCGGTGAACGTTCCGATTCGGACACGTCCGCGGCCGTGTCTCGCGTGCACTCGGTTGGCGGCGAAGACAACGACGCCGAACACCATCCTGGCGAGTGCCCGACTGTGGCTCCCGTCCATCGGGCCACGTTACCGAGATCAGTCACACGCTTGGTTCGGCGAGCATCTCTCCGCTACTTCATGCTGGAACGACCAGACGCTGTCCTGGTTTGATCACTGTGACGGGAACGTCTGGGGCGAGACGGCGGGCGGCATCGACGTAGAGCGTCGGGTCTTTGTCGCTTTTGAGGATGAGGCGGTCGCCGATGGGGCCGGCCGTGAAAGCGTAGTGCTGCGGGATTGCCAGCTTCGGTTTCAGGACGGAAGTGAGTTCGGCGGCTTCCTCGGCGTTCATGACGACCTGTTTGTTGTGGTCCATGCGGATGTGCAGGCCGTTGACGGGGAGCAGGGTCACGTCGAGTGGGCCGAAACGGTCTGTCAAGGTGCGCAGTTCTGGGATGAGGAGGGTGTCGCCGGCGAAGTAGACGCTACGGCCGCCACCGCTGATCACATAGGTGACTTCGTAGACGCCGTGCTTGCCCGGCGCCGCATTGAAGGTTAGGTCACCAACCTTCGTCGTCTCCCACGCCTCAAGCGGGGTGACGTTGGTGAATCCGACCTTCTTCGCCATCTGGACAACGGGACCGGCGACGATCATCGGCACATCCTTGTCCGGGTAACGCTTGAACGCCTCGAGGTCAGCGTGATCGTAGTGCTCGTGGCTGATCACGACCGCATCGAGGTGCGGCAGTTCTTCCGGCTGGAACGCGATGGGTTCGCCGGGGTGATAGAAGGTCTTGTGTGAGAACCACGGGTCCGTGAGTACGGTCAGTCCTCCGATCTCGATCAGGTGGGAGCTGTGGGTGACGCGGGTGATGGCGAGCGACTCAGTCATGATTGTTCCTTTGCGTAGCAGTTAGCGGATGTTGGCGGCGACCACGTCACGGGGGCCCGCGGCGACGGGAGCACCGAGAGGGGTGATGACCCGGCGACTGATGCGCCACACTCCGTGACGTCGTTGCAAACGTCGGCGTGGGACACGGCGCGGAGCGAGCCATCCGCCATGATCATCAGCCCTCTGGACTGGACCGTCGCCGCGTCGTTCCCAGTGCTCGTCGCGAAGATATTCGTCACGAAGTGCGCGAGCGGAGCGTGACCGCTTGCGGCCAGGCGTCTCGCCGCGACGCGGACCGCGTCGATTCCCTGAAATGCTCCCAAGACCGCTCGCTGTGGCTGACATGTCGAAAACCGCATCCGGTGCGATCAGATCATCCAACCGGTCCAACTGGTTCGTGTCCACGATGTAGGCGTGGAGCGCCAGAGTCTCGTTGATATCGAGGCGGTCCTGGACGGTGAGCAGGAGTAGTCCTTCGTTCGTGAATTGTTTATGGCCCTCAGTACCATAACAGACTGAGTCTCACATGGTACTAAATACCCCTGCGTGTAGGCTCGAGCCATGTCGCAAACCATCCCCGCTGTTGAGTCCCTCAGGGAGCGCAAACGTCGTGTCGTCCGGCAGCGCATCATCGAAGCCGCGGACGAGCTCTTCGCCGCGAAAGGCTTCGACAACGTCTCCGTGACGGACATCGCTGCCCGAGCAGATGTCGGACGCACCACGTTCTTTCGATATTTCGGCGACAAGGCCGAGGTTGTGTTCGCCCACGAGGAGGAGATGCTTGAACAGATCACCCAATCCGCGGCGAGCGAGTCTATGGGGCTCGCCCGCACCGCTGCGGAGGCCGTCGAGCAGCTGCGAACTGTCGTCGTCGCCCTTTGTGATTACGCAAGCGACAACATCGACGGGTATGCACTCCACTACGAGCTGGTTGAGAAGCACCTTGAATTACGCGCACACGATGCCCTAAAGACGCAGCTGATCGCCGATCGATTTACTCAACTGCTCGTAGGGCGCGGCACGAGTGAGCCGACGGCGGTGTTCGCCAGCCAGGTCGCGCTGGCCTGCTATCAGATAGCCCGACGTCGGGCAACGAGTCCCACCCAGCTTGGCGCCGAAACACAAACCGCGTTCGACCAGCTAGCAGCGCTCTGAACGATCGTCGGGAATTGCGTCGACGAGCCACAGCCGCTGCCCACGTAGCTTCCTGCGACGCAGATACGTATGCGACGCCAGATCAGATGTCACCTATCCGTGCGACGCCCTCAGCTCTGTCTCATAGCCCGAGGGCGGTTTCAAACGGTGGAAGCAACAGGGGCTATTTCCTTCTTCGAGGTTAGCTTGCTGAGCAGGTCGGCTGGGGTGCTGCGTTGGAGGGTTTTGCGGGGCCGCTCGTTGAGTTCAGGGCGACTTCGAGGAGGCGTAGAGCACTGTGGGCGTTCAGGTCGGTGCCTTTCGGGAAGTACTGGCGCAGCAGGCCGTTGGTGTTCTCGTTCGAGCCGCGCTGCCAGGGCGAGGCTGCGTCACAGAAGAAGATAGGGACCCGGGTCGCGTTGCTGATGTCCACGTGCCGGGCCAGCTCGGTTCCCTGATCCCAGGTCAGCGACCGCCGTAGCGGCACGGGCAGAGCGTCCAGTGCGGCGATGAGTCCATCGTGGAGTTCAGCGGAGCTGTGGCCGTTGGGCAGGTGCACCAAGAGGACGAACCGGGTCGTGCGTTCCACGAGAGTCGCGATCGCTGAGCCTGATGCGGATCCGACGATCAAATCGCCCTCCCAGTGGCCGGCGACCAGCCGGTCGTTGGCCTCCTCGGGCCGTTCGCTCAGCATCACCTTGTCGCGGATCTTGCCTGCCACTTTCAGCTGCGTTCCCCGTGGTTTCCGGGCGGAACGGCCCCGTCGCCCATGCACACCCCGCCCACCCGAGCTGCAGGAGAGCCGTCTGGGGTCGGACAGGCTCCCAGGTGGTATTGAATCAAGCCGTCCGCATGACCTACCTGTGGGCGCACTCTGGGTCGTTGAAAGTGGAACTAGGCCGGTTTTCCCGGTTGCACGGTTGCCGCTGGTTTACCGCGCGGTCAAGGTTGGAGTCAGGCCACAGCCCTGTTGCCGAGGAGCCCAAGGTAGTACATGACGATCAGTGCGGCAACGATGAGCACCGCCACGATCAATACGACCCATGCTCGTCTCGTCATGTTTACCTCACTCTCATCAGGGGTACAGGAACTTCATCCCGGCGAGGTCGCCGTTACCGAGCAGTCTCATACTCGTCTCGCAAACACCTGATGTCGGCTTCATGACCTGACCGGTGGTACCGGCGACGTGGGTTAGTCCGAAGAGATGGCCAGCCTCATGAGTCATAACTCCTTGCAGGTCATACACGGTCCCGCTGCAGCCAGTGACTGACGAGCCTGTGTACCAGGTGAAGGCTGTGTTGATTCGAATGTCGGAGGCAACAATGTCCGTCGCCGTCATGTACGTGCAGGTCTGAGCGAGCGTACCCGCGCTGGCGAGGGGAGTCCCGCTGTCCACGACGTTTTGGTAGTTGCCTGCCAGACATGATCCTCCGCTCATAGTCGCCGATGACGTCGTGGTTCCCATGTACGAATGCGCTGCGCTGTTGGGCAGGTTGGCTCCGCAGGCGCCATATCCGCTCGCCATTGCATGCATGGCGTTGAACACGGCCGCGGTCCCCCCGAAAGCGGGTGCCTTGTAGTACCAGGCCACAGTGGCGAGCCATTTCGGCCCGTACGTCGCGTATGCATAGCTGTCGCACTTCGGGACGGTGGCAAGCGCTCCGGCCCCGTTCGCCGAAGGCGCCTGGAATTCTGCGATGACGGCCGGCCGGCCGTGCACGACCTCTGATCGAGAAGACTCAGGCCGTGTCGCCACTTCCCCTGAGGCTGACCGGTAGACGGTGAAGTCGGGCACCTCCGCGGACCCTTCCGCCGTGATCGCTGAGAACTCCACGGCGAAGCCTGGCCCGGGGAGCACTACACTCCCCGGGCCTTCCGTGTCGCTGATGACCACCGATCCTTCCCGACAGGCGGTCAGCTTTGACGCGTCCGCCGCCTTGACCTGTGCGACGCCGGTTGGAGCACACTGTGGTGATGAAGCCATCGCAACCCCGGCAGGAGTCGTTGTGACCAGAAGCAGCGCCACTACGGCACCGAGCATAAACTTTCGCATTTGTTCGCCCCAGAATTGTGCGGCGCTCCAAAACTAGGGTGGCGCGCGGCCCACGGTCAAGGAACCGGATGAAATCCTCACTCCAGCCGCAGGAGCGACACCTAGCACTGTAGAAATGCCGCTACTTTGAGTTGCGTTTCACAGATTGGTCGCGTTCGTTAGGCGATCGTCAAACGGACACCGGCAGCGGGCTGCTGTCAGACCCCGAGACCCGTGAGCGTGCTTTCCACGAGGTTGATCGCCTCAGTGCTCTTCTTCGCAGACGCGGACAGGTCGTCCCACGCCTTCTGGGCAGCACCGGCGTCGGCGTCGACAGCAGAAAGCGGCGGGATGATGACCCCCTCGAGGTCGGACTCGTAGAGGGCATCGACAACGGAGCCGCAGGCAAGCGAAGCGATCTGCTGCTGGACGATGTCTGACGCCATCGACGCCCAGATCCAGCCGGTGTGACCTTCGTCCTTGGGGATCGCACGACCCACGTGACCGGATGCGAACCACTCGGCGCGCTCCTCAAGAACAACTGCCGGGTAACCCAGGGACTCCTCAGCTCGGCCGTCAGCCTGGAACACGATCCAGCCCTTCCCGAGGCCGTAGCCGGAGTCCTTGTCCATCGAGCGTGCGGCGATCTCCTTGGCGCCGACGACGTCGAGCTGCAGGATCTGCCGGCCCGAGAGGAGGGGCGTTCCCTCGCCAGGGTCGACGTAGTAGAGCTTGGGTCGTCCGCCCGGCGTGTCGATGTCGGCCACCCCGCCGAGTTCGACGCCGCCCTCCGACCTGAGGAGCTGGCGGATGCCGGCGACGTGCTGCGAGTGGAACGCAGCATCCAGACGGGTTCCGAGCTTGCCGGCCTTCACTGTCCACCCGTCTCGGAACCGCTTGCTCGGCTCGACCGGGTACTTCTCGTTGATGCGCTCGACGACCTTGCGCAGCGTGGTCCGGGCGGCTTGGCGGGTCTCGACCGCCTCGCGCATCAGGCGGGCGACCTCATCCCGGATCGAGTCGATGAACGGAATCTGGACAGCCGAGACCTGTTCTGTCGTGATGTGGTCGATGACCGAGCCGTTCAGGTCGCCGCGGAGCAGGGCTTGACGTGCTCCGACGCTCACAGGGAGCGCCTTGACCGGGCGCCGAAGGACGTCGCCTCGCGCGCTCGGAACTGCGATAAAGACAACCCATCTGGCGTTGTAGATGGTGAGGTCGAGTGCGACGACGTCGTTGGTCCAGGCGCGCACCACCAGACCGTCTGAGTTGTAGTCGGACGGGATGACCTCGGCACGGATCTCTGGCCAGTAGCTCCGAAGGCGATTAGATATCTCAGCCGCGATCTTCTTCTCAAAGATGCTTGGCATCTTCGCCTCCCTGGGTTCTCACCAGCACGGTAGCCCCGACGAGCACGAGCGACTAACCCCGGAACGGGGGTGCTCGCTCAGCCCCGATACCTCGTGCAGCGCTTCGCGCCTCGCCTGCACGAGATGCGAATGGCCCCAGAGCGAACCCGCAGAAGAGCCGCCCTACCGAGCGCCGCGACATCTCTGTGACCGAGCTCGTCGCCAAGAGCGATCGCGTATTCGGCATCGAACCACTTGCCGTTCGTCGGCAGAGGGGTTGTGTTCTCCGCGGTGGGCATGGGTGCACGATAGCGGCGCGCGCCGACAGCGTGTTGTCCGGAAGCGGATCCGTTTGCGGGCGCCCGGCGAGCGACCGGCCAACGGATTGAAGGACCGCATGGAGAACGCGCAGTCCGTCGCCTACGGCTGCATCGTCGTATTGAGTTCCACAGGAGCCACTGGCCCCATACGATGGCGGGCATGCGAAATGGTGGGCGATGGATCGCCACGGTCGGAGCAGTCGGCCTTCTCACGTTGGTCTTGACCAGTTGCTCGGCCGCGACGCCTTTGCCCCTACTTGTAGCCACTCCACCGGTCTCTGCAACGCCGGCGCCGATCGTTGCCCAGCCGCTCTCGTGTGACGACCTGCTCAGCATCGACGATGTCGCTCGAACGCTGACCGCTGCAGACGGCACTGTCTCCGCACCGGTGCCAGCAGTGCAGCCGTCCACGGATCTCGCAGATCTCGTCACCTCGGCGGCAGGTGGACTGTCGTGCTCATGGCGCATCGGAGAACCTCAGAGCGGCCCGATGACCGCGACCGAGGGTGAAGACTGGGTTTACCTGGCCGTCAAGGTGTTCCCCAGTTCGGGGGACGCATGGAAGGCTTGGGCGCTTGCCGATGGTGGTCACGAAGACCTGACCACGATAGACGGTGTCGATGCGATATCTCAGTGTTCCGACCCGGGATGCAATATCGAAGCCGCCGCGGGCGACGCATCGATCAGCGTCACGATGCGGGCTGCGGGGTGGGGCACTGGCCAATCGCGATTCGAAGGTTTCTATGACACCGTCGCCGGGCAGCTTGAGGCCGCCGCGGGAGCAGTGATCAGCACGGTCCAGAATGCCGGCGGGGAGCAACTTGTCTGGCCTCGCCTGGACACCAGTGCGGGAAGCCACGAATGCGACGGCGCGCTCAATCCAGTCGGCATCGCTGCAGCCATGGGCGTGGATACCATCAGCTACGAACGGCAAGCATCCAATCGTGCGGGTACCCCGGCTGACTTGGTCGGCCTGTACTCCTGCCGCGTGATCACGGCTGGGGAAGACCCCGCCCTATTCACCCTGATCAAGGTCGGACGCGGACTGGCCCCAATGCTCGCGGACCTTGAAGCGGAGCCCGACACTTCGACTGCGCTTGAATCGGTCGCGCTCGAGGGCGCGGTCGATGGCGAACGCACGCTCATCGCATGTGCCGGCACAAGTGACTACTGCTCGCTTCTGTTCTCGATCGGAGACACCGCATACCAAGTACAGAGCCGCGGTAATGCGAGCGCCGTCGCGGAGGCAATGATCGCCCAAGCTCGATGAGCGCAAACGACCCGCTGCGGACGGCAGGTGACCGATCCGCTTGCGGGACTCACACTGGCTCAACGGCAGACGGTAGTCGTCGGTATTCGGCTGCGACCAAGATCAGCGTTCGGAAGAAGGACGTTCGTGTCGCGTCCACCGGTGTCGTCAAAGAGGAGAATCGAACCATGACGACGCCGGCCGAGTTCATCGACCGCACGCTCCAAGCAGAGGGGTCCGCAATGCGAGCGCAGGCGGAAGCTGACCGCATCGGTGAAGGCCTCAGGTTCTACGGCGCATCGGTCGGCGCGGTGCGCGGCACGGTGAGGGACGCCGATCGGCGATATCCCGGGATGTCGCACGATGAGGTCACCGCGCTCGCCGCAGAACTTTGGGCGGAGCCGGTGTTCGAGCGCCGGCTCGCGGCGATCGTCCTGCTGCAGCGCTCACTGCCGATGCTGCGGGGGACCGATCTCACCCGCATTGAGCAGTTCGTCCGTGAGGCGCGCGTCCCCGAGCTCGTCGACCCTCTGGCCAACGACGTGGTTCGTCCGTTGCTCGAACGTTTGCAGGATCCGGATGCCACGCGCGCACGTCGCATCATTGATCGCTGGTCGGGGTCGCGCGAGCCGAGCCTGCGCCGCGCCGCCGGCTTGCTCTGAGTCTGCATGAAGGCGAGACTGCACCGGTGACGGATATCGAGCTCGCGCGCATCGGGGCCGGCACGGTCACCCTCCACGACGCCCGCCGCAAGGTGCGGTGGAGCGTCGAGCTCGAGCCGTTCGAGATCGGGGTGTACCCGGTGACGCAGGAGCAGCTCGCCGAGGTGATCGGTGAGACCGCGACGCATTCCCGGCGGCCTGCCACGGATGTGAGTTGGCTGCGTGCGATCCGGTTCTGCAATGCGGCATCCGAGTGGGAGGGGCTCGACCCCGTCTACACCTTCGATGGCGAGGATGTCTCGTGGCACGTCGACGCCGACGGGTACCGTCTGCCGACCGAGGCGGAGTGGGAGTTCGCGTGCCGGGCGGGGTCGACGCGCCCGCAGTACGGCCCGCTCGATGAGGTCGCCTGGACGAGCGCCGACGGCGTGACCGCGCCGCAAGACGTCGGCGGGAAGCATCCGAATCTCAACGGGCTCTTCGACACCCTCGGCAACGTGTGGGAGTGGTGCTGGGACCTGCTCGACCCTGCCCGCTACGACACCTACCGCGTGTTCCGCGGCGGGGGGTTCGCCGACGACGAATGGAGCGTGAGAGCGTCGGTGCGCCGGGGCGGCGCACCGCGCATGCACCACGAAGACGTCGGGTTCCGTGTCGCGCGCGGCGGGTTCGATGCGACGGATGCCGCGCAGGGATGGTCCGCGGAGGCGGACGAGGAGCGCGCAGCGATCGACGGCCCGCTGCCATTCGGATGGACGCCTCGCGGCTGACCGAACGACCGACGCCGCGAGCGGCGTGTGTCAGCCGGCCGTGTCGCCGACGTGGCGCAGGCCTGCGAGCACATGGGCGATGCGGGTGCGGAGTTCGTCGGCGTCGGGCATGCCGAGGTGGAAGGCCAGGCGGTGGTAGATGGGGCCGTAGAGCAGGTCGAGGGCGACGCCGAGGTCGGCATCCTCAGGAATCTCGCCTGCGCGCTGCGCCGACCGCAAGCGATCTTCGAAGAGCACGATGTTCGGCCGGATGATCTGCTCGCGGAGCTGAATCGCGAGTGCCGGATCGCGCTGCGCCGCGGCGATGATCGCGGCGACCGGCGACGTGTCCTGCGGCATGTAGAGCGCCACGACCGCGGTCAACTGCGTGTGCAGGTCGCGCGCGAGGTCACCGGTGTCGGCGTGGCTCGCCGTGCTCGCGGTCAGGTCGGAGACTGCCTCGAGCAGGACCGCGCCCTTCGAAGGCCACCATCGGTAGATCGTCTTCTTGCTGACCTCGGCACGCTTCGCGATCGCCTCGATCGTCAACTGGGCGAATCCGGTCTCGCGGCAGAGTGCCATCGCGGCTTCGAGGACCGCGACGCGAGCACGCTCGCTGCGTCTGCTGGGATCGGGCGGCGTGGTCACCGAATTCTGCGGCGTGGTCACTCGATCAGAGTACACGCTACGTGTCGTGTTGTTTTCGCGCCCGGCCATCTGCTACCTTCTGAGCAACACGACACGTAGCGTGTCGTTACGGAAGCAGCGGTGGCGCCGGGCGGCGTCGCGCCGGAGCAGAGGAGCATCATGAGCGTGGCAACTGGATGGCCCGGCGTGAGGGCCGACGCATCCGCCGACGTGGCGAACACCGAACAGCCCGAGGCCCGCAGGCGTCAGCTGCCGGCCCAGTACCGCGCAGCCTTCGATGCGGTCGAGCGGTACCTGGTGCGCCGGGGCGACTTTACCAACGGCGACATCCTCGAACGCCTGCTCGACGACCTGGCCGACCTATTCGAGCAGAGCGCGGCCGACGGCGTCGCGGTGCGCTCGATCGTGGGGGAGGACCCGGTGGAGTTCGCCGATCTGTTCCTCGGCAACTACGCCGAGGGTGAGGCGATCGACGCCGAGCGGAGCCGACTCCGCGAGACGATCGATGCGATCGTCAGCGGGCGGTCGGCCTCACGGTCGACAACCGCTCCGCCAGGCGGAGCGACTCCGCCCGCTGCTGAGAGTCAGCCCACGAGCCCGTAGGCGCCGGCGGTCGCGAAGAGGTTCATCGCTGCGTGCACGACGATCGACGGCGCCGTGCGGTGCGTCGCCATCGCCAGGGCGCCGAAGACGATGCCGGAGAACAGGGTGGCCGCGGCCAGGCTGACGCCGTTGACGCCGCCGAGCACCTGCGGCAGGTGGAGTGAGGCGAAGATCACCGCGGTGATGAGCACGGCGGCGTTCGTCGCCCGGAAGCTGCGGTCTTGGTCTGGCGCGTATCCGTCGAACCAGCGCTTCAGCGAGGGCTGCAGCATCCCGCGAAAGACGATCTCTTCGATGAACGGCGCACTGACGACGGAGAGGACGAGCATCGGCACCCAGATCGTCGGGTCTGGGGTGACGATCACGTTCGTGTCGAGGCCGCCAGGGTCGCCGAAGATCAGTAAGGCGAGGTAGACGAAGAACGGTTCCACGAACCAGATCACCGCGAATGCCACGGGGATCGCGAGAAGGTCGATCCACCGGAACGACAGACCGTAGTCGCGGATGAGGCTGCCGGTGCCCCACCTTCGCGAGACGAACACGATCCAGGCGACGACGAGCACCGGCATGGCGAAGCTCATTGCCAGCCAGACCGGATAGCTCACCCACTCGATCGGAATGATCGATGGCCCGATGATGCAGGCGACGAAGATGGCGACGCCGCCGAGGGCATGAAGAAGACCCCATCGGTGGGCTGACGGGGTCACGGTTATGAACGGTGTTGATGTGTCTACGTCGATGACCGTACCGGAAGCATCGCAGTCAGCAGAATCCCTCGTTCTGGGGGGCCGCCTGACGATGTCGTGCGCGGGCTCACTTCGGCGAAGCGTGGACATCGAACCACCCGGATGAAGACCACTTACTGCCGGGTTACGGGATCGGTCTCACCAACGATCCCGCAGCTGGATGTCGCCCTGGGCGCCGAGACGCGCCGCGCAGACTACTCGAAGCCAACCGTGCCCACGGGTTCGCCCTGAGGGTCGGTCAGATAGACGGCGTGTGACGGCTCGCGAAGACGTCCGTCGTGGTCGATGATCCGCTCGGCGTAATCCCGAAGTTCCGCGAGTTGGGCAACGCGTGGTGTGCCCTGGAATGTGCGCTCGAGCTTTGCGCCGTAGTCGGTGTGGTCGTGACCGGGCGCGACGATGAGCCCAGGCATCGCCGCGCGCAGCGCGCGGATCCGGTCAATTGAGTCGAGCTGATTCGACTGCGCCTTCTTGCCCAGCATGATCGGTCGCAACTGGCCGCTCGCGAGGTGCCGCAGCGTGTACAAGGTGTCGCCCGCACAGAGCAGCTGCCAGTCGCCCCCGTCGATGAACACCGCCAGGTGGCCCGCCGAGTGACCCGGGGTCGGAAGCAGCACCACGCTGCCGTCACCGAACACGTCTTGGCTCGACTCGAATGAGTGGAATGGGCCGTCTGTGAATCGCACACGCTCTGGGTCGGTCAGCACGCCCTTGAGAGACGGGGTACGGCGGAACAAGAAGATGCCGAGGTTGCGTGAGGTCCAGTCCGCATCGGATACGAGAAATCGCGCGCCGAGTACGTCGCGCACTCCGCCGAGGTGGTCTTCATGCAAGTGCGTGAGCGCGACCGTCTTGATGTCGTGCGCGTCAAGGCCGCGCTCGCGCAGTTGCACGAGCAACTGCTGGCTCTCGTCGAGGGAGTACTCGTCTTCGTCGAAGGCGGCGCGAAGCAGCGGCCCGTTGTAATAGTCGTGGTGATCGTGCGCCTGACGCCAATTGATACCGGTATCGACCAGCATCGCCCCGTGTTGTGGGTGCTCGACCAGAAACGCGTACAAGGGCACCATGATGTAGTGGCTCTTGTCGGTCAAGAACTTCGAGATCGCCCGCAGCCCGAGCCACTCGCCGTTGGAACCGCCGTAGAACTGACCGAACGGCACCTTGGTGTCGCCGACGTGCAGCACGCTCACTTTCATGTAGTGCTCTCCTTTGACGGTGATGTGCGGGCCGCGTTGGTCCAGCTCGCGAGGTCCTGGTCGTCGATGAAGTCGATGGCGCCTGGTGCGGCGCCGAGCGCAGCGTGGATCGCATCGACGTACGCGCGAGTGATCGAGGTGAGGATGTCGCGGCTCGCTCGCCCCTCGCTCATGTCGAGCAGTGTCATCCCGATGCTGTCTGCGCATTCTTGGAGCAGAGAGACGACGACGCGCGCGGTGCTTGGCGGGTCATCCACCCGGAATTCGCCGGACTCGACGCCGGCTTCGATCACCTTTGCGATGAGGGGCGTGAAACGGGTGGCGGCGCCCACACGGGTTCGGCGCTGGACGAGGACGTTTTCGTCGGAGTAGAGGGCGCGCAGCGAGTCGACCAGGAACTCTCGGTCTCGCAGCTTGGCGACGCCGATCGCCTGCAGCATGCCGCGCATCCGATCCGTTGCCGGTGCGTCGGACTCCGCGATCGGCCCGATGAGCCCCTGCCATTGGTCGAGCCGTCGCTCGAGGAGTGCTTCGAGCACGTCGGCTTTCGACGGGTAGTAGTGATAGAAGGCGCCCTTTGACATCCCGGCGGCAGTGACCAGGTCGAGGATCGTGAGATTCTCATATCCGCTCGATGCGATCAAGCGGTCGACTGCGTCGAGGATCGAGTCCCGCTTCGCCGCATGCGCCTCGGCGTTGAGAGTTCGCGCCATACATGCCTCCAAATAATAAACCGACCGACGGTCTATTAATGCACGTTCGGTCTGCTCCCGCAACCGATCGAACGGCTTTTCGGAGGAGCCGAGGGGGTGGAGGGCGCCGATGCGGCGCGGGCTCGACGGATCGTCGGTCGGTGGGCGCGCGAGGCCGTGGTGGACGGACGTCGGCATCGCTGACGACGCGTCCGCACAGCTCTCCAGCCCCAACGAAGTTCGCCGCCTGCTCGCCAGAAGGCGCCGCGGCGTGGGAATCTGTGTGCATGGGCGAAGAGGCTGCGCGTTCTCGTGACACCGGTGCGGAGACGGCAGCACGCCCCGTGAGGTTCGTGCTCGACGCCTACACCACCGAGCATGCGGTGTACGGGTTCGTGGTCGTCACGGCCCTCGTCGCCGTGGGGTGGAAGTTCGACACCGATCTCGAAGTGCTGCTCTTCATCGTTGGTGCGGTCGTGGTGTTCTGGCTGACGCATGTCTACGCCGTCGTCGTCGCGAGCCGGCGCACGGCGCAGGGGCGTGCGGTTCCGATCGGCCGGGCCGTCGCCGGCTCCGCCTCGCAATCCGTTGGGATGCTGCTGGCGATGCTCTTGCCCGCCTTGGCACTTGCGCTCGCAACGCTGGGTTGGGTCGACGAGTACGTCGCGTACTACCTCGCGCTGTGGATCGGGATCGTCAGTCTCGCCGTCATCGGCTGGGTCAATTCGGAGCGCAACCGCAGCCCCTGGTACGTGCGGCTGCTGAGCTCGGTGACCACGATGGTGCTGGGACTCGCGGTCATCTGGTTGAGCTCGCTGGTGCACTGAGCTCGGGCTTCGGGAATTCAGACCACGACGGCCTCTCGCGGTGGGTTGTACATGAACTCGATGCGGATGCCGTTGTCGTCTTCGACGAAGGACGCGTAGTAGCGGTCGCTGAACCTCGTGAACACCTTCGGATCCCGCACGGCCGTCCAGCCGGCGGCGACCGCGATCTCGTGCAGACGGTCGACCTCCGCGCGTGAATCGACGGGGAAGGCGAGGTGCTGCCATCCGACCCGGCCGTGCTGGTGCGGTCCACTGCCCGCATCGCGGGCGGGGAAGAGGATCAGCTCCTCTTCGCCCTTGTTCCAGGACACGCTGTCGTCAGCATCGCGCCGAGTGCAGCCGAGCGCCACCATCACCGGATCGAACTGCGCGATCGAGCGGGGCAGGTCGTCAACGGTGATGCCGAGATGGTCGAAGAGAGGCATCCGGTCATCTTATAGGGGAGCATTTCAGGGTGACCGCGGCCGCGTGTGAAGCGCGATGTCGATGATCAGCGAGCCGGGCCTCGCGGTGTCGCTGATGACGGGTTCAGCTCTGTGCCTCGCCGGTGTACATGCCGTAGGTGCGGTCGGCGGCGGCCTTCGCGACATCCGGTGCGGTGCCGTCGTGCTGCTGCGCCGCCGCCCAGGAGTCGGCCGAGCGTCGCATGAACGACTTGCCCTCGTCGGTCACCACCCACGCCGCCGCCTCCTCAGGGGCGATGCCTCCGGCGCCTCCGGCGAAGTGCAGTGCGAGGCCGAGCAGGCCCTGGTCCCAGCCGATGCCGGTCGCCGACGGGCCGAACTGCTCCCACATACCTTCGGGCAGGCTCGCCGCGGAGGCGATGTTCTCGAGCTCCAGACGAGTGGACGAGGCATCCACCTCGACGAGTCGGACGTTCACGATCGCGGGCTCGCCGGCGCCCATGCCCCAGGTGACGGTGTAGCCGGCCACGCCGCCGTTCGGCGGGTCGCAGCGCCGGATCTCGCCGCCCGCGTTGCCCTCGAACTGGTAGCTGCCGCCGAGCCGAAGGTCGCCGCCGATCGGCAGGAACCAGCGCGGAATTCGCTCGGGGGAGGTCACGGCGTCCCAGACGTCGTCGATGGGGGAGGGGTAGGTCTGGGCGAGCGTCTGCACGTAGGCGAGCGCGTCGTCGACCTCTTTCGTCTCGATGCCGCGTGCGACGGCGTCGATCTGTGCGTTCACGTCAACCATTTCGGTGCTCCTTCGGTCACGGTCACGGCGGGTCGACGGGTGTCGTCGGGCCGCCGTTCGGGGGTGGGTCGTTGTGCTCGTGCTCGGTCTCGGCCGCCTTCCGTTGCGCCAGCCGGCCCCGAGCGAGCTCGGTGCCGAGGGCGTCGAGCTTCGGCTGCCAGAAGCTTCGGAAGGTGTCGAACCAAGCGTCGGCTTCGGCCAGCGGCTCGGGGTCGACGGCGTACAGCCTTCTCGCCCCATCGGGCCGCACAGTGACGAAGCCCGACTCGCGCAGCACACGGAGGTGCTGCGAGACCGCGGGCTGCGAGATACCGAACTCGGCCTGGATGACGCGGCCGACGTCGCCGGCGGGCGCCTCTCCATCGGCGATCAGCTCGAGGATGCGACGCCGTACCGGATCTCCGAGAACATCGAGCGCGTGCATACGAGCATAGTTGCACGATGTCTTATATAAGTCAAGACTTATTGAAGCACAGGAGTGACGCGGCGTTCGGGGCGACATCCTGAGCTGGGTCATCACCACGGGCCAGGTTCCCGTACCGTTGTGCGAGTGAATTCGCCAGTCAGCGCCGTCGCGGTCGGCACCCTCGGCCACCTGAGTCTCAACCGTCCGGAGTCGATCAACGCGATCGACCTCGAGATGATGCATGCCTTGACCGAAGCCCTCGACAGGTGGGCGGTCGATCCCGCCATCTCGGCGATCTTGCTGGACGGCGTCGGCGACTACGGGTTCTGCGCGGGCGGAGACCTCCGTGAGGTCTTGGCAGGTGCAGCCGCGGGTATGACGATCGGCGCGGTCTTCTTCCGCGACGAGTACCGCTTGATCGCGAAGCTCGCCGAATACCCGAAGCCGGTCGTGTCGATCATGCACGGGATGACGATGGGTGGCGGCATCTCGCTTGCCGGTCACGTTTCAACACGGGTCGTGACCGATCAGGTGAAACTGGGGCAAGCGGAAACCGGCTACGGCTTCGCTCCCGACGGCGGAGCGACCTGGCGGCTCGCGCGTGTTCCCGGCGAGATCGGCACGTATCTGGCCATGAACTCGGTCGACATGACCGCCGCAGACGCGATCGCCTTCGGCTTCGCCGACGTGATGGTGCCGATCGGGCGGATCGCGGAGCTGACCGCGGCGCTCAAAGACGGCGACGATACGACTGCACCTGACGAAAAGGTTCGGCGGTTCGCGGCCGACCCCGGTCGTTCGACGTTGCTCGATCGGCGTGACTGGATCGACGCGTGCTATTCGGCTGACACCGTCGAGGCGATCCTCACGCGGCTCTGGGCATTCTCGAACGGAGAGGCGGTCGCGGGACTCCGCGCCGCCGATTCGAGTGACTCCGGGGCCGCAGCGAACGCGGCCGATGCCGCCGATACGCTGCTCCGATTGTCACCGACGGCTCTCGTCGCGACCCTGCGGTCGGTGCGCGCCGCGCGCAACGGCGAGACGCTGCGCGACGCGCTGGAGCGTGAACTCCGCCTCGCCCGCTGGTTCACGATGCAGCCCGACCTGTTCACCGGAGTGCAGGCGCTGGTAGCGCAGAAGACCGACACGCTCCACCAGGGGTCCGTGCTTGAATGGCGACCCGCAGATCTCGCGGCCGTCAAGAGCTCCGAAATCACCGCGGCCATGGAGACCCCACTCCGCCACAGTGTGTTCCGCCGCGACCTCGCCATCCCCGAAGAGGCACCAGAGTCCTGATGTAGTGCGTCGTGACCTTGCACCATGGTTCAGACACCGTCGACGCCTCCGAGGATCTGCTGGAGATGGAGTGAGCTGTCGTCGAACTCCCGCCGCAGATACTTCGGAGCCTGTACGCGCCACGCTTCAGTCACGAGCTCGGCGAGATGGTCGTCAGCGATGTCAGCCATGCGGAATGCGACCTTCGGCTCGCCCCAACGGGTCGTGGTGGGCAAGAACACCTTGGGCGCCATCTCGCGAAGGGCGAGCGCGTCGACAGGGTCGGCGACCTTCACCCCGACGACGAGCTCGGCCGCGATGATCTCGCGCATGTCTTCGGGGATGCTCGGCCACGGATGGCACTCCCACGCGTACAACTTGCCGCGAACGAACCACGCGGCCCCGCCAGTGGTCGCGCGTTCGTCGCTATCGGGTAGCCCGACGGCGGTATGGCGCAGGTCATCGAGGGTGGCCACGGTGCGAGCCTATGCCGCGCTACCGACAGGGAGTTTCCACAAGGGCGTCGCCGGCAGAAGGAGGCCGAGGGCATGCGAGGCACGGTCGTGTTGAGCGCGATCGGATCGACACGTGTTCGGAGGCCCTGAACGAATAGGCTGTTCCCCGTCGGGCGGTCCTCGGGCGAGGTCGCCGGTTCGGCATCCGGGCACCTGAGCGGCGACGACTCTGCGAGACAGGAGACCGGTGGTGAGTGAGGTCGAGAGCGGGGACCGCCCCGAGAAGCTCGGCATCCGCGAGGTCGCCGTGCTCGCCGGCGTCTCGCACATGACCGTCTCCCGCGTGCTCAACGGGCACCCGAACATCCGCCCGGCCACGCGCCAGCGGGTGATGGACGTCATCGAGCAGCTCGACTTCAAGCCGAACAACGCGGCGCGCGCGCTCGCGACCCAGCGCACCCAGCGCATCGGCGTCATCGTCGACAGCTCGGTCGAGTTCGGTCCGACGAGTACGCTGCGCGGGTTCGAACTCGCGGCGCGCTCGAGCGGCTACTCGGTGGCGTCGGTGGCGATGCAGGATGACGCGAGCCTCACGCCAGAGGGTGCCGTGAGCCACCTCATCGCCGAGGGCGTCGACGCACTGTGCATCGTCGCACCGCGCTCGTCGTCGGTGTCGGCGCTGCGACGGATCTCGATCGACGTGCCGGTCCTCGTGGTGAAGGCCGCGAAGGATCCGAACTTCCTGACCGTCAGCGTCGACCAGCAGCTCGGGACCACCGTCGCCGTCGATCATCTGGTGTCCCTGGGGCACCGCGACATCTTGCACTTGGCTGGTCCGCTCGACTGGCTCGACGCTCGCGGTCGCGAGCGCGCCTTCCACGCGCGCATCGAGCAGTGGGGGCTGAAGGTCCGGCCGATCGTGGTCGGCGACTGGACCGCGGACTTCGGCTACGACTATGCGGTGAACCTTGCGGGGGTGCCCGAGTACACGGCCATATTCGTCGCGAACGACGAGATGGCATTCGGGGTCCTGCACGGGTTCCACGATCGGGGCATCCGAGTGCCCGAAGACGTGAGCGTCGTCGGGTTCGACGACCTGCCGCTCTCACGGCACTTCATCCCGCCCCTCACCACGGTCAGGCAGGACTTCCATGCACTCGGGGTCAAGGCCATGGAAGTGTTGCGCGCCGCGCTCGAAGGGCGTGAGATCCCGCAGCGCTCGAAGATCCCGAGCGAGTTGGTCGTCCGCTCGTCGACCGCGCCGCCGAGGGCATCATGAGCGCGGATGCCTCGAAGCAACCGGTGGTGGACATGACGGGCATCACCGTGGTGATCGACGGCACGACGGTGCTGCACGACGTGGATCTCCGGTTGTTCCCCGGTGAGGTCCACGCGCTCATGGGTGGCAACGGCGCGGGCAAGTCGTCGCTCGTCAAGGCGCTCACCGGCGCGTACCGCATCGATGCCGGTGAGGTGCGGATCTCCGGAGAGCAGGTCGTGCTGTCGGGCCCGGCCGCTGCCGAGGCGGCGGGAGTCGCGGCCGCGTTCCAGGACGTCGACCTGTGCGGCAATCTCTCGATCGCCGAGAACGTGATGATCGGCCACGAGGAGCGCCGTTGGTACGGCATCTCGTGGGGTTCGACCCGGCGCATGGCCGTCGCCGTGCTCGACGAGCTCGGCCTGGGCGATCTCGATCCCCGGCGTGCCGTGTCGACACTGGCGCCCCCGGTCCAGCAGCTCGTCGCCGTCGCACGCGCGATGGTCACCCACCCGAAGGTGCTCGTCCTCGACGAACCGACGTCGAGCCTCGACGCCGACGAGGTGGCGACCCTCTTCCGGGCGCTGCGGAGGCTTCGCGACCACGGCGTGGCGATCCTCTTCGTCTCGCACTTCCTCGAACAGGTCTACGCGATCAGCGATCGAATCACCGTGCTGCGCGACGGGGTCTGCCAGGGCGAGTACCCGACGCGGGAACTCGATCGCGCCGTGCTCATCTCGAAGATGATCGGCAAGGACCTCATCGAGCTGCGCCGCATCGGCTCCGACCGTCGCGCGCACCGGGCCGATCCGACCGGCACACCGGTCTTCCGGGCGGTCGGCGTCGGCAAGCGCGGCGAGTTCGACTCCACCGACTTCGAGGTGTACCGAGGCGAGGTGGTCGGCCTGGGCGGCCTGCGTGGTTCGGGCCGGACTGAGCTCGGCCAACTGCTCGCCGGCGTCGTGCGCAGCGACTCCGGCACGTTTCAGATCGACGGCCGCACCGTCGGGCTGCCGAATCCGGCGACGGCACTGCGACGGCGCGTCGCGTACGCGAGCGAGGATCGGCGTGACGGCGGCATCATCGAGCAACTGAGCGTGCGCGAGAACATCGTGCTCGCGCTTCAGGCGATCCGTGGCTGGTCGAGGCCGATCTCGCACGCCGAGCGCGACGCGCTCGTCGAGCGGTTCGTGGAGGAGTTCGGCATCGTCGCGCCGGGGCTGGATGCACCGGCGGGCCTGCTCTCGGGCGGCAACCAGCAGAAGGTGCTGCTCGCGCGGTGGCTCGCGACCCGCCCGCACGTGCTCGTGCTCGATGAGCCCACCCGAGGCATCGACATCGCGGCGAAGGTCGAGATCCAGGCGCGCGTAGCTGAGATGGCCAGGGACGGCATGGCGGTGGTCTTCATCTCCTCCGAGCTCGACGAGGTCGTTCGACTGAGCGACCGCATCGCGATCCTCAAGGACCGTCGCAAGATCGGCGAGGTGAGCAACGGCCCGGGGCTCAGCGTCGACACGATCATCGAGATGATCGCGGCAGACGACGAAGACGACGCCTAGCCTCCAGCGGGGGTCGCGCCCGCTGTTCCCAGAATGTTATGTTTCCGGGAACATAGCGCTTGTGACGGCCCCTTGTTCCCGGTAACATCCGGTGTGGGACGCGCCAAGCGCCGCCGCAATCACTCGGAATCCGCACAGCGGAAACACCGGCGCAATGCGCCGGGTCTCAAGGAGGAGATCACATGTCAGTTCAGAGGCGATTCACGAAGATCCTGGGCCTGGCGGCCGTCGGTGCGCTCAGCATCGGCCTCGCCGCGTGCTCGAGCGGTGGCGACAGCGGCTCGGACGCCGATGCCGGCGACCTCACCACGGTCGGTTTCGTGGCAGTCGGCCCCGAGGGGGCCTGGCGCGAGGCCAACGAGACGAACATCCAGGACACCTTCACGAAGGAAGCCGGGTTCGACCTCAAGTACGCGCCCGCGACCAACCTCGACCAGAAGTCGCAGATCGACGCGTTCACGTCGTTCGTCGACGAGGGCGTCGACGTGATCCTGCTGTCGGCGACCGAGGCATCCGGTTGGGAGGACTCGCTCGAGCGCGCACAGGAGGCGGAGATCCCCGTGATCCTCCTCGACCGCGGCATCGAGCCTGACGACACGAGCCTCTACGTCACCCGAATCGCCCCCGACAACGTCGAGGTCGCGAAGGAGGTCGGCGCCTGGGCCGTCGAGCAGTTCCCCGACGGCGGCAACTACATCACGCTCGAGGGCCCCGCCGGCGTCGGCGTGGTGAACGAGCGCAATGAGGGCTGGAACGAGGCGGTCGACGGCTCGAAGCTCGTCCAGGTCGCCGCGCAGACCGCGAACTGGTCGGCAGAAGAGGGCAAGAGCGTCACCGAGACGCTCCTCAAGGCGAACGGCAACGACGTCCAGCTGATCTTCGCCCAGAACGACGAGATGGGCCTCGGCGCAGCGCAGGCGGTCGAAGAGGCCGGCCTCACGCCGGGTGTCGACGTCAAGATCACGACGATCGACGGCACGAAGGCCGCCATCCAGGCGCTCGCCGACGGACAGCTCAGCTTCGTGCACGAGTACAACCCGCTCTTCGGGGAGACCGCGATGGACGTCGTCAACAAGACCCTCGACGGAGAGTCGGTCGAGTCGTACATCATCGTTCCGAGCGAGGCGTTCGACTCGGCCGAGGCCGCTCAGGCCGTGCTCGCCGACCGCAAGTACTGATCGGTTGACCACGCCGCGGTTCGCGGCGTGGCGCGTACGCGGTGCGGGGACTGCTGCTTCAAGCGGCCCCGCACCGCTCCGTTTGGAAGGCCGGCCGCGTGCACGCGGCCGAAGCACAGGATGCGAATGCCATGAGTGAAGCACTGCCCATCGTGGAGATGCGCGACATCTCCATCGAGTTCCCAGGCGTCAAAGCGCTGGACGGCGTGGATTTCCGCCTCCTCCAGGGCGAGGTCCACGCGCTGATGGGCGAGAACGGCGCCGGGAAGTCGACGCTGATCAAGGCCCTCACCGGGGTCTACAAGATCGATGGCGGGTCGATCATCGTCGCGGGCCAGGAACGGCAGTTCCACGGGACCCGCGATGCGCAGAGCGCCGGCATCTCGACCGTGTACCAGGAGGTCAACCTGGTCACGAACCTCTCGATCGGTGAGAACGTCATGCTCGGCCACGAGATCCGCGGGGCGCTCGGCGTCAACTGGCGTGCAACGCACGCCGCCGCGACGGAAGCGCTCGCCAAGCTCGGGCTGGAGTATCTCGACACCCACAAGCCGCTGTCGGCGCTGTCGATCGCGATGCAGCAGCTCGTCGCGATCAGCCGTGCGATGGCCATCAAGGCGAAGGTGCTCATCCTCGACGAACCGACGTCGAGCCTCGACGCGGCCGAGGTCGAGGGGCTCTTCGGAGTGATGCGGACGCTCCGCGACCAGGGCGTCGCGATCCTGTTCGTCTCGCACTTCCTCGACCAGATCTACGCCATCAGCGACCGGGTGACGATCCTGCGGAACGGTCGCTACGAAGGCGAGTACCTCACCCGCGACCTCGACCGTCACGCCCTGATCTCGAAGATGATCGGCAAGGACCTCCGCGCGCTCTCGTCGCTCGGTGGCAATCGCCGCGTCGAGGAGCGCGACTACGCCGCCGAGGCGCCGCTGCTTTCGGCGAAGGGACTGGGGCGTCCCGGCTCGATCGAGCCCACCGACCTCGACATCCACCCCGGTGAGGTCGTCGGCTTCGCCGGTCTCCTCGGCTCAGGTCGAACCGAACTCGCTCGCCTCCTCTACGGCGCGGATCGCGCAGGCGAGGGCGAGGTGACGCTGCACGGCGAGCGGGTCGACCTCAAGAGCCCCGCCGACGGGCTCGGCAAGCGCATCGCCTTCTCGACCGAGAACCGTCGCGACGAGGGCATCGTCGCCGATCTCACCGTTCGCGAGAACATGATCCTCGCGATCCAGGCAGAGCGGGGCTGGGCACGGCCGATCCCGCGCAAGGAGCAGGACGAGCTCGTCGAGAAGTACATCACCGCGCTGAACGTGCGGCCGGCCGACCCCAATCGGCTGGTCAAGAACCTCTCCGGCGGCAACCAGCAGAAGGTGCTGCTCGGCCGCTGGCTCGCGACGAAGCCCGAACTTCTGATCCTCGACGAGCCGACGCGTGGCATCGACGTCGGGGCGAAGGCCGAGATCCAGGAGGCCGTCGCGCAACTCGCGGAAGACGGCGTGTCCGTCGTGTTCATCTCCTCCGAGCTGGCGGAGGTCGTGCGTCTCAGCGAGCGCATCATCGTCCTGAAGGACCACCAGAAGATCGGCGAGATCGTCAATGGCCCGGGCGTCACGGCGCAACAGATCGTCGACGTGATCGCGGCGCATGGTGTCGCGGCGGCGGCGGGGAGTGACATCATCGATGCCGAGGCCGATGTAGAGCCGCTCGACGCCCTGTACGTGACCGTGCATACACCCGCTCCGGCGGAGGAGGAATCATGAGCACCGCTGCTCGGACGACTTGGCTACGCGAGCTCATCCGCAAGCCGTTCTTCTGGGGAGTGATCGCGATCTTCGCGCTCCTCGCCCTGAACTTCATCAAAGACCCGAACTACCTCGCGTTGTCGGTCAACCCGGTCAACGGCAACCTCGTCGGCAACCTCGTCGACATCCTGAGAGCTTCGGCTCCGATCCTGATGATCGCCGTCGGCATGTCGCTCGTCATCGCCACCGGTGGAATCGACCTCTCGGTCGGCTCGGTGATGGCGGTGTCGGGCGCCGTCGCGATGGTGTTCATGAAAGACGCCGGAGCGTCGGGCTCCCTCGGCGTCGCACTCGGCGCCATCGGACTCGCGCTCCTGGTGAGCGCGATCCTCGGCGCGATCAATGGCGTACTGGTCGCCTACATCGGCCTGCAACCATTCATCAGCACCCTGATCATGATGCTCGCAGGCCGCGGCATCGCGAAGGTGATCACCGAGGGGCAGAACACCTCCGCTACGAACGATCCGTTCCGGTGGATCGCGAACGGCTTCGTCATCGGCCTCCCCGTGGTGTTCCTCTTCGCGATCGTGATCGTGATCATCGTCGGCCTCGTCGTGCGCCGCAGCGCCCTCGGTCTCATGATCGAGGCGATCGGCATCAACCCGAAGGCGAGCCGCATGGCGGGCATCAAGCCGAGCGGCCTGCTGCTGACCGTCTACATCCTGAGCGCCGTGCTCGCCGGCATCGCCGGCATCATGTCGGTCGGCACCGTGATGACGGTCGATGTCTCGCGCACGGGCTATCAGATGGAGCTCGACGCGATCCTCGCGGTCGTCATCGGCGGCACCTCGCTTTCGGGCGGCAAATTCTCGATCGGCGGTGCGGTCGTCGGAGGCCTGCTCATCGCGACCCTCGACAAGACCATCGTGTTCCTCGGCATCTCGTCTTCAGCCACCCCGGCCTTCAAGGCGATCGTGATCGTCGTGCTCTGCCTGCTGCAGTCCGATCGGGTGCGCAGTTGGTTCGTCCAACGGCGCAAGCCCCCGCAGCCGCGCGCCGAGTCGCTCCCCGCCCAGCCGAAGCAGGAGGTTTCAGCATGACCATCGTGCAGACCCCCCAGGTCGACGCTCCCGCCCAGGAGTCCGGAGTCGCGAAGCTCGTGGCCCGGGTGAGGCGGGTCGTCGCATCCAACCCGTCGGTGCTGCCGACCGTCGCCGCCATCGTCATCTTCATCGGCATGGTGATCTACGGCGAGGTGGCCTACGGCCGCATCGTGCAGTACAACACGCTGTCGAACCTGTTCATCAACAACGCGCACCTGATCATCCTCGCGGTGGCGATGACGTTCGTCATCCTCACCGGTGGCATCGACCTGTCGGTCGGCTCGGTCATCGCGCTCTCGAGCGTGGCCGGCGTGATGCTCGCGAACGCCGGATGGAACCCGTGGCTCGTGATCGTCCTGATGATCCTCATCGGCACGGTGATCGGCCTCGCCAGCGGCATCCTGATCCAGTACTTCAACGTGCAGCCGTTCATCGCGACACTGGCCATGATGTTCCTCGGGCGGGGTCTCGCCTCGCTGCTCAGCACGCAGCCCGAACGCCTCGCCGATGACTCGCCGATTCTCTGGCTCGGTGAGCAGTTCAAGGTGATCGATGGCGAGAAGGTCAACGACGTCGTCATCACGCCCGGCGTGATCATCGCGCTGCTGGTCGTGCTCATCGCGTTCTTCGTGCTGCACCGCACCCGCACGGGCCGCACGGTCTACGCCATCGGCGGTTCCGAGAGCTCGTCGGCACTCATGGGTCTCGCGGTGCCGCGCACCAAAGTGCTCGTGTACGTCATCAGCGGCACGCTCTCGGGCATCGCGGCCGTGGTCTACACCTCGCGCCTCGGCATCGCGCAGAACATCACGGGCATCGGCTGGGAGCTCGACGCCATCGCGGCGACCGTCATCGGCGGCACGCTGCTCACGGGCGGGTACGGCTACGTGCTCGGGTCGGTGGTCGGCGCTCTGGTGCTCGGACTGATGAACGTGCTGATCACGCGTGACGGCGGCATCCCGCCAGAGATGACGACGATCATCACCGGCGGCATCCTGCTGGTCTTCGTCCTGCTGCAGCGCGCGGTGACGTCGAAGCGCCATACCTAGCGGTCTCGCTCCGGCCCTTCGTCGTCGCGGTCGTTCGGCCGCGGCTACTCAGCGAGCTTGCCCGCCACCGAGACCTCCTCGCGCATGAGGGCTGCGATCTCCTCTGAGATGGGCGGGATCTCTTCACGTGTCACCCCGGTCGACGGCGACCACACGAGGTTCACCTGCAGCGAGGCATCCGTCTCGGGGTAGTCGCTGCGGTTGTGGCATCCGCGGGTCTCGCGTCGCTCGAGCGCTGCCGCCAGCGTCGCACGGGCGGCGAGGGCCGCCGACTTGAGGTCGAACGCGTGCGCCAGATCCTGGTAGCCGGCGATGTCGGGGTGCACGCCGACATCGCCCATGCGGGCCTCGATCGCGTCGAGCTCTGCGAGCCCGGCGAGCAGGCCTCCCTCGTCGCGCACGACTCCGGCGTGCTCGGTCATGGTGTCGCGGATGGCGCGCTGCAGGGCGCGCAAGTTCTCCGAGCCGTCCGATGCGAGCAGCCCTGCGATCTCGTCGCGCGCGGTCTGCACTGCGGCCGCCGAGCGCTGCTGCGCCGCGAGCGAGGCCGAGTACGCGGCTGCGGCCTGCCCGACGATGCGTCCGAAGACGAGCAGCTCGATGAGCGAGTTGCCGCCCAGCCGGTTGGCTCCATGAAGACCACTGGATGCCTCGCCGATGGCGTAGAGGCCCGGGACATCCGTGCCGTGGTCGTCGGGTCGCACCCAGACGCCGCCCATCGAGTAGTGCGCGGTGGGCGCGATCTCGATCGGCTCCTTCGTGATGTCGAGCATCTGCAGCTCGAGCATGGTCTGGTAGACGCGGGGCAGGCGCGTCATGATCGTCTCGCGGGGCAAGTGCGAGACATCCAGCCAGACACCGCCGTTCGGAGTGCCGCGCCCTTCTTTGATCTCGGTGTAGCAGGCGAGGGCGACGCGGTCGCGCGTGGAGAGCTCGAGACGCTCGGGGTCGTACTTGTGCATGAAGCGCTCGCCGAGGCCGTTGGTGAGGATGCCGCCTTCGCCGCGCGCCGCTTCGCTGATGAGGGTGCCGGCCGCGTTCTCGGGCTCGATGATGCCCGAGGGGTGGAACTGCACGAGCTCGGGGTCGCGGAGCCGCCCGCCCGCTTCGACGGCGAGCCGCCACGAGTCGCCCGTGTTCTCGTCGCGCCGCGACGAGGTGCGCCGCCAGATGCGGTTGTGACCGCCGGCGGCGAGGATGACCGCGTCGGCGTGGATGAGGTAGCGCGTGCCGTCTTCGAGGTCGAAGCCGTAGGCGCCGAAGACCGCGCCGTCGTCGCCCACGAGGATGCGCGTGATGTAGACCGTGTCGAGGATCGGCACGTTCAGCTGCGCGGCCCGGTTGATCAGCGTGCGCTGGATCTCGAGCCCCGTGTAGTCGCCCGCGAACGCCGTGCGGCGGTAGGTGTGAGCGCCGAAGAAGCGCTGCGAGATGCGGCCGTCGTCTTCGCGGGCGAAGGGCATGCCGTAGCGCTCGAGGTCTTCGATGCCGCGGGCCGCGCCCGAGGTGACGATCTCGACCGTGTGCGGGTTGGCGAGCAGGTAGCTCTCCTTCAGCGTGTCGGCGGCGTGCTGCTGCCAGCTGTCGTCGGGGTCCATGGTCGAGAGGGCGGCGTTGATGCCGCCGGCCGCGAGCGAGGTGTGGGCGTCGGACTTCGGGCGCTTGCCGAGAGCCAGCACGTCGACGCCGGCCTCGGCGAGCTCGATGGCGGCGCGCAGGCCTGATCCTCCGGTGCCGATCACGAGCACGGTGGTGGAGATCTGACGTTCTGGAGCGGTCATGCGTTCAACGCTAGGTTCGGCCGCTCGATTACTCCAATGCATATATAACGTGGCAACGATGCGCGTACGCTATCGACATGAACCTCGAGCAATTGCGCAGCTTCGTCGAGGTGGCCCGGTTCGGCAACTTCACTCGCGCCGCTGAAGAGCTCTACCTCGCCCAGCCCTCACTGAGCCGGCAGATCGCCGCGCTCGAGCACGATCTCGGCGCCGAGCTGTTCCATCGCGCCCGCGGGGGCAGCACGCTGACGGCTGCGGGGGAGTCGCTGCTGCCGCTCGCACGCCGCATGCTCGCCGACGCCGAATCGGTCAGGCGCGAACTCGCCGAACTCGCCGGACTCGAGCGCGGCCGGGTGCGCCTCGGAGCAACGCCGACCCTGTGCATCAGCCTCGTCGCCGAGGTGCTCAGCGCGTTCCACGCGGAGCATCCGGCCATCGAACTGCACCTCTCGGAACAGGGGTCGCGTCGCCTCCTCGACGAACTCGCCGGCGGCGAGCTCGACCTGGCATTGATCACGACGACGGATGCCTCGTCGGCCGAGCGGTTCACGGTGTCGCCTCTGCTCGTGGAAGAACTCGTGCTCGTCTCGTCGGCCGGCGCACCGCCCGTCACGTCCCGCGACACCATCGAACTTGCGGATGTCGCAGCGCTGCCGCAGATCGTCTTCAGCTCGAGCTACGACCTGCGCAGCGCGACGGATGCCGCCTTCGCCGCCGCTGATCTCACACCCGACGTGGTGCTCGAGGGAGCCGAGATGGATGCCGTGCTGCGGTTCGTCGAGCGCGGGCTCGGGGTCGCGATCGTGCCGGCGATGGTGCTCATCGATCGCCCCGGACTGCGCTCGGTGCGGCTCGGCGGGCCGCCGCTCGAGCGCACGATCAGCGTCGCCCGCCCCGGCGACGTCGCGCCGACCACGGCGGTCGAGGTCATGCGGCGCACGATCACCGCGAGTGCCACGGCGTTCGCGGCTCGCGCGGGGGCGACCATGCGACTCGCGAACCCGAGCTCGTGAAGCCAGACTTGAGGAATGTCGATCTCGGAAGCTGACCTCATCCACTTGCGCCGCGCGGTCGAGCTCGCGCGTGAAGCAGTCGACTCGGGCGACGGCCCGTTCGGATCGGTGCTCGTCGATTCCGCCGGCGTCGAACGGTTCGCGGATCGCAACCGTGAAGACAGCACCGGCGACCCGACGCGGCATCCGGAGTTCGAGATCGTGCGCTGGGCCGTTGCGAACCTGACCCCCGAAGAGCGAGCGGCGGCGACCGTCTACACCTCGGGGGAGCATTGCGCGATGTGCTCGGCGGCGCATGCGTGGGCGGGCCTCGGCCGTATCGCCTACGTCGCGTCGGCGGAGCAGATCGCCGGGTGGCGCCGGGCCGCAGGCAGAGGGCCGTCGGCGGTCGCAGTGCTGCCGATCACGACAGTCGCCCCGGCCTTGGTGGTGGACGGACCCGTCGATGAGCTCGTGCCCGAGGTGCACGCGCTCATCGTGCGTGCTGCTCAGCCGCACTGAACGAGGCGCACGCGACGGCCTCGCCGTCGGAGGACGGCGCTTTTGCGTCCGGTCTTCACCCTGCAGCGCTCAGTCATGCGGTCATCGGGCGTACGACGAGAACCTCTCGATCGCCGCGGCGTTGACCGGAGTGAAGAGGTTGACGAGATTGCCATCGGGGTCGCGGAGAAGCAGCGACCGGTTGCCCCACGGCATCGTCGTCGGTTCGTTCACGAACGTGGTGATCCAGCCTTGCAGCTTCTCGTATTCCAGGTCGACATCGGCCACCAGGAACTCGATGATCGCGGTGTGGTTGTCTGCCGGCCGCGCTGAACCAGGCCCGAAGAGATCGACGGTGGCGGTACTCCCGATCGCGAGTGTTCCGCATGGAGTGCGCACCTCGGCGAAGTGTTCGTTCAGGTGCACGGCCGCGCCGCCCGTGACGTGCTCGTAGAAGCCGGCGAGTGCGGCGACGTTGTCGGTGATGATGCGGGTCGAGACGAGGTTCATTGGTGTTCCGTTCATTGCCGAGGCGATCCCGGCCATCTCCAATGCTGGCGGACGGCGACGACAACCCCCTGTCGGTGTTTCGACCGCGAAATCGGGAGGCTCACATCGTCGTCAATTGCCGGGCATCGCCGTACGGGGTATTGAGATCCTCCGGCCGAAGCGCCCTGGGCGCTGGAGTTTCCGCCGTCACGACGCTCGACACGATTCGGTCGGTCCGAAAGGCGCGGACTGCGCCGCGAAGGCGGCACCACCCGACGAGATACCAGTTCGTCGGCGTTCCGATGTAGCCGAGGGGCTCGAGCTCGCGCGACGTCATCCCTCCGTCCCGGTCTTCGTAGGTGATGCGGAGTACGCGCCCTGAGGTCAGCGCATCCGCGATCACGGAGGGCACCGGCGGAAGCGCCGCTGGTGGTCCGAGTAAACGCACGCGTGCTGCCAGGTCTCTCGCGGCATCCGCGTCGCTGCCGCGCATTGCAGCGACCAACTTCCGCACCGCCGTCTGCGCGGCCTGCTGGAACGGGCTGCCTGCCATGCCTTCCAGCGCGACCGCCATCGCGACGGCTTCCGGCGGGGTGAAGTTGACCGGTGGGAGCGTTCTCAGCGGGTCGAGGCAATATCCCCCGGTTCGGCCGGGCTCCGCCCAGATCGGTGTGCCCGCCTGTTGCAGTGCGCTGATGTCCCGCTCGACGGTCCGCACACTCACCTCGAACCGGTCCGCCAGCCACCGACCGCTGCGCGGGCGAGGGGCGACGACACGCAACTCCTCCACGAGGGCGTACAAGCGGTCCGTTCGGTTCATGGAACGACTCTAGGTCGCACCCGCTGAGCATTCGATCGTTGCGAGATGGGGCCCACGGCCTATGGGGAGGCGGGCGCGAGCCGGGCGGGGCCGGCGGACGCCCGTGAAGATCTTGTTACGTTCTTGCAGCGCGGAGCCGTTCGCTCATGGGTCGTAAGCCGGAGAATCCCTGATCAGCCCAGCGGACTTCATGAATTCGGCGCCAGGGAGCGCTCCCACGCAAGTTTCGATACTCGGAAACCCCTTGCCGAGACGATTGTGTACGTGGTTGCATCGTTCCAATCGAGTTGGCAGGGATGCCGACGTTGTTGCGCGGCGTTCCCCGATCCTCTGCTTCTCCTCCTGGAGCACCGGGACTCCGCCCCACGTCGTGCGTCGTGGAACGAAGGTGGGAACCGGCGTGATGATAGGCAGAGTACTGGGCAGTGCGTTTGTCGGCGGAGTGTGCGTGGCGGTTCTCGCCGGCGGCCTCCCTGCGCTCGCCGCCGCGGCCGAGCCCGATGTGGCGCCAGCGACCACGGAGCAGTCGGGAGAATCGGTCACCCTGATCACGGGTGACCGTGTGCAGCTGCTCGAGGGCGCGGACGGCGAACCCACCGTGGCATTCGAGGCGGCCCCGCGCGACGATGGCCGGCCGATCGGCTACTCGAGCTTCGGCGCCGACGGGCACTTCTACGTGATCCCGACTGATGTGGCGGCGCTCGTGCCCGATCAGCTGGACCTGGGCCTGTTCGACGTACTCGCGCTGCAAGACCTGGCTGACGACGAGACCGGCGGCGGCGTACCGGTCATCGTGCAGACCGAGGGCGCGCCGGATGCCCCGGCCAGGAACGACCTGAGCGCGCTCGGCGTCGAACCCGAGCAGACCCTCGAGTCGATCTCCTCCATTGCGGGCGAGGTGGCGCCTGAGGGGGCTCCAGAGCTCGTCGAGGCCGTCGAGTCGGCCGACAACACCGTCAGCAAGGTCTGGCTCGACGCGCCCGTGCGGGTTCTCGACGCGGACTCGAACCCCCAGATCGGTGCGCCCGCGGCTTGGGAGAGTGGGTACGACGGCACTGGCGCGACCGTCGCGGTGCTGGACTCGGGGATCGACACGACCCACCCCGACCTCGATGACGGTGTCGTCACGCTCGAGCAGGACTTCACCGGCAGCGGCAGCGCGGTCGACGTACTGGGGCACGGCACCCACGTGTCCTCGATCATCGCGGGCACCGGCGAGGCATCCGACGGCGAGAACCGGGGCATCGCGCCCGGAGCCCGCATTCTCAACGGACGCGTGCTCAACGACGAGGGCATGGGCGAAACGTCGTGGGTCATCGACGCGATGGAATGGGCGGCCGTGAACGGTGCCGACGTCATCAACCTGAGCCTCGGCGAGCGGGGGCAGTACACCGACGGAACCGATCCGGGTGCAATGGCCGTGAACTCCATCTCCGAGCGCTACGACACGCTCGTCGTGGTCGCGGCCGGCAACGACGGCAACTACGGCACAGCCACCACGGTGACCACGCCTGGCACGGCGGATCTGGCGCTGACCGTCGGCGCGGTCGACGACTCGGACGGACTCGCATGGTTCTCGTCGATGGGACCCCGGTTCGGCGACTGGGCCATCAAGCCCGATATCGTCGCGCCCGGTGATGGGATCGTGGCTGCGCGGGCTGCCGGCGCGGTGATCGGGTCGCCGGTCGACGAGTACTACATGTCGGAATCCGGCACCTCGATGGCGGCTCCGGCAGTCGCGGGTGCCGCGGCGATCCTCGCGGCCGCGCGGCCCGACCTCGACGCGCAATCGCTCAAGGCGGTACTGATGGGCTCGGCCGAGCAGACCGGGAATCACGTGTTCGCGCAGGGGGCGGGGCGCGTCTGGATCCCGGGGGCGCTCGGGCAGACCGTGTACGCCACGCCGGCTTCGCTGTCGTTCGGCCAGTTCGTCTCCCCCAGGGCAGACCAGACGCCTCGCACGAAGACCGTCACCTACACCAACACGTCCGACGCGGACGTCGAGCTCCAGTTCCAGACGACGGTCGTGCCGTCCGACCGCAGTGACGTGCCTGAGGATCTGCTCACGCTCTCGGCGGACTCGGTGACGGTCCCCGCGCACGGCGCCGCATCGGTCGATGTGACCGTCGATCCCAAAGCGGACGACCCCGATGTCTACCAAGGCGAGCTACTGGCTACCGGCGCAGGGTCCCCGCCGGTGCGTTCGGTACTGGCGTTCGGGTCCGAGCCCGACATGCACACGCTCCGGCTCGAGGGGATCCAGCGAAGCGGAGCCCCAGCTGCCAACCCGAGCGCGGCGACGATCTACGGCATCGACGACGCCAGGTTCTACCGGTGGTTCGACTTCAAGGACGGTTCTGCGGAAGTACGCCTGCCCGCAGGACGGTACGCGCTGCTCGGGCAGCTCTTCAGTGCCGACTCGCCCGAGGCTCAGTTCTTCGACGGCATCACGAACTTCACTCGCGACGTCGACCTCCAGGAGGACATGACCCTCGTGCTCGACGCCGGCACAGCGACGCCGGTCGAAGTCGAGACCGAGAAGAAGTCGAAGCAGTACGCGCTGGACGGTTCGATCTCCCGCATGCTGCCGGATCGTGAATACCCGGCCTCGATCTCGGCGACCACCGCGATCGGCGGGCCGGTCGGCGGCTTGGACCTCGACCTCTCGGTGCTGCCCACGACGGAACCCCTGGTCGGCGAAGTGAGCGTGAACAGCCGGTTCATGCAGCACCAGCCGTTGCTCGACGTCGTGGCCATTGCCGGGCGATCGAAGCTGGACGTGTCGAGAGAGCTGAGCTATGGCGTGCGCTCGCCGAAGTACGTGGGTGCACTCTCGGCACCGCTCGTCGATGGCGGGAGCGGTACGCCCGAAGAACTGGCGGCCGCAGGCGCCGCGGGCGCCGTGGTGCTGATCGAGGATCGCCGCGATCCCACGCTCAACGATCAGGCCCAGGCAGCATTCGACGCGGGTGCAGTGGCCGCCGTCGTCTACGGCGACGGGCCGGGCCCGTTCTTCGAGAACGTCGACAGCCGTGTGGTCATGTTCATGGAGGAGAAGGCGTTGCCGACGCTCACCCTCGCGCGCGACATCGGGCTGCAGCTCGTCGAGCTCGCGCGGGCCGGCGGGGCCCGCCTCAAGGGCACCGGCATCGAAACCCCCTCCTATCAATACGCCCTCGCGTACCTCGAGGAAGGCGGTATCCCGTCTGACCTGTCGTACGTCGCCGACGACCGCAACACGGCCGAAGTCGACGTCGACGTGAAGGCGTTCACGCCGGGCATGCCGATGGTCGAGTACGTCGTGTCACAGGGCGGCGGCAGCTTCACCGGATTCGGCTTCCTCTTCACGGGTCCGCTGACCGGCCGCACCGTGTACTACTCCACCGACGACGGCATCACCTTCTCGCGCACGGTCAAGCCCGCACAACTCGCCAACGCGTACCCGTCCGACTTCGTGAGCGCGGAGGCCACCTATCGACCGGGTCAGCGCGCGAGCGAGACCTTCGTCGAGCAGGTGCACCACGGCGGATTCTGGCCGGCGCCGTTGTCGCCGCAGGCCGCCTCGGTCTCGCGCGACGGGGACTCCCTCGCCGTCGACCTGCCGTACCGCGTGGACGGTGATGGGCACGGCCAGCAGTACGGGCCCGACCAGGAGTCGACGGGGAGATTCCAGCTGTGGATGGAGGACCAGCAGCTTGTCGACAGCGAATACAGCGACGCCGCCCCGACCGTTCCCGCCGAGGATCACGACTACCGCATCCGGCTCGACACCCATCGAGACGTCGACTGGTGGCCGATGTCCACCGACGTATCCACGGAGTGGAGCTTCCGGTCCTCCACGACGGATGAGGCGAGCATCCTGCCGCTCCTGCAGCTGGACTACGGCGTGACCGGGCTGAACGACCTCAATACCGCGGGCGGCAAGACCAAGCTGAAGCTCGAAGTCTCGCATCAGGACGGCTCTGAGGGCGGCGGTAAGGTCGCAGGCCTGAAACTGTGGTCGTCAGCCGATGGCGGAGTCGCTTGGACTCCAGTGCGCGTCACCAAGGGCTCGCATGCCGGGGAGTACTCGGCGACGATCACGGCGCCGAAGGGTGCGACGTCGATCTCGTTGCGCTCCGAGGCGTGGGACGCTGCCGGCGCGAAGTTCTCGGAGACCGTGATCGATGCCTACGCGGTCGACACCGTCGCGCCGGCGGTCACGGTCACGACGCCCGGCACGGGGCACCCGGTGCCGACGAGGTCGACCACCGTTGCAGGCACCGGCGAGCCGGGCGCGATCGTGACGGCGAAGGCCGGGCGCGAGACGTGCGAGGCCACGGTCGGGGCGGATGGCGCGTGGGCGTGCGAGCTGCCCGTTCGCAACGGCCTGCACCTCGTCGCGGTGAGTGCCGTCGACGCGGTCGGGAACACCTCGGACGTGGTGCGCCGCGCGCTCCTGCTCGATACGAAGGCCCCGGCGTCGCCGCGGATCGCGTCGCCGACGGGCACGGTGCGCACCGACCTTCCGGTGATCAAGGGCTCGGCGGAGTCGCGTGCGACGATCTCGGTGACCGAGGGCGATGAGGCGGTGTGCACCGCGACCGCAGGTCTCGCCGGCTCCTGGTCGTGCACCCCGGGTGTGGCGTTCGCTGTGGGCAAGCACACCATCGCGGTGACGGCGACGGACCGGGCGGGCAACACCTCCGAGACCCGAACGCAGAAGTTCACGGTCTCGGGTCGGTGATCGGTTCGAACGTTCGGGCCCGGAGCGCCACGTCACCGCGAGACGTATCCAGTCAACCTATTTCGGCGACGGGGTGCTCTCGCTACGCTGAGCGAGCACGCAACGAGAGGACATCTCATGACGATCAACGATGACGACATCACCCTCGAGCCGGGCGCTGAGGGCGAGGGCACTGCCGACGGGGGTGCCAACCCCAAGGGCCACGATGGTGGCGCCGACGGATCCGCCGCCGAGGGCGAGGGCACTGCCGATGGCGGCGCGAACCCAGGTGGCCACGATGGTGGCGCTGACGGATCCGCGGCTGCGGGGGAGGGCACAGCCGATGGCGGCGCCAATCCCGGTGGCCACGATGGCGGCGCCGACGGTTCGGCGTAGTGACGCGCCCCGAGCGCGGGTCGAGCAGTCGGCCCGCGCTTTCGCGCTGCATCCGAGTCTCGGCTGACGAGTTCGCAGGCCGCTATTGGGGCCGCGAACCGCTGCTCTCCACGGCCGACGACCTCGACGGCGGCTTCGACGAGCTGTTCTCGGCGGCAGCCGTCGACGAGCTCGTCACCCGGCGCGGGGTGCGCACCCCGTTCATCCGCATGGCGAACGAAGGCTCGGTGCTCGCGGCATCCGACTACACCGCCTCAGGTGGTTTCGGCGCTGAGATCGCCGACCAGGTCTCGAGCGACAAAGTGCTCGCCGAGTTCGCGGGCGGCGCGACGATCGTGCTGCAGGGGCTGCACCGGCTCTGGCCGCCGATCATCGACTTCACGCGCGCGCTCATCGACGACATCGGCCACCCGGTGCAAGTGAACGCCTACGTCACCCCGCCGTCGTCGCAGGGCTTCGACCCGCACTACGACACCCATGATGTCTTCGTGCTGCAGATCTCGGGCGAGAAGCACTGGCGCATCCATGCGCCCGTGCTCGTCGATCCGTTGCGCACCCAGCCGTGGCAGCAGCACCAGGCAGCCGTCGCCCGGGAGGCCACGCACGAACCCGTGATCGACGCGGTACTGCGACCGGGCGAAGCGCTCTACCTCCCGCGCGGGTGGATCCATTCGGCGACCGCGCTCGGCGCGACATCCGTGCACCTGACCATCGGCATGGCGGCCTACACGCGAGCCGATCTCGTCGACGCGCTGCTGCGTCAGGTCGGCGACAACGCCGAGTTGCGCGCGTCGCTGCCGCTCGGCGTCGACGTGCGCGACGCCGCGGCACTCGCGCCGATCGTCGAGCAGACGGTGCAGGCACTCGTCGAGACACTGCAGCAGACGGATGCCTCGCGGCCGGCCGCCATCCTCAGTGCGCGCTTCGACGCCGAGACCCGTGCGGAGCCGGTCTCACCGCTCGCGACACTCGAAGCACTCGCGGTGCTCGACGCGTCGACCCCGGTGCGGTGGCGCGGCTCGCTTCCCGTGCGCATCACGACGGTCGACGACCGGGTGCGCATCGTGGCGCGCACGAAGACGGTGTCGCTCCCGGCCGAAGCCGAGCAGGCCGTGCGCCGGCTCGCCACAGGCGACGCCGTCACGGCGGCTCAGTTGCCGGGCCTCGACACCGACAGTGCGGTCGTCGTCGTGCGCAGGCTCGTGCGCGAGGGATTCGTGGTGGCGCCAGCGTGACCCTGGCCGCCGAGCACTGGGCGCCGTGCAGCGATCGCGCTCGAGAGCGGAGCGATCCGCTCGTCGGCACCGGGCCGCGCGGGCTGCGCTGGTTCCTCGTCGAGGTCGCGGCGAGCTGGGGGCAGAACGCCCTGCTCGACGAACCGTTCGATCGCGCGCTCGGCCGTGCGCTCGTGAAACGCATCGAGGGTGACGGCATGCGACCGCTCGCGATTCGTCGCACCGGCCGGCGGGCTGCCCCGACGGCGCAGCGCTGGGCGATCGTCGACTCGCGGCCGGGTCACGAGAGTGTCGTGTGGGGTGAGGTGGCGGATGCCGCGGCCCTGCTCGAGGTGCCGCTCGACGGGTCCACCGGCATCCCCTCGTCGCAGCCCGTCTACTGCGTCTGCACGCACGCCCGGCACGACCAGTGCTGTGCGGTGCGCGGCCGCCGGGTGGTCACCGCGCTCGCCGAAGCGCGCCCCGAAGAGACGTGGGAGTGCTCGCATCTCGGGGGAGACCGGTTCGCAGGAACCATGGTGGTCTTTCCGCACGGGCTCTACTACGGGTACGCCGACGACGGTGACCCGGTGCGCATCGCCGAGGCATTCGACGAAGGCAACATCGTGCCCGAGCGGTATCGGGGGCGCAGCTCGCTGACGCATCCGGTGCAGGCCGCTCAGCACTTCGCGCGCGAGACGTTCGGCGACGAGCGCATCGGGTCGTATGCGCCGATCGCCGAGGAGGCCGCCGACACCGGCTGGCGCGTGCGGCTCGAAGGCACTGAAGGCCCTGAAGGCCCGAACGGTGCTGTCGTCGTGGAGCTGGAGGAGACTCGTTCCGAACCCCTGCTGTCGACGTGTGCAGCCACCCGGTTCGTGCGCGTGCGGCAATACGAGCTTCGTTCGATCACGACCTGCAGCTGAGCAACTGAACGATCTCGAGCACATGATCCTCCACGCGCTCATTCCGATCGGCGTGATCTTCTCGTTCATCTCCGCAGGGACGTTGTGACCGCGGCTCGCCGCGGCATCCGCTCACGTGTCGCGGGTCAGGCGCCGCCGGCCTTCGTGAGCAGACGCATGAGCTCGGTGCGCTCCGAGGCGGTGAGCGCGCCGACCGTCTCGTCCAGCACGTCGTCGAGCACGCCGGCCCCCGCGGTTCGCGCCTGCTCGCCGTTGTCGGTGAGCCGGTGCCGCACGATCCGCCCTGGGCCGGCCTCCCGCCGGAGCAGTCCGCGGTCGACCATGCGCTTCGCGAGCTCGCCCATCGCCTGGTCGGTCTGGAACGTCAGCTCTGCGAGCCGGTGCAGCGATGCGTCGGGCTCGAACGAGAGATGGCGCAGCACGTCCCACTGCACGAGAGAGAGACCGACCGGCGCCAGTCGTCGATTGCCCTCCCGGTGATGCCGCCACTGTAGCCGCTTCACCGCGAGACCGATGTCCTTGAGTGAAGCCGTCATGTATCGAACATATCAGGAACCTTGCATTTCTACGCGCCCTTGTATAAGGTTCCTGATATGACGAGTGTCAACAGTCCTTCACCCTCCGAACAGCGCATCACCACCGTCGACGTCGGCGGCGTCCCCATCACAGTGAGCCGAGTCGGCGCTGGGCGTCCCCTCCTTCTCCTGCACGGCGGAGGGGGGCCCGCGACTGTGCTGCCGTGGGGAGCTGGATTCGCCGCAACGCGGAACGCCGAGGTGATCGTGCCCGTGCATCCGGGATTCAACGGCACACGCCGGCCCGAGTCGCTCCGCACGCCCCGTGGCCTGGCCGAGCTCTACGTTCGGATGTTCGACGCGCTCGATCTCGAGGCAGTCACCGTGGTCGGCAATTCGATCGGAGGGTGGATCGCGGCGGAGATCGCCGCGCTCGGGTCACCCCGGGTGTCGGCAGTGGTGCTCGTCGACGCCGTCGGTCTCTTGGTTCCCGGCCACCCCTACGTCGATTTCTTCTCGTTGACGCCCGCCGAGGTGGCCGCGCGGAGTTACCACGACCCGGAGCGGTTCGGTGTGGACCCGTCGAAGCTCCCGCCCGAGGTCCGGGCCGCGATGGCGGGCAATCGGGCGACCCTCGCGGTATACGGCGGTGACATGACCGACCCGACGCTTGCGAGCCGGCTGCCGCGCATCGACGTCCCCGTGCTCGTCGTGTGGGGTGCCGCCGACCGCATCGGCGACCCCGGGGTCGGCGAGGCGTACGCAGAGCTGGTCCCGGGCGCGCGTCTCGAGATCATCTCCGACGCCGGCCACCTCCCGCAGATCGAGACCCCGTCTCGCCTCAGCGAGCTCGTCGGTTCCTTCGCCGACCTCGGTGGCCGCCTCGAGGACGCGCTGTAGTGCCACCACCATGCTCGACGAACGGCCCCGCCGACGCCCTCGCGCACGCCCTGCTCGCCGTTCGATGGGGCCAATCGGCTCTACGGTGTAGATCCGGCCTCGACCTCGAGCAGGTCACCGACCCTCAGCCGTTCGCCGTGGCCGCCGCCGCGCGTGCCGCCTCAGCGGCACGCTCCACCCACTTCGGCGTCTCGCCATAACGCTGGAAGGACACCAGCCGGCCTGCCGCGCTGTCTTCGATGACCTGCCCGAGCCTCCGCTCGCGCGTGGCCTCTTGCTTCGCGGTCAGCACCCAGTGCGTGACCTGGCGCCGGTAGGTCGGAGTGGCCGCCTGCCAGAATGCGGATGCCGCGGCATCCGCCGCCAGTCGCGCCGCGGCCTCGGGCGGCAACTCGGTGTCGGGGTTCTCGTGGGAGTACACGCCCGAGCGGTCTTCGCGTCGCCGCTCGAATGCCGCGACGCCGGTGGGATGCATGCGCCCCTCGGCGCTGAGCTTCTCGACGAGGGCGATGTTCACGCTCGACCAGATGCTCGCCGGCTTGCGCGGTGTCCAGCGCTGGCGACGCGCGTCTTCGTCGATGCGCTGGGACACCGAGTCGATCCACCCGAAGCACAACGCTTCGGGCACCGCCTGTTCCCACGTGAGTCCGCGAACGGGCACGTGCATCTTGGAGAGGCCCATCCAGAGTTCGGTCTCGGTGGCGTGGTTCGCCTCGAGCCACGCGCGGAACTCCTCGGGCCCGGAGAAGAAGAGTGCCGGCCGCTCGGGGGTGCCGCCCGGAGTGCCGATGCCGATGGTCATGACCCGAGTCTGGCAGCAGCCACCGTCGGAGCGCCGTCGGAGGGAATCTCCCCGTGCGGTGTTGCCGATGCGTGAGTATTCTGAAGGGACCGGTCGACGGCGCGGATCTCGGATGGGACGGCGGCGATCGACCCGGTGGGCGGCTTGAGAACCAACGCCCGAACGGAGCGGCGCACCATGTCCTGGGATGACGATACCGACGTCGACGAATACGGCGAGCGTCGACCGGCACGGGCGTCGGCCTCGAAACGGCAGCTCGTCGCCCGGGCGTCGGGATATGCGGGCCTCGTGGCCGCGGCCCTCGCATTGACCGTCGGTGCGGTCTTCGCGGTGAACGCCATCGGGCTGGCGGCCAAGCCCGGCGGATTCGCGGCACCCGCGGCGAGCGGCGGGCGCGTGGCCCTGCCTCCCGTGATCGCGAGCGAGCAGGAAGACCGCCCGCTCGAAACGACCGAAGAACCCGCGGCAGTCACTGGCTCGGAGGTCGCGCCGATCTCCCAGGTCGACCCCGAATGGATGTCGCAGATCAGCGCTGCCACGGGGATTCCCGAGCGAGCCCTCGAGGCATATGCACTCGCGCACGTCTCGATCGCCGAGGAGGAGCCGGAGTGCGGCCTCGATTGGACCACGATCGCCGCCATCGGTGCGATCGAGTCTGGTCATGGGAGCCACGGAGGGGCGCAACTCGACGAGAACGGCTCCGCCCAGCCTGCGATCATCGGTCCGGCACTCGACGGCGACGGCGTTGCCAAGATCGCCGACACCGACGGCGGGGAGTTCGACGGTGATGCCACATGGGACCGCGCGGTCGGACCCATGCAGTTCATTCCGTCGACCTGGGCGAAGTGGGGGAGCGACGCGAACGACGACGGCGTCGCGGACCCGAACCAGATCGACGACGCCGCTCAGGCTGCCGCACGGTACCTGTGCGCTTCGGAGCCGATGACCAACGCCGTAGGCTGGCGCGCCGCGGTGTTCTCGTACAACCACGACAACGACTACGTCGACAACGTCGCAACGGTTGCGAACGAGTACGCCGCTGCGGTCGAATAGAGCGCCGACCGCCGAAACGGCGGCCGTGTCACGCCCGATCGACTGACGGGAGGCGCCATGATCCAGGTTCGCGTGCTCGGGATCGCTCTCGACGGCAGCCGGCAGCACCTCGTGCTCTTGAAACCGCAGCTCGAGGAGCCGGGGGCCGGCTTGGTGCTGCCCATCTGGATCGGCGTGCAGGAGGCGACATCCATTCTCATCGCCATCTCGGGCGAGCAGGCGCCGCGTCCGCTGTCGCACGACCTCATGAAGCTGCTGCTCGACACCTTGGGTGCCACGGTCGAGCGCATCGACGTGACCCGCATCGAGGACGGCACCTTCTACGCCGAGATCACCCTCGACTCGATGACGGGACCATACGTCGTCGACGCGCGGCCATCGGACGCGATCGCGCTCGCCGTGCGCGCTGATGCGCCGATCTTCGTCGCTGAGGCGGTGCTGGATGATGCGGGAATCCCCGCCGAGATGGCCGAGACGGCTGAGACGGCCGAAATGGCCGAGACGGCCGAGACGGCTGAGCGACTCGATGACGAGGCGGATGCGAAACTCGACGAGTTCAAGCGGTTCCTCGACGAGGTGGACCCGGAGGATTTCCAGGGCTGAGTTCCCGGTACGAGCAGCGCGAGGAGCGCGAGGAGCGCGAGGAGGCATCCGGGTGCCGAGCCCTCGGTCAGAATGGACTGATGACACACGACGAATCAGCTCGGGTCGCGCGGCTCCTCGAGGCCTACGACGAGCAATTGCGTACCGACGCCGAAACACCGAGCGCGATCTCCGTGGCCCGCCTCGGCCCGTTGCGCCTGGTCACCTTTGAGGGCGGGCGCGGATTCGTCACCTACCAGAACCTCGATGGTGCAGATGCGGGCGCGATCCGCGGCCTCGTGACCGAGGCGCTGAGCCACTACGAGCCCGACCCCGAGATCAGCCGGGTCGAGTGGAAGACCCGTGGGCACGATCACGCCCCAGGGCTGCACGACGCACTGCTCGAGCATGGTTTCGTTCCGGATGAAACCGAGTCGATCATGATCGGAGAGGCGATCGGGCTGGCCGTCGACGTTCAACTGCCCGAGGGCGTGACGGTGCGCCGAGTCACCGAGGAGTCCGACGTGCGCGCGATGAGCGCGGCGGCCGACGAGGCCTTCGGCGAGCCCGTCTCGGACGAGATGGCGAATGCCCTGCTGCGCCGGCTCGCGCTCGATGACGGCATGGAACTGTGGGTCGGCGAGTTCGAAAGCCAGGTCGTGACGACCGGGCGTCTGGAGCCGGTGCCGGGCACGAGCTTCGCCGGCATCTGGGGCGGAACAACCCGTGAGGATTGGCGCGGGCGCGGCATCTACCGTGCGGTGACGGCAGCCCGGGCCCGCTCGGCGCTCGCCATGGGAAAGACGCTCATCAACAGCGACTCCACCGAGTTCTCACGTCCGATCCTCGAGCGCTCCGGATTCATGAAGGTGTCGACGACGACGCCGTACCTGTGGAGGCGTTGAGCGCCTCCCACCGGTCGGCTTCGGTTGCTACTGCGGTCGGACGTTGTGGTTCAAGGCGAAGAGGTTGCCGGGGTCGTACCGGCGCTTGATCGCCGCGAGTCGCTGATACGTCTCGGGCGGGTAGATCGCCGCGACATCCGCCTCGGTGGCTGAAGCAAGGAAGTTCGCGTACGCGCCGCTGGCGTGAGATTCGAGCCGTTCCCAGATCGCTTCCAGAGCGGGCCGAACGGCCTCGACGACCGGCTCCGGACCGGCAACGGCCGTCACGAACATCAACTCCGCCTGGCGATGCGCATACGCCGTGGCGTCGTCGGGAACTCGGGCGACCGCGCCTCCGACGCTTCGAATGGAGATGGACGGCGACCACTCCGCCGCCGCGATCTCTGCAAGCAAGTGCAGCACCTCCGGCACGGACTCCCCGTCGACGAATGCGCTTCGAGTGACGAATCGGATGCCGGGCGGTGGCACCGCGCCGTCGACGAGCGTGTCCGAGTACGGCGTCAATGCGACCGTGTCGTCGATCACCGTGCCGAGCTTGCGAATCGGTTCGATCGCTCGAGCGGCACGCTCGGGGTCGTCGCTGTCGAACGCGACCTGTATCTCGACGGGTGCTTCGGGTCCGCCGGCGAATGGATTGGCAAGACTCGCATGGGAGGTGAGCTCTTCGGGAGCGGAGCGCAAATAGTCTGCCCAGCCCTGCAGCACGCCAGCGGCCTCCGATGCCGGAAAGCTGATCTTGCCGTAGAACAGGTCGGTCGTCGGATGCGCCTCGAACTCGAAGGCGGTCACGATGCCGAAGTTGCCGCCGGCACCACGAATCGCCCAGAACAGCTCGGGGTTCTCCGTCGCGCTCGCATGCACGAGCTCGCCGTCGGCGGTGACGACATCGACGGCGACCAGGTTGTCCAATGCCAGACCGTACTTCCTGACCTTCCAGCCGATGCCGCCGGTCAAGGTCAATCCGCCGACTCCGACGCTCTTGGTGTCGCCCGAGGAGATCGCCAGACCGTGCGGCGCCAGGGACTTCGCAACGTGACCCCAGGTGGCACCGCCGCCGATCCGAACGAGGTGGCGAACCTCGTCGATGACTTCCACGTTCGCAAGTCGCCCGAGGTCGATCACGATGCCGTCGTCGTTCGTGCTGAAGCCCGGGAATCCGTGGCCGCCTCCGCGCACGGACAACGGGAGGCCTGCACTGGCGGCGAATCTGACGCCCGCTTGCACGTCGCCGACGCCATCGGGCCGCAGTACAACGGCCGGGCTCCCGGGTGCGAACATCGAATGACGCGTCGATTCGTATTCCGCTTCGCCTGGTTGAATGAGGTCGCCGATGGCCTCACGGCGAAGAGTTTCAAGTGCTGAGCTCAATGGAGCTTCCTTTCGTGTCGAGAATGTTCTCCTCGCGTTCCGTGATGATCAGGCCGTTGCGAGGTGCGTACGTCGCGCTGATGAACATGAGACGCCGCCGACCCGATCCTTGTGACACACTTCGGCTTCATGGCCTCCGATGTCACAGAACGGCGTGGCCCGGCGTCTGATGAGTGACACGTGAAAGCGAAGAGGAGCATCATGGGCGAGACATCCGAGACGGCTGACGAAGACTTCCCGCGTGAGATGAGCATTCACCGGCGTTCAGATGCCGCCACCGAGGTGTTTCTCGCCCACCGCAATCTGCTGTTCACCGTCGCCTACGAGATGCTCGGGTCGGCCGACGACGCTGAAGACGTCGTGCAGGAGACCTGGCTGCGTTGGGCCCGCGTCGACCACGACAGCGTGCAGAATCAGCGTGCCTACCTCGTGCGGATCGCCACCCGCCAAGCGCTCAGCAGACTGCGATCACTCGGTCGCCGCAGGGAGACATACATCGGTCAGTGGTTGCCGGAGCCCCTGCTGACCGCGCCTGACGTGGCCGACGACGTCGAGTTGGCCGACAGCGTCTCGACGGCGATGATGCTCGTGCTGGAGACGCTCACCCCGACCGAGCGGGCGGTGTTCGTGCTGCGAGAGGTGTTCGACGTCGAGTACGACGAGATCGCCGGCACCGTCGACAAGAGCCCCGCCGCTGTCCGTCAGATCGCGCACCGGGCGCGGGCGCACGTCGCAGCGCGTCGACCCCGTGTCGTCGTCTCCGCTGCTGAGACTCGAGACGTACTCGATGCGTTCCAACAGGCGATCGAAGCCGGCGAGTTGCGGCGTCTCCTCGACATCCTCGCCCCGGATGTCGTGCTCGTGGGCGACGGCGGTGGAGTCGTGCAGGCTTCCCTCTCGCCCATCGTCGGCGTCGACGGAGTCCTGTCCGTGATGGGGAGGATTTCGGCTGCAGCGTCGCTGCAACAGGCGCAGGTCAACGGCCGACCGGCGCTGATCATCCGGCTCGACGGCGAGATCGACACCGTGATCACGCTCCACATCGAAGACGCCCGCGTCGTCGGGCTCTATGCGGTGCGCAATCCCGAGAAGCTGTCCCGTCTCGACGAGGAGACCACGCTGCGCCGCTGAGTGCACGCCGATGGTGCCGGCGGGCTCACCACCGGTTCCTGACGTCTTCGGCCCACCCGAGCAGCCCGCTCACCTCGAGCGGCCCGGCAACCGTGGGCACCGTGCCGCTGTAGTGCCCGAAGCACTGGTGGCCGGCGGTGGAGAGGATGCCGAGCTTCGTCGAGCTGATGTGATCCCAGAACGGCGTGAAGGTCAGGTCGAGGTTCGTGCCGCGGATGCGCCACGGGCGCAGCCAGTGCTGTTCGTCGTAGTCCCAGTCGAGTTCTTCGCTGATCTTGTGGAGGCGGCCGTCGAGCACCGTGGCGTTCTCGGTGATGCCGGTGCCGTCGGTCCAGCGGCCACCGAGCTGAAGCCCCACGGTTCGTCCTTCGACGGTGCCCGATGCAGCGCCCCAGTTCCAATGGACGCGATACGGCCAGCGGCCCCGACCGTGGTCGACGACGGCCCAGCTCTCACCGGCGGGCAGCGCGATGGTCTCGCCCTTCACTGTGAGCGTGCCGCCCGCGGGGCGGGCGACGTCTTTCACCGTGTACTGGAAGCGGCGCCGTGACCACGGCACGACGAGCGCGAGTCGCTCGTGACCCGCCGGCAGGGCGGCGAGGATCTCGAACGAGACATCCGCGGTCTCGCCGCTGAGCAGCGTGCCTTCGGCGGTCTCTTCGATGTCGATGCGCAGGCCGCGAGCGACGGCATGCGCGGGGCCGGAGGCGAACGACGCAGGAAGCGTGGCGCCCCGACCGAACGGAACCACGGCGCCGTGTTCGATCGTCTCGCCGCTCCGCCGGTCGTGCACCATGATCGAGTGCACGGCCGCGTAGTCGAGAGACGACACGGTCGCGGCGATCAGGTGAGCGGGCGAGGTCACCGCCCAGTACTCCCAGCGCTTGTTCCGACCCCACCCCGACCGGCCACCGATGCCGGCGGTGTCGTGCAGCGGAGTACGTGTCCAGCCGACTGCGCGTGGGTTGAGGTCGCCGTTCGGCAGGCAGAGGGCGACGGGATCGGTCAACTCGGTTTCATCGATCGGCTTGCTCATAGCCGCCCCGCGAGTTGGGGGCGATACCCGAGCTCTCGGATCGCCGCCTCCACTTTCGTTCGCGTGGTGTCGCTGAGGTATTCGTGCCCGTTGACGACGTTCGAGACCGTGCGATACGAGACGCCGGCGACCGCCGCGACGTCTTTGAGCGTCGGCAAGCCGGCCCTCTTCGGCGAGGGGGTGTCAGGACTCCGCTCCACGATCACATCGTAGTGAACGGTGTTGCAACGTTGACAGAGATCGGTATTGCCACGATGCAGTATGCCATTTCTTCTGCTTGCGTGTCTCTGCGGCGCACTGACCACGAGACGTACGTGGCAGGCAATTCCTCGACGAGGTGGAGCCCGAAGATCGCCAGGGCTGACCCGCTCACGACCTGACGGCCCGGACCTCGAGTTCCGTCAGGAAGCTCTGCCAGGTCCGCGTGCCGCGGTGCGCTTCCTCGCCCGCGAGGTTCTCACCCGCGCGGTAGGCGCGTCCGACGGCGCCGGGAAGGCGGATCGGGAGGTGGCCGCGCCGTTGCCGAGCACCCGTCACCTCGGTGAACGTCGCCACGAGCTGTGCCACATCGAGCACCTCCGGCCCGGCCAGGTCGGCGACCCGGCCGGCCGGCGCGCCGAGTGCGAGCTCCGCGAGCCGCGCCGCGACCTCGTCGCCGTCGACCGGCTCGAAGCGCAGGCCGCCGGGTACCGGGAGCAGCGGCATCCGCGCCATGCCTCGCGCGACCGGGAGAACGAACTCATGCAGTTGTGCGGCACGCAGTACGGTCCACGGCACACCCGATTCGGCGATCACCCGCTCGGCTTCCGCCTTGGCCCGGAAATAGCCGATCGGCATTCGGTCGGCGCCGATGACCGAGATGAGCACGAGGTGACGCACCCCGGCCTCGCGCGCCGCGACAGCGAGGTTTCGCGCGGCGACCTCGTCGCCCTTCGCCCCGCCCGCGAGGTGCAGCACGACGTCGACGCCGTCGAGCGCGGCGAGTCCATGCCCGGCGACGGTGTCGCCTGCGACATGCTGGATGCCGGGCTCGGCACCACGCGGATGCCGCGACAGAATTCGGATGTCGCGGCCGGCCTCGCGCAGCAGCGGCACCACGCGGCTGCCGATGTTGCCGGTACCGCCGGTCACGAGCAGGGGTGCGTTCATTGGTCGAGTTCCTCCCATGTCACATTCGAGGGCGTTCCCTCGTCGATATCCCGACGATCGAACTCGAGGAGATGTGACATGACCGATCGAAGAATCCTGGCGCGGCGGTTCGAAACCGAGCGGCCGAGGCTGCGGGCGATCGCCACGCAGCTGCTCGGCTCGGCCGCCGATGCCGATGACGCCGTGCAGGAGACCTGGCTTCGCCTCGAACGAGTGGATGCCGCGGGCATCGACAATCTCGAGGCGTGGCTGACGACGGTGGTCTCGCGGGTCAGCCTCGACCTGTTGCGCGCGCCGCGCCGCAAGCGGGAGCATTCGTGGCAGGTCGAGCCCTGGCGGGACGAACCCGTCGCGACGGAGGCCGACCCCGCCGAGCTGGCCGCCCAGAGCGATCGCGTGAGCGTCGCGCTGCTCGTGCTGCTCGAGATGCTGAGCCCCGCGGAGCGCATCGCACTCGTGCTGCACGACGTCTTCGGCCAGTCGTTCGACGAGGTCGCGGTCGTGCTCGATCGTTCGCCCGAGGCGGCGCGGCAGCTCGCCTCTCGGGCGCGCCGGCGTGTGCGCGGCGCCGAAGAGCCGGCGCGGCCGGATCGGGAACGTGGCCGGCGCATCGTGAATGCGTGGCTCGCCGCCGCTCAGCACGGAGACATCGGCGCGCTGCTGGAGCTGCTCGACGACGGCGCGGTGCTGCGCGCTGACTACGGCACGTCGATGCAGCTCGTCGAGGGTTCGCGGGCGATCGCCGAGCAGGCGGTGCTCTCGGGCCGTCTCGCCGCGCACTCGACGCCGATCCTGATCGACGGTCGACCGGGTGTCGCCGCCGTGATGAACGGACGCGTCGTGTCGATCATGGCGTTCGACCTCGACGGCGACCGGATCGTCGCCCTGGAGGTGCTCGCAGATCCGAGACGGCTCGAGGCGCTCGGCGTCGACCGGATCGTGGGCGGCGGCGCAAGCTGATCACGGCTGCGCTTGCGTCTTCGTCTTCGTCTGCGCTTGCGCTTGCGCCTGCGAATGGTTGCGAACGCCGGTGAACATCACTTGCGGACGATGTTGTTCACGAAATTGCTTGCCATAATGTCAACAATCTGAGTATGGTGCGTGCAAGCGCGGCGTTTCCCGCCGGGCATTTTCCCCAATGGAGAGGAAGATCGTGGCAGGCAACCAACCCCGAAGAGATTCGGCGATACAGCGTCCTCAATCCGCTCGTCGAGCGGCACGCACACTCGGCCGGGCGGCGACCGCCCTCGGCACGGCTGCGCTCATGGTCATGCTCGGTGCGGCGCCGATGGCGACCGCCGCGGCATCCGCACATCGCTCTGCACCCGACACGGAAGACGCGAAGCTCGCCTTCGACGACTCCGCCTACACGACCCTGACGGTCGCCATCGACGGCACCCCCACGCAGGTGCGCTGGTACAAAGAGGTCTGCTATGTCGCGGACCCGATCCTGATGTCGAGCACGCAGGGTCAGAACACGATCGCCAACCCCGCCTGCGGCTATCAGAGCATGAACGTCTTCGTGCCCGAGAGCGCCGCCGCCGACCAGGACGCGGCGATCTACTTCGCCGTCAACAACAGCGGATGGTTCGCGAGCTACATCCGGGCGTCGGTGGCCGACGGTGCCCAGTTCGACAGCACCAAGAGCAATGTCGGTGCTGCGCTCAAGGCCGGATTCGTGTTCGTCGACGTCGCTTCGCGTTCGCGCGGCGTCGTAGCCGCCGATGCGAGTTACGCCGGCAAGGCCCCGGCGCCCGTCGTCGACGCGAAGGCCGCCGTTCGGTATCTGCGCCTCAACGACGGCGCCATGCCCGGCAGCGCCGAGCGCATCGTCATCAACGGAACGAGCGGGGGCGGGGCGCTCGTCTCGATCCTCGGCGCCTCCGGCAACAGCCCGGACTACGAGCCCTACCTCGCCGAGATCGGCGCAGCGGGAATCTCGTCGAGAGGCAAGAGCACGATCGACGACGACGTGTTCGCCGTGGCCGCGTACTGCCCGATCACCGACCTCGGCCACGCCGACATCTCGTACGAATGGCTGTTCTCGACGCTCGGCACACGGGCAACCGTCGGATCCGCCGCCGACCCGGCGACGAGTGCCGCGCTCGCCGCTGACTTCCCGGACTACGAGAAGTCCCTTCGCCTGACGGCAGCCGACGGCACCCGGCTCACCGCCGACAACATGCTCGACGAGATCGAGGGTGAGGTCATCGACGCGGCAGTCACGTACATGCAAGCCGATCCCGCCAATGTCGTCCCCGACCTCGGCGAGGACATCGTCTACACGAGCCCGGGGTCGCCGGGGTCGCCGCCGAAGTCGGGCACCTACACGAACGACTGGATCGACGTCGACAACGACGCGAACACCGTGCTCTCGATGGACATGGAGCGCTATCTCGCGTTCCTCGGGACGCAGGCGACGCTCAAGCCAGCACCCTCGTTCGACCAGACCGGGGTGAACAACCTCACGGCGGGGGAGTCGAGCCTGTTCGGCACCTCGGCGCAGGTCTACTCGAACTTCACCGAGTACAGCTGGGAGCACAACGCCATCGCGGGCGATGGGGTCGGCCTCGACGACACGGGGCTCACATGGGCGCGGTTCATCCGTCAGCGCAGCACCGTCGTCGATGAGCAGGTCGACCTCGTCGATCCCATGCGCTTCATCGGCACGAGCGCCGACACGGCGCCGTACTGGTACGTGCGCCACGGCACGCGCGACCGCGATACTGCGCTCACGATCTCGCTCAACCTCGACCGGGCGCTCGAGTCCGATCGAGACGTGCGCGACGTGAACTACCGTCTCGCCTGGGATCGCCCGCACTCCGGCAACTACGACGTGCCCGAGGCCATGCAGTGGATCGAGAATGCGCTCGCCGCGGCCGATGCGCGACTCGCGACCGTGACGGTGTCGAGCGGTTCGTGGTCGCAGACGGTCGTGGTGACCGGCAGCGAAGTGGAGGTGACGGTGCCGAAGGGAGTCAGCCGGGTCTCCGTCGCCGCGACCGCGAGATCAGCGGATGCCTCGGTGAAGGCGCCGAAGTCGGTGCAGGTGTCATCGCACCACCGGAAGGCGAACGCGGAGATCGTCGTCACCGCTGCCGATGGAAGTGATCGACGCAGCTACACCCTCAGTGTGAAGCCCGGTCGCTGACATGACTCGAAGCCCCCTTCGCCGCGCGGCGGAGGGGGCTTCGTGCGGTCTCAGCGGTCGGATGCGATGCCGGTCATCGCCCCCGTCATGGTCTTCGCGCGCTGGATCTCCTCCCAGATGCGCGTGCGCAGCACACCGAAGCGCTCCGCCGACCGCGTGGTGATCTGATCGCGATCGGCGGGAAGGTCGATCGTCACGTCGTCGAGCACGACGGTCGGTGAACTGGTGAGCACGATGACCCGCTCGGCGAGATAGACCGACTCGTCGATGTCATGGGTGACGAAGAGGATCGTGACGCCGAGCGTCTTCCAGATGCGCCGGATGAGGTCTTCGAGGTCGGCGCGCGTCTGCGCGTCGACCGCCGCGAACGGTTCGTCCATGAGGAGCACCTGCGGCCGATACGCCACTGCGCGTGCGATCGCGACGCGCTGCTGCATGCCACCCGACAACTGCCAGGGGTATTTGGTCGCCGCATCTGAGAGCCCGACCGCCTCGAGTGCCTCGGCGACGCGTTGGCGGCGCTCGGCCTTCGGCATCCGGGCGGACTTCAACGGCAGCTCGACGTTCGCCTCGACGCTCATCCACGGGAAGAGGCTTCGCCCGTACTCCTGGAAGACGACCGCCATCGTCTTGGGCGGGCCGACGATGGGCGAGCCCTCGAGCTCCAGCCGGCCGCTGGTCGCCGGGAGCAACCCCGCGATGCACTTCAGCAGCGTCGTCTTGCCGGCGCCTGATGGCCCGACGATGCAGACGAGCTGACCGGCAGGCACGGTGAAGGTCAGGTTGCGCACCGCCTCCACGTCGTCGCCGGTCGGCGAGGAGTACACCTTCCGCAGCCCGTCGACGACGAGCATCGGCGCCGCGTCGGCGCGCGAGGGTTCAGGATTCACGCTGGACCTCCCTGAGTCCGTGGTACCAGCGGAGGATCCGCCGTTCGATGAGTCGGAACACGGCGCTCAAACCCAGGCCGATGAGGCCGAGCAGCAGGATGCCGCTCCACATCTCGGGCACGGCGAAATTGCGCTGGAATTGCACGATGGTGAACCCCAGCCCCGACGATGAGGCGAACATCTCGGAGATGACCATGAGGATCAGGCCGATCGACAGCGACTGCCGTACGCCCGTGAGAATCTGCGGGGCCGCTGCCGGCAGCACGAGATGGCTCAGCCGGAAACGTCCTTCGATGTGGAAACTGCGGCTGGTCTCGCGCATGACCTCGTCGGTCGCGCGAACGCCCTCGACGGTGTTGAGGAGGACCGGCCAGATCGCCCCCGAGATGATCACCGCGACCTTCATCTGATCGTTCACCCCGATGATGAGCATGAGGAGCGGCACGAGCACCGGCGGTGGGATCGCCCGGAAGAACTCGAGCAGCGGCTCGAGCAGCCGGCGGATCGTGCGGGCGGATCCGATGATGACGCCGATCACGATGCCGAGCACGATCGCACATGCGAGGCCGGTGAACAGGCGGCCGAGACTCGGCAGCACGTCCTCCCAGAAGCGCGGTCCGAACCAGGTCGTGACGAAGGTCTCGAGCAACTGACCGGGCGTCGGTACGAAGAACGAAGCGCCACCCACGGTCGCCGCCCACCAGGCAGCGATGAGGACCAGCGGAAGGCCGATGACGTACGCGAACGACTTTAGAGCGCTCATGCCTCGAGCTCCGATCGCACCGAGGTGTGCCAGGCGAGGGCCCGCCGCTCGACCAGGCGTGCGAGAAGGTTGATGGCGACGCCGATGAGGCCCGTCGCGAGCACGAGCGCGTACATCTCCACGACGGCGCCGCCGGACTGGGCGAGGGCGATCTGCTTGCCGAGGCCGTCGGTGCCGATGATGAGCTCCGACGTGATGGCGAGGATGAGCGCGATGGTCGCGGCGAGTCGCACCCCGGTCATGAGATACGGCAGTGTGGTGGGCCAGACGACGTGACGGATGCGGCTGAGTCGTCGCAGTCCATAGCTTCGCGCGGTGGCGTCGGCCACCGGGTCGACATCCTGGGTGCCGTAGATCACTTGGAGCAGCACCTGCCAGAACGCGGCGTACACGATGAGGAGCAGGCTCGACTGGATCTTCGTTCCGAAGAGGAGGACGGCGAGGGGGATGAGGGCGACGGAGGGGATCGGCCGCAGGAACTCGATCGTCGACCGCGTGGCCCGCTCGAGGAAGCGGCTCGACCCGATGAGGAACCCGAGGAGCGTTCCGGCGACGACGGCGATCGCGAGGCCGATGGCCCAGCTCGTCATCGTGGCGCCGACACTGCGCCAGAATGCCCGGTCGGCGAGGTCGCCGGCGAGCTGGAGGAGCACTTCTCCGGCGGGAGGGAGGAACCGGGGGTCGACGAGGCCGAGACGGGACACCGCCTCCCAGAGGAGGAGGAACCCGATGATGCCGGCCGAACCGAGCAGCGCGGTGCGGCCCCGCCCGGGACGGCGGGCGCGCCGCCGTCCTGGGGAGGCCGCCGTTGTGGTGGTTGGCTCCGAACTCGTCAGGGTCACGGAAGCAGTGCGTCGAGATCGGGCGCCTGGGTCAGCACCCCGTAGGACTGCGCCGCCTCGGCGAGCTTCTCCATGGCGCCGCGATCGATCTCGAGAGGCCAGGTCGGCAGCACGATCTTTTCGAGCGTCTCGGGCGGCGTCTTGGTGTACGTCGCGATGATCTCGCGCACGGCGTCGGGGTTCTCCTGCGCGTACTCGAGCGACTTCTGCATCGCCGACTGGAACTTCTCGACGACCTCGGGGTCGCTCTCGATGAAATCGGTCGTCGTGAAGTACGACGCGATGTCGAGCTTCGGGTCGAACTCGGCGTAGGCGTAGGAGACGACCCGGTCGCCGGCCTCGATCGCCGACGTGACGAACGGCTCGACGACGAACGCCGCGTCGACCTGGCTGTTCTCGACCGCCGCGATGGCGTCGGGGAAGGGCACCTCGACGAAGGAGATCGTCGAAGAATCCGCTCCGGCATCGTCGACGAGGGTGCGCACGATCGTGTCATTGATGTTGCCGAGGCTGTTGCTCGAGACGGTCTTGCCGGCGAGGTCGGTCACGGACTGGATCGGCGAGTCGCCCTTGACGATGATCGCGCCGAAGTCGGACTCGGTGTCGCCCGTCGTCGCCACCGCAGAGCTCACCGCCTTGAGGGGCAGCCCCTTCTCGGCCGCCACCATGAGCGAGAGCATGTTGCTGAAGCCGAATTGGTAGTCGCCGGCGACGACGGCCGGCACGATGGCGGCACCGCCGGTGGCGGTCTCGATGGTGAGATCGAGTCCGGCCTCCTCGAAGAAGCCCTGCGCGTCGCCGAGATAGAGCGGCGCCGTGTCGGCGATCGGAATCACGCCGACGGTGACGGGGGTGAGCTCGGCCGCACTGGCGCTCGCGGCGGGGGTCTCGTTACCGGCTTCGGAGTCGGTGCATCCGGAAAGGGCCAACAGGGCCACCGCGGCGACCCCGATCATGCTGATGCGATTCATGTCACTCCGTTGTGAGGGAAGGCGGCCCCGCCAGGACACTTCGTCCGGCCGGGCTGGTTGCCGTGTCTGCCGCGACCCTACGGCTGTTCAAGAATCGGTGTCAATAACGCAACCAAAATTGTTAGCAATCGGATGCACGACCCATCGCTGTTCACCTGAGCTGCGGTATCGACTGTCCGTGGTCGTCGAGCGTGCGCAGGGTGGTGATGACGCTGCCGATGTGGTCGGCCATGAGTCGACCGGCCCGCTCTGCGTCGTGGTCGCAGACGGCGTCGATGATCGCCAGGTGTTCGGGCAGCGAGACACTCGGGCGGCCGGGCACGAGGGAGAGCCGGAACTGATGTCGCACCATCTGGCCGTTCAGCTGCTCGATGATGCGGGCCGCGGTGGCGTGGTGCGCGATTTCTCGCAGACGGGAGTGGAGCGTGGCGTTCAGGTCGGAGTAGCGCATGAGCTCGCCCTGCTCGACGGCGACGCGCATGCTCTCGCCGAGAGCGCGGAGCTCGTCGATCTCGGCATCGCCGACCTGCTCGGCGGCCCGCGCCGCGACCAGCGCTTCGACGGCTTGCCGGATCTCGGTGATCTCGACCGCTTCGTCGACCGAGATCTCGCGCACGCGAGCGCCCCGATTCGGCTGGAGCTCGACGAGGCCGTCGGCGGCGAGCTGCAGCAGCGCGTTGCGGATGACGAATCTGCCGGCGCCGTAGCGCTCGGCGAGTTCGGCCTCGATGAGCCGCTGGCGCGGTGCGAAGTCCCCGCGGAGGATCGCACTCCGCAACTGGGCATGGACATCTTGGAGGTCGCTCACCGACCGCCCCCTTCTCTGCATCGACATCGATGATCTGCGATTCTCGGTCACTCCGAGACATCCGCCACGCAGCTCGCTCGACTCATTCTGTCGCCCGACGGGTCGTCAGCAAAATTGTTGACAATAGTTGCGACACTCGGCAGAGTGGTGTCGCACATCGATCTGGAGGTTCAATGTCGAATCAGTCCCCGCTTCTCGTGGTCACCGCACACCCCGGCGACTTCGTCTGGCGAGCCGGCGGTGCGATCGCGCTCGCGGCCTCGCGCGGGCAGCGCGCGGTCATCGCCTGCCTGTCTTTCGGCGAACGGGGTGAATCGGCCAGTGCCTGGCGCGCGGGGAAGAGCCTCGACGAGATCAAGGCGCTCCGCCGCGAAGAGGGCCAGACCGCAGCCGATGCGCTCGGTGCCGAGGTGCGGTTCTTCGACGCCGGCGACTATCCGCTCCGCGAGAGCGACGAACTCATGACGAGCCTCATCGACCTCTGTCGCGAGGTGCAGCCGGCGGTCGTGCTCACGCACGCGGCGGCCGACCCCTACAACATGGACCACCCGAAGGCCGCCGAGATCGCGCTCCACGCTCGCGTGCTCGCGCAGGCGCCCGGCGTCTCCGGCCCCGGAGAGGTGATCGGCGCGCCGCCCGTGTTCGCGTTCGAGCCCCACCAGAGCGAGGTGTGCGGCTTCGTTCCGAACGTGCTGCTCGACATCAGCGAAGTCTGGGAGAAGAAGGTCGCCGCCATGAATGCGCTCGGCGCGCAGGGGCACCTCGTCGAGTACTACACCGACCTCGGCAAGCGCCGTGGCGTGCAGGCCAAGCGCAACAGTGGGCCGAATCTCGGCTTGCCGGTGCACGCCTACGCCGAGGCGTTCCAGCGGTACTACCCGCAGGTCGCATCGGAACTGGCCTGACCATGAGCCGACACTACGTCGTCCGCGACATCGACCGTGCACCGGCGGAGGTGATCGAACGCCTCGCCGACGCCGGAGTCGCGAGCGTCCACGAGGCGGCGGGCCGCGTCGGCCTCGTCGGGCCGCGGATCACGGCGCGGCTTCCGGGCGCGTCGGTCGGCGGCTCGGCCGTCACCGTGCTCAGTCACCCCGGCGACAACCTCATGATCCACGCTGCCGTCGAGGTGTGCCGGCCCGGTGACGTGCTGGTCGTCGCGACGACGAGCGGGTCGACCGACGGCATGTTCGGCGATCTGCTCGCCACCTCGCTGCGTTCCCGCGGCGTGGTCGGCCTCGTGATCGACGCCGGCGTGCGCGACATCGCGACCCTGCGCGAGATGGGCTTCCCGGTGTGGTCGCGCGCCGTGCACGCCCAGGGCACGGTCAAGGCGAGCCCGGGATCGGTCAACGTGCCCGTCGTGATCGCGGGCCAGGCCGTACACCCCGGCGACATCATCGTGGCTGACGACGACGGCGTGGTCGCGTTGCCGATCCGACGTGGCGTCGAGGTGGCGGATGCCGCGGACCGCCGCCGAGCGAACGAGGAGGCCAAGCGAGCCACGCTCGCGTCGGGAACCCTCGGGGTCGACCTGTACGAGCTGCGACCCCTCTTGGCCGAACTCGGCGTCGCCTACGTGGACCGTCTTCCGGAAGGCACCGATCGATGAGCAGCCGAATCACGGTGCTCGGCCTCGGCGAGGCGGGTCGTGCGTTCGCGAACTCGCTCTCGGCCCAGGCCGTGGTGACCGGGTGGGACCCGTTCGCGACGGACGCGGTCGACGGTGTGCGAATCGCGGCGTCCGGCGAGGAGGCCGTCGCAGACGCAGACGCCGTGCTCGCCTTCACGACCGCCGCGCACAGCGCGGACGCACTCGCGACCACCATCGCCGCAGCGCCGCGATCCGCCGTGCACGCCGACTTCGCCACCGCCGGGCCGCGCGCGAAGGCGGAGCTCGCGGCACGTGCGGCGGCCGCCGGCATCCGGTTCGCCGACGCGGCGATCATGGCGCCGGTCCGTCGCGGTGCCGACCGCACGCCGGTGCTCGTCTCCGGCGAACCGGTCGCGACCGAGGCGCTGCGTGCCATCCTCGGCGAAGCGGGCTACCCGGTCGAGGTGCTCGACGGCCCCGCCGGGACATCCGCTGCTCGAAAGCTGCTGCGCAGCCTCCTCGTCAAGGGACTCACGGGTGTGATGATCGAATCGCTCCGCGCGGCCGAGGCGCAGGGGCTCTCCGACTGGTTCGGCGAGCATCTCGTCGAGACCCTCGAGCGGCTGGATCGGCCGACGCTCGCGGGCCTGCTCGACGGCACCCGGCTGCACAGCGGGCGGCGCGTCGAGGAGATGACGGCGGCGGCCGAGATGGTCGAGGCGGAGGGCGGCCGTGCCGACATCGCGCGCGCCGTGGCCGAGGTGCTCCGCTCCGTCGCGAGCGACGGGGTTCCGAACGGAGGGCACCTGTGACCGACGGCATCCGGTGCATGCTGATGCGCGGCGGCACCTCGAAGGGCGCCTACTTCCTCGCCTCGGACCTTCCCGACGACGACGCCGAGCGTGATGACCTACTGCTCCGGGTGATGGGTTCGCCCGACCCGCGCCAGATCGACGGGCTCGGCGGGGCGCACCCGCTGACGAGCAAGGTCGCCGTGGTCGGCCCGTCGACGCATCCCGACGCGGATGTCGACTACCTCTTCCTCCAGGTGGTGCCCGACCGGCCGATCATCAGCGATCGGCAGACCTGCGGCAACCTCCTCGCGGGCGTGGGGCCGTTCGCGATCGAGCGCGGGCTCGTGGCGGCAGGCGGCGAGGAGACCGAGGTGCGCATCCGCATCGTGAACCCGACTCCGAGCATCGTCGTGGCCCGTGTGGCGACCCCGGGCGGCGCGGTGCGCTACGACGGCGACACCGAGATGGCGGGCGCGCCGTTCCCCGCGGCCGCGATTCCGCTCGACTTCCCGGGCGACGGCCGGCCCGCGTTCCCGACCGGGCGGCTCGTCGACCGTTTCGACGGCATCGACGTGACGTGCGTCGACGCCGGCATGCCGGTCGTGCTCCTCCGCGCATCCGACCTGGGCCTCGACGGCGACGAGTCGCCCGCTGAACTCGAAGCGAACGACGACCTCCGCCGCCGCCTCGAGCGGATCCGGCTCGCCGCCGGCCGAGCCATGGGTCTCGGCGAAGTGCGCGACTCGACGGTGCCGAAGCTCACGATCGTCTCGCCCGCACGCCACGGCGGCCTCGTGACCACGCGCACCTTCATTCCGCATCGCGTGCACGAGGCGATCGGCGTTCTCGGCGCCGTCTCGGTCGCCGTCGGATGCCTCGCCGAAGGCACGATCGCGACCGTCGACGCACCCGCTTCGGGCCCGTGCCGAGTGGAGCATCCGACTGGCGCGCTCGAGGTCGATGTCGAACTGGCGGGCGCCGGAGCGGCGACGTCCGTCGCCCGCAGTACGCTCGTGCGCACCGCCCGCAAGATCATGGACGGGCAGGTTTGGCCCCGCCCACAGCAAACGACAGCCGTCGCCCCGCGCGCCGACGCCGACGCTGACGCGCCCGACGAAGGAGCCACGTGAACGAGCATGCAACCCCGCGCCTGACGCACGATCCCGAAATGCGTCGCGACATCGCCCACATCGGCCCCATCGAGCTCTACACGCCCGTGCTCGAAGCGAGCCGCGACTTCTTCGTCGATCTCATGGCGATGCGCGAGGTGGCCCGCGACGAGACATCCGTGTACCTGCATGCGTGGGACGACTACCAGTCGTACACCGTGCGGCTCATCGAGCGGGAGCAGCCGGGCATCGGGCGCACCTACCTCCGCGGCGCGAGCCCGCAGGCGGTCGAGCGTGTGTGGGAACGCATTGCGTCCGCCGGGCTCGCGCGCGGCACGGACGACTCGGTGCGGGGCGTCGGCGAAGTGCTGCTGTTCGACGACCCCGACGGGCACCCGATGGGGCTGTACTGGGATGTCGACTGGTACGAGGCCGACGAGACCGACACGCCTGCGCTGAAGAACCAGGCGGCCGCCTTCCCCGGCCGGGGCGCGAACGTGCGCCGCATCGACCACGTGAACTACCTGACCGGGAACGTGCCCGAGACGGCCGAGTTCCTCGGCGGCGTGCTCGGCGCCCGCTGTACCGAGCGCATCGTGACCGACGACGGCGAACCCAGCGCCGTCTGGTTCAATCTCGGCAACAAGACCTACGACCTCGTGTACACCGACGATTGGACCGGGTCGCACGGGCGACTGCACCACGTGGCCTTCGCGACCGACACCCGCGAAGACATCCTCCGCGCTGCCGACGTGTTCCTCGAGGCGGGCATCCACATCGAGACCGGGCCGCACAAGCACGCCATCCAGCAGACCTTCTTCCTCTACGTCTGGGAGCCCGGCGGCAACCGGATCGAGTTGTGCAACGCCGGCGCCCGCGTCATCCTCGCCCCCGACTGGAAGACCATCAGCTGGACCGCCGCCGAACGCGCCAAGGGCCAGGCCTGGGGTCTGCAGACGATCGAGACGTTTCACACGCACGGCACGCCCATCGTGTGACGCCTCGAAGACGGCGAGAATGGCTGACATGGATGCAGCGATACCGCCCCTGACCGAGATGCCGTCGCCGAAGTACGTCTTGTCGGCCGACGGCATCCGCATCGCCACCTACCTCTGGGGTGACGACGATGCGCCGACGGTGCTGTGCGTGCACGGGTTCGCCTCGAGCTGCCGCGACAACTGGGTGAACACGGGGTGGGTGCGCGATCTCACGCGTGCCGGGTTCCGCGTGCTCGGCATCGACCAGCGCGGCCACGGGGCGAGCGCCAAGCCGCAGCAGGCATCCGCCTACGGCATGGACGCGTTCGTGAACGACATCGCGGTCGTGCTCGACACCTACCTGCTCGACACGGTGCTCTTCGCCGGCTATTCGCTCGGGGCGCGGGTCGGTTGGCAGGTTGCGGTGCAGCTGCCCCAACATGTCGAGCGTGCGGTGCTCGGCGGCATTCCCGACGGGCGCCCGCTCGCTCGGTTGCAGATCGAGCAGGCGCGCGCCTACGCCGAGCACGGCACGCCGGTCGAAGACCCGGTCACCCGCAACTACATCACGCTCGCCGAACGGGTCGCGGGCAACGACCTCGGGGCGCTCATCGCGCTCGCCGAGGGCATGCGCTTCGGCGACGCCGACCCCGACGTGGCGCATCCGCCGATGCAGCCGATCCTGTTCGCGACCGGCAGCGACGACGCGATCTTCGAGCAGTCGAAGCAACTGGCGGCGTCCACACCCGACGGCACCTTCGTCGAACTGCCCCGGCGTCACCACTTCAATGCACCGGGGTCACGCGTGTTCAAAAAGGCCGCGCTCGAATTCTTCACGCGTGCGGCGGCCGGTGCCTGAGCAGCGTGCCGATGCCGATGGAGCACACCCGATGCACGATGCGGCGAATCCGCGCGCGGACTAACGTGGAGACGTGTCCGCTCCTGCGACCGATGCACGCGCCACTCACGCCGACGGCGTCGAGCGCCTGCTCGAGAGCTACCGGGCGGTGCCGCCGGGGGCACCGGTACGACTCGCGAAGCGCACGTCGAACCTCTTCCGGTCGAGGGCGGCGACGGATGCCCCGGGCCTCGACACCTCCGGACTGACGCACGTCATCGCGGTCGACCCCGAAACGCGTACGGCCGACGTGGCGGGCATGTGCACCTACGAAGACCTCGTGGCCGCGACGCTGCCGCACGGACTGGCACCACTCGTCGTGCCGCAGCTGAAGACGATCACCCTCGGCGGAGCGGTGACGGGTCTCGGCATCGAGTCGACGTCGTTCCGCAACGGCCTGCCGCACGAGTCGGTGCTCGAAATGGACATCCTCACGGGCGGCGGAGAGGTGCTGACGGCGTCACCGCTCGAGCACGCCGAGCTGTTCCGCGCCTTCCCGAACTCATACGGCACGCTCGGCTACGCGGTGCGCCTGCGCATCGAACTCGAGCCGATCGAACCGTTCGTCGCGCTCACGCACCTGCGATTCCACGCCCTCGCCGAGCTCGTCGCGGCGATGGACCGCATCATCGAAACCGGTCGCCTCGACGGGGTTCCCGTCGACTACCTCGACGGCGTCGTGTTCAGCGCCGAGGAGAGCTACCTGTGCGTCGGCACGCAGACCGCGACATCCGGCCCCGTCAGCGACTACACCCGCCAGCAGATCTACTATCGCTCCATCCAGCACGACGACGGAGCGAAGCACGATCGCCTCACCGTTCACGACTACCTGTGGCGCTGGGACGCCGACTGGTTCTGGTGCTCGCAGGCGTTCGGCGCGCAGCATCCGCTGATTCGCCCATTCTGGCCTCGGCGGTACCGGCGCAGCAGGTCGTACGCGAAGCTCATGCGCCTCGAACGACGATTCGACCTCGGCGATCGCCTCGAGAAACTCAAGGGGCGCCCAGCGCGCGAACGCGTGATCCAAGACGTCGAGGTACCGATCGGGCGCACCGTCGAGTTCTTGGAGTGGTTCCTCGCGAAGGTGCCGATCGAGCCGATCTGGCTGTGCCCGCTGCGGCTGCGGGGCGACCGCGACTGGCCGCTCTACCCGCTTCGACCGCAGCAGAGCTACGTCAACGTCGGCTTCTGGTCTACGGTGCCCGTCGGCTCCGTCGACGGGGAGACGAATCGCCTGATCGAGCGTGAGGTGAGCGCGCTCGACGGACACAAGTCGTTGTACTCCGACTCGTACTATTCGCCGGAAGAGTTCGACGAGCTCTACGGCGGCGATGACTATTCGGCCGTGAAGCGGCGGTACGACCCCGACTCACGTCTGCTCGATCTCTATGCGAAGGCGGTGCAACGACGATGACCACGACCAAAGGACAGGCGCCGGTGAAGCAGGCTGAAACGCCGGCGATATCGGATGCCGCGAACGCGCCGGACCCGTCGGCGAAGCTCACCCTCGCCGAGATCCTCGAGATCGTCGTCGCAGGTCGGCTCCCGCTGAGGTTCACCGCCTACGACGGGAGTTCGGCAGGGCCGCCCGACGCCGAACTCGGGCTCGAGCTGAAGACGCCGCGGGGCACGACGTATCTCGCGACCGGGCGCGGCGACCTCGGCCTCGCCCGCGCCTACATCGCGGGCGATCTCGAAGTGCACGGCGTGCACCCCGGCGACCCGTATGTGCTGCTCAAGGCGCTGGCCGACGAGCTGGTCTTCAAGCTTCCGCCACCGCGGATGATGGCCCGCATCGTCCGCTCCATCGGCGTCGAACACCTGCGGCCGATCGCGCCGCCGCCGCAAGAGGTGCCGCCCCGATGGCGACGTGTCGCCGAGGGGCTTCGGCACAGCAAGAGCCGCGATGCCGAGGCGATCCACCACCACTACGACGTGTCGAACACCTTCTACGAGTGGGTGCTCGGCCCCTCGATGACGTACACGTGCGCGTGCTATCCGCAGCCCGACGCATCGCTCGACGAGGCGCAAGAGAACAAGTACCGACTCGTGTTCGAGAAGCTGCGGCTGAAGCCGGGCGACCGGCTGCTCGACGTCGGCTGCGGGTGGGGCGGCATGGTGCGCTACGCCGCGCGGCGCGGAGTGCGGGCCACCGGAGTGACCCTGTCGCGAGAGCAGACGGCATGGGCGCAGCAGGCCATCGCCGCGGAGGGGCTCTCCGAGCTCGCCGAGGTTCGCTACGGCGACTACCGTGACATCGCCGAGACCGGCTTCGACGCGGTGTCGTCGATCGGGCTGCTCGAGCACATCGGCGTGCGCAACTACGCCTCGTACTTCGGCTTTCTGCAGTCGAGGCTGCGTGACGGCGGGCTGCTGCTCAACCACTGCATCACTCGTCCTGACAACCAGTCCGAACCGTCGACCCGCGGCTTCATCGACAGGTACGTCTTCCCCGACGGCGAACTCACCGGCTCGGGCCGCATCATCACCGAGGCTCAGGATGTCGGCTTCGAGGTGTTGCACGAGGAGAACCTGCGCCCCCACTACGCGCTGACGCTGCGCGACTGGTGCGCCAACCTCGTCGCCCACTGGGACGAAGCTGTGGCCGAGGTCGGGCTGCCGACAGCGAAGGTGTGGGGCCTGTACATGGCCGGTTCCCGACTCGCCTTCGAGAGCGGCGGCATCCAGCTGCACCAGGTGCTCGCGGTCAACCCCGACGAGCGCGGCGGCAACGGCGATCTGCCGCTGCGACCGTGGTGGACTCCGTAGGGCTTCCGGACTGGCGGAGGAGCACAGTGTCGCTTCAACCCTGGAGCATCGAACGTTCGAGTCGGGTCGTCGACGACCGATGGATGAAGGTTCGGGCGGATTACTGTCGGAGGTCTACGGCGTTGCACCTCAGGCCTTGGACGAGAACGACGAGATCGAGATCTCTCTCGTACCCCTGGATGATTTCTCGCCGACGCTGCTGCAGCAGTCGTTCCACCTGTCGAACGCGTTGCTCGCCGTCGAGCAGCTCAGACGTGACCTCGTGAGGGCGCGAGCGCCGGTCGTCAGCTCAGGGCCTCGTTCAGTTGATTCAGGATCCGCAGTGCGGCCCGCAGGTCGGACGGGTCGGGAGCGGGCAGGTTGTCGCGACGCGTCTGCTCGAAGAGCGCATCGCCGCGACGCATCAGCGCGGTGCCTTCAGCGGTGAGGCTCAGGATGTTCTCCCGCCGATTGTGCGCGCTGGTCTCCACGTTCATGAGCCCTGCCGCAACGGCTTGCTCGATCTGACGGCTGACCGTGCCCTTCGTGAGGCCGAGTCGATCGGCGATGGCCTGCTGGTTGAGCGGACCGGGATGCGCATCCACGACGCTCAGAACGAGGAACTGCGCCATCGTCACGTCGAGTTCCCGACGGAACAGCGCGTCGCCGCTTCGATCGAGTAGCCCCGCAACTCGACGGATGAGGTACGCGAGCTGCGCCTGCTCGTCGGGCAGATCCACCTTGTCCATGGCATGCATCCTACCTAATCGTTTGACAAGCGACCGTTGCCTATGCAACGGTTGAGTGAGAAACCAACGATGTGGAAGAAGGCGCTCCCCATGCGGATCATGTTCGTTCTGGACCACCCGTACACGATCGAGTCCGCCGAAAACGTGCCGCATCGGCGCAGCTTCACGGCGGCCGTGGCGGAGGCAGCGATGCGCGGCGCACGCAGGGCCGGGCACGAGGTCGACCTCGTCGACCTGGCAGCCGACGGATTCGACCCCGTCATGAGCCGCGACGATCTCGTGGCCTGGCGCCTGAAGCAGGTCGTCGACCCAGTCGTCGCCGACTACCAGGAGCGGCTGATGCTGGCCGACCACCTGGTCTTCGCCTTCCCCGTGTGGTGGGAGGCGATGCCGGCGTCGACCAAAGGCTTTCTCGACCGAGTGCTGACCAAGGGGATCGTCTTCGAGGAACTCCCCGATGCGAAGGGGAATCCGTTCCGCAACCTGATGACCAGGCTGGGCGGCGTGACGGTGCTCTCGATCATGACCACTCCCGACAAGGCCTATCGCTGGTGGTACCGTGACCCCCTCACGAAGATCCTGTTCAAAGGGACCTTCGGAAAGATCGGCGTCAAGAACCTGCGCTGGGTCAACTACGCCTCGATCACCGAGAATACCGCCGAGGAGCGTGAGCGCCTGCTGCAGCAGACAAAGGAACGGTTCGCAGCCCTGAGTCCCGTCGCCGATGCCGTTGGCGCGCTGTCACGCTGAGTCGCCGAGTCATCAGCGCCGCCGCATCCGTTCGCTGATCGCTGAGTTCGCCCCTCGCTATGCGCGGTGTTCAGTCTGCGCTGCGGGTGTCGCGCTCGCGGCCGCCGCCGCGACGGCGGCCTCGAGCGCGACCCACGCGAGCATCGCGCACTTCACGCGCATGACGTACTTCGAGACGCCGTGGAAGGCGATCGCGTCGCCGAGCAGCTCTTCGTCGGGCTCGCCGGCGCCCTGCGAGCGCATCATCGAGCGGAACCCGTCGATGAGCTGCCGCGCCCGGTCGAGGTCGGCGCCTGCCGCGAGCTCGGTCATGGCCGACGCCGAGGCCATCGAGATGCTGCATCCGTCGCCGGTCCAGCCGATCTCTTCGAGCACGGTACCGGATGCATCGAGGCGGATGCCGACGGTGATCTCATCGCCGCACGTGGGGTTGAGCTCGTGGTGGGTGGCGTGCGGCTCGGCCAGCTCGCCGTCGCCCAGCCGGCGACGTGAGTGGTCGAGGATGAGCTCTTGATACAGGCCCGACAGGTCGCTCATGCGCCCACCCCGAAGAATCCGGGCACCTCACCGAGCGCCGCGGCGAAGCGGTGGATCTCGTCGGTCGTCGTGTAGACATAGGTGCTCGCACGCGTCGTCGCGCGCAGGCCGAGACGCCGATGCAGCGGCTGGGCGCAGTGGTGGCCGACACGCACGGCGATGCCCTGCGAATCGAGGAATTGGCCGACGTCGTGCGCGTGCACGCCTGGCACGTCGACGCTCGCCAAGGCCGCGCGCTCGATGCCGGGCGCCGGCCCGACGAGCCGCACGCCGGCGATCCGCGCCGTCTCCTCGACGAGAAGCTCGGCGAGCGACGTCTCGTGTGCGTGCACCCGCTGCATGCCGAGCGCGTCGAGGTAGCGCACCGCCTCGGCCAGCGCGACCGCCTGCGACACCGGCTGCGTGCCGGCCTCGAAGCGCTGCGGCGAGGGCAGGAAGGATGCCGACTCCATCGTCACGGTCGTGATCGTCGATCCGCCGGTGCGGGCCGGCGGCAGCGCGTCGAGCAGGTGCTCGCGGCCGTAGAGCACACCGATGCCCGTCGGGCCGAGCATCTTGTGGCCCGAGAACGCCGCGAAGTCGACTCCGAGCTCGGCGAAGTCGGTCGGGCGATGCGGCACCGACTGGCACGCGTCGAGCATGACGAGCGCGCCGTGGCGGTGGGCGAGCTCGACGACCTCGGCGACGGGCGCGATGAAGCCCGTGACATTGGAGACGTGCGCGAAGGCGACGAGCCGCGTGCGCGGTCCGATGACGGATGCCGCGTCGTCGATCGACCACGTCCCGTCATCCGCGACGGGGATCCAGCGCAGCTTCGCGCCGGTCTTCGCCGCGAGCCGCTGCCATGGGATGAGGTCGGCGTGGTGCTCTGCCTCGGTGACCACGATCTCGTCGTCGGTGCCGAGCATGAAGAGGTCGGCTTCGGGCCCGCCGAGGCCGGCCGCGGCATCCGCCATGCCGAGCGCGACCATGTTGATCGCATCGGTCGCGTTCAGGGCCCAGACGATCTCTCGCGCGCCTGCGCCCACGAACCGGGCCACCGTCTCGCGGGCGTCCTCGAACGCGGTCGTCGAGGTGCCGACGAGGGTGCTCGCGCCACGGTGCACCGCAGCGTTCGAGTGCTCGAGATAATTGCGTTCGGCATCGAGCACCGCGAGCGGTCGCTGCGCGGTCGCGCCCGAGTCGAGGTACGCGAGCGGATGCCCGTTGAGCTCCTGCGCGAGGTAGGGGAAATCCTGCCGGAGTTCTGCAGGCAGCAGACCGTCGATGGTCGTCGTTCGATCGAGGGTCACGGTTCCTCCCGGCATGCCGACGCGGGCGGATCCACGTGGCGGCTACCTTCCAGTCTGACGCAGTTTTCGGCGGTCATCGCCGTGAACCCGAATAGACCGGACTCGAACGGACGGACCGGCAGGGGAGTGGGCTCGCGAGACCTCGGCGGGATACCGTGAAACCATGCCCCGGAGCGTGAGTGAGCGCGATGACCGTGATGATCGCGACGACGAGGTCGATCTGCTCATCGACGCGTGGTCGCGCCGATTGCCCGGCGTCGACCTGACTCCGCTCGATGTGATGTCGCGCCTGCGTCGCGTGGCGAACCGCCTCGGCCGTCTGCGAGCCAGTGCCTTCAGCGGTGCGGGGCTCGCGGCGTGGGAGTTCGACGTCCTCGCCGCGCTTCGCCGCACCGAGCCCCCGCACGAGTTCAGCCCGGCGCAGCTCATCGAGGCGACCATGATCGGCAGCGCGGCGATGACGAACCGACTCGACAACCTCTCCCGGCGCGGTCTCGTCGAGCGACGGCCCAACCCGCGCGACGGGCGCAGCGTGCTCGTTCGCCTCACGCCCGACGGGGCGACGCGCGTGGATGATGCCATGCGGCTGCTCGCCGAGCGGGAGGCCGAGGAATTGCGCGGGCTCAGTCGTGAAGAGCAGGCGACCCTGGCCGCGCTGCTGCGACGCCTCGGGCACGAACGCGACTGAGGCGGGACCGCCGCGCTGCTCGTGACTGCCGGGCGGTTTCGTCGAGGCCGCGTCGATGCCCGCCTCGGCTGAGCCCCCGCCGGCCCGTCGTTCAGTACCGGTTCGACGAAGTCGGTGTACTCACCACCTCAGTTCGCCCGCTTCGTCCTGGAAGGTTCCGGTCGGGCCGTCCACGCGCAGGGTCGCCCACCGCGCGACGACCCGCGCGGTCTCCTCGACCGATCGACCGATGCCGAACGCAGCGGTCATGTCGGTGGCGGTGGTGCCGGGCTCGATGGCGTTGAACTTGATGCCTGGCTGCGCCTTCGCGTAGTGGACGGTGAGCATGGTCGCTGCGGTCTTGGACGCTGAGTACAGCGCGAGCGGCAGCTGGAATTCGGGCCGTTCCGGGTTGGTGACCGCCCAGAACGATCCAGCACTGCTCGAGATGGTGACGACGTTCGGGTTCGACGAGCGGCGGAGCAGGGGCAGGGCGGCCTCCGTGACACGCACGATGCCCACTGCGTTCGTGTCGAACGAGCGCAGGGCAGACGGGCCGTCGAGTGCGGTGTCCAGCACACCGGCGTTGTGCACGAGGACGTCGAGGTGCCCCTCCGCCGCGTCGATCACCGCCAGCGCACTCGACACGGATGCATCGTCGGTGACGTCGAGTTGTACGAAACGTGCTCCGAGCGTTGCCGCGGCGCGCTCGCCTCGTTCGGCATCACGAGCGCCGAGGTAAACGGTGTGACCCATCTCCAGCAGCTGCTTCGCGGTCTCGAAGCCGATGCCTCTGTTGGCCCCTGTGATCAATGCGACGGTCATGTCTGTCCTCTCGAATGGTGCGGGCCCGAAGAGCCCCTTCCGGCAGCGTAGAAGCGGCCGTGGCGCTCACCCAGAGCCCCCTCGAGACCGGGGCCTGGCAGGGCCCTCCCTCCGGCCACCAGGCCGACCTAGAGTTGTCGCATGGACAAGTCGGTGAACGCTCTCGGGGTATTCCTTCGAGCACGACGCGAGCTGGTGACACCGCAGCTGGTCGGTATCCCCGACGGTGGTGCACGGCGGGTGCCGGGGCTGCGGCGGGAGGAAGTCGCCATGCTCGCGGGCATCAGCGCGGACTACTATCTGCGGTTGGAACGTGGCCGCGACCGAAACCCATCCCCGCAAGTGCTCGAATCGATCGCCCGCGTTCTTCACCTCGACGACGACCACTTCGCTCACCTCCTCACCCTCGTCGCAGAGATTCCTCGGCAGCGCAGACGCCGACCGCGCAAGCAGACCGCGCCAGCGGGCGCCCTGAAGCTGCTGGCGGCTCTCGCCCAACCCGCGTTCATCGAGGACCGCTACTTCGACGTCCTGGCTTCCAACCCGCTGGCCCGCGCAGTCGACCCCCGCCTGGCCGTCGGCGGCAACCAGCTGCGGGACATGTTCCTCGACCCAGCAGGCCAAGCGCTGTACCCGGAGTGGACGAACGTCACGGAATGCCTCATCGCCAACCTCCGGCAGGCCGTCGGGAACGACGTCGACGACCCCCGCTTCATCGAACTCACCGGCGAGCTCACGCTGGCAAGCCCTCGGTTCCGCCAGCTTTGGGCACGACACGAAGTGCGGGGACAGACCGGAGGCATCATGCAGTTCGACCACCCGCAGGTCGGCGAACTGACCCTCAACCGAGAGCGAATGAGCATCGCCGGTGCCGACGGGCTGATGCTCGTCGTATTCCACCCGGATCTCGGATCCAGCGATGCGGACAAGCTGGCTCTCCTCGCTTCTGCAGCTCTGCCCACCCCAGTGATCCCGCACGAGATCAGGAAGAGCGTGGGCGGTCAGTACCGTTGAGCAATGACGATCGATTTCGCCGTGCGTCGCGCCGAACCGGCCGACGCACCGAGCATGGCGAAAGTTCATGTGGAGACCTGGCGCGAAACGTACCGGGGCGTGATGAGCGACGCCGTGCTCGACGACCCCGGCCTCTTGAGCTGGCGCGAGAGATTCTGGGCTGCGGCCCTGACCGATCCGCGGTACGGCCAGAACACGACAGCCGTTGCTTCGCATGAAGGCGAGCTGATCGGCATTGCGATGTCGGGCCCCTCGCTCGACGGCGCCGACGGGCCGCAGCAGTTGTACGTCCTCTACGTTTATGCCGCGTTCCACGGGTCTGGGGTGGGCTCGGCGCTCCTCGACGAAGTCATCGATCGCACCGCGCCAGCCTCCCTCTGGGTCGCCGACCCCAACCCGCGCGCGCAAACCTTCTACCGAAAGCACGGCTTCGTCGCCGACGGGGCGGTCAAGGCCGAAGACGACGTGCAGGCGATTCGGATGGTGCGAGCGAACGGCGCGACCGACGCCCGTTGAGGTGCCGGCTTGCGGGCACTCCGGGGCACAACCCGGATCGAGCCCGCTCATTCGGGTCGACGGCAGCCGTCGTACACTGGGCGAGTGCGCGACGTGGCAGCTCAGACGGGTTCTGGCGCCGTGAATCGATCGCGCGAGGTTCTCCGTCTCCCAGCCTTCGCTCTCTTCTGGAGCGCCACGACGATCCGTGCTTTCGGCGGCACGTTCGCCGCGGTCGCCTTCCAGGTTCTGATCGTCACGGTTCTGAACGCCACGCCGGTCGAGATCAGCATCCTGAGTGCGCTCGGCGTCGTCCCGTATCTCTTCTTCGGCTTGATCGTCGGCGCGCTCATGGACCGATGGCGGCGCCAACGGGCTCTCGTCGTCACGAGCGTCGGACGCGCGATCGTTCTCGGGTCGATCCCCGTGCTCCTCCTCACCGACGCACTCACCTTCTGGTCGCTCGCAACCGTCATCCTGATGCTCGGCACCCTGACGCTCTTCGCGGACTCCGCCGCCCAACCGTTCCTTCCTCACATCGTTCCGCGAAGCTCACTCGTGATGGCCAACGCGAGGCTCGGACAGAGCGAGACCGTCGCCGGCACGGCCGGCCCTGCGCTCGGGGGAGCTCTGCTCAACCTGCTCGGTGCGCCGATCCTCTTCGCCTTCGACGCGGTGCTCAACGCAGTGTCGGCGGTGCTCCAGTCCCGCATCCACGTCGAGGAGACTGCACCACCCCGCCGCGCTCGAGGACACCACATCGGGCACGACATCGTCGAAGGAATGCGCTACACCTATCGGCACCGGACCCTCCGTCCGCTCGCGCTCTCCATCCACGTCTGGTTCCTCGCGAACAGCATCGTGTCGACCGTGTTCGCAGTGTTCGTCTTGCGGGAGCTGGAACTTTCACCCTGGGCATTCGGCGTCGCACTCGCATTCGGGGGAGTCGGCGGCTTTCTCGGTGCCCTCTTCGCGCCTCGTATCGGCGTGAGACTCGGCGCGGGGCGAGCGATCCTCCTGGGTCGCGCGCTCGTCATCGTGCCCTGGCTCGTGCTCGCCGTCATGCCGATCGATGCCTCGAGCGACCTCGGCGTGCTCTTGCCCGTCATCTCAGCTGCGCAATTCGTCTACGGCCTTTCGATGGGCATCGAGGATGCGAATGACACCGGCTACCGGCAGGCCGTTGCACCCGACGCGATACAGGGCCGAATGAACTCGACCATTCGAACAGTGAACCGAGTCGTCTTCTTCTTCGGCGCATTGCTGACGGGACTTCTCGCCACCTTCCTGGGCTACCAACTGACGATCGGAGTCGCGGCGATCATCTTCGCAGTCGCGGCCCTGGTCGTCGCGTTCTCGCCGCTGCGCAGTGCTCGTCATGAGGATGCCGCGGATATGCGTTCCTGAGGCTGGAGCGTCTGACGGCCTCAGATTTTGGTGAGTCGGCGCAGCGCCCGGATATGGGACGCGTATGCCGCGCGGCCTTCTTTCGTGAGGGCGAGCCAGGTTCGGAGGCGGCCGTCTTCGGCGAGCCTGTAGACGTCCACGTACCCGGCCTCCCGCAAGGTCGACACATGTTTGCTCAGCGAGGAGTCGCTGATGTGGAGCGAGTCGCGGACAGCGGCGAATTCGGCTTCCGCCACCTCGGACAAGAACGCACAGATCGCGAGACGCCAAGTGGGATGGATGATCTCGTTCAGTTCGAACGGTAGCGCGCGAGCTGCCATCTCGCAGGTCTATCGGCGCGTACGTGTTGGGCGTTCGGAGAGCCACCCGGGCCATATCTCGCGCGTGAGCAGCAGTGTGACACAGGTCAGCCCCAGCACGACACCTTGGGCCGGGTAGAACCACCAGGGCGACCGCAAGCGTTCGACCGCTGCACGCCGTGCTCCGCCGGCGATCGCCAGCGACTCCGCGGCCGTCGGTGCGTTTTCCATGTTGGAAAGTCAACCCTCCGATTGCTCGAAAGTCAACGTCTCAGCGCAGGACTGAGGGCGAGTCTTCGTAACGGGTGGCGATCGCGGCGGCGCGGTCGTGCAGGGCGGTGCGCAACGATTGGGGGGCGAGGGCTTCCGCGTCCGTGCTGAGCTGCCACAGTGCCCATTCGGCGTGTCTCAAGTCTTGGAAGGTCACCTCCAGCCGTAGGCGGCCGTCTGCGTCGGATGCCTCGGCGAAGACGGTCAGGGCGGTGCCCACCAGTTCCTCTCGACGCGCGGGGTCTACGCTGACCAGCGCTGTGACGTGGTCGCCACCCGTGCGGAACCGTGTGCTGCGCTCCTGCCAGACCTGGTGCAGATCGACCTTGTCCGGCCGCTGTGCGGGTTCGGCGAGTTCTTCGGCGGCCAAGATGCGGGACAGCCGGTATGTGCGATCCGCGCCCGAGGTCGTGGCGAGCAGGTATCCCTTCTCGCGCACGGTGACGAGGCCGATCGGGTCAACCGTGCGCCACTTCGGAGTGCGGTCCGCCGCCGCGTAGTGGATGCGCAGCCGGTGCCCGGCGAGCACTGCCCGTCGGACCTCGCTCATAATCGTGTCGGGGATCTGGTCGGCGTCGAGCCGGCGTGAGAGCAGATCGGCCTCGGGGTCGACGAGCAACCGCTGGGCAGCGTCGCTCGCGGTGGCCAGGTGGCCGTCGGGCATGGCGTCGACCACCTTGCGCACAGCCGAAGCCAGCGCCGAGCCGAGGCCGAAGACCTGCTCGCCACGCCGCGATGCGGCGGTCAGCACGGCGAGTGCCTCGTCGTGGTTCAGCCCGGTGAGCTCGGTACGGAACCCGGGCAGCAGGGTGAACCCGCCGTGCCGGCCACGGTCGGCGTAGACCGGCACGCCGGCTGCCGACAGCGCCTCGATGTCGCGCAGCACGGTGCGGGTGGAGACCTCGAGCTCGCGGGCCAGCGTGGTCGCAGACAACCGACCACGCTGTCGCAGCAGGAGCACGAGCGAGACCAGGCGATCGGCGCGCATGCGGAAAGGCTATCGAATACATGACACAAGGTGTCGTGAATTGTTGGAAGGCTCGTGAGTACGGCGTCGAAGGTGGCGGCTGCAGAGCCGGCGGGCGGTCGTATCCGATGAATCGAATGGAGCTGATGTGGCAATGGAACGAACGGCAGTGAACCCGGTGACGTGGTCGGTGGAGATGGGATTCAACCAGGGGGAGATCGTCTCCGGGCACACCCGAACCCTGTACATCTCGGGGCAGACCGCGATGAGCGGTGACGGCGCGCCTCAGCATGACGGCGACATGGCGGCACAGCTCGCCCTGAGCCTCGACAACCTGGAGGCCGTGCTCGGCGCGGCCGGCATGTCCCTCGCGAACCTCGTGCGGCTCAACGTCTACACGACCGACGTCGATCTGCTCTTCCAGCACTACGGGGCACTGGCGTCGCGATTGGGTGCCGCGCGGGTGGCGCCGACCACCACGATGCTCGGGGTGACACGGCTGGCGGTGCCCGGCCAGATGGTCGAGCTCGAGGGCACCGCCGTGGCGTGATGCCTACGCGCTCCTGATGCTTCTCGTGCCGGCCCAACCGGCACGAGGAGCGGGGCGGATGGTGATGCACGTCTTCTCTCTGGCAGATCCACACCGCGTCGGGACCGGCTGGGTGCAGCTCGAGCTCGCCGAACCCGCCGCGATTTCGACCGTGGTGCTCGAATGGTCCAACGCCGTGCTACGCGGTGGTGGTGGGCAGCGGCTCGATGCTGACGGCGGGTTGGGCGCGCATGCCCTGCAGCAGCAGAGCGGCGAGTCGACGGGCCTCGACTCGCGCCCGCTCGGGATCGAGTGCGGAGAGGTGAGGTGTTGCCGTCGCGGCCAAGACGAGTCGGAGATCTCCGACGGTCAGGTCTGGACGCACCGCACCGTCACGGTGCGCTCGCTCCATCAGTCGAGCCAGGGCGCGCACGCTCTGGGCGCGTTCCACGGCGAAGACTCTCCCGGTCGTTGCCGATCCCAGCAATGCGGCGATGAAGCCTCGGTCCTGTACCTGTCGGGTGCAGACCTCGTGGACGACCGTGGTGATTCCTCGCCATGCGTCTGAATCCCTCGCGGCATCCGCGACCGCTTCCGTACACTCGCGGACCTGATCGGCAAGGGCAGCGACGATGAGGTCTTCCCGGGTCGGAAAGTGGCGGTAGAGCGTAGCGGCTCCGAGCGCAGAACGCCGGGCCAGTTCGCGCATCGTCACGTCGAGCCCCTCGGTAGCGAACGTCTCGCGCGCCACCGTCAGGATGTGAGAACGATTGTGCCGGGCGTCGGAACGAGGCTTCCGAGTCAAAGTGCTGTCCACCCGTCTCAGTACAGCACGAAAACGAACGCCGAGTTCCACATCAGCGTTAGGTTCCAGGTGCGGTGCAGTCGCGCCCGATCCAATATCTGAGAGGACGACCCCATGTTCGCTGTGCAGTACTCCACCTTCGGTTCGCCGGACGTCTTGACCATCGGGACTGCCGCGGAGCCGCACGCGGGCCCGGGTCAGGTGCGTATCGCCGTCCGGACGGCGGGGGTGGCTCCGACAGACACGCTGCTGCGCGCCGGCCAGCTACGGCCACCGTTGACGTGGCCGCACATCCCGGGAGTCGACGCAGCAGGAGTCGTGGACGAGGTCGGCGAGGGGGTCACTGTTGTCGAATCCGGAGACGAAGTCTTCGGAACCGTGGACCTGACGTTGCTGGGCGGCGCCTCCGCGGAGTACGCGGTGCTCCAGTTCTGGGCGCGCAGACCCGCAGCGCTCACGTGGGAACAGGCTGCCGTACTCGGTACGAGTGCAGAGACGGCGACCCGGGCGCTCGACCTGCTCGATGTCCACGACGGAACGACGTTGCTCGTCGACGGTGCCGCCGGCGGTGTGGGCAGCATCGTCGTTCAGCTCGCGATCGCCCGAGGCGCCCAAGTGATCGGAACCGGATCGGCCCACAATCACGACTTCCTCCGTGGGATCGGAGCACTTCCCACCACCTACGGCCCCGGCTTGCGCGACCGGGTGGCGAAGCTCGCTCCGAACGGCGTCGATGCGGCCTTGGATGTCGCGGGGCGAGGATCGCTTTCGGATCTGGTGGCCATCACCGACGATCCGGACCGTGTCGTGACCATCGCCGACTTCTCGGCGAAAGAGCACGGCGTCCACTTGTCGTACACCGGCTCGGGTGACCCCGACGGACGCCGCGGACTCGCCGTCGCGGCCGACCTCGCCGACACCGGCCGGCTGCACGTTCCCGTTCGCGCCGCGTTCGCCCTCGATGATGCTGCCCGAGCCCACGAACTCGCCGCATCGGGCCATGGCCGCGGCAAGGTCGTACTTCAGATCAGCGGGCAGCCATGACCGATCCTCATGGGCCGCGCCCTCGTCGCCCCCGGCGACGACGGCGTCGATCGCGTCCAGGATGTCGGAGGTGAGTGCGGTGTCGTCCGCGGCGAGTTGGCTGTGCAAGTGGTCCATGGTGCGGGGGCCGATGATCGCGCTCGTCACGGCCGGGTGCAACCTCTGCATCGGCGCGGGTGCGGATTCCCGCTCCAACGCGCGTCGGATGGTCCAACTCCTCATCGCGGGGCTGCGCCCCGAATCGAGCTGATCGGCGGTCAGCTCTTCTTCAGTTCCTCGGCGAGCATCACGAGGATGCCGCTGGGACCGTGGAGGTACGTGAGCTTGTAAATGTCTTGATACGTCGCCACGCCGCGAAGCGGATGGCAGCCGTGCCTCGCGGCTATCTCGAGGGCTTCGTCGATGTCGTCGACTGAGAAGGCGACGCGGTGCATGCCGATCTCGTTGGGACGAGTGGGCTTGGTCTCGATCGCTTCGGGGTGGATGTACTCGAAGAGCTCGATGCGACCATGACCGTCTGGCGTCTGGAGCATCGCGATGTTGGCGTGGTTGCCATCGAGACCGACGGCAGTGTCGGTCCACTCGCCACTGACCGTGTCACGGCCGACGACCGTGAGACCGAGGTCGGTGAAGAAGGAGATCGTCGCTTCGAGGTCGCGAACAGCGATGCCGACGTTCTCAAGTCTGATGGCCATGCATTGCATGCTACCGAGCCGGCCCGGAATCTTGGGTGCTCAAGTCAAGCCGGCCCGGCGGGTGAACCAACGGGAATACGGTCAGTCTGCTGGCGGCCCAGACGAGGGCGCCGGCTGCGAGCACGGCGCCGAGGAGCCCGACGACGTGTGCGGTGAGCGAGGGGAGTCCTCGTTCAGGAAGGAGGAACCCGTACGGGACCCATCCGTCGGTTGTGCCGCGAACGAGGACGACTCCCACCCAGAGCAACGGGTATGGGAGGACGAGCCAGAGTTGCCGCCAGGGAAGACGCGGGCGGTCTCCGACGAGCATCCAGTCGAGGGCGACTGCGGCGGGGAACACCATGTGCAGGATGACGCTCACCCAGAGTGGTGCGGACCCGGTGCCGGGAACGAGGACGTTGTAGACGACCGCGACGATGAGCAGGCACGCGGTGGCGATTCCTCGCAGGGTGGACAGCCATCTCGGAACGTGTCGTCCGAGCAGGGAGACCGCGCCCGTGATGATCAGCACGACGCTCGTGAGCACGGTGGTCAGGTTGGTGAAGTATCCGAAGTAGTCGAAGGGGTTGTTGTCACCGATTGCAATGCGCAGACCGTAGGCATAACTGAGAACCGCAATGCACAGCACACCTTCGACAACCCGGACCACTGCGACCGCGGCGGCGGGGGCCGGGCGGCGCTGGGTCATGCCGGTCAGCCTAGTCAGCCCCGATATGGGCACGACCGTCTGGGGCAGGGGAACCCGCGAACTCGGCCCGGCTCTGCCGGATCGGCTCGCTGTGCTCGTCCATCCACTCGGCGAAGTCCTTCACGGAGTCGACGAAGCCCAGGCCGAGCAGGGTCAGCGCGTACTCGACCCTCGGCGGCGACTCCGCATACGCGGTTCGGGAGACGAAGCCCTCGCGTTCGAGGCCGCGAAGGGTTCGCGTGAGCATTCGATGCGATACACCGGGCATGGCGGCGAGCAATTGCGTGAACCGGTGAGCGCCCGTGGTCAATCGCGCGACCGTGAGCAGCGACCACTTGTCGCCGACGAGGGTCAGCAGTTCCCGGGTCGGCCGCGCGTTCTGCTCATTGGCGCAGACGCCGAGCGAGTGTTCCGCATTCATGTGCGTTTGTTCCCTTCATGTTCCCGAGGCACTTCGAAGTGCGTATGCGATCAACGGCATATACCGCATCGACCAGATGTTGGCGGAAGAGACAACACGTGACGGCTGCGGGCTGTTCCCGTTGCCGGCACACCACGAAACGGAGAGAACATGACCATACGTATCGCAATCATCGTCGGCTCGACCAGGCCGGGCCGCCAGGGGGAGCAGGTCGGCCGTTGGGTGCTCGAGCGCGCTCGAGCGCGAACGGACGCCGAATACGAACTCGTCGACCTGATCGATCACGAGCTGCCGCACCTCGATGAGGCAATTCCCGCGTCCGCGGGGCAATACGGGCAGGAGCACACCCGCCGGTGGTCGGCCCTCATCGACGGGTTCGACGGCTTCGTCTTCGTCACCCCCGAGTACAACCACTCGACGAGCGGTGTGCTGAAGAACGCGATCGACTACCTCTACCAGGAGTGGAACAACAAAGCGGCCGGTTTCGTCGGCTACGGCGTCGTCGGAGCCGCCCGCGCAGTCGAGCACCTCCGGCTCATCGCCGCCGAACTGCAGCTGGCGACGGTGCGCTCGCAGGTCGCGCTGGGCTTCTATACCGATTTCAAGGACTTCACCGTGCTCGAGCCCGAGCAGCGCCAGGTCGACGCGCTCGACACCCTGTTCGATCAGTTGGTCGACTGGTCGGGTGCGCTCGCAGAACTTCGTGCTCGCCAGGCGGTCGACGCGACGGCAGCGGTCGACGCGGCTGAAGCGACTGAATCGGCGGCATGAGTTGTGCGGGCCGCAACGGGTGAACCGGCGTGGCCCGCACCTCGAAGTCGCGCCTCGGGCTCCGGCCGCGATCGGTTCGCGCCCCCCGAGCCCGTGCTCGTCACCAGGTGGAGACGTACTCCGAGACGGCGTCGGGCAGCCGGCCGCGCACGACGGGCACGCCTCGCTGCACTGCCTGGCCGATGCGGTCCCGCAGAGCGTCGGACTCGACCCGGTAGTCGACGAAATCGGCATCGATCGCGTAGACGCCGATCGGCAGGGTGAGCGCCTGGAAGAAGGAGAACAGCGGACGGAACTGGTGCTCGATGATGAGGGCGTGCCGGTCGCTGCCCCCGGTCGCGGCGAGTTGCACCGGCTTGTCGATGAGCGAATACTGCCCCACGAAGTCGAACACGTGCTTGAAGAGCCCGGTGAAGCTCGCACGGTAGACCGGGCTCGCGACGATGAGAAGTGTCGCCGACTCGATGCGCCGAATCGCCTCTTCGGCGATGGGGCTCAGCTCGGCGCGGGTGAGCGCGCCCGAGAACTCGCGCCCGATCTCGCTGAGTTCGATCAGGTGAGTCTCGACCTCGACGTGGCCGGCGAGCGCGGTCGTGAATGCGTCGAGGATCTCTTGTGTCAGCGCGGTGGTCTTCGACGGCGAATGCAGGCTGCCGGAGACGGCGACGATCGAAACTGAAGCGGTCATGTCACGACGGTAGGTTCACCGGCCGCCGTGCACGACCTCGCGCGACGCGTGGGGTAAGACGGCGCAACACGACGCCATGCGACCTCGAAGGCGACCGTGTGAAACGGTCATCGAGCGTCGTACCAGCGCAGCACTCGCAAGGCGCGGAGGGTGTTCCACCGACTGGGCTCGCCCTGCGGTGCGTCGACGGCGAAGTGCACCTCACCGTGCCAGGGCACGCCGGCCGGCCAGCGTCCGTCGTCGCCGCGCCCGACGAGGAGCAACTCGATCGCGTCGGCGATACGGGGGTCGGGCGGGTCGTCCGTGATGCGGAAGTAGTCGAGCGAGCGCAGCACGTCGTAGAGCCAGTAGGGCGGGAACATGAAGTTCGCATACCGGGGGCGCACGATCTCGCCCGTCGAGCGGCGACGGAAGAGGTTTCGCTCGAGCAGGTATTCCTCACCACGGCGACGGGCGTTCGCGACGTCGGCCGGGGCATCCGGCACCGCCTGTTCGTAGGCGAGCAGTCCCTCGAGCACGCAGAGTGTCGAGTCGAACGACGACCGGTCCGACTCCTCGCGCGGTTCGCAGTTCCACCCGCCGTCTGCGAGCTGCTCGCTCAGCAGCAGCGCGAGTATGCGGTCGCTCCCCACGCCGAGCTCGCCGAAGTATGTGCCCAGGGCGAGCACACCGCCGTTGATGCACTCCTCGACTTCGCCGTGGAAGTACGGCAGCTCGTCCCAGTTTCTCCAGACCACCCCGTCGCGCACGCGCGCCACGGCCGAGCGAGTCTGCGGGGCATCCGGATCGATGCCGAATCGGCGCAGCAGGTGCAGGGTCCAGGTGACGCTCGTGCGCTCACCGTTCGGGCCGTATTCGTCGCCGCCCCAGTAGCCGTCGTCGGGCTGCAGAGCGAGGAGCCTCGCGCCCCAGCCTTCGGTCGTGATGCGCGAGCGCTCCTCGGCCGTCGCACCCGGCGGTGCGTCGAGCAGGTCTCGCATGACCTGCCAGCGGATCGCTGGATCGGAGTCGAGCAGCCACTGTGTGACATCCATGCGCCCATGCTGTCGAACTTCGCGCGGCGCGGCCAGCGACGGAAACTCAGCCCTGCTCAGCCCTGCTTTGCGCGGGCGTAGTGCCGGCGAGCCTTCTCGCGATTGCCGCAGATCTCCATCGAGTGCCACCTGCGGGCGTTCGACCGGCTCTGGTCGATGAGGAAGTGCTGGCAGTCGGATGCCGCGCACGGGCGGATGCGCGACCCGGTCGGCCCCTGAAGTGCCGCCCACTCCTCGATCGCGCGGGCGCCGATCGCACGATCGGCGGGCACGTCATCGCACCAGTGCACACCGTGGTCGGTGAGCTCGGCGCGGCGACGCATGGCTTCGACCCACGGTGAGAGCACGGCGACGGATGCCTCGTCGCGAAGCAGTTCGACGAGAGCCGTGCGCACGGCGCGGGCGTCGGCGATCTCGCCGGGGCTGCCGGTGGCTCCGCGCTCACGCAGCCAGGCCGCTGCGGCCCGATCGTCGCCGATCTCATCGGCGACGTGGTCGTCGTAGACGAGCCTCGAGTTCACGAGGTCGAGCAGCAACGGTTGCTGGCGGGTGGGCATGGCGGCGTCCTTCATCTTTCGTCCGATTCTAACCCCACAAGTTCACTTGACAGGTTGGAACAACGGTGGTTCCATGTGGTTGTAACCAGTACAACAACCAAGGCCGGTTAGATACTCCGGTCAGATCGAAGGGGAACCATGTCGTACATCACCGTCGGAACCGAGAACTCCACGAACATCGACCTCTACTACGAAGACCACGGCGCCGGTCAGCCGGTCGTGCTCATCCACGGCTACCCGCTCGACGGTCACTCGTGGGAGCTGCAGTCGGCCGCACTGCTCGAGGCCGGCTACCGCGTCATCACCTACGACCGCCGCGGGTTCGGGCAGTCGAGCCAGCCGACCGTCGGCTACGACTACGACACCTTCGCCGCCGACCTCAACACCGTGCTCGAGACCCTCGACCTGCGCGAGGTCGTGCTCGTGGGCTTCTCGATGGGCACCGGTGAGGTCGGTCGTTACCTCGGCACCTACGGCAGCGAGCGCATCGCCAAGGCCGCGTTCCTCGCCTCGCTCGAGCCCTACCTGCTGCAGGCCGACGGCAACCCCACCGGCGTGCCGGCCGAGGTGTTCACCGGCATCGAGCAAGCCGCAACGGCCGACCGCTACGCCTGGTTCGACGACTTCTTCCAGAACTTCTACAACCTCGACGAGAACCTCGGCAGCCGCATCAGTGAAGCCGCCGTACGCGGCAGCTGGGCGATCGCGGCCGCGTCGTCATGGTTCACCGCAGCGGGTGTCGTGCAGAGCTGGCTCACCGACTTCCGCACCGACATCGAGAAGATCGACGTGCCCGCACTCATCCTGCACGGCACCGCCGACCGCATCCTTCCGATCGACGCCACCGCGCGCGAGTTCACGAAGCGACTGCCGAGCGCCGACTACGTCGAGATCGAGGGCGCGCCGCACGGCCTGCTCTGGACCCACTCCGCAGAGGTCAACGAAGCGCTGCTCACCTTCCTGCGCAAGTAGAGCCCTGCGCAAGTAGAGCCCGCAGAGGTCGGTCTGCACCCCTTGCAGACCGTGATGCCCCGGAGCCCCGGCTCCGGGGCATCGCTGCGCCGCGATGCTCACTGCGCAGTTCGACTCCGAGCCATTCGGCGAGGTCGCGCACCTCATCATCGACGGCGCGGCGGATGTCGCGGGTGAACGGCACATCCTCGTGAATCGCGTTCACGGTGAGCATGCCGGCCTTGCGGTCGACCTTGGCGTCGAGCTTGCCGACGAGTCGGTCGCCGTGCAGGATCGGCAGCGCGAAGTAGCCCCAGCGACGCTTCGCGGCCGGCTTGTACATCTCGAGCACGTACTCGAAGTCGAACAGTTGCTGCGCTCGCACGCGGTCGTAGGTCAGACGGTCGAACGGGGAGAGCAGCGCGGTGCGGCCCGTGAACGGCCGGCCGAGCGCGGTGGGGTCGACGCGCCAGATTCCGGGCACACCGTCGACGACGGCGGGTTCACCCGCCTGTCCGACGTCGACGGGTTCGAGTGGCATGGTCGTGCTCTTCTCGCGCGCGATGCCGAGCGCGGCGAGGCGACGTTCGTTGCGCACCCGGAGCGCCTCCTCGGCCGGGAGCGCGGGCGGGTGCAGCGGGTAGACGCGTTCGGCGAGGTCCCACAGCCGCTCGCGTCCGCGCCGTGCGGCGATCGCGATCTCGCCGCGCATCATGAGGAGCTCGAGCATCTGCCCGACATTGCGGTTGTGCGTCCAGCCGGTGGACTTCCACGGCACGACGCTCGTATCGGGGATGTCGCGGGAGAGCAGCGGCGCAGGCGAATCGCCGAGCCTCGCCAGGATGTCGCGGCGGAAGGTCGCGTTCTGTTCGAGCCATTCGCGAGAGCGCGGCCAGGTCGGCCACGTCGCCATGTCAGCCCGATAGAACGCGAGATCCTCGATCGGGCGGATGAGCGCGTCGACCTCGAACAGACTGCGCTCGACTTCGAGCGCGTGCACGAGATCGGCCGGCCGGTACGCCGAGCCGAGGCGGCTCCAGGCCACCAGATCGGCGTTCGGGGCGATCGCGGCGGTCGGATCGATCTGCAGCAGCGTGAGTCGCCGCACGACGTCGATCAGCTCCGTCGGGCGCGAGGCGTCGAGCAGCTGCGCGCGGATGGCGATGCGCCGCGCCTGGGTGCGGTCGAGGCGGTGAGGCTCCATACGGTCACGGTACTCGTCGGGCATCTGCGGGTCGCGTCACCCGGGCCGTGGCAGCGGATGTCTCAACGGGGGGTTGTCGTGAACGATCGTTCACAGTAACATCGTGAACATGAGTTCACAGAAACCAGCCACAGACGTCCCACTCGCTTTCTCAGCCGTCTACCGGGTCAATCCCGGAGCGCACGACGAGCTGGCCGACCTCGTCACCGAGTTCGTGGAATCCGTTCGCGCTGAAGGGCCAGGCGCCCTCGCGCTGTCGGTCGGCCTGAGCGACGCGAGCTTCGCCGTCTCCGCGCTGCACGCAGACACGAATGCGATGGAGGAGCATCTCGCCACTATCGCTCCGTTCATCGAACGAACCTTCCAGCTGGCAGCCGTCGAGACGATCACCGTGGTCGGTGCTCCCGGCCCTCGACTCACCGCTGCCCTCGACGCGAACCGCTCAGCGGGCGCGAGCGTGACGGTCGTCGAGTGTCGAGAGGGCTTCGCCAGCCTCGGCGCCTCCGCCCGCTGATACCCTGAACACGCCATGAATCCGCCCGTGACGATCGTCGATTCACTCTGTGCCCCGCCGCACGCCTGAGGCGACCGAACGTCTCCGGGCGGACCTCATCGATCAAGCGCGGGCCCTCGTGCGACGCGAAGGTGCATCGGCATTGACGATGCGCGGGCTCGCAAGCGAGGCGGGCTGCGCCGTCGGCCTGCCCTACAAAGTCTTCGCCGATCGCGAGGAGCTCGTGATCGAAGTCGCCGTGTCGGAACTCGGCGACCTGGGCCGCCGTATGGCCGCCTGGGTCTCCGAGGCCGGCGCTCGCTCCCTGAGCGAGAACCTCGACCACTACGCGAGCATCCTGCTCGACGCCGAAACCCCGGCTCTCGTCCACGCGGAGTCACTCGACGGAGCGCGGCTGACGGCTCGGCTCTCCGAATCTGCCGAGGCTTCGATGTTCTTCGACTCGCTGGGTGTCGCCGTCGCCGACTACCTCATCGGTGAGCAGCGAGCCGGGCGCGTGCGCGATGATGTCGACACCGCGGCGTTCGGGTTCGCGATCACCGGGGCAGTCCACAACCTCGCGGCATCAGGTCCGGGTTTTCCTCGACCCTCCCGAGCCGAGCTCACGGGATACCTGCGCTCGATTGCGACGACGATCGCGACGGAGCCGCACCACGCGTGAGCAGCGCTCGCGCGGCACGCGCGGTACTGTTCGAACGTCGAATCAGAAAAGGGCCATTATGACGGAGCAGCAACTGCCGGCGGCGATCCAGGCGTTCGTCGACACGACGAACCGCGGCGATTCGGCGGGCTTCGTGGCCGCCTTCGCGGCCGATGCCTATCTGAAGGACATGTCGCGGGAGTTCCACGGCCACGACGGCGTCGCGAGCTGGAACGAGACCGACAACATCGGCCGACAGGAGCATTTCGAGGTCGACGGCGTGCTGCCGGGAGACGCTCCCGATGAGTACGTGTTGACAGTGACCGTCTCGGGCAACGGATACAACGGGCCCGCCGAGTTCACCTTCCAGCTCGCCGGCGGGCTGATCTCGCGATTCGTCATTGCCTGAACCGGCGCGTTCACGCATCACACCGGGGTACCACATGAACAAGCAGCACTGGATTACGTCGAACCCCGGCGGGGACCTGCAAAAACCTCTCGTCGATGACCTCGTCACCGAGTCCTACCTGGTCGTGGTCGAGAAGCTGCCCCGCGCGAAACGCCCAGTCGATCCCGATTTCTTCGGCAAGAGGAGGGGTCTATGACACTGTCGGGCAAGCAGCTGCAGCAGCACGCCCGTGAGGTCGCCGGATCGCTCGATGACGTCACCCGTGGGCGGCCGTTCACCCCGCACCTTGACGTGTGGAAGGTGCATGACAAGGTTTTCCTCATCGTCACCGACGATGATCCCGACCTGCAGATCATCACTGTGAAGGTTGATCCTCCCCAGGGAGACGCGCTCCGCCGTGATATCGAATCCATCACGAGCGGCCGCTATTTCGACAAGAGGCACTGGATCTCCATCGGGCCCGGTACCGGCATCACGAAACAGCTCATCGAGCACCTGGTGCACGCGTCCTACGACCTCGCAGACGGCCGCGGGCCGAGGGGGCAATCATGAGCGAGACGCCGTCGCTGTTCGACGTCGACGATGCCTCCCGGCCGCTGGCCGATCGGCTCCGACCCCGCACCCTCCAGGATGTCGTCGGGCAGGGCCATGTTCTCGGGGCAGACGCGCCGATCGGGCGCATGGTCGACGCCCAGAGACTCGTATCGATGGTGCTGTGGGGGCCGCCCGGGTGCGGGAAGACCACGATCGCGCGGCTCCTCGCCGAGCAGACCGACCTGGCGTTCGAACCGCTTTCCGCCACGTTCTCCGGCGTCGCCGACCTTCGTAGGGTGTTCCAGGTCGCGCAGCGTCGGCGCGAAGTCGGTCAAGGCACGCTGCTCTTCGTCGACGAGATCCACCGCTTCAACCGCGCCCAGCAGGACTCGTTCCTGCCCTACGTCGAAGACGGCACCGTCATCCTCGTCGGCGCGACAACAGAGAACCCCAGCTTCGAACTCAACGGCGCGCTGTTATCCCGCACACAGGTCTTCGTTCTGAAGCGCCTCGACGACGTCGCGCTCAGCACCCTCATCACCCGGGCCGAAGCGCTCATCGGTCACCCGCTACCGCTGACCGATGATGCTCGCCAGGCGCTGATTGCGATGGCGGACGGTGACGGCCGTTACCTGCTGAACATGATTGAACAGGTCCACACCCTGCCCGGACCCGTCGACCCGGCCGCCCTCGCCGCCGCCGTGCAGAAACGGGCACCGCTCTACGACAAAGCGCAGGAAGGCCACTACAACCTCATCTCCGCCCTCCACAAGTCGATGCGTGGCTCCGACCCTGACGCAGCCCTGTACTGGTTGGCCCGGATGCTCGACGGTGGTGAAGACCCCCTGTTCATCGCCCGCCGCATCACCCGGTTCGCGACCGAAGACATCGGCATGGCCGACCCGAACGCCGTCCAACAGGCACTCGCCGCGTGGGATGTCTACGAGCGTCTCGGCTCCCCTGAGGGAGAACTCGCGATCGCGCAGGCGGTTCTCTACCTGGCGACTGCGCCGAAGTCCATCGGCGTCTACCGCGGGTTCAACAAGGCGCGCGCCGCTGCGAAACGCACCGGATCGCTGATGCCGCCTGCGCACATCCTCAACGCTCCGACACGGCTCATGAAAGACCTGGGCTACGGCGACGGCTACCAGTACGACCCCGACACCGAGACCGGGTTCTCCGGCGCGAACTACTTCCCCGACGGCATGCCCCGGCAGACCTTCTACGAACCCACCACCGGTGGATACGAGCGGGCTATCACCGAACGGTTGCGCCACTGGGCGCAGCTCCGGGACGGCGAAACCCGCAACGACACTCCCGAATCCGACGTGGACTAACCCGCCGGCATCGAAGACGACCCCGAGCAGCTTCTGAACCTTGACGCAACGTCAGGCGGTCGTTCGAATCAGCCGAGCGATCGGTTGCTGCGGATGACGCCTTCGGGATCGACGCGTTGCTTCACCGCCGCGAGCCGGTCGAGCACCTCGCGGTCGTAGGCATCGGCGAGCGGCGCGCCTGCCCCGAGGAAGGTCGGCACGGTGCCGCCACCCGGATACTTCGCCACGAGATCGCGAAGCGGCGCGAACGCTGCCGCGACATCGGTCGACGGGTCGAACAGGAGTACTCCGGAGCTGAGCAGGCCCTCGGCGTGGATCGCGCCGACCGCAGAGAACTCCGCGCCGAGCTCGTCGGCGATCGCCCCGCCCATTGCACGGATGCTGCAGCGCATGAGTCCGTGGTCTGCGCCACGAAGGAACGCCTCGACGAACTCGTGGGCGAACGCATCGTCGAGCCCGCCGAGCGCACCCCCGAAATCGGCCGACGGCATCGGGTCGACGGGCTCGGCGGCCACGGCGGCGAGCGATCCGATCGTGAACGGCACGAGCGTGTTCGCGATCGGCTCGGCGACGGCGAGGAGCCGGTCGGCGTACGCGCGCCCCGTCTGTTCGTCGCCGACGTGCACGAGACCGACTGTGGCGACCGTGCGGCCACGCAGGTGCGGAGGCAGCATCGGCGCATCGGGGAAGCGCATCATGCCGATGTCGAGCCCGAGTTCGGGCTCGTCGCCTGCGAGTGCGAAGGCGGCGGCGACGACCGCTTCAGCGGACTCGGCCGGGAAGGTGAGGCCGCCCCCGAAGATGGCGTCGCCGGGATAGAGGGCGAGCTCGATCGCGGTGATGACGCCGAACAGCCCGCCGCCGCCGCGCAGCGCCCAGATGAGCTCGGCATCGTCGACATCGCTCACCCGGCGAACCTCGCCGGCTGCGTCGACGAGCTCGACCGCGATGATCGAGCGCGCTGTGATGCCGTAACGACGGCTGAACATGGAGTGTCCGCCCGCGATCGCGAGCGCGACGACGTTGACCTCGGGGTTCGACCCCGCGAGCGCGATGAGCCCGGTGCCGTCGAGGCGCTCGAGCGCCCGGCCCCAATTGACGCCGGCGCCCACCCGCAGCACGCGTGCCTGCTCGTCGACCACGATCTCGTCGAACCGTGAGGGACGGATCACGATGACTCCCGCCAGGTCGTCGTAGGCTCCGTGGCCGTTGGGCTGGGTCGTGACGCCGAGCCCGGCCGCTGACGCCGTGCGGACGATCGCACTGATGTCAGCGACATCCGCCGGCTCGACGATCGCCGCCGGACGCTGGTCGACACTGAGGTTCCACGCCATGCGTGCCGTCTCGTAGGCGGTGTCGCCGGGGAGGATGAGCGACCCGCTGAGCGCTGAGCGAAGGTCGAGCAGGTCTGAGCCGGATGAGGAGGTCATCGAGGTCCTTTCGTCGTGTGCCACGGTAGCGATGGCCTCCGACATCCGCAGCCCGAACTGGACCGATTTCTGCGGCCCCGATCGGACCAGGCATGCGTCCGGCACCGTCCGTAGCGTTGAACCACGTTCGGGCGAGCGACCGTGGCGGACGCGGTCAGGGCAGCTCGAGGCGCATGAGCACCCGCGGAAACCCGCTCAGCACCGAGCCGGTGTCGGCCGCCTTCGTGAACCCCGCCTGCTCGAAGAGCGCGCGGGTGCCGACGTAGGCCATGGTCAAGTCGACCTTCTCGCCCCGGTTGTCGACCGGATAGCCCTCGATCGCCGGCGCGCCGTGCTCGCGGGCGAAGTCGACCGCACCGGCGAGCAGATGGTGCGAGATGCCGCTCTTCCGGTGCCCGGGCCGCACCCGGAAGCACCACACCGACCACGCATCGAGGTCGTCGACATGCGGGATCAGCCGGTTCTTCGCGAAGCTCGTGTCGGCGCGCGGATGCACCGCAGCCCAGCCCACCACCTCGTCGCCGTCGTAGGCGAGCACACCGGGCGGCGGGTCGAGCTCGCACAGCCCTCGCACGCGCTCGGCCCGCTCGGGCCCGCGCAACGCCTGGTTCTCTTTCGACGAGAGCAATCGATAGCTCAGGCAGAAGCACACGTTCGACGTGGGATTCTTCGGCCCGACCATCGTCTGCACATCGTCGAACTCCGTGGCCGCGCGCACCTCGATCGTCATGTCGTCAGCCTCCCATCGCCCGCCGACAGTTCGTCGGCGCTCTCGGGCTCTCGAGCTCGCGGTACCGAGCGGCATCCGACTCCTCCCACAACTGCAGCGTGAGGCGCTCAGTCTGCAGCGTCACGGCAGGGGTGAGTACGACATCGCTTCACCCTGCCACCGGCTCGCGGTCGGGCAACCGGCGGCGGTCGACGGGCGAGCGGATGCCCCGGTGCATCCGGTGTCGTAGCTCTGGCGTCATCCCCGCGACATGCGCCGCCGCTCCTCGTTCATGTGCCGGTCACCTCCCGGTCGCACGAGGGCCGTGTCGGCGACCGCCGGCCTCCGTAGTTTGCCCGAGGCCGCGTCCGTGGCACGAACCTCGATCCGACTCGCAAGAAGGTATGCGCCCATGCCCCCGCTCAGCACCAGCACCAAGCAGACCCGGTCGCGCACCGAACGGTATGTCGCGCTGATCCTTGCCACAGCACTCGCCGCCGCCGGCCTGACCATCGCGGGTATCGCAGCCCCCTCGCCCGCCGAGGCCGCGCCCGACACCGGTGGTCTCGACCTGTCGGGCGGCGGCTCCAGCCTGCTCACCGCCGAGACGGAGGCACTCGCCCCCGGGCTCGAGCTGACGGACTTCCGTCGGCTGCAGCCCGCCGGATGGGTGACCGGCCACGTCATGCGCGCCGACCTCACGACGCCCACCCTGTCGCTCGACGTGCTCGACGTCGGCGCAGTCACCGGTGGCGGCACGGTGTCGCAGCAGCTCGACGGCACCGACGCCATCGCCGCCGTCAACGGCGACTACTTCGACATGAACGCCTCGGTCGCGCCCGTCGGCGTGAACGTCTCGCCGAACACCGGCCTGCGCACCGCGAGCGGCGGTGCCCGCCAGGCATTCACGATCACCGACGGCATCGCCGCCGTGCAGCAGCTCATGGTGCAGGGCGCTCTCGAGGTCGGCGGCGTCGAGACGCCGCTCGGCGGCGTGAACACCCCGGGCCTCGGCACCGGCGCCATCGGCTGGTACACCGCCGCTTGGGGTGCGCACCCGCTCAGTCGCCCGCTCGGCGGACCGGGTGAGCTCGCGGCATCCGTCGCCATGGTCGTCGTCACCGACGGCGTCGTGCAATCGGTGACCACCGACCCCACAGTGCTCAGCGCGCCTGCGAACATCGCCGACGGCTCTGGCGTGCTCATCGGCCGCGAGGCCGGCGCCGCGACGCTCGCCGCGCTCGTGGTCGGCCAGCAGGTCGACGTCACCGTCGGTACCGACCACGACGTCGATCTCGCGGTGAGCGGTTCGCAGCGCATGATCGTCGACGGCGTGCAGACCGCCGCCGACCAGGTCGAGGCCGCGCGCACCGCCGTGGGCGTCAATCCCGACGGCACCGAGATCACCGTCGTCTCCATCGACGGTCGCGCCGGCGACGGCCGTGGCATGACGATCCAGGAACTCGGCGACCTCATGCTCGACCTCGGCGTGCACAACGCCGTGAACCTCGACGGCGGCGGATCCACCACGATGCTCGCCCGTCGCGCCGGCACGACCGAGACGCAGGTGATCAACCGTCCGTCAGACGGCAGCGAGCGCGTCGTCGCCAACAGCCTCGCGTTCTTCTCGAGCGCACCGGCAGGCACGCTGACGGATGTCGCGGTGGCGCCCGCCGCGCAACTGGCCGACGCCGATGCGGTGTTCCCCCGACTCGGTCGCACGATCGCCGCGACGGGACTCGACGAGAACCTCGGGGGCGTGCCTGTCAGCGGCGAGTACAGTGCCGATGCCGGAGTAGCGGTCGAACCGGTCGACGGCGCCACCGCCCGAGTCGTCGGGGTGTCGAGCGGTCGCAGCAGCGTGGCCTTCACGGCCGATGGCAAGACCGCGACGACGGAACTTCGAGTGCTCGGCGAGCTGCAGCGCATCCGCCCGAGCAGCACGGTCGTGGCGCTGCCCGACCCCGGCCAGACGGCCAGCGTGAGGCTGACCGGCCTGGACGCCGACGGTTTCACCGCTCCACTCGAGACGGCGGATGTCGCGGTGGAGAGCGGCGCCGACGTCACCGTGACCGCCGACGGTCGCGACGCGTTCCTCATCACTCCGAACACCGAGAGCGGCTCGGCGACGGTGACGTTCACCGCCGACGGTCGCAGCGTCGACGTCGCTGTGACGATCGGATACCGCAGCGAGTCGATCGCCGACTTCGCCGACGGGGCGACCTGGGGCAAGGCCTCCGACCGGGCGAGCGGCACGACCACGCTCAGTGTGGGACCCGCGGGCGAGCCGGCGCTCGCGCTCGACTACGACTTCACGCAGAGCACCGGCACCCGCGGGTACTACGCCATCGCGCCGGAGATGTCGACGCCGGGCAGCCTCGGCCGTGAGGTCGCCGGGCAGCCGCAGGCCCTCACCCTCTGGATCAACGGCGACGGCAGCGGGATCTGGCCGCGAATCCAGATGAAGAACGGCGCCGGCACCACGATCAACCTCGATGGGCCCGTGGTCGACTGGACCGGCTGGCGGCAGGTGCGATTCAACGTGCCCGCTGGCACGCCCTACCCGCTGCACCTGCAGCGCATCCGAATGCTCGAGACCCGCTCGGCAGTGCAGTACCGAGGTCATGTCGAGATCGCCGGCCTCGAGGCGATCGTCGCCCCCGACGTCGACCAGCCCGTCGCGCCGGTGGTGCACGACCCGGTGATCGTGACGAACGGGACCGTCGACGAGCGGCCGCAGCGCATCGCGGTCATGAGCGACGCGCAGTTCGTGGCTCGCACCCCCGAGAGCGGTGCCGTCGAGGGCGCGCGCCGCACGCTGCGCGAGATCCTCGCCGCCGAACCCGACTACCTCGTCATCAACGGCGACTTCGTCGACGAGGCGAGCGTGGCCGACATCGCCTTCGCAAAGCAGATCCTCGAAGAGGAGGTGGGCGACCGGTTGCCGTACGTGTACGTGCCCGGCAACCACGAGGTGATGGGCGGCCCGATCTCGAACTTCGAGGCCGTCTTCGGTGAGACCAGCACTGCGATCACGCTCGGAAAGACGAGGCTCGTGACGCTCAACACGTCGGCCGGCTCGTTCCGTGCGTCGGATCGCGAGCAGCTCGGCCTCCTCGATCGCGAACTGGCGGATGCCTCGGAGGATTCGTCGATCACGGGCGTGCTCGTCTTCGCGCACCACCCCGCCGACGACCCGCAACCCGCGAAGGCGAGCCAGCTCAGCGACCGGTACGAGGCGTCGGCGTTCACCGCCGCGCTCGGCGAGTTCCGTGCGGATTCGGGCAAGTCGATCGCCGTGGTCAACGCGCATGTCGGGGCGTTCCACGCGACCTCGGCGGACGGCGTCTCGCAGCTCATCAACGGCAACTCGGGCAAGGGCCCGTCGGGCACCCCCGAGACGGGCGGATTCACCGGCTGGACGATGCTCGGCGTCAACCCGTCGGCGGGCGTCGTGGGGCACGACCCCGAGACCGTCGTCGATCGCACGCGATGGATGCGTGCGGAGGTGAAGGCCCGTGTCGACGCCCTCGCTCTCGACGCGCCGACCGTGCTCACCGAGGGTGAGACGGTGACGGTGTCCGCCACGATCGAGCAGGACGGTGGGCGCACCGTGCCGGTCGCATGGCCGATGAGCGCTCGGTGGGGCGGCGACGGGGTCACGGTCGACGGCGGCCAGGGCGCCGGTCTCGAGCGGGCGGTCGCGGCCACGGGGGTGTTGCGACTCAACCCGGCGACCGGTGAGCTCACGGCGCTCGCCGCGGGCGACGGCGCCGTCGAGGTCAGCGTCAACGGCGTCACCTCGCGCGTCGAGGTGCACGTCGCAGTGGTCGACCCGGGGACTGATCCCGGCCCGGGAACCGACCCGGGAACCGACCCCGGGACCGGCTCCGGCGCAGGGTCGGGCAGCGACTCGGGTGCCCAGCCCGGTGGGGCCGACGGTGCTCCCGACGGCCTCGCCTCGACGGGCTTCACGGGCGCATGGCTCGGCGGACTCGCTCTCGCGCTGCTCGCAGCGGGCGGAGTTGCGATGGTGGTGCGGCTCCGACTCAAGCGCAAGCGTGCGCTCGCCGCTCCGACCCCGGTGGAGGCATTCCCGCGAGACGGCAGCATGCCTCCGATGTAACGATTGACCCTCGTTCGGGGGATACCCTGAGGCCGACGCCCCGAGCGGGCAATAGCATGGCGCACGAATCGGCGTCGCGCGTGCGCTTCCCACGCTTTCGGTGTGCACTGTTCGCGCGCGACGCAACGTACGTCACGTTTTCGAATCAGGCCAGGGAGGCCCTCAACGATGAGAACGAAACTACTGTCCGCCGCTGCAGGCGGCTCTCTCCTGCTGCTCGCGCTCGCGGCATGTTCGTCTGCGCCCGAGAGCGGATCGGATGCCGGCGGCCTCGTCGGCACCGGAACCGGCGCCGAGTGCACGATCGACGCCGAGATCCCCGTCGCCGCCGCGTTCAGTCTGACGGGTGCCGCCGCGCAATACGGCGCGAGCCAGAAGAACGCCCTCGAGATGGCCGTCGACGACCTCAACGAAGTCGGCGGGGTCACCTACGCGCTCACGGTCGAAGACGACGAGACCGACCCCAAGCAGGCGATCCAGGTGTTCGACGGTTTCATCGCCGACGGCGCGAGCGTCATCATCGGCCCGACGCTCTCGAACACGGCGATGCAGACGGATCCGGTCGCGCAGGACGCGGGTGTGCCCGTGCTCGGCGTTTCGAACACCGCCGCCGGCATCACCGAGATCGGCGACCACATCTTCCGCGACTCGCTCACGGAGGATGCCGTGATCCCGCAGACCGTGCAGGCCGCGGTCGAGAAGTTCGGACTCGAGAAGGTCGTCGTGATGTACAGCAACGACGACGCCTTCACCGAGTCGGGCTACCAGGCGTTCGCCGCAGCTCTCGAGGAGGAGGGGGTCGAGATCGCCGAGACTTTGACGTTCCTCAAGGCCGACACCGACTTCCGTGCACTGCTCGACAAGGCGAAGCAATCCGATCCGGATGCGATCGTGGTGTCGGCGCTCATCGATGCGGCGGTGCCTCTCGTGACCCAGGCTCGCGAGATCGGACTCGACGTGCCGATCATCGGCGGCAACGGGTTCAACTCGCCCGCGCTCATCTCAGGCGCCGGCGAAGCCGCTGAGGGCGTCGTGGTCGGTGCTGCGTGGAACTCGGCCTCCGACAACGAGCAGAACGTCGCGTTCATCGACGCGTACACCGAGCGATTCGACGCTGCGCCCGACCAGTTCTCGGCACAGGCGTATGCGGGCATGCAGATCATCGACGAGGCGGTTCGTGCGAACTGCTCCGGCGAGCGCGAAGACATCACGGCGGGGCTCGCCGAGATCACCGACGTTCCCACGGTGCTCGGCAACGTGTCGATCGACGAGAACCGGGATGCCGTGCACGAGGCACTCGTGCAGATCGTCGAGGGCGGCGAGTTCGTCATCCTCGAGTAATGCTCGTCACTGCGGCACGCAACCGTTAGCGTGAGCCGTGCGTCGTCCGGATGCCTCGGATGACGCACGGCTCGGATGACGCACGGCTCGATCTGACGCACGGCTCGATCTAGGGACACAAATGCAGCTCTTCGTCGATGGGATCTTCCTCGGCTCGATCTATGCCTTGTTCGCCATCGGGTTCACGCTCGTCTTCGGCATTCTGGACCGGTTGAACCTCGCGCATGCCGCGGTGTTCTCTGCCGGCGCCCTCGTGGGCATCGAGGTCGTCACCCGCTTCGGTGTCTCGATCTGGGTCGCGATCCCGATCGTCTTCGTGCTCGGAGCCGTGCTCGGGGTGCTCATCGAGCGCATCGCGTTCCGACCGCTCGCGGGTCGGCACGACGCGCATTTCGCCGGTCTGATCTCCTCGATCGCGTTCGGTGCGATCATCCTCTCCGTGCTGCTGGCGCTCTACGGGGCCGACACGGTGCGGTTCCCGGCGGACGCCTTCCCCACGACCAGGCTCGACTTCCTGGGCGCATCGTTCTCACTCCTGCAACTCGTGATCCTCGTCGTCAGCGTGTCGCTCATGGTCGTGCTGACGTGGGTCGTCGCGAAGTCCAAACTCGGACGAGGGATGCGCACGATCGCCGAGAACCCCCATGCGGCCGCCGTCCTGGGGCTGAACGTGGGCCGGATCAGCAGCATCACCTTCGCCATCTCCTCAGCCCTCGGGGCGGTGGCAGGCGTGCTCTTCGCCCTCAACGTGAATGCCGCCAACCTCGGCATCGGGCATGCGGTCGAACTCAAGGCACTCGCCGTGATCATCGTGGGCGGTCTGGGGTCACTGCCCGGCGCCCTCGTCGGCGGACTCATCCTCGGGCTCGCTGAGGTGTACGCGGTCAACACCGTCGGCAGCTCGTGGCGCGACATGGTCGCATTCGGGTTGCTCTTCCTGATTCTCATCATCAGGCCGCAAGGCATCTTCGGAGCACGCAAGGTGCGTGAGGTCTAGACATGTTCGAGTACTCGTCACTGCTCACCTTCATCGCTTTGACGGCGATCCTCGCCTTCAGCTTCTACGCGGTGCTCATCGCCGGCCAGTTGAGCCTCGCGCAGCTCGGCCTCGCATCACTCGCGGCGTTCACTTCGAGCCTCGTCGTGCCGACCGAACCGTTGTTCGGTGTCATCCCGCCGCTGGCCGTCGGGGTCGTGTTCGGAATGGCGGTCGGCGTCATCGCAGCGTTCATCATCGGGTTGCCCGTCATGCGACTGCGCGGAGTGTTCCTGGCCATCGCGACGCTCGCCTTCGGCGAGATGGTGCGGATCTTCCTGATCAACCAGTCGTGGACGAACGGTGCGCAGGGCATGAGCTTCCCGAAGCTCGTCGGCCCCGAGACGGCGTGGATCGCACTCGCGTTCGTCGGCTTCTGGTTCTGGCGTCTGTCGGGCTCGCGCATGGGGCGCGCGTTCGCGGCGATCCGTGAAGACGAGCTCGCTGCGACCACGATGGGCATCAATGTGACCCGATATCGAATGGCGTCGTTCGTCATCGCGGGCGCGGTCGCGGGCCTGTACGGGGTGCTCTTCACGCATTTCACGAGGTTCGCCGACCCGAACGAGTTCTCGTTCCCCGCCGCGGTCGACGGCCTGGTCACGGCCGTGGTGGGCGGAACGACGCTCTTCATCGGGCCGCTCCTCGGCTCGATCTTCCTCTCCGCACTCCCCGAACTCCAGCGCAGTCTCGGCATCGACGCGGGATGGATACGACCGGTCGTGTCGGGAGTACTGCTCCTCGTCGTCATCCTGTTCCTGCCCGGCGGACTCTCGGGGCTGATCCCGCGAAGGTGGAGGTCGTCGAGCCGGCTCGTCAGCGACCCTGCGTCGATGCCGCAACTCGCCCCGCTTCCGCCGGCAGGCACGGAGATCATGCGCCTGCACGGTCTCGGCAAATCGTACGGGGGGGTGAGAGCCGTCCACGACGTCGACCTCACCCTCACCGGCGCAGAAGTGCTCGGCCTGATCGGGCCCAACGGAGCCGGCAAGACGACGCTCGTGAACATGGTCACCGGTGTGACCGTTCCGTCGACGGGGTCGGGCAATGTGCTGGGCATCGAGCTCACCGCCAAGACGCGGGCGCACCGAATCGCGCGAGCGGGCGTGGCACGCACGTTCCAGCAGGTCAAGCTCTTCGACCGGCTCTCGGCACTCGACAATGTGCTCGTCGGCGGTTACCGCATCAGTCGTGACACGCTGCTGAGAAGACTGATCTTCCTCCCGTCGGCCCGCAGGTTCGAACGGCAGGCGGCGGCCGTGGCATCCGCTCAGTTGATCCGTGTCGGCCTCGGCGACAAGGCGGCGACGGCCGCCGGTGACCTGTCGTACGGCGACCAGCGTCGGCTGGAGATCGCCCGTGCCCTCGCCTCGCATCCCACGATGCTCGTGCTCGACGAGCCGGCCGCGGGCATGAACCAGGTGGAGGCGGAGCGCCTCTCCGAGCTGATCCGATCGCTGGGAGCCGACGGCGTTGCGGTGCTCATCATCGAGCACAACGTGCGGATGATGCTCGCCACGTGCGATCGGATCATGGTGCTCGACTTCGGCGAGGTCATCGCGCAGGGAACTCCGGCCGAGGTCGCGCGCGACCCGCGTGTGCTGGAGGCCTATCTCGGAGCCGACGGCGACGCGACAGCCGAGTACGCCGCAGAGGAGCTCGCCGAGGTGGTCGCGGAGGTGGCCGTCGACCCGACGACCCATGACGACGAAGGCGGAACGGGGGAGACACGATGAGCGCTCCGATCCTCAGCATCGAAGGCCTGCATGTGAGCTACGGACGCGTGGACGCGGTGCGCGACGTCTCGTTCGACGTCGAGCGCGGCGCCCTTGTCACGCTCGTCGGTGCGAACGGCGCGGGCAAGACATCGATCCTGGGCGCGATCTCCGGTCTCGTGCGCCCGCGAAGCGGCGTGGTTCGCTTCAACGGTGCGGATGTCACGCGGTGGCCCGCCCACCGTCTCGTCAAGGCTGGGCTCGTGCAGGTGCCCGAGGGCCGCGAGATTCTCGGCACGCTGACGGTGGACGAGAATCTCAGCCTCGGCGGCTGGCACCGCGGTCGAACGATGCACGACAGCATTGCTCGGGTGTATGAACGCTTTCCGATCCTCCGGGAGCGTCGCAGGCTGCAGGCCGGCGCGCTCTCGGGCGGCGAACAGCAGATGCTCGCGATTGCACGGGCGCTCATCGCCGAGCCCGAGGTGCTGCTGCTCGACGAACCGTCGATGGGGCTCGCCCCGAAGATCGTCGATCAGGTCTTCACCGTGATCGCCGAGATTCGCGACGCCGGCACGACCGTCGTTCTCGTGGAGCAGAACGCGCGACGCGCGCTCGCCGCGGCCGATGTCGGCTACGTGCTCGAAACGGGTGAGGTCACGCATTCCGGTCCGGCGCGCGACCTGCTCTCAGACGAGCGCGTGATCGAGGCATACCTGGGATTGAGTTAGTCCTCGGTTCGATCGGTCGGCGATGCCACGTCGATGAGCACCTTGCCCACGGTGCCCGCCTCCACCGCATCGTGCGCCTCGGCGGTACGCTCCAGCGGGAAGCGCGTGACGGGGAGTCCGGATGCCTCGCCGACGTCGAGCGCGCCGTCGGCGAGCGCTCGCCCGATGTCCTCGGCGGCGGCCGCGAGGGGCTCGGCGCCGACGGTGTAGAGCAGCAGGAACTGGTACCGCACGTTCAGCGAGAAGTGGAAGCGCACGTCGAGCACCATCTCGCTGCCGCCGTCAGTGGCGTACACGGCGATCGTGCCGTGGTTGGCGATGACGCTCGAGTTGAGCTGGGCGTTGCGGGCCGGCGAGACCTCGACGACGATGTCGACGCCGTCGGGAGCGATCGCGCGAATGGCACGGGTCGTGTCGCCCGCCCGGTAGTTCACCACGTGGTGCGCGCCCGCTGCCGTCGCGAGTGCTGCCTTCTCGGGCGAGCTCACGGTCGTGATGACTCGCGCACCCGACCAGCGGGCGAGCTGGATCGCCGCATGGCCGACGGCACCGGCCCCACCGGCGACGAGCACGGTGCGACCGTCGAGGGCTCCGGGGCCCAGTCGCGACGGGCCGCCCTCGGCGACCGTGAGGGCACGGTGCGCGGTCATCGCGGGAATGCCGAGGCTCGCGCCGATGTCGAAGCTCGCGGCATCCGGAAGGGGCACGACCCGCTCTGCCGGCACTACCGTGACCTCCTGGGCTGTGCCGGTCGGCCGCTCGTGGGCGGCGAGGAACAGCCACACCCGATCGCCGACTTCGAGGCCACTCACGCCGGGGCCGACCGCATCGACGACGCCCGCGCCATCCTGATCGGGGACGACCTCGGGGAACGGGGTGGGCCTGCCCGGCCGCCCGCCGGCACGCGCCTTCCAATCGGTGGGGTTGACGCCCGACACCACGATCCGCACTCGCACCTCACCCGCGCCGGGCTCGGGGAGTTCGCGCTCCACCAGGTTCAATACGGATGAATCACCGGACTGCGAGTACACGATCGCTCTCATACTTGAAGGCAACGCGGTGAGGGCGGTGGTTCTTCCTGGCGCTTCGAAATCGTGTCCGCCTGCCTCGTCGCCGTGATCTACTTCACTCCCGAGCTGCGTGACCCGGGGGTGCCGATCGTCTTGACGGGCATGATCGGCGACTCGTCAAGCCCATAGCCCCGATCGTCGGACGTCAGTAGCCTGAGGCGACGTCACCCCGCGAACCTGAGCAAGCACGCAGCGTCGAGTCACGGGCGATCGGCTCGGCTCGTTCTCGGGTACGTCGCGAAGGAGCGGCATGCAGAACACGGTCTACAAGGCATTGCGCAACGTCCTGACCTCGCTCTGGTTGATCCCAGTTCTGTGCGTCCTGGTCGGGTTCGTGATTTCCCTTACGACGATCGCGATCGACCGGGCCACCGGCTACGAGCTCGTGCCTGAAGATATCGTCGGCGGCCCCGAGGCCGCTCTGGAGATCCTCACCACGGTCGCCACGTCGATGGTCAACCTCACAGTCTTGGTGCTGACCATCGTCTTGGTCGTGGTGCAGCTCGCGATGGGGCAGTTCTCCCCGCGTATCGTGCAGCGGCTGCTCCGAGACCGCCCGAGCCAGTTCGCCATCGGCCTGTTCGTCGCGACGTTCGTCCACACGCTCCTGACGATCCGAGAGGTCCGGATCGGTGTCGGCGGTGATCCGGGCCAGGTGCCGGGCGTCGCGATCGTCACGACGTTCCTGCTTTCCCTGGTCAGCATCGCTGTTCTCGTGGTGTACATCCACCACATCGGCCAGGCGCTGCGGGTCTCGGCGCTCGTGGAGATCGCGGGGGACAACACCCGCAAGATGGTGAACAAGGTCTACCCGAACGAGGAGCCGGTGCCCGATGTCGTCGACGCGACCGTCGTCGTGGCAGAACAGTCCGGCGTCGTCACGTCGGTCAGGTATAAGAAGCTCGTCGCGGCCGCGCGGCGGGCCGGCTGCGCGTTGGAGCTCGTCCCCGCCCTCGGCGATTTCGTGCCGTCCGGCGGGCGGTTGTTCACTGTTCACGGTGACCCTGCGCGTCTCGACCGCCGGAAGGTGCACGGGGCCATCGTGCTCCGCCCGGAGCGCACGTTGGAGCACGACGTCGCCTACGGGATGCGACTGCTGGTCGACATGGCCATCCGTGCACTCTCCGACGCGCCGTGGCAGGACCCGACCACGGCGGTGCAGGCCATCGACCGTCTGCACGACTGCCTGCGTGAGCTGGTCAGGCGGGAGTTTCCGGACGGTCGCCACCACGATGAGGACGGGGAGTTGCGCCTGACGGAGAAAGTGATGTCGTGGGGCGACTACGTCACCCTGGCCTTCACCGAGGTGCGACTTGCCGGCGTCGGCTCGCCGCAGGTGGCCCGCCGCATCCACTCAGCCCTCGACGATCTGCTCACCGTGGCTCATGAGGACCGGCGCCCGCCACTGGAGCTGCAGCGCGGCCTCCTGCTCGCTGCTGTCGAGAGACGGTACGACGACGACAGCGATATCGAGCTTGCTTCCGGCATCGACGGCAGTGGGATCGGCGCGGCGGTCGATGAGCAGCGCAGGCCAGCGTGACGGAGAAGAATCCACCGAGCTGGACCGCGTCGCCGAACAGCACGGCCGTCAGCAGTGAGACGACGAACGACTCGGATTCAGTGAAACATTCCGGACCTCATGCCCAGGCTCCCGCCGAGGCCGCCTCGGTGAGCACTGCGCGCACGTCGCGGGGGCTGCGGCCGAGCGCTTCGGCGACACCTTCGGTGGTGCTCTCGTTGCGACCGTCGAACACCTCACGGCACAGCTCGGTGAGCAGCGTCGCGACCTCCGGCCCCTGCTCGGAGGCGACGGCGGCATGGAAGTCGTCGAATCCCATGGGAATGTAGCCGACCTCGCGTCCGCTGATCTCGGACAACAGTGCCGCCACCTCCGTGAGCGTGAGCGACTGCGGACCCGTCACCTCGTAGACGCGGCCTTCGTGGCCCTCGCCGGTGAGCGCTTCCACGGCCACCTCGGCGATGTCGTCGACGTCGATGAACGGCTCGCGCACACCCCCTGCCGCAAGCGCGAGCACTCCGGTTCCCACCGCGTCGCTCAGTGCGCCTTCGGTGAAGTTCTGTATGAACCAGCTCGCACGCACGACCGTCGCCGGAATGCCCGAGGCGAACAGGATGTCTTCGCACCGGCGTGCGCCGTCTTCGCCGCGGCCCGAGAGCAGCACGATGCGTCGTACGCCGGCGTCGCGTGCGACCTCGATGAGGCGGGTGATGGCGAGTTCCGATCCGGGCGCCGCGAGATCGGGCACGTAGGCGACGTACAGCCGATCGACGTCGCGGAGTGCCGCCGCCCATCCCTCCGGGCGCTCCCAGTCGAAGGCCGGGCTGGTGTTGCGGGCGAGGCGGCGCACTGCGTGTCCTTGTGCGTCGAGCAGGGGTGCGATGCGGCGACCGGTCTTTCCGGTGGCGCCGATCACGGCGATGGTCGGGGTCATGGTGGAACTCCTCTTCGTTGTCTTGTCGTCCACTCTCGCCCCAGCGACGCGGACGTACAATCGCCGGAAGTTCGTACTTCTATGCTGATCGTCCATGAACTGGGATTTCTGGCTGTTCGGCATGCCAGTGTGGACGCATGGTCAATCCCCGTAATCCCGGCGCAGGCGATCAGCTCGGCGACGGACTGCATCTCCTTCGGTTCACCGGCGCGCTCTACTGCCGCGCCGAACTCTCCGCACCATGGGGTGTGGAGTTTCCTGCACTCGATGGGCACATGATGCTTCCGGTCGTGCTCGCCGGGCGGTGCATCCTCGAGATCGAGGGTGAGCGGCACGCGCTCGAGGCCGGAAGTGCGGCGCTCATCACCAGGGCAGTGCCTCACCGAATCCTGAGCGCAGCGGATGCCTCGAGCACACCGCTGTTCGATATCCCGGTGGAGCAGGTCAGCGAGACGTACGAGCACATGCGGTTCGGTGGTGGCGGGGATCGCACTCAGATCGCCTACGCCGCGATGCAGGTCGACGCCCCGCTCACCGCCCGCCTGATCGAGGAGCTGCCGGGTCTCATTCGCGTCGACGCCTGGGACGACACCGAGTCGGGCTCGTTCCAGGCCGTCCTGCGAATGCTCGCGCGAGAGGCAGAGGACATCCAACCCGGTGGGGAGGCAGTGATGACGAGGCTGGCAGACGTGCTCGTCATCCAGGTGCTGCGCTGGTGGTTGCGCAACACCGAGACGACGGCGAGCGGCTGGCTCGCAGCCCTTCGCGATCCGCAGGTCGGGCGAGCACTCGGTCGCATGCACGCCCGACCGGATCACGACTGGACCCTCGTGGAACTCGCCCGGCAGGCCAACATGTCGCGCTCGGCCTTCGCCGAGCGGTTCACGACCCTCGTCGGAGAACCACCGATGCGCTATCTCGCCGATTGGCGGCTGCAACAGGCGCATTCGGAGCTCACCCGCACGACCGATCCGATCGCATCGATCTCGAGTCGGGTCGGCTACTCCTCGGAGGCCGCATTCAGTCGAGCGTTCAAGCGTCGCCACGGTGTGACACCCGGTGCTGTTCGGCGGATGAATTCAACGGTCGGTCTGCAGCTGGTTCCGGCGCGGCCCACGCCTCGGGGGGCGTCCACCTGACGCATCGAGGTTCGCGGCGGGAGTTCAGGCCGAGCCACTCCAGGGCGCGGGTGCGAGAATCCAGCAGACCTCGGCCGATGCGGCATCCTCCGCGTGCCAGGTGTGCGGCTCCCGGCCCGGGAACGTCAGCGCGTCACCGGTCTCGAGTCGCACGGAGCGGTCGGCGAATCGCACGGTGACCGCTCCGGCAATGACGTGGAGCACCTCGACGTCGCAGTTCACGGTGTAGAGCTCGTGCCCTCCGTGTGCGCCGGGTTCGAGGGCGGAGCGGATGAGCTGCACTCGCGATTCGCCGCGCGGCGACATGAGGCGTTCGCTGACGTCGACGCCGCCGAGGTTGATATGCGGCGCGTCGGCGTGCGTAATGCGCTGGATCTCGGGCTCGGCGAAGAGCGCGCCGACAGGCAGCGAGAGCACTTGGCAGAGCTGCACGAGGGTGGCGACGCTCGGCGAGGTCTCGTCGCGTTCGACGCGGCTGAGGAATCCCTTGCTGAGTCCGCTCGATTCGGCGATCTGGGCGAGCGTGAGCCCCTGTGCGATGCGAGCGCTGCGCAGCTTCGCGCCGATCGGCGTGCCGATCGCGTCGGCACTGGGGTGGATGGGACGCATCGTGGATCTTCCCTTGACGGCGACGGCGAATGCGGCATACAGTGGCCGCAAGTTTCCTCAAGAGTACTGGAAGTTTAGTAATATGCAACTCTCTCCCGAAGAACCGCACGACGGCGGCATCCGCGGCCCGGTCGACGCGAGCGTCGTGCCGCGCTTCGCCGGCATCGCGACCTTCGCACGCCTCCCGCGCCTCGACGAGGTCGCTCGAGCCCACGTCGCGATCGCGGGCGTACCCTTCGACAGCGGCGTGAGCTACCGCCCAGGCGCCCGGTTCGGCCCGGCTCACGTGCGCGAGGCCTCGCGCCTTCTTCGCCCCTACAACCCCGCGCAAGACGTCTTCCCGTTCGGCGCGCAGCAAGTGGCCGACGCCGGCGACATCGTTGCCAATCCCTTCGATATCGCCGAGGCCGTGAGCCAGATCGAGGCGGGCGCGAGGGAGCTCGCCGAGCACGCCGACAAGCTCGTGGCGATCGGCGGCGACCACACCATCGCGCTGCCGCTGCTGCGCGCAGTGCACGCGAAGCACGGCCCCGTCGCGGTGCTGCACTTCGACGCGCACCTCGACACCTGGGACACCTACTTCGGTGCCCCGACCACGCACGGCACGCCATTCCGCCGCGCGTCGGAGGAGGGCCTCATCGATCTCACTGCGAGCATGCACGTCGGCATCCGCGGCCCGCTCTACGCGAAGAGCGACCTCGAAGACGACGAGCGCCTGGGCTTCTCGATCATCACGAGCGAGTACCTCGAAGAGCACGGACTTGCCGCGGCGATCGACCGCATGCGCGCCCGCATCGGCGAGGCGCCGCTCTACATCTCGATCGACATCGATGTGCTCGACCCCGCGCACGCCCCGGGCACCGGCACTCCCGAGGCCGGCGGGCTGACGAGCCGCGAACTGCTGCGCATGATCCGCTCACTCGCCGACCGCAACATCGTCGGCGCCGACGTCGTCGAGGTCGCGCCCGCCTACGACCACGCCCAGCTCACCGCCGTCGCGGCGAGTCACGTCGCCTACGAGCTCATCAGCGCCATGGCGCCACGCGCATAGCCTCCGCGGCCCCAGCGAACCCGCCATCACACCCGACACGACCGAAGAACCCGAGGCGAAGGAGCCCCACCGATGACCGAGCAGTCCGAACCGAGTCGCGAGGCGGTGCTGGCGGCGGCATCCGAGATCGTCGACGCCTTCGCCGCGACCGACGGCGAGCGCTACTTCGCAGCCTTCGCCCCCGACGCGAGCTTCCTCTTCCACACGGAGCCTGAGCGGCTCGCCGACCGGGCCGCCTACGAGCGGCTCTGGGCGGGCTGGGTCGACGGTGGCTGGCGCGTCGTCTCGTGCGCGTCGAGCGACCCGCTCGTGCAGACGTTCCCCGGCGGCGCGGTGTTCACGCACTCGGTCGCGACGACCGTCGACACCGGCGAGGGCACCGAGTCCTACCGCGAGCGCGAAACCATCGTCTTCCGCGCCGAGGGGGCGACGGATGCCGCATCGCCGCGCCTCGTCGCCGTGCACGAGCACCTCTCGCCGATGCCCGACACGGCCGACGCGTCCTGACCACCACCCGAACCCGACCCACCACTCACCGAGGAGACCTGGCAATGTCGCTCTACTCCCGACTCGAGCACTACCTCGAGGAACACTCCGATGATGCCGGCCCCGTGCGCGGCACCCTGTCGCTGCCTCGCATCGGCATGATCTGGCTCGCCGCGAACCTCGTGGTGACGACCCTGCTCACCGGCACGCTGTTCGTGCCCGGCGTCGACTACGGCCTCGTCATCATGCTGATCATCGTCGGCACGATTCTCGGCGCCGCGGTGCTCGTGACCGTCGGCAACATCGGCACGCGCACCGGCATGCCGACGATGGCGCTCACCCGCGGGCCGTTCGGCACGCGCGGCAGCCTCCTGCCGGTGGCCGCGAACGTCATCATCCTCATGGGCTGGAGCTGGGTGCAGGCGATGCTCGCCGGCATCGCGCTCGACTTCCTCGTGGCATCCGTCACCGGCTTCTCGAGCCCGATCATGTTCGCGGTGCTCTGCCAGACCCTCGTCGTGATCCTCGCGATCTTCGGCCACACGGGCATCGCCCGCGTCGAACCGTGGCTCGCCGTGCTCATCCTCGGCATCATCGCCTACATCTTCGTGGTCGCGTTCACAACCTACGCGCCGGCGGAGTTCCTCGCGATTCCGGCCGACCAGTCGATCGGCTACACCCCGATCCTCGTGCTCGACGTCGTCATCGCCACGGCGATCTCGTGGACGGTGCTCTCGGCCGACTTCAACCGCTTCGCGAAATCGAGCAGGGCCGGCATCGTCGGCTCGGGGGTCGGCTACACGCTTTCGACGGTCATCTCGATGACCGTCGGTGCCACCGCGATCGGCTACGTCGTGCTCTCGGGCGGCGAGGCCATCCCGTTCGACCCGGTGACGATCGTCGAACCGTTCGGCGCTCCGCTGGCGGTCGTGATCTTCCTGTCGGTCATGGCCACGAACACGATGGTCGTCTACGGCATGGTCACGACGATCGTGAACGCCGTGCCGGGCGGCAAGAAGCTGAAGTTCCTGCCGACCGCGCTCATCGTGGGCGTCATCTCGATCGTCGGGTCGACCTGGTTCGGCCTGCTGGGCCAGTTCACGACTTTCCTCGTCACGATCGGCGCGCTCTTCGCACCAGTGTTCGCGATCATGATCGCCGACTACTACATCGTGAAACGCGGCGACTACACCCCCGACATCCTGCGCGCCCGCGACGGCCGGTACTGGTACCTCGCGGGTGTGAACTGGGCCGCGGTGGTCGTGTGGCTCATCGGCGCGGTCGCGGCGTACGTCTTCACGTACGTGTGGCCGACGCCGGTCGGTGCGACGATCCCGGCATTCGTGATCACGTTCGTGCTCTACCTGCTGGTGTCGCTGCGCGAGCGTTCGTCGACGCAGCCTGCGAGGAGCGAGCACTTGGCGGATGCCACGACGGAGCCCGCACCGCATGCGTGACCTGAGCCATCGGCTGCGCACCGGCATGCAGGTGTATCCGGGCGACCCTTCGGTCGAGCTCTCGCCTGCGCTGAAGCTGAAGCGCGACGGCGCCGCCGTCACGTCGCTCCACCTCGGGTCGCACACCGGAACGCACATCGACGCGCCCGCCCACACCGTGGCTGGTGGGCGGACGATGGACCTGGTCGCGCTCGAGGAGCTCGTCGGCGACGCGCTCGTGATCCACGTGCCGGGGCTCGCCGACCGGGCGACGATCGGCGTCGACGAGCTCGGCGAACTGCCTGAACGGGTGCCGTCGATCGTCGTCGTCGACACCGGGTGGGCGCGGCACTTCGGCACGGCCCGCGCGCTGCGACATCCAGCGCTCGGCGTCGACGCGGCGCGCCTGCTCGTCGAACGGGGCATGCACGTGCTCGGCGTCGACACCCTGAGCCCCGATCCCACCGATGCCGCCGGCACGACCGAGTTCCCGGTGCACGAGGTCGTGCTCGGCGGCGACGGGCTCATCGTCGAGAACCTCACCGGCCTCGACGGGCTTCCGTCGCGCGTGCGCATCGGAGTGTTCCCGTTGCGGCTCGCGGGCGACGGCGCGCCGGCCCGAGCGGTCGCCTTCGTCGACTGACTGCAGCGGCGAGCAACGCCGTCGTGCTGCTCCCCGGCGGCGATCGCCGCATCACCCCACGCCGTCGCGGAGGCGCGGATGAAGGCGCGCCCGTCGGCGGACGTCGCCCATTCGGTGGTCTCGAGGGGCGCGTCGGTGTCGAACGCGAGGTGCCTTCGGGCGCGAGTGCGACGCTCAGCTCGCTCGTTCCGCCGCCGAATTCCCACGTGGCGGGAAGCCGGTCGGCCTCGGTCGTGTAGTCGCTCATTGCAGTTCCTCCTCGTTCTCTTTCTGCCGCTGACGTCGGTTGCGTTTGCCGCGGGCGATCTCAGTGTCGAGCGCCGAGAGGCGCGGGCTCCAGAATCGGCGAATTCGTTGAGTAACTAGTATGTGCATATACTGTTTACGACAGTACGAGAAACAGCCACCGACCCTGAGGACACCATGACCGACCGCAGCACTGCCCGCTTCACCGACCGAACCGCCATCGTGACCGGAGCCGGCTCCGGCATCGGCTGGGCCACAGCGCAGATCCTCGCGCGTGAAGGCGCGACGGTCGTCGCGACCGATGTCGCCGCCGACCCCCTGCGCGACCTCGCCGCCGACCTGAGCGAGTACGACGTGCGCATCGTCACCGGCGATATCACGCAGGAGGCGACCGTGCGAGAGCTCGTCGAAGCCGCAGCGGGCAGGATCGACGTGCTCGCCAACATCGCCGGCGTCATGGACGGCGTCGTGCCGGCCGACGAGGTCGACGACGCCACCTGGCAACGCATCTTCGACATCAACGTCACCGCGGTGCTGCGCACGACCCGCGCGGCCGTGCCCCTGATGCGTCAGCGCGCGTCGGGCGTGATCGTGAACATCGCCTCAGAGGCCGCGTTCCGCGGCTCGGTCGGCGGCGCCGCGTACACGGCCTCGAAGCATGCAGTCGCCGGACTCACCAAGAGCTGCGCCGTCATGTACGGGCCGCAGGGAATCCGCACCAACGCCGTGGCGCCGGGCGCCGTCGTGACGGGTCTCGACATGTCGCTGAAGTCCGAGTACGGCCCCGGTCGGGTCGGCCCGATCATGCAGGCGACGATGTCGCCGCCGGCCACCGCCGAGCAGATCGCCGGCACGGTCGCGTGGCTCGCCAGCGACGCCGCTGCGAACATCAACGGCGTCATCCTCGCCTCCGACGGTGGCTGGTCTGCGGCCTGAGTGAGGCCGGGGCCGGGGCGATACCGGCCCCGGCGCCGCGCCTAAGCTGGAACGGGCCGAGCTGAGGAGGGTGCCGTGGCTGACGACTCGGTGGTCCCCGACCTTCCGGCGGAACTCGCCCTCGCCTGGGGCAGGGTGCCGGCGTCCCAGCGCGGTCCGAAGCGCGAGTTCACCCTCGACCAAGTGCTCGGCACTGCACTCGCCATCGCCGACGCCGATGGCATCGATGCGGTGACCATGCCCTCGGTCGCCTCGGAACTCGGCCTGACCGCGATGTCGCTCTACCGCTACGTCGGTTCGAAAGACACGCTCGTGGTGCTCCTGCAGGAGCGGGCCATGGGTTCGCCGCCCGACTCCGTGGCTCGCGCGACGGGGTGGCGGGCGGGGCTCGAAGCCCACGCCGCGGCATCCGTCGCGGTCTACCGGCGCCACCCGTGGATGCTCGACATCGCGATCCAGGGCATCACGAGCACCCCGAACAACCTCGCCTGGTTCGACGCCGGGCTCGCCGCGCTCGACGGCACGGGCTTGACCGGGCAGGAGCGCATCGCCGTCGTGCTCGAGGTCACGGGGCATGCACGATTCCGCGCCGCGGTCGAGCGGGGGTACGAGGAGCGCTCGGGGGAGACCGGCGAGCCGCCCGTGCAGGTCGTGCGTGCCGAGGCGCGGCTGTTGGGCGAACTCGTCACGGCAGAGCGTTTCCCCGCGTTGCACGCGACACTCGTGAGCGGCGCGCTCGTCGACCGGAGCTTCGACGGCGCCGACTTCGGTCTCGCGCGCATCCTCGATGGCGTTGAGCATTACCTCGACCGAGCAGTGGATGCCTCGGGCTCGCCCCCCATCGACGGCAGGTAGACTCGCCCGGCGCGGCAGTGCCATCTCGAACGCGCCGGCTCGAGGCATCCGTCTCGCCCTCATCGCCCCGCCCCGACGCAAGGACCCCAGTGAGCCTGATCCGCCTGAACGACGTGAGCATGGAATTCGACGGGCGACCCGTCTTGCGGGAGGCGTTCCTCAAGTTGCGGAAGGGCGATCGCGTCGGGCTCATCGGCAAGAACGGCACAGGCAAGACGACGTTCCTCGAGCTCGTGCTCGGGCGGCAGCAGCCGTCGGGCGGCACCGTCGACGCCACCCTCGGCACCACGATCGGGTACTTCTCGCAGTTCTCCGAACTCGACGGCGAACTGAGCGTGCAGCAGACGTTGAGCGGCCACTTCGCCGCCGTGCACGAGACGCAGGCCCGGCTCGACGCGATCGGCATGCAGCTCGCCGAGCCCATGGATGACACGGCGATGACGCGCCTGCTCTCCGAGCAGGGCGAGCTGTTCGAGCGCATGGACGCGATCGGCGGCTGGACCTACGAGAACACGATCGACACCGTGCTCACGAGCCTCGGTTTCGACGAGGAGCGGCGGCACCTTCCCGTCGACCGGTTGTCGGGCGGATGGCGCAACCGCGCCGCGCTCGCGCAGATTCTCGTGCAGGCGCCCGACGTGCTGCTGCTCGACGAGCCGACGAACTTCCTCGACCTCGACGGGGTGCGCTGGATCGAGGGGTGGCTCGGCGGCTTCGCCGGCGCAGTGCTCGTGGTCTCGCACGACCGTCAGTTCCTCGACGGGGTCGTCACCCGAATCGTCGAGATCGAGAACTATCGCCTGCAGGAGTACGAGGGCAACTACTCCGCCTACGTGCACGCGAAGCAGTCGAGGTTGAAGATGCTCGAGCGCCAGTTCGCGCACGAAGAGGAGCTGCTGGCCTACGAGCAGGCAGCATCCGCTGCACGCCGCGAAGCTGCTCGCAATCCGTCGAACGCGGTCGCCCGCCGGCTCGCAGACATCAAGAAGCGGCAGGCGCCGCGCCCGATCGACCAGATCATCACGGGCATCTACGACGGGCTGCGGGTCAGCAACGACCTGCTGACCGTGACCGGGCTCTCGAAGGGATTCAACGGCGCGCCGCTCTTCGAGGGACTCTCATTCGACCTGCAGCGCGGCGACCGGGTCGCGGTGCTCGGCTCCAACGGTTCGGGCAAGTCGACGCTGCTCGACGTGCTCACCGGTGGGACCGAAGCGGATGCCGGGACGGTGCGTTGGGCGAAGGGTGCGAGGTTCGTCTCGTACAACCGGGTCTACGCGTCGCTCGATCTCGAGGACACGGTCGGGCACGCAGTGAACGCCTACCCCGACTCGCTCGCGTTCACCGCGACGAAGAAGAGCGTGAACCGGTTCCTCGCGATGCTGCAGTTCTCCGATGCCGACCTGCAGCAGAAGATCGGCACACTCTCGGGCGGTCAGCGCGCCCGGGTCGCGATCGCGCAGTGCCTGCTCTCGGGGGCCGCGGTGATCGTGCTCGATGAGCCGACGAACCACCTCGACATCACGAGCACGCAGGTGATGGAGCGCGCGCTCACGCACTTCCCGGGCGCGGTGGTCGTGGTGAGCCACGACCGGTTCTTCGTCGACAAGCTCGCCGACCGGCTGCTCGTCTTCGATGGCACGCCCCGAGTCATCGAGACGGCGGCAACCGGGGCGCTCTGAGCCGCCGGCTCCCGCCGGCTTCACATCGTGCCAGTTTCACCGTGCGAACCCGCACTCTCGGTGGCGACAACGAGACGAACCTGATCAGCTGCGCCTCGAACTGGCCCGCACGATGAGCTCCGGCTGGATCACGATGCTGCGCACGGGTAGCGCCTCCGTGGAATCCGCCTGGTCCCTCACGAGGTCGACGGCGCTCCGACCGAACACCTCCCTCGGTCTCCGAACCGTCGAGAGCGGTACGGCCGCCGAGGAGGCGAAGTCGATGTCGTCGTAACCGACGACGGCGATATCCTCCGGAATGCGAAGGTCGGAACCTGCCGAGATCGCCTGCATGATTCCCATCGCAAGCGAGTCGTTTGCGGCGAAGATGCCGTCTGGGCGGTTCCTTCTCGCCCTGCCGAGCAGTTGTTCGCCCGCGGCAAGTCCGGCGTGAACAGAACGCTCAACCGTCGGAATGACCTCGAGGTCGACTCCCGGATGCGCCGCGACGGCGGCGCGAGCTCCACGCAACCTCTCGTTGATCTGGTGAATCTGAATCTCACCGCCGACGAAGGCGATCGAGCGACAGCCCTGTTCGATCAGGTGCGTCACAGCCCGTTCTGCGCCGAGAAAGTCATCGACCGATGTCGATGAGAACCGATCGGAGCTGCCGTACGCATCGACCAGCACCGTCGGTATTCGGCGCGTGAACAGCAGCTCGAGCTCTCGCTCCCTGGTCATGCCGGAAGCCAGGATCACGCCGTAGACGCGTTGCTGCACGAACATCTCGATGTACTGACCCTCGCGTTCAGGGTCACCGTTGCTGCTCACGATGAACAGGAAGAGCCCGTTCTGAGCTGCCCGCCGCTCCATCGCGTCGGCGACATCGCCGAAGAACGGGTTGTTCAATTCCAGAGCCACGAACGCCAGGGTTCTGCTCGCACCGGCGCGGAGTTGCCTGGCCGCCTCGTTTCGCACGAAGCCGAGGTCGCGGATCGCCTTGCCGATGCGCTTCTTCGTGTCTGGCGCCACTCGGTGCGGAGTGTTCAGATACTTGGAGACCGTGCCGATGGACACGTCTGCGCGCTGCGCCACATCTCGAATACTGACCAAATGTATCGCTCCCGCGGTTCGCGCAACGCCATCGATCGAGTGGACGTCGCTGTCGACCAATCATATCGATTAATGACCCGGGGGCACTGCTATTGCGGGAATTTGGTCGCTCGTGATTCGCCCTCGCCTGTGATACGTTTCACCGCGTGCCGCACCTGCGAGGAGACACCAGACGATGAATCGACCGAGCAGCACGGTTGCAGCGGAGCGCAAGGCAGCCCTCGGCGCTCCTCTTTCGCTGCGGGCCGATGGCCGCTCCGGCGAGCGGGGTCACGACGACAGTCTGGTGCTGACGGTGTCGTCGATGAGGCCCCGGCTGACCTGGAAGCTCGACGCCGAACTCGGTCCTCAGGGCACAGTGGGGTTCGAAGTCGAAGTACATGACACCTCGAACCGATCGATGTGGAGCTCGGGAACGATCAGATCGGACGCCACCGAAGTCGTCGTCAGTCGCGACCTCGAGCCGCATTCCGCCTACGACTGGCGCGTGCGGGTGCAGGCGCATGACGGTCGGTGGTCGCCATGGGCGGACTCGAGCCTCGAGACCGGCCCGTTCGACCTCTCCGACTGGCAGGCGCAGTGGTTGTCGGTTCCCCACCGTTCGCGCATCGTTACCCGCTTCCGCCTCGAAGCGCCGGTGGCGCGGGCACGACTGTATCTCACCGGCCAGGGGGTCATGCGCGCCTGGGTGAATGGAACCGTCGTCAACCCCGACCGGATGGACCCGACGAGAACGGACTTCGTGCGGGCTCTCTTCAGAAGCTACGACGTCACCGAATCGCTCACGGTGGCCAGCGACATCGAGGTGGCCGACGAGACCGGGGGTGCGAACACGCTCGCGTTCGTCGCCGGACTCGGGGAATGGGCTCGCACCGGCGAGCAGCCCCGGTTGCTCGCCGAACTGCTGATCTGGCACGAGGATGGCCGGATCACTCGGGTCGCCCCGGGTGCGGACTCCGAGGTCACCGCGTCGGAGGTCGACGTCGACGAGCCCTTCTACCTCGAGCGGCACGATGCGAGCGCAACGGCGACCGGATTGCCGCGGCTGGCGCCCCCGATCATCCTCGAACCGAAGGCGCTGCCGGCGTCACCGGCGACGCCGCCACTCGAGGTCACCTCGGACCCGACCCCGCCCCTGCGCACGGTTGACACCTTCGCGCCCGTCGAGACAGCCCGCTCCGCCGGTTCCCGATTGTTCGACGTCGGCGTCAACATCGCGGGCAGATCGAAGCTGGTCGTGCACCAGAACGTGCCGGAAGGCACGGTCATCCAGGTGCTGCACGGCGAGCACATCGACGGTCAGGGTCATATCGACACGACGAATCTCACGATGCCATATGACGACGGCCGCGAGCGGCAGCTGGTCGAATACGTCGCGAGTGGTGCGACGGACGAGACGCACGAGCCGTGGTTCGTGTACCACGGCTTCCGCTACCTGGAGGTTCGGGGACTGCCCGACGACGCGATCATCACCGTCACCGCCTCATCGATGCACACCGACCTTGCACCGGCCGGATTCATCTCGACCGACAGCCCCACAATCGATCGCCTGCTCACGATGGCCACCCGAACACTCCTGAACAACGTGCACGGGGTCCCGGAGGACTGCCCCACCCGTGAGCAGGCCGCCTGGACGGGGGACACGGCATCCGTTGCCGAGTATGAGCTTGCCGCCTTCGATAGCGCCACCTTCCTCGACAAGTGGATCGCCGATCTCGAGACGAGCCAGCAACCCGACGGGCAACTCCCGGCGGTTTCCCCAGACCTGCACGCGAGCCGCATGCCTTCAGACCCGGTCTGGGGGTCGGCGCTGCATCGCCTGCTGCGGGGCCACCTGTTGCATTACGGCGACCTCCGGCTCATCCGACGGGCGCTTCCGACGTTGCGCAGATGGGCGGATTTTCAGCTCAGCTGCACCGACGCCGACGGCGTCGTCTCCCGTTCCCCCATCAGTTACGGTCATGACTGGCTGGCGCTCGAGCAGACGCCACCGCCCATTCACCACACCGGAGCGGTGATCGACTGCCTCCTGGCGCTCGCCGATCTCGAGGAGGCGACCGGTGAGACGGATGCCGCCTCTCAGCGTCGCGCCGCCGCCGAAGCGCTCCGCGCATCCGCCCGCCGAATGTTCTTCGACCCCGCGTCGGGAACATTCGGGAACGGCTCGCAGGGGTCGTACGCCGTCGCCATCGAGGCAGGCATCCTGACGGGTCCGGAAGCGCAGCGAGCCGGCGACCGGCTTGTCGAGCTCGTCCGGGAACGGGACAACCGCGTGTCGAGCGGCTTCGCCACAACCCGCACCGTGGTGCGGGCGCTCACCATGTCTCGGAGATCACAGGTCATCTCCGACATCCTCGTCCAGCCAGAGGCGCCGGGAATCGGCGCGATGCTGACCTCCGGTCCCGGCACGTTCTGGGAATGCTGGTGGATCGATCCGACCAACACCGGCACGGGTTCCCTCAACCACGTCGGGCTGGGCGGCCCGTTCGCCGCCTGGGCCTGGAATGGCCTGGCCGGGCTGCAGCCGACGGCGCCCGGGTACACCAGGTTTCGAATCGAACCGCAATTCGTCGCCGAAGTGACCAGACTCGAGCTGCGCACCGAGACCGTGCGCGGCGACGTGGCGATCGGCTACGCCCGCACCGGTTCGGCCACGCACTTCGAGATCACCGTGCCGCCCGGCAGCGAGGGCACCCTCGTGCTCGCCGGGCGAGCGGATGCCGTCTTGCCACCGGGGAGACATAGCTTCACCGTCGAGACGCACGCCGAGGCGACCGAGTCCGGCGCTCCGCTTCCCTCACTCGGGGAGCAGACGCGGGCGACGCCTCCTCATGCTCCCACTGGAGCGGATGTGATCGGCTCTCGCACCCTGCTCGCAGAGTCGCAGGTCTCTCCGGGCCGGGCCGCCCCCACGATCGAGGCGCTCCCGCGGCTCAGATGCATGCCCGTGCCGCACGAGCAGCCCGACCATGCCGTACTCAAGGTCGTAGCCACAGCGGTCGGCGGCGAAGACCTCGCTCCGACTGTGGTTCTCACGCCTCCCGCTGGGATTCCGGTCGCCGGCACCACATTCTTCTACGCGCTGGTCGACCAGTGCCTTGCCGGGCCGGATCGGGTCGCCGCCCCATACCTCCTTCTGCACCTGAGCAATGGCGAGACCAGATCGAGCTCTGGCGCCCTCTGGCCGGCGGGATGGAACCGCGTCGCGGTCGACACCGCCGATCTCGACGGAACGGGGCTCGAAGGCACGGTCGAGGTCGTCGCGATCGAAGTCGGCCTGGAATATCGCAATGATGCTGCAGACAACGCCCTGGCCGTCTACCCGGCCGAGAACGGCATCCGTTCTGGATTTCATCTCAGCGACGTCGGTTTCAGCACCACGGCCCGAACGTGGTGAGCGTGAGGCCAAATGAATCGATTTCTTCCGGAGACACTTGACACACTCGAGACATCCGCTAGATTGTGGTGAAACGTTATATTCCTTCGAACACGTCTGATTCAAACTCGATGGTGAGGTGCTGATCATGGTGGTGACACTCGATGCCCCATCGCTCATCCCCTCGCCACCGTCGGAATCGCGGAACGCGGCGCGAACGCCCCGCAAGCGACCCGTTCGCTGGTGGGCCTACCTCGCGCTCCTCCCGCTCGCGGTCATCATCGGGTACTTCGCCTACTATCCGGCCGTCTCCGCGATCTTCTGGTCGTTCTTCCATTGGCAGCCGGCCGCGGAATCGACCTTTCTCGGATTCGACAACTACATCGCCATGTTCAGCGACCAGATCTGGTGGGCTTCGTTCCGAAACCTCGGCTACATCTTCCTGTTCGCCGTGGCGTCGTGGGTGTTTCCGCTGTTCGCCGCCGAGCTGCTGATCTCGCTCAGGAGCGCGCGCTGGCAGTTCACGATGCGCACGCTCCTCATCGTTCCCATGGCCTTCCCGGGCGTGGTCACCGCACTGGTCTGGGGATTCTTCTACAGCCCGAACGACGGTGTGATCAACCAGACGCTCAAGGCACTCGGACTCGGGGCGCTGGCGCAGAACTGGACCGGGCAGGAAAGCACCGCGCTTCTCTCCCTGCTCTTCGTCGGCTTCCCGTTCATCGCGGGCCTGCCGTTCCTGATCTTCTACTCCAGTCTGCAGAACATTCCGGTCGAGGTGCTGGAGGCGGCCCAGCTCGACGGAGTGGGACGATTCGCGCGGTTCTGGCAGATCGACCTTCCGCTCATGGCCAGCCAGATTCGCATCCTGCTGTTCCTCGCGGTCGTCGGAACTCTGCAATATGGATTCGTCGCCTACGTGCTCACAGCCGGGGGCCCGGACAACGCGACGATGGTGCCCATCCTGCGGATGATCAACGTGGCCTTCCAGGGCGGCGACTGGGGCTACTCCGCCGCCTTGTCCACCACCCTCTTCCTCATCACCATCACCATCAGCGCCGTGGTCGTACTGGCGCGCAAACGCGGTTCCTCGACCGCCGACGGCGGTGAAATGTGACCACGATCCGTGACCGCACTGTGCGAACAAGCGGCATCACCACAGGCAGCGCGACCGCGCGCCGGCCACGGAAGTCGCGGCAGTTCGGCCTGAAGTCGGTGCTGATCATTCTCGCGACCGTCGCCCTCGCGCCGTACCTGTTCATGGTCGTCACCTCGCTGAAGACGAACCAGCAGTTCGCCGACAGCTTCTGGCAGATCTCGTTCCCGCTGCACTTCGAGAACTATTCGGTGGCCTGGAACCAGATCCAGCCGTACCTGTTCAATACGGCCGTCGTCGCGGTGATCTCCATCGTGCTCATCCTGTTGATCGCATCGATCTCGGGCTTCGTCCTCGCGCGCTACCGCTTCGCCGGCAGAGGCCTCGTCTACGGCGCCGTGCTGGTGCTCATGATGGTGCCCGGCCTGGCCAACCTGATCCCGCTCTTCATCATCATGAAAGATCTGGGCCTGCTCAACACCTACATCGTTCTGGTGGTGCCGTACACGGTAGGCGGGAGCGTTCTCGGCACGATCCTGATTCGCAACTTCGTCGAGGGAATCCCGCAGACCCTGTTCGACGCGGCCCGTCTCGACGGTGCCAACGGAGCGCGAATGTACCGTTCGGTGATGCTTCCGCTCTCGCTGCCCGTGCTCGGAACGATCTCGCTGATCACCGTCAGCGAGGTCTGGAATGACTTCTTCTGGCCGTTGCTCGTGATCTCCGACAACAACCTGCGCACGGTCTCGGTTGGACTCCAGTTCTTCCAGGGCCAGAACGCCACGGACTACGGTCCGCTCATGGCGGGATACCTGATCGCCAGCTTCCCCCTGGTTCTGCTCTTCGTCTTTCTGTCGAAGTACTTCCTCGCCGGAGTCCAGGGAGGCGTGCCCGGCGCCCACTGAGCCGCGTTCGCCCCTGAGCCCCAGGGCGGCGGTCGGGCGATTCCTTCGGATTTCGAATGAAACGATTTACCACCAATGAACACCCAAGAGAACATTCCTGGAACACCCGAGAAATGGGGAAGCATGCTACAGACAACGAAGAAGTTGCGGCGGGCTGGCCTGACTGCGGTCGCGTCCGCGGCCACGCTGGGCACGATGCTCGCGCTGGCCGGATGCTCGCCGGCGGCGAGCGACTCGGACAAGGTGACCATCACCCTCTCCGGCCCCAACCAGTTCACGAGCGACACGAACACGTTCGGGCCGGCCTGGGACGACTTGATCGCCGACTTCGAGAAGGACAACCCCGACATCACGGTGAAGACCAATGTTCTGCCGCTCAGTTCCTGGTCGCAGACATCCGCTGCCCAGCTGACGGCCGGCACCGCGCCCGAGCTGATCTTCAACCAGACGACCCACGCGCCAGACCAGGTCGTCTCTCTCGATGACGCTCTGGCGAAGCCAAACGAGTTCGCAGACACCGGCAAGCCGTGGATCGAGGACTTCAACTCGCAGTACTTCGGCGGTGAGGATCGTCTCGGCCAGAACACGGCGGGCCATTACGAGTCGATTCCGTTCAACCTGGTCTCGGTGGGCATCTACTTCAACAAGGACATCCTCGAGGAAGCGGGGGTCGACGTCGAGGACCTGGCGACCTTCGACGGATTCACCCAGGCATGCAGCGACATCAGGGACGCCGGCTACACCCCGCTCGCCACAGACAGCGGAAACCTGCCCGTGGGCTGGGCGTCGACGGCACTGTCATCCATGCTGCTCGTGAATGAGACGGAGGCGGTGAACACGTTCGGCGCAGACGGCGAACCGGGCACCAGCACACCGGTGACCGTGAAGAGCGTCGCACATGGCTACCTCTCCGACGAGATCAACATGACGAGGGATCCCGGGTTCGCCGCGGTTCTCGAGGTGCTCAAGAAGCTCTACGACGAGTGCGCGACGCCGAACTGGTCCGGCATCAAGTCCGAGGGTGCCTTCACCGGCGGAACGGACTTTCCCGGAGGCAAAGCGGCCATGGCCTGGGGAACGAACTTCGCCTCCACGCAGCTCGCGACGGTGGATTTCGACTACGGCACGCTGCCGTTCCCGTCGGTCTCCAAGAGCGACTCGGATCAGGCTACGGGCGAGCCGGCGCAGTTCGGCGTCAACAACGGTGGAACCGCCTACATGATCCCCGCGTATATCGAGGGCAAGCAGCTGGACGCGGCCATCACCTTCCTCCAGTACGTTTCAAGCCCGAAGGTTCAGACCTGGCTCGACGAGACCGGCGGCATTCCGGCGGTGACTGCGCTGACCGCCCCGCCCGGACTCGAGGCCATGAACGACGGCGCCTGGGCAACTCTGTCACTCGGTGGCCAGAACGGTGGCCTGTGGCGCGGACCCAAGGCCGTCTCGGCCGAGAACACCCGTGCCGGGTATCTCCTCGGCACGACCTCCCTGGAGGACGAGCTGGTCAAGCTCAATGACAACGCCGTTGCCTGGGCCAAGGAGCAGGCCGCCGAGGCCAAGTGGACGGAGCCGTGGGCGCAGCAGTAGCCAGCACATCGCGCGACCTGCACCTGGGGGCGGGCCCCGTCGGTCCCGCCCCTTCCGCAACTCTGTACGCAATTTGCAATACCGACTTCAACGAGGAAGAGGATTTGCCATGAAGCGAAGAATGATCGCGGCGATGACTGCGACGGCACTTGCCACGCTGGCGCTGAGCGGGATCAGCCAGCCGGCATGGGCCGTCGGTACGACCTATTACGTCGACAACCAGGCCGGTTCGAACTGCAGCGACTCGGGTGCTGCGACCCAGGCGCAGCCCTGGTGCACGTTCACTCCGATCAACTCGCATGGCGCGTTCGGACCGGGCGACGCGATCCTCCTCGCCAAGGGGGCGACGTGGAACCAGCAGATGAACCTCAGGGGTTCCGGAACCGCATCGAACGGGATCTCCGTCGGCGCCTACGGAAGCGGGGCGAATCCGAAGCTGATCCGCAATGGGTCGGTGGATGACCGCGTCATCAAGCTCGTCAACGGGGACTACTGGAGCTTCAGTCACCTCGAGGTCGCGTCCGCTGCATCGGGCATCCTCGCCTATTACGACACTCTCGGACACAAGGGCCTGAGCTTCACGGATATCTTCGCGCACGACATCAAAGGCCTCATCTTCTTCACCGATGGCGTCGTCGACACGCCGGTGCCCAGCGCCCTGGCTGACAACGTGCGCAACTCGTCCGGCATCCAGATCACCGGAAAGTACACCACGTTCTCGTCGACGGACTATTTCCTCAAAGGCGTGCGTATGGATGACATCACGGGCGAACACAACCTCAACACCGTCGGTATCGACATGCTCGGGCAAATGCAGCAGCTGGAGTCCAACGTCGGTGGCAGTGGCGGAGCGGGCGCCAACATGGTGCAGGATGTCGTCATCAATCATCTGGCCAGTCACGACAACGACTGGGGATGCGACGAAGCGCTCCGACTCTTCACCGTCAAGCATGCGGTGGTCATGAACTCGTCCTTGAACAACGAGGCGCCGTGCCACCACGTCGGTGGCACGACGGCCGTGATCCTCGGCCACCTCGAAGACGTCACGTTCGTCAATTCCATGGTCACAAATGTCACGAGCACCGGTTCGAACGACGAAAATGCGCTCGACTTCGAGATTCTCAACAACAACGTGCGGGCTCGGAACTCCTTGTTCGCGAACACGCCTGGGTCTGCGATGTCGTTCCTGAAGCTCGGGAACCGCCCCGGCGATTACTCGACGAACAACGAGTCATCGTCCAACGTGATGATCAACAACGGGGTCGCGAAGGGGTACGGCCCGATTCTGGTTCTCAACCAGGCAGGCGCCGCGTCACCGATTACGGGCACGATCAAAGACAACATCAACGTCAACTCGAACTTCCTGTACGACCAGGGCAACGGTTTCGCCGGCTTCACAACGACGAACAACCAGACGCTCTCCAACGGCTCGGGCAACGTGTATTTCTCCGCGGCCGACTTCAGCGGTACCCAGGGTCTGAACAGCTGGTCCTACCAGGCTTTCAACGGCGCAGCCTATTCCGATCTGGTCTACAACGCGGGGGCCGAGAAGTGGACGCCGGTGGGGCAGAACGTGCCGGAGATCACGCGGTTCGACCAGCATCCAGGGACCACGACGAACGGCTGGGTTGCCAGGGCATGGACGGCTCCGGTCACCGGCACCGTGAGCCTTCGCGGGCGCATCCTCAAATCCGACAACACCGGGCAGGGCAACGGGATCCTGGCCAGGGTCACGATGAACGGAATGCCGATCTGGCCGGCCAGCGGCGCGCAGACCGTCGCTGCCGGAGACGAGTACACCGGAGTCGGGTACGTGCTCGACGACGTGGAGGTGAATGCCGGCGACATGCTCCGCTTTGAAACGAACGAGAATGGGGCCTCGGCGAACGACAAGGCGAGCTGGACTCCGAGCGTCGTGTACACATCGAATCCGGATGAGGCATACAACTGGGGTTTCAACAGCGGCCAGGAAAGCCGGTGGAAGGTCTGGGGCGCAACGTCGACGACCGCGGAGGGTGCGGATCTGAGTGCGCTGAACCTCACCTCGACCGGAACCGATCCCCGAATCGAGTCGCCTGACCAACTGCATCTTGATGCTGCGTCCGCACCGACGGTGACCGTCAGAATGAGCAACGCGACCGCCAGTACGACGGGGAGGATCTACTTCACGACTCGGTCGTCGCCAGGTGCGAGTGAATCGAAGTCGGTGGCTTTCGCGGTGGAGCCGAACAGCGGCTCTACGACCTACACCGTCGATATGGCGTCCAACTCGTTGTGGACCGGTGAGATCAGGCTCTTGCGGATCGACCCGATCGACACGGTCGGGCGCGTCAACATCGACAGCGTCGTGGTTTCCGGAAGTGGCGCACTGTATGTGAATCGGCTGCTGAATGGGAGCTTCGAAGACCCGTCGACGACCTTCTACACGTACGAGCCCGCGGGGGTGTGGCAGTTCGCCGGGTCAGCAGGGGTTCAACGGAACACGAGTCCGTTCAGCGGTGCGCAGCGCGCGCCAGATGGCCAGCAGACGGCGTTCATCCAGGGCACGAACTCGGTATCGCAGGAGCTGAATCTCTCGGCCGCCTCCCACACGGTGACGTTCTCGCTCGCCCAGCGCACCAACAACGGCGGTGCGCAGGCGCTCGACCTCTATGTCGACGGCGTCAAAGTGAACGGTTCGGCATTCGTACCGCCATCGAGCGGGGCGTTCCAGACGTTCACATCACCCGCGTTCACGACAACGGCGGGCACCCATACGATCCAGTTCAAGGGAGCGAACGCGGGAGACAACACGGTATTCGTCGATCGGGTCACTATTCAGTGAGCCGACGCGACCGCCCAGAAGCAGGGTGCGGCGATCTCGTCGCACCCTGCGGGTGGTCGGGGAGGTTCAGGAGTGTCACGCCGACTTGCTTTCGTCGAACAGGATTCTCACGCGGAGGTCGTCGATCCGCGCGCTTGCTCAGTCGGCCGCGCGTCGCCGGAAGCGCACGATGACACCGCCGATGAGCAGCGCGAGTGCACCCGTCCCGACGAAGACCATCGACAGGCCATCGGTACCGGTTGCGGCCAGCCCGGGACCCTGCCCAGGGATGGGCGTGCTGCCGGCACCGGTCGGTGCCGCGATCACGGTCGGTGTCGCAAGCCCGAGGAACGCGACGATCTGGTGACCGCCCGGGTTGGACTGCACCGGCACCTCGAGCCAGTTGTTGGTGACCCAGACGTTGCCCGATTGGTCGACGGCGGTCGCCGTGTTGCGGGTCAGGCCGTCGAAGAAGAACCCCGTGACCTCCGGAGAGATGGGGTCACCGGTGGTGAGCCCAGCCGGACACGTCGACGGGTCGGCACCGCAGAACTCCGAGAGGCGCTTGCCCGCGAAGTTCGCGACCCAGACGTTGCCGTCGCCATCGGTCGAGATGCCCCAGGCGACTGTCGTGCCGCCGCCTTCGAACTCCGTCGCCGTGCCGTCGGGGGTGACGAGTGCGACCGAGCCGATCACCTCGTCGAGGCCGCTCACATCGCCGTCGGCGAACGGTCCGGTGCCGCCGGGGGCTGTCGGGCATGGGAGCGTGATGAGGCTCGAGTTCGACACCCAGACGTTGCCCGCGGCATCCCGAGCGAGTCCCATCGGGTTGTCGAAAGCCGCATTCGCGCCGGGTGATTCGGGCAGCAGGTTGCCGTCGTAGTCGACCATCGCGACCGAGCTGTTCACGATGCCCGAGATGACGAGTCCGCGCCCGTTGTCGACGATGTCGAACGGCTGCTCGAGCCCGAGACGGTCGTAGGGAAGGTTCACCGCCTGGGTCGGGTCCGCGTCGGGGTAGACGGTCACGGAGTCGTTGCCGCAATTGGCGGTCCAGATGGAGCCGTCGCCGGCGAACGTCATGCCTTGCGGCCAGAAGATGTCGCCCTGGGTGAAGCCCGTGTCGGGCGAGAGCGGCACTCCCTCTGAAGTGAAAGCCGAGTTGCTGTTGTGCGGCGGCTGGTCTGCCTCGGGGCAGAGGGGTGCTGGGGCGGCGAACCCGAAGTTGCTCACCCACACGTTGCCGCTCGCTGGGTCGAGCGCGATGCCGTAGCCGACACCGCTGAGGCCGCCGCCCGTGAAGGTCGTGAACTCGCCGGTCGGCGAGACCCGGAACAGCTTGTCGGAGCCGCACACCGGCGTGTTCGGGTCGGCGGCGTACTGGTAGTTGTTGTTGACCCAGATGTTGCCCTCGTGATCGATGGCGAAGTTGCCGGGGCCGCCGAGCGATTGACCGTCGCCGTCGAACCGCACCGCAAGGGTCCACGCTGCGGGCGGCGAGGCGAGCACCGGCAGGTCTGACGGCAGTCCAACGACCCCGGTGAGGCTGAAGACTCGGGCCGGGTCGGTGCCGGGGGCGCGTGCGATCGACGAGAATGCCCGGAAGCTATCGGTCGGGGCCGGCTCGCCGGGCACTGCGGCTGCGTCGAGCAGGGACGCGCAGACCCCGGTCGGGTGCGCGACCGGGTCGGCGAACGGCACATTCACGCACGCCGCGAGTGCGGCGGTCAGCGAGTCGAAGGCTGCCCACGTCGAGGTCTCCGTGCCGTTCGGTGAGGTCGTCAGTACTTCGCTGAGTGCGCCCGTCGCAGGGTCGGCGAGGTTCGCAGCCATTGCCGCGGAGTTGCGCACGCCCGGTGCGAGCCCCGCGACACCGTCGGGGATGACGAACTGGGCCATCGCGTACGCCATCGCTACGGTCGTGCGCTCGTTGAGGGTGACCGCGCTCGTGGAGGTCCCGGCCGGAAGAGCGACCGCCAGAGTCGCCGAAGGGCCGGCAGCGTCAACCGGGGCCGTCGCGGTCAGGTACGCGATGCCGTCTGAGGGAACACTGTCTGCGAAGGCGACCGAGAAGGCACCGGATGCCGCGGCCGTCGTCGTCGCCACCGGCGCGGTGCCGCCCGTCAGCCAGGCCTCGACGAGCCAGCCTGTCCAATCCGTGAGTGCGTCAGGCCCCTCGTAGACGGTCTCGATCACCCCCGACACGGTCGTGGGTGCCGCGGCGGCGGAGGCAACGGAGCCGGATCCGGCTCCGGCTCCGACCGAGGCGCTCGCGGCCGTGCCACCCCCGAGCGCCGCCGCGATACTCATGCCGACTATTGCAGTCCACCCCAGTGCTCGACGCATCCCCACCCCATCGTTGACGACCCCGTGCTCGTATGCGGGGTCAGCCTAGCGAACGTTTCAATTTAAGAACACGGCGCCCGGGACAACCACGCGTGGCGACGAGCCGTTCGTCGTCGACGCCTCGGATCCGTCAGTGCTCAGCGTGCGGTGGCGCCGGTCAGTGCCTTGAGTTCGGCCAGGGCCTCGCGGATCTGCTGGGCGAGCGTGCCCCGCGAGTCATCCGCGACCCATCGTTCGAAGCCGACGCGGAAGATCGTGACGCCGGACTCCGCTGCCAAGCTGGCGCTCAGCTCGGCAACGCCGGTGGAGCGGAGGGCGTCGGCCGCGGCCGATGCGAGAGCGGAGAGCTTCAAGAGTTCGCGCTCCATGAGGCTCGGGTTGGCGGCAATCGCCGCGGCACGAAGTCGCGCGTAGTCGCGCCGTTCCTCGAGGAGTGAGCCTGCGCTCATCATGGCTTCGCCGACAGTGTCGAGGGGCGACGCGGAAGCCCCGGAGGCGCCGGAAGCCTCGGCAGCTGCGATCGCGTGCACGACCGCGTCTTGTAGCTCGTTCGATGCGTCGAAGAGCACTTCGCGCTTGTCGCTGAAATGGCGGAAATAGGTGCGCTCGGTCACGCCCGCACGCTCGGCGATGTCAGCCACCGTCGTCTGCTCGAAGCCGCGCGCGGTGAACAGTTCGAGTGCGGCCTGCCGCAGGCGCCCCTGAGCGTCTGCCTCCCAACGTCCCATGGCGACCAGTCTAGTGATGACAGAGTCTGACATCAGGTGTATCGTGAGTGATGACAGAGACTGACATCAATTGAAGGAGTCACGCCATGCGCGTTTTCGTCACAGGAGCATCCGGATGGATCGGTTCCGCCGTCGTTCCCGAGCTGATCGCCGCCGGCCACCACGTGGTGGGCCTCGCCCGCTCGGACGAGTCGGCCGCCGCCGTCACCGCTGCGGGCGCCGAGGTGCTGCGCGGCAGCATCGACGACCTCGAGAATCTGCGTGCCGGTGCCGAGGCATCCGATGCCGTCATCCATCTCGCCTACAATCACGACTTCTCGAACTCCGCCGCCGCGGGCCGCACTGAGCGGGCAGTGGTCGAAGCGATCGGCGACACCCTCATCGGCTCCGATCGTCCGTTCCTCTTCGCTTCAGGGGTCTTCGGGCTCGCACAGGGGCGGGCAGGAACCGAGCGCGACCGCTCGGCGGCGGTCGGCCCCGACTCGCCGCGAGGGGGGAGTGAGCAGTTCGCGTTCGAGTACGTCGACCGTGGGGTGCACGCCGTGGCGCTCCGGTTCGCACCGACCGTGCACGGTGAGGGAGACTACGGTTTCGCGTCGGTGCTCGTGAGCATTGCGCAGGCGAAGGGTGTCGCCGGGTACGTCGGCGACGGCACCAACCACTGGCCCGCGGTGCACCGGCTGGATGTCGCGACCATGGTGGCCTCGGCGCTCGAGAAGGCGCCGGCTGGCGCTGTGGTGCACGGCGTCGCCGAACCCGGCATCCCGACCCGAGAGATCGCCGGCGCCATTGGGCGACAGCTGGGGATTCCGACCGTGTCGATAGAGCCCGCGAACATCGATGAGCACTTCGGCTGGATCGGACGCATCTTCGCCGCCGACGTTCAGTCGTCGAGCGCGATCACCCGGCAGTTGCTCGGGTGGACGCCGACGCATCCGACACTCCTCGAGGATCTGGCCGCCGGGTACTACACGCGCGGCTGAGAAGGCGACGGGCCGGGTGGCGCTTCAGCGACTGAGCGATCGATGCTGACGGATGTCGCGGCCGCACGCCTGCGGCGTCGAGCGCCCACCCGACCCCACGGCTTGAACACCGAGAGGGTCATCGCTGCGATCACGGCCGTCGACGAGACGATCGGCGGGAACACCATGGTCGACGTCACCTCGAGCGAGGCGCCGGTCGCGAGGGCGTCGAGCGCCGTGCCGGAGAGCTCCTCGGTGCCGGGCGCGAGCACCAGCACCACGAGGGTGACGAGCACGAGGTTCAGGGCGAGCTTTGCGAGCACCCACCAGTAGCGCACGAGTCCGTACTTGGAGCCGAGGCCGAGCACAGTGCCGCTCGCGAGGGTGAGCAACCCGATCGTGATGAGCGGCCACGTCGCGAAGGTGGCGATGCTCGCGGCTGCGGCGGCGGCTGGCTGCGCCTGCGCAGTGAACGCGGTCAAGACCAGGATGCCGAGCACGAGGTCGAGCCCGAGCCACGACCCTGCAGCGGCGATGTGGGTGACGAGCACGAGCTTCCTCGTGCGCGGCGACAGGCGGAAGCGGCCCAGGGTCGGCGGCGCGCCTGGACGGCCGGTGAGCGTCGACATGGTCGTTCCTCTCGTTCTCTCGTTCTCTCGCGGGTCTCGGGGTCTCGGGGTCTCGGGGTGTCGGGGGTGTCGTCGGTACTCGCACCAGCATCGCGGCGGCGCGCTCGATCGGCATCCGCCCGGGGGAGGCATCCGCGGTACGCCCCCCGGCGTACGCGTGCTGTGACGCGGGCGCGCGCGTGCTCACCCGTTCGGCAACGCGCGCCGCAACGCACGCGCGACCGGTTCGACAACGCTCGCCGCACCGCACGCGCGACCCGTTCGGCAACGCGCGCCGCACCCCTCATGCAACCCGTGCGGTGACGCGCGCCGGAACCGTCATGCGACTTCGGGGGGTCTTCGTTCGAGTTGGTCGGCGAGTCTGGTCGGGGATTTCGTGGTGTTGCGCCATCGGCTGCCGGGGTCGAGCCATGCGGGCGGGCGGATCTGCGGTGCACCGGCGATCATGCGGATACCCCACCCTGAGGTCTCGATCGCGCGGTGGTGGAACCAGCAGAGCAGTACGCCGTTGTCTGGATGGGTCGGGCCGCCGTCGACGTCGGGGATGACATGGTGGATCTCGCACCAGGATGCCGGCACGCTGCACCCGGGGATGAGGCAGCCGCCGTCGCGGAGCGTGATCGCCCGTCGCTGGTGGGGTGTGAAACAGCGATCGGGCGCGCCGAGCCGGATGATGCGGCCACGACCGTCGAACGTGACGTGCTGCGTGCCACCGGTGCACATCAGTTGCCTCGCCGCACGAAGCGACACCGGGATCTCGACACCGTCGGCGTGCGCCACACCGCGGCCGGTCTCGAGGTCGGAGGCGCGCACGCTGACGAGCACCGTCGGCGCCGACCCGCCGATGGAGGGGTGTTCACCGGAGCGGGCGGCAGTCGCGATGATCGCGGCCATCACGTCGTGGCGTTGCTGATCGGCGGTTCGGGTTTCGCCGTTGCGGGCGATGTCGGCACGTTCTTCAGCGGTCATGAACCCGCCGCCCGACCGCGGTGCGAGGTGCGCATCGAACAATCGACGCAGCCCCGCCGCGACTTCGGGCAGGAGTTCGCCGCTGACGGGGATGAGCCCGTCGCGGGCCCGCCCGAGGCGGAAGCCTCGCCGCCTCATCGCGCGTTCGTCGTCGGGTTCGGGGCCGTCTTGATCGAGGAACGCAGCCCACGCCTGCGCCTGCACCCGCAGCTCATCGACCGTACAGCGCACCGGGTGGGCCTCACCCGATGCGAGGGCGGCGGCGACGAGTTCGCGCTCGGCCGTGCGGAGGGCGACGGGGTCGGCCACTCGCCGGGTGCCGCCCAGCTCGCGCACGATCGTGCCCGCGGCATCCGCCCCCAACTCGCCATCGGCCAGCGCCGCCGCGACTTCGGGAAACCGTGCCTCCATCTGATCACCGGTCAAGCCTTGGCGGGAGCGGGTGGCGGCGCCGAGGGTGAGGCGCCGCCGGGCTTCACCGCCCGAGACCTGGCTGACCCGTTCGAGCATCTCGCCGGGCGTGCGGCAGCCGCGGCGGGTCGAGAGCCGTTCAGTGCCCAGCTCGACCCGGGAACGTTCCCCGATCTCACCGGCGCAGGCCACCCGGTGCGCGTCGATCACCCGACCGGCCGCCTCGACAGCTGCCGTCACAGCGAGCAACTCGTCGTCAGACCAACGCGCCGGATCACCCGGCCCCAGGACGTCGAGCAGCGTGGATCGCAACTGCTCGAACGCCTCGGCGGAAGTGGTCATGCTGCCATTCTGCCGCCACCCACCGACATTCGAACCGGCCCGAAACCATCGCAAAACCGCTGGTCAGACTGTGGATAACCTCACCCGCCACCACCCTGTGGAGGACGAGTCGCCGCGCCGTGGGTGCTCCAGCATTGCCGCGGCCACGGCCAGTGGTGATGGAGCACTACGTCGCCGGCCGCGAGACGGCCGACTCGGCGGCACGCTTGCGTTCTCGGTGCGCTTGGACGTTCACCCGGTTGCCACAGATCGCCCCGTCATGCCAGACCCTGGACGAGTTCTTCGACCGGTCGAAGAACGCCACCCGGCAGAGCGGGTTCGCACAGAGCTTGAGGCGTCGGAAGCGATCGTCGATGGATGCGATGGCGAGTTGAACGAGCACGTAGGAGCGCAGGAAGCCGACACCTTGACCGGTCGGGCGGAGACGTGCGGCCCCGGCGCTGAGCGTGATCGACGCCGGCTCTTCGGCGAACCGCCGCCCGTCGATGTACAGACCTGGGGGGCGTCTGATCGCCTCACGCAGCTCATCCCGGAACGACACCAGTTGCCGCAGACCGAGTCCATCCAACTCGAACCGGTCGACCGGAGTGTAGGGGTCGGCGTCGCGAAGCAGATCCAACGCCGCGTTCATCCAGGCCTGGCCGCTCTCGATCGAACCCAAGAGATCAGGCCTGGGAGGATTGCCGAAACTCGCGGTGTTCATGAGGTCTTGCACGAAGCCCAGTCCACCGGGAGCGCTCTCGTCTTCTCCAGAACGTCTGGTCGCCGGCCATCGCAGAGAAATGACACCCATACTGTCTCCCCCTTCGTCGATGAGAGACCGGATCTTGGGCGCCAGTCTAGAGGTTATCGACGGGATCGGTCGCGGGAGACCGGCGACCGATTCTCCACGCCTGGCCCTTCGGCTCCTTCCTCCGGGGTCAACGGACTCGCCACCGCAGCGTCGTCAACTGGGCGTCGAACAATTCCACGAGCAGGTCGGCCAGCGCGCCGACGGGATCTCCGTCGCCGATGGTGATGAAGCTGAATACGACCCACGCCCGCGGATCATCCGGAGAAGAGATCGTATAGGTGATGCGGCGCCCCGCATACCGCGTGAGCGCATCGGCCTCCGGCGTGGCCGCCTCCACGGACTCCTCTCGCAGAGCCGGCTGGCCGTCGACGTCGACGATCTGCACCTCGGCGGTGCTGTTGCCCGCCAACACCTGCAGCAGCGACAGTGGGGGAACCTCGTCGCGATCGGCATCCCGCCATTCCGATACGGTGTACGACGCCGGAACCGCGATCTCGCCCATGCGCTCCACCGGCAGGCAGATCAGTCCCGCTCCGGCAGACCTCGCCTGGCCGACGACGTGCAGGAGGCGCTTGCGCACCTCTTGCCGAAACGGGGTCGCACTGTCCCGAGGCACGTCGTCGGGCACGGTGCCGTGAGCCAGCTCGTCGAGACGACGATCGAGATCCACCCGGTCTGCCGCGTTGAGGGACAGGTTCTCCCATCCCGGGATATCCACGATCGTATAGGCGGTCATCGGTCGCTCCCTTCCGGACGGATCGTCCTCAGCAGGTTGATCATCGCGTTGTACAGCTCGTCGACGGCCTCCACCGGCACCGAATGCGCAGAGACGACGATGTCACGGCCCCAGCGGCGACGGACGAGGTCGATGCGCGACGTCAGGGAGCCATCTGGCGACTCCTCGAACGCCAGCACGGCCACTCCATCAGGGAGTTCATCGGGCAGGCTGCTCACCTGCGGGCGACCGAGCGGTCCGATCTTCCCCGTGCCGAGCCGATCGAGCAGATACTGGGTGTTCTCCTCGAGCGGCTCGAACACGCGCACGATTGCGGTGAGTGCGTGTTCGGCCAGAATGCCCGAGGCCTGGAAGAGTCCGGTCTCCACGCCGGGGCTCCACTCCGCGGGCAGCGGACCGATCAGCATCCGATCGACTGTCTCGGTCTGCGCGGTCACGGTCGCTCCTCTTTCGGATCGGCGTCTGCAGTGGTCAGCACGACATGCGAGAGATGCCAGCGGTTGCCACCCGGCGGCTCCTCGCCCTCGGTCGCACGTCTCGTGCCTGGAAGGTCGACACTGTCCCAGTGCTCGACGGGCACGGCATACACCGGTCGGGTCGAGCCGGAGTCGCCAACTGCGGTGTTCGAATCGTTCATGGCTGCCGCACTCCTGATGCGGACGCTGCCGCGTTCTGACGCGCCGGAATGAGTTGCACGTCCCAGATGTCCACGGTGTTCGACGTGCCGGGAACCTGCAAGGCGTTCGGGACTCTCGTGTTGCTCACCACCTCGAACTTCTCACCGCGTTGGAAGAGCACCTCGAGCTCACGCTGCGCGCTGTGCTCGGAGATGTCACGCCCGAGACCGTCGGTCTTCAGCGTGAACCGGGTGCCCTCCCCGCCCTGCTTGGCGATGAAGCCGTCCGCCACCTTCAGGTCCGTCGAAGTGGAGAGATAGGCGGGATCCGAGTAGATGTCCCCCTTCTTCAAACCTGCCCCATAGTTCCCCTCCACGCCGCGATAGGTGGTGATGGGGTCTTTCATCACAGGTGCCTCTTGTATCCGCGTGTCGAGATCGGCGATCTTCTTGTCGATCTCGGGGTTCGCGGGGACTTTGCCGTCCGCACGATCTCGCAGATAGGAATTGAGCTCCTTGTAGCCCCCGCCGGTGTACTGATCGATGCGATAGCCCTCCTTGGCTGCGGCGGCGGCCTCGAGAGCGTCCAGGCGCTTGATCTCGGCAAGCTTGGCCGCTTCGGCGGGGGACAGGCCGTTCAACCGCCTCGGCCGCCACGGCTGTGCCGGGCGAACGGGCGCCGGGGGCTCCGGCGTGGACGCGACCGGTGTCTCCGGGCGAACGGGCACCGGCGTCTCCGGGCGGACGGGCACCGGGGGCTCCGGCGTGGACGCGACCGGCGTCACCGGGCGGGAGGATGCCGGCGATACCGGGAGAGAAGCCGGCGGGGTCGCCGACCCGGAGGGCGCCGCCCTCACGGCGCGCTTCGCCGCCACCCCGATCGCCTTGGCACCGCCGAATGTCAGGAAGCTGGCGATCGACAGGCCGATGTCGAGCCACGATCCCTCTCCCATGGCGACCAAAGTGACCTCGGCGACGAAGACGATCGCCTCGAGTACTGAGGCGATCGTCATCAGTGCCGCGGCGATCGCCGGCCCGATCCCCGGGATCAGCAGCGCGATCGCAGCCAGCACCATCCCGATGATCGCGAGGACCTCCACGAGGATCTTCAGGAACTTGGCGAACGCGTACTTGAAGCGGTCCCAGCCGGAGTCCTTCAGTCCGTCGTTGAATCCGTCGCGCACCGTCGCGGCTGCCTGCTGACCGGCGCGGTCGAACTCGTTCAAGACGGCGGACAGCCTGTCCTTCGCGGCCTGCAGGCGTGCGGCCGAGGCATCCGTCGCCGACAGCTTCTCGTCGTTCAGGTGCTGCTGTTCCGAGGTGAGCTCGATGCCCGGCTCGGCCACCACGAGAACCATCGCATCGGCATTGGCCCGCGCACCGCTCGCATCGATCGCGTCATCGAGGGCGGCTGCTGACCCGGTGAGTGCCACGTCGACCGCCGGCTGGAACTCGACGAGCGCCCTCACGACCGCGTCGTAGCGCCCGACGGCCTGATTCAGATCCTTCGCCACATCACCCGCGGCCGATCGCAACTCATCCGCGTACTCGCCGCGCAAAGCCTCGCCCGAACCGATGCGCGACAATCGCCGGCCCTCGACGCGCAGCATCTCAGCCAGCGACCGGAAATGCCCCAGCTGCTCATCGATCGCGGACGTGTCGGCATTCACCGGATCCGAACGGCGATCGAGCAGGTCCCATCGACCCGGCCGCTCAGCCATTCTGCGTCTCCTTGACCTGCAGGCTGTCGGCGAGCTGCTTCTCTGCATCCGTCCAGGTCGCGCAAGCCGTATCGACGCGGTCGCTCAGCTTGCCGAGCCGGTCGAGGATCTTGTCGCGGTGAACGTACCAGTTGTCGACGAACTCCTTCATGGCCCGCGAGAGATCGTCCTGGCCCCAGATGCTGTGATTCTGCTCGGCATTGTCCTTCGCATCCGTGAACGCCTCGCGGATCGCCTTGAGATCGCGGTTCGTGTCGTCGAGTGTCGCGTCGACGATCAGGTCGGGGGCCATGGACTCTTCTTCCTCTGTTCTGCGGGCGGGGTCATTCGACGAGCGTCGGCACTTGGAGCGTCTGCAGCGCGCCGTCGCCGAGGTGCACGATCGCGCGACCGGGAGCGACGGGCGCCGTCGTGACCGACCGCGGGATACGCACGCCCAGGAGGTCGCCATCGAATTGGTTGCGCGGACTCAGCAGTGCGCCGCGCTGATTGTTGCGGATATCCGTCTGCCAGCCCATGAAGCCGCCGCCGACCTCAGCCGCGTTCCCGCCGAGCACGACACCACGACCATTGCCTGCCGCGCCGCGGATCCAGTCGCGCAGGAAATCCTTGGCCGGCATGTCGCGAACGAGCTCTCCGTCGTCAACCACCAGAACGACGGGACCATCGACGTCGAGGGCGTCCTGCAGCTCGTCTGCGTCGATGTCGGTGCGCTCGAACACGGTGCGCATGCCGGGGTGACCGGCGAAGAGCCCGGGCAGCGGCGAGCGGCGCGGCGCGATGAGCACCACCGACGTGCCGGCGTCGAGCAGCGATCGGGTCATGGTTGCGAGCAGGTTGCTGCGCCCGGAACGCGGCGGACCGGCGACGAGGAACGTCGGCGAGCCCTCCGCGAGGTCGACGCCGATCGAGGTCAGTTCGTCGCCGCCGACTCCGAGCATCGCCCAGAGCGCCGGAGCGCTGGCGTTCGTGGGGTAGAGCGACGCGTCGTCCCAAGAGAGCAGCGCCGGCAGCAGGTCGATGCGCATCGGGCGCAGGCGGGCCGGTACGTCCCGATCGCGCTCGCGCGCGCGCATCGCGATCTCGGTGAGCGCTCCCGCCTGAGCCGCCGCGGTCGGGTCGGCGGCGAGGAGGGCGACCTGAGCCTCCTGACCCGTCGATGCACGCACCATGCGCCCGTCGGGGATGCTCTGGGCGACCTTGCGCGGGTTCAGGCCACCCAGGCCGTAGTCGCTGCGATCGGCGAGGCGCAGCATCCATTTCTCCTCTGTCAGCACGCTGATGCGCCCGGACAGCAGCGATCGGTCGCCGGCGAGGATCAGATGGATGCCCGCGCTCGCCCCCTCTCGGAGGAAGCCCAGCACCTGCTCGACCAACGCACCGCCGTCGAGGTCGCCGAACGTACTGGTGAAGCTCTCCCAGCGATCGAGCAGCACGACCATGTGCGCAAGGCGTTGGTCGGCATCGGCTTGAGCCCGCTGCTCGGTGATGTCGGCGACGCCGAGTCTGCCCAGCAACTCCTGGCGGCGGGTCAGCTCGGCCTGCAGCCGGTCGAACAGCCGTACGACTCGTTCGCGCTCGCTGCGCTGGACGATGGCTCCGGTGTGCGGCAGTCGGGAGAGCGGAAGCAATGCCCCGTTGCCCATGTCGATGCCGAAGAGGTGCAGATCAGCACTCGAGACGGTGTCGGCCAGCGCGCCGGCGATCGTGCGCAAGGCCTGGGATCGCCCGCTCCGGGCGGATCCGGCGATGAAGAGATGGCTCAGTTCGGCCAGATCGATGGCCACCGGGTGCTGCGATTGCTCGCTGGGCAGGTCGCCGAGCGCCCACGACACGGGTGGCAGCCGCGCGCTGTCGACGTGCTGGGGAACGCCGACGCTCGGGAGATCTCCGCGCAGGACGACCTCGGCCAGGGCGGCCAGCCACGGGGAGCGGTTCGGCGGCAGATCGAGGTCGAGCGCGGCCTCTCGAGCGGCCTCCACGACGCGGGACAGATCAGTGTTCTCCCCTTGCGCCGTGTCAGATCGCGGGGAGGCGGGGAGCGGATAGCCGGCGGATGCCCAGCCGAGCTCAGTGATCACGGGCGTGGCCAGGGGCTCTGGGCCGCCGACCGACAGGCTACGGCCCCCGACCCGCGCTGTCTGGAAGGGAATGAGCGACGAGTGCCCGAGTCGCACATAGGCGCGACCGGGTACCGATGCGGAGATGCGCGCGGCGTCCGGGGCATCGATGACGTCGCTGCTGTCTGCGACGTCGGTCACGCGCAGCGAGATGCGCAGGTTGGTGTTCGCGCGGATCTCCGACGAGACGACGCCCGATGGTCGCTGCGTCGCGAGGATGAGATGGATGCCGAGCGAGCGTCCACGCTGGGCGACATTGACGAGCCCGGTCACGAAGTCGGGCAGCTCCCGTGCCATCGAGGCGAATTCGTCGATGACGATGAGCAGCCGCGGCATCGGCGCGGTGGCACCGGCCTTGCTCTGATCGCGCGCGACGATGTAGTCCTCGATGTCCTTCGCGCCGGCGCCGGCGAGCTGGTGTTCGCGCCGCGTGAGCTCCGCCCCGAGGGACGTCAGCGCGCGCTCGACGAGGTGGGCATCGAGATCGGTGACCATCCCGACGGTGTGCGGCAGTCGCACGGCGTCCTTGAATGCCGCACCGCCTTTGTAGTCGACGAGCACGAAGTTCATCTCGTCCGGACGGTTGGCGACCGCGAGGCTCGCGACGAGAGTCTGCAGAAGTTCCGATTTGCCGGCTCCGGTGGTTCCGGCGACGAGCCCATGAGGGCCGTCTGCGACGAGGTCGATCGAGAACGGACCATCGAGCGATACCCCGATCGTCGCGCGGGTGCTGCGCGCTGCCCCGGCCCAGCCTGCCGCCAGCCCGCGGGCGCTCACCGGCTCGAGTTGCATGACCTCGGTCAGTCGTGCGGCGCTCGGGATGGCGTCGCCCTCGTCGTCACCCGTGTCACGGATCGGCGCGATGGAGCGTGCGACGTCTTCGAACCAGTCGTGATCGACCTCGTCGAGCCGGAGGTTCTGAACGGCTTCGTGCGAGGACCGGCGCACCACGGCGCGCCCGCCCGGGCGGAGGGCGACGACGGAGTCGCACTCCTCGGGTAGCGAGCGTTCGCTGTCGTCGATGCAGATGGCGTAGACACCGACCGCCGGACCATCGCGCAGGACGCCTGCGACGCCCGGATAGCTGCGAAGCCGCCTGGCCCCGTCCCAGACGACGACGACGTCCGGCGGGAAGCGCACGTTCCGGGCGCTCCCGGAGGAGGACCGCTGCTGGCGGTCGGCGACGAGCTGTACCAGCTCCGCCACGCGCCGGCCGACCGTGTCGGCGTCGTTGCCGACAAGAGCCCGCGCATCCTGCCCGAGGGCCGGTACCACCTGCGGCAGCCAGGACGTCCAGCCCCAGTCGTGGTCGTTCTCACCGGAAGTGAGCACCACCAGCTGCACGTCACGCGGGCTCTGCAGCACCGCGAGTTGGGCGACGAGCCACTTGGCGAGCCCGCGCGCCGGACCCGGGAGACCGGCGATGCCGAGTACTCCGGAGTCGGCGAGCGGGATCGTCGTCGGAACATCCTTCAATACGCCCGGCATCCTTCGGCGATACTCCAGCGGCTCGCGCATGTCTTCGACGACGACGGCGCTGGGCAGGTTCGCGGTGCCGACGCGCACGAGCAGGTGGTCGTCATCGGTGGGCCGACGCTCCCAGAGCCTCACCCCGGGCGCAGCAGCGATCGTCCAGAGATCTGCGGCGCTGGGAGCGGCGATGAGCATCGCAGCGCGTTCACGGTCGTGCTGTTCGGCGATGTCGGCTTCGATGTGCGCGACCGTCTCGCGGTGCTCTTTCACCTTGGCGCCGTGGCTGCGTCGCCCCTGCCGCCGGGCTGTCAGCGAGTTCGCGATCGCCATGACCGGCGACAGCAACGCGAGCGCAAGGAATCCGAATGACTGAAAGATGATGGCCGAGACGACTCCGGCGACCAGGGGAAGGAGCACCGCCAGCCACGGAAGCGAGCTCTTGGCCTGGAACGCGGGTGCTGCCGGGATGCGGAACACCTGGTCGGCCCGGGCGGAACCGAGTCGGGGTGGCCGGTTGAAATCGAGCGCACTGCCGTCATCCGAGGGTTCGAGTACTGCCACGGTCTCGGTGACGCTGCGTTGCTGCATCAGCGAATCACCGAAGCTCAGGTTCGCCCCGTCGGGCCACGACGCGAACTCCTCGGTGAGTGTCTCGCCGCCGAGCTCTGCCCGCACATGGGCGGAGGCCGTGCGCACCTGCACCCGCATCTGCATGTCGACCGCCACGACGAATCCTTGAGCCGGCAGTGCGCGCAGTACAGCGTCGTTCGTGGGCGCGCTGCCCAGTGAGTGCTGACCGGGGCCGAGGCGCACCACTTCGCCGGATCCAGGACCGCTCGCGATGCCCACATCGACGAGACCGTTCGCCGCCCGGTGGCCGGCAGACGAATCGCCGCCGATCGCGATCACCGAGCCTTGGCGAACACCCGCTGCACGGAGCGATACGGCGGGATCGATGCCCACGCCGGAGACCGTGACATTCTCGTCGCCCGTCGCCGCTGTCACGCGGTCGGCTCCCATCCGCCGCAGTACTTCGGCGACCGGAGCCTCGGCCTCAGCATCGATGAAGAAGTCGCGGAGGGCGTCCGTGTTGTCGCGCAGTGTCACTGCAATTCGCATGATCCGGTTTCTCCGGGTTGAGATGGGATGGGATGGGAAGACAGGGATTCCGCCCGAATATCGGGCGGAATCCCTGTGCTGTACTCCTCGGCTACTTGCGGAGTGCGCTGGCCAGGTCGGAGTCCGTCTGCTGCAGCGCCTCAGCGGCCTTCTTGAGGTAGCTGCTCATGCCTTCGAGTCCCGCGATGGTCTTCGTCGCGCCGTCGTTGAACTCCTGGTAGGAGCTCGCGAACGCAACTGACGACTGGTCGGTCACGTATCCGCCCGACACGAGGCTGTCGACGAGCGACTTCAGCCGGCCCAGCTGAGCGTTGATCTCTTGCTGACCATTGGCGAGGCGGCTCCCCGCATCCTGCATGTCGCCATAGGTGACGTTCAAGTTGGCCATATTTCCCTCTTTTCTTCTCGGTCGTACTGGATTGCACCGAGCGGATGCTCGGACATCTCGGAATCTGCGTCAAACGGAGCTGGGGTCGCGGACGACCGAGGAAACGCTGTAGCGAATGGGAGGCAGGAAATTGCTCGATAGCTGCCCGTCACGTACGGTGAACGTCCACGAGGCGCCAGGGAAGGCTCCTTCTGCGATGACGATCCAGCCGGAGCCCGGTGACGATGCCAGGGCACGTAGCGCCTCGCTTTGCGCACGGTTCGGCGAATCTTCCAGGATGACGATCCCGGTCTCGACTCGACCGGCCGTGGCGAGGAACTCGTCGAGCGAAAGCTGCTGCGCGCTACCGCGGGTGCTCAGGCGCACGACCTCCGGTGTGCCCGACCACGGACTGTTGGTGAGTTCGGTGAGCCAGCCGTCGACGACATCGGTCACGGCGGAGGCCGCGCCCTCGACGCTCACCACGCCCTTCGCCTGGTGGAAATCAAGCAAGAGGCGACCTTGATCCGTCGTCCCGAGAGTCGCGATCGCGGAGAACTGCTCGTTCGTCGCGACAGGCACCTGCTGCGTCTGCAGGTACGCGAGCGACGCGGTCCAGCTGCGGCCGTCCGGTGAGGCCGTCCAGCCGGTGGGCACCTTCGTCGACGGGCTCGAGAGTTGGAGATGGATCGAAGTGGCATCCACGGTGATCAGGTAAAGACCGGGGAAGGCGATCTGCTCGTCAGCGCAGGTCGATACGACGATCTTGAGTGCGCTGTCGATGGTCCAGGAAGCCGAGCGGTCAGCAGTTCCGAGGAGCCGCTCGCCACTCGGGGCCGTACGTCGACCGCGACGACGGAGCCAGAGGAACACCCCCGCGGCTGCCAGCAGGGCGATGATGACCAGCGCGACGATGAGGAGCGGGGCGGGTGCGCCATCTGCGGACGCTTCGTCTGCGTGCTCCTCGGAGCGAGGCTCCGTGGCAGTGGCCGGAGGCTCGGCAGTCGCCGTCGTGACCGGCGAATCGGCGCCCGGGAGCGGGCCGAACTGCACGCCTTCGCCCTGCGCGTCTGCAGGCAGCTGGAGAACCCAGCCCGGACTCACGCTCGTCGGCACCGTCAAGGCGCCTCCGTCCGGCTGCGTCCGGCCTTCGTTCAGTTCGAAGATCTCGTCGAAGCGGTTGCCGTCGCCGAGAAAACGCTGTGCGATCGCGAACAGGAACTCCGGCTCCCCGCCGACGCTCTGCTGAACGATGTAGAACGGCACGTCCTCTTCCGACGCCGCCGCCGACGACCCGCCGATGATCCCCACGGCGGCGACGACGACGCCGACCATCATCACCATGGCGCGAGCTCTCACAGTGTCGATGATCCAAGAAGCTCGCAGATTGCTCATACGAAAACAGTAACGTGCATTCGGCGATGAGTTCTTACCTGCTGATTTTCTCAGCTGGCAGCAATGTGTTGATCTCGAACTCGTTCAGCGCAGCCCGTGCCGGTCTGCCCAGCGGCCGATCGCGGCGGCGATCGCATCCGGGCGGTCCTCTTGTGCGCGGTGGCCGGCGAGCCCGAGAAGGTCAGCAGCAGCTTCGGATCGGAGGTGCTTGTTGCGAGCCACCGATCGTCGGTCTCGAGATCAGAGCCGTCGACCGGGGTCAGCACGCCGCCGGTGAACGCCTGGCGGATGAACGCGTCGGTGGTGAGCATACGTTCCTCGCCGACGCCTGGCGTGCGCACCGACGCGGAGCGAGCTTGCGCCTGCGCTGAGAGATCGCTCCACTCCATGGGTTTCACGATGCTTTCGAAGACGGCGATGCCGAGTACCCGCTCCGGATGCCGCGTGGCCCAGTCGAACCCGAGTGCACCGCCCCGGTCGTGGCCGACGAGCACGGCTCGTTCGACGCCGCATGGTGATCGCCATCACGCGCGCCGGCAGGCGCACCCTCGATCAGCTCGATGCGGCAATCGACGAGGCCCAGGCGGAATTGCTTTCACCACTGAACGAAGCGCAACGCGAGCGACTCTTCGAGAGCCTCGAGGTGTTGGCCACGGCTTCCGAGCCGCACTGACGGCGCTCGACCGGCCCCGGCCCCGGTCTGGGCCCCGGCCTCAGCGGGTCGAGCGCTCGAGCAGCTCCAGGATGTGCACGTACGGCTCGCCCGTCGCGCGCGTCATGCCGATCTCGCACGTGCGGTTGCACGAGGCGTGCGCATCGAAGTCTCGCTCGGCGAGCTCCGCCGCCTCCGCCGCAGTGGCCGATGCCGTGAGCTCGGGGTGGAGCATGCCCCGGTCGCCGGCGAATGCGCAGCAGCCCCAGGCTTCCGGTACCACCGCGTCGACGGCCACGGCGTTCGCGAGCCCGCGGAGGTGGTCGTTCGAACCGAGCCGGGTGCTCGAGCACGTCGGATGCAGCGCGAGCGAGTCGAGCTGCGTGCTGACGTCGAGCGCCGGGAGGAGGCGCTCGGCGGCGAAGTCGACCGCGTCGACGATGCGCAGCGACACCGCTGCGCCATCCAGCTCGCCGACGTTCTCGAGGGCGTGCACGAGCCCCTCGGTGCATGAGGAGTTGTCGCAGACGATCGGCAGGAGGCCGCCGTCGGAGGCGGCGAGCAGCGCACGCACGGTCTTCTCGATGGCCGTGCGGTAGCCGGCGGCGAGGCCCTTCGACTTCCAGGGCGTGCCGCAGCAGAGGCCGTCGATGCCGGCGGGTGTGATGAGCTCGACGCCTGCCCGCTCGCAGAGCGCTCGGAACGCGGATGCCGCGCCGATGCCGCCCTCGGCGGGGCCGAACATCGAACCGACGCACGCGGAGAAGAAGACGACCTCGCCGGTGGGGGAGGAGGCATGCGCCCGCTTCGCTCCGCCGCGCGGCAGATCGGGGCTCCACTGGGGCACAAGGTCGGTGCCGAGCACCTTTCGCCCTGCGGCGCTCGCCGCGGTCGCGACGGACGGAACCGCCTTCGCTGCGGTGAGGGCGAGCGACGCGCCCCGACTCACGACGCCCCAGCCGTCGGCGAGCCCGGCGGCGATCGTGCGGGTCGGCGCGTTCGCATCCTGCTCGCGCAGGCGCCGCACGAGATCGCCCGTGTTGATGAGCACCGGGCACGCCGTCTGGCACATGCCGTCGGCGGCGCACGTCTCGACCGAGGAGTACTCCTCCGCCGCCGCGAGGCGTGCGTCGAGCGCGGTGTCGCCCGCCTCCCTCGCCGCAGCCCGCGCCCGGCGCACCGCGATGCGCTGGCGCGGCGTGATCGTGACGTCTTTGCTCGGGCAGACCGGCTCGCAGTAGCCGCATTCGACGCAGCGGTCGACCTCGGCCTCGACCTCGGGTGTGAGCTTCAGGTGCTCGAGGTGCGCGGTCGGCGAGTCGGCGAGCAGCACGCCGGGGTTCAAGATGCCGTCGGGGTCGCAGAGCGCCTTGACCTCGCGCATGACGGCGTAGAGCTCGGCGCCGAACTGCCGCTCGACGAAGGGCGCCATGATGCGGCCCGTGCCGTGCTCGGCCTTCAGTGTTCCGCCCGCGCCGAGCACGAGGTCGACGAGCTCTTCGGTGAAGCGCTCCTGTCGCTCGACCGCGCCCGCTTCGGTGAAGTCCTCGGTGAGGAGGAAGTGGATGTTGCCGTCTTTCGCGTGCCCGAAGATCACGGCGTCGGCGTATCCGTGCTGCTGGAACAGCTCTTGCAGCGCGGCGCAGGTCGCCGCGAGCTGTTCGACCGGCACCGCGATGTCTTCGAGCAGTGCAGTCGTGCCGGGACGCCTCGCCCCCGCGATCGCGGCGTAGAGGCCCTTGCGGAAGTGCCAGAGTCGGGCGCGCTCTTTCGCATCCCGCGTCACGTCGAGGTCGGGTGCGCCCGCGGCGGTGAGCGCCGCGCCTGCCCGGTCGAGCTGCGCGGCGAGCTCGGCGTCATCGCTGCCGTGGTACTCGACGAGGAGGGCGGCATGGCCGTCGATCGCGAGATCGTCGATGATGCCGGATGCCGCGGGGTCGGCCTGGATGACTCGGAGCGACGCCGCATCCATGAGCTCGAGGGTCGCCGCGCCGGTCTCGACGAGCACGGGCAGGATGCCGGTGGCGGCCTCGAGGGTCGGGAAGACGAGGAGGGCCGTGGCGACACTCGAGGCGATCGGCACAGTGTCGAACACGGCCTCGGCGACGAAGCCGAGGGTGCCTTCGCTACCGATCATGAGGTGGGCGAGGATCTCGACCGGTTCGGTGAAGTCGAGGAAGGAGTTGAGCCCGTAGCCCATCGTGTTCTTGCCGCGGTATTGCCGCTCGATCTCGGCGCGCAGCTCGGCTCGGCCGCGCACCAGATCGCGGAGCCGGGCGAGGCCGGCGTGCAGCTCGGGCTCGGCTTCGGCGAGTCGTCTGTCGGCATCGGGCATGGAAGTGTCGACGACGGTGCCGCTCGGGAGCACGAACGTCAGCGACGCGAGCGTGCGGTAACTGTTGTGGTGCGTGCCGCACACCATGCCGCTGGAGTTGTTGGCGATCACGCCGCCGATGGTCGCGGCGATCTCGCTGGCCGGGTCGGGGCCGAGCTTGCGCCCGTGCCGGAGGAGCCGGGCGTTCACCTGGCGCACGGTCGCGCCCGGTTGCACGCGCACCCGCTCGCCGTCGGCTTCGGGCTGGATGCGTCGGAAGGCGGTGCGGGTGTCGAGCAGGATTCCCTCGCTCGCCGCCTGCCCCGACAGGCTCGTGCCGCCCGATCGCACGGTGACGCCGAGGCCCGCGTCGGCCGCGAACCCGAACACGGCGGCGACCTGGTCGACGCTTCGAGCCGTGACCACTGCGGCGGGGGTCAGCAGCACGTGGGATGCGTCGACGCCCGCGACGATGCGGTCGAACTCGGCGACCGAGACATCCGGCCCGGTCGTGCCGAGGAGTCGGCCGAGATCGGCGGCGAGTCGTTCGTCGCCTGGGCCGACGGCGGAGCGCTGGGCGGTGGCGTGCGGGGTCATGCAGTGGAGCTTCCTGTGGTGGCTGGTCGGGTGGTCAGGCGCGCGCGCGGAGATGGTGGACGGCGGCATAGGTGTTGCGGATCGCATCCATCGACTCGTCGTAGCTGGCCTGCGCAACGCCGATGAAGACGCAGTCGACGACCATGAGCTGCGCGATGCGGCTGCCGAGTGCGCCTGAGCGGAAGCCGGTCTCACGCGCGGCCGTGGTCAACACGATGTCGGCGTGCTCGGCGAGGGGGGAACTGCCGTGATTGGTGAGCGCGATCGTCGTCGCCCCCGCTGCTCGCGCGATCGCGAGGAACTCGATGGTGTCCACGGTGCTCCCGCTGTGCGAGACGGCGATGGCGACGGCCCCGGCGCGCAGCGTCGCCGCCGAAGTCCACGCGGCGTGCGGGTCGGACCAGTTGAGGGCGGTTCGACCGATGCGGGTGAGCTTCTGCTGCAGGTCGAGCCCGACGAAGGAACTCGCTCCGACGCCGAAGATGTCGACGCGGTGCGCGGCGCCGACCGTGTCGACGGCCGACTGGAGGGCGGCGATGTCGAGCACTTTCGCCGTGTCGGCGATCGAGAGCGTCTCGGCCATCGACACCTTCGCCACGATGTCGTCGAGGCTGTCGTCGCGGTCGATGTCGCCGGAGACCTCGGGCAGGGCGGCCGTCTCGAACGTCTCGCGGGCGATGTCGCGCAGCACGTCCATGCGCAGGTCTTTGAGGTGTTCATAGCCCATGCGCTTGCTGAAGCGCACGACCGACGTGGTCGAGGTGTCGCAGCGCGCGGCGAGTTCGGCGATCGAGAGCGCGGCGATCACGCTCGGTTCGGTGACGAACAGCGACGCGATGCGCTGTTCGCTCGGGCGCAGCTCGGGGAGGATCGCCCGGATGCGCACGAGCACAGCGCGTTGACCGGGCTCCGCGGTGCGGGCCTCCTGTGCAGGCATGGGTTCTCCTCGTCGACAACGCTCTGCCCGTCACGGGCCGTGCAGACCACACTAGGAGAAAGTTTGTTACACGGGTAGTCGATGTGATGTACTTTCGTGACCTACTGAGATCATCGATGCTCTTCGAGCCGGCGCACCACAGCGATGTACGCCCGGACGAGGCAGCACTAGCCCTGAGGAGTTCCCCCATGAACGAAGGCAACCGCGCCACGCGCGGCGCCCTCGCGGCGGTCGGCCTGGCCGCAGCCGTCGCCTTGACGATCACCGGCTGTTCGTCGCCCGAGCCCGCCCCGTCCGACGCCGGGGCCGCAGGCGGCTCGCTCGTCATCGGCGTCACGAGCGACCCCGACACGCTCTTCCCCTGGAAGGCCACCCAGTTCCAGGCCGTCAACGTGCTGCAGAACCTCTACGGCACGCTCACCGAGTTCGACGCCGACCTCGAGGTCGTGCCGGGTCTCGCCGAGTCGTGGGAGGTCTCGGAAGACGGCCTGACCGTGACCTTCCACTTGCGTGAGGGTGTCACGTTCGCCGACGGTTCGACCTTCGGCTCCGAAGACGTGAAGTCCTCGCTCGAAGCCATCCAAGACGAGGCAACGGCTGCCGTCTCGCGCAGCTCGCTCGCGTCGGTCGCCGCCGTCGAGGCACCCGACGAGAACAACGTCGTGCTCAGCCTGACCGCGCCCGACTCCGGCCTGCCGGCGAACCTCGCCGTCGTCAACATGGCGATGCTCTCCTCCGACGACACCGAGGCCGACCTCAACACCACACCGAACGGCACCGGGCCGTTCGTGCTCGACGACCGCAAGCCCAGCCAGTCGCTGACCCTCGCCAAGAACGACGCGTACTGGGGCGATGCCGTCGAGCTCGACACCGTCGAGTTCCGAGTCATCCCCGACGAGTCCTCGATCGTCTCGGCCATGCAGTCCGGCAACGTGCAGCTCGCGATCTTCGACGACCCGCTCGTCGCCCAGACCGCTGAAAGCGGCACCGTCACCGTCGAGAAGACGCCGCAGCTGAGCTACCACGCGCTGCAGCTGAACACCCGTCGCGGTGACCTCGCCGACGTGAACGTGCGTCTGGCCATCCAGTGCGCCGTCGACCGCCAGGAAGTGCTCGACACCGCAGCACTCGGCGAGGGCGAGGTGACCGGTCCGATCACGTCGCCGGCCTACCGCTCCGACCCCGATGCTCGCCCCTGCCCTGAGCGCGACCTCGACAAGGCCGCCGACTACCTCGACAAGGCCGGCAAGTCCGACGGCGTGACGATCAAGACGATCGTCTCGCAGGGCGAGTACGCGACGAGCGTCAACGAGGCGCAGAACCTCAAGTCCCAGCTCGCAGAGGCGAACATCACACTCGACCTCGAAGTACTCGAGTCGGGCGCCTTCGTCGACCGCTGGGTCGCCGCCGACTTCGACGCAGCCGTCGCCCTCAACGGCGGACGCCCCGACCCCGACGGCATGTACGGCCGGTACTTCACCAGCACGGGCAACCTGAACCAGGTCGCCGGCTACAGCTCGCCCGAACTCGACGCACTCTTCGCCGAGGGCAAGCAGAGCTCCGACGCCGGTGAGCGCAAGGACATCTACGCGCAGGTCTCGGAGAACCTCGAAGACAACGCGGCGTGGATCTGGCTCTTCACGAGCTACACCTACACCGCCGCGGCATCCGAGGTGGCGGGCTTCACGCCCATGGCCAACGGTTCGCTGCAGTACCTCCGAACCACGACGGTCAACTAAGCCCCGAACGGCGCGGCAACCACACATGCGCCGCGCCGTTCGGTTCAACTCGGCTCACCCTCGCTCAACCCCGGAAGACCATGCTTCGACGACTCATCAGGAACCCGGTGCTCCGGCGCATCCTCGCCGCGCTGGCGACGCTGCTCGGTGTCGCCGTGTTCGTCTTCATCATGTTGCGGGCGATCCCCGGCAACCAGATCACGGCCGGCCTCGGCACCGAGGCCGCGGCCCTCACCCCGGCCCAGCAGCAGGCGCTCGAGGCGTACTACGGGCTCGACCAGCCGCTCTTCGTGCAGTTCTTCAGCTGGCTCGGCAACATCTTCACCGGCAACCTCGGCTTCTCGGCCCGCGCGCAGCAGAGCGTGCTCGAGCTGACGGCCCAGTCGCTGCCCGTCACCATCGAGCTCGCGATCTTCTCGATCGTGCTCGCACTCGTGCTCGGCATCCCGCTCGGCATGCTCTCGGCATCGAAGCCCGACTCGCCGCGTGATGCGTTCGGGCAGGTCGTGGGCCTCGCAGGTCTGTCGATCCCCGCGTTCCTGCTCGCGACGACCCTGCTCGCGTGGCTCGCCTCGACGTTCGGGTTCAATCCGAACGGCCAGGGCTTCGCCTACTTCTTCGACAATCCGTGGCTGAACCTGCAGCAGATGCTGCTGCCCTCGATCGTGCTCGGATTCGGCATCGCAGCGCCGATCATGCGCACGACGCGCACCGCGGTGCTCGAGATCCGCTCGAACGACTTCATCCGCACCGCGAAGGCGAAGGGCGTTCCGCTGCGCCGGCTGCAGGTCAAGCACGTGCTCGGCAACGCGCTCGTGCCGATCGTCACGATGACGGGCCTGCAGTTCGGCTACCTGCTCGGCGGCGCGGTCGTCGTCGAGCAGATCTTCTCGCTGCCGGGCATCGGCCGGCAGGTGCTGCTCGGCATTCAGCAGAAGGAGTACGCGCTCGTGCAGAGCACGGTGCTCGTCATCGCACTCGCCTTCGTGCTCGTGAACCTCGCGACCGACCTGCTCTACCGCATGATCGACCCCAGGGTGCGTGCAGCATGACCGACATCACGCAGACCGCGACCCTCGCCCCCGGCGGCGGGCGCACCATGGAACGGGTTCGGCTCCTGCTCCGCAGCAGGAGCGGCCTCATCGGCCTCATCCTCGTCATCATCCTCGGCGTGCTCAGCCTGCTCTCGGCATTCGGGCTGCTGCCGTACGACCCGATCGCGCAGGATCCGCCGTCTCGCCTGCAGCCGCCGTCATCCGCGCACTGGTTCGGCACCGACCAGTTCGGCCGCGACGTCTTCTCCCGGGTCGCAGCGGGCGTCGCGAACTCGGCGCTCATCTCGCTCGTCGCCGTGGCCTTCGCGACCATCGTCGGAACCCTCTGCGGCGTCGTCGCCGGGTTCTACCGCGGCGTCTCCGACGGCGTCATCTCGGGGTTCACGAACGTGCTGTTCGCCTTCCCGCCGCTGCTGCTCGCGCTCTCGCTCGCCTCGGTCTTCGACCGCAACTGGTTCACGATCGCCGTGGCCATCGCGATCGTGTACGTGCCGATCTTCATCCGCGTGACGCGCGGCCCCGTGCTGTCGCTCCGCGAGATCGAGTACGTCAAGGCGGCCACGAGCACCGGCCAGAGCCGCGCGATGGTGATGTTGCGCCACGTGCTGCCGAACATCACCTCGATCATCATCGTGCAGGTCACGCTCTCGCTCTCATGGGCGGTGCTGACCGAGGCGTCGCTCAGCTTCCTCGGCCTCGGCACGCCGCCGCCGGCCCCGTCGCTCGGCTCGATGATCTTCGAGGCGCGAACCCTCATCGGCATCGCGCCGTGGACGATGTTCGCCCCCGGTGTCGTCGTCGTTCTTCTCGTCGTCGGCCTGAACCTGCTCGGTGACGGACTGCGCGACGCTCTCGACCCCAGAAACAGAGGAAAGAAATGAGTATGCAGGGCGATGACCTGGCGACCCTCGCCACCGAGGCGAGCAACCCGCGCTACGCGGAGCTCGACCGCATGACCGTCGCGGAGATCGCGGCCGCCATGAACGAGGCCGACGCGACGGTTCCGGGCGCGGTGGGCCGTGCGCTGCCGCAGATCGTTCCGGCGATCGAGGCCGCGAGCGAGCGGATGTCGCGTGGCGGGCGTCTCGTCTACGTCGGCGCCGGCACTCCGGGCCGCATCGCCGTGGTCGACGCCTCGGAATGCCCGCCCACGTTCAGCACGCCGCCCGAGCTCGTCTTCGCGATCATGGCAGGCGGGGCGTCGGCGATCGTGACGCCGACCGAGGGCGCCGAAGACGATGCGGCGGCAGGAGCCGCGGCGATCGATGAGGCGCGCATCGGGCCGCTCGACACGGTCGTCGGCATCGCGTCGAGCGGTCGCACCCCGTACGTCATCGCGGCCATCGAGCGAGCGCGTGCGCTCGGCGCCCTCACCGTCGGGCTGTCGTGCAACGTCGACACGGCGCTGAGTGCGGCCGCCGAGTTCCCGATCGAGGTGGCCGTCGGCCCCGAGGTGTTGACCGGTTCGACGCGGCTGAAGGCGGGCACGGCGCAGAAGCTCGTGCTCAACATGTTCTCGACGATCGTGATGGTGCGGCAGGGCAAGACCTACGGCAGCCTCATGGTCGACCTGAAGCCCACGAACCACAAACTCCGCGACCGTGCGGTGCGCATGGTGGCCGAGATCGCCGAGGTGCCGCGTGAGCGCGCGGAGGCGACCCTGGTCGAGACCGGCTACGACGTGAAGACCTCGGTGCTCATCCTCGCCCTCGGGTTGTCGCAGATCGATGCGGTGGCGCGCCTGGCTGCGGCCGGCGGCAGGCTCCGACCAGCTCTGGAAGGAGCATGATGCGTGTTCTCGGCATGATCTCGGGCACTTCGCACGACGGCATCGACGTCGCCGTCGTCGAGTTCACCGAACTCGACGGGGCCCTCTCAGGGCGAGTGCTGCACGAGGCGAGCACCCCGTATGCGCCCGAACTGCGCGCGCGGCTCATCGCGGCATTGCCGCCGGCCCCGACGACGCTCGCCGAGATCTGCGAGCTCGACACCCTCATCGGTCAGGCGTTCGCCGACGCCGCACTCGTCGCTCGCGACGCGGTGGGCGGCGTCGACGCCGTCACCTCGCACGGCCAGACCGTGTACCACTGGGTCGACGGCGCCCACGCACTCGGCACCCTGCAGATCGGTCAGCCCGCATGGATCGCCGAGCTCCTCGGCGTGCCGGTCGTCTCCGACGTGCGCATCAGGGACATCGTCGCCGGCGGTCACGGCGCACCGCTCGTGTCATTCCTCGACGAGCTGCTGCTGCGCGATCGCGCGGGCGTCTCGGCCGCGCTCAACCTCGGCGGCATCTCGAATATGACCGTCGTCGGCGGCGACTCCCTCGTCGCCTACGACATCGGCCCCGCGAACGCGCTCGTCGATGCGGTCGTCGTCGACGGTGCGCTCAACACGCTCGGCTACGACGAAGACGGGCGCATCGCGGCGAGCGGCTCCGTCGACGAGGAGCTGCTCGCGCTGCTCCTCGACGACCCGTACTACGCGCTCGCCGCGCCGAAGAGCACGGGCAAGGAGCACTTCCACCTCGCCTACGTGCGCGCCGCGGAGACTCGCCTCGGCCGCTCGCTCGAGGTCGCCGACCTCATCCGAACCCTCACCGAGCTGACCGTGCGCACGGTCGCCCGCGACGTGCAGTCGGCCGGCATCGGCTTCCTCGCCGTCTCGGGCGGCGGATGTCGCAATCCCCTGATTCTCGGCGGGCTCCGCGATGCGCTTCCCGAGGTCGAGGTCGTGCTCGCCGATGAACTCGGCGCCCCGGCCGACAGCAAAGAGGCGATCGCCTTCGCGCTCATCGGCTGGTGCACGCTGCACGGCGTCGCGGCGACCGTGCCGGGCGGCACCGGTGCGCGCGCACCGCGCATTCTCGGCACGATCACGCCTGGCGATGGCCCGCTCGTGCTGCCGCAGCCGCTCGCCGGCGGTCTGCGCTCGCTCGTGCTCGAGGCAGGGGCCTGAGCCATGCCCGTGACGCTCCGCCCAGCGACGAGTGACGACCGCGACGGCATCGTCGCCGTCTTCCTCGCCTGCTGGCGCGAGAACTACGTCGGCGTGCTGCCGGCCGCCGCGATCGAGGCGATGACGGTTGCCCGTGCGCAGGCACTGTGGCGTCGAGTGCTCGCGTCGCCCGACGGCGTCGTGCTCGTCGCCGAGCCCGACGGCGTCGTGCAGGGCGTCACGCGGTTCGCGGTCGAGGTCGACGACGCGGGCGGTGCCGGCGCCGGCGGTGCCGTGCACTCGCTCTACGTCTCGCCCGACGCCCAGGGCCTCGGCCTCGGCACGCGGCTGCTCGACACCGCGTACGAGATGCTGCGTGCCGACGGTGCGAGTTCGGTCGCGCTCTGGGTTTTCGCGGCGAACGCGCCCTCGATCGCGTTCTACCGCGGCCGCGGCTGGCTGCCCGACGGGGGAGCCCGCACGCAAGACGAGTTCGGCGCGCCCGAGCTGCGGCTGCGTCGCGGCGGCGGGGAGTCGGCCTCGTGAACACCAGCCCCGTGAGCACCGACCCGATGAGCACCGACCCGATGAGCACCGCCGAGATCCTCCGAGGTGCCGCCGAGGGCGTCGTGGCGTCAGGCGCCGCCGCTCCCGCCGGCTGCGTGATCGGCGTCGAGATCGACGGCGAACGCACCGTCGCCGCGACTGGCCTCGCGGCTCCCGAGCGGCCGGATGGCGCTCCAATGCGCCGGAGCACGCTGCACGACCTCGCCTCCGTGAGCAAGGCGGTCGGTACAACGACCGCGCTGCACCGCCTCGCCTCGGCGGGAGAGCTCTCGTTCGACGACCCGGTGGTCGGCTTCGTTCCGAGCTTCGGCGGTGCCGCCGGCGCGACCATCCGCGATCTGCTGCAGCATCGCGCGGGCCTCTGGGAGTGGCAGCCGCTCTATCTCGCTCCCGACTCCGACCCCTTCGATGCGCTCGACGCTCTCCCGCTCCGGTACGCGCCCCGCACCGAGCGGCACTACTCCGATCTCGGCTTCATGACCCTCGGCCGGGTCGTCGAGGCGGCCTCCGGTCTGCCGCTCGCCGCCGCCGTCGACGAGCTCGTCGCGCGACCGCTCGCGCTCAGCACGCTCGGCTACGGCCCCGTCACGGGCGAGGTTGCGACGAGCGCCCGGGGCGACGAGGTCGAACGTCGCATGGTCGCCACGGGGCATCCGTACCCCGTCTCATGGAGCGACGCCGACTTCGTATGGCGCACCGAGCCCGTGAACGGTACCGCGAACGACGGCAACTGCTTCCACGCCTTCGCCGGGGTCGCCGGGCACGCCGGGCTCTTCGGCTCGATCGACGACCTGCTGGACGTCGCGGCCGCCCTGAGCGGAGCCGACGACGCGCCCGGACTCTGGAACCCCGCCATCACCGCCGACCTCATCGCGGCAGGTCCCGACCCAGAGCAGGCGCTCGGCTGGCGGCGCCGCGAACTCGACGTGCAGGGCGAGCGGATGCCACTGCTCTGGCACCCCGGATTCACCGGCTGCGCCGTCGGCTTCGTGCCCGGCCGGCGCATCGCCGTGGCCTTCGCGAGCAACCGCCTGCTCGCGAGCCAACCGCAGCCGACCGACTTCCACTGGCGACGCGCGCTCGATGCGCTCGCCTCGATCCTCAGCACACAGGAGTGAACGCCGTATGACCTCGAACGAACCGGTTCTCCGCATCAGCGGGCTTTCGGTCGCCTTCCGCATGGGCGGCGAACTCGTCACCGCCGTGAACGACGTCTCCATCGACGTCGCAGCGGGCGAGACCGTCGCGGTCGTCGGCGAGTCGGGCTCGGGCAAGTCGACGACGGCCGCGGCGATCAACCGCCTGCTTCCCGACAACGGCGTCATCACCGCGGGCAGCATCCGCTTCGAGGGCCGCGAGATCACCGAACTGGGCGAGAACGAGCTCGTGCAGCTGCGCGGTGCCGGCATCGGCCTCGTGCCGCAGGACCCGATGTCGAACCTCAACCCCCTCATGCGCGTCGGCGAGCAGATCGGCGAAGCGCTCGAGGTGCACGGCTACGGCAATGCCGACGCCGTGCAGGCCCGGGTGCTCGAACTGCTCGAGCTCGTGGGCATCCCCGACCCGGCCCAGCGCGCACGGCAGTACCCGCACGAGTTCTCTGGCGGCATGCGGCAGCGTGTGCTCATCGCCATGGGTCTCGCGTGCCGGCCGCGCCTGCTCATCGCCGACGAGCCGACCTCGGCATTGGATGTCACGGTGCAGCGCCGAATTCTCGACCAACTCGACCAGCTCACGGGCGAGATGGGCACCGCGGTGTTCCTCATCACGCACGACCTCGCCCTCGCCGCCGAGCGCGCCGACCGCATCGTCGTGATGTTCCGCGGCAACATCGTCGAGACGGGCACCTCGGCCGAGGTGCTGGCGAACCCGCAGCACGAGTACACGAAGCTGCTGCTGGCCGCGGCACCGAGCCTCGCCTCGCGGCGCGAGCCGCTGCCGATCCGCGGCGGCGAGGTCGACGCCCGCCCGCTCGTCGAGGTCGTCGATCTGCGCAAGGAGTTCGCGTTGCGATCGCCGAAGGCCGGCGAACCGACGAAGTTCACGGCCGTCGACGGCGTCAGCTTCACGATTCCGCGCGGCAAGACGGTCTCGATCGTCGGCGAGTCGGGTTCGGGCAAGTCGACGACGGCCAACCTCGTGCTGGGGCTCGAGCAGATCACGGCCGGCCGCGTCCAATTCGATGGAACCGACCTGACCGCCTTGAAGCGCCGCGAGCTCTTCGCGTTCCGCCGGCGGGTGCAGCCCGTCTTCCAGAACCCGTACGCCTCCCTCGACCCGCGCTACACGGTCGAGGAGTCGATCGCCGAGCCGCTCAAGGTGCACCGCGTCGGCAACGCGGCCGCTCGCCGCACGCGCGTCGCCGAGCTGCTCGAACAGGTCGCGTTGCCCGTCGCGATGTCGTCTCGACTGCCGCACGAACTCTCGGGCGGGCAGCGACAGCGCGTCGCGATCGCCCGCGCCCTCGCACTCGAACCCGAGCTCGTCGTGCTCGACGAGGCGGTGTCGGCGCTCGACGTGCTCGTGCAGGCGCAGATCCTCGAACTGCTGGCCGGCCTGCAGGCCCGCCTCGGCCTCAGCTACCTCTTCATCAGCCACGACCTCGCGGTCGTGCGCATGATCTCCGACGAGGTGCACGTCATGCAGCGCGGCCGCATCGTCGAGAGCGGCACGCCCGAGCAGATCTTCGACCACCCCCGAGACCCGTACACGCAGGAGCTCCTCGCCGCGATCCCTGGAGCCGCACTGGCATCCTGAGCCCCGCTCTCGCGGCGACGAGCCGGTCGCTCTTGCGGGCGAGCGACGAGCCCGTCGCCCTTGCGGGCGATGCCGGATTCCGTCAGGGTGACCGCATGCACTTCGGCGGCCAACTCACCCCCGACGAATTCTGGGCGCTCATCGACGACGGCGACGAGCAGATCCGCCGCGGCTTCGCGGAGCGTCCGGCCTATGCGGTTCGCGGATGGCCCGGTCGGGCGATCCTCTCGGAATGGGCGTTCGGCAGCGGCATCCGCTCGATCACGTTCCTCCCCGCCGAGTGGGAAGGTGCGAACTTCGATGATGCCGACATCCGGCCGCGCGTCGGTGTGCTCGTCGACGCCGCCGAGCCGAGGCGCATGGTCGCCGAGCGCATCGCGCATGAGGCCTTCGCCCGCACGCTCGAACCGCAGTGGCCGGCCGAGGAGGCGCCGACTCCCGACGAGGTGATCGCAGTGGCGGTCGACGGCGTCGCCGAGCCCTTCGAACTCTGGTCGAGCGGTGACACGGCGCGCGCGGCCGGCCGCATCGGCGGCGTGACCGTCGTGATCGAGACGACGGGGCATCCCATCGACGAGGTCGAACTCGAGCGCGTGCGCGACATCGAGGTCATGCTCGCCGATCGGCGCCGCTGGATCCGCGAGCAGCGCGGCGGTCAGTGAGCAGAGGCCTGTTCAGCGGCCCTGGATGCCTCGTCGTCGTCGCCTGCGCCTGCGATCGGCGTGAGCACGACCTTGCCGCGATGGGCGCCGGCCTCGTCGAGCGTATGCACCCGGGCGAGCTCCTCCAGCGGGTAGCGGGCGCTCACATCGAGGTCGAGCTCGCCGGCGTCGACCAGCTGTGCCAAGCGCTCGAGCTGGGCGGCATCGCTACGAGCGAAGACGCTCATGGTGCGCACCTCGGTGCCGGGCGCGGCCACGCCGGGCGTCGTCGTGGAGACGAAGGTGCCGCCCGGCCTGACGAGTGCGATGAGGGCTTCGGTCTCTTCGGGGCTCGTGCGCACGAGGTTCACGACCACGTCGACCGGCTCCGTCACGGCCTCCGTCACGGAGACCGCGGTGTAGTCGATCAGCTGGCTCGCACCGTGCGCCGCGACGGCGTCGCGGCTTCGGGGGCTCGCCGTCGCGATGACGGTCGCGCCGGCGCGGGCCGCGAGCTGCACGACGAACGCGCCGACGCCCCCGCCCGCTCCGTTCACGAGCACCCGCTGCCCGGCATGCACTTCGGCGTACTCGACGAGCGCCTGCCACGCGGTGAGTCCGCTCGACGGGAGTGCTGCGGCATCCGCCAAGGGAACGGAACGCGGAGCGGCCGCGAGCAGCTCAACGGGCACGGTGACGTACTCGGCGGAGGAGCCCGCCGCGGTCATGGCCAGGAAGGCGATGACCTCGCGACCGACGAGATCGGCGGATACGCCGGGGCCGACCGCGACGACCGTTCCGCTGAGGTCGATGCCCGGAGTGTGCGGCAGCTCGATCGGGAACGCCTCCGCCATGTATCCGGCTCGAATGGCGGAATCGATCTGGTTGAAGGTCGTGCCGGCGACCCGCACGAGGGCCTCGCCGGGGCCCGCGACGGGTCGCGGTACGTCGGCGGCTTCGAGCACACTCGGGTCACCGTAGGTGGAGTAGCGGATGGCGCGCATGGTCTGTTCCAGATCGGTGCCGGTGGCGGTACTTGTGTCGGTCATGGGTGTCTCCTTCGAATTCGAACTATGTGTTACGAATTCGAAACGTACCTCACCGCGGGGTTATTCCAATTCGAATCAGATTCTTTTCGTAAAATGTCGCCATGTCCGATACTGGAGTACCACCGACGCTGCCCGAGGAATTCGGCGTGTACTTCGCGCTGCTCGACGCGAGCGCACTCGTGCAGCACGGCGTGGAGTTGCAGTTGCGCACTGCCGGGGGCCTGAGCTTCACGCAGTTTCAGATTCTCGCGATGCTCGGCCAAGACCCGTCGGCGCCGAGCAGCATGACCGAGCTCGCCGACCGGCTCGTGCACAGCCGCAGCGGACTCACGTATCAGGTCGACCGACTCGAGAAGGCCGGGCTCGTCGCCCGCGTGCCGTCGGCCGACGACGAACGCGCGGTCAACGTGTTGCTCACCGACGCCGGCACCGCCCTGCTCGCCCGAGTGCTGCCGGGCCACGTCGAAATCGTTCGTGATGTGATCGTCGATGCCCTCGAGCCGCACGATCGTGACGAGCTCACACGCCTGCTCAGGCTGGTGAGTCGTCGCATGCGCTCGCGCCCGCCGCGTTCCGCGCGCCGGCGACCCGGCGGCGACGCGACCGCGTGAGGTCGAACGACGTCAGGGGTCGAGCGAGCACCCCGATTCAGCCCGCCCGCTCAGCCCGAGAGCACCGCGTCGAGGCTCTCGCGCACGATGGCGAGGCCGCGGCCGAGCTCGTCCTCTGAGATCGTCAGCGCAGGCAGGAACTTCAGCACCTCGTCGTGGGCGCCCGAAGTCTCGATCACGAGGCCGCGAAGGAAGGCTTCGGCCGAGATGCGGCTTGCGAGCGCGCGGTCGGCGTCGCAGGCGAGGCCGAACATCAGGCCGCGGCCGCGCACGACGAAGCCCTGGTCGGGGTGGTCGGCGGCGATGCGCTCGAGCTCGGCGCGCAGCAGCTGCGACTTCACCGCGATCGCGTCGGTGAACGCCGAGTCGGCCCAGTAGGTCTCGAGCGCGGCTCGCGCAGAGACGAAGGCGAGGTTGTTGCCGCGGAACGTGCCGGTGTGCTGTCCGGGCTTCCACACGTCGACCTCGGGGCGAAGCAGCACGAGCGACATCGGCAGGCCCGAGCCCGAGATCGACTTCGAGACGGCGACGAGGTCGGGCACGATTCCGGCCTCTTCGAACGCGAAGAACGCGCCGGTGCGGCCGACACCGGCCTGGATGTCGTCGAGGATGAGCAGGATGCCGCGTGCGGTCGTGATCTCGCGGAGCCGCCGCAGCCACGCCGTGCTCGCGACGTTGATGCCGCCCTCGCCTTGCACCGCTTCGACGATGACCGCTGCCGGCAGGTCGAGGCCCGAGCCCGGGTCGTCGAGCATCTTCTCGAGCAGGTCGAGCGTGTCGACATCCGCTCCGAGGTAGCCGTCGTAGGGCAGGCGCGTGACGTCGTCGAGACCGACGCCCGCTGCACCGCGGTAGTGGCTGTTGCCGGTCGCAGCGAGTGCGCCGAGGCTCAGGCCGTGGAACGCGTTCGTGAACGCCACGACCGTGGAGCGGCCGGTCGCCTGGCGGGCGACCTTGAGCGCCGCCTCGACCGCGTTCGCGCCCGTCGGCCCCGTGAACTGGATCTTGTAGTCGAGGCCCCGCGGTTCGAGCACGTACTGCTCGAAGGCCTCGATGAATGCCTTCTTCGCGGAGGTCGCCATGTCGAGCCCGTGAATGATGCCGTCGCGCTCGAGGTACTCGACGAGCGCGCGCGTGAACGCAGGGTTGTTGTGCCCGTAGTTGAGCACGCCTGCGCCGGCGAAGAAGTCGAGGTACTCGCGCCCGTCGGCGTCGATGAGAGTCGAACCGGTTGCGCGGTCGAACACCGTCGGGAATGAGCGGATGTACCCGCGCACCTCCGACTCACGACGTTCGAAGACTTCCAGGGCTGCGTCGCTGCTCATGGCAGGCGATCTCCTCTCGAGACACGGTGGGCGGTGACTCGACTTTACGGCTTCCGGCCGACCGTTCCCTGCACGCGGTCCGCCGTCAGGAGCCCTGGGGTTCGGTCGAGCGATCGTCAGGCCAGTCGCGCTACTTCGACGATCGCTGCCGCGAATGCGGCGGGAGCCTCCTGCGGGAGGTTGTGCCCGGCGCGTGGCACGTGGTGGTGCGCGCGTGGTCCGGTGAAGTGTGCGGCGCTCGCCGAGGCATCCGTCGCAGGGAAGTTGCCGTCGGCGAGCCCGTCGAGTGTGACGGCCGGCACCGTGATGGGCGGCAGGGCGGCGAGCGCTCGCTCGAGGCGCCGGTATTCGGGGGCGCCGTCGAGGTGGTTCAGTCGGTGTCGATACGAGTGGATGACGATGTCGACGTAGTCGGGGTTCTCGAAGGCTTCGCTCGCCCGGTCGAGCATGGCGTCGTCGAACGCCCACTCGGGGGAGTTGCGGCGCCAGATGACCTCCGCGATTCCGCGCCGATTCGCCTCGAGCCCTGCTCGGCCACGTTCGGTGAGGAAGTAGAAGAAGTACCAGAGGCCCGCTTCCAGGTCGGGGCGCAGCGGATGCATCGACGACCGGATGTCGTGAATGAGGTAGTTGTTCACCGAGACGATGCCGGACACCCGCTCGGGCCAGAGCGCGGCGGCAACGCATGCGGCGCGCCCGCCCCAGTCGAACCCCGCGAGGATCGCGCGGTCGATGCCGAGCGCATCCATGAGGTCGATGACGTCGCGACCGAGCGCGGCCTGCTGGCCCGAGCGGGGCGTCGCGTCGTCGAGGAAGCGGGTGGCTCCGTGCCCGCGGAGGGAGGGTGCGATCACGCGGAACCCGGCCTCCGCCAGCAGAGGAGCGACGTCGACGTAGCTGTGGATGTCGTACGGGAACCCGTGCAGGAGGAACACGGGCCGCCCGTCGGCCGGGCCCGTTTCGAAGTACGAGACGTCGAGGACGCCTGCCGTGATCTGTTGCAGCGGTGCGAGCCGCTGGAGCGTGGTGTTCATGTCGGTGTCCAGCTTCTTGATCGAGATGAGCCTGATCGTTTGCGAAGGCCACGAGGGCGGCGGCCCCGACCGAGGCCGCCGCCACTCGTCACTGCTACGCCGCAGCCGCCGAGACGCCGGCGACCGCGTCGAGCACGGATGCTGCGACTTCGCCCGGCTGAGACACGCTCAGCGCGTGCGAGGTGCCGGCCAGCGCGCGGGTGCCGCGGGCCTTCGTCAGCTCGACCTGGAACCGCTGCAGCTCGGCGGGGATGTTGAGGTCGTCTTCGCCGTACACGAACCACGACGGGTGCTGCGTCCAGGCCGGGGCATCCGTCGGCAGGGGCTCGGAGAGTGCAGCCTCGGTGACCGGTCGCTGGGTCGCGGCCATGAGTGCCGCCGTCTGGGCGGGCACGTCGGCGGCGAACTGGTGGTGGAACACCTCGGTGCGGATGCCGAGTTCGTTGCCACCGGTCGAGACCGGGTAGCCGGTGAGGGCTTCGCCCAGCGTGCTGCCCGGGAACTTGCCCGAGAGAGACAGGGCACTGTCGCCGGTGCCGGGCGCGAACGCGCCGACGTAGACGAGCGCGAGCACTGCGTCGTTGTTCGACGCGGCCTCGGTGATCACCATGCCGCCGTAGGAGTGCCCGACGAGCACGACGGGCCGGGCGAGGCCCGCGATGACGTCGCGCACGTAGGCGGCGTCGATCGTGAGGCTGCGCAGCGGGTTGGCGACCGCGACGGTGTCGTATCCCTCGGCCTGGAGGCGCTCGATGACGCCGTTCCAGCTCGCCGACTCGGCGAAGGCGCCGTGCACGAGCACGATGGTGGGCTTCTGATCAGTCATTTTTCTGCTTCTTTCCGTTGGATGAATCGCTGTCGGATGGTTCGATCAGGTGGTTCAGCTCGCGAGCGCGGGAACGCGCGCGAATGCCGTGCGCAGCACGTGGATCGCCTGCTCGATCGCCGCGGTCGCCGCGGCGCTCTCGCGCACCGGGTTCAGCATCATGAAGTCGTGGATGATGCCGTTGTAGCGCACGCTCGTGGTTCGCACACCCGCCGCCGTGAGCTTTCGGGCGTAGGCCTCGCCCTCGTCGCGGAGCACGTCGTTCTCGTCGACGATCACGAAGGCCTCGGGAAGGCCGGCGAGGTCGTCGAGGGTCGCGCGGAGCGGTGACGCGGTGATCTCGGCGCGCCCCGCCGCATCGGGCAGGTAGGCGTCCCAGAACCAGGCCATGCCCTTCGCCGTGAGGTACGGGCCATCGGCGAACTCCCGGTAGCTGTCGGTGTCCTGCGCGGCATCCGTCACCGGGTAGTACAGCGACTGGTGCACGAACATGACGTCGCCGCGCTGCTTCGCGAGGATCGTCAGCGCGGCGGTCATGTTTCCGCCGACGGAGTCGCCGGCAATCGCCAGGCGTGCAGCGTCGAGTCCTTCGTCGGCGCCGTGCTGCGTGATCCACTGCGCGGTCGCGTAGGCCTGTTCGATCGCCACGGGGTAGCGCGCCTCGGGGGAGCGATCGTACTCGACGAACACGACGGCCGCCTCGACGCCCGTGGCGAGTTCGCGCACGAGTCGGTCGTGCGTGCCGGCGTTGCCGAGGATCCAGCCGCCGCCGTGCACGTACAGAATCGTGGGCAGGGGGCCGGATGCCCCGAGCGGCTTCACGATGCGCACCCGCACGTCGCCCACCTCTGCGGCGACGGTGAGCCACTGCTCATCCACTTCGGGCTTGTCGATCGGTGCGGCCTGGATGTCGTCGAGCACCTTTCGGGCGCCGTCTGGGCCGAGCTGATACAGGAACGGCGGCTTCGACGTGGCATCCGCGATGCCCTGTGCCGACGTCTCGAGAACGTGCTGAGTCATGGTGCTTCCCTTCGGTAATGGTTCGTTCGTCACCGGTGAGTCGGAGACGACGGTGCGTTCGGGCTTGCAAGCGAAGACAAGACAAGGGCCGGCGTTGTGACATCGGCCGAGCGGATGTCTCGGCGGCGCCGTGCACGGAAGAGGCCCTCGAGCGTGGCGACGTCGCCGGACATCGAGGCTGCGCGGAACGCGGCCACGAGCCGGTGGCGCTCGGCGTCGTCCGCAATGGCGCGATCGGGACCGGCGAGGCGGTGGCGGGCACGGCTCACGAGTTGGCGCGCGGTGGGCTCGGTGGCGCGCACGAAATCGGCGATGCGCCCGTATGGGTAGCCGAACGCCTCTCGCAGCACGTATGCCGCGCGCTCTCTCGGCGTGAGTCGCTGCACCAGGATCGTCATCGCCACTGCGAGCGCCTCGGAGCGCTCCGCGCCGAGTTCAGGATCGGTGGCTTCGTCGACGGGAGCCGGCAGCATCGGGTCGAGCGCGGTATCACGTCGCGCGTGCGCCGAGCGGATCTCGTTGATGGCGAGGTGCTCGGTCGTCGCGGCGAGGTAGGCGGCCGGACGTCGTACGCTCGCGCGATCGGAGTTCTGCCAGCGGATCCACACCTCTTGCACGACGTCTTCGGCGCCCGAGGCGTTGCGCATGGAGGCGCGCGGATTCGTGAGTCGCACGCGCAGCGCGCGTGACGAGCGCACGGTGATCGTGGCACTCGCGCCCGACGGTGAGGCGCTGCGTGTGCACGCGCCGGGCATCTACGCGGCGATCTGCGAGATCTTCGGGTTCACGCCCGAGCGGGCGACCGACGCGCTCGCCGTGCTGCGGTCGGTCACCGACCACGCCAACCGTGCAGCCGAGGCGGGCAAGGGGTCGGAGCCGAGCTCGACGTCGGCGTAGACCCCGCTCAGCAGCGACCTCCGCCCACGGACGAAGGCCCAGACCGGGCCCTACACGGTCTGGGCCTTCGGCGTGTCAACGCACCTGATCGGTCGGCCGTATCAGGATCTCGTTGACCGAGACATGCTCGGGCTGGCCGAGCGCGTAGACGATCGCCTCGGCGATGTCGTCGGATCGGAGCGTGCGCATCGATGAAGCGATGTCGGCCGCCGCGGCCCCCGTGACGAGGACGACCTTTCCCTCGAGCTGGGGCATCACGACACTCCTTCGAGGTCGACGTTCGGCCGGCCGCCGGCCGCGAGCCACTCCTCGTACCGGGTCGGCGCGATCGTCGCGTCGGCGCCGGGAAGCAGCTCGCGTTCGTCGAGGTCGGTGCCGAAGTACCTGGCGAGCGGGTCGACCTTCACGTCGCGCAGGTCATTGCGGGCGCGCAGCTGGCGGCGCACGAGCTCTTCGAGCCGGAACTGTTCGGGCCCCCCGAACTCGACCATCCGGTTCAGGGGCGCGCCGACGGCGGTCGTGGCCACCGCGGCGGCGACGTCGTCGGCCGCCATCGGCTGGAACAGTGCCTGCGAGAGCCGCACGACGTTCCGGCTCGTGCCGGCGTCGGCGATGTTCGCGATGAACTCGAAGAACTGGGTGGCGTGCACGATCGAGTACGGTCGACCCGACTGCACGATGAGACGCTCCTGCGCCGCTTTCGCGGCGAAGTACCCGCCCTCGGTGCGAGCGAGTCGATCGGTGCCGACGACCGAGAGCGCCACGTGGTGCGCCACCCCCGCCGCGGCGCCGTACGTCAACAGGTTGAGCGTCGAGCCGTAGAAGAACTCGTTCGCGGCCGCCTCGTCGAGGTAGTCCGAGTTGGAGACGTCGATGAGCGCCTCCGCCCCGGCGAGAGCCTCCGCGAGACCCTCGCCGGTGTAGGAGTTGACGCCCGTGGCGCGTGACGCGACGACGACGTCGTGGCCGTCGGCGGTGAGCCGTGCCACGAGTCGCGTGCCGATGAGGCCGGTACCGCCGATGACCGAGATGCGCATGGCGGTCTACTTCACCGAGGCCGACTGCGCTGCGAGCCAATCGGAGAACGACACGGTCGAGAGCTGCGCGTCGGCACCGGGGGTGAGTTCGCCGCCCGAGAGCTTCGTACCGAAGTAGTGCGCCTCGGGGTCGGAGATCACGGTGCGGGTGTCGCCTTTCGCCGCGAGCACGGTGCGCACGAGCTCGTCTTGGCCGACGCGCTGCGGTCCGCCGATTTCGAGCGTGCCGTTGAGGGGTGTGCCCGCGGCGACCCGTGCTACGGCGGCCGAGACATCCGCTGCCGCGATCGGCTGCATGAGCCCGGTCGACACAAGAGCGACGCCATCGACGGTCACCTCGTCGGCGATGCGACCCATGAACTCGTAGAACTGGGTCGCGCGAACGATCGAGTACGGCAGACCCGACTCCTCGATGAGCTTCTCTTGGGCGACCTTCGCGCGCAGGTACCCGCTGTCGGGCAGGAATTCCGCGCCGACGATGGAGAGCGCGACGTGGTGGGTGACCCCGGCTTTGCGCTCGCCGGCGAGCAGGTTCGTGGTCGAGGTCGTGAAGAACGCGAGCACGTCGTCGTCGGCGAACGACGGCGAGTTCGAGACATCCACGACGACGTTCGCGCCGACGAGCACCTCCGCGAGCCCTTCACCGGTGATGGTGTTCACGCCCGAGTTCGGCGAGGCGGCGACGGCCTCGTGGCCGTGCTCGGTGAGGTGTTCGACGACCTTGGAGCCGATGAGGCCGGTGCCTCCGATGACGACGATCTTCATGACTGGTGCCTTCCGTCCGGGCCGCGGTGGTTCCGCTGCCGTCACTCAGCTCTGACCGGGTCGCGGCCCGATCTGTGACGAAGCGGCGAAACTCATTCAGTCGATGTCGGGGCGGCGGCGATTCCAGCGGGCGAGTTTCAGGGGCGCCGTCGAGAGCCACAGCGTCTCGATCGTCGCCGCGCCGTCGATGCTGAGCACGCCGACGACCTCGCCGTTCAGGCGGCGGAGTGCGAGCCCCGGCCGCCCGTTGACGTGCACGGCCTGCATCGAGGCATCCGGATGCTTCGCCACCTGCTCATGAAGTGCGCTGATGACGCGTGCGCGCCCGAGCAGTTCGCCGCCGGTCTCGTCGCCGGAGTCGATGATCAGGCACACGTCGCGGTTCAGTGCGCCCGCCAGCGCGAGCTCATCACCGTGTTCGAGCGCGGCGAGCAGGCGAGCGGCGAGGTCATGCTGCGACACGAGAGGTCACGGCACCGAGCTTGTCGGGGTTCATCATCCAGAGCACCTGGTCGATGCCCTGCGCGCCGGTGATCACGGTGATCACCGCGAACGTCGTGCCGTCCTTCGAGAGCAGCACCGAGGGTTGACCGTTCGTATCGGCCTCAGTGATCTCCACCCCATCCCAGAAGTGGGTGTGGAAGGCGCGCACGAACTTCGCCACCCGCATGCGGCCGGCCACCGGGAACTTCGATGCGCGTACGCGGCCGCCGCCGTCGGTGTACGACACGACGTCTTCGGTGAACAGTTGCTCGAGTTCGACGAGGTCGCCGGTCTTCGCGGCGGTCAGGAATGCGGTGAGCAGTCGCCGCTGCTCCGATTGCGGCACGTCGCGCTTGCGCTCGCCGGTGAGGTGCTTGCGTGCACGGCTGACGAGCTGTCGAGCGGCGGTCTCGGAGACCTGCACGATCTCGCAGATCTGGTCGTACGGGTAGGCGAAGGCCTCGCGCAGCACGTAGGCGGCCCGCTCGGTCGGGGTGAGCCGCTCGAGCATGACGAGCACGGCGAAGCCGAGGGCCTCCGCGCGCTCGGCGCCGAGCGTCGGGTCGGCGCTCGTGTCGACCGGTTCGGGAAGCCAAGGGCCGATGTAGGTCTCGCGACGAGCGCGGGCCGACTGCAGCGCGTTGATCGCGAGTCGGGTCGTGGCTGTGGCGAGGAAGGCCGGCGGATCCTGCACGACCGAGCGGTCGGTGCCCTGCCAGCGCAACCATATGTCTTGCACGATGTCTTCAGCCTCGCTGGCGCTGCCGAGCATTCGGTAGGCGATGCCGAAGAGGCGCCCGCGCACGCCTTGGAAGACGGCGAGGGCGTCGTCGAGATTCGCATCCATGTCTGATCCCGTCAGTCGGCAGATGGGAGCGCAGTCGTCCCGTTCAACTGAGACCGGACGCACCGCGCGGATGTGACAGCATCCGTGGAATTCGTTCGGATCTTCGGATGATATTCCGGATGCCGCGGGCGTGCGAGATCCTGAATTTCGGATCATGCATGCTCGCGCCATCCGTTCGGCCCTGGATGTCACAACTTCGGCACGTGCCCGGTCTTCGCTCATGACAGGTTCGGTCGAGTCGTGAGGCAAGAGCGGGAGCAGTGGGTTTCAGGCGGCCTTCCCGGAGGTTGCGCCAAGCAGACCACGGCTGGTCCCACCCGCCGCCGAGCCTTCTGTCACGATCAGAAGGAGGGGTGCGATGAGCACAGGAGATGGAGTCACGCCGGTCAAGCCGGTCGAGTATCCCGATTCGGCCGGATATCCCGATGGCACGGGGTTTCTCGACGAGGGCACCGTGGCGCTCGTCGACGAGGTGACGGCCGCCGCCGTTCGCGAAGTCGACCGACCATCGGCCGACGCCGAACTCGACATCGAGGTGCACCGCATCGACGACGAGCACGTCTACTCGGCCACGATCGGCGGCCGCGAGTTGGCGAGCCTCCGCTACGACGAGGTGGACGGCCGCATCGTCGTGCTCACGACGACGGTCGTTCCCGAGTTCCGCGGCCGCGGCATCGCCGCAGATCTCATCGCCGACGCGCTCGACGACATCCGCGAGCGAGGCCGGCGTCTCACCGTGCGCTGCCCGGTCGTCGCCGCGTTCATGGCCGGAAACCTGCAGTACGCGGATCTGATCGATCCGGAGCAACCGGGCCGCTGAGCGCGTTCACCCCGGTGGCCTGTCGAGGCGGTGCCAGTCGGTGCCGGGCTCACCGTCGCGCCCCGATCGTTGTGGTCGTCGACCGTCGTTGGTATTCTCCAGACTTCGGACACCATCCTCAGCCGGCTCCCGCAACGTTCGGCGATTCGACTCAGGTCATGAGCTCTCCACACGGGCGCTCGCGTCTCGACACCTCCCGAGACCAGCCCGAACTCGGCAGAGGGAGAAGATCGAACATGGCCGCTGACAACCCGCCTGCAGCCGAACCCGTCACCTTCGCCGGAGGCGTGCTCGATCGATACCGCCACGTGTGCGTCTTCGTGAATGCACCGGGCGAAGAGGATGCCGTGCTCGATCCGTTCGTCAGTCAGGGGATCGATCGGGGTGATCGCCTGCTGTACCTCGTCGACCCCGCAGCATCCGCCGCGCCTGTCAACCGGCTTCGACAGCTCGGGTACGACGCGGGAGATCTCTTGGAGCAGCATCAGTGCGAGGTGCGAACCTGGACCGACACGTACCTCCGGGGTGGCAGCTTCGACCAGACGGCGATGCTCGATCTGCTCGATCGCGTGCTGGTCGACGACCAGTCGCCTCGAATCCGCATGCTGTGCGACATGGGTTGGGCAGCCGATCTGCCTGGCGTCGCCGAGCACCTCATCGAGTTCGAAGCGCGGGCGAACTTCATCCACGCGCGCCATGAGCACGTCGTGATCTGCTCCTACGACGCCACGAAGTTCGACGGTTCCTTCATCATCGACATCCTGCGCACTCATCCAATGGTCCTGATCGGCGGGATGCTGCAGGAGAACCCGTTCTTCGTTCCTCCGTCGGAGTTCCTGGAGGAGCGGGTCTTGCGAGCGGATCGCTGAACGGGTTGAGGCCGACATGGACACTGCGTCAACCAGTGGTTCGGTGGAGTCGGAACACGGCGACGCTTCGGGGATGGATTCGCGCCGGTGGATGCGCGATCTGGGCGCGCTCCTCGCGCTGCCGTCGATGTGGGTGGACCACGAACCGGTCGAGATCGCCACGGGACTGTTGAGCGTGCTCTTCGGTATCCTCCAACTCGACGGGGCGTACGCGCGATTCGACGATACCCAGGCAGGCGGCCCTCCGCTGGAGTCGTGGCGCCCGTCCGGGCCGGGGATGCCCGCCGAGTTGCTGTTCGCGCTCGATTCGGACCAAACGAAGGCACCGGGCATCACGACGACGGAGATCGACACGCAAGAGCTCGGCAATTTCCGGATCACGAGCCTCCCGCTCGCGCTGCCGTGGGAGACCGGGCTGGTGCTCGTGTCCTCCGATCGGCGCGACTTTCCGACAGCGATGGAGACGCACCTGCTGCGCATCGCGGTCGGACAGGCGGCGATCGCGATCCACACCGCACGGCGCCTCGCGCGGGAGCACGCGGCGCGTTCCGTGGCCGAGTCGGCGCTACTCCGGCAGAACGAACTCCTCAGGTCGCTCGTCGACGACGTCGAACCGTCGCTCACCGCGATCTCCCGTCGCATCCAGGATGCTGCGCAGCTCGTCTCCGAGGTCGACTCGTTGCGAGGGGCGCGATCGGAGGCCAGTCGTCCGATCCCGCTCGCACCCGTCGACCGCGCGGAGAGCCCTCGCGCGCAATCGCCGCTGCTCCCGCTCACCCGCCGCGAGACGGAGGTTCTGGGGCTGCTCGCGCAGGGTCTGAGCAACAAGGAGATCGCCGGCCTGATGTGGCTGAGCGACCGCACGGTCGAGCGGCACATCACGACCCTGTACCGGAAGATCGGCGTGGCTCGACGCAGCGAAGCCACCGTCTTCGCCCTTCGCCACGGCGCCGGATAGCTCGAAGTCCGGTTCAACCGGTTCCGCGCGCGTTGAGGGGTTCCCCTCACCTCGCTCTGCCTCCGCTCTGGAGTTGCGGAGTCCTACGGACGCGCCCGGGCCACGTCCGCGACAGGTTGGAGATGCGGCGTCTCCGACCAACTCTGGCCACTCTGCCCTCGATTCCGCCCTCTGAAAGGAAATGATCATGAACGCATCACTCACCCGGTTTCCCGTCGCTGAAGGCCCCGGCTCCGTCACCGCAGCACCCGGACTTCCTGACGGGTTCACCGACACATTCACCGGCCGGTACGTACAGGCCGGCGACGTCCGCCTGCATGCCGTGATCGGCGGCGATGGGCCGGCCCTGCTGCTCGTGCATGGCTGGCCCGAGAACTGGTACGCCTGGCGCCACCTGATGCCGGAGCTGGCGAAGCACTTCACGGTCATCGCTGTCGACCAGCGCGGCATGGGCCTGTCGGAGAAGCCGCAAGGCGGGTACGACACTCGCACGCTCGCCAACGACCTGGTGGCGCTCATGGACGCGCTCGGCCACGAGCGGTTCGCTGTCGTCGGCCATGACACCGGGCTCGCGATCAGCTACGCGCTCGTCGCCGACCACGAGGACCGGATCGACCGGGCCGTGCTCGCCGAGATCCCCGGCGCCCCCGGCACCACGCCGGCGCCGCCCTTCTTCGTTCCCGCGCCGCTCAACGACAAGCTCTGGCATCTCTCCTTCAACCGTGTCGAGAACCTCCCCGAGCAGCTGATCACCGGGCGTGAAGACGCCTTCTTCGGCTACGAGTTCGCCGTTCAAGGCGGCAACCTGCCCGCCGATGTGATCGCCTACTACGTCGGCCTGCTCTCGAACCCCGAGTCGTTGCGCGGCAGCCTCGGGTTCTACCGGGCGTTCGACGCGACCCTCGCGCAGAACGCGGAGCGTGCGACCCGCAAGCTCACCGTGCCGGTCCTGGGCATCGGCGGCGAACGCAGTTATGGCGAACACGTCGCCGAGGCCCTTCACGCCGTAGCCGACGACGTGCAGGGCGCCGTCATCCTCGGCGCCGGTCACTGGGCGGTCGAGGAAGCACCTGACCAGGTGCTCGCAGCGATGATCCCGTTCCTGGCCTCGTCCCGCGCCGCACAGGCGGCGGGAAGCGCCGCACCGACGGTCGTCGCGGTCTGAGAGTGGGAGCCGCTCGACGAGCTCGAATGACAACCACTTTCCCAAGGAGAGCAACATGACCATCACCGAACCCCGACCCGCCAAACAGCCCGACGACAGCACCGCGATCCGTCCGTTCACCGTCGACTTCCCGCAGGCCGACCTCGATGACCTGCATCGCCGCATCCGCGAGACTCGCTTGCCCGAGCGCGAGACCGTCGGCGACGCCTCGCAAGGCGTTCAGCTCGAGGTCGTGCAGGAACTCGCGAAGCGCTGGGTCGACGGGCACGACTGGCGGGCGGTGGAATCGCGCCTCAACGGCCTGCCGCAGTTCGTCACCGAGATCGACGGGCTCGATATCCACTTCATCCACGTGCGCTCGCCGCATGAAGACGCGTTGCCCATGATCGTCACCCATGGCTGGCCGGGGTCGATCATCGAGCAGCTGAAGATCGTCGATCCGCTCACGATTCCCACCGCGCACGGTGCGGATGCCGCCGACGCGTTCGACCTCGTCATCCCGTCGCTGCCCGGGCACGGCTTCTCGGGCAAACCCGAGGAGACGGGCTGGGATCCGATCCGCATCGCCCGCGCGTGGATCGAGTTGATGCGCCGCCTCGGCTACGACCGCTATGTCGCCCAGGGCGGGGACTGGGGTAACGCCGTGACCGAGCAGATGGCGCTCCTGACACCTCCGGGGCTGATCGGCATCCACACCAACATGCCGGCGACCGTGCCGAACGCGATCCAGGCGGCGCTGGACAACGGCGACCCGGCACCCGCAGACCTCTCCGCCGAGGAGCGCGGGGCGTGGGATCAGCTCGCATTCTTCTACGCCCACGGGCTGGGGTATGCGCAGGAGATGGCCAACCGGCCGCAGACGCTCTATTCGCTCGCCGACTCGCCCGTCGGCCTCGCGGCGTGGATGCTCGACCACGACGCACGCAGCTACGACCTCATCGCACGCGTGTTCGCCGGGGCATCCGAGGGCCTGTCGCCCGACGACGTGCTCGACAACGTGACGCTGTACTGGCTGACGAACACGGCGGTCTCGTCGGCGCGACTGTACTGGGAGAGCAAGCTCGCCTTCTTCGCGCCGAAGGGCGTGACGCTGCCGGTCGCCGTGAGCGTCTTCCCCGAGGAGATCTACGCGGCGCCGCGCAGCTGGGCGACGCAGGCGTATCCGAACCTGATCCACTTCAACCGGCTCGATCGCGGCGGGCACTTCGCGGCCTGGGAGCAGCCCGAGCTGTTCTCGCAGGAGATGCGCGCCGCCTTCCGGTCGCTGCGGTGAGCGGCATGTTCCGATCCATCGCCCATCGTTCGGCCGGCGACCAGGAGGCGCTCCCCGACGAGGGGCGCCTGCCGTCGTTCGATCGTGCGACGAGCTGGCTCAACTCCGAACCGGTCACTCCCGAGGGGCTCCGGGGGCGCGTCGTCCTCGTCGACTTCTGGACCTACACGTGCATCAACTGGCTGCGCACGTTGCCCTACCTGAAGGCGTGGGCTGCGAAGTACGAGGATGCCGGATTGACCATCGTCGGCGTGCACACCCCCGAGTTCGGCTTCGAGCGTGACCTGCGCAACGTCATGGCGCAGTCGAGGAACCTCGGTGTCGACTACCCGATCGCCGTCGACAGCGACTACGGCGTGTGGGACGAGTTCGCGAACCACTACTGGCCCGCGGTCTACCTCGCCGACGCGGAGGGACGCATCCGCTTCCATCACTTCGGCGAGGGCGAGTACGCCCGAACCGAGATGGTGATCCAGCAACTCCTCGTCGACGCGGGGGCCAGCGATCTCGACCTGGACCTGGTGATGGTCGAGCCCCGGGGTTTGGAGGTCGCCGCGGACTGGCGTTCGCTGCGGTCGCCTGAGACATACCTCGGGTACGGCCAGAGCAGTGGGTTCATCGCAGAGGATGCCGCGTATTTCGACCGCCCGCACGTCTACGAGGCATCCCGTCGGCCGCCGCTCAACTCATGGGACCTCAACGGCGACTGGACGGTCGCACAGCACGCCGCCGTGCTGAACGAGCCCGGCGGGCGCATCTCGTTCGCGTTCCAAGCACGAGACGTCAACCTCGTCATGGGGCCTGCGACCGCCGGTGCCGCCATTCCGTTCCAGGTCTCACTCGACGGTCAGCCCGTCGGCAGCGCCCACGGCAGCGATGTCGACGCTGACGGCCGAGGCGTGGTCACCGACCAGAACACATACCAGCTGATCCGCCAGTCGGAGCTGGTCACCGAACGCGTCTTCGAGATCGAGTTCCTCGAGGCCGGCGCGGAGGTGTACTGCTTCACGTTCGGATGACGGCGGGCGCCCGCCTGGAAGTGAGGCGGTCCGAGGCATCCTCGAACGAGGCAAGCCGTACACGTTCCGCCATCGCGCTGTCGAGGCCTACCTGACCAGCGACTGGCCCGACGTCGATTGAAGGCCGGCCTCCGTCGCGAGTCCGGCGAGGGCCGCTTGCACCTCGTCCGGCCCGTGGAGGCCGATCGAGGCGCTCGGAGCGGCGCCGGCCGAGATCGCGACCGCCACCTCGCCGACGTCGACCGCATCCACTGCGCCTTGTGCGTGCCGGGTGGTGACCGGACCGAGGACCAGCGAGAACACTCGCCGGGACTCCCCACTCTCGGCAGCAGCGACGCGCTGCATCATCAGCAGCGCCGCCTGCTCCATGCTCACCAGACCGCTGCCCGGAACCGGCCACGTTGCAGAATCACCGACGACGATCAGGTACGCACCCCTGTCGCTCAGGTGCGGAAGCGCCGCACGCAGCACTGCCATGTGCGTGGTCGTGAGCCCGGTGAACGCAGCGTCCCAGTCGGTCTCGGTGATCTCCGCGAGGGTGCGACCTTGCCACCAGCCTCCGATCGGCGCGACGACGGAATCGAGACCGCCGCGGAAGTGCACGACCTGCCGCACGAGATCTTCGGCGCCGGCGAAGGTGCTGTAGTCGTGCACGATCAGATGCAGATGCTCATCCGCGACCGCTCCCAGCACGGCTTGGAACTCAGCCGATCGTTCTTCGGATCGGGTCGGGACGATCACTTCCGCGCCCGCCGCGAGGAACGCGCGCACAATGCCCTCCCCTACTGCGCCAGTTCCACCGGGTACCAGGACCCGGTGTCCGGTCAGATCGGACGTCGTCTTCGGGGTTGCATTCATCAGGTCTCCAGTCTCGAGCGCAATTCGTTGTGAGTACCAACGTTGGTAATTACAACAGTATCTCCAACTCGTTGGTCAATGCAACGGTTAGGATCTACGCATGACGGATGATGGCGAGACACGGCCGCCGGCCCGGCTGCGGGCGCTGGTGAGCTGGCAAGTCAATAAGGTCAACGTCGTGGGGTCGCGGCTGACCGGGTCGCGGATGCCGGCGAACGCGCGGTCCGACTTCGCGGTCCTCGCCGCCCTGGAGGAATACGGCGCCCTCAGCCAGGCCGACCTCGGCCGCCGACTCGGCCTGGATCGCAACAACATCAACGGCATCGCCACTCGACTCGATGGCAGTGGCCACATCGTCCGGGCGACGGACCCGACCGATCGTCGCCGCAACACCGTCGCGATCACCCCGGCTGGGCGGCAGTATCTCGAAGAGGTGCAGGCCGCCACCGATGCCGCCCAGGCCGATCTGACCGCCAACCTGTCCGCAATGGAGAAGGAGCAGCTGAGCAGACTTCTGGCCAAGCTCCTCGAAGCGCACCCTGCACCGTCCGCCTGACGAAGCACCCCGCACCTCGCGTACCGGACTGAACGGCTGAAGTCTGGTACAGGCGGCTCCGGAACACATGCTGATTCGCCCTTACCGCCTCGTGCGACCTCCGCTACTGTGGGCGGCGCAGAGCGAGGAAGGGGATCGAGATGACGGTGGCGTTCCTGTTGACCACGCTCGTGGTCGTCGCGACTCCGGGCACGGGGGCGGTCTACACGATCGCGGCCGGCCTCGCGCGTGGATCTCGGGCCAGCCTCGTCGCCGCGTTGGGCTGCACGATCGGCGTCGTTCCGCACATGATCGCCGCGATCACCGGGCTCGCCGCGTTGCTCAACGCGAGCGCGCTCGCGTTCCAGACCATCAAATGGCTCGGCGTTGCCTACTTGCTCTTCCTCGCTTGGCAGACCATGCGCGACAAGTCCGCGATCGAGATCGACGAGCAACGCGCGCCGACCTCGTTCTGGCGCGTCATCCGCACCGCGGTGCTCATCAATCTGCTCAATCCGAAGCTCACCATCTTCTTCTTCGCGTTCTTGCCGCAGTTCGTGCCTGCGTCTGACCCGACGGGCGGGTTGACCATGATCTGGCTGAGCCTCGTATTCATGGCCGTCACGTTCCTCGTGTTCGCGGTCTACGGTCTGTTCGCCGCAACGATGCGTCGCCAGGTGATCGGCCGCCCCCGCGTCGTCACATGGATGCGGCGCACGTTCGCCGCCACATATGTACTGCTCGCCGGGCGGCTCGCTCTCGCGGAACGGTAGGCGGGGCTGTGGAACGGCACGTGGCCGGTCATGCCCATTTACGGACCGGATGCTTCATGGCGCTCGGACTCTCGGGCCTCGGGCGGCGCGATCTGCTCGAGCTCATCGATCAGCATCGTGCCTGAGGCGTCGCGCGCCACGACCTCGCCGAGCTCCTCCGCAGCACGGCGGTAGCCGGGGCCGTCGAGCACCTCGGCGATGGCCCGCGCGATCTTCTTCGCCGGGGCGCGGCGCGACACGCTGACGCCGGCTCCGCGGTTGGTGACGCGCACCGCGTTGTCGGCCTGGTCGCGGCCGTGGTGCAGGATGACGAGCGGCAGTCCCGCCGCGAGGGTCTTGATCACGGTGCCGTGGCCGCCGTGCGTGACGACGAGGTCGGCCTGCCGCATCACCGCACGGTGCGGCGCCGACTCGACCACCGTCACGTTCGCAGGGGCGCGAATCGCGTCGGCAGCGACCGCGGGCCCGGTGGTCACCAGTCCGCGCACGGGAAGCGCGCCGAGCGCGTCGGTGATGCGTTGCAGGCAGTCGACGTGGTCCTGGAACGTCGACGACATGGCCACGAGCACGAGCGGTCCGTCGCCCGCGGGCGCAGTCCAGGCCGTGTCTGCCGCCCAGGTCGGGTCGTCGAGTATCGGCCCCACGTAGCGGGCGTTGCCGGGCAGGGTCGCCGGGAAGTCGAACGCCGCTGAGGAGAGCACGAGTTGACGGCGGGCGCGATTCTGCTGGTCTGATGTCGTCGTGATCGGGTCGAGGCCGTGCTCGGCGCGCACCTCGTTGACCGGTGCGAGCGAGTACCGGTCGAACAAGCGGCGGCTCGCTGTGCTCAGTACGCGATCCCGCAGTCGGCCGGTCGGCCCGCGCGCGGGCGAAAGCCCGGCGCCGAATGGCGGCATGCCCTCAACGGGCAGCGGGTAGACGTTCGGAAGCAGAACGTCGAACGGAATCCCGCCCGCCTCGGCCGCGATCATCGCACCGACGGCGAAGGCGGAAGTCACGACGAGGTCGGGCCGCGTCGCCTCGATCGCCGCGACCGTGTCGCGCGCCTGAACTGGAGCGGGCCCGGAGATCATGTGTTCGGCCATGCCACGGGCGAGGCTCGTCGGCGACTTGAGCTCCCAGTCGCGGAACTCGCCGGCGGCATCCCCGGTTCCGGGCAGATACGACGCGCCGGTCTTGCGCACCTGGTCGGCCATCGATACTTCGGCGAGCACGCTGACGCGGTGCCCCCGATCGACGATTCGACGAACGACGCCGAGCTCAGGGGGAACGGTGCCGCCGGCATCGGTGAGCACGAAGAGATAGGTGCGACGGCCGCCAGGCGCCGCGTGCGGGCCGGTGCCGGGTGCCGACTCGTCGTCGCTCATGGCGGTCATCGTACGCATGCGGTCGCCCGCGCACCAGACACCAACTCGGGGGCGGATGCCCCGACATCACGCAGATCGCGTTACGAAGCCGAACTCGCGTTCGTGCGAATGCGACCGCGCAGGAATGGGAGCGCCGGCGCTCGGTATACGAGCGCCGGCGGATGCTTCGGGTCGAGCGCGAACTCGGCACGGCCGAACCGCCACAGCCGGTTGAACAGGAATACCCCGACGACGACCGTCTCGTCGGCCGGCACTTGCCACGTGCCGATGCCCCACTGAGCCGGCTGCCCGCGCCCGCCGATCACGAGCGTGGGCTTGATTCGGGCATAGAGCGCGAACCAGGGCTTGCGCAGGGTCAGTTCGATGCGGCGGGCCGCCGGGTCGTCAGAGTTCATCGGGAGTGAGACCGCCCGAGCGCGAACGCGCCCTGACGAGGGTGGGTTGTCCGCTCAATCCGCACTGCCTTTCGTGGTTCGCTCCGACTCAGGGTAGTCGTTGGCCGCATGCCGGGCGCTGCAGGCCTGCTGCTCCTGCACAATGGCTGAATGCCTGCATTCACGATCGCTGTGCCCGACGATGTGCTCGACGACCTGCGCACACGGCTTGCACGCACCCGATTCACGCAACCGAGCGCAGTGGGTTGGATGGCCGGAGTCGATCCGGCGTACTTGCGCACGCTCGTCGAGTACTGGGCCGGCGACTTCGACTGGCGCGCCGCCGAGGCGCGGCTCAACACCTATCCGCAGTTCATCGAACGTGGCATGCACTTCGTGCACATCCGTCGCGATTCGAGCAGACCGCCCGTGCTGCTGACCCACGGCTGGCCGAGCACCTACCTCGAACTGCTGCGCCTCGCCGACTTGCTCGACGTCGACGTCGTCGTCCCATCGCTGCCTGGGTACCTGTGGTCCGAGCTGCCCGACGGGCCGGCCACCCGTGCCGCGGTCGCTGAGACCTTCCACACGCTCATGACCGAGACGCTCGGCTACGAGCGGTACTTCGCCTTCGGCGGTGACATCGGCGGGTCGGCCTGCGGATGGCTCGCCACCATGTATCCCGATGAGGTCGCCGGGCTGCACGTCATCCACGGGCCGTTCCCGGCTGACTACGACGAGCCCATCACCCCCGCCGAGCAGGTCTGGCTCGACTCCGAAGACGAGCGCGGCGAAGAAGACAGCGGGTACGGCGCCATCATCGGCACGCGGCCCGACACGATCGCGGCGGCGCTCGTCGATTCACCGGCCGGCATGGCCGCCTTCATCATCGACAAGCTCTGGGCGTGGAGCGATTGCGGCGGCGACCTCGAGTCGCGTTTCGACCGCGACAGCCTCTGCGAGATGCTCACGCTGTACTGGGTGACCGATTCGATCGGCACCTCGTTCCGCCAAGACCTCGACCGGCTGCAGAACGGCAAGCGGCCGACGATCACGGTGCCGGTCGCGGTGACGCAGAGCCACGAGTGGAACATGCCGCTCTTCCCGCGCTCGATCGCCGATCGCGCAGCGAGCGACGTCCGCCGGTACTCGGCGCCCGACCGCGGCGGGCACTTCATGGCCTTCGAAGAGCCCCAGCTCGTGGCCGACGAACTCAGCGCATTCATGCGCGAGGTCGGCGAGATGGCCTGATTGCTCGGTCGGCGTTAGTCGTCGGACTCGAAGAACAGTGCCCGGAGCTCGTCGGGCCAGGCGGTCGCGCGCCGCGTGCGGGCGTCGATGTGCGCCACGACCATCAGGCAGGTGGAGATCGTCGTGCCCGCGGCATCCGTCATCGTGCATTCGATCATCGCGTCGGGGCCGCGGAATTCGCGCACGAAGGAGGTGATCGTGATCTCGTGATCTGCGCTCACCGGTTTGATGAAGTCGATCTCCATGCGCCGCACCCAGGTCATGAACCCCAGGGTGCCGAGTGTCTGAAGATCCCAGCCGGCGTACTTCGCGAGCCCTTCCATGCGGTGGTCGGTGAAGTACCGGGCGTAGTTGCCGGTGCTCACATGCTGGAACGGGTCGAGCTCGGAGAAGGCGATGCGGTGCGTGGTCTCGTAGATGATCGGCGAGCTCGTCATCGCATTTCCTCGTCTCAATGGAGCCGTCGGTGGCGACCGGCGGCTCATCGTGCTCCGCCTTCTTCGGGGCGCTTGCCATGCTGGCACCCGGCGACTGATCGTTCAAGGGCGTCATTCTGTCGTCGGCAACTGCGCGGCGACGACATGCAATCTATGGGTTGCAATTCGTCGAGCGATCTGCAACCATCAGGTTGCAAGATGCAAAAGCGAACGAACGATGACAGGAATGGAGGCGGCGAAATGCTGCTGGAGAACAAGGTGGCCGTGATCCACGGCGGTGGGGGATCGATCGGAAGCGCGGCCGCGCGAGTGTTCGCCCGCGAGGGCGCACGGCTGTTCCTCGCAGGCAAGAGCCTGCCGCGACTCGAGGCTGCGGCATCCGTCGCGAGAGCCGAGGGGGCGGATGTCTCCATCGCCGTCGTCGACGCGATGGACCAGGCCGCGGTCGACCGGCACGTCGAAGAAGCTGCGGATGCCGCCGGTCGCATCGACATCGCCCTGAACACCGTGGGATTCGACCATGTGCAGGGCCTGCCGATCGCTGAGACATCGCTCGAGGACTACCTGTACCCCGTCGTCGGGTACCTGCAGACGAACTTCGTGACTGCGAAGGCCGTGTCGCGGCACATGATCGCGCAGGGTAGCGGCGTGATCCTCACGATCTCGACGCCCGGCGCGCGGCTCACCGGTCGCGGGCTCATCGGCAATGCGGCCCAGTCGGCCGCGCTCGAGGGGTTCTCGCGCGCGCTCGCCGGCGAACTCGGGCCCGACGGGGTGCGCGTGGTCTGCGTGCGTCCGCACGCCATGTCCGACGCACTCGAAACCTCGTACACGGGCGAGATGTTCGGCCGCACCGCCGACGTCGGCGGCATCCCCCTGGAGCAGTGGCTCACGGGGTTGGTCGGCTCGACGCTGCTCGGCCGGTTGCCGGTGCTCGACGAGATCGCGGAGTACCTCGCATTCGCGGCATCCGATCGTGCGCGCTCGATGACCGGGGCGATCGCAAACCTGTCGGCGGGGGCGCTCGTCGACTGAGCCGGGTGCGATCCGCCCCGGCGAACAACAACCGACAGCCTGCAACAACCGAGGAGTGAGAAATGACCGACAACCGCCACGCACCGACCCGCCCGACGCTCGTGCTCACCGTGCTCTTCGCCGGCGCGTTCGTGATGGGCTGCGCCGAGATGCTGGTCGTGGGCATGATCGACCTGATCGCCGCCGATCTGGCCGTGACCGTTCCGGCGGCGGGCGCACTCGTCACCGCCAATGCGCTGGGGCTCGCGATCGGCGGCCCCCTGCTCACCTTCCTCACGACGCGATTCGATCGACGGCGGGTGCTGCTCACCACGATGGTCGTCTTCGTGTTGGCGAACCTCCTGCCTGCGTTCGGCGCCGACTACTCGACCTTCCTCGCGGCCCGGGTCGTCATCGGCGCGGCGCAGGGCCTGTTCATCGCTGCTGCGATGGTGACGGCCACGTCGATCGCACCGCCCGAGCGTGCCGGTCGGGCAATGGCCATCGTCATCACCGGCTTCGCGTCGGCGAGTGCGCTGGGCCTGCCACTCGGTACGCTGCTGGGGCAGGCAGCGGGGTGGCGCGGATCGTTCGTGGCGGTCGTCGCGGTCGCGGTCGTCATCCTGGTCATCGCCATCCGGGTCCTCCCCTCGGTGCCGACGCCGCGTGAGAGCGGTGCCGTCGGTCAGGCCCGATTCGCGTTCGCCCCTCGCGTTCTCGCCGTGCTCGGCCTGGCGGCGTTGATCTTCGTGGCCATCCAGTCGGCGGTGACCTACCTCGTGCCGTTCCTTGCGGAGGTGACGGATGTCTCGGGGCCGGTCGTGGGCGCGTACCTGCTGGCCTACGGCGTGGCGACCACGGTCGGCTCGTTCGTCGGTGGCCGCTTCGCCGATGCGAACTCCACACGCGCGCTGATCGTCGGTGCGGCCGGTGTGACGCTCTCGCTGATCGTGCTGTTCGGTTTCGGCGGCAACCCGTTCGTCGTCGCCATCGCGGTGATCGGCATCGGGCTGTTCGGCATGGCGACGGGGCCGTCGTTGCAGCATCGGGTCGTGAGCCTCGCCGGACCGGGCGCCCCGCTCGCAGCGTCGCTTCCGGCATCCGCGGTCAATGCCGGAATCGCCGGCGGCGCCTTCGCCGGGGGAGTGGCGATCGATCTCAGCGGCATCCCGGCCGCAGTACTGACCGGTGCCGTCGTCGGGGCGATCTCGATCGTCGCCGCGTGGGCGACCGGGTTCCTGAAGCCCGCGGCCGTCGCCGCACCAGAACCTGTCGCAACCCGATAGCTGCAGGCAACCATCGAAAGGAAGATCATTATGACTATGACCGACAACCAGGCATCCGTCGTCGACGAGGGCACCTTCACGGTGCGGCGCACCATTCGCATCGCCGCCCCCATCGAGAAAGTGTGGACCACCGTCACCGAGCCCGAGCACATCTCCAAGTGGTTCGGGCTCACCGTGCTCGATGGAACGGGCGCCGGGGCATCCGGAACCATCACGTTCCCCGAATACGGCTCCGTGCCGTTGCGAGTCGAGGCGGTGGATGCCCCGCGCATGGTCTCGTACCGCTGGGGCAACGACGACGCGGCTGACCAGCTGCCCGACGCCGTCGACGACGAGCATTCGACGGTCTTCACCTTCACCCTCGAGCCGGTGCCCGACGGCACGCAGCTCACGGTCGTCGAGACCGGCTTCGACCGCACCTCCGACCCGGCCGCGAACATGGCGAGCCATGCCGAAGGCTGGGTCTCCGAACTCGACAAGCTCGTCGCCCTGCTCGAGGGCGACGCGTGACGACCGGAACGCTGGTTCCGGTGTTCGCCGCACTCGGGGACGAGACCCGGTGGAGCATCCTGGCTGCACTCGGCGAGGGCGACGCGTCGGCGTCGGCCCTCGCCGGGCGCCTGCCCGTCACCCGGCAGGCGATCGCGAAGCACCTCGCGGTGCTGCAGGAGGTCGGCCTCGTCGAACCCAGTCGCGTCGGGCGCGAGGTGCAATACCGAGTGATCGGTTCGCAGCTGAGCGACACCGCCCGCAGGCTCGAGGCCATCGGGGCGACGTGGGACCGCCGACTCGCCGCGATCAGGGAGATCGCCGAGGGGCTCTAACGTCTCACTGCCGCTGAACCGAGCTGGAGAATCGCCGAGCGAGTCGCAGCCGGCCGCGATGAGGGCCAGAATGGAAGGCGACGCGAAGGGGCACGGCATGAGTGAGCGCACGACAGGCTCGGCGACGGATGCCACTGCACCGACGTCGGCACCGGATGCCTCGCGCGCGCCACACGGCCCCGGACACCACGCCCTCGACTGCCCCGAGTGCTTCGAAGAGCTGCAGCGCAACCGCGACTGGTGGAAGGCCCGCCCCGAGGGCGCGCGCCTCGTCGGGCTCGTCGTCGCACGTGACGACATGCCGTCGGTCGTCGAGCAGCGCAACGACCTGACCGCCTTCGGTGTCGCCCTCCTCGACTTCAAGCATCCGGCTGCCGAAGCGCCCGAGACCTGGGAGCAGCGGCTCGGCCGCCTGTTCGGCACGCTGCGGGCCGGCGACGTGCTCGTGGTCGCGAACGAGCGCGCGCTCGGCCGCAATCGCGACGAGGCCGCGCGCACCATCCGAACCCTGGCTCGGCACAACCTCGTCGTGAAGGTGCTGAACCACGGCGCGCCGCACCTCGAGGATGCCCGCGGCTGATCGCGTCCGAGTAGGCGGGGCGTGGCTGCGGCACCGCCGGCCGCGCGGGTGAATGCGCGCGGACCGCTCGAGTCACCCCATACGCTGCAATGGTGATCACCGACCGAGATATCGCCCGTTGGCGGCTGCACTCGCAGCTGCTCGCCGCACCGGTAGGCACCGCCGAAGACGTGGTGCGCACCCTGATGGCCGTGCAGGCCGAGAACCCGTCGCAATCGGCGTGGGCGGTCGCGACGCGTACCGCTGCGCCGCGCCTGGGCGATCTGGGCGGTGCGATCGCCGATGGTCGCGTGCTGCGCATCCACGTGCTCCGTTCGACGTGGCACTATGTGCACGCCGATGACGCGCAGTGGCTGCAAGAGCTCACCGCGCCGCGGGTGATGCCGGTCTTCGAGCAGCAGTTGCAGCCGTTGGGCGACCGGCTGGGAGTACTCGGTGACACGGTCGAGGCGATGCTCGCGGAATCGCCGGATCGCACGCGCGGCGACCTCGCCGATGCCCTGGCAGAGCGCGGCGAGCAACTCACCGGCCATCAGCTCATGATGCTGCTCGGTCGGCTCGAGGTGCTCGGCGTGGTCTGCAGCGGTGCGCCGCGCGACGGCGTGCACACCTACGCGCTCTTCGCCGATCGCGTTCCCGATCCGCGACGGCTCGACCGCGATGAGGCGCTCGCCGAGATCACCCTGCGGTACTTCACGTCGCACGGGCCGGCCACCGAGCGCGACCTCGCGTACTGGTCCACCCTCACCGTGACCGACGTGCGGCGCGGCCTCGCCGCGGTCGGTGACCGGCTCGACTCGTTCGAGCACGACGGCCGCACGTTCTGGCACACGCCCGGCGACGTACCGGCATCCGCAGCCCCCGCCGGCCATCTGCTGCAGGTGCTCGACGAGATGTACCGCGGCTACCAGGATTCGCGCTGGGTGCTCGACGCCGACGGTGTGCTGCCGAGGGCTCGCGAGACGGCGATCGGCATGGCGCTCGTCGACGCGCAGCTCGTCGCCGGCATGAAGCGCACGGTGACGCCGAAGGCGGTCACGTTCGAGGTGCGGCCCCATCGCGCGCTGGGCAAACGCGAGGTCGAGGCCGTTCAGGATGCCGCGGCGCGGTACGGCGATTACCTCGGGCTCGAGGCGAGAGTGCAGCTCGACGGCGTCTGAGGTGTCAGCGTGCGGGCGCGCGCTCCCTGATTTCCGGGCTCGATCGGTTGTCGCACTCCCGTCGGCGGCCGCTACGCGCTCCCGTCGCGCGGCCGCGCGCGGTCGATGAGCAGGCGGATGCCGAGGCGCGAAGCCATGAGCACGATGATCAGCAGGGTGACGGAGAAGAACCCGCCGAGCTGCACCGCATCGCCGAACACGAGGTCGGTGATCCACAGGATGAGGAACTTGCTGCCGGCGCCGAGCAACAGCAGCAGGGCTGCGTTCAGCGTCTTTCGCGCGGGTGTTCGCGAGGCGCGCACCCGATCGAGGATGCGCGTCTTGAGCATCGCGATGACCTCGAGTGCGAGTTTGAACAGCACGGCGGTGAGCAGCGAGACGATGAACGACTCGGTGATGACGCCGGGCAGGAGCTGCGTGAAGAGCCCGAGCACGACGAGATAGACGAAGACGTCGACGACGTCGACAGCACGGAGACGCATGGGTCGCTCCTCGATCGACGGGCCCGATGCGCCGATCGGGGCATCGGTATTGGCAGGTTACACCGAGCGAATGCGCCGATTCGCCCGAACTGGGGCATGCAGTGGACCCCTTCGCGTACCCGCTCAGATCGGTCAACGGCGCACCACCCACTGCCCACCGTCGAGACGAGGCGTGCATTGGTTTCGGCCGCGACTCCTGCCCGATGCGCGTGAGCATAGAGTCGTGTCATGGCGACTCGTGTGTTTTCTGACGACCGATCTGCGGCGGGGTTGGTCTTCATTTCCGGACAGACGCCACTGCTTGAAGACGGCTCTGTGGACAGTGGCGTCGGTGACCAGGTGGATGCCGTACTGGACAAGATCGAAGCACGACTTCGGGCGCATGCTCTGGGCGTTGACGATGTCGTGAAGGTGACGTACTTCCTCACGGATATCGGTGATCTGCCCGCGGTACGTCAGGTGTTGATGAGGCGGTGGAGCGACCCGCCGCCCGCTGCGTCGTTGGTCGAGGTGTCGGCGTTGATCGACTCGCGATTCAGCGTCGAGATCGAAGCGATAGCAAAGCTCGACTGAGCGCATCGCCGGCCGATGCGGTGTAGCGATCGGCAATGGGCAGGCGTTGGCACGCGACATCCGCAGGTCTCGGTTCGTCGAACTCCCTGGCGGTGGGCACCGCGGATGTCACATCCTCCGGCCGGCCGGTGTCTCCATGTCGACGGGCTGAACGCAGAGTCCGTCGACGACACCACTGGAGGACACGATGACCAGCGACACCCGCATCCCCCCGACCGAAGTCACCGGTCTGTACGGCGCGCTCGTGAAGTTCGGCGCCCGCAAGATGATCGGCCAGGTGCCCGACTCGCTCGGCGTGCTGTGGCACCACCCGCGCGTGATGAAAGACGCGATGGGCATCGGCCAGAAGGTCTTGCGATGGAAGGAGCTCGACCCCAGCCTCGACTCGTACGCCGTCATGGCCGCCGCAGCGTACGTGGGCTGCAGCGCCTGCCTCGACCTCAACTACTTCATGGCGCACAACGACAAGCTCGACGAGGCGAAGGTGCGCGAGGTACCGCGCTGGCGCGAGGCATCCGTCTTCTCGCCGCTCGAGCGGAGCGTGATGGGCTACGCAGAGGCGATGAGTCAGACCCCGCCGGCGGTGACCGACGAGATGTCGGCCGCGCTGCTCGACGAGCTCGGGCCGGCGGCGCTCATCGAACTCACCGCCCGGGTCGCGTTCATGAACATGAGCGCGCGCATGAACATCACGCTCGGCATCCGCTCGGAGGGGTTCTCGGACTCGTGCGGCCTGCCCCCGCTCGCGACCCGGCCGGCTGTCGTAGGCTCGCCGGCATGACCGACGATCCGTTCGTCACCCACCGCAGCCTGCTCTTCACGGTCGCGTACGAGCTGCTCGGTTCGGCGGTCGACGCCGAAGACGTGCTGCAGGAATCGTGGCTGCGATGGGCGGATGTCGCGCAGGAGCAGGTGCGCGACCCGCGCGCGTACCTCGTGCGCATCGTCACGCGGCAGGCGCTGAATCACTTGCGCACGGTGTCGCGCCGCCGCGAGTCGTACGTGGGGCAGTGGCTGCCCGAGCCGTTGCTCACGAGTCCGGATGTCGCCGACGACGTCGAGTTGGCCGAGAGCGTCTCGATCGCCATGCTCACGGTGCTCGAGACCCTCGGACCGACCGAGCGCGCGGTGTTCGTGCTGCGCGAGGTGTTCGACGTGCCGTACGACGAGATCGCGGTCGCCGTCGACAAGTCGCCGGCGGCCGTGCGGCAGATCGCGCACCGGGCGAAGGACCATGTCGCCGCCCGGCGGCCGCGCATGGACGTCGTGCGTTCGGAGCACGAGGAGGCGGTCGAGCGATTCGTCGCGGCCCTGAACACGGGCGACGTGCAGGGGCTGATGGACGTGCTCGCGCCCGACGTCGTGTCGGTCGCCGACGGGGGCGGCAAGGTGAAGGGCGCAGCACTTCGGCCGATCATCGGTGCCGATCGCATCGCGAGGTACCTGGTCGCCGGGCTCGCGAAGTACCCCGGTGTGTTCGTCGCTTCTCCGACGTGGCTGAACGGGCAGCCGGGCATCCGGGTCGACTTGGACGGACAGGTGGCGGGGGTCGTGAGCCTGACCGTCGAGGGTGGCCGGATCACGCGCATCTTCTCGATGGCGAACCCAGACAAGCTGGGGTGGCTGGGGGCGGAGGCCGAGCTGGCTCGGTGACGCGCATGCGCACCCGGGACGGCTGCCTGATGCGGCCTCGCCGGGCATCGGCACACCGCCCTGCTCGAGTTCGCTCGCCGGAGCATTCGGCTGGATCTCGAAGAACTTCAATGTCAGGCCCGAGGGCGTTCCTGACTGACGCCGCTGCCCGCTTGATCGGGCAGGATCGCGCTCGATATCACCCCGAAGAGATGATCGGCGCGTAGCGCGAGCGAAGGCTGGTCATAGACCCACGCAAGCGCCGCGACCATCGCGAACAAGTCGGTGCCGTCGATGTCGGCCCGCGCTACGCCTGCGGCGTGAGCGCGGTCGAGAAGCCGAGCGCCTGTATCGTGCAGCGCAACGCAGGACGCGTGGAGTGCGGACTCCGTGTCATCGATCGCGGCCATCAGCAGGCCCGAGACACCCCGGTACTCATGTGTGATGGCGACGCAGCCGCGAAGCCACGTGAGTAGGGCATCCTCGGGTGTGCTCGACATCTCAAGGTCGGCTGCGTGAGCCGTCAGCTCGTCGACATCTGTGCGGAGCAAGGCCTCGAGCAGCGCCTCTCGCGTGGGAAAGTGACGGTAGAGGGTGCCGAGCCCGACGTCCGCTTTGCGAGCGACGTCACGCAACGATGCATCGGCACCGTGTTCGGTCACGACGTCGCGCGCGACCAAGAGCAGGCGATCGTAGTTCTTCCTGGCGTCGGCGCGCATATGCCTCCGGGATTGGTGAGTGGGGGAGTGCTCTCAATAATCGGTGCACTGATCCACTTAGGCTAGCCCGTCTACGGAACTAGTGGAAGGACCCGCTTGCGGTCAACGCGTTGCGGCGGCCAGTGCTGCGCGGATGGTGTCCTCACCGGCCGGCTGGCCCAACTCGTCCGAGTACGGTCCATACGGGGTTGCCCACACCGGCGTGCCCGTCGCCTGCTGCCAGCTCTCGGCCAGCGTTCCTGCGTCCACCACGCTGTACCCGATGGAGTCAAGGAATACGGTCGCAGCCGCCTTCGCCGGCGCTGAGTCGCCGGCGATCGGCAGGTACGAACGGTCGGCCGCCCCTGACGGACGGGCGAGTGACACCAGGTGCTTGTAGAAGATGTTGTTGAACGCCTTCACGAGCATGGCGTCCGGGATGTACCGCTGCAGCAGCTCGCTCGAGGTGAGCGACGTGCCGTCGAGCTCGGGAATGTGCCCGTCACGCTCGGGGCCGTAGTTGCAGGTGTCGATGACCGTCTTCCCCGCCAGTGGCCCGGCGGGCAAGTGCGGAAAGGCGCTGATCGGCACAGTGACCACAACGATGTCGCCGGCCGCCGCGGCATCCCAGCTCGTCGCAGCGGATGCCCGCGGTCCCAGTGCCGTGACCGTGTCCGCGAGCGTTTCGGGGCCGCGCGAGTTGCTGAGCACCACCTGGTGTCCGGCCTCGATGGCGAGCCGTGCGATGGCGGTGCCGATCTGTCCGCTTCCGATGATTCCCACAGTTGTCATATTCGTACCTTCCGTCTCGAACAGTCGTACCCTCGTCATCTGCCGGAACCGTAGCGGTCCGGCGTCCCTGCCGTCAGCTGGCGGCGAAGTAGTGGCCGTTGTCCAAATCGGCGAGCAGGCCGGGCCGCACTCCCCGCTCGGCGAGCCCGATGACGGCACTTTCCACGACGTTGCGAACCCGGAGGGTGCCCTTGTGCTCGTCGCCGACGAAAAGGGCTTCGTCCTCCTCGGTGGCCGGCCGGCCCAGCTGTCCGGGCGACCCTATGCTCCCCGCCACGACCAGCGGCTTTCCGGTTCCCGCGAGTGCCTCGCCGTACGCGAGCATGACTGGGAGCTCCGCGGCGGACACGGCGTCCATCCCGCCGGTCGGAAGCAGGTCTTGCCTGTGGGCTACGTGGATGACACCGTCGGAGTCTGCGGCTGCCTCCTTGAGCCCGTCGAGGTCCTGGAGGTCGCCGCGGCGCACCTTCGCGCCGAGCGCGGACACCGCCGCCGCGGAAGCGTCCGACCGCGCAAGACCGGTGACCTCGTGCCCGGCGGCGATGAGCTCGGGAATGATGTACGAACCGGAATGGCCGGTCCCGCCAGTGACGAAAACGCGCATGCTGCGACTCCTTGTGAATTGACGCTGCGGAAGAAATGGCGGTGCGAGTGCGCTCAGTCGGGGAGGTTGGCGCTGAGGGAGACGTCGAAGCTCCCCGCGCCGTGGCGGGCCAGGCCCATCATCAGCGGACCGACCCCTTCCAACCAGCGGGCCATCTCCAGGCCGCCGACATCGAGCGGACGCAGTCCGAGGCTCTCGATGAACGCCGACACACTCGCCTTGGACTCCGCGTCATCTCCGGCGAAGAACACGTCCAACGGACCTCCCTGGGCCAGGACGTGTCCGAAGACGGTGTTGAACGCCTTCACGACATGCGCGCTCGCCGGCACGGCCTTGGCGATCTCCTTCGCACCGGAAGTGCCGACAGGTGTAACCAGGTCGGTGGCGTCGGCGTTGAAGGTGTTGGAGATGTCGATGATGACCTTGCCGGCCAGTGCATCCCCGTACTGGGTGACGACCTGCACGGCGCTCGTGTACGGCACGGCGAGCACGACGATGTCGCCGGCAGGGACAGTTCCGACCACCCCAGCCGTAGCGCCGCCGCCGAGCTTCGCAGCCAGGCTCCGAGCCTTGGCCGCGTTGCGGCCGATGAGCTCGACCGCATTGCCACCCGCGACCGCGCGAGCGGCTATGGCGCGGGCCATGCCCCCCAGGCCGATGAAACTGATGCTGCTCATGGATGAGTACTCTCTTTCGCTCGTCGAATCGAACTCTCCGCGGTCGAGGCAGAAGGCGCCCCTACGGCCGACCACTGGGCAGGCGCCGTCGATGAACGGCACCTCGAGGTCGAACAGCTCAGCTGCTCTAATCGGAGCAGTAGTCCGATTATACGGAGCAGCGCTCCGTATAAGCAAGTTCCGACAAACTGGCGTTGCGGGGATCTACGTGGAGTCGCGCTCGATGAGGTCGATCGGGATGAGCTTGCTCGAGTCGATCGACTTTCCCTCGATCAGTTGCACGAGCGCCTCCACCATCCCCGCTCCTTTGTCGGCAGTGTGCAGGTCGACCGTGGTCAACTGCGGGCTGGTGTTCGTCGAGAAGACGTTGTTGTCGAGGGTCGCGATGGCGACGTCACCCGGCACCTGCACTCGCCTCTTGTTCAACACGAGCTGTGCCCCTGCAGCCATCTGCGCGGAGGCGACGAAGATCGCATCGAAGGGCGTCGCGCCGTCGAGAAGCCGCTCAACGGCCGCCGCTCCGCCGGCCGGGGTGTAGTCGCCTTCTTCCCACGCGCCGGGCACGAGCCCGGCGGCATCGATGGTCGCGCGCCACCCCTCCAGCCGCTCGCGTCCGGCCGACGTGCTCAGCGGGCCGGTGATCGTCGCGATGCGGGTGCGCCCGCGATCGATGAGGTGCTGCGTCGCGAGTGCAGCAGCAGCGGTGTTGTCGACGTCGACCGTGTAGATCTCTGCGTCGAGGTCGCCCGTGGGGCGCACTCCGAACACCACCGGAATGGATCGCGACAACTCGAGGTACGCCGACGAGGCGCTGAAATGCGACAGAATCAAGGCGCCGTCGACGTTGCCTCGCCGAAGGAACTGGTGCGTCTTCTCGGGATCAGTCTCCGACTCGATCAGCAGTGTCAGCGAGTAGTCGGTCGACGACGCGTACATCGCCGCTCCTTGAATGACCTCGGCGAAGTACGGGTCTGCGAAGAACTCCGCCGTGCGTTCGGGAATCATCATCGCGATCGTCTGCGTGCGCCGACGCACGAGACTGCGGGCGGCCCGATTGGGCACGTACCCGAGCCGCGCGATCGCATCGTTGACCCGGGCCACAGCGTGCTCCGTGACCTGGGGCGAACCGTTGATGACGCGCGACACCGTCGAACTGGACACGCCGGCCAGCGCCGCGACCCCCTCGAGGGTCGGGCTCAGCATCGGCGGGTTCCGGGGTGTCTCGGTCGTCACGCCTCGTCTCCTGCTACCGGTCGGTCGCATCCGGTGGTTGCTCGTGTCGGACATTGCACGTCATCACCGTATGTCAAAACCGAGCGGCGCTTCATTCCGGGATCACGTGGCCGTCGATGAGCGAAGCCAGCCATCGCCCGCTGTCCTTGACCGTGCGCTTCTGGGTGTCGTAGTCGACGTGGACGATGCCGAATCGCTTGCTGAATCCGTACCCCCATTCGAAGTTGTCGAGGAGCGACCACACGAGGTAACCGCGGAGGTCGACGCCCTGCTGCATCGCACGATGGGCGGCGGTGAAGTGCCGCCGAAGATAGTCGGTGCGTTGATCGTCGAACACTCGATCGCCGATCGGTTCGTCGTCGAAGGCCGCCCCGTTCTCGGTGATCATGAGCGGCAGGTCGGGAAACTGGCGGCTGAGCGAGAGGAGCAGCTCCTCGAACCCGTCGGGGGCGATGTTCCAGCCCATCGCCGTGTACGGCCCGTCTTGACGCAGAAACTCGACCTGCTCGCTGCCGGGCCACGGGGATCCTCCGGCAGCCTTGTGTCCGTCGGCTCGTTCGCGCGGTGACACCCCGTCCCACGTGCGCACGCGGGTCGTGGAGTAGTAGTTGACCCCGAGGAAGTCGAGCGGTTGCCGGATGATCTCGGCGTCGCCGGGGAGCACGAACGACCAGTCCGTGATCGACGCCGTGTCTTCGATCAGGTCGGCCGGGTACCCGCCGTGCAGCATGGGCTCGGTGAAGGCGCGGTTCGCGAGCGCATCGATGCGACGGACAGCGTCGGAACTCGAGTCGCCGTCGCCGCGGACGACATGGAAGTTCAGCGTGACCGACACTTCTGCCCGGGGAACGACCTCGCGCAGAACCTGCACCGCAAGACCATGCGCGAGGTTGAGGTGGTGCATGGCGCGGAGGGCTGCCGCGCCATCCGTACGCCCTGGCGCATGTGCGCCCGAGCCGTAGCCCAGGAACGCACTGCACCACGGTTCGTTCAATGTCGTCCAGACATCGACGCGGTCTCCCAGCGCCTCCGCAACGTGGCGCGTGTACTCGGCGAATCGCTCGGCGGTCTCCCGATTGGTCCATCCGCCGGCGTCTTCGAGCGCTTGCGGCAGGTCCCAGTGATACAGCGTCGCGATGGGGCGGATGCCTCGGGCGAGGAGTCCATCGACGAGCCGACTGTAGAAGTCCAGGCCGGCCTGGTTCACCGCTCCCGCTCCGAGCGGCTGGATGCGTGGCCACGCGATGGAGAAGCGGTAGGCCTCGAGCCCGAGTTCGGCCATCAGATCGAGATCGGCGTCGAGGCGGTTGTAGTGGTCGTCGGCGACGGCGCCCGTGTCGCCGTTGACGATCTTGCCGGGCGTGGCGCTGAACGTGTCCCAGATCGACGGACCCCGCCCGTCTGTCGTCGCTGCGCCTTCGATCTGGTACGAGGCGGTGGCTGAGCCGATGAGGAACCGGGCCGGGAACTCGAGTCCAGACTCCCGATAGTCCGGGCTCTCCCTGATTCGCGGTGAACTCTCGATGGTCATGTCAGCCTTTCACTGCGCCTTGCATGATTCCGGCGACGAGCTGTTTGCCCGCGACGAAGAAGAGGATGAGCAGGGGGACGACCGACAACACGGCGCCCGCGAGGACCATCGCGTTGTCGGGGTTCTGTCCGCCGCTGGCGCTCAGCGCAGCCAGCGCCGTCTGCACGCTCGGGTTGCGAGGGCTCAGCACGAGCAGCGGCCACAGGTAGTCCGTCCACGCCGCCATGAAGGTGAAGAGGGCGAGTACCGCCATCGCCGGCCGCGCCGCGGGAAGCGCGACATGCCGGAACGTGCCCCACATGCTGGCCCCGTCCATGCGGGCGGCTTCGATGAGTTCGTCGGGAATCACGTCGACGAGGTACTGACGCATGAAGAAGACGCCGAAGGCCGTGACCATGCCGGGCACGATGACCGCCTGCAGGGTGCCGATCCACTCCCATTCCGCCATCAGCATGAACAGCGGGATGATGCCGAGCTGCGTCGGAATCGCCATGGTCGCGATCACCGCCAAGAGCATGCCGTTCCGGCCGCGGAACCGCAGTTTGGCGAACGAATACCCTGCGAGCGTGGAGAAGAACACGACGGAGACGGTGATGGCCCCCGAGATGACGATGCTGTTCAGCAGCGCTTGGAGGAACGGAACCGTGTCGAACACCTTGACGGCGTTGGCGATGAAGTTGGGCCCCGGCAGCACGGCGGGCGGCACGAGATTCGTGTCCGACGACTGGCGGCTGCCGATGACGAACGACCACCACAGGGGGAACGCCGAGCCGATGAAGAAGGCGGCGAGGAGCGCATAGGTGAGCACGCCTGGTCGTTCGTAGGCGCGCTTGCGCCGAGCGCGACGTTCTCCGTCGACGATCCGGCGGTCTTCGACCGTCGGCGGTTTGGGCGACGTGACGGTGGCGGTCATGACTCTCCCTGCTGGGCGCCGACCGAGGCGGCGCTGATCCGAGTCGGTTTCACGTCGGCGGTGCGGATGGCGCGGGTGATGGCGAAGCTGATGAGCCCGACGAGCACGATGATGAGGAACAGGATCCACGCGGTCGCCGACGCTCGGCCGAAGTCGCGCCTGGGGAATGCGAGCTCGTAGAGGTAGAGCACGATCGTCTGGAACTGGCGGTCGCCGCCACCGTTCGTCCGTGTGTCGAAGAGCTTCGGCTCGGTGAAGATCTGCAGACCGCCGATGGTCGCGGTGATGACGACGAAGATGAGCGTCGGCCGGATCATCGGGATCGTGATGGACCAGAAGCGGCGGATCCTGTTCGCACCGTCGAGCGCGGCCGACTCGTACACATCGCGGGGAACGGCCTGCATGGCGGCAAGGAGGAGGAGGGCGTTGTACCCGGTCCAGCGCCAGTTCACCATGCTCGCGATGGCGAAGTGCGACGGCAGCACGTCGAACGCCCAGCGGATCGGTTCGAGGCCGAACAGCTCGAGGAGCCCGGCGATGGGGCCGTGATACTGGTTGAAGATCTGAAGGAAGATGACGGTGACGGCGACCGGCGCCACGATGTACGGGAGCAGGATGCTCATCCGCCAGAAGGTCTTTCCGCGGATCGCCTGGTCGAGCAGCGCAGCCACGCCGGTGGCGATCACGAGCTGCGGGATCGCCGACAGCAGGAAGATGCTGACCGTGTTGCCGAAAGCGTTCCAGAAGAACGGATCGGACAGTACGGAGACGTAGTTCTGCAGCCCGACGAAATCGCCCTGCCCCTTGAGCAGGTGCCAGTCGTAGAGGGAGACGTTCAGCGTGTACGCGATCGGGAAGACGCCGATTGCGGCGAACAGCACGAAGAACGGCGCAACGTAGAGGAACGGGGAGAACTTGTAGTCGAAGCGACTGACCTTCTGCCGGAAGGTCAGGTCCGAGCGGGCCGGTCGGCCCAGTGTGGAGCTGGTCATCGTTGAGCCAATCCGCGAGACGATGCGTGGTGCGGCGATCAGGGAAGAGGGGCGGCTCGAACGGATGCGACGAGCCGCCCCGGTGGACTAGCCGACGAGCTGGTTGAGTAGCTTGATGGCTTCGTTCCATGCGGTGTCGCCATCGGTGATCTCGCCCTGGCTCACCCGGTCGAAGATCGGCCCGAACACGTTGTCTTGAATGTTGGAGTCCTCGGGGCCCTTGACCTGCGCGATCACGCCTTCCGATCGAGCCGCGAAGATGTTGCCGACAGGAGCGTCGTTGAAGAACGCACTCGTGGTGTCGGCGACGAGCTCCTGCCCGTCGGGGGTGCTGGGGAACGGACCGGCGACCTCGAACGCCGCAGCCTGCTGCTCGGGGGAGGCGAGCCAGAGCGCCAGTTTCGCGGCCTCTTCCTTGTGCTCGGATGACTCGGAGACGCCGAGGAAGGCGCCGCCCCAGTTGGCCGCCCCACCGGGGAGCACGTCGGCGAAGTCCCAGCCGCTGTCGGTGGTTCCCTCGTCGTAGTAGCCCTGCACGATGCCGAGCATCCAGCTCGGGCACATGTAGACGGCGAACTGGTCTTCCTTGGCTTCGGGTCCGACGTCCCAACCGGGCAGCCCGGCACCGAGGCCGGCCTTCTCAGCCTCGACGATCTTCTCGAAGTGGGTCTTCAGAACGTCGTTGCCCTCGATGTTGAGCGTCTCGCCGTCTTTCTTGTAGTACCCCTCCTCCTGCTGGTTGACGAAGGAGTTCCAGAAGAATCGCGGGCTGTGGTAGAAGGCCTTGCCGCTCTTGTCGACGTACTCCTGGCCGACCTCGAAGAAGCGATCCCACGTAGCATCCTCTCCGCCGAAGTAGGCGGCGACCTCTGAGCGTTCGCTGGGCAGGCCCGCGGCCTCGAACAGGTCGCCGCGGTAGCAGAGACCCTGGGGCCCGATGTCGAGCCCGGCGCCGATGACCTGGCCGTCGGGGCCGGTGCCCTGCTTGTACTTCCACTCGAGCCACGAGTCCTTGACATCTTCGATGCCGTAGTCGCGCAGGTCGACGAAGGAGTCGGAGACTTCGGCGATCGTGCCGAGCCAGCCTTCTTCGATCGCGACGACGTCGCTCAGGCCTGACCCGGCGGCGATCTTCGCGTACGCGTCGTCACGTGCCGCCCCGCCGCCCTCGAGGTTCGTCGCCTCGATCGTGATGTTGGGGTTGTCCTCCGTGTACTGCTTGTAGGTGGCCTCGACCCCCATCGTGCCGAACGTCGTGATGGACAGCGTGATGTTCTCATCACCGCCGCCCCCGCTCTCGCCGGATGAACAGCCCGTGGTGATGAGGGCCAATGCTGCGACGCCGGCGATGGATGCGGCGATCCTGTTTCGTGATGAGTTCACGGTCACTCCCTTGTGTGCGTGGGCAGGCCGTGGGAGCGCTCCCATCCCGACGGATGGGAGCGCTCCCACGAGGTGAGGAACACCCTACGGCCTCATCAACAGCCCCGTCAAGACAATCATGGGAGCGCGCCCATGGATCAGGCTGTCGCCCCTTCGTCGAGAAGTTCCAGCAGCCGGGTGGCGGTTCGCCAGCTTCGCATCGTCATCTGTTGGAAGACGGGCATCGCCATCAGCTTCTGGATGCGCGTCTTCGTCGCGAGCGCTTTCACTCGTGAGAAGTAGATCGCGCCGGGCCCGGGTGCGATCGAGTCGACGCCCTCGCGGAGCTCGGGCATCTGGTCGAGCACCGCCTCGACCGTGAGCGGCGCCTTGAGGAAGAGCACCTCGCTGCGCAGCTCTTCGGAATCATGGTCGTGGGGCGCCGCCGCGATCGTCTCGGCGAACTCGTCGCGGGAGCGCACCAAGGTCGGGATCGCGATGCCGAATCGCTGTTCGAGCGCGTGCTCGATCGCGGCTTCGAGCGTCGAGTCGGCCGTGCCCTTCGCCGTGAACAGCACGTTTCCGCTCTGCAGGTGGGTGCGAACGTCGCTGTAGCCGGCGTCGCGGAAGCACTCAGCGAGAGCCCCCATGTCGACCGGGTTCCTGCCGCCGACGTTGATGCCGCGCAGCAGTGCAATGTACGTCGTCGAGTCCATAGCCAGATCCTGCCACCTGCAGGTGACACTCCCACGGGCGCGCCGGCGCGGCGGGCGCGGTGGGCGCGGTGCACAGGTTGGGCGCGGTGCCGGAAGGCAGCTCGTGAGCGGGCACAATTGTCACATGGTCGAGATCTCTGAGGACGACTTCGAGCGAATGGTCGGCGAGGTGTTCGACGCGCTCCCCGACGACATGGTGCGCGGGGTCGAGAATGTCGCGATCATGATCGCGAACCAGCCGCTGGGGGAGCGACCGCGGCTGTTCGGGCTGTACAGCGGGCGTCCGCTGACGACCCGCGGGGTCTACGGTTTCGGGGAGCTTCCCGACCGCATCACGCTGTTCAAGAACAACCTGGCGGAGCACAGCGCCGACCTCGACGCACTGCGTGCGCGGGTGCGCATCACGTTGGTGCACGAGATCGGTCACTACTTCGGGCTCGATGATGCTCGGCTCCGCGAGCTCGGCTGGGCGTAGGGGGTTCGCAAGTCGGTGACTTGCGCGAGCGCGTGAGGTCGCTCCGGAGCGACTACGACCCCTTCGTCGGCCGGATGACGCGGCGAGCGACGTTCTCCGTCGCGTCGACGGGCAGCTCCTCGGTGATCCACGGACCGGTGCCCTCGCTGGGATCGATGATGCCTTCCTCGAGCCAGTCGTAGCGTCCGTCGAGCACTCGGGCGGCAAGGCGTTCGTCGGCGGAATCGGTGTTGCGCCACAGTGCATCCAGCAGTTGCTCGGTGCGATGGCGGGACTGCTCGGCGAACGTGTCGGCGAGCTGGTACGCGGCCTTGCCCCGCTCCGGCGTGTCGGCGGCGATCATCGCCGCGCGCACGCACGAAGCCGACACGGCGAACATCTCGGCGCCGATGTCGACGACGCGGGCGAGGAACCCTTGCTTGCGTTCCAGGGCGCCCTGCCAGCGCGCCATCCCGTAGAAGGTCGCGCGCGCCAGCTTGCGACTGGTGCGCTCGACGTAGCGCAAGTGCGACGCGAGCGCGCCGAACTCGTCGTACGACGTCGGCAGGTCGCCCTTGCCTGCGACCAGCTGCGGCAGCCAGCGGGCGTAGAACCCGCTCGCGGAGGCGGCGGCCTTCAGCTTGCGCGAGATGTCCAGATGCGGATCGATCAGGTCGCCGGCGGCGGTGAGGTGCGCGTCGACGGCCTCCCGCGCGATGAGCAGGTGCATGATCTCGGTCGAGCCCTCGAAGATCCGGTTGATCCGCATGTCGCGCAGCACCTGCTCGGCGCCGACGGCGCGTTCGCCGCGGGCGGCGAGCGACGCCGCGGTCTCGAAGCCGCGGCCACCACGTATCTGTACGAGTTCGTCGGCGATGCGCCATCCCATCTCGGAAGCCCACATCTTGGCGAGCGCCGCCTCGATGCGGATGTCCTTGCGGTCTTCGTCGGCGAGCACCCCCGACAGGTCGACCACCGCTTCGAGCGCGAACGTCGTTGCGGCGATGAAGGCGATCTTGTGTGCGACCGCGGCGTGCTCACCGACGGGTCGACCCCACTGCACCCGGGCCTGCGACCACTCGCGTGCGATCTTGAGGCTCCACTTGCCTGCGCCGGCGCAAATGGCGGGTATGGCCAAGCGGCCGGCGTTGAGCGTGGTGAGCGCGATCTTGAGGCCTTGGCCCTCGCGGCCGATCAGGTTCTCGCGCGGCACGCGCACGTCGCGCAACGAGGTCAATCCGTTCTCGATGCCGCGCAGTCCCATGAACGCGTTGCGGCGGTGCACTGTGATGCCGGGGGAGTCGGCCTCGACGATGAACGCGCTGATGCCGCCGCGGTGCGCGTCGGACTCGGGCACGCGCGCCATCACGACGAGCAGCTCGGCGACGACCCCGTTGGTGGTCCACAGCTTGGTGCCGTTCAGCACGTACGCCGCGTCATCCTCGGTCGGTACTGCTGTGGCCCGCAGCCGCGCGGGGTCCGAGCCGACTTCCGGCTCCGTCAGCAGGAAGGCGCTGATCGCGCCCTTCGCGCAGCGCGGCAGGTACTGGCGTTTCTGTTCCTCCGTGCCCGCGAGCACGAGCGGCTCGGGCAGACCGACGGACTGGTGCGCCGACAACGCCGCGCCGAGGCTGGCGTTCACCGCCCCGATCATCACGAGCGCGCGGTTGTAGTAGAACTGCCCGAGCCCGAGGCCGCCGTACTCGACCGGGATCTTCATGCCGAACGCGCCGATGTCGGCGAGCGCCTGGAAGGTCTCGTCGGGGATGCGCGACTCCCGCTCGATGCGTGCGACATCGACCGCGCGCAGGAGCGACTCGAGTGCCGTGAGAAACTTCTCGCCGCGCTCGCGGCGGCCCGGATCGGGTCGGGGGTGCGGATGGATCAGCGACAGGTCGAACTGCCCGAGGTAGAGGCCCCGTGCGAAGCTCGGCTTGCGCCAGTCCTGCTCGCGCGCTGCCTCGGCGACAGCGCGCGACTGCTTCTCGTCGATCTCGTCGACGTGGGAGACGGTGGGCTTACCGACGATGCTCACGCGGGCCGCTACATCATCGACTGCAGCAGCTGAGTTGCCCGCTGGTTGTCGCTCGTCGCGAGCACGACGCGGTTTCTGGAGGCCACGTAGGCGAGCGTGATGTTGATGTCGGCCTCGGCGAGGGCGCGCGCCATCCCACCGAACACGCCTGGCGTGTCCAAGTCGGGGTCGTGCAGCGCCGGACTGACGATGACGTCCGTTTCGGCCTCGACCGCGATGCCGGCGCCCTCGATCGCCGCTCTGGCGCCCGCGACGTCGTCGACGAGCACGTGCACGGTGCCCGTGCGGCCGTTCATGAACGCGCAGAGGCCCTCGATGTTGACACCCGCGTTGCCGAGCGCCTCGCCGAGTCGAGCCCCCTCACCGGGCTGGTCCTCGAGGATGACCAAGAGATCTTTCGCCATCGCGGCTCCTCCTTCTCGGATACCTCAGGTCTACGCTCGTGGCCGCCGTGCGTCAACGCGTGGGCGGGTGACATCCGGCGGGGAACGGAGGACGCTGACGGCCGCGGGCTGACGTGAGCGTGCCGTTCGCGGCTCAGGGCGTGTTCGGGGCTTGGCCGATGCTCAGCCACGCGTCGGGCCCGCCGCGGCGAGCCTCGGATGCCCGGTCGTCGCTGGTGGTGCCGGCCTGCTTCATGGATTGCAGTTGACGATCGACGTCTGCCTTCGCTGAAAGCACTGCCAGTTGTCGCTCGATGTCGGCATCCGGTGCCGCGGTGAGGTCTTTGAGAGCACCGCTCGCCAGGAGCTCATCGGTGGCGGCGGCACGCGCTTGCATCTGGGCGACCCGGTCGCGCGCACGGTCGAGGCTGACGCCGATATCGTTCATGTTCGACCCGATGCCCGCCACCGCCTCGTTCGCCTTCACCTGTGCTTCAGAGGCGGTGTAAGTGGCCTTGATGGTCTCCTTCTCGATGCGGAACGCGGCGACCTGCTCGTCGAGGTGGCGTTCCCGCTCCTGCAATTGCGACGTCTGCTTCTGGAGCACGGTGTACTGCTCCTGCAGCTTGGCGACCTGACCCTCGAGTAGCGCGCGGCGCTCGAGCGCCGCGCGGGCGAGGTCTTCGCGGCCTTGCACCATCGCCTCACGGGCTTGGTCGCCCAGGCGCTGGTAGCGGGTTCCCATCTCCTGCCCCTGCAGGTCGATGCGCTTCTTCGCCGTCGCAACCTCGGCGACCGCCTTTCGCACCTCCTGCAGCAGCTTCACCTGTTGCTCGTAGCTGTCATCGAGGGTTTCGCGAGGGTCTTCGACCTTGTCGAGGGCCTTGGTGGTCTTGCTCCGGAAGATGGTCTTGATCCGCGAGGTGTTGCTCATGGTTGTGTCCCCTTCATCTCGGACGACGGACTTATCTCGGACGACGGACGCGGTCGACTGTCGGTGGCCGAGTGGGCTCGAACCGTTCGTCCCGTTGGTTGAGTCGGTGCAGTTCCTGCACCCCGGCATGCAGTGCGGCGACTTCCCGTTCCATGTCGGAGTGCAGTGTGGTGAGGGTGTCGTCGGTCGAGCCCGCGAGCCCCGACGCGACCGCGGAACGCAACCGACGCACCAGTGCCGCCACCTCATCGACGCGATGGTCGGCCGCGGGAAGTTCCTCGGCCAGCACGGCGGAATCCGTCTCGCTCTCCAGCAGCCGCAGTTGCAGGTCCAGGGCGACGCTCTCCTCCTGGATGCGGCGGAAGAGTCGCGGAAGCTCGCCCCGGGGCCCTTCGCTGCGGCTTGCGAGGTCGACCGCGGCCTGTCCGCTGTCGAGCGTTTCTGCGAGCCGCACCCGCAGGTAGAGGATCTTTCGCTGCGGACCCCGACTGAAACCGGCGCGTGTTCGCAGCGCGGTGCCGGCCAGCGCGCGATTGCGGCGAAGCCGTCGGTACACCGCTCGCAGGATGAAGACGACTGCGGTGATCGCGACGACGACGAAGATCAGGAACGAGAGGAATATCCAGAGCAAGACATCCACGACTCCCACCTCCCGTCGGTGCGCTCGAGGTCGTTGCCCGCGGTGAGCCGTCGTTCGTGATTCGGGTTCATGTGTCCGCCTTCGTCAAGCTTCGTCGCTGCGCCATCGTCACGTCGTAAACGCGATATAACGCAATCTACGCTCGCCGCAGCCGAAGCGTTAGGGCTCTGTGCGAATTCGGAGCGTCGGGCAGCTCAGGCCATGGGTGTCGTATCGAGAAGCTGGCGGATTCGATCGCCGACGATCTTGCCGCTCTTGAGGTCGTTGACGCTGCGGAATACCTCGGCAAGCTCGCCACCCGACCCGGCGAGGAGGCCGGCGAGCGAATCTCCGAGTCCATCGGAAAGGCCGCCCAATGCGTCGGCGATAGCGCGGTAGCGCGTCGGATCCGGACTCGGCGCGTCGGGGAAGGGGCGCCCGAACGCGATCGACTTCTTCACGCCCGAACCCTGAAGGGTCATCCCGCCGCCGACGAAGCGCCGGGGCCAGGCGATCATTGTGCCGTTTCGAGCAAGCCGAAGCAGGAGGTCGGAGTCATCTCTGAAGGCGAACTCCTCGTCGGTGATGATGAACGCACCGAACGTGTAGGCCCTGCCTCGCTCTGGAATGAACATGCCGGCGGGACCGAGCCATGCCGGCACGATGATCTGCTCGTGCTCCATGACACACCTTCCTTCGCTGGTGACACCGATGGTTCGAGCGATGAGGCCGTGCCAGCGTATTCGAGCAGCCTCCGAGGGCGCTTCAGTGGGTTCCCTGATCTCTGAAACGAAGTGCAGCGTGACCGACTCGAACAGATGATGTGCAGAGTCAGGGGCGGGGTTCAGCGCGACGTGCGGTCGATCAGCCGCTGACGCGCCGATGCATACTCATGGGATGGCGGCATCCAACAGTGCTCGGAGCTCCGGCGGCAACTGCAGCGCGACCCCCTGCAGCGCGCTGTCGAGTTGCTCCAGCTTGCTGCCGCCGAGGATCGGCGTGATCGACGGTGTGCCGCCGACCATCCAGGCAAGCACGACCTGCCCCCGCGGAACCCCGAGCTCGGCCGCCACCGCGTCGAGCGCGGCGAGGCGCCGCTCGGTGCCCGGCTGCTCGTATGCGGTCGGCAGAGGTTTGGCCGCGTTGTCGTAGGCGCCGCTCAGCAGCGGCGTGTACGCCCAGAGCTCGAGGCCGTTCTCGTGTGCGAAGTCGACCTGCTCGTCGCTCATCATGCCGAAGCGGTGGTTCTGGCCCTCGGGCTGCGCGCCCGGCCGGGGCGCGAGGTAGCTGCGGCTCAGTTGCATGGCGTCGACCGGGTGCCCGCCCGTGGCGATCGCCTGGGCGCGTGCCCGCTCGACCCGCCAGGCGGGATGGTTCGACATGCCGACGCGGGCGGTGCCGCCACTGCGCACGAGTTCAGAGAATGCATCCGCCGTCTCCTCGATCGGCACGCGCCGGTCTTCCATGTGCGCCCAGAGCATGTCGACCCGGTCGGTACCGAGGCGAAGCAGGCTGCCTTCGAAGGCGCTGCGGATGACGCGTGCTGAGAGTCCCTCGCGGGAAGCGGGCCAGTCGGAGGCATCCAATGGCTCGGCCCCGACCTTGGTCGACAGGCGCACGCGGTCGCGCATTCCCGGCCGTGCTGCGAGCCAGCGGCCGAGCACGAGTTCGCTCTGCCCGCCGTAGCCTGACTCGCTCGCCCAGAAGGAGTAGCAGTTCGCGGTGTCGATCCACACGCCGCCGGCTTCCACGAAGCGGTCGAGCAGTGCGAACGAAGTGTCTTCGTCGATCTCGGTGCCGAACTTCATCGCGCCGAGAACAAGTGCTGGATTCGTCATGCCTCCACCGTGCATGCTGGAGTGCACTCCAGCTCAAGCCGAACGGGAAGATCATGAACCACTTCACACCGTCGCAGGTCGTCGAACGCACCGGCTTCAGCCTCGACACCCTGCGTTACTACGAGCGCGAAGGTCTCATCGGGCCGATCGATCGCACCGCGGGTGGTCGCCGCACCTACCGGCAGGAGCACCTCGACTGGCTCGACCTCGTGAAATGCCTGCGCGACACGGGCATGCCGATCTCCGACCTCAAGCTCTACACCGCGCTCTCCGACGATGCGTCGACTCTCAACGAACGGCTCGAGCTGCTCGAGAGCCACGACCTCGAGGTGCAGGCGTCGATCGATCGGCTCATCGAGCAGCAGAACCACCTGCGCGAGAAGATCGCGTGGTACCGGGGGCAGGTGGGTGACGACGCTTAGGCGCGGCGCGTAGCGCGACGGAGACCGACGGTCGATTCCCGATCGAAATAGCGAAGGGCGAGAGCGGAGCCGCCGCACGCTCGACGGTGATGCTCGGCTCCGCGGGTTCGGCTGGGCGTATGGCGCCGCCCCCACACGGTCAGATGCGCGCGAGGAACTCGAGCACGCGCCGCAGGAGGAGCGTGGTCGCTCCTTCGTCGTAGCTCGGCAGGCTGGAGTCCGCGAAGTAGTGCTGGTCGCCGGGATAGAGGAAGAGTTCGGCGTCGTCGGTGGATTCGACGAGCTCACGGGCGGCGTCGACGTCGCCTTCCTCCATGAAGATCGGATCGGCGTCCATGCCGTGGATCTGCACCGGGACGCCGGCCGGCCACGCGCCGAACTCCGCGGGCGGAAGGCACGAGTAGAAGAACAGCGCGCCCTTCGCACCGGGGCGGGTCTGGGCGAGCTTCTGCGCGGGCACGACCCCGAGCGAGAATCCCGCGTAGACGAGCTCGCTCGGCAGCGCCTCCGCCGCGCGCTCGCCTCGCGCCATGATCTCGCCCCATCCGACCTCGTTGGCGTATCCGACGCCCTCTTCGATCGAGGCGAATGTGCGCCCTTCGAACAGATCGGGCGTGTGCACGGCGTGGCCCGCTTGGCGCAATTCGTTCGCGAAGGCGTACAGCCCCTCGGTGGGGCCGAGCGCGTGGTGGAAGAGTAGTACCTCTGACATCGTGATTTCCCCGTTCGCCGAGCGTTCTCCGGTTCCGATCGAGAAGCTACTCGCTCGATCAGACGATGTCGACTCAGGCGGGGTCGATGCGCAGCACCGTCGCCGATTCCCCGATGGTGAGATCGTCGATGACGCGGATGCCGCGCGCGAGCTCGTCGACGGCTCCGATGACGGTGCCGAACCGCTCGCGATCGCTGCACACGGCCGTCACGCTCACGAAGTGCGAGCCGAGGTCCCACGTGTACGTGGCGAACGGCGGGCGACCGCCCGGCGGCAGCGGCATGGCGAGCTTCTCACCGATGCCGAGGTAGCTGCCGCGGAACTCCTCGGTGTCGTCGTACTCGATCGGCATCGATGCCCGCGCCGTCCGCAGCTGCGGTGTCGCTTCCTGCACCTGCGCCATCACGACGAGCAGCTCCGGCTCCGCCTTCCAGACCCACACGAGTACCCGGCCCGCGGCCTTGCGCATCAGGAACGGAACGGCCTGACTCATCGCCCAGGCGCTGAAGCCGGTGCCCGCGCCGGGCGGTGCGGCGTCGGGTCCCTTGGCCTGCGACAGGAGCATCCCGATCGCCGCCTTGCGGTGGCGGCGGCCGCGGAATCCGAGGGAGTCCGTGATCGGCACCCACTTAGAGAGATCGGGCTCTGCGTGAAGTCGGGGCACGCATCCAGCCTACGAGTCGCCGCCGCATCGGTCAGGCCTTCGGCGAGGGCGGGTGCATTCACGCCCCGAGGGTTCGCTAAATCGGTGATGATTGCGATCACCGCATCATACAAGGCGAAGGGGGGGCCGCATGGCGGAGATCTCGACGCTCGTGCGCTCCGCTCGGCGTGCTCGCAAGCTGACGCAGCGTGACCTTGCCGACCGTTCGGGGGTTTCGCAGAGTCGTGTGGCGCTCGTCGAGGGGCGCCACGAGACTCCGCGCTTCGACACGGCGAGCCGGCTGCTCGCCGCCAGCGGCCATCGGCTGTACGCGGCCGCGACGACGCGTGACGATGTCGCCACGGTCGCAGCAGCCATCCGTAACGCCGTGAAGCGTGATGATGCGCGGCTGGCGTTCCGGTACTTCATCCAGATGAATGACAATCTCGTCGCGGAACGGGGGCTGCTCCGTGGCGTGCTGGCGATCACGGAGCCGGCGGCGACGGGGTCGAAGACGTGGGACTCGGCGATCGCGGCTCTCGTCGCGTACCGGTTGAATGCGCAGCGTGTCCCACTACCGAGCTGGGTGCACGCGCCCGAGCGGAGCCTCGAACGCGCCCGTGTGCTTCAGATCGACCCTGCCGATCCTGCACCGCCTCGCGGCGATGTACCGACCGAGTTCCTCGAGCACGGCGTCTTGATCTGGCGAGACTCTTTGGAGAGCGTGTGATTCTCTTCGACCGCGACGACCTGATCGACGGCCTACGGGAGCTTGTCGAGGAGTTGCATGCAGTCGGCGACATGGTCGATGGTCGAGCGCATCCTCGTGGATGGGCTGCTGGATCCGCCGGCGGCGCCCCCGGCGGATCGGCTTTAAGTGCTCCGACTGACCCGCAGATCCTTCCACCCGAACCAGCCCGGCTCGGGCAGGCTCGCGCGAATCTGCTCGGCCGTGAACCTGTGCCGCGGCAACAAGTCGTCGGGTACGGATGCCGCGGGCGGCGCGGCGTCCGTCACGCCTTCGGCGAGCATGCGCACCTGGGCTTTCGCGATGAGCGGCACCTTCATGGTCCACTCGGTCACCTGCGCGAGCGCGTACTGTGCCCACACCGGCCACGGCACCACGATCACACGGCGTCCGAGCACGGATGCCACGCGCCGCACGGCCTTCGATAGCAAGAGCTGCTCGGCGCCGACGGTCTCACGCGGCATCCGCCCGTCGACGGCGACGACGAGGATGTCGGTGAGGTCGTCGATCGGGATGGGCCGGATGGGCTTCTCGCGGAAGCCGACGGTCGCGAAGACCGGGAGGGTCTGCACGGTGCGGCTGAGGTGGTCGCCGCGGCCGTAGATCATGCCGGCCTTGAGGATCGTGTAGTCGAGACCCGAGCCGCCTACCCCGTTGGTCGAGTAGCGCCGCGAAGCGACGCGTATCGAGACCCGGCCGCCCATTTCGGCTCGTGGTAGGGCGATCCGCAGTCGGGCCGCGCCCGCAGGAAGCTCAGCATGATGACCTTGCGCACCCCGGCGCGTGTCGCGGCCTCGATCACGTTCGCGGTGCCTCGATGTGCACCCGCTGGTAGGTCTGGTCGCCGATCTCTCGGTTGATGCCCGCGCAGTGCGCGACGACCTCGCACCCCTCGAATGCCCGCGCCAGTGCGTCGACGTCACTGGTGTCGACGCCGGTGCGGCGAGAGATGACGACGGATGCCTCAGGCCCGAGCCGTTCGGCCAGGTGGCGTCCGACGAATCCGGTGCCGCCGGTGATCGCGGTCGCGGTCATGCTGACTCCTTCAGAAGCGGTGGCAGGAATCCTGCCCGGTCGAGCTCGCGGATCAGGAAGGGCGTCAGCTCATTCGGGCCGAACGAAACGAAGTACGAACGACCACCGACATGCGTCGGCTTGAGCAGCCCACGATCGAGCAACGGACGCAACGCATGACTTCTGATGGACGGGCTGCCCGGGAGCAGATGCTCGAGCTGGCCCGCCTTGACCAGCTCCTGATCGAACGCGAATAGCATCACCTCGCGTTCTCGCGCGGAGATGCCTCCAGAACGTACGAATCGTTCGAGGGCCGGTGAGATGAGCTCCGCGCGCACGAACTCAATGTTCTGCAGGCGGTGAAGTCGGCGCAGGTCGGTGAGGAGTCCGCTGATGAAGAACTCGCACCATGCGATCGTGCCGGCGTCGCTGAGGTCGTCGGCCGCTGCGAGGGCGTCGTAGTACCCGGTACGCGATACCCCGAATACCGCAGTGGGGTTGACGGCGCGAAGACCGATCGGGCTGACGAATCCATGGCGGCCGAGCATGGCGTAGCTGAGAAGTCGCGATACACGCCCATTGCCATTCTGGAATGGATGGATCCAGAGGAAACGGTGGTGGGCGATGGCGACGTGCAGGAGCTGCTGGTGCGTCTGCACTGGCCGGTTCGCGAATTCGAGGAATCGGTCCATCTCACTCTGTACTGATTGCGCCAGCGGCGGTCGGTGCGTCGCGCCTTGAATTGCGACATCGCGATTGCGATAGGCGCCCGGTCTCGGGTCACCCTCGCGAATGAGCCCGTCAACCGCTCGGCGATGTAACTCACGCACAAAGGCATGTGTGATCGGTCGGTCGTGGTCGGTCTCGTCGATGAACTCCATGACGTCGTTGAGGTTCAGAATCTCGCGAACGGTCTCGTCGACCTGGTCAGGCTCAGTCTCTGCGGCTTGTGCCCCGGCGATTGCATCGAGGATCGTCGTGCGATTGCCTTCGATGCGCGCGGAGACCATGCTCGAGAGAAATTGGAAGAGCCCGTGCAGCTCACGGAAGACCTGGGCGGGGGTCGTCCCGACCCCGATCTCTCCTCGCAGTCGTTCGAGTTCGACAACAGCGGCAGCGAGTGGCGAATCGAATTCGAAGCTCGGAAACGTGAACTCATTGTTGTTCGACTCGACGCGAGTATTTGCGGTCATGATGGTCCGTATTTTACGTCGAAGTGCTGAAATCATCTATATTCTGCGGAACTGAGTCCCGAGCTTGGAAGAAAGATTTGCGATTCGCCGATACATGATTCCAATTCTGAGCGGCACTTTCATGGCGCACGCCGGTGACTTGCGCGAGCGCGTGAGGCCGTTGATCGGGATCGGCTCAGACTCTAAGTGTCATCCGTGAGAGGCGCGGCAGCCTCCACGCGGCGATGCCGCTCTTGCCAGCTCGCGCTGTCAGCGGGTGCCGTGGCGGGCAACTTCCCTCGCCTACAACGTCGCCATGGCCGGCCTCGGCATCGGCAGCTCTTCTTCTGCGTCGCGCTCTTCCGGTTGCGCCTCGTGCCGCGCTTCCTCGCAGTGTGGGGCTTCGTCGGCTACGCGTCGTTCGCCCTGGGCTGCATCCTCGAACTCCTGGGGTTCGCCGGCGCCGGCCTCGTGTCAACCATCCCCGGCGGGCTCTTCGAGCTGTTCATCGCGAAGGGCTTCAACCCCGCGGCGACCACCGCCCCCATCGCGCCAGTCGCCCTCCGCACGTTCGCGTCGCAATCATGACCGCCATGACGGCAGCGCGGCCGGGATGCCGCGGCGAACGTCGAGGGATCCACCGAGGTGCGCCGCCTCGACCTGGCCGACCTCGCGTCGGTGCGCCGGTTCGCCGCCGACTGGAGCGGCGACATCGACATCCTCGTCAACAATGCGGGCGTGCTGATGCCGCCGTTCGGCCTCACCAACGACGGCTTCGAGCTGCACTTCGGCACCAACCACCTCGGCCACTTCGCGCTGACCAACCTCCTGCTTCCGCACATCACGGGCCGCGTCGTGACCGTCGCCAGCGGTGAGCACCGAGCGGGCACGATCGACTTCGACGACCTCAACTGGGTGACCCGGCGCTACGGCGGGGGATCAGCGGCCTATGGCCAGTCGAAGCTCGCGAACCTGCTCTTCACGCTCGAATTGCAACGGCGACTGGATGCCTCTGGGTCGCACGTCTTGGCAACGGCCGCGCACCCGGGCATGGCCGCCACCAACCTCGGGTCGAGCATGACGAATCCCGTTCTGACCGCGGTCTCGAAGGTCGCCCTGCGCCTGTTTGCACACGACGCCACGAGAGGAGCCGCCCCCACGCTCTACGCGGCGACCGAGCCGATGCCGGGCCTCGGAAGAGCTGACCGGTGTCGGCTACCCGCTGTAGCCGCGCTGATCGTTCGCGATCGCCCGCCCTGCAGGCGGTGCTCGACGCGATCCGACACGCACTCCCATAGAGTGAGCCTCAGCCGCGCTTGATCGAATGGGGACGACATGCCGAGCAACATCCGCACAGCCTTCTTGACCCTCACCCTCGGTGCGCTCGTCGTCGGCTCCGCCGGCTGCGCGGGCGCATCGAGTGACGTGCCGCCGTCCGAGACACCCGCTGCCGAGGCATCCGATGGCCGACTCGTCGTCGTCGAAGACGAGCTCGGCGGCGAGCTCAGCGAGCAACTCGCAGCCGCCGCGACCGAGGCCTTCGCCGGCATCAGTGCGCCCGGCGCCGTGATCGGGGTGCGAACGCCCGAGGGCACGTGGGCCGCGACGATCGGCTTCGAGGACTGGGATGAGACGGTGCCGATGGCAGCCGACGTCAACCACCGCGTCGGCAGCGTCACGAAGACGTTCACCGTCACGGCGCTGATGCAACTGGCCGAGCAGGGCGACCTCTCACTCGACGACCCGATCGAGAAGTACGTGCCGGGCATGCCGAACGGCGACGCGACGCTCTACGAACTCGGTGCCATGCGAAGCGGCATCCCCTCGTACACGTTCAACGAGGCGTTCGAGCAGAAGCTGTTCGACGACCCGAACTACGTCTGGACGCCCGAGGCCCTCGTCGACATCGTGCGGGGCGAGGAGCCCATGTTCGCGCCGGGCACCAAGACCTTCTACTCGAACACCAACACCGTGCTGCTCGGCATGGTCATCGAGCAGGTCACGGGCGAGCCCATCGAAGACGTGCTGCAGGAGCAGATCATCGAGCCGCTGGGCCTCGACGGCACGATCTTCGCAACGGATGCCTCGTTCCCCGAGCCGCACGCCGACGGGTACACGCTCCAGGGCGTCGACGACGGCGTGCCCGTCGAGACGACTGACTGGAACCCGTCATGGGGCTGGACCGCGGGCTCGATCATCTCCGACCTCGACGACCTGCTTACTTGGAGTGAGGCGCTGGCCACCGGCGACGGGCTGCTCGCACCGGAGTGGCAAGAGCAGCGCATCGATTCGTTCGACTTCTCGCTGCCCGTGTACGCCGGCGAAGGCGTCGATGCTCCGCAGACCCCGGCTCGCGCCTACGGTCTCGGCATGGGCCTGGCGCTCGGCTGGTACGGCCACGACGGCACGATGCCCGGCTTCAACACCGTGCTGCAGCACCACCTCGAGTCGGGCACCACGCTCATCGTCATGGCCAACAGCGACATCAAGTCGGGGGAGTGCCCTGAGAGCGTGGGCACCGTTGCCGGTGGCCGCACCACCGGCACCTGCGCCGACCCGGCCGTCTTCATCGGCAACGCGCTCGCCGAAGTTGTGGGGCATCCGATCGTCGAGGGGTGACGCGCTCGCCGCGAAGGTCGTCCTTGTTCTCGGCTGCGAACATCCGCCGCGGCTGCAGGTCATCGGGCACGGACCTCGCGTCATCCGACGTGTGCCGCAGCGCACGCGGGCGGGTTTCCTAGACTGGCCCCATGGTCGGGGCAGCGACAGTCGGCACGGCTGCGCGGTGGGTCGGCGCGGCCGTCGTCCTCGCGTGCGCGAGCATGATCATCGGATGCTCCGCGCCAAGCCCCGCTGACGGCACCGGTTCGCCCGAGGCATCCGCTCTGGCCGCTCACGGCACCTTCGCGGCGGTCGGCGACTCGATCACCGACGCCGACAGTCCCGATTTCGCCGCGGGCGACATCGGCGACGCGTCGTGGGCGAGGTACGTCATGGACGACAGCTTCGCATTCGCCGGTGGCTGGGCGGAGTGGGGTGCGACGACGGCGATGATGGCCGACGCGGTCGGCCCGGTCGATGCGGGCGTGCTCGTGGTGCTCGCCGGCACCAATGACGTCGCGTTCGGCATCCCGTTCGAAGATTCCGCGGCGAACCTCGACCGCATCGTCGAGGTCGTCGGCATCGAAGACGTCGTCGTCGTCTCGATCCCGCCGATGCACGCGTTGCCCGCGGGAGCGGAGGCATACAACGAGCGCCTCCACGACTTGGCGACGGATCATGGTTGGCGGTTCGTCGACGCATCTGCTGGCCTGCGCACCGCCGACGGACGATTCGGCGAGGGGATGAGTTTCGACGGGCTGCACCCGTCGGCGGAGGGCGCGCGTGTGCTGGGAGAGGCGATCGCGACGGCGTTGCGCGAGGGGTGAGCGATCCCCCTGGATCAGCCCCGCCCACCGGCGCGCTGTCAACCCTCTGTCTCAGGAGCTGCTTCCGACCTAGCGTCGGGGTCGTGGAGTCGCGTTTCGGTCACATTCCGGCAACACCTGGATAACGACTTGCGGTGGGCGGTGACCGGAGCATCGGACGCTGCCAGTATCCGATCATGGGTGTTCGAGCAGCCTGCTCCCGGGCGATCATGAGCGCGACTCTCGCGGTGTGTGCTGGTCTTTCCCTGACGGGGTGCATGCCGGGGCTCGTGCTCGACGCATGCCCGGCGATCGGCTATCTGTACGACGGTCCGGCCGTGGTTCAATTCGACCCCGCACCACCGGAGTCGGCGGTGGTGACGGCATGCTTCGGTGCCGACTGCGAGCCCGCCGGAGTCGACCAGCTCCGCGGCGAGTGGACCGTGCCACAGGAGGCGCCGTACCTTGGACCGGGCGTCTTCGGTGACGGTTCCGTACAGACGTTGCGACTCGTCGTGGTCGATGGCACTGGCACCTTGGTCGACGACGAGTTCGAGATCCCCGTGGCCGTGGAACGCACCGGGATATTCGGCCAGTGCACCGGGCCCTTCCGGTTCGAACCGGTACAGGTTTCGCTCGGTCGATAACTTTGCAGACAATTACGTATGCACGGTTATACTGAGGCGATGGATGTCACGACGGATGCGGCCATCGACCTGCTGAAGCGGGCCGGCACGGCAGTGCGCATCGAGAGCGTCGGCGATCTCGTCCTCGACGGCATACCGGTCGACGTGAAAGTGCGAACACGGCCGACTCCATCCGACCTTCGGCGCGAACTCTCGCGGTCGCGCAAACGGGCTGCCGTCGGCAAGCTCGCATACGTCGTGCCGCGTGCGACGCCATCGCTGGTGTCCGTGGCAATGGAGGAGCCGACGATCATCCTGATCGGCGTCGACGACGCGACACTGGTCAACGACGGCCACTTGGTGCAATTGGGCAACTCTCTCGTCACGCAGCGCGGCGCCGCTCCGGCGCGCGTCGGCTGGGGTCGCTTTGCGCTCATCCGCTCACTCATTCGCACGCCAGAGCCGCGCACGCAACGGCAACTCGCGAGCGAGTCGGGCATCACGCAGGCGGCCGTGTCGAAAGCGCTTCGCGAGATCGGCGATGCCGCGCTCGAAGCAAGGCGTGGCTCCTTGCCCGCCGCGGAGCAACTCTGGGCGAGGTTCCTCGATGAATATCCAGGTGCGCGCGGCATCCACTCGCACTGGTACTCGCTCGATCCGCCCGTTCGCCAGGTGGAGACCGTGCAACGGGCATACCCCGCGGTGCTCGTCTCTGGTGACACCGGCGCTGACCGCATCGCGCCGTGGCGCGTTGTGACGGATGCGCGCGTGTACTCGCGTGCAGGCCTCGACCTCGCCTCGCTCGGCTTCGCTGAGGCGAGCCCCGACGAGGCGAAGCTCACGCTGGTCGTCCCGGCCGACCCGAGCATCTGGGTGACCTCCGCCGCGTGGGCCGAAGATCGTCGAGCGCTCACCGGCACCGCGGATCCGCTGATCATCGCCTATGACGTGATGAACGCCGGCGGTTCCGACGTTGCGGACGCGGTCGAACGACTCCACGACCAGGTGTTCGAGGCATGGAATCGGTGACCCGGCGCGCCGTCGAGACCGTCTCGACCTCGCGAGCCGATGACCTGGCATTTCACGCACTCGCGGATGTCTCCGACATTCTCAAGCAGGTCGAGGATGCGCGGATCGTGGGCGGCCAGATGGTCGCATTGCTGCTCGCCGCCTTCCCGTCGGCAGGTGTCGTTCCGAGACGTACCGCTGACGCGGACGCAGCGGTCTCGACGGTGGTCGCGGGCAGCGGGATCGTGCATCAGGAACTTACGGCGGCTGGCTACGACGCGACTGCAGGCAACAACTACCGTCGCTCTGGCCGCAGCATCGATGTCTTGATCCCGGCTCCTGCGGGGCAGTTCACTCAGGAAGAGCATGGCGGCCGTGCGTTCGACGCGGCACCGCGTATTCGGCTGGCGCTGGCGGCCGAGCCGATCATCGTCGATGCGAACGTCACGATGCTCGATGGATCGCAGCTCTCGTTCACGGCGCGCGTGCCTTCGCCCGAGGTCGCTGTCATCTTGAAGGCGTACGCGATACAAGGTCGATTCGCCGCGAAGGATGCCGTAGATCTGCACAACCTCTTGACGATCGTCGACTCATGGCCTGCGGCTGAGATCGGCGGATGGCGCCTCGATGACGCTTCGCTGAATGGAAGCCGTTCAGATGCCGCGCGCATCCTCCACGGGTTCGCTGACAGTGCTCAGGCTAATCCAGCCCTGCGATCCGCTGAGATCAGCGGACCGCGCCTGGTTGCGCTGATCCGAAAGCATGTCGATCGAATCGGTTGACCACAACGGCGAGAGCGCTCAGCGACTGACCCGCAAGTCCTTCCACCCGAACCCGCCGGGATCGGGCAGGCTCTCGCGGATCTGCTCGGCCGTGAACCTGCGCCACGGGCGCAGGTCGCCGGGCACGGATGCCGCGGGCGGCGCGGCATCAGTCACGCCCTCGGCGAGCATGCTCACCTGCGCCTTCGCGACGAGCGGCACCTTCATGGTCCACTCGGTGACCTGCGCGAGCGCGTACTGCGCCCACACCGGCCACGGCACCACGACCACGCGACGGCCGAGAACGGATGCCACGCGCCGCACGGCCTTCGACAGCGTGAGCTGTTCGGCGCCGACGACGGCGACGGTCTCACGCGGCATCCGTCCGTCAATCGCGGCCTCGAGGATGTCGGTGAGGTCGTCGATCGGGATGGGCCGGATGGGCTTTTCGCGGAAGCCGACGGTCGCGAACACCGGCAGGCTCTGCACGGTGCGGCTGAGGTGGTCGATGAGATGGTCGCCGCGGCCGTAGATCATGCCGGCTTTGAGGATCGTGTAGTCGAGCCCCGAGTCACCTACTCCGTCGGTCGAGTAGCGCCGCGAAGCGACGCGTATCGAGACCCGGCTGTCCACTTCGTCTCGTGGTACGGCGATCCGCAGTCGGGCCGTGCCCGCAGGAAGCTCAGCATGATGACCTTGCGCACCCCGGGCGCGCTTGGCCGCTTCGATCACGTGCGCGGTGCCCTCGACGTGCACCCGCTGGTAAGTCTGGTCGCCGATCTCGCGGTTGATGCCCGCGCAGTGCGCGACGACCTCGCACCCCTCGAATGCCCGCGTCAGTGCGTCTACGTCGCGGGTGTCGACGCCGGTGCGGCGAGAGATGACGACGGATGCCTCGGGCCCGAGCCGTTCGGCCAAGTGGCGCCCGACGAATCCGGTGCCACCGGTGATCGCGGTGCGGGGGTTGGTCATGACTGAGACCGTAGTACGTCGGTGAGCCCGACAGTCGAGTGGTGTCTGCATGGTCCACTCGGTCATCAGCGCGAGCACGCTCCCGCCGGCTTCGGAGCGTCGCTGATCGAGCGATAGTGTTCGCAAGTCGCTTTGTAGCACGGCCCTATTCATGATGGTTGCGCAAGTTCATGACGGTTGTGCAAGTCGCCGAGATCTTCTGCCATGCTCACTCCCGAACTTGGCGAAATCGCCCGCCTTATATGAGCGCGCGATCAGCCCGTTCTCCATAAGGCGCAGTCCCCCAAAACAGGGGAGGCTCATAGATCGGGCGGAAGATGGGCAATATGCTGGCGCCACTTGTCCCAGCGACGAGTGCGAGACCGCTCGGTGCGTCAGCCGAGGAGGCGCAGATTCGTCGAGCTAGCGGGGCCAGGGTGACAACCCTTGCGGTGGTAGAGCTCTAACAATGAAGGGAATTGACGTGGATGGAGATTTGCAGCTCGGTGCGGGGATGACCGCGTTCATCGTTTCGCCGATCGGAAGTCGAATGGAGCCACCGGGGTCACCGGGTCGCGCAAGGTACGAGGAATCAGTTGCCATGTGGGAGGAAGTCTTCGAGCCTGCATGCAATGCGCTCGGACTAGCTGCCATTCGAGCCGATAAAATCACAGACACTGGCGAGATTCCGGAGCAGATCTTCACTTATCTTCGCGACGCAGATGTCGTAGTGGCGGACCTAAGCCACGCCAATCCGAACGTAATGTACGAGCTCGGTCTCCGTCACTCGCGAAGCGGGAAGATCACAATTCAGGTCGGCGAGTACGGGCAACTTCCTTTTGACGTGACTACGATCCGTACGATTCAGTTCCGGCGATCTACAGCGGGTCTTATCGAGGCGCGCAATGGGCTCGTCGATGCATTGCGAACTGCGCTTGCCGGTGGCGGCACCAGTCTGCGCGCCACCACAGTGTTCAACGACGCCCCGCCCGCCTCGGCCGAGATAGTCCGAGCAGATGTCGACAAGTCCGCGGCAACGGAAGCGGTCGCCGACGTCCCAGAAGCAGGAATTCTCGACATGCTCGTAGAAGGTGAGACGGCGATGAACCACGTCGCCGAAGTGCTTGGCGAATCGACAGCAATCCTTCAACTGATTGGAGAAACCACAACCGCAGCAACGAGCTCACTTCATGAATCGGATGCAAGAGGGCAGGGATTCGCCGGTCGGCTTCTTGTTACGAAAAAGCTAGCTGACGATCTCGGGAATCCAAGCGACTCATTTGAGCAGCGAGCGAATGAGTTCTTCGCCGATGTTCAACGAGTTGACGCGATGGTGACTTACATGGTCGACCGCCTTCGGGCCGGCGACGAGGAGCCATCGGAATCGACGGGCTTCCTCACCTCGGGGCTGACTTTGGTGGACGCGGCCGAGCAGAGTGCCGTCGGCATCACCAACTATCGCGAGAGTATCAAGGCACTCCGGAAGCAATCAAAATTGCTCGACCCGCCCGTCAAAGCACTTGAGAGGGGTGCCAATCGGATGCTGGAAGCCATCGCCATTATGAGCAGCTGGAAGAAGCCAATGACCGAGGTGCTCGGGGTCTCGGTCCAGATTGTTGCTTGACGGGCGTTGGAGCCCTCCGCAAAGAGCACATATGGACCTGTGCCGAGCACGGATGCCACACGGCCTTCGACAGCGTGAGCTGTTAGGCGCGCGACGACCTCGCATCCCTCGAACTGTCGACACCGGCGTCGACATCGCTGGTGTCGACGCCGGTGCGGCGAGAGATGATGACGGATGCCTCGGGCCCGAGCCGTTCGGCGAGGTGGCGTTCGACGAAAATCCGGTGCCGCCGGTGATCGCGATGCGGGGGTGGGTCACGTGGCGAGTTTAGGACCCCGTCGCGAGCGCGCGAGCGCGCGAACGCCGACTGCTCGGCGAAAAGCTGCCCTGTCTTCCAGCACGTCCCGCAGCCGTGAAGTCCCGGCTAGTGAGCCCGCTCCAGCGACCCGTGGCATTGGACCGTGCGCATACGAATCACAAGCGTTGCCAGAGGGCTCGTTCGCCGCCACCTAGTGCGGCGCACGCTTGCGCGAGGCGTGAGCGAGTTCTCGGCATTCCAGCTGTGGCCATCGAAACGCACCGAATCGAGTCGACTCCTACCGTCTCTAGGAGGGCTCTGGCTCCGCGAACTCACTTCTCGTGTCACCGAATGCCCTGACGACCGCGTCGTCGTCCATTTGCGTTCCAAGAGAGAACTCACCCTGACGGACCATCGCAAGGATTGGTGCCGGAAGTCCAAGCCGCGTCGCGCTTCCGTGAATAGATGCACGAAGGAAGGGGTACACAGCCATGAAGGCTACGCGCTCCGCGAATTCGTACTGCACTGCCGCCGACGTCTCGATTGGCCGCTCCGAAGCATAAACAACTTCTGCGTCAACTACGTACTCACCGTGCTGATCAGCGAAGACAGCGCGGAATCGGAATCGCAAAGCAGTTGGCTCGGGGACTATGCCGAGTGAATTGTCGGTGAGAGGGAATGTGAGGGTTGCGCGCTCGGTTTCGGACCATTCCAGCCTTCGACCCCGCTCCTCGTGGAAGATGAGATTGGCGATATCGAGTTCCTGGAGTAGCTCAACCACGTCTTCGATCTTCGCCGGATCTGGCAGAGCTCCGGCCGTGGCTGCTTTCTTACGAGGCAAGAGCGAAATCCGCCCTCTTTACGGCCGCGGCCACGTAGGAGGACGGCGCCGTACGCGTCACCTTGAACTGGTAGGTCGACCTGCTCCAGTCCTGCACCTCCGCGAGCTGACCACGATCGACATCGACCTGGTGAGTAACGATCGCACCGACGGCGTGCGCGTACCGTCGGATTGTTGAGAGCTTGGGGTCAGAATCCTCCCGCTCGAAGTCCGCGACCGTGGGTTGTGAAACGCCGAGCTTATCGGCGACGTCCTTCTGGGTCATTCTGCGCTCCTTTCGGACGCGGATGAGCCCTATGAGAAGCCGGTAGTCTGCCTTGGCGAGCTCTTTCGCGCGGCGCTGTGCAGGTGTGAGGTCCAGTCCGGAAAGCATTTGGATAAGCGAGGACATAGATTCGAGTCTATATCCTCGCTCCGCCCGCGCAAGCCCTCAGGCGCCCCATTTGCGGTGGCGCCCGCCCTTGTGCCGCATTGCCGCCCAGTTGATCTCCTGTTGCTGGAGGTCGTCAGTCACCTGATCGCTGGACGGAGAAATGTGCTTGACGTGCATGTGTAGCTGGACCAGATAGTTGGGCAGTTCGGGTGGCTCGGCATGGTACTGCCTGAGGTGCTCGCCGCATTCGAACCACCGAAGCTCGTAGATGTCCGGGTCGGTTCGTATCGGCTTGAGCCGCTCGTCGCCCTCCGGTATTTCACCGTCGGCAGCGAGTTCTCGGAGGGCGAGAATTCGCCCGATTACGAGATCCTGGTCGCCTGCGTCGAGGCTGGCTAGCCACACGAGAAGCCCTCGATAGCCGTCGCTCTCCGCTGCCGTGAAGTCGACCCAAATCATGGGTTCAGAACGCGTCGTCGTACAGCGCGACCGACGAAGATCTGCCACCATGTTCCTCCAATGCGCAAGTAGACATGACTCTATCGGCGGCTGGTGACCTGGACGTTGCGACGTGGCCGGATCGCTTCGAGCTCATCGTCGCCCCGGCAGGGTGACCCCATTGCCTCGCTCGAGGCACGAGCTGATTGCGACGATGAGCTGAACTGGCTGGTTAGCGTGATGGGCTACGGAATCCAGTCCAACAACCCGACGAGCAGTGCGCGGTCGTCCTCAACCAAGAGCGCAGTGTCGTCGAAATGTTTGGAATGTGGGAAAGTGCGAACAGATACTGCGGGAACATCGCTCACATCGAAGACTCCACTACTTCCCACCCAGGACACTCGATCAGAAGTCTCGACCATGAATCCATCGCTAAGAGGGAGAGTTGTGATGGCTGGCGCTCCAGAAGTCACTTCGTCGAGTCGGAGATTGAACCCTTCGAGGGGCTCAAGCTGGGCATCACCCAGTGTCCTCAAACGCAAGAGTTGCAAGGATCCGTCTACCTCGTAGAGGAGGCGCTGCCTTGAGTTGCCAAGAAGCCTGACGCGCCCGGAACGCATGGCGGTGTCATCCAATCCGAGCCCCCGCGCCGTCAACTCCGCAAGTTGGGTGGAGGAGCGACGGTAGCCGGTGATCTGCCAACTCGGGTAACTAGAGCGGGCTGTCTGGTGCTCCTGGATCGCTTCGCCGACGAATAGGTCCGGAATGTCGTTGTCGGTAAAATTCAGCAGGTCACGCGAGGTCATTGAGACCGAACGTGAGTAATCGGCGAGTTGCAGAAGCGGCCTTCCATTCAGCCAACTCGAGCCGCGTCCAAAGTCGATCTGATCGAACCACAGGCCTCCCTCGAACGCAGCGGCAGCGATGGCGCCATAATTCGTCTCGACGGAGTGCACTGGGAAATCTAAACGGGGAACGAGTTCACGTTGCTCGTGAAGATAGGACGGGTTGACGTTTGCTTCGAATAGCCCCTCGCTAGTAGCGATGAAGGCATGGTTGCCGTAGATGGACACAGAGAGTATGAACCCCGGCACGGGCTCAATGTCGACCGACTCGAAGCCCGAGAGGGCCACCTCAACGAACGGGCTTGCAGCAGCTGTGGCTGCAAGCTTGCGGAGCGCATCTCGAAACGTTGGTGAGCGGGAGAAGGCTTTCGTCTGAATCCCGTTCTTCCAGTCGTTCCGGAAGAGAGAAACATGGGCTGCGAGGGCTACGTCCTCACCGCACTCACGGCGGATATTGGCAACGACTCGCTCGACGGGCGATTGGATTAGTCCACCATCGGCGGCCCAGAGATACAAATGATCCTTATATAGCCAACCGTCGGACCATTCGCCAGGGATGCTCACGCGGAAGAGCGACCCGTGTCTCACGCTGCTCGCCTCCAAAGCTTGGCGAGCAACTCTCGCTTCGCGGCGCCCTCACTAGTCCAGACCTGGAGTACCTCTCGTGGCACGTGACGTCTCACGATGGCGTCCTTTGACCCGGCAACAGGATATCCATGCCAAGGGTCGGTCGAGTTGCTCGGCTTAGGGAAGGTCGCGACTCTCTCACGCAAAGTGCCGATCTCCCGACCATCGGGGGCGACGTACCAGTGATTGCCGGCGCCGTCGACCCAACTGCGAGCAGCAGAGATACAGAAGGCATGGCATTCATCATCTCGATCGATGCACCAGCGGGATTTGCCAGGCCGACTCGATTGTGGGCGATGGTAGTGCAACGCCTGGTACTCGACGGGCGGGTGGCAAGTGACGTAGATCGGGTCCCGGGCATTTGGAACCGAGGCAGAGCACGTGCAAGTCGGCATCGACCATCCCTTCTGGCGGCGCGGGCATTCGGAGCCTATCGAGGGAGACGAGTCAAGCGGTACCCCGCGTTTGGGCTTTCGTCCCCGCCCGACGTAGACGCGACACCCACCAGCGGAATGGTCGACCAATTGTTCCTGTGCTCCGCCCTCCTGACGGCTTCCGAATCTCGGACCATTGGCGACTGCTGCCATCGGTAGAAGTTGAGATGCCAGGGAATACCCGCGCCCCCATCTTGTTGAACTTGAGCGTACCCAACTCAAGTTCTACTTCAGGAGGATTGGTGCCCGAAGACTTCACACCCCAGAACGGTGACGAAACCAACTCGTTCGACGAGTTTCTGAACCGCTACCTCGAGGGCGAGCGCTCGCGCCAGGCGCGTTCGATCGACCTCAGCCGCTTTTTGACCGCGCGCACGCAGGGCATCCTGCAGCGCGCCGGCAAGTTCGCGCTCGAGCGCGGCCAGACCGAGCTCGACGCGCTGCACATCCTTCGCGTGATCGTCGAGGATGACGCCGTCAAGCAAGCGATCGCCCGCGTCGGCGTCGCCCCCGAGCGGCTCATCACCGCGACCGAGGCGCGCCTGCCCGCGGCATCCGATGTCGCTGACCTCAACTCGGCCACGATCACGCCGAGCGCGAGCCGCGCGCTGTTCCACAGCTACCAGGTGGCGCGCTCGAGCGGATCGACGTACATCGACCCCGAGCACCTCTTCTTCGCGCTCGTGCTCGGGCAAGACGCCCCGGCGGGCCAGGTGCTCGCGCGGGCCGGCGTCACCGCCGAGGCGCTCACGCAGGGCATGCGTGAGACGGTCACGGCCGATGGCGACGACGTCGAGGGCATGACGGATGTCGCGGGCGGCAACGCCGAGGCATCCGAGACCCCGATGCTCGACAAGTTCGGCACCGACCTCACTGAGCTGGCCGAGAACGGCGAGCTCGACCCCGTGATCGGGCGCGCCGACGAGATCGAGCAGACCATCGAGATCCTCAGCCGCCGCACCAAGAACAACCCGGTGCTGGTCGGTGAGGCCGGCGTCGGCAAGACCGCGATCGTCGAGGGCCTCGCCCGCGCGATCGTCGAGGAGCAGGTGCCCGAGGCGCTGCTCGGCAAGCGCGTCATCTCGCTCGACCTGCCCGGCATGCTCGCCGGCACCCGCTACCGCGGTGACTTCGAAGAGCGCCTCACCAAGACCGTGGACGAGATCGCCGCACACAAGGGCGAGCTCATCATCTTCATCGATGAGGTCCACACCGTGGTCGGTGCGGGCGGCTCTGGCGACGGCGGCACCGACGCGGGCAACATCTTGAAGCCGCGCCTCGCGCGTGGCGACCTGCACCTCGTGGGTGCGACGACGCTCAAGGAGTACCGCGTCGTCGAGAAGGACCCCGCTCTCGAGCGCCGGTTCCAGCCCGTGAAGGTCGGCGAGCCGAACATCGAAGACGCCGTGCTGATTCTGCACGGCCTGAAGTCGGCGTACGAAGACCACCACGGTGTCGAGTACACGGATGCCGCGTTGCGCGCCTCCGTCGAACTGAGCGCGCGCTACCTCACCGACCGGGTGCTGCCCGACAAGGCCATCGACCTCATCGACCAGGCCGGGGCGCGACTGCGCCTGCGGCTCGGCGTGAAGATCGACGTGTCGGCGCTCATCGAGCGGCTCGCGTCGCTCGAGGCCGACAAGAACGCCGCCGTCGGCGCCGAGCACTACGAAGAGGCCTCGCGCATTCGCGACGAGATCTCGAAGGTGCAGGCGAAGCTCGACGAGGCGTCGAGTCGCGGGGGTCTCGATACGCGTGCTTCGCTCGCGACTCGACCGGCGGGGGAGACCGTCATCGATGAGGCCGAGATCGCTGCGGTGATCTCGCGGGCCACCGGCATTCCGGTGAACCGCCTCACCGAGAGTGAGCGTGAGCGACTCGGCGACCTCGAGGGCGAGCTGCACGGTCGCGTCATCGGTCAAGACGACGCGGTCACCGCGGTCGCCAAGGCCGTGCGACGCAACCGCACCGGCATGGGCGACGCACATCGCCCGGTGGGCAGCTTCCTGTTCCTCGGGCCGACGGGTGTCGGCAAGACCGAGCTGGCGAAGTCGCTCGCGTCGTCGCTGTTCGACGACGAGACCGCCGTCATTCGCTTCGACATGAGCGAGTTCGGCGAGCGGCACACCGTGTCGCGGCTCGTCGGCGCCCCTCCCGGATACGTCGGCTACGACGAGGCCGGCCAGCTCACCGAGCGCGTGCGGCGCAACCCGTACTCGATCGTGCTGTTCGACGAGATCGAGAAGGCGCACCCCGACGTGTTCAACCTGCTGCTGCAGGTGCTCGACGACGGACGCCTGACCGACGGTCAGGGTCGCACGGTCGACTTCCGCAACGCGGTGATCGTGATGACCTCGAACATCGGCTCGGAGTTCCTCGCGTCGCGGTCGGGTGCGCTCGGCTTCGTCGCCGGGGCTGATGCCTCGGGCTTCGCCTCCGAGAAGGACCTGCGCGACCGCGTCATGGGCAAGCTGCGCGAGGCCATGCGGCCCGAGTTCCTGAACCGCATCGACGAGATCGTGCTGTTCAAGAAGCTCGACCAGCCGCAGCTCGAGCAGATCGTGCGCCTCATGCTCGGTGCCACCGAGCGCCGGCTCGCATCGCGCGAGGTCGCCTTCGAGGTGACGGATGCCGCGGTGTCGCTGCTGGCCGAACGCGGCTACGAGCCCGAATACGGTGCTCGCCCGCTGCGCCGGGTCATCCAGCGCGAGATCGACGACCGCATCGCGGACTTGTTCGTGAGCGGCGGCGTCGGTGACGGCGAAGGCGTGCAGGTAGATGCGGTCGACGGCGAGTTCGTCGTCGCACCCGTGCCCCGCGCGACCGTGCAGCTCGCCGCGTAATCGTCGGTCGAGTAGGCGCGCCAGCGCCGTATCGAGACCCCGCAACCCGAAGGCCCGGCCGCTCACGAGCGGCCGGGCCTTCGTCGGCTGCGGCAGCGGCTGCGGCAATTCCGGGGCGACACTGATGCGCGAGCGCGCGGGACCGATCGATACTTGACGGATGAGCGGAGCCCTACCGGCAGCCGACGACGACACCGGCGCCGGCGGACCGGTCGCCCCTGTCGCCCCTGACCGCCCGACGTTCGACCTGCGAGCGCGCGCCGTCGAGACGGTCGTGCTCGTGGCATCCGTCGTCGTGCTTCGCCTGCTGGGCGTGCTCCTGCTCGTGGTCTCGTCAGACGGGCTGCGCTCGACCGATGCGCTGTTTCGGCTCGTCGCCATGGTCGCCGACCCGAACCTGCTGGCATGGGTCGCGCTCACCTCGGCCGTGCAGTTCGGCCTGCGGTCGATGCGCCGGCCCGGGCGATGGGCGCTGATCGTGCTCGCCGCGCCTGTCGCGGTCCTGCTGGCGACCGTCGTGCGCAGCCTCCCCGGTCTTGCGCGCGGCGGCTTCGGCGCGGTACTGGGCAACGGCATCGCCTGGATCGACGCCGGGATCCTCACCGTCGTCGTCGCGCTCGGCATCGCGTTCACCGCGGCATTCCTCGGCCGGGAACGGCGCACGTCCGCGAGGATCGCGGGCGGGCTGGTCGCCCTCGGCGGACTGCTCACACTCGTGCTCGTCGGGCAGGCGATCGAGACGTACTTCAGGATCTGGAGCGCACCGGTGGTGGTCACCCCGGCGCAGGAGGACCGCTATCTCATCACCGCGGCGCTCACGCTCGTCGCCTACGTCGGCGCCATCGTGTTCGCCGCGGTCAGCCGTCGGCGCGGGCTCATCATCACCTCGTGCATCGTCGGATGCCTCGGCCTGATCGTCGCATTCGCGGCGGCGGTGCCGGCCGACCGTTTCTTCCCAGAGCAGGCACCACCGGCCGACGAGCCTCGCGGCCCGACGTGCATGGGTGAGGGCGATCCGAACTGCATCGGCGGATAGCGATCTCCTTCGCCGCGTGAGATGTCGCTCCCGGTGTGAAGCCGCAGCGGCAACCGGTCGAACCACGAAAGCCCGGCCTTCCTTGTGGGCGAATTCAACGGGTCGGGCGCTCGTCATTCGCGTTCGGGGCGTTCTGGCGGTACGAACGCCTGCCCGGGGCCCGGGATCACGGCGTACCAGCCGCCGCTCTTGCCGGATGCTCCCCGCTCAGCGGCACGCTTCGCCAGCTCGGCTCGCTCGGCCTGCGCCGCGTCGGCCCAAGCCGTGAAGATCGCTGCGGCCACGGGGTTCGTCGGCGGTTCCATCGAGCGGTACATCGCGTGTCGCGGCCCGAACCAGACGCCGTGCGGCACACCGAACTCGATCTCGAAGGCCGAGCCGAGCTCGTCGCCGAGGCGATGGGCGAGTTCCTGACGCTCCCGGTCGACGCGGGCGGGCAGCTCGGGTGACCGCCACTCGAAGTCGTGATCGAGGCCCTCGTCATGCAACCGCCCCCAGGCCTGCAGATCGGTGATCAGCTCGGAGCTGAGCCCGCTCTGCTCGTATCGAACCGGGTCGGGGAACCAGATTACCGACGAGGTGTAGTCGTACATCAGTCGAACGACCTCGGTGTCGTATCGGTACTCTTGTGCCCCCATGCCTCGATCCTACGAGCGGTCGGGGCGGGCAGATCCGTGCCCGCGCGGCGGTACCGAAGTACCGAAGTACCGGAACTCCGAGTTGAGAAGGCGCCGGAGCAGCGCGCCTCCTCATCGACCCGTGTGCTACCCGGCCGTGTCCGCGTGCCAGTGCACGACGCGCCATCCGTCGGACTCGCGGCGACAGACCTGAGTGGCGCGCCGCGCGAATTCGTTGCCGGGGCGGATGCCTCGGGCTTCTCCTCCGAGAAGGACCTGCGCGACCGCGTCATGGGCAAGCTGCGCGAGGCCATGCGGCCCGAGTTCCTGAACCGCATCGACGAGATCGTGCTGTTCAAGAAGCTGCGTGCGGGTCGATGCGGTCAACGGCGAGTTCGCCGTGGCGCCCGTGCCCGAGCGACGGTCGCGCTGCCGGTGGCCGCCTGAACGTTGGTCGAGTAGCGAGCGCCAGCGAGCGTATCGAGACCCACCACGAACGCCCGACCCCTCATCGCGAGGGTCGGGCGTTCGGCGCGTCTGGGTCTGCGCCGACCAGCCCCCACGACTTACGTCGCGAACCAGCCGTAGGTCTCGGAGAACGCATTGTCGTACTTCGGCCGACTGCCACCGTCGGGCCAAGTGCGCGCGCGGGCGAGTCGGTGCTGGTGCGCGCCGGAGGATTCGCCCCACACCCGCGCCCGGTACTTGTCGTTGAAGCCTTCGGTGCCGATATCCGTGAAGCTGCCGACGAACGCCGCCGGATCCTTTCCCAGCCCTTGATGCACTGAGAAGTACATGATGCTGTCGCAGTCGGCCTTGGCCGCATCGTTGTGCGTTCTTGCCCGGGCCACGAGCCGTTGCACTCCATTCTGATCGCCCCACTGGTCCATGACTCTGTAGTCCGACGCGTTCACCATCACGCTGCTGCCGTCCGGTTGCTCGCTGATCGTGAGGTGCACGTTGGGGGAATTCGCGACGTACGTGCCTCCGCCCACCACGAACCACCGGTTGTACAGGTCGTTCGTGTTGCGCAGGTAGAGCATCCACTGCGCATAGCCCTGCGCGCCGCGCTCCTGGTCCCAGGCGTATGCGCGCATCAGTTCGACCGAGGAGCCCTGGCGTTCGCCCCAGCAGGCGGCGACGAGCGTGTGCGGTGACGACGAGTCCTGCTTGGCAACGCTGAACGTCGAGCCGACGATCGCGTACCCGGCGGGCGACGCGGGCGGTGGCGCCGCCACGTGCGGATCGCCGTAGAGCCGCTCCAGCGTCTCGATGTCGACCTGCCGCAGGCTCTGGTCGCTGAGGTAGTAGAAGAGCGACCCGTCGCGAACGGTGACCGAGGGCTGCATGATCGACTGCTTATCGTTCGTGTGCTCCAGCCCCAACGCGTGCCCGACCTCGTGCACGGCCACCGCGACCAGGTTCTTCACGATGGGGTTGCCGACGAGGGTCGTGAGGAGCCACAGCACCGGGTTGACCGGGTTGCCCGCCAGGTCCTGCTCGGCTTTCGTCCAGTTCTCTCCGTCGTCGAAGGCGATGTTGCGATGGTCACCGCTGCCGGGCGTCATGCGTGCGATCGCGTTCGGATTGTCCTTGCGCCAGTCCGCCCAGTCCGCGCGGTCGAAGTCGGTGAACGAGAGGTCGAAGAGCGCGTCGCTCGTGTCGACCTGCTGGAAGTCGAAGTTGGACACCTCCTCCCATCGGGCGAACGCCTCGGCGAGCTGCGCGGCGACCTCGGCCGGCGTGAGCGCCGGTTGCGTCGTCGGCGCGTTCGCGATCCGATACGTGATGACGCCTCCCGAGAAGCTGAGCTTCTCGAGCGGCTGATCCTGATTCGACATGCGTGTCCCCCAAGCGTCGCGGTGCGGATGAGCCCGGTCGCCCCCTGCGGCGCTGCGCGGACACCCGCAGCATACTCACGGCGCGGCCGAGCCCGAGACCCCGAGTTCGGGGGATGCCAGACGGGCGCGAGTGACTGATCGCTGCACTGTGCACCCTGAACTGGGGTGTGATGCTCCCTTGCTGCGCTCCGCGCGGGGGAGGACGCTATCGCTCGAGGTCGTTGTTGGGAGGAGACGTGCAGCCGATCGCGGCGGGAACGAGCATCTTCGATGTATCGCCGCTCGGCGACATCCCAAAAGAGTGGAACGACTTCAATACCGAGTGGGTACAGCCTGCCACTCACCTCGTCATCGGCGGGGGACTCTGCTGGTTGGCGCTGATCGTCACGGCGCGGATCATCGTTGCGGTCGCGCCATGGGCCAAGGCCAGGATCACACGAGGTGAGAGCCGATCTGCCAAGATCTTCGGATACGTGGTCACCGGTGGCACCTCGGCGCTCTTCGCCTGGATCGTCTCACTACCCGACACGTCGACGCAGGTCCTGGCGGTGATGCTCGTGATTGCAGCCATGCTCGGAATCGGCGGCACCATCTGCCTCGCGTGGGGCATGGCGACGACTGCGCGGCTCGATGCGACGGTCGTGCAGCCGTCCGGCTCAGCGAACAGCGCATGGTCCACCGAGTTGCTCACCCAGCTGCGGTCCATGAACGCGGATGCCCCGAAAGGTCGAGTCATCGAACGGCCAAGCGCAGGAGATCTGAACGATGTCGTCGTGGTGGCATCCGGATCGAGTCATTGGTTCGTAGAACTGATCGGGAACGGGTTCAACCTGTTGCTGAACCTGACACCCTGGCGACTCGAGGTCACCGTGTTCGACGCACAAGACGGCGTGGCGACGCTTCGCCGAAACGGCCGCGTCATCGAAGAGACCCCCCTCCGGCTCCCTCTCGACCCGTCGGACGCGAGCCATCCGGCGGAGCTCCTGAAGCTCGCTGCCGGCTTCGCCGCGACCATCCTCGCGAAGCAGTACCCCGATGTCGTGGGCTTCTACCGGCCCCAGTCGTGGCGCGGCATCGGTCTGCTCTCCGTTGCCCGTGCATCTGCGGGTGCGAACCGGCATGCGTACATTCGCGAGGCCATCCAGGTCGACCCTCAAAGCATCCTGATCGAGTATGAAGACGTCTTCCTGCGGTACGACGAAAACACGGACTCCGAGGGGTTGATGGACCGACTCGAGCCGATGATCAACCGTGCTGCAGTGCTGAGCGGGCGAGCTGAGATTGCTTCGGACGTGCCTGGCAGGAAGTGGCACACAGCGAAGGAGTCGGATGCGCACAAATACTCCGAACCGCGCCTCCTCCTGCTTCGTTTGATGACCCTCTACACGACCGCTGCCCGCAACTACTCGGCGCACGGCTGGCCCTCGGATGAGCGGCGCGATCGGGCGACGCGAATCGTCGGTGCCCTCCTTGATGTGCTCCAGGAGTTGACCCCGGACGAGCAGGAACCCATCAAGGAGGCTGTTGCTCGTGTACGGGAGCGAGCCGGTCTGTGTTACTTGATCCTGACCGACGGTCGAGATCGAAAGACGATCACGCTGGCACTCCGCGAGCCGCTGGCTGCCGAGAGTTACCGCGAGTTGGCGGAGAAATGGGCGGAGGAGGCGGCGAAGTCGATCGACTTCGGTACGCGGTATTCGTACGCCTGCTATCTCGCGCGGAAGGCCCTCGCGACGGCGGACGAATCGGCTCGCAGATCGACGATCGGTGAAGCGGCCGGGCATCTCAAGGGTGTGTGTTGGCTCGATGACTACCGCGCCAGCGCGCTCGAGGACCCCGAACTCGAGGGACTTGGCAACGAGCCTGCAATGAGGGACGCAGTGCTCAAGCCGTTCAAGACCGGCTGGGAGATCGGTGTCTTTGCGATCCACCGAACATCGTTGAAGGCCATCGGAGTCACGGAGCCCAGTCAGCTCGCCGACTCGGCGATGCGAACCGGACTTCTCACAAGGTTCGGACTCAGTACCGAGAAGGCGGATGAGCTCGTCGACCAAGCAACGATTCTGCTCATCGCGCTGACCGCGGGCAGTCCGAAGTTGGACCCCCTGTTCCGCCTGCGAGTGACGAGCTCGCTCCTTGATGACCAGCATCACTCGATACCGACGTTGCTGACGGCCCTCGAGCGGCACCCAGGAGACGTCGCTGCAAGTGCCGCCAAAGCCGCTCACGGTTGGCCGTCAGCCGATGAACTGGAGCATACGCACGTCTTTCTGAGGGCCTTGGGCGCCGGTCTCGACCCGGTCGTCGAGGGACGGTGAGCTCAACTTCCCGAACGGGTATGCCGCGGGCATGGGCCGCAGTTCCAGATCCGCGCGTCTGCGGGCTACGGGAGTTTCGACACGACCTGAGGCGTCGGGAACCCGAGCTTCGTCGACGGCGGTCGGCGCGCCCATCGCCTGCCACTCGGCGAAGCTCAGCTTGTGGACGCCGCACGGGGTGGCCGAGAACCGTGAAGGGACACAGCACCAGCGGCCAGGGTGAGGGAGAGCGAGCGGATGCGGCATCCGTACCAGGCGATCGCGAGGGTCGTGAAGGTGTAGATCACGACGGCTTGCAGCGCGTATGCGGGGTAGTCGATCAGCCACCGCGGCTCAGATGGATCGGTGCCGAACGCCGCCGGGTTGTCGCTCACCGATGGCACGAGCGCGCCGACCCAGTAGCCGACGGCCTGCCCGATCGCGTAGATGAGCACCGCAACACCGATGGCCAGCCAGGCGCGGGCGGTGTGTGAGTGCCACACCGCTCGTGTCGCCCGCAAGGCCGACCGCGGCGTCCATCCATCAGCGCTCGGCGCTGCGATCGCACTCAACACCGGCGCGAACGTGAACGCCGCGACGACGAGCACAAGCATGGCGACGATGCCGATCATGAGCAGCTGCTCGCTGCCCGCCCGACTGCGCATGAGTTCGGGAATGAGCAGCAAGGCGAAGAGCGGAAGGCAGGCGACGACGGAGGCGAGCCACGTTCGAAGGAGGGCGGCGAGAGGCATGTTTCGAACATAGAGAGCGCGTGCAACACGGGGAATCCGGAAAACCCCCGGACTCGTCCGCAACGAGCTCGAATGGCGCCGACCGCACTCGAGGTGGTCATGGCGCTCGGTCGCTGCCGCAGAGCGAGTCGCTAGGGTGGCGGGTGTGGTTTCGGATCGGAAGCGTCGGCGCGCTGCGCGCAAGGTCAAGCCTGGTGATGGGCACGCGCTCAATCGTTTTCGGTGGTGGCAGATGTTCTCTCGCGCGCTGTTCCATCTTCGCCTCATTCGTGACGACGGCCTGCGTCAGATCTGGTCCGTCGACGTGCGGCTCGCGGGCGACTCGAACGGCGAAGTCTGGGCGCAGCTCTACCGCGACGGTCTGCATCACGCCGGATCCAAGCTCCCCGCGGCGTTCCCGGTGCCGGGCGGTACCGTCGAGGTGGTCGCCAGCAGCTACGGGCTGAAGCGCTGCCACTACCTGAGCGATGCCGGGGTCGAGCAGCAGCTGGTACCCGATCCCGCCTCAGCCGAGGGCCGGCGTGCGCGCCTGGAGCGCGAGCACCCGGCTATGGGCCGTGCCATCGGGCTCGCGTCCATCGCTGTGCTCATCGTCGCCCTGATCCTCGGTGTCCCGCAGATCGCGGAGCAGATCTCCCAGATCCCACCCGTCGCCGAGAATGTCGGCTCCTTCATTTCTCCGATCCAGCTCCCGGCCGCGTTCAACATCACGCTCCTGGTGGCCACCGTCCTGGCGAGCACCGAACGCGCGCTCCGCCTGCGTCACCACTGGCTGCTCGATGGCGGGCTGTTCGACGGCGACGACTAGCGTCAATCGCACTTGGTCTTCGTCGAACTACCCGGCCGTGTCCGCGTGCCGGTGCACGACGCGCCATCCGTCGGACTCGCGGCGGTACACCTGGGTGGCGCGCAGCGTGAACCTGCGGGGCTCGCCGTCGATCGACGACGAGACGCGCTCGTAGCCCACGGTGTAGGCCATCTCGCTGAGCACGTTGAAGGCGATCAGGTCGAACGCGTAGTCGGTGCAGTTCGAGAAGCTCGTCGAGAGCTCTTCGAACGCCTCGATCAGCTCGGCGCGATTCGCGGCGTTACGCCACGCGCCGAGCACGGTGACCGGGTCATCCACCGACCAGATTGCTCGGCGCGGGCCGTCGTCGCCGTCGAACATGGCGCGTTCGGCTCGAACGAACTCGCTCTGAAGCCAAACCAAGAATTCCTCACGGTCGCTCATGGTCTCAGGATGCTCCGGTCGACAGCCGTGCACAATCGCCGCGTGCTCTTCAGGGCAAGAATTGGAGCACGATGCTCTGACTCTGCTCTGCCTTGCTCAGGGCATGATGGTCGATCCGCCGTCGGTCATGAGGGTCTGGCCGGTCAGGTAGCGGGAGTCATCGCTCGCGAGGAACGCCACGACCGGGGCGATGTCGTGCTCGGGGTCGCCGAGTCGACCGAGCGGCACACCGTCGACGACCTTCTGGTACTCGGCGGGGAAGGACTCCGACCACTGGCGGATGCCCGGCGTGAGCGCCACGGGTGAGACGAGGTTCACGCGCACTCCGTCGGCGGCCCACTCGTGCGCGGCGACGCGCGAGATCGCGCGAATCGCTTCTTTCGCGGCGGCATAGGTGACCTGCGTGGGCATGCCCTTGATGCCGGCGCCCGAGGCGAAGTTCACGATCGCGCCCTTGGTCTTCACGAGTTCGGGGTGCGCGGCGCGCATGAGATGGAACGTCGCGTACATGCCGCTGCCCAGTGAGAGATCCCACATCTCCTGTGTGGTCTCCATGATGGGTGCCTGCTGCGACGCGTGGGCGTTGTTGACGAGCACATCGAGCTTGCCGAACGCCTCGACCGCGGCGGCGACGATGACGGGAGCGTTCTCGGCATTCGAGATGTCCATCTGCAGGTAGCGGGCCGGGCGGCCCTTCGCGAGGCCCGCGACGACCTCTTCACCCGCCGCCTGGTCGATCAGGTCGACGACGAGCACGGAAGCACCCTCGTCGAGGAAGTGGCGCACGATGCCCTGGCCGATGCCGCCGGCACCGCCGGTGACGATGGCGACCTTCTCAGAGAGACGCATTTTGGGGTTCCTTTCGGTCATGCCCCCGAGTCGGAGGCGGGGTGAGGCTTGCCGCGACCTCGTCGAGGAAGCGGGTCAGTGTGGTCTGCAGGATGTGCCGCCCGCGGGCCGCGTTGAGCGGACGGGCGCGGAATCGGGAGACCTGCGGGTCGGATGCGAGTGCGGCGGCGGAGTTGACGTCAGAGGCGGCGTCGGCGTCGGCGTCGGCATCGGTCGAGAGTCGATCGATGCTGTAGTCGATATCGCGCTCATGGGGGAGTGGGGTGAGCGTCAACCCGGCCGCACCCATCACGATCGCGGCGGTGCCGATGAACACGTCACCCGCGGAGTCGTCGTCGGCTCCGGCCGCGCTCAAGCGGTGCAGCACCAGGCCCGTCTGCTCGACGCTCGCGAGGTCGAGCACGCGGCCGGGGGAGATCACGGCGCCGAGGAGCCACGGATGGCGTTCGAATGCATGCCACATGTGCAATGCGAGGTGCTCGAGGGAATCGCGCCAGCTCGCGTCGCCCCGCGGAACCAGCGCGCGTTCGGTCGCCACGCGTGCGGCCATGCGCACGACGAGGTCGTCGCGGTCGGCGATGTGACGGTAGAGGGCCATGCCCGAGATGCCGAGTGCGGCACCGACGCGGCGCATCGAGACGGCGCTCAACCCGTCATGGTCGGCGATGACGATGGCCGCGTCGGCGATCGCATCGGCGTCGATGCGTGTTGCCATCGCGTGCTCCTCTCGTTGTTTACAGTGTAAACCCGCCGTGCGAGCGGCGCAATGCGAGCCCCCGCGCCGCCCTCCGCGCCTACCGCGCGTGCACGGTGTAGGTGGGATGCGTCGTCTACAGCCCGGAGCCATCGCATTTTCCTTCGGTGCCCCGAAGGCCGATGCTCCTGTGACCTCACCGCGGTCGCGCGCATGGCGGGTCACTCTTCTTGGCCGCGAAACTCCTGGATTAGCACGGGGTAGGCCGCATTTCCATAACCGGCCGTGACAGCTCGATCGGCCATCGCCTTGATCAGTTTCGGGAGCTCGGCGTTGACACCGGCCGTCTCACTCTCCTCGACCAGATGCCCCATCGCGCGCACGTCGGTATCCAGGGTGGATACGAAGGCAGGGAATGAGCCGTCGTCGATCTGGTTGGCATAGCCCGGCAGCCAGGTCGCGACGCCGGCCGCCATTTGCTGTGCGAATGTCGCGTATGTCGCGGCGTCGACCCCAGCAGTCTCCAGGAGGGCCGTGCCTTGGAGCCATGCGTTCAGAATGCTCCACATCATCACGAGTCCGCCAGCGTCGTAGAGCGCTGCCAGCCCGGGGTCGGCGCCGACGTAGGTTGTCACGCCGAGGGCGTCAAATGTCGATCGGTGGGCATCGAAGACCGCGTTCGATCCGCTCAGCAGGATCATCGCGTCGGGTGTCCCGATGGTTGAGGGGATCGCCATGATCGCGCCGTCCAGGTATGCGACGCCATGCTGCGCACCCCACTCGCTGGCCTCTCGAGCCTGGGCGGAACTGCCGGAGGTCAGATTGACCAGCGTGGTGCCGCTCAGTGCATCCGGGGCTGTCGCCATCAGCTCGGCCACAGCGTCGTAGTCGGTGAGGCAGGTGATTGTGAGGGGGCTCGCCGTGAGCGCGTCGCCGACAGTCCGTGCCAGCTCGGCGCCCTCGGTGATCAGCTGATCCGCCTTGCCTGTCGTGCGATTCCACACGGTCGTCGGATGCCCGGCCTGCACAAAGGCGCTGGCAAGTGCGCGTCCCATCAGTCCCAGCCCGATCACGGTTACCGGTGATTTCGTATCAGTTGTGCTCATGGCACCATCGTTAACGTTGATACCCATGTGAAGGTCAAGCGAGGTCATCATGCACATTGGCGAACTGAGTCGCCGGGCAGCCGTCAATTCCCACCAGCTGCGGTACTACGAAGCCCGAGGACTGCTCGAAGCTGACCGCGGTGCGAATGGCTACCGCGAGTACGACGAGAGCGCCGTTCTGCGTGTGAAACAGATCAGGCATTTGCTTGGTGCTGGCCTGTCGTCGGACGACATCGCGTACTTGCTGCCCTGCGCAGTCGGCGAGCTTCCCGAGCTGCAGGGTTGCCCGGAATTGCTGGCCGCAATGCGCTCACGTCTGCAGCGACTCGACGATCAGATGGCCAGCATCACGAAGTCACGCGAGGCGCTCACCACATACATCGCTGCGGCCGAGCGCATGAGCAATCAAAGCTATCCCCCGTTCGACGAGGCGGTCTTGGATGGCGTATCCGGCGCTTAACGCGGATGCACGGTGTAACTGAGATGCGTCGTCTTCGGTGAAGGCTCTGCACCGACCAGGTCAATAAGGTGGTTCCGCCCTGCCGCTCCCACGGGCGATCTCTGCGACGTAGGCAGCCAAGTTGCCCAGGGTCTGCTGACCACCCTCGATCGCACCGTGCTTCTCGATCGCCTCGTCACGCAGCTCCTTGGTGGGGAACACCGTGAGCATCTCGATCCGGGTCTTCTCCCCGTCGGGCGCGAATGTGAGCACCGACTCGAACGCATTCGGGTCACCGCGGTACTCGCCGTGGAGCATCGCGATCCGCTCCGGCGGGACGATCTCGGTCCAGGTGATCCACTCTCGGTAGTCCGTTCCGTCCGGCCCGTGCATCACGAAGTCCCACTCGCTGCCGACGCGGAACTCGAAGGCCCGCGTGGTGGTGGTGAACCCTTCCGGCCCCCACCACTGCGACAAGTGCCGCACCTCGGTGAACGCCTCGAACACCAGCTCCCGCGGGGCGTCGATCACTCGGGAGATCACGGTCTCGCGGTCGGCTGTCGCGGAGTGCGCCCGCGATTCTCGTCCAGTCGTCGTCATTCAGCTACTCCTCTTGTCTTTCCTGTTTGAGGTCTTGCACGTATGCGTCCAGCCGATCGAAGCTCTCGTTCCAGAACTGCTCGAACCCGCCGGTCCACTCGTGAACCGCTTGCAGCCCACGGGCGTCAACGTCGTACAGGCGTTGCTTGCCGGCCTTGCGGTCCCGCACCAGCCCGACCTCTCGGAGCACCCGCAGGTGCTTCGACGCCCCCGGCTGGGACATCCCCAGCTCCTCGGCGACCTCCGTCACCGGTCGTTCGCCTGCCCGCAGCAGTGTCAGGATGTCCCGACGCCGGGGCTCGGCGATGGCGTTGAAGACGTCCGACGTGGTCGCTGCTCGTGCCATGACAGCAAACATATACCCATATCGGCAAGTGTCACAAACCGGAGCCGCGCACAGCTTCGGTCCACCGGGTGAGTTCGGCCGACAATTGCGCGGGGGCATCGAGTTGGATCAGATGCCCCGCTCCCTCGATGAGGGCGAGCGTCGAACCCGGAATCAGCGCGTGGAGCCGGTGAGCCCGGTCGACCGGAATCCAGGTGTCATCGACGCCCCAGACGATGTGCGTCGGCTCGGTCAGGGCGGTGTAGAGCCCCTCGACCTCCTCGGTGAACCGTTCGTCGGCCTGCGCGATCTGCCGGTAGAAGGCGGGTTGGCCGAGTTCCCCGGTCCACGGGGCGACGAGCATCTCGAGCTCCGCTTCACTGAGGCCCCGGTGGCTCGCGCCCCGAATGTAGGCCTCGATGGCGCCGCGGTGGATCGCCGCCGGGAGCCGGGCGAAGACGTCTGCATGCTGCTGCACGAGGGTGAAGAACGCTGAGCCCCATGGGCGCAGCGCGACGACGTCGACGAGGCAGAGCGAGGCGTACCGGGCACCATGCAGGAGCCGGGCGCGGAGCGCGACGGCACCTCCGAAGTCGTGCGCGATCACGTGCGGGCGATCGAGTTCCCACTGCTGCAGCAGATGCGCGAACAGCTCGCCTTGCAGCCCCAGGTCGACGGCATGATCCGGATGCTTCGACGAGGCGCCATACCCCGGCATGTCCCACAGGTAGACGGTGAACCTCGCCGAGAGCGCTTCGGCCAGCGGCCGCCAGAGGGCCGACGACCAAGGGGTTCCGTGCAGGAACACCAGCGCAGGGCCTTCGCCGAAGCTCTGCCACGCGACGGTTCGATCGTGCCACTCGAATGTTCGGTCGAGCTGTCGATCGGTCATCCAACGATCGTTGCAGATCGGCGTGATCAACGTCGCCAGTCACATCGGATGACCGTTCGGATCAGTCGAAGAGCGAGAGGTCGACGGATGCCGCGAGGGCCTGGTAGCCCGCATCGTTGCCGTGGATGAATCCGTCGGAACCTCGACGCAACGGATGCGAAGACTCATGGCAACGGCATCACGCGGCCTCTCTCAGCGCCCGAACCGACGCTGACGATGATCTTGCCAGTGGGTCGTTCGGTGGAGTTGAAGGCCTGGACTGCGCCATCGAGCGGGTATACGGCGCCGACGCGGGTGCGCAGGCGCCCGTCCCTGGCCCGGTTCGCGATCTGCGTGAGCTGATCTCGGTTCGCTTCGACGACGAAGAACACTGAGCGGCCGTCGACGGGCTGGAGTGCGGGCGGCCCGGCGATCGTGACGAGGGTACCGCCGGCGCGAACGAGAGCGACGGAGCGTTCGCCGATATCGCCTCCGATGACATCGAAAACCAGGTCGACCTGCCCGACCGTCTCGAGATCGTCGCTGCCGAGGTCGACGAATTCGTTCGCGCCGAACCCGGTCGCGGCGTCTCGGTCGGCAGTGCGGCCGGTGCCGATGACGTATGCACCGGTCTCTCGGGCCAGCTGGGTGACGATGGACCCGACGCCGCCGGCGGCCCCGTGCACGAGGATGCTCTGCCCGGGTCGGATACGACCGTGTTCGAACAGTCCCTGCCAGGCGGTGAGCCCTGAGATGGGGAGGCTCGCGGCGGTCACGAAGTCGATGTCCGCGGGCAGCGGGGCGAGGTTGCGGGCCTCGACGGCGACGAACTCTGCGAGGGTGCCGTTCCGGGTCCAGTCCGCGAGTCCGAAGACGCGCTGCCCGACCGTGAGGCCGGTGGTTCCGTACCCGAGTGCGGTGACGACGCCGGAGAGTTCGTGACCGGGGATGCTCGGGGTGCGGTCCCGGCCCGCCCGGTCGGTCCAGGTGCCCGGCCAAGTCAGCTCGCCCGGGGTGAACCCGGACGCGTGGACGCGGACGATGACGTCGTTCTCCGACGCGTGCGGTTCGGGCTGCTCGGTGAGGGTCATACCGGCGGTGCCGGCGTTCGGGTCGGTGACGGTGATGGCCTTCATGTCTGTCCTCCTGTTCGGGTGATCCCACCCTTATAGACGACGTGCACCGGACCCACAAGACGTTCCGGACCTGCGGGTCAGGCGGGCAGCAGCTCAGACATGCGCCATTGTGACCGTGAGTCGCGCTCAGGGCAGCAGGGCACCGATCTCGGGGAAGTTCTCGCGGTAGCGGTCGAGGAGCGAACGCGCGACGGTGACCGAATCGACGAGCGGATGCGCCGCGAACGCCCGCCAGGCCTGCTCACGCGACTGCTCGTGCACAGCGCTGATGATGAGCCGTTCAGCCGACTTCACTTGCGTCATCAGTCCGAGCATCTCTCCCGTGACCGGAGCGATCGGCCACGGGTGCACGCCGTCGCCGTCGACGACGCAGCCCACTTCGACGACCGCGTCGTCGGGCAGCTGCGGCACGAGCGAGTTGTTCCGCACGTTGAGGATCATCGTCGAGGATCGACCGGTTGCGAGGGCGGCCATGAGGTCGAGCGCGACCTCGTGGTACCCGCCGCCGTCGACGTCGGACTCGTGGCGCTCTTCGTCGGCGGCTCGGCTCTCGGCCATGTAGCTCGACTCGCGCTCGCGCCGAGCGGCCAGCCACGTCGCGAGCGGGTCTTCGCCCGGGGCGGCGTAGAACGCCGACTGCTGGCGGTCGAGGAACTCGCCCCGGGTCGAAGGGGCCGAGCGGATGCGTTCGGTCGCCTCGCGCGTGAAGTAGTAGTAGTAGAGGTACTCGTTCGGCAGTGCGCCGAGCGCCCGCACCCAGTCGAAGCCCATCAGGCGGGCCTCTTCGATGCTCTCGAGCGCCTGATCGGACTCGAGCAGCCGCGGCAGCAGCTCTTCGCCGCCGGCCGTCATCGAGCGGAGCCATCCGAGGTGGTTCAGGCCGACGTAGTCGAATCCGATGTTGTCGGGGGATCCGGCGGCGGCGGTGGCTGCGCGACGGATGAGCCCGATCGGGGTGTCGCAGATGCCGACGACGCGGTCGCCCAGTACCCGCTGCATCGCCTCGGTGACGATGCCCGCCGGGTTCGTGAAGTTGATCACCCAGGCTTCGGGGGCGACCTTGCGGATCGTCTCGGCGAGACGGGTCATGAACGGCACGGTGCGGAGCGCGTACGCGAGCCCGCCGGGGCCGACGGTCTCTTGACCGAGTACGCCGAGGTCGAGTGCGGTGCGCTCGTCGAGGATGCGCCCCTGGGTGCCGCCGATGCGCACCGCGCTGAAGACGAAGTCGGTGCCGCGAAGGGCCTCTTCGAGGTCGGTCGTCAGCGTGATGGTCGGCACATGCCGACGCTGCTTCGCAAGGCTCGTGAGGATCGCGCCGATCGTCTGCAGGCGCGATTCCGAGACGTCGTAGAGGCGCAGTTCATCGATGCGCACGGGAGCGTGATCTGCGGAGACGGCCTCGAAGACCTGGGGAACACGGAACCCGCCGCCCCCGATGATGGTGAGCTTCACGCGACGCTCACCTCGACGCCGGCCTCGCGCAACACGCCGAGTGTCGCGGCATCCGCATCGTCGTTCGTCACGACGGCCGAGATCAGTTCGGGGCCGCAGACGCTCAAGACCCCGACACCCGGGAACTTCGACGAGTCGGCCAGCACGACGGTGCGCTGGGATGACTCGATCATCGCTCGCTTGATCGGAACCTCCATGCCCGTGGTGTCGGAAATGGTGCCGTCTGCTCTGATGCCGCTCGTGCCGAGGAAGCAGGTCGTTGCGCGAATCTGCGCGAGCGCTTGCTCGGTGAGGGTGCCGATCATCGAGTTGTAGTTCTTGCGAACCGCTCCGCCGAGCACGATGAGTTCGACCACGTCGTCGTCGCGCAGTTCGTCGATGACCGCGAGGCTCGAGGTGATGACCGTGATGCGTCGGCCGCGGAGCTGCCGGGCGAGCAGCGCCGTCGTCGTGCCGATGTCGATGATGATGACGTCTCCATCGGCCACGAGTGCGGCGGCCCGCTCGGCGATGCGCGCCTTCTCGGGGTGATGCTGCCGTTCGACGTCGGTGAACGGAATCTGGTCGGGCTCGATGCTGCCCCCGCCGCGCACGCGTCGGAGCAGGCCCTCGGCGCTCAGCGCGTTGAGGTCGCGACGGATGGTGGACAGGGACACGCCGAACTGTTCTGCGAGCTCTTCGACGGTGACTTCGCCGTCGCTGCGCAGGGAGTTCAGGATGTGCGCCTGGCGCGTTGCTGTGAGCATGTCGACGATCGTAGCAGTCAACTTCGAGCATGAATTGACGCAGGAGCGTTCATTCGAGAGTATGTTCAGTCAAACCCGATCGGCGATCGCGCACGTGATCGCAGTCAAGGAGGATTCGTGGCTGAACGAGCTGCCGGCGATGCCGTCGACGTGCTCCTCACCGGGCCGGTCTTCTTCGATCTGGTCTTCACCGACGTGAACGCAACGCCTCGGCCCGGCACGGAAGTGCACGCCGACGCGCTCGACGCCAGCCCCGGCGGGGTCGCCAACCTCGCGGTCGCGACCGCCCGTCTCGGCCTGAGCACTGCGCTCGTCGCGACGCTCGGCGACGACGTCTACGGCCGCTGGTGCTGGGAGTTCCTCGCCGATCGGGAAGGAATCGACCTCAGCTCGTCGCGGCTGGTGCCGAACTGGCCCACGCCGGTCACCGTCTCGATCGCGTCGGGCAGCGATCGCAGCATGATCACGCACGAGGTCGCGGCCCCTGTCACGCCCGGCGAACTCGTCGGCGACGGCATCACCGCGCGTGCGACGTTCGCCGACCTGGGGGCGATGTCTCGCGGGGCTCGTGCAGGCGGCGTCTGGTGGCGGGCGGCGGCGCACGCCGGCACGAAGATCTTCGCGGACATCGGTTGGGACTCGTCGGAGCGGTGGGATGCTGCCGACCTCGAGCCCCTCGACGACTGCTTCGCGTTCACACCGAACGAGTCCGAGGCCATGGCCTACACACGCACGGACTCCGCCGTCGCCGCTGCACGAGCCCTCGCGGGCCGTGTGCCGCTCGTCGTCGTGACGCGCGGCGAAGCCGGAGCAGTCGCGATCGACTCAGCGCGCGGCGAGGAGGTGACGGTGCCCGCCGTCCCCGCGAACGGGCGCGATGCGACGGGCGCCGGCGACGTGTTCGGTGCATCACTCGTGCTCGGAACGCTGCGCGAATGGCCGCTCGAGCAGAGCCTCTCGTTCGCCGCGCTGTGCGCCGCCCTCGCCGTCGAATTCCCGGGCGGAGCGCTCGCCGCGCCCGGATGGGGCGACCTCGCCGACTGGTGGGATCGGACGCGCCGAGCCGGCGATCGCGAGCTCGTCGCGCGTTTCTCGTTCCTCAACGACGTGCTGCCCGAGACATCCGGCCGCCGCAGATCGGAATTCACGTTCCCCTTCGCCGACTACCGGGCAGCAGCAGCCCGGCGATCGTTCCACGACAAGAGAGGTACATCATGAAGCGAAACATCCGACTGACCGCAGCGGCCCTGGGAGGTGCTGCGCTCATCGTCGCCCTCACGAGTTGTGCGCCCGGAAGCGGCAACAACGGCGACGCCGCAGACACCGGCGAGATCAGCACCGACATCTCGGACGTCGGCGACGTCACCCTCACTGTGTGGGACCAGGAGGTGCGCGGCGGCCAGAACGAGCAGATGGAGCAACTCAATGCCGCCTTCATGGAGAAGTACCCGAACGTGACGATCGATCGCAACTCGCAGTCGTTCGACGACCTCGCGACGACGCTTCGGCTCGCCCTCACCGATGCCGACGCACCCGACGTGGTGCAGGCCAACAACGGCCGCAACACGATGGGGCAGTTCGTCGGGGCGAGCCAGCTGCGCCCGCTCGACGACTACGCCGAGGCCTACGGATGGTTCGACCGGTACTCGCCGTCGGTGCTGCAGTACTCGACCTACAGCGAGGATGCGAAGGTCTTCGGCGACGGCAACCTGTATGGGCTGCCGCAGGTCGGCGAGGTCGTGGGCGTCTTCTATTCCAAGAGCAAGCTCGAAGGGCTCGGTCTCGAAGTGCCCGCCGACTGGAGCGAGTTCGACGCCGCACTGAAGACGGCGGCCGCAGCGGGGGAGACCCCGATGCAGCTCGGCAACATCGAGCAGTGGCCGGCGCTGCACGTCTTCGGCCCGCTGCAGGGCGACTACGTCGACGCCGAGGTGATCACCGACCTCGGACTCGGCAACGCCGGCCAGAGCTGGACGACGCCCGAGAACGTCGAGGCGGCCGCCGCGCTGCAGGGTTGGGTCGACGCGGGGTACTTCAACGACGGCGTGAACGGCACCGACTACGACGCGGCGTGGCAGGCGCTCGCCGCGGGCGACGGGGTCTTCCTCATCGGCGGCTCATGGCTGGCAGCCGACCTCGCTGATGCGATGGGCGACGACGTCGGGTTCTTCATCCCGAACACGGCCGACGGCACGCCGGCGACCACCGGCGGCACCGGGCTGCCCTTCACGATCACCTCGGCGGCCGACAACAACGACGTGGCGGCCGCGTACATCGACTTCATCACGAGCGACGACGCGATGGACGTGCTCGCGGAGACCGGCAACCTGCCGGTGAACCGCACGGCCGAGCTCGCGCCCTCCTCGGGTGTGATGGCCGACGTGTTCACCGTGTTCGGCAACGTCACGGGCGAGGGCAGCCTGCTGCCGTACCTCGACTACGCGACGCCGACCTTCGCCGACACCATGGGGCAGTCGCTGCAAGACCTGCTGGCGGGCCAGGTGACTCCCGAGCAGTTCACAGAGGCGCTCGAGGCCGACTATGCGGAGTTCGTCGCAAGCAATGAGTAACGGCAACACCACGATCGGGCGGAGCGCCACTCGGCGCCCCGCCCGATCGGGCTGGGTGGCATGGGCGTACCTCGCCCCCGCACTGCTGATCTACGGCGGATTCCTGCTCTTTCCGCTCGGCCGCGCCGCACAGTACTCCCTCTTCGACTGGGACGGCCTCGGCGAATCGACGTTCGTCGGCCTCGACAACTACGTCGAGATCCTCTACGACGAGCGCTTGCGCGAGGCGTTCTGGCACGCCCTCGTGCTCGTCTTCTTCTACGCCGTGCTGCCCCTCGTCATCGGGCTGGTGCTCGCGGCTCTGCTGACTCGTTCGAAGGTGCGCGGGATCGGATTCTTCCGCAGCGTCATCTTCTTGCCGCAGGTCATCGCCATGGTCGTCGTCGCCGTGACCTGGCGGCAGATCTATGCGCCCGATGGCCCGCTCAACGGCTTCCTGCGTCTCATCGGGCTCGATTCGCTGACCCGCCCGTGGCTCGGCGACTACACCTTCACCCTGCCAGCCGTCGGGCTCATCGGCACCTGGGTGTGCACCGGCCTCGTCACCGTGCTGCTGATGGCCGGCATGAGCCGGGTGCCGCGCGAACTGTACGAGGCGGCTCGACTCGACGGCTCCGGCCCGGTGCGCGAGTTCTTCGCGATCACCCTGCCCACCGTGCGCGGTGAGATCACGGTGGCGCTCACCCTCACGATCGTGGCCGCGCTCAAGACCTTCGACCTCGTCTACGTCACGACGAGCGGAGGCCCTGGCACCTCGACGACCGTGCCGAGCTACGAGATCTACCGCAGAGCCTTCGAGCTCGGGGATGTCGGTGTCGCCACTGCCGTCGGCATCGTGCTGACGATCATCGTGTTCGCCATCAACGGAGTCGTCAACATGATCGGAGAGCGGAAATGAAGGTCTCGCCGATCGAACGGGGCGCGAACTACGTCGTGCTCATCGTGTTCGCTCTCGTGGTGCTCGGCCCCATCGGTGTGATCATCACGCTCGCGTTCGGACCGAAAGACGCCTCTGCTGCCAGAGACGGCGGCACCTTCCACCCTGAGAACTTCCCCGAGGCGTGGGAGGTCGGCCGATTCGGGCAGTACATGCTGACCTCCGTGGTCGTGGCCGCGATCGTCGTCGTGGTCTCGGTGCTCGCCTCGATCCTCGCCGGGTATGCGCTCGGCACGATGCGCTTCCGTGGGGCGACGGTCGTCTTCTACGTGTTCCTGCTCGGCATCATGGTGCCGACCGAGGCATTCATCGTGCCGCTCTACTTCGACCTGCGCGTCGTTGGGCTCACCAATACCGTCTGGGGCGTCGCGGCGCCGCAGATCGCGATGTCGATCGCCTTCGGCACGTATTGGATGCGAACGTACTTCCGCTCCTCGAGCCGGGCGCTCATCGAGGCGGCTCGTCTCGACGGCGCCAATTCGATGCGCATCCTCTGGCAGGTGCTGGTGCCGATCGGGCGACCCGCGATCCTCACCCTCGTGCTGCTCGTCTTCATGTGGACGTGGAACGAGTTCCTCATCCCGCTCGTGATGTCGCCGAACGGCGATGTGCGAACGGCGCCGCTCGGGCTCGCGTTCTTCCAGGGGCAGTACACGCAGGGCACCGCCCTGCTCGCCGCGGGGGCGGTGATGGTCGCGTTGCCGGTCGTCGCGCTGTACATCTTCCTGCAGCGCCACTTCATCAAGGGCATGATCGAGGGCGCAGTGCGCGAGTAAGCGAGCAGATTCGCGCAGCCAAGCTGCGTGAATCTGCGCGCACATGCTTGCGTGCATGACCGAATCTGCTCTAGCGTGGGACGGAATTCGGGGTGGCAGTCCGTCGTCCCGAGCGTCCAACGGAGGACCGCATGAAACGTCATCACGCAATCCTGCTCACTTCGCTGATCACCGTCGTCGCGCTCATGGGGCCGGGCAACGCGATCGCCGCGACGATGGGCAACGGCAACTCCGGCCCACCAGACGCGGCGCTGAAGTTCGACGTCGGAGATCCCTCGATCGCCACCGAGACCGAGCGCGAGAAGATCGACATCATGGGCATCTACGCCCACCCCGACGATGACGCCGGGTTCACGACGCCGTGCGGCGTCTGGCACGACCTCTACGGCGTGCGGTGCGGCATCATCATGGCGACGCGAGGCGAGGGCGGTTCGAACTCGGTCGGCCCCGAGGCGGGCCCCGACCTCGGCGTGCGCCGCGAGAATGAAGATCGCACGTCGCACGTTCGATCCGGCACCATCGACATCTTCAACCTCGACCGCGTCGACTTCTTCTACAACACCTCGGCGCCGCTCACGGCCAAGGTGTGGAACGCCGAAGAGACGCTGAGCCGCACCGTGCGGATCATCCGTGAGACGCAGCCCGAAATCCTCGTCGGCAGCACGCCGTCGCTCGCCGTCGGGCACGGCAACCACCAGTACGCGCAGGGCCGCATGGTCTGGGAAGCCGCGACAGCGGCCGCCGACCCGAACATGTACCCCGAGCAGCTCACGGGCGTCGGCGCGGTCGAGCCGTGGCAGGTGAAGAAGGTGCTCGCCGGCGGGCTGACGACGGGCGCCGGTGGCACCGCCGGCCCGGCCTGCAACGCGGGCTTCGTGCCCGCGGCGACGAACCCGTTCACCGTCGTCGGCACGTGGACCGGCTACGAGTCGCCCTACGTGTGGGCCGACGGCAACCTCGCCGGCCAGGCGGCCGGATCGGCCAAGACCTGGGCGCAGGTCGGCCGCGAGGGCGGCAGGGCGCACCCGACGCAGGCGCGCACGATGCAGACCGCGCTCGTCGATCCGACGTGCCAGCGCTACGGCGTCTCGCAGTCGATCGTGCCGATGCAGCCGAACACCTCGCCCGACGCGGCGAACGACGATGCCGTGCTCTACGGCGCTGTCGTCGCCGACCCGGGCGGCATGCCGCTCGGTTCGGAGTTCTCGCTCTCGGCCGAGGAGTACTTCGAGGCTGCAGGCGAGCCGTTCACCGCGACCGTCGCGTTGCGCTCGGGTGACGGCGAACTCGGCGGCGGCGCGGTGAGTCTCGTCGTGCCCGACGGCTGGCAGGTCTCCGACCCGGTCGAGATCGACGAGATCAGCGATGAGGATGCCGCGCAGGCGACGTTCACCGTCACTCCCGCGACCGACGCGGCCCCTGCCACGTACAAGATCGCGGCGGAGTTCGCGGGCAACGGAGTGACCGCGTACAACGACACGCGAATCCAACTCGTCGCGCCCGTCGAGGGGCGTTTCGAGCGCTGGGGCACTGCGGCCGAGTACGAGCAGTGGACGCAGGATCACGACGCCTACGTCGGCGGTCGCTCAGTGGCGGTCGCCCAGGTCGGCGCCGGTGAGACGGTGACGGTGCCGGTCGAGGTGACCAACCGCAGCGCCGGCGCCGAGTCGGGCGAGATCGCCCTCACGGTGCCGGCAGGCTTCGTCGCCGATGCGGCGGTGAAGCCCTTCGCGGGTCTCGCCCCGGGCGAGGTGACGACGATCGAGTTCGTCGTCACCCACACCGATCCGACCGACCCCGGCAGCCGAACGGCGACGTTCACCGCAACGACGACGTCGGGTGCCGGCACGTCGATCGAGAACGAGACCGTGTACGTCGTGCCCACCGTGGTCATCCCGCAGCTCGCTGCCGCGCCGACGATCGACGGCACCGCCGACGACGTCTACACCGGCACGCCGGTGAACGTCGGCACGCGCTGGGAGGGAGCGGCCTGCGCCGCCGACGGCGTGGACTGCGGTGCAGGCAGCATCGCCCGGCTCGGTTGGCATGATGATGCGCTGTACGCGCAGATCCATGTGACCGACGACGTGGCGAGCGCCGCCTCGACGCCCGACCGCTGCTTCGGCCACTGGCTGGTCGACTCGGTCGAACTGCTGCTCGACCCGCGGGGTGACTCGATCGACACCTCGTCGACCTTCAAGCTCGGCATGTTCCCCTTCACCGACGACGCCGAGGCGACGAACGGCAACGGGGCAGACGGGCCGTGCTGGTCTCGCGACGCCGACAACCACCAGGGGTTCTCGACGGGTCCGCTCGCCGAGACCGTCGAGGGCGGCCTGAACGCCGAGGGCGTCGAGGTCGCGGTCGAGGTCGCACGCGAGGCCGACGGCACGTTCGCAGGTGGCGGATACGACATCGAGGTGAAGGTGCCGCTCGCCACGCTTCCGGCAGCCGTCGGGCCGACGAGCGCGGTGCCGCAGGGCGACGCGACGGTGAATGACCTCGACCCCGAGTACCTCGGGCTGAACGTCACGCCGTACGACTCCGACACGCAGGACTTCATCGGTCAGACTCGCACTGCATGGTCTGCCTTCGGCAGCCAGCAGTCGGAGCCGTATCGATGGGGTCACGCCTACCTCGACGGGTACGCGCCGCCGGCCGACCGGTCGGTCGAATCGGCCGAGCCGATCATCCCCGACACCGCCCTGCAGGGTGTGCAGTCGCCCCAGACGATCGCGCAGTCGGCGACGCGGGGCGGCACGATCTCGGGAGTGCAGCCGAGCGATGCGATGAGCATCGGCGACGTGAAGATCCAGCAGAAGAAGGTGCAGATCTCATACCGGTCCAGCGAGGCCGGAACGGTGCGCGTCTTCGTTTGGAAGGGAGACACGTCATTCATCCCCGTCTGGACGTCGAGTTGCGCCGGCGATGTCTACGGCTTCGAAGCCTGCTCCCCGTCGGATGGTGCGGCGCCGCCGTGGGCACCCGACATGAGCGGTCGGCTGCTGACGTCGTTCGAGCAGGAGGTCGACGCCGGCAAGGGCAAGCTGACGGTGCCGATCGACGCGAGCATCCGCTCCGCGCTCGCCGATGACGCGCAGATCCTCGTCTCCTACGCCGAGGAGCCTTCGGGTGACTCGACATCGGGGGATGGCGTGAACGCGTGGAGCTTCCCGATCGAGGCGCACCGCCCCGGCAAGGGCTGAATTCGGCTCGTGAACGCCCGGCTCCCATCACGGGGGCCGGGCGTTCTCAGCGCCAGCCGGTGAGCTTGTCGGGGTTGCGCATCACCCACACCGCGGTGACGGCACCATCGCCCACGCCGAGCGAGATGATGGCGAAGATCTGCCGCGAGTCGGCGAGGGCGAGGCCGGGGCCGTCGACGAGATCGAGCGGCCGCAACTGGCGCCCCGGACTCTTCGCGAGCACGCCGACGAGGAAGCGGGCGACGTGGTCGGCCCCGCGCACCGGTTTGCGCGCGGTGTTCACGACTCCGCCGCCGTCGGAACGGAGTTCGACTCTCGGGTCGAGCATCGAGACGAGGCCCGCGAGGTCGCCGGTGTTCGCCGCAGCGGCGAACGCCCGCACGAGATCGTCACGGCGAGCCGCCGACGGCGCACGCGGTGCCGAGCGGATGCGCCGGCGACTCGTCGAGGCCAGTTGGCGCACCGCGTCGGGGGTGCGACCGACGACTTCGGCGACTTCGGCGAACGGCATGCCGAAGATGTCGTGCAGCACGAATGCCACCCGCTCCGCCGGCGACAGCGAGTCGAGCACGACCATGAGTGCTGCGCCGACCTCGTCGTCGAGGGTCACGCGATCGAGGGGATCGGTCGGCGCAGAGGCATCCGTGAGTCGCCCCGCCGGAAGCGGCTCCGGCAGCCACTCGCCGACGTACTGCTCACGCCGCGCGCGTGCCGACCCGAGCACGTCGAGGCAGACTCGACCGGCGACCCGGGTGAGCCATGCGGCCGGTGACCGCACGCCGCGCCGTTCCTGCTCCGAGAGGCGGAACCAGCGGGCGTACGTCTCTTGCACAGCGTCTTCGGCGTCGGCCACGGTGCCGAGCATGCGGTAGGCGAGGGCGACGAGTCGCCGCCGCTCGCCCAGCACTTCGTCGCTCACCGTCTCAGGATGCCGCATGCGCGGCCGCCTCTGTGAGCGCCTCCCGCCAGGTCGTGCGGCCGACGATGAGGGGATGCCCCGACTCGGGGTTCGGCGTGAGCACCCCCTCCGGTGCGCCCTCGGTGCCCATGATCGGCGAACTCGCGACCGTCTCGACGCCGCGGTCATCGCCGAGCATCTCGAAGGTGCCGCGCACGAGGTCGTCGAGGTGGAGCTGCTCGGGGCCGGCGATCTCGATCGTGCCGGCCGACGCCTGATCGACCACCAGGCGCACGAGCTCGGCGGCGACGTCGGAGGGCGCAATCGGCTGCACGAGGTCGTGCGGCACGTGCGCCCGCCCGTCGACGGTCGTCCAGTCGGCGATCTGGCGGCCGAAGGTGGCGAACTGCGTCGCCCGGAGGATGGTGACCGGCACGCCGGCCGAGCGGGCGGCCTGTTCCTGGGCGATCTTCCCGCGATAGTGCGGGTTGCCCGGCACCTGGTCGATGCCGACGATCGAGAGCAGCACGTGGTGGCGCACCCCCGCCGCGGTCTCGGCGTCGGCGATGTTGCGTGCCGAGACCGAGAAGAACTCCAGCGGCCCGTCGGGATCCCTGGTGCGGGCGTTGCTGACGTCGACGACGGCATCCGCGCCGACGAGCACCTCGGCAAGCCCTTCGCCCGTGACGGTGTCGACGCCGGTCGACGGTGCAGCGACGACGGCCTCATGCCCCACCGCCCGCAACAGCTCGACGACCTGCCGTCCGATGAAGCCCGTGCCTCCGATGACGACGATCCGCATGGTGTCTCCTGATTCTCTGCTGTACGTGCACTCGCGCGCTCGCGCCGATCGGCGCCCGAAGTGTTGACGACGCAGCCCGGCGAAATGTGAGATCTGGTTTCCGGCTCTCGCGACGGCCGGCTGAGCGTGACGCGCGTCAGTTCGGCCGAGCGGATGCCGCTGTCCCGCGGTCTCGTTCGTGCGCCCAGATCGCGAGCTCCACGCGATTGCGGGCACCGATCTTCGTCATGATGCTCGCGATGTGCGTCTTCACCGTGCTGAGCGAGATGTGGAGCTCGCTGCCGATCTCGGTGTTGCCGAGGCCGCGCGCCACCGCGGCGAGCACGTCGGCCTCACGATCGGTGAGGGGGGTCGCCGGGCCCGACGGCGGCTCGGGCGTCGAGCCCGCGAATGCCTCGATCAGGCGCACCGTGACGTTCGGGTCGATGAGGGCGTCGCCGCGTGCGGCCGCGTGCACCGCCTCGCGCAGCAGGGTCGCGCCGGCGTTCTTCAACAGGAACCCGCGCGCGCCCGCGCGAAGTGCACCGTAGACGTACTCGTCGAGATCGAAGGTCGTGATCACGACCACGGGAATCGGGTCGCGAACGTCGGGGCCGGCGAGCGCTCGCGTCGCGTCGAGGCCGTCCATCACCGGCATCCGGATGTCGAAGAGGCACACGTCGGGCCGGATGCTCCGCGCGAGCTCCACCGCTTCGGCGCCGTCGGCGGCCTCGCCGACCACCTCGATGTCGGGTTGCGCGTCGAGGATCATCCGCAGCCCGGTGCGAACGAGCGCCTGGTCGTCGGCGATGAGCACGCGCACGCTCACGTCGCCCACCCCGCCCTCGGGAGGTCCGCGGTGACCGCCCAGCCGTGGCCACCGGGAACGGCGCCGGCCTCGCACGTGCCGCCGAGCAGAGCGGCGCGTTCGATCATGCCCGTGATGCCATAGCCCGGCAGAGCGGATGCCGCGGGCTCGCCGTCGTCGCGAACGTCGAGCCGCACACCGGACGCATCGACGAACACGCGCACCTCGACATGCGTCGCGCCCCGCGCGTGCCGGCGCGCATTCGTCACGGCCTCCTGAGCGAGCCGGAACACCGCGGCCCCGACGGGAGGTGGCAGCGCATCCAACGCGCCGTCGACGTGCACCTCGACCGCGGGGCCGCCGCCCACGGGTCGGGCGAGCAGCCCGAGCTCGGGGATGCCGGGGGTCGGCGCGAGCTCGGCGGCATCCGCTCGCCTGAGCACACGCACCATCGAACGCATCTCCTCGAGCGTGCGCGACGCCTCGCCCTCGATGATGCGGAGCACCTCGGCCGCGGCATCCGGATCGCTCGCCGCGACCGCCGTGCCCGCCTGCGCCTGGATCGCGATCGCCGAAACATGGTGGGCGACCGTGTCGTGCAGGTCGCGCGCGAGCTGTTCTCGTTCGAGGAGCCGCATGCGATCGAGCTCACGGGCCCTCGCCCCGGCGCGCCACCGGAAGGCGAGGCCGAGCGAGCCCGTCGTCACCACCACGGCGAGTCCGCCGACGACATCGCCGACCGTGGGCGGCCCGAACCGCAGCGAGAGGAGCGAACTCGCGAGCAGGATCGCGCCACCCGCGATCATCGCCCGACCCGAACCCCAGCGCATCACCGCGTACACGAGGATCAGGAAGTACGCCGTGGTGAAGAACTGCGGGTCACCGCCGGTCGCGAAGCCGACGACCGACCCGGCCGCGAACGCGATGCCGAGCATCGTCAGCGGGCGCGTGCGGCGCCAGAGCAACGTCGGCACGAGTGCGACCAGCACGATCGCCCAGAGCCACCGCCAGGGAACCTCGGGCCGGGCGAGCGCCTCGATCAGCGCGAGCGGCGGCAGCACACCGACGAGCACCCAGTCGCGCCAGACCCGCCGCGGCGGTGGCGGGAAGGCGGCCGGCGCCTGCCACAGTGCCCGGACGGGGCTCGTCATTCCCTCATGATAGGCGGGCACTGGCCACCGCGGATCGGCCGGAAGCACGAGCTTGGCGACCGTATTGCCGCGCTCTCCGCCGGATGATGACCTCGGCCACGGCGAGGTTGATCACCCAGCCGGCGCCCATGAGCACGGCGTGCATGGTCACGTCGGGCGCGCCGAGCACGAGCGTCCACGGCAGGAACGTGAAGACCTGTGTTCCGGCACCGAGGCCGAGCGCGTAGGCACGTGTCATCCACGCGCTGTGCGTGCGCACGTCTCCCCGGCGGATCGCGAGGAACGCGATGACGATGCCGGCCGCCATGGCCGTGCCGAACACGAGGCGCATCACGAAGAGCGCCGTGCCGCTGGACGCCGGCATGTCGTAGAAGAGCGTCATCCACACTGCAGACAGGGCGGAGGCGAGGCCCGCGGGCGCCACGATTCGCCCGGCGATGCGGTGCCATCGGCGCCGGCGCAGCGACGGCACGAACTGCAGCGCGCCGAGCACGAGGAAGACGACGGATCCCACGATGTGCACGATCACCGGCACCGGCGAGTCGAAGAAGCGGGCGTTCTCGGCGGTCACGGTCGCGCCGCTCGTGAGCTCGGTGAGGCGGAACGCGCCGCCTGCGATGGGCACCAGGCTGAGCGCGATCAGGCCCGTGGGGGCGAGCCATTCGGTTCGCCGCCGCCGCTTCGCGGGCGCTGCCGGCGCAGCGGGAGTCGGGGCGGGGCCGGGTACGAGCTGGAGGTCGCGCGCGGAGTCGGTGGAGTTGCCGCGGGCGCCGGATGCATCGGTCATGCCTCGATGCTCGCGCGCGCGCCGACGCGCGGCATCGGCCGGCGGGCTCGACTTCCCTCGGCCGATCGGCCGATGCGGCGAGAGTCAGGACACGAAGCCGGCGACCCTCGTCATGACGCGCGTTGCGCGAGCAGGGTGGCGTCGTGCACGTCGATGGTCACGCCGTCGCGAACCATCGTGCGCGGGCGCTGCTCGACCACGAGCGCCTCGAAGTCGTCGGGCAGGGCGGGCAGCAGCTCTTCGGCGAGGAACATCGCCTTGCGATGACTCGTCGACAGGTGCGTGAACACCTCCGACGGCGCATGACCGACCACCAGCAGGTGCCCCCCGGGTGCGACGGCTTGCGCCAGCCGGCGGGTCACCTCGACCATCCCGCCGTCGGGTGGATGCAGGAAGTGCGTCGTGACGAGATCGTACGACCGGCTCTCGGCGGCGAACGTGCGGGCGTCGACCTGCCACCAGTCGGTGCGGTCGGCGACGCCTGCCTCGTCGGCATGCCGGGCCGCGCGGGCGAGGCCGTTGGCCGAGAAGTCGGCTCCCGTGACCTTCCACCCCTGTCGGGCGAGCCAGATCACGTCGCCGCCCTCACCGCAGCCGACGTCGAGCGCGGTGCCCGGGGTCAGCGCAGAGGTCTCGGCCACCAGTTGCGGATTGGGATTGCCGCTCCACACCGTCTGCTCGCCGGAGTAGCGCTCCTCCCAACTCGAGGGCTCGAACAGCTCTGCCGCCTCGGCCTCGGTGGGCTCGTGCTCGTGTCGACTCATCGATGTACTTCCTTCCGCTGCTGACCGAGCGTACGGACCTGACCCGCGGATGGCACACCGGTTTGCCATTTCGGCAAGGCCGCGCCGCGCCGCCGCACCGCGCCCGCGCAATCGGTCACCCGGCCAGCTCGAGCCGCTCGCCATGGAACCGCTCGCGCATCAGCCGGTCGTGGGAGACGAGCACCACCGCACCCCTGAACTCCTCGAGCGCCCGCTCGAGATCCTCGACGAGATCGGGGGAGAGGTGGTTGGTCGGCTCGTCGAGCAACAGCAGCTCGTGCGGCTCGCTCACGAGCAGCGCGAGTTCGAGCCGCCGCCGCTGACCGTACGAGAGCCCGTCGACCGGCACGAGGAGATCGCGCGGGTGGAACAGGCCGAGACGCATGAGCCGCCGTTCGGCGGTGCCTGCATCCTCGCGGATGCCCGCCGCATACGCCTCGAGCAGGGTGCGCCGACTCGGAGCGATCTCGCTGTGCTGGCGAAGATGGCCGACGCTGCGGGTCGCCGTCACCGCTCCGGCATCCGCTCGCTGCTCACCTGCGATCACCCGGAGCAGGCTCGTCTTGCCGATGCCGTTCGGGCCGGTGACGAGCAGTCGGTCGCCCGCGACGAGTCGCAGTTCGTCGACGGATGCCCCGGCCACGCGCACCCCGACGAGCGCGAGCAGCGGGGCATCCGCTTCGTCAGGGGCATCCGACGCTCGGGGGTTCACGTCGACCGCCTCATTCGGCACGGCGGCTGCGAGCCGCTCGAGCGACGGGGTGAACGAGAGCGGCACCGGCGGTGACGCGATCGGGTCGTCGAGCAGGCGCGCCACCCGCTCCTTGGCATTGCGGATGCGTCCCATGGCGCCGTGGTCGCGGCCACGTGCCCGGAATGCGCCCGCGCCCATGCCCGCTTTGTCGAGCTTGCGCGGGATCGCATCGAGTCGCACGGCGTTCGCGGCGGCGAGCTCGCGATTGCGCGCGAGTTCGGACTTCCACATCTCGTACGCGAGTCGATGGCGCTCGCGTTCGTTCGCCTTCGCGATCAGGTACCCCGCATAGCCGCTGCCGTAGCGCGTGACGGATGCCGCGTCGACCTCGAGGATCACCTCGGTGAACGCTTGGAGGAAGGCGCGATCATGGGTGACCGCGACGACCGTACCGTGATGGGCGCGGAGCCGCTCGACGAGCCACTGCCATGCGGTGTCGTCGAGGTCGTTGCTCGGCTCGTCGAGCAGCAGCAGCTCGGGATTCGACGCCAACGTCGCCGCGAGGGCGACGCGTGAACGCTCCCCGCCCGACATGGTCGCCCACGGACGGGAGCGGGTGATGCCGCCGACGCCGAGCACCTCGAGCGCCGCGTCGAGTCGTGCCGGTGCGCCGTAGCCGTCGCGCGCGTCGAACCGTTCGGTCAGATCGGCGTAGCCGGCGAGTCCCGCCTGGAGAGCTGCGCCGTCGAGGCGGGCGAGACCGTGCTCGGCCTCGCGCATCGCGCGTTCGAGCGCGCGCAGCTCGGCCGAGCACGCATCGATCGCGTCGCCGACAGTCGCGCCGTCGGGCAGCTCGAGCACCTGGCTGAGTGCGCCGATGCCGCCCGCGACGGCGACGGTCACCTCGCCGGCATCGGGCAGCAGTTCGCCGCTCATGAGGCGCAGCACGGTGGACTTGCCCGACCCGTTGTCGCCGATGATGCCGACGCGTTCGCCGGAACGCACCGCCAGGTCGACACGGTCGAGCACGATGCGGTCGCCGAATCGCTTCGTCGCGGCGCGGAGTGAGAGTTGGCTCGGGTACATGTGGAACTCCGTTTCCCGGCCTGTTCAGTGCACGTGCGCTCGGTCGCATGCACGCGCCGCAATGCGGCGGATGCGACGGAGCGTCGACGGCTCAGGCCGAATGATCAGTGGTCGAACGCGCGGGATTCAGCGCAATGCTGAGATCAGCGCGGTTGTGATCAACGCGGTTGTGATCACGCAGAGGCCGTGGAGCATTGCTCGACACGGCTCGCCACTAGGAGTAAATCAGAGTACCCATCGGATCGACCGTAGCAGAACTCGCCGGCGCGCGCCGACCGCGCTCGGCTCTCCCCACCCGGCGACCGTGTTCGGTTGGCTCCTCTGTGGGTGGGTTGTGCCACCGATACTGGCGTTCGTCCCGGTCGGTTTCTGTCCTCATTGAACGTGCGATCTCACATTGAACGTGAGCACACATGTGGCGACCTTGCGGGAGGCCGGATACGTGGACGTCCTCAGCGGCTCGACATCCATTGACGTTCGCAGCGAGAGCGGATTCATTGCCGCCAGTGCGGCCCATCCTCTTTCCCCACGTGCCAGTATTCGGCTATGAGATCGAACGGGAAGCTCGCATCGGCGACAGGCGTCGCACTGTTCGCCGTGCTCGCACTGGCGGGATGCATCCATTCGGGGTCCGGCTTCGCCGCCCTCGAGCGTGCCGCCGAGGAGGGTGATGTTCTCCCGACTGATCTGCCGGAGTACGCCTACGACGATCTGAACCCGGAAAGCAGCCGCCTCGTGGCCGAACACGACGGCAACACCCTCTACTTGGCGAAGGGCAAGGAAGCTGATCGTGTCTGCCTCCTCGTCTATTCGAACTCCGAGGATTGGGTGATCGGCTGTGGTGGAGGGCAGGAGTTCGGAGTCGGCGCGCAGAGCGGCAGCTACGTCGTCAGAATCGATGGGCCTGATGGAGCACCCGCGCCAGAGGGCTCGATTGAGATCGCATCGAACGTCTTCTCGAAGGAATAGCGCACAGCCGCGGCGCTGACGTCGGGGCTCCGTAGGGTGGAGCCATGCCCGCCATCACCGATGCCCGCGCCGACCTCATCGCTCTCTGCGAGCGCGGCCTCGAGTGGCACTCCGATATGCCAGAGGGGCGAGCGGATGCCGCGGCAGTGCGCCCGGCGGCGGTGCTCGTGCTGTTCGGGGTGCTCGACTCGATCCCGGCCCGCACGGCCGCGGCGGTGCCGCGCGACCTCGACGTGCTGCTGCTTCGACGTGCGGCCACCCTCAGAAGTCACGCCGGACAGATCGCCTTCCCGGGGGGCCGGCTCGACGCATCCGATGACGGACCGATCGCTGCGGCACTTCGAGAGGCCCGTGAAGAGACCGGGGTCGACCCCGACGGCATCGAGCCGCTCGGCACGCTGCCGACGATGCCGGTGCCCATCAGCAACCATCTCGTCACGCCGGTGCCGGCGTGGTGGACCCGCCCGTCCGAGGTGGCGGCAGTCGATCACGACGAGTCGGTCGACGTGTTCCGCGTGCCCGTCGGCGAGTTGCTCGACCCGGCGAATCGGGCGAACACGCAGTTCACGCTCGAATCGCGCACCTACCGCTCGCCCGCGTTCACCGTCGGAGACCGCCTCATCTGGGGCTTCACCGCCCTGGTGCTCGCCCGCATGTTCGACGAGCTCGGCTGGTCGGAGCCGTGGGATCCCGAACGCACCGTGGAGCCCGACAACCTGAGCCGGTGAGGCGCTGCGTCGCAGAGGCGCAGCGAGGCGAAGCACTACCCGTTCGGGTTCGTCGCGGCGCCGTCAAGCCAGAGGGTGTCGGTGACATCGCGGTGCACACCGTCGGTGCCGACGTGCTTCGCGGCGATCTGCGGGCCCTTCGTGATCACGTGCACGAGCGCCATCGCGTGCCCCTGCCCGAGGCTGTAGTCCGCTTTCAGCCACTCGACGATCGGCGTCGCCTTCGTGCCCGGGCCGAAGCCCCGCTCGGTTGCCAGGTCGACGAGCTGCCGGGGCGTGAGTCCGGTCTTCTTCTCGATGGTGTCGAGGTAGGCCTGGAATGACATGCGGTGCTTCCTTTCGCGGGCGGATGCCGCGTGGCATCCATTGAGTCCAGACTGCGGCTCGCGGCATCCGATCGCCATCATTTCGACGTGGATCGAAGGTCGAGTGGTCCGACGGTTTCGGGCGTTCGGCGCGAGCGCGAGCGGTGTGGCCGAGTCTCGTGTGGGCATAGGGTGAATCCGCAACATCCGGAACCGACAGCTCAGGAGCAGCCCGTGAAGACCATTCCCCTCGGTGGCGGCGACCTCACCGCACCCAACGTCGTGCTCGGACTCATGCGCATCCAGCAGAAGAGCGACGAGGCCGTGCGCGAACTCGTCAGCGCAGCCCGCGACGCCGGCATCGACTTCTTCGACCACGCCGACGTCTACGGCGATGAACTGCACGGCTGCGAGCGGCGCTTCGCCGAGGCGATGCAGCTGACCCCGGCGCAGCGCGATGAGATCACCCTGCAGACGAAGGCCGGCATCGTCAAAGGCGGCCCGTACTTCGACTTCTCGTACGAGCACATCATCGAGTCCGTCGACGGCTCGCTGCGCGCGCTCGACACCGACCGCATCGACGTGCTGCTGCTGCACCGCCCCGACGCGCTCGTCGAGCCCGACGAGGTCGCCCGCGCGTTCGACGAGCTCGAGGCATCCGGCAAGGTGCTCGCCTTCGGCGTCTCGAACCACACCCCGCGGCAGATCGACCTGCTGAGGAAGTCGGTCGGCCAGCCGCTCGTGGCGAACCAGCTGCAGCTGTCGATCACCCACGCGCCGATCATCGCCGAGGGCGTCGCCGCGAACATGCAGGGGCTCGACCAGTCGATCACCCTCGACGGCGGCGGCATCGTCGACTACTGCCGGCTCAACGACATCACCATCCAGGCGTGGTCGCCGTTCCAGGCCGGGTTCTTCACCGGCGTGTTCCTCGGCTCGTCCGAGTACCCCGAGCTGAACGCCGCGATCGACCGTCTCGCCGTGAAGTACGACGTGCCGGCGATCGCGATCGCGACCGCGTGGATCACCCGCCACCCGGCGAACATGCAGGTCGTGCTCGGCACGACGACCCCCGAGCGCGTGGCCGGCGCGGCTCAGGGGTCGGACGTGCCGCTCACGCGCGCCGAGTGGTACGAGCTGTTCCGCACCGCCGGGTACCGCGTGCCTTGACGCGGTACGTGCCGGGCCGCGTCAGCCGCGGGGGTCGGTGAGCGCGCCCATCGCATCCATGAGGGTGTTGTGGATGTACTCGAGCTCAGGGCTCGTGAAGCTCGACCAGTCGTCGTCACCGCCGGACTCCGACCAGTCAGCGGCATCCGCTTCGCCCTCGCCGTTCCATGCCGGTGCCGGCACGTGCTTGTAGACCCACCAGATGTTGCCCGACGGGTCTGAGAACCGCGACAGCGTGTCGCCGAAGAAATCGGTCGGCTTCGTGATGACGGTGCCGCCGTGCTGCTCTGCGCGAGCCAGCGTCGCGTCGACGTCGTCGACGTACACGCGCGTGAACGCGGGAGTGAACGGCCAGTCGGGCTTGCGGTCGGCGACCGTCAGGGTCGAGTCGCCGAGCCGCAGCTCGGAGTGCAAAATGAGCCCGTCGGTGTCGAGAGTGCGCGCCTCGGCGACATCACTCGCGCCGAACACCTCGACGAGGAAGTCGATCAGCGCGGCCGCGCCGTCGGACATGATGAATGGGTTCACGGTGTTCGAACCCTCAGGGGCAGCTGGAATGTTGTTCACATCGGTACCTTTCGCTCACCCTCAGCATCGGCGACGTTCTCGTGCGTGCCTTGGACAATTGCGACAAGCCGCGAGCGGCGCCTGAATCGCGGCGAGCGGTCAGAGGTCAGGGCGTCTGACGGATGTCGGAGGGCCGCTCCGCCCGAAGCGCCACGAATGAGCGGGTGAGGTGCGCCTGATCGGCGAAGCCGAGCTCGGCTGCGACCTCGGTCGCCGTGTCGCCCCCGCGCAGCGCGACCTCGGCGGCCCTCGCCCGGGCGAACTGGGTGATGCGCGTCGGGCTCAACCCCGTGACCGCTTTCACCCGGCGCTGCCAGCTTCTCGTGGAGTACCCGGTGCGGTCGCCGCGCAGAGCGCGCGCCGCATGCGCATCGACCCGCACCAGACCGCCTTGCTCGAGTGTCTCGACGAAGGGTTCGAGTTCTTCGAACGCGGGAATCGGGAGCAACTCGCCCGACATCGTGAACACACCGTCTGCACAGGGGAGTGAGACGAACCGGCCGATGAGCTGCGACTTCGGCAGCCGTGCGATGGTCACCTCGGGGTGGAGTTCGACGCCCCAATGACTCGCGCCGACGATGCCGACGAGCATTCGGGGTTTCGGCGTCGGGCCGGCGAGTTCGGCGGTCATCGACCCGTCGGGAAGTCGCGTGAACGCGAGCCCCCAATGCTCGTTCGCCGGCTCGAGATACTCGTCGGGTTCGTCGACGTGTGCTCGCCAGATCGAGTTGATCAGTCGATGGTCGTCGCGGATGTCGAGCTCGTACATGCGGCTTCCCCCCGGAGCGTCGGCGGCGCCGGCGGCATCCGGAGTCGCACTCTGCGTTTGCTGTGGATGCTAGCGGCTCCGCAGGTCAACCGCCCGAGTAGTGCGCAGCCGTCTGAGCGAGCCCGACCAGGGCGCCGAACAGCTCGGCGCCGCCGAGTGCAGCGCCGGCAGCAGCGAACCCCTTCGGTGCGGCGGCGCCGACGATGAGGTTTAGCCGGCCCGAGTGAAGACGCCGAGCCCGTTCGGCTCCTGCCCCTCCTCGGGGAACTTGTTGAAGTAGGTCAGGGTGACTCCGGTGATCTGCTCGCCCTCGCGAACGAAGACCGCCGAGGAGAGTGAACCGGGGAGCGCATTCTCACCGGTCGGCACGAAGGACAGCGTGTCGCCATCCCACGGTTCGATCTCGAACGTGTAGCCGCCCTCGGGGCCGAGCGCCCCGGTGAGAGTGCCGTTCTCCTCGGTCACGACGAAGTTGCCGAAGTAGGGGCTCGTGTACGTGCCGACGTAGTCGCCGGCCGGACCCGCTGCCGCGGCACCTGTGGGGGGCTCCTCGTCGACGAGGTCGCCCGCCGGGTCGGCGAAGCGCGCGAACCTGCCAGACCACAGGTCCAACCAGGGTCGCGTCTCCTCACCGAACTGAACGAGGTCGAGGAACTCCGAAACGATCGCTTCCGGGACTCCCGCCGGCGCTCCGTTCGTGAGCACGACGATCCCGAGGTTCAGATCGGGGATCATTGTGGCGTTGGTGGCGGCACCCCACCCGAACGCGCCGGAGTGATTGATGTTGACGCGGCCGGTCACGGTGGCACCGACGTTCGTTCCGAAGCCGTAAAGCGACGTGCGCGATACCAGGTTCTTGGCATCGCCGCCGGTGATCGAATGGGCGGAATAGGTCTTTGCGAGCACGAGCGGGTCGATGAACTCCGCGCCGTCGACCTCACCGTCAGCCAGCACCATATTCATCCACTTCGCGATGTCGCCGGCAGTGGAGGCGACACCGCCGGCAGGAGCCTCGGCATCAGCATCCCGGTCGAACAGCTGCTCATACTCACCTTCGCCGGTGCGCGCGTGCATCGCCGCGCGATCATCTGCGGCGAGGTATTCGTCGTGGAGGGTGGTCGTCGAAGTCATGCCGAGCGGCTCGAACAGCAGTTCGTGCGCGGTCTCCGCCCACGTCTGCCCGCGCGACGCCGCGACCGCCTCGGCGCCCACCGTCAGCCCGAAGTTGGAGTACTGGTACGTGTCGCGGAACGACGCCAGAGGAATCTGGTTCATGTGGGCCATGATGTAGTCGGCGTCAAAGCCGATGTCCTCGAGTTCATCGCCGCCGCCGGTCGGAAGGCCGGTGCGATGCGAGAAGAAGTCGGCGATCTTTGCATGCTCGGTCACGTACGGATCGTTCAGCGCGAAGTCGGGGAGGTATTCGACGACCGGATCCTCCCAGGACAGATCGGCGTCTTCGGTGATCGCTTTGGCCACAACGCTCGACGAGAGGGGCTTGGACAAGGACGCGATCTGAAACACGGTGTCGACGTCGACGGGCTCCTCCGTCGTCACGTCCCGCACACCGTATCCCTCTTCGAACACGACCTCACCGTTCGAGACGACCGCGGCTGCCGCGCCGGGCACTCCGGTCTGCTCGAGCGCCTTCTCGATGAACTCGGGAAGCGCATCGACGGCAGCGGCCACTGCCGTATCGCGATCCGTGTAAAGATCGACGGCGTCTTGGCTGGGGTCTTCGCCGAGTGCGACGGCGGGCCCGCTCGAGGACGCCTGTTCCGTCGTCCCCGCGGTGCACGCCGTGATTCCCAGCGTGAGTGCTGCCACCGTCGAGACGGCGATAACGCGTGCGATGCCCTTGTTCGTGCTGCTCATGCCGTTCATGTCGCTGCCCCCGATGACTATCTGATAGCGGACCCATGGCTTCCTACGCGGACGCATACGAAGCCAAGGACCCCGGTCCCCCTCAAATCAGTGTGTATGGACAGAAGCGGACAAAACAACCTCCGCTTCCGGCCACAGCCTCTAGAGGGCGTCCGGAATCGGCCACATGCGTCATGATGGTGTCCACACGCGCTCCGGAGGTGGACATGGAAGACAGGGCACTGCTCGAACTGATCTACCGCAGCCGCCCCGAGACGGTGGCGGAGCTCGCCACCATCGCGCACGCGGATGGGGGCGAGGCCGCCGACGCCGTTGCGCGTCTCGCGCGGGGTGGTGCGATCTCGGTGCGCGATGGCACGATCGCGTACGCGACGCCGGCGATGTGGACGGCCGACGTCGTCGAACGCGAAGTGCGTGCGATGCGGCAGACGGCGGACGAGGCTGCCTCGCGAATCGAGGCGCTCGTTTCAGACCTACCGGGTCTGCTGCGTCACTGGGCTGTAGGCGAGGCATCCAGTGATCTCGTTCCCGTTTTCGTGCGACACGGGCCACAGGCAGCAGAAGACCTCTGGTATGACATCGCGCGGGAGCAGAGCGAGACCGCCTGGTCAGTGCTTCCCGATCTCGGACGCTACTTGCAGACCGATCCCGCGCGCGCCAGCCGTTTCGCGGAGATGTTCGCCGGCAAGCGGTCTGTGCGAGCCCTTCTCCCGCGTTCGATGGCAGAGGACGCCCGGCTCGTGGCGATCGCCGAGCGCTACGCGGCCGTCGGGGTGGAGTTCCGCCTTCTCGACGACCTTCCGAGTTGGTTCTGGATCGACGGCGATGTGCTCGCATTGCCGATCGAATGGGGCGAGGGGTGGCCGTCCAGCGTGGTCGGTGTCCGTAGCGCGTCCCTCGCCGAACTGGGCCGAAGCCTGTTCCGCGAGCTCTGGCGTCGCGGCGAGCCGATCGGTGGTGTGGAGCAGCCGTGGGCGCCGCTTCTTGTGCTGATGAAGCAGGGCGTCACTCTCGACGCGGCATCTCGCAGGCTCGGGATCAACCCGCGAACCGGTCGGCGTCGCATTGCGGCGGCGATGGAGCAGTACGGCGTGTCGACATTGTTCGCCTTGGGTGTGGCGTGGGCCGCGGACGGGAAGCCCACCGCACGCTGAGCGGTTGTGTCTGATGGCCGACGTCTCTGGGTGTCACGGTCCGACAACATTCTGCGGACCGCGGTCGTCAGGCTCATAACCTCATTGGATGCGACTGCTGAAGGTGAGCGATCCGCAACCGGGCTGATGGCCGTCAGTCGTTGGTTTCGGTTACCCCTCCGGTCGGGACGTCCGCAACGCCGCCCAAGAGAGAAGGAGAGCGCTGAGGAGCAGCAGAGCGCAGATCCGCACAGTCCGCGACGAGTGACGGATTCCACTTGCATCACGAGAATGTCGTGGAATTCGCCACCTTCGCGTGCATCGAAGCATCCGCTCGGTATATGACAGTGGGCGCAAGCCGGTGGGTGCTGCCAGAGTTGCCGTATGCGTCGAATCGGAGCGATCTTCCAGCCAGCCTTCCCTCCTGAGCAGTTCCGACCCGCGGTCGAGGCGGCTGAAGCGGGGGGCGTGCCCGAACTCTGGCTCTGGGAGGACTGCTTCCAGCAGTCCTCCTTCGCCACCGCCGCCGCGGCCCTCGCGTGGACCGAGCACCTGCGGGTAGGCATCGGTGTCGCACCGATGCCCCTGCGCAACGCCGCGATCACCGCCATGGAGATCGCGACGATCGAGCGCATGTTCCCGGGCCGCCTGCTGCCGGGCGTCGGCCATGGAGTGCAGCGATGGATGGCGCAGACGGGCAGCCGTGTCGCATCGCCGCTGACGCTCATGCGCGAGTATGTTCCGGCGTTGCGGCAGCTGCTCGCCGGCGATGAGGTGACGACCGACGGGCGATACGTGAAGCTCGATCGAGTGAAGCTCGACTGGCCGCCGGCGACGGCGCCGCTCGTCTACGCGGCTGGTGAAGGCCCCAAGACGCTGCAGCTCACCGGTGAGGTGGCCGATGGCACAGTGCTTACCGGCGGCACGACGGTCGAACGCGCCGCAGAAGCCGTGGCGACGATCGCGACCGGGCGCAGCGTCGCGGGGCGCGCGGGGCGCAACGAGGTGGTCGTCTACCTGATGGCCGCGTTCGGCGGCAAGGAGGCCGACGAGCGGGTTGCACGAGAACTCACGCAGTGGAACATGCCCGACGACCAGCGCCTGGCCGCCGTCGGCGATGCGTCCGCCGTCGCCGAGGCCGCCGAGCAGTTCTTCGCGGCCGGTGTCGACTCGGTCGTGCTGCAACCCACCTCAGACGAGCCCGACCTCGGCGTGTTCATGCGCCACGTCGGCGAGGTCGCCCGTCAGCTCGCGCCGTAGCGGCGCATCCGCCCGGCCCAATATGCTGACGGCCATGGCCGCCGTATTTCCCGTCATCGTGGTCGCCGCGATGGTGTTCGCACTGATCGACATCATCATGCGCGACGAGTCCCAAGTGCGGCATCTGCCGAAGTTCGGATGGATCCTGCTCGTCGTGCTGCTGCCGCTCATCGGCACGCTGCTGTGGTTCGTGCTGGGTCGCGAATACGGCGGCTCGTCGGCCACCGACGGCATCGGCTCGCTCATGGCGCAGCGACCGCAGCAGGGCTACCGTGGCCCCGTGCCGCAGGTGGGTTCCACCGAGCAGCAGCTCGCCGACCTCGACCGCGAGATCGAGTACTACGAGCGCCGAGCCGAACTCGAACGACTGAAGCGGGAAGTCGACGGCGACCCCGCGAGCTGACGCCCGCGCGGCATCCGACCGCTTCGGCAGCACCTCAGCCGATCACGCTCACGCGAACCTGGGTGAGGTCGCCCATTCGCTGGGATCATGCCCCGGAGACGACGCCCCGCTGATCTGCGTGGCCGGGTGGCCGATGCACTGCGCCGGCACCATCCGAGCGCCCCTACCGCGGTACGGGCCGAGATGGCTCCCCAGAGGGATGCGATGAGCGCGATGCCGTTCGTAGGGTCGCCGCATGAACACACCAACCAGCATGAAAGTCTCATCGACAGCATGGTTCGCGGCGGTCGCCGCCGGAGTCATCGAATCCGTGCTCGCCGTCAGCGAGATCGCCGGGCAGGGAGGGCTGGACGCAGGAGCCTGGCTCAGTCTCGGCTTCCGCGTCGTCGTGTACGTAGTCGCCATCGTCATGATCACCCGTCTGCTCCGCGGAAGCCGCGCCGCCCGCATCGGGCTGACCGTGCTTCTGAGCGTCATCGGACTCGCATCTCTCGTCGTTCCCGCCGCGTTCGCGCTCGCGGACGGTCAGACCGTACTCGAGGCCTTCGGGAGCGGGGGGCCGCTCGGCGGGGTCTTCCTCGTCGTTCGGATGGCGCACATCCTGCTCGTCATCCTGGCAACCGCCGCCATGTTCAGCCCGACGGCCAGCGCGTACCTGGCGAGCACGAATCGGGCGCGGAAGCCTCGCGAGATGAGCACTTCGACTTCGGGCTCGTGACTCGTTCGGCTGCGGGTATGTCGGTCGTCGGTGGGAGACTGCCGGTGTGCTGCTCGACGAACTCGTGCTGACTGCCGACACCGTTGCGTCCACCCGCTCGCGCCTCGCGAAGGTCGACGCACTGGCCGAACTGCTGCGCCGGCTCGAACCCGACGAGATCGCGCCCGCGGTCGGGTTCCTGGTGGGCAAGCCCAGGCAGGGGCGCGTCGGCATCGGATGGCGCGGGGTGGCCGCGGCGACCGGCGAACCCGCTGCCGAGCCGACGATCACCATCAGCGAGCTCGATGCGATGCTCGAACGCCTCGCCGCGGCATCCGGCGCCGGCTCAGCGGGTGAACGAGCGAGGCAGCTCCGAGAGCTGACCTCGCAAGCCACCGAACGCGAGCAGGCATTCATCGGCCGCGTGCTGCTCGGCGAAGTGCGCACCGGGGCCCTCGAGGGCGTGGTCACCGACGCCATCGCACGCGCCGCCGACCGGCAGGGCGAGATGGTGCGCCGCGCCGCCATGCTCTCGGGCGATCTCGGCGAGACCGCGCGGCTGGCGCTCACCGGCACCGAGGCCGAACTCGAAGCCGTCGGGCTCGTCGTCGGGCGGCCTGTGCTGCCGATGCTCGCGGCGACCGCGTCGAGTGCGGCGGCCGCCCTCGAGACCACCGGCGAGGCATCCGTCGAGTTCAAGCTCGACGGCGCACGCATCCAGGTACATCGTGCTGGTGACGACGTGCGCGTCTTCACCCGCAACCTGGCCGACGTGACGCATCGCCTGCCCGAAGTCGTCGATGTCGTGCGAAGCCTGCCGGTGCGCGACGTCATCCTCGACGGAGAAACGCTCTCACTCGACGAAGACGGCGTGCCACGGCCGTTCCAAGAGACGATGTCGCGGTTCGGTGCGGATGCCGCGCGCGACACCCTGCTGCATCCGTGGTTCTTCGATGTGTTGCATGTGGACGGGCGCGACCTGCTCGACGAACCCCTCTCGACGCGGCTCGCCGAACTCGAGCGCATCGCTCCCGGGCACCGCATACAGGGCGAGGTGACCGCCGACCCCGAGGTCGCCGAGCGCGTGTCACGCGAGGCGCTCGCCGCGGGGCAAGAGGGCGTGGTCGTCAAGGCGATCGGCTCGCCGTACGCGGCGGGTCGGCGCGGGTCGAGCTGGATCAAGGTGAAGCCCGTGCACACCTACGACCTCGTGGTGCTCGCGTGCGAGTGGGGCTCGGGGCGGCGCACCGGATGGCTCTCGAACCTGCACCTCGGCGCGCTCGATGCGGTCGGCGAGTTCGGCGAGCCCGGCGGGTTCGTCATGGTCGGCAAGACGTTCAAGGGACTCACCGATGAACTGTTGCGGTGGCAGACCGAGCGGTTCCCGCAGATCGAGACCCGACGCACCGAGCACACCGTGTGGGTCGAGCCGACCATCGTCGTCGAGATCGCGATCGACGGGGTGCAGCGCTCGAGTCGCTACCCCGGCGGCATCGCCTTGCGCTTCGCGCGCGTCAAGCGGTACCGAGACGACAAGTCAGCGGCCGCGGCCGACACCATCCAGACGCTGCGGGGGCTGCTCCGCGGGTAGGAGCCGTTCGAGGCCGTCGAGAATGATGTCGAGCCCGAATTCGAACTCGAACTGATCGTCGCACCAGCCGAGGGTGGAGTCGGGATCGACGTGGCGCACGACCGCGAGCATCGCGGCGAGATGCGGTACATGTGCTGACATCTGTTCCATCGCGGTCGCATCGGCCGACTCGTCGTCGGGTTCGCCGAGCTCTTGCGAGAAGCCGAACATGCGGCTTCCGAGGGCGTGCATCGCGTGATGGATGAGGTCGTACGACAACCCGCCCGCGCGGAGCGTGCCGACGACGGAGTCGACGTAGCGCGCGGTGGTGAGGCTGAGATCGGTACGCGAGTCCAAGATCCCGGGGGCCCACGGATGCCGCAGCATCACGGTGCGCGCGGCGAGGATGCGGGCGCGCAGGCTCGACTTCCACTCGGCATCGGTCTCGGGTACCGCGAATCCGCCGGCCGCCTGCTCGACCTCGGCGAAGACGAGGTCGATGGTTCCGTCGAGGATCGCCCCTTTGTTGGGCACGTGGTAGTAGAGCGACATCGGCTCGACGCCGAGTCGCTCCGCGATGCGGCGGATCGTGAGGGCGTCGATGCCGGAGGCGTCGGCAAGGTCGACCGCCGACTGCAGTACGCGATCGCGCGTCAGCGGTGGGCGACGCTCGGCGCTTCGTTCGGTCGTCGATGACATGTGCTCGCCCTCCCTCCTGACCACGGTACAAGTCTGCTGACAATTCGAGGCCGCAGCTCTCGACATTCACCCGGATCCACGCTACCTTACGTTGTAAGTCGTACAACGTAAGGTAGGAGACTGAGATGAGCAGCACAGCTGTGGTGAACGGCACCCGTATGCGGGCTGCAGTAGCCGGCCGCTTCGGTGGCCCAGAGGTCATGCGAGTGGAGATGGTTCCGAAGCCCGCACCGAGGCGCGACGAGGTGCTCATCAGGGTGCACGCCAGCACCGTGAGCATCGCCGACCATCGCACCCGCAGTCGCGACCTGCCGAAGGGCCTCGGGTTCTACGGACCCATCGCCATCGGCGTGTTCCGGCCGCGCAAGCCGGTGCTCGGCATGGATGTCGCGGGCGTCGTGGAGTCCGTCGGCGCCGACGTCACGCGGCTCGCGCCCGGCGACGAGGTCATCGCGATGCTCGGCGGTCAGTTCGGCGGGCACGCCGAGTACGTCTGCGTCTCCGACCGGAAGGCGGTGACGCGCAAGCCCGCCAACCTGAGCATGGAAGACGCGGCCACCCTCGTCTTCGGTGGCCACACGGTGCTCGCGTTCCTGAACCGCGCCGGAGTGGGTGAGGGCGACGAGGTGCTCGTCAACGGGGCATCCGGAGCCGTCGGCACAGCGGTCGTGCAGCTCGCGAAACTGCGTGGCGCCACGGTCACCGGCGTGTGCAGCGGTGGCAACGCCGAGCTCGTGCGATCGCTCGGGGCCGACCGTGTCATCGACTACCGCGTCGAGGACTTCGCCGACGATGGCACGGTCTATGACGCGATCGTCGACTGCGTCGGCAACGCGTCGTTCGCGCGCGTCGAACGCTCGATCAAGCCCGGCGGGGCGCTGCTCATGGTCGTCAGCGACCTCGCCGGCATGCTCGGCGCCGCGCGCAACAGCAGACGGAGCGGAAAGACCGTGACGGCGACGGGCGCGCACGTCTCGGCCGATGACCTCGCGACCATCGTGCAGCTCGCCGATGCCGGGCGCTATCGGCCCGTCGTCGATCGCACGTACGACCTCGACGACATCGTCGAAGCGCATCGCTACGTCGACACCGGGCGCAAACGCGGCAACGTGGTGCTGCGCATCGCGTAGCCCGCGCTGCGCGCTGCGACAGCGAACTCCAGGGATCGGTGCTGAGGCATCCGCTCGGGGGTCAGGCTTCTGAGCGCTCCATCGTCGCCATGTCGAAGCCGGTGACCGGTTCGCCCGCGCGCTCGTAGACGAGCGAGATCGCCCCCTTGGGGTAGGCGACCGGCGGTTGGGCGAGGGTGAACGCCGCGGGAACCGTGCCCTCGGCGAACAGCCGCTTTCCGGTGCCGAAGGTCACGGGGTAGAGCCAGAGGTTGAGTCGGTCGACGAGATTCTCCTGCAAGAGGGTGCGCGCGAGATCACCGCTGCCGATGACGTGCGTCTCGTCGAAGCGGTCGCGGATGTCGCGTGCCTCAGTCGCGATATCGGTGATGACCGTCGTGCCGGCCCACGACGGGTCGGTCAGCGAGTGCGACGCGACGAACTTCGGCACCTCGCTGAACGTCTTCGCGATCGGGTCGTCTGGTGATTGGAACGGCCAGTAGGCGGCCCAGATGTCGTAGGTCTTGCGGCCGAGCAGCAGGGCATCGACGCGCTCGATGTCGGCGCCGATCGCCGCGCCCGACTCGTCGTCCATGTACGGACCCTGCCAACCGCCGTACGGGAACCCTCCCTCGAGGTCTTCCTCACGGCTGCCCGGCGACTGGTAGACCCCGTCGAGGGTGATGAACAGGTCGACGACGATGATTCCCATGGAGTGCTCCTTCGCATGACCGGCGACCGGATGCCGCCGCTGGAGATGTCGTTCGGGAAAGCGGCTGATGCCGCGTCCGCTCGTCCCATTCTTCGCCGCGAGCCCGGGGAGCGGAACCCCGCGAGATCAGTCGGTCGACGACGAGCCGTGCGGGCTCGCGGAACTCGCGCGCACGACGAGCTCGGTGGCGACGAGCGTGTTCTCGCGGCGATCGCCGCTCTCGACCTCGTGCAGCAGGGCCTCGACCGAGAGCCGGCCGACCTCGCCGAAGAACTGTCGCACCGTCGTGAGCGGCGGCCAGAAGCTCGCCGCCTCATCCATGTCGTCGAAGCCGACGACGCTCACCTCACCGGGCACGGCGCGGCCGGCCTCGTGCAGCGCGCGAAGCACGCCGAGCGCCATCTGGTCGTTCGCGGCGAAGATCGCCGTGACCTCGGGGTCGGCCGCGAGGGCGCGCCCGAGCTCGTGGCCGGACTCCGCCGACCAGTCGCCGACGAGGGGCGGCGGCACCTCGGCACCGTGGGCGACGAGGGTCTGCTCCCACGACTCCCTGCGACTCGTGGCCGAGTACGAGCGATGGGGCCCGGCGATGTGCCAGACCGTGCGGTGGCCGAGCTCGAGCAGGTGTTCGGTCGCGAGTCGCGCGCCGAGCGCCTGGTCGGTGTCGACGACCGGATAGGGAGTGCTGCCGATGGAGTCGACCACCACGACGGGCAGCTCGGGCGGGAGCACGACGTCGTTCTCGTCGAGGAGGTGCGCCTCGATGATGATGATCACCCCGTCGACGGCCTCTTCGCTGAGTCGATCGAACGCCCCCGAGACCTCGCCCTGGGTCGGATGCGACACGGGGATGAGCGTGATGGAGTAGCCGGCGTCGGCCGAGGCGATCGCGATGGCGTCGAGGGTGCGCATGTTGCCGAAGCTCGAGAGGGTGAACATGATCACGCCGATGCTGTGGAAACGGCCGCTGCGCAGGGCCCGGGCCGCGCTGTTCGGCCGGTACCCGAGCTTGCTCATCGCGGCGAGCACGCGCTGCCTCGTGTCGGCATCGACGTTGTGACGCCCGTTCGAGACGCGGGAGACGGTCTGGCCCGACACATTGGCCTCGCGCGCGACATCCGCCATCGAAGGGCCGCGGCGTCGCCCCGGGGCGGCATCTGCCGTGCTGGTGACCGTCATCGCTGCTCCTTCGTCTGGACCATGCCCACGATGGCGCATGTTCACGTCAACATGCTACGGTGACGACGAGTCATGTTGACGTGAACATGCACCGATTGGAACCAGATGACAACGACGTCCCTCCCGACACCGACCCGCGAGGCCCCCGCATCTCGGCCTCGGGGCATCCGATCGCGGGGCAGAAGCGAGTGGAAGGGCCTCGCCTTCGTCGTGCCGTTCCTCGTGGTCTTCCTCCTCGTATTCATCGCGCCCGTCGTCTACTCGATCTACCTCAGCCTCTTCCGCGAGCAGCTCATCGGCGGCAACGCGTTCGTCGGCCTCGAGAACTACGCCGAACTCTTCGTCGACCCGCAGTTCTGGGAGGGCTTCGGGCGGGTCGCGCTCTTCCTCGTGGTGCAGGTGCCGGTGATGCTCGCCCTCGCACTCATCGCCGCGCTCGCGATCGACAGCGCGCGCCTGCACGCGTCGGGCTTCTTCCGCATCGTGATCTTCCTGCCCTACGCGGTGCCCGCGGTCGTCGCCGTGCTCATGTGGGGCTTCATCTACGGCGACAACTTCGGCCTCGTCGCGAACCTCAACGACTGGCTCGGCTCCGACGTCATCGCGCCGTTCGCGCGCGACTGGATCCTCGTCTCCATCGGCAACATCGTCACCTGGGAGTTCGTCGGCTACAACATGCTCATCTTCTACTCGGCGCTGCGCACCATCCCCACCGACCTGTACGAGGCGGCCGAGCTCGACGGTGCCGGCCCGATGCGCGTCATCACGGGCATCAAGCTGCCGGCGCTCCGCGGAGCCATCGTCATCGCCACGATCTTCTCGATCATCGGCAGCTTCCAGCTGTTCAACGAGCCGAACATCCTGCGCACGCTCGCGCCGAACATCATCACCACGTACTTCACCCCGAACATGTACGCCTACAACCTCTCCTTCGCCGGGCAGCAGTACAACGCCTCGGCCACCGTTGCGATCGTCATGGGCGTCATCACCGCCGTGATCGCCTACGTCGTGCAACTTCGCGGCGCACGAAAGGAGGAGCGATGACTACTTCGGCCACGCGTGCCCTCACCGCACCGCCGGCGCGCGGCCGCGGCATCCGCTCGGATATCTCGCGCCGAAGCACCTCGCGACGACGCGGATCCTCACTGCGGCCACGCAAGTCGGTCGCCTTCACGCTGCTGATGTCGATCCTCGTGATCTACAGCCTCGTGCCCATCCTGTGGCTCGTGATCAACGCGACCAAGACCCAGAGCGGCCTCTTCTCGAGCTTCGGGCTCTGGTTCGACGACGACTTCGTGCTCTTCCAGAACATCTGGGAGACCCTCACCTACCGTGACGGCATCTTCGTGCGCTGGCTCGGCAACACGCTGCTCTACGTCGTGCTCGGCGCGGGCGGCGCGACCCTGCTCGCGACGCTGGCCGGGTACGGGCTCGCGAAGTTCCGCTTCGCCGGCCGGCGGGCGATCTTCGCCGTCGTGCTCGGCGCGATCGCGGTGCCGGGCACGGCACTCGCGGTGCCGACGTTCCTCATGTTCAGCCAGCTCGGCCTCACGAACACGCCCTGGGCGATCATCATCCCGTCGCTGATCAGCCCGTTCGGCCTCTACCTGATCTGGGTCTACGCGGTCGATTCCGTGCCGACCGAGATCCTCGAGGCTGCGCGCATGGACGGCGCGGGCGAGTTCCGCACCTTCTTCACGATCTCGATCCGGCTGCTCGCGCCGGGCATCGTCACGGTGCTGCTCTTCACGGTCGTGGCGACGTGGAACAACTACTTCCTGCCGCTCATCATGCTGAGCGACCCCACCTGGTACCCGCTCACCGTCGGGCTCAACCAGTGGAATGCGCAGGCCACGGGCGTCGCAGCACAGCCCATCTACAACCTGGTGATCACGGGGTCGCTCCTCACGATCATCCCCATCGTCGTCGCGTTCCTCGGGCTGCAGCGGTTCTGGCAGTCGGGGCTCAGCGCCGGAAGCGTCAAGCAGTGACCGAGCAGCGCTGCCTGACGAACGCACCCACACGCTCACCCGGAGCGTCCTGCCCCGGAACCGAAACCACAACGAAGTGAAGGGAAGCAACATGATCATCGCCCGAACCGCCCTTCGGCGGACCATGGCGGTCGCCGCGACCGCAGCGCTCGCGATCGGCGCGCTCGCCGCGTGCTCGACCGGAGGCGGCAGCGACAATACCGGCACCGGAAGCGCCGACGACCTCGACGCAGCCCTCGAGGCCGGCGGCGAGCTCACCTACTGGAGCTGGACGCCCAGCGCCGAGGCGCAGGTCGCCGCGTTCGAGGAGGCCTACCCGAACGTCGACGTCGAGCTCGTCAACGCGGGCACCAACACCGAGGAGTACACGAAGCTGCAGAACGCGATCAAGGCCGGCTCGGGTGCGCCCGACGTCGTGCAGATCGAGTACTACGCGATGCCGCAGTTCGCGCTGTCGGATGCCCTCGTCGACCTCGGCCAGTACGGGCTCGACGAACTCGAAGACGACTACGCCGCGTCCACCTGGGGCAGCGTCAACGTCGACGGTGAGCTCGTGGGCCTGCCGCAGGACTCCGGCCCCATGGCGCTCTTCTACAACAAGACCGTGTTCGACCAGTACGGCATCGCCGTGCCGACGACCTGGGACGAGTACATCGCCGCGGCGAAGCAGCTGCACACCGCCGACCCGACGAAGTACATCACCAACGACACCGGCGACGCCGGGTTCGCGACGAGCATGATCTGGCAGGCCGGCGGCCGCCCGTTCGCCATCGACGGCACCGACATCACGGTGAACCTCGCCGATGAGGGCACCCAGCAGTGGACGGGCGTCTGGAACCAGCTCGTCGAAGAGGACCTGCTCGCCGCCACCCCCGGGTGGACCGACGAATGGTTCAAGGGCCTCGCCGACGGCTCGATCGCGACGCTGCCCGTCGGCGCCTGGATGCCGGGCGTGCTCGAGTCGAGCGTCGCGGATGCCGCGGGCGACTGGCGCGTGGCGCCGTTGCCGACGTACGACGGCACCCCGGTGACCGCCGAGAACGGCGGCGGCGGCCAGTCGGTCACGAAGCAGAGCAAGAACCCGGCGCTCGCCGCGGCGTTCCTGCGCTGGCTGAACAGCGACCCGGCGTCGATCGAGGTCTTCCTCGAGTCGGGCGGCTTCCCGTCGACCACGGCCGAGCTCGAAGACCCGGCGTTCACGGGCTTCGAATCGGAGTACTTCGGCGGCCAGAAGATCAACGAGGTGCTGACGCAGGCCTCGGCCGATGTGGCATCCGGTTGGTCGTACCTGCCCTACCAGGTGTACGCGAACAGCATCTTCGGCGATACCGTCGGACAGGCGTACGCGAACAAGTCCGACCTGAACGACGGCCTCGCCGAATGGCAGGGCAAGCTCGTCGACTACGGCAACAAGCAGGGCTTCACCGTCACCGAGTAGTAGCCGCACCGCTGCGGGGCCGGCCGGGTGAGGTCGGCCGGCCCCGCTCGTCCCACTTCCAGCGCGGCCGACCCGCCCCATCACCCAGGAACGGATGCCCCGTGACCGCCCCTTCCCGCTTCGCCATCGGCGCCACCGACTTCGAACTCGACGGCCGGCCGCATCGCATCATCGCCGGTGCGCTCCACTACTTCCGTGTGCACCCCGACCTCTGGGCCGACCGCATCCGCAAGGCGCGGCTGATGGGCCTGAACACGATCGAGACGTACGTCGCGTGGAACGCGCACGAACCGCACCGCGGGCAGTGGCGAGCCGGCGAAGGGCTCGACCTCGGGCGCTTCCTCGACCTCGTCGCCGCCGAAGGCATGCACGCGATCGTGCGGCCGGGCCCGTACATCTGCGCGGAATGGGACAACGGCGGGCTGCCCGCCTGGCTGTTCCGCGACCCCGAGGTCGGCGTGCGACGCTCCGAACCGCACTTCCTGACCGCGGTGAGCGACTACCTGCGTCACGTCTACGAGATCGTCGCGCCGCGCCAGATCGACGCCGGCGGGCCTGTCATCCTCGTGCAGATCGAGAACGAGTACGGCGCCTACGGCTCCGACGAGGCGTACCTCGCCGAACTCGTGCGGGTCACTCGCGAGGCGGGCATCACCGTGCCGCTCACGACGATCGATCAGCCGACACCGCAGATGCTCACCGACGGCAGCCTGCCCGGCCTGCACCTCACCGGGTCGTTCGGCTCTCGTGTCACCGAGCGTCTCGAGACGCTGCGCGAGTTCCAGCCGACCGGGCCGCTCATGTGCATGGAGTTCTGGTGCGGCTGGTTCGACGACTGGGGCTCGCACCATCACACGACGGATGCGGACGGCTCCGCTCACGAACTCGAAACCCTGCTCGCGGCGGGCGGCTCCGTGAACATCTACATGTTCCACGGCGGCACGAACTTCGGCCTCACGACCGGAGCCAACGACAAGGGTCGGTACGCGCCGATCACGACGAGCTACGACTACGACGCTCCCCTCGACGAGGCCGGCAACCCGACGGCGAAGTTCTGGGCGTTCCGCGAGGTCATCGCGCGCTACGCCGACGTGCTCGACGAGACCCCCGCCGTGCGCCAACCCGCACCCGAGATCGAGGCGCCGCTGCTCGCCGGTCAGACACTGCTCGAGCTCGCACCGTCGCTCGGCGGCACCCGCGCGTTCGACACGATGCCGAGTTTCGACGAACTCGAGCACGACCGCGGAATCGTGTTGTTCTCGACGACGCTCGAGCGCGGCGGCCCCGGCACGCTCACGATCGGCGAGGAGGTGCGCGACCGCGCCTGGGTGCTCGTCGACGGCGCACCGGTCGGCGTGCTCGCCCGCGATGCGCACGAGCGGGCGATCGCGCTGCCCGACGCCCGCGGTGAGCTCGCGCTGCTCGTCGAAGACCAGGGCCGCGTCGACTACGGCCCGCGCATCGGCGAGCACAAAGGACTCATCGGCGGGGTCGCGCTCGACGGGGTCGAGCTCACCGGCTGGACGGCGCGCCCTCTCGACCTCGAGGCCGTGCCCGGGCTCGCCGCAGCGGTGCTCGGTGCGCAGACTTCGCAGGCCGACGCAGTCGCCGCTCCGTTCCCGGCCGGCCCGTTCCTCGCCGCCGGCGAGTTCACGCTCGAGGCGCCCGCCGACCTCTTCCTCGACACCTTGCACTGGGGCAAGGGCCTCGTGTGGGTCAACGGGTTCCTGCTCGGCCGATACTGGCGCCGCGGACCGCAGCGCACCCTGTTCGTGCCGGGGCCCGTGACGCGCGCCGGTCGCAACGAGGTCGCGGTGCTCGAGTTCGAGGCGATCGCCGAGCCCGTGATCCGCACGCTCGCGGAGGCTGAACTGGGCCACACCGAGATCTGAGTTCGAGCCGAGTCCGCGACACGCAGAGCGGCACGATCACGCGGCGCGCGCGGCGCGGATCTCCTCCTCGATCAGGTCGGCGTTGATCGCCGCGCCGGCGAAGTTGCCGCCGCCTGCGGCGAGCGGCACGGAGGCCATCGGATTCACGACATTGCCTGCCGCCCAGAGCCCGGACACGCTCGTGCGCCCGGTGGGGTCGACGCTGACCCAGTCGCCCTCGCCGAAGGCGGGAGCCGAGGCGGCGCCGAGGCTCAGCAGCAACGCATCGTTCGGCACGAAACGGGGGCCGAGGAAGATCGAGTCGAGCGGCACGACGGCGCCGTCGGCGAGGCGGATGCCGCGGAGTCGCCCGTCATCGTCGGCGAGCACCTCAGCCCACGGCCGATCTTCGACGGCGATGCCCCGAGCGGTCATGCCGGCCAGGTCGTCGGCCGCGACATCCGTGCCGTTCGTGAAGAAGACGACCGACGACGACCACTGCCGCAGCAACTGCACCTGGTGCACGCTGCGCTCGCCGGTCGCGAGCACGCCGATGCGCCGGTCACGCACCTCCCAGCCGTCGCAGTAGGGGCAGACGACCGCGCCGGTGCCCCATTGCTCGGCGAGGCCGGGCAGTTCGGGCAGCTCGTCGCGAAGGCCGGTCGCCACGAGCAGGCGACGTGCGGAATGCTCCTCGCCGGAATCGAGCGTCACGGTGAAGCCGCGATCGCCGCCCGCTGCGTCGGTGACCCGGGCGGCGGCGACCTCGCCGGCGCGCACGACTCCGCCGTAGCGCGCGACCTCGTCGCGGCCCCGCGCGAGCAGTTCGAGCGGCGACCAGCCGTCACGGCCGAGCACGCCGTGCATGTGCGCGGCGAAGCGATTGCGCGGTGCACCGCCGTCGAGCACGAGCACCCGCCGCCGGGCGCGCACGAGCATGAGTGCGGCGCTGAGACCGGCGCTGCCGCCGCCGACGATGATGACATCCCACGATTCACGTTGCATGCCTCCACCCTCGCGATAGTCTGCAAGCGACGCAACGCACGTTGCCGAAGCGGCAAGAGGAGTTCACATGGCCGACGACATCGACGCCATGCTCGACTCGGTCGCCCCGCGGCTTCGCGAGCTGCGGCGTCGCCGCGGCTACACACTCGCCGAGCTCGCCGCCGAGACCGGCATCTCGACGAGCACGCTCTCGCGGCTCGAGTCGGGCCTGCGCCGGCCCACCCTCGAACTGCTCATCCGCATCGCGACCGCCTACCGAGCGAACCTCGACGACCTCGTCGGTGCTCCGCAGATCGCCGACCCGCGCATCCACCCGAAGCCCTTCTACCGCGACGGGCGGGCCATCATCCCGCTCACCCGGCAGAACCCCGAGCTGCGCGCCTTCAAGATGGTGCTCCCGGGGTATCCGAGCGATCAGCCCGTCACGCAGGGCGCCCACGAGGGTTACGACTGGATCTACGTGCTGAGCGGCCGAGTGCGTCTTGCGCTCGGCGACGAGGAGATCATCCTCGAGGCGGGCGAAGCTGCCGAATTCGACACGCGAGTTCCGCACGGCCACGTGAGCGCCTCGAGCGAGCCCGCCGAGATCCTCAACCTGCTGAGCGTGCAGGGCGAGCGCATGCACCTCCGCACCGACGCAGCGGAAGGCGGGCGCTGACGTGCCCCGATGCGACGGGTCACCTGGATACGTTCGGTCACGGCATCCTCTGACCGGTGTAGAGCGAACCCAGAGCCGGCGGCCACACGGCGGCGCTCACGATCTGGGTGTGAGCGCCTCGACGTCGGGGCGGAGCGCGACGAGGGCCCGCTCGACGATCGCAGCGGAGTCGCCGGTGACGTCGATCGTGAAGCCCGCCTCGTCGGGCGCAAGGGGCTCGAGCGTCGCCAGTTGCGAGGCGAGCAGGCTCGGCGGCATGAAGTGACCGGTGCGGGCGGCCGCGCGCGCGGCGAGCAGTTCGGGCGAGCCGTGCAGGTGCAGAAACACGGTCGACGGCGCGGCGGCACGGATGCGGTCGCGATAGGCGCGCTTCAGGGCGGAGCATGCCATGACGATGCCCGTGTTCGCCGACCCGATCTCGGCGCCCACGAGGTCGAGCCACGGCCCGCGGTCGAGGTCGTCGAGGGCGACTCCCGACGCCATCTTCCGCCGATTCGCCTCGGGGTGCAGGTCGTCGGCGTCGCGGAAGGGCACACCCAGACGGTCGGCGAGCGCTCGGCCGACCGTGGACTTGCCGACTGCTGAGACGCCCATGACGACGACGAAGATGCCCATCGTCAGAGCCTAACCGCGTGCGCATCCGACGCGTGCTCAGCCGGCGACTGCGAGGCGCTCGCGGATCGCGGTCTGGTTCGCCTGATCACCGGCGGAGTCGGCGAACTCGAGCGCCCGCTCGAGCAGGTGGCTCCGTTCCGCCGGCTCCGCCCGATCGGCCTGCAGGATCAGGCTGCGCGTCGTGCAGCGCACGTCGCCGAGCCGGCGGAAGACGTCGACCAGTTCATCGAGCCCGCTCGCGACATCCGGTACCTGGAGCGTCTGCTGCACGAGCTCGGCGTGCGCGAGCTCATGCACGTTGCCGGCGGCGCGCGCATACTCGGCGCACTCGGCCGCCCAGCCGACGGCACGATCTCGATCGATCCCCGACACGGCGGCCGTGTGGGCCATCATGTATCGGGCATTGCTCACATGGGTCGCGTCGCCCGCGCGCGCATACCCGCGCATGGCCGCGTCGAATTCGGCGATCGCACGCGATGCCTCGGCGTTCGACGGGCCGCGCAGCGCGATGCCGCGCATCTGGTGCACGGCGGCGAGCTCCCACTCGTCGCCGAGGGCCTCCGCGAGCCGCTCCGCCACGGCGAGATGCACGATCGCGGCGTCGGTGCGACTGCGGTAGGCGTCGGCGATTCCGGCGAGATGATGGGCGGCGAGCTGCGACCGGTCGTCGTCGGCGATCGCGAGTGCCCGCTCGGCGAGCTCGTCGACGAGTTGCACGTCGTAGTACGAGAGCCCGTTGCCGATGACCAGCAATTGCTCGGCGGATGCCGCGGGCAGCAGCCGTTCGTCACGTGCCGCCATCGCGAGCGTGCGCACGCTGTCGACATCCGACCCGTATTGTTCGATGCCGATCGCGAGGTCGGCGGCCAGCACCAAGGCGCACGGATGCCCCGCCGCGAGCGCCCAACGTAGTGCCGCGTTCACCTCGGGGCAGACGCGGGCCGACAGGCTCATCGCCTCGGCGCTGTCATCGATGCGTGCACGAACGATGAACTGAGATGCGAGGGCGGCGTAGTACACCGCATGGCGTTCGAGCACTTCGCGCACGGTGGCGGCATCGGTGCGTGCGAGCACGAACTCCCGCATGACCGCGAGCAGCCGGAACCGGCGTGGGTGCCCGCCGGTCGGCACGAGCATCGAGTGGTCGAGCAGGCGCAGCACGACCCCCTCGGCGCCCGGGTGCGTGACGGCCGCGGCGAGATCGACGTCGAACGTTCGGGGGAGTGCGCCGAGTCGGCAGAGCACCTCTCGCTCATCGTCTGTGAGCAGGTCCCATGTCCATTCGAACGCCGTGTCGAGCGTGCGATGACGACCCATCGGCACCGCGCGGTCGAGCGTCGCGAAGTCCCGTTCGAGGCGCGAGGCGAGTTCGGCGAGCGAGAGGTGCCGCGCGCAGGCGGCCGCGAGCTCGATCGCGAGCGGCAGTCCGTCGAGCCGCGTCGCGATCTCGCCGGCGAGGTCGCGTTCGGCGGGGGTGGTGAGCTGCCCCCGATCGCCGAGGCGGTCGAGGAGCATCTCGGTCGCCGCGGCATCCCTACCTTCGATCGCGAGCGGCGCGAGGGTGTGCACTTGCTCGGCCGTGTCGCCGATCGGGGTGCGCGAGGTGGTCAGGATTCTCAGACTCGGGGTCGTCGCCTGCATGAACGCAGCGACCTCACCGACCATAGGGCCGACCCTGTCGATGTTGTCGAGCACGAGCAGGTAGGGGCGGGCGCCGAGGGCGACGGCGATCGAAGCCGAGACGTCGGCGCCCGGCGCCGACTCGAGGTCGAGCGCCCGCGCGATGCGGGCGACGACGTCGTCGGGCTCCGCGTGCTCGAGTTCGACGATGACGGGTGCGCGCTCGCCGTGGCGCCTTCTCGCGAACTCGAGCGCGAGCCGAGTCTTGCCCACCCCGCCGGGGCCGACGATGGTCACCCACCCGTGGTGATCGACGAGATCGGCGACGGCGCCGAGATCGGCGGCGCGCCCCACGAATGCGTTGCGCGGCAACCGAACGGATGCCTCGTGCCGGTCGCCCGCCGCAGCCATGAGCGCGGCCCGGCTGTCGGCGCCGAGCTTGCGGCGAAGGCTCGCCACGTGGCTCTCGACAGTGCGCACGGAGATGAACAACTCCGCGGCGATCTCGGGGTTGCTCAGGCGCCGCTCGATGGCGGCGAGCACCGCGCTTTCACGTGGCGTGAGCGGGTGGCCGACCACGACGCCCAGTGTATGCCCGGGTGTCGCGCGCCGCATCGGTGCTTCCGCCCGGGAATCGGCATCGGCCAGCGTCACGAGGCGATCGGGGTGGGGCCGCCGCTCGGGGAGGCGTGGCTCGTGGGGTGCACCGCCCAACTGAGGCGGCGCCGCCAGCGCACGAGGAACGGCGGCCGCGCGACATCCGTCACCTGCACTTCCGCCTCTTCTGCGGCGCGCTCCGCGATGACGCGGCGCTGCTCGAGCTCCCGCATCAGGCGTTCCTCGCCTCGGTGATGCAACTCGAAGACGAAGTAGTCCTCGCTCTGGTACATGACAGCTCCTTCGGGTGAGGCCCTGACCGCGTCAGGTTCGGCGAGCGGTGACGAGCAGGTATTCCCACTGCATCGCGTCGCCGGCCGAGCGGAGGCCGTGGGATCGAGCGAGTTCGACGAGAGCGTCGTCGAGGGCTCGCACTTGGTCGGGGTCGTCGGCGATGCGGCCGTACACGGCGATCGTCGGACCGTAGTTTCGCTTGAAGTAGTCGCGGAACTCCTCGGGTGAGTCGAACCGGTCGATGGTGACGCTCTCGCGTCGTGCGGCGAACTCGTCGACGTCGTCGCCGAGCAGTTCGCGCACGTGGTGCTCGTCGCCCCAGAGTGGTGCAGGCTCGGCGCCCTGCGGCAGGGGGGCCGCGAGCGGCTTCATGGTTCGGAACATCTGGCCGATGAAGCCGTCGGGTGTCCAGCTGAGCAGGCCGATGCGTCCGCCGGGGCGGGTGACGCGCAGCAGCTCGCCCGCGGCCTGCCGATGATGCGGTGCGAACATGACGCCCACACAGGAGACGACCGCGTCGAAGGCCGCATCGTCGAACGGCAGCGACTCGGCGTCGGCCTCACGCCACTCGAGCGCAGCGCCCGCCTCCTGTGCACGTCGTCGGCCGACGTCGAAGAGCTCGGGCGTGAGATCGCTCGCCACGACGGTGCCACCGCGTAGTGCGGCGGGGATCGCTGCGTTGCCGGAGCCGGCTGCCACGTCGAGCACGCGGTCGCCCGGGTTCACCCCGACCTCGTCGACGAGAGTGGCGCCGAGGCTCCAGATCAGGTCGGATGCCAGTGTCGGGTAGTCGCCCGACGCCCACATGTTGCGGTGCTTCGCCTTGACGGCCTGATCCGCGGAGGCGATCGCGTCGGGCGCGGCCGGGGCGGATGCGGTCTGAACTGCGGGTGAATCGGTCATCGTCGTCTCCTTGACGCACTCGAATGGGATCGGGTGCGGCAAGCGTGCGCGCGTTCGATCGGCGCCGCATCCGTGCAGCACACTGAGATTTGTTCAGTGTCAGTGCTGACCCTCGTCACGTTCTGCGGGAGTCCCCGTGGTCACTCGGCGAACTCCTGCTCGATGACGTCCGACGCGTGGATGCACACCATGCGCAGCCGCCCGGTTCCGCCTGCGACGAAGCGGTGCCACGCTCCGGCCGGAGCGGTGGCCGTGTCGCCGGCCATGGCCACGAGTTGCTCGTCGCCGATCGTCAGGTGGGCTTCGCCCTCCAGCACGATCCACGTCTCGGGGTACGGGTGGCGGTGCAGGCCCGGCCCCTGCCCAGGCTCGTTGTCGACGAAGAAGTACGAGACCGCGGCGCCATGTTCGCGCCCCACGAAGCGCAGGGTGCGGCCGGTGCCGATCCGGATGAGCTCCGCGGGGACGACTGGCGGCGTCGGCGCGATTTCGGTGGTCGGTGCTGCGAGGTCCATCGGGGGTGTCCTTCCATCGGGGATGATCGGCAAGTCGCTGAGAACAGGCTCCGCCCGCGGCATCCGACTCGATAGCATTTCGATGTGGATCGAAAGTTCGTGGACTTCCGGCTGGCACCCGACGACATCTCGGCGATCCGTTTCGGGGTCTCGCCCGGGCACGAACTGAGTCACGCGATCCGCGTGCTGCAGCGGCCCGCCGAGCAGCCCAGGCAATGGGGCTGGCTGCGCAGCGTGCGCGAACGGGTGCCGCAGGAGCCGTTCGAGCTCATGGCAGTGATCGTCGGCGAGGCGGGGTACTTCCCCGACTTCCTCACCGCGACGCCGAGCTGGGACATGAGCCCGGCCGACGAGGCCGCGCGGCTGCGGGCCGTGCGCCCGGAACTGCTTCGCGCCGACCTCACGAAGATGCTCGCCCGTTCGAGTGGCCACCGGCACGAGGCGATCGGGCGCATGATCGAGCACCCGCTCCGCGCCCGCGGCATGATCGCCGACGCGTGGGGCGAACTCTGGGAGTCGCTGCTCGACCCCGTCTGGCCGCACCTCGAGCGACTCCTGCGCGCAGACATCGCAGTGCAGGCTCGCCGCATCACGGCCGAGGGCATCGCCGTGATGGTCGCCGGACTGCACGAATCGGTCACGTGGCACAGCGACGCCGTGCGCGTCCGCATGCGCCAGCACAGCGAACTCGTCGACTGCCGGGGAAGCGGGCTCGTGCTCGTGCCCTCCGTCATGAGCGGCCTGGGATGCGCGGTGCTCACCGAGCGGCCGGCGCAGCCGACCCTCTTCTACCCGGCGCACGGCGTGACCGAGACCTGGGCGCAGGATCCCGCCGCGGCATCCCGCTCGCTCGGCGCCCTGATCAGCCCAGCGCGCGCCGAGATCCTGCTGAGCTCGCACGACCCTCGCACGACCTCGCAAGTCGCCGCCGATCGTGGCATCGCCGTTTCGACGGCCTCGCATCACCTCTCGGTGCTGCGAGACAGCGGACTCATCGCGAGTGTGCGCGACGGTGCTCGAGTGCTGCACTCCCGCACGCCACTGGGTGAGGCGATGGTCGGCGCCGCGATTCGCTGAGCGGATGTCGCGGGCACGTGGCGACGACATCTGTTCGCTCAGGCCGGATCCATGACGACCCGGATTGCCCAACCCCGTCGTGAACAGCGATACTGCACGGGTGACCCTCGAACCCACCGCGGGCCCGGCGCCCGAAGCCGTCGTGCCCTCCTCCTCTGCCGCGCCCCACTCGCAGCGCACCATCACGTGGCTGGTGATCGGCGCGGCGTTCTTCCTCCTCGCCGCTGCAGCGATCCTCACGACCCACACGATCGCGAACCTGAGGTTCACGTCGGCGGTCGCCGCCCACCGTACAGCGGTGGCCGAGGCGAAGGTGGTCAACGACTCGACGGGCGTCGTCGAAGCGGATGCCGCAGAGACCGCCGAGATCGCGACGTCGCTGCTCGCCGCACCCGACGGATTCGTCGACACCGTCGCCAAAGCCGATCTGTCGGCCGTGGCCGGCGAGCTCGGCGCGCTGATCGAGGGGGCCCCCGACTTCGAGGTCGAATCAGCTGAACCGACGGGGCCGTTGCCGCGCCCGGTCTGGTACGCCGATCTCGATGCCGCCTCCGAAGCGCTCACCGCCGAGACCGAGCGGTTGCACGACGGCGCCGACGAATCGGAGCGCCACGCGTCATCCGTAGCCGAGGCCGACAGTGCCACCGCCGATTCCGGACTCGTGTTCGTCGAGGCGATCGCCCCCGTCGCCGCCTCGATCGAAGCGGCGAACGGCTCGGCCCGCAATATCGAGCGCATCGACTTCCGCAACGCGGTCGAGCAGCTCGCGGGTGGAACCTGGGGCTACGACGCTCCCGCGCGGGTCGACGAATACGTGGTCGCCGCCACTGCGCTGCAGTCGACGCACGCCGCCGAAGAAGCCGAGAAGGCCGGGCCGCTGTACGGGCAGCGGGTCGCCGTCGAGGCGTACGCGCGTTCGATCGCGGGCGGTGTGCTGCTCGAGTTCGACTGGGCGCCGATCGTCATCGGCTACGGCGACAACGGCTCGGCGGGTGGAACGGCCACGTGGGACACCTGGGAGGGCGGACTCTCGACGATCACGCTCTCGAACAGCATCGCCGAGCAGTGGGGCGACCCGATCATGGTCGCGCTCGTCACTCACGAGGTGGGTCACGCGATCACCTCGAAGTGCTACGACATCGTCGGTGAGTACGCCGATGACAACGAGCTGTGGGCCGTCGCGTGGGCGATCGGCATGGGGCACACCGACCCCAACGGCAATGGTGAATGGCTCTACGGTCACCCCTCCGACGAGCTCATCCAGCGATCGATGTCGTGCCGCTGAGTTGACGGGATCAGTCGGGCGTTCGAGCCGCGCGGGCGTACCGCTCGCTGTATGCGAGCAGGAGCGGCCGCAGCTCGGCCGGCGAATCGACCGTGAAGTCCATGCCCAGCATGCCGATGTAGGCGGCGATCGTATCGAGACTGTCGGCGCCGGTGACGAGCACTGATTCGGTGTCGGAGACCGCTTCGACGACCCCCACCGTGTGGTTGATGCGCGCGAGCACGGCGTCGGCGGGTGCCGCGATGCGAAGGCGTGCGTGCACCTTCCACCCGCTCGCGGCGATCGAACGCATCGCGAACGCCGTGTAGTCCCCGCCCGGCAACGACACGGCCGAGAAACGGCGCCGGGTCGGCATGCGCGGTTCGATCCAGTCGGCCCGGAACGTGCCCCACTCGTCGGTCGAGGGATCGCGCCCCACGAGATACCAACGGCGCTGCCAGCTGAGCAGCCGATACGGCTCGATGAGGCGGGATGCGCCCTGGTAGTCGAACCGGAACCATTCGATGTCACGGATGGCGCCCGCAATCGCCGTGAGCACGGCCGCGTCGACCTCGGGATCCGGCGCGTCGGTGCCGTTGTTCTCGGGCGCGCGCTCGACGACGGTCGCGAGGGCTGCGACTGTCGGCCGCAGCCGCGACGGCAGCACCTGCTCGAGCTTGGAGAGCGCACGGGAGCTCGACTCCTCGACGCCCGAGATGCCCGTCGCGGCACGCAGGCCGACCGCCACGGCGACCGCCTCCTCGTCATCGAGCAGCAGAGGGGGCAGTTTCGCACCGGCGCCGAGCCGGTAGCCGCCGGCGGCGCCGCGCGTCGCGTCGACCGGATAGTCGAGCTCGCGCAATCGGTCGATGTCGTTGCGGATGGTGCGCGGCGTCACCCCGAGTCGTGCGCCCAGTTCGGTGCTCGTCCAGTCGGGCCGCGTCTGCAGCAGGGCGAGCAGGGCGAGCAGTCGTGTGGCGGTGTCGGCGATGACGAGAGCCTCTCGGAGGGCTCCGGGAAACAATCTCCGGGAACTGTTTTGATTAGGAACTGAACGTGCCTATATGCACCGTACCGTCGAAGACATGACGAACACCACCGCATCCGGCACCGACATCCGCCCCTTCCAGATCGAGGTCGCCCAGGCCGAGATCGACGACCTCATGGAGCGACTCGCCCGCACCCGGCTGCCCCAGCCCGCGCCCACCGACGACTGGGATGCCGGCACGCCGAACTCCTACCTCCGCGAGGCGCTCGACGCGTGGCGCACCCTCGACTGGCGTGCTGTGGAGGCCCGCATCAACTCGTTCCCCCACTTCGTGACCGAGGTCGACGGGCAGGACATCCACTTCATCCACGTGCGTTCGCCGCACCCCGGCGCGACGCCGCTGCTGCTCGCTCACACCTACCCCGGGTCATCCGTCGACTACCTCGACCTCATCGACCTGCTCGTCGACCCGGTCGCCCACGGCGGCCGCGCCGAAGACGCGTTCGACGTCGTGATTCCGGATGCGCCGGGCTACGGCTTCTCGAACCCGGTCGCCGAGGCGGGCTGGACCGTCGCCCGCGCCGCCCGCGCCTACGACGAGCTCATGCGCCGCCTCGAATATGCCGAGTACGGCATCCACGGCTCCGACAACGGCGCGCTGGTCGCCCGTGAACTCGGGCTCCTCGACCCGGAGGGCTTCCTCGGCCTGCACGTGCTGCAGCTCTTCTCGTTCCCGAGCGGCGACCCCACCGAGTTCGAGCACCTCACACCGCTGGACTACGCCGGGCTCGAGCACATGCAATGGTTCCAGTCGGTCGGCGGGTACAACACCATGAACGTGAGCCGTCCGCAGACCGTCGCAGTCGGCCTGAGCGACTCGCCCATCGGACTGCTCGCCTACAGCGAGCTCTTCAACTCGTTCGGCAACGGCACCTCGCTCGTGTCGCTCGAGCAGATCCTCACCGAGGTGAGCGTCAACTGGTTTGCAAATGCCGCGGCGGGCATGAGCCGAAGCTATCTCGAGAACGCCCGCGCTGCAGCCGAGCCGCAGGTCAGCGCCGCACGCACGGGAGTCGCCGTCTTCAAGGACGACTTCCAGACGATCAAGGTCTTCGCCGAGCGCGACAACTCGAACATCGTGCACTGGAGCCGCTTCGAGCAGGGCGGCCACTTCGCGGCGCTCGAGGTGCCCGAACTCGTCGCCGGCGACATCCGCGCCTTCTTCGGCGGGTCGCGCTCCGCCTGACGCGAGCCTCGAACGAGTGAGCGGATGCCTCGGAGCCGATCCGGCTCCGGGGCATCCGCTCGCTGCATGCACCGCATTGCGCCGAAGTCGGCGACCCGCGGGGGCACCCTCGCTTCGCACCGCGTTCAGCCGCGGGTCGCACGGGGTGGGGGAGCCGTTCACCCGTCGACGCCACGGTGGGGACGCCGCTGCCGATCTCCCGGCGGCGGCGTCCGTCCGCTGATTGGATCAGAGTGAGCCTCGCACCACCCGAACCGGCGTCCGCCGCGACGCACAACTGGCAACGCCCTCGTCGATTCGCCGCCGCCGTGGCCGCAGTCACCATGCTCGCCGCCCTCGTCGCCGTGCCTGCGTTCTCCGCGGCGGCGGAAGATGAGACCGACCTCGCCGCCCGTTTCACGCTCGCCGTGCTGCCCGACACCCAGTTCTACTCCCGGTACTCGGCCGACCAGTTCGTGCCGCGTTACGGCTCCGATCCGTTCGCGACGCAGACCGAATGGCTCGCCGAGCACCGCGATGAGCTCAACATCCCGTTCGTCGCCCACCTCGGGGATGTCGTGGACCGTGTCGGAACCGAAGCCGAATGGCAAGCTGCCGACCATGCCATCGCCGCGCTCGACGACGACGCACTGCCGTACTCGATCCTCGCCGGCAATCACGATGTGCTCAACTCCGCCGACGACTGGTTCGACACGGACTACGACCTCGCGAACGAGCCGTTCCTGCGATGGTTCGGCCCGACGCGAGCAGCGGATGTCGCCACCTACGGCGGCAGCGACCCGACCGGCTTCAACCAGTTCCACGTGTTCGAGGCCGCAGGGCAGCAGTTCCTGGTGCTCGCGCTGAGCTGGCGCGCGTCGGACGCGACGCTGGCCTGGGCGCAGCAGGTGCTCGACGAGCATCCGACGCTGCCGGCGATCCTCACCACTCACTCCCTGCTGAACGTCGAGCCCGACACCGTCACCCCGAAGGAGGACGCCAACGGCGCGCGCCTGTGGGAGCGACTCATCCGCGGGAACGACCAGATCTTCCTCACGTTCAACGGCCACTTCCACGGAGCCGCCCAGCTCACCCGCCTGAACGACGCCGGCCACTCCGTCACGAACGTGCTGATGGACTACCAGATGGCCTACGAGGGCGGCAACGGCTACCTCGGGTTGCTGGAGTTCGACCTCAGCAACAACCGCATTTCGGTGCAGACCGCGTCGCCGTGGGTCGTGGAGAAGCCGAACGATGAGCTCACGAGTTACGACCAGCCGTTCCTCGAGGGGCCGAACCAGCAGTTCACCCTCGACCTCGATTTCGCAGCACGCTTCGCGGGGTTCGCACCGGAGTTCGGCCCCGGTGCGGCCGACCAGCCGTCGCTCACGCAGCGGGCCCGCGACATCCTGCTCGACGGATTCGAAGGCCCGGACCCGACCGAGCTCGAGCAGCCCGGTTCCCGCGACGACTTCGTGCCCGTCGACGGCACGCTCGCCCACTGGCGGTTCGGAGACACGCCCGGTGTCGTGCAGGAGGGCCAGGTCTTCGAGGACATCGCCGGTGACGCCGACCTTCACCGGGTCGCGATCGCCGAGTCCGGCTCACCGACCGCGACGGTCGAGGACGTCACGGTCTCGACCGATGCGAACCCGTTCTCGTCGGACGGCGGGGCGGTCTGCTTCGCGGACTCCGACAAGACCACTGGCCGGTTCAGTTACCTGCAGACGGCAGCGGATGCCGCGGTCAACGACGCGCACCTCGAGAACGGGTACACCGTCGAGACGTTCCTGAAGATCGATGGATCGTGGACGGCCGACCAGAACGGCTGGATGAAGGCCATCACGCGTTCCGGCAACCGGTCGACGATCCCCGGCATGCCCTGGTCGCGCTGGGACTACACGGCGTCGCCGGCCGCGCTCGGACTCTCGAACCTGAAGGAGTTCCAGTGGACCGAGGTGCCGGCCGAGACGACCAAGGGCGATCGCACCTCATGGTCGGGCGAGATCATCCTCGACCGGTGGGTGCATGTCGCCCTCGTGAACGACCCCGAGACCTCGCGCACGACGATGTACGTCGACGGGGCTCCCGTGTTGCGGAACACCACCGACACGCTGGGTCAGAGCCTCAACGGCGACATGCCGTGGGTCTTCGGCGCCGACTGGGTCGACGACCACGCCCTGAACGGATGGGCGGGGTGCATCGGCGAGACCCGAGTGATCGACCACCCCACGACACCGGAGCAGTGGCTCACCGCGCGTCCCGACCTGGGGTCGTTCTCGACGACCGCACCGAGCGGCGAACTGCCCGCCGGTACCGTCGTCGACGAACTCAGCGGCACCGGAACGCCGAACGCGACCATCACGTTGACGGGCGATCTGTCCGGTGCGGCGGTCGTGGCGGCGGATGGCACGTGGTCGGTTCCGCTCGGCGAGATCGAGGTATCCGGGCGAGGGGCGTCCGGCTCGGGGCCCGCCGGCACCGCCGTCGGTCCATTCCGTGCTGCGCTCGAATCCGGAAGCTACGTGTTCGAAGTCAGGCAGGGGTTCGGCGCGAGGGTTTCCGAACCGGTGCGCGGCTCGTTCTCGATCGCGTTCGATTCAGGTGACGGGGGCAACGAGGGTGGAGGCAACGGCGGAGGCAACGGCAACGGAGGCTCGGGCAACGCCGGCGGCGAGGCCGGAAGCGACTCGGCCGACCTGGCGAGCACCGGCTTCGAGGGCACCATCCTCGGAGGCATCGCGGTGATCCTCATTGCCGCGGGAGCGGTGTTCGTGATGCTGCGCCGTCGACGCGCTCGAATCGAGAGCTGACACGAGCAGCCTCGACCTTGAATGAATGGAGGTCCCGGAGCCGTATCGGCTCCGGGACCTCCCGTTCATGGGTCAGCGGGGAGGCGCGACTGCATCCGGTGGCCGCGGCATGGTCGCGTCGAGCGCGGCCCGGGCGAGCATCGTCGAGCCCGCCACTGCAGCCGGCATCGTTGCCACGGCGCCGAGCGGCACCATGAAGCACAGCTGTGTGGCGACGCCGAAGCCGAGCAGTTGGGCACGGTGCTCACGCAACAGCGTCTTGCGTGCCGCCGGCGTGATGCTCCGGGCCTCGAAGGCTCGCGCGGTGAGTTCGCGGGCGAGCAGCCACCCTGACAGTCCGACGCCGAGCACCGGCGCGGCGATCGCCCCGACCAGGGGCACGAGCCCGATGAGTCCGACGACGAGTGCTGAGACGGCACCGAGGGCGATGAGCACTGCGGCATCCGCGGCTGCGCGCCAGAATCCGGCGCCGCGATCGGGCACCTCCCCGCCGAGCTCGAGTTCGACGGCTCGCCAGATGCGCTCGTAGAACGGGTCGCCGACCGCGAGTGTGATGGCCGTGAAGGTGACGGCGGCGAGCAGCACCGCGCCCGCGAACGTGACCGCGGCGATGGCGATGCGCAGCGAGGCAGCCCAGAACTCCTGCCATGCATCGGCGAACGGCGTCGCCCAGTCGACGATGGCCGGCAGCTGGATGCCGAGCGCGACGAGTGCGGCGACGACGACTGCGAAGACGATCGCCGCGGGGATCAGCCCGAGCAGCATGACGCCGGGTCGCCGCCGCCAGAATCCGAACCCGCGCATGAGCAGGCCGGCACCCGAGAGGAATCGCCTGAGCATCGGACCAGCTTACGGCGCGCATCTATCTCGGCCGATGGCGTGGGCAGCTCGTGGTCGTCACGCTCGCTCAGTCCGAGGAGCCGCCCTCCGCCGCTTGCGACGACGCCCGCACGATGAGTTCGGGCAGGGCCTGCACGCGTTGCACCGGCCGGCGCGGGCCCTCGGCGAGCCGGTTGACGAGTGTCTCGACCGCGAGCCGGCCGATGTGCGCCTTCGGCGGACGCAGCGCCGTGATCGGCGGCTCGCCGTTCTCGGCGATCTCGTCGTCGTACGCGACGATCGCCAGGTCTTCGGGGATCCGCAGCCCCCGATCGAGCACGTGATGTTCGAGGTGGATCGCCTGCGGATCGGAGTGCACGAACAGGGCGGTCGTGCCGGTGGCGATACATCGGTCGACGAGTTCGCTCAGGTTCCGGTCGCGGAGCTCGCTCTCCGGGTCCTCGAGCGGGTGTTCGAGTAACGATGAGGAGTCGAGGCCCAGTTCCGAGAGCCCTCGCGACCATCCGCGCCGCAAGTGCTCCGACGTCGGCGAGTCCTTGGCGACCGCGATGCCGATGCGGCGGTGCCCTTGTTGGTACAGGTGGTGTGCGGCGAGGATGGCGCCGAACTCGTGGTCGGTCGTCACCCACTCGAGTCGGCGCAGCGCGAGCGCCGTCGGCGCCCGGCGTTCGACGAGCACGACCGGCATGTCGAGTTCTTCGAGCCAGGTCAGAATGGCGGCGCCGTCATGCCCGGCGGTCTCGGGCGCCACGAGGAGCCCGTGCACTGAGCCCGAATCGACGAGTGCCGAGATCTGACGACGCTGGTCTGCCGGATCGTACGAGGCGCCGCGCAGCACCAGTTGCGATTGCGCGGCGGTGGCGGCGGCCCGGGCGCCCGTCACGATCTGCGGCCAGTAGTAGCCGAGCGACGGCACGACCATGCCGATGCGGTAGCGCGAGTGATTTCCGCCATTGGCCCGGGCGACCGTGCGGTCGAGCGGGCTGCGCAGCGTCGCCCCGCCGTGCACGCGAGTGACGAGCCCTCGCTCGGCGAGGGCGGTGATGTCGCGCCGGATCGTGATCTCGGTGACGGTGAGCGACTCGGCGAGATGCTTGACGGTGACCGACCCGTGCTGCCGCAACTCGTCGAGGATGTGCTCGCGTCGCTCGATCGCGAACAGCGGATGGGGATCGCTCATCGGGTCACCTCATCTGCGGCTCGGAATCGAGTGATCATCGACCGGGCGCCGCCCGCGGGAGTGAGGCGCAGTCGAGTGATGCGTTCGCCCCACGAGCGAGCGACCACGCGGTCGTCGATCTCGCGCACGTCGAGTTCGACGGCAGCGGCGTCGTGCTCGATGAGCAGGTCCCTGGTGCCCGGCTGCGGTCGGTGCACCCTGATGAGCCCGTCGGCGGTGATGGTCGTCTCGCCCCAGAGCACCAGGGTCGTGCGCGTGTCGGGGTCGTCGTCGAGGTTCCACGCGTCTCGGACTTCGGCGGTCGAAGCCTGCCGGTCGAGGTGGATGGATCGGCTCCAGGTTTCGCCGTCCGCGAGCGGCCACGCATCGTCGAGCGCGAGCGACCACTCGGCGACGGTGCCGTCGTCCCCGCCCGTGATCGGCCCGCTGCGCCAGTGCGCTCCGGCGGATTGCAATGCGCCGCGCGGCTCGGGCACCGAGTGCCAGTCGCTGCGCATCGGCCACAGCGAGTATCGCTCGGGGCCGAACGTGCGGCGGTCGTACTCGGGGCGCCCGACATCGATGACGGCCGGCACGCCGTCGAGTGACACGGTCACGCTGCCGAGGTCGTTGTGGTTGTGGCTCTCGTCGTTGTGCCCGCCTTTCAGCGAGATCGTCAGGCCAGCGCCGGCGTGTTCCCTCGCGAGCGCGAGCGAGAGCGAGTCGAGCACGACGGATGCCGGCAGCGGCGCGTTCGACGCAGGTGCCGGTGCCGTCGCCCATTCCGTGTCGGCGAGCGTCGCGAGGATCCGGCCGAGGCCGTTGTTCGGCGAGGTCGCCGGAGGGGCGCCGCGGTCGAAGCCGCTCGCATGGGCGACCACCTCGGGCAGACCGAGGCGCCGGCCCCAGGCATGGGGGATCCGCCAGGTGCTCGCCTCAGCCGGGCGGGGCGTGGCATCGGCGAAGGCGAACACCCAACCCCGACCGAGCTGCATGCGCAGCGGGAAGCGCAGGAGTTCGGGCAGCCCGGGCAGCGCGGCGGCCGAGTCGAAGGTGCCGCCCGACGCGCGCTCGAGCACCTCGAGGGCGTCGAGCACGCGTGCTGCGCCGTTCCACCAGTAGGCGACCCCTTCGTCGATGCCGCCGTCGGCAGGCAGGGCCGCGAGGTAGCGGTCGATGCCGTCGACCGCGAGGTCGACGATCTCGCGCCCACGGGCGAGATCGTCACCCGCCGCCGCCGCCGCCGCCGCGACGATGACGTTGCCATGGATCCACGGATTCCAGTTGTCGAGGTTGCCGTCGAGTCCGAGCCACCGCCAGTCGCGACGCTCGGTGAACGGCGCGAGCACTCGGCGTTCGAGCTCGGCGCGAAGCCGAGCCAGAAGGCCGGGAGCGCGTTCCTCGAGGCGGTCTCCCAGTGCGAAACGAGTCCAGGCGAGGAGACCGGCGACCTCACCGGCGCCGAGATCGAGATACGGATGGCTCGGATCGGGCGCGACGCCGCCGGTGCGGTCGAAGACGTCGTCGTGTGCCGGCCAGCACCACGTCGACTGCTCGAAGAGCAACTGGAGTCCATCGGCCGCCTCATCGAGGTGGTGCACCGAACCGGTGGCGTGGGCGGCGACCGCGGCGGTGGCGACGCGGTCGGTGAGGGCGAACACCGTGCCTTCGTACGTCGCGCGATCGCCCTCGCGCGGGTACCTCGCGTAGTCGGAGAGCAGCGGCTGCGGCCACGGCGCACCGATCGCGGCATCCGCTCGCTCGACGAATGCGGCGACCGCTCCCGCAGCCGGGTCGATCGAGGCGACCGGTGAGAGCAGATCAGGGTGCCACTTGGCGCGTGCCCACGCGCGGTTGAGGTCGTCGCGATCGGCGAGGGTCGTTCTCTGACGCGGCACGCGACCTCCAGTAGACGTTCTGACAAGTAGACGTTCTTCGATCGAGAGTGTTCGTTTGTGTTCGAACACTTTGACTGCGATCGCAATGGAGTATTCACTATGTTTCAGCCCGGCCGCAACCACGGGCACGGAACTCACCGAGGAGACGAATGACCAGCGAGCCACGACCAGCTGCGTTGATCGCGATGTCGCCCGAGGTGTTCTTCCAGCAGTTCGACGAGACACGGATGCAGCGCATCGATGCACTCGTCGATCTCATGATTCCCGGCCCGGTGGCGGACCTCGACGATCCGGCCCTCGCCGCTCGGCTCGCGGGCGTCGAAGTGCTCATCACCTCGTGGGGTGCCCCTCAACTGACGTCGGAACGGCTCGATCGCATGCCCGCGCTTCGCGCGGTCTTCCATGCAGCAGGCACGGTACGCAGCCTCACGACCGACGCATTCTGGCGACGCGGCATCACGGTCACGAGCGCCGCCGAAGCGAACTCGATCCCCGTCGCCGAGTTCACGTTCGCGTCGATCGTGCTCGCCGACAAGCGAGCACAGTTCCTCTCGCGCAAGCCGCTCGCCCATCGCGAAGCCTGGAAGACGCGCTTCGTCACCGACGACTATTCGAACCTCGGCCGCACGATCGGGGTCGTCGGGTTCAGCCGCATCGGCCGCCGCGTGGTCGCCCTGCTCCACCAACTCGAAGACGTCGTGGTGCTCGTCGCCGACCCGCACGCCGACGCCACGGCCGTCGCCGCAGCCGGTGCTCGCCTCGTCGACCTCGAAGAGATGCTCGGGCAGGTCGATGTGCTGAGCCTGCACGCCCCCGAGCTGCCCGAGACCCGGCACATGATCGGCGGCGCTCAGCTCGCGCTGCTCCGCGACGGGGCAACCGTCGTCAACACGGCGCGGGGGAGCCTCATCGACACCGAGGCGCTCACGGCGGAATGCGCCGCCGGCCGGCTCGACGCGGTGCTCGACGTCACCGACCCGGAGCCGCTGCCGCTCGACTCGCCGCTCTACCGCTTGGCCAACGTGTCGATCACGCCGCACATCGCCGGATCCGTCGGCACCGAGACTCGCCGCATGTCCGACTCGGCGCTCGACGAGCTCTCCCGTTGGACCAAGGGGCTCCCGCTCGAGAGCGAAGTGGTGCTCGCCGACCTCGGGGTGAGCGCATGAGCGTGCACGCAAACGCAAACGCAAACGCAACCGCAGACCCGCTGGCGCCCCTCACCGGGTGGAGCCGTCGCGACTGGCTCGAACTCGCCGACCGCATGCTCGACGCGGCGCGGCAGGTGGCCTCGCCGCGACACGCGAAGCTGTCCTTCCCGGGTACTCCGGGCGGCTACGGCACGGATGTCGACGCGCTCGAGGGGTTCACTCGCACGTTCATGCTCGCCGCCTTCCGCATCGCCGGGGCGCCTGAAGCGACCGGCGACCTCGCCGCCTGGTACGGAGAGGGACTCGACGCCGGCACCGACCCGTCGTCGCCGGAGCGGTGGCCGCGGCCCGACGAGGTCGACCAGGCCAAGGTCGAGGCGGCTGCCCTCGCGATCGGCCTGCACCTGACCCGCGAGGTGCTGTGGTCGAACCTCGCGCCTCGCGTGCAAGGACAGATCGTCGACTACCTCTCGACCTTCATCGGCGGCAGCTACCCGCCCAACAACTGGGCCTGGTTCCGTATCGTCGTCGAGCAATTCCTCGGCAGCGTCGGTGCGCCGTACTCCCGTGCCGACATCGAGGAGGACCTCGAACTGCTCGACGGCTTCTTCCGCGAAGACGGGTGGATCGCCGACGGCGCCGGTCGCTCGTTCGACCACTACACGGGGTGGGCGCTGCATCTCTATCCCGTGATCTGGGAGACGATGCTCGCCGCCGATGACCCGTTCCGCGATCGCCTGCCTCGGTACCGGGCGTCGCTCGACCGGTACCTCGTCGATGCGGTCGCGCTCGTCGGCGCCGACGGCGGCCCGCTCATCCAGGGTCGCAGCCTCACCTACCGCTTCGCCGCAGCCGCACCGTTCTGGGCCGGCGCCATGGCCGGATCCACGGCGGTCGAACCGGGTCTGCTGCGCCGTGCGGCCAGCGGCATCGTGTCGCATTTCGTCGAACGCGGTGCGCCCGACGAGCACGGGCGACTCTCGCTCGGCTGGCACGGCGCGTGGCGCCCGATCGCCCAGCACTACTCGGGCACCGGCTCGCCGTACTGGGCGTCGAAGGGCATGCTCGGCATCGCCCTGCCCGAGACGCACCCCGTCTGGACCGCTGTCGAACAGCCGTTGCCCGTCGAGCAGGGCGACTTCGTGCGCCGCCTCACCGCGCCGGGCTGGCTCGTCGCCGCCACCGGGGCCGACGGCATCATCAGGGTCACGAACCACGGCACCGACCACGGCACGGCAGGCGAGCTCGGCATCGACGCGCCGTTGTACGCGAGGTTCGGCTACTCGACCGCGACTGCGCCTCTGCTCGCCGGCGGCGCCGCCGTCGAACGTCCAGACCAATCGGTCGGCGTCCTCGTCGACGGCGTCGCGAGCGACCGGTCGGGGTTCACGACCGACGCGCTCGAGACGATCGAGTGCGATGACGGCGGGGCCGCCGGGTGGGCCGTCTCGACGGCTCGCGCCCACTGGGTGAGCGAGGCTCCCGACCGCCCGGACCACGGCACGCCCTGGCCCGGCGGAGTCGTGCGGCACGGCCCGAGCATCACGACGGCTTCGCTCGTGCGCGGCGCCTGGGAGGTGCGCTTCGTGCGCCTCCGCTTCGACGAGCGCACCGAGGTGCGCGGCGACGAGCTTCGAGTGAGCGGATGGCCCGTGTCGGGCGATGAGCCGGTCGTCGACGTGTCGACGGGCAGCGCGACCGGCCGTGCGAACGATCTCGTCACCGACATCCGCTCGATCGCGGGCTTCACCGCATCGGGTGTGCAGCTCGACGACGACGCCACCTTCCTCGGGCGACGCACTGCCACGCCCTGGCTCACCGCGCCGCTCCGCGACGACGGGGGCTGGCACATCGCCGCGATCGGACTCGCGGCAGGCACGGTCGCGCCGGCGCCCGCCGTCACCGCATCGAGCGACACCGACGTGCTCGTCGTCTGGAGTGACGGCGTACGAGCTCGGGTCACCCTCCCCACCACGGGCTGACCACCTGCAAACCGACGCTTCCGGCGTCGACTACCATCGCCAAGTCAAAGGAGATCACGCAATGAAGCGCACCATCACGGCAGCGGTCGCAACAGCGGCCCTCGCGGCCCTCACCCTCGCCGGATGCTCCGGCCAGCCGTCGGCACCGGCCGAAGAAGAGGGCCCCGTGACGCTCAGCGTCGCCGTCTGGAACTACGACCAGACCCCCGAGTTCAAAGCCCTCTTCGACGCGTTCGAGGCCGAGAACCCCGACATCACGATCGAGCCCGTCGACATCCTCGCCGAGGACTACCCCGAGAAGGTCACCACCATGCTCGCCGGCGGCGACACGACCGACGTGCTCACGATGAAGACCGTCACCGACTACCTCCGCTACGCCGAGCGTGGCCAGCTGCTCGACGTCACCGACAACGTGGAGGCGATGGAGACCGACAAGATCGCCGGGCTCGACCCGTACGACGTCGACGGCGCCTACTATGCGGCGCCCTACCGGCAGGACTTCTGGCTGCTCTACTACAACAAGGGCCTCTTCGACGCGGCCGGGCTCGACTACCCCGACCACATCACGTGGGACGAGTACGCCGAGCTCTCCGAGCAGCTCACCGACGACGCGGCGAGCCCGAAGGTGTTCGGCAGCTACCAGCACATCTGGCGATCCACGGCGCAGGCCATCGCGGCGGCGCAGACCGGTGGCGACCTCGTCAGCGGCGACTACGGGTTCATGAAAGACCAGTACGAGCTCTTCCTCGATCTGCAGCAGCAGGGCTTCTCGCTCGACTACGCCACCGCGAAGTCGCAGCAGATGAGCTATCGCACCATGTTCGAGACCGGCCAGACCGCGATGATGCATATGGGCACCTGGTACATCGCCGGCATCAAGGCCGCGATCGACGCAGGCACCTCGACGATCGATTGGGGCGTCGCCCCCATGCCGCAGATCGACTCGGGCGACGAGACCGTCACGTTCGGCGCACCAACGGCGTTCGCCGTGAACGCGAAGTCGAAGCACCCCGCGGCCGCGACGAAGTTCCTCGAGTTCGCCGCCGGTGAAAAGGCTGCAATCGCGATCGCCGAGATCGGTGTGGTTCCCGCCTTCGGCTCCGACGCCGTCACCGAGGCGTTCACGGCACTGCCCACCGATGAACTCTCGGTCACGACCTTCAACGAACCGAAGGATGTCGTGCTCGAGATGCCGGTCAGCGAGTTCACCGCCGACGTCAACACGATCCTCGACGAGGAGCACGACCTCGTCATGGTCGGCGAATCGTCGGTGGATGACGGCATCACCACCATGGAGGACCGCGTGAAGAGCGAGGTCCTCGGCGAGTAACGCCGCCGGGCCCGTTCCCGCGGGAACGGGCTCGCCCGCCCTCGTCGTGGGCTGCAGCATCCGCCTCGTCTGGAAGGACCATCATGGCTGTCACCGCCCCCGCACCGCAGCGGGTCGCGACGCGCGAGCGAGCGAAGCGAAAGCGTCGCGACATCGCCGTCGGCTGGAGCTTCATCCTGCCGAACTTCCTCGGCTTCGCTGTGCTGACCCTCGTGCCGATGGCCGGGGCGTTCGTGCTGGCGTTCATGGAGTGGGACTCGTTCACCCCGCCCGAGTGGGTCGGCCTCGACAATTTCGAGCGAATGGTGGGCGACCAGTCGTTCTGGATCGCCCTCGGCAACACCGCGTACTACGCCCTCGGGCACATCCCGCTCACCATGGCCGCGTCACTGGGTCTCGCCCTGCTGCTGAATCGCAAACTCCGGGGGCTCGGCTTCTTCCGCACGGCCATGTTCTTCCCCTACGTCACCTCGCTCGTGGCGGTCGCCGTCGTCTGGAACATGCTCTTCAACCCGACCGCGGGCCCGATCAACCAGGTGCTCGAATTCCTCGGCGTCACCGACCCGCCCGGCTGGACGACGAGTTCGGCGTGGGCGATGCCGGCGGTCATCATCACGAGCGTCTGGCGCGACATGGGGTACTACATGGTGCTCTACCTGACCGGGCTGCAGGCGATCCCGACCGAGTACTACGAAGCCGCCGAGGTCGACGGCGCGAACGCCTGGCAGCGCTTCTGGAACGTCACGATCCCGTCGCTTCGGCCCACGACGTTCTTCGTGCTCGTGATGATCACGATCTCGAGCTTCAAGGTCTTCGACCTGATCGTCGTCATGACCGACGGCGGGCCGGGGCGGGCCACCACCGTGCTGTCGCAGCTCATCTACCGCGAGGGCATCGTGCAGAACCGGTTCGGCTACTCCTCGGCGATCGCGCTCGTGCTGTTCGTGATCGTGCTCGCCTTCACCGCCGCCCAATTCACGTTGCAGAAGCGGAAGGAGCGATGATGACCGACACCCGGATCGACGAGGAGAGCAGGCTCGGCCCCTTCGAGACCACTGCGACGGCGGCGTTCACCGCACCCCAACCGGCCGTCGGCCGTCGGCGGCCGCAACGCGGCGGCGCGACGCCGACCGCACGCAAGGTACTGCTCTACGTGCTGCTCGTCATCGTCGTGGGGCTCGTCTTCGTGCCCTTCTTCTGGATGATCTCCTCGTCGCTGAAGCACGACAACCAGGTGTTCCAGATCCCGACGCAGTGGATCCCGACCGAGTTCGTGTGGTCGAACTACGTCGACATCTGGAGCAGGATCCCGCTTGCGAACTACTTGAAGAACTCGTTGTTCCTCGCGATCGTGATCACGTTCCTGCAGCTCGTCACCGGCAGCTTCGCCGCGTACGGGTTCGCGAAGCTCAAGTTCCCGGGTCGCGACGTGCTCTTCGTCGCCTACATCGCGACGATCGCGGTGCCGTGGCAGGCGTACATGATTCCGCAGTACATCATGATGCAGCAGGCCGGCCTCGTGAACACCCACCTCTCGATCATCCTGCTGCAGGCATTCGGGGCGTTCGGCGTGTTCCTGATGCGGCAGTACTACCTGACCATTCCCGACGAACTGTGCGAGGCGGCCCGCATCGACGGCATGAGCGAGTACGGCATCTGGGCCCGCATCATCCTGCCGCTGTCGAAGCCCGCCCTCGCGAGCCTCGGCCTGCTCACCTTCGTCGGCGTGTGGAACGACTACATGGGCCCCTTCATCTACCTCACGAGCAACGACCTCTGGACGGTGCAGCTCGGGCTCCGCTCCTTCGTCGGCCAGTTCGACGCCCAGTACGCGATGATCATGACCGGTTCGGTGATCTCGGTCGTGCCGATCGTGATCGTGTTCCTGCTCGGGCAGAAGCACTTCATCCAGGGCATCGCGACGAGCGGGCTGAAGGGATGACCGGCGGGCCGCTGCGGCGACGGTTCTCGCCGTCGGCGTCGGCGTTCGAGACGGCCTTCGAGACCGTGTACCTGGCGCTCGGCGTGGGGCTCAGCGCGGTGGCGGCGGGCTTTCTTCCCCTCGTCGCCGCGTTCGTCTCCGTGGCGCGCCCGCTCGAGGCCTGGCCGTTCCTCCTCGTGTGCGCGCTGCCGATCGGGCCTGCGTTCGCGGCGGCGTTCACGGTGTTCGGCGCCGCGAAGACGGCGAGCGATGTCGCGCCGTTCCGCGACTTCTTCCGTGCCTGGCGCGCGCTCGTGCTGCCCGCCCTCGCGGTGTGGGCGGGCTTCCTCGCCCTCGCCGGCGTGCTCGTCGTCGACATCGGCGTGATCTGGGGTTCGCCGTTCGCCGCGCTCATCGGTCCGGTCACCGTGGTGGTCGCCGCGCTCGCCGTGGTCGGCACACTGCATGCGCTCGTGCTGATCGCCGGGCCGCAACGGGTGGGCGCTCTCGCCGCCGCGAGGGCCGGACTCGTCGTGGCCGTGCGGCGGCCCGTGCTGAGCGTGCTCTCGCTCGTCGTCGTCGCGGTCTGGGCGATGGTCGTGCTCGCCCAGCCCGCCCTCGGGCTCGCGCTGAGTGGATTCGCCTTGCTCGTCGTACAGGCGAACTCGGCGGCTGCCGTCGCAGTGGTCGCGTCGACCGGCGAGTGAGACCACGCCGGCGAGTGAGACTACGCCGGTGAGTTGACGCGGGCCCGCCGACGTGCTCGCATGGCGGCATGGAACAACGACGCCCGGCCGCGGCATCCGGCCTCATCGACGACGACGAACTCGACGACCTCGAGCGCGAGTTCGTCGGTCGCGTGCGTGGCCGGGTGCTCGAGATCGGCGCGGGGGAGGGCGAGAACTTCGGTGCGATGCATCCCGACGTCGACTGGGTCGGCCTCGAACCGGATGCCGCGCGGCGGGCCGAGCTCGCCACGCGAGCCCGCGAGTGGGGTCACCACGCCGCGCCGCTCGACGCGCGGGCGGAGACCATTCCGTTGCCCGACCACTCGGTCGACGCCGTCGTCGCCACCTACGTGCTGTGCTCGGTCGACGACCCCGCGGTCGCGCTCGCCGAGGTGCGGCGCGTGCTTGCGCCCGGCGGCAGGGTGGTGTTCATCGATCACGTGGCTGCGCCTCAGCGCACCGCCAAGCGCGCCTTGCAGCGCGTCGCGACGCCGTTCACGGCGAGGTTCTGCCACGGATGCCACTGGGACCGCGACACCGGGCGGGCGCTTGCCGATGCGGGGTTCGTGGGCGACGACGTGCGCCCGCTCCGAGTGCGTTCGATGCCGTTCGGCCCCGTGCCGACGCTGCTCTTCGACGGGCATGCGCCCTGACGGCGTCGCCGTTCGAGTCGTGCCGGGTCGGGCTCGCGCCGGGTCGGGTCGCGCTCGCCGCGAGGCATCCGTCGCCCTCGACTACCCTTGAACCATGAGCCGCACCGTTTGGACCGTCATCGGCGTGATCGTCGCCGTCGTCATCGCCTGGTTCCTCGTCGACGTGCTGTTCAGCCTGCTCTGGTTCATCGGCAAGCTCGTGATCGTCGCCATTGTCGCCGTGATCGTGTACTTCGTGCTGCGAAGCGTGTTCGCGCGCCGCGGTTCCGGTGGACAGGACTCGATCGAGCGCTGAGCGCCATTCGTCCACAACCCGGGAACCGAGGGTCGGCTGCCGGACATTCCTGAGTGCGCGCACCCGCGCACGAAGGGAATCGAATGCCTGCGAACTCCATCGACCCCGCGGCGGTTTCGCTGCCGCCCACCGAGGCCGTCGACATCACGCCGTACCTCGCCGATCTGCTCGATCAGTCCAGCGACTGACATGGCGACGGCGCGGAGCCGGAGCATCCGCGCCGTTCGCGTCGGGACCACCCGTCTCGCACCGGACCGGCGATATCCGCGGTCCTGTGCGACTCGAGTGGTCCCGTGCGGGGTCACGCCGTGCGGGGTCACGCCGTGCGCGCCACTGCCTCGGCGTGCTCGGTCGCCCACGTGAGGGCGTACTCGGCGATCTCCGGCCAACCGTCTCGGCTCACGAGGCGGTGCGTGCGGCCCGGGAACTCGCGGTAGTCGATGACGGCTCGACCCGGTGCTCGCCGTGGGGGTTCGACCTCGCCGAGGTGTCAGCGCCCGTGCTGCTCGTGCAGGGCGAGGGGGATCGACTGATCCCGCCGGCGCACGCGTCGTGGATGCACGCGCACGTCCCGAACTCCGAGTTGTGGTTGCGGCCCGTCACTCGAGCGCGGCCTGCGCCTCATCGGCTGCGGCGCGAGCCTCGCTCGCCGACCGGGCCGCGCGGTCGTGCTCCCGGCTGAGCGGGCGGAGTTCGCGCTCGGCATCGCCGAGTTCGGTCTCGACCTCGCGCAGCCGTTTCTCGAGGTCGTCGCGCTGCTCGGCGCGATCGTCGATCAGTCGGCTGAGCGCCGCGATGCGCTGCTCGAGCTCGTCGAGCGAGCGTTCGGCCTCCGCTGCTCGCGCATCGGCCTCCTCCGCTGCACGTTCGGCCCGCTCGCGCGCGTCGCGCTCTCGCGCATCGCGTCGTGCCGATTCCGCGCGCTCCTGCTCTGCCGATCGGGTTCGCGTCGCCGCCCTCGAACCGGTGCCTCCGTCGGCGCGTCCACCGGCGCCTCCGCTGTCCGCTCCGCTCTCGCTGCCGCCGGGCACGCCCAACGCGGCATCCGCATCGCCGCCGGCAACCGCCCCATCGAGATCGACCTCGCGGCCGACGGCCTCGAGGCCGCGAACGAGGCGTCCGGTGCGCACGGCAGCGGCGGCAGCGGCATCCGACATCGCCGCCTGCATCGTCTGGGCGACTTCATCGAGCACCGGGCTGCGCACCGGGTTGCCGAGCGACTCGGCGAGCTCGCCGGCGTCGCGAGCGAGTGCTGAGACGAGCTGGCGCCGCTGCCGGGCGAATTGCGCGAGCGTGCCGGCGTCGAGGTCGTCGCCGGCGTCGCGGAGTTCGGCACCGAGATCGATGATCGAGTCGACCTGGTCTGCGCGCTGCCGTACGAGCTGATTCACGAGCCATGCCGCAGGCGAAGGGCGACGCAGCTCGCGAATGCCGGCCGCCAATTCGCGATCGTCGGCGGCGACCGACTTCGCCAGCTCGTTGCGCGCCGCGGTGAACGCATCGGGCAGCTGCGCGTACAGCTCCTCGGCGATGTCGGTCAGCGATTGCCCGGGCACGCCCTCATCCTCGCCGATCGCGGGTCGGGGAGGAAGAACCGGCGCGGCGCGCGCGGCGCACGCGGGTGCGATGTACTGGGTGCATGCGAATCGTGGTGCTCACCGGAGCCGGCATCTCCGCCGAGAGCGGGGTGGCGACCTTCCGCGACGCCGGCGGGCTGTGGGAGAACCATCGCGTCGAGGATGTCGCGACTCCCGAGGCGTTCGAACGTGACCCCGACACCGTGCAGCGGTTCTACGATGCGCGACGACACGCGGTCGCGACGGTCGCACCGAACCCCGCCCATGACGCGCTCGTACGGCTCGAACAGCGCCTCGACGACCGACCCGACGACGAGCTCTTGATCGTCACGCAGAACATCGACGACCTGCACGAGCGTGCAGGGTCACGCGGTGTCGTGCACATGCACGGCGAGCTCGGCTCGACGCTCTGCGCCGCCTGCGGCGGCCGGGCGCCCGTCGCGGCCGACCTCATCGAATGGCCGCAGTGCCGGGCCTGCGGCGAGCGGATGCTGCGCCCCGATGTCGTCTGGTTCGGCGAGATGCCCTACGAGCTCGACCGCATCGAGCGCGCGCTCGTCGCGTGCGACGTCTTCGCCGCGATCGGCACCTCGGGCGCCGTGTATCCGGCTGCCGGGTTCGTCTCGACGGCCGCCGAGTACGGCGCGCGCACCGTCGAGATGAACCTCGCACCGAGCGAGATCACGATGCTCTTCGACGAGGTGCGGCACGGCCCCGCGAGCCACGTGGTGCCCGAGTGGGTCGACGGGATCATCGACGCGATGGCCTGAACACCGTGAGCGTGATCGCCGTGATGCCGCGCTCACTCGTGCTGCGCGTCGAGGTGCGCCCGGAGCGCGTCGAGCGCGGGGCGCTGGCCTGCGACGAGCAGTTCGCGCGCCTCGGCGACGGGCACCCATCGCGCGTCGTCGACCTCGGGGAACTCGCGCAGCCGGCCCGACCGTGGCGGCCATTCGAGCTCGAAGGTGTTCGAAGCCACCTCGGCGATCTCGAAGCCCTGCGCCCGGCCGGCGAACACGCGTACGCGCTTGCCCGATGAATACCGGAAGTCGCCGAGATCGATGACGTCGACCTCGGGCGCTCGCCTGCCGATCTCCTCGGCGAACTCGCGCTGCGCCGCCGCGAGCGGCGCTTCATCGTCGGCGTACTCGCCTTTCGGAATCGACCAGGCGCCGGCCTGCTTCCGTGCCCAGAACGGCCCTCCCATATGCGCGATGAACACCTCGAGCCCGGGTGACTCGCGGAACAGCAGCAGACCCGCGCTCGTCACCGGCATCGCTCGCCGCCCGAGTCGTCGCGTGTCGGGGGTAGCGTGGACTGCACGACGTGAAGGAGCAGCACATGGCACGCATCATCATCATCGGGGGCCACGGCAAGGTCGCTCTGAAACTCGAACGGCTGCTCGCCGAGCGTGGCGACCACGTCGACGCGATCATCCGCAACGCCGATCACGCCGCCGACGTCGAGGCGACCGGAGCGAATCCGGTGGTCGCCGACATCGAGCAGCTCGACACCGATTCGCTCGCAGAACTGCTGCACGGACACGACGCCGTGGTCTGGTCGGCCGGTGCCGGCGGCGGCAGTCCCGAACGCACGTACGCCGTCGATCGCGACGCCGCGATCCGGTCGATGACCGCGGCCGAACGCGCGGGCGTTGGGCGTTACGTGATGGTGTCGTACTTCGAATCGCCCGACCACACGGTGCCCGAGGACAACTCGTTCCACGCCTACGCCGAGGCGAAGGCGGCGGCCGACGAACACCTCGCGACCACGACACTCGACTGGACGATTCTCGGCCCCAGCCGGTTGACCGACGGCGACGGCACGGGACGCATCGACACCGAGGCATCCGAGAGTCGTACCGTCGACCGAGCGGATGTCGCCGCGGTCGCAGCCGAAGTGCTGCACCGCGCGCAGACGGCGCGCCGCACGATCCGGTTCAACGGCGGCGGCACGCCGATCGCCGACGCCCTCGGCTGAGCGAGCGCTGCCGCGCACGGCCTCGCGCCGGGTCAGTGCTCGCGTGGCCGGCGGATGAGCGACCAGAGTGCCGCGAGGAGCAGCACCCCGCCGACCGTCATGAACGTTCCGAGAATCGACCACAGCACTGCATCAATCGTCATCGTGCACCTCCACGTCAGTGGGTTCATTCTGCCCGCGGGCGGGCTCGAGCGCCAGCATCGCAGCGCGTCGCGTTCAGCCGAGCATGATCGAGTTGCGGGCGTTCGGGCTCACCCGCACGGTGAAGAGCGCCCGCGGCTGCCAGCGGCGTAGCTCAGTTCGATGAACGAATTCGGCGCCACGTCAAGCTCTTGACGGATGCCGCGGACCCCGCTCACGCTGGATGCATCCCTACCGCGGAGGCATCATGACCGATCCACGAGATACGACACGACGACACGAAGCTCGGGGCATCGTCGACACCAGTGCCAACGACCTCGACGCCGAGCAGCGCAACGCGGCCGACGACACGGAGACGGCCGAATCAGACGCCGCCCGGAACGGAGCATCGCAGGGTGACGACCCGAACGACCTCGATGCCGACAACGCCGTCGAGGCCGACACGATCGAGACGGTCGATCCCGCCAACCCGCCGGCGTGACCGAGCAGGGTCGATGCGTTCTGCTCTGAGCGGATCGGCCTGACGGCGAGCGGATGCCGCGGCTAACCTCGGGCCATGGGCAAGGTCGTCGAGTTCACACGGGCCACTGACCGACGCGCCACGGAGCCGAGCGCGGCGAAGCCGAATGCACCGAAGCCACTGTGGCGACACGCGCTCGGCGAGGTGCTGCGCGGCGAACGACTCGGCCAGGAGCGGATCCTGACGGAGGTCGCAGCGACCGCCGGTGTCTCGCCGCAGTACCTCTCCGAGATCGAGCGCGGACGCAAGGAGGCTTCGTCAGAGGTGCTCGGCTCGGTCGCCGAGTCGCTCGGACTCGAGCTCGTCGACGTCGTGCACCGTGTCGGCTCGTTGCTCGCCGAGCGGCAGGAAGCCGAGCGACGCGAAGCCGAGCGGCGTGAGCTGCTGCGAGTGGAGGCGTCGTTCGCCTTCCGGGCCGACGTGGTCGACGCAGTCGACCACGTCGACACGATCCACGTGGTCGATCCGGTCGGCGCGGCTGCGGAGCATCCGCTGGCCGTCGTCATGCCCGGCGGGCTGTACGCGCCCGCCGAGCCCGGCGCCTACCTGCTCGCCGCGTAACCCCGCGACGCCGCCACCTCGACCTGCGTCGTCAGCACGTGGTCGGCGAGCCCGTACTCGACCGCTGCGCTCGCCGGCAGGATGAGGTCGCGGTCGGTGTCGTGCCGGAGCGTCGCCGCGTCGCGACCGGTGTCGGCGGCGAGTGCCGCCTCGAGCTCGGCCCGCACGCGCACCACCTCGTCGGCGTGCAGGATGAGGTCGGGGATCGTGCCGCGCCCCTGCGTCGACGGTTGGTGCAGGATGACCCGCCCGTGCGGCAGGATCGCCCGCTGCCCCTTCGCTCCACCGGCGAGCAGCACCGCGGCCGGCCCGCCCGCCTGGCCGACGCACGTCGTCGCGACATCCGGCCGGATGTGCCGCATCGTGTCGTACACCGCGAGCGCAGCGCCGGGCGAGCCGCCGGGGGAGTTCAGGTACAGGCTGATGGGCGTCTCGCTCGACTCCGAGGCGAGATGCAGGAACTGTGCGATGAGCACGTTCGCCACGCCATCGTCGATCTCGGTGCCGAGGTAGACGATGCGGTCCGAGAGCAAGCGGCTGTAGACGTCGAGCGAACGCTCGCTGTTGCCGCGCTTCTCGACGACGTAGGGGATCGTGTAGCTGCTCATGCCGGCACTCGCAATCCGGTCTGCGCCTGCAGTCCGACCTGGGGATCGCGTCCCTGTGGGAACATCTCGCCGAAGCCGTCGGCGATGCGGTCGATGAAGCCGTAGTCGACGGCCTCGGTGGCGGTGTACCAGCGGTCGCGCAAGGAGTCCTCGGCGATGCGCTCGATCGGCTGGCCGGTGTTCTCGGCTGTGATGCCGAGCACCGTGTCTCGGGTGTAGCGCAGGTCGTCGGCCTGCAGCTCGACGTCGACGGCGGTGCCGCCGATGCCGGCCGAGCCCTGGTGCATCAGGATGCGTGCGTGCGGCAGTGCGAACCGCTTGCCCTTCGTGCCGGCGCTCAGGAGGAACTGCCCCGCGCTCGCCGCGATGCCGACGGCGATCGTCGATACGTCGTTCGGGATCGACCGCATGAGGTCGGCGATCGCGAGCATGGCGGAGACCGAGCCGCCGGGCGAATTGATCCAGAAGCGGATGTCGCGGCGCTGGTCATCGGCCGCGAGCGTGACGAGCTGCGCGCAGAGCCGGTTGCCGACCTGCTGGTCGAGGCTGTCGCCGAGCACGATGATGCGCTCGTGGAAGAGGCGCTTCGTGAGTTCGGCGTCGATCGGCTGGATCGGTGGGGAGTCGTTATCGCTCATGCATCCAGCGTGCGTGCGGGCCGTCACCGGTGGGGCGGATGCCGCTCACAGCAGTGCTGCCGTGAGCGGAGCTGCCCTGAGCAGAGCCGCTCAGGGCAGCGCTGCCCGGGTGCCGCTGCACCGGACTGCGTTGGTGCTGCGGCATCCATGCGCCACTGGGACGCAGTGGTCGGCGGTCGCACCGGCCCTCGTGACAAAATGTGTCGGTGACCCGTCTGACCGACCCGACCGCGCATCACGCGACCCGTCGGCGCAGTGGGTGGCTGCCGTTCGTCTGGGCGGTACTCGTCGGGGTCACGCTGCTCGCCGCCGTCGTGCTCGGTGCGATCTGGCTGCGGGCGCAACCGTCGGTGCAGGACTTCATCACGCGGTACCCGGGCACGACCCCGCTGCCCGAGGGCGCGCCCGTCGGTATTCCGGCGTGGCTCGGGTGGCAGCACTTCCTCAACGGGTTCTTCCTCGTGCTGCTCGTGCGGTCGGGGCTGCTGCTGCGCAAGGGAGGCCGGCCGCCGGCCCGCTGGGTCCGCAATAACGAGGGTCTCGTGCGCACGAAGAACCCGCCGTGGAAGATCGGCATCTACCTCTGGCTGCACTACGCCGTCGACGTGCTCTGGGTGCTCAACGGAATCGTGTTCATCGCGGCGCTCTTCGCGACCGGGCAATGGATGCGCATCGTGCCGACGAGCGCCGACATCTGGCCGAACGCCGTGTCGGCGGGGTTGCAATTCGCCTCGCTCGACTGGCCGATCGAGCACGCGTGGGTGAACTACAACAGCCTGCAGCTGCTCAGTTACTTCGTGATCGTCTTCGTGGTGGCTCCGCTCGCCGTGATCACGGGGCTGCGTCTCTCGTCGGTGTGGCCGCAGCGCGCCGGGCGACTGAACCGGGTCTACCCGGCTTCGCTCGCGCGTGCGGTGCACTACCCCGTGATGCTCGTGTTCGTGGTGTTCGTCATCGTGCACGTCACGCTCGTCTTCACCACCGGCGCGCTGCGCAACCTCGATGCGATGTACGCGAGCCGCGATGACGCATCGTGGCTCGGGTTCGGCATCTTCGCGGTCTCGCTCGTGGTCTTGGTCGCGGGCTGGTTCGCCGTGCGCCCCGCCGTACTGAAGCCGATCGCGAGCCGCATGGGCACCGTCACGCGGTGATCTGGGGTGACCTGGGGTGAGCTGAGATGACGTGGGGTGAGCCGCGGTGACCCGCGGTGATCTGAGCTGAGCCGCGGTGACCCGCGGTGAGCTGAGCTGAGCTGAGCCGAGCCGCGGTTGCTCTGGCAGGCGGGTGTCAGGGCATGTGCTGAGTTACGACGCGCGGCGCGTCAGGTGCATGTGCCAGTTCGGCGGCTGCCAGCTCGCACCCCCGTCGAGCGAGAACGACTGCTGCCAGTGCGGATGCTCGGGGTCGCTCGTCAGCCACTCGAAGCGTTCGCGCGCGGGCGCACCGCCGAGCTCGAAGTCGGCCTCGAACACGCCATGACCGTCGGTGAACCGGCCCTCGACGGGGGTGTCGAGCACTCCGGGGAACCGTGTGGAGCTCCACCAGATGCGCCAGAGATCGGCGTCGGGTTCGTACAGGCGCAGCGTGAACCCCTCGAACGCACCGCCATCGGGCGCTTCGGGCACGCTCATGCGGTCGATGTGACCGAAGCCGTCGAGGATCGGGTACACCTCGGCGGTCGCATCGAACTCGACCCATTCGGTGCAGTCGGGGTCGGTGACGTCGCGGAGTTTGCGGTTGCGCACGTGCCACGCGCCGTAGAGGAATTCGAAGTCGTCGGATGCCATGGAGGTAGCCTCCCGCACCCCTCCGACATTCGGACCCGGCTGGTGGATAGGTAAGCCACGCCTCAGAAGAAAGTGGCGATGATCTGCGGAAACTCGTCCCGGAGATGCTGCGCGGCCGACACGCGCGGGCGTACTATCGCCCCAACGAACAGCCGCGCACCGCACTGGAGGTCACCATGAGCATGACGCTCGACGAACTGCCCGCCGTCGCCGAATGCTCGGTGGCCGGATGCTCCTACAACGACCACTCCCACTGCCACGCGGCCGCGGTCACGATCGGCGGCTCCGTCGGCGATGCCGAGTGCGCCACGTTCATCCCGCTCGGAAAGAAGGGCGGACTCGACAAGGTCGTGACGCACGTCGGGGCGTGTCAACGTGCGGAGTGCGTGCACAACTCGTCACTGGAGTGCACCGCGGCATCCGTTCGCATCGGGCCCGGGAGCGACGACGCCGACTGCCTCACCTACGAGCCGCGCTGAGCACGCGTTCCCGAGTGCACATCGTCACTACCCTCCGACCGCGCGCCCACCGCGCGCATCGCGCCCGTCGTCCCGCCGCCCGTCGTCCCGCCGCCCGTCGCGCCCGCCGCCCGTCGAGAGTGCGCCAACGGTCGTTTTCGGCGCCGGATTCCGACATCTAGCGCACTCTCGATGCGCGGGTAGACCGCATCGGCGAGTGATGGGGGCGCGGGAGTGTGTGGGTCAAGGGACGCGCGGAACGGCGCGGGTCAGTTGACGGGGGTGGCGGGGGTGACGGGGCCCTCGCTGAACTGGCATGAGGTCGCAGCGAGCCGCCCGTCGGGGTCGAGTCGTGCGAGCACGGCGCCGGCGATGTCGTAGAGCTGTTCGAGCTGCTCGGGTGCGAGCGCGTCGAGCACCTTCGTTCGCACGGTCTCGACGTGGCCAGGGGCGGCCTCGGCGATCAGGCTGAGGCCGGCATCGGTGACCTTGGCGTTCGTCGCCCGGCGGTCTTCGGGGCAGGGGAAGCGCTCGATGAGTCCGCGCTCCTCGAGTCGGCGGGCGACGTGGGAGAGTCGGGGGAGCGTCGCGTTCGTGGCCGAGGCGAGTGCGGTCATGCGCATGGTGCGGCCGGGCGCCTGGGCGAGGGCCATGAGGGCGGCGTACTCGAAGTGAGTGAGCCCCGCGTCGCGGAGCAGCTGCGCGTCGAGGGCGCCGGGGAGCAGCTCGGCGAGCGCCACGAGGCGCACCCACGCGGCGGATTCTTCGGAGGCGAGCCACCGGGTGTCATCCGTCATGCGGGGAGTCTATCGCATTAGTTGACGCAACAACTGATAGCGCGTATGGTGATGGTTGTCGGAACAAGTAATCGCGTCGAACGGCGCCGAGAGGATCAACATGACGACCGTCAGCATCATCGGAAACGGCAACATGGGTACGGCCATCGGAGGCATCGTGGCCGCTGGGGGAAACACCGTCGAGTACGTCGGCCGCGACACAGCCGAGCCGATCACCGGCGACATCGTGGTGCTCGCCGTGCCGCACCCCGCCCTCGCCGAGATCGTGGCCGCACGCGGCGCCGAACTCGCCGGCAAGATCGTCGTCGACATCACGAACCCGCTGAACTTCGAGACCTTCGACGGACTCGTCGTGCCGGCCGACGGTTCCTCGGCGAGCGAGCTTTCCGCCGCTCTGCCCGACTCGAAGGTGCTCAAGGCCTTCAACACGAACTTCGCCGCCACCCTGGCATCGAGGTCGGTCGGCTCGAACCCCACCACCGTGCTCATCGCCGGCGACGACGACGCCGCGAAGCAGGCACTCGCCGAGGTCGTGCGGGCGGGCGGCGTGGTGGCGGTCGACGCGGGCCGCCTCTCGCGGGCGCGCGAACTCGAGTCCATCGGCTTCCTGCAGCTCACGCTCGCCGTGCAGGAGAAGGTCGGCTGGAACGCGGGCCTCGCACTCGTCGCCTGACCCCCGCGCGGGCCGCCTGAGTCAGCCGGCGCTGCGCAGGTAGGCCAATTGCGCTCGAACGGATGCCTCGGCTGCACCTCGCACCGAGGCATCCGTGTCTGCGTAGACCAGGTCGGTGACGGCGCCCGCCGAGGCGCCGGCCCCGAGCGTGCGGAGGGCGGCGCGCACCTGCTCGAGTCGCTCGGCGCGGTGCGCGAGGTAGGCATCGCAGATCGCGGCGAGGTCGGGGAGTGCGGGTCCGTGACCGGGCAGCACCCCCACGGGCCCCGGCATGCCGGCGGCACGCAGGCGTTCGAGCGAGTCGAGGTAAGGGCCGAGGGCGCCGTCGGGATCGGCGATGATCGTCGTGCCGCGGCCGAGGATCGTGTCGCCCGTGAGCACGGTTCCGGTCGGGCCGGCAGACGCGACCGCAGTCTCACCTGCAACGACGTCGGCGGGGAGGGCGAAGCACACCGAGTCCGCCGTGTGGCCGGGGGTCGCGATCACCTCGATCTCGAGTCCGGCGGCGTGGATGCGTTCGCCGTCGGCCAGCGGCGCCCCGCCGAGGCAGAGAGCCGGGTCGATCGCGCGCACCGGGGCATCCGTCATCGCATGGAACGCTTCGAGCGACTCGGTGTGATCGGCATGGTGGTGCGTGACGAGCACGAGCTCGACGGGGCCGGTGCTCGCGAGCGCCGCGAGATGCGCGGCATCGGCAGGGCCCGGGTCGACGACGACGACACCCGCCGAACCCGGCGCTCGCAGCACGTAGGAGTTGGTGCCATCGAGGGTCATCGGCCCGGCGTTGGGCGCGAGCACGAGCCCGGCGAACGTCGACACGCGCTCGCCGGGGCCGGCATCCTGATCCATCCGGGCAGTGTATCCCGCGGCTCGGCGGGGGCGTAGGCGAGCGGTGCGCCATCGCACTCCGCGGCCTAGTCTGAGGGCATGGACAGCGATCTCGAATCCTTGACCGCCCCGGCGACCACCGGGTCGGCTGCGACCGTCGTGCTGTTGCGCGACGGCGAGCGCGGGCTCGAGGTGCTCCTCGCCGAGCGACCCCGCGATCGGGGCTCGTTCGCCGGTGCGTGGGTCTTCCCGGGTGGCGCAGTCGACGACACGGATGCCGCTGGGGACCCCATCGACGGAATCGACGCCGCTCGCCGCGCCGCCGTGCGCGAAACGCGTGAAGAGGTCGGCCTCGTGCTCGACCCAGCCGAGCTCGTGCCGTTCTCGCACTGGACGCCGCCGAAGGGCGCACCCAAGCAGCTCACCACGACCTTCTTCGCAGTGCGGGTGCCCGACGGCGAATTGCGACTCGCCCCCGACGAGGTCGCCGCCGCCGAGTGGCTGCGCCCGGTCGACGCACTCGATCGCCACACCGCCGGCTCGATGACGCTCTGGCCGCCCACCTGGGTCACCCTGCACGGCCTGGCGCACGCGGCATCCGTCGACGAAGCGCTCGCCGAACTGCGCAGTGGCGAGGTGCGACCGTACGTGGCGAAGGTCAGGCACGGCGGATCGACGATCGTGTGGCAGGAGGACGACGAGTACGCCGACGAGCAGGAGATCCGCGATCGCGAGCCGGCCGTGCCCGACGACGCCCCCGACGCCGAGGGCAACCGGCACCGACTCATGATGGATCGTCTGCCATGGGTCTACCTCAACTCGTTCTGAACCAATGACGTGTCGCATGATCGACCTGAGCGCATGACCGACGTCACCGTCGTCGGCAGCGGGCCCAACGGGCTCGTCGCCGCCGTGCTCGCCGCCCGCGCCGGGCTCTCGGTGCGCGTGCTCGAGGCCGCGCCCACGATCGGCGGCGGGCTGCGCACCGCCGAGCTCACGCTGCCCGGGTTCCGGCACGACGTGTGTTCAGCGGTGCATCCGGCCGGGCTCGCCTCGCCGGTGTTCAAGAAGCTCGGTCTGCTCGATCGCATCGAGTGGATCGTGCCCGAGCTGTCGTACGCGCACCCGCTCGACGGAGGCCGAGCCGGCCTCGCCTGGCGTGATCTCGACCGAACCGTCGAGGGCCTCGGCCGCGACGGGCCGGCGTGGCGGCAGCTGATCGCGCCGCTTCTCGCGCGGAGTCGCGGCGTCGTCGACTTCACGGGATCGCAACTGCTGCGTGTGCCACGAGACCCGATCGCCGCCGTGCAATTCGGGCTGCGCGCCCTCGAGCAGGGCACAGCGGCATGGAACACGCGCTTCCGCGACGACGTCGCACCCGCCCTCTTCACGGGGACCGTTTCGCATGCCGCGGGCGGCATGCCCTCGCTCGCCTCGGCGGGCGCGGGCCTGCTGCTCGCGATGCACGGGCACGGCGTCGGATGGGGACTGCCCGTCGGCGGATCTCAGGTGATCGCCGACGCGCTCGCCGACGAGCTCGTCGCGCGCGGCGGTGAGATCGTGACGGATGCCGCGGTGACCTCCCTCTCGGAGGTGGCGGGCTCGCGCGCGGTGCTGCTCGACACCTCGCCCGAGCTGCTCTTCACGGCCGAGCTTCCCGCGCGATACGCGCGCGCCTTGCGTCGCTACCGCTACGGATCGGGAGTCGCGAAGGTCGACTTCGCGCTGAGCGACCCGGTGCCGTGGGCGAATGCCGAGGTCGGGCTCGCGCCGACGGTGCACCTCGGCGGCAGCAGGGCCGAGATCGCCGCCGCCGAGAACGCGGTGTCGCGGGGGTTCCAGCCCGGGGTGCAGGCCGGAGGTGCGGGCGGCGGGGCGGCGCGACATCCGTACGTGCTGGTCACCCAGCCGACCGTCGCCGACCCGAGCCGTGCGCCGGCGGGCAAGCACGTGCTCTGGGCGTACACGCACGTGCCGGCCGGCTCGACGCTCGACGCGACCGAACTCGTGACGGCCGAGGTCGAGCGGTTCGCTCCAGGATTCCGTGACGTCGTGCTCGCCTCCGCGGCGAGCTCGGCGGCGGAGATCGGGCGGTACAACCCGAACTACCTCGGCGGCGACATCTACGCCGGTGAGCTCACGTTCGCGCAACTCGTGAAACGGCCGGTCGTCTCGACCGCGCCGTGGCGCACGCCGGTCGACGGCGTCTACCTCTGCTCGAGCGCGACACCGCCCGGGCCGGCCGTGCACGGCATGAACGGCTGGTTCGCGGCGAAGCTCGCACTGCGCGAGCGCTTCGGCATCCGCTGACGGCATTCGTTGGTCGGGTAGTGAGCGAAGCGATCGTATCGAGACCTTTCTCGGGGGCGTCTCGATACGCGTCCTCCTTCGTCGGGCGCTACTCGACGAGCGGTGGCGGGGACGGCATTCGTTGGTCGAGTAGTGAGCGAAGCGATCGTATCGAGACCTTCTCGGGGGCGTCTCGATACGCGTCCTCCTTCGTCGGGCGCTACTCGACGAACGGTGGTGGGCACGGCGTCCTCCTTCGTCGGGCGCTACTCGACGAACGATGGCGGGCGTAGCGTGAGGGTGTGGACTGGCTCGACTGGTTCGACGCGCGCGACTACGAGGTTGCGCGCCAAGTGTTGCAGCGCGGAGTCGGCGCGCTCGCGTTCGTCGCGTTCCTGTCGACGCTGAACCAGTTCCGGGCGCTCCTCGGCGAGCACGGCTTCCTGCCCGTGCCCGAGTTGCTCCGCCTCGCGCCGCGCTTGCGCGGGCCGAGCCTCTTCCGCTGGGGCTACACCGATCGGCGGCTCGTGGCGCTCGCCGTCGTGGGGCTCGTGCTCGCGGCATCCGTCGTGCTCGGGCTTCCACAGCTCGGCCCGCCGTGGCTGCCGATGCTCGTCTTCCTCGCGCTCTGGATCGGCTATCTCTCGATCGTGAACGTCGGCCAGACCTTCTACGGCTTCGGCTGGGAGATGCTGCTCTGCGAGGCGCTCTTCACGGTCGCGTTCCTCGGCTCGAACGCGTCGCCGCCGCCCGTCACGATCATCGTCGCCGTATGGTGGCTCGTGTTCCGCCTCGAATTCGGTGCCGGCATGATCAAGATCCGCGGCGGGCGCGAGTGGCGCGACCTCACCGCGCTCATGTACCACCACGAGACGCAGCCCATGCCGAACCCCCTGAGTCGCCAGGCGCACCTGCTGCCCGCGTGGTTCCATCGCGGAGAGGTGCTCGGCAACCACTTCGCGCAGCTCGTCGTGCCCTTCCTGCTGTTCGTGCCGGGGCCGGTGGGCGGGGCGGCTGCGGCGATCGTCATCCTCACGCAGCTCTGGCTCATCGTCACCGGCAATTTCGCGTGGCTCAACTGGATCACGGTCGTGCTCGCGGCATCCGCCATCACCGACTCGGCCTGGCACTGGCTGATCCCGGCGATTCCGGTCGAACTCGGCACGGATGCCGCGGCGACGCCGCTCTGGTGGGCGATCGTGGTGCTCGCGGCATCCGCCCTGCTCGTCGTGCTGAGCTTCTGGCCGATCAAGAACCTCTTCTCGCGCCGTCAGCTCATGAACGCGTCGTTCAACCGCTGGATGCTCGTGAACGCCTACGGTGCGTTCGGCACGGTGACGAAGCGGCGCATCGAGATCGTCGTCGAGGGCACGCTCGAAGGCGACCCCGACGACGACGCCGACTGGCGCGAGTACGGCTTCAAGGGCAAACCCGGAGCGCTGAGCGCCGTGCCGCGGCAGTGGGCTCCGTACCATCTGCGGCTCGACTGGCTCATGTGGTTCCTGCCGCTGGGGCGTATGTGGGAACCGTGGTTCGAGGTCTTCCTCCTGCGATTGCTCGAAGCGGATGCCCCGACGCTCGCGCTGCTCGCGCACGACCCGTTCGACGGGGCTCCGCCTCGCTGGGTACGCGCCCGCGCCTACCACTACCGGTTCGCGACGCATGCGGAGTTCAGGGCGACGGGGGACCGTTGGGTGCGCACGCTCGAGGGCGAGGTCATGCCGGCGGCTGGGCTGCGCTGAGCAAGGGACCGCGACCTCTTCGACGTTTGTCGGACATTTCTGCGGAAGCGGAAGCGGAAGCGGAAGCGGTGGCGGCGGCTTCGGCGGCGGGTGGCGACCGTTCGGCATTCCGTCGCTGACTCGTCGGCTTGCGAACCCCGACTGTTCACCCTGCCCCGCCAGCGTGTCACCGGGATCACCTCGCGGATGCTGCGAGGTCGGGTACGGCGACGCCAGAGAGGGTGTACGGGTATGCGGTGGAGGAACACGCGGGGCAGGGTCAGCGGTTCATCGACGGGGGTGATCGCCCTGGCGATCGCCGCGGTGCTCGGGGGAGGGCTGGTGACCGCTCCGGCTCCGGCGCAGGCCGCGGTCGTCGCGCCGTCCGCAGGCACCGTCGCTGCCGCAGTCGCCGATACGACCGCAGCGACAGCTGCTACCGCGAAGCCGAAGCCCAAACCCAAGCCCAAGCCGACGCCGAAGCCGCCGCAACCGCCGGCGTCGCCACCGCAACTCGTTCCGGCATCCGGCGCGTTCCTCGAGGGCGTCGCGACGATCGCGTCGACCCCGGTCGTCGTCGATGACGACGTCACGAGCCTCACGCTCGACGGCGCCGAACTCGACGCGACGTCGACGGTCGGCGTCTCGTACCTGCGCTTCGACGTCGGGTCGAACGGGGCCGAGGCCCGCTACGGCAACCACGTGCTCGTGAACGGCGACCACCGCATCGACCTCGGGGACATCGTCGACGAGCGGGTCGACCTCGAGATCCCGAACGAATATCTCGTGCAGGGTGAGAACTCGATCGAGTTCGTCACGGGCACGATCGAGACCTCGTGCGGGACCAACCACGACGACTTCGTGCTCTCGAACATCGGCCTCGAGCTGCTCGGTGAGATCGCCGACGGCGAAGAGAACGAGTACAGCTACTCCTTCGGCGACGGCAACTGCGGGTCGAACACCTCGCTGCGCCTCGACGCCGAGCTCTCGTTCTTCGTGCTCGGCGACCCCCAGGGCACGACCGGACTCGCCGCCGAGCTCGACACGACGACCGTCGAGAACGGCCAGCACGCGATCGTGGCGACCACCGCGTCGGGCGCGAGCGCCACGAGCACCGTCACCGTGAACAACGCACCGGCCGGGGCGCCATCCGTGACACCCGCCGATGGCACGATCGCCAAGGGCGTGCAGCAGATCTTCGCGACGCAACCGGTCGGCGCCGACGGCGGCGTCGCCTCCCTCACCGTCGACGACGCCGAGGTGGGGGCCGTACCGACGCTCGGGTCGGGCGACGCCGCGCTCAGTTTCAACGTCGGGTCGAACTCGATCGAGGCGCGCTACCGCAGCTACCTGCTCGTGAACGGCATGAAGCAGGAGCTCGGCGGCGACTACGTCAGCAGTCGCGTCGACGTGGTCTTCCCGAACGAATGGCTGCGGCCGGGCGCCAATACCATCGAGCTCGTGCTCGGCGGCGTGGACTCGGCGTGCGGCGTGAATCTCGACGATTTCACGATCTCGAAGCTCGCGTTGACACCGGCAGTCGGCACTGCGGCCGGCATCGGGCTGAAGCCGTCGTACGCCATGGGCGACGGCAGCTGCGGCACGAACCCCAACCTGCTCCAGGGGGCCGGCTTCGAGTTCTCGGTCGACGGGTCGCAGCAGGGGCTTCGGGCGGATCTCGACACGACGACCCTCGCCGACGGCGAGCACACGATCGCCGCGGCATCCACCACCGGCGAGGTGGCGACGCGTGCGTTCGTCACCGACAACTCCGGCCCCGCTGTGGTGTCGAGCGTTCCCGCGGCCGGTGAGACCATCACTTCGACGGTGGCCCTCGACGTGCAGATCGACGACGCCTCCGGAATCCTGTCGGGACCCGAGGTCACGCTCGACGGCACCGCCGTGGCGCTCGCCGAGCCCATCGGGCCCGGCCTCAGCGCCGGCGAGCACACGATCGCGGTGACCGCGGTCGACGGGCTCGGCACTGCGGCCACTCGTGAGATCGTCTTCACCTCCGCCGGCATTCCGGATGTCCCGGTCGAGCTGGCCCCCGCCTCCGGCGCCACGGATATCGGTGACACCGTCAGTCTCTCGGCACGCGTCGCCGAGCCCGATGGCGGCGAGGTCACTGCGACGTTCTCGGAGGCTGAGATCCTCACCCCGAACCAGGTCTGGCAAGGCACCTCCGATGGTGTGCCGACGACGCTGCAGGTCGAAGGCGAGCAGAAGGTCCACGGCCCATCGCCCCTCGAGCCGGGCGACGGACTCACGCTCGACACCGAAGCATCGCGCGATGTCGCATTCCAGCGTTTCGACGTGATGGTCAAGGGCCATGTGCGGGCGCCGGTGCTGCGGTGGGCCGGCATCATCGACCCCGACCGTCTCGCGTCGCTTCGGGCCTGGAACGTCGCGGCCGGTACCTGGGACGTGCTGAGCAGCGCCCGCGGCGCAGCCGAAGGCGACACGGTGCTCACCGCCGATGTCGACGACCGCTACCTCGATGGACGGCGAGTGCACGTCATGGTCACCGGCGAGGATCCGTTCGCCGACGACCTCGTCGCGGGTGACCCCAACGGATTCGCCGATCCCGCGAGCTACGACTTCTCGATCGCGCACTTCACCGATACCCAGTACATCTCGGAGGGCGCCGTCGAGCAGGAGACGCCCGAGGAGCGCGCAGTCTGGGAGTCGGCGTACTCCGGCGTCGTCGACTGGATCGCCGAGAACGCCGAGTCGCGCAAGATCTCGTATGTCGCGCACACCGGCGACATCATCGAGAACAACATCCGCAAGCCGGCTACCGAGGAGCTCGCGCAGCAGGTCGTCGGCGAGTTCGAAGTGTCGTCGAAGCAGCAGGGCGTGCTCGACGGCGCCGGCATTCCGAACGGCGTCATCGCGGGCAACCACGACAACCAGTCAGGCACCGAGAACGGCGCGGAGGCGATCTTCAACCGCTACTACGGTCCCGACCGCTACAGCGCCGCCGCAACCGGCTGGGAGCAGGCCGAGTACGGCGGACCGTGGCAGGAGGGCGACAACCAGAATCACTACGACCTGTTCTCGGCCGGCGGCCTCGACTTCGTCGTGGTCGGCCTCTCGTACGGCGTGACGCGTGAAGAGGCCGAGTGGGCGAGCAACGTGTTCGCGCAGTTCCCCGGCCGCAACGGCATCCTGCTCTCGCACGACTACCTCGCGCCGAGCACCCAGCCCGATGGTCGGAACGCGCCGTTCTCCGCGCCCGACGGCTCGATGCTGTACAACACGGTGGTGAAGGAGAACGCCAACGTGTTCCTGATCCTCGCGGGCCACGAGCACGGCGTCGGTACCAACGTGAAGCCGCACGTCGGCGAGATCGATCATGGGGTCGTCGAGCTGCTCGCGGACTACCAGTTCTACACGGTCGCAGCCGACCGGCTCGGTCTCACCGAGATCGGCGGCTACCAGCCGACCGACCAGCTGCAGTTCGGCGCGAGCTTCTTCCGGCTCCTCCAGTTCGACGTCGACCGGGGCATCATGAACGTCGACACCTACTCGCCGCTGCTCGACGAGTTCGGTGCGACCGAGTACGACGACCGGCATCGCTACGACGGCACCGAAGACAACATGGTGCTGCCGGTCGACCTCACGAGCCGCACGACGAGCTTCCAGACCGACTCGGTCGCCATCTACGCGCCGACCGCGGTGATCGGCGAGGCGACCGTGGCCTCCGGCGAGGTTGCCACGGTGGACTGGCCGAAGCGCAAGCCAGGCAACGCGTACGGGTGGATCGTCACCGCGCGCTCGGCGGGCGGCGGCGAGACCGCCTCGGAGCCGGCGGTGTTCATCACGAAGGATGCCACGGGCAAGCCCGGCGTGTGGGACGAGGGCTCGCCCCTCTTCCCGTACTTCCAGCCGAGTGAGCCAGCAGCCGGATGACGTACGACCAACCCCGCCGCCGTGGTCCGTTCGCTCGGACCGCGGCGGCGATCGGCACCATCCTGCTCGCCGTCGTGCTCCCGGTCATGCTGCCGGCAGCGCCGGCCGCCGCGCACGACGCCACGACCTCAGCCGCCGCCGACGTCGAGCGCTCGGGCGCGACGGTCGTCGTCGAGCTGGAGCTCGAGTACGACCTGCTCATGAAATCGGCGTGGCTGTACGCCGAGGCGTACGAGGCCACTGATCGTGACGAGCAGATCGAGCAGTTGGCCGAGAACGCCGACGCCGTCGACGAGTACGTGACCGAGCGGTTCGCGATCGACGCCGACGGTGATCGGTGCGTGCTCGAGCCACGTGGTGCCGGCGGCATCCGCGACCGGAACGACCGGGCGTTCGCCGTGCTCCACTACACCGCCGACTGCGGCGGAGGCACGGAGGCGACACTCTCCGCGTCGAGTGCGCTGTTCCCCGACATCGAGGGGTTCGTGCACGATACCGAGACGCTCGTGACGTGGGATCTCGGCGACGTCGCCGGCAGCGGGCTGCTGAAGGCAGATTCGCCGACGATCGAACTCGGTGCCGCGGCACCGCACCTCGGTGAGTTCTTCGTGCTCGGCGCCGAGCATCTGCTGTTCGGCCTCGACCACATCCTGTTCCTCGTCGCTCTGCTGCTCGGCGCCCGCAGCCTCCGCGGCATCATCGTGACCGCCACGACGTTCACCGTCGCGCACAGCGTGACCTTCCTGCTCGCGGGCATGGGCTTCGTCAGCGTGCCCGCCGCGATCGTGGAACCCGTGATCGCCCTGTCGATCGTCGCGGCCGCCGTCGCCGTGTTCTTCCGACGCGACGTGCCGGCGCGCTTCCGCATGCCCGTCGTCTTCGCGTTCGGACTCCTCCACGGGCTCGGCTTCGCGAGCGCGCTCGGCATCGACGAGCAGTGGTCGTGGGAGCTGCTCGGCTCCCTCCTCGCGTTCAACCTCGGCATCGAGGCGGTGCAGCTGGCGATCATCGCGATCGCGTTCCCGCTGCTCGTGCTGCTTCGCCGTACGCCGGCGGCGAACCCGGCGAACCCGGCCACGCTGGTCGCCGGGGCGATCGTCGCGGCGATCGGCATGTTCTGGTTCGTCGAGCGGATCGTCGCGCAGTTCTGAGGTCGAGCGGATGCCCCGGGGCATCCACTTGATCGTTCGTCGATGAGCGAGCACAGCGAAGCTCTCGAGACCGTACCTGTGTCTCGATGCATGCTTCGCGCTACTCGCGCCGACGCCGGAACACGTCGAACAGCACGCGCAGCACGAACAGCGCCGACACCACGACGAGCAGGTACCCGAAGATCTGGTACAGACTCAGCGTCTCGGTGACCTGCGGGCCGTCGTCGCTGACCAGCAGCATCGCCGCCATCACGCCGAGCACGCCCGCGAGGAACGCGAGCACCACCTCATTGACGAGTGAGCGCAACAGCGAGCGATCACGGTGATCGGCGAAGAGACGCACGTTGACCTTGAGGCGACCGTTCGCGAGCGAGCCCGCGATCTGATCGAAGCGCTGCGGCATACGGCGCAGGATCGGCAGCAGCGTGCCGATCTCGTCGACGACCGCATCTTTCACCGAACCGGGCCGGACGGAATCGGAGATGCGCTCCTTCGCGAGTCCGCTCGCGGCGGCCAAGAAGTCGAATTCGGGGTCGAGCTCCCGCAGCGTGCCCTCGGTGATGCCGACCGCTCGGAAGGCGCCGGAGAGTTCGGCCGGGATGGCGAGTCGGTTCTCCGCGAGGAGGCGGGTCATGTCGGCGACGATCGTCGAGTCGAGCGCCGCCCCCGGGCCGAGCCGGGAGACCATGAACGAGCCGATCTCGCGCCGCAGCACGAACTCGTCGACGTCGTCGGGCAGTTCGACGAGACCCAGCAGAGCATCGCTCATCGCACGAGCGTCACCGCGGTAGAACGCCATGAGGATCTCGCCGATGCTCGCGCGCAGCTCGGAGTCGAGGCGCCCGACGGATCCGAAATCGACGAGGCCGAGGCCGCCGTCCTCGAGCAGCATCACATTGCCGGGGTGCAGGTCGGCGTGGAAGACGCCGTCGTCGATCACCTGGGTGATGAGCGAGTGGAAGAGCCGCCACGCCTGCGCCTTCTGCACTTCCGGAGGGCGCGTGCCGTCGTCGTCGCTGAGCGCTCGACCAGGGATGAACTCCATGACGAGCACGCGCGCCGTCGACAGCTCGCGGAAGCAGTGCGGGATCGTGAGGCGCTCGCTCTCGGGATGCCGCGCCTGGGTGGACTCCATCGCGGCCATGTTCGCCGCCTCGGAACGGTAGTCGAGCTCGGCGCGGAGCGAGTCGGCGAAGGTCGCGGCCACGGCGCGCAGGCCGAGCGTACGACCCCACTCGGTGTCGTCTTCGAGCTTGCGGGCGATGCGCAGCACGATGTCGAGGTCGCGCTCGACGCCGGGGATGATGCCCGGTCGCTGCACCTTGACGGCCACGAGTTGCCCCGAGGCGAGTCGGGCCCAGTGCACCTGCCCGATCGATGCCGCGGCCAACGGCTCGTGCGCGAACTCGGCGAAGGCGTCGTCTGCCCGTGCGCCGAGCTCCTCGTGCATGAGTGCATCGATCTCGTTCCACGGGGCCGGGGGCACGCTCTGCTGCAGGAGCGCGAGCTCGGCGAGGTACTCGCGAGGCAGCAGCTCGCTACGGGTCGAGAGCATCTGGCCGAGTTTGATGAATACCGGCCCCGCCTCTTCGAGCGAGACCCGGAGCGCCCGTGCGTGAGCGCTTCGGGCCTCTTCGGCCGCACGCGTGCGCGCGTGGTCGGGTCTGAACGGAACGAGGCCGTTCTTCACGGCGATGCGAGTCACCTCGGAGTACCGGCGACCGCGAACGATGCTGTGCTGCAGCTCGGAAATCCATCGATCTGGTCGCGGCACCGTGCCGCTCGGCACGATGAGCTCGGCGAGCACGAGGAAGCCGATGGCGACGAGCACGATGATGCCGAGCTGGATCGGCGCCAGCGCGAGCGTGGCCCCGTCGGTGTACCAGACGAACTGGGACTCGAAACCGAGCTCTGCGCCGAGCGCGACGAGGCCGGCGATGATGATGCGCACGGTGCCGATCTGCGCACCGAGGAATCGCCTGGAGAGCGCCGCGAGCACCACCATGAAGAGGATCGTCACGATCGTGACGCCGATCACGCCGAGAATGATGGAACCGGTCGACATGCCTGCCCCCATCGGGCCGGAGTCGAACGACCCACCCCCAGAGTACGGCTCAGGCGCTTCGGCGGGGGGTCGCTCACCGCGCGGGGCCCGACGTCGTCGACGTGGGCGCTCGCATTTCCGGCGGCGCCCGGAATCGCGTGATGCAGCCACGGTCGGGCCGCCCTACCGGATCGAACTCGCCGGGTCAACCGTGTGCACGCCGGGCACCTTGCCGCTACCGTCGGACTCATGCGGATCCGAACGAAGCGAGTGGCGCCGGAACCGGCGCCGGCAACGGCGACGACGCCCGCCACGACGCAGATCACGACCAGCGGCGACTCCCGAGCGCCCGAGCTGAAGATCCGCGCGTTCCGCATCGGCTTCGTGGGCGCGCTCGGCGTGCTGCTCGCGATCCTCCTCGGCAGCATCCTCGGTGAGCTGGGCACGGTCATCCTCTACGTGGCGCTCGCGCTCTTCCTCGCGCTCGGCCTCGATCCCATCGTGAGTTGGCTGCAACGGCGCGGGATGCCGCGATGGGTCGCGATCCTCATCGTGTTCGTCGGGGTGATCGGAATCTTCGTCGGACTCATCGCGACGATCGTGCCGATCGTCGTCGAGCAGACCACGAACATCGTCAACAACTGGGACGACATCCTCAAGAACGTGCAGAACAGCGACTTCGTGGCGTGGCTGAACACCATCGGCGGCAGCGAGCACGCCATCCAGGACGCGATCGAGTCAGCCGGGAAGTGGCTCGCCGACCCCGCGAACCTGGGCTCTCTCGGCGGCGGCATCCTCGCCGTCGGTGCCGGCATCGCCGGCGGGTTCACGGGCGCGACGATCGTGCTGATCCTCACCCTGTACTTCCTCGCCTCCCTCGACTCGATGAAGCGGTACGCGGCGCGATTCGTGCCCGCGACCTCGCGCGGCGCCTTCCGCGACGTGTCCGAGGAGATCACGAGTTCGGTCGGCCGCTACGTCATCGGCCAGGTCACCCTCGGTGCGATCAACGGCGTGCTGAGCCTCATCTACCTCTCCATCATCGGGGCGCCGGCGCCGATTCTGCTCGCGTTCGTCGCGTTCCTCTTCTCGCTCGTGCCCCTCATCGGTACGCTCAGCGGCGCGGTCATCATCTCCCTGGTCTCGTTCGCGGCGTCGCCGACGACTGCGCTCGCCGCAGCGATCTACTACCTGATCTACATGCAGGTCGAGGCCTACGTGTTGAGCCCACGCATCATGAGCCGCGCGGTCGCCGTGCCCGGCGCGCTCGTGGTGATCGCCGCTGTCGCGGGCGGAACGCTCGGCGGCGTACTCGGCGCGCTCGTCGCGATCCCCGTCGCGGCGTCGCTCATCATCATCGTCGAGAAGGTCGTCTTCCCACGTCAGGACACCATCTAGCTCGAGCCGGGTCGGATCAGGTGCGGAGGATCGCACCGCCTGCGCGGTGACGTGAGACCGCGTCGACCGTGGCCGCGAGGATGAGCACGCCCCCGGTGACCGCGTAGTTGACGCCGGCCGGCAGGTTCAGGAGGCCGAGCCCGTTCGTGATCACCGCGATGACGAGCGCGCCGATGGCGGCGTGGAGGAGGCGTCCGCGTCCGCCGAAGAGACTGACCCCGCCGACGACAGCCGCCGCGACGCCGCTCAGAACGAGGTCGCGTCCGGCCGCGGCATCCACCGACCCGACCTTGCTGATGGAGAAGAGGCCCGCGACGACCGCGAGGGTCGAGCACACGATGAACGCGGTCCAGCGAATCAACACGACCTTGATGCCCGCACGGCGTGCGGCCTCGGCGTTGCCGCCGATCGCGTAGATGTAGCGGCCGTAGCGGGTGCGGTCGAGCACGAATGTGCCGACCCACAGGATCGCGAGCACGATCGGCACGACGATGGGCACGCCCTCGACCGCGCGCACCGATTGCCCCCGGTCTTGGTTGAGGATGGACACGACAGTGCCACCGAGCGCGGCGGTGACACCGAGCTTGACCCAGACGAGCGCGATCGTGCGGTTCGGAACGCCGGCGCGGGCCCGGCGTGCCCGATCCCAGAACGAGGTCGCTGCCGAGACCGCGAGGATCACGACGAGCATCGCCCAACCGGCCCACGGCGGCATGTTGCTGTTCTGAATGGCGAGGATCTCGGGGATCTGCACCCGGTAGAGGCCGCCCGAGCCGATGATCATGAGCTCGAGGCCCTGCAGGCCGAGGAAGAGCCCCAGGGTCACGACGAATGACGGGATACCGACCCTCGCGACGAAGAACCCGATGAACGTGCCGATCGCGACACCGCACGCGAAGGCGATCACGAGGGCGAGGATCCAATTGAAGCCCTGCACATTGACGAGCACGATGAAGATGCACATCGTCACGCCGGCGGTCACGCCCGCAGACAGGTCGATCTCGCCGAGCAGGATGACGAAGACGAGCGCCATGCCGAGCATGACGAGGGTGGCGGCCTGGGTCATCAGGTTCGCGAAGTTGCGCTCAGTGAGGAAGAAGGGGCTGAGCAGCGAGAACATGATGCTCAGCACGATGAAGCCGCCGACCGCGGGCAACGCACCCATCTCGCCGCCGCGCACACGCTGCCACCAGGCGCGCACCTGGTCGCCGACGTCGCCCTCCTGGCCGCTGCCGATGAGGTCGCTCATGATGGGCTCGGGCGCGACCTCGGAGGTGGGCACGGTCTTCTGCGTGCTCATGCGCTCGCTCCTGCTGTCGTCTTCGTGCCGGTGATGTAGCCGACGACGTCGTCGCTCGTGGTCTCCTGGGTGTCGAGCGAAGCGACCATCTGGCCCAGGTAGAGCACGTTGATGTGGTCGGCGACGGAGAACACGTCGGCGAGGTTGTGGCTGATGATGATGACGGCGACGCCCTGCTCGGCGAGTCGTTTCACGAGGTTCAGCACCTGTTCGGTCTGCGCGACGCCCAGGGCGGCGGTGGGTTCGTCGAGGATCACGACCCGGGCCTTCTTCAACACCGCGCGTGCGATCGCGACCGTCTGCCGCTGCCCGCCCGAGAGGGACGACACCTTCTGCCGCACCGACTTGACGGTGCGTACCGAGAGCGAGCGGAGCGTGTCGGATGCCTGGCGCTCCATGCGCCCCTCGTCGAACGTGCTGAACTCCGTCTCTTCACGGCCGAGGAACATGTTCTGCACGATGTCGAGGTTCTCGCACAGCGCGAGGTCTTGGTACACGACCTCGATGCCGAGGCGGGCGGCGTCGCGCGGAGCGTGGAGCGTGACCTCCTCGCCGTCGAATCGCACCGTGCCGCCGTCGTAGGGCTGCACGCCGGCGAGGCCTTTGATCAGGGTGGACTTTCCGGCGCCGTTGTCGCCGACGAGTGCGGTGACCTTGCCGGGGTACGCCTTCAACCCGACGCCTTTGAGTACGCTGACCGGGCCGAAGCTCTTGACGACGTCGGTCAGTTCGATGATGGGCGCATCCATGCCGGGTTCCTTTCAGACGGCGCTGTCCTGATCACAGTGTGACACCTGCCCCCATGCGGGGCGCGAATGGATCCGGAGGCCTCGGACGTGCTCCGAGGCCTCCGGAACCTGTTCTGCTAGCCGCTGATGCCGTACTGCGCGCAGGCGGCTTCGACCTCGCCCGCGCAGAGTTCGGCAGCATCGGCGTCTCCGGCGTCGACCACGTCGACGACCTGATCGGGGCCGACGAGCTGCGGCGTGACCGCGATGTACGGCGTGCCGTCTTCGAGCTCCTGGTCGGCCGAGGGGGTCTCGCCGTTCAGCAGCGCGCCGGCCAACTCGATGGCGGCATCCGCCTCGAGCTTGATCGGCTTGTAGACCGTCGCGGTCTGCTTGCCGAGCAGCACGTTCTGCAGGCCGGCGATCGAGGCATCCTGACCCGAGACGGGAACGGTCAGCCCGTTCTTGTCGAGGATCGTGATGACGCCCGCAGCGTTGGTGTCGTTCGCGACCCAGACCGCGTCGACCTTGCCGCCGAGCGAGGTGAGTGCCTGCTCGAAGTTGGTCGCGGACTTGTCGCCGTCCCAGATTCCCGGCGGCTCGGCGGCCGGCGTGATGCCCGCAGCCTCCATGACCTCCACGGCTCCGTCGTGGAACATCTTCGCATTGCCGTCGGCGGGGTCACCGCCCATATAGACGACCGAGGCGGTGGCGGGGTCCTTGCCGGCGACCGCGAGCCCGTCGACGATCGACTGGCCCTCGAGGCGGCCCACCTCGACGTTGTCGAAGGAGACGTAGTAGTCGACGCCGTCGATCGGACGATCGTAGGCGATGACCGGGATGCCCTCGGCCTTCGCCTTCTCGGCCACCGCGGCGCCTGCGCCGTTGTAGTCGACGAGCAGCATCACGCCGCAGCCCTTGCTGAGCTGTTGGTCGGCGATGGTGGCGTACTTGTTGGCGTCGCCCTGAGCGTTCTGGATGTCGGTCTCGAAGCCGGCCGCGGTGAGGCCGTCTTCGAGGTATGGACGGTCGTTGTTCTCCCAACGTGGCGAGGAAGCGGCATCGGGGAGGATGACGCAGGCACGCGTGGCAGCCTCGCCTCCGTCACCTTCTCCGCCGCTCCCGCTCGAACAGCCTGCCAGCAGTAGCGCGGAGATCCCGGCGAGTGCGGCAGCAGAGACCAATGAAGTTGACTTCATGGTGCTCCCCTTCTTTGAGGTGAGGTCGACCCCTCGTGGTGTCGTCGTCTGCATTGGCGGCGGCAGTGCCATGATCCCGCATTTGTGGAGCGAGCGAACAAAACAATAGATAACGCTTCTGTAACTCACTTTCCGGTGAGCGCGTTGATCGGCGCCGGTCCGGCGACTCTGCGGGGGAGCGCTCTCATGGCGCCCCCCGGATTGGGGGAGGGGCCTGCCGATGAGACGCCCTGGTGTGCCGCACGAGAGCGGCATCCAGACGGGCACCGTTCGTCGGACCGGATGCTTCAAGCGAACAGGGCGTCGATGTCGTCTCCGGTGATCGGCACGCCCGCGGCCTTCAGCAGGTCGGTGATCTCCCATTTCCCGGGGTCGACCGAGATCTTCTCGAACAGCGCGGTGCCGCCGGCCTGCTCCTTGGCGGGCGTCCAATGCGGGTCGCGGTTGAGGTACGAGAACGCGTCGCCGCGCAGCAGCCCCGAGAACACCGCGGCGACGATCGTCGAACCGACGGCGCCGAGGTGCTCGCCGTCCGCCTGCTCCGTGGCCTCCTTGAGGATGTAGACCCAGAGCGACTCCTCCAGCGGGTCGAGGCCCTCGAGCGGGCGGATGTGCAGCGCGTGCGCGACCTCGGTGGCCGGAGGCAGGCCCATGCGCCATCCGCGCCGGATGTTGAGTTCGGCCAACGGATTCGGTGTCGGTCCGCCTGGGATCGTGAAGACCGCCTTGCTGAGGTGGGTGTCGATCTTGTGCGCCAGCTGCGGGAACGGACCGCCCGAGGACGGGAACCTGAAGTACCAGTCCCACTGCAGCGAGTGCCGGTCGGGTAGCGGTGAGCCTCCGCGCAGGTCGGACGGCCCCGGCACGGGCTGGATCGGTTGGATGACGCCCGGCGTCGAGAAGATCGGCTTGCCGAACGGTGCACCGATGCCGCCCTGGATCGGGAAGTTCAACTGGTACTCGGCTCGGATCATGGAGTGGCCGAAGCGGTATGCCGCCGTGGAGAACTCGACGGGCATGAACGGGTTCTCGCTCCAGTCGTAGACGTCCTTGAGGCCGTAGGTCACGGTGTAGAAGGGCCCCTCGCCGTCCCCGGCGTCCTCATCGAAGGTGATCGCCTTCGAGAACACCGACGGTGCGACGATCCTCGAGACGAAGTCGTTCCACACGAGGTACTGGTAGAACCACACGGTGATGCGCTGCGCCTCGAGGAACAGCTCGTGGCCCGATCGAAGCCCTGCATCCGGGGCATCCGCGAGCTTCTGCAGCGTGCTGTTGTGGGCGAGTACGAACGCGAGCTGCAGCTGACCGACGATGCGGTTCTCGTCATTGCGGGGATCGCCGATGAGGGCGACGCCGTCGGCATTGCGCTGCAGATCCGGCTCCTTCGGGGACTCGCCCGTTCCGACCTTGAGGAACCCGTGGTAGCCGTCATGCAGCGAACGGGCGTGGTCGTACAGGTACGGCTGGTCGTCGGGCCCGCGGCCGTAGAGGCTGTCGAGGTCGAACCGCGGCGAGCGGAAGTTCTGCAACCCGTCGGGGTCGTTGTGCCTGGTCAGGCTCGATTGCGGATCGAAGGTGATGTCGTGATCGATGAACTGCCCGAAGTAGGTGTATCCGACGGGGGTCGCGCTCTCGGGCAGCGGGCCTTCGGTGAACATCTCGTCGATCGCGAAGGTGCGGATCGCGGCCTCCCGCTCGGCGTCGTTCGCTCCGGGTGGCGACCATGTGGTGAATCCGCGACCGAAGAGGCGACCGAAGCGCCCTTCGTGGCTTCTCGAGTGGGGGACGTTCAATGGCACGATGGAGTGCGCGTTCGCATGTTGCATGGCTCTGGCCCTTCGGACACGTCGCAAACGCACGGATGTTCCGGCGGTTCGATCGCCGGAGTGGGGCCTTCATCTCACGCAGTCACGGCAGTTGACGAGCGCGACGCTACGCGCTGAAGTGAGGAATCTTCATCAGGGTTGCCCCTGAGATCAGAACCAGATGCTGAGATGCGGGGTTCGCTGCGATGCGAACATGCGGTCGGCGAGGTCGATCGATCGAGGAACGAGCTCGACGATGCGTCCGGCCCGCGCCAGCACCGAGGGGTGCACCCCGCCGAGGTAGATCGCGCCGAGCTCGCGGGCCCCGAGGCGGATGCTGCGAACGCCCCGAGCGGATGCCGCGGCATCCGTCGTCTCGATCGCGGTCACCTCGGCCTTGCCGCCGTCGTCGACGACGAGGTCGAATCGTCCGCCTGCGATGCCGACCGGATCGTCGACGTCGATGATCAGGCGCCCGGGCGTGCTGTATCGGCGCTTGGAGAGCGCAGCGACCGGATCGATCATGCGCAGCCACAAGTGGTCGACGACGTCGGAGACGGTCACAGCACGAGGATCTTCGAGCAGCCACGGCAGCGGCTCGTCGACCGAACGCAGCAAGCCGCGCGTGCCCGACACGTAGTCCTGCTCGACGAGGAAGCGCCACAGAGCCCGCTCGGCGTCATCGGTGGCCGCGGCGAGGAAATCGAACTCCGCGACACCCGGCTCGTTCGGCTCGCGGGTGATCTGGAAGACGGCGAAACCCTGCGGCTGGCCGCGCTCGTCGTCGTAGCGCACAGCTCGCCGCGAACGCGAACGCTCGCCCTCGGGATCGTGGAGTCCGAGCACGCGGTCGAGGAGCCCCGGCCAGCGATCGATCTCGCCGGGCGTGCGCGCGACGGAGCGCCTGGCGAGCGCCGGTGCGATCTCGCGCAGAGAGGTCGCATCGACGAACTGCACGCGGCCCGGTGCATCCGGCCCGATCCAGTGCGCCCGACGGCGATCGACGAACACCGTCGCCGCACGCGCGGCCGGAGCGTAGCCGAACCGACCGTAGATCGTGGCCTCGGTCGCCGTGAGCATCGCGAGTGCGGCGCCCGCCGAGCGTGCGTTCGCGAGCTCCGCGAGCATGAGTGCCCGGGCGATGCCGCGTCGCCGATGCGTCGGCGAGACGGTCACCGAACTCACGGCCCACGCGTCGACGCTGCGGCCGCCGGGCACGCTGAGGCCCGTGGGCCAGCTTGAGACGGTGGCGACCGGCACCGCCGGATCGGCGATCGTCGGGTCGTAGACACCGTGCACGCGACGGTCGGCGAGCAGCCCGAGGTCGAAGTCGAGGTCGATCTGACGCGGACGCGCGTGGTGGAAGCCCCGGAAATCTGCCTGCACCCAAGCCGAGACGGCGGCGACGTCGCTCGTATCGACGAGTCGGTACGAGAGCCCCTTCGCAGCGAGCGTGGCCAATGCCTGGGAATCGGCGGGGAAGCCCTGCAGGTCGAACGACATCAATCCATCGTAGTCGGGGGCTCGGCGGCCTGTTCGGGACGGGGCGGCCCGAGGGCGGTCACCGCATCCGGTAGTCGGGAATGCTGTCGTCCGTCGCGAACGTGTCGGTCATCCACATCATCGAGCGGTACATCAGGGGGTTCGCGAACGTCCAGTCGCGCATCCGGATGCGCCGCGACGACGATGGTGCGAGGAAGGGGCCGGCGTTGCCGGAGCGGGCGATCTTCGTGGGCTTGCGCATGCGACGGTCGTACGCCGCGAACGCCGCCTCATGGTCGCCGCCGGCGGCGATCAGCTCGCCGGCGAGGATGTACGCGCCGATGAGGGCGAGCCCCGTGCCGAACCCGCCGAGGGTGTTCGCATAGCCGGCGTCGCCGACGAGCGCGGCACGACTCCGGGTGAACGACGTCATGCGCGTGCGCGCAAGACCGTCGAGGTAGAAATCGGATGCCCCTCTGCTCGCCGCGAGCGCGGCGGGCACCCGCCATCCGACTCCCGCGAAGGCCGATTCGAGGAAGGCACGCTGCGATGCGGTGTCGCGCCGGTCGTAGTCGGCGTGTTCGGCTCGGAAGACGAACAGGTTCGGCGCCTTCTGGCCTCCGAGGAGCGCCAGTCGGTCGGGCTCGTTGTAGCCGTAGGCGACGCCGCGCCCGCTGGCGAGCCGCGTCTCGAGGTCGCCGAGCGGCGCTTCTCCGCTCGCGATCGCGTAGAAGTACCCGTGCGACTCGACGAACTGCTTCTCGGGCCCGAATGCCAGGCGTCGCACCGCGGAGTGCACGCCGTCGGCCCCGATGACGAGGTCGAATCGTTCGCTCGGCCGGCGTGCGAAGGCGACGTCGATGCCGGCAACCGTCTCGGCCATCGCGGTGATCTCGTCGTCGAACACGTACTCGGCGTCGGCGGCGGAGAGTCGATGCAGGATGCCGGCGAGGTCGCCGCGCGGAATCTCGACGTCGCCGCCGATGAACTCGCCCGGCACGACGGCGTTCACGTGGTCGTTCGCGTCGACCATGCGCCAATCGGTCTTCGCGGTCTGCGCCGCGTACACGTCGTCGAGGATTCCCATGCGGACGAGGAGCTCGCGGTGGGTGCGTCCCTTGAAGTCGACCGCCTGGCCTCCGGGGCGCACCGCATGGGCCTTCTCGACGACCGTCACGTCGAAACCGTTGCGGCCGAGCCACCGCGCCAATGCGGGGCCGGCGATGCTCGCACCGGAGATGAGGATCTTCGTGGCTGCCATGAGTGCTTCCTTCCGTTCAGTAATTGCGTCTAATGGACACAATAACAGATTCGCATACGATGGACGCAAATAGCGTTCGAGGAGGATCCGATGACCGAGCGTGAGCAGATCACGGCGTCAGCAGCCGGCACCGCAGCCATCCTCTGGGCCGAGCCGCCGCGGTCGATGCAGCGGCGGCCGGGGCCCAAGCCGAAGTACACTCTCGACGGCGTCGCCGAGGCCGCGATCGACATCGCCGACGACGCCGGGCTCGACGAGGTCACGATGCAGCGCGTCGCCGATCGACTCGGAACGACGAAGATGGCGCTCTACCGCTACGTTCCCGGTCGCGCCGAGCTCGACGCGGTCATGCTCGACACGGCCTTCGGCGTGCCCGCCGCGACCGAGGGGGCGGATTGGCGCGTTGCGTTGACGGCGTGGGCGGGAGGCATCCACACGCGCGCGCTCGCCCACCCCTGGGCCGTCGAACTCGTGCAGCGACCGCACACGCCCGGCCCGGGCGAACTCGCCTGGTTCGAGGTGGGCCTGGCCGCGATGGCGGGTCTTCCGCTGCGCGGCGGCGAGAAGCTCGACGTGCTCACCCTGCTCGTCGGGCACGTGATGTCGATCGTTCGGCAAGGTGCACGATCCTCGACGCCCGAGGGCGACCTCGCGGCGGCCCTCGCCGCGATCCTCGCCGCTCGCGCCGACACGTATCCGCAGACCGCGGGCGCCTTCGCGGAGGCCGCGCACGACGGGGCACGTGACGAAGCGCTGCGATTCGGCGTCGAGCGCGTGCTCGCGGGGGTCGCCGCGCTGATCGCCGAGCGCGCGGCATCCGCTCGGCACTGAGCTTAAGGCTTGCGGCGGTTTGCGGCGGTTTGCGGCTGATGCGCGCCGGCTCCGCTGATACGCACCGGCTCCCCGATCGTCCGTGCGGGAGGGGGTCGCCGCGCCCGTCGGTGTAGCGCCAGGGTCGTGCGGCAGGCAGAATGGAAGCATGCATGGGCAAGCGCTTTCCAATGTCGAATCGGCGATCGACGGGCGGCACCCGCTCCGGAGCGTCCGCCGACTGCTGGCCCTGCACGGAGGGCGGGTCGCGGCATCCATCGCCTTCTTCGCAGTGAAGGACACCCCGCTCTGGCTGCTGCCCGTCATCACCGGCGCGGTGATCGACATCGTCGTCGCCGGAGGCCCGGCCGAATCGCTCGCGCTGTGGGCCGGCATCGCGCTCATCGCACTGCTGCAGAACTACCCGAACCACGTCGCCTACACCCGTCTGTACATGGGCGCCGTGCGCTCGATCGGCGCCGACCTGCGCAACGCGCTCGCCGCACGACTGCAGTCGCTCTCGATCGGCTTCCACACCCGCGCGAACTCGGCGGTCGTGCAGACGAAGGTCGTGCGCGATGTCGAGAACATCGAGGTCATGCTGCAACAGGTCGCGCACCCGCTGCTCTCGGCGACGACGGTGCTGATCGGGGCGATCGTGATGACCGCGATCAACGTGCCGGCGTTCCTGCCCGTCTACGCCCTCGCGATTCCGCTCGCCGTGCTGCTGCGTGCGATCCTCAACCGCCGCAGCGCCGTTCGCAACGAGACCTTCCGGCGTGAGGTCGAACAGTTCTCCGCCCGCGTCGGCGAGATGGCGACCCTCATGCCGGTCACCCGCGCGCACGGCCTCGAGCAGACCGCGATGAACCGGGTCGCGCACGGCGCAGAAGGGGTGCGCAGTGCGGGCTTCCAACTCGACCTGCTGAACGGCCGCTTCGCCTCGCTCGCGTGGGTGAGCCTGCAACTGCTGGGCGTCGGATGCCTCGTGCTCGCCGCCTGGGTCTCGATCAGCGGGTGGATCCCGATCACACCCGGCCAGGTCGTGCTGCTCAGCTCCTACTTCGCGCTGCTCACGGGCGCGGCCACGAACCTGCTCATGCTCCTGCCGGTCATCGCCCGCGGTACCGAGTCGGTGCGCTCGATCGCGGAAGTCATCCAGGAGCCCGACCTCGAGTTCAACGAGGGCAAGCACGAGGTGAGCGGGGTGCGCGGCGACCTCACGCTCGAGCGTGTCGAGTACCGCTACGAATTCGGCGAGGCGCCCGCACTCGCCGACATCGACCTCGAGATCCGCGCCGGCGAGACGATCGCGTTCGTCGGGTCATCCGGATCGGGCAAATCGACCATGTTGAACCTCGTGCTCGGCTTCCTCCGCCCCACGCACGGTCGGGTGCTCCTCGACGGGGTGGACATGGAGACCCTCGACCTGCGCACCTTCCGCAGCTTCGTCTCGGTCGTGCCGCAGGAATCGGTGCTCTTCGAAGGCACGATCCGCGACAACATCGCCTACGGACTCGGCGAGGTCGACGACGAACGGGTGCTCGCCGCCCTGCGCGACGCGAACGCGCTCGAGATCGTCGACGCGCTGCCGAACGGCTGGCACACCGTTGCCGGCGAGCGCGGCGCACGACTGTCGGGTGGCCAGCGCCAGCGCCTCTCGATCGCCCGTGCGCTCGTGCGGAACCCGCGCGTGCTGCTGCTCGACGAGGCGACGAGCGCGCTCGACCCCGAGTCCGAGGCGAAGATCAAGGAGGCGCTCGAGCACCTCATGCATGGGCGCACGACGCTCGTCGTCGCGCACCGGCTCTCGACGATCCGCTCGGCCGACCGCATCGTCGTGCTCGAACACGGACGCATCATCGAGGTCGGCACGCATGTCGAGCTCATCGGTGCCGACGGGCGGTATGCAGAGTTGCACCGCGTGCAGGCGGGCTGAGCGCACGCCGACGGGCGGGCGGGGGATGCGTCGAGGCCGGTGTCGGGCGCGCGGCAGCGTCAGGCGGTGACGGATGCCGCGAGGTGCGGCACGACCGCGGCGTCGAACGCCGACGCGGTGCGGGCGGCCACCTCGGGCCACGGGGCATCCCAGATCGCCTGGTTGAAGATCTCGACCTCGATGTCGCCGGCATACCCGGTGGCCTCGACCGCCGCGGTGAGCAGAGCGAAGTCGATGACGCCGTCGCCCGGGTAGTGACGCCCGAGCAGCACGTCGGCGGGCAGCGGGGTCTTCCAGTCGCAGACCTGATACGTGGCGATGCGCCCCTCGGCGCCGGCGCGGGCGAGCTGCGGCAGCACCTCGGGATCCCACCAGACGTGGAAGGTGTCGACCGTCACGCCCACGACCGAGGGGTCGAAGGGGGCGGCGAGGTCGAGCGCCTGCTGCAGCGTCGACACGACGGCACGGTCGGAGGCATACATCGGATGCAGTGGCTCGATCGCCAGCGTGACACCGGCCGCCCGCGCGTCGGGGGCGAGCTCGGCGAGGGCCTCCGCGACGCGGGCGCGAGCGCCGACGAGGTCGGTCGAGCCCTCTGGCAGGCCGCCCGCGACGAGCACGAACACCGCGGTCGATCCGGGCGCGCCGGCTGCAGCGAGCGTCGCGGTCTCCTCGATGCCGCGGCGGTTGTCGTCGATCGACGCGCGCCGGGTCGGGCCTTCGGCCATCGTGAAGAATCCGCCGCGGCAGTACGTCGACAGTCGGAGCCCCGAGTCGGCGAGTCGGAGGGCGGCTTCGTCGAGGCCGAGTTCCTGTACGGGCTCGCGCCAGAGGCCGATCGACTCGTAGCCGGCGTCAGCGGTCACGCGGAGTGCCGCGTCGAGGTTCGCGTACTTGATGGTCGCCTGGTTGAGCGAGAGGCGCGAGTGGGCGCTCATGCGAGCACCTCGGCGCCGTCGGACGGCGCAGGGGCTGGTGCATCCGCTGCGCCGGCGTCTGTGCCCGCGTCGGTCGCCGACGCCGTGATATCGAGCCCGTTGAGGGTGAGCAGCGAGTGCCAGCGCGCTGCCGCGAGCTCTGGGCGTTCGAGCGCACCCGAGGCGTTCGCGAGCTCGACGACGCGCGAGAGGTGCGGCAGGCTGCGAGCAGCGTGCAGGCCGGCCACCATCTGGAACGCCGGCTGGTGACCGTTCAGCCACGAGAGGAACGCGATGCCCGTCTTGTAGTAGTAGGTCGGCGCGGCGAAGACCTGCTGCGAGAGCGGCTCCGTCGGCGCGAGGATCTCACGGTAGCCCGCCGTGTCGCCGCGGTCGAGTGCCTGGATCGCCGCCGACGCGTTCGGCGCGAGCGCCGCGAACGCCCCGAGCAGCGCATCCGAGTGTCCGCGTGCATCGCCCTCGATGAGGCCCACGTAGTGGAAGTCGTCGCCCGTGAACATGCGCGCCGACTCGGGCAGGCGTTCGCGCACCGAGATCTCGGCATCGGCGTCGAGCAGGCTCATCTTCACCCCAGAGACCTTGTCGCGGTTGTACTCGATGATCTGCAGCAGAGTCGCCGACGCCGCATCCAGATAATCGCCGCTCGTACTGAGCTCCGTCGACGCGAAGTAGCCGGCCAGGCTCGGGTCGAAGGCCGGCCCGAGCCAGTGCAGCACGACCGGCCCTCCCGCCGCGGCGAGCACCTCGCGGTACACGCGCCGGTAGTCGTCGGCCGTGCTCGCGGCCCGCGCCAGGTGGCGGCTCGCCATGAGCACGACGCCGGCGCCGGCATCTTCGGCGTGGTGCAGCTGCTCCTTGTAGGCGTCGATCACCGCGTCGAGCGAGATGGACTCGGCGTCGACATGATCGGTGTTCACGCCGACGACGAGCTTCGCGTTCACGGATGCCGCCTCGGCCGCGCTGCGCGAGATGAGCTCACGCGTCGCGGCGGCGTCGAGGCCCATGTTGCGCTGCGCGGTGTCCATGGCGTCGGCGACGCCGAGACCCCACGACCAGACGTGGTGGCGGAACGCGAGCGTCGCGTCCCAGTCGATCTCGGCCGGCTCGCCCGGGGTGTTGTCGGCGAAGGCCTTGGGCACGACGTGCGCGGCCGCGTAGGCGATCCGGCTCGTGAGCGGATGCCGCGGCTTCGCGAACGCCGGAGCCTCCGCGAGCGGGGTGGTGCGCAGCGCGCCCGTCGCGTCGAGAAGGGTCAGCGCAGTCATGCTCAGCGAGCCGATCCGGTGAGGGCGGATGCCTCGGTGTGGCGGCTCCCGTCGGCCGCACCGTTGCGCGTGTCGTCGAGGGTGGTCGCTGTGGCCGAGGCGGGCGCCGCGGCATCCGCTGCCCCCTCGAGCGTGACGACGGGAATGTCGATGCGCCGGCCCTCGGCGGAGGAGCGCAGCCCCTCTTCGGCGAGCAGCACTCCGCGGGCGCCGGCGAGGAAGTCGAAGGGGTTCGGCGCGTCTTCGACGACGTGGCGGATGAACTCCTCCCACTGCGTCTTGAAGCCGTTCTCGAACTCCTGGTTGCCGGGGCTCTCGATCCAGTCGGCGTCGTAGTCGTGCGCGTCGGCGAGGTCGGGGTTCCAGACCGGCTTCGGGGTCGCGTTGCGCGGCTGGATCTTGCAGCCGAATAAACCGACGACCGCCGAGCCGTGCGTGCCGTCGACCTGGAACTCGACGAGTTCGTCGCGGTTCACGCGGGTGGTCCAGCTCGAGTTGAGCTGGGCGACGGCGCCGCCCTCGAGCTCGAAGATCGCGTAGGCGGCGTCGTCGGCGGTGGCCGCGTAGGGCTTGCCGTGCTCGTCGACACGGGTCGGAATCTCGGTCACCGCCTTCGCGTAGACCGACTCGACGCGGCCGAAGAGGTTCTCGAGCACGTAGTTCCAGTGGGGAAACATGTCGACGACGATGCCGCCGCCGTCTTCGGCGCGGTAGTTCCAGCTGGGGCGCTGCGCCGGCTGCCAGTCACCCTCGAAGACCCAGTAGCCGAACTCGCCGCGCACGCTCAGGATGCGTCCGAAGAAGCCCGAGTCGATGAGTCGCTTGAGCTTCTGCAGGCCCGGCAGGTAGAGCTTGTCGTGCACGACGCCGTTCTTGATACCGGCGGCCTGCGCGAGGCGCGCGAGCTCGAGCGCTTCGTCGAAGCTCTCGGCGGTGGGCTTCTCGGTGTAGATCGCCTTGCCGGCGGCGATCGCCTTCTTGATCGCCTGCGCGCGGGCCTTCGTGACGAGGAAGTCGCTGTAGATCTGCCAGCGCGGGTCGGCGAGGGCCTCGTCGAGGTTCGTCGTGTAGTGCTCGAGGCCGTGCTTGGCAGCGAGATCGGCGAGCTTCTTCTCGCTGCGGCCGACGAGGATCGGCTCGACCTGGACCCGCGTTTCGCCGTCGGCGAGCAGCACGCCGCCCTGCTCGCGGATCGCGAGGATCGAGCGCACGAGGTGCTGGCGGTAGCCCATGCGGCCCGAGACGCCGTTCATGATGATGCCGAGGGTCTGCGGTTGCGGCGGCGTCGCCGGCGCTGATGTCGGAGTCTCGGGGGTGTGCGGGGTCTGGGCCTGCGGGGAGGTCTGCTCTGCCACGGTGGTGTGTCCTGTTCGAGCCGGGAGCGGGTGGCGGAGGCCGCCGCGCCGCTGCGGAAAGCGTTTACCCGAGTGTAAATGAGTGCGACGCCATTTCGCAACACTTTCGTGGTTCGTGGTTCGTGGGTTGGTGGTTGGTGGTTGTTGGTTCGTGGCTCGCAGTGCGTCGCCCGCGTCGAAAGGGCGGTTGGTGTCGCTCTGGCGCGATCATTGCAGCACCAACTGCCCTCTCGGTCGCGGTGACAACGCGCCGGGATGCCTCGAGTCCGGCTGGCCCGATGCCTCCGCTGCCCGAGAATCCGCCAGCCGCAGCGCATTCGAGACCGTGTCGCACGGGACCGCGGATATCCGCGGTCCGGTGCGACACGAGTGGTCCCGAGGTGAGTGAAGCGTGCGGGTGGCGCGGTCAGCGCGAGCGCACGGGCGTCGACTCGCGCAGCACGACCTCGGTCGGCACGGGCTGCTCGTCGGTGTCGGACGATTCGCCGAGCGCGAGGCGCAACGCCCGCCGGCCGACCTCTTCGAGCGGGATCCGCACGGTGCTGAGCGGCGGCGTGACGTCGCGCACGGTCGGGATGTCATCGAAGCCGGCGACGGCGAGGTCGCGCCCGGGCACGAGTCCGGCGTCGCGGATCGCCGACATCGCGCCGACCGCCATGACGTCGTTGACGGCGAAGACGAGTTCGGTGTCGCCGAGGCCCTGCTCGATGAGGGTGCGCATGCCGTCGTAACCGCCGTCGCGCGTGAAGGCGGGGCGCACGATGAGTGATGGGGCGATAGCGAGACCGGATGCCGCGAGGCCGGCCACGAACCCGGTGAGCCGGTCGTCAGCCGTGCGCAGGCCCTCTGCGCCGGTGATCGCGGCGAAGTTTCGGTATCCGGCCTCGATGAGGGCGCGGGCGAGCGCTTCGCCGCCCGCGGTGTTGTCGAGACTCAGCGTGCTGAACGGCAGGTCGTTCGTGCTGATGAACGCGACACGTCCGCCGTTGGCCTCGAAGGCGCGCAGCTCTTCGGCGAGCGCGGCCGAGGTCGGGTCGTCGTCGCGACGCGAGGCGGCGAGGATCATGACCCGGGGTCGCTGCCCCCTGAGGCTGCGAACGAGCTCGAGCTCGCGCTCGGGGTCGCGCTCGGTCGCGGCCATCGTGACGATGAGGCCCGCTTGATCGGCCTCGCGCACGACGCCCGCAGCGATCTGGGAGAAGTAGGGGTCGGCGATGTCGGCGACGAGCAGGGCCACGGTCGTCGAGGTGCCGCGAGCGACCGCCTGGGCCGACAGGTTGGGGGAGTAGTCGAGCTTCGCGGCGGCGGCGAGCACGCGCTGGCGGTACTCCTCGTTGACCTTGCGCGTACTGCCGTTGAGCGAGCGCGATGCCGTGGCGAGTGAGACGCCGGCCTCGCGCGCGACGTCGTGCAACGTCGCCGGCGCACGCCGGTTCGTGGTCATGCCGCCGTCGGTCATGGGTCCTCCGCACTGTCCGCCCCCTCGGGCGGCTCGACTCTATCGCGCAGCGAGACACGCGAGGGCGAGGGTTTGGCGGCGTGGAGCGGAGCTGGTAGAAATGACTCTGCTACGAGATAGCGCTTTCCCGGGCCAACTGGCGTGTGCAACGGTTTCGATCCGCTTCGCCGAGGAAGCGCTTTCTCACCCAACCCGAGTGGAGCGAGCGATGGCGCAGGAACGATACGGACTCATCGGCACCGGCAGCCGGGCCGGCATGTACGTCGGAGCCCTCACCGGCACGGTGCTCGGCGCCGAGCACGTGCCCGAACTCGCCGAGCTCGTCGCATGGAGCGATTCGAACCCGGGCCGACTCGACGTCTACGAGCGCGAGATCGTGGCAGCGGGGCATCCGGCACCGAAGCGATACGCGCCCGACGACCTCGAGCGGATGATCCGCGACGAACGCCTCGACCGGGTCATCGTGACCACCCCCGACTTCACGCACGCCGACTTCGTCGTGCGAGCGCTTCGGGCGGGTGCCGACGTCGTCGTCGAGAAGCCGCTGACGATCGACGCCGAGAGCGTGCGCCGCATCGGCGAGGCCATCGCCGAGACGGGTCGCGAGGTCATCACGACGTTCAACTACCGTTACAGCCCGCGCAACGGTGCGCTCCGCCAAGTCATCGCCGACGGGCGCATCGGGCAGGTCACGAGCGTGCACTTCGAGTGGGCGCTCGATACGGTGCACGGTGCCGACTACTTCCGCCGCTGGCACCGTGACAAGGCCAACTCGGGCGGCCTCTTCATCCACAAGGCATCGCATCACTTCGATCTCGTGAACTGGTGGATCGCAGCGAGCCCGGTGCGAGTCTTCGCGAGCGGCGGGCTGCGCTTCTACGGCGCCGAGAACGCCGCCGCCCGCGGGCTCGGCGACCGCCCCGCCCGTGGCACGGGCGTGACCGGCGACCCGTTCGCGCTCGACCTCGCGAACGACGCCCGCATGAAAGAGCTCTACCTCGACAACGAGCACCACGACGGCTACCTGCGCGACCGTGACGTCTTCGACGCGGGCATCACGATCGAAGACAACCTCGCCGCCCTCGTCGACTACGACTCGGGCGCGACGATGAGCTACTCGCTGAACGCCCATGCTCCGTGGGAGGGCTACCGCGTCACCGTGAACGGCACCGAGGGGCGTGCCGAGCTCGAGGTCGTCGAGCGCGGCGCGGTGATCATCGGCGAAGACGGGCGGGTGGTCGTCGACCCGAGCATGCACCCCGACCATTCCGCCGTCGATGAGGTGCGACCCGACTCGGAGCGTCTCGTGGTGCAGCGCCACTGGGAGGGCGCGGAGGTCGTGCCGATTCCCGCCGGCATCGGCAGTCACGGGGGCGGCGACGCGTACCTGCTGCAGCACGTCTTCGGGCGAGTGACGGATGATGCGCCGTTCGGCCGGGTCGCCGGCTACGCCGATGGGGTGCGAGCCGTCTCGGTCGGCATCGCCGGCAACCTGTCGCTCGTGACCGGCCAGCCGGTGCTCATCGCCGACCTCGAGCTGGGGGTGTAGGCGAGCGGCGTTGGCGATGGTCGAGTAGCGAGGGCAGCGATCGTATCGAGACCTCGTGCGGGGTCTCGATACGCGTCCTCCTTCGTCGGGCGCTACTTGACCGGCGGTGTTCGTGGGACGCTACGAGGCCGGCGGTGTTCGTCGGGCGCTACTCGACCGGCGGTGTTCGTCGGGCGCTACTCGACCGGCGGTGTTCGTGGGGTGCTACGAGGCCGGCGGTGCGAGCGTGAGCACGCCGTCGACCCGGCGCGGGATGCCGAGCGGGTTCGACTCGCGCAGCTCGGGCGGCAGCGCCGCCTCGGGGGCGTCCTGGTAGGCGATGGGGCGGAGGAAGCGGCGAAGTGCGGTCATCCCGACGGAAGTGTGGATCGACGTCGTCGAGGGCCACGGACCACCGTGCTGCTGTGCCCAGCTCACGGCGACGCCGGTCGGCCAGCCTGCGAAGAGCACGCGACCGGCGATCTCGGTGAGCACGGCGACGATGTCACCGAGATCTTCGCCCGGTTCGGCGTGCACGGTCGCGGTGAGGCTGCCGCCGACGGCACGGATCGCCGCGAGGGCGTCGCGGACGTCGCGGTACTCGACGATGAGCGTCGTCGGGCCGAAGCACTCCGAGAGCAGTGCCGCGGGGTCGGCGAGCACAGCGTCGGTCGTGGTCGCGAGCACGACGGCCGAACCCGTGCCCGGCTGCTGCGCCGGGTTGCCGGCGCCGACCGACACGTCGGAGCGGGCGGCGAGCTCGCCGAGCCCGTTGGCGTAGGCAGCGGCGATGCCGTCGGTGAGCATCGGCTGCGCGGCATCCGTCGGCACGAGGCGGCCGACCCGCTCGGCGAATCCGGAGCCGGCGGGCACGAAGACGACGCCCGGGTTCGTGCAGAACTGTCCGGCACCGAGGGTGAAGGATGCCGCGAGGCCCGTCGCGAGTTCGTCGGCCCGTGCCGCGATCGCCGCCGCCGTGATGAGCACGGGGTTCACCGCGCTGAGCTCGCCGTAGAAGGGAATCGGGTCGGGTCGCCCTGACGCGAGATCGAAGAGCACCCGGCCGCCGTGCAGCGATCCGGTGAAGCCCACAGCTCGCACCGCCGGGTGCTGCACGAGGGCGACGCCGGTCTCGCGTCCCTCGACGAGGGCGAAGACACCGTCGGGGGCGCCGGCCGCGGTGAGCGCGTCCGTCACGACCTCGGCGGTGCGGCGTGAGAGGCGCGGATGGGCCGAGTGGCCCTTCACGATGACGGGGCAACCCGCGGCGAGCGCCGAGGCGGTGTCGCCGCCGGCGACCGAGAAGGCGAACGGGAAGTTCGAAGCGCTGAACACCGCGACCGGACCGAGCGGGCGCAGCAGGCGGCGCAGGTCGGGTCGCGGCGGCGTGGTCGTGGCGCTTGGGTGGTCGATCGTCGCCTCGAGGTAGGAGCCCTCGACGATCGCCTCGGCGAAGAGTCGCAGTTGCGCGGTCGTGCGGGCGAGTTCGCCGGTGAGGCGGGGGAGGCCGAGGTGCGACTCGTCGCCGGCGACCGAGATGAGTTCGGCGCCGTTCGCATCGAGTGCGTCGGCCACGGCGGTGAGCCAGGTGGCGCGCTCGGCTGCGGTCGAGGCGACGGTGACCGAGAACGCCCGTCGGGCGGCGTCGGCAACCGCGTCGAGGCCGGTGGCGGTATCGGGGGCGATGGTGGTGTCGGTCATGATTCCTCCGTGAGGTGAGCGGATGCCGCGGCATCCGCCCGATCGTCGGTGAAGCGGATGCCGAGTCCGAGCCCGCCTGTCGTGCTCACGCGGTTGCCCTCGATCGCGATCGGCGAGGGCTCGGCAAGGGCGCCCAGCTCGGAGAACGACGCGTCTTCGACGGCTTCGACGAGGTGTTCGCCGGGCAGGGTGAGCGAAAGTTGCGACGAGAGCTCGAGCAGCAGGTGCGGTGCGAGTTCGACTCCGCGTTCGCGGGCGAGTTCGGCGATGGCGAGGAACGGCGTGATGCCGCCGACCCGCACGATGTTCGGCTGCACGAGGTCGACGGCGCCGGCGTCGATGAACTCGGCGAAGCGGTAGCGCGTGTAGAGGTTCTCGCCGAGCGCGATGGGCACCTCGATGCGCCGACGCAACGCGACGTGGCCGGCGAGGTCGTCGGCGCGGAGCGGTTCCTCGATCCAGGCGAGGTCGAACGCTGCGAGCTCGCCGATCGCGCGTTCGGCGGCGTCGAGGCTCCAGCGCTGGTTGGCGTCGATCATGAGCCGCCGGCCCGGGCCGATGATGTCGCGCACCGCGGCGATGCGTCGCACGTCGTCGACGAGTTCGGGGCTGCCGACCTTGACCTTCACCGCGTCGAAGCCCGCAGCGACCCAGCGCTCGGCTTGCGCGACGAGTTCGTCGAGGGAGTAGTGCAGGTTCACGCCGCTGCCGTAGACCTCGGCGGTCTCGTGGCGGCGCCCGAGGTGATCGCTGATGCCGGCGCTGGCCCGGCGGGCGGCGAGATCCCAGAGGGCGAGGTCGAGCCCGGCCATCGCGATCGTCGTGATGCCGCCGCCACCGCCCTCGTGCAGGTGCGCCCAGAGCGGCTGCCACAAGGACTCGGCGTCGGCGGCGCGTCCAACGGCGAAGTCGGTGATGTCGTGGTCGAGGTGCGCCTGCACGGCGGCGGCGCCGATCGACGGAGTCCAGGAGAAGCCGTAGCCGAGGCCGCCCGCTGTGTCTTCGACGACGACCTTGACGAGAGAGAGGTCGCGCACGTCGGGCCCCCATGGGCGGCTGAGCGGCACCCGGATGCGCCGGGTCGCGATGCGCCGGATCGTCGCGGTGCCGGTCGTGCCGGTGGTGCCGGCCGTGGCTGTCGCGCCGGTCGTGCCGGCGATGGCTGACCCCGACTCCGACGAGCTCGTCGTGCTGCCGCTCGGCGCGCTGCCGCCCGAGGTGTCGGCCGCCGCGGCATCCGTCGCCGACATGTCGTTCACCGCACCGCGGCCGGACTCAGGCGTTCGGCCAGCGCGAGCCCGGAATCGAGGAGTGCGGAGAGTCGGGCCTCCTGCTCGGGTGTGGGATCGACGAGCGGCGGCCGCACCGAGCCGACCTCGAGGCCGCGCAGCCGCAACCCGGCTTTCACGAGCGACACCCCGAACCCGGGCGTCTCGTCACGCAGGCGCACGAGCGGGGCGTAGAACTCGCGGAGGAGCAGGATCCGTGTCGCTTCGTCGCCATCGGTGTACGCGCGGTAGTGCAATGCGGCGACTTCGGGGATCATCGCGAACGCCGCAGACGAGTAGAGCGGGATGCCGATGCCGCGGTAGGCGCCCTGGCTGAGCTCCGCTGTGAGCAGCCCGTTGAAGAACGCCAGCTCGCGGCCGGTCGCCTCTGCGGCGAGCACGATCTCCTGCGCGAGGCCGATGTCGCCGGTGCCGTCTTTGAAGCCGACGATCTTCGGATTCGCGGCGAGCCGCGTGATCGCGTCTGCCGTGTAGCGCGCGGTGCCGCGGTGGTAGACGATGACGGGCAGGTCGGATGCCGCGGCGACGGCTTCGACCCAGGCGATGAGCCCGTCGGTGGTACCGGAGACGAGGTAGGGCGGCAGGAGGAGCAGGCCGTCGGCGCCTGCTCCGGCAGCGCCGCGGGCGAGTTCGATGGCGTGGCCGAGCGGTCCGCCGGCGCCGGCGATCACCGGCACCCGGCCCCCGACCGCGGTCACGGTCGTGCGCACGATCTCGATCGCCTCGCTCGCCGAGAGGGCGTGGAACTCGCCGGTGCCGCACGCGGGGAAGATCCCGCCCGGGCCGAAGGGCAGCCGGCCGGCGACGTGCTCGGCGAGCACGCCGTGGTCGACGGTGCCGTCGACCGAGAAGGGCGTGACGGGGAAGAATAGCACTCCGTCGAAGACGGGCACGGGTACGGCGGTCATGAAACCCTCGATTCGGTGAGCGGTGGCTGCGGTGCTGCGGCGTCGAGTTCGCTGCGCCAGTCGTGCTCGGGTTGCCAGCCGAGCAGTGCGGCGGCCTTGTCGATGGCGAAGACCGGGCTCGTGCCCGTCAGCAGATCTGCCGCTTCGCCGAGGCCGGGCGCGTACTCGCGCCAGAGTTCGGCGACGGGGGTGCGTGCGAGTGCGTCGGCGGCGCCGACGAAGAAGCCCTCTCCGTCGACGACCTCGGCGGGCGCGGCGAGCCAGGCATCGACGAAGGATGCCGCGTCGCGGGCGTCGAGGTAGTTGAAGAGGCTCACGGCGGCGAGCGCAGGGTCATCCAGCCGTTCGAGCATGGTGTGGCCCTGCTGGGTGGGCGCGCCGGCCCACTCTTCGGGGGAGACGATGTAGCAGGGGCGGAAGTAGCCGTACGCGCCTGCGGCCGTGCGCGAGAACATGCGCACGGCCTCTTCGATGACGAGCTTGGAGAGGGCGTAGGCGTTCGCCGGCTCGACCGGGTGCGTCTCGTCGATCGGCACCGCCGACGCCCGCCATGCCGGTGAGCTGTAGCCGATCAGCGTGGGGCTGCTCGCGGCCAGTACGCGCGCCACGCCCGTCTCGGCGGCCGCAGCGAGCACCGTGTGTGCGAGCGCGGTGTTGGTCAGCAGGATCTCGCGCTCGGGTGCGCTGAACGGCACCGCGATGCCGGCGAGATGCACGAGGGCGTCAGGGCGTACTCCGTCGATGACCGCGAGCGCGGCGGCGGTGTCGAGGAGGTCGACCTCGCGCTCGTCGATGCCGTCGATGCCGGCCGGCGAGCGGTCGGCGCCGACGACGGTGTGACCGGATGCCGCGAGGCCGGCGCAGAGGGTGCGGCCGAGCCTGCCCGATGATCCGGTGACGAGGATCCGCATCCGTGCTCCTGACGTTTCGAGAAACCGCTTTCTCCGCCAGAGCCTAAGTGAAACCTGAGGTGTTGGGCAAGCCGGCGGCTACACTGAGGAACCGGTTTCCCGTTGTGCGCGACCAGATGCGACCATGAGAGTCCGCCGCGCTGCGGCGCGAGAGGAGTGCACGATGGGCGAACGCAGCCGAGCGGTCACGATCGCCGACGTCGCGGCCCGCGCGGGGGTCTCGCAAGCGTCGGTGTCCCGCGTGCTGAACGGCAAGCAGTCGGTCGATCCCGTGATCGTGCGCAGCGTGCAGGCCGCCGTCGCCGCGCTCGGGTACTCGCCGAGCGTCGCGGCCCGCAGCCTCGTGCACGGGCGCAACGACACCGTGGCGATGGTGGTGCCCGACCTCGAGAACCCATTGTTCCAGGGCATCCTCAAGGGGCTCAGTCTCGCCGCGGCATCCGATGGCTATCGCGTGCTCGTCGCCGATACCGCCGAGCTCGTCGACGACGAGGAGGCCGTCGCCGTCGAGGCGCGGCAGCGGTGCGACGCGCTCGTGCTCTGCGCACCGCGCATGCCTGAAGAGCGCCTCCGCCGCCTCGTCGAACGGGTCGCGCCCGTCGTCGTCGTCAACCGGCCGTTGCCCGGGGCCGACGTGCCGATCGTCGGCGTCGACTACGTTCGCGGTGTCCGTGACCTCGTCGAGCACCTGAGCGGTCTCGGTCACCGTCGCATCGCCTACGTCAGCGGTCCGACGACGAGCGCCTCGAACGCCGAGCGACTGCGCGGCGTCGAAGAGTCGCTCGCCGCCGACCCGTCGGTGCGCATCGATTTGATCCCGGGCGGTTCCCGCCCCGAAGACGGCGACGGCGCGGCCGAAGCGGTGCGTGATGCCGCGCGGGGCGGAGTGACGGCCGTCATCGCCTTCAACGACCTCGTCGCCCTCGGCCTCATGACCCGGTTGCGCGAACTCGGTGTCGACGTGCCCGGCGAGCTCTCGGTCGCCGGCTTCGATGACGTGCCGATGTCGCGATATGCGACACCGCGCCTCACGAGCATGTCGGTGCCGCGCGGCGAGATCGGCGCGCAAGTGTGGGCGCGACTGCGCACGTTGATCGCCGGCGGCCCGATCGAGCACTCGGTTCTCTACCGGCCGCGACTCGAAGCCCGCGAGAGCACGGGGCCTGTGCGATGAGCGCTGCAGACCGCCTCGCGAAACGCACCCGGGTGCTCGCCGTGCTCGATGAACGCGGCGTCGATGCGATCGTGCTCCGCTCGCATGCGTCCGTCGCGTGGTACCTCGACGGGGCCCGTACCCACGTCTCGCTCGCGGGCGACCCGGTCGCGGCGATCGTCGTGAACCGCAGCGGCGACGAGCTGCGGGTCTTCGACAACGAGGCCGATCGGCTGCTCGCCGAAGAGCTCGACGGCGCCGACGGGCTCGACGTCGTGCGGGTGCCGTGGCACGACGCCCTCGTGCCGGTCGGGCTCGCCGCGATCGACGAGACCGATGCCGCCGCCGAACTTCGCGCGGCGCGCGCGAGCCTGCTGCCCGGCGAGCTCGCCCGATACCGCGCGCTCTGCCGCGAGGTCGCCCAAGCGTTGACGGATGCCGCGAACGCCGCCGATCCTCGCGACACCGAGTTCGACGTGGCGGCGCAGCTGGCCGCCGACCTCGTGGCCCGCGGCATCGATCCGCTGGTCACGCTCGTCTCCGGACGATCGCGGCTCGGCCACCGGCATCCGCTGCCCACCTCGTGGCCGGTCGGCGACCGGGCCATGCTCGTCGTGTGCGGCAGGCGGCATGGCCTCATTGCGAACGCGACGCGCTGGGTGCGCTGGGGCGAGGCGCCGGCCGAGGAGCGCGACGCCGAACGGCGGATCCTCGAGGTCGAGGCGGAGTTCTTCAAGGCGACTCGCATCGGCGCCACGATCGGCATGGCGTTCGAGCGCGGCATCGCGGCCTACGGACGGCACGGCTTCGATCCCGAGGAGTGGCGCCGTCACCACCAGGGCGGGGCGGCCGGGTACGCGGGCCGTGATCCGCGAGCGACGCCGAGCGTGGTCGACCTCGTGCAGGTGCACCAGCCGTTCGCGTGGAATCCCACCGCCCCGGGGGCGAAGGTGGAAGACACGGTGCTCGTCGGCGAGTCGGGCATCGAGGTGCTCACGATCGACCCGCGGTGGCCGTCGCGGCGGGTGGCCGGCCTCTATCGCCCGATCGAGCTCGACCGTGTACGGTTGGATAGCGCTTTCCCATTGACTGGTCCGTGAGACATGCCCGATGATCGACTTGATTCGCGAGGAGAACCGATGCCCGGCATCCGCATCGACCGAGCCGACGACCGACTGCTGATCTGCGCCGGCGAGGCGGTGCTCGCCGAGTACGTGTACCGGCCGACCGACGCGCAGCTCGAGTCGCCGCGGCCGTACTTCAGCCCGATCCGCACACTTGGCGGCGAGATCATCTCGCTGTTCCGCCCGCACGACCACGTCTGGCACAAGGGCATCGCCTGGTCGCTGCCCGTCGTCGGCGACGAGAACTTCTGGGGTGGCCCCACCTTCGTCGCCGGCCAGGGCTACGTGCAGTTGCCCAACAACGGCACGCAACAGCATCGCTCGTTCACGGATGCCTCGGTCGGCGGGCCCGCTCGCGCGGTCGAGCGCCTCGACTGGGTCACCGAGGCCGGCGAGACCATCTTCGCGGAGCAGCGCACGATCACTGCGAGCCGGCTCGAGTTCGCCGACGGTGAAGAGCCGGCAGCCTGGTTCCTCGGCTTCGAGACGAGCCTGCGCAACGTGAGCGACCACGGCATCTCGATCGGCTCGCCCACGACGCGCGGCCGAGAGAACGCCGGTTACGGCGGGCTGTTCTGGCGGGGTCCGCGTTCGTTCACGGGCGGCGAGCTGCTCGCGCCCGGGGTTGCGGGCGGTGACGAGCTCCGAGGCATCCGCTCGCCCTGGATGGGATTCAGCGGTCGCCACGACGGCAACGACGCGGCTTCGACGATCGTGATGGTCGACGACCCCGGCAACCTGCAGCATCCGCCGCAGTGGTTCGCCCGGTCTGAGGACTTCGCGTGCCTCTGCCCTGCACCGTTCTTCAGTGAGGAGCACCTCGTCGAGCCGGAGGAGACGCTCGTGCTGCGATACGGCGTCGTGATCGCCGACGGGGCGAGGGACCCCGCGCGGGCCGAGCGACTCGCCGATGCGGGCGCGGCGGCGCTGCGAGCATCCGCGACGACGACGACGGCAGCCGCCTCGTGAGCGCCCAGACCCCCGCCTTTCCGGGCTCGACGTCGGTGAGCGCACTCGAGGTGTACTCGAGTGTCGCTCCCGACGGGCTCGCCGGCGGCACGCCGCACCTGCACACGGTGTCGACCGAGGCGTACCTCGTGATCTCGGGCCGGGGCCGGCTGCAGACGGTCGACGGGTCGGGCTTCGCTGAGCATCCGCTCGAAGCCGGCTCGCTCGTATGGTTCGCACCGGGCGTGATCCATCGTGCCGTGAACGACGGCGAGCTCGACGTGCGGGTGATCATGCAGAACGCCGGGCTGCCCGAAGCGGGCGATGCCGTCATGACGTTCCCCGACGAGGTGCTCGCAGACCCCGAACGGTACCGCGCCGCGGCGACCCTGCCGCCCGCCGACCGTCCCGCCGACGAACTCCTTGCAGCAGCGCTCGCCCGGCGCGACCTCGCCGTCGAGGGCTTCCACGCCCTCTTCGGCCCCGACGGGAAGATCGACGCGTCGCGCCTGACATGTCTCTACGAGCGGGCGGTCGCGCTCGTTACGCCGCGGGTGCCCGAGTGGCGCACTCGTTGGGAGGCCGGCGCCCTCGCCGTCGCCCGCGAGACCGGCGACCGCTTCGACGCACTCGACGCCGGCCACGATCCGGGTCTCGCCGACGCCCGCGTGACCGGCGCGCCGGCCACCGACGCATTCGGCATGTGCGGATGCCTCGTGCGTTACGACACCCGGCCGGCGCTGGCGTCGATCGTGCAGCCCGCCCCGATTGCAGAGTCCGCTCTGCCATCGCAGACCTCGCAGAAAGAGACCCATGCCTGACACCGCCCCGCTCCGCGCAGCGATCGTCGGCACCGGCGCCATCGCCAACGCGCACGCGGCGGCGCTCGCCGCCGCACCCGACGCCGAACTCGTGGCCGTCGTCGACCGCGACTTCGCCCCGGCGCGTGCGTTCGCCGAGCGATGGGGAGTGCCGACCGTGGCCGACTCCCTCGAGGTGCTCCTCGCGAGCGGCACGATCGACGTGCTGCACGTCTGCACGCCGCCCGGCGTGCATGCCGCGCAGGCGATCGCGGCCCTCGACGCGGGCCTCCACGTCGTCTGCGAGAAGCCGGCTGCGCTCTCCCTCGACGAGCTCGATGCGATGACGGATGCCGCGCGGCGCAACGATCGGCGCCTCGCGGTCGTCTTCCAGCAGCGCACCGGTTCGGCCGCCGCGCATGTGCGCGGCCTGTTCGACTCGGGCGCGCTCGGCCGCCCGCTCGTCGCGACGTGCCAAACGCTCTGGTATCGCGACCCCGCGTACTTCTCCGTGCCGTGGCGCGGCAAATGGGCCACCGAGGGCGGCGGGCCGACCCTCGGCCACGGCATCCACCAGATCGACCTGCTCGCGTGGCTGCTGGGCGACTGGGCGAGCGTGCAGGGCCAGCTCTGGCGCCTCGGGCGCGAGACCGAGACGGAGGACGTCTCGACGGCGGTCATCTCGTTCGCGGGCGGCACCGTGGCATCCGTCATCACGAGCGCCCTGTCGCCGCGCGAGACGAGTTCGATCCGCATCGACACCGAGCACGCCACCGTCACCGTCGACCACCTCTACGGTCACGGCCATGAGCACTGGCGCATCACACCCGCCGCCCATGTCGACCCCGAGATCGCAGCCGGCTGGGCGCTGCCGAGCGTCGAGGAGGCGAGCGGCCACGACCCGCTGATCCGCGACATCTACGCGGCGTTGCGCGCCGGCGAGCCATTGCCGTCGACGGCGTCCGATGCCGCACGCTCGTTCGAGATCGTCACCGCGATCTATTCGTCTGCGGCGACCGGCCTGCCCGTGACGCCCGAGACGCTGCGCGACGACACCGAGCGTCGCCGGAGCCTCGAGAGCCCCGTGACCGACCTGCGTCGTGACTGAGCGCTTGCTCGACGCGGCGCTCTTCCACGACCCGGTGCACGACGGGGCGACCGACCCGACGGTCATCCGCCACCGCGACACGGGGGAGTGGTGGATGTTCTACACGCAACGACGCGCCTCGGTCGACGAACCCGGCGTCGCATGGGTGCACGGCAGTCGCATCGGCATCGCGCGGTCCGCCGACGCAGTCGACTGGCGTTACGCCGGCACCGTGCAGGGGCTCGAGCGAGGTGTCGGCGCCGAGACGCACTGGGCGCCCGAGGTCATCGACGACGGCGAGCGGTATCGCATGTACCTCACGGTCGTCGATGGCATCCCCGACCGCTGGGAGGGACACGCGCGGCGCATCATCGAGTATGTGAGCGACGATCTCGAGAGCTGGTCGTTCGCCGGCGGGATCCCACTGAGTTCCGATCGGGTCATCGATGCGTGCGTCGCGCATTGCCCCGACGGGAGCTGGCGGCTCTGGTACAAGGACGAAGCGGATGCCTCGACGACGTGGGTCGCCGCGAGCGACGACCTCGAGTCGTGGCGGGTCGAGGGCCGCGCCATCGGCGAACGACCGCACGAGGGTCCGAACGTGTTCGAGCTCGGCGGATGGTGGTGGATGCTCGTCGACGAGTGGCGCGGCATGGGCGTGTACCGATCGGCGGACGCGATCATGTGGGCGAGGCAGGGCGGGCCCGACGAGGTGGTCCTCGGCGAGCCGGGGCGGCGAGCCGGCGACGAGACATTCGGACGGCACGGCGACGTGGTCGTCGACGGCGACCGGGCCACGCTCTACTACTTCACGCATCCGCACTGGGACGGCTCGGAGCTCGGTTCGAGCGACGACGCAGCGGCGCGTCGAAGCGCGGTGTTCTCGGCTCCCGTGCGGATCGTGGATGGCAGGCTGATCTGCGATCGCGATGCCGAATGGTCGAAACCTTCCCGTTGACCGGGAGACATCATGCGCCAGACGTGCGTGAGCGGCTGGGACGTTTGGTCACGAATTGAAACGATTTTGCGGATTCAGTTGACCGACTGAACTCGCTCGGCTAATTTAGGGGAAGCGCTTTCCCAAGGCGCGAACACACGCAGGCAGACAACGCACCAGGCAGACAGAGACGTTTCCGGGAGGACAACGATGTTCAACATTCGCAATCGCCGCATGGCGGTCGCCGCCGCGGCGCTCACCGCGGGCGCGGCCCTCGTGCTCACGGGGTGCTCGGGCGGCGGCGCAGACCCCGCCGCTACCTACGACCCCGACGAGAAGGTCACGCTCGACCTCGCCTTCTGGGGCAACGATGTTCGCGCCGCCATGTACGACGAGGCGATCGCGGCGTTCAATGAGGAGTACCCGAACATCACGGTCAACTCCTCGTTCCTCGGCTTCCCCGAGTTCTGGGAGAAGCGCCAGACCGAGGCCGCGGGCGGCGGGCTCCCCGACGTCATGCAGTTCGACTACTCCTACCTGCGCCAGTACTCCGAGAACGGGCTGCTGCTCGACCTCGCGCCGTACCTCGGCAACGTCATCGACACCGAGCCGCTCAGCGAGAACATCCTCGGCATCGGCGTGGTCGGCGACGAGACCACCGGCATCCCGACCTCGACGAACGCCTGGGGCATGTACACCAACCCCAAGCTGCTCGAGCAGGCCGGCGTCGAAGAATTCGCCGGCGGCAGCTGGGAAGACTACGACGCCTGGATGAAAGAGGTCACCGACGCGGCAGCGGCGAAGGGTGTCGAGCTCTGGGGCGGCACCGACTACACGGGCCGCATCCAGAACTTCGAGATCCAGCAGCGCGCCCAGGGCGAAGATCTCTTCACCGAAGACGGCGAGCCGAACTTCACCGAAGACGACCTCAAGGCCTTCTGGGAGTCGGGCGACACTATTCGCACCGATGGCACGGTCATCGGCCAGCAGCGCCTCGAAGAGATCTACCCGCTCTCCGCATTCGACTCGGCGCTCACCGCGAGCGAGCTGACGTGGGACAACTTCGGCGCCGGCTACCTCGGCAACCTCGGAACCGAGTTCACCGAACTCGGCCTGATCGAGCCACCGGTCACTGAAGAAGGTGCGAAAGACCTCTACCTGAAGCCCTCGATGCTGCACTCGATCTCGGCCGAGACCGAGCACCCCGAGGCCGCGGCCACACTCGTGAACTTCCTCGTCAACAGCCCCGAGTCGGGCGCCGCGTTCGGCACCAACCGCGGCCTGCCGGCGTCGACGACCGCGCTCGAGGGGGCAGAGCTCGACCCGCTGAGCGAGCAGATCCGCGCTTACGAGGCACTCATCGAGCCGCGCCTCGGCGACGCGCCGCCCGTGCCGGTCGTCGGCTATGGCGGGCTCGAAGAGAAGTTCCGTCTCATCGGCCAGGAGCTCGGTTACGGCACTCTGACCGTCGATGACGCGGTAGACCAGTTCTTCAGCGAGATGGACGTCATCCTCAACCAGTAACACCTGCAGCGACTCCGGGCCCGGTGGCGACCCACCCCGCCGGGCCCGGAGTACTGTTTTCCTCGCAGGAACCGGAGAACCATCGTGAGCACCACGGAAACCCGATCGATCGTCACCGCCGACGCCGACGCACGAAGCATGCGCAAGGCGCTTCGTCAGCTGGGGCGCGACGAGAAGAAGGTGCCGACGAGTGCCGGCAAACGAGCGCAGAATCGTCGAGAGACGGCCGCCGGCTACGGATTCCTCGTGCCGTGGCTGATCGGCTTCGTCGGTCTCACGGTCGGGCCGATGATCTTCTCTCTGTACTTGGCGTTCACGAAGTACAACCTCTTCAAAGATCCCGAGTGGATCGGCTTCGACAACTTCGTGCGCATGTTCACGGACGACCCGAACTTCATCCAGTCGGTGCAGATCACCCTCGTCTACGTGCTGATCGGCACGCCGATCAAGCTCGCGGCGGCTCTCGGCATTGCGATGCTGCTGAACTACCGCAACAAGGGCAGCGGCTTCTTCCGCTCCTCGTTCTACGCCCCGTCGCTCATCGGCGCATCCGTCTCGGTCGCCATCGTGTGGCGTGCGATGTTCTCGACCGGCGGGCCGGTCGACAGCTCGCTGAGCATCTTCGGCATCAACATCGGCGGATGGGTCGGCAACGTCGACCTCGTCATTCCGATGATGATCCTCTTGGCCGTCTGGCAGTTCGGTGCACCGATGGTGATCTTCCTCGCGGGCCTGAAGCAGGTGCCGCAAGAGCTGTACGAAGCCGCCGAGGTCGACGGCGCCGGACCGTTCCGCAAGTTCCGCAGCGTCACCATCCCGATGCTCTCCTCGGTGATCTTCTTCAACTTGCTGCTCGAGACGATCAACGCGTTCCAGGTCTTCGCATCGGCCTACATCATCTCGAACGGTTCGGGCGGCCCCGCCGGCATGACGAACTTCTACACCCTCTACCTCTACAAGCGCGGGTTCGCCGACGGGCAGATGGGCTACGCCTCGGCGATGGCCTGGGTGCTCGTCATCGCCGTGGCGATCATCGCGTTCATTCTGTTCAAGACCCAGAAGTCCTGGGTGCACTACGCGGGAGAGAACCGATGAGCACCACCACGGATGTCCCTCGCGCCGAGTTCATCGAGAACTCCCTCGAGCCGGCGCCCCGGCCGCGTCGCCGGGTCAAGCGCAAGAGCGTCAGCACCGTCATCTGGTTCGTGGTGCTGCTCGCCATGACCGCGATCATCCTGTACCCGCTGGTCTGGCTCGTCTTCTCGACCTTCAAGCCGTCGAGCGAGTTCGGGCAGAATCCGGGCCTCATTCCCGACAACCCGACGATCGACAATTACATCAAGGTGCTCGAGGGTATCGGCGGCACGCCGCTCTGGCGCTTCTTCGCGAACTCGCTGTTCATCGCGGTGATGGCCGTGATCGGCACGCTGTTCTCATCGTCGCTCGCGGCCTACGCGTTCGCCCGCATCAAGTTCCGCGGCGTCGGGGTGCTGTTCGCGGCGATGATCGGCACGCTGCTGCTGCCGTTCCACGTCATCATCATCCCGCAGTACATCATGTTCAATAAGCTCGAGCTCGTCGACACGTACTGGCCGTTGATCCTGCCGAAGTTCCTCGCGACGGAGGCGTTCTTCGTGTTCCTGATCGTGCAGTTCATCCGCAACATACCGCGCGACATGGACGAAGCCGCCCGCATCGATGGCGCAGGGCACGTCCGCATCTTCTTCTCGATCATCCTGCCGCTCATCAAGCCGGCGCTCATCACGAGCGCGATCTTCACGTTCATCTGGACCTGGAACGACTTCCTCGGGCCGCTGCTCTACGTGAACAGTCCCGAGAAGTACCCGCTGCCCATCGCGCTGCGCCTGTACAACGATGCGACGTCGACATCGGACTACGGGGCGACGGTCGCCGTGTCCTTCCTCGCGCTGTTGCCGATCCTGATCTTCTTCATCGTCTTCCAGCGATTCCTCGTCGACGGCGTGGCCACCCAGGGACTGAAGGGCTAGGTTCCGGATGTCTCGAGCCACCGATCGCGCCGCGCGCCGGGCCGCCCTCTCGGGCAGCGGCCCGACGAGCGACGGTGGCGCCCCGCCCCGCTTCCCGGGGGCGCGCAGCGCGTTCGGGCTCCTCGGCGAGGTGCTGCTCGTCGGCATCATCGTCGCGCTGCTCTCACTGCCGGTGATCACGCTGCCGATCGCTCTCGCGGCCGGCGTGCGGCACCTCGGCCGGTTCCTCCGCGCAGAGGAGTCGGGCCTCGAGTGGCTCTGGCGCGATGTGCGGGCAGGCCTCCTCGGCGGCATCGGTGTCGGCGCGGCATCCGTCGTCATCGCGCTCGTGCTGGTGCTCGACATCGATCTCGCGAACACCGGAGCGCTGCCGGGTGGGCCGATCGTCGGCGTCGTCGGCTGGGTCGGCGCCGCTGCGCTCGTGCTGGTGCTCTTCACCGCGGCCGGTCGCTGGAGCCCCGAGCTCGGCTGGCTGGGCGCGCTTCGAGCGGTGCCCGGCGCGCTCCGGGGTGACCCGGCCGGTGCCGCGTATTTGCTCGCGACGGCCGTCTTCGCAGTGGTGGTGACGTGGCAGCTCATCCCGCTCGTGATTCCGGCACTCGGCTGCGTCGCACTCGCGATCGTCGCCGTGCCCGAGCGTCCGCGTCGGGGTCGCGGGGCGGCCGAGTGACTCCTTCGGGTCGTGCCCTGCCGTTGCGTCGCGCGCTGCCGCAGTGGGCGCGCGATGCGACCCTCGGCATCTTCGTGCACTGGGGCCCGTACTCGGTGCCGGCGTGGGCCGAGCCGACCGGGGCGCTCGGTGCAGTGCCCGATGACGAGTGGTTCGCGCACAACGCCTACGCCGAGTGGTATGCGAACACGATCCGCATCGCGGGGTCGCCGGCCGCCGAGCACCACGAACGCGAGTACGGCGGTGCGCCCTACGAGCGGTTTCTCGATCAGTGGCGGGCCGAGTCGTATGATGCCGCCGACTGGGCGCGGCTCTTCCGCGCGGTCGGCGCCGACTACGTGGTGCCGACGACGAAGCACCACGACGGCATCGCGCTCTGGGATGCCCCAGGGTCCGGCGAGCTCACCACCGTCGCGCGCGGGCCGCGGCGCGACCTGATCTCGCCGCTCGCAGAAGCGGTGCGCGCCGAGGGAATGCGCTTCGGCGTCTACTACTCGGGCGGCCTCGACTGGGCGTTCACCGAACTGCCCCCGCTCCGCTCCAGCGACGACGTCGAGCGATTGCGACCCACGGATGCCGCGTACAACGCGTACGCCGCTGCGCATGTCACCGACCTGGTCGACCGGTTCCGCCCTGATCTCATCTGGAACGACATCGACTGGCCCGACGCAGGCAAGACGCCGGGACCGCACTCGATCGAGTCGCTGCTCGCGCACTACCGCAGCGTCGTGCCCGATGGCATCGTCAACGACCGCTGGGGCGCCGAGGTGTGGGACTACCGCACGAGCGAATACGACCACGACACCGATCACGAGGCCGACGCAGGCTGGGAGCACTGCCGAGGGCTCGGCTTCTCGTTCGGCTACAACCGGGTCGAAGACGACTCGCTCACCCTGTCGTCGCGCGAGCTCGCCCGGCTCTACGCCGACGTCGTCTCGCGCGGCGGTCGGTTGCTGTTGAACGTCGGGCCGACGGCTGCCGGGGAGATTCCCGCGGTGCAACGCCGAACGCTCGAGGGCGTCGCCGGCTGGATGACCCGCGTGAAGCCGTTGACCATCGCTCGCCGGCAGATCGGCGAAGACGAGCTCGAGGTGACGGATGCCGCGTGGTGGCGGGCGTGGGCCACGCCCGACGGCATCGTGGCGATCGTCGATGGGCCGGCGGCATCCGCTCGCGCCCGTGACGGCCGCGCCGTGACCGTGGTGTCGCTCCCCGAGTGACCCCGCGCACTCGCCCCGCCCCGCCCGCCCGCGCGCGCCTCGCACTCGCGCGCCTCGCACTCGCGCGCCTCGCCCTCCCGCTCCTCGCGCACTCCCGCCCCTCGCACTCCCGCCCCTCGCGCGGGGCGTGACGACCTTTTGCGCACCTACGAGCTTTGCGATGTACCGTGAGGCGACAAAGGGTCGTCACGGCGTTGCCCACGGCGTTGCCCACGGCGTTGCCCACGGCGCTGCCCGCGGCGTTGCCCACGGCGTTGCCCACGCGTTGCCCACGTCGCGGGTGCGCTTCACCCCTAAGCTGGGAATGCGTTTTCCGAATGCCCGCGATCTTGGAGGAATCACCCGTGCACTACGGCGCCGACTACAACCCCGAGCAGTGGCCTGAAGAGATCTGGCCCGACGACGTCGCGCGCATGCGCGAGGCCGGCGTCACCATGGTGAGCCTCGGCATCTTCTCGTGGTCGCGCATCCAGCCGCGCGAGGGCGAGTTCGACTTCGAGTGGCTCGACCGCGTGATCGCGCTGCTGCACGAGGGCGGCATCGCCGTCGACCTCGCGACCGCAACCGCCTCACCGCCGCCGTGGGCTTCCGCGAATTACCCGGAGCTGCTGCCGCAGGATGAGAACGGCGCCACGTACTGGCCGGGCAGCCGGCAGCAGTTCGCGCCCTCCTCGCCCGTGTACCGACGCCTCGCCGGTGAACTCGTCACCGCGATCGCCGAGAGGTATGCGGGGCATCCGGCCGTCGTCATGTGGCACGTCAACAACGAGTACGGCTGCCACCTGAACATGGACTTCTCGGATGCCGCGCGCGACGCATTCCGCCGCTGGCTGGCCGACCGCTACGGCGCCGTCGACGCCCTCAACGAGACATGGGGCACGAACTTCTGGTCGCAGCGGTACCAGTCGTTCGACGAGATCTTCCCGCCCCGCAAGGCGCCCTACAGTCATAACCCCGGCCAGCTGCTCGACTACCGCCGGTTCACGAGCGACATGCTGCTCGAGTGCTACCTCATGGAGCGCGAGATCATCCGCGCCGCCGGCGCGACCCAGCCGATCACGACGAACTTCATGGGTGCGTTCAAACCCGCGAACTACGAGCAGTGGGCGCCTCACCTCGACCTCATCAGCGACGATGCGTACCCCGACCCGAACGACCCCGAGTCGTACCGCACCGCGGCGTTCCAGCGCGACCTCGTGCGCTCGCTGAAGCCCGGAGTGCCGTGGATCCTCATGGAGCAGGCCACGAACGCGCTCAACTGGCGCCCGACGAACGCGCCCAAGGCGCCCGGCCAGATGGCCGCCCTCAGTGCGCAGGCGATCGGTCGCGGAGCCGACGGCATCCTGTTCTTCCAGTGGCGGCAGTCCCGCGCGGGCGCTGAGAAATTCCACTCGGCGATGCTGCCGCACGCGGGCACCGAGACCCGCACGTGGCGCGAGGTCACCGAACTCGGCCGCAAGCTGGGCGCGCTCGGCAGTCGTGGCGCCCTGCCGACGGCCCCGGCCGACGAGTCCGAGGCCCGCGTCGCACTCGTCTTCGACTGGGAGAACTGGTGGGCCGTCGAGGCCTCCGACCATCCACTGAACGAGCTCGACTACCTCGAGGTCGTGCAGCGCTGGTACCGCGCCCTGCACCGGCGCCACGTGCAGGTCGACATCGTGCCGCCCGAGCGCGTCGACGGCCGCTATTCGCTCGCGATCGCACCGCTGCTCTACCTCCTGCGCGAGCCCGGGGCCGCCGCGCTCACCGCTTTCGTCGAGGGCGGCGGGCACCTCCTCGCCGGCCCGTTCACCGACATCGTCGACGAGCACGACCGGTTCCGAGCAGGCGGGTACCTCACGCAGCTCGGCGAGCTCTGCGGCATCCGCCTCGAAGACTTCGGCGCGCTCGTCGCACCCGGCAGCACCGCCCCCGGAGAGCGCGAGGCGCGCTTCGCGAGCGAGGGCGGTGGGGCCGACCTCGGCTCGGGCGAACAGCTCGGCACGCTCGTCGCGGAAGAGATCGAAGCGACGGATGCCACGATCGAGGCCTCGTTCACGAGCGGCCGCCGCGCGGGGCATCCGGCGCTCACGGCTCGCCGAGCCGGCAGCGGAGTCGCCCGGTACCTCGCGACCGTGCCCGACGAGGCCGGCGCCCTCGCGGTGATCGACCACGTGCTCGCCGATGCCGGCGTCGAGCCGGTCGTCGCAGGCCTGCCCGACCACGTCGAGGCGGCTCGCCGCGGCTCGCTGCTCACGCTCATCCACCACGGCTCGGGCGAGCCCCCGGTCACATTCGCCATGGCCGGTGTCGACGCCGTCACAGGGGAGCACGTCGAACAGGTCACGCTCGCGCCATTCGACTGGGTGCTGCTGCAGCAGCATGCGTGACCGGATGCCCCGCGATACGATGCCCGAAACGCGAGGAGGCGCCATGCACGCCCTCATCCTGACCGGTTCCAGACGCTACGCCGACCCGTGGCATGCCTACGCCGAGACGAGTCCGCGGCTTGCGGAACTCGTCGAATCGGCCGGTTACACGGTGACCACCACCGACGACATCGATGCCGCATTGGCGAGCCTGGGGGTCGACGTCGACCTCATCGTCGTGAACGCCGGCGACCCCGAGGGGCCGAGTCCCGCGGCGACATCCGACACGCCAAGCCTGCCGGACGCACCGGGCGCGCTGGCCGCTCCGGCCGCACCGGAGGCACCGGACGCACCCGAAGGGCCGGACGCACCTGACACCTCCGTGCTTGCTGCGGCGAACGCCGCCCTCGACGCGGCTCTCGACCGAGGCATCGGCATCCTCGCCGTGCATTCGGCCGCCGCGAGCCTGCGCGACTACCCCGCGTACGAGCACGCGCTCGGCGCGCGCTGGGTGCGGGACCACTCGTGGCATCCGCCGATCGGCGACGCCCGGGTGCACATCGTCGGCAACCATGCGATCGTCGACGGGCTCGCCGATTTCGACGTGTTCGACGAGCGGTACACCGACTTCCGGCTCCTCGACGTGATCGAGCCGATCGCCGAGCACGAGCACGAGGGCACCCGGCACCCGCTCGTCTGGGCGCGCGAGATCGGCCGATCGAGGCTCGTCTACGACGCGCTCGGGCACGACGTGCGCTCCTACGACTCGGTCGGCCACCGCGAGCTGCTCGCGCGCTCGCTCGCCTGGCTCGCCGGAGTGCCGGGCCCGACGGCGAACGTGCCGTGAGCCGCGTCGTCATCGCACCCGACTCCTTCAAGGGCACGGTCAGCGCCGCGGATGCCGCGGCCGCCCTCGCACGCGGCTGGCATGCGGTTCGGGTCGGCGACGTAATCGTGCTGCGACCCATGGCCGATGGCGGCGAAGGCACTCTCGACGCGTTCGAGATCGCCGTGCCGGGTGCGCGGCGAATGCCGATCTCGGTGCGCGGACCGGTCTCTGCGCCCGTCGAAACGCACTGGCTGCTGCTGCCCGACGGCACCGGAGTCGTCGAGCTCGCCGCGACCTCGGGCATCACGCTCCTCGATCCGCTCGCGCCGCTCGACGCGCACTCCGCGGGCTTCGGCGAGGCGATCGCCGCAGCACTCGACCACGGTGTCGCCCGCCTGCTGCTCGCGCTCGGCGGCAGCGCCTCCACCGACGGCGGAGTCGGCGCGCTCTCCGTGCTCGGTGCCCGCTTCCTCGACGCAGACCGGCGCCCGGTGCGGCTCGGCAATCGCGGTCTCGGCACGATCGCGCGCGTCGACCTCTCGGGTCTGCGGCCGCTGCCAGACGGCGGTGCGGTGATCCTCGGCGACGTCACCAATCCGCTCCTCGGCAGGGCAGGGGCCGCAGCGGTGTTCGGACCGCAGAAGGGGGCGGATGCCGCGACGGTCGAGGTGCTCGACGGCAACCTCGCGCGGCTCGCCCGACTCGTTCCGGTCGTCTCGCCCGAGGCCCCGGGCGCCGGCGCTGCGGGCGGAGCCGGTTTCGGCTTTCTCGCCTGGGGCGCCGAGATGGGCGGCGGCGCTGCGCGCGTCGCCGATGCCATCGGGCTCACTCACGACCTGGCCGGCGCCGCCCTCGTGATCACCGGCGAGGGACGATTCGACGGTCAGTCCGAGGCGGGCAAGGCGCCGAGCGAGGTGGCCCGCCTGGCCGCGGCGGCGGGCGCGCCGGTGGCGCTCGTCGCCGGGGCGATCACGGCCGAGCCGCGAGGATTCGCGGCATCCGTCGCCCTGGCGGACCTCGCAGGTGGCGCGCCCGCCGCGATGGCGGAACCGGTCAGGTGGCTCGAAGCCGCCGGCGCAGCACTCGCCGGCGGCGCGGCGGGCGATGCCGTGCGCTGAGCGACGCTCGCGGGGTCAGGTGTGGTGCAGCCCCGGATGAGGCTTGGCGGGTTCGGCGCGCACGAACTTTCCGTGGCGCTCGGCCGGATCGTGCGTGTCGGGGTGCTCCTCGGTCGAGGTGTAATCACCGACGGAAGACTCGTCGTCGGCAACGCCGTCGGTTCGCGTGTACTCGCCGGCCACCGTTCGCTTGTGCGGTGCTTCGCCGTCGACCTCGGTGTAGCTGCCCTCGAGGTCGTCGGTGGGCATGGTCTCGTCGGTCGGTTCGGCCTGATCGGCGGGCAGGTTCGGCTCGTCGGGCGACTGCGGCTCAGCGGGTCGGTTCGATTCGGACATCATCGCTCCCTCACTCGTAGATCGGGGCGCCGTCATCGAGGCGACGTCTCGCCTCCCATGCTATGCGCATGAGGTGTGTGAGTGGGCGGGCTGACTCAGCGGCCGGATCAGCGGCCGGATCAGCGGCCGGCTCAGCGGCTGACCCGGCAGCAGGATCAGCGGCCGTCGAGCATGACCGGCTGCTCGCCGCCGGCCCAGCTCACCCGGTAGCTGCCCCGGAACCCGCGTACGACGACGCGCCCCGCGGCATCCGTGCGCATCGTCGTCGGCGCCAGCCACCACTCGCCTTTCACGAGGGCGTGCAGCGCGTCGTACGAGGGTTTCGGCGTGCCGTCGGCCCGCAACAGTCCGATCGGAGCGCCGAGCCAGGCGCCGCGGTCGGTGATGCCCCAATAGTTGATCGCCTCGACCGCCGAGTGCCCGACGAGCGAGCGGTAGTGCCGAGTGAGCTCGTCGGCCTGCCGTGTCTCGCCCTCGGCCGTCGACGGCCACGACGGCACCTGCCAGTCGTTGAGATCGACGATGTGCGCCGGCATGAGCTCACCCGAGACGAGCGAGGTCTCGGTCAGGTGCAACGGCAGTCCGTAGCGCGCGAAGCGGTCGACCATGGCGAGCATCTCGTCTTCGCCCCAGTAGCCCTGGTGCATGTGCGTCTGCAAGCCGATCGCGTCGATGCGGATGCCGGCTTCGAGCACGCCCTCGATGAGACACTCGTACGCGCTCGAGAGGTCGAAGTCGTTCAACAGCAGCGTCGCCGAGGGGTTGGCCGCGCGTGCTTCCTCGAACGCGAGCCGAATCACGGGGATGCGCCCCCGCGCCCGCGCGAGCCGGGTGAGCCCGTTGTCCTCCTGCCCGAAGACGGGCATGATGACGACCTCGTTGATCGCGTCCCACGTGTCGATGAGGCCCGCGAAGTCGCCCACCTCGCGGCGGATGCGCTCGCGCAGCGTCGCCTCCACCTCGTCGAGCGACAACGGCAGCAGCCAGTCGGGTGCGAGCGTGTGCCAGGCGAGCGGATGCCCCTTCACCGCGACATCCCGTGCCGAGAACCATTCGGCGGCCGCTCGCAGCCGCGCGGTGCGGGGCCGGCCCCGCTCGGGCTCGAATTGCTCCCAGTAGAACGGCAGCGTCGCCGTGTTGAAGAGGGCGAGCCAGTGTTCGGCGAGGCGAGCGGATGCCGCGTCGCCCTCGCCGTTGGCATGGTCGACGAGTTCGAAGCCGATGTTGCCGAAGCCGAAGGCGTGGCCGGTCTGTTCGACGGTGACGTCGGTGTCTGCGAGGGGCGCGCCCGAGGCGCAGGTCAGGGTGACCTGCGCCTCGGTGATGCGGTGCTCGAGCGTCATCCTCGGCCCGTGCCCCGATCGTCGTGCCGGCCGTGACCCGAACCTCGGTCGTCGTGCTTCTTGTCGTCGTGCTTCTTGTCGTGGTTGTGCTTCTTGTCGTGGCGTTTGCACTCGGACTTGCCCGGCTGCACGACGATGTCCGCCGAGGCCACCTGCGTCTCGCCGACGACTGCCGTCAGCAGGCGCCTGCCCGGTTTCGTCGATGCGGGCACCGTGACGTCGGATGCCGCGGCACCCGTGGCATCAGTCGTGACGGTTGCGAGCAGCACTCCGGTGTCGTGCTTGCCGTGACCGGCGCTCTCGAGTACGAGCGAGACCACCGAGCCGGGAGCGAACCCACTGAGTGCGACGCTCACGGTGTCGCCCGCGCGCACCTTGCCCGACTCGAGTTCGATCGCCGGGTCGAGCACGGGAGCGGCGACGAGCCGCCCGACGCCCCAGCGCGCCGTCGACTGGTACCCGGTACCCGACGGGTCGGCCCAGTTGCGGATGCTCGTGCGCGCCCCGGCGGCCGCGTCGTTCACCTGGAAGTCGAGCCCGTGGAAGGTGCCGGCGCCGCCGGCCTCGAGCAGGCTGATCGATGCCTCCACGAGGTAGCCGCCGTCGACGATCGTGGTGGCGCTGTCGACGCGGGCGTCTTGCGCGGCCTCGTCGCCCGTGCCGAACGAGACGGCATTCTCGGCGCTGATGCGGATCTGCGTGTCGTCGGCGCGGTAGCCGCCGTTCTTCGCATTGCCGGCATCGACGTAGAGCTCGACGGAGTCCTGCACCCACGGGTCGGAACCCGAGACGTCGACCACGGGGTCGGCCACCTCGGCGAGCACGTAGAGCGTGTCGCCTTGCCAGAGGGTGCGCACCTGCGCGCTCGCGCCGTCGGTGCCCTCCACCTGCTTCTCGGTGGCGACCGTGCCGGCGCCGGCCCAGACTTCGTCGATCGTGCCGTCGACGACAGGCGCCGTCGAGGCTTCGGTCACTTCGAGCGTCGAGAGCGGTTCGAGGAGCGTCAGGGTGCCGACCGCGCCGGGCGAATTCCAGCCGGTGGTCGTGTCACCGTCGACGACGCGCACGTCGAACGGCAGTGTGCTGCCTTCGGCGGCGGCCTCGAGTGGCAGGTGCGCCACGAGGCGGTAACCGTCAGCGGTCGGCGTGGCGACGGCTTCGACAGCCGGGTCGTCGCCGTCGGAAGCCGCGCCATCACGCGACACCCCGGCTGTTGCGTCGCCCCAGGCGAATTCGACGCCGTCGGCGGCATCCGTCGTCGGGTCGTGCACGTCGACGTACGCGGTGAGGTGATCGGTCTCCCAGCGCAGCTGGAACGATGATGCCGAGCCGATCGGATGCTGCGGCAACTGCTGCCAGGCGAGCGCGTCGGTGGCGCCGGCGTCGAGGGCCACGTCGCCGCGGAACACGTTCGCCGTGCGCAGCTGCGCCGGCAGCTCGCCGTCGACGACACCGAAGTAGGCGGGCTTGGCCTGCAACCCGTCGTCGAAGAGCAGCGGTGCACCCGAGTCGTTGCGCCAGCTGCGACCGTCGGTCAGGCCCCACACGCTCACCGAGAACAGCTCGTCGGCGTGCTCCCGGAAGATCCGGAACGCATCGCGGTAGTAGTAGCCCTGCTCGATGAGGCGCGCCTGGGTCACCGGTGTGCCCGTCGTGACGTCGAGCTCCGTGACCGCCTGGCGCAGGCCCATGCCCTCGAAGGCGACGATCGCCTGCTCGAGCGACGCGATCGGGCTCGCGAGACTCAGGTGGAACTGGTGCCCCACCCCGTCGACCGGCACTCCGCGCGCCAGCAGCCGTTCGACGAGTGCGTGGTAACGGTCTCGTTTGCCCGACTGCTCGGTGTTGTAGTCATTGATGAAGAGCGTCACCGGCCGCTCGGCGTCTGGCGCGGCGTAGACCTCGTTGAACGCCTCGTCGGCGTACTGGAAGGCGAGGTCGATGTAGGACTCGCCCAGCACGCGGAACCATTCGCTGCGCCGCAGTCCGTCGTCGAACTCGCCGCCGTCGGAGACGACCTCGTTGACCACGTCGAACGCGTACAGCGGGTTGGTGTCCCCGCCGAACGCGCCGTACGTGTCGCTGAGGTGTTCGGCGACGCTGAAGATGTGGGTGCGCATGCGGTCGCGCAGCACCTGCTGGTCGTCGGCGCTCGTCGTGAGCGGTTCGCCCGCCGCGTTCTGGAAGAACCACGCCGGCGTCTGGCTGTGCCAGACGAGCGTGTGGCCGTACACGGCGACGTCGTTCGCCTGCGCGAACCCCATGAGCGCGTCGGCTTCGGCATGAGGCGTGAACTGCTGGTTCTCGTCGTACCAGGCTTCGGGCTTCATGAAGTTCTCAGCCGTCACCTGGTCGAAGTGCTTCAGCAGCAGTTCGGATGCCGCGCCCGACGTCTCCCGGCTGTCGATCGCAGCTCCCACGGCGAAATCGGCGGTGTCCTTGATCGGCAGCAGGTCTTGCACTTCGGCCTCGCCCGGCTCCCGCACGACGATGTCGTCGATGAGCAGATCAGAGGTGTTACCGCCGTTGTAGTCCGTCTCGAAGTAGAGCAGCGCGGAATCGGCCGCCCCCATCTGGAACGTCTGGCTGACCTGCACCCACTCGCTGTTCGACATGCCCGTGAACTGGCCGAGGGTCGAGTACGAGGTCGACTCGTCGACGGTGCGCGCGATGCTCAACCACACGTCGTCGGCGGGCTGGCCCTCACCGAACTTCACCCAGGCCGAGAGTTCGTAGCTGCGACCCTCGACGAGCACGCCGGTCACATCGTGTCCGATTCCCTGCCCCTGGGATACCCGCCCCGAGACGAGCGCGGACTGCGTGCCGCTGTGCGCCGCCGCGGCCGTGACTGCGACGGATGCTGCGCCGCTGGCGTCGGATCGTGCGGCCCAGCCGTCGAGGCCCTCCTCGAATCCGGTCGTCAGTTTGTCGATCTCCGTGCCCGGTGAACCGCCGCCCGCGGTCGCCGCCGAGATGAGCAGATCGTCGACGAGGTAGTCGTAGCTCGCCGCCGTGCCGAGAGCACCGGTGCCGAGGTAGACCTGCAGCGCGCTCACGTCGGCGTCGGCCGGTACCGTGAACGTGCCGGTGACCGTCGACCACCCGCCGGAGGTCATGCTCGTGTTGCCGATCCAGGCGTAGGAGGGCTTCATCACGAAGCGGATATCCGCCGCCCCCGCTGCATCGTCGGCGAGCTTCGCGCGCATCGAGAGGTTGACGACGTCGCCGGGCGCGAGGGCGTCGAAGAGACCCGCCGGCGACTGGATGCCTTCGTAGTCGTTTGCGCGGCCGCCGATGCGGAGCACCTTGCCGCCATCGTCGTCGACGACGGTGAGTGAGACGCCCCCACTCGGCTCCCAGGCGCCGACCGTGCCGTCTTCGAAGTCCGTCGCGACGAGCGTCACCTCCGCCGCGGCGGCGGGCGACGTCGTGGTCAAGAGCGGCACGAGCAGCCCCGCCGCCAATGTGCCGATGGCGATCTTCTTGAGTGTCGGGTTGAGATTCATGGCGCTCCTTTGCGCAGTCGAACTCGAACGGATCATGCGTGGTGCGTGGTGCGTGGTGTGTGGTGCGTGGTGGCGCGTGTGGTGGTGCGTGGTGGGGCTTTCAACCGAGTTGCCCGATTCCGTCCAGAGTTGGGCGACTCGGGTCGGATCAGGGGTGGGCGCGGGCGGCGTACTGCTCGCGGATCACGGGTCGGGTGTCGGGTGCGAGTTCCTCGTCGAGGTCGAGCGGCCATGCAGGGTGCTCGCCGGTGAGGGCCCAGCTCGCCTGCCGGGCGGCGCCGTCGGCGACGTACTCCCCGGGTGCGGGAACCACGACGGGCACGTCGAAGACCTGCGCGGCGACGCGTCGCACGGCCGGGTTCTGCGCCGCCCCGCCGATGAGCAGCACGCGGCATGCCTCGACCCCCTGCGCCCGAACGGCGTCGAGGCCGTCGGCCAGACCGCAGAGCAGCCCCTCGATGGCGGCTCGGGCGATCGCCGGGCGGTTCGTGTTGGCGAGCGTGAGGCCCGAGAACGATGCGGTGGCGTCGGGGCGGTTGGGGGTGCGCTCGCCCTCGAAGTACGGCACGAGCACGGCTCCGGATGCCCCTGGCTCAGCCGTGAGCGCGAGGCGCCCGAGTTCGGCGTGGTCGACCCCGAGCAGGCCGGCCGTCGCGTCGAGCACGCGGGCGGCATTGAGCGTCGCGATGAGGGGCAGGCGCCGCCCCGTCGCGTCGGCGAAACCCGCCACCGTGCCCGAGGCGTCGGCGATGGCGGCATCCGTCACCGCGAACACCGTGCCGCTCGTGCCGATCGAGACGATGACATCTCCGGATGCCGCGGCGAGGCCGAGTGCGGCGGCGGCATTGTCGCCCGCACCCGCCCCGACCACGATGCCGTCGGGCGTGCGCCCGGCCCCCTCATGCGGTTCGAGCACGCGCGGGAGCACGGCGTCGTGACCGAGCGCGCGCACGAACAGCTCGCGGTCGTAGCCGCTCGGGCCCCAGTACGCCGTGCCGCTCGCGTCGGAACGGTCGGTCGTGAGCTCGTCGAGCACCGGACCGAGCGGCGACTCATCCGACGGCCCGTAGCCGCGCAGCCGCCACGTGAGCCAGTCGTGGGGGAGTGCCACCGCCGCGACGCGCGCCGCGGCATCCGGTTCGGCATCTCGAAGCCAGCGAAGTTTCGTCGCGGTGAACGACGCGACCGGAACGACCCCGGTGCGACGCGCGTACTCGGCGGCACCGACCTCGTCGATCAGGTCACGCGCCGCCTGCGCCGACCGGGTGTCGTTCCACAGCAGCGCGTCGCGGATGACTCGGCCCTCGGCGTCGAGCACGACCATGCCGTGCTGCTGGCCTGCGATCGAGATCGCCTCGACGCCGTCGAGTCCGCCCGCGTCGGCGAACGCCGAGAGCATGGCTCCCCACCAGGCGGCGGGGTCGACCTCGGTGCCGCCGGGGTGGGGCGCGCGGCCGGAACGCACGAGCGCCCCGGTCGCGGCATCCCGGATCACGACCTTGCAAGCCTGCGTCGACGAGTCGATCCCTGCGACGAGCGTCATGCGCCCGCCCGGGACGCGGCGCCCGCTCGGGACGCGGCGCCCGCTCGGGACGCGGCCCCTGCCCTTGCCTGCTCAACCGTCGAAGCGTGCAGCAATTCAGGAGCGCACCCGGCGTGTCGCCGCGACGCGCCGGCCCAGCCGGGCGCGACACGCCTCCGCTCCTGAATTACTGCAGGGCGGGGTGGGCGGGGTGGGCGGGCGACGAGGCGGCGGCCGCGCATGGTCAGCGCGCGCCGAGGAGGTGCTCGGTGGCCAGCTGCTGCAGCCGCACGAAGCCGAAACCGTGGCCGCCGAGGTAGGAGTCTGCGTCGAAGTCCTCGAACGCCGATCGGTCGGCGATGAGGTCGTCGTAGCTCTCGCCGTCGCGCAGGGTGGGCTGTGCGAGCTCGTTCACCTTGGCGGCCTCGAGCGCCTGCTGCACCTCGGGGTCGGCGCGGAATGCCGCCGCCCGCTCCTTGAGGATGAGGTAGTTGGCCATGTTCGCAGCCGCCGAGTCCCAGACGCCGGTCTCGTCTTCGGTGCGTGACGGCTTGTAGTCGAAGTGGCGGGGGCCGTCGTACGTCGGGCCGCCCTCGGGGCCGCCGTTCTCGAGCAGGTCGACGAGGGCGAACGCGTTGTAGAGGTCGCCGTGGCCGAACACGAGGTCTTGGTCGTACTTGATGCCGCGCTGGCCGTTGAGATCGATGTGGAAGAGCTTGCCCTGGTAGAGCGCCTGCGCGATGCCGGCGGCGAAGTTGAGGCCCGCCATCTGCTCGTGGCCGACCTCGGGGTTGATGCCAACGAGCTCGGGGCGCTCGAGCGTCTCGATGAACGCGAGCGCGTGGCCGAGCGTCGGCAGCAGGATGTCGCCGCGGGGCTCGTTGGGCTTCGGCTCGATCGCGAAGCGGATGTCATAGCCCTTGTCGGTGACGTAGTCACCGAGCAGGTTGACGGCCTCGCGGTACCGTTCGAGCGCCTGGCGGATGTCTTTCGCGGCGTCGTACTCGGCGCCTTCGCGCCCGCCCCACATCACGAAGGTCTTCGCGCCGAGCTCGGCGGCGAGGTCGATGTTGCGCAGCACCTTGCGCAGCGCGAAACGGCGCACGTCGCGATCGTTCGAGGTGAATCCGCCGTCTTTGAAGACGGGGGCGCTGAACAGGTTGGTGGTCACCATCGGCACGATGATGCCGGTAGCGTCGAGGGCACCCTTCAGCCGGTCGATCTGGGTCTGGCGCGCGGCATCCGTCGACCCGAAGGCGAACAGGTCGTCGTCGTGGAAGGTGAGGCCGTAGGCGCCGAGTTCGTCGAGCTTCTCGACGACGTGCACGACATCGATCGGATGCCGCGTGGGGCCGCCGAACGGATCGGTGCCGTTGTAACCGACGGTCCAGAGGCCGAAGGAGAACTTGTCGTCGCGGGTGGGGGCGTTGGCCATGGGATTCGCCTTCTCAGCATCGTCGTTGATTTGTTGTGACTATCAACATAATGGTCGCAGGGGTCCGATGCAAGCTGGGCGGGACGATTTGTTTCGAAGCGCCGCATCGCCCGCGATGCTCGCTGGAGTCGAACTGCGAGGTCGCTCCTCGAGTCCCGCGCGGCACGCACCGCGGTGGGAGTTTCGCCGATACGATCGAAACATGACAGTGGACTCCGCATCCGATCGCGTGACACTCTCACGCATCGCCGATGAGGCCGGCGTCTCGCTGGCGACGATCTCGAAAGTGCTCAACGGCCGATCGGATGTCTCGCCGGTCACGCGCGAACGCATCGAGACGCTGCTCGCGACCCGTGGCTACGTGCGCCGCGGCGGCGCACGGAGCGAGGCGCGTGCCGACCTCATCGAACTCGTCTTCCACGAACTCGACGACATCTGGTCGATGGAGCTCATCAACGGCGTCGAGATGGTCGCCAAAGAGCGCGGGCTGAGCGTCGTGCTGACCGTCAGCGGCAGCCGTCACGCCCCTGATCCCGACTGGATCGAGGGCGTCATGCGCCGCCGCCCCGTCGGCGTCGTGCTCGTCTTCTCCGACCTCGCCCCCGAGTATCGTGAGCAGCTGCGTTCGCGCGCCATCCCGTTCGTCATCATCGACCCTGCCGGCGACCCTTCGCCCGACGCGCCGTCGGTCGGCTCGGCGAACTGGTCGGGCGGGCTCATGGCGACTCGGCACCTCATCGAACTCGGCCACCGCCGCATCGCCGCGATCACGGGCCCCGACGACATGATGTGCTCGCTCGCCAGGCTCGACGGCTACCGTTCGGCGATGAACTCGGCCGGGCTGCCGATCCGGCCCGAGTGGATCCGCTTCGGCGACTTCCATGTGACCGGCGGCTTCGAACGGGCCGGCGAGCTGCTCGATCTCAGTGAGCGACCCACCGCGATCTTCGCGGGCAGCGACCTGCACGCCCTCGGCGTGCTCGATGCTGCGCGGGCTCGAGGGCTGGCGGTGCCGCACGACCTCTCGATCGTCGGGTACGACGACATTCCGCTCGCCCGCTGGGTGACGCCGCGTCTGACCACCGTGCACCAACCGCTGCGGCGCATGGGCGAGGAGGCCGCACGCCTCGTCGTTCGCCTGAGCGACGCGCCCCAGCAGCCGACTCCCCGCATGGACCTCGCGACGAGCCTCGTCGAGCGAGAGAGCACGGCGCCGCCCGCGGCCTGAGTCGTCGCCCGGCCCGAGCCGCCCGCCTGCCGGCGCACTCGGCAGCTCGGGCAGGCGGGCGGCTCGGCCGGCTCGGCCCGGTCGACCGGGCCACTCGGGGGAGAGGGAGCGACCCAGCCGAGTACTCAGTCGAGCGGCGCGCGCCCGAACCGGTTCGCGTCGGTGCGGGCTTCGGCCTCGAGGCCCAGCACAGGAACGCGACGGTGACTCATCGGTCGACGGATGCTGCGTGATCGACCGCGATCGTCGGGTGCAGCCGTCGCTCGTGGTCGACGGCTCGGGTCTCGCCCACGAGTCGCACCGAGTGCGCGAAGACGAGGTCGGAACTCGACCGGCCCACGCTCAACACGATCTCGCCCGGCTCGACGGCACGCCGGCCGTCGCGGCCCGTGAACGAGGCGAGATCGGCGGGCACCGACATGCGGACCTCGGCAACCTCGCCGGGCTCGAGCTCGACGCGGGCGAATCCGATCAGCCGCTGCACGGGGCGCACGACGGAGGCGACCGGGTCATGCAGGTACAGCTGCACGATCTCGACGCCGCGGCGCTCGCCGGCGTTGCGCAGTGCGAGGCGCACCGAGACCTCGCCGTCGGTACGGATCTCGGCGAGGTCGCCGTCGAACGACAACCAGTCGATCGTCGAATAGCCGAGCCCGTGCCCGAACGCGAAGGCCGCCGTCGGATCGATGTTCGAGACGTCGTTGGCCCGCGCGAGGGGCGCGGCCAGGTACGTCGTCGGCTGCGAGCCGGGCGTGGCGGGCACGCTCACCGGCAGCCGGCCGCTCGGCTCGATCCGGCCGCTCAACACGCCCGCGATCGCCGCAGCGCCCGCTTCGCCCGCGAAGAACGCCTGCACGATCGCCGCGGCGTCGGTGACCGCTCGTCCGAGCGCATACGGCCGCCCGGTCAGGAGGGTCACGACCGTCGGCGTGCCCGAGGCGAGCACGGCATCGAGCAACTGCTGCTGGGCGCCGGGCAGGGTCAGCGACTCCACGTCGCACCCCTCGCCGCTCGTGCCGCGCCCGAAGAGGCCCGCCCGGTCGCCGAGCGCGAGCACCACGACATCGGCGGATGCCGCGAGCGCCGCGGCATCCGCGATCTCATCAGTCTCGCCGCCGTCGACGCTCGTGCCGCGTGCGTGCCGGATGTCGCTGCCGGGGTACTCGACCCGCAGTGCCTCGAGCACCGTGGGAATCTCGATGCCGATGGGCACACCGGGATGCTGCGACACGACGTGCGCGGGGAAGGAGTAGCAGCCGAGCATTGCATATGGGTCGTCGGCGTTCGGGCCGATGACCGCGATCGTCGGGGCGCTCGCGAGCGGCAGGGTGCCGTCGTTGCGGAGCAGCACGACGGCCTGCTCGGCCAGCCGTGTCGCGAGTGCGCGGTTGCCGGGGGAGTCGAGGTCGACCGAGCCGCGCAGCGACTCGGGCGCGGAGAGATCGAGGCCGGCGAGCACCGAGGGAACCGGTGACCAGTCGTGGTCGAGGAGCCCGAGTTCGGCCTTCTGACGCAGCACACGGCGAAGCGCCGTGTCGACGAGCGACTCGTCGACCACGCCTTGCTCGACCGCGAGTCGCAGCGGCTCGCCGAACGCCTTCACCGTTGGCAGCTCGACGTCGATGCCCGCCGCGAGTGCTGCACCCGCGGCCTCGGCCCAGGTGCCGGCCGTGCCGTGCAGCAGCTTCAGGAACGCCACCGCGAAGTAGTCGGCGACGACGGTGCCGTCGAAGCCCCACGTCTCGCGCAGCAGTCCGGTGAGCAGTGAACGGTCGGCCGCCGACGGCACGCCGTCGAGGTCGGTGTAGGCGTTCATCACGCTGCGGGCCCCGCCCTCGCGCACGGCCATCTCGAACGGCGGCAGCAGCACGTCGGCGAGCTCGCGCGGCCCGACCGAAACCGGAGCGAGGTTGCGGCCGGCGCGTGAGGCCGAGTAGCCGACGAGGTGCTTCAGAGTCGCGACGACACCCGAAGACTCGAGGCCGCGCACGTACGCCGTGCCGACGGTGGCGACGAGATACGGATCTTCGCCGATCGTCTCCTCGACCCGCCCCCACCGGGCGTCGCGCACGACGTCGAGCACCGGGGCGAGCCCTTGGTGCACGCCGACCGAACGCAGGTCATCGCCGATGCGGCGGGCCATCTGCTCCACCAGCTCGGGGTCGAACGAGGCACCCCACGACAGCGGCACAGGGTACGCGGTCGCGCCCCACGCGGCGAAGCCGGCGAGGCACTCCTCGTGCGCGAGCGCCGGAATGCCGAATCGGTTCGCGGCGACGATGCGCTCCTGCGTGCGCATGAGCGAGATCGCGCCGACCGCAGCGTCGACCGGGGCCGTACCGAAGGGACGCGTGAGCTGGCCGAGACCTGCAGGCAACAACTCGTCGAGGTCGACATCGTCGGTCAGGTCGTGCTGGTGCGGCGCGACGTCGCCGCCTTCGTCCGACGCGCCGACCCACACCCCGTAGAGCTGGGCGAGCTTCTCATCGAGGGTCATCTCGCCGACCAGGTGCTCCACGCGCTGCTCGATCGGGAGTGCGGGGTCGCGCCACGGGGCATCCGTCGCGATGGGCTGGGTGGTCTGTGCATCGGTCATGCCGTTTGGCTCCCGTCGGGCGCCGACGACACATCGTTCGGCGAGAGTGAAGAGGGGGTGAGCGGGCGGGCCGGGTCGGCCGCCGGGGCATCCGTCGCAGGGTCGATACCAGGTGTCATCCCTTCACCGCCCCGGTGAGGCCGCCGACGATCCGCTTCTCGGCGAACAGGAAGAACACGAGCGCCGGGATCATCGCAAGCGACGTGTAGGCGAGCACCGCGCCGGTGTCTTGCGAGTACTGCGTCGCGAACTGGGTCACGCCGAGCGGCAGCGGCCAGAGCTCTTGCGGCAGGGTGCCCGTGCTGATGACGAGCAGTGGCAGCAGATACCCGTTCCAGCTTCCGACGAAGGCGAGCACGCCGACCGTGACGAGCCCGGGCATCGACAGCGGTAGGAGGATGCGCCAGAAGAAGCCGATGCGCGTCGTGCCGTCGATGGCCGCGGCCTCTTCGAGCTCATCGGGGATGGCGCGCAGGAACGGCACGAGGATGATGATCGTCGTCGGCAGCGCGAACGCGATCGACGGAATGATGACTCCGAGGAAGCTGCCGTGCAGGCCGAGGGTGCGCAGCAGCAGTGTCAGCGGAAGCGCCGCGACGGTGAGCGGGAACATCAGCCCGGCGGCGAAGAGGAGGTAGAGCCCTTCACGGCCCCGGAAGGTGTATCGGGCGAGGACGAACGCGGCCATCACGCCGACGACGACGACGCCTGCCGTGGTGCCGAACGCGAGGATCATGCTGGAGAGCACATTGCCCCAGAAGCGCGGCGAGCCGAGTACGAGGCTCCAGTTGTCGAAGGTCCACGGGGCGGGCAGGCCCGCCGGATTGGCGTTGAGGTCGGCCGTCGTGCGGAAGCCGCCGATGAACACGTAGAGCACGGGCCCGATCGCGACCGCTGCGACGACGAGCGCGACGAGGTAGACGAACGGCTGACCCCAGTCGAAGCGCTGACGACCGGTGGGATCGCGTCGGGCGGCGATGCGGGAGCCGCCCGTGGCGGTGGAAGCGACCGACATGATCAGTTCACTCCTCTCGTGATGGAGCCGGCGAGATCGCGGCGAAGGGCGAAACGCTGGTAAACGAGTGCGACGACCAGCGAGATGAGGAACAGGATGACGGCGACTGCGCTGCCGAAGCCTGGCTGGCCGCCGAACTGGCCCTTCTCGACCATGTAGGTGGCCATCGTCGAGGTCGCATTGAGAGGGCCGCCGCGAGTGGTGACCCAGACCATGTCGAAGAGCTGCAACGCGCCGATGATCGACAGGAAGGCCCAGATCCGAATGGTCGGACCGAGCAGGGGGATGGTGATGTGGCGCTGGATCTGCCACCAGCTGGCGCCGTCGATCGCGGCGGCCTCTGCGAGCTCTTCGGGCACGCCCTGCAGACCGGCGAGCATGAGCAGGATCGCGAAGCCGACGTACTTCCAGGTGAGGATCGCGAACATCGTCCACAGGGCGATGTTCGGATCAGCGAGCCAGTTCTGCTTGAACGCGCCGAGGCCGACGGCCTCGAGCATGGTGTTCACTCCACCCTGCGGCTGCAGCAGGAGCTTCCAGGAGAGGCCGGCGATGACCTCGGCGAGCACGTACGGCACGAAGATGAGCAGCCGCAGCGGGCCACGGCCGCGCAGCTTGCGGTTCAGGAGCAGTGCGATGCCGATCGCGAGTGGTCCCTGGATCACCAGCGACAGCCCGAGGATCAGGAAGTTGTTGCCGACGGAGCGGACGAATGCGGGGTCGCCGAGCGCTCGCGTGTAGTTGTCGAACCCGACGAAGCGTTCGGGGTCGGCGAGGTCGTCCCACTGGAACGCCTGCGGCAGGTTGTAGAAGCTGTAGACGCCCGCGAGGAGCACGGGCAGGATCACGAAGCCGAGGAAGAGGATCAAGGCCGGACCGACGAACAGCACGATCTCGGCCCGCTTGCGCGCCTTGCCTGCCCCTGGGCGGGGACGACGGGCGGGGGTCGGGCCCGCGGAGACCGCGGGCCCGACCGTTTCGATGACACTGGTCATGGTTAGAGCGTCGCCGCCGCGTCCTGCATCTTCTTCACGATGTCCTCGGGCGTACCGGCGCCGCCGAAGAGGTTCACGATGCCCTCGTTCATGGCGTTGCCGACGGTCGTGCCGAATGCGGTGTCGAACCAGATCTGCACGAACGACGATGCTGCGAGGCCCTCGGCCACGGTCTTCAGGTTCGGGTCCTCGAGCGATGCGACCGCGCTCGGCACGGTGGGGATGCCCGAGCCACTTGCCGCGAACCGCGCCTGCACGTCTTCGCTCATGATGTATTCGAGGAGCTCGGCGCACTCCGGCGGTGCATCCGCGGAGCAGGCGAAGCCGTCGCCGCCGCCGAGCGAGGCGGTCGGGTCGCCCGCTGCACCCTCGATGCCGGGGAACGGGAACCATCCGAGGAATTCGGGCACTTCGCCGTCGGCCGTCAGTCCGCCGATCTGGCCGGCGTTCCAGTGACCCATGAGTTCCATCGCGGCCTGGCCGTTCGCCATGAGGCCTGCCGAGCTGCCGGCGCCGGTCTGGGCGGGGGTGCCGAGGAAGCCCTCTTGGAACGGCTCGATGCCGAGGAACGCCTGGAGCTGCTCGCCCGCCTCGACCCAGCAGTCGTCGGTGAAGTCGAGCTCGGTCTCGGATGCCTGCAACACCTCGGGGGAGCACGAGTGCAGCGCGAACTGGTACCACCAGTGCGCGGCCGGCCACTTGTCCCCTGCGCCGACGGCGATCGGGGTGATGCCCGCCTCGCGCAGCTTGCCCGCCGCGTCGACGAGATCGTCGAGTGTCGTCGGCGTCTCATCGATGCCGGCCTGTTCGAAGAGATCGGTGTTGTACCAGAAGCCCTCGATGCCGAAGGTGAACGGGATGCCGTAGGTCTTGCCGTCGACCTGCCAGGGGTTGACGGTGGCTCCGACGCTTTCGATGGTGTCGGGGATGGCCTCGTCGAGCTGCATGAGGTAGTCGTTGGAGACCTGGTCGCGCAGCTCTCCGCCGGGCCAGACCTGGAAGAGGTCGGGCGGGTCGCCGGCCGCGAGGGCGTTCGGGATCAGCGTGCGCTGGAGTTCTTCGTTCTGATAGCCGGTCTGCTCGACGGTGACCCCGGGATGGGCCTCCTCGAACTCTGCGGCGACCTCTTCCCAGACCGCTGGCAGCGGACCGGATGTGGCATTGTGCCACCATGTGAGCGTGACGTCGCCGTCACCGCCGCCGTCGTCACCGCCGCCCGCGGAACAGGCTGTGAGCGAGGCGACAGCGAGGCCCGCTGCTGCTGCGAGCGTGACGAGCCGTGTGGTGCTTCGTCTGTTCATCATTGAACCTCTCGAAAGTTTCGACTACCACGTCGAAAGTGATCTGGACGCCTTGAATATACGCGGCAATGGGATATGCCGTCAACCGCAACAAATACGGCGCGCCGAAAGAGGCCGATTCCGAGGCTCCCCCTAGAGTTGTCGCGTGGCAGAACGAGACGGCACCCTTGACGGTGTCCACCGCCGAAACCTCTCGAAACTCCTGGGGCTCGTGCACCTCGATGGGCCGCTTTCGCGCGCCCGGCTGACGGCGCTGACCGGATTGAACCGTTCGACCGTCGCGACCCTCGCGAGCGAGCTCGTCGACCTCGGTCTCGCCGTCGAGCGCGCTCCCGACCCGACCAACAGGGTCGGCCGGCCCTCTCCGGTCATCGCAGCCGACTCGAGCGTGCTCGCCCTCGCGCTGAACCCCGAGGTCGACGCGGTGACCGTCGCCGCCGTCGGACTCGACGGTACGGTGCAGGTGCGTGAACGGCTCGAGGTCGACCATCTCGTCGACCCCGAAGAAGTGGCGGCGATCGCGGCCGCGACGCTCGAGCGCTGGCAGGCGACCGCACTGCGTTCCACGCGGGTCGTCGCCGTCGGGCTCGCCGTGCCCGGCCTCGTGCGCGCATCCGACGGCATGGTGCGACTTGCGCCGCACCTGGGCTGGGCGGATGCCCCGATCCGCACGCTCGTCGAGCAGGCGACCGGCCTGCCCGTCACGGCCGGCAACGATGCGAGTCTCGGCGCGATCGCCGAGCACCTCTTCGGCGCCGGCCGCGACGTCGACGATCTCGTGTATCTGAACGGCGGCGCGAGCGGCATCGGCGGCGGCATCGTGCTCGACGGCCGTCTGGTGGGCGGCTCCGGCGGCTACGCGGGTGAATTCGGGCAGAACCGGCCGGGCATCGCCGACGCCGCCGACCGGCGTGCAGGCGGCGGGGTGCTCGAAGACGAAGTGAGCCGTGCACGGCTGCTCGGGGTGGCCGGGCTCGCCAGTGCCGACGAACCGACGCTCGCGGCGGCCCTTGCGGAGTCCGGTCTGCCCGAGGTCGCGGGCGAACTCGCGCGACAGCGCCGCATCCTCGCGACGGCCCTCGCAAACGCGGTGAACGCGCTGAATCCCTCGCTCGTGGTGCTCGGCGGCTTCCTCGCCACCGTCGCCGGCAGCGACCCCGGCGCCCTCGAAGCCGAGGTCGCCGAGCAGGCCATGCCCGCCGCGACTGAAGAGCTCGCGATCCGAGTCGCCGCGCTCGGCGAGGATCGCCTCATGATCGGCGCGGCCGAGGCCGCCTTCTCCGCACTGCTCGCGGACCCGCTGGCCCACGGCTGACCCCACCCCTCCCCTCCTCTCTGCGTTCACACCTGCATTCACACCACCCACCCACCACCCACTGACCCACCACCCACCACCCACTGACCCACCACCCACTGACCCACCACCCACCGACCCGCTCCTTGCAGCAATTCAGGAGTGCGCGCGGCGCGTCGCCGCGACACGCCGGGCCTGCGGGGCGCGACACGCCTCCGCTCCTGAATTGCTGCAAAGCGGCGGCTGCTGAGGCATTGCGTCGGGTGCCGCCTGAGCCGATACACTTGACGAGAGTCGAATCGATTCGAGGCGGTGCCGGTCGCCCCGAGTCCACGCATGACGGCGCCCCGCGGCGCCGTCATGCGTCATCCATCGGCGCCCGAGGGCGCGCGCCGTCTCCCGTTCACGCTCGAGCACGCACAGGAAACACGCATGTCCTCCACCGCCTCCATTCCCATCATCAGACCCGACGACTACGACCGTCCCGCGCACCCGGGCGAGCTCCTCACCGGGCGGCAGCGACTCGTCTACGTGCTCGTGCTCGGCGCGCTCACGGCGCTCGGGCCGTTCACGATCGATCTCTACCTCCCCGCCTTCCCGGTGCTGCAAGACGAGCTCGGCGTCTCGGCCTCGGCCGTGCAGCTGACCCTGACCGGCACCATGGTCGGGTTCGGCCTCGGTCAGCTGATCGTCGGCCCGTGGAGCGACAAGGTCGGTCGCCGGTTGCCGTTGATCCTCGCGACGGCGCTGCATATCGCGGCATCCATTGCGGCGGCCTTCGCGCCCGACATCGTGTGGCTCTCGGTCTTCCGCCTCCTGCAGGGCTTCGGCGCCGCCGCCGGTGGTGTCGTGGCCATGGCCATGGTGCGCGACCTCTTCGGCGGCAAGCCGCTCGTGCGCATGCTCTCCCGACTGGCGCTCGTCAACGGCCTCGCCCCGGTGCTCGCGCCCGTCATCGGCTCGCAGCTGCTGCAGGTCATGGACTGGCGCGGCATCTTCGTCGTGCTCGCGATCTACGGCGCGGTCGTCGTCGCGGCGGTCGGGTTCTTCATCATCGAGACCCTCCCGGTTTCGCAGCGTCACGTCTCGGGTCACTCGACCTTGCGCGATCGGTACGCTGCGTTGTTCCGCGATCGCGTCTACATCGGCGCGGCCCTGATCGGCGGTATGACCTTCACCGGACTGTTCGGGTACCTCTCGACCTCGTCGTTCCTGTTCCAGGAGGTCTACGCGTTCAACGCCCAGGAGTACGGCCTGCTCTTCGCCGTGAACTCCGTCGGCGTCATCGTCGGCGTGCAGACGAGCTCCCGTCTCATCCGCGGGCCGGTGCAACCGCAATGGATCCTCGCCGTCACCACGGTCGTGCACCTCGCCATGGCGATAGCGATCATGGTGCTCGACACCTCGGGTGCCGGGTTCTGGGGCACCGCGATCCCGCTGTGGTTCTACATCCTCGCATGCGGATTCGCCTTCCCGGCCGTGCAGGTGCTCGCCCTCGCGCACCACGGCGCGGAGGCCGGCACCGCCGCCTCGCTGCTCGGCGCGCTGAACTTCGGGTTGGCCGGCGTCATCTCGCCGCTCATCGGGCTCATGGGTGTCGGCAGCGCCGTGCCCATGGCGTTCGTGATGGTGCTGGCCGCGGTCGTTGCGATCGCCGCGCTCTGGTGGCTCGTGCGTCCGAAGACGGTGCCGCCGCTCAGCGACTGACCGGCCCGCGGCGCGCGAGCGACCGTGCGACTGGCCGTGCGCGTGCGACGGTGTGCGGATGCCTCGTGGCCGGCCACGAGGCATCCAACTCATCGCGCCCTGCTGCCCTGGTGCGCTGCGGTCTGGCTGCGCTTGATCTTCGTACGCAATTCAGGTCGGGAGGGGTGTCGCCGGCCCTCGCGGGCGGGCGAGAGCGCGGCGCGCCGAGTGCGAACCTGAATTGCGCACGGCTGAGCGCGGTGACACGGATGCTGCGGCGGCGCCGATAGCGTGAAGGCATGACCGACGAGTCCACTGAGAAGTCTCGTGCGAAGCGGGTCGCCCGTCGCGTGCCGCTCATCGCGGGAGGCGTCGCCGTTGTCATCGCCGCCCTCCTCGGCCTTCTGCTCACCGCCCGCTCGGGGGTGTTGCGGTTCGCCGTCGACGAGGAGTGGGCCGAGGAGGTGCTGAGCTTCCGCGGTCCGGTCGGCGACTGGTTCGCCTTTGGCATGAATTCCCTGGGCGGCGGCATCATCGGAGTGTTCGTAGTGCCGATCGGCGCGGCGCTCCTGCTGCTGATCCTGCGGCGTCCGTGGGCGGCGCTGTACTTCATCGTGGCGTCGGCGGCGAGTGCCGGAGTCGTGCAGTTGCTGAAGCACTTCTTCGGTCGGGCCAGGCCCGAAGACATGATCGTCGCATCCGACTTCGGTTCGTTCCCCTCGGGGCATGTTGCCAACGCGGCGACGATCGCGGTCGTCGTCGGCGTCATCGTGCCGCGCGTCTGGGTGTGGGTGGTCGGCGCCCTGTACACCGTGCTGATGGCGCTCAGCCGCACGTATCTCGGTGCGCACTGGGTGACCGACACGATCGGCGGCGCACTCGCCGGCGCCGGTGTGGCGCTGCTGCTGTGGGCGGCATTCGCATACCCGCTCGAGCGCGAGCGCATCGCGTGGGGCGAGCGGCGCACGCGTGCGGCAGGGTGACGTTCACCGCGCTCTGACGCGTCGCGCGCTGTGATTCCGGGCGTCGAGAGCGCGCTTCGTGTCGGTACTTCGGCGCTCAGTGCGACGAAACCGCACTCTCGCCGGAATGGCTTGGAGCGTCGGCGCGAGTCGGGGCGGGGCGGCAGAGGTTCGGAGGGCGTCTGCGTGACGGGATGGAGGGCGACGGCCGGCGGGGCTCAGGATGCCGCGGCCGGCGCGGATTCCCGCTCGATGATGCGGAACTCGGCGAGTCGCAGCTCCGGCGCCGGCGCGGCAGATGTATCGGAGACCGCGATGCGCGCGAGCAGCGTCTCAACCGCGGTGCGGGCGATCCAGCGCCGCCCGGGGTCGACGGTCGTCAGCGACGGGATGGAGTACTCGGCCTCGTCGAGGTCGTCGAAGCCGATGACCGAAACGTCGCGGGGCACCCGGAGTCCGGCCTCCTGCAGCACGCGCATCGCGCCGAGGGCGAGAGTGTCGTTCAGACCGAAGACGGCGTCGAACGAGGAGCCGCGCGCGAGGATGTCCCGCATGGCCTGCGCGCCGCTCGATCGGTGCCAGGGCGCGGTGTATCCGATGATCGCGGGATCGAGATCGAGGCCCGCGGCGTCGAGCGCCTCGCGGTAGCCCTGCAGGCGGAATCCGGCCGAGCCGATGAGCTCGCCCTCGTGGGCGCCGACGACGGCGATGCGACGTCGGCCCGAGGCGATGAGGTACTCGGTCGCGGCACGGGCGGCCTCGACGTTGCGCATCGTCACGTGGTCGTGCTCGGGGTCGAAGACGCGCTCGCCGAGGAGCACGAGCGGGTAGGACACCCGGAGCGCCGCGACATCCGACTGTTCGATGCCGAGGGGGCTGAAGAGGAGCCCGTCGGTCATGGTGAGGCGGGGGCTGCGCAGCAGTTCGAGTTCGCGGGTGGGGTCGCCGCCGGTCTGCTCGACGAGCACCACGATGCCGGCGGCCTCGGCGGCGGCGATCACGGTGCCGGCGAGTTCGGCGAAGTAGGGGAGGCTGAGGTCGGGCACGGCGAGGGCGATCGCGCCGGTGCGGCCCGAGCGCAGGCTTCGGGCGGTGAGGTTCGGCTGATAGCCGAGTTCGGAGATGGCCGCTTCGACCTTCGACTTGGTCGTCGGCCTGATGTGCGGGTAGTCGTTGATGACGTTCGACACCGTCTTGATCGAGACGCCCGCCGCGCGGGCGACATCGTGCAGTGTCACGGCCATTCGTCCTCCTCGTTGCTCGAACTCTACAACGTTGTATGCGAGCACTGAGCCGCGGCCCGCAGGGCGTCCGAGTTCGCTTGACAAGGTCGCTTCGACGTGGGCAGAATGCCTCTACAACGTTTACTTTACAACGTTGGAGAAACTCGGAACTCGACGCGGAGCACCACTGTGCGGCGAATGACGAGCCACCTTCGCCAAGAGACAACGGTGTCCTCAACACCGCGAGAGGAAGCACAGCAATGAAGTCCAAGCTCCTTGCCGGAGCCGCGGTCGCCGCAGTATCGGCCGCAGCGCTCACCGGCTGTTCGGGCGGCGAGCCCGAAGCATCCTGCACCAACAAGATCGTCAATGCCGAGGCCACGCAGGTCAGCGTGTGGGCCTGGTACCCCGCCTTCGAAGACGTCGTCGACCTCTTCAACGAATCCCACGACGACGTGCAGATCTGCTGGACGAACGCAGGTCAGGGTAATGACGAGTACACGAAGTTCTCGACGGCGATCGAAGCCGGCTCGGGCGCGCCCGACGTCATCATGCTCGAGTCCGAAGTGCTCTCGAGCTTCTCGATCCGCGACGCGCTCGTCGACCTGGCCGAGTACGGCGCCGACGACGTCGCGGCCGACTACACCGAAGGCGCCTGGAAGGATGTCTCGAGCGGTGACGCCGTCTACGCGATCCCGGTCGACGGCGGCCCCATGGGCATGCTCTACCGCCAGGACATCCTCGACCAGTACGGCATCCCCGTGCCCACCACGTGGGACGAGTTCGCCGCTGCCGCCCAGGCGCTGAAAGACGCGGGCGCTCCCGGCGTGCTCGCCGACTTCCCGACGAACGGCCGCGCCTACAACCAGGCGCTGTTCGCCCAGGCGGGCTCGGTGCCGTTCACCTACGACAATGCGAAGCCGACCGAGATCGGCATCGACGTGAACGACCAGGGCTCGAAAGACGTGCTCGCCTATTGGCAGGGCCTCGTCGACGCCGACCTCGTCGCGACCGATGACGCGTTCACCGCCGACTACAACACGAAGCTCGTCGATGGCAGTTACGCCATCTACGTCGCGGCGGCGTGGGGCCCCGGCTACCTCGGCGGTCTTTCCGACGCCGACGCCGACGCGGTCTGGAAGGCCGCGCCCGTGCCGCAGTGGGACGCGGCCAACCCCGTGCAGATCAACTGGGGCGGGTCGACCTTCGCCGTGACGAGCCAGGCGAAGGACCCCGAGACCGCGGCGGTCGTCGCGAAGGAGATCTTCGGCACGGAAGAGGCATGGAAGATCGGCATCGAAGAGGCCGCGCTCTTCCCGCTCTGGAAGCCGATCCTCGAGTCCGACTACTTCCGCGACCTCGAGTACCCGTTCTTCGGCGGGCAGCAGATCAACAAGGACGTGTTCCTCCCGGCCGCCTCGGGGTACACCGGCTTCGCGTTCAGCCCGTTCCAGAACTACGCGTACGACCAGCTCACCGAGCAGCAGTTCGCGATGGTGCAGGGTGAGAAGGACTCGGCCACCGCGCTCGACGACCTGCAGGCCTCGCTCGAGAAGTACGCGACCGAGCAGGGCTTCACCCTCCAATAGCGGGCAGTGAGCGGATGCCTCGTGCCCGCACTCGCGGCGCGGGGCATCCGTTCATCGGCGACGACCGACCGAGACGACTCGATGAAGAGAGCACTTCAGACATGACCACCCAGACCACATCCGCGGCGCCGCCGGCCGCGGCCAGTCGGGCGCTGCGATCCGGCGGGTCGACCCTCGTGCGCCGGCGCCAGCGTTGGGGATGGCTCTTCGTGGTGCCGTTCCTCGTGGTGTTCGCGCTGTTCCTCGTCTTCCCGCTGTTCTACGCGTTCGGCATGAGCCTGTTCACGTCGACGCTCGCGACCGGCACCGACTTCACGGGCCTCGACAACTATGCGAAGGCGTTCACCGACCCCCTCTTCCTCGAGGGCATGGGGCGAGTGCTCGCTTTCGCCGTCGTGATGATCCCGACCCAGCTCATCATCGCGCTCGCCGCCGCGCTCGTGCTCGACACCCTCGTCACGCGCCTCGCCAAGCTCTCGCGCCTCCTGATCTTCGTGCCGTACGCGATCCCGGGCGTCATCGGCGCACTCATGTGGAGCTTCCTCTACAGCCCGCGGTTCGGACCCGGCGCGACGATCTTCGAGCTCTTCGGGCTCCCCGCCCCCGAGTTCCTCGCGCCCGACAGTATCTTCGGCAGCCTCGTCAACATCGTCACCTGGCAGTGGGCCGGCTACTACATGGTCGTGATCTATGCGGCGCTCCGCTCGATCGACCCGTCGATCTACGAGGCGGCCCGCATCGACGGCGCGAACGGATGGCAGACCGCGATGCGCATCAAGGTGCCGATGATCAGTTCCTCGATGGTCATGGTGATCATGTTCGCGCTCATCGGCACTCTGCAGTTCTTCACCGAGCCGGTCGTGTTGCGCAGCGTCGCCCAGGGCGCGATCGACGCGGCGTACACGCCGAACATGTACGCGTTCTCGCTCGCCTTCTCGTACAGCCAGTTCAACTACGCCTCGGCCATCGCGTTCTCGCTCGGCGCACTCGTGTTCGCCGGCTCGTTCGTGTTCCTCTTCCTCACACGCAAGCAGAGCGGACTGAAGTGATGTCGACCTTCTCCCAGCGCACCGCCGAGCCGGCCGAGCCGCTGACCACCGCCACGGGCGTCCCGTCGCGTGTCGACCGCAGCGCTCGCAAGGGCCGACGCTCGGGTGGCCGGCGCATCGGCTCGCAGGCCTTTCTCGTGATCCTCGCGATCTACTTCATCGTGCCGATCTGGTGGCTCATCGTCGCCGCAACGAAAGACACGTCCGGGCTCTTCTCGAGCCCCGCCTTCTGGTTCGACGACCACTTCGCGCTCTTCGACAACATCGCCGGGCTCTTCGAGCAGCAGGGCGGCATCTACTGGCGGTGGCTCGGCAACTCGTTCCTCTATGCTTTCGCGGGCGGCATCGGGGCGACGATCCTGTCGGTGCTCGCCGGTTACGGCTTCGCGAAGTACGCGTTCCGCGGGCGCAACGCGGTCTTCACCGTCATCCTCGGTTCGGTCATGGTGCCGCTCACCGCACTCGTGATCCCGACGTTCATGCTGCTCAGCCAGTACGGCATCATCAACACGCCGTGGGCGGTCATCCTGCCGTCGCTGCTCAGCCCGTTCGGCGTGTATCTCATGCGCGTCTACGCGCAAGACGCGGTGCCCGACGAGATGCTCGAAGCCGCCCGCATCGACGGCGCCGGCGAGATCCGCACGTTCCTCCAGGTCGCGTTGCCGCTGTTGCGTCCCGCGATCGTGACGGTGCTGCTGCTGTCGGTCGTCGGCACCTGGAACAACTTCTTCCTGCCGCTCGCCGTGCTCACCGACCCGAACCTGCTGCCGGTGACCGTCGGCCTGAACCGCTGGACGGCACTCTCCAACGCCGGCGCCGGCGGCGAGCAGGTCTGGAACCTCATCACCTCGGGCGCCTTCATCTCGGTGCTGCCGCTCATCTTGTCGTTCCTGTTCCTGCAGCGGTACTGGCAGGGTGGGTTGTCGCTCGGCAGCATCAAATGAGAGAGCGGATGCCGCGGCATCCGCTGCCCTCAGCACTCGACCTCGGCTGACTCGGCCGACCCTTCGCACCACACACAGAAAGCACCGCATTGTCTGCACACCTCACCATCGACCCGCACTTCACCGTCGGGGCCATCGACCGTCGCGTCTTCGGCGGATTCGTCGAGCACCTCGGCCGTCACGTCTACGACGGCATCTACGAGCCGGGGCACGAGACCGCGGATGCCGAGGGCTTCCGCCAAGACGTCATCGAGCTCGTGAAGGAGCTCGGTGTCTCGACCATCCGCTACCCGGGCGGCAACTTCGTCTCGGGCTTCCGCTGGGAGGACTCGGTCGGCCCGAGGGCCGAGAGGCCGCGCCGGCTCGACCTCGCCTGGCATTCGACCGAGACGAACGAGATCGGTCTGCACGAGTTCTCGTCGTGGCTCGAGAAGGTCGGGAGCGACTTGATGCTCGCAGTGAACCTCGGCACGCGGGGCACGCTCGAGGCGCTCGATCTGCTCGAGTACACGAACATCGCGGGCGGCACGACGCTCTCGCAACGCCGCATCGACAACGGCAGGACCGACGCGTTCGGCATCAAGATGTGGTGCCTCGGCAACGAGATGGACGGCCCGTGGCAGCTCGGCCACCGCTCGGCCGACGACTACGGCAAGATCGCCTCGCAGACGGCGAAGGCGATGCGCCAGCTCGACCCGTCGATCCAGCTCGTGGTCTGCGGCTCGTCGAGCGCGCACATGCCGACGTTCGGCGAGTGGGAGCGGGTCGTGCTCACGCACACCTACGACGACGTCGACTACATCTCGTGCCACGCGTACTACGAGGAGAAGAACGGCGACCTCGATTCGTTCCTCGCCTCGGCGGTCGACATGGACCGCTTCATCGAGACCGTCGTCGCCACCGCAGATCACGTCAAGGCCGTCGTCGGCAGCGACAAGACGATCGACATCTCCTTCGACGAGTGGAACGTCTGGTACCTCGATCGCTACCACGAGGTCGACAAGATCGAGGGCATCGACAACTGGCCGGTCGCCCCGCGCCTGCTCGAAGACGTCTACTCGGTCGTCGACGCCGTCGTCTTCGGCAACCTGATGATCTCGCTCCTGAAGCACGCCGACCGCGTCACGAGCGCCTCGCTCGCTCAGCTCGTGAACGTCATCGCGCCGATCATGACCGAGCCCGGCGGTCCGGCCTGGCGGCAGACGACGTTCTTCCCGTTCGCGCTCACCTCGCGCCTCGCGAAGGGAGTCGCCCTCGAGGTGAAGCTCGAGTCGCCGATGCATGAGACCGAGGTCTACGGCGTCGTTCCGCAGGTCGACGCCGTCGCCACTCACGACGCAGAGGCGGGTGAATCGGCGGTCTTCCTCGTCAACCGCAACCGCACCGAATCGATCACGGTGACGATCGACGTCTCCGCGCTCGGCGCGGTGCAGCTGCGCAGCGCCGACACGCTCGCCGACGACGACGTGTACGCGAAGAACACGCTCGAGCAGCCGGAGCGCGTCGCACCGGCCGCGAACCCGACCGCCGCGGTCGAAGCCGGCACGCTCACGATCGAGCTGCCGCCCGTGTCGTGGACCGCCGTCTCGCTCGGCGCCTGAGCCTCGGGGCGCCGCTGGTGCATGCGGGCGGGGCGCCTCGTGGGTGCGGGTGAACGGTGCGGGGGATACGCTCGCACCACGAGAGGAACCGCGTGACCGCGACATCCGCAGGCACCAACTGGGCCGGCAATCTCAGCTACCGCGCAACGCGGGTCGCGCGGCCGACTTCGATCGAGGAGCTTCGCAAGGTGCTCGCGGGCGCCGGACCGTTCCGCGTGCTGGGCTCGCGTCACAGCTTCAACGACATCGCCGACACCGACGGCACGCTCATCGAGACCGCGGGCCTGCCGGTCGTCATCGATGCCTCGGGTGCAACCGGGGCCGTGCGCATCGCGGGAAGCCCGCGCTACGGCGAGCTCGCCTCGGCGCTCCACGCTCGCGGCCTCGCGCTCGGCAACCTCGCGTCTCTGCCGCACATTTCGGTCGCCGGCGCGGTCGCGACGGGCACGCACGGATCGGGCGACCGCATCGGGTCGCTCGCGAGCGCCGTGCGGAGCATCGCCATCATCACAGCCACGGGCGAATCGTGCACCCTCGAGCGCGGCGACGCCGACTTCGCGGGCGCCGTCGTGAACCTCGGCGCCCTGGGCATCGTCACGGCGCTCGAACTCGACGTCGAGCCCACGTACGAGGTCGCGCAGACCGTCTACGAGCGCCCGGTGTGGGACGCCGTGCTCGCCGAGTACGACGCCGTCACCGCGCTCGGCGCGAGCGTCAGCATCTTCACCACTTGGGGGAACACCGACCGGGCCGACCAGCTGTGGGTCAAACGGCGGCTGCCGGTCGAGTCGGATGCTGCGGCATCCGCTGCACTCATCGCCCGGCTCGGGGCGACCGCGGCGACGGAGCCGCGTCACCCGCTGCCCGGCATGGCCGCCGACGCGTGCACTGCGCAACTTGGCGCGCCCGGGCCGTGGCACGAACGCCTGCCGCACTTCCGGCTCGACTTCACACCGTCGGCCGGTGAGGAGCTGCAGTCGGAGTACCTCGTTCCGAGGGTCGACGCCGTTTCGGCGCTCGAGGCCGTGCGCCGCCTCGCTGCGCAGATCGCCCCGCTGCTGCAGGTGTGCGAAGTGCGATCGGTGCACGCTGATGAGCTCTGGCTGAGCCCGGCCTTCGGCACCGACGTCGTCGGCATCCACTTCACGTGGAAGCGAGAGCAGGCAGCCGTCGAAGCGCTGCTGCCGGCGATCGAGACGGCCCTCCCCGAAACGGCCCGGCCGCATTGGGGCAAAGTCTTCACGCTCGACGCCGGTGACCTGCGGCGGCGCTACCCGCGCTGGGCTGACTTTGCGGCGCTTCGTGAACGGTTCGACCCCGACCGGCGCTTCGGCAACGCGTACACGGAACGGCTCGGGCTCTGAGGCGGAGATCCACGAGAGTCGGCGCTCCGGCACGCACGGTGCGGTTCCGCCGCGGTACGTGGGTTGCGAGAGCTGATCTGCGATAGAAAAGTGGGGTGATCAGCGATGAAGCGAGCGGCGGTGTGCCGTTGCACCGCCTCCCTCAGGATGCCGCGTTGACGGGCGGACTACGTGTGAAGCCCGACCTCTCAGCCTGTGCGAGCACGGTGGATGAATATGCCCGAGCGCACGAGGACGCGGTGGTGAAGGGCGACCACCTCGCCCGAGCCCGCTCGTGTTGGGGCTTGATCGCTCGAGGCGTCGACTCGCTGGATTGGGTTCGCCGCGAACTGTCGAGCCGAGATGAGACGCGGATCGAAGACGCTGCCGGGGTGTTGGAGTGGATCGGGGTTTCGACCGATTTCGTCCCGATGCTCAGCCGCATCGTCGACGCGCTGCCCGATGGACCAGCCGCCGACGCTGTTGCCGCCGTACTGAACCACGTTGTCGGGCCGGAATCGGCAGAGCGCGCTGCCCCGATCGCTGAGGAGCTCTTCGCCGGATCATTCGCTCCCTTTACCGATACGATCTGGTTCGTCGACGCTCCGTTCGCCACTGCCGTCGCCACCACGACGGCGTGGCTGACGGAACTCGGCGGCCGCAGCTTCGTTTCGGTCGACGAGCCGTTGCCGGGGCTTCTCGACCGGTTGGAGCCCTGGGCGATTCCCGGCTGGAAGCACGTGTTGGTTCCGACGAGGTCGAACTGGACGGCGATCTTCAGTCAGGGATCGGATATCGGGACTCCTGACGTCATCGGCCGCGAACTCGGATGCCGCAGCCTCCGAACCCACTACTCGCCACGAGTCGTTCGTGACGGCGACACCATCAGCTTCGGCGATTGCGCCTTCTGGTTCAGGAACGAAGACGATTCCGGTCGGAGCATCCAAGCCTCGTACCAATCTCGTTGGCGGTGGGACCTCCTCGGGCAGCCACTGCCGTTCGAGGACCTCGATTCCTATGCCGCGAAGCGGATCCCTGATCGGTTCGATCTTCCACGCTTAAACTCCTACTGCCGTGCGCTCGGCATTCAGCGGAACGATCCGGATTTCTACCTTCCCCAGGGGCTCCTGATCGAGGTTGACACCGCCGGTTGGTCACACCGCCCGCGAACTGTTGCGGGCGAGGAGTGGCGTTCGTTGAATCGATGACACGCGACGAACGGTCACGTCTCACGACGTAGATGAGCGCCCTCGAAGCTCGAGGTCGACCAAAGGAGCCCTTCCCGGGTCCCGGTTACGATGCTCCCTCGAAGTGGCCCTGGGATGCGGTTCCGTCTCGACCGCTCTGGGCCTAGACAGCGAGAATGCGTCTCGCGCCGCCGCATGGGTGTGCGAGATTCGCACGGTCGCCGCCGGCTTGGCATGGCGCAACGTTGGGCGTTGCCCGCGTGGGCGTGCGCCGACGCGTCAGGTAAGCAGGCCGCGCTGGAATCCGATCGCGACCGCGGCCGCGCGATCGTTGACGCCGAGCTTGGTGTAGACGTGCAGCACGTGCGACTTCACCGTCGCTTCGCTGTGGTCCGCCCATGTACGCGGTGATGCTGATCGCCGCGGTCGCGTTGGCCACCCCTGTACTCACGAGCGTCGCAGCCCGGGGTCGACCTCGCCCGCTGAGCGATCCTCGAGCGCGAATCACCGGTTCTGCGTTTGGTGGTCCCTGTCGCCGTCCACATCGATACCCTCACGGGCAGACGCGAACCCTGCGCCCCTCGAAGCTGACGATGTCGCCGGGTTGCAGCTGGCGTCCGCGGCGGCGATCAACCTCGCCGTTCACGGTCACGTAGCCGTCGATGATGGCTGCTTTCACGCTTCCACCGGAGTCGAGGAGTCCAGCGAACTTCACAAACTGCCCGAGGCGAATGACCTCACCGCCGATCGGGACGTCGTCGATCGGAGCGGGGTTCGTCATTCCCGAATGCTAGCGGGCCAAGGGTCAACCCGCCGGTGGGTGGTCGCCGCCCGCGAGCTGATCGAGCACGTGGTCGAGCACCTCGCCGAGCACCGCGAGCCCGTCGCGCACGCCGCCCGTCGAGCCCGGCAAGTTCACGACGAAGGTCGAGCCGGCCACCCCGGCCACGCCCCGTGAAAGCAACGCGGTCGGCGTCGTGGCCGAGCCGCGCCGCCGCAGTTCCTCCATGAAGCCCGGCACCTCGCGATCGATCACGGTCGCGGTGGCCTCGGGGGTGACATCGCTCGGTGAGAGTCCGGTACCACCTGTCGTGACGATCACGGAGGGCGAAGCAGCGACGGCGTCGCGCAGCGCCGTGCGCACGGCCTCCCCGTCGGCGACGACCTCGGGCCCGACGACGTCGAAGCCGCGCTCGGCGAACCACGCCGCGATGCCGGGGCCGGTGCGATCGGTGTAGACACCGGTGGCCGCACGGGTCGAGGCGACGATGACGACGGCGGTGCGCGGCATCCGCTCGGCTGCGGTCATTCGCGCGACCAGTCGCCGCTCTTGCCGCCAGCCTTCGCGAGCACCATCACGTCGGTCATGACCGCTCGATTGTCGACGGCCTTGATCATGTCGTAGAGCGTCAGCGCGGCGACGGTCGCGGCGGTCAGCGCCTCCATTTCCACGCCGGTGACGCCCTTCGTGGTGACGGTCGCAACGACGCGCATCCGGTCGCCCTCGGGCGTGATGTCGACGTCGAGCTTCGTGAGCGGCAGCGGGTGGCAGAGGGGAATGAGCGTCGAGGTCTGCTTGGCCGCCATGATGCCGGCGATGCGCGCGGTGCCGATCGCCTCGCCTTTGGGCAGCGTGCCGTCGCTGATCGCGGCGACGACGTCGGCGCGGGTGACGAGCACAGCCTGGGCGCTCGCGGTGCGACGCGTCACCGCCTTGTCGGTCACGTCGACCATGTGAGCAGATCCGTCACCGCGCAAATGGGTGAGCCGTGGTTCAGTCATCGATCCTCCAGACGTCGACGTGAGCGCCGGCCGGCAGGGCGGCGACCCCCACGGGAAGGTGCACGAGCACGGTGGCGTTCGCGTAGGCGTGCAGCAGGTGGGAGCTCGGCGCGCCGACCTCGACGTCGCCATTGCCGTCGATGACGCCGCGGCGTACCTGGTGGCGGCCGAGCGGAGAGGTCACGTCGTGTGCGAGCCGCATCCGGGCGCGGGCTCGATCGGGCGCGAGGCCCGCGAAGGCGCGGAGCACGGGTCGCAGGAACAACTCGAACGAGACGAGGGCGCTCACCGGGTTGCCGGGGAACGACACGACGGGCACGGCCAACGGATCGCCGTCACGGCCGAGCGCTCGTGCGATCCCGACCCCCTGCGGGCCTCCGGGCTGCAGGGCGACCTTGGAGAACTCCACTCCGAGTGGCGCGAGCGCGTCGCGCACGACTTCGAACGCACCGGCGCTCACTCCGCCGGTGGTCACCACCAGGTCGACAAGACCAGCGGATGCCTCGACCGCCGCCACGACGGCGCTCGCCTCGTCGGGGGCGAGCGATTCGTGCACGCTCGCCCCGCTCTCGCGCAACGCGGCCGCGAGCATGGCGGTGTTCGAGTCGTGGATCTGCCCGGACGCGAGCGGTTCACCTGGGCGGCGGAGCTCGTGACCGGTCGAAATGAGCAGCACCGCGACGGGCCGGCGCACCTTCACCCGGGTGATCCCGGCAGCGGCGAGTGCGCCGAGCTGGGCGGGCCCGAGCCGCATACCGGCTGGAAGGAGTCGTTCACCGCGCGCGACGTCGGAGCCGGCACCGCGCACGAACGTGCCGGGCTCGACCGGCCGCGCGAAGGCGACGGTGGTGCCGGGCGCGGCGTCACGGCGACCGCCGCCGAGCCCGGGGAACCTGGGCGGGTCCGCGGCCTCGATCGGCACGACGGCATCGGCGCCGTCGGGCATCGGCGCACCGGTCATGACCGGCCCGGCGGTGCCGGGCACGTGAGTGCGCACGGGGTCGCCTGCGGCCGTCGTCGCTCCGACGGGCAGCGAAACGGGTGCGTCGGACCGGGCATCGGCGAGGTCGGCGGCGCGCACGGCGTACCCGTCCATCTGCGAATTGGCGAACGGCGGAAGGTCGGTGGGGGAGTCGACGTCGACGGCGAGCACCCGGCCGAGCGCATCCGTTCCCTGTCGCCCCGACAGGATCGAGACCTCCTCGAACCCGGCGGGCTCATCGAGCCTCGCCTTCAGCGGCTCCAGGAGCTCGCGAACGACGCGTTGATGCTCGGCGAACGTGCGCATCCGACCCCTCCGGCCTCAGCCGCCCGCGAAGGGCGGCAGGATGTCGACCTGTGCGGCGAGCGGATGCGCGGGGTCGCGTCGCACGGTGCCGTCGACGAGGAACGAGCCGGACTTCAGCACTTGGGCCATCGACGCGCCGTAGCGGTCGACCAGCAGCTCACGAAGCGAGCCGAGTGTCGCCGCATCGCCCAATTCGAGGTGCTCCTCGTCGAGACCGGCCGCTTCGGCGGCGGCGGCGAAGTACCGCACGGTCACGAGCGTCATGCCCACGATGCTACCGCGCTCGGTCGGGGCGACCGATGGGTCTCGCGTGGTCAGCCGGGCGGTGCTGCGTACAATGACCTCCATGCATCCGCCGACGCTGCCGCAGGCCGGCACGCGACCCGGCCCGCTCGTCGAGCCGGGCCCGCCGCTCGCTCCCGAGCGCATCGCGCGGTTCAGCCGTCAGCTCATGCTGCCCGGCTTCGGCGAACTCGCCCAGCGCCGGCTCGCTGCGGCGCGCGTGCTCGTGGTCGGCGCCGGCGGCCTCGGCAGCGCCCTCGTGCCCTCGCTCGCCGGGGCCGGCGTCGGCACCATCGGTATCGTCGACGACGACCTCGTCGAACTCTCCAACCTGCACCGCCAGACGAGCCACGGCGTGGCCGACGTCGGCCGGGCGAAGGTCGACTCGCTCGCCGACTCCGTCGCCGCAATCGACCCCGAGTGCCGCGTGGTGCGACACCGAACCCGGCTCACCTCGGCGAACATCCGCGACATTCTCGCGGGATACGACCTCGTGGTCGACGGCAGCGACAACTTTCCGACTCGGTACCTCACGAATGATGCCGCCTCGCTCGCGGGCGTGCCGCTCGTCTGGGGTGCGATCCTCCGCTACCACGGCCAGGTCGGCGTCGCGTGGCACGCGCACGGCCCCGGCTATCGCGACCTCTTCCCCGTGCCGCCCTCGCCCGATGAGGTGCTGTCGTGCGAGCTCGGCGGCGTGCTGCCGAGCCTGTGCGCGACCGTCGGCGGCCTCATGGCGACCGAGGTCGTGAAGATCATCACGGGGGTCGGCGAGCCGCTGCTCGGCCGGGTGGCGACGGTCGACACGCTGACCGCCCGGTCTCGCGAGATCGCCTACGAGTCGATCGCCGATGCCCCCGAGGTCACGAGCCTCATCGATTACGAGGTGTTCTGCGGCATCGACCCGGCCGAGAATTCGTCGACGGCGATCCAGGCGGTCTCCGCCGCGGAGCTCCTGCAGCGTCTCCGCGACGGCGGGCCGATCACGCTGATCGACGTGCGCGAGCCGGCCGAGGCCGAGCTCGGCCGCATCCGCGACAGCGTGCTCGTGCCGCTCGCCGCGCTCGCGGGCGGCGCCGGGCCCGAACCCGGGCCCGGCCCGGTCGTCGTGTACTGCGAACGGGATCTGCGCTCCCGGCGCGCCGCGCGAATCCTTCGCGAGCGCGGGCACTCCGACGTGGTCTACCTCGCCGGCGGCATCGTGACGTTCGCTGCGGTCGCCGAAGAACTCGTGCAGCACTGAGCACGAGGCATCCGTTCACCATCGACCACCACACGCGAGAGACGAGACCCGCATGACCGAACTCCTCGCCGTCATCACGGCGGAGCCGATCGACGAAGCCGCCGTACGCGGCGCCGTCGAGGCCGATTCGAGCGGCGCCGTCGTCATGTTCTGCGGGGTCGTGCGCGACCACGACGGCGGCCGTGGTGTGCAGGCGCTCGACTACCAGGGCCACCCCGACGCCGAGCGCTTCCTCGCCGATTGCGTGCGTCGCATCGCCGACGAGACCGGGCTCGTCGTGGCCGCGGCGCATCGCGTGGGCGAGCTGCGCATCGGCGACGTGGCACTCTTCGCCGCGGCATCCGCTGCCCATCGGGCCGAGGCCTTCGACGCTTGCGAGCGCCTCGTCGAGCTCATCAAGCGCGAGGTGCCGATCTGGAAGCGACAGCACTTCACCGACGGCGTCTCGGAGTGGGTCGGCCTCTGACGGCGCGCGCGCCAGGCCTCGCCGTGTTGCTTCCGGGGGTGCATACCCGCCAGTTTCGCGCCGTTCGAGCCCCCATTCCGGCGGGAATGCACCCCCGAAATGCGCGCGGTGCCGGTCAGCCCCCGATGTACGACATCTCGATCTTCGGACGAGCGGCACGCAACTCGGGCGTGAGGCTCGCGCGCTCCTCGGAGTAGCGGTCGTCGCGGGCACCCCAGATGGCGCCCATCGCCGCTGCCAACCCCGCGTCGTCGACGCCCCCGCGGAGGAGGGCCCGCAGGTCGTGCCCCTCTGAAGCGAAGAGGCACGTGAACAGCCGCCCCTCGGTCGAGATGCGAGCGCGATTGCACGTGCCGCAGAACGCCTGCGTGACGCTCGAGATGACGCCGATCTCGCCGCCGCCGTCTCGGTAGCGCCAGCGTGCCGCCGTCTCACCGGGCACCCGAGCACCGACCGGCTCGAGCGGCATCTCACGGTCGATCATCTCGACGATCTCGGCCGATGGCACGACTTCGTCGAGGCTCCACCCGTTGGAGGTGCCGACGTCCATGTACTCGATGAAGCGGAGGCTGAACGGGGTGCCGGCGAAGTGCCGGGCCATCGGCAGCACCTCGTGATCGTTGAGCCCGCGCTTGACGACCATGTTGACCTTGATCGGCCCGAGGCCCGCCTCGTGCGCGACGCGCATGCCCTCGAGCACGCGGGCGATCGGGAACTCCACGTCATTCATGGCCTGGAACACGGCGTCGTCGAGCGAGTCGACCGAGACCGTGACCCGGGTGAGTCCTGCGGCCTTCAGGGCCGCGGCCTTGACAGCGAGGGCGGCACCGTTGGTCGTGAGTGCGATCTCGAGCGGGCGGCCGTCGGGAGTGCGGAGCTCGGCGAGCCGGGCGACGAGCTCCTCGATGCCGCGACGCAGCAACGGCTCGCCTCCGGTGAGCCGCAGCTTCTCGACGCCGTGCGCCGCGGCGACGCGGGCGAGGCGGGTGATCTCCTCGAAGCTCAGCAGTTCGTCGCGCTCGAGGAACGCGTAGTCACGCCCGAAGACGGTCTTCGGCATGCAGTAGACGCAGCGGAAGTTGCAACGGTCGGTGACCGAGATACGCAGGTCGCGCATCGGGCGGTCGAGCTGATCGACGAGGCGTCCCGTGGCCGGCAGACGGCGTGCGCCGGAGGCGGTTGCAGCGCCGGAACGGGGCATGGCGAGCGACACGTGCGCGTGCGTCATGGGCCACCCCCTGTTCGTGGCGTCCACCGTAACACCGCTTCAGGGGCGCGCTCGCACCGAGACATCCGCCGCCGGAATGGCGAACGCGAGCCGTGCGCCGGTCGCGAGGTCGAGCGAGACCGCTGCCGCCGACGGCACGTCGACGGCGAGCTCCGGATGTTCGGCGACGCCGATGCGCACACCGCCGGGCACCGGTCGCAGCGTCGCGACGGTGCCGCTCCAGTAATTGGGGGCGGATGCCGCGGGCTCCTGCGTCGTCGCCGGCCCGACCTGCACCGCCCCAGGGCTGAACACCGCCGATGCCGGTGCGCCGGCCGCGATGCGCTCACCCGTCCCGTGCAGCACGAGGGATGCACCGGCGTTCGCCACGACACCGCCGTCGCGGTCGCCGATGCCGGTCACGAGGTTCACCCCCGCGAGCGCGGCGACGAACGGCGTCGCGGGGTGGCCGAGCACCTCGGCAGTCGTCCCGTGCTGCACGATGCGCCCGTCGTGCAGCACGGCAGCGCGGTGCGCCAGAACGATCGCATCGAGCGGGTCGTGCGTGACGAGCAGCGTCGGGAGCGGCTCGTGCCACGGCTGCTCGGCGAGGAGGCTGCGCATCTCGGTGGCGGTCTGCACGTCGAGGGCGGCGAAGGGCTCGTCGAGCAGCAGCAGCCGGGGTCGCGCCGCGAGTGTGCGGGCGAGCGCGACGCGCTGCTGCTGACCGCCCGAGAGCGCCGAGGGACGGCGAGCGGCCAACTCGGCGAGACCCACACGTTCGAGCCACAGCCGTGCGGACTCGCGAGCGGCGCCCGCGCGTTCGCCCTGCGCGCGAGGGCCGAAGGCGACGTTCTCGAGCGCGCTGAGGTGGGGGAAGAGCAACGGCTGCTGGCCGAGCAGTCCCACTCGGCGGCGCTCGAGGGCGACGCCGTGCCGCGAGCGGCGAGCGCCGGCCCGGCTCAACTCTCGACCGCCGACCCGTACGAACCCGGCGTCGGGTTCGATACGACCCGCGATGCTCTGCAGCAGCGTGGACTTGCCCGAGCCGTTCGGCCCGAGCACCGCGAGGATCTCTCCGGGCGACACCCGGACCGACACGTCGAGCACGAATCGGCCGACCACCGTGGTGACGTCGGCGATGAGCCCGGCGGATGCATCGGCGCTCGTCATCGCGGGGCATCCGCTCGCCAGCCGCGCATCACGAGGAGCACCGCGACCGCGACGGCGATGAGCATGAGCGAGAGGGCGATCGCCGTGTCTTCGCGCACTCCCGCACCGTTGAACGCCGTGTAGATCGCGAGCGGCATCGTGCGGGTCGTGCCCGCGGCATTTCCGGCGAAGAGGGCGGTGGCACCGAACTCACCGAGGGCGCGAGCGAAGCACAGCACCGTGCCGGCGAGCAGGCCGGGGCCCACGAGCGGCAGGGTGATGCGGCGGAATACGGTGAACCGGCTCGCACCGAGGCCGGCCCCGACGAGTTCGAACCCGGTGCCGGCCGTGCGCAGGGCACCCTCGACCGAGATCACGAGGAACGGCAGCGCGACGAAGGCCTGTGCGATGACCACGGCCGCGGTCGTGAACGGAACGCGGAGGCCGAGCACCTCGAGGGCCCCGCCGAACACTCCGTTGCGCCCGAGGAGTGCGAGCAGGGCGATGCCGCCCACGAGCGGCGGCAACACGAGCGGGAGGGTGGCGAGCGTTCTGAGCACGGCGGCAACACCGCGGGAACTCCGCGCGATGACGAGTGCGAGCGGCACGCCGAGCACCACGCAGATCGCGGTCGCGATGCTCGCCGTGATGAGTGAGAGGCCCAAGGCCTCGAGCGCGGCGGGGGAGGTGACGGCGGCCGGCACGCCCGCCCAATCGAGCCGCACGAGCAGTGCCGCGAGCGGCAGCACGAGCAGCGCCGTACCGAGCCCAGCGGGCAGGTAGAGCCACGAAGGGAAGCGCGCGCCGAGTGCACCGCGCGATCGCGCATCGGGCGGCGGGGCGACGGCGCCCGAGACGGCGTCGAATGCGGTCACGGCCGGCCGAACCCGAACGCCGTCAGCACCTCGGCGCCCTCTGAAGAGCGCACGAATTCAACGAATGCCCGCGCGGCCTCGGGGTTCGCCGCCTCGGCCAGCGCCGCGATCGGGTAGGTGTTCGTCGCGACATCCGCCCCTTGGATCGGAATGCCGTCGATTTCGCCGGCCGCCGCCGCGATGTCGGTGACGTAGACGAGTCCGGCGTCTGCTTCGCCCGAGCGCACCTTCGTGAGCACGGCGCTGACGTTCTGCTCCTCGCTCGCGGGCGTCACCGTGACGCCCGCGGCGCCGAGGAGCGTCGCCGCGGCGCTGCCGCACGGCACCTCGGGAGCGCACATGACGACGAGCGGGTCACCGGATGCCTCGTCGGAGAGGTCGTCGAGACCCTCGACGCCGATCGGATTGCCGGGCTGCACCGCGATCTCGAGCACGTTCGTCGCGAACACCTCGGGCTCTCCCTCGATGAGGCCCGAGTCGTCGACCTTGGCGAGGTTGTGCTCATCGGCCGAGGCGAAGACGTCGGCCGCGGCCCCCTCGATGAGCTGCGTTGCGAGCGTCGAGGAACCGTCGTACGTGATCGGCGCGACGTCGAGTGCGGGATGCAACGCTTCGAACCGCGTGGCGAGTTCGTCGAAGGCGCCACTGAGCGATGCGGCGGCGTAGACCGTGAGCTCGCCGCTCAGCTCGGATTGCGGACCCTCGGCGGCCGACGTGTTCGTCGCGTCGGCACCGGTGCCTGCCGCCGTGGTGCAGCCGCTCAGCGTGAGGGCGGCGATCGCGGCGGCGACGACGACCGAAAGACGGCGTGCGCGGCGGGTCATTCGCCCGGTTCCTTGTCGGTCTCGAGGATGACCATGGTCGCCTTGATCACGGCAACGCTCTTGGAACCCACCTCGAGCCGCAGCTCGCGGGCGGCCTCGGCCGACATGAGCGAGACGACCCGGTGCGGCCCGCACTGCAGCTCGACCTGGGCCATGAGTCCGTCGATCTCGACGCGCGTGACGAGACCGACGAATCGGTTGCGGGCACTGCGGTGCACGTGGCTGCGGTCCTCGACCGCCGAAGCGACAGCGACGGCCCGCTCGGCGAGTTCACGGCCCGGTACGACCTGTCGCCCCGAGGCATCCTTCTCGGTGCTGAGCAGACCGTCTTGCACCCACCTGCGGATGGTGTCATCGCTCACGCCGACGAGCGAGGCCGCTTCACTGATCCGATACTGCGCCATGAAAGCGACGATAGATCCGCAGATGCGGAATCGCAACACAACGACGTGAGACTTCGCCGCCTAGCATGGACACAGCAGGGAGGCTTCCATGGATCCGTTCGACAGCTCGCTCCAGTCAGGTTCCGCTACCGGTCACGCCGACACCGAACGTGCGACCGGGTACCTCGCCCACGCAGTCGACATCGCCACGGCGAATGTGCAGACCGGCGGCGGACCGTTCGGCGCGATCGTCGTCGCTGCCGATGGGCAGGTATTCGAGGGAGTCAATCGCGTCACCGCGAACCTCGACCCGACCGCCCACGCGGAGGTCACGGCGATTCGTGCCGCATGCCAGGGGCTCGGCACTTTCGACCTGAGCGGTGCAACGCTCTACTCGAGCTGCGAACCGTGCCCCATGTGTCTCGCCTCGTCGCTGTGGGCTCGCATCGACCGCGTCTACTTCGCGGCGGACCGCGACGACGCGGCGGACGCCGGCTTCGACGATGCTGTCTTCTATCGCTACTTCGAGGGTGGTGAGGAGGACCGCCGGACCATGCCGGTCGGCAACATCGACCTCGGCCACGAGCGGAGCGTCGCCCCGTTCACGGCATGGAAGCACAACGCCGCGCGCATCGACTACTGACCGGTTTTGCTCGCCCGCGCTGCAGGCTCGGCATGCTCAGCGGGCGCGTGCGCCATCGCCTGCTCCTCGATCTGTTGCAGCACGCGCGCTGCAACACTCACCGCGATCGCGGCGGGATCCTTCGAGCTGATGCCGGCGATGCCGATGGGGGTTGCGACGCGCGCGAGTGACGCGTCATCGTGGCCGGCCTCGCGGAGCCGCTGCTCGAAGCGCGCCCATTTCGATCTCGAGCCGATCAACCCGATCGAGGCGACTCCGTCGGTGCTGAGGGCGGCCTCGACGATCGAGAGGTCTTCGACGTGATCGTGCGTCATGACGAGCACGTGGGTGCCCGGGGGGAGCAGCATGAGCGCCGACTCGGGCACGGGCAGGCGGTGGAGGAGCACGGTGGCCTGCGCATCGGCGAGGGGGCCGCTCGACCCCGATACGCCGATCCGTGCAGGGGCGAGCATCTCGGGCCGGGAGTCGACGAGATGGAGTTCGATCTGTTGTCGGCTGAGGATGCGCGCGAGCTCGAGCCCGACGTGGCCGATTCCGAAGACGCCGACTGAGGGAACGACTCGAACGGGTTCGAGCAGCATGGTGACCTCTCCTCCGCAGCATTGCACGCCGTATTCCGTCGTGGCCTTGTCGCTCAGTGTGAGCGTCAACAGTTCGGGCTCGGCGGCGCCGGCCCTCAGCATCTCGCGGGCGCGGTCGATCGCCGTGGCCTCGAGGTTGCCTCCGCCGACCGTGCCGAACAGCGAGTCGGCCGAGACGACCAGTTTCGCGCCGCCGTTGCGAGGTGCGTGCCCGCGCACCATCGCCATCGTCACGATCACCGATGGGGTGCGTGCCGCCCGCAGCCGTTGCACGGCCTCCAACCAGTCCATGATCACGTCCTGCCGCTCAGCGGTCGGTGCGCTCGCCGGCCTGCCGGGCGGCTTCGACCGCCTGCCGGGCGGCTTCGACCGCCCAGAACACGGCCTCGGGTGTCGCCGGTGAGGCGAGCTCGACGCTGTGGCCGGCGGGGCCGAACGCCCCGACCGCCTCGCGGATCGCCTCGCGCACGCTGAAGGCGAGCATGAGCGGCGGTTCGCCCACGGCCTTCGACCCGTACACGACGCCGTCTTCCGTCGCCTGCTCGAAGAAGTGCACGTTGAACACCTCGGGCATCTCGGAGAAGCTCGGCAGCTTGTAGGTGCTGGCCGACTGGGTGAGGAGGCGGCCCCGACCATGCCCGTCGGTCTCGTCCCAGCGAAGCTCCTCGAGGGTGAGCCATCCGGCACCCTGTACGAAGCCGCCCTCGATCTGGCCGAGGTCGACGAGCGGCGAGAGGGAGTCGCCGACGTCGTGCACGATGTCGACGCGGCGGGTGCGGGAGGCGCCCGTGAACCCGTCGAGTTCGACCTCCGTCGCGGCGGCGCCGTAGGCGAAGTACTTGAACGGCTCGCCCTGCATCCGCTCGGTGTCCCAGTGCAGCCCCTCGGTGCGGTAGAAGCCCGCAGCCCAGAGCTGCACGCGCTGGTCGTAGGCGCCCGTCACCACCTCGGCGAAGGTGAGCGAGGGGGCGGATGCCTCGGCGGGGCCGCCGGCCGACGCCCCGAGCCTTCCGACCCGGCCTCCCGAGAACCGCACGTCGCGCTCGTCGACGCCGAGCATCCGACCGGCCACTGCGGCGAGCCGGTCGCGGATCTGCTCGCACGCGTGCTTCACGGCGCCGCCGTTGAGATCGGCGCTCGAGGAGGCTGCAGTGGCGGAGGTGTTCGGAACCTTGTCGGTACGCGTCGGGGCGAGGCGCACCGTGTCGAGCGTCACGCCGAGGGCGGTCGCCGCAACCTGCAGCATCTTCGTGTGCAGGCCCTGTCCCATTTCGGTGCCGCCGTGGTTGATCAGCACCGAGCCGTCCTTGTAGACGTGCACGAGCGCGCCGGCTTGGTTGTACGCGGTGAGCGTGAACGAGATTCCGAACTTCACGGGCGTGACGGCGAGCGCGCGTTTCACATCGGCGTGATCGGCGTTGAACGCGGCGATCTCCGCGCGGCGCTCGTCGAACGCGCTCTCGTCGCGCACCCGGGACCAGATCGATCTGAGCCGCTCGGCGTGGCGCACGGGCTGGCCGTACGGCGTCGTCTGCCCGGGCTCGTAGAAGTTGCGTTCCCGGAGCGTCGCGGCGTCGATGCCGAGGATCGGCGCGACCCGGCCGAGGATGTCCTCGATCACGAACATCCCCTGCGGGCCGCCGAAGCCGCGGAACGCGGTCTGCGAGGTCTTGTTCGTCTTCGCGATGCGGCCCTGGGCGACGAAGTGCGGGATCCAGTAGGCGTTGTCGACGTGGCAGAGTGCACGGCCCATGACGGGCTCGGAGAGGTCGAGGCTCCAACCGCCGTCGGCCGTGAGCGTCGTCGCAAGGGCGAGGATCCGCCCTTCGTCGTCGAATCCCGCCTTCCACTCGATGCGGAACGGATGCCGCTTGCCGGTCATCGTGAGGTCGTGCGTGCGGTTCAGGCGCAGGCGCACCGGGCGGCCCGTGAGTCGTGCGCCGAGCGCGGCGATCGCTGCGAACCCGTGCGGCTGCATCTCCTTGCCGCCGAAGCCGCCGCCTATGCGCAGGCACTGCACGGTGACCCGGTTGCTCGGAACTCCGAGCACGTGCGCGACGATCTCCTGCGTCTCGGAGGGGTGTTGCGTGCTGCACTCGACGAAGACCTGGCCCTCGGAGTCGATGTGCGCGAGAGACGCGTGCGTCTCGAGGTAGAAGTGCTCTTGGCCGCCGACCTCGGCGGCGCCCTCGAATACGTGCGGCGCGGTGGCGAGCGCGGACTCGGGGTCGCCGCGACGTACGGTGCGGGGGATCCCCTGGAACGACCCGGCTTCGATGGCATCGGCCACCGTGATGATGGAGGGCAGCGGCTCGTACGCGACGTGAACCGCAGCCGCGCCCTGCCGAGCTGCGTCGGCCGTCTCGGCGAGCACCCAGGCGAGCGCATGGCCGTGGAACATGGCCTCGCGCGGGAAGAGCGGCTCATCGTGTTTGACTCCGGCGTCGTTGACGCCCGGCACGTCGTCGGCGGTGAGCACCCGCACGACGCCGGGCACGTCGAGGGCGCCCCGAACGTCGAGCGTCACCATCGCGTGGGCGTGTTCGGACTGCACCGGCCACGCGGTGAGCACCCCGACCCGGCGGGCGGCGAGGTCGTCGGTGTACACCGCCGTGCCGGTCGCGTGCAGCGCGGCGCTCTCGTGGGGGATTCGGGTGCCGACGACGGGGTCCGCGGGGCGCGCGGCGAGTTCGGTCACGAGGCCGCCTCCTCGGCGTTGCCTGCGGGCCCGTGGTACAGCTTCAGCAGCGCGTTCTGCAGCATGACGGCCCGGTATTCGGCGCTCGCCCGATGGTCCGACATCGGAGTCCCCTCCGACCCGAGCACGGATGCCGCGGCGCGAACCGTCTCGACATCCCACCGTCGTCCGAGGAGGAGCGCCTCGGTGGCGCGAGCACGAATGGGAGTGGCCGCGACGCCGCCGAGTCCGATTCGCGCCGACGCGACGACGCCATCGTCGAGGTCGACGGCGAAGCCCACCCCAACGCTCGAGATGTCGTCGAAGCGTCGTTTCGCGACCTTGTGAAAGGCGGTGATGCGCGCCTGCGGCACTGGGATGCGCACGGCCCGGATGAGCTCGTCGGCGCGTCGCACCGTCTGCCGGTAGCCGGTGAAGTACTCGGCCAGGTCGACATCGCGCTCGCCGTCGGCCGAGACGAGGACGACGCGTGCTCCGAGGGCGAGGAGCGCGGGCGTGGTGTCGCCGATCGGTGAGGCGGTGCCGAGGTTGCCGCCGACCGTGGCACGGTTGCGGATGAGCGGGGAGGCGAACTGCGGGAACAGCTCGCCGAGCAGCGGCACACGGCCGTCGAGGCGGCGTTCGATCTCGGCGAGAGTGAGGGCTGCGCCGATCTCGACGAACGCTTCACCGAAGCTGAGTGTGCGCAGTTCCCGCAGCCGCTCGATCGCGAGCGTGAGCGCGGCCCGACGCCCGCGGAGATTCACCTCGACACCCCAGTCGGTCGCGCCGGCCACGACGGCCGCATCGGGCTCGTCGTGCAGCACTCGAAGTGCCTCGGCGAGGGATGCCGGACGCAGGAAGCGCTCGCCATCGACCTCGAGCCTGGTCGCGCGAACTTCGGGTGCGGGCTGTGCGCGTCGCACCGCGAGCGGGTCGCTCGGCTCGGGATCGCCGAGCGCGTACGCGGCATCCCGGATCGGCCGGTAGCCGGTGCAGCGGCAGAGGTTGCCGCTCAGCGCGTGCAGGTCGAACCCGTTCGGGCCGAACTCCGCCCCAGCCTCACCCAGCCCTCCCGAACTGCCCGACTTCGACGAGAGCTGGGCAACTCGAGACGGGCGATAGAACTCGGCGGCCATGCTGCAGGCGAATCCGGGCGTGCAGTATCCGCATTGCGAACCGCCCGTCTCGACGAGACCGGCCTGCACCGGGTGCAACGAGTCGGGGGAGCCGAGCCCCTCTGCGGTGACGAGCTCCTGCCCATCGAGCGCGGCGGCCGCGACGAGGCAGGCATCGACCGCCGTCCACTCCGTGCCGCCATGCCCGTCGGATGTCGCGAGCAGCACGGAGCACGCACCGCACTCGCCCTCGGCGCATCCTTCTTTGGCGCCCGTGAGACCGATCTCGCGCAGCCAGTCGAGCGCCGTCGTGTGCGGTGTGATGCCCCGCAACGAGCGCTCCCGCCCGTTGACCGTCACAGCGATGTGATCCATGGTCTCTCCTCGTGCCGAGAGTCTACGCCGCAGCATTCGCGACATTCCGGTTACGTCGCGACGGCATCTGCGCGAAGATGAGCTGAGCATCTGGACCACATCCCTCGAAGGGAGCGGCAGCCGCATGACCATCGAGATCGCCCGTGCCGACGACGTCGCGGGCGGCGAGGAGATCCTCACCGCCGACGCGCTCGCCTTCGTCGAGGAACTGCATCGCCGTTTCGACGCTCGACGTCGCGAGCTGCTCGCCGCGAGGCACGCCCGCCGCGAGCGCATCGCGAGCGGCGAACGGCTCGACTTCCTCCGAGGGACCGCAGAGGTCCGTGAGCGCGAGTGGCGGGTGCCTGCCGCGCCTGGAGCACTCCTCGATCGCCGGGTCGAGATCACCGGCCCCGCGTCGCCCGCGAAGATGGCGGTCAACGCACTGAACTCGGGCGCCCGGGTGTGGCTCGCCGACCTCGAGGACGCGTCGAGCCCCACATGGGGCAACGTCGTCGGCAGCATCCTGAACCTCCGCGATGCCGCGCGCGGCACGCTCGCCTTCACGTCGCCCGAGGGCAAGGCGTACACGCTTCGCACCGACATCCGACGTCCGACGGTCGTCACCCGGCCGCGCGGCTGGCATCTGCCCGAGCGTCACGTGCTGGTCGACGGTGAGCGGGGCTCGGGCTCGCTCGTCGACTTCGGCCTGCACTTCTTCCACACAGCGCGCCGGCTCATCGAGAACGGCCACGGCCCCTATTACTACCTGCCCAAGCTCGAGAGCCACCTCGAGGCGAGGCTCTGGAACGACGTGTTCGTGTTCGCGCAGGGGGCGCTCGGCATCCCGCGCGGCAGCGTGCGCGCGACCGTGCTCATCGAGACGATCCCCGCGGCGTTCGAGATGGACGAGATCCTCTTCGAACTGCGCGAGCACGCCTCGGGCCTGAACGCCGGCCGGTGGGACTACCTGTTCAGTCTCATCAAGGTGTTCCGTGACGCCGGGCCGGAATTCATCGTGCCCGACCGAGCCTCGGTCTCGATGACCGCGCCCTTCATGCGTGCATATACCGAGCTCCTCGTGAAGACCTGCCATCGACGCGGTGCCGTGGCGATGGGTGGCATGTCGGCTTTCGTGCCGAATCGCGCCGACCCCGAAGTGACGGCCGCCGCGTTCGAGAAGGTCCGCGCAGACAAGACCCGCGAGGCGAACGACGGTTTCGACGGATCCTGGGTCGCGCACCCCGACCTCGTGCCCGTCTGCCGCGAAGTCTTCGACACCGTACTCGGCGACCGGCCGAACCAGATCGACCGGTTGCGGCCCGAGGTCGAGGTCACCGCGGCGCAATTGCTCGACGTCGCCTCCGCGGGCGGAGAGGTCACCGAGGCCGGCCTTCGCGACAACCTCTCCATCGCCGTCGCCTACACGGCGGTGTGGCTCTCGGGCAACGGCGCGGTCGCACTCCACAACCTCATGGAGGATGCCGCGACGGCCGAGATCTCACGCTCACAGGTGTGGCAGCAACGACACCACCGCGTCGTGCTCGCCGACACCGGGCGAACGGTGACACGCGACCTCGTCAGCGCCGCGCTCGCCGAAGAGGTCGAGGCGCTTCGCCCCGGCGTGACGCCCGAACGCTTCGTCGCCTACTACGAGCCCGCGGCCCAGCTCGTCGCCCAGCTCTGCCTCGGGGGCGCCTACGTCGACTTCCTCACCCTGCCCGCCTACGAGTTGCTGGAGTGAGCGTGCGCACCGTGCTGCGCGCTGCCGAGCTCGCCGCGATCGAAGCCCGCCTCGCCGCGAGCGACCGGCTGCTCGCGACCGCGTACCCGGGCGACGACGGATCGCGTCAGCCAGTGCACACCGTCTATGTGCCCGCCGACCGGTTCACGCCCGAGCTGTCCGTCGAATGGGGGCGGGCAGCGCTCGTCGCGGCCGACCGGTTCGGAGGGCTCGAAGCGCTCGCCGTCGAAGTCGGGCTCAACGCCGCGCTCGCGGCCGAGGTGGCGCCCCTCGTGCGAGACAAGCTCGACCGCGAACCGATCGAGGATCTGCGCATCGACTTCGAGGACGGCTACGGCGAACGCAGCGACGACGTCGAGGACGCCGACGCGGTCCGCGCCGCGAGACGGGTGCTCGCCGCGGCGGGCGCCGGATTCTCACCGCCGTTCATCGGCATCCGGTTCAAGTGCTTCGAAGCGGCGACGCGGGCCCGCGGCATCCGCACCCTCGATGTGTTCGTGACCGCCCTCATGGAGCGCGGCGGCCTGCCGAGCGGCCTGATGCTGACGCTGCCGAAGGTCTCGACCGTCGAGCAGGTCGAGGCGATGGCGGAGGTCGCGGCGGCCCTCGAGAGGGCGCACGGACTGGCCGAGGGGCGGCTCAGGTTCGAGGTGCAGGTCGAGACGCCGCAGCTGGTGCTCGGCGCCGACGGCACGTCGCCCGTCGCGAAGCTGCCACTCGCTGCGCCCGGCCGCATCAGTGGGCTGCACTACGGCACCTACGACTACAGTGCCGCGCTGCAGATCGCAGCCGGCCACCAGTCGCTGGAGCACCCGGCTGCTGACCTCGCGAAGGGCGTCATGCAGCTCGCGGTCGCGGGCACGGGGATTCGGCTCTCCGACGGTTCGACGAACATCCTGCCGGTCGGCGATCGAGCCGCAGAGGCGTGGCGGCTGCACGCCAGGCTCGTACAGCGGTCACTCGAGCGCGGTTTCCCCCAAGGCTGGGACCTGCACGCCCACCAGCTGCCGACGCGGTTCATCGCGACATACGCGTTCTACCGCGACGGGTACCGCGAGGCATCCGCCCGACTTCGCGATCACCGCGCCGGCATCGCCGGGGCCGTGCTCGACGAGCCGGCGACTGTGCGGGCGCTCGCGGGCTTCGTGCTTCGTGGCGTGCGCTGCGGCGCGATCTCCGTCGCCGAGGTCACCGCCGGCACTGGCCTCGACGAGGGGGCACTCGTCGGGCTCGCACAACCGAGACGCCACCAGGAGGTCGCATGAGCTACTTCACCCCGCAGGGCGGGCTGCCCGCCCAGACCGAACTGCTCACCGACCGTGCGATCGTGACCGAGGCGTACACGGTGATCCCGAAGGGCGTGCTGCGCGACATCGTCACGAGCCGGCTGCCGGGGTTCGCGAAGTCCCGATCGTGGATCCTCGCGCGACCGATCGCCGGCTTCGCGACGACCTTCTCCCAGCTCATCGTCGAGATCGCGCCGGGCGGTGGCGCCCCGCACCCCGAGCAGGAGCGGGGCGTCGAGGGTGTCGTGTTCGTGACCTCCGGCGAACTCGGCCTGACGCTCGCCGGGCAGCGCCACGTGCTCGGGCCCGGCGGCTACGCCTATCTCGCGGCGGGATCCGAGTGGTCGCTCGCGAACGACGGCGCCGTGCTCACGAGCTTCCACTGGATCCGCAAGGCCTACGAGCCGCTCGAGGGCGTGGGGCCACCCGCGTCGTTCATCACGAGCGATGCCGAGGTGACGCCCGACGAGATGGCGGGCACCGATGGCGCCTGGGCGACGAGCCGGTTCGTCGATCCCGACGACCTCGCGCACGACATGCACGTGAACATCGTCACGTTCCAGCCGGGCGGGTCGATCCCGTTCGCCGAGACGCACGTCATGGAGCACGGCCTCTTCGTGCTCGAGGGCAAGGGCGTCTACCGGCTGAACGGGGACTGGGTCGAAGTCGAGGCGGGCGACTTCATGTGGCTCAGGGCGTTCTGCCCCCAGGCCTGCTACGCCGGCGGGCCCGGGCCGTTCCGGTACCTGCTGTACAAAGACGTCAATCGGCAGGTGCGGCTGACGGGCCCTGTCGCGGGCGGCCGGCAGCCGAGCGAACTGCGATGACGGATGCCGCGGGGCCCGACCTCGATCTCGACCTCGACTTCGACCTGGTGCTGAGGGGCGATCGGGTGTTCGTCGACGGTGCGTTCTCCCCCGCGGAGGTCGGTATACGCGACGGCGTCGTGGTGCGCATTGCAGCACTCGGCGCCGGGCTCGGTACCGGGCTCGCTGCTGGGCGCGTCGTGCAGCTCGCCGATGACGAGGTGCTGATCCCCGGGCTCGTCGACACGCATGTGCACGTCGACGAGCCCGGCCGCACCGAATGGGAGGGGTTCGCCTCGGCGACGCGGGCGGCCGCGGCGGGCGGCGTCACGACGATCATCGACATGCCGCTCAACAGCATCCCGCCGACGACGAACGTCGCGGCGTTGGCAGTGAAGCGTGCTGCGGCCGAGGGCCAGGTCTTCGTCGACGTCGGGTTCTGGGGCGGTGCGGTGCCCGGCAATGCGGCCGACCTCGAGCCGCTCGTCGCCGAGGGCGTGTTCGGGTTCAAGTGCTTCCTCGTCTCCTCGGGGGTCGACGAGTTCCCCGCCCTCAGCGCCGACGAGATGGAGGCCGCGATGTCGGTGCTCGCCGGTGCCGGCGATTCGCTCCTCGTCGTGCACGCAGAAGATGCAGCGGTCATCGACGCGGCGCCCCACCGGCACGGCCCCGCCTACGCCGACTTCCTCGCCTCCCGCCCGCGCGAGGCCGAGGGCGTGGCCATCGCCGCCGTCATCGAGCGGGCAGCACGCACCGGGGTGCGCGCCCACATCGTGCACTTGAGCGCGGCCGACGCCCTCGACCGGATCGCGGCTGCCAAGCGTCACGGCGTGCGGCTCACCGTCGAGACGTGCCCGCACTACCTCGTGCTCGCCGCCGAGGAGGTGCCGCCGGGAGCCACGGAGTTCAAGTGCTGTCCGCCGATCCGCGAGGCCGAAAACCGCGATGCCATCTGGCAGGGTCTCGAGCAGGGCGTCATCGACTTCGTGGTCTCCGACCATTCACCAGCCCCGGCCGAACTGAAGCACGCGGGCGACGGCGACTTCGAGGTGGCCTGGGGCGGCATCGCCTCACTCCAGCTCGGACTGCCCCTCGTGTGGACGGAAGCGAGGCGCCGCGGCATCCCGCTCGCCAGGGTCGTCGAGTGGATGTCGACGGCGCCGGCCCGGCGCGTCGGTCTCACGACCAAGGGCCGCATCATCGAGGGGGCCGCGGCCGACTTCGCCGTCGTCGCCCCCGACGCGACGTTCACGGTCGATGCCGAGTCGCTCGAGCACCGGCACCCGATCACGCCGTACGACGGTCGCGAGCTCACGGGCGTCGTGCGCGCCGCGTACCTCGCAGGCGAGCCGATCGACCGCGCGACGCCGCGCGGCCGACTGCTGCGCCGGGACGCTGCGGGGCAAGGGGAGCGGGGACGCACCATGCTGCTTGAGGAGTTCGACGCCGCCGACAGGGAGACGGCGATCGCGCTGCTGCGGGCCTGCCTCGACGTCACCCGCTGGTGCGAGGACGTCGCCGACGGGCGCCCCTACGGCTCCGTCGGCGAGCTCGCCGCGCGCGCGGGCACCGCGGCGGCGCCGTTCACCGCCGAGGAGGTCGACGCGGCGCTTGCGCGGCATCCCCGCATCGGCGAGCGCGCTGTGGGCGAGCGGGGGTCGGGCCGGCGCGACGCGGGAGCGCACGAAACGGGCGAGCACGCTGCGAGCGGGCGCGAGGCGGCGTTCTCGCGCGCCGAACAGGCCGGAGTCGACTCGCACGACGCCTCCGTCGCGGCAGCTCTCGCCGCGGGCAACGCCGCGTACGAGCGCAGATTCGGCCGGATCTTCCTCATCCGGGCGGCGGGCCGCACGTCGAGCGAGATACTCGAGGTGCTGACCGCGCGACTGGGGCACACGAGCGCCGAAGAGGACCTCGTCGTCGCCGAGCAGCTGCGCCAGATCGCCGTGCTGCGACTGAAGGGACTCTTCGCATGAGCACTTCCCGGATCACCACGCACGTGCTCGACACGACGGTCGGTCGCCCGGCCGAGGGCGTCGCCGTCGAGCTCCACGCCCGCGACGGCGTCGGTGACGGTTGGCGTCTCGTCGCGACATCCGTCACCGATGCCGACGGTCGCGCGACCCGGCTCGGCCCCGAGACGATCGCGGCCGGGGAGTACCGGTTGAGCTTCGACACAGGCGCGTACTTCGCCGCTCGAGACACCGAGACGTTCTACCCGGGAGTGCAGATCAGCTTCGTCGTGGCCGACGACGGACGGCATGTGCACGTGCCGCTCCTGCTGAGCCCGTTCGCGTATTCGAGCTACCGAGGGAGTTGACCATGAACGACCCCGCCATCGTGCTCGGGCCGAACCAGTACGGCAAGGCCGAGGTTCGCGTCGTGAAGGTCACCCGCGATACGGCGCGGCACGAGATCGAAGACCTGAGCGTCACCTCTCAGCTGCGGGGCGACTTCGACGCGGCGCACCTCGTCGGCGACAACTCGCATGTCGTCGCCACCGACACGCAGAAGAACACCGTCTTCGCGTTCGCCCGCGAGGGAATCGGTTCGCCCGAGGCGTTCCTCCTGCGCCTCGCCGATCACTTCACCTCGTCGTTCGACTGGGTGACCGGCGGCCGCTGGGAGGCCGAGAGCTTCTCGTGGCAGCGCATCCAGGCGCACGGGGCGCCGCACGACCACTCCTTCGTGCGCTCGGGGCAGGAGACCCGCACCGCGCTCGTCGTCGCCGACGGCTCCGACCGGCATGTCATCGCCGGGCTCAAGGGGCTCACGGTGCTCAAGACCACGCAGTCGGGCTTCGAAGGCTTTCCCAGAGACCGCTACACGACCCTGCAGGAGACGACCGACCGCATCCTCGCAACGGATGTCGCCGCCAGATGGCGGTACTCCAGCGCCGACGTCGAGTACAACGACGCCTACGACAGCGTGCGGGCTCTGCTGCTCGAGGCGTTCACGGAGGGGTACTCGGCGGCGCTGCAGACGACTCTCTTCGACATGGGCTCCCGCGTGCTCGAAGCGCACCCCGAGATCGCCGAGATCCGCTTCTCGATGCCGAACAAGCACCACTTCGTCGTCGACCTCGGCGCGTTCGGCCTCGACAACCCGAATGAGGTGTTCTTCGCGGCCGACCGGCCCTACGGTCTCATCGAGGCGACGGTCACCCGCGAGGGCCTCGTTCCCGCGGCCGTCGCCTGGGAGGGCATCGCGGGCTTCTGCTGAGGCGGTGATACGGGCGGTATCGACCGTTGGCACCTGCGCCGGGTCACGATAGCGTCGGCTCATGCGCATCCTCCTCGTCGGCGCCGGAGGCGTCGGAGACTCCATCGCCAAGATCGCCGCTCGCCGAGACTTCTTCGAGTTGCTCGTGATCGCCGACTACGACGAGACCCGCGCCGAGCGCACGCTCGCGTGGATCCGCGCCAAGCACGGTGACGAGGTCGCGAGTCGATTCGATACCGCCCAGATCGACGCGAGCGACCCCTACGTCGTCACTGCCGTCGCCCTCGAGTTCGATGCGACGCACGTGATGAACGCGGTCGAGCCGAAGTTCGTGCCGTCGATCTTCGCCGGAGCGCTCGCTGCGGGAGCCGACTACCTCGACATGGCGATGAGCCTGTCAGAGCCGCATCCGGTCGCCCCGTACGACATCACGGGGGTGAAGCTCGGCGACGACCAGTTCGCACAATCGGGTGACTGGGATGCCGCGGGCCGGCTCGCCCTCGTGGGCATGGGCGTCGAGCCGGGCCTCAGCGACGTGTTCGCCCGGTACGCCGCCGATCACCTCTTCGTCGAGATCGACGAGCTCGGCGTGCGCGACGGCGCGAACCTCGTGGTCACCGACGAGGCGGGAAACGAGATCTTCGCGCCCTCGTTCTCGATCTGGACCACGATCGAGGAGTGCCTGAATCCGCCGGTCATCTGGGAGAAGGATGCGGGCTGGTTCACCACCCCGCCGTTCTCCGAGCCCGAGGTGTTCGTCTTCCCCGAGGGCATCGGGCCGGTCGAGTGCGTCAACGTCGAGCACGAAGAGGTGCTGCTCATGCCGCGCTGGATCGACGCGAAACGCGTCACCTTCAAGTACGGCCTCGGTGCCGAGTTCATCAACGTGCTGCAGGTGCTGCACCTGCTCGGCCTCGACTCGACGAGCCCCGTCAGAGTACGCAGCGACGACGGCCCGGTGCACGTCGCCCCGCGCGACGTGGTGGCCGCGTCCCTGCCCGACCCCGCAACGATCGGCCCGCGCATGACGGGCAAGACCTGCGCCGGGCTCTGGGTCACGGGCATCGGCATCGACCGGCGACCGCGCGAGGTGTACCTGTACCACGTCGCCGACAACGAATGGACAATGGCCGAGTACGACAGCCAGTGCGTGGTCTGGCAGACCGCCCTGAACCCCGTCATCGCCCTCGAGCTCCTCGCGACCGGTGCGTGGTCGGGCCGGGGCGTGCTCGGACCTGAAGCCTTCGACGCCGCACCCTTCCTCGACCTCATGGCCCGCCCCATCACCGACGGCGGCTACGGCCAACCCTGGGGCTTCGAAGACCGCCTCGCCTGAGCCTCGCCGCGTCCGCCCGCTTCCCGTCCGTCCGTCCGGCTCCCGTCCGTCCGTCCGTTTCCCGTCCGTCCCTCGCCTCGTCCGCCCGTTTCCCGTCCGTCCCTCGCCCTCGCTCCATCCCCGCACATTCCCTATCCCCTTCGTACCCCTTTCGTCGAAAGTGCGCTTCGTGTCGCTCTGATCTCATCGAAGCGACCGGAAGCGCACTTTCGATGATGATCTGGCGACGACCGACTCGCTCGGGCTGTGGACAACGCGGATTCGGTTCCACAGGCGGCCCGAGAACGACACCGACCACTCGCAGGATCGTCGAGGGTGGGTGCATGCGCACCCTCACCGCTCCCCGCGAGCATCGGTTCAGGACCGTTCACCCTTGCCACGGCGCGTGCAGCGGGTGTGACCGCAGCGCGTCTCCGCTCGAGGGATCTCGTCGTTCCGTTCCGGGGCATCCGCTCATCGTCGACGATGCACGGGCGCTTCGCGCTGTGCGAGGCGTATTCCCTCCGCCTCGGACCGACCGAGGCGTTCAGTCACGCGACCGCTGCCGAGCTCTGGGGCCTTCCGCTCCCGTGGAGGGTGCAAGCCGATCCGCGTCTGCACACCGTGGTGTGGAACGGCGCACATCCGACGCGTGCCGGTGCCGTCATCGGCCACCGGGCGCACGTTGAACCGCGGATCGCGCGGCGACGAGGCTTGCGGGTCGTCGCCGCAGCGGATGCGTGGTGCCAGCTCGCCGCCGACCTCGGTGAGCGCGACCTCATCGTCGCGGGCGATCGGCTGATCGGCCTGCCGCGAGCGCTTGCGAGCGAATCCGAGATCGATGCGGCGATCACGCGGTACGGGGGCAAGCGCGGTGCTCGTGCACTGCGCCGGGCACGCGCGCGCCTCAGGCCGCGATCCGAGTCGCCTCGGGAGACCCTCCTGCGCCTCGATGTGATCGACGCGGGATTCCCCGAACCCGAGCCGAACGGCGTCATCGATCTTGCGTCCGGACGCAGGACACGCGCCGATCTCGTGTTCGGCGCGTACCGCGTGATTCTCGAGTACGACGGCCAGCACCACCGAGCGGATGCGGCTCAATGGGCGAAGGACGTCGATCGGCTGAACGAGCTCGCCGCGAACGGATGGATCGTCATCCGGGTGAACAAGGACACACGTCGGAGCGAGGTCTTCGGGCTCCTTCGTCACGCGCTGGTCACCCGCGGCTGGGCATGAGGCGTGGCGGGGCACAGTCACGGGGCATCGAGAGTGCGCGTCGGGTTGCTTCATCCGCCTGAGAACGACGTGACGCGCACTCTCGATGGAGTTGAGGGGCGATGTGAGGGTGGTTCAGACGAGCGTGAGCGCGCGCTCACCGATCGCCGCCGCCGAGTCGGCGTGCATCGGGTCGTCGTCGATCGCGAACCATGTCGATGAGAGCGCGCACCACGCGACGAGCCAGCGTGCGAATCGGGCCGGATCGAGCGCGGTGGCTGCGATGGCCACGCCGAACTGCCGTTCGAGCCGCCCGGGCACGAGCGCGCGTTCGTACGACGGATTGCAGAGCAGGTTGCAGTAATCGAACGCGCTCTCGCCGACGAGGCCCTTCGGGTCGATGGCGAGCCATCCCCGGTCGCCGAAGTCGAGCACGTTGCCGTGGTGCAGGTCGCCGTGCAGCACCACCTCATCGAGCGGATCCGCGAACAGTTCCCTGGCCAGATCAGCACCCCGACGGTGCAACGCGCCCAGGTCGTCGGCGCGGGCGAAGAGTTCGCGGAACCACGTCGGCAGGTCCACGAGCGGAGACGGGGCGGCGAGGAGCGGCTCGAGGGGCGCCTGGTGGATGCGATCGGCCGCCTCGCAGAGCACGCGGGTGGCATCGTCGTCGTGCCCGAGCTCGACCATTCGAACGAGATCCCGGGTTCCCGTCGCTCGCTCGAGCAGCACCGCGGGCCCGAGCCGTCGCAACACGCGCGCGACGCCCTCGCCCTCCAACCGCTCGAGCAGTTCGCCGCCGCGTTCCTCCTCGTCGACGTGGGCGATCTTCAGCATCGCTGATTCACCGTCCTCCGTGCGCACGGGCATGAGCGTGCTCGACGCGGTGGTGCGGGCATCGCCGTCGGCGCGCAGCCGCCATCGGCGCAGCCACGCGACATCCGCTCCGTGTCCGGGATCGACGGGGCCCAGGTCGCTCACGACTGCGGTCGATCGTCGCCGCGGCCCGCCCACGGGTCGTAGTCGGCTTCGAGTGCCTCTTGCGCCGGTCGCGACGCCTCGGGCACGTGTTGCAGGTTCACCCGGATGCGGTACCAGAGCGACGAGCTTCCACGCATGCCGTCGACGAGCACGTCGGCGGGTTCGAGCAGCGCCGCGGCGTCGACGTGCTTCGCCTTCCACCGCTCGAGGGCATCGAGCGCCTCGGGCTTGGTCTTCGTGCGTGCGATCTCGATGAGCGGCATGGTCGACGCGCGACGGCCCGAGCCGTCTCCGCGCGCGGGAGGCTTTTCGGCCGGACCGAGCTCCTCTGCTCGTCGGAGCAGCGCGTCGAGGCTTCCGGCGGCCTCGTCGATCCCGGCGGCGACGTCGCCGCGTTCGGCGAACCGCTCGAGCACGGTCGGCACGGTGAACCGTTCGGGATGGCTGTCACGCACCTCCTCCCAGTCGAGCGGCGTCGAAACGCGGGCATCGGGCACGGCCCGTACCGAGTAAGCGGATGCCACGGTGCGATCCTTCGCGTTCTGGTTGAAGTCGACGAAGACGCTCTCGCCGCGCTCCTCCTTCCACCATCGTGCGCTCGCAAGACCCGGGGCCCGCAGCTCGACCTCGCGGGCGAGCGTCTCAGCGGCCAGCCGCACGTCGTGGTAGTTCCACCGTGGCTCGATGCGCACCGAGATGTGCATGCCCCGCGAACCCGAGGTCTTCGGCCATCCGACGAGACCGTGGTCGGCGAGCACCTCGCGCGAGATCATCGCGACATCGACGATCTGCGACCAGTCGACGCCCGGCATCGGGTCGAGGTCCACCCGTAGTTCGTCGGGGTGGTCGAGGTCTTCGGCGCGAACCGGGTGCGGGTTGAGGTCGATGCAGCCGAGGTTCACGACCCACGCGAGCGCCGCGGCATCCCGAACCACGACCTCTTCGGCCGAATTTCCCGAGGCGTAGTGCAGAGTCGCAGTCTCGATCCACTCCGGCCGGTTCTCGGGGGCGCGCTTCTGGAAGAACGCCTCCTGGTCGATGCCCTTGACGAAGCGCTTCAGCACCATCGGCCGGCCGGCCGCACCGCGCAGCGCGCCGTCGGCCACGGCCAGGTAGTACCGCACGAGGTCGAGCTTGGTGAGGCCCAGCTCTGGGAAGACGAGCTTGCCCGGGCTCGAGATGCGCACCTCTCGGTCGCCGATCTCGAGCATCTCGGCCGTACTCGCCTTCGGGCTCACACCTCCACACTATGGCGAGGCCCGCACGATGGCGAGGCCGGCGAGAGCGGGAGACCCCGGGTCACCCGCTCAGCCGGCGGTGGCGGCCGATCGCGCGGCGAGCGCGTAGCGGCGCGGGGTCTGGCCGATCACGGCACGGAACTGCCGGGTGAAGTGCGCCTGGTCGGCGAATCCCAGCGTCGCGGCGAGTTCGGCGAGCGGCGGCGGGTCGGATGTCGCGAGCAGCTGCGCCGCCTCCTGCATGCGGTATCGGCTGATCAGCCATTTCGGGGTGAGGCCGACGCGCTCGCGAACGAGCCGCTCGAGTGCGCGCAGGCTGAGCCCCGTTGCGCGCGCGAGGTCGTCGGCTCGGAGGATCATCCGATCGGCTTCAGCGAGCTCGACGACCTGTCGCACGAGGGCGGCATCCGCGTCGAGCTCGATGCACTGCGCCGCCAGCCACCGCTCGAACACCGTGATCGCGCCGCCGTCGTCATCCGCGGCGATCGCGCGGCGAACGGATGTCGCGAGCCCCGAGGCATCCGTCACCCGCAGTTCTTCGAGCGCCACCGAGGAGCCGACGAGCGACCGCACGGTGCCCGGTACCAGCCGGTGTGCAACGCCGGGTTGCAGCAGCGCGCCGAACGCCCATCCCTCGCCCTCGAGGCGTTGGCGACCGCGACCGAGCTCGGGGCCGTACAGTGCCGCGGTGTCGCGCTCGATCACGAGGTTCGCCGACGGGTACTCGAGGATTTCCTGCTCGACGACGACACCGGGCGGAAGTCGCCAGCGAGGAATCCAGACGTGACGCACGAGCCCGGCGAGCTCGGGACTCACCGGGTACCGCGTGAGGCGCACCGGCGCCTCGGCTGACCGAGCCTGCTCGGCGGCATCGCGCGCGAGCGGCGCGATGCCCGGCTCGCCGCCGCGCGGCGCGAGCACGCCCTTCGTGGCAGCTCCGGCGCGTGAGCGCCAGTAATCGTCGGTGCGGGGCATGCCCCCAGTATGGCCAGCCCCACCGACGCGGCCGCCTGAACCTGGGCCCACGGCGGCCGGTTCCGGCGCGTCGGGAAGCGGCATGACGGCCGTGCCGCTGTGGAGCGAGGGTCGCGTTTGTGCAAGACGCGGGCACCGGGGCATCCGTACCGTCGATCTCGTACCCACTGCTGATCAACATGAGGAGACTCGCATGCCCGACTTCGAGATGACCACCTACATCGCCGCCGACCCGCAGCGCGTCTGGGACGCGATCACGGGCGAAGAGGGCAGCCGCGCCGTCATGTGGGGGTCGGTGCTTCGCGGCGAACTCACGCCTGGCGCCCGATACGAGTACGTGGGGCCGGGGCAGGACGGCGACGAGACCGTTCACGTCTACGGCGAAGTGCTCGCGGCCGAGCCCGGCCGCGTGCTGCAGCTCTCGGAGCACCCCGGACCCACCTACCGTGAGAACCACGCCGAGCTCCGCAGTCGCATGACCTGGCGACTCGAACCGGCCGGGGAGGAACTCACCAAGCTCACCTTCACGAACGACGAGTGGAGTGACGGCCACCCGTCCGAGGCGGAGGCCTACGGCACATGGCCGCTCCTGCTCTCGAGCGTCAAATCGTGGATCGAGACGGGACGTGCCCTGCCGTTCCCGTCGTGACGCGTTCTGCGTGAACACGCGGTCGCCTCCGAATCACCGTGACGGCGTTTCGCCGCGCCACGTGCCGTATGAAGCGTCGTTGCGGCACAAAGGGTCGTTGCGGCGCAGAGGTGGCCGGGACGACCCCTCGCTAGGATCGCCACATGGCCGACGACGCGGTGAAGCAAGCTCAGGAGGCGGCCGTTGCAGCGGCCGAGGCAGCGAAGGCCCTGCAGGTGCAGGCGGCCGAAGCGATCAAGAAGGCCGAAGAGGCCGCGGCGCTCGCGCAGGCGGCAGCCGAGGCGGCAGCCGAGGCGGCGATGACGGATGCCGCGGCTGCGGCAACACCGCCCGCTGAGCCCGTCGAAGTGACGGATGCCGCGGCTGCGGCAACACCGCCCGCTGAGCCCGTCGAAGCGACGAGTGCACCCACGACCCCCGCGCTCGCCCTTCGACGGGCTCGGGGAACGGGAGCGCTACCGCGGCATCCGCGGGCCCGCTCGACCAGACGCACATCGACGCGATCCGCGCCGGGTACGCCTTCGAGGGCGCCGCGCTCGAGATGGGCGCGCTCGTCAACGGCGAGGCGCTGCCCGACGTGCCGGTGCGCATCCCGCTCGCGATGACGAACCGCCACGGGCTCGTCGCCGGCGCGACGGGAACCGGCAAGACCCGCACCCTGCAGGTGCTCGCCGAGCAGCTCTCGAGCAACGGCGTCGCCGTCTTCGCAGCCGATATCAAGGGTGACCTCTCGGGCGTCGCGACGCCGGGCGACGGCAACGAGAAGCTGCTGAAGCGCACGGCCGGCATCGGGCAGGAATGGACCGCCGCGAGCTTCCCGACCGAGTTCTACTCGCTCGGCGGCGTCGGCCGAGGCGTGCCGATCCGGGCGACGATCTCGGGCTTCGGGCCGCTGCTGCTCTCGAAGGCGCTCGGTCTGAACGAGACTCAGGAGTCGAGCCTCGGTCTCGTCTTCCACTACGCGAACAACAGCAATCTCGCCCTGCTCGACCTCGAAGACCTGCGGGCCGTGCTCGCCTATCTCATCAGCGACGAGGGCAAGCCCGAACTCGAGGGCCTCGGCGGACTGTCGAAAGCGACCGTCGGGGTGATCCTCCGCGAACTCATCACGTTCGCCGACCAGGGCGCCGACGTCTTCTTCGGGGAACCCGAGATCGACACGGCCGAGTTCCTGCGCGTGGCATCCGATGGTCGCGGCATCATCAGCCTGCTCGAGGTGCCGGGAGTCGCCGACAAGCCCGCGCTCTACTCGACCTTTCTCATGTGGCTGCTCGCCGACCTCTTCACCGACCTGCCAGAGGTCGGCGACCTCGACCAGCCGAAGCTCGTGTTCTTCTTCGACGAGGCGCACTTGCTCTTCACGGACGCGTCGAAGGACTTCCTCGCCCAGATCACGCAGACCGTGCGTCTCATCCGCTCGAAAGGCGTCGGCGTCTTCTTCGTCACACAGACCCCGAAAGACGTGCCCGCCGACGTGCTCGCACAGCTCGGCTCGCGGGTGCAGCACCAGTTGCGCGCGTTCACGCCCGACGATGCGAAGGCGCTGCGGGCGACCGTATCGACCTACCCGAAGTCGGGCTACGACCTCGAAGAAGCGCTCACCCAACTCGGCACGGGCGAGGCGATCGTCACGGTCATGAACGAGAAGGGCGCTCCTTCTCCCGTGGCATGGACGAGACTGCGCGCACCGCAGGCATCCATGTCGCCGTCACCGGATGCCGCGATCGACGCCGCCGTGGCCGCATCGCCGCTGCTCGCGAGGTACGGCACCGGCATCGATCGCGAGTCGGCGCACGAGATCCTCACGAAGAAGCTCGCGGATGCCGCGGCGAAGGTCGATGCCGAAGAGGCCGCCGCCGCGAAGGCCAAGGCCGATGCGGAGTACGGGAAGATGCAGGCGAAGATCGCTGCGGATGCCGCGAAGGCCGACAAGTTGGCGCAGGCCGAGTACGACCGGCTCATGAAGCAGACCTCGGGGAGCTCGCGGTCGCGGTCGAGGTCGCGCTCGTCGCAGTCGAAAGAGCGGTCCGCGCTCGAGCAGGTGCTGGGCTCGAGGGCCACGCAGAACGTGCTGACCACGGTGATCACGGGCATCTTCGGCATGGCCAAGCGCCGCTGACCGTCGATCGCGCGACCAAGCACCCGGATGCGGGAGGATGGTCGGGTGCCTGTGATCCGACCATACGACCCCGCCGACCGCGATCAGGTCGCCCGCGCCTGCCTGCTCACCGCAGCCGGCGGCGGCGACGCGACGGGGGACTACTCCGACGACACGCTCATGCCCGAGGTCTTCGCCCTGCCGTACGTCGATTTCGCGCCCGAGTTCGCGTTCGTCGTGGCCGATGGTGCGCGCGTCCTCGGCTACGTCATCGGCGTGCCCGACACTGCGGCGTTCGTGGAGTGGTGGAGACGCGAGTGGTCCCCGGGCTTCACCGCGCGGCATCCGTCACCAGGCGCACCCACTGGTCGCAACCCGGCGTTCACCGAGGCGCAACTCGTCGAAGCCGGTGCGTCGCCCGAGCGCATGCTCATCGCCGAGCTCGACGAGTTTCCCGCTCATCTGCACATCGATCTGGTGCCCGAAGTGCAGGGCCAGGGCTTCGGCCGACGCCTCATCGACACGCTTCGGGCAGCGCTCGCGGAGCACGGCGCGCCCGGCGTACACCTCGGCGTCGCTGCCTCGAACACGGGCGCGCGGGCGTTCTACGATCGACTCGGTTTCCACGAGCTGCCCTCGAGCCGGCCGCGTTCACCGCTGCTCGGCATCTCGACGGCTGCCGTCAGTGACTGAGCGAACGCCGCTCGAACCAGTAGAGCAAGCGCGGGTTCGCCTCGCGCAGCTCGGAGAGGGTCATCGGCTCGGCGCCGACGGTCTCCTCCACGCCGAGCACTTCGGCGACCTGGTCCATGGCCGGCTCGTCCCAGAAACGGCCGCGCATGCGGAACGCGCCGCGTCCGGTGCGTTCGACGACGAAGAGCTCCTGCGTCGTGTCGAGGCTGTTCGCACGGTACAGCTGCACACGCAGCACACCGGCAACGTCGCGTGAGGCGACCGTCGAGACCCCACCGAAGAAGCCGCGTTCGACGATGCCGTACTTGCTGATCGAAGCACGAGCGCGTCGGTAGCCGGTCCAGGCGACGAGGATCAGCAGTACGACGACGGCAGCGGTCGCGACGACGATGGGCCACGTCTCGCCGGCGTCCATGAGCCAGAGTTCAGCTGCCAGCAATGGAACCGCGAGTGCCGCGACGGGTAGACCGATGCTCCATCCGAGCGTGCGACGGGGCCTCAGGGTTTGAACCCTGAGGCCGTCGCCCCCCAGTGTCGCCGCTCCGATGGAGGAGCCCCGTGCGTCCCCACTCCTCGTTTCCATCGCTGCTGCTGACATCTCTCACATCATGGGGGAGTGCGCCGATCTTCGCTATTCCGCATTAATGAGGACACGGGCGGAATTGCGGGTGAGCGTGCGTGTTGCAGGAACACGAAAGGCCGCGGTCAACGGGCCATTCGAGCCTCATCGCCGGGTGCTGTGCGTGCACCCGGCGTTGTGTGTTGCTGGCGGAGGATGGGGGATTCGAGCCTCATCGCCGGGTGCTGTGCGTGCACCCGGCGTTGTGTGTTGCTGGCGGAGGATGGGGGATTCGAACCCCCGAGGGCTTGCACCCAACACGCTTTCCAAGCGTGCGCCATAGGCCACTAGGCGAATCCTCCCGGGGACTCCTCACGCACCCGCCAGAGCCTGGTTACCCTTGCTGCGTTTCCGCCCTGGGGGAGTTGGCCTGGATGGCGCCACGTGAGGAGCCGGAGATAGTCTACCCGAGCGCGAGTGGCGCCTCTGACCGCGGCGCGTTCAGCGAGCGGATGCCTCGGCGACGCGTCGCTTGCCGAGGCTCGCGCGTGTGCAGAACTCCGGAGATTCGGCGTGCCATGCGGAGAGAGTGGATGCCACGGGCGGCGTGTCGAGCGACGCATCCGGAGTTGTGCACATCGCTGAGCGGTGCGTCGACCGATCGCACCGTCTGGACGACCGCGGGCCTCGATTCGGCGCCGGCACCCTCCTCGACCGGTCAAACGCCGCGCCTACTCGGTTGCGGTGCGCGCCCCACGGGCAGCGAGGTAGGCATCGAACGCCTCACGGCTCGTCTTCGCCGGCGTGTAGCCGAGCTCAGACTTGAGGCGTGAGTTGTCGAGCACCGGGCGGTACTGCAAGAATCCGACGCGCTCGGGTCCGTGCACCGTCAGCTTGAGGGCATGCCCGACGCGCAGCGCGAACGTGAGCACGGCCGGCCGAAGCGTGAAGGTGCGCTTGCCGACGGCATCAGCGATCTCCGAGACGGTCACGCGTCCGTCGCCGGCCACGTTGAACGCACCGGTCACGTCACCGGTCGCGCCGCGCACGATCGCGCTGACGACGTCGTCGACCCAGACGAAGACGAAGGGGCTCTCCGACCCTCGGATCGCGAGGATGCGCGGGCCGTCCCAGAGCGCGGTGATCTGGTTCGCCACGGTCGGCCCGAGAATCGTTCCGATGCGCAGCACCACCTGTCCGACCTCGGGGTGCGCGACGCGATACCCCGAGAGCATCTCCTCGACGAGCCGCTTGTGCCGCGAGTAGCTGAACTCCTCGTTACCGCGGATCGCATCGGTCTCGACGAGCCACTCGGGGTTGTCGGCGTGGTATCCGTACGCAGCGCCCGACGACGAGACGACGATGCGCGGCACCCCGAATGCCACGGCGGCGTCGAGCACGTTGCGGGTGCCCTCCACGTCGACGCGGTACTCGAGCTCCTCGCTCTGACCGCCGGGGTTCACGATCGCGGCGAGGTGCACGATCGTGTCGATGCGGTGCCGGCCGACGATCGCGGCAACGGCGCCGACATCCGTGACATCGCATGGCTCGATGACGACCCCGGCGGGCACGGATGCCGGTGTCCGCACGTCGGCGGACACGACGACGTCGACGTCGGGATGCCGGGCGAGCGCCCGAACCGCGTTCGACCCGAGGAACCCGGCACCGCCGGTGACCAGCACGCGCCTCATGCGCCGAGCTCCGCTTCGGTCGTGCCGGCGTCGGTACCGTGGGCGACGACCGGTGGGCCGCCCGACGAGCGAGCCGCTGCCGCGGCATCCGCTCGCTTCGAATGTCTGCCCCAGAGTGTCGCGACCGTGAGGCCGGCGATGATGTCCCAGATGCCCCACCAGCCGGCGACGATCGCCATGCCGCCGAGTCCGCCGAAGAACGCGAAGACGAGGCCGAGTCCGAGGCCCGCGTTGCGGATGCCGACCTCGAAGGTGATCGCCTTGCGATCACGCACGCCGAGGCCGCCGATGCGGGCGCTCGCGTAGCCGAGGCCGAGCGCCACGGCGTCGTGCAGGAAGACGGCGAGCAGCACGACGCCGATGAACGCCATGAAGATCGCCCAGTTGCCGATGAGTGCGGCCGCGATGAACCCGACGAGCCCGATGAGGCTCACCCAGCGCGCGTACGGCTGCACCTTCGCCGCGAAGCGAGGCCAGCGGGCGCGGATCAGGAGCCCGGCGAAGAAGGGCAGTCCGATGATGAGGAAGATCTCGGCGAGCATCTGCCAGCCGTCGAGGCTCACGGCCCGCACGAGTTCGCCCGCGGTCGGGTGGAGGCCGCCCCAGAACGACAGGCTCACCGGCAGCAGGAAGATGTAGACGACGTTCGACACCGCGGTCATCGACACCGAGAGTGCCACGTTGCCACCAGAGCGGTAGGTGAGCACTTGCGAGATGTTGCCGGGTGGGCAGCACGCCACGAGGATCATGCCGAGCGCGATCGACCCTTGCACATTCAGCAGCAGGGTGAGCCCGAACGTGACCGCCGGTAGCAGGATGACCTGCGCTGCGAGCGCGACGATCATCGCCTTCGGTGCTTTCGCGACGGCCTTGAAGTCGGATGGCGCGGTGTCGAGCGCGATGCCGAACATGATGAGTCCGAGCACCACGTTCAGGGCGATGAGCGAGCCCGGGGCGAAGTTGAGGACGACCTCGTCGATGTTCATGCGCGGGCGCCGTCGTCGGAGCTCGCCGAGCCTGTCGGGTTCGTCGAGCTCGTCGACCCCCTCGACCCGGCCGAGCCCGTCGACGCGAGTCCGGCGGAGGTGATGCCGCGCGCGAACGCCGGCGGCAACGAGCCCAGCATGCGCCGCAGAGTGCGCCGGTAGGCGTCTTTGTTGACGTAGTACGACATGCGGTCGAGGCCGAGGTAGTGGTAACCGCCGGTGAGGTCGGGCCACGGGGCATCCGCTCGCGCACGGAACCGCGCAGCGTCGTCGGGCGCATCTGCGGCGGCGGCCAAGTAGGCGGCGATGAGTTCGGCCTGCTCGTAGCGGCCCTGCCAGCCGATGCCCGACGCCTCGATCATGCCGAGCACGAAGAGGCCGTTGAACGAGGGCGGGAAGATGTTGAGGAAGAGCGAGGGCGACGCCGTCGTCCAGTTGAGGTGGGCGCGCTCGACGAAGGGGTAGTCGAGCGTGTAGCCGGTGGCGAGCATGATGAGGTCGTAGTCGCCCGAGGTTCCGTCCATGAAGTGCACCGTGTGTCCGTCGAACCGGTCGATGTCGGGCATCACCCGCAGGTCGCCCTGCCCGAGGTGGTTCAACACCATCGTGTTCACGATCGGGTGCGACTCGTAGATCTTGTAGTCGGGCTTCGGGAAGCCGAACCGCACGGGGTCGCCCGTGAACGCCTTCAGCACGCGGGCGTCGATGAACTGCTTGATGCGGGCCGGCAGGGGCCGGCCCTGGTTCAGGGTGTCCGACGGCCGGCCGAAGAGGTACCGGGGCACGAAGTAGTACCCGCGGCGCACACTGAGGTCGACGGATGCCGCGTGGTGCACCGCATCGACTGCGATGTCGCACCCGGAGTTGCCGGCGCCGATGACGAGCACCCGCTTGCCCTCGAAGACCTTCGCCGACTTGTATGCGCTCGTGTGCATGACCTGGCCCGCGAACTCGCCCGCGAAGTCGGGCACGTTGGGCTCGGCGAGCGTGCCGTTGGCGAGGATCACGCCCGAGTAGTCGCCGGTGATCGTCTCGCCGTCGGCGGTGACCGCGGTGACGCGCCACAAGGGTGCGCTGTCGGATGCGTGTCCGCCGGATCCGTGCCCGGCGGATCCGGGCACCGGAGAGACATCCGTCACCCTCGTTTCGAACCGGAAGTACTTGCGAAGGCCGTACGCGTCGGCGTAGGCGCGGAAGTACTCGAGCAGTTCGCGGTGGCTCGGGTAGTCGGCGTTCGAAGCCATCGGGAACTCGGCGAACTCGGTCGTCGTGCGGCTCGAGATCAGGTGCGCCGACTCGTACATGGTGCTGCGCGGATTGTCGATGTTCCAGAGGCCCCCGACGTCGGGACCGGCCTCGAAACCGTCGAAGGGGATGCCGGCGACAGCGAGTGCTCGGGCACCGGCGAGGCCGGATGGGCCCGCTCCGATGAGGGCGATGGGGTTCACGGATGCTCCTGGAAGGGGAGTACGCGCCGATGGGGGAGTCGGCGCGGCACGGCGATGTGCCCGATCAGCATAAGCGAACACTGCTCGGGTTTTGCCACCAGCACCCGGCCGACGACTCGGGCCGACAGTGGGCGGATTCCCAGACCTCGTCCATGCCCCGCCCAATAGGCTGGAGTGGTGGCGCACCGCATCTACATCTGCTCGGCTGAAGGCAACACCGGCAAGTCCACCGTTGCGCTCGGCGCACTCGACACCCTGACCCGGCGGGCGACCCGTGTCGGCGTCTTCCGGCCGATCGCGCGATCGACCGCGGAACGCGATTACGTGCTCGAACTGCTGCTCGCCCACGAGGGCGTCGTGCCGATTCCCTATGACGACGCCGTGGGGGTGCGCTACGACGATGTGCACGCCGACCCCGAAGGGGCGCTCGCGACGATCGTCTCCCGCTTCAAGGCCGTCGAAGACCGCTGCGACGCCGTCGTCATCATCGGCTCGGACTTCACGGATGTCGGCAGCCCCACCGAGCTCGCCTACAACGCGCGCATCGCGGCGAACCTCGGTGCGCCCGTGCTGCTCGTGCTCGGCGGTCGGGTCGGCCAAGGCCAGGGGCGCAGCCGCACCGAGCGGCTCGGCTACTCCGACGCCCGTAGCCCGCAAGAGCTCGCCCAGCTGACCGAACTCGCCGTCGAAGAGCTCGAGCGCGAACACGCGACCTTGCTCGGCATCGTCGCCAACCGTGCCGACCCCGAGCGGCTGCAAGAGATCGTCGAGGCCGTGACCGCCGCGGCCGGACCGAACGGGGTGGCCGCGAGCGGCGGTGCCGTCAGCCCCGTGGCATCCCATCGGCAGGCTCAGGGCGGCGCCGTCGCCGTCTGGGCCATTCCCGAAGACCCCTACCTCGTCGCACCCTCGATGCTCGCGATCATGACCGCGGTCGACGGCACCTTGCACGCCGGAGACCCCGAACTGCTGAACCGCGAGGCGCTCGGCGTCATCATCGGGGCCATGTCGATGGAGAACGTGCTGACCCGCCTCACCGAGGGCGCGGTCGTCGTGGTGCCGGGCGACCGCAGCGAAGTGCTGCTCGGAGTGCTCACGGCGCACGCGAGCGCGACCTTCCCGTCGTTGTCGGGCATCGTGCTGAACGGCGGGTTCCCGATCGCCGAGCAGGTCGACCGGCTCGTCGACGGGCTGAAGGCCGGGCTGCCGATCATCCGTACCGAGCTCTCGAGCTACGACACGGCACTCGCGATCACGCACACCCGCGGGCGGCTCGCCGCCGATTCCCAGCGCAAGCGCGACACTGCGCTCGCCCTCTTCGAGAAGCACGTCGACGGTCGGGCGCTGCTCGACCTGCTCGACGTCGCCCGGCCCGAGGTCGTCACGCCGCTCATGTTCGAGTACGACCTGCTCGAGCGGGCCAGGCAGACGCGCAAGCGCATCGTGCTGCCAGAGGGCTACGACGATCGGGTGCTGCGCGCCGCGGCGACGCTGCTCGCGCGTGACGTCGCCGACCTCGTCATCCTGGGTGAAGAGATCGAGGTGCGTTCGCGCGCGATCGGCCTCGGCCTCGACATCGCGGCGGCCGAGGTGCTCTCCAACCACGATTTCGTGCACGTCAGCCGCTTCGCCCTGGAGTATCAGCGACGTCGCGCGCACAAGGGCGTGACGCTCGAGCAGGCTCGCGAGACCGTGCAAGACGTGTCGTACTTCGGCACGATGATGGTCGAGTTGGGACTCGCCGACGGCATGGTCTCGGGCGCAGCGCACACGACGGCGCACACGATCCGCCCGTCGTTCGAGGTGATCAAGACGAAGCCTGGCGTCGAGGTCGTCTCGAGCGTGTTCCTGATGGCGCTCGCCGACCGGGTGCTCGTCTACGGCGACTGCGCGATCGTGCCCGACCCCACCGCCGAGCAGCTCGCCGACATCGCGATCTCCTCGGCCGAGACCGCGTCGCAGTTCGGCATCGAGCCGCGCATCGCGATGCTCTCGTACTCGACGGGCGAGTCGGGCTCTGGCGCCGACGTCGACAAGGTGCGGCGAGCCACCGAGCTCGTTCGCGAGCGGGCGCCGCAGCTCGCGGTCGAGGGGCCGATCCAGTACGACGCCGCGGCCGACGCAGCGGTGGCGCGCACGAAGCTGCCCGAGTCGGATGTCGCGGGGCGGGCGACGGTCTTCATCTTCCCCGACCTCAACACGGGCAACAACACGTACAAGGCGGTGCAGCGCTCGTCGGGCGCCGTGGCGATCGGGCCCGTGCTGCAGGGGCTCCGCAAGCCGATCAACGACCTCTCGCGCGGTGCCCTCGTGCAAGACATCGTCAACACCGTGGCGATCACGGCGATCCAGGCGGCGGATGCCTCGTGAGCATCGTGCTCGTCGTCAACTCGGGTTCTTCGTCGCTGAAGTACCAGCTCATCGACGTCGAGACGTCGCAGACCCTCGCGAGCGGGCTCGTCGAGCGCATCGGCCGTGGTGTCGGCCACGCCCGGCACCACAACGAGGGACGTGAGCACGACGGCCTCGACGTCGATTGGGATGGGGTCGTCGAAGTGCCCGATCACGAGGCCGCGTTCGCGGTGATGCTCGAGGCGTTCGCGACGCACGGGCCGTCGCTCGAGTCGAACGTGCCGATCGCCGTCGGGCACCGAGTGGTGCAGGGCGGAGCGCGATTCTTCGAACCGACGGTGATCACCGATCTCGTGAAGATCAACATCGACGAGCTCTCGACGCTCGCCCCGCTGCACAACCCGGCGAACCTCGAGGGCATCGAGGCGGCCCAGCTCGCGTTCCCCGACGTGCCGCACGTCGCGGTGTTCGACACGGCGTTCCACCAGACGATGCCGCCTGCCGCGTACACCTACGCGATCGACCGGGAGCTCGCGGCGAAGCACCGCATCCGTCGCTACGGATTCCACGGCACCTCGCACCGATTCGTCTCGCGGGCGGCGGCGGAGTTCCTGGGCCGCCCGGTGGAAGAGCTGCGCATGATCGTGCTGCACCTCGGCAACGGGGCATCCGCTTGCGCGATCGCAGAAGGCCGTTCGGTCGAGACGAGCATGGGTATGACCCCGCTCGAGGGGCTCGTGATGGGTACGCGCTCGGGCGATATCGACCCAGCCGTACTCCTGCACCTTCAGCGCCGCGCCGGGCTCGACGCCGACGGCCTCGATCGCCTGCTGAACTCGCGGAGCGGCATCCTCGGCCTGAGCGGGCACGCCGACATGCGCGACCTCGTCGCCGCGCAGGCGGCGGGCGACGAAGCGGCGACGCTCGCCCTCGACGTCTACGCGCACCGCGTCCGCTCCTATGTCGGCGCGTATGCCGCACAACTCGGCCGTGTCGATGCGATCGTCTTCACCGCCGGCGTCGGCGAGAACGCACCCGAGGTGCGCGGACTCACACTCGCCGGGCTCGAGGTGTTCGGCGTCGAGCTCGATGCCGAACGCAACCAGGCCCGGGGGAGTGAGGCGCGGCGCATCTCGACGGATGCCTCGAAGACCGCCGTGCTCGTGGTGCCCACGAACGAAGAGCTCGAGATCGCGCGCCAGACACTGGAGCTCGTCGGAACCTGAGCTCGCCGACCCCTGAGCTCGCCGACCCCTGAGCTCGGCCCGCAGCCGCATCTTCCTCATCGAGAGTGCGCTCGATGTCGCCAATCGGGCGACAGAACGACATCAAGCGCACTCTCGACGGCGAAGGGCGATGTGAGGGCGAAGGGCGATGGGCGATGGCGGGGGGCCGACACGGCGTCGAATCCACAAGAAGTGTTGTGCAAGAAGTCTTGTAAGTCTAGGCTGGCCCCATGAACGACCCCCGGGAGACCATCGACCTGCACGACGCGGGCGCCATGCGGGCGCTCGCGCACCCGATGCGCCTGCGCATCCTCGGCCTGCTGCGCGTCGAGGGGCCGAGCACGGTCGGAGCGCTCGCCGAACGCACCGGCGAGGCGCCCGGCTCGGCGAGTTACCACGTCGCGACGCTCGCCAAGCACGGCTTCATCGTCGAAGCCCCCGAACTCGCCCGCGACAAGCGCGAACGCTGGTGGCGGGCCGCGCACCTGATCACGAGCTGGCGCACTGAAGAGTTCCTCGGCGATCCCGAGCGCCACGCGGCATCCGATGCGATGCGCCGCGCGGTGCTCGAGTCCTACCATCGGGAGCTGCTCGACGCCATCGACGCCGAAGCCGAGCTCGAGCCCGAGTGGGTCGCCGCCTCCGACTCCAGCGACGGTGCGGCACGCCTCACGATCGACGAGTTCCGCGAATTGAACGCCGAACTCGACGGCGTGCGAGAGAAGTGGTGGGGCGTCGGCCGAGAGCCGCGCCCCGGCACCAGGGCCGTGCGTTGGATGACCCACACCTTCCCGAGGCCCGAGCGATGACCAACGACTCGGCGCTCGAGACGGCGCTCGACACGTCGACGACGACGGATGCCCCGCGCCGCCGCATCCCGCTGTTCGCCCTGTTCGCCTCTCAACTCTTCTCGCTCTCGGGCAATGCGATCGCCCTCATCGCGATCCCGATCATCGCCCTCACCGAAACGGGCTCCCCGCTCGCCGCCGGCGTCGCCGGCGTGTTCGCGACCGTGCCGCTCATCATCGGCGGCGCGCTCGGGGGAGTGCTCGTCGACCGGTTCGGCTACCGCACCTCGTCGATCGTCGCCGACGTCGCGAGTGGCGTCACCGTGCTCGCGATCCCGGTGCTCGCCGCGACCGTCGGCCTGCACTTCGGCGCGCTGCTCGCCCTCGTCTTCCTGGGCGGGCTGCTCGACGCGCCCGGCGACACCGCGAAGACCGTGCTCATGCCCGATCTCGCCGCCCTCGCCCGCATCCCCCTCCCGCGGGCCGCGGGAGCGCAATCAACGGTGCAGCGCACGGCGACGATGATCGGCGCCGGCATCGCGGGCGCGCTCGTCGCGATCGCCGGTCCGATGCCGGCGCTCCTCGTCGATGCCGCCGGGTTCGGCGTGTCGGCCGTGCTCGTCGTGCTCTTCGTGCCGCGCCGTGCCGCGGCATCCCTTCGACAGGCTCAGGACGGCGCCGTCGATGATGCCGATGCGCCCGTGCACGGCGGATTCGTCGCCGGCATCCGCTTCATCGCCCGCTCGCCGCTCTTGCGTTCGATCGTGCTGCTCGTGACCCTCACGAACGCGATCGATGCAGCGGGCATGACCGTGCTGAAGCCCGTCTACGCCACCGAAGTGCTCGGCGACCCGGCGATGCTGGGCTTCATGGTCGGATGCTTCGCCGCCGGCGCCCTCACCGGCTCGGCGATCTTCGCGGCCGTCGGGCACCGCTATTCGGGGCGAGTGGTCTTCGCCCTGTGCTTCGTGCTCGCCGGCACGCCGCCGTACCTCGCGATGGCGTTCGGTGCGCCGGTGCCGGTGCTGCTGCCCGTACTCGCGGTGTCGGGCCTCGCCGCCGGTGCGCTCAATCCGATGATGTCGACGGCGATGTACGGGCTCGTGTCCGACGGCATGCGCGCTCGCGTCTTCGGCGCGGTGACCGCGGGGGTCGTCGCCTCCATGCCGCTCGGCGCGTTCCTCGGCGGACTCGCCGTCGAGCAGGTCGGGCTCGTGCCGACGGTGCTCGTCGCTGCGATCGTCTATCTCGTGCTCGCCTCGAGCCCGCTGTACCTCCGCTCGTTCGCCGGGCTCGCCGCGGCGCGCACCGGCGCCGACTCCTGAAACGAGGCATCGCCATTCGGGTTGCCCCCTACCGGGGTACGGGGGCGAAATGGCTCACCCGTGTGATGCGCAGAGCCCAAGCCGCTCCGTAGTCTCACAGCACGGTCGGCAATGATCGTGGAAGCACACGCATCCGAAGCGTTCGTCTGAAGTCTCATTCGTGCATTCGGCCCGAGGAGATGAGCGCACATGAGCCTGGTCGTAGAACGCCCCGACGGTGCCGAAGGCACGATGTCGCCCGTCATCCGCACGGCCGGTCGCCGTCGAGAGGGCGTCGATCCGGCGCAGAGCGGGTTCGCACAGCTGTCACGCCAGATCAAGGCCGAAGGACTGCTCGATCGATTCGTCGGCTTCTACGTGCGCAAGGCGCTCTTCTGGGCCGTCGTGCTCGGCGCGACGGTGGCGGCATCCGTCATGATCGGCGACTCGTGGTGGCAGCTCGTCATCGCGGGCGTGCTCGGCGTCGTGTTCACCCAGTTCGCGTTCATGGCGCACGAGGCGTCGCACCGCCAGATCTTCCAATCCGGGCCGAAGAACGACTGGGCGGGCCTCTTCCTCGCCAACTTCGTCGTCGGCATCAGCTACAGCTGGTGGATGAACAAGCACACCCGCCATCACGGCAACCCGAACGTCATCGGCCGGGATCCCGACATCGAGAAGGACACGATCTCCTTCCTCGAAGAGGATGCCGCGGCGAGTCGCGGGCTCATCCGCATGATCACGCGGAAGCAGGGGTACCTGTTCTTCCCGCTGCTGCTGCTCGAGGGCATCAACCTGCACGTGCACGGCATCCGTCACGTATTGGGAAAGGGCACGGTCAAGCGCCGCTGGCTCGAGTTCACGCTCCTCGCCGTTCGTCTCGTCGGCGTCGTCGCGCTCGTCTTCTGGGCGTTCCCGCCGCTGCTGGCCGTCGTCTTCCTGCTCGTGCAGTTCGGGGTGTTCGGCGTCTACATGGGCGCGTCGTTCGCGCCCAACCACAAGGGCATGCCGCTCATCCCGCGCGGGGTGCGCGTCGACTTCCTCGAACGCCAGGTGCTGACCAGCCGCAACATCAGCGGAGGACGGTTCATCGACGCGTTCATGGGCGGGCTCAACTACCAGGTCGAGCACCACCTGTTCCCGAGCATGGCCCGCCCCGCGTTGGCACGCACGCAGGTGATCGTGCGCGAGTTCTGCCGCGAGAACGATGTGCGGTACACCGAGACCGGGCTCATCGAGTCGTATGGAATCGTGATCGCCTACCTCAACCGCGTCGGGCTCGCCGCGCGTGACCCGTTCGACTGCCCCATGATCAACTCGTACCGCCGCCGCGACTGACGCGCTGCTGACGCGCGACTGGCGTACCGCCGTCGCGTGACTGGGCGCCGCTGGGGCGCTGCTCGCCCGCTCAGCGCTCGAGCCGGGCGCAATCGATGCAGAGCTCGGCGGTCGGCCGTGCGTCGAGGCGCCCGACGGTGATGCGTTTGCCGCAGTTCCGGCAGGTGCCGTACGTGCCGTCGGCGATGCGCGCGAGTGCGTGATCGATGTCGGCGAGTTCGGCGCGCGCGTCGGCGAGCACCGCAGTGCGCTGCGACCACTCCTGGGTCATCGTCGGGCCGTCGGGGTCGTGTTCGTCATCGGCGGAGGCGCCCGACCTCGCGGCGCGCACCGCGCTCATGACGTCGCCGAATTCGGCGAAGCGCCCCTCCGCATCCGCTCGCTCCTGCAGCAGTTTCACCTGGAACCGCTCGAGCTGTGTCTGAGTCATCGTCGACAAATCACGCCCCCTTCCGATCCCAGAATGGTACGCCAGAGACATCCGGCCGTCGTGTCGGACGCGGCAACTACGATTGATGCGTGGTCACCGCCCTCTATCGCCGCTACCGGCCCGAGACATTCGCCGAGATGATCGGCCAGTCCCAGGTGACGGAGCCGCTCATGACGGCGCTCCGCACCGATCGTGTCAATCACGCCTACCTTTTCAGCGGCCCCCGTGGCTGCGGCAAGACGACGTCGGCGCGCATTCTGGCGCGCTGTCTCAACTGCGCAGAGGGCCCGACGGATGTCCCGTGCGGCGTCTGTCCCAGTTGCGTCGAGCTCTCCCGGGGCGGTGGTGGTTCGCTCGATGTCGTCGAGATCGATGCCGCCTCGCACAATGGCGTCGACGACGCGCGCGACCTGCGTGAGCGCGCGGTGTTCGCCCCGGCGCGCGACCGGTTCAAGATCTTCATCCTCGACGAGGCCCACATGGTCACGCCGCAGGGCTTCAACGCGCTGCTGAAGCTCGTCGAAGAGCCGCCGGAGCACATCAAATTCATCTTCGCGACGACCGAGCCCGACAAGGTGCTCGGCACCATCCGCTCGCGCACGCACCACTATCCGTTCCGGCTGGTGCCGCCCGGGCCGATGCTCGAGTACGTGCAGCAGCTCTGCACCGAAGAGGGCGTCGAGGTCGCGCCCGGCGTGCTGCCGCTCGTGGTGCGCGCCGGCGGCGGTTCGCCGCGCGACACGCTGTCGCTGCTCGACCAGCTCATTGCCGGCTCCGAGGGGCCGACGATCGACTACGAGCGGGCGGTGGCGCTGCTCGGCTACACCCACGGCGCATTGCTCGACGAGGTCGTCGACGCCATCGGGGCCGGCGACGCAGCGGGTGCGTTCGCCGCGGCAGACCGGGTCGTGCAGACCGGGCAAGATCCGCGGCGCTTCGTCGAAGACCTGCTCGAACGATTGCGCGACCTCATCGTCGTCGCTGCCTCCTCGCCCGAGACGGCGGCCGCGGTACTCCGCGGGGTGCCCGAAGACGAACTCGCGCGCATGGCGGCGCAGGCAGCCGTCTTCGGCCAGGCCGAGCTCTCCAGGGTCGCCGACCTCGTCAACCAGACGCTCACCGAGATGACGGGCGCCACGTCGCCGCGGCTGCACCTCGAGCTCATGCTCGCGCGCGTGCTCGTGCCTGCCGCCGACGACACCGAGCGCGGTGCGCTGGCACGCGTCGAGCGGCTCGAACGCCGAGTCGGGGTCGCAGATGCCGTTTCGGGGCCGACGACGTCCGAGCCGCGTGGCGCCGCGCGGGTCGAGTCCGGGCCGGGGCCTGACGCTCGAGCGGCGGCTCCGGTTCCCGGGCGCCAGCCAGCGGGGGAGTCGACCCCTGCTGATGTTCCTGCTGCTCGTGACAGTCGTGCCGTTCCTGCCGTTCCTGGTGTGGCGGACTCCGGCGCGCAGAGCGCACGCCCCGCCGCGTCGGGTCCTGCGTCCGCCCGAGAAGCTCCGTCCGCCGCTTCACCTGCGGCGGAGTCCACGCCGGCGGTGAAGCCCGCACCTGCCGCTTCCGCAGCGGCATCCCCACCCGCGAAACCCGTTGGTCCGGTCACGCTCCAGCAGTTCCGCGATGCATGGCCCGAAGTGCTCGCTTCCCTGCAGCGCACGAAGCGCAGCGCGTGGATGGTGGCATTCACGGCGCAAGTGCGCGACCTGCGCGATGGCGATGTGCTCGTGCTCACGTTCCCCAGCGAGCAAGACGTCGCTGGATTCCGCGGCGGCGCACCCGGGCAGAGCGTCAGCGAACTCCTCCGCGCTGCGATCACCGAGGTTCTCGGGGTTCGCGTGAAGTTCATCGCCAGGGTCGACGGCCCCGGGGGCGGGTCCGCCCCCGCGGCGGCTCCGTCGCCGTCAGCGCCCCCAGGTCAGTCGGTGCCCCCAGGTCAGTCGGAGCCCCTGGGGCCGACTGCGCCGACCGAAGAGGTGGCCGCGTCGCCCGGCGCACGCAACACGCCCGCCGCTCCGGTCGCTGCCGCGCAGCCGGTCGCTGCAGCGCAGCCGGTGACACCGTCATCCGCCGGCCCGGTCGATTCGTGGGCGACGGTCGCCATCCCGAGCGACCCGACCGGCGACGCTGAAGCAGGGGCTTCGCCCGCCGACGCCCGCACAGCGACTGCGACCGCGCTGGCCGAGCGGCCCCGGACTTCTGCCGAGACGCCGTCCGGCTCGCTCGAGGGCTCGTCGTCGCCTGCATCCAGTCGCTCCGAGCCCGCGGCAGACGATCTGCCCGACGACGCCGACGCTCCGCCCGAAGACGACGAGGGGTGGTTCGACCCCGGGCCCGAGGCCGAAGTCGTCGCCGAGGCATCCGTGGCGAAGACAACAGTGCCTGTGCGCAAGCCGGCGCCCGCGCGCGTCCCGCGGCCGCTGCCGACAGCCTCGTCGGCCTCCGTCGACGGCGGCATCCAGCGCTACGGAGAGGCGGTCGTGCGCGAGGTGCTCGGCGCGACCTTCCTCGAAGAAGTCGAGGCGTCGCCGCGCCCCGGCTTCGGGGAGCGTGGGTAGTCCGTGTACGAAGGCATCGTTCAAGAACTGATCGACGAGCTCGGGCGACTTCCCGGCATCGGCCCGAAGTCGGCGCAGCGCATCGCGTTCCACATCGTGCAGACCGAGCACTTCGACGTCACCCGGCTCGCCGAGATCCTCCTGCAGATCCGCGACAAGGTGCGGTTCTGCGAGATCTGCGGCAACGTCTCCGAAGAGGCGACCTGCCTCATCTGCCGCGATCCGCGACGTGACCCGGCGCTGATCTGCGTCGTCGAAGAGGCGAAAGACGTCGTCGCCATCGAACGCACCCGCGAGTTCCGCGGGCTCTACCACGTGCTCGGCGGCGCGATCAGCCCGATCGACGGCATCGGCCCCGACGAGCTCCGCATCCGGCAGTTGATGCAACGCCTCGCCGACGCCACCGTCACCGAGGTCATCATCGCGACCGACCCGAACCTCGAGGGCGAGGCGACCGCGACGTACCTCAGCCGCCTGCTGACCACCCTCGAGATCCGCGTGACACGACTCGCGTCGGGTCTGCCGGTCGGCGGCGACCTCGAATACGCCGATGAAGTGACCCTCGGCCGAGCATTCGAAGGCCGCCGCGTCGTCACCTGACCCGCTGTCCTGGTGCATGGTGTGCGTGCGTGCGCGAACGCCGCGAGCGCGACGCGCGCGCGGGGGCGTGCTGGCGCGGATGCCGCCGCCGGCCACCGGAGTGAGTCGGTCAGCGGCGGCATTCGGCGTCAGCGCCAGAATTCGGTGAGCTGCTCCGCGAGGGCTCTGCCTTGGTCGTAACCAGCCCGCGCAGCGGGCGGACGCAGCGACCCGTCCATCGCATTGGCGCCGAACATGTGCTCGGAGTCGCTGTCGGGGAAGATCGTCTCGACTCTGCTCCCGCGCGCACGGAGCTCGTCGACCTGTGCTGCGAGATGCATTTCCCACTCCAGCGGCGCCAATGTTCGGCCGCCGAATGGTGACAACACCAGCACGCGTGCGTATCCGGCTGCCAGATCGGCATTCTCGGCGTTGGATCGGTAGCCGCCGTCGATGTACCGGTCGCCGCCGATCTTGTAGGGGAGTCCGCTGGCACAGCTGGCGGCGACGGCGTCCGCGAGGTCGACACCGCTGTGACGGTCGAACACGACCGGTTCACCGGTCTGGGCATCGACCGCGGTGATGAGCACCGTTCGTTCCGGCCAGCGCTGACAGGGCAGCCGCGAGGCGACGGTGGCGCGCCACTGCGATTGCCAGGAGCCGTCCGACGCCGCATCCATCTCGAGTGCGGCCGCGGCCATTCTGCGGCGCATGTCGGCCCCATCCGAAGCCGCGGCGATGATGTTGCCGACCCGCTCCAGGTGGTCGGCCACCGGCTTGTTCGGAGCGCGCCTTCGGTCGGATCCGACCGGCCTGGTCTGTTGCTGGGGCGCAGCGGCGAGGATGGCGGCGAGCAGTTCGGTCGGGGTCGCGCCGGCCATCTGGGCCGCGGCCGTCGAGCCGGCCGACGTGCCGATGGTCAGGTCGGCTGTGGTCACGTCCAGCCCGGCATCGAAGAGGCCGGCGAGGACGCCGATCAGCCAGGCGTTGCCGGTCGAGCCGCCGCCGCCGAGCACCAACGCTCGCTCGCCCGCGGCGGGCACCCGCCATGTGGCGTCGACCCGCGGCTGATCCTGGTCGGAGCTCGATCGGGCGGAGCCAGTCGTCGAGGTGAATTGCAGAGATGAAGAAGGTGTTGTGTTCATGGGAGTCGCCTTTCGCGAATTGCGTGACGGGCGCTCCCAGTGACGACTACCTCAGTCGCAAGATCGTGGACTGCAAGGGAGCGCCCACTGTGGATACTGCGTTCATGGGTCTCACCTCCTGCCGACGGATCACGATCGCCAAGACGCTAGCACAGCGCCGACGCGGCGCGCGACCGGCACCATGCGGAGTAACCCTTGACGCTCCAACCCACCCGGGATAGAACGGGGGCATGGCGAGCAAAGGCGCGGAGTGGGTCGCGGGGTACGTCGCGGCGTGGGAATCGAACGACCCGGGGCAGATCGGAGCGCTCTTCACCGACGATGCGCGGTACCTCACGAGTCCCGACTCCGAGCCGCGAGCGGGGCGTGCGGCGATCGTCGCCGGGTGGGTCGAAGATCTCGATGAGCCCGGCACGTGGGCCTTCGACTGGCACATCGTGCACGAAGACGACGGCTTCGTCGTCGTGCAGGGCCGCACCGAGTATCCGGCCGAGAAGGACTACCTGAACCTCTGGATCATCCGGCTCGCGCCGGACGGCCGGGCCACCGAGTTCACCGAGTGGTACATGCCGAGGCCGCACAAGGGCTGATCGAGGCATCCGTCGTCGGAGGCGGCAATGCACTCAGCGCAGCACTTCGACGAGCACCACCCAGGCCATGAGCAGCGCGGCGATGATGCTGAGCACCGACCCGACGGCCATCGCGATGAGCCCGGCCTCCACCGTGCCGACGATGACGAGCACGGCACCGAGAAGGAACGCGCCGACCGGCAGCACGCCCGCGATGGCCTTGCCCATTCGTTCGATCAGCGAGACATGGTCCTCACGCATGACCACTCGGATCGCATGCACCTGGAAGATGGCGGCAAGCAGGGCCGCGACAAGCACTTCGATGCCGTACGCGACGATCGGCTGGCCCGGGATCAGCCCGAATGCGCCGGCGGCGATCGCCAGCACGAGGGCCGCGATCGAGGCAGCCGCGCGCGGCGGCAGCGTCACCGACGTCATGATCGTCGCGATGTTCACCGACATCGCGACGATGAGCAGGCCGGCAAGGGCGGCCGTCGCCCCGACCATCGCGACGTTGAACTCCGACCAGCCCTCGAGTGCCTCCGACATGTGCCCACGCTATCGTCGCCCCGCAGAACGTCACATATCCGGGCGCGTATGCGGCCCGCCGTATGATGGTTCTTCCGGCGCCGGCCGCTCGAGCGGCTGCCAGCGAGACCATCCCCAGGAGACCACGTGAGCTTGATCGTGCAGAAGTTCGGCGGGTCATCCGTCGCCGACGCCGAGAGCATCAAGCGGGTCGCGAAGCGCATCGTCGAGACTCGCAAGGCCGGCAACGACGTCGTCGTGGCGGTCTCAGCCATGGGCGACACGACCGACGAGCTGCTCGATCTGGCGGGCGAGGTCACGCCGATTCCCGCGCCGCGCGAGCTCGACATGCTGCTCTCCGCGGGCGAGCGCATCTCCATGGCGCTCCTCGCGATGGCGATCAAGAGCATGGGCCACGACGCGCGCTCCTTCACGGGCAGCCAGGCCGGCATGATCACGGATGCCACGCACGGTGCCGCCCGCATCGTCGATGTCACTCCGGTGCGCCTGCGCGAAGCGCTCGACGACGGCGCGGTCGTGATCGTCGCCGGATTCCAGGGATTCAACCGTGACACCCGCGACATCACGACCCTCGGCCGCGGTGGCAGCGACACGACGGCCGTGGCCCTCGCAGCCGCGCTCAGCGCCGACGTGTGCGAGATCTACACCGACGTCGACGGCGTGTTCACCTCCGACCCGCGGATCGTGAAGAGGGCGCACAAGCTCGACCGCGTCACAAGTGAAGAGATGCTCGAGCTCGCGGCATCCGGAGCCAAAGTCCTGCACATCCGCGCGGTGGAATACGCACGCCGCCACGGTGTGACCCTGCACGTGCGCTCGTCGTTCAACAACAGCGAGGGGACCATCGTCTACGACCCCGCGCGCCTGCCCGAAGGAGAAGCTGTGGAAGAGTCCGTCATCGCCGGTGTCGCGGTCGACCTGACCGAGGCGAAGATCACGGTCGTCGGCGTGCCCGACAAGCCGGGTGTTGCAGCGAAGATCTTCAAGATCGTGGCCGGCACGAACGCGAACGTCGACATGATCGTGCAGAACGTCTCGGCCGCCTCGACCGGGCGCACCGACATCTCGTTCACCCTTCCGAAGTCCGACGGCGAGCGGGCCCTCACGGCGCTCGCGAGCGCGCAAGAGGCGATCGGCTTCCTCTCGCTGCAGTACGACGACCAGATCGGCAAGCTCTCGCTCGTGGGCGCCGCGATGCGTTCGGCCGCCGGCGTTTCGGCGCGTCTGTTCGAGGCGCTCTCCGCGGCGGGCATCAACATCGAGATGATCTCCACGAGCGAGATCCGCATCTCGGTCGTCACGCGCGCCGACAGCGTGCACGCCGCGGCACGCGCCGTGCACACGGCGTTCGAGCTCGACGGCGACGACGACGCGATCGTGCACGGGGGCACGGGGCGCTGAGCTGCGATCGAGCGGATGCCGCGGCATCCGCTCACCGAATTCCTGCCGCTTTGGAGGACGATCCTGCCTGTATAGGACGCCCGGGGACTCGTTCGTCCTCCACAGCGGTCGATGTCATACAAACTGGAAGTGATGCACGGGCGGCGTCTGAGGTATCCGGCCGGGAATGAGGAAGAGCAAATGACCAACGCAGTGAACATCGGCGTCGTCGGCGCGACCGGCCAGGTCGGCGCAGTCGTGCGCAAGCTGCTCGAGGAGCGGGGCTTCCCGGTCGCGCAGATCCGCTATTTCGCCTCGGCGCGTTCGGCGGGCTCGACGCTGCCGTGGAAAGGTGACGATATCGTCATCGAAGACGCTTCGACGGCCGACCCGAGCGGCCTCGACATCGCGATCTTCTCCGCCGGTGCGACGCTCTCGAAGGCGCAGGCACCCCGGTTCGCCGCTGCCGGCGTCACGGTGATCGACAACTCGAGCGGCTGGCGTATGGATCCCGACGTTCCGCTCGTCGTGAGCGAGGTGAACCCCCACGCGATCGACGACGCCGTCAAGGGCATCATCGCGAACCCGAACTGCACGACGATGGCCGCGATGCCGGTGCTGAAGGTGCTGCACGAAGAAGCGGGTCTCGAGCGACTCATCGTGAGCACCTACCAGGCCGTCTCCGGCGCAGGGCTCGCAGGTGGCGAGGAACTGCTCGAGCAGGCCCGTGCCGCCGTCGCCCAAGACACGATCGGGCTCGTGCACGACGGGGCATCCGTCACCTTCCCCGAAGCCGTGAAGTTCCCGCGCACGATCGCGTTCGACGTGATCCCGCTCGCCGGGTCGATCGTCGACGATGGCGACTACGAGTCCGACGAAGAGAAGAAGTTGCGCAACGAGAGCCGCAAGATCCTCGAGCTGCCCGGCCTGCGTGTCGCCGGCACCTGCGTGCGCGTGCCCGTGTTCACCGGACACTCGCTCTCGATCAACGCCGAGTTCGCGAACCCGATCACGCCCGAGCGCGCCACCGAGCTGCTCGCGGATGCCCCGGGCGTCGAGCTCTCCGACGTGCCCACGCCGCTGCAGGCCGCCGGCACCGACCCGAGCTACGTCGGTCGTATTCGGCAAGACCAGTCAGCGCCAGACGGCAAGGGCCTCGTGCTCTTCGTGTCGAACGACAATCTGCGCAAGGGTGCGGCGCTGAACGCCGTACAGATCGCGGAGCTCGTGGCGGCGAAGGTGCCCGCGCGCGTCTAGCCCGACGTCGTCGTGCGCGATTGGCCGGTCCCGTCGGGGCCGGCCAATCCTCTGCGCGCGAGCGTTCGCTCGTAATGCGCTGAGCGTCGCGTGCGCGATTCGGCGTCCGTCTCGTGCCTCATTCAGGTCGGGAGGCGTGTCGTTCAGGTCGGGAGGTGTGTCGCGACCGCGACACGCCGCGCACAGCGCGCGACACGCCGCTCCCGACCTGAATTACGAACGGGGCGGAGGCGGGCTCGGGCTCGGGCTCGCTGGGAACGGTGGGCGGGCGCCTGGACTCAGGGCTGCGGGATCGCCGCGACGACGTCGATCTCGACGAGGATGTTCGCGAGGCGCGAGCCCACCGTGGTGCGTACGGGGTAGGGCTCGGTGAAGAACTCCGCGTAGGCCACGTTGTATTCGGCGAAGTCCGCGAGATCCTCGAGGTGTGCCGTGACCTTCACGACGTCGTCGAAGGTCAGGTCGTATTCGGCGAGCACCGCGCCGATGTTGCGCAGCACCTGCCGGGTCTGCTCTGCGGCGCCGCCTGCCACGACCTCCCCGGTCGCCGGATCCTGCGGGCCGAAGCCGGCCGTGTAGAGGAAGCCGTTGGCGACGACGCCGTGGCTGTACGGGCCGGCGGGCTTCGGGGCGTTCGAGAGAGTGACGGCGATCTTGGACATGTTTCCTCCTGTGTGACGATGTTCTCGAGTTGCCCGTCTTTGTACATTCTCGGGCAACTCGGTGGTGGTGGTGTGGGGTGGTGGGCTTCAGGTGAGCGGATGCCGCGGCATCCGCTCACTCAACCGAGTTCGCGTGCGATGAGCTCGGCCGTCTCGCGCATCGCGGGCAGGTCGGTTTTCAATCGCTCGAGGTCGGCGACCATGCGGATCGCAGTGACCGAGAGCGCTCCGACGATACCCATCGACGAGCGAATCGGCACGGCGACGCAGTTCACGAACGCCTCGAACTCGCGGTCGTCGGTGGCCCAGCCGCGCGCGCTCACGAGGGTGAGTTCGTGGTCGAGGCGCTCCCGCGTCGTGATCGTGTGGTCGGTGTGGCGCTCCCAGGCGACGCCGGCGAGCACGGCGTCACGGCCCGCGGCGTCGAGGTCGGCGAGGATGGCCTTGCCGACCGCCGAGCAGTACGGGATCACGGCGCGGCCGATGCGCGAGTACATGCGCACGCCGGACTCGTTCTCGGCCTTGTCGACGTAGACGATCGAGCGGTCCATGAGCGCCGCGAGGTGTACGGTGTTCCCGATTCGGCGCTGCAGCCGGCGCACGTGCTCAGCTCCGACCTCTCGCAGGTCGAGCGATTCGAGCGACTCCCTCGAGAGCGCGGCGAGCCGCGTGCCGAGGGTATATCGGCCCGAGCCGAGCTTGCGAACCCAGCCCACCTCTTCGAGCGCCTGCAATTCGCGGAACATCGTCGATCGGTGCAGCTCGAAGGCCGTGGCGAGCTCGGCGACGGTGCGCGGGTCGGCGGCGATCGCATCGATGATGCGGGTCGCGCGTTTCACGCTCTGCGACATGTCAGCCGTCCTCGCCGGTGTCCGTCGGTCGAGTGGCGGCCGGCGAAGGAAGTCGTTCATCGAGCCCCGGCGAGACGCTCTCGGACGGCTGGGTCTCGATACGCTCCTTCGTCGCTACTCGACCGGCGGTGGCGCGACGGATGCCCCGGCCGGGCGTCGCCCCGGTGAGCTCGCCGCCCGCCAGCACCGGCATACCGGCGACGAGGACGTCGTCGATGCCGACCCCGAGACCGAGCGGTTCGTCGTAGCTCGCGGCCGCGCGCACCGCATCGGGGTCGACGAGCACGAGGTCGGCGAGGTAGCCCTCGCGCACGAACCCGCGGTCGCCGAGCGCGAACCGCGCGGCGGCGCGTGCCGACACGAGCGCCGAGGCATCCGCCCAGCCGAGCGCCGCCTGCTCGCGCACGAGGAGCGAGAGGTACCGGGAGAACGAGCCGCGCGCCCTGGGGTGCGGATGCTTGCCGAGGAAGATGCCGTCGGAGCCCCCCATCGCGGCCGGGTGAGCGAGGATCTCGGCGAGTCCAGCGTCACCGCGTTCGTGCTGCACCGCCATGACGACGTTGACCTCGAGCCGCGACGCGACGAGCACGTCGAGGGCGAACTCGATCGCGTCGACGTCGGCGCGGGTGCCGGAACCTGAACCTGCGCGAGCGGATGCCGCAGCCGCACCCTCCGCGATCGTGAGGCCGTGCGCCCACTCGTAGGCCGGGGCGGCGATGTGTGCCAGCGTGAGCATCGAGGGCCAGTCGGGTCCGAGGCTCGCGTGCCAGCTGATGGTGGGAAACCACTCCTCGCGAAGCCGCGCGCGCCCTGCGGGGTCGGTGAGAACCGCGACCACCTCGTCCACCGGGCGCACGGTGAGCGCGGCGGGCAGGATCGGCATCACGAGGATCGAGCACCCGCGACTGTAGGGATACGCGTCGAAGCTCGCGTCGACGCCCGCGTCGGCGAGCCCGGCGAGCAAGCCGCGCACGAGGTGCGGTTCGGCGTGGAAGTGCGACACGTGCACCCGAGCGCCCGACGCGAGCGCGATCGCCGCCACCTCGGCGATGCCCGCCGCCGAGTTGTGCTCGTAGCCGCGCATGTGCGACACGTACACCGCGCCGGCATCGGCCACCGGTGCCGCAAGCGCAGCGAGCTCGTCGGTAGACGCGAAGATGCCTGGCGTGTAGTCGAGTCCGGTCGAGAGCCCAAGGGCACCGGCCGCGAGACCGTCGGCCACGAGGGTGCGCATGCGATCGAGTTCGGCGGGTGAAGCGGCATTCGTCGACCGGCCCATGACCTCGTAGCGCACGGTGCCGGCGGGCACGAGGTACCCGGCGTTCAGCGCGGTGGTGCCGTCGTAGGCGTCGAGCAGCGCCTCGACCCCGCCGCCGCGGTACGTGGGATGCGCGCCGTTGATCGCCGCGAAGTACTCGCTGGCGTAGTCGCCGGACCCGGGTGCGTACGACACGCCGTCCTGACCGCCGATGACGGTCGTGGCACCCTGCCGCAGCAGCCCGAGCTGCACCTCGGGGTCGAACAGCCGGCCGTCGGCGTGCGAGTGGGCGTCGATGAATCCGGGCATGAGCAGGCGGCCGCGGCCGTCGATCACGAGCGCGCCTCGAACGGCGGTGCGATCGAGGCTGCCGGTCGGTGCGATGCGCACGATGCGCTCGCCATCGATGAGCACATCGGATGCCCCGGAGCCCACGCCGTCGGCATCGACGACGATCACGTCTCGAATGAGCACTGGGCGAGTGAGCACAGGGCGAATGAGCACGGACATCGCTGACTCCTAGAAGAACGTGCGCACGAGCTCGACGACGCGGTCGGAGCCGCCGCCCTCGACGACCGGGATGAAGCGCCACTTGTCGAACGCCGTGCACGGGTGCGAGAGGCCGAGCGAGACGACCTCGCCGATCACGACCGGCAGCGGGGCATCCGAGCGCACGTAGGCGTGCTGGTCGTTGAGTGCGGTGACGGATGCCGCGGCGAGCGTCCGCTCGACGCCACCGGGTGCCGCCGTGACGCCGAACGGCACGGGCAACCCCTCGTCGTACGGGAAGTCGCGCTTGCCCCCGTCGAGCAGGGCGAGACCTGGCTCGGGGCGGGAGACGACCCGTGCGTAGCCGCGCATGGCGGGAGTGAGCCGCCCGTCGAGCGGAGAGATGCCGCGGTAGAAGCCGTCGTCGTGCACGAGCGAGGCGCCCGAGCGGAGGATCCAGCGAGTCGACGTCGGGCTCGGGGTCGGGCTCGGGGTCGACGACGACTCTGCGGCGGTCGCGGGAGCGAACACCTGGGCGACGAGGTCGAGGTAGGCGCTGCCGCCGGCGGTGACGACGAGCGGGCCGTCGGTGAGCGCACGCACGCGCCCGTGCAGCTCGAGCATCTCGGCGAGGTAGCTGCGTACGGCGGCGAGCGCGGTGGGGGATCGGTCGTGTCCGAGGCTGCCCTCGTATCCGGCTGTGCCCGCGAGGCGCAACACCGCAGAGGCGGCGACCCGTTCGGCGATGCGAGCGGCCTCGTCGACGCCGCGCGCGCCGGAGCGGCCGCCCGCCGCGCCGAGTTCGACGAGCACGTCGATGGGGCGGGGGAGTGCGACATCCGCGAGGCCCCGCTCCATCGCCTCGACGGTCTCGAGGGAGTCCACCCACACATGGAACGTGAAGCCGGGGTCGGCGAGCTCGGCGGCGATGAACGCGAGGGCTGCCGGCGCGACGAGTGCGTTCGCAAGCATGATCGACGTCACGCCGAACGCACGCGCCGTTCGCACCTGGCCCGGGGTCGCGAGCGTGATGCCGGTCGCGCCGGCGTCGAGCTGGCGCTGCCAGAGCGCCGGCGACATCGTGGTCTTGCCGTGCGGCATGAGCTCGAGCCCGCGGTCGTCGCACCAGCTCTGGATCACGGCTGCGTTGCGGGCGAGGGCTCGGTCGTCGAGGGCGAGCAGCGGGGTCCAGAACTCGGCGAGTCGCGGCCCCGTCGCGAGGAAGTCGCGCACGGTGAGGCCTGCGGCCCGGGCGGGCAGCCCCTTGTCGACCTCACTGAGCCGCTCGTCTCCGAGTTCTGCGAGCTTCGCGCTCCGCGGCATCCTCATACCTCCAACGTCGATTGACGTTGCGCATGTTGCAACGCGTTTGCACCGTCCGTGCACACCAGTCAGCATAGAGCTCGTGACCACTGCACCGCCGCTGCCCGAGGTCGTCGCCCTCGGCGAGACCATGGCGCTCGTCACGCCGGCGCTCGCCCAACCGCTCGAGTCGGCCGAAGACTTCCACGTCGACACGGCCGGCGCCGAGGCCAACGTCGCCGCGCACCTCGCCGCACTCGGCCGCCGGGCCGCATGGGCCGGCCGAATCGGCGATGATGCCCTCGGTCGCCGGGTCGTGCGGCACCTGCGCGGGCGCGGCGTCGACACTCGCTGGGTCGAGGTCGATTCCGAAGCCCCGACCGGCGTGTACTTCAAGGATCCCGGCCGCGGCGTGCTGTACTACCGCGCGGGCTCTGCCGCCTCGCGAATGGCGCCGGCATTCCTCGACGGGTTGCCGCTCGACTCGGCGCGGGTCGTGCACGTGAGCGGCATCACCCCGGCGCTTTCCGCATCGTGCGATGCACTCGTCGACGAGCTGTTCGCGCGCGTCGCCGCGTCACCGGCCATGCTGAGCTTCGACGTCAATCACCGGCCCGCACTCTGGCCCGCGGATGTCGCGGCATCCCGTCTTCGAGAGCTCGCCTCGCGCGCCGACCTCGTCTTCGTCGGCCTCGACGAGGCCGAGACGCTCTGGGGTACGGCGACGCCCGACGAGGTGCGCGCGCTGCTTCCCGAACCCGCGCTCCTCGTCGTGAAAGATGGCGATGTCGGCGCCACCGAGTTCAGGGCGCGCGCCGTCGATGCGTCGACCGGGCTCGTTGATATCCCGGGCGAGACCCACGTGCCCGCGAGATCGGTCGAAGTCGTCGAGGCCGTCGGCGCCGGCGACGCCTTCGCGGCCGGCTACCTCGCCGCGCTGCTCGCCGGCGCAGACCCCGACGATCGGCTCGCCGCCGGGCATGCCCGAGCCGTGACCGTACTCGGCGACACCGCAGACTTCCCCCGCGCAGCAGCCACCTCGAGGAGCGCCACGTGATGAGCATCGACAACGCCCGATTCGACGAGATCTTCGAAGGGCAGTCGCTCATGGCGATCTTCCGAGGTCTGGGCGCCGAACGCAGCCTCGAACTCGCCGAGCGGGCATGGAGCCTCGGCATCAACGTGGTCGAGCTGCCGATCCAGTCCGTTGCCGACGTCGAAGCACTCACGGTCGTCGCGGCCGCCGGACGAGCGGCGGGCCGTCTCGTCGGAGCGGGCACCGTGGTCTCCACCCGGCATGTCGAGCTCGCGGCATCCGCCGGCGCGGCCTTCACCGTGAGCCCCGGCTTCGACCCGCTCGTCGCGCGCGCGTCGGCCGAAGCCGGGCTGCCGCCGCTGCCGGGCGTGGCGACCGCGACCGAGGTGCAGTCGGCGATGGCAGCGGGACTGACGTGGTTGAAGGCGTTCCCGGCGTCGCTGCTCGGATCCGCCTGGTTCCCCGCGATGGCCGGCCCGTTCCCGGGCGCCCGGTTCGTCGCCACGGGAGGCATGGATGCTTCGAACGCGCAGGAGTTCCTGGACCGCGGCGTGCGCACGATCGCCGTCGGCTCCGCGCTGGAGGACCCGGCGCAGCTGGCGGCGCTCGCCGAGCTCATCGTGAAGTAGCTCCCCACCGGCGCTCCTCGATCGCCCCGTCTCGGGTTCCGAGACGGGGCGATCTGCGTGCGCCCGGCGTCGTTCACCTCCCCGAATCAGCGGGGAAACGCGCGGGAAACAGAAACTGAATGACTTGTTTCTAGTTACTATCTTTTCTGTTAGGGTCACTTCCAGTAACGCCACGCACTGAGATTCTGCAGGCGGCGTCACAGCACCACTGCACCACCTTCCACGCAACGAAGCACGAGAGGAATGCCGGAGATGACTCGAACCAAACGCTCCCTCGCGGTGGCACTCGCCGCCGGAGCGGCCGCACTCGCCCTGGGAATGTCCGGGTGCACGCCCTCGACGGGAGGCGACGGCGGCAACGCCTCCGTGCTCCGCGTCTGGGCGGGCAGCACCACCCCCATCAACAACAACTTCAATCCGTTCTCCGCCGACACAGCCGTGCACGCCACGTTCGGCGCGATCTACGAGCCGCTCTTCTTCTTCAACCAGGTCTCGGCCGACGCGCCCGTCGGCCTCGTCGGCGACACCTACGAGTACAGCGAAGACGGCAAGACCCTCACCGTCACGATCAAACCCGACCAGCAGTGGAGCGACGGCGAAGACCTCACCGCCGACGACGTCGCGTTCACCTTCGGCTACGGCTCGAACAAGGGCGAGCAGTTCATCTCGGCCGAGGCGACCGATGACACGACCGTCGTGCTCACCTACACCGAGCCGCAATTCACGAGCGCATCGCTCACGCTCGGCGGAACCTACATCCTCCCGAAGCACATCTGGGAAGACATCGACGACTTCATGGCCGAGACGAACCCCGAGCCCGTCGGGTCGGGCCCGTATGTGCTGAAGAGCTTCTCCGAGGCCGCCTACACGCTCGAGGGCAACGAGCACTTCCGCGACGGAGCGCCCGCGGTCGAGGAGGTGCAGTACCTCGGACTCGATTCGAACCAGTCGGCGCAAGACCTGCTGACGACCGGCAAGATCGACTGGGTCGGCCAGTTCATCGCGAACCCCGATGCCGTCACCGGCAAGGGCGACATCACCACGCTGAACCTGCAGCAGGACCCGACGACGATCATGACGTGCGCGAACGCCGACCTCGGCTGCGATGGGCCGCAGACTGACCCGGCCGTGCGCCAGGCGATCAACGCGGCGATCGATCGCACCACGATCCGCGAGAAGGCGTTCGCCGGTCTCGCCGGCGAGTCCTCCCCGTCGTTCATGCTGCTACCGCGCGACGAGCAGTGGCTGAGCGACCCCGAGTTCACGACGAGCCCGCAAGAATCGGATGCCGCCGAAGCCGGCGCCATCCTCGAAGCCGCCGGCTACTCGAAGGACTCCGACGGGTTCTACGGCAAGAACGGCACGGCCTTCGAGATCGATCTGTTCTCGCCCGACGGCTGGACCGATTACAACGACGCGGCGAAGCTCATCTCGGAGCAGGCGGCGGACGCCGGCATCCGCATCAATGCCCGTACGGTCTCCGACGCCGAGTACTGGACCCCTGTCCAGGCCGGCGACTTCCAGATGGCGCTCTACGGGCTCGCCCAGAGCCTCGTGGCCGACCCGTACTCGAACTATCACGAGTACTTCGCCGGGAACTCGACCGTCAAGGCCGGCGAGAGCCCGCTGAACGGACAGAACTACTCCCGCTACGTGAACCCGGCAGTCGATGCCGCGGTGCTCGCCGCCGGCGCGACGCAGGACGAGGCCACGAAGAAGGCCGCCTACGCGACGATCCAGACCGAGATCGCCCGCGACCTGCCCTACATCCCCGTGGTGCTGAACGCCTCGCAGTCGTTCTTCAACACGGAGAAGTTCTCGGGCTGGCCCACGGAGGACGACCTGTACGCCGCTCCGCTGCCGTACCTCGCGGTGGCGAACGCGATCGTGCTCGCGCACCTCACGCCGGCGAAGTAACGCCACCGGTCCCGTGGAACGAACCTTCCCAACCCTGAGGACGGCAGCGACATGAGCTTCTACCTTCGGCGGGTCGCCTTCTATCTGGTGACCCTCTGGGCGGCGATCTCGCTCAACTTCATGCTGCCGCGGCTGTTGCCGGGCGACCCCGCCGCGATCATGCTCGGCAAGCTCCGGCGTGCCAGCGGCGGTCGCCCGCTCTCCGAGGAGACGATCGAGGCGATCACCTCGATCCTCGGCGCGGGCAAGGACATGAGTCTCTGGGACCAATACCTCGCGTACTGGGGCCGGTTGCTTCAGGGAGATCTCGGGGTCTCCTCCACGAGGTATCCGGCCCAGGTCGCCGACCTGATCGCGAGCGCCCTGCCGTGGACGATCGTCCTGGTCGGTGTCGCGACCGTCATCTCATTCCTGCTCGGCATCATCGTCGGTGCATGGGTGGGGTGGCGGCGCGGCACCTGGCTCGACCACCTCGTGCCGATCACGACGGTCTTCCAGTCGATTCCGTACTTCTGGCTCGCGCTCGTGCTCGTCGCCGTCTTCGCGGTGCAGCTCGGCGTGTTCCCGATCGTCGGCGGCTACGACGTGTTCGGGTTCCCGGCGGGGCCCGAGCTCAGCTGGGCGTTCGTCGGCAGCGCGATCTACCACGCGATCCTGCCGGCGATCACGATCGTGCTCTCGTCGGTCGGCGGGTGGCTCCTCGGCATGCGCAACATGATGGTCTCGACGATGTCGGAGGACTACGTCGTGACCGCCGAGGCCAAAGGCCTCACCCCGCGGCGAGTGCGCACGAAGTACGCGGCACGCAACGCCGCCATTCCGAGCCTCGCGGGCTTCGGCATCGCGCTCGGCTTCGTCGTCGCCGGATCGATCGTCATGGAGCAGGTGTTCAGCTACCCGGGCATCGGCAAGCTCATGATCCAGGCGGTGCAGGGGCTCGACTACGCGCTCATGCAGGGCGTGTTCCTCGTGATCACCCTCACGGTGCTCGCCGCCAACTTCATCATGGACCTCGTCTACGGCTTCATCGACCCGAGGGTACGACACAATGGATGACTCGCAGCGCACGCTCGACCTCGCCCCCGGCGGTCTCGACGAGAACGCCGATCCCACGCCGTTCCAGGCGCCGGCCACGGCCGAGGCCGCGAGGGAGGCCGCGCGCGAGGCGACGGCGACCTCGGCCATGGCCGTCGCTGCCGCCACTCGCGGCGGGCGGTTCCGGCACCTGTTGCCCAGCCGTTCGGCCAAGCTCATCACCGGCCTCGTCATCGTCGGACTGATCGTCGTCTTCGGCATCTTCGGCCCGCTGATCGCCCAGCCCCCGCGCGATTCCGACAACCCCGCGCTGCTCCCGCCCAGCCCCGAGCACTGGCTCGGCACGACGAAGCTCGGCTACGACGTCTTCTCGCAACTGGCGTGGGGCACGCAGGGCTCGCTCTTCATCGGCGTCGTCGCGGGCGTGGTCGCCCTCGTGCTCGCGGTCGTCTTCGGAGTGCTCGCGGGCTACTTCGGCGGCGTGCTCGATGAGCTCTTCACGCTGTTCACGAACATCATGCTCGTGATCCCCGGACTGCCGCTCGTCATGGTCATCGCCGCCTACGTGCAGAACAGCGAGGGGCTCGGACCGCTCGCGAGAAGTTCACTGCTCGTCGCACTCGTGCTCGGCATCACGGGCTGGGCGGGTTCGGCCGTCGTGCTGCGGGCCCAGGCGAAGTCGCTGCGCACCCGCGAGTACGTCGCAGCGGCGCGCGTGGCCGGTGAGAAGCCGATGCGGGTGATCTTCGTCGAGATCCTGCCGAACCTCGTGCCGCTGCTCGCAGCGCAGTTCATCTTCGGCATCATCTTCGCGGTGCTCGGCGAGGCCGGCTTGTCGTATCTCGGCCTCGGCCCCACCGGCTCGATCACCCTCGGCACGATGCTGAACGATGCGCAGACCGGCCAAGCCGTCGGCACCGGAGCCTGGTGGTGGTTCGTGCCGCCGGGCCTGATCATCGCGGCGCTCGGCGCCGGCCTCTCACTCATCAACTTCGCGATCGACGAGGTCGTGAACCCGAAACTCAGGCTCGCGCCTGAGAACGCGAAGCGCCAGCGCAAGGCCGCGAAGGCCGGCAAGGGCATCGCCGACACAGGAGCGTTCGCATGACCATGACCGCTGAACCCGTGCTGACCGCACGCGAGGTCTCGATCGAGTATGAGGTCGACCCTCCGGTGAAGGCAGTGCGCGGGGCGTCGCTGACCCTGCACCGCGGGGAGATCCTCGGGCTGGCGGGGGAGTCGGGCTGCGGCAAGACGACCCTCGCCTACGGGCTGAACCGACTTCTGAAGGCGCCAGCACTCATGACCGGCGGCGAGGTGGTGTTCCACGATGCATCCGCTCGGGACATCGACGTGGTCGCGCTCGACGGCGAGGCGCTTCGGTCGTTCCGCTGGAACAAGGTGTCGATGGTTTTCCAGGGGTCGATGAACTCGCTGAACCCCGTCATGAACGTGCGCAAGCAACTTCACGACGTGTTCACGACGCATCGCCCGGGCATGCGGCGGGCCGAGCGCGAGTCGCGCAGCGCTGAGTTGCTCTCTCTCGTCGGCGTGGACCCTTCGCGGCTCTCGAGCTTTCCGCACGAGCTATCGGGCGGCATGCGCCAACGCGTGATGATCGCGATGGCGCTCGCCCTCGATCCGCAGGTGATGATCATGGACGAACCGACCACGGCCCTCGACGTCGTGGTGCAGCGCGGCATCATCCGCGAGATCATGCGGCTGCGCGAGCGACTCGGCTTCGCGGTGATCTTCATCACGCACGACCTGCCGCTGCTCATCGAGATCAGCGATCGCATCGCAATCATGCTCGACGGCGAGATCGTCGAGCAGGGCAGCGCGGAGGAGATCTACCGCTCGCCCGGTCACGCCTATACGAAACGGCTGCTCGCGAGCTTTCCGAGCCTGCGCGGCGAGCGCGGCGACTTCGTGCGCACGGGCGGCGGCATCGATGCTGCAGGGGGTGCGGCATGAGCGCCGTCGGTGATCGGTCGCCGAGTCTCGAAGCGCGCCACCTCGTCAAGAACTTCCGGCTCCGGAGCGGGTTCCAGGTGCGCACCCTGCGCGCAGTGAGGGATGTCTCGTTCACCCTCGAGCCCGGCCGAACCGTGGCGCTCGTGGGCGAGAGCGGCTCGGGCAAGTCGACGATCGCGCGCATGATGGCCAAACTCGAGACGCCGAGCTCGGGCGGGGTGCTGCTCGACGGCGAACGCAGCGCGAACCACGGCGCGGGCCTCGCCCGATACCGCGGCGATGTGCAGATGGTCTTCCAGGATCCGTTCGGCTCCCTGAACCCGTTCCACACGATCCTGCATCACGTGGAGCGGCCGGTGCGCATTCACCATCCGAGCCTCACCGACCGCCAGGCGCGCGAGCGAGCGTACGAGCTGCTCGAACGGGTGGCGCTGACGCCCGCGTCGCGCTTCGCCGAGCGGCGGCCGCACGAGCTCTCAGGCGGGCAGCGCCAGCGGGTGGCGATCGCGCGAGCGCTCGCGCCCGGGGCGCGATTCATCGTCGCCGACGAGCCGGTTTCGATGCTCGACGTCTCGATCCGGCTCGAGGTGCTGAACCTGCTCGCCGAGCTGCAGCGCCAGGAGCAGCTCGGGGTGCTCTACATCACGCATGACCTCGCCACCGCCAGGCATTTCTCCGACGAGATCCTCGTGATGTACCGCGGCGAGATCGTCGAGCGCGGCGCGGCCGAGCGCGTGATCCTCGATCCGCAGCACGACTACACGAAGACCCTGCTGGAGGCGGCGGCCGATCCCGACCGGCTCGGGCAGCTACGAGACGAGGTGCGGAGCGGCGGGTGAGGCCGGCGGTGAGGGCGCAATCAGTAAAGAATGTTTTCAGATAGAGTGACGACCAGCGACAAATGACCGACACAGAGAGGCGGATGAAATGAACCAGATCGATCCGGGCACCCCGACGTGGCTCGCGGCACGCAATGACCGCGCCGCCTTCCGCCTCCTGCTCGAACACGGTCCGCTCACCCGATCCCGCCTCGGCGAACTCACCGGGCTGTCGAAGCCGACCGCGTCGCAGATGCTCACGCGGCTCGAGCGAGTGGGCTTGATCCGCCCGGTCGGCGAGCTCTCGGGCGGTCGAGGGCCGAACGCCGTCACCTATGGCGTTCGCACCGACCGCATCACGGGCGTCGCAGTCTCCATCCTCGAGCGATCGATCGAGGCCGTCGTCGTCGACGCCGTCGACCACGAGCACCCCATCGTGCAAATCGCGACCGAGGTGGCCGACCGCAGCCCCGAGGGCGACGTGCGCGCCGCCGTCCGTGCCGCGTGCGCGGCCGCCGGCATCGATGAGTCCTCGGTCAGTCGCGTCGTGATCGGCGTGCAGGCTGCGTTCTTCGTCGACGGCGATGAGCTCTCGTTCACCGACACGCTGCCGGGGTGGCCGGCGGTGGGCGCGCGTCGACGTATCGAGCAGGCGCTCGGGCTGCACGTGACGATCGACAACGACGTCAACCTCGCGACCATGGCCGAGCGATCGGCCGGCGCTGCCCAAGACGCCGCGAGCTTCACCCTGTTCTGGATCGGCGACGGGCTCGGCGTCGGCGTCGATCTCGGCGGCACGGTCCACCGCGGTGCATCCGGCGGCGCCGGCGAGATCGGATACCTCGCGGTGCCGCGCACCGCTGCCACGCTCGCGCCGGCCGCGAACGACTTCACCGACCTGTTGGGCGGTCCGGCCGTCGCGAAGCTGCTCGGCGGTACCGACGGCGAGTCGCTCGCCGCGATGCTGCCCCGACTCGCGGATGATGGCGCCGCGCTCTCGGCGCTCGCCGACCGCGTCATCCTCGCCGTGAATCCGCTGCTCGCGATCCTCGACCCGTCGATGATCGTGCTCGGCGGCCCGACCGGCAACGCGGGTGGCGATCGCCTCGCCGAATTCGTCGCAGCCCGCGTCGACCCGGCGGCGCATCCGAAACTCACGGTGCGCACGAGCGGCGCGGGCACGCAGCCGGTACTGCTCGGTGCGCGCCAGCAGCTCGTCGATCAGATCCGCGACCATCTCGAGGCAGACATCTCACTCGCCACCTGACCTCCCCCTTCGGCATCCGGATGCTCCTGAGGCATCCGTTCGCCCGACCCTGAAACCCCGTCTTCGCACTCGAGAGTGCGAGGCCACGACGCACTGGAATGAGGACCAATGAAGCTCGCGATCGTCGGCGGTGGATCGACGTACACGCCAGAACTCATCGACGGGTTCGCCCGGCTTTGCGACACCCTGCCGGTCGAGGAGATCCGTCTCGTCGACCCCGATGAAGGCCGACTCGCGCTCGTCGCCGGGATGTCGCGGCGGATGCTCGCCCACGCCGGGCACCCGGCGAAGGTGATCGGCACGACCGATCTCGTCGCGGGCGTCGCCGATGCCGACGCCGTCCTGATCCAGCTGCGGGTCGGGGGGCAGGACGCCCGTCACGCCGACGAGACCTGGCCGCACGAGGTCGGATGCATCGGTCAAGAGACCACCGGCCCCGGCGGGCTGGCGAAGGCCTTGCGCACCGTGCCGGTGGTGCTGAACATCGCCGAGGTCGTGCGGGCGCATGCGAAGCCCGACGCCTGGATCGTCGACTTCACCAACCCCGTCGGCATCGTGACCCGGGCTCTGCTCGAGGCCGGTCACCGGGCGGTCGGCCTCTGCAACGTGGCGATCGGGTTCCAGCGTCGCTTCGCGTCGCTCTTCGATGTCGAGCACGATCGGGTGAGCCTCGGCCACGTCGGCCTCAACCACCTCACGTGGGAGCGCAGCGTCGTCATCGACGGCGACGACCGGCTGCCCGGCCTGCTGGCGCATCGGCTCGGCGAACTCGCCGACGAGGTGCACCTCGCGCCCGCGCTGATCGCCCAGCTCGGCGTCGTGCCCTCGTACTACCTGCGCTACTACTACGCGCACGACGAAGTGCTGCGCGAGCAGTTGCACGAGCCGACCCGGGCCGAGGCGGTGCGCGCGATCGAGCGCGAGCTGCTCGAGGTCTACGCCGACCCGTCGCAGCACGAGAAGCCCGCGGCGCTCGAAGGTCGCGGCGGTGCCTTCTACTCCGAGGCCGCGATCGAGCTGCTCGCGGCGATGCGCGACGGAGCCAGCCGTGCCCGCGTGGTCAACCTGCGCAACGACGGCGTGCTGCCGTTCCTGCCCGACGACCACGTGATCGAGGTGCCGGCCGTGTTCCGCGACGGGGGATTCGTCGCGGAACCGGTCGCGCCGTTGCCCGACGACATCCGCGGCCTGATCGCCGGTGTCGCCGGCTACGAGCGGCTCGCGCTCGACGCGGCGGTGCACGGCGGGCGCGACCGAGTGCTCCGTGCGATGCGGGCACACCCCCTCGTGCTGCAGCACGACCGAGCCGAGCAGCTCACCGACCTGCTCATGGCCCAGAATGCGCCGTTCCTGGAGTGGGCCCGATGATCGGCGTCATCGTCGCGGTCGACGGCGGGGGATCGAAGACCGACGCGGTCGCCCTCACGATCGAGGGCGAGCTGGTCGCGCACCGACGAGGCCCGGGTTCGAGTCCGCACTTCGAGGGACTCGCCGAGGCGGTCGCTGTCGTCGACGAGCTGGTTCGCTCCGTCGCGGGCGAGCACCGCGTGATGCACACGAGCCTCTACCTCTCGGGCCTCGACCTGCCGGTCGAGATCGAGCAGTACGCCGGTGCGATCGCCGGCTTCGCTTGGGCCGACGCGTCGACCGTCGTCGACAACGACCTCTACGCACTGCTCCGTGCCGGCACCGATGAGCCCGACGCGGTCGCCATCGTGTGCGGCACGGGCGTGAATGCGATCGGTGTGCGCGCCGACGGCGCCGACGTGCGCTTCCCGGCGCTCGGCGGCATCTCGGGCGACTGGGGCGGCGGGAGCGGCCTCGGCGAGCAGGCTCTCTGGCATGCGGCGCGCGATTCCGACGGTCGCGGCCCGAGCACCTCGCTCACCGCGGCCATCATCGAGCACCTGGGCGTCGCTTCGGTCCCAGCGCTCATCGAGGACCTGCACTTCGGTCGCCGTGAGTCGAGCGAGCTCACGGCGCTCGCGCCCGCGGTGTTCGCGGCGGCAGACTCCGGCGACGCCGTGGCTGCCTCGCTCGTCGACCGGCAGGCCGAAGAGCTCGTGGCATTCGCCCGGGCCTGCGTCGTGCGTCTCGGTCTCGCGGCGGATCCGATCCCGATCGTGCTCGGCGGCGGCATCATCCGTTCCGGCGACGAGCGGTTGATCGCCGGCATCACCGCGGGGCTTGCGCAGGTTGCGCCCATGGCTCGCATCGAGATTCTCGAGGTGGCGCCGATCGTGGGTGCGGCGCTGCTGGCGCTCAGCCACGCCGGCGCGACACATGAGGCGATCGACCGCGCCCGCGCCGCGGTGATGCAGGCGACGCAGGATGCCGCGCGCGAGGTGCAGCCCGCCGCGCACTGAGGGTCTGCAGCGCACTGAAGCCACGCCGCACACTGAAGCCCCGCCGCACACTCGGGTCCGCGGCGCGATGCCCCACCCACGGTCGTCAGTAATTCAGGTCGGGAGAGGCGTGTCGTGCTCGAATTCTCGCCGGGCGGCGCGCGACACGCCTCCCGACCTGAATTCCGCACACGACGCAGGGCCGCCACGACTCAGTCGGCACCCCCGAGGCGGCGAACCGCCGCGTCCTGATGGGCGAGGCGCCGGAGGGCGAGCAGCACCGGTTCGTAGAGTGCGGTGCCGAGCACGGTGTATTCGACGGCGGCGTGCGGCTCCGGAGGCATCCGCTCGAGGTCGTACTCGGCGAGTTCGGCGACGGTTCGCTCTTATCGGGCGAACCGTTCGGGCGTGATCGGCATACCGGCGTCTTCTGCCGCGGCGAGTGCGCCTTCGAGTTGGGCGACGGCGGCGAAGTCGGGGTCGTAGACCTGCCCGAGGGTTTCGAGCGCGGCGCGGGCGCGCGGGTACGGGTCGGCCGCGTCGGCCGGCTCGGCGCCCGGTGGGGAGTGCCCGCCAATCGACTGCAGCTGAGCTTCTTCCGGGCCGGCCATGCGCACGCGGCCGTGCTGCTCGTGCTCTCGGTCGCGATCCTCGCGGTCATCTCGTACGCCGCGCTCGACGGCTTCTGGATGTGGCTCGCCCGCGTCGGCGTGCCGATCGCCGCGATCCTCGTGCCGGCCGGGTTCTTCCTCTCGGTGCTCGGCCGCGACCCCGAGGAGCCGAACCGACTCATCGTCCTGCTCTGGGTCGGCGTCCTCTCGCTCACTGCGGCGCTGATGACCGCCGGCATCGGCCTGATCGCGGGCGGCATTGCAGCCCTCTGGGGCCCGCGCCCCGCGCCGCCCCGCCCCGCGCCCCCCACCCCATTCTCCGTGCAGCAATTCAGGAGAGGAGTGGCGTGTCGCACCGGCATTCGGCCCGAGCATCACGTGACACGCCTCCCGTCCTGAATTGCTGCAAGAGGGAAAGAGAGCGAGGAGGGTGCAGGCGCCGGGGCGAGAGGCGTAGCGTCGGTGCATGGCCATTCCGCAGCGCTTCTCCCTCGTCACACTCGGCGTCGCCGATGTCGAGACCGCCACGGCGTTCTACCAGAGGATCGGCTGGCGCGAAGCCCCGTCGTCGGTCGCCGGTGAGGTCGCGTTCTTCGCGACGCCGGGCGGAGTGCTCGCGCTCTGGGAGACCGCCGAACTCGCGAAGGATGCCGCGCTGCCGACGATGCACGCGCACGCGCCGGGGTTCCGCGCGGTGGCCCTCGCCATCAACCTCGCCTCGCGCGAAGAGGTCGACGACGCCCTCGGCGACTGGGTGCTGGCGGGCGGATCGATCGCGAAAGCGCCGGCCGTGACCGAGTGGGGCGGCTACAGCGGGTACGTCGCCGACCCCGACGGCAACCTCTGGGAACTCGCGCACAACCCGTCGTGGCCGCTCGACGACCGGGGCCTCCCGGTGCTCGGCGGGGAGTAGCGGCGAGCAGCACGCAGGGGAGCAGCCACCCCCGGTCGGAGGCGCCTCGAGCGCCAACTAGACTGGAATCCGTGAATTCCGAGGAAACCGTCGACGTCGTGCTGATCGGCGGCGGCATCATGAGCGCCACGCTCGGCTCCCTGCTCTCGCAACTCCAACCCGACTGGTCGATCCGCGTCTACGAGCGCCTCGGCGAGGTCGCGCAAGAGTCCTCGAACGCGTGGAACAACGCCGGCACGGGCCACGCGGCCCTCTGCGAGCTCAACTACATGCCCGAGAACCCCGACGGCACGGTCAGTGCCGACAAGGCCGTCTCGATCAACGAACAGTTCCAGGTGAGTCGCCAGTACTGGTCGTACCTCGTGCAGCAGGGGGCGCTGCCCGAGCCGCACAACTTCATCAACTCGACGCCGCACATGACCTTCGTCAAGGGCAAAGCCAACATCGAGTACCTCAAGAAGCGCGTCGCCGCCCTGCAAGACCAGCCGCTGTTCCCCGATGTCGAGTACACCGAAGACCTCGAGCGCATCGCCGAGTGGACCCCTCTCCTCGCCAAGAAGCGCAACCCCAAGGCCCGTGTCGCAGCGACTCGCATCGTGGCGGGCACCGACGTCGACTTCGGTGCACTCACGACCTCGCTGTTCCGTGACCTCGAGCAGCGCGGTGCCCAGGTGGCGACGAACCACCAGGTCACCTCGCTCAAGCGCAAGAGCGACGGCACCTGGATGTTGCGGCTGCGCCACCTCGTCGGCAACACGCCGAAGACGGTGAACGCGAGATTCGTCTTCGTCGGTGCCGGCGGCGGCGCACTCGCGCTGCTGCAGCACTCGGGCATCCCCGAGATCAAGGGCTTCGGCGGGTTCCCGATCTCGGGCCAGTTCTTCCGCACGACGAACCCGAAGCTCGTCGCGCAGCACCAGGCGAAGGTCTACGGCAAGGCCGCGAAGGGTGCCCCGCCGATGTCGGTGCCGCACCTCGACACTCGCGTCGTCGACGGCGAGACCGCCCTGCTCTTCGGTCCGTATGCGGGCTTCACGCCGAAGTTCCTGAAGACCTCGACGTGGTTCGACCTGCCGTTCTCGGTGCGCCTGCACAACCTCGGTCCGATGCTGCAGGTCGCCTTCAAGAACTTCGACCTCGTGAAGTACCTCGTCTCCGAGCTGCTCGCCTCGCGCGACAAGAAGCTCGCGGCCCTGCGGGAGTTCATGCCGACGGCCAAGAGCGAAGATTGGGAGCTCATCACCGCCGGCCAACGCGTGCAGGTCATGAAGAAAGACCCTGAGAAGGGCGGCATCCTGCAGTTCGGCACCGAGATCATCACGGGTGCGGATGGCACGATCGCCGGTCTGCTCGGTGCCTCTCCGGGTGCGTCGACCGCGGCGCCGATCATGCTCGACGTGCTCGCTCGCTGCTTCCCCGACCGCATGGCGACATGGGAGCCGAAGCTGCGAGAGATGATCCCGAGCTACGGCACCGAGCTCTCGAGCGATCCGGCGGTCGCGTCGGCCACGCTCGCCGAGACTGCGAAGGTGCTGGGCCTCGCAGCCTGAGTCGGGCCCTTTGCATTCACGGTGGCGTCTGGTATCGTCGTGCCCGCTATGAAGTGAGTACACACCATCGTCCCGCGCCTGAGGCGCCGTTGACATGTGGTGTGTGCACACGGTTCTGATACGACCGTGCTGATCCCGACAGCATCTGCGCGCACCCATTGACGGCAATGCCCGGCGGGGCTTCATTCCGCTCCCGGGCGGTCGCCGGCGCCGCGCGCCGGCGTTCCGCCAGTTCGGTGCATCGTTCGAACGGACGCGCGCCGCGGCATCCGTCGACCGCCCGGGGGCATTCCCGCAAAGGGCGTACCCATGGCTGTATCCGTCACCCACTCCCACTATCTCCGCGTCGACGGGCTCTCGGTCTCGTACCCCGATCGACGTGTGTTCTCCGACCTCGGCTTCGCCGTCGCGCCGGGCCAGAGGCTCGGGCTGATCGGCGAGAACGGCGCCGGCAAGTCGACGCTGCTTCGGCTGCTGGCCGGCGAGTTCGAGCGAGCGGATGCCGCGGCATCCGCCCCATCGAACGCGGCTGCTTCGGGCCGCATCACGCGCCCGCACCGCACGGGGCTGCTCTCGCAGGAGCTGCCGTTCGACCCGCAGGATCGCGTCGGCGAGGTGCTCGAAGCGGCCCTCGCCGAGGTGCGTACCATCGAACGCGAGCTCGACGACGCCGCGGCGGCGCTCGCCGTCGATGACTCCGGTGCCTCCGCACGGTACTCGGCGGCGCTCGACGCGGCCGAACGCGCCGACGTGTGGAGTGCCGACGCGCGCCGGGACGAACTCCTCGACGGCTTGGGTGTCGGCATGCTCGGTCTCGACCGTCGCATCGAGGAGCTCTCGGGCGGTCAGCGGTCGCGCTTCGCGCTCGCCGCGCTGCTCCTGAGCGCGCCCGACGCGCTGCTGCTCGACGAGCCGACGAACCACCTCGATGACGACGCTGCGGCGTACCTCGAGGGTCGGCTTCGCGCGTGGCGCGGGCCGGTCGTGTTCGCGAGCCACGACCGGGAGTTCCTCGATCGTGCGGCCACGGGCCTGATCGACCTCGACCCTGGGCGGGCGGGGGCGCTCGCGCTCGTCGGCTCCGGGGCTGCCGGTACTGGTTCTGGTGCCGGTGGGGGTACGGGTGCTTCGAGCGACGAGTTGCTCGCGGCGGCAGGCGGCACTGTCTTCGGCGGCGGCTTCAGCGAATTCCTCGCGGTCAAGGCCGATGAACGCGAGCGTTGGCAGCGACAGTTCGACGACGAGCAGCAGGAGCTCAAGCGGCTTCGGGCCGACGTCGCCGGGGCAGCCCGTCACGTCGCCCACGGCCGGGCGGCCACCGACAACGACAAGTTCATCCGGCACTTCAAGGGCGAGAACGTCGACCGTACGGTCGCTCGCCGCGTGCGGAATGCCGAGCTCCGACTCGACACGCTCGAACGCGAACAGGTGCGCAAGCCGCCTGCGCCGCTCGCGTTCGCCGGCATTCCGTCTGGTTCCCACGCGCTCGAAGAGGCATCCGGCCTGCTGTTGCAACTGACGGATGTCGCGGTCGACGGACGGCTCGCACTCGATGCGCTGCGGGTGGCGCCGCTCACGCGGCTGCTCGTGACGGGTGCGAACGGCGCGGGCAAGTCGACGCTCCTGAACGTGCTCGCGGGTACGCAGCGTGCCGATCGTGGCACGGTGCACCGGCGTAAGGGGCTGCGCGTGCAGTTGCTCGAGCAGGACGTGCGATTCGCGGATCCGGATGCCTCGCCGCACCGTCTCTACGAGCGCGTGCTGGGTGAGCGGCGCTCCGAGCAGGTGCCGCTCGCGACGCTCGGCCTCATCGCCCCGCGCGATGAGGCGCGCCCGATCGGGTCGCTGTCGGTGGGCCAGCAGCGCCGTCTCGCGCTCGCGCTCGTGATCGCACGGCCGCCGCACGTGTTCCTCCTCGACGAGCCGACGAACCACCTCTCCCTCGCGCTCGCGACCGACCTCGAGGAGGCGCTCGGCGCCTACCCCGGAGCGGTCGTCATCGCGAGCCACGACCGGTGGCTGCGACGCCGCTGGTCGGGCGAGACGTTGGAGCTCGCCGCGGGCCGCACCGCCGGGCATCGCGCAGCCGGGTTCGTCGCCCCGGCCCTCGCGAGTTCGTAGCCGAACGCCGCAATGTATGACAGGTGGGTCGCTTCGGGTCCTGCAGAGGCGGTCTTCGTCCGACGAACCGCACGCGCGAAGCGAACGGATGCCGCGGTGTGCACGGCGCGCCGCGGCATCCATTTGCTTCTCATTCGAACATGTGTTCGAATGTCGGTATGCGGTGGAGCGGGCAGGAGCTGGGGGTCGAGCAGGCCGGCGCGTTGCCGGGCCTCGCCAAGCTCAACAATCTCGTGCGCTCGGTGCAGACTCCCGACTTCGCCGGGGTCACCTTTCACGAGGTGCTCGCGAAGTCGGCCCTCAATCGTGTGCCCGGTCAGTCGGCGATGCCGTTCGGCTGGACCATCAACCCCTACCGGGGGTGCACACATGCATGCGCCTATTGTTTCGCTCGGCCGACGCACGAGTACCTCGACCTCGACGCGGGCGACGACTTCGACCGGCAGATCATCGTGAAGGTCAACGTCGATGAGGTGCTTCGCACCGACCTCGCGAAGCGGTCGTGGCGGCACGAGCCCGTGGCGCTCGGCACCAACACCGACCCATACCAGCGGGCCGAAGGGCGCTACTCGCTCATGCCCGGCATCATCGACGCGCTCGCCTCGAGCGGCACGCCGTTCAGTATCCTCACGAAGGGCACCCTGCTTCGCCGAGATCTCCCGCTCATCGTCGAGGCGGCCGAGCACGTGCCCGTCGATCTCGCGATGTCGATCGCGATCTACGATCACGAGTTGCAGCAATCGGTGGAGCCCGGCACGCCGAGCGCGAAGGCGAGACTTGCGACGGTCACCGCCGTGCGCGAGGCGGGTCTCGACTGTTCCGTGTTCCTCATGCCGATCCTGCCGTACCTCACCGACTCCAAGGCCCACCTCGACGAGGCGTTGCGCCAAGTGAAGGCCGCCGGGGGCACGAGTGTGCTCTATACGGCGTTGCATCTTCGCGGCACGGTCAAGCCCTGGTTCATGCAGTGGCTCGAGCGGGCTCACCCCGAGCTCGTGCCGAAGTACCGCTCGATGTACTACGGCAGCAACGCCTATGCGCCGAAGGCGTATCGGCAGTGGCTCGGCGAGCGCATTCGACCGCTGATCAGGGCGCACGGGCTCGAGCGCGGGCGTGAAGACCCGGTGACGGGTGGCGTGCGGTCGTCAGCGCTCGGGCGGGTCGTTGGCAGCGTACAACGGGCCGGTGGGGTGCGTCCCGTGGCCATCTCGGGGGATGAACTGCCCGACATGCTCGGGTTGCCGCCCGATCCATCGGCGCTGTTCTGATCGTGCCGTCCGCGCGGATGGCCTCGAAACTGGGATAATCCGCAGAAGCCCGGACATCGTTGTTCGCACGGGCGGGTACGAGCGGAGGGTCAGGATGACTCTGGGATTGCCAGGACATCTGGCGCGGGATTCGCTGAGTCGGGCGCTCGCAGATGCCGGTCATTGCGCTGCATTCGCGTGCCTCGGCGTCGGCACGATCCTGGGCATCGTCATGGCGACCATCGGTGGTGAATCCGAGGGATGGGCGGGTGCGGCGCTCGCATTCGTCATGATCGTGCTGCTCGCCTTCGCCTCGCGGTATCCCACGGTCCTCCTCACCGTCGTCTATCTCGTCATCGGCACTGGTGCCGTCTTCGCGCTGACCGTGATCATGATGAGGCCGGGTGGCGAATTCACGACGACGAACAACGCGGTGCTCGCCCTGCCCCGGATCGCCCTGCTCCTCGTCGGCGGCGCGGGCAGCGGCTCGGTGATCGCGCTCACGTGGGCGACCCTCGGCTTCGGACTCGGTGAGGCGGCCGCATTCCTCGGGGTCGCGCTCATCGGCGGCACCTACGCTCCGAATGCCTCCGCCGGGCTCGCGTTCGCCCTCGTCGTCGTCGTGCGCGTGTTCGACGGTGTCACGCGCCGGTTCGACATGCGTCGGGAGACCGGGCTGCATCAGGCGAGTCAGCAGACTCGGGAGCTTTCGAGCCGGCACGACCACGAGCTCCGCGCAACCGCTCGTCTGCACGACACCGCGCTCAGCCATCTCGTGGCGATCGCGGCGGGCGGATCGGGCCCCGTCGACGAACGCTTGCGCGTGGGCATTCGTCAAGATCTCGGTCTCATCGTCGGCCGTGATTGGGCGATCGACCACGCGGTGGCCGTGGCCGGTACCGCGCCGACCGAGGGTGCGGAGGTCGGGCGTGGCCGCCAGCCGTTCCCGGGCGACTCGCCGGCCGGTGCGGCTGGCGCGGCAGGCGCGGGAGGCATGGCCGGCACCGATGGTCCGGGCGGCGGCGCTCCGGGAGGCGGCGGACGGTCCAGCGCACGGCGTTCGAGACAGCGCGGCGGCCGGAACGCGGCATCCGTCGACCCGCGCGCGCCGACCGAAGAGACCGTACCCTCGCTCGGCCACGCATTCTCTTCAGCCGCGAATGCCGGCCTCGAGGTGCGCGTCACCGGTGATTTCGCGGTGCTCGGCACCCTCGGTCCGCGGCGCGTGGCGGCCCTCGACGCAGCGGTGGCGCAATGCCTGATCAACGTCGCCCGACACGCAGGGGTCTCGGAAGCCGAGCTCGCCCTGGGCCTCGGCGGTGGCGAGGTGACGGTCGCGGTGATGGACAGCGGCGTCGGCTTCGACGAGGCCGAGGTGCCGCCCGACCGTATCGGATTGCGCACCTCGATTCGCGCCCGAATCGAGCAGGAGCAGGGCACGGTGCGCCTGTGGTCGACGAAGGGCATCGGCACGACCATCGTGTTGACCGTGCCCGAGGGCGGCGAATGAACGGGCGCATGCGGCTCACGCAACAGGAGGCTGATCCGATCGGGGCGATCAGCGCGTCACCGATCGTGACGATCGGTGCGGTGCTCGCGTTCGTGCTGGCGAGTTCGTTGACGTGGTGGCATCGGGACGAGGTCGGCTCGCCGGTTGCCGCGGCCGTTGCGCTCGTGCTCGTGGCCGGCGCCGGCACGGCGGCCGCGGTGTCGGCATCACCGGCTCGCGCGCCGCTCACCGCCGAGCGGTTCTGGCTCGTCGTGACCCTGTCGGTCGGCGCGGCGATCGCCGAGTACGTGAGCACCATCGGCAGCAACCGGTATCTCTACGACGATTTCGGGCCGGCGGTGATCGGCATGCTGATCCTCTCGCTCGCCCCGTTCTGCACGTGGGTGTCATCGGCGCTCGCCGGGGTGCTTTCGACGGCCGTGCTCTCGATCCTCGTCGTGGGCGCAGCGGCGTACACGGTAACGGATGTCCCGTTGGCGGCGCTCATCGCGGTGAACTCGACCCCGGTGCTGGCGATGTCGGCCGCGGCCGCCGGGTACTCCTACAGCATCGTCGCGGAGACCCTGGCCTGGCAGCGCGAGGCGAACCGGGCGGCGCTGCAGCGCGACGCGGAGTTGCGCGCGGGCATCGCCCGGTCGGTGCGACAGAGCCCGGTCTCGGTACTGGGTCGGGAGGTGCTGCCCTTCCTCGCCGGGGTGATGACGGCCGAACGCATCTCGGTGGCCGACGCCGACCGGGCGCGCGAGCTCGCCGAGGCACTGCGCCGGGCCCTCCGAGCAGGCATCGAGTCGACCTGGCTCGACGATCTCGCCGCCGACGTGCGGCTGAACCGCGGAGTCGACACGATCATCGACGACCCCGCCGGTGCCGCCGGCGACCTTCGGGCAGACCAGCGTTCGGCGCTCACGGCGCTCGTCTCGTGGATCGGTGACGCGGATCGCTCCCGGCTCATCAGGGTCTCGTTCTCGAATGACGGCGAGCATGGCGAGCGCGGCCGCATCAGCCTCGTCACCGAGGTGGGAGCGTCGCCGCCGACACGGCGCGAGCTCGACCGGTTCGTCGCGGTGGCGCGTGCCGTCGCGTTGCGAGCGGAATCGCGCCTGACGCGAGAGAATGTGACGGTGGAGTTGAGCTATGACATCGAGTGAGCCGCGACCGACGCCGATCCACCGCGGGGCGGCAGACGGGTGGTTCGAGTAAATGGCGAAACTGTACTTCCGCTACGGCGCGATGAACTCCGGCAAGTCGACGGCGCTGCTGCAAGCGGCGTTCAACTATGAAGAGCGGGGCCATCAGGTGTTGCTCGCGAAGCCGGCGATCGACACGAAGGGCGACCGCGACATCGTGTCGCGCCTCGGCGTGATGCGCGAGGTCGACTTCACGATCGCGCCCGGAACGAACGTGCTCGACCTGTTTCAGCAGCATCGCAACCGGGTCATCGAGGAGCACGGGCGCGACGTGAGTTGCCTCCTCGTCGACGAGGCGCAGTTCCTGAACTCCGAGCAGGTCGACGACCTGTTGCGCATCGCCCTCATCGACGGCGTGCCGGTGCTGGCCTACGGCATCCGCACCGACTTCCAGACGCTTGCGTTCCCCGGCAGTCGCCGACTGCTCGAGGTGGCGCACAGCCTCGAAGAGCTGAAGACCATCTGCCGATGCGGTCGCAAGGCGATCTTCAACGCCCGGCTCATCGATGGTCGATTCGTCTTCGACGGCGACCAAGTCGCGATCGACGGCGAAGCGGTCACCTACGAGTCGCTCTGCGGAGTCTGCTACCTCGAAGAGAGCGGCGGGGTGTTGAACGGGCACCACCGCTGAGGCTCGAGAGCGCCGTCTGGCGCTCGCCAGTCTGGACGGCTGGCGCTATCGGGTGGATCGCGTGAAGATGGAGGAAAGCCCGCGGAGGTGCGCCATGAACGAGATTGCGGTCGGTGTCAGCTCGGGGGGCTCGGCAACGACTCGAGCGGTGCGCTGGGCGGCCGAATGGGCCTCGGCGCGCAGACTCCCACTCCGGCTGGTGCACGTCATCGACGACACCGCCGCGACGGGTATCGCGGCGAGCGACACCGCCGGCAACGACACCGCGGCCGGCGACACCGGCACCGACACGGCCGGCGAGCAGACGGCCGAGGGCGACGTGCTCCGTGCCGTCGACGACCGCGCGCGGGAGAGCCTCGACGATGCCGCCGCCGCGGCATCGGCCATCGACCCCGCGCTCGAGATCGTCACCACGCTCGAGCGCGGGTCGCCCGTCGAGGTGTTCGAGCGCATCTCCGAGCACGCCGCGATGCTCGTCATCGGCAGCGACTGGCACGGAGGGCGACGAGCGAGTCGTCGCCGTGTGCACAGCCTGCGCATCGCCGCGGCGAGCCGTTCGCCTGTCGCGGTGATCCCGGATCTCGATCCGAGCGGGCGCCGCGGGGTCGTCGTCGGTGTCGACGGGTCGCATGCCTCAGACCACGCCGTCGCCTTCGCCGCCGAGGAGGCCGATCGCCGCAGCGAGCCGTTGATCGCCGTGCACTCGTGGGACGTCGTCGCCATGGTCGGTGGTGAATACGGGTACGGTGCGCCGCTCATCGCCACCGACGACCTCGAGCGCACCGAGTCGGAGATCCTCGACGCGTCGCTCGTGCCGGTCATCGTCGGACACCCCGGTCTCGAGATCCAGCGCCGCGTCGTGCCCGGCGACCCGGTGCAGGTGTTGACGGATGCTGCGGCCGCGGCTTCTCTGCTCGTCGTCGGCAGTCACGGGCGCGGCGCGCTCGCCCGGTTCCTGCTCGGCTCCGTGAGCCATGGGGTGCTCGCCAGCCTCGAGGCCCCGACGGTCGTCATTCGATGAGTCCTGGCGGCCGTCGGTTCGTCAACCCGCGACCACAGCGGCGATGAGCAGGCCATTGAAGACGACGTGCGCGATGATCGCACCGCCGAGGCGGCCGGTGGTCACGGCCAGCACGCCGGTGGCCAGGCCCAGCAGGAGTGCGCTGGTGAATGTCATGGCCGCGGCCGATGCCGAGAGGTTCGTTCCCACGGCGAGGTGCGACAGGGCGAAGAGGAGCGCGCTCGCCACGACGGCGACGGATGCTGCGACCCGACGCTCACCGCCCATGCACCGTGCGATGGCTCGCAGCACGAGTCCGCGGTAGAAGGTCTCTTCGATGACCGGCCCGAGTACGACGGGTGCCAGGATCACTCCGAACCAGAGCGTGAAACCGGTGGGCAGCGCGAGCACGCTGCCCTCGAGTGAGGTGCGACCGGTCGCGGCGAGTTCGATGAGGCTGACGGCGCCGCGCGCGAGCAGGCCGACGCCGCCGCCCCAGAGCACGTCGAGCCACGAGAATCGAAGGCCGAAGTCTCGCCAGTGCGAACGACGGCCGCGCGCGGCATCCGCGACCCAGAGTACGACGACGAGCGGCACCCACACGGCAAGGTAGGCGACCAGCACTTGTGCCCACTCGTCGATGACGACCGTGCGGGTGATCTGGCCCCAAGCGAGCGAGCAGGCGATCGCGAGCACGACGCCGAAGACGCCATCAGCGAGCCCCCAGCGCTGGCCCGACGCAGCGAAGACTTCGGATTGGGGAGTGTCGGTTGTTGACAGCCCCCCACTCCGCGGGGCATCTTGAGAGGGTGCCACGGGGGTAAGCGTATCCGTGTCACGATTCAGGACGCTGCGGGGACGGGGACTGAACAACGTGGAACTACGTGACTACATCCGCATTTTGCGCAAGAGCTGGGTGTTGATCGTGTTGCTCACACTCCTCGGCATCGCTGCCGGCGCGCTCCTTTCGATCACGCAGACCCCGCAGTACAGCTCGTCGGCGAAGGTATTCGTGTCGACGTCGACGGGCGGTTCGATCGGCGAAATGCAGCAAGGCAACGCGTTCACGCAGCAGCGTGTGAAGACGTATGCCGATCTCACGACGACGCCCATCGTGCTGCTGCCCGCGATCGCCGGCTTGCGCATCGACATCACGAGCGACGAGCTCGCGCGCAAGGTGGTCGCGACGGCGATGCTCGACACGACGCTGATCGACATCACGGTGACCGACGAGGATCCGGCGCTCGCCGCAGAGTTGGCGACGGCCATCTCCGAGAGCCTCACGACGGTGGTGGAATCCATCGAGACGACGGGGGCGACCGATGCAGCGGGCGAGCCGACGACGGCGTCGCCGGTGCGACTCACGCTCGTGCAGCACGCGTCCGTGCCCCAGAAACCGTTCAGCCCGAACGTGCTGCTGAACGTCATGCTCGGCGGGCTCATCGGGTTGGCGCTCGGCGTGGGCACCGCGGTGCTGCGGGAGACGCTCGACACTCGCGTGCGCAACGAGCGCGACGTCGCACTGATCACCGAGACGCCGGTGATCGGCGGCATCGTCTTCGATCCGAATGCCAAGCAGCGCCCGCTCATCGTGCATGCCGACCCGCATTCGCCGCGCGCCGAGTCGTTCCGTGCGTTGCGGACGAACCTGCAGTTCCTCGATGCGGGACGGCCCGAGCGGTCGTTCGTGGTGACCTCGTCGATCGAGGGCGAGGGCAAGTCGACGACGGCGGCGAACCTCGCCATCGCATTGGCGGATGCCGGTGCGCGGGTGGTGCTCGTCGACGCCGACCTGCGACGCCCGAAGGTCGCGTCGTACCTCGGCATCGAGGGTGCGGTGGGCCTGACCGACGTGCTCATCGGCCGCGCCGAGCTCGTCGACGTGATTCAGCCTTGGGGTCGCAGCCAGTTGTACGTGCTCCCGGCGGGGCGAGTGCCGCCGAACCCGAGCGAGCTGCTGGGTTCGTCGGCGATGGCCAGGGCGATCACCGAGCTGAACAAGGCGTTCGATGTCGTGCTGTTCGATGCACCGCCCCTGCTGCCGGTCACCGATGCCGCGGTGCTGACGCGTGCCGCTGGTGGCGCGATCCTCGTGGTCGCGGTGGGTCATGTGCACAAGGGCCAGGTGAAGGGCGCGTTCTCGGTGCTCGACAACGTCGATGCGAAGGTCTCCGGCATCGTGCTGACCATGCTGCCCACGAAAGGTCCCGATGCGTACGGCTACAGCAGGTACGGCTACGGGTACGGATACGGATACGGCGAAGCCCCCAAAGAGGAGACGGTGGGCGGCGTGTGAAGATGCTCATCGTGTGCACCGGAAACGTGTGCAGATCTCCCGTTGCCGAGCAGCTGCTCGCGGCGAAGCTCGAGGCGGCCGAGGTCGGCGACGTACTCGTCTCGAGCGCCGGTACGAGTGCTCTCCGCGGGGAGCCGATGACGCCTGAGGCGGCGGCGCAGTCGATCCGGTTCGGCGGCGACCCGACCGGGCATGTGGCACGCCAGCTGACCGAGCAGATGGTCGACGGCGCCGACCTCGTGCTGACCGCGACCCGTGCTCACCGCGCACAGGTCGCCGAGCTCGTGCCTCGTGCGGCGCGGCGCGCCTACACGCTGCGGGAGTTCGCCAGAGTGCTCACCTTCCTCGCAGCCGAGGGCGCGCTCGAAAGTCTCGACCTCGCGGAATCCACTCGTGATTCGAGCCTTCAACGGGCGACGGATGCCGCCGGCCGATCCCGTGGCTTCGCGCCACCGCCGCTCGACCCGAACGACGACGACATCCTCGACCCGTACCGAGCGCCTCTCGCGGTCTACGACGAGGCCGGCCGATTGATCGACGATGCCGTCGATCAAGTCGTGACCGCGCTCGCTGCGACGTCGGTGTCGGGTGGTCGTGGTGGCTCCTAGCGAATACCTGCACACGCGCCACCCTGCGTTTCCGTGGGTGGTCGTGGCGGTCGTGGTCTTCGTGATCGTCGATGCGGCGCTCGTCTGGTGGGCGATCGCGTCGGTTCGCACCGACACGGGCGCAGCGCAGGACGAGGTGCTGCCCACGATCCCGTCGGCCGCGACCCCGGGAGCCTCGCAGGCCGGGCCATCGACCGACACGCCCGCCGCGACCACGCCGGCCGTACGGCCGACCGTGGTTCTGGCCGCGTTGAACGCGGATATCGCCTATCGGGGCAATGCCGGCGGATGCCGCGGTGCCGCATCGTCGCTCGAGGTGAGCATCGATGGCGGTGCCACCTGGTCGCCGGCGGTCACGGCGGGCCTCTCCGACCTGCAGTCGATCCAACCGGCCGACGCCGACATCGTCACGATGGTCGCCCGTGACCCGGGCACGTGCGCCATCGGGCGGTACCGCAGCTATGTGCAGGGCGCCGATTGGGGGCCGACCGGCGAGCTCGAACCCACGTGGTACCTCGACGGAGCCCAGGTGGTGGCGCCCAGCGGGCCGTCGTCGCCGTGCGACGGCGCCACTGCGCAAGTGGCCGCCGCATCGGCAGAGTCGGCGGCCGTGCTCTGCGAATCGGGCGCGGTGCTCTCGACGGCGGATGCCGGTGCAACGTGGACGCCCGTACCCGCGACAGCCGGCATCGTGGCGATCGCTGCTGCGCCCGACGGATATCTCGGCGCGATCACGGGCGACGGATGCCGCGGCATCCGCATCGTCGTCGTTGCTCCGGTTGCAGCGCCGGGCGCGTGCCTGGCCGCCGAGACGACACCGGGTTCGACGGCTCTCGACGTGGCAACCGACGGCACACTGTGGGCAGTCACCGGGGGAGTACTCGCCCGGTCGGGCGACGGGGGTGCGACTTGGTGATGCGCCGGTTCTATGCGGCCGCCACGATGACCACCTCGGCCTGGTCGTCGCAATTGGCGGTGCGCGTGCGCATCACCGACCTGCTCGTGCTGCTGTGGGTGGTGTTCGGCACCCAGATCGGCTGGGTCGGCCTCGACTACACCGCGACCGGGTTCAGCGGGTCGCGCGGCGATATCGAGATCAGCTACACGATCGTCTCACTCGTCATCGTCGCCGCGTGGATGCTCGCCCTCGAGCTGTACGACACCCGCTCGCCCCGAGTACTGGGCGTCGGGTCGCAGGAGTATCGAGCGGTCGCCGACGCCGCCGTGCGCCTGTTCGGGCTCGTCGCGATCGTGGCGTTCCTGTTCAAGATCGACATCGGCCGCGGGTACATCCTCATCTCGTTCCCGCTCGGCGTGCTCGTGCTCATCTACTCCCGGTGGATGTGGCGGCAGTGGCTTGGCGTCATGCGCCGACGCGGCGAATACTCGTCGCGGGTGCTGCTCGTCGGCTCCGTGGCATCCGTCGGGGTCATCGCTCGCGAGCTCGAACGGATGCCGGAGGCCGGCTATCGCATCGCCGGAGCCTGTGTGCCGGGCAGTGGCGGCGACTACCTGCCCGATTCGCGGATTCCCGTCGAGTACGGCGTCGAGCATGCGCTCGCCGTGATGCGGGACTTCGGCGCCGACACGATCGTGATCACGAGCGCCGACGAGCTCGGTCCCGAACGCGTGCGCGAACTCAGTTGGGGCCTCATTCCCGGTGCCGAGCACCTGGTCGTCGCCCCGAGCCTCATCGATATCGGCGGCCCACGCATCCACACGCGGCCCGTCGCCGGTCTGCCGCTCATGCACGTCGAGACGCCGAAGTTCGAGGGCCGCAAGCTCGTCGCGAAACGGGTATTCGACCTGATCGTCGCGTTCGCGCTCGTGGTCGTGCTCTCGCCGCTGTTCCTCGTGTTGGCCGTGCTCGTCAAGACGTCATCGCCGGGGCCGGTCTTCTACCGCCAAGAGCGGGTGGGCCTGAAGGGCCGACCCTTCGCGATGCTCAAGTTCCGCTCGATGTCGGATGGAGCCGACGCGCAACTCGCGGGGCTGCTCGCGCAGAACGGCACCGACACGACGCCGCTGTTCAAGGTACGTGACGACCCGCGGGTCACGCGCGTCGGCCGGGTGCTGCGAAAGTACTCGCTCGACGAACTGCCGCAGCTGTTCAACGTGCTGCACGGCTCCATGAGCCTGGTCGGGCCGCGCCCGCAGCGCAGGGCCGAGGTCGAGCTCTATGACCGCGCGGCGGGTCGGCGTCTCTTCGTGCAGCCGGGCATGACCGGGTTGTGGCAGGTGAGCGGTCGCTCGACGCTGTCGTGGGAGCAGAGTGTGAGGCTCGACCTCTACTACGTCGAGAACTGGTCGATCACGGGGGATGTGACGATTCTGGTTCGGACGTTCAGAGCTGTCGTCTCGCCCGGGCGAAGCGCTGTCTGAGCAACAGAGCCCCACTGGCGCGTCAGCCGCCGGAGCGGAACGAGCGACGGATGAGCGCAAGCGCGACGACGTACTCGCGTCTGATCGCCGGAACCAGTGCCGCGGCGAGGTACACCGCGCCATTCGCAGCAATGGCCAGAATGAGCACGACAACGGAAGCCAAGTCGGGCAATGCGAATGCGCACCACCATCCTGCGAGGGACGCCGCCGCGGCGAGCGCGAGGAGACGGACGCCATTCGCCACAAGTGGCAGTGCTTGGATCCCAGAGGCTCGGCACGACCAGATCAACGCGATTGGCGCCCCGAGCGTGAGCGCCACTGTCAGGCCCACGGCCACTCCGACCGGGCCTGCCCACGCCAGTGCAGTGATCGCGGCGAGCTTCAGTACGAGCGAAAGCGCGGAGTAGGCACTCAGCGCAGGCCCATGGCCGGAGGCGACGAACAACCAGTTCGCCACGACGCCGAAGCACTGCATGACGGCTGCAAAGGCCAAGATCGCGGCGACCGGTGCAGCGAGACTCCACTGCGGCCCGAGGAAGACGTCGACGAATGCGGCCGGGGCCGAGACGATCACTCCTGCTACGGGCAGCGTGGCCAAGAGGAGCATGGTTTGGCCCGTTCGCACGTAGGCAGCCAACCTGGTCGGCTCCGCCTGCAGCTTGCTCAGCACAGATGCCGCCACCATGGTCGCTGGGCCTCTGATTTGAGTCAGCGGTACGACGGTGAGCTGGAAGGCCCTGGTGTAGTACCCGACAGCAGCAGCGGTCCCCGTCCAGGCGAGGACGAGGGTGTCGATCGAGTTGCCCGCTTGCAGCAGCACTTGCGACGCTGAGACGTGGAGCCCGAACCTGATCAGGCGCCGGGCTCCGACGCGGCGGCGGGGTCGTCCAGGTATCCACCGGCCAGTGGCAACCGAGCCGATGAGCGTGACGAGCGGGATGGCGAGGGCCTGCGCGACGAGGGCCCAATAGCCGTAGCCGAGGAGCGCGAGCACGACCGCGAGCACCAGTCCGATGGCCGCTGCGGTCACATCCACGAGTGCGACGGCGCGGAACCGCATCTCTCGTTGGAGTCCGGCCCGATACTGCGAACTGATTCCGTTGGCCAGCGGGGCGATGGCGAGCACCTGCAAAATGGAGACGAGGGCTGGCTTATCGAAGAGGTCGGCGAGTAGCCAAGATGAGGCGTACAGCGCTGCAGCGAAGACGAGCCCGAATGCCGTATTCAGCCAGAACAGCAACGAACGCTGGGGGACGGTCAGATCGGGTGTCCGGATCGCGGCAGACCCGAGACCGAGATCGCGAACCGTCTCGGTGAGCGCCATCACGGTCGCGGCGATCGCGACGTAGCCGAAGTCCTCCGGCGACATCAACCGGGAGAGGATGACCAGGCCTGCAGCATGCAGGGCGAGCCGCACGGCCTGGCCCGTGCCGACATGTCTGGCTCCCCGCGCGGCGGAGTCGCCCAGGCTGCTGACCGTCATCGCGATGCCGGTGTTGTTGATGCGGCCACGTCTGGGAGGCTCATGCTTTTCCCCGGAGCCACTGTTTCGTTCGGGTGGCCGTATCGATGAGCCAGACGTCGGGTGATGCCAGCCGTCGGGAGACAGCTCGGGCAAGCACCGACCGCGCCCGATCCCGATCCTGCTGCGACATGGCCGCGTCAAGCGCAGCCACGCCGGAGCCCGCGTTCGCGAGCGCGGCATCCGCGAGTTCGAGTCCTCGTTCGCGGTCGTTCGCGGTTCCGCCGACGCGCAACGCCGCAGTCGTGGCATCACCGAGATATTCGGGCAGCACCGCCGTCGGCGATGGGTCGCCCCAGGTGGCGGCGTACGCACGAACTTTCTCGAGCAGGAGCGAGACTCGAGCGACGCCGTGAGCCGACGCGATGACGTGCCCGTGCAGCGAGGTGCCCACGAACAGGTCGGCACCCGCGATCAGTGCGGCTTTCGACATGGGATCGGGATCCTCCACGATCTCCACGCCGAGTCGAGGGAGTTCCCGAGCGAGCCGATCGCGGACTCGGCGATAGATCTCGATGGAGTCATGACCCGGCGCGAGCCCGGCAGGGAGCAGGAGCAGGCGTTCGGTTCCGACGAGGTCACTGCGCGCGATTGATCGGACGAGATCATCGACACCGGTGCGCGCCGCCCACTTCTCCTTGATCTGGAAGATCGTGTATCCCGGAGGTCGGAGGACCGGGAGGCGGTGGGTCCGCGACAATGACTGAACGAGATCCGGTGCGACGGTATGCGGGATCCGGGCAACGTCGAGGGCTCGGCTCGATCGATGGTCGCGCACGCTGAGGAAGTCCGCCTCCCTGAGTGCGGCGACAGCCTCGATTCGCCGAGATCCGCGAAGGCCGGTCACGCCGAAAACACCGACCGAGTTGACGATCAGGGGGATGCTCAGGCTGCGAGCGTGAGACGAGGGACGCGGCAGGTAGGGTGATGCCGCCCAACGCGTTGTCATCGAAGGCGTGCGCCCGCCCGCCATGAAGGCTGCCTTCGCGATCGATGTCCCGCCGACCTCCCCACCGACGACCCAGAGCGCGGCGAGGTCGCCTCGCTCGAGTAACCCATCGTATGCAGTGATCTCGCCCGGCTCGACACCGAGTGTCGAGACGTTCGAACTGATCGGGGCGGTGGCGATGGTCTGGTGGTCGCGCAGCAGGCCGCGTGTCAAGACGAGGAAGAGGAGATCGCCGAAGTTGTCGCGCTCATATGCACCCACCAGCGCCACCGGCGCGTTCTGCTCGGGTTCGCCCGCGTTCATGCGGAGCGCGCCATGTCCGAGATCGCTGCCGCGCAGGCTTGCTCGAACGCGGCGGCGACGACCTCGACCGTGAATCGTCGGATTGCTGACTCCCGGGCGCGCTGGCCGAGTTCGCGACGCGCAGCGGGGTCTTGGAGGGTCTGCAGCTGTGCGGCGAGGTCACTCGCCGAACCAGGGCGGGAGAGCAGCCCCGCGCCATCGAGCACCCATTGCATGGGAGGAAGGTCGGATGCGACGACGGCCCGCCCGGCGAGCAAGGCGTCGACCGCCTTCGCGGGGAACTGGCCCCGGGCGAACGCCGAATCGAGACTCGGAATCGCGATGATGTCGGCCTGGTTCACGATCTCCAGGCCTTCCGAGAGCGTCGTCCGTCCGGTCCACTGCTCCCACGGGCGGGCGTCGTCCGGCGCATCAGCGGTGACCACGAGTCGGAAGCCGGCCGATGCCAACCCGGACACAGCGGTGCGCAGCACGTCCAATCCTTTATGAGGATTCACTGTGCCGACGAAGGCGACGACAGGGTTGTCGCTCACGTGATCGGAACCGACCGGCGCGGACTCTCGCGCGTGCGGGACGATCGTGCCGCCGTAGGTCGCCTGGAGCACTGGATTGCTCACGATGACCGGATACCTGGCGATCATCCTGGCGACGGCGCGGATTCGCTGCTGGCGCGGGAACCGGAGCACCTCGCGCGCGATTGCCCGCAGCGGGCGCTCGAAGGAGAGTCGGCCCTCCAAGTCAGGGTCGTCGATGTCGAGGAGTAGGGGGCGCTTGACGGCCGCCGCGCCGCGCATCGCGAGGCCGAATGTGTCGGGCAGCGGCTTCACCGCGATGACGAGTTCGCTGTCGCCGAATGCCGCCCCGGACGAGATGTCCTTCGCGTCGACCAACCGGGCCGACCTCCCGAACTCGGAATCACGCAGCGGCTTCCAGACTTGTTCCCCGCGAGTCGCCACCACGGTGCTAGGCCAGCGGAGATGGCGAGCAAGCAGCCAGAGACTGTATGTCCTCCCGATCGAGTTGTCGGCGAGGGTTTTCGTCACGAAGACGACCGAGCGTGCCACCAATTTGCCCCCTCGTACGCCGCGCCGGCATCACGTTCCGCCCCGCCTCAGCCTATTACCGGAACCGAGCGACTCGGCGGTCGTGCCCCGCCGAGTCCCATCCGAAGTCGCTCTCGTCTGCGTGCGACCGTCGGCGATCTCCGGAGTAACGCTCTCCGCGACGAGCGGAGCGATGCCGAACATGACCATGAACGGCAGCACTTCGATGGACTGGTAGACGAAGGTCTGTGCGATCGCTGCGATCGTGCCGGCGACGAACCACGGCGACGTGCGGGGGAGCGAAATCACGGTGCCGAGCATGATGGCATAGAACGCGACGAGGCCGATGAGGCCGAAGCTGATCAAGATCTGCAAGACGCCCGATTCGGCGACGGAGACGTCTGCGGATGTGAAGTTGGACGTGACGTTCGTGTACTCGCCGGCGTGGGAGCCGATCAGGAGCGGGCTCTGGGTCCAGAGGTCGAGCACCCGCCCCCATTGATTCACCCTGATCTGGTTGCCGCCAGAACTCGTGTCGGCGATGGAAAGGACCCGATCGAGCAGTCGATTCTCCGGCAGTACGACGATCGCGAGCAAGCCGCCGAACACGATGAGGAGGACGGTCCGAAGTCGTGCGCCCAACCGGGGCTGGAGCACAGCGCCCAAGGCGAGAGCGATGAGCACGATCAGGATGCCGGACCGTGACAGGCTCAATGCCACGCCGGCCAGAAGGAGGATGGCGATCAGGAGGTACCTCGTGCGTCGAAGCTTCGCCCAGCAGCCGAGGAGGTAGAACGAGATCAGCGCCACCACGATCGGGTAGTGCAGGAAGCTGCCCGTCAGGGAGGCCGGTCGCCGGTACGTGCCGAACGTCCCGATATCGTTGCCCGGCAATGCGGCGAGCCCGCCGAACTGCTGTACGACGGCGACGGCGACGAGCAGGATGCCGATCGCCGAGAGCACCGGCGCGACGGCGATCCGTTCGGCCACCTCGAAACGGATGAACGAATAGGTCGCGAGGAGAACGGCGAGGAAGACCATCACGGCGACGTAGACGCCCGAGTAGGTGATCCCCTCGATGCTCAGCGATGCCCACATGGAGAGCAGCGCCGCGAGCACGAACAGGTAGGCGAACACTGCGACCCAGCTCATCCCTCGTCGAACACGAGGCCGACCGAAGGCGAGCAGGCACAGTGTCAGGAAGATCATGGCGCCGAGTTGCACCCCGTACGCGACCGATTTGCCGAGGAAGATCTCGAAGAGTCCCCTCGAGACCACCGTGAGCAGCGAAATGAAGACGAGTGCCGTCCAGCCGGCCGACCGACCTTCCATCGAAGATCCGGTGGGAGTCGTCGGCGTCCTGGGGAGGTCGCGCTCGATCATGTTCCACCTCGCCGGTTGTTCCGCCGCCAGCGGAGGCCGGCCGGGTATCCGAGCATCTTCGCGACATCGCCGATGATGACAACGACCGGGGCCACGAGAAGTCCGATGAAGCGTTGCCGTCGGGTGAGCGTGTCGTGGCGCAGCACTCTCGACCACGATTTCCGGAGATATGCCGCGACGAACGGCAACAGGGCGAGCGCGTACGGGCGACGCGACACGATCGACAACAGGCCGACCAAGAGTCCGATCCCATAAGCGGAGTAGCGGATCGCATGGCGCTTGGCCCAGAGCCCGGCCTTCCCGTCGCCACGCGAGTAACGGTAGTACTGCTGTGCGAAAGCACGAAGCGTAGGTCGTGCGTCCCATCGGGTGATCGCATCCCCCGCGAAGACGAACCGGTGGCCCTTCGCTCGAAGGTCGAGGTCGAAGACGAGGTCTTCGCAGTAGTCCAGCCACTCCGGGTAGCCCGAGACGTCGGCCCACACCGCCTTCCGGAACGCGACCGAGCGACTCGACGGCAGGAAGGACGATGGGTCGATCTCGTCGGCGAGGGGCGTGATGGTCGCGCCGATCACGGCCGGGAGCGTGCGGCCCTCGAGCGGCTTGAAGAAACCGGAGACCACGTCGGCTTCAACCGTCATCCGATCGCTGAGGCGCTCGAACCAATTCGGCGCGAGTTCCGTTCCCGCGTCGGTCACGACGATCCACTCCGTGTCCGCTGCGTTGATCGCGAGGTTTCTGCCTTCGGCGATGCCCGCTCCGGGCGAGCTGATGAGGTGGAAGTCGACATCAGCGGGCGGAACCCAGGAGGACAGCTTCGCGACCGTGTCGTCGGTCGAGCCCCCGTCGACGACGACGATGGCTCGGGGCAGGCGCGTCTGCCGCTCCAAGCCTTCGAGGAATCCGAGAATGGACCGACCCTCGTTACGGACGGTGAGGCACAGCGTCGCCGCTTCCACCACTCGATCCGCCGGCTGCAGGTGTCGTGCGGTGACTGGAGGAGGACTTGCCGCGTGAGTTCGCGATGGGGAGCGTCGAGAACCGGATCCGACCAGCAACCGTGGGTAGCGGCGGTAGAAGGTCACCATCGAATCGATCTCGAGGCGCCATGCGCTCCAGTTCGCGTTCGTCGTTGCACGCTCCCATCCGTGCAGCCAGCGGGCTTCGCCGATCACGCGGACTGTCAGCCCCTTCGCCCAGGCGCGCAACCCGAGATCGGAATCCTCGTAGTAGACGAAGTACGCCGGATCCCAGGGCCCCGACTCGCCGCGCAGCCGGTGCCAATCCTCGCGTTTCGCGGCCACCGCGGCGCCGATGACCCAGTCGACGTAGATCGTCTCGGCCGGGCCAGCGAGACGGTAGTAGTTCCCGCGGGTCCGCGCGGAACCGAGGCGGCTGAGCACCTTGTTCCACAGGGAGGGAGCTGTGCGGCCACCGGGTTGAGGCGTCCCATCCGAATCCAGGAGTTGCGGCGCCACGAGCCCGGATTCACGATCCATCGCCCGCTCGAGCGCTGCGAGCGTCGAGACGTCGATCGTGATGTCGGGGTTGGCGAAAGCCAGGTATCTGCCCCGTGACGACTGGAAGCCGACGTTGTTCGCGCGGCCGAACCCGACGTTCCGAGCGAGCCGAATGACCTTCGCACCGAGCGACTCCGCGAGATCGGCCGATCCGTCGCTCGAATCGTTGTCGACGACGACCCACTCGACGTACTCCGGCAGGCCTGCGGCCCAATGGTGCCGAAGGTGCTCAGCGCTGTTATAGGTGACCGTGACGAAGGTCCAGCGGGGAACGTCCGCTCTCATGGCGGTCATGCGACGTGCTCCGGCTCGATCGCTCCGCTGAGCATCCAATGCTCCGCCTGTGCGCGGCCGCCGAACTCGGGCAGAAGGTGGGCCGCGACCGGCCGCGGCGCATCGAGTGCAGTCGCGATGGAGATGGCCACGGTGTCGGGACCGATGGTGGTGAGCACGCTCTGGGCGTGCACTCGGAGCCAGTCGGCGAATCCGGTCTCGTCCGTGGTCACGATGTGGCATTCGTGGGACACACCCTCCGTGAGGCTGAGTCCGATCTGCTCCCGCCAGCGACGCTCTCTGCGGGGGAGCGAAACGAGCACGGTCGCCTGCGAAAGCAACCCGTGCATTTCGGACCGATCGGATTCGGTCCGAAGCGTGATGGAGGCATCCTGCGCGCTCGCCGCCGCGACGCGAGCCCGCATCGGGCCGTTGCCGCAGATGATCAGGCGTGAACTCGGACGATTGGCCCGCACCCCCGCCCAAGCGGCGAGGAGGTCGTCGAGTCCCTTTCGCGCTTCGAGTGGACCGAGAAAGAGCACGAGGTCCGGATCCTTCGGTGTCTGCGCGCACGTGCACCGCGGCGCCACCGGTGAGAACGTCATCATCTCGGGATCGAGCCGAGATCGTCGGTGCGGCCAGAGCGCCAGGTAGTTGCGTTCGGCGCCATCGGTGCCGAACGCAATACGGTCCAGTGCCGCACGATACGGTGCGGTCACCAGTCGAAGCATCGCCACCCGCACGTTGACCGGCATCCAGCCCGGAAGTCCCAACAGCTCCTCGATGGGTGCATTCTCAATCGCGTACGTGACGACGCCGATTCGTCGACGCCGCAGGGCTCCTGCGATCCGGGCCGCGGAGGCGAGCAGGGTGACGAGCGGGAGATTCACGATCCACAGGGGCTCGGGGAGTGCGACCACGTCGTAATCGCCGCGCAGCACCTGGCCGAGCAGCCGGGGCCGGCTGACCTGCCGGAATTTGGCCGGGTCTACCAGCGACGCATCGAGGTATTCAGGCTGGAGGAACAGCGTCATGCTCGCCGGAGCACCTCGGAACCGTTCGATGTACGCGCTGCGAAGCTGAGGCATGAAGCGCAGGTACCGCAGCGATGTTGGGCCGCGGGTGTGTTCGAACGTACGACGGTCACCTCGCAAGGTCAGCTCCTCCCCATGAGCGGACACCCGACGCCGGAGTTCACCGGCCTTCGCGGCTACCCTATCCGGCGTGATGGTCACAAGCGGCGAACGTTCGCCGTCGGTCGACACGGGCCCCTCAGACTTCACCATCCGACCACCTTGGAGATGGCTTCGCCGAAAGCGGGGGACAGCGCAGTCGCCCATTCCTCGGTGAGATGCGTGACGTCTCGGTACACCAGCACGTTTCCGATCACCGGGCCGCACCACCGGTTGGAGCAGAAGTGGTCGTTGAGGTCGACGTACGCGACACCGGTCGCTTCGACAGCCTCCTGTTCCGCGTCGGCCCACTCCCGGTCGAGTCCGTCCGTTCGGGCGATGCCGCACTCTCGCGTGGAATCGAGGTGACTCGAGAGGCATCGCGCCGGGTTCTCGGGGAGTTCGGGGGTATCTGCGAGCACCACGAGCTGAACCCGGGAGTCGACCTCGGCCCGGAGCTCCGCGATGCCGCGCGCCCATGCACGGTCACGACTCTCGTCGCCGACACCGGCAAGATCGTAGCTCGCCGAGCTCGCGACGATGACGAGATCGGGAAGTGTCCGGTTGATGCGCTCGATGACGGAGCTGCGCCAGTCATCGCACGCGTTGTACGGGTTCGACCTGCTCACGACCGTGACGACGACCGAGGGGCATCCGACCTTCGTGTGAGCTGCCAAGCCGAGGCCGGCACGATCGGCCCAACCGTCGGCGGCAGGGAACCAGTGCGCGGCATGGGAGTCGCCGAAGAGCACCACGGAGCGATCGGAGCCCGCGACGCCGAATGTGCAGTCGTTGACGGTGGTCGTCGATTCGTCGGCGATGTGACATCCGTTCCGATGGATCTCGGTCGTCGATGCCGAGGCCTGCAGCAGGGATGGCTCGAGGTTCGCGGGCACGAATGGAGTCGATCGTGGGGGGACCGTCGGATCGGTCACCGTCACGGTCTCATCCGTGGCGAGCGCCGTAGGCATGACGATCGGGCGCAGTGCCAGCGCGCCGACGACGAGTGCGGCGGAGATGGCCAGGCCCGCAGCGATGACGAGGCCCGGCCGTGCGCTCGAGAACAGAGGCCCGCGTCTCGCGGGTTCCTCGACGAACCGATACGTCACGTCGGCAAGGCCGATCGCTCCCGCGATGAGGGCGATCCGCACCCAGACCGGGAGCTCCGAGCGGAGCCCGATTGCGGCCTGCGGGATGACGAGTGCCGGCCAATGCCAGAGGTAGAGGGAATACGAGATGCGACCGAAGTACTGCATCGGCGCGAGACCGAGGATCCGTTGCGGCATCGTCAACTGTCGTTGCCCTCCGAACAGGAGGACCAGCGCCGTGCCGATCACTGGGACGGAAGCGATGTACCCGGGGAACCAGGTCTGGTCGTCGAACAGAACGGCCGCTCCGAAGATCGCTGCGAGGCCGACCCACATGAAGGAAGCGCTGACAGCGGGGCGACACCGCTGTACGCGCTGGTTGGTCGCGAGAAGGGCCGCCAGCCCGCCGACGCCGAGTTCCCACGCGCGGGTGGGCAATGAGAAGAACGCCCACGGCTGCGAGCGAGCGGTCATCACGATGCACAAGACGAAGGACGCAGCAACGGCGATCGCCAGGAGCCACCAGACGGTTCGCCTCGAACGCCGGGAAACCCACCAGATGAAGACCAGGAACAGTGGCCAGAACAGGTAGAACTGCTCCTCGACGCCGAGCGACCAGTAATGCTGAAACGGAAGCGGAGCAGTTTCGGCGAGGTAGTCGGTGCCCTCGACCGCCAGATAGAGATTGGGGACGTAAGCTGCGGTGGCCGCGGCCATCGTCAGGACGTCGTTCCAGGTCAACGGAGGCATCCAGAGCAGGGCGGCGATGGTCGTCACGATGAGCACGACGAAAGACGCCGGGAGGATCCGTCGCATTCGGCGGCTGTAGAAGCCGGCGAACCCGATTCGTCCGTTGGTCGTGAGCCGAGTGAACAGGTGGCCCGTGATGAGGAATCCGGAGATCACGAAGAAGACGTCTACCCCGACGTAACCGCCTTTGAGAATTCCGAGGTCGAGGTGGTCGACGACGACCAGCAGCACCGCGACGGCACGCAGCCCTTGTATATCCGGACGGAACCGTTCCCCACGGACAGGCGTATCAGTACCGCTGGGCGATCGTTCAGGTGAACGGATCGCTCCCGTCAACGCAACGCCTCCGCGGCCAGGTAGAGCCCATCGACCATCGGTTCGATTCGTTGCGAAACGCGCTGTCCATGTTCGGCAGCCCGGTCGATGCGTACCGAGGTCCGAGCATCGGAACGGAGCAGGTCCGACCAGCGCACGATGGAGACGGGGGCACCGACCGACTCCAGGTAGTCGCGATACTTGTAGCCGGGCGCGGTCGCCGGATCGTCGGAGAAGGTGATCAGCTCCACGGGTGTGCCGACGGCGTGGGCGACGATCGTGCCGTGCAGTCCCGAGCACGCGACGAAGTCCGCGGCGGCGATCCGGTGCACCATCTCGAGGGGATGCGTATTGGGAAGTGCGACGTCGTATCCGGCGTTGCGGAGTTCGGTGATCTTTCGACGAGAGCGTTTCGACGCGAACGCTGAGAAGTGGGCGATCAGGAGGCGCCTGCCCGACCGGCGGAGCCGTTCGGGGCGGAGGTTGCGTGCGAGGAGACCCGGGTCGCCGAGTGGGGTGTCCGCTGGAAGACCCAGATGATCTCGCGAGTTCGGACCGCGCACGGCGAGAATCTTCGGCGTCACGCGGGCCTTCTCCTCCGCAGTGAGAACGGCATCGTGAATCCCCATGCCCCAGATCGCCCCGACGCCACCCTCACGGGCGTAGTGCACGATATTCGATCCGATGACGTTGACGTCCTCTTTGCCGAATGGCGCCCACACGACCTTGCGACCGGTCGCGTCCTCGAGTACGAAGGGGGCGAGTTCATCGCCGAAGTTCGTGAGGGAGTGGCCGGGAGAGTTCGCAAGAAGGTACGCCCATCCGGTTGAGCGGTGCCGAGCTTCCACCGCCAGCGACCGCAGACTTCGCCCGGGTGCGAACCAATTGCACGTGATCGTCGCCAATTCATTCCCCTCGTTCGGTCCGACGCCGTGCCTCCACTGCGACCACGCGTTCTCTCGCCGTCATCTGCTGAGCCGCAGCACCTTCCGAGCGACGTACTTCAGAATCCCCATGGGCCCTCGTTGGAGCGCTTCCGTACGTTGATACCTTCCGATGGCGGAGCGCATCGGTCCGAGGTACAGCGAGAGATCACCCGCAGCCTTTGCCGCCCCGAACGCATCGAACGAGAGGCGCGACAATTGCCGACGGCGACGGATGAGACGCTGCCGTCCACGGCTGACTCCGTCCGTGCCCGGGCGTACCCGCTTGGTCGGCACGCTGAGCCCGGCGGCCTGATCGTCGGCAAGGCGGACACGGAGACCGATTCGTCGGTGGCGGAAGTTCCCGGCCTGCGATCGGGCTGCCTGCTCGACGGTCAGATCCTCGAGCATCACGGACCCCGCCGCCTCCGCGCTGCGGAAAATCTCGCCCGCTCGTTCGTCACGGATCACGACGACGTTCGTGCCGCGCCACTCGGGCTCGTACTGGGTCAGCCAGGCATCGCCGAAGACCACGTCGGCGGTCTCGGCGAAGACGTCATCGCAGAAGTTGCATGCCTCCGGTTGGAATGCTGCGTATCCCCAGGAGCCGTCGATCGCGGAGCCGACCGGTTTGACGACGCGCTCGCCGCTCCGCGAAACGGCCGCGTAGTCGTAGCGATTCGCGGGGCGTGCGGGGTTCTTCACACGAAAGTCGATCGTGTCCAAGTCGTCGGGAGCGACCCCTCCCTGCCAGGCGAGGGACTCCGCGAAGAACGTCCCCTTCAGGTGCCCGCAGACGATGCCCACGTAGAAGTCGACCCGCTCACCGACCTCTGGCATCTCGCCTGCGAGCAACCGCATCGCCTTGACGAAGCACGGCACTCCAACGACCGCGTATCGAAGTCCCGGTTCCAGTGCGGCACCGACCTCCGCGAGCGTGGTCGCCGCGTACGCGGACTTCCGGTTGGCGTTGAGGTCGTCAAGGCTCGACGAGATCACGTACTCGAAGTGGGCCGGTCCCGGCCCGCGACCGACGTGCAGCACCGCATCCACGATGTCCCTCTCCAAGAGGCCGGCGAGAAGGACCGTCGTGAGTCCGCCTGAGCTGCTGCCGAGAACCGAATCGTCGTCGGTGATACGACCGGCGAAGACCGCCGAGTGACGACCGATTCGGTCGTCGCTTCGGAGTTCGCCGAACCGATCTTCAGCGAGCTCGTCCTCGTTCCGCGCTGCATCCGAGAATGGGCACACGCGCGTCGCGCGAGCGAGTTGTTCTGAGCTGGCATCGCCGAGATCGGCCTGATACATGCCGCGCGTGCCCAGTGTCACAGGAATAGCGCCATGAGTACGGATTGAGCACGCGCCGCACCCGACGCACATGCCGCGCTCCACTACCTGCTCAATGCCGTGCCCTCCGACCTTCTGCGTAGTCAAGAGCAGTCCGATCGCGTCAGGCCGGGATGGTGGCGGGACTCGGGACGACAGCTTTATGAGGGGTGGCGATCTGCCACGAATCTTCCACCCGTCTTGCAGACCTGTAGATCGCGGTCTCCGTGCCACCCATGGCGCCAACCCCCCAATTTCGCCCATGCGCCGCAGACCACGCGTTCATTGATTGGCCAGTGGCGATGGCCATACCTTACGGCACCGGCGAAGAAGCGCGCGACCCCACGAGGGACGCTGTGTTGCCGGAGACCGTCGACGAGCTTGTTCCCAAGCGCGGCCGAGAGGCCGGCCGGTCATCGTGGCCGACGAGGATGCGTGCGGCATTCGGATGCAGCGGAACGGGAGCGTTGAGGGTGGCGGGCGGAATTCCGCCGAAGATTGGTTACGCTACTGATCGTGACGCCGTCATCCGGGGGTTCGGAGTCGTCGAGTCGGAACCATGGGGATGGGGCATCCGATCGGCGCTCTGAGTCGAGCCGTTCGGACAGTTCGAGTTCGGGTTCGGGTCGATCCCACGGATCGAGTTCCGGTTCGGGTCGTTCACACGGTGGCGGCTCCACATCGGGGTCGAGCTCCAGCTCCGGCTCTGGCCGCTCGCACCATCACCACGGCTCGAGTAGGAAGCGCAAACAGAAGCGGCGCCGACGCATCATTCTCTGGTCGATCATCGGTGTTGCGGCCGTGGTCGTCTTCGTCGTCGCCTGGGTCGGCATCCGGGCGTTCCTCGCCAAGGGTGAGCTCGAAGCGGCGGTGCCGCTCGCACAGGCGGCCCAGAAGCACTTGGTCGAAGGCGACGCCGAGGCTGCGCAGAAGGCGGCCGACGAACTGGCCGAGCACGCGGCATCCGCTGCCTCGTTGACGGGCGACCCGATTTGGCGCGTCGTCGAGATACTGCCGTTCGTGGGCCCGAATCTCGAGGTGATGCGGGTGATGGCAGCATCTGTCGATCGCGTCGCGAGCGATGCGGTCGTGCCGCTCGCATCGGCGGCCGGATCCATCGACCTCGCGACCTTCGCTCCGGCGGGTGGCGCCTTGAACCTGCAGCCGATGATCGACATGCAGCAGCCGGTGCATGAGGCCCGGGCCGCGTTCGGCAGCGCATCGGCCGCACTCGCGGCCGACGGCGTGGCATCCGCTGCGGTCATCGGCCCGCTCGCCGACGCGCGCGACGAACTCACGGCGCTGATCGACGAGACCGGTGCGATCGTCGGCGGGCTCGACCGTGCCGTGCAGCTGCTCCCGGCGATGCTCGGCGGCGACGGGCCGCGCGACACGCTGCTGCTCTTCCAGAACAATGCCGAGCTGCGCTCGAGCGGCGGCATCCCGGGTGCGCTCGCGCTCGTGCATGCCGAGGGCGGCGCCGTGTGGATGACCCAGCAGGCCGCGGCCAGCGATTTCCCGAAGTACACGCCGCCGGTCGTCGAACTGCCCGTCGAGACGAGGGCGCTCTGGGGTGACAACACCGCCAGCTACATGCAAGACGTCAACTTCACCCCCCAGTTCCCGCTGACGGCGACGATCGCCAGAGAGATGTGGAAGCGCAAGTTCGGCACCGAGGTGCAGAGCGTCGTCGCCGTCGACCCCGTGATGCTCAGCTACCTGCTGCGCGCGACCGGCCCGGTCACGATCGGCACGGGCGACGTGCTCACGAGCGAGAACGCCGTGCAGTTCCTGCTGCGCGCCGTCTACGAGCGATACCCGGTCAGCGAGCAGGACGCGATCTTCGCGGACGCCGCATCGACCGTGTTCTCAGCGCTCACCGCTGGCGGCGCCGACCCCCGCACATTGATCGAGGCGTTCGCGCAAGCGGGGGAGGAGCGCCGCATCCTCATCTGGAACGCCGACGTCGAAGAACAGGCTCTGCTGAGTGACACCACGCTCGCCGGCGCCCTCCCGACGAGCACCGCTGCTGAGCAGGTCTTCGGCGTCTACCTGAACGACATGACCGGCTCGAAGATGGATGCGTACCTCGACGTGAAGATGGGCGTCGGCACCGTGACCTGCCGGAACGACGGCCTACCGCTGTACGAAGTGCACGTCACCCTCACGAATACGGCGCCGGCGGATGCTGCGACGTCGCTGCCCGGCTACGTCACGGGTGGCGGTGAATACGGCACCCCGCCCGGCGACATCACGACCTCGGTGCACGTCTACAGTGCGCTCGGCACCTACAACCTCGGAGTGAAGCTCGCCGGAGAGCCGGCCGCCTACCATCCGACCTCTGACTCGGGATACACGCTGAGCAAGGTGGTCTCGCATCTCGCGCCAGGGCAGAGCGCCGAGTATCGGTTCGGATTCCTCGGGGGTGAGGCAGGTGAGAAGGAGCCGCGCATTGTAGCAACGCCATTGGTCAAAGTACCAGGGGTGATAGGGGTCGCGCTTTCCTGTGAATCTGCCGTATGGTAGTGCTCGTGTTGTTCGGACGGGGAACAACCACGCTATGGGCCTTTGCGAAGACTCGTGATGCATGATGAGGGGTAACGCAATTATGATTCGGAAGATTCTTGCGACGGTCGCGATCGCGGCAGTTGCACTCATCGCGGCACCTGCTGCCGCAACCGCGGCCGGTTATACCGGCCAGGGCACGAACGTGACGCTCACGGTCGGCGAAGTCGGCACGATGACGTTCAGCGGGCTGCCCGCCAGTACACCATCGACCGCGAGCGCCGACGATGCCGTGACACTCGGCATCATCAAGGCGGCGACGGCCACCAGACCGACGGATGCAGCAGGCACCGTTTCATACAGCGTCTCGTCGAACGCGGTGGGCACGTACACCGTCACGGTGACGGCGGGCCAGTACGTCGCGACCGGTACGTTGACGGTCGTGCCTGCTGACTCCGCGAGTGATACCGGTGGAATCGCCGACACCGGTGTCGATCCGATGCTCTGGATCTGGATCGCCGGTGGGGCATTGCTCCTCGGTGCAGCACTGGTCATAGTGCTCACCACAGTGCGCCGCGCACGCAGCGAGAACTGACCGAAGCCGACGCGGCCGAGAAAGACCCGCCTGCATCGATGGGCCGAGTCGGCGGAGTTCCCGAACTGATCGATGAGCTCGGGAGCTGCCGACTCGGCCATCGGTGCGCCAAAGTGGCTTCATGAGCCGATCGGTGCAAGTGGTGCGCAAGCCCGATGGTTCGACGATGCCGCCCCGCATCGACGCGGTCGACGCAGCCAGGGGGCTCGCCCTCATCGGCATGTTCGTCGCGCACGTCGCGCCCATCGCAGCATCCGCTGATCTCGATGCGCTCATCGCAATCGCCGACGAACGTCCTCGGCTACTGTTCGCACTGACGGCGGGAATGGGCCTGGCGTTCATCTCTGGCGGCACACGACCGATCACGACCGGCCGGGGCGGGCTCCGCCGCCAGATCGCGATCAGGGCGGTGATTCTCATCGCCCTCGGTCTGCTCATCGCCATCACCCTGCACCCGCTCGTCTTCATCATCCTCGACGTGTACGGCGTCGCGTTCTTGCTGATGCTGCCGTTCCTCTTCCTGCCGCCGCGCGTGGCGTTGACCGCGGGCATCGCCCTGCTCGCGGTCATGCCCGCTCTCGCCGAGATCGCGAGCGCCACCGACACGGTTCTCGAGCTGCAATCCGGACCGCTCGCGATCGTGGTCGACTGGGTGGTGAGCGGTGCCTACCCCGTCGTGGTCTGGATCCCCGTGATGTTGATCGGGCTCGCACTCGCCCGCCTCGACCTCAATTCACCGCGCGTCGTGACGGTCGCCGCGCTCGCGGGCACCACGGCGGCGGCCGTGCTCCTGCCGATCGTCGCCCTGATGCCGGGTGGTGACGCCGCGGCATCCGCACCGCTCGCCGGCAGTGCAGCCGGCGAGCCGGACCCGTGGATCTCGGCGTGGCGCACCTCGCTCGAGGCCGTCGGCAACGTCGGCGTCGGCGTGCTCGTCGTTGCCGGGATGCTGCTGCTCACCTCGTTCGCGCGTGCGCCGGTGCGCCGAATCGCCGCAGCCGTGCTCTCGCCGATCACGGCGATGGGGTCCATGCCGCTCAGCGTATACACGCTGCATCTCGTGGTGATCGCGGCGTCGGTGCGCGTCGAGAACGGCTACTACACCGACGACTCCGTCGGGCTGCTCATCGGCCTGATCTTCGGCTCGATGCTGTTCGCCTGGCTCTGGCGACGCTATCTCGGTCGTGGCCCGCTCGAACGGATGCTCAGGTGGGCGAGCGGTCGGAGCCGAGCGGATGCCGCGCGCGCACCCACCACAGAATGATCACGAGTCCGAGCGCCGTGCCGGCCGTGTTCGCGATCACATCGGAGACGGTGGGGAAGCGTGACGGGATCGCGATCTGGATGAGTTCGATGCTGACGCTCGTGAGAGCGCCAGCGGCGAGCACGGCCCACCACGAGAGGGCGGGGAAGGCGATCGCAACCAGCACTCCGAAGGGCACGAACAGCACGACGTTCGCGAGGAACTCGAACACGACGGCGCTCACCTCCCGTGGAGCACCGAACGAGGCGAGAACATCGGCGGCCCAGCCTACGATGCCGGTGATACGTCCGGCGTCGCGGGCCGGTAGGAAGACGATGAGGCCGAGGACGACGAGGTAGGACGCGAGGATCCACCGCGAGAGCCGAACCGCGCGAGCGCTGTTCGGCGTGACATCGGTAAGCCCGTCGCGCTCGTGCCGGGATGCGAGTTCATTCGGATCCATCAGTTCAGGCTAGCGAGACGAACACGACCGTGTTGATGCGCCGCTCGACTGCCGCGTTCTTGACCCCTCAACTGGGCGCAGACGAGGCCGCGCGACCGCGCGTAGACTCCGAGCGTTACCCGACCACAACCCGTTCACCACCCGAACCCACGGAGGCACCCGTGCTCCGCAAAGTTGCCGTAATCGCACTGGTGGCGGCGTTCCTCGCCGTCCCCACCGCGGCCTACGCAGAACAGTACCCGCCGACGACCCCACCCGCCGACCCCACGCTCGCGGGGTCTGCGGTCACCGGCATTTGCGATGGCGACGTTCCCTATATCGGCTACACCGTCAACCTGATCGACCCGAACAATCAGTCCACCGGCAACACCGCGACGCTCGTGCTGAGCGACGGTTCGAACTCGCACGAGATCCCGCTCGGCACCCTCGTCAACGGTTCGCTCACCGGCCGCGTGCTCTGGCCGGGTGCTTCGGTGGATCCCCCCGGATGGCCCGGCTGGGATTACATCGACGGCTCATGGGTGGAGATCCCGGGCAACTTCGCCTGGACGCGAAGCCTCACGAGTGCCACGATCACGGTGAACCCGTCGATCTCGGTGCCATTGTCGTACCCGCCGTCCACCCCGAGTTGCGCGACTGGCCCGTCGGGCGGAGGCTCCGGCTCCGCACCGGTGGTCGAGAACACCGCGATGCTGAGCGAGACCGGTGTCTCCGACGCCACGTTCACGATCGCCTTCGGCGCCCTCGGGCTTATGGTCATCGGCGGCGTCGTGCTGTTGGCTCGCCGGCTCGTGAAGCGGTAACCCGTGGCATCGGCCGCATCAACGGCCGGACGCGGCCGACGCGTCGCGATCTGGATCGCAGTGGTGACCCTGGGGCTGCTCGTCGGCGTGGTCGTCTGGATCGGCATCCGAGGCTGGCTCGCGAGCACGGAGCTCGCGGCCGCCGTGCCGCTCGCAGCGCAGATCCAGCACGACATCGGTGCCGCCGACGCAGCCGCGGCCTCGAGCAACGCGGCATTGCTCGCCGAGCACGCATCGTCGGCGACCGAGCTCACGAGCGATCCGATCTGGCGTGCGGCCGAATCGGTGCCCTGGGCGGGTACAAACCTCTCGGCGGTGCGCGGACTGTCGAGCGAACTCGATCGGGTCGCATCGCGAGTCATCGTGCCGCTCGCCGCGACCGTGGGATCGATCGACGCGACATCGCTGCGTTCCGCAGACGGCCGCATCGACCTGGCCCCGTTGATCGAAGCCCGGCCCGTCGTCAGCGACGCGGCCGAAGCTCTCGACGAGGCATCCGCACGTGTGAATGCGATCGATGCCGGCGCACTCGTCGGGCCGATCGCCGAAGCGACTGGCGAGTTCGCCGGCGCCCTCGGAACGGCCTCCGATGCGATGGCGACGCTCGATCGAGCCATTCGGATCCTGCCGGAGATGCTCGGCGCCGATGGACCGCGCAACTATCTCATCCTCTTCCAGAACAGTGCAGAGCTGCGTACCGGCGGGGGCATCATCGGGGCGCTCGCGCTCGTGCACACCGAAGACGGCGTGATCTCGCTCGCCGCGCAGGCGGCCTCGAGCGATGTGCAGCACCTGAGCGAGCCGTTGCTGACGCTTCCGGAAGCCGATGCCGCGCTGTTCGGCGATCAACTCGGCACGTACATCCAGAATGTCACGGCGACCCCCGATTTCTCGGTGAGTGGCCGGCTGGCCGCCGCGATGTGGGCACGGGACCACGGCACGGTGGTCGACGGCGTCATCGCCGTCGACCCGGTCGGGCTCAGCTATGTGCTCGGTGCCACCGGTCCGGTCACCCTCGCCGGTGGCAGCGTACTGAGCGAAGGTGACGCCGTGCAGTCATTGCTCGTCGACACCTACGTACGTCTCGACGACGAGGCCGCACAAGACGACTACTTCGCATCGGCCGCAGCCGGGGTCTTCCAGGCGATCTCTTCGGGCAGCACCGACCCCGTCGCCCTCATCTCGGCGGTCACCCGCGTCGCCGAGGAGCACCGGATCGCGATCTGGAGTGCTCACGACGACGAACAGGCGGTACTCGCCGACACGACGCTCGCCGGCATGCAGGCCACGCAGACCTCGCTCGGAGACCAGGCGTATGCGGTGTACCTGAACGATCGGTCCGGCGGCAAGATGGACGCGTACCTCGACGTCGGGGCGAACGTCGAGGTCGCCGACACCCGGAGCGACGGGCGCTCTGAGATCGAGGTGACGGTGACCATGACGAGCACCGCGCCGGGAGACGCGGCCGTCTCCTTGCCCCACCGCACCACCAACGGAGGCAGGTTCGGAGTGCCCCCGGGCGTGGTTGCGACGAACGTCGCAGTGTATTCACCGGTAGGTGCGTTCGATGCCGGCGTCGTCGTCGATGGCGTCGACGTGGGGTATCAATCGGTGGCTGCCGACGGGCGCATCGCCAACAACGTCGGAGTCGACCTCCAACCCGGACAGGTCACCACGGTCGTCTACCGATTCGTCTCGGCCGAGCCCGGTCAACGGATGCCGCTGGTCTTCACGACGCCGCTGATGACGGGCTGATCGCTGCGTCGGTTCGGCGTTGCGCCGGTTCGGCATGGCGCCGGTTCGGCACGGCGCGCATCGCGTGCGGCAGAATGGAACCCGTTCGCTCGAAACGAAGGAATGGCATGCGCATCTCGGTCATCGGCTGCGGCTATCTTGGCGCGGTCCACGCTTCCGCTATGGCAGAACTCGGCCACGACGTCGTCGGCATCGACGTCGACCCAGGCAAGATCGCGGCGCTCGCGTCGGGACGCCCGCCGTTCTACGAGCCCGGCCTGCCCGAGATCCTCACCTCGGCCTCTGCGAGCGGACGGCTGCGGTTCAGCAGCGACATCGCGGATGCCGCTGACGCCGAGGTGCACTTCCTCGCCGTCGGCACGCCTCAGTCGAGCGAAACCGGGGCCGCCGATGTCTCGTTCGTCGATGCGGCGTTCCGAGGACTGCTGCCGCATCTCGCTTCGGGTTCGCTCGTCGTCGGCAAGAGCACGGTGCCGGTCGGCACCGCGACCCGGCTCGCGACGTGGCTCGCCGCCGAAACTCCTCACGCGAGCCTCGCCTGGAACCCCGAGTTCCTGCGCGAAGGCTTCGCGGTGAAAGACACGCTCTCGCCCGACCGCTTGGTCTACGGCGTCGGCGAGGGCGACGACAACGCGGTATCCGTGCTCGATCACGTCTACCGGGCCGCGATCGAAGCCGGCACGCCCCGCATCGTCACCGACTACGCGACCGCCGAGCTCGTCAAGGTCGCCGCCAACGCGTTCCTCGCCACGAAGATCAGCTTCATCAACGCGATGTCGGAGATCGCCGATGCGACCGGAGCGGATGTCACGGCACTCGCCGACGCCATCGGCCACGACGCTCGCATCGGCCGGCGCTTCCTGAATGCCGGCCTCGGATTCGGAGGGGGCTGCCTGCCCAAGGACATCCGCGGATTCACCGCTCGGGCCGCTGAGCTCGGTCTCGGCGACACCCTCGCGTTCCTCACCGAGGTCGACGCGATCAACATGCGGCAACGCCGGCGTGTCGTCGATCTCGCTTCGGCCGACCTCGGAGGTTCTGTCGAGGGCAAGAAGATCGCGGTGCTCGGGGTCACGTTCAAGCCCGACTCCGATGACGTTCGCGACTCGCCGGCGCTCGACATCGCCGCGCACTTGCGAGAGCGAGGCGCTGTCGTGACCGCGACCGACCCCGAGGGCATCGCGAATGCGCGCGCCAAATGGCCTGAGCTCTCATATGCCGCGACGACCCGCGAAGCGCTGTTCGGTGCCGAGCTGGTCATCCTCGCCACCGAATGGAGCGAGTACCGCACGCTGGATCCCGAGGCCGTGGGCCGGCTCGTGGGGGAGCGGCGCATCATCGACGGGCGCAATGTGCTCGATCCAGCTGCATGGCGTGCGGCCGGGTGGCACTATCGCGGACTCGGACGCCCCTGACACCGCGGGCTCGCCGATGCATGCGGAAACCCCCTCCCGGAGGAGGGGGTTTCACCCGGTCGGGGTGACAGGATTTGAACCTGCGACCTCGTCGTCCCGAACGACGCGCGCTACCAAGCTGCGCCACACCCCGGGGTGACCCTTGCGGGCCTCAACAAGAATAGCCGATAAATGGCGCTCGCCCGACCAGGTTCGGCGCGGTCACGATGCCGGATGCGCGGCGGGTTCGCACCCCGGTGTCACTCCGTCGGTACGAGAGTGAGCAGTGTCGCCTCCGGCGGGCACGCGAACCGCACCGGTGCGTAGATCGAGGTTCCGAGCCCGGCTGAGACGTTGAGGAACGCCGCACGGAAGCCGTGTCGCCAGACGCTGAGCCCCTTGACCTGGTCGCGCGGGATGTCGCAGTTCGTGACGAGCGCTCCGAAGCCCGGCACGCACACCTGCCCGCCATGCGTGTGTCCGGCGAGCATGAGCTGCGCGCCATGGTTCACGAACGAGTTCAGTACCCGCTGGTACGGCGCGTGGGTCACACCGACCGTAACGGTGGGGCGAAGGCCGGTGGCGCCGCCTCGAGCTTGTCGAAGGGATCCCTCGTCGGGCCAGGTCTCGTCGCCGAGCGGGTCATCAGCGCGCAACTCGTCGATCGCCGCCGTGATGAGGTCGAGCCGGTCGTATCCCTTGTGCGGGTCGTCGACACCGAAGAACTCGAAGTGCGTGCCGCGGAGGTCCAGGGCGGCCGCGGTGTTGTCGAGGTCGTTCCACCCGAGTTCGGCGAAGTACGCGTGCAGTTCGTCGATATCGAGCCGTTCCACCTTGGAGAGCCGCTCGGCATTGGAGCTGAGCCGCGACGGGCCGATGAAATACCCGAACGGATTCTTCAGCTGTGGTCCGAAGTAGTCGTTCGAACCGTTGACGAAGACACCCGGGATGCCCCGGAACGGCTCGAATGCCCGGCGGATTCCCTCGACGCCTCGAACATGGCCGAGGTTGTCGCCGGTATCGACGATGAGGTCGGGCTCGAGCTCGGCGAGGCGTCGCACCCACTCCTGCTTGTCACGCTGCCACGGAGCCATGTGCAAGTCGGAGAGGTGCAGTACGCGGATGGGCTCGGCGCCCGGCGGCAGCACCGGGACATCCACTCGCCTGAGGGTCCATCTGGTGCGCTCGACGAGTGTGCCCCACGCGAGCGCGGCGGCCCCCGTCGCGGCGACGGCGATCGCGATCGCCGCAACGGGGGACGTTCGAGCTGTTGTCACGGGTGGATCGCCGACTAACCGTTGCCGGGAGGGTTGTCGCCCCCGCCGCCCCCGGCGAGCTTTCCGACGGTGATCGTGACCTGGTCGCCAGGCTTCGCCGAACCGCCTCCTGCCGGGTTCTGCGAGATCACCACGCCGACCTTCGTTGGATCGGTGGTGTCCTCGTTCTGGCGCTTCACCTTGAGCCCGGCCTGTTTGAGGGCCGCCTCGGCCTGATCGCCGGACATGCCGACGACGTTCGGTACGCCGGTCATCGAACCGTTGCTCGTGAACACTCGAATGGTCGTGCCCTTTCCGGCCTGACCCGAAGGGTCGGTTCCGGTCACGGTGCCGGCAGGCAGGTTCGAGTCCTGCTGACCGCCGTCTTCGTACACGAAGCCGGCAGCCTCGAGGGCCTGCTTGGCCGCGTCTGGTGCGAGGCCGGCGACCTGCGGAACATCGACGAGCACCTGCTTGAACGCCGACGGGTCGGGATCGGGGAACGCGTCACCACCGTACTTGTTGTCGGCCAAGGTCATGATCTTCTTCCACATGCGGTGGCGGGCGGTCGCCGCGGCGCCGCTGTCGAAGCTCAGCTGACGGAGGTTCGCGTGGCCGGTGACGTTGCCGACCCAGACGGCCGTTGCGACGCGGGTCGACGCGCCGTTCATCCACGTGCCCTCGTTGTTGTCGGTCGTTCCGGTCTTGCCGATGTGCGGCACGCCGGTGCCGGTGTTCGACGCGCTCGCAGTACCGTTGAAGGTTTGCGCCATGGCGTACCCCATCGCGTGTGCGACGTCAGGAGTGACCGACTGCGGGCACGCCGTCTGCGGTACCTCCTCGTCGACGCCCTTGCTGTTGACGATGCGAGCGATCGCGATCGGAGAACAAGTCGCACCGTTGTTGGCGACGCCCGCGAAGGCAGCCGCCATGCTGAGCGGCGAGACCTCTTCGGTGCCGAGAATGGCGCTCGGACTGAACACATCCCCCTCGGTCGCCTGCCGCGTGCCGTCGGCATTGAACAATGGAGCGCCGGTCTCGTCGTCGTAGGCGGGCTTCTGGCCGAGGTCGAGGCCGTCGGCTCGCCGAACGCCGAAGGCCTGCGCGGTGTCCTTGATCTTGCAGAGATCGAGCTGCTGACCCATGGCGACGAACGCGGTGTTCACCGAGTACTTCGTGGCGTCGACTGCGTTGTTCGCACCCTGGCCGTCATCGTTCTTCGGGTTGAAGCTTCCGGTCCACCCTCCGTAACAGGCTGCGGGGAAGGAAGTGAAGGTGCGTCGGGCGCCGTTGAACGACTCACGTAGGGAATGGCCCTCGTTCAGCCACTCCGCCAGCGTGAACACCTTGAACGTCGACCCCGGCTGGAAGCCGAGCGACCCACCGTGTTCGTAGTCGGTGCTGTAGTTGATCGAACTGTAATCGCCGGCGCTCGCCTCGATGACCTCGGGATCCTGCGTGTACTTCTTGTTCTGCGCCATGGCGAGGATCTTGCCCGTGCCGACTTCAACGCTCACTGCGACCGATCCGACGTCGAATCTGGAGTCGGTGAACGGTACATTCTCGGCCATAGCACCCTCGGCCTCGCCCTGCAGCTCGAGGTCGAGGGTCGTGTAGATGTCGAGCCCGCCCTTCTGCAGCATGCGCGAGCCTTCGTTGACGTCGGTCGTCGCGGGGTCGTCGTACTCGGTCTTGATGACCCAGGTCACGTAGTCGCAGAAATATGCGGAGCCACCGGCACTCTGGCAGCCCGTGCTGCCTTCGTGGATCGCCGGCGCGACCGGAGTCGCCACCGCGGCGTCGTACTCCTCTTGGGTGATCTTCTGGAGCTTCAACATCTCGCCGAGGATGTAGTCGCGACGCTCCTTGTTCGCGGCGTACGGCACCGGTTCGCCCTCGTCGTTGACCGTGGCAGCGCCGTTCGTCTCGCTCTCGGGGTAGTCGAGGCGGAACTTCTCGGGGTTGTTCACGATCGCGATGAGGCTCGCGGCCTGCGGCAACGTCAGGTTGGCCGCCGAAGTGTCGGCGAAGTAGTAGCGAGCGGCTGCTTCGATACCGTACACGCGCCCACCGAAGTGCGCGATATTCAAGTAGCTGCGAAGGATGTCGTCTTTCGGGTACTTCTTCTCGATCGCGATGGCGTACCGCATCTCTTTGAGCTTGCGATCGATCGTGGTCTCGGTTGCGGCCTCGTAGGCGGCTTCTTCTTCTTCGGGGGTCGTTGCCTCCGAGATGCCGTCTTGGATCAGCACGTTCTTCACATACTGCTGGGTGATCGACGACCCACCCTGAGTGTTGCCCTTCAGCACGGTGTTCAGCGCACCGCGCACGGTACCTTGCACGTCGATGCCGCCGTGTTCGTAGAACCGGGGGTCCTCGCCAGCGACTGCGGCGTCTTTCACGTACTGCGAGATGGCTTCCCACGGTACTTCTTCGCGGTTCTGGTCGTAGAACGACGCGAGCGCGAACGGGGTGCCATCGGAGTTGGTCGCGTAGATCGTCGACTTCTGCGCAAGATCATCGATCTCGAGGTACCCGGGCAGGTTCTCGAACATCGAGATGCTGTTGTTCGCGGCCATGCCGGTGACAGCGAGAGCCGGAGTCACGGCGACCGTGACGAGCACGCCGGCGAGAGCGCTCATGCCGACGAAGCCGAGGATTCCGGCACCGACGTCGCTCATCGTACGTTTTTGGGCAGACATATAGTGGAGCTTAACGGAGAATGCTGGCAAATCCCGCTATGCAGGCACTGTGCCGTTTCGTGGCGCAGGCGCGCCGATGCCCGCGAATCCCGTACTTCGTTCGACATTTCCGAGAATGCGCGTCATCCACGCGACAGAGAGACAGGAACCCATGACGACCTGGGAGTACATCACCACTCCGCTGCTGATCCACAACACGGCGGCGATCCTGAACAACTGGGGGTCGGAGGGCTGGGAGCTCGTGCAGATCGTGCAGGGCCCCGAGGGTGGGCTCGTCGCCTACTTGAAGCGCCCAGTCGGTGGGGAGTCGTCTTCCGCGGCATCCGCCGGAGCCGCCGCTTCTGCGCTGGCCGCCAAGCAGTTCGAGGGCGAAGCCTGATGGCTGCCATCGAGGCTCGCCTGGCCGAGCTCGGCATCGAACTGCCCGAGGTCGCGCCGCCCGTCGCCGCCTACGTGCCCGCGGTCGTCACGGGCTCCCACGTGTACACCTCGGGACAGCTGCCCTTCACAGCCGGTGCCCTGCCCGCCACCGGCAAGGTCGGCGACGGCCACGGGTTGGTGCCCGCAGACGACGCGAAGGAGTATGCCCGCACGGCGGCGCTCAACGCGCTCGCGGCCGTGCGCGCCGAGCTCGGTTCACTCGACCGGGTCACCCGCATCGTGAAGCTCGTCGGCTTCGTGGCATCCGACCCCGCTTTCACCGGCCAGCCGGGTGTCATCAACGGTGCGTCGGAGGTGCTCGGCGAGATCTTCGGCGAGCCCGGCCGTCACGCCCGGTCGGCGGTGGGTGTCGCGGTGCTGCCGCTCGACTCGCCGGTCGAACTCGAGCTCGTCGTCGAATTCGCGTAGCCGACCGAACAACACAACGAACGACGGATGCCGCGTCGGGAGCGATCCCGCCGCGGCATCCGTCGTTCGTGAAGTACGATCGGGCGCTACTTCACCTGCTCGCTGATGACCTGCATGATCGAGGTGTCGGCGAGCGTCGTCGTGTCGCCGATCTCGCGGCCCTCGGCGAGGTCGCGCAGCAGCCGCCGCATGATCTTGCCGGAGCGCGTCTTCGGCAGCTCGTTGACGATGAACACCTGGCGGGGGCGGGCGATCGCGCCGATCTGCAGGGCGACGTGCTTGCGCAGTTCATCGCTCGCCGCGGCGATGTCGGTGACCTGGTCGGCCTGACTCGTCTTCAGGATGACGAACGCGACGACCGCCTGGCCCGTGGCCTCGTCGGAGGCGCCGACCACGGCGGCCTCCGCCGTCCACGGGTGGGCGACGAGCGACGACTCGATCTCGGCGGTCGAGAGACGGTGGCCCGACACGTTCATGACGTCGTCGACCCGACCGAGCAGCCAGATGTCGCCGTCTTCGTCGCGGCGGGCGCCATCGCCGGCGAAGTACGTGTCGCCGAACTTCTCCCAGTACGTCTCTTTGAAGCGCTCGGGGTCGCCCCAGATGCCGCGCAGCATCGACGGCCACGGCTCGGTGATCGTGAGGAGGCCCCCGCCTTCGCCTTCGATCGGCGTGCCGTCGTCGTTGACGATGTCGATCGAGATGCCGGGGATCGCCACTTGCGCCGAGCCGGGCTTCAGATCGGTGATGCCCGGCAGGGCCGAGATCATGATCGCGCCGGTCTCGGTCTGCCACCATGTATCGACCACGGGGATCGAGCCGCCGCCGATGACGTGGCGGTACCAGATCCAGGCCTCGGGGTTGATCGGCTCGCCGACCGAGCCGAGAAGGCGGAGCGAGCGCACGTTGAAGTCGCGCACGACGTCGCGCCCCTGCTTCATGAAGGAGCGAATGGCGGTAGGTGCCGTGTAGAGGATCGAGACCTGGTACTTCTCGACGATCTCCCACCAGCGCCCGGGGTGGGGAGTGTCGGGGGTGCCCTCGTAGAGCACCTGGGTGGCGCCGTTCGCGAGCGGGCCGTAGACGACGTAGGAGTGGCCCGTGATCCAGCCGACGTCGGCGGTGCACCAGAACACGTCGCGTTCGGGGTGCAGGTCGAACACGTTCTTGTGCGTGAATGCGGTCTGCGTGAGGTACCCGCCCGACGTGTGCAGAATGCCCTTCGGGTTGCCGGTGGTTCCCGAGGTGTAGAGGATGAACAGCGGGTGCTCCGCGTTGAAGGGCTGCGCCACGTGTTCGGCGTCGACCGCCGCGAGCTGCTCGCTCCACCACACGTCGCGGCCCTCGGTCCACGCGACGTCGCCGCCCGTGCGGTTGACGACCAGCACCGAGCGCACGGTGGTCTCGGCCGCCTCGATGGCCTCGTCGACGGTCGGCTTCAGCGGGAACGCCTTGCCCTTGCGGTAGCCGCCGTCCGCCGTGATGACGACCTCGGCCTGCGCGTCGTCGATGCGGGACTGCAGGCTCTTCGACGAGAACCCGCCGAAGACGACCGAGTGCACGGCGCCGATGCGTGCGCAGGCGAGCATCGCGACGACGGCCTCGGGGATCATCGGCAGGTAGATCGCGACGCGGTCGCCGTCGTTCACACCGAGCGCGAGCAATGCGTTCGCAGCGCGCTTGACCTCTGCGGTCAGCTCGGCGTAGGTGATGGCGCGGCTGTCGCCGGGTTCGCCCTCGAAGTGGAGGGCGACGCGGTCGCCGAGCCCTGCCTCCACATGGCGGTCGAGGCAGTTGTAGGCGACGTTCAACTCGCCGTCGTGGAACCATTTGGCGAACGGCGGGTTCGACCAGTCGAGGGTCTGGGTGAAGGGCGTGCTCCAGGTGAGGAGATCGCGAGCCTGCTCGGCCCAGAAGCCGAGTCGGTCGGCTGCTGCCTCCTCGTACAGACGCTCGTCGGCGACGGATTGGGCGGCGAACTCAGGGCTCGGGCGGAATCGCCTGATCTCCTCGAGCGCGTGATCGATCTGAATGGTCATGGTTCTTCAGTCGCTCCTTCACGAGTGCTTCTTCGATGGGTCGCCTGCCCCACGGAGCACACTACCCGCCGCTCGGAGCAGGAGCGGAATCGCTTCGTCGCGTAGCGTCGCAGTGGACTTCCACGGCCGATTGGCGCGCCTTCCTGTGGGCAAGCGCAGAGAATTCTGTGTGTCGGCACAAATGAGGACAAAAAATGCTTGCGCATCTTTCTGCAGGCCGTATGCTGATTACCGCCCGGACACTCGTTTCGTGGCCTGCAGCGCTCGTGATTCCCCCCAATCCTTGCGCTGCCGAGGCGGCACCTGTTCCCCCCAATGGGTGCCGCCCCCTTTTCGTTAAAGGGGTATCGCGATTTCGGCGGTGCCTGCGGGTCGAGTCCTCCTCCACAACGGCGTGGGGGAGGCTCTTTCCATACCTGCGGTGCAGCGGATGCCGCTGAGCCACCGCTGCTCCATACGCTCGCGATATGAGTACTCCCTTCGTAGCGACGCCCTCATGGCAGCGCGAGCCGCGAGTGTCGTCTGCGGCGCAACAGGCGTTCGCGCCGCACGACACCGTCACGCCGCCTCGCGCGGTCGAGGCTGGTTCAGCATCGTCGGGTACGGGGCAGACGTTGCGGCCAGTCGGGGGTTCCCTCCGCAGACCCGCTTCCAGTGGGTCCACCGCCAGCACCGCCACCGACCGTACCGCCGACCTCTCGATGCTCGGGCCGCTCGAGAGCTTCGCTTCAGATGGGCCGGTGACCGATCTCTTCGTCAATGGAGAGCGCGGCCTCTGGATCGACCGCGGCGCGGGTGCCGAGCACGAGCCCGATTGGGTCGCCGACGAAGCCGAGGTGCGTGCCCTCGCGATGCGGCTCATCGCCCGCGGCGGCCGGCACATCGACGAAGCGACGCCCGCCGTCGATGTGCGGCTGGGTCGCGGCATCCGAGTCCATGCGGTGCTTCCGCCGGTGTCGGCGACCGGCACGGCGATCTCGGTGCGTGTTCCACGAGCCGGGGGGTTCTCGCTCGCCGCGCTCGCACGAGCCGGCATGGTCGACGCGACGCACGAGACGATGCTGCGAGAAGCAGTCGCCGCCCGCAAGAACCTGCTGGTGACGGGGGCAGGCGGCACGGGCAAAACCACTCTGCTGGCGGCACTGCTCGCTGAGGCTCCCGAACGAGAGCGCCTCGTCATCATCGAAGACGTCGCCGAGCTGCAGGTCGAGCACCCGCACGTCGTCTCGCTCGAGGCGCGGCAGGCGAATCTCGAGGGAGCCGGCAGCGTCGGCCTCGACGCGCTCCTCCGCGAGGCGCTGCGCATGCGCCCCGACCGGCTCATCGTCGGAGAATGCCGTGGCGCGGAGCTGCGGGAGCTCCTCGCCGCGCTCAACACCGGCCACGACGGCGGTGCCGGCACGCTGCATGCGAACTCGCTCGCCGATGTTCCGGCCCGGCTCGAGGCGCTCGGGTCGATCGCGGGCCTCTCGCCTGACGCGCTTGCCCGGCAGACGGTGAGCGCGTTCGACCTGGTGCTGCATCTCGAACGCATCGACGGCAGGCGGCGTCTCGCGCAGATGGGGCGGTTCGAGCTCCGCGGCGACCGACTCGTCGTCGAGGCGATGTGAGCGAGCGGATGCCGCGCGCGACCCGACTGCGTGAACGCATCGCCCGTCTCCGCCGGCGCCCCGATCCCGCGGCAGAGGTCGATGCGATCGCCGCCGTCACCGAGCGACTCGCGGTGCTGCTCGCAGCCGGGGTGCCGGCATCGAGTGCGTGGACCCATATCGGTGCCGATTCCGATGCCGGTTCCGAACCCGATTCCGCCGCTGGTTCCGACGCTCTGGTGCTTGTCGCGGTCGCGGCTGCGGCGCGGAACGGCGAGCCCGTGGCACCGGCCATCGCGTCAGCGCGCAACGCGCATCCCGAGGCATCCGCCGCATGGCCGGTACTGGCTGCCGCCTGGGCGGTCGCAGCCGAATCCGGGGCGCCCCTCGCCGGGAGCCTGCGGGAGCTCGCAGCGGTGCTGCGCGATGAGGCGCAACTGCGTCGCGAGGTGCGCACGGCGCTCGCCGGACCCGAGGCGAGCGCCCGTCTCGTCATGGCGCTGCCGGCGATCGCGGTCGTGTTCGGCGCGACGCTCGGGTTCGACACGCTGGGCGTGCTGTTCGGCAATCCGGTCGGGCTCGTCTGTCTCGGGCTCGGGCTGTCGTGCCTGTGGGGCGGTCACCGCTGGAACGCCGCGCTCGCCACGCGAGCAGGTCGTTCGCGCGTCGACGCCGGTCTCGAACTCGAGCTGCTCGCCATCGCGATGTCGAGCGGGGTCTCGATCGACCTCGCTCGTGGCCTCGCCCGTCGTTCGATCGAGCAGCACGTGCCGCACGCGGGTGACGGCGCCGAAGTCGAAGCGGTGCTCGGTCTCGCGGCCAGAGCCGGGGCGCCGGTCGCCGAGCTCCTGCGGGCCGAGGCGTTTCGACTGCGTCGAGCCTCCCGCTCGGCGGGGGCGGAGCGGGCGGCCGCACTCGGGGTGCGCCTCATGCTTCCGCTCGGGCTCTGCGTGCTGCCGGCCTTCGTGCTGCTCGGCGTCGCGCCGCTCATGATCTCGGTCATCACGGGCACCCTCGGCGGTGCCGTATGACCCGACCCGACTCGTGCCACCCGACTGCCGGCCCGCCGGCACCACTGGAAGGAACACCATGCCCGAACACTCCATCGCCGACCGCGCTCGAGGGCAGGAGAGGCCGAACCTCGCTCGCCGGGTCGCCCGTCTCGTTGCCCGCCGCCTCGCGGGCGAACGCGGCGCGGCGACGGCCGAGTACGCCGTGGCCACCATGGCAGCCGTCGGATTCGCAGGCCTCCTCGTCATCATCCTGCGCGGTGACGAGGTGCGCGGCATCCTCACCGATCTCGTGCGGAATGCGCTCACGGTCGGCTGACGGCGAGCGCGGCGGCGTGACCGCGGAATTCGCGGTCGCGCTGCCCGCCATCGCGCTGGTGCTGGCCGCGTGCCTCGCCTCGGTGCAGCTCGTCGCCCAGCAGGTGCGATTGACGGATGCCGCGGCCGACGCAGCCCGAGCGCTCGGGCGAGGCGAGTCCGATGGGGCGGCGGGCGCCATCGCCGACCGGATCTCGGGCGGCGCAGAGCTCTCGGTCGCAACTGACGGTCAGTTCGTCTGTGCGACGCTTCACACTTCGGGCGCAGGGCTCCTCGCCGCTATCGAGCTGCGCGCAGAGTCTTGCGCCGTGACGGGCGGGCGGTGATGGGCGCGGCGGCGGGGGAGGTGGCGGGCACGGCTGCTCGCGCAGGGCGGCGAGCCGCGCACCGACGTGCCGGCACGGGCGAGGAGTCCGGCACGGGCGAGGAGTCCGGCGCGGCATCCGTGCTCGCCCTCGGAATCATCGGGGCGGTGACCGCACTCACCATCGCGTTCGTCGGAATGCTCGGCATCTTCGTCGTGTCGCAGCGGGCGGTGAATGCCGCGGATGCCGCGGCGCTCGCTGCGGCCGACGCGGTCTCGGGTGCCGTGGCGGGTGTGCCCTGTCAGCTCGCCGCCGCCGTCGCGGCCCGAAACGGCGGCGAACTCGGGGCGTGCGAGAGCGATGGCGCGGTGGCATCCGTCACCGTCACCATCGCAGCGATGCCGGGATTCGAACTCGTCGCCTCGGCCCGCGCCGGTCCCCCGGGATGGCCGGGGCCGCCGGCCTCGCCGGACTGAGTCGGCAACGACTCCGGAGCAGGGATCAGTCGAAGACGGTCTCGATGAAGCGGTACTCGACGGCGCTCGGACGATCGTCGTCAGATGCCGCGAACTCGAGGCCCGCCCCACGCGAGTACACGTAATGCTTGCCCTGGTCGGCGTTCAACTCGAGCCGCGGGCGCGGATCGCCCGAATCGAGGAAGGCGGTGGCCACCGTCTTGCCCTCGAGCGGTCCGTCGATCAGCTTCGCCGTGTACGAGCCCGTCGTTGAGGTGTCCATGAGGCCAATTCTCCTCAACCGCGGACGATCCGCAAGGGGTGGACGCGCCCTCGTCGCGACGGCCCGACGCGCACCGAGTACGCGTCCTCCCGGCTGATATGTGTATGGTGTGGCTGTCGGCGCAGCATTCGCCGGCTGATGGCACACCGCTCGGGGGCGCGGCATTCAATGTGCGTTCTCGTCTCAATCGTAAACAAAGAGGAGTCTGGTGTCAGGCGCGAAAAAGCTGGTCATCGTCGAGTCACCGACCAAGATGAAGTCGATCGCCCAATATCTGGGTGACGGCTATCAGGTGCTCTCATCGGTCGGGCACATCCGCGACCTCATCGAGCCGAAGAACCTGCCCGCCGAGCTGAAGAAGGGCCCGCTCGGCAAGTTCTCGGTCGACGTCGACAACGGCTTCGAGCCGTACTACGTGGTGTCGGATTCGAAGAAGAAGACCGTCGCCGAGTTGAAGCGTGCGTTGAAAGACGCCGATGAGCTCCTGCTCGCAACTGATGAGGACCGCGAGGGTGAAGCCATCGCGTGGCATCTGCTGCAGGAGCTGAAGCCCAAGGTGCCCGTGCGCCGCATGGTCTTCCACGAGATCACGAAAGACGCGATCGAGAAGGCGAAAGACAACACTCGCGAGCTCGACACCGCCCTCGTCGACGCGCAGGAGACCCGGCGCATCCTCGACCGCATCTACGGCTACGAGATCTCGCCGGTGCTCTGGCGCAAGGTCGGGCCGGGACTGTCGGCCGGTCGCGTGCAGTCGGCGGCGACGCGACTCGTCGTCGACCGTGAGCGCGAGCGCCTCGCCTTCGTTGCGGCGGGCTACTGGGACCTCGCCGGGCGCTTCTCGGCCGAGGCATCCGACGGTTCGCCTTCGTTCGAGGCGAAGCTCGTGCGGCTTGGCGGTGAACGTGTCGCGACCGGCCGCGACTTCGACGACACGGGCAAGCTGAAGGGCAAGGCCGTCGTGCTCGACGAGGCGACCGCCGCCGCGCTCGTCACCGCACTCTCGGCCGATGCCGTCTCGCGCACCGTCTCGAAGGTCGAGTCCAAGCCCTACTCCCGCCGCCCGGCCGCGCCGTTCACGACGTCGACGCTGCAGCAGGAATCGGCTCGCAAGCTCCGCCTCTCGGCGCGTGACACGATGCGCGTGGCGCAGTCGCTCTACGAGAACGGCTACATCACTTATATGCGCACCGACTCGTCGTCACTCTCGCAGCAGGCCATCACCGCCGCCCGCGCGCAGGCGACGAAGCTCTACGGCGCCGACTCGATTCCCGACAAGCCCCGCGTCTACGCCAGCAAGTCGAAGAACGCGCAAGAGGCGCACGAGGCGATCCGTCCGTCGGGCGAGGTGTTCCGTACCCCCTCCGAACTGCAGAGCGCGCTCCGCGGCAGCGAGTTCAAGCTCTACGACCTCATCTGGAAGCGAACCGTCGCATCCCAGATGGCCGACGCGAAGGGCCAGACGGCCACCGTCACGATCGAGGTCGGGCCTACGGCAGCGGATGCTGCGGCTCCCGCCGAGGCATCCGTACCGGTCGGCGGAACACTCGCCGAGTTCACCGCGAGCGGCACCGTCATCACCTTCCGCGGCTTCCTCGCCGCATATGAAGAGAGCCGCGACGAAGAGCGCAACGCCGACGAGACGCCGGGCGAAGCCAAGCTGCCGCCGCTGAAGGAGGGCCAGTCGCTCGACATGGCCGACCTCGAGGCCAAGGGCCATGAGACGTCGCCGCCCCCGCGCTACACCGAGGCTAGCCTGGTCAAGCGACTCGAAGAGCTCGGCATCGGGCGCCCCTCGACGTTCGCATCGATCATCTCGACGATCCTCGACCGCGGGTACGTCACCCAGCGCGGTCAGGCACTCGTGCCGAGCTGGATCGCGTTCTCGGTCGTGCGGCTGCTCGAAGAGCACTTCGGCGACCTCGTCGAGTACGACTTCACCGCCGAGATGGAAGACGACCTCGACCACATCGCCGCGGGCGAGGCCGACCGTGTCGACTGGCTCTCGAGCTTCTACTTCGGCTCCGACAAGCACCGGGGCCTGCGCCAGGTCGTCGACAACCTCGGCGAGATCGACGCGCGCGAGATCAACTCCGTCGTCATCGCCCCCGACATCACGCTGCGAATCGGCAAGTACGGCCCCTACCTTGAGACGGTCGACGAGACGGCCGCGCCCGACGCGCCGCCCCGCCGAGTGAACCTGCCCGAGGGTCTCGCCCCCGACGAGCTCACCGAGGCGAAGGCCCGCGAGCTCATCGCTGCGCCGGTACAAGAGGCCCGGGTACTCGGGGTGAACCCCGAGAACGGCAAAGAGATCGTCGTGAAAGACGGGCGGTTCGGGCCGTACGTCACCGAGCTCGAGCCTGCGACCGAGCCCGCAGCAGTTCCCGAGACGGATGCCGCGGGATCCGTGGACCCCGTCACAGGCGAGGTGACCGACGCGCCGAAGCCGAAGGCGAAGCGCGCCGCGAAGAAGCCCGTCGCCGAGAAGCCGCGCACCGCGTCACTGTTCAAGGACATGCAGGTCGGAGAGATCGACCTCGACACCGCGCTGCAGCTCCTGAGCCTGCCGCGCGTCGTGGGCATCGACCCCGAATCCGGTGTCGAGATCACCGCCCAGAACGGTCGCTACGGTCCGTACCTGAAGAAGGGCACCGACACCCGCACGTTGCCGAGCGAAGACGCGATCCTCGAGATCGGCCTCGACGGCGCGCTCGAGCTGTTCGCCCAGCCGAAGTACGGCGCCCGTACGGCGTCGAGTGCCCTCAAGGAGTTCGAGGCAGACCCGGTGAGCGGCAAGCCCATCAAGGTGAAAGACGGACGGTTCGGCCCGTACGTCACCGACGGGACCACGAACGCGACCATCCCGCGTGCGGAGTCGGTGGAAGAGGTCACCTTCGAACGCGCCGTGGAGTTGCTGCAGATCAAGCGCGACAAGGGTCCGGCCGCGCCGCGCGCGAAGAAGGCTCCGGCCAAGCGTGCTCCCGCGAAGAAGGCAGCGGCCAAGAAGTGAGCGATGGGCTCTTCATCACCCTCGAGGGCGGCGACGGGTCTGGCAAGACCACGCAGGCCGAGCGCCTCGGAGTGTGGCTGGCCGATGAGGGCCGCTCCGTCGTGCGCACTCGCGAGCCCGGCGGCACCGACGTCGGTGTGGAGGTGCGCGAGATCGTGCTGCACCACCGCGGCGACATCGCGCCCCGCGCTGAGGCGCTGCTCTACGCTGCGGATCGAGCTCATCACATCGCGACCGTCGTGCGACCGGCGCTCGAGCGAGGCGACGTCGTCATCCAAGATCGGTACATCGACTCGTCGGTCGCATATCAGGGGGCGGGTCGCGTGCTCGACCCTGCAGCCGTGCGCGGGCTGTCCGAGTGGGCCACCGAGGGGCTCCTGCCCGACCTCACGATCCTGCTCGACCTCGACGCCGCCTCGGCTCGTACTCGACTCGACGGGGCGCGCACGCGCTACGACCGGCTCGAGGCCGAGGCATCCGAGTTTCACGACCGGGTTCGCGGGGCGTACCTCGAGCTCGCCGTCGCCGAGCCCGAGCGTTTCCTCGTCGTCGACGCCTCGTTGTCGGCCGACGAGATCGCCGTGGCGATCCGCGCACGCGTGGCCGGCCTCCTCTGAGCCGGCCGAGTCCGCAGTCGGCGGCTGACGGTAGCGTTGAGTCGTGAGTGTGTGGAGTGAACTGACCGGGCAGGATGCCGCGATCGCGCTGTTCCGCGCGGCGGCCGAGTCGGCCAGCGCCCCCACGGTCGCGCTGCCGCTCGAGAGCGACGAAGGCCGGGCGCCGACAGGCACGGCGGCCCAGCAGATGACGCACTCCTGGCTCGTCACCGGGCCGCCCGGCTCCGGTCGCTCGAACCTCGCGTACGCGTTCGCCACCGCGCTCATCTCGGGCGACCCCGACGGCGACGAGCGCACCCAGTCGCAGGTCGATGCGCGCAGCCACCCCGATCTGCACGTGCTCGCGACCGAGGGCGTCATCATCAAGCGCGATGACGTGCGCGACATCGTGCGCCGCTCGCACTATGCACCATCGATCGGGCGGCACCGGGTCATCATCGTCGAAGACGCCGACCGCATGACCGAGCAGACCTCGAACTTCCTGCTCAAAGAACTCGAAGAGCCGCCCGAGCGCACCGTGTGGATCCTGTGCGCCCCGAGCGAGGCCGACCTCATCCCCACGATCCGTTCGCGGGTGCGCTCGGTTCGGCTCCAAGTGCCGAGCGTCGCGGATGTCGCGGCTCTCCTCGAGCGCCGCGACGGCGTCGATCCCGTGCTCGCCGAACGCGCAGCGCGCGAAGCGCAGAGCCACATCGGCATGGCGCACCGGCTCGCGACCAACGACGAGGCGAGGCGTCGCAGGTCCGAGACTCTCGAGTTCGCGCTTGCGGTGCGGTCGACCTCTGGAGCAGTGGCGACGGCGGCACGGTTCATCGAGATCGCCGGCGAAGACGCCAAGGCGATCAGCGAGCTGCGCGATGCCGAAGAGCGGGCACATGCGCTGCACTCGCTCGGCGTTGCTCCCGGGCAGGCGGTGCCCAACGCGCTGCGCCCGCAACTGAAGGCCCTCGAAGACGACCAGAAACGCCGAGCGACCCGGAGCCTCCGTGACGGCATCGATCGCATCCTCGTCGACCTCGCGTCGCTCTACCGCGACATCCTGCTCATCCAGCTCGCCGCCGACGTGCCGCTCGTCAATCGTGAGCTCGAGGCGGGCATGCAGCGGGCCGCGACATCCGCGACGCCTGCGCGCACCCTCGCGACGCTCGACGCCATCCAGCTGGCGCGCACCCGCATCGACGGCAATGTGCAGCCGGCTCTCGCACTCGAGGCGATGCTCGTCTCCGCGATCCGACGACCGAACACTGAACGAGGGGCCGCATGACCGACACGCGTCACAACACCGCCAGACGACGCCGCGGCCCCGAGCCAGTCGAAGGAATGCCTCGTGGCATCCGTGCGCTCGCGATTGTCGGCGCCCTCGCGGCACTGCTCGCGCTGAGCGGCTGCGTGCCCTCGATGCTGAACGCCGAGCAGCCGGTCTCGACGCCGACAGGCGAAGAAGTCGACGCAGAGCTCGAGCCTTTCTACTCGCAGGTGCTGAAGTGGGAGCGCTGCGGCGATGACATGGGCTGCGCCACGGTGAAGGCGCCGCTCGACTGGAGCGATCCGGCGGCCGGCGAGACCGAGCTCGCTCTCGTGCGGCACGTCGCGACGGGTGACAAGATCGGCTCGCTGCTCGTGAATCCGGGCGGGCCCGGCGGCTCGGGCTACGACTTCGTGATGGATTCCCTCGACTACGCCGTCGGCAAACCTCTGCAGGAGCGGTACGACGTCGTCGGTTTCGACCCTCGTGGTGTCGGGCGCTCGGCAGGGGTGGTCTGCTATGACGCCGCCGAGATGGATGAGTACCTCTACGGCATCACGCCCGGCGAGCGGGGCAGCGACGAGTGGATCGCCGCGGCCGCGGCCATCGAGGCCGACTTCGGTCAGGCGTGCAGCGAGCAGACCGGCGAGCTGCTCGGCAACGTCGACACCGAGAGCGCCGCGCGCGACCTCGACCTGCTGCGCGCGGTGCTCGGAGACGAGAAGCTCAACTACCTCGGCTACTCCTATGGCACCTTCCTCGGCGCGACGTACGCCGAGCTCTACCCCGACAAGGTCGGGCGGCTCGTGCTCGACGGGGCGATCGACCCCGCGGCGAGCGAGTCCGAAGTCTCCCAAGCTCAAGCCGTCGGGTTCGAGAACGCCCTGAAAGCCTACCTCGAGTACTGTCTCTCGGGCACTGAATGTCCGTTCGACGGTACGGTCGACGAGGCCGCCGACGAGATCAGCCGGCTCCTGGCATCCGTCGACGAGAGCCCACTGCGCGGCACCGACGGCCGGCTCGTGGGCGCCGACACGCTCGTCACGGCGATCATCTACCCGCTGTACAGCGTCGACTCGTGGCCGTACCTGAACGACATGTTCGAGGCCGTGATGTTCGGCGACGCCGACATGGCACTCTCGTTCGCCGACGGCTACAACGGTCGGAGCGAAGACGGCACGTACCTCGACAATTCGGCCGAAGCGTTCAGCGCGGTCAATTGTCTCGACTACACCTACCAGTCCGACATCACGGTGATGCGCGAGAAGGCGGCCGCCGTGGCCGAGGTCGCGCCGATCATCGGGCCGTACTTCGGGTTCGGCGACCTCGGATGCATCAATTGGCCCTACCAAGGTGACCGCGAGCGGGCCGAGATCCACGCAGAGGGTGCGGCGCCGATCCTCGTCATCGGTACGACGGGCGACCCTGCAACGCCGTACGAGTGGGCCGTCGCCCTCGCCGAGCAGCTCGACAGCGGAGTGCTCGTCACCTACGAAGGCGAGGGGCACACGGCGTACAACAAATCGAACTCGTGCATCAATGACGTGGTCGAATCGTACTTGCTCGACGGCACCGTGCCGGCGAGCGATCCGAAGTGCTGATGGTGGTCATCGACGCCCGCGAAACCCGCTAACATTGATTCTCGTGCCAACCGGTGCGCTTCGAGCGCCCGGCTGCCACGCCGCCTTAGCTCAGTCGGCAGAGCGTCTCACTCGTAATGAGAAGGTCGTGGGTTCGATTCCCACAGGCGGCTCCGAGAGAAAGCCCCGCATTCCCTGGCCACGCGCCAGATGCGGGGCTTTCGTACTTGTTCGAACCTGTTGAGGTCGTCCCCTCCTGAGCCCCTCCCGACACGGCACCTGGAGGGGCTCGCGCCGCACCGCGACGCTGCCTCGATCACCCTGGCGGATATTGCGTATTTACGCGAGGGGGTGGACGCGGGGCGCTGCACTTTGGTGTACTGGGGTTGAACTCGGCCCGCAGAAGCGCCCAGGAAGGGATTTCTCGAAATGCCACGTTCACCCCGGTCGTTCCGTCGCACGGTGGCCGCGGCTGCCACCATCTTCCTGATCGGGTCGGGTGCCGTGGCGCTCGATGCGTCGCTCGCCGCCCCGGCGCACGCTGCGTACCCTGACACGTTCAACCCGTTCTCGATGAACGGCGGGTTCACGGTCTATGCGCGCGAGAACGCGCTGTTGGCGAACCAGGAGACGGAGGGGAGCATCGCCGTCGGCGGCACTGCGACGGTGCAGGGCTCCAGCGGTACGTACACGATCATCCATGTTGCCGCGGGCACCGGCGACTACACACTTCCCTCCGTGGACGGTGACCCCACCCGTTTCCTGGTCGGCAGCTACAGCCCGTCGAGCACCGGCATACTGGCGATCACCAGCGCCGGAACAAGCGACCCCGCACTCCAGGGCGACCTGAAGATGGTCGAGCGCGATGGCCCGTGGCGGCCCTTCGCCCGTGCCGACTGGATCCGGTTGAACACGAACCCGACGAATCCGGATCAGACGCCCCTCATCGACGCGACGCACCAGCAATACCCCGCCGACGCCGCGCCGCCGGCCGGCACGAGCGGCGACAACAGCATCTACACAGTGGACACAGCCTCCACAGCGGTCGCCGACTACGTCGAAGCGAATGCGGAGGCATCCTATGAAGCCGCCTCCGATTGCCTCGACGGTCTCGCTACGGAGGGGTATCCGGTCGGGGTGGCGGAGAACGTAGGCTCGCGGGTGGTGCTGGAACCGCTCAGTCCCGATCGGCCCAACATCGTGGACTACGCCGACATCGCTGGAACCGCGCTCATCCAGTTCTCCCCGGGGCCCACCCCGGGCGCGGCGAACCCGCTCATCATCCGCGTGCCCGCGGGAACGACGGAGGTGATCGGGACCCGCTCCGATCCGCAGGGCGCATACTCGCAGTACATCTTCTGGGATCTCTCCGCCCTCACCGGCGACGTCGCCGTCACGGCGGCCGAAGGAGGGCGGATCGACGGGTCGGTCTACGCGCCGACCGCTGATGTCACGGTGACTGCTGCGCCGCTCGACGGCCAGGTGCTCGGCCGGAATGTGACCGTCGGGGGCGGAGAAGTGCACTCGTTCATTTTCGCCGGCCAGATCAGGTGCCAGGCCGACAGCGGCGGCTTCGAGGTGCGCAAGACCTTGGAGGGGATCGACGAATCTGATCTGCCCGCAGGAACGACGTTCACCGTCAATTACACCGCGACGGACCCCGACGGCACAGTTGTCACGGGATCGATCGAGGTGCCTGCCGATGGAAGCCCGGTTGCCGGACTTTCGGAATTCCCGATCGGCACCGTGGTGCAGTTCGAGGAGATCACGCCCGAGAGCGCGCCCGGCTGGGAGTGGGGCACGCCGATCATCACGCCCAACCCGCTCACGGTCGGTGCGGGCAACGCGGAGATCGTCGTAACAAACGCGGCAACCGCCCAGACGGGCACGTTCAGCGTCTCGAAGGGCATCGAAGACCTGTCAGGCGGCGATGCCGGCGAGCCATCACAGGCGACGGTCCCGGTGAACTGGGTGGCGCTGAATGGCGGCGCGGAGATCGCGAGCGGCACCATGGACGTGCCCTTCGACGGGACGCCTGTCGAAGTCGGTCAGCAATTCCCCGTCGGAACGCGCATCGTCCTCACTGAGGACCTGTCGGGCATCGACCCGCCGCCCGGCTACGAGTGGTCGGGCGTCGGGTGGGAGCCGAGCCGTACCTTCGTGATCGACGAGGACGGCGCCGTGGTTGCCGTGAATCTCACGAACGCAATCTCTCTCTCCGAACGCGACCGCACCATCACCATCGTGAAGTCGGCCGAAGGAGAGGCCACCGATCCCGCGTACGAGTACACCGTCAGCTACAACACGGACCCGCCGGGCACACGCGCCACGCGCTCGCTTCCACACGGTGATCCCGAGCTGCTCGACGACATCGAGACGGGAGCGGACACGCTTCAGCTCGCGGAACTCCTTCCCACGCTCGACGGCATACCCGTGGACCCTGCAGGGTGGGCGCTCCCGGTCATCACGGTGACCATCGACGGGGTGGCGACGACCTACACCCCCGGGAACTTCGAGGGTGCAGGGCCACTTGAGACAGCCATCGTGGAGATCCCGCTTCCCGAGTCCGGCGACATCGCCATCGACGTCGCGAACGCCGTCGAGATGGGCACATTCGAGCTGTCGAAGGAGTTCGAGGACGTCTCGGGCGCCGACCTACCCGACGGCATGGAGTTCACCGTCGGATGGACCGCCACGACCCCATCGGGCGACGTGAGCAGCGGCACCATCCGCCTTCCCGCCGACGGTACGCCGGTGGGGCCGGTCGACGCGAACGGAGCACCGCTCACCTTCCCCTACGGCACAGTCGTTGCGTTCGAGGAACTCGGGCCCCCGCTCATCAACCGGATCCAATGGCAGGCCGCGACCTTCGACCCTGCCGACCTGGTGATCGGGGCCGACGGTGCGAGCACCGTCTCATCCACCCTCACCAACTCCGCTGACCTCGTCACCGGCACTTTCGAGGTCGCCAAGAATATCGAGGGCATCGACCCCTCCCAGCTGCTCGCCGACTCCTTCACCATCGAATACACCGCCTGGGCTCCCGACGAAGAAGTCGTCACAGGAAGCTTCGAGATCCCCGCCGACGGCACGCCGGCGGGTCCGACCAATGAAGCCGGGAGTGCACTGGTGTTCCCGATCGGCACGATCGTCCGCCTCGAGGAGGCGGAGCCGGATGCTGCGGCTCTCCCGCCGGGCTACGAGTGGGCCGAAACGACCTGGAGTCCCGGCAACACGATCATCGTAAGTTCGGGTGAGCCGGCTCTGCTGGAAGTCACGAACACGGTGGAGCAGTTCACCCGGTGGGCCGTGACGAAAACCATCCAAGGGGGCGGAGCGTCATCGATCCCGACCGGAACCGAGTTCCCCTTCGACTGGTGGTGGGACTACGAGCCCCAGACCCCGGTCGCCGTCCAAGAGGGCATCGTGCTCGTGTCACCGTGGTTCTCCGTCGGCTCCATCATCGAGGTGCGCGAGGGCGCCTTGCCCGGCATCCCCGGCGTCGAGTGGGGAACGCCGACCTGGATCGTCAACGGCGAGGCGCTCACACCCGATGCGGATGGGAAAGTCGTCCTCCCGATGTCGGTGACCGGAGAAGATGCCACCGCGGCATTGACGCTCACCAACGTCGCCGAGACGCTGAACTCCGCCGAGACGCGTCCGCTGGCTGCCACCGGGGCCGGGCTTTCGCCACTGGTCACCGGCGCCGCTTTCGCGATGATCGCCGGCGGTCTGGCACTCGCGCTCTCGCGGCGCCGCCCCGCGATCATCACGCCTCCAGGAAGTCGGCAACGCTCGCGGCCGTGAGATGCCGCGGGGGATGTGAACACAAGGACCTCCGAACGTCGGCGTCGGGGACGACCGCAGTTCCCAGAAACACGGTTGGGCAGGTGGCGAGTCGATCGCCGAATAAGCTGTCGCGTATGACGGAACGACTGCGATGGGGAATCCTTGCGACCGGCGGCATCGCCCATGCCTTCACCAATGACCTGAAGCTCAACGGATTCACCGTGCAAGCGGTGGGCTCGCGCTCGCAAGAGGGCGCCGACGCGTTCGCCGCGGAGTTCGGCATCCCGAACGCGCATGGCAGCTACGAAGGGCTCGTGGCAGACCCCCAGGTCGACGTGATCTACGTCTCCACGCCGCATCCGATGCACGCCGCGAATGCGACCCTCGCCCTCGAGGCAGGAAAGCACGTGCTCGTCGAGAAGTCGTTCACCGTCAACGCCGGTGAGGCGCGTGCGATCGCCGAACTCGCCGCCGCGAAGGGCCTGCTCGCGCTCGAAGCGATGTGGACGCGGTATCTGCCGCACATGGCGCGCATCCGCGAGATCATCGCCGAGGGCACCCTCGGTGAGGTGCGCTCGCTCGTCGCCGACCACACGCAGCTGCTCTCCGACGACCCGGCACACCGCATCAACGCGCTCGAACTCGGCGGTGGAGCCCTGCTCGACCTCGGCATCTACCCGATTTCGTTCGCGTGGGACGTCTTCGGCGAGCCCAGCACCATCCAGGCTTCGGCCACCTTCAAGCCGACGGGCGCTGACGCGCACATCGCTGCAGTCTTCGGTTACGAGGGCGGGCGCACGGCGGTCACGTTCTCGGCGAGCGATACGAAGGGCCCCAACACGGCGGTCGTGCTCGGCACCGCCGCCCGCATCGAGATCGACCACGTCTGGTACACGCCGACGACCTTCCGCGTCATCGCAGCCGACGGCACCGTGATCGAGGAGTACCACTCCGAGGTCACCGGGCGCGGCATGCAGTATCAGGCCGAAGCGGTCGAGCGTCTCGTCGCCTCAGGCAACCTGTCGGGTGACCTCCTGCCGATCGATGAGACCGTCGCGATCATGGCCTCGCTCGACGAGATCCGCCGGCAGATCGGGCTCGTCTACCCAGGGGAATGACTCGATCAGCGCGAGATTGCGGCGCACGATCAGGTTCTCTTGAGGAAGGCTCGCGTAGGATTCCCGGGTGATCGACGAGACGGATGCCGCAGGGGAGCCCCCTGACACAGGCGACCCGTCCAACGGCGCCGCCGAGCCTGCCGGCGAGTCTTCGGCGACCGAGTCTTCGCCGACTGATCCCTCGGCTGAGCCCTCGGCGACCGAGCCCTCGGTGACCGAGCCTTCGGCGACCGAGTCTTCGCCGACTGATCCGGCTGAGCGCTCGGCGACCGAAACTGCGGGTACCGAGTTCCTCGAGAGTGAGCTCGCGGCGACCGAGATCCTGCCTACCGAGATCCTCGATACCGAACTCGCGGCGACCGAGCTTCTGGCCGCCGAGCATCCGGATCCCACAACTCCCGTCGCCACGACTCCCACCGCTGAAAGCCGGCCTGCCGGCGCGCTGCCGACGAACGGCGTACTGACCACCATTGCGACGTTCGCACGCACGCACCGCATGCCGCTGATGATCGCGGGCGGCGTGCTCGCGTTCGGCCTGCTCGGGGCAGGCGCGGTCGCAGTCGGAGCGGCGAGCAACGGCGGCGGCGAGGCATCCGTTGCGCTCAGTGAGACGCCCACCCCGACGCCGACGGTCGATCCTGCGCGACCGGTACCGGCCGCGCAGGTCGCGGCGGCCCGGCTCCGCACCTGTTCGGTCGCCGATCGCGCGGCCGACGGGCGGCTCGCGAACTTCCAGGCGCACGTGATGAACGCGTCGACCGGTGAGGTGCTCTACGACCGGGGCGGCACGACCGCCTCGCGCACCGCGAGCGTCATGAAGGTGCTGACCTCGGCCGCCGCGCTATCGGTGCTGGGCCCCGACTACCGTGCCGCGACGACGGTCGTGAAGGGTGCAGAGCCCGGATCCGTCGTACTCGTCGGTGGCGGCGACGTCACCCTCTCCCGCACTCCGAGCGGCACCGAGACCGTGTACCCGGGGGCTGCGCACCTCGACGAGCTCGCGGCACAGGTGAAGGCCGCGTGGGCGGCCGACCCTTCGAACCCGCCGCTGACGAAGCTCATCCTCGACGCGAGCTACTTCGGCGGCGACGAGTGGGAGCCGAGCTGGGCGATCAAGGAGCGCGAAGACGGCTACATGGCGAACGTCGCCGCGCTCATGGTCGACGGCGACCGCGACAACCCCGGTGCGAACACCTCGTGGCGCAGCGCCGACCCGGTGAACCGTGCCGGCGAGGCATTCGCGAGCGAGCTCGGTGGCATCAGCGTCGTCGAACGCGGCACCGCCCCCGGCGGCGCCCAGCAGCTCGGTCAGGTGCAGTCGCCGACCGTCGCGCAGATCGTCGACAAGGCGCTCGTCGTCTCGGACAACACCGCGGCCGAGATGCTCGCCCGGCTCGTCGCGATCGAGACCGGCTCGGGCAACACCTTCGGCGCCATCAACGCCGGTGTGCTCCAGGGCCTTGCGGGCTACGGCGTCGACACGACGGGCATCACGATCGTCGACGGTTCGGGGCTCTCCGACAACAACGCCGTGCCGCCGTCGTATCTCACCCAGCTGTTCGTGAAGATCAACGCGCGCGAGGGCAACCTCGGTGTACTCATGGACGGACTGCCCGTCTCGGGCGGGCGAGGTTCCCTGAGTTACGACGACCGGTTCTCGGGCGACAACTCGGTCGCCGACGGTGCCGTTTCGGCCAAGACCGGGTGGATCGACACCGGCTACACGCTTGCGGGCGTGGTGCGCGCGCAAGACGGCTCCACGCTGACCTTCGCGATCTACGCCCTCGGCGACGTCTCCGACGACGCGAAGCAGGCGATCGACACGCTCACGACCGGGTTCTTCCTCTGCGGCGACAACCTCTCCAATCAGTGATCGCCGGCTTCGCTCAACGCTGAACTTCGGCGGCTCGAGGCCGACACTGGGAGAATGGTCTCGGCGGCCGAATCGAGCCGTGATCGACGTGCGAAGGAGCGAGCCATGACCAGGGCCCTGTTCATCATCGACGTGCAGAACGACTTCACCGAGGGCGGCGCGCTCGGCGTCGACGGCGGGGCTGCGGTCGCCGCCGGCATCACCCGCCTGCTCACACAGCATCAGGGCGATTACGAGCTCGTCGCGGCATCCCGAGACTGGCATTCGGGCGATTCCGACAACGGAGGCCATTTCGCCGTCGACGCCGAACCCGACTTCGTCGACACTTGGCCGGTGCACTGCGTCGCCGACACACCAGGGGCCGAGTATCACCCCGACTTCGACACCTCGGGTGTGCATGTGCACATTCGCAAGGGTCAGGGCGTGCCCGCGTATTCGATCTTCGAAGGCACGGATGACGCGGGGGCGACCGTGAGCGAAGTGCTCGTCGCCCGTGGCGTGACCGAGATCGACATCGTGGGCCTCGCCACCGACTACTGCGTGCGGGCCAGTGCACTCGATGCGGTCGAGCACGGCCAGCGCGTGCGGATCTTCACCGACCTCGTGGCAGGTGTCGCACCCGAGTCGTCGGAGGCCGCGCTCGCCGAACTCGGCTATGCCGGCGCCGTCATCACGGAATCCACGGCGCTCGACGAGGCCGCGCGGTGAGCATGGCCGGCGCCGTACCGTCGCCGACCCTCTACGCCGAGTCTCCCGATGGGGTGCTCATCGGGTATCGCGTGCGCGGCGCGGCCGCCGGGTTGCCACCGGTGCTGCTCGTGCACGGCTTCGCCTCCGACGCCGCAGTCACCTGGGAGGGCACGGGCTGGGTCCGGGCGCTCGAAGATGCCGGACGAGCGACGATCACCCTCGACCTCCGCGGTCACGGCGAGAGCGACAAGCCGGTCGACGCTGATTCGTACGCGCCCGAACGGCTGGGAGCGGACCTGATCGCCGTGCTCGACTCCGCGGGGGTCGACGAGGTCGACGTCATCGGGTACTCCATGGGCAACCGGGTCGTCTCGGCGTTCGCCGCGAGCGCGCCCGAGCGCGTACGCCGAGTCGTCATCGGCGGCGCAGGGCCGAGCGAACTCTTCGCCTCATGGGATCTCGACGAGGTGCGGGCTGTGTTGCTGCGCGACGAGCCTTCGGTGAACCCGCTCATCGAGCAGGTGCTCCGGCCCGCGATCACGGCAGGCGCCGACCGAGAGGCGCTCCTTGCCGTCATCGAGGGTGTGTCGGGTGCGCCGCTGTCGATTCCCGGCGGCATCCCGGTGCTCTTCGTCGCGGGTGAGAACGACCCCGTGCCCGTGGGTGCCCGGGAACTCGCGCTCGACTGGGACGCGGACTTCGTGTCGATCCCCGGCCGCGACCACGTCTCGACGCTCACGGCGCGGGCGTTCAAGAACGCCGCGATCGGCTTCCTCGCCAACGCCTGATGCAGGGCGGGGCCCTCGCTCCGTCACGATGCGAGGCACCTGATGCGGGGCGGGGCCGCCGCCCCGCCCCGCATCGTGACCGGGTCGAAGCTCAGATCGCAGCCTGCTTCGGCGCGAGGGGCGTCGGCTCCATCGGCTGGTCGTCCGCGGTCAGGTCGATGCCGAAGTCGCGTGCGTAGACGACCCGCGTGTCGATCGTGACGTTGGCACCGGCTTGCGTGAGCTCGAAGACGCGGCCGCCGCGCATGCGGTTGCGCTCCGCGCCCGGCAGCCCGTAGGCGCCGAAGCCCGTGCCCGGCGCGTAGCCGAGCAGCACGCCGTAGTAGTTGCCGACATAGTCGTTGACATGGTCGTGACCGACGAACACGCCCTTGACGTCGCCGCGCTCGAGAATCGCGTTGTACATGCCCGAGTTGAAGGGCCCGGGGCACTCGTCTTCGTTGCGCTCGCCGACGATGCCGTGACGGGCGAGGCCGCGCGCGGCATCCACTTCGGTGCGGGTGTCGACGCCGCCCCACCACATGAAGCGGTGCTCCCAGAGCGCGATGTGGATGAACATCAGGCCCGGAACCTTGCGCTTGAACTTCTTCTCGAGCCGCTGAGACTCGTTGCGGTACCACGACACCTGGTCCATGCGCAGCCAGTCCCACGTGGGATAGCCGTCGAAGTTCTGGCCGTCGATATCGCCCGGCGCGTAGCGCCCCGAGTCGAGGAGCCACAGGCTGAAGGCCGTGTCGTCGCGGCGGCCGGCCGTGCGGATCGGCACGATCGTGTTGCCGGTGCCTGTGACACCGGCGATGTTCTCGGCGTTCATGTTGAAGTCATAGCTGCGGTAGAAGTCGAGCATCATCGCTTCGTTCACGCCCGACTGAGGCAGCGAGTCCTCGTCGTGGTTGCCATAGGTGACGGCCCACGGGATGCCGCGGCTCTCCATGGGCCAGACGACGTTGTTGATCGCCTGCTTCACCGCGAGTCGGGTCTCGCAGCCGCCGGTGATGACATCGCCGTTGATGAGCACAAAATCGGGCTGCTCGGCGTCGAGGGTCGTCTCGATGAGCTCGACGGTGCGCCGGTCGGTCAGCTCGTCGTCTTGCGTGTCGTTGAACTGCACGACCTTGAAGGTGCCGTCGTCGTGGAAGCGCAGTTTCGGCGCCTTCGGCCGCGGGCGGCCCGAAGTCGTCCGCAGCTCGTCGTCGTTGGTCTCGGCGTGGGCCACGGTCGGCAGGGCGGCACCGATCACGCCGAGTCCTCCCGCGGTGAGGATCGTTCGGCGGCTGATGGGCAACTTCTCTGGCATCTGTCGATCTCCTGTCGTCGGCGGCGGGCGCTGAGGGCGCGCGCCGCGACCGACGCTAGGGAGCGCGGATGTCCCGTTGGAGACGAGCAGGTGAACGAGAAGACGGTGGAGCCGACCCGAACTCCGGATCGAAGCTGCGACTTGCCGTGTCTCGTGATGCTGACCCCGCGCGTCGCGGTCCTGCTCCGGAGTTGTGCACGGGGGCCTTCCCGCCACTCGGCCTCCACAGGGGCGGATCTGTCAGGGGCCGGCACCGGGGTGCGGCTGGCGGCGGATGCATCGGCGGACGCCGTCATGCTCGGGCCATGGTCGATGCTCGAGATGTCGTGCGTACGTTCGGCGGACTCTGCGCGGCGGCCGATCTGCTCGCGGCCGGACTGAGCCGTCGCGCCATCACCGCCGCGCTCGAACGAGGTGAGATCGAGCGCGCCCGTCGCGGCGCGTTCGTGGAACCGGCCCTGCCCGCACCCGCCAAGCGTGCAGTGCGGGTGGGCGGCCGACTCGCCTGCATCTCTGCCGCACGTCTTCATGGGCTGCGGGTGCTCACTGATGCCTCCGAACTGCACGTTCACGTCGGACCTCATGCGACACGCCTGCGCGATCCCGATGACCGGTCGAGGCCGGTTCGTGTGGCAGAGGCGGGCGGGCGCGTGCGGTTGCACTGGGAGCAGCACCGGCCGGCGAACGGCGTCATCGTGTCGCTCGAGGACTGCCTCGCCGAGATGCTCGCCTGCGTGCCCGAGCTGGATGCGCTGTGCGCGCTCGATTCCGCACGGGAGCTGGTCGACTGGAGGTCGGAGAGACCGCAACTCCTCGACGACCTCGGCTTCGCTCGGCTCCTCGAGCGACTGCCCGGCTCACTGCAACGGATCGCGCGACGTTCGAGTCCGAGCAGTCAGGCCGTTGCTGAGACGGTCGCGCGCGAGAGATTCCGCGTCGCCGGGATCCCGGCGACGCCGCAGGTAGCGTTGCCCGGCGGATTCTGGGCGGACTTCCTCATCGGCGAACGGCTGATCTTCGAGGTCGACGGGGAGGGGCCGCACTCTCAGCCCGGCGCGTTCGACCGCGACCGAAGCCGGTGGGCATGGCTGAAGGCGATCGGCTATACGCACATCTCGTTCAGCCACCGGCAGGTGCTCCACGAGTGGGAGTCGGTCGAGACCGCGATCCGACTGCTGATGGTGCGTGGAGTGCATCTCGCGGCGGGTGCTGTGCGCAACTCCGGATTCGGCGGGTGACACGCCGCATGATGCGCGCGAGGAACCGCGTGTCCTGCGGCCGATCCGGAGTTCTGCACAGCAGCAGGGCGCTACAGGGTGTGACCGAGCTTGAAGCCCTGCGCTTCGTCATCTTTGCGGGTGTACGAGAAGCCGTCGGCGCCGATCGTGACCTCCATCTCGGAGTCGTCGGTGCGGGCGACCACGGGCTTCGGGTTGCCGTCGAGGTCGAGCACCAGCGAGGCATCCGTGTACCAACTCGGCACGACGGGGTTGCCCCACCAGTCGCGTCGCTGGTTGTCGTGCACATCCCAGGTGACGACGGGGTTGTCGGGGTCGCCTGTGTAGTAGTCCTGCGTGTAGATCTCGACGCGGTGGCCGTCGGGGTCGCGCACGTACAGGTAGAACGCGTTCGAGACGCCGTGGCGGCCGGGGCCGCGCTCGATGACGTCGCTCATGCGCAGTGCGCCGAGCTTGTCGCAGATCGCGATGATGTTGTGCTTCTCGTGGGTGGCGAACGCGACGTGGTGCATTCGGGGGCCGTCGCCACCGGTCATGGCGGTGTCGTGCACCGTGGGCTTCCGGCGCATCCAGGCCGCATACGTCGTGCCGTGTTCGTCTTGAATGTCTTCGGTGACGCGGAAGCCAAGGTCTTCCATGTACTTCACCGCCCTGGGCACGTCGGGAGTGACCTGGTTGAAGTGGTCGAGGCGCACGAGGGCGCCCGGCGTGTAGAGGTCGTAGCGCCACGAGAGCCGCTCGACGTGCTCGACGTCGTAGAAGAACTCGTACGGGAAGCCGAGCGGGTCTTCGACGCGCACCGAGTCGCCGATGCCCTTGGTGTAGCCCTCGGGGCGGCGCTCGACGCGGCAGCCGAGCTCTTCGTAGAAGGCGACCGCGTGGTCGAGGTCTTCAGGCGTGCGCACCCGGTAGCTGAATGCGGCGACCGCGGCGACCGGGCCCTTGCGCAGCACGAGGTTGTGGTGGATGAACTCCTCGAAGGAACGCAGGTAGACGGTGTTCTCGTCCTCTTCGGTGACGATGAGGTCGAGCACGTCGACGTAGAAGCGGCGCGAGGCATCGAGGTCGGTGACGACGAGTTCCATGTACGCGCAGCGCACGATGTCGGGCGGGGTCGCCTCTGGGGTCGGGATGCGGTTCACCGGGGCGGGGATCGGGTCGGTGGCCGTCACGATGGGTTCGGGGAGTTGCATGTCAGCGTCCTTGCTCGAGATGTGTGAGGGGCGGGGCGGCCTCAGCCGCGGCCGAAGCGCGGCGAGTGCGCCTGGTTCAGTGTGATGTGCACGGCCTGCTGGTCGGTGTAGAAGTCGATCGAGCGGTAGCCGCCCTCGTGCCCGAGACCCGACGCCTTGACGCCGCCGAACGGGGTGCGCAGGTCTCGCACGTTGTTCGAATTCAGCCACACCATGCCCGCCTCGACCGACTGGGCGAAGTTGTGGGCGCGCTTCAGGTTGTTCGTCCAGATATAGGCGGCGAGGCCGTAGCGGGTGTCGTTCGCGAGCGCGAGCGCCTCTTCATCGGTGTCGAACGGGGTGATCGCGACGACGGGCCCGAAGATCTCCTCCTGGAAGATGCGGGCGTCAGGCGGGACATCCGCGAACACCGTCGGTGCGACATAGTTGCCGGTCGGCAGGCCGGCCGGCCGGCCGCCGCCCGCGACGAGCCGCCCCTCGCCCTTGCCGAGCTCGACGTAACTCATGACCTTGTCGTAGTGCTCGGGGTGCACGAGCGCGCCCACCTCGGTCTTCGGGTCGTGCGGGTCGCCGACCACGATGTTCTTCGCGCGTTCGGCGTACCGAGCGACGAAGTCGTCGTAGATCGGCCGCTCGACGAGCACGCGCGAGCCCGCTGTGCAGCGCTCGCCGTTGAGGGAGAACACCCCGAACACGGTGGCATCGAGCGCGTCGTCGAGATCGGCGTCGGCGAACACGACGGCGGGCGACTTGCCGCCGAGCTCCATCGAGAGCCCCTTCAGGAACGGCGCGGCGTTGCCGAAGATGATCTGGCCGGTGCGGCTCTCACCGGTGAAGGAGATGAGCGGCACATCCGGATGCTTCACGAGCGCGTCGCCCGCCTCCTCGCCGAGCCCGTTGACGAGGTTGAAGACGCCGTCGGGCACGCCGGCCTCGCGGAAGATCTCGGCCCAGAGCGATGCCGACAACGGCGTGAACTCGGCCGGCTTCAGCACGACCGTGTTGCCGGTCGCGAGCGCCGGGGCGAGCTTCCACGACTCGAGCATGAACGGCGTGTTCCACGGGGTGATGAGGCCTGCGACGCCGATCGGCTTGCGGTTCACGTAGTTCACCTGGCGGCCGGGCACCTTGTACGTGTCGTCGCGCTGGGCGACGATCAGGTCGGCGAAGAAGCGGAAGTTCTCGGCGGCGCGCTGCGCCTGGCCGAGCGCCTGCGTGATCGGCAGGCCCGTGTCGAAGGTCTCGAGTTCGGCGAGACGCGCGTCGCTCGCCTCGACGAGGTCGGCGACCTTGTGCAGCACGCGCGAGCGTTGGCGAGGCAGCATCCGCGGCCAGAGCCCCTCGGTGAAGGCGCGTCTCGCGGCGGCGACGGCGAGGTCGATGTCGGCCTGCTGGCCGGCTGCGGCCTGCACGTAGGTCTCGTTCGAGACCGGGTCGAGCACGTCGAACGTCTCGCCGCCGTCGGAGTCGACGAACTCGCCGTCGATGAAGTGGCGGATGCGGTCGGGCAGGCCCTCGGGGATGTGGTGGGTCATGGTGATTCCTTCGTGTTCGAGCCTCAGGCGGTCGCGTCGACCGCGCGGGCTTCGGAGGCGGTGGAGTCGGTTGGGGCAGCGGATGCCGCGGCATCCGTCGAGCCCGCGGCTTTGTGCTTCGACTGGTGGGCGAGCACTGCGTCGAGCGTCGCGGTGCGATGGCTGCGAGCCGCGAGTTCGATCTCGAGCGGGTCGGCTCCCGACTCGATGAGCGCGACAATGCGTTCGTGCTCGTCGACCGACTCGTGGGCTCGGCCCGGCACGAAGCTGAACGAGGAGTCGCGGAGCACCTTCATGCGGTTCCACCCGCGGTACACGAGGTCGAGGATGTGCGGGTTCGTGCACTCCTCGAAGAGCACCGCGTGGAACTCGAGATTGAGCTCGGTGAAGCGGTGCGGGTCGAAGTCGTCGAGCGTGCGCCGCATCCGTTCGTTGATCGCTCGCGCTCGCCGAAGGTGCTCGGCCGTGAGATGCGGCGCCGACAGTGAGGTGGCTGCCCCCTCGACGAGGGCGAGCGTCTGCATGGTGTGCAGGTACTCGGTCTCCTCGATGAGCGCGACCTGCGCGCCGACGTTGCGTTCGAAGGTGACGAGCCCTTCCGCCTCGAGGCGCCGGATCGCTTCGCGCACCGGAACGACGCTCACCTCGAGTTCGGAGGCAATCTGGCCGAGCACGAGCCGGAAGCCGGGCACATAGCGGCCGTCATCGATGCGCTCGAGCAGGAACCGGTAGGCGAGTTGCGATTTGCTCTCGGCGTTCATCGGTCTTCGCCGGTCACTGGGCCGGTGCCCGAGATGGCTGAGCAGCGGCGTCGTACCTGGCGCGCCAGTCGGCGTTCATGGGGAAGAGTCCGTCGACGGATGCCCCGCCGGCGACCTGCTCGGCGACCCACGTCTCCTGCCGCTCCTGCTCGACGGCCTCGGCGACGACCTCCTCGACGAGTTGCGGCGGGATCACGATGACGCCGTCGCCGTCGCCGACGATGATGTCGCCCGGCTGCACGGCGGCGCCGCCGCACGCGATCGTGACGTCGACCTCCCAGGGCACGTGCTTGCGGCCGAGCACGCTCGGGTGCGGGCCCTGCGAGAACACCGGGATCTCGAACCCCGCGACGGCGTCGAAGTCGCGCACGCCGCCGTCGGTGACGATGCCCGCAGCACCACGCACCTGCGCACGGAGTGCGAGCACGTCGCCGACCGTGCCGGTGCCGCGCTCGCCGCGGGCCTCGACGACGAGCACTTCGCCCGGGGCGACGGTGTCGAAGGCGAGCTTCTGCGCGTTGAACCCTCCGCCGTGGCTCGCGAAGAGGTCGGGGCGGAACGGGATGAATCGCAGCGTCTTCGCGCGGCCGACGATGCGGTCGCCGGGATGGTTCGCCGTGACGCCCTCGATGAAGATGTCGTGGTAACCGCGCTTGCGCAGGGCGACCGAGAGGGTGGCGACGGCGACGCCGGCGATCGCGGCCTTCAGCTCGCCAGTCAGCTCGAACCGATCGTGCCCCGAGCCTGTCGTGCTCCCTGAGCCGGTCGAAGGGAGCCGTTCGGCGACGTCCGCTTCCGCCGGCTCTGCGAGCGGAGAACTCGCTCGCCCGGCGGCGACGGCCGCGGCGAGCTCCGCCTCGGAGCCCCAAGCCTCGACCCGCTGAAGATCGTCGACGGCGGGCTGCGCGCCGAAGTCGCCGAACGGTGCGTCGCCCGCAGTCACGGTGGTCACGAGTCGGCCGGTGCTGGGAGCGCCCGCGGCATCCGGCGCATCGACCTCGACCTCGACCACATCGCCCGGCACGACGACGGAAGAGCCTGCGGGCGTTCCGGTGAGGATCACGTCGCCGGTCTCGAGGGTCATGTGCTGCGAGAGGTCGGCGACGAGCCGGCCGAACGGGAAGAGCAGTGCAGCGCTCGTGTCGTCTTGCACGAGTTCGCCGTTGACCCAGGTGCGAACGCGCAGCCCGTTGGGTGACACGGACGCCGCGGGGATCATCCCCGGGCCGAGCGGCGTGAAGCCGTCGCCGCCCTTCGAGCGCACATTCGAACCCTTGTCGGCGGCGCGCAGGTCGTAGAGGCCGAAGTCGTTGGCAGCGGTGACGGATGCGACGTGGCGCCAGCCGTCGTCGGGGGAGACGCGCCGTGCGGGCTCGCCGATGACGAGTGCGATCTCGCCCTCGAAGGCGAGCAGCTCGGTGCCCGCCGGGCGTTCGATCGTGCCTCCGGTCGCCGCGATCGAGGATGCCGGCTTCAGGAAGTAGCTCGGTTGCGCCGGAGTACGACCGCGCTGCTCGGCTCTCGAGCGGTAGTTGAGATGCACGGCGATGATCTTGCCCGGGGTGGTGGATTCGTCGGTCATTGACGCCCTCGTCTCTCAATATCTGAAATCATATACGATCCGTCGAGCGGGGTCGAGCGGGGTCGAGCGGTGTCGAGCGGTGTCGAGCGGTGTCGAGCGGTGTCGAGCGGGCATGAACGCCCTCGTCGCGTGGATCAGTAGCCCGCGCGGGGCGGCTCGGCTGCTGCGGGCGGCGCCGACGCCGCGGCATCCGACTGGATGAACCGATCGGCGAGCGCCTCCGATGCGCGCGCGACGATCGCGACGTCGGCGCCGACGGCCACGAAGGCGGCGCCGGCGTCGAGGTACCGCTCGGCGTCATCGGCCACGAAGGCATTCACGCCGACGGGCTTGCCCGCCGCCGCTCCTGCCCGGATCGATCGCAGTACGCCTTCGACGACGTCGGGGTGCGACTGCTGGCCGAGCAGCCCCATCGAGGCGGCGAGATCGGCCGGTCCGACGAAGAGCGCGTCGACTCCGTCGACCGCCGCGATCTCCTCGACCACGGCCACGGCGGCCCCGGATTCGATCTGCACCGTGAGGCTGATCGTCGACGAAGCATCCGGAAGGTACCGCTCGACGCGGTTCCAGCGCGACGAACGTGCAAGCGAGGCGCCGACACCGCGCACCCCGTCGGTCGGGTAGCGAACCGCCCGAGCGAGCTCGGCGGCCTGCGCGGCGGAGTCGACCATGGGCACGAGCAGGTTCTGCACCCCGAGGTCGAGGTACTGCTTGATCACGACGGCGTCGCCGATCGGCGGACGCACGACGGGAGCGACGGGGTAGGCCGAGACCGCGTAGAGCTGCGCGAGGATCGACTCGAGACCGTTGGGGGAGTGCTCGGCATCGATGAGCACCCAATCAAGGCCGCTGCCGGCTGCGAGCTCGGCCATGATCGGGCTGCCGGAGCATACCCACATGCCCACGAGCGGGCGATCGGATGCCTCGATGCGGGTCGTGAGGGTGTCGGGTAGGGTCACTCGAATCGGCACGTGATGGCTCCAAGCTGTCCGTAGTCGGCGTGCACGGTGTCGCCGCGTTCGACCCACATGGGCCGGGTGAACGACCCCGCCAGGATGATCTCGCCCGTCTCGAGAGACTGACCGTGCTGGGCGAGCTTGTTCGCGAGCCAGGCCACGCCCATCGCGGGGTGACCGAGCACCGCGGCGGCGACCCCCGACTCCTCGATGGTCTGGTTGCGGTAGAGCAGCGCCGAGACCCAGCGGAGGTCGACCTCGTCGACCTTCACCGGTCGGCCGCCGATGACCATCGCGCCCATCGCGGCGTTGTCGCTGATCGTGTCCACGATCGTGCGGCCCGCCATCTCGATGTGCGAGTTCAGGATCTCGAGCGCGGGCACGACGTAGGCGGTGGCGTCGAGCACGTCGAAGATCGTGGCATCCGGGCCCCGCAGAGGCTTCGCGAGCACGAAGGCGAGCTCGACCTCGATGCGCACGTTCGAGAAGCGGTCGAATTCGACGGATGCTCCAGACTCGATGACCATGTCGTCGAAGATGACCCCGTAGTCGGGTTCCGTGATGCCGGTGGCGACCTGCATGACCTTCGAGGTGAGGCCGATCTTGCGACCCACGATGCGGTGGCCATCGGCCACGCGCCGCTTCGCCCAGAGCGCCTGCACCGCATAGGCGTCGTCGACGGTCATTTCAGGATGCCGCGTGGTGAGCAGTGGCACGATCGAGCGGTCGCGGTCGGCGGCGATGAGCTCGTCGGCGATCGCTGCGATCTGCGAGGGGTCGATCACGGAAGCTCCACTTCGTTGTCGAGGACTCTTGCACGAATCGTATACGATGCCGCGGTCCCGCATCCGCGGTCAGGAGTTCACGCGGATGATCTCCTCCTGATACGGCGCGACCACGGTGCTCGAGACGCGGCAGTCGAGCAGCAGGAAGCGACGGGAGTCGACGGGCTCGGCCGTCCAGGCGGCGAGCCGATCGAGGTCGGCGAGTTCACGAACGATGATGCCCTCCGCACCGACGGCGGAGGCGAGGCCCGCGAAATCGGTCTCGGGGATGAGCATGGGCGCCTCGGCGAGGCCCTTCGGACCGTAGAGGTGCACCTCGGCGCCGTACGCGGCGTCGTTCCAGACGACTGCGATGCCGCGCCCGCCAGTGGTGCGCACCGCGCTCTCGAGGTCGGCCATCGCCATCAGGCCACCGCCGTCGCCGGTCGTCAGCACGATCGTCGCATCGGGGCGTGCGACCGCCGCGCCGGGCACGCTCGCCAGCCCGAACCCGATCGACTGGAACGCCGTGCCGACCATCACCATGCGGTCGGGCGACGCGACCGGCCAGTACATGTTCGCCCAGCCGATGAAGTGCCCGCCGTCGGAGACGACCACACGGTTCTCGGGCAGCAGTTCGCCGATGCGAGCTGCGACCCTGCGAGGGTCGAGTCGGCCATCGGATGCCACGGGATCGCCGGCCTCGTAGGTTCGCGCAGCGGCGACGTCGACACTCTCGCGCCATCCCGACGACTCGGCGCCGATGGCCTCGAGCTCGTGCACGAGGGCGCGCGCCACGACGGCGGCGTCGCCGCGAACGAACCCCGAGACGTTCGGGTGGGTGGCCGTGGCGGCGACGTCGACCTGCACCACGCGGGTGCCGGGTGCGAAGAGCTCGCCGAACCGCATCGTGAACTGGCCCAGCGAAGCGCCGAAGACGACCGCGACGTCGGCCTCGCGCACGAGTTCCATCGCACCGGCCGCGCCGAATCCGCCCGTGACGCCGAGATCGAAGCGGGCGTCGGGGAAGACACCGCGACCGAGTGCGCTCGACGCGGTGAGCGCGCCGGTCGCCTCGGCGATCGCGCCGAGGGCCTCGCCTGCATTCGCGAGCCAGGCGCCGCGGCCGGCGAGCAGGAACGGCCGACGTGCGGCGGCGAGCATCCCGGCGAGTTCGGCGATCGCGCGCGTCGCGAACTCGCCCTTCGGAGCGAGCGGAGCCGGCAGGCGCAGTGCAGGGGCCGACGCGTGTTCGTCGACGTCGACCTCGAGGCCGCCGACGTCGTAGGGGATCGCGAGCACGGCAGCAGTGCGGTTGGCCAGGGCATGCTCGATCGCGAGCACGGCGGTGGCCGCGACATCCGTTCGACCGACCGTGAAGGTGCGGGCGCCCACGCCGGCCGCAAGCGCGATCTGGTCGACGTCCCACGGCCGCGGCCCGGTCGTGGGCTCATCGCCGACGACGAGCACCAGCGGGATGCGCGCCTGAACCGCCTCGGCGAGCGGGGTGAGGGTGTTCGTGAACCCGGCCCCGTATGTCGCGGTCGCGGCAGCGAGGCGCCCGGATGCCCGGAAGTGGGCGTCGGCGGCGACCACGGCACCTGCCTCGTGGCGCAGCGCGGTGTAGTTCGCGCTCGTGCGATCGAGTGCGTCGAGGAAGAGCGCGTTGCCGTTGCCCATGACCCCGAAGACGTGATCGATGTGGGTGGCGAGGGTGCGGGCGACGATGGCTGAGACCGACGGCATGGAGGCTCCTGACGAGACAGACGGACGAACGATTCCGTATGTGTCTCGCGAACCCGCTGGCGGATGGCTGCGTGCCCCTTTTTCGAGCACCGGCGATCGTCGCCGGACGACTGCGAGTCTACCGGGGCGGCAGTCGGTCGGCGGCCTTCCACGAGAGGGGGAGGAGTACCGCGGCGAGCACCGACTTGATCACGCCGCCGATGAGGAACGGGGTGAACCCGGCCGTCAGCACCGACGCGAGGTCGTTCGGTGCTCCGACCGAACCCAGGAACGCTGCGAGCCAGGGCAAGCCGATCGCGAACGTCGAGAGCGTGCCGGCCGCGCAGGCTGCGAGCGCCTTCCAGATGGTGCGGTTCCAGGTGCGCTCGGCGAACCAGCCGACGAGGCTTGCCGCGAGGACGAACCCGACGTACCCGCCGGTCGGCCCCGCGAGCACGCCCCATCCGATCGAGGCCTCGCTGAACCGGGCCACCACCCGACAGAATGGTGGGGTGAAGACGATTCAGTTGCGCCGGTACACACTCGTCGACGGAGAATACGACGCCTTCGTCGAGTGGTGGCGGGGGTCCATGCCGATCGTGCGGCCGGGCGCTGGGTTCGCCATCGAGTTCGCCTATGGTCTCCGCGAGTCGAACGAGTTCGTGTGGGCCGTGAGCGCGGTCGGCGACCGCGACGACTTCGCGCGGCTCGAGGAGACGTACCTGGCCTCGCCCGAGCGCGCAGCCGTGTTCGACGGGGTGCCGCAGCGGGTCGCCGTCCACGACATCCGATTCGTCGACGACGAGCCGCTGGCTGGCTGAGGCGAGCCCGGTCTGGCGGTCAGGCTCGTGCCTCGTCGCTGTCATCGAGTGCGGATGGCCTCGGTGAGCACGCGGCCATCGGCGCCGGCAGGTGCGTCGTACCCGAGGAGCGCGGCGATCGTCGGCGCCACGTCGATGTGCCGCGGGTCGGCCGGCGCACCGTTCGGGCGTACGCCGGCGCCCGAGAGCACGAGCGGCACCTCGAGGTTCCGGCTCGTGCCGTGCACCCCGGCGGCATCGGCCGGGGTCGCGCCGAGCGACCAGCCCTCTGCGGGCTCGATGACGAGCTCGCCGTACTTCGGCGACATGTGCATGGCCTGCTGATCGGTCTTGTCGTACACCGCGGAGACGTGCGGAAGCGCCGCGACCGCCTGCTCGATACGGGCAGCGGCCGTGGCGTCACCGGCGGCATCGCCGATCAGGTGCAGCGACCCGACCCCGCCGACGACGATCACGACCTCGGTCGCGGGCTGCGGGGCGCGCCCCGCGGCGAGAATCTCGGCGTCGTAGCCGAGGGCGTCGATCGCTGCGAGCAACGGCGACTGCATGCCCTGGGTGAAGGTGCTCATGCCGTGGTCGCCGGTCACGACGAAGGCCGTGCGTCCATAGATGCCGGCGTCCTTCGTCGCCTGGACGAGACGCCCGATCTGCTCGTCGACCTCGGCGAGCGCTGCAGGCATGCCAGCCGCGGCGGAGCCGTCGGCATGACCGAGCACGTCGAGCGTGTCGCAGTACACCGCGATCAGGTCGGGGATGCCGTTCGCGGTGGTCAGCTGCCCGCCGCTGTCGACGGGTTCGCCGTTCAGTACGGCGATGGCGTCATCGGCCCGGCGGTCGCAGGTGCCGCCGGGTTGTGTGTAGAGCCCGTCGGGATCGCCGTAGGCGACGCCGTGGTTCTGCAGGATGAACCACTGCGATGACATCACCGTGCCGCCCTGATCGCGGATCGCCTCTGCGATGGTCGGCACTGCGAGGTCGCGCTGCTGGCTGCGGGCGGTGCCGGTCTCGGCGTCGAACCAGTACGCCGTGTTCAGATGCGTCTCGGGCCAGGCGCCGGTCGCGATCGACGACCACGACGGGTTCGTGATCGAGGTCATCACCCCGGTCGAGGTCGTGAGACTGCCCCGCTTGGCGAGATGGCGGAGGTTCGGCATCGGGGCGTCGCCGAGGTACCGGGCGTCGAACCCGTCGAGGGCGATGAGTACGACATGCTCGGCCGGGGGCGGCGGTACTGCGCTCGCAGCCGTCGCGGAGGCGCCCGCGATGCCGGCGGCGGTGAGGGCCGTCACGGCGAACGCGACGAGGGAACGGGATCGGGTACGCATCGATCTGACTCCTGAGTGTTCTGGCGAATGGAACCGGGGTCCCGGATGCTTCGACGCTGGCGCGCACGTCGAGGATCGGTCAACCACGGACACGGTGCGTGCAAGGAACCGGGAACCGCGCGGGGGAGGTTGACGGGAATCCGTCACCTCAGCGACATCCGCCCGCTCGGATGCCGGTTTCTTGCGCCGATGCTCGGACGCATGTCGATCCCTCGCAAACCATCGCGGCGCGCTGGCCGTCGGCATGCGGCGGTCGGTTGGGTGCAGGGAGGAGCAGACCGACGACGAAGTGGAGCGCGATGATGGTGGACCGGGCGATCGAGGCAGGCAAGCGACCGAGGGTGAGCCGACGGGGATTCCTCGGCCTGTCGGCGGTCGGAGCCGGGTTGGGCATGGTCGCGAGCGACTGGGGGCCGTGGCCGGGAGCCGCGGTGGGCGCGGCGCGCGCCGCCGGATCCGAGGCCCCGCTGCGCTTCGTCGTGCTCACCGATACCCACGGCAACGACGAGGAGACCGCTCGTCTCGAGAACCTGTCGAGGGTGTTCGCCGCCGTCGAAGCCGAGAACCCGGAGTTCGTGCTGCACTGCGGTGACATCAGCGACTACGGCGACGACTCGGGATTCGAGGCCTACCGCTCGACCATTCCCGCGGCGCTGTGGGAGCGGATCCGCCACGTGCCCGGCAATCATGAGATCAGGTGGGATGTCACGGCGCGAGAGCGGTTCCAGCACTGGTTCGGGCCCACGAGCTACAGCTTCGACGCCGGCGGCGTGCACTTCATCGCGCTCGATCCGACCCAGGCGCTGCAGGAACCCGGACTGTTCGGCGACGACCTCGACACGATCCGCCGCGATCTGGATGCCGCGGGCACGACGCCGAGCGTGATGTTCCTGCACTTCCCCCTCGCGGGACGCAATCACTACGTCAACGACGCCGATGCGCTGCTGCGCACCATCGAGCCGTTCCCCGTGCGGGGGATCTTCGCAGGGCACATCCACCGCAACGAGGTCGATCGGTTCAACGGACTCACGCAGGTCGCGGCCGTCGCCACGCGCAGCGGGCCCTTCTACCTCCGTGTCACCGAACGCGATGACGAGGCAGGGCGGGTGCTCGTGGTCGAACAGGTCACCCTCGGCGCGGCCGACACCGACCCGCCGACGATCGACCTCCTCACGGAGATGCCACTCGATGCGGGGCCGGGTCAAGCGGCCGGTCCGGTTCGGGGCGGCGCACGCATCGACGATGAACGCATCGAAGTCAGCGCCACCGCCGGATCGGCCGCCGCGGGTGTGTCGGCCCAGCTGTACCCGCAAGAGCTGTTCGGCACTGCGGCCGACGGCGTCTGGGTTCCGCTCGACCGTACCGGTGGCACGTGGAGCGGATCTCTCGACGCGGCGGCGCTCCCGCCCGGCGTGCACCGGGTCCGGCTCCAAGCGGTCGACTCGGCCGGTGCACTCTGGCACGAGACGGTCACGGTCGAGCGTCGCGGCAGATCGCTGTCGAAGCCGAAGTGGGAGCAGCAGCTCGGCGGACAGATCCAGGGTGCGCTCGCGGCATTCGGCTCGACCGTCGTGGCGGCCTCGACCTCGGGCCGGGTGACGGCACTGCGCATCACGGGCGCCGCGCGCCACCGTCTCTGGGAGCGCGAACTCAGCGCCGTGCACCGCGGCGCGGCCTTCTCGAGCGACGGCTCGATCGTCATGGTGCCCGGAGCCGATCACACACTCACGGCGCTCGACGCTGCGAGCGGTCGAACCCGTTGGGCCGCGGATCTCGGGCGCCCCGTGATGTCGACGCCGGCGGTCTTCGACGTCGGAGGAGTCGACCGGGTCATCGTTGCAGCGGGCGACCGGCTCTTCTGCCTCGACAGCTCGGGAGCGATCGTGTGGGAATCGGAAGTGCCGCGGCTCTCGGCTGGGCGAGCGGGCTTCGACGGTGAGCGCGTCTACGTCGGCGCGGGCGATGGGCGCGGATACGCGTACGACGTGGCGACCGGCGCGCGCCTGTGGTCGGTGCTAACGAACACCAGACCCGACACGTACCGGCAATTGATCTACGGGCCATGGGACGACTGGGTCGAGATCCTCCCGACGGGCGCCGTGCTCTTCAGCACCGTCGCCAACGCCATCGCTGTGGACCCGCGCACGGGCGCGGAGCTGTGGCGGATCGAAGGAAGCTACATCTTCGCGCCCGGCGTGATGCTCGACGACGGGAGCCTGCTGCTGACGACGGAGTGGGGCATCGTCGACGCGATCGACCCTGCCACGGGGGCGAGACGGTGGAGCATGCAGGCCGTGCCGCGCGTTGTCAACGCCGGCCCGGTGGGCGACGAGCGGAGCGGCACGGTCTGGCTCGTCGGCACGGGCGGACTACTGGTCGCGATCGACCCGGCGAGCGGTGCGGTGACGGTGGATCGTCAGCTCTTCACGGCCAACACCTTCTCCACCCCGGTCGTCGTCGGACGGCAGCTGATCGTCGGCGCGCAGGACGGCGTGCTCAGAGGCCTCACGGTCTGATCGCGAGCTCGGCCGGAACGGGTGGACCGGTGAGGCCGGCGCGCTTGAGCGACTGCAGCGCGACCGCGACGTCGGCGTGCTGCAATCCGGGAAGGCCGCCGATCGTGTCGGAGATGAAGCCGTAGAGCGCAGCGTCGGAGGCGAGTGCGATCTCACCGCACAGGTTCCGGTCGCCCGTCGTCGCCGCGATCATCAGTACCGACGGGTGTTCGGCGAGCAACTCCCCGGCGCGCCCGAGCTGGGTCGGATTCACGTTGAGCGACACGAAGGCGTTCACCGGCAGTCCGATGCGCTCGGGCTCGACGACCGTGCGCATGCGCAGTGCGCCCGACGCCATCATCGCCTCGGTGCGGCGACGAACCGTGACGGGGTTGGCGCCGCACAGCTCGGCGAGCCGCTGCCAGCCGAGCCGGCCGTCGAGTGCGAGCGATGCTGCGATCCGCTCATCGAGCGCGTCGGTCGCCGCAGGCTGACCCGGCAGTGGCTCGTGCCACGGATCCAGTCGCTGGCTGCGCAGCTGCTCGACCAAATCGCCCGCGAGCAGGTCGGGAAGCCAGCTGTGCGGCGTCGCGAAGCGGCGGATCACCTGATTGCTCCACACGGCGAGTACCCCATCGAGGGCGGGAAGCTGCTCGAGCGTGATCGCCAGGAGGTGCTCGTTCGTCGTGTAGCTGATCTCGGCGATGCAGTCGACGCTGCCGGTCAGCAGCTTGACCGACCCGGACTCCGGCCAGGCGGCCAGTCGTTCGGCCGAACGAAGGGCCTCGCCCGGACGGCACCGCAGCCGGACGAACAACGAGCGCGTGCGCCTCGTCGCCTCGCCGTCGAGCACTCCGACGACCCGCACCGTGCCGTCGTGGAGCAGACGCGATGCGCGACGGGAGACGGTCGCCTCGGAGGTGAACACCACTTCGCTGATCTGCGCATTGCTCGCGCGCGGATTGGCCATCAAGGCGCCGACGATGCGACGGTCGAGATCATCCAACAGATGCACCTTCGATTCATGAGTAGGGTCGATGAGGTTGCTTTCTTGCAACCTACTCGCACATGTCGTCGATGACCCTCAATCGCAGAGAGGATCGGCGTACCCGCGCGGTGGCGGCAGGCCCGCCCCGCACGACAGCAACGGCGCTTCGCGCCACGACACGAGGAGTGACGCACATGACCCCCAAGTTCAAGCCGCGCATCGCGGCATCCATCGCGGCCGTGGCCGCACTCGCCCTGCTCGCGGGCTGTTCCGGCGAGAGCGAACCGCCCGCCGACCAGTCCGTGACGTTCTGGACGCCGCAGACCACACCCGAGCGTCTCGCCGCTCAGGAGGCGATCGCCGCCGCGTTCACCGAGGAGACCGGCATCGAGGTCGAAGTCGTGCCCATGGCCGGTGCCGATCAGGATCAAGCGCTCGTCACCGGCGCTGCCTCGGGAGACGTGCCGGACGTGATCCTCCACGCTTCGACGCAGACGGGGGCGTGGACGTCGCAGGGCCTCCTCGACACGGACGCCGCAACAGAGGTCGTCGACACGCTCGGGCAGGAGACGTTCAACGAGCACGCCATCGAGGCGATCACTCTCGACGACCAGATCTCGGCCGTGCCGAGCGACGGCTGGACGCATGTGATCGCCTACCGCACCGACCTGCTCGAGCAGGCAGGGGTCGACGTGCCCACGAGTGTCGAGGAGCTCGCGGACGCAGCGACGACGGTCAAGGACGAGCTCGGCATCACGGGCCTCGCCTTCGGCACCCAGGCCGGCACGGCGTCGGCGACCGAGGGAATCCAGTCGATCTTCCAGAGCGCAGGCTGCGACCTCGTCGTCGACGGTGAGGTCGCGATCGACTCGAAGGAGTGCACAGAGGCCGCCGAACAGTTCCTCACGCTCCGCAACTCCTCAGTTGCGGGCGACTTCGACGTGACGAGCGCACGCGCTGCGTACATGAACGGCGACGCCGCGATGCTGCTCTTCTCGACGCACATCCTCGATGAGCTCGCGGGACTCGACGAGGCCACCCCGGCCACGTGCGCGGAGTGCGCCGAGACCCCGACGTTCCTCGCGGACAACACGCAGTTCATCACGGTGGTCGACGAGGAGCACCCTGCACAGTACGGCGCGATCCTCAGCTACGGCATTCCGACCGGCGCGAACGTCGAGGCTGCGCAGCAGTACATCGAGTACGTGATGAGCACCGGATACGTCGACACGCTCGCAGTCGCGACCGAGGGCCGCATCCCGCTGCGGAACGGCACCGCCGAGGACCCGACCGAGTTCATCTCGGCGTGGGGTGAACTCGGCATCGGCCCCGGACAGGAGAAGACCTCCGTCGACCTCTACGGCGAGGAGTTCGTCGCCGGCATCCAGAGCGGCATCAATGCCGTCTACCAGTGGGGGATGGGCACGGACGACGCGACCCTGGCCGGCCTCGTCGCGAGCCAAGGCGTGCTCGCCGGGCAGATCGACCAGCTCTACACCGGCACCTCCGCGGCCGACGTGACGGCCGCGATGCGGACGGCCGTCGAGGAGGTCCAGGCAGGCCTGTGACCCGCACTGCACCAGCTCGGACCGACCGGGGGCGGCAGCTCAGCCGCCCCCGGCGGGAGAACCGCAACGGCCTGATCCTCACGGCACCGACGCTCGTCGTCGTACTGTTGGCGTCGATCCTTCCCATGATCCTCGTCGTGGTCTTCGCCTTCAGCGAGATCCGCCTCGTCGACATCCCCTTCCTCGGCACCCAGCCGATCGACTGGACGCTCGACAACTTCACCCGCGCCCTGCGCAACCCGTCGTTCTGGAACGCGCTCGGCACGACACTGCTCTACTCGACGCTCACCATGATCGGATCGGTCGGCGTCGGACTCGCGCTCGCCCTCGCGCTGCGCCGGCCGTTCCGCGGACGCGGCATCGTCCGGGCACTGATGCTCGTGCCCTACGTGCTGCCGCTCATCGCGGCCGCGACGATCTGGCAGACCATGCTCAACCCGCAGTACGGGCTCGTCAACTCCTTCGGCCGCGAGTTCCTCGGGTGGGAGACCGCGATCGGGTTCCTCAACACCTCTCGGTACGAGGTCCTCGGCGTCGAGGTCCCGCTGGCGCTGCTCGTGGTCGTCCTCTTCGAGATCTGGACGTCGGCGCCGCTCTCGTTCCTCTTCGTCACCGCCCGCCTGCAGGGCGTCACCCCCGGCATCGAGGAGGCCGCAGCGCTCGACGGTGCGAACGGCTTCCAGATCATCACCCGCATCGTCATGCCGCAACTGAAGGGCGTGATCCTGCTGCTGTGCCTGCTGCGCTTCATCTGGACGTTCCAGAGCTTCAGCGAGATCTACCTGCTCACCGAGGGGGCCGGCGGCACCCAGGTGATGGCACTCAAGGTCTACACCGAACTCGTCACGCGTGCCGACATCGGAAGCGCCGCGGCGTACGGCCTGCTCATGTCTGTGGTGCTGATCGCGCTGCTGGCGGTATACGTCGTGTTCTCACGCCGGAAGGTGGACCTCGAATGAGCCGCAAACGCTCCCCGCTGGCGCCGAGTCCCGCGGCCAACGCGGGCCGGGTCATCCTCATCGTCATCGCGCTCGTGATCTCGATCGGGCCCGTCGTCTACGGGTTCCTGCTCTCGCTCCGGCCGTACTCGGCGATCGTCCAGGCGCCGCTCGACCTTATCCCCGCGTTCAGCGAACTCGACTTCTCCGCCTACTCGACGGCGATGCTCGATCAGTCGCAGGGCGGATTCGGACTCGGCCGGTTCGTGCTGAACTCGCTCATCGTCGCGTGCTTGACCGTCGTGCTCTCGATCATCGTGTCGATCCTCGGGGCGTACGCTGCCGCCCGCCTGCGCTACCGCGGACGCAAGACGGTCAACGCGATCATCCTCGGCATCTACCTGTTCCCGGGCATCGTCCTGTCCGTGCCGCTGTTCGTGCTGCTGGCCAAGGCAGGGCTGACGGGATCACTCGTCGGCCTGTTCTTCGTCTACGTCGCCACGACGGTTCCCGTCTCGATCTACATGATGCGCAACTACTTCCTCGCCCTGCCCGAGAGCATCGAGGAAGCCGCGACCATCGACGGAGCTTCACTGCCCCAGATGCTGCGGAGCGTCGTGCTGCCGATCGCGCTCCCCGGCGTCGTGGCCACGGCGGTCTACGTCTTCATGATCGCCTGGAACGAGTACTTCTACGCGCTGCTGTTCCTCGTGCAGGACCAATCGCTGTGGACGGCGCCGCTCGGCATCTCGCAGCTCGCCGACTTCAACGTGCCCGTTCCGGTGCTGCTGGCGGGATCCATCGCCGTCACCGTGCCCGTCGTGATCCTGTTCTTCGTCGCGCAGCGCTACCTCGTCGACGGCTTGACCTCTGGAGCGGAGAAATGAGTTCGACACCTCAGCGGATCGTCATCATCGGTGCGGGCGGTCGTGGTCGCGATGCGTACGGCCGCTGGGCGATCGAACACCCCGAACTGGCGCGCATCGTCGCGGTCGCCGATATCGACGAGGCTCGGCGCACGACACTGGCGACTGACGCGGGCGGAGCGGCGGAGTACGGCGACTGGCGGGAGGTCGTCGCCGATCTCGGCGCGCTCGCCGCCGACGGCGTCATCATCGCGGTTCCCGACGCGATGCACGTCGACGTCGCGATCGCAGTGGCGGATGCCGGGGTGCCGTTCCTGCTCGAGAAGCCGGCGGCTCCCACCCTCGCCGAGCTGGAACGCCTCGCGATCCACGCGGGCAGGGTCTCGGCGCGACTGGCGATCGGGCACGTGCTGCGGTTCACTCCGTTCTGGCGCACGATCAAGCAGATCGTCGACTCGGGCACCATCGGCAGGCTCATGACGATCGAGGTCCGCGAGAACATCGGGTTCTGGCACTTCGCGCATTCGTACGTGCGCGGCAACTGGCGCAACACCGCCACGTCGAGCGCGATGGTGCTCGCCAAGACTTCCCACGATCTCGACCTCATCCGATGGATCGCGGGCAATGCCCCAGAGACGCTGTACAGCATCGGGGGGCTCTCGTGGTTCCGCCCGGAGAACGCACCGGCCGGTGCGCCCGCGTTCTGCGTCGACGGATGCCCGGTCGCCGAGACGTGCCCGTTCTTCGCGCCGAGGTACTACGTCGAGGCGCTCGCCGATGTGGACGGCCATCCGGTCCATCTCCTCGGCGACGACACGTCGATCGCCGGGCGGCTCGAGGCGTTGCGCTCCGGTGACTACGGCCGATGCGTGTTCCACAGCGACAACGACGTGGCCGATCATCAGCAGACGACCATGCAGTTCCCCGAGGGATTGACGGCGACGTTGACGGCGTCGGCATTCACGGCCGAGAACACGCGAGTCGTCGCGATCACCGGGTCGGGCGGCCAGTTGACGGGTCACATGGAACGCGGCGAACTCGTCGTCGACCTGTTCTCACCCGGCGCCGCGCTGCCCGACGGGCTGCCGATCGCCCGGCACGAGGTGACCCCGATGAAGCCGATGGGGCACTCGCGACACACGGTGACCGTCACGATGCCGAACGCCGATCTCGGCGACCACGCCGGCCACGCCGGCGGCGATGCCGGGCTGATGGCAGAGTTCGTCGCCGCTCTCGGGCGGGGGACGGTGGGTTCCGGTGAGCTCTCGTTCAGCACGGCGCTCGACAGCCATCTGATGGCGTTCGCGGCGGAGGAGTCGCGGCTGAGCGGGTCGCGCATCGAGTTCGCGGAATGGGTGAGCGAGCTCGGCATCGCGCCCGACGAGGCAGCGTGAGGTGGGTGCGATGACCGGTTCCGACGGGTTCTCCGAGTCCGTGCGCGGCATCGTCGCCCGCATCGGGGGTGACGCGGATCGCGTGAGGATCGAGCGGATCGTCGACACATCGGACGACGCGGCGGTCGGCGAGCACGCCGCCGTCGGCGAGTATGCCGCGGAGGGCGGCGTACTCACCCTGCGGGGGACCGATCCGGTGGCGGCGCTGAGTGCGCTGTCTCGGTACCTGCAGCGCAACGGCCGCCGCATCACCTGGGAGACGCCGCGACTCGACCCGGCGTTCGAGGCTTGGCCGGATTCCCCGCCGACGTCGATCCGCACACCGTTCGCCATTCGCTCCCACTTGAACATGGTCACCCACGCCTACTCGACGCCCTTCTGGGACTGGGACCGATGGGAGCGCGAACTCGACTGGATGGCGCTGCACGGGGTCACGCATCCGTTCGTGCTCACCGCGTACGAGGTCGTGCTCGAGGAGACCCTGACGAGATCCGGAGTCCCGCGCACAGAAGCGCGGTCGTGGGTGGGCAGCGCCGCGCACACCCCCTGGATGTCGGTGGGCGGGATGCACGACTTCGGCGGGCCGCTGCCTGAACGCTGGTCGGAGCGTCGTGTCGAGCTCGCGCGCCGGATCCTCGGTCGCGCTCGCGAACTCGGCATGACGCCCGTACTGCCGGTGACGGGCGGTCATGTGCCACGTTGCCTCGCCGGTGACGGCGCGGCGGAGATCGAGTGGCAGGGCTGGCGCACGCCGATGCTCGAGCCGTCGTCAGCCGAGTACGCGGATCTCGTGCGCACCTTCCTCGAGGTGCAACGCGAACTCCTCGGAGATCCCGGCCCGCGGCCCGTCATCGCAGTCGACCCGTACATCGAGTCCCTGCCGCCGTCGGGCGACGAGGCCGCGCTCGCGGCAGCGGGCCGAGGCATCCATTGGGCCGTCGCTGGTTTCTACCCCGATGCGACCTGGCTCCTGCAGGGCTGGCCGTTCCACTACCACCGAGATTTCTGGACGCCCGAGCGCGTTGCAGCGTATCTCTCCGAGGTGCCGCACGAGCGGCTCCTGATCATCGACCTCTGGGGCGAGCACGCGCCGATGTGGCGCGACGGCATGCACGGACGGCGGTGGATCTGGTCCGCGATCCACAACTTCGGGGGGCGGTTCGCCCTGTTCGGCGACCTCGCCGGACTCGCTCGAGACATCACGGAGCTCGAACGAGAGCGGCCGGAGCGACTCGAGGGCATCGGGCTCGCGCCCGAGGCGATCGAGAACAACACCGTGTTCTACGAGTTGGCCGGCGACCTCGTGTGGGGCCCGGTCGTCGTCGAGCACTGGCTCGATGCCTTCGCGGTGCAGCGCTACGGCGTCGACGACGAGCGCGCCCGGCAGGCTTGGCGCCTGCTGGCCGAGACCCTGTACGCGCCGGGGCGTACACGTTCGATCCCGTCGCCGGTGTTCGCGCGTCCCTGGAGTGCGACCGCGCCGTTCGCCACGCAGCGGCTGGCGGGAGAGGCGCTGCCGACGGGGGCCGCACGCATGTCGGCCAACATCGACGCCGAGAACGACCCGGCCGTGCTCGGCGACCTGCCGCGCATCGCTCGCGCGGCTCGGCTCCTCATCGAGCTGGCGGATGTCTCGCCGTCGCCCGATGCGCTCGAGCACGATCTCGTCGAACTGACCGGCCACGTGCTCGCCCAGCGCACGCGCGAGCACATCCGCGGCATCCTCGCCGCCTTCGAGCACCGCGACGCCGCCGGCATCCGTGTCTGCGCGGCGAACCTCGCCGAAGACCTGCGTGACCTCGACGCACTGGCGGCCACCCGACCCGAATCGCGGGCATCGACCTGGATCGACGCGGCCCGCGGGTGGGCCGACACTCCAGGCGAGGCAGCGGTGATGGAACGGGACGCGCGCAGCCTGGTGTCGGTCTGGGGACATCAGTCGAGCGGCCTGCACGACTACTCGGGCCGGCACTGGTCCGGGTTGATCCGCGATCTCTACCTGCCTCGCTGGGAGGCGTGGGCCGAGTGGCTCGCCGAGGCCGCCGAGGCCGCCGACGATGCGGGGGCCACCGACGCCGCCGAGGACGGAGCCGAACCCGATGTCGCGGTGCTCCGCGCTCGCATCGTCGGAATCGAGGAGGCATGGCGCACCGCGATCGGCAGCGACGATGGGTCGAACTCATCTCCCGTCGTGGTGGCGTCCGCGGTGCTCGACCGGCTCGGCTGCTGAAAGGCTTCGTGTCGGGATCGCAGCCGATCTAGGCTGTCAGCATGAGCAGAGAAGCCGTCATCGTCGACGTTGTCCGCACACCCGTCGGGCGCGGCAAGCCCGGAGGCATCCTGTCGGGCATCCATCCCGTCGACCTGCTCGCGGGGGTGCTCGACACTCTCGTGAACCGCAACGACCTCGACCCTGCGCTCATCGACGATGTGATCGGCGGGTGCGTCAGCCAGATCGGCGAGCAGAGCTACAACATCACTCGCAACGCCGTGCTCGCCGCCGGCTTCCCCGAGACCGTCCCCGGCACGACGATCGATCGTCAATGCGGATCGAGCCAGCAGGCGGCGACGTTCGCCGCGCAGGCCGTGCTTTCGGGCCACGCCGACATCGTCATCGCGTGCGGCGTCGAGTCGATGAGTCGTGTACCGCTCGGATCGAGCGCAGCGGGCGCCGATCCGTACGGCAGCCGCATCCGCGCCCGCTATCCCGACGGGCTCGTGAACCAGGGCGTCTCGGCTGAGCTCATCGCCGCGAAGTGGGGCTTCTCGCGCGCCGAGCTCGATGAGTTCGCGGCCCGTTCGCACGCGCTCGCGGCAGAGGCTGGGGAGTCGGGCGCGTTCGCGACCGAGGTCGTGCCGGTGCCCGGCATCGACGCGCTGACCGACGAGACCGTGCGCCCCGCGACATCCGTCGAATCGCTCGCTGGGCTCAACCCGGCGTTCCGCACCGACGAGCTCGCCGAACGCTTTCCCGAGCTCGACTGGCGCATCACGCCCGGCAACTCCTCGCCGCTCACCGACGGCGCCTCCGCCGCCCTCATCATGAGCGCCGAGCGCGCCGAACAGCTCGGCCTCACACCGCGGGCCAGGTTCCGCTCGTTCTCGGTCGTGGGCAGCGACCCGCTCTACATGCTGACGGGTGTGATCCCCGCGACCGCGAAGGTGCTCGAGCGTGCCGGGCTCGGCCATGACGACATCGACGCCTACGAGGTCAACGAGGCGTTCGCGTCGGTGCCGCTCGCGTGGCTTCATGACACGGGGGCGGATGCCGCGAAGCTGAACCCCCGCGGCGGCGCCATCGCTCTCGGCCACGCGCTCGGCTCATCGGGCACGCGGTTGCTGACGACCCTCGTGAACCAACTCGAGGCGACGGGCGGCCGCTACGGACTGCAGACGATGTGCGAGGGCGGCGGCATGGCCAACGCCACCATCATCGAACGCGTCTGACTCCCACCCGCCCCTGACGCCGCGCCGTCCTTCGCTCACTCACCCGCTCACCCGCACGCACATCGAAAGTGCAGCTCCCGTCGGAATACCCGACTCAGAGCGACGACAACGGCACTCTCGATGAAACGAACGAACGAACGAACGACGAAGGGACACCACATGGAACTCGACGGAGCATCGGCGATCGTCACCGGCGGGGCCTCGGGCCTCGGACGCGCGACGGCACGCGCACTCGTCGACGGCGGGGCATCCGTCGTGCTCGTCGACCTGCCGGGCCCACGCGGCGAAGAAGCCGCTGCCGAGCTCGGCGACCGGGCGCGCTTCGTCGCGGCGGATGTCGCGAACGAGGCCGAGGTGCAGGCCGCCATCGACGCGGCATCCGCTCTCGCACCGCTACGTGTCGCGGTCAACTGCGCCGGCATCGTGACCGCGAACCGCACGGTCGGCCGCGACGGCCCGGCGCCGCTCGACGCGTTCGAACGCACGATCCGGGTGAATCTCATCGGCACGTTCAACGTGACCCGGCTCGCAGCCGCGGCGATGGCGGCTACCGAGCCGGCTTCCGGCAGCGTGCCAGGCGGTCCGGCGACTGCCGAGCGCGGGGTCATCGTCAACACGGCGTCGGTCGCCGCCTTCGACGGGCAGATCGGCCAGGCCGCCTACGCGGCGTCGAAAGCCGCAGTGGCCGGTATGACTCTGCCGATCGCGCGCGACCTCTCGAAGCTTCTGATCCGTGTCGTCACGATCGCGCCCGGCATCTTCGAGACGCCGATGATGGCCGGAATGCCAGACGACGTGCGCGCGTCGCTCGAGGCCCAGGTGCCGCACCCGTCACGGCTCGGACATCCGACCGAGTACGCCACGCTCGTGCGGTCGATCATCGCCAACCCGATGCTGAACGGTGAGACGATCCGCCTCGACGGCGCGATTCGCATGCAGCCGAAGTAGGGCGTCGGCCGGCCTGCACGAACGCCGAGCGGCGAATGCCGAGCACGCGGAACGAACGACCGTTGCCGAGTTGCACGACGATTCGCACGGCGCGCCGTGTGCTCACGGCGTGTCACCCGCGCGCCGTCGTGCAACTCGGCACTCGATGCAGGTGGGATGTCGTGCGGCGGGCGCTCAGCTCGAGCGCCCGCCCCGCGGCATCCGTGCGGCTCAGTCTGCTCGAGCGTTGCGCCCCGCCGAGCGGGCGCGGACAGCCTTGATGACGCCGTCGATGACGTCCCACGTCGCGGCCCCGATCGTGACCACGACGATGAGTGCCACGATGATCGGCCCGGACTCGCCCCACGGCCACCGCATCGCGTCGAGTGCGGGCTCGTTGATCAGCTGGCCGGTGAGGAACAACCACAACGCCGGCACCGTGAAGGCGACGTTCAGCACGAGGTTCGCCGCGGCGAGCCACCAGTTCCATCCCCACGCGTAGATGGCAACGGCGAACAGCACCTCGAGCGCGATGAGCGCGAGGAAGTACGGCAGCCAGAACGACCACAGCGCTGGGTCGAGGATCGGCACCGATGCGAGCTCGGGAACCCAGGGGATTCCGAACTGCTGCGCGACGAGTACGGCAGCGAAGACGACGAGGAACACCACCGACGCGATGAGCTCGGCAAGGCGCGACGCCCTGCCCGGCTCGGGCAGGGCCGGCAGCATGTCGAGCGTCCATGGCAGGTCGATTCCGCGCCGGCCGGCCGGGGCCGGTGAGCGTTCCAGGATCGCGAACACGAGCGTCGTCCAGAATCCGATGTGCACCGCTACCGAGATCGTGATGCCGATGACGGCGCCGATGATGCCGCCGACGGATGTGCCGGCGACGGCCTGCGCGATCACTACGCCGAGGACGGCGAACGGCAGCACCACGGCGAACAGCAGCTTCAACATGCGCCACCAGGTCAGGAAATAGCGCGGCCCGATGAGCTGCAGCGGCCGGTCGACGTAATGCGCGGCGAGTACTGCCGGGTCGCCGAGCTCGGTGAGGGCGGCGCGCTCGGCGTCGTCGGGGCGCTGGCCGGCTTCGACCAGTGCGTCGCTCGCGTCGCCGATGCGCTCGCGCAGTTCGCGATCGAACTCGGGGCGCTGCGTTTCGGGCAGGGTGCGGGCGGCGGCCCACACGTAGCGGTCGGTCAGGGTGGTCATCGTTCGTCTCCAGTCGTGAGTCCGGCGAGCGCGTCGTCGATGCGCTGCCATTCGGTCATGAGGGCGCCGGCGAGTACCTCGCCGGTCGGGCTCGTGCGGTAGAACTTTCGGGGCCGCGCCTCGTCGGTGTTCCACTCGCTCGTGAGGAGGGCCTGCTTCTCGAGCCGCCGCAGCAGCGGGTAGAGGGTGTTCGCATCGACGAGGATGCCGAGCCCGTTCAGCGACTCGAGCAGTGCGTAGCCGTAGTCGGGTGTGCGCAGGCGGATGAGACAGGCGAGCACGACGGTGCCGCGTCTCAGTTCCTGCAGGTGCCCCGCGGTGGTCTCATCTGTGCTCATGCCTCACACGTTACTGTGCGACACACACTATTGCAACCCACACTTCATAGCGCGACGGATGCCTCGTCGCCCGCAGCACTGTCTCCCGCCAGCCGGCGCAGCAATTCAGGAGGGGAGGCGTGTCGCGACCATCTTGGGCGGCGTGTCGTCCGGACACGCCGACTCCTGTCCTGAATTGCTGCAGGGGCGAGGGGCGAGGGGCGAGGGGCGAGGGGCGAGGGGCGAGGGGCGACGGGCGTGGGCGTGGGGCGAGGGGCGAGGGGTGAGGGGCGGCTGCCGGTTACTGCTCGGCGTGCGCCTCGAGGAACTCGTAGACCGAGGAGTCGTCGACCCCGGGGAACGTGCCCGACGGCAGCGGTGAAAGCACATGTGCGTGCAACCTGGCGCTCGGCCACGCCCGCCCGGCCCAACGTGCGGCGAGGTCCGACGGCGCGCGCCGGCAGCAGGACTCATCGGGGCAGGTCGACACGGCGCGCTGCGTCGTCTCGCGCCCGCGGAACCACTTGGCCTGGTTGAACGGCACCCCGACCGAGATCGAGAACTCCGCGGCATCCGTGCGCCCCGTCTGCGTCGCGCACCAGAAGGTGCCGGCGGGGGTGTCGGTGTACTGGTAGTTCTCGGTCGTGCGGTTCGTGTGCCGGAACGCGCTGCGCGCGCTCCACTTCTTGCACACCCACTGCCCCTCGATCGAGCCGGTGACGTCGGACGGCAGCGGCAGGCCGTCGTTCTCGTAGCCCTTCAGCAGTGCACCGTCGCCGGCGACGCGGAGGAAGTGCAGCGTCATGTCGAGGTGAGTGGTCGCGAGGTTCGTGAACCGCAGCGCCGCCGCCTCGTGCGTCACGCCGAACGCATCGCGGAAGTCTTCGATGGCGAGCCGCTTCTCTTTCTTGGCGGCCTGCAAGAAGGTGATGGATGCCTCGCGCGGCATGAGGCACGCAGCCGCGAAGTAGTTGATCTCGAGCCGCTGCCAGAGGAACTCCGCGTAGCTCGCCGGCCGCTCATGCCCGAGCAGCCGGTGCGCCATCGCCTGGAGCGCCATCGACCGCAGTCCGTGTCCGCCGGGGATCGATGCCGGCGGCAGGTAGATGCGGCCGTTCGCGATGTCGGTGATCGACCGGGTCGAGTCGGGCAGATCGTCGACGTAGATGAGCTGGAAGCCGAGGCGCTCGGCCATGACGCCCACTTCGCGGTGGGTGACGGCGCCCGAGCGGTGGCCGGATGACCGCACCTGGTCTTCGGCGAGCTGCTCGATCTCGGCGAGATGGTTGTCGCGTTCGCGCATGAGTTCGCGCAGCTCGGTGTTGGCCCGTCGCGCCTCTTCAGGGGTGGCGATGGCTTCGCTCGCCCGGCGCTGCAACTCGTGGTGGAGGCCCACGATCGCTTCGAGCGATTCGTCGGTGATGCCGCGGCCCGGCCTGATGGCCGGCAGTCCGAGGCTCGCGTAGAGCGGACTTGCTTGCGCACGGCCGAGCTCGAGCTCGAGCGCGGCCCTTCGACTCGGTGCCTCGCGCGCGAGGAGGTCGGCGAGTTCGACGCCGAGTGTCGCAGCGAGGGCGTCGAGGGTCGACAGCTTCGGCTCCCGTTTGCCGTTCTCGATGAGCGAGAGCTGACTGCCCGCCAGGCTGACCGCATCGCCGAGTTGGTCGAGGGTGAGGCCGCGCTCGCCGCGGAAGTGGCGGATGCGCTGGCCGAGGGTCGCGAGGTCGGGGGAGCCTGCCTTCATGCCTTAAGAATAGCGAAAGAAGCACAGTTCTTAACGGGTGATTTGACCGAACGGATGCCGCATCCGCGCGCATTCTTGAAGTACGAACCGTTTCCGGCCACTGGTCGGCACACACTCTGGAAGGGACGACGATGACCATCTCCGAGTTCGCATCGGGCACGGCCTCGATCGGCACCGCGGCATCCGAGGCGTCCGCAGCCTCCGCCCCCGCAACCGCCCCCGACGCCGTCGCCGGCGCCCGACGCGGCACCACCGACCCCGCGCTGCGCGCCTGGGTCGACGAGATCGCCGGCCTCACAAAGCCAGACGAGATCGTCTGGTGCGACGGTTCCCAGCACGAAGCCGATCTGCTGACGAAGCAGCTCGTCGCCGAGGGCAAGCTCATCAAGCTGAACCCGGAGTGGCGACCCAACAGCTACCTCGCGCGCACCGATCCGGGCGATGTCGCCCGAGTCGAGGACCGCACGTTCATCTGCTCGACCTACGAAGAAGATGCGGGCCCCACGAACAACTGGCGCGACCCTCGCGAGATGCGCGAAGAACTCACCGATGTCTTCGACGGCTCCATGAAGGGGCGCACGATGTACGTCGTGCCGTTCTCGATGGGCCCCCTCGGCGGCCCGATCTCGCAGCTCGGCGTGGAGATCACCGACTCGCCCTACGTCGTGCTCTCGATGGGCATCATGACCCGCATGGGCGACGCCGTGTACCGCCTGATCGAGGCGGGCGAGCCGTGGGTGCGCACCGTGCACTCGGTCGGCTACCCGCTCGTCGACGGCATCGGGCACCGCCGGGCAGAGACCGACTGGCCGTGCAACGAGACGAAGTACATCGTGCAGTTCCCCGACTCGCGGGAGGTGTGGTCGTACGGCTCGGGCTACGGGGGTAACGCCCTGCTCGCGAAGAAGTGCTTCGCCCTGCGCATAGCGAGCGTCATGGCACGCGACGAGGGCTGGCTCGCCGAGCACATGCTGCTCATCAAGATCACCTCGCCCGAGGGCCGGTCGTACCATGTCGCGGCGGCGTTTCCGTCGGCGTGCGGCAAGACGAACCTCGCGATGCTGCGCCCCACGATCCCCGGCTGGAAGGTCGAGACGATCGGCGACGACATCGCCTGGATGCGACCCGGCGACGACGGGCGCCTCTACGCGATCAATCCCGAGGCCGGCTTCTTCGGTGTCGCACCCGGCACAGGGGAGACCACGAACCCCACCGCTGTGCAGACGCTCTGGGGCAACACCATCTTCACGAACGTCGCGCTCCGGCCAGACGGCGACGTCTGGTGGGAGGGCCTCACCGACACGCCGCCCGCCGAACTCACCGACTGGGAGGGCAAGCCGTGGACCCCGGCCACCGGTCGCCCTGCCGCGCACCCCAACTCCCGGTTCACGGTCGCCGCAGTGCAGTGCCCGCAGATCTCCGACGACTGGGATGCGCACGACGGCGTGCCGATCGACGCGATCCTCTTCGGCGGGCGCCGCGCCACGAACGTGCCGCTCGTCGCCGAGGCCCGCAGCTGGAAACACGGCGTGTTCATGGGTGCGACGATCTCGTCCGAGCAGACCGCGGCCGCAGAGGGAACCGTCGGCGAGCTGCGCCGCGATCCCTTCGCGATGCTCCCGTTCTGCGGCTACAACATGGCCGACTATTGGGGCCACTGGGTCAAGATGGGCCGGGTGCTCGGTGCGAACGCACCGAAGATCTTCCAGGTCAACTGGTTCCGCAAGGGGGCCGACGGCTCGTTCCTCTGGCCGGGCTTCGGCGAGAACTCGCGTGTGCTCGAGTGGATCGTCGGGCGCATCGAGGGTTCGAGCGACGCCGTCGAGACGCCGATCGGCCTCGTCCCGGCATCCGATTCGCTCGACCTCGACGGCCTCGAGATCACGGATGCCGCGCTCGAGCACCTCTTCGACGTCGATCGTGACTCGTGGCTCGCCGAGTGCGACCTCACCGACGAGTACTTCGCGCAGTTCGGTGATCGCGTGCCCGCGGCGCTCAAGGCCGAACTCGCGAGCCTGCGCTACCACCTGCAGCACCAGGGCGCGTAGCGCGGTCGGCGGTGCGCGGTGCGCCTCGCGAGCCTGCGAGGCGCACCGCCGTGCGGGTCACGGATGCCGCGGACGCGCGCGCTCGGGAAGGCGCGTCGTCGCCCGCGGCATCCGTCGTACGCATCCCCTGACGCATCCCTGCGGCATGCCCTGCGGCATGCCCTGCGGCATCCGTCGCGGACATCCTCGGCACGTCGCGTGGTCGCACGGGCTGTGCGGCGCTAGCGTGTGCCGCGAGGGGGCCCCATGGAATTCGGCAGCGTCATCGAAGCAGTTGGCGAGGTCATCGACGTGCTCGGCGTCGCGGCGATCGTCATCGGCGTGCTCTACGCGATCGTCGATGCCGCGCTGCGCGGCTTGCGGCGGGTGAGCCCCGTCTACACACGGTTCCGCCGCGTGCTCGGCCGGGCCATCCTGCTCGGTCTCGAGCTCCTGGTGGCCGCCGACATCATCAAGACCGTCGCCGTCACGCCGACGCTCGACTCGGTCGCGGTGCTCGCGGTCATCGTGCTCATCCGCACATTCCTCAGCTGGTCGCTCGAGCTCGAGATCTCGGGGCGTTGGCCATGGCAGAAGCGCGGGACGCCCGTCGATGGGGAACCCGCGATCGCGTCGACCGAAACCGGCTGATCAGTGTCACGCGCTGAGGCGCGCGAGCTTTCCGTCGATGACGGATGCGGCTTCGTCGATCACCTCGTCGCTCGCCCGGCGCGCTGGTCACTCGGTGCGGCGCGGTGCGGTTCGTCGAGACGGCCGAGCAGCCGGAGGATCGCGGCAGGCGCGTAGCGGAACTCGATCGTGCCGCTCGCGCCGGGCTCCGACGGGCCGACCCAGGTGCTCGAGCCCTCATGCATCCGCACCCAGCCGTTCTCGAAGAGCAGGTCGGTGCCGACCACGAACGCCATCGCCGGGGTGTCGCCCTGGCGCACGGCGATCGACCCTTCGAACACCTGCGATGCCGAGGCATCCTGGTCTTCGCGGCACTGCACGCCGACGAGCGGGCGAGCGATCGGGGTGGCGAAGCCGGGCGTCTGGAACGGACTCGCCTTGGAGGCATCGGCGACGACGCCGAAGTTCACGCTCGTCGAGACGAGGCTGAGCGATGCTCGACCATCGAGCACGAGGCGGCTCGAGACGCGGAAGCGGTAGAACAGCCGGCCGGATTCCCGAGCCGGTGGGAGCACGGCGAGGCTCGCCCAGTTGCGCGACCATGCGAGGGGTTCTCCGTCGCGGTTCGGCGGGTCGTAGAGGCTCGCGGTCAGTCGCACGGCACCGTCGGGCCCGGTCGTGGCTGCACGGAGGGAGCTGCGGCCGTGATCGCCGTCGGGCATCACGTCGCGTACGGCGGTGAAGGCCGGCAGCTGTTGCGGTTCCCAGTGGCGGAGCCACCCCTGGATGCCGGCCTGGACCCGGTCGAACGAGCGGCCGAGGCCGAGGCCGCTGCGGGTTGCGTCGGCGTCCGCGTCATCCGCTGAATTCGGCAGTTCGTCGATGAGGTCGACGGGCAGCTCGTCGAGTCGGCCGAGGTCGCGCGCGCTCGACACGGTTGCGATGGTCATGGTGGTCCTCCGTGGGGCAGGGGCTCGAGGCATCCGAAGATCGGATGCGGGAGCCCACGCTACGAAGTGCCCGCTGCCGCGCCATCCGAGCGGGCACTGAGCTTCACTCGGGTACGCCCTGAGGTCGTCATGGAGTTCGCCGAGCCCTCAGACCAGCAGCTGGTGCTCCGCGAGCTGCCGGTAGAGCGGCACGGCGGCCACGAGTTCGGAGTGCGTGCCCTCGCCGATGACGCGGCCCTCGTCGAGCACGACGATGCGATCGGAGTCGATGACCGTCGACAGACGGTGCGCGATGACGATGAGCGTGCGACCGGCCGACACGGCGTCGATCGCCTCGCGCATCATGCGTTCGTTCACGCCGTCGAGCGACGACGTCGACTCGTCGAGCAACAGGATCGGGGGAGCAGCGAGCAGCGCGCGCGCGATCGCGAGGCGCTGGCGTTCGCCGCCCGAGAGCATGATGCCGTCTTCGCCGACGGCGGCGCCGAGCCCGTCGGGGTTGCGGTCGAGCACACCGCCGAGGTTCACGGCGCGGAGCACGTGCTCGCACTCCTCATCGGTCGCATCGGGGCTGCCGAGCTTCAAGTTGTCGCGAAGGCTGCCGGCCAGCACCGGCGCGTCCTGCTCGACGTAGCCGATCTGGGCGCGCAGCTCGGCGCGATCGAGCGAGCGCACGTCGAGGCCGCCCATGCGGACGACGCCGATCGAGGGGTCGTAGAACCGCTCGATCAGGGCGAGGATGGTCGACTTGCCGGCACCCGATGGGCCGACGAGCGCGATGCGCCGGCCGCGCGGCACCTGGAACGAGACGCCGCGGAGCACGGGCTGACGATCGGTGACATCGGGCTCGGGCAAGTGTTCGTCGGCACTTTCGTTCGCCGGATCGGCGGGGTCCGAGCGAGTGGCGGCGTAGGCGAAGTGCACGCCGTCGAACTCGATCGCGGCGGCATCCGGGAGTACGGCCTCGTTGGCGTCGCCGACCATGAGCGCGAGGGGTGCGAGTTCGCGGTCGTGCGTGTCTTCATCGGGCAGGTCGAGGATCTCCTGGATGCGGCCGAGGGCGCCGAGCGCCTGGTTCACCGAGGTGATCGCGCCGAACGCCTGGCCGAGCGGCAGGATCATCATGAACAGGAAGAGGATGAATGCGACGAGGTTCGCGACGGTCAGTGCGCCGGTCGCGACGCGGAACCCGCCGACGCCGAGAACGACGAGGAACGACACCTGCATCGCGATGCCCGCGATCGGCACGATGAGGGCGGAGATCTTCGCGACCTTGACGCCCATCTCCCATGCCCCCTCGGCATCGCCGTCGACGGCACGGATCTCGCGGTCGGTGGCGCCCGCGGCGCGGATGGTGCGCACGGCGCTGATCGCGCGCTCGACGGATGCTGCGACGTCGCCGACCTTCTCCTGAGCCTGGTGGGATGCTTCGCGCACCCGCCGGGAGAGGAGGGTCACGGTCGTGATCGCGATCGCGACGACGAGCACGGTGAGGCCGAGCAGCACGGGGTCGATGATGAGCATCGCGATGAGCGCACCGACGAAGGTGACGGTGCCGCCGATCGCCTCGACGAGTCCCTGAGTGAGCACCGCGCGGAGCATCGTCGTGTCGCTGCCGACGCGCGAAACGAGGTCTCCCGTGCGGCGGGTGTCGAACTCGGCGATCGGCAGGCGCAGAATCTTGGCGACGAGTCGCTTGCGGGCGGAGAGCACGACGCCCTCGCCCGTGCGCTGCAGGAGGTAGTGCTGGTAGCCAGAGATGACCCCGCTCACGATGACGAGCACGACGAGCGCCCAGACGAGCCAGCCGAGCGTATCGCCTTCTTGCACGATCGAGATGACCTGGCTCACGAGGAGCGGTTGCGCGAGGCTCGTGAGCGCCCCGATGACGCTGAGGATCGCGACGACGACGAGCACCGGTCGGTGCTCGAAGATGAACGGCAGCAGCTGCCGGAAGGTCGCCCGCGGCCCCGTGGGGGTCGCGCGTCGGCCGAAGGGGGAACGTCGGGTTTCAGTGTCGCTCATGTTCGCTTCCTGGCCGACGCGGCGAGCGGATGCCGCATCCGCTCGGGTTCCGCGTCGTCGCCGCATTGCAGCTTACGTGGCTCAGCTGCGCCCGTACTTCTTGTGCACCGCTTGCTTGGAGACCTCGAGTGCGAGGGCGATGAGCTGCCAGCTCGACCCGGTGGCTCGTGCGCGGCGCACGGCGATGGCCTCGGCGCGGTCGAGTTCGCGGGTGAGTTCGATGCGCGCGTGGTGGAGGTCGCGGAGTGCGCGGTACGGGTCGTCTCCGTCGGCCGCTGCGATCGCGGTGCGGAGGGTGTGATCATCCATGGCGTCAACGGTAGTTGACGCCGCAGCACCTGTCAACGTGGATTGACTTGCCGGTGAGTGCGTCGACATGTTCGAGGCGCATCGCGCTGGTGTGCTTCGAGCAGCTGCTGCTCGTCGAGCGCAGGCTGCCGATCAGCGGGCGCTCGCCGCCGATCACCTCCGATGCCGGCCGGCGCACGTCGGTCGATCCGCGATGTCGCGCAGATCGACGTCGAGATCTTGATCGTCGAAGCCGAGGAGGTACTCGACGTCGCCGTCGACCACCACGAAGGGACCCGCGCCGAGACGGTTCTGCTGTTCGAAGCCCGGGAGTCGGTCGTCGAAGACCTCGATCTCTCCGCTCACCGGATCGAAACGCTCGTTCACCCAATCGCCGTACCGGCCTCGCCGGTCACTGCTCGCATCGGTTCCTCCTCGATCGCGGTGATGAACGGGCGTCAGCCAAGGTGAGCAGTCGGCGGGGTTCTCGAGGTTCTCCACAGCCTCGGCCGCGCTGCTCACCGGAGGCGTGTGACACGGCACGATGGGGGAATGGACTTCAACCGCGCCGCACTCGTCGGCATCTCTCACGGCACCGCGTCTGCCGACGGCCAGGCGGCGGTGCGCGGGCTCATCGACGCCGTCGCGGCTGCGGCCGACGAGGTTGGGCCAGGCACGCTCGCGCCGGTAACGGTGCGCCTCGGTCACGTCGATGTGCAGCAACCGGATGTCGCGGCGACGCTCGCTGCGCTTCCGCCCGCACTGCCGGCCGTGGTCGTGCCGCTGCTACTCTCGGCCGGGTATCACGTGCACGTGGACCTCCGGCGGGAGATCGACGCGATCTCGGACCGGCCATTGCACCTCGGCGCCGCGCTCGGGCCCGATGATCGGCTCGTCGAGGTGCTGCTTCGTCGCCTCGGCGAGGTCGGCGCGACATCCGACGATGTGATCGTGCTCGGGGTTGCGGGATCGAGTGACGCACGAGCCGTCGATGACTGCCACGACATGGGGGAGCGGCTCGGCGCCGCCTGGGGCGCGCAAGTCGCGGTCGGGTTCCTCTCGGCTGCCGAGCCGCCGCTCGGCGACGCCGTCGCTGCGGCGCGCGCGGCCGGCGATGAGCGCCGGGTGATCGTGGCGAGCTATCTGCTGGCGCCCGGTTACTTCCAGGATCTGGTCTCCGCCGCAGGCGCGGACATCATCACGGAGCCGCTGCTCACCGCGCACGACACCCCCGTCGAGCTCGTCGAGATCGTGCTCGACCGCTTCGCTGCAGCGGGAGCAGCCGCCGGGTCATCGGCCGACGCCGCCGAGGAGCCAGGAGTATAGCGTTCTTCACCACGAAGCGACTGCGGGCGCTCTTCCTCGATCGACGGCGAGTGCCGGTGGCCGGCGGTGGGTGTCGCGTGCCCGCCGCGAGTGTTGCGGCGGGTTACACCGGTCCGCGACATCCGTTCGCCGCGCGCGTATCGTGGCCGCATCGAACACCGAGGAGCCCGCATGTCGCACCGCGAACCGCACGCTGCCGCCGAGCCGCACGTCGGCACGGTCATGGGCATGCGCGGGTGCGAGAGCGCGACGGACTGCCGGAGCGACCGGCCGGGCCACCGACTGCACGCGATGCAGGCGCGCCTCGCGACGACGACGGCGAGCAAGTGGCTCGACGCGATCGTGATCGGGGTCGGCGTCGACGGATTCGTGACCGTCGCCGACGTCGCTGACGACTCGCTGCGCCGGGTCTGGCATCACGATGGCTTCGAAGGCACGCTCGTCATCGGCGACCCGGTCGCCGTGCACGGCATCTACGGCGTGCTCGCCCGGGGCGGGCAGCGGTACAGCGTCGCATTCGCCTGACGGGTACCTCGGTGGCCGGGGTGTCGGCGGGCGCGTCTCGATACGTTCGCTCCGTTCGCTCCGCTCGCGACTCGACCGACGGGCTCAGCTCGCGAGTCGACCGACGGGGACTCGTGCGGCACAGGGTCACGCCATCGGCATCGCCTCGCTCATCGAGCCCATCATCTTCTCCATCGCCATGACCGCCTGATCGCACGCCAACGCGCACATACGGCAGTGCTCGCTCATCTCGGCGTGCATCATGCACTCGGCAGAGCAGGCGCGGGCCATCATCGTCGTCGATTGCATCATCGACATCATCACCGGCATGTCCCAGCCGTGCATGCGCAGCAACATTCGCATCATCGTGTCGCACACGTCGGCGCAGTTCGCGCAGAGGCTCGCGCAGCGGCCCATGCCCTCGCTCGCGTCGGCATCGGCGCACATCACGCACGCCTGCATGCACGCGGAGAGGGCCTCGATACACTCCTGCATGACCGCCGGATCCATGCCGTCCATCGGCATCTCCGACGACGACATGGCGCCCTTCATCATGTCCATCGTCATGTTCATCTGCACGATCCGCCGTCCTGGGCGGCCGAGCGTCGACGGTGCCGGCGGATGACTCGGCGCCCCTGTTGCACGCCATGCTACGCCGGGCGTCGCGGGCCGAGAAGGGTCGCGTGTGACGATCTCGTGAACGGATGCGTCGCCCATCGAGATCGCGCTTCGTGTCGCTCTCGACGCCCGATGACGACACGAAGCGCCCTCTCGATGAGCCGGCCCGACGGGCGAGGAGTCGAGCGGCGGGAGCCAGGGAAGGCGCGGAACGAGGGCGCGAACGACCGAGGGGCGGATGCCGCAGCATCCGCCCCTCGGTCGCCGTCGCGCTCTCAGGCGTCGATGTCGACGTCTTTCGTCTCTTTCGAGACGATGAGCGCGATGAGCGTGAGCACGGCCATCACGGAGAGGTAGATGCCGACCCAGAACGGGCTGCCGCCGCCGGCCTGCCACAGGGCGACCGCGATGAACGGGGCGACGGCCGCACCGAGGATCGACGACACGTTGTACGAGATACCGGAACCGGTGTAGCGCACGTTCGTCGGGAACAGTTCGGGCAGGAGCGCCCCCATCGGTCCGAAGGTCATGCCCATGAGCGAGAAGCCCACGACGAGCCAGGCCATGACGCCCCAGAACCCCGCGCCGAGGAGCGGAACCCAGAGGAGCCCGAACACGATGATGCCGAGCGTGACCCAGATGAGCGTCTTGCGACGGCCCCACTTGTCGGCCCACGGCCCTGAGAGCAGCGTGAAGACACCGAAGAACAGCACACCGCCGATGAGCATCAGCACGAAGGTGTTGTACGAGTAGCCGAGGCCGGGCAGTGCGCCATCGACCGGTTCGACCGCTGCGCGGCCGTAGCTCAGTGAGAACGTGGTCATCAGATAGAAGAGCACGTACGTCGCCAACATGAAGAAGGTTCCGAGAATGAGCTGGCACCAGTGGTCCTTGAAGACGGTCGCAAGGGGGAGCTTTTTGAGCTTGCCGGCCTTCGAGGCATTCGAGAACGCTGCGGACTCGACGAGCCGCAGCCGCACCCAGAGGCCGACGATGACCATCACGACCGAGAACAGGAACGGGATGCGCCAGCCCCAGTCGAGGAAGGCCTGCGAGGGCATCGTCGGGTCATCCGACGGCAGCACCGCGGCGATGACGAGGAACAAGCCGTTCGCGATGATGAAACCGATCGGCGCGCCGAGCTGCGGGAAGGTGCCGTACCAGGCGCGCTTGCCCTTCGGTGCGTTCTCGGTCGCCACGAGGGCGGCGCCCGACCACTCGCCGCCGAGGGCGAAGCCCTGGGCGATGCGGAGGATCACGAGCAGGAGCGGCGCGAGCCAGCCCACCATCGCGTACGTCGGCAGCAGGCCGATGAGGAAGGTCGCGACGCCCATGGTGAGGAGCGCGCCGACGAGGGTCGCCTTACGGCCGTGCTTGTCGCCGAGGTGCCCGAAGATGACCGCGCCGAGCGGCCGGGCGACCATCGCGGCGCCGAAGACGGCGAACGACGCGAGCAGCGCCGTCGTGGCGTCGCCGGTCGGGAAGAAGAGGTGCGGGAAGACGAGCACCGCGGCCGTCGCGTAGACGTAGAAGTCGTAGAACTCGATCGTCGTGCCGATGAGGCTCGCGAGCACGACTCGGCTGCGCGGATTTGCGGGGGTTGCGGGGGTTGCGGGGGTTGCGGGTGCGGCAGCGGCCGCGGCGGATGTGGACATCGCTTGCGAGGACTCCAAGGAGGTGGGCGTAGCGCCGGTCTCCGGGCGTGTCGGTCTGGCGTCGGGCGGAGTCGGTGAGTGGAACCGTCGCTTGTGGCAACCGCACTAGCCTACGCCTCGTTCGTTGAGGATCCCCCAGCGGGGGCGTCATCGTGCGCCGAGCGACGGGATCGAAGCGTCGAACGGGCCGCGCAGCTCGAGACGGGATGCATCGAATGGCGGATGCCGCGGCATCCGCCCCTCATTAGGCTGGCCCCATGGATACCCTGATCAGCATTCTGCATGTCGCCGGTGCCGTCTTCATCATCGGCCCGATGGCAATCCTTCCTATGACCGCGATGCGGGCTGTGCGCGCCGGAAATGGGGCGCAGGTCGCGGTCCTCGCGAAATCCACGACGATCTTCTCGTGGCTCTCGCTCCTCGTGTTCGTGTTCGGGTTCGGTGCGATGAGCATGGCACCCGCGGAGTTCGACCTCTCGATCACGACGCCCTGGATCCTCTGGTCGATCATCCTCTACGTCATCGCCTTCGCCCTGACGCTCTTCGTCGTCGTGCCCTCGATGAAGAAGGCCGCCGAAGCGCTCGGAGGGAGCGCGGCCGGTGACGGTACCGCGCCGAAGGCCGGCTATCCCGCGATCGCTGCGGGCAGCGGCGTCGCCTCGCTGCTGCTTCTCGCGGTCGTCGTGCTCATGGTCTGGAAGCCCTAAGCGCTCCGCACCCGCGCTCACAGCTCGCTCCGGGGGTGCAATTCCGGCGCCGGATGGCCTTTCAGGGCCCGAATCTGACGGGAATGCACCCCCGGAGCGATGGCAGGGTGAGCGAGGGGAACTAGCCGAGGGAGCGCAGCGCGCGGACGGTCAAAATGGCGGCTTCGGCGGCCTCGCGGCCCTTGTCTTCCTTCGAGCCGGGCAGGCCCGCCCGATCGAGCCCCTGCTGCTCGTCGTCGAGGGTGAGCAGGCCGAACCCGACGGGCTTGCCGGTGTCGAGTGCGACCCGCGTGAGCCCGTCGGTCGCCGCCGCCGAGACGTACTCGAAGTGCGGCGTGCCGCCGCGGATGATCACTCCGAGGGCGACGACCGCGTCGGCGCCCGCCTCGAGCGCCGCCTTCGCGACGACCGGCAGTTCGAAGCTGCCCGGCACGCGAATGAGCGAGAATTCGGCACCGGATGCCTCGAGCGTGCGGGTCGCCCCGGCGATCAGGCCGTTCGTGATCTCCTCGTGCCAGCTGCCGGCAACGATGGTGATCGTCAGGCCGCGGCCGTCGGCGTTCGCCGAGGCATCGCTGCCAGTGGGGGATCCTGTTCCGCTCATGATGGGTGTCCTTCCAGGAGGGTCTCGGCAGCGCCGTCGGTCAATTGCTGGTCGTCGATGGTGTGCCCCATGCGGTGTCGCTTCGTGTCGAGGTAGCCGGTGTTGCCGACGCCGACGCCGACGACGAGGGGCAGCCGCTCACTCACGGCGATGCCGTGCGCCTCGAGCTGTCGAACCTTCTCAGGGTTGTTCGTGAGCAGCCGCACCCGGTCGATGCCGAGGTCGGTGAGGATCGCGGTCGCGGCGCTGTAGTCGCGGGCGTCGATCGGCAGCCCGAGTGCGAGGTTCGCGTCGAGGGTGTCGAGGCCGTCCTCCTGCAGCCGGTAGGCGCGCAGCTTGTTGATGAGCCCGATGCCGCGCCCTTCGTGGCCGCGCAGGTAGATGACGACGCCACCGTCCTGCTGGATCGTCTCGAGCGCCGCGTCGAGTTGCGGCCCGCACTCGCATTTGAGCGAACCGAACGCCTCGCCCGTGAGGCACTCCGAGTGCACCCGAACGATGGCGCCGCCCGGCACGGAGGCCGGATCGCCAGCGATGATCGCCACGTGGTCGGCGCCGGTCGCACGGTCTCGATAGGCGCGAACGCGGAACTGCCCGTGCTCCGTCGGCAGGGCGGTCTCGACCTCGAAGTCGACGGAGGAGGATTCGGGCACGGAGGCCGCGGGCAGCGTCGCCGCGAGATCGTAGCCGGGGTGGTGCCGCTCGAGCCAGTCGATGAGCGCCGCGACGGTGGTGACCGGCAGACCTTCGCGCTCGCCGAGATCGATGAGTCCCGGTAGCCGCATCATCTCGCCGTCGTCGGCGACGATCTCGCCGATGACACCGACGGGCGTGAGACCCGCGAGACGCATGAGGTCGACGGCCGCCTCGGTATGACCGGCACGCTCGCGCACACCGCCGTCGACCGCCCGCAGCGGGATGACGTGCCCCGGCCGGATCAGCCGGTCGGGCGTGGATGCGGGGTCGGCGAGCACGCGCAGCGTGTGCGCCCGGTCGGAGGCCGAGATACCGGTGGAGGAGCGGTCGGCGGCGTCGACGGTGATCGTGTACGCGGTGCCGCGCGCATCTTCGCTGCGCTCGGTCATGAGCGGCAGCGCGAGCCGGTCGGCGAGTTCGTTGGGCATCGGCGCGCAGAGGTAGCCGCTCGTATGGCGCACCATCCACGCGATCCACTCCTGCGTCGCGAACTCGGCCGCCATGATCGCGTCGCCTTCGTTCTCACGCGCTTCGTCGTCGGCGACGATCACGGGCTTGCCGGCGCGGAGCGCGTCGAGCACCTCGGGAATCGTGGCGAGGCTCATGCGGCACCCCCTGTCGACTGCGCACCGAGCCCGAGCCCGAGCCCGGGCGCCGAGAGCGGCGCTGCCTGGAACCCGATGACCGAGGAGCGCGGCTGTACCTCGTCGGCTCGCGATCGAGCGTCGAATCGCAGCATCCGCTCGACCTGCCTGGCGAGGATGTCGGTCTCGATGTTCACGCGATCGCCGACGACGCGGCTGCCGAGTGTCGTCGCCGTGAGCGTCTCGGGGATGAGCGACACCTCGAACCAGGAACCGTCGGGCTCGTCGCCGACGGCGCTGACCGTGAGTGAGACGCCGTCGATCGCGATCGATCCCTTGTCGACGACGAGCGGCGCGTGCGCGAGATCGAGCGAGAAGCGGATGACCCGCCACGCCTCGCCCGGTCGCACCTCGAGCACTTCGGCGGTGCCGTCGATGTGGCCCTGCACGATGTGGCCGCCGATGCGATCACCGACGCGGGCAGCGCGCTCGAGGTTCACCGCGAGCCCGTCTTCGGCGTCGGCGAGCGTCGACATCACGAGGGTCTGCGCCATCACATCCGCGGTGAATCCCTCGGTGTCGAAGTCGACGACCGTGAGGCACACGCCCGATACGGCGATCGAGTCGCCGTGCTTCGCGCCTTCTACGGCGAGCGGGCCGCGCACCGTGAGGCGCGCGGCGTCGGCCGTGCGCTCGATGCGCGTGATGGTGCCGAGTTCCTCGATGATTCCGGTGAACATGTCAGTTCCCTTCCGTAGGTATGGGGCGCGCGACGAGCAGGAGGTCGTCGCCGAGCCGTTCGATGGCGGCGAAGTCGAAGCGGAGCGCGGCGTCGATCGACGCGACGCCGAGCTCGCCGAGGGCGAGGCGCGGGCCGCCGATGAGTGCAGGCGCGAGGTAGACGAGCAGTTCGTCGACGAGCCCGGCGGCGATGAACGCGCTCGCGAGCGTCGGGCCGCCTTCGATGAAGAGCGAGCGGATGCCGCGGCGCGCGAGCTCCGCGAGGTCGGCGGGCAGGTCGGTGCCCTCGAAGAACAGGGGCGCTTGCGGGTGGCGGGTGATCGCGGCATCCGACGGCACTTCGCGCCGGCCGAAGACGACGGGCACCGGCTGCGCCTCGAAGAACCGGCCGCCAGGATCCCGCGCGGTGAGCGAGGGGTCGTCGGCGAGCACGGTGCCCGTGCCGACCGCGATCGCGTCGGCGGCGGCGCGCCGTCGGTGCACGTCGGCTCGCGCCTGGGGGCCGGTGATCCACTGGCTGGTGCCGTCAGCGGCGGCGGCGCGGCCGTCGAGGCTCGACGCCCACTTCACAGTGACGTGCGGGCGGTGGTGACGGGCGGCGAAGAGCCAGTCGTCGAGCATCGCCTCGACCTCGTCGACGAGCACGCCCGAGTCAACCTCGACCCCGGCCGAGCGCAGACGTTCGGCGCCGCCGGAGGAGTGGTCGCCCGGGTCCGCGACGGCATAGACGACGCGGGCGACGCCCGCTTCGATGAGCGCCACGGCGCAGGGGCCAGTGTGTCCCGTGTGGTTGCAGGGCTCGAGAGTGACGACCGCCGTGGCCCCCCGGGCTGCTCCGGGTGCGAGTTTCGAGAGGGCGTCGACCTCGGCGTGCGCCGTGCCGACTCCGCGATGCCATCCTTCGGCGATGACATCCCCGCCGGGAGAGAGGATGACGCAGCCGACGCGCGGGTTCACCCCGCGAGCCGGGCCGAGGGCGGCGAGTTCGAGCGCGCGACGCATCGCCGCAACATCCACTGCCGTAGGTTCGCCTGCACTCATCCGTGATCCTGTCTCAAGGCTCCGGGGTGCTGGGCGTTGCCGACCGTGTCGTCGACTTCGTGCGCCGACGGGGCACAGCTCCGCCGACACGTGCGCCTCCCATCCGGACTTTCACCGTCGGTACCGGAATTCCACCGGTTCGACCGCGGGTGCGGGGCCTCTCGGCCTCGCGCTCGCAGTTCGCGGACTGTCACCGCCGGTTCGGACTTACACCGACCCCGGAGCACGTTTCTGTCATCGATTCTAGATCAACGCTTGCGGCGCCCAGCTATTCCCCGTCACTCGGAGTCTCGACGAGCGCACGCGCGGTGCCCTCGTCGACGATGAGGTCGGTGATGAGCCCGGCGGCGAGTGCGCCGCGCAGGCTCGGGAGCTTCGCGCGCCCCGAGACGACGCAGATTCGGCGGGGCGCCCGCCGCAGCACCGCGAAGTCGGGGCCCGTCGCACGTTCGTTCAGGGCGATGCCGTCGGTCGAGCCGTCGGCGCGATAGAAGACGGTCGCGACGTCGCCGACCGCACCGTCGCGGGAGAGCGATTGGTAGTCGGCGCGCTCGAGATAGCCGCCCTGGTAGACGTGGCTCGGCACCTCGGCGAAGGGGGATCCGACGCCGAAGAGCGCGACGTCCATGCGTTCCTGCAGCTCGAGGAGGCGACGTGTGCTGCGCTCACGCCAGAAGGCGCGGCGGGTCTCGGGGTCGTCGAAGAAGGCGGGCACGGGGAACTGCTGCACCCGTGCACCGAACGCGTCGCCGAAGCGGCGCAGCAGTTCGCTCGCGTAGACGATGCCCGTCGTACGGCCGTTGCCGGCGCCGTTCAGCTGCACGACTTCGGAGTTGTGCACGGCCTTCGGCACGAGGTGGCGGCTCATCGCGCTCATCGTCGAGCCCCATGCGATGCCGATGGTCTGGTTCGAGTCGACGAACCGGCCGAGAATTCGTGCAGCCGAGAGTGCGACGCGGTCGAGCCGATCGACGTCGCTCGCATGGTCGGGCACGGGGATCACATGCGCGCCGACCTCGAATCGCTCGAGGATCTCCTGCTCGATGTGGCTCGGCAGATCGAGCGGTGAGTGGATGGAGATCTCGACCAGGCCGCTGGCGCGCGCATGGCTGAGCAGGCGCGATACCGATGATCTCGACGTGTGCAGCTCGTGTGCGATGGCATCCATCGTGAGGTCCTGCATGTAGTAGAGGTGCGCCGCCCGAAGCGCGTCGCGCGTCTTGCCCGGCACCGATTCGGTGCCCTCGACGTCGGGGGTGGTGTGCTGCTCGCTCATCCCTCTCATCCTTGCACGTTTGTTCACTCGGCTTGCAAATGCGTTCCGACGTGTTCACGATGTATTCATCCACACCAGGCATGCTCGTGCAAGCCGCCGTTCCACACCCGAGGAGGACAACTTGTCTCCGCAGCAGACGACCCCGACCCAGCCCCGCCCGTACTCGAGCGGCGAGCGAACGGATGTCGCGGCCATCCGCACCCGGCCGCGGGCCTCCGTGCTCGTGATCGGCGCCGGCATCAACGGCATCGCGACGTTCCGCGACCTCGCCCTGCAGGGTGTCGACGTCGTGCTCGTCGAACGGGGCGACTTCGTCTCGGGGGCATCCGCTGCGTCGTCGCACATGATCCACGGAGGCATCCGCTACCTCGAGAACGGCGAGTTCCGGCTCGTGCAGGAGTCGGTGACCGAGCGCAACGCGCTCATTCGCATCGCGCCGCACTACGTGAAGCCGCTCGAGACGACCGTGCCCATTTTCTCGACCTTCTCGGGCATCCTCTCGGCGCCGCTGCGTTTCCTCACGCACAAGGCCGGCAAGCCCACCGAGCGCGGCGCTGCGCTCATCAAGACGGGCCTCGTGATCTACGACTCCTTCTCGCGGGGCGGTGGCCAGGTGCCACGGCACCGCTTCCACGGGCGCAAGCGCTCGCTCGCCGAGCTGCCCGCCCTGAACCCTGACCTCAAGTACACCGCGACCTACTACGACGCGAGCATGCACGACCCCGAGCGGCTCGCGCTCGACGTGCTGTTCGACGGCGTCGCGGCGGGCGTGCACGCCCGCGCCGCGAACTACCTCGAAGCCGTCGGTATGGGCGAGCGGGGCGTGCGCCTCCGCGACACGCTCACCGGCGCGGAGTTCGACGTCGCCGCCGACGTCGTCGTGAACACCTCGGGCCCCTGGACCGACCTCACCAACGAGGAGCTCGGACGCCCGACCGCGTTCATGGGCGGCACCAAGGGTTCGCACATCGTGCTCGACAACGATGAGCTGCTCGCGGCGACCGGCGGCCGTGAGATCTTCTTCGAGCACGAAGACGGTCGCATCGTGCTGATCTATCCGCTGAAGGGCAAGGTCATGGTCGGCACGACCGATCTCGAACACGACATGCGAGAGCCCGCCGTGTGCACCGAGGCCGAGGTCGACTACTTCTTCGAACTCATCGCGCACGTTTTCCCAGCGGTGCACGTCGACCGCTCGCAGATCGTCTTCCGCTTCGCGGGCGTGCGCCCGCTGCCGCGTCACGACGATGAGGCGCCGGGCTTCGTCTCCCGCGACTACCGCATCGAGCGAGCGGATGTCCCGGAGCGCCGCGGCACGACCCTGCTGAGCCTCGTCGGCGGAAAGTGGACGACCTTCCGCGCTCTCGCCGAACACCTCTCGAACGAGGTGCTCCAATTGCTCGGCCATGAACGCACTCGCTCGACCGCCGGCCTCGCGATCGGCGGCGGCGCCGGGTATCCGACGACCGACGACGCCCGTCGCGTCTGGGCGGTCACCCACGGCGACGAGGTCGGGCGCCTCCGCGCCGAGGAGCTGCTCGAGCGCTACGGCACCCGCGCAGAGGCCTTCATCGCTTCGATCGAGGGCGAGCAGGACGAACCCCTCGAGCACCACTCGGGCTACAGCCGGCGCGAGATCGCCTGGCTCGCCGGCACCGAGCGGGTCGTTCACCTCGCCGACGTCGTGCTGCGCCGCACGAGCATCGCCTTCACCGGCGGGCTGACGGCACCGCTGCTCGAGGAACTCGCCGAAATCGTCGGCACCGAGCTCGGCTGGGACTTCGAGCGTCGCGCCGTCGAGACGGCCGGCACGCAGGAGCTGCTCGCCGAGCGCCACGGGGTCGAGCTCGAGGCATCCGTACTCCGTTGATCGAGGAGCGAGCGCCGCGAGCGTCTGCCCGTTGATCGAGTAGCGAACACGGCGAACGTCTCGAGATCCCGTTGCAAAGGCTCGCGCCTTTCTCGTCGCGCTCGATCGCCGGCGCCGCAATCTGCACGGATGTGCACCGGAATCGGCACGTTCAGGGCCGAATCGCCAGATAGCTTCGACGGAGCCTCCGGATGCCGGTCGTCTCGGAGGCCGGCACCACACCCCAAGAAAGAAGGTCAATGTGGACAATCTCGGAATCGTCTTCCTGTCCGAACTCGTCGGCACGGCGATGCTCGTGCTCCTCGGCTGCGGCGTCGTCGCGAACGTCATCCTCGCGAAGACGAAGGGCTTCGGCGGCGGCACACTCATGATCAACATCGGCTGGGGTCTCGCGGTCTTCGCCGGCGTCATCGTGTCGTACGCCTCGGGTGCCCACCTCAACCCCGCCGTCACGGTCGGTCTCGTCGCCAATGGCGCGACCGAGTTCGGATCCGGCGTTCCGGTGAACCCCTTGTCCGTGGCCACCTACATCACCGCACAGATGATCGGCGCGATCATCGGAGCGGTCTTCGTCTGGCTCGCATACAAGCAGCACTTCGACGCCGAACCCGAGGCAGGCAACAAGCTCGGCGTCTTCTCGACCGGCCCCGCCATCCGCTCGTACGGCTGGAACCTCGTCACCGAATTCATCGGCACCTTCGTACTCGTCTTCGTCGTGATCGGCTTCGGCGGCGGTCGCCAGGGCGACGGCGGGCTCGCGGCGCTCGGTGCGCTGCCCGTCGCACTGATCGTGATCGTCATCGGCACGTCGCTCGGTGGCCCGACCGGCTACGCGATCAACCCGGCACGTGACCTCGGCCCGCGCATCGCGCACGCCCTGCTGCCGATCAGGGGCAAGGGCGGCAGCGACTGGTCGTACTCGTGGGTGCCGGTCGTCGGCCCTTTGCTCGGCGGCCTGGTCGCCGGCTGGGCGGCGATCCCGCTGCTACCGCTCATCGGCTGAGCTGCGGCATCCGCTTCCCCTTCACCGTTCACCCCGCTTCACTGACAGCAACGGAGTTCTCAGATGGCTGACTACATTCTCGCGATCGATCAGGGCACGACCTCGTCGCGCGCGATCATCTTCGACAAGGCCGGGTCGATCGTCTCGACCGGGCAGCTCGAGCACGAGCAGATCTTCCCGAGGGCAGGCTGGGTCGAGCACGACCCCGCCGAGATCTGGCGCAATACGGGCGAGGTGATCGGCAAAGCCCTCGGCAAGGCCAACCTGACCCGTCACGACATCGCGGCGGTGGGCATCACGAACCAGCGCGAGACCGCCGTCGTGTGGGACAAGAACACCGGCGAGCCGGTTTACAACGCGATCGTCTGGCAAGATACGCGTACGCAGGCGATCGTCGACCGGCTCGCGGCCGACGGCGGGGTCGAGCGCTTCAAGGCGAAGGTGGGATTGCCGCTGGCGACGTACTTCTCGGGTACGAAGATCGTGTGGATTCTCGAGAACGTGCCGGGTGCGCGTGAGAAGGCCGAAGCCGGTGACCTGCTGTTCGGTACGACCGACTCCTGGGTGCTCTGGAACCTGACCGGCGGCGTCGAGGGGGGTGTGCACGCGACGGATGTCACGAACGCGAGCCGCACGATGTTCATGGATCTCGAGACCCTCGCGTGGGATGACGAGATCCTCGCCGCCTTCGGTGTGCCCCGCTCGATGCTGCCCGAGATCAAGTCGTCCTCCGAGGTTTACGGCATGGCCAATGAGCACTCGTTGCTGCGCGAGACGCCGATCGCCGGCATCCTCGGCGACCAGCAGGCTGCGACGTTCGGTCAGGCCGCGTTCGAGACGGGCGAGGCGAAGAACACCTACGGCACCGGCAACTTCCTGATCTTCAACACCGGCGAAGAGATCGTCCACTCCAAGAACGGGCTGCTGACGACCGTCGGTTACAAGCTCGGCGACCAGCCGGTGCACTACGCGCTCGAGGGTTCGATCGCCGTCACCGGTTCGCTCATCCAGTGGCTGCGCGACAACCTCGGCCTCATCTCCTCTGCCGCCGAGATCGAAGAGCTCGCGAAGTCGGTCGACGACAACGGCGGTGCGTACTTCGTGCCGGCATTCTCAGGCCTGTTCGCACCGTACTGGCGCCCCGACGCCCGCGGCGCACTCCTCGGCCTGACCCGCTTCGTGAACAAGGGCCACATCGCCCGTGCTGCACTCGAGGCGATCGCGTTCCAGACGCGGGACGTCATCGAGGCCGTGAACGCCGATGCCGGCGTCGACCTCACCGAGCTCCGCGTCGACGGCGGTGCGACCGCGAACGACACGCTGCTCCAGTTCCAGGCCGACATCCTCGGCGTGCCGGTCGTTCGTCCGGTCGTGGCCGAGACGACGGCCCTCGGCGCCGCCTACGCTGCGGGCCTCGCGGTCGGCTTCTGGTCGAGCCTCGACGAGCTTCGCGCCAACTGGCAGGAGGATAAGCGCTGGACTCCGTCGATGGATGACGCGGAGCGTGCCCGCCTCGACCGCAACTGGAAGAAGGCCGTCTCGAAGACCCTCGACTGGGTCGACGCCGACGTCGTCTGACTTCTGGTCAGGCCCGATCCGGGGGCAGTCTCAGTACCGCGATGAGGCCGCCCCCGGCCCTCGGTCGGAGCTCGAGCGAACCTCCGTGCGCCGCCGCGACGGCGCGCACGATCGACAAGCCGAGCCCGAAGCCCGCCCGGTCGGCGCGACGAGAGTCCTCACCGCGGAAGAAGGGCTCGCCGAGCGCCGCCACCTCCCCATCATCGAGCTCGCGCCCGGTGCTCTCGACGACGACACCGCTCCCGTCTGCATCCGGCCGCACCTGCACGAGCCCCCGCTCGTCGTTGTAGCGCACGGCGTTGTCGAGGATGTTCCGCACTGCGAGACGCACGAGCTCCTGGTCGCCGATGGCCGTCCAATCGAGCGGCGCATCCAGTTCGACGTGCACACCGCGAGCGGCCGCCTCGGATGCCAGCACGGCCGTCTCGGACGACACCAGTGCCGCGACGTCGAGGTGATCGTGCTCGGCCGCCCGCAGCCGCCCTCTCGCGAGCAGCAGCAGTGCTGCGATGAGCCGCTCGCTGTGGGCGTTGGCCGACAACGCTCGCCGCACCGCCGGCTGGAGCTCCGTGGGCACGCGCCCCTGCTCGAGCGGGATCTCCAACGCCGCCCGCGTCACCGTGAGAGGGGTGCGGAGTTCATGCGACGCATTCTGGATGAACCGGTCCTGGGCTTCGAACGCCGTGTGCAGCCGGTCGAGCATGCCGTCGATCGTGTCGCCGAGCTCCTTGATCTCGTCATCGGGCCCGGTGAGGTCGAGTCGGCGATCCAGATCGTCGGTGGTGATGCGCCGCGTCAGCGCTGTGACCTCTGAAATGCGGCTGAGCGAGCGCCGCGCGAGCCATCCGGCGAGCAGAGTGGCGATCACGGCGAAGACGGCGAGCACGGCAAGCGATCCGATGAGCAGACTGCCGAGCACCTCCTCCGACAGGGCGACCGAGAACCGGTCGAGCGTCGCCTCGAGCCTCTCGGGCGAGATCGACTCTCCGCCTTCGGTCACCATGTCCCGTGAACCTGTGAACGGACCCTCGCCGTCCTCGAGCACGACGCAGTTGCCCTGGGTTCCGGTGCCGCCCGCGGCATCCGTCGTCTGCACGCTCGTGCACATCGCGCCCGTCGATGCAGAGTCGAAGAAGCCCTGTACGAGCAGGAACTGTACGGTGAGCAGTACGACGCCGCCCGCCACGAAGATCGACGCGATCGTGAGCGTGAGCCGGGTGCGAAAACTCCACCGCCGTGGCGAGGCGCGGCCGGTCCTCGACGGGCGAATGCCGACGGTGGGGTCCTGACGGGACATGTTCACTCGATCCGATAGCCCAGACCGGGCACGTTGTCGATCAGCCACGGGTGGCCGAGCTTCTTGCGCAAGGTGTGCACCGCGAGCCGCACGGTCGCCGCGGTGTGATCGCCGCGTTCGTCCCAGGCGAGATCGAGCAGCCGACTCGCCGTGAGGTAGCCTCCGTCGGCGACGAGCAGCGCCTCGAGCACGGCGAGCTCCCGACGGGTCAGCCGGATCGGCCGGCCCTCGCGTTCGGCGAGTCGACGCACCGGGTCAAGTCGCACGCCGCCGCGCTCGAGCAGCACGTCGGCTGCGGCATCCGCTCGCCGTCGACCGAGGGCGCGGATGCGCGCGAGCAGCTCGACGTAGGCGAACGGCTTCGCCAGATAGTCGTCGGCTCCGAGATCGAGGCCCCGTACGCGATCGGAGACGGCGCCGGCGGCGGTGAGCATCAGAATGCGTGCCGGATGCCGCTGCGCGACGAGTGTGCGGCAGACCGCGTCACCCGACAGCACCGGCAGGTCGCGGTCGAGGAGCACGACATCGAAGTCGCCGTCGGCGAGCCGGCGGAGCGCTTCTGCGCCGTCGGGTGCGACGCCGACTCCGAAGCCGTCGAGCCGGAGACCCTCGGCGAGCGTCGCCGCGAGTTCGGCCTCGTCCTCGACGATCAGCACGCGCATCGATTCTCCCGCCTCGATTCCGTTCCTCGTGTCGATTCTGGACCCCGGGGCGTTTGTCGAGCGTTTGCCGGGCCATGACGGAGAGCGAACACCTTCGAGCCTAGAACTGGTTGTAGTCCACCGATGAGGAGACCGCCATGTACCGAACAACACACCGACCGGCGTTCACGAGACTCGCCGCGGTCGCCGTCGCCGCGAGCTTCCTGCTCACGGCGTGCGCGGGCGGTTCGCCCGAACCCGAAGCGACCCCCGGCGTCGACGCCGCGACGGAGCGCTTCGTCGCGTGCCTCCAGGCGGGCGGCCTCGACGCGCGCACCGATGAACACGACGGGCGAGTGCTCGTCAAGGTGCCGATCGAGGTCGACGCCGAGGGAAAGCTCGAGGCGCAGGGGGCACCGCCGAAAGGCGGGTCGGGATCGTCGTCGCTGATCGTCATCGACGACGCCGTCTACCAGGGTGTCGACTCGGCGGAGGGCTTCCCCGAGGAGTACGGCATCGCGCCCGTCTACGCCGATTGCGAGGCCGAGGTGCCCGAGTTCGAGCAGCCCACCTCCGACATGGGACCAGGCGGGCCCGAGGCGGACCCCGAGGTGCTCGCCGCCCAGACCGAACTGCAACTCGCCTTCTCGGCATGCGCCCGCGAGAACGGCGTCGCGGACTTCCCCGACCCCGCCGACGGTGCGATGGTCATTCCGGCGAGTCTCGACGCAGCGACCCTCCGCGAGCTGCTCACGACGTGCTCGACGGAACTCGCCGACGGCGATGCGCCGCTCGCGATCAGGCTCGAGGCTGGTGCGCAGGAAGACCTCGGGGCTGTGTTCGAAGAGTTCCCCGAGCTCACCGACAACGGCCTCAGCATGTCGATGCAAGCGAGCGAGTGATGAACACGTCGAAGCGCCGCCGCACGGTCACGGCCGCCGCGAGCGCCTCCGTACTGGCGCTCGCCGGGGCCGGTCTCGTCGGCTGGATGTGGTCCGCGGACCCCGGTGGGTCGCCGCCATCGGCAACGAGTGATCTCATCACTCGACCTGCCGAACGCGTCTCGCTCACGAGCGGGCTGCTGCTGTCGGGAGTGCTGAGCTACGGCGACGCCGTCGAACTCGAGGGCACCGGGGCCGGCGTCGTGACCGCCCTGCCGGCTGCCGGCGAGGTGATCGCCATCGGGCAGCGTCTCTACGAGGCGAGCGGCGCGCCGGTGGTGCTGTTTCGCGGTGAGCGACCGTTCTGGCGGCCGCTGCAACTCGGCATGACCGACGGCGCCGATGTGCGCCAACTCGAGCAGAACCTCGCCGACCTCGGCTTCGCCGCAGGCATCGACCTCGACATCGACGAGGAGTTCACCGCGAACACGGCTGCAGCAGTGAAGGCATGGCAGGCCGCACTCGGCGTCGAGAAAACCGGCGAAGTCGCCCAGGGTGCGATCGTCGCGGCCGACGCACCGTCGATCCGCGTCGACTCGCTCGTGAAGCGGCTCGCCGAAGGCGACGGGGGCGTCGTGCTCGAGTACACCGCGACGACGCTCCGCGGCTACGCCGACCTCACCGACGCGCAGGAGCGTGAGATCGCGGCCGGCACGCCGGTGATGCTCACCCTCAAAGACGGCGCGGAAGTGGCCGGCACCGTGCAGTCGATCGAGCCCGCGGTGCCCGCGACCGACGAGCAGTCCGAGGACGAGCCTGCGCGTGCGGTCGTCGACGCCGAGTCGCAGGAGCCGCTCACCTCGGTCGGCCCATCGAGCGTGCGGATGAAACTCGGCGAGGAGACCGTCGATGACGCCCTCGTCGTGCCGGTGACGGCGTTGCTCGCCGCAGGTGACGACGGCTACGCGCTCGACGTGGTGCGCGGCGGCGAGACCGTGCGCATCCCGGTGGAGATCGGCCTCATCGCCGACGCCCGGGTGCAGATCGTCTCGAGCGGCGGCGACGACCTGGACCCGCTCGAGGCCGGCGAGGAAGTCGTGGTCGGCACATGAGCGCCGCGGTGATCGAGCTGCGCTCGGTGAGCAAGACGTACCCGGGGCATCCGCCCGTCGAAGTGCTGCACGAGGTGTCGATGCAGGTGCACCCGGCGGAGCTCACAGCCGTCGTCGGTGCATCGGGTTCGGGCAAGACCACGATGCTCTCGATCATGGGCACGCTCGATCGGCCGAGCTCGGGGGAGGTCGTCGTCGCCGGCATCGCGACGGGGCAACTCGACGAATCGGCGCGAGCAGCACTGCGCGCCGAGCGGTTCGGATTCGTGTTCCAGCAGTTCTTCCTGCTGCCTGCGGTCAACGCGCTCGACAACGTGGCGACCGGCCTCCTGTATGCCGGGGGCGGCATCGTCGAGCGGCGAAGCCGGGCGAGGGATGCCCTCGAGCGCGTGGGACTCGGCCACCGGTTGCGTCACAGGCCCGGCGAACTCTCCGGTGGGGAACAACAGCGCGTCGCGATCGCCCGGGCACTCGTCGGCGGGCCCGATGTGCTCTTCGCCGATGAACCGACCGGCGCGCTCGACTCCACCACGGGAGCGGGCATCGTCGAACTTCTCCGCGAAGCGGCAGCAGACGGCGCCGCCGTCGTCGTGATCACGCACGACGAATCGATCGCCCGGTCTCTCGACCACCGAGTCGGGCTCCACGACGGGCGCATCGTGACAACCGAGGCCCTCCGATGACGCGCGCGACCAAGCCACGGCGGCTGAGCGCCCTCGAACTCCTGCGCACCGCGGTCGCCGGGCCTCGCAGCCGCCCGTTGCGCACCGCCCTGTCGGCCCTCGGCATTGCGATCGGCATCGCCTCGCTCACTGCGATCACGGGCATCGCGGCATCCGACCGAGCGCAGCTGCTCGCGGAACTCGACCGTCAGGGCGCCAATCTCCTCGTGATCCAGCCCGATACGGATCCCGCGGGGGACCCCGTCGCGATCCCGTCGACGGCCGCCGAGATGGTCGACCGGGTCGACGGTGTCGACGCCGTCGGAGTCATCGAGAAGGTAGCGGATGCCGCTGCCGTGTATCGCACCTCGATCGTGCCGGCCGCACAGACCGGCGGACTCGGCGTGCGCGCCGTGAACCTCGACCTGCTCGACGCGCTCGGCGGGCGGGTTGCCGACGGCGTCTGGTTCGACGCGGCGAGCGCCTCGCTGCCGACGACGGTGCTCGGCGCGACCGCGGCGGCCCGCCTCGGTGTGGAGGAGTTCGGCCAACGCGTATGGATCGGTGGCGAGTGGCACGTCGTCATCGGCGTGCTCGAGCCGGTCGGACTCGCGAGTGAACTCGACTCGATGGCCTTCGTCGGCCAGGAGTGGGCGGCGCAGCGATGGCCACAGCCCTCGATCGATCCGGCCGCCCTCATCGACGCAGAGCAGGCCTCGCGGATCGAGAGCGTCTTCGTACGGAGCCTGCCGGGCGAAGTCGAGTCCGTTCGCCCCTCGCTCGCCCGTACGGCGAACCCCTACTCGCCGTACCTCAGCGTCTCGAGCCTCTCCGAGCTGGTCGGTGCTCGAGCGAGTGCCGACGCGACGCTCTCGTCGCTTGCGGTCGGCCTCGCAGCGATCGCCCTCCTCGTCGGCGGCATCGGCATCGCCAACACGATGGTCGTGGCAGCGCTCGAACGGCGTGGCGAGATCGGGCTCCGCCGTGCCCTCGGCGCCCGACCGGGTCAGATCGCGAGCCAGTTCCTCACCGAGGCGGCGATCCTCGCGCTGCTCGGCGGGCTCGCCGGTGCCGCGATCGGCGGGCTCGCGGTGGTCGGCTACGCGGCGACGAAGCAGAGCGTCGTCGTGCTGCCGATCGAGGTGCTCGTCGGCGGACCTGCCGCGGCACTCATCGTCGGCGTCGTCGCCGGACTCTACCCGGCGTTGCGAGCGGCCAGGCTTTCGCCGACGGAAGCGCTCCGAGCGGTCTGACCGGCTGAATGACGACCGGAGGATGTCGATCGGGTGATGACGCGATACCGCGTCATACAACCGGCTGCAGGTTACGGTGGGAGGACGGGTCGGGCGCATGGGGGTGCGCCCGGCCCATTCCCCCGTGTTCGGGCAGCGATGGCACCCGTTCGCAGAGCGGCATCGCCGCTCGCGCGAAACGGGCCTGCGTGCGCCTCAGTCGAGCAGGCGCGGAGCAAGCAGGGCCGGCAGTTCGGCGAGCGAGGCGATCTCGAGCACCGCGGATGCCGCGGCATCCGTCGTCGGAATCGCGGCTGCCGCCTCGATGCCGTGCCGATTCAGCCACACGCCGATGAGCCCCGCTTCGCTCGCGCCCACGGCATCAGTGACGAGCCGGTCGCCGACGTATGCCGCGCGACCGACGGGTGCCTCGGCAGCGAAGCGCTCGAGCGCGATGCGGAAGATCTCGGCATCGGGCTTCGTCACGCCGACGTCGCCTGACGCGATGACGTGCTCGAATCGGTTGCGGATGCCGAGTCGTTCGAGCTTGGCGAGCTGGAAGTCGAGCTCGCCGTTCGTGATCACGCCGAATCGCACCCGGGGAACAACCGCGGCGATCGCATCGAGTGCCGGAAGTGCGTCGTCGTGCAGCGCCCAGGACTCGCGATAACGCTCGAAGTACCGGTCGAACCAGGCGCCCGCCGCGAGCTCGTCGAGTTCGTCGCCGTGCGCGATCGCGAAGTCGCGGGCTCGAGCGCGACGTTGTCCCTCGAACGTCAGCCGGCCCGCGAGGTAGGAGTGGTAGTGCTGCTCTTCGAGCTCATGCCAGAAGGTCGAAGCCGCGGCCAGGTCGCCGTCGTATGCCCGCTCCCGCATGTGCAGTGCGATGCCGGTGCTGACCGCCTCACGGTGCGCCATGAGGGTGTCGTCGAGGTCGAAGAGCACGACCGGCGACCCGGCGCGGGGCTCGGATCGCTCGATCACGTGCCACTCCGGAGGATCGGCTCCCAGCTCGCGAACGCGTCGGAGTCGACGACGGCTCTGCGTTCGGCATGCCAGGCCGGCAGGATTCGGCCGTCACGCCCGGGCACGGTGGCGATTCTCGGGGTCGTGCGCCGAAAGCCCGAGGCACGCGCGACGTGAGCCGAGGCCAGATTGCCTTCGTTCGCACGCCAGAGCACCGACTCGGCGCCGAGCGATGCGGTCGCGAGCGTCCACTCGCAGACCGCGGCCACCGCTTCGGCCATGAGAGCGGTACCACGGTGCTCGGCGCCGAGCCAGAAGCCGATCTCGTTGCCGCGACGCAACCCGACGATTCCGAGAATCGGCTCGGTGACGCCACGCCGAAGCGCCCACGTGAGCTCATCGCCCGAAGCCCAGGCCTCGGGTACATACTCCACGAGAAATGCCCTGGCGTGGTCGGTCGTGTACGGCCACGGGGTCGTGAGATACCGGAGGAACAACGGATCGGTGCAGTACCGCGCCACGAGTTCGATGTCGCCCTCGGCCGGGAGGTCGAGCACGAGTCGCTCGGTACTGAGCACGACGGGCAGCATGTTCAGCGCACGCGCCGGAGGAACCCGACGCGGTCGTACACCGTCGCGAGAGTGGTCTCGGCGACCTCGCTCGCTCGGTCGGCGTTGACGGCGAGCAGGCGGTCGAGCTCGGCGGGATCGTCGAGCAGCTCGAGAACGCGGGAGCGGATCGGCTCGAACTCGCCCACGACGACCTCGGCGAGCGCCTTCTTGAAGTCGCCGTACCCGCGACCGGCGAACTCCTGCTCGATGTCGCCGATCGTGCGGCCCGAGAGCACGGAGAAGATCGTGAGGAGGTTCGAGACGCCCGGCTTGTGCTCACGGTCGAAGCGCACTTCGCCATCGGTATCGGTCACGGCGCGCATGATCTTCTTCGCAGTGGCGGAAGGCTCGTCGAGCAGCCAGAGGATGCCGGCCGGCGTCTCACCCGATTTCGACATCTTCGACGTCGGATTCTGCAGGTCGTAGATGCGCGCCGTCTCGCGCTGGATGACGGGCTCGGGCAAGACGAAGGTGTCGGCGCCGAAGCGCGTGTTGAACCGCGCAGCGAGATCGCGCGTGAGCTCCACATGCTGCTTCTGGTCGTCACCAACGGGCACGATCTCGGTCTGGTAGAGCAGGATGTCGGCGGCCATGAGCACGGGGTAGGCGAAGAGGCCGACGCTCGTGGCATCCGCCCCCTGCCGCTGCGACTTGTCTTTGAACTGCGTCATGCGTCCGGCTTCGCCGAAGCCGGTGATCGTGTTGAGCACCCAGGCGAGCTGGGCATGCGCGGGCACGTGCGACTGCACGTAGAGCGTCGAGCTCGAGGGGTCGATGCCCGCTGCGATGTACTGCGCGGCCGTGCGCCGGGTCTTCTCACGGAGTTCGGCGGGGTCTTGAGCCACGGTGATGGCGTGCATGTCGACGACGGAGAAGAAGGCGTCGTGCGTCGACTGGAGCTCTTTCCACTGCAACAGGGCGCCGATGTAGTTGCCGGCGTGCAGCGAGTCGGCGGAGGGTTGCATGCCCGAGTAGAGGCGGGGTTTGGCAGTCATGGGGTTCCTTCGAGAGTGCGGCCGCGGTGCGGCAGGTCAGATGGCGTAGTCGACGACCACGGGGGCGTGGTCGGACCATCGCTTGTCCCAGGCGTCGGCACGATCGATGACGTACGAGACCGCGGTCTCGGCGAGCGCCGGGGTCGCGAGCTGGTAGTCGATACGCCAGCCCGTGTCGGTGTCGAAGGCCTTGCCGCGCTGCGACCACCAGGTGTAGGGGCCGTCGACCTCGCCGGCGAATCGGCGGCCGAGGTCGACCCAGCCGAGCCCGGCGCCCGCGTTGTATGACTCGTCGTCTTCGGCGCCGACGAAACGGTCGAAGTAGGCGCGCTCTTCGGGCAGGAAGCCTGCGTGCTTGACGTTGCCCTTCCAGTTCTTGATGTCGAGGGTGCGGTGCCCGACATTCAGGTCGCCCACGATCACGGCGAGCGCCGAGTGCTCGGCGAGCCGCGGCATCCGCTCGACCATCGCGTCGAGGAATTTGTACTTCTCGACCTGTTTCGGGGTGTCGACCACACCGGAGTGCACGTAGGCCGAGACCACGGTGACGATGCGGTCACCGACCTCGTAGTCGGCCTCGAGCCAGCGGCCGGCGCTGTCGAAATCGGTCGCGCCGAGTTCGACGCGATGGATGCTCGCCCGGTTGCGGCTCGCGATCGCGACACCGGCACGGCCCTTGGCGGTCGCGGGGTCGTGCAGGATGTCCCACTCTTCGCCGAGGAGCCCCTGCAGATCTTCGGTCGAGGCGCGAACTTCTTGCATCGCGAGGATGTCGACGTCGCGCGCGGCGAGCCACTCGCCCATGCCCTTTCGGAACGCGGCACGCACTCCGTTGACGTTGACGTTGGCGAGACGGAGGGGCTTCGCAGAAGGCATGGATCGATCCTACGGGAGGCCTCCGACGTCGGATCGCGGGCCGATCGGTGCAGCGGATGCCTCGAGCTCGGAAAGCTCCTGCTCGGCATTCGCGAGACGACGTCGTGCGGAGAAACGCCCGATCCAGTTGGCGGTGTCGAGTTCCCGTTGCGCCTCGCGCACCCGCACTCGCGCGGCGGTGACGAGGGCCCGGTGCTCCTGTGCGAGCTGTTCCGCCGCGAGTTGCTCGGGTGTCACCTTGCGCAGGGACTCGTGCGCGTCGGAGGCCTCGACCGCGATCCAGCTCGCGGCGACGAGGATCACGATGCTCGTCAGCCTGAACCAGAGGAGAAGTCCGATGAACACCGTGAACGTGGCGAGGAGCGGGTTGGTCGTCACGCTCGAGACGAGCCAGCCGCCGAGGATCTGCAGCACCGACAGCGCGGCGGAGCCGAGCAGCGAACCGACCCACATGCGCCGCCACGGCATGGCCGCGCCCGAGAGGAAGCGGAACATGACCGCGAGGGCGAGCGTGTCGATCACGAAGACGACGACGATCGCGCCGAACTGCACGAAGAAGCCCGACCAACCGGCCTCGCTCGGCAGGCCCAGGAGGCCGAACAGCCAGCCGAACAACGACGTCGCCACCACTGAGAGCACCGCCGCGAGCATGAGGATCGCGCCGAAGGCGAACCCCGCGAGGAAATCGCGGGCCTTCAGCAGCGCGTAGGCGCGGGTGTCCTTCGGTAGCCCGAAGATGCTGCGCACAGCCATGCGCGCGTAGGTGATCCACCCGATGGCCGTCCAGATCAGGCCCGCGAGGGCGACCGCGCCCGTCCAGCCGAAGAGGCTCGTGCTCGAGGAGGCGATCTTGGTGAGTTCGTCGGGGTGGATGACGCCCTCGTCACCGATGAGTCCGGGGGCATACGTGTTCAACAGGCTCACGAAGGCGTCGAGTGTCTCCTTGCTTCCCGTCAGCCAGATGCCGGCGACGGCGAAGACGACGTACGTCGCCGCGAAGATCGCGAAGAGCGCCTGGTAGCTCATGCCCGACGAGAGGATGAAGCCGTTTCGGCTGAGGAAGTGGCGCCAGACCCGAACCGGGAAGAGCTCCATCGTCTTCTGGGTGATCGTGCTGACCTTGCTGATCGGCTCTTCGAGGCGCTCGCGGATCGGCTGGCTGAACTCGTCGAACCGTTCCTTCGCCGATCGAGACGTGCCGTTCAGATCGAGCGGATCCTCTGCGAGAGGCGCCTCACGCCCGCCGTCGTCGTTGCGTCCGCCGCGCAGGCGGTCGGTGGCATCACGCTCGCTCACGCTCCAACCCTAGCGACGGGCATCCGGATTCCAGTGCCAGCACTGACCGCGTCTCAGCGCTCGCCCCGTGGGCGAGCCCGTTCGCGTGCCGCAGACTCGAGCCAAGCAAGATGACAAGCCCGGCAAAGCCTGCGAAAGCCGGACCAACCAGCGCACCACCCGCACCCGGGCATTTCGCCGATCGGCGACATCATCCCGAGCGGCGCTGGACACGAGGAGCGGGCCGGGTGCATCAGCACCGGCCCGTTTCGTCGTCTCTGCGTCGGACTACGGCTTGCCGCGCATGATGGCCTGCTTGACCTCTGCGATCGCCTTCGTCACCTCGATGCCGCGAGGGCATGCCTCGGTGCAGTTGAAGGTCGTGCGGCAGCGCCACACGCCCTCTTTGTCGTTGAGGATATCGAGGCGGGTCTGGGAGCCTTCATCGCGCGAGTCGAAGATGAAGCGGTGTGCGTTCACGATCGCAGCGGGGCCGAAGTACTGGCCGTCGGTCCAGAAGACGGGGCACGACGAGGTGCACGCCGCACAGAGGATGCACTTCGTGGTGTCGTCGAAGATGGCTCTCTCGGCGACCGATTGCACGCGCTCCTTGCCCGCTACGGGTGCTGGGCCCGCGATCAGGAACGGCGCCACCTCACGGTAGCTCGCGAAGAACGGCTCCATGTCGACGATGAGGTCCTTCTCCAGCGGCAGGCCCTTGATGGCCTCGACGTAGATGGGCTTGGAGATGTCGAGGTCTTTGATGAGCGTCTTGCACGCGAGTCGGTTGCGGCCGTTGATGCGCATCGCGTCGGAGCCGCAGATGCCGTGCGCGCAGGAGCGGCGGAATGTCAGCGAGCCGTCTTGCTCCCACTTGATCTTGTGGAGGGCGTCGAGCACGCGGTCGGTCGCGAACATCTCGACGTCGAAGTCCTGCCAGCGCGGTTCGGTGTCGACCTCGGGGTCGAAGCGTCGGATCAGGAAGGTGACGGTGAACGACTGGATCGCATCCGCCGGCGGCTTCTCGAGCGTTGCAGTGCTCATCAGTACTTCCTCTCCATGGGCTGGTAACGGGTGATCGTGACCGGTTTCCAGTCGAGCCGGATGTGGTCGGCCGCGTCGGACGAATGCGCGTCGCCCGACAGGTACGCCATCGTGTGCTGCATGTAGTTCTCGTCGTCGCGCTTCGGGAAGTCGTCGCGCATGTGGCCGCCGCGGCTCTCTTTGCGGTTGCGCGCGGAGTAGACGACGACTTCGGCCAGGTCGAGCAGGAAGCCGAGTTCGACGGCCTCGAGCAGGTCGGTGTTGAAGCGCCGGCCCTTGTCGTGCACCGCGACGTTCTTGTACCGCTCGCGGAGCGCGGCGATGACCGTCGTCACGTGCTCGAGCGACTCGTCGGTGCGGAACACCTGGGCGTTCTTGTCCATCTCGTCTTGCAGATCTTTGCGGATCGCGGCGATGCGCTCGGTGCCATTCGAGTCGCGGAGCTGTTCGAGCATGCCGCGCACCGCGGCGGCCGGGTCATCCGGGAGCGGGGTGAAGTCGACGTTCGCCACGTAGGCGACGGCGTTGTTGCCTGCCCTCTTTCCGAACACGTTGATGTCGAGCAGGGAGTTCGTACCGAGGCGGTTCGAACCGTGCACCGAGACGCACGCGCACTCGCCGGCGGCGTAGAGCCCCGGCACAACGGTGTCGTTGTCGGAGAGCACCTCTGCGGCCACGTTCGTCGGGATGCCGCCCATCGCGTAGTGCGCGGTCGGCATCACGGGCACGGGCTCGTACACGGGGTCGACGCCGAGGTACGTACGGGCGAACTCGGTGATGTCGGGCAGCTTCGTCTCGAGCACCTCTGCACCGAGGTGGGTGCAGTCGAGCAGTACATAGTCCTTGTGGGGGCCGGCGCCGCGCCCCTCTGCGACCTCCTGCACCATGCAGCGCGCGACGATGTCACGGGGTGCGAGGTCTTTGATGGTCGGGGCGTAGCGCTCCATGAAGCGCTCACCGCTCGCGTTGCGGAGGATTGCACCCTCACCGCGGGCACCCTCGGTGAGCAGGATTCCGAGACCGGCGAGGCCGGTCGGGTGGAATTGGAAGAACTCCATGTCTTCGAGCGGCAGGCCCTTGCGCCAGATGATGCCGACGCCGTCGCCCGTGAGGGTGTGGGCGTTCGACGTGGTCTTGTAGATCTTGCCGAACCCGCCGGTCGCGAAGATCACGGCCTTGGCCTGGAAGACGTGCAGCTCACCCGAGGCGAGGTCGTAGGCGACCACGCCCGACGGCTGCTTCGTCTTCGATCCATCGGGCCCGTCGACCTCGGTCATGACGAGGTCGAGCACGTAGTACTCGTTGAAGAAGTTGATGCCCAGCCGCACGCAGTTCTGGAAGAGCGTCTGCAGGATCATGTGACCCGTGCGGTCTGCCGCGTAACAGGCGCGACGCACGGGCGCTTTGCCGTGATCGCGAGTGTGGCCGCCGAAGCGTCGCTGGTCGATCTTGCCCTCGGGCGTGCGGTTGAACGGCAAGCCCATGTTCTCGAGGTCGATGACCGCGTCGATCGCCTCTTTCGCGAGGATCTCGGCCGCGTCTTGGTCGACGAGGTAGTCGCCGCCCTTGACGGTGTCGAAGGTGTGCCACTCCCAGTTGTCTTCTTCAACGTTCGCGAGCGCCGCGGCCATGCCGCCCTGCGCAGCGCCCGTGTGCGAACGGGTGGGGTAGAGCTTGGAGATGACCGCGGTCTTGGCGCCCGGGCCGGCCTCGATCGCCGCACGCATGCCGGCGCCGCCGGCGCCCACGATGACGATGTCGAACTGGTGGTAGTGGACGCCGTCGATGACCTGGGTCTCGGCGTCGGCGTTCTGGGTGTTCACGGATCTCCTATGCAGCGCAGAACGAGGGAAGCAGGTCGGCGGGCGCGCCCACCGGGCACGGCTCGAAGGTGAAGACGACGAGGGTGCCGAGGATGATGAGCACGGCGGCGGCAGCGAACAGGGCGCCCTTCAGCACCTTCTGCACGGTGCCCGGGCTCGTGTAGTCGTTGACGATCGTTCGCATGCCGTTGGCGCCGTGGATGAGCGCGAGCCAGAGCATCAGCACGTCCCACCACTGCCAGAACGGGTCTGCCCACTTGCCGCCGACGAAGCCGAAGTCGATGGCCTTCACGCCGTCGCCGACCATGAGGTTCACGAAGAGGTGGCCGAAGATGAGCACGATCAGCACGACGCCCGACGCGCGCATGTAGATCCAGCCCCACTTCTCCAGGTTGACGCCGCGGCGGCGCGGGCGATCGGAGAATTCCATGGCAGTCATGTCCGCGGCTCCCTAGTGGCTGAAGACGTTGATGAGGTGGCGCGGCGCGAAAGCCAGCATCGTCACGACCCAGAGGGCGATGACGACGTAGAACAGCAGCTTCTGATGCCGGGTCGCCCACGACCAGAAGTCGACGAGGATGATGCGCAGGCCGTTGAAGGCGTGGAAGACGATCGCGCCGACGAGGGCGACCTCGCCGAGGCCCATGATGGGCGTCTGGTAGGTGCCGATGACCGCGTTGTAGGCCTCGGGGCTCACTCGCACGAGCGCCGTGTCGAGCACGTGCACGAGGAGGAAGAAGAAGATCGCGACACCGGTGATGCGGTGCAGCACCCACGACCACATGCCCTCGTTTCCGCGGTACAGGGTGCCTCCGGGCCTCTGTCTCGCGGGCTTCGCGGGTGCGGTCAGGGTTCCCGCCGAAGTCTCTGGCATGAACAACCCTCCTTGGCTGTGTGCATCGCCCCGAACGCGGGCGGATTCGGGCACACGACCCGGTTCGAGTGTAGACCCGCACCCAGTCGAGCCGCCGCCAAGGCGCGCCTAACTCTCTCGACATCGAGATAACGGATGCCGCGGCACTCGTCTCTCCTGGCTGTCACGCACTCCGGTTACGCTGTGCTGATGGACGCAACCCCCATCGACGGCTTCTACAGCGTCATCCCCGCCGGCGGTGTCGGATCGCGGCTCTGGCCGCTCTCCCGCGCCGACGCGCCGAAGTTCCTGCACGATCTCACCGGCTCGGGCCAGACGCTCCTCAAAGACACCTGGGATCGCCTCGCCCCGCTCTCCGGCGCCGACCGCATCATGGTCGTGACGGGTCGCGCGCATCGCGCCGCGGTCGAAGCTCAGCTGCCGGGCCTCGCCGACCACAATGTGGTGCTCGAGAGCGAGCCCCGGGACTCCACGGCCGCGATCGGGCTCGCCGCAGCGATCCTCGAGCGCCGCGAGCCCGGCGTCATCGTCGGCTCCTTCGCGGCCGACCATGTGATCTCGGGTACCGCGCTCTACCGCGCGGCCGTCGTCGACGCTGTCGCTGCCGCTCGGGCCGGGTACATCGCGACGATCGGCATCACGCCGACCGAGCCGGCGGTCGGCTTCGGTTACATCGAATGCGGGGCGTCCATCGAGGTCGAGGGCGCCGCTCATGTCGAAGCGGTCGCGAGCTTCGTCGAGAAGCCCGACCTCGCAACGGCCAAGCGCTACCTGGCGGGCGGCAAGCACCTTTGGAACGCGGGCATGTTCATCGCCCGGGCCGACGCGCTCCTCGCCGAGATCGCGCACAACAAGCCCGAGCTGCACGCGGGTCTCGTCGAACTCGCGGCGGCGTGGGACGACTCCGACACGCGCGGCCCCGCCGTCGATCGCATCTGGCCGCGGCTCGAGAAGATCGCGATCGACTACTCGGTCGCAGAGCCGGCCGCTGCCGCGGGTCGCCTCGCGGTCATCCGCGGTCACTTCGCGTGGGACGACGTGGGCGACTTCGCCTCGCTCGCCAAGCTCAACACCGCGGGCCGCTCCGGCGAGCTCGCGATCCTCGGCGAGAACGCCCGCGTGCTCTCCGACGCGTCCAGCGGCATCGTCATCAGCCGCTCGAAGCGGGTCATCAGCTTGATCGGCGTGCACGATATCGTCGTCGTTGACACGCCGGATGCGCTCCTCGTCACCACGAGCGAGCACGCGCAGCGAGTCAAAGCGGTCGTCGATGCCCTTCGGCTCGGCGGTTCGAGCGACGTGCTCTAGCGAGCGCGAGAGAGCGGGGTTCCGGATGTCTCTGGGTCGAAGCATCATCGCGGGTGCGACGTTGGTCGCGGCATCCGTCGCCCTCGTCTCGTGCGCTCCTGCGCCCGACGGCGGTGAGGGCGGCGAGGCGAGTGAATCGTGCGTGCGGATGGTCACGAACTCGGGCGGCCTCGAAGACCGCTCCTTCAACCAGTCGAGCTGGGAGGGGCTGCAGGCGGCCGAAGACGAGTACGACGTCGCCGCCGAGGCGATCGTCTCCACGGGTGAGACCGACCTGGCGCCGAATGTGCAGCAGGCGGTCGACTCGGGCTGCGAGCTCATCGTCACCGTCGGATGGGAACTGGCCGAGTCGACGCTCGACCAGGCGGGCAAGAACCCCGACCTCGCGTTCGCGATCGTCGATGAGACGGTCGACGCCGAGAACGTGAAGCCGGTCGTCTTCGACACCGCGCAAGCGGCGTATCTCGCCGGCTATCTCGCAGCGGGCGTCTCGAAGACGGGCGTCGTCGCGACGTTCGGCGGCGGCAACCAGCCGCCGGTCACCCTCTTCATGGACGGCTTCGTCGACGGCGTCGCGAAGTACAACGAGGTGCACGGCGCACAGGTGCGCGCGCTCGGCTGGGACAAGGATGCGCAAGACGGCGCGTTCACGGGAGACTTCGAAGACGTCAACAAGGGCAAGACCCTGACCGAGAGTTTCATCGACCAGGGCGCCGACGTGATCCTGCCGGTCGCAGGCCAGGTCGGCGAAGGCGCGGCGGCCGCGGCACTCGAACGCGGCGGCGTCTCGATCATCTGGGTCGACAGCGACGGCTACGAATCGCTCGGGGCCGAGCTGCGCCCGGTAATCCTCACGAGCGTGCTGAAGAACACTCAGGATGCGATGGTCCAGATCGTCGGCGCGGTGCTCGATGGGGCGTTCGACAATGAGCCGTTCATCGGCACGCTCGAGAACGGCGGGGTCGAGATCGCGCCGTACCACGATCTCGCCACCCTCGTGCCGCCGGCGCTCGACGGCGAGATCGAGGGGCTGCGTCAGGCGATCATTGCCGGCGAGATCATCGTGGAGTCGCCGAGCGCTCCTGAACGTCGCTGATCACTCCCGTTCTCGGGGGTCTCCGTACTGCTCATATGAGCAGAACATCGCGTCTTGATAACCATTGGATGTCGTGACCCCTCGGGCCGTGGCGCTCGCCGCAACATTCGGTAACGTGACTGCACGAGCCTCGGAACGGTCGGGGCGACAGTCTTTGGAGGACACAGTGAAGGTCACGACCAAGAAGGCCGCGCTCGGCGGCCTCGCGTTGTTCGGTGCAGCCGTACTGCTCGCCGGTTGCGCATCCGCACCCGAAGAAACGGACGGCGGTGGCGAAGCCATCGACTTCCAGCCCTGCATGGTGTCCGACTCGGGCGGTTTCGACGACAAGTCCTTCAACCAGCTCGGCTTCGAGGGCGCCACGAAGGCGGCCGACGAGCTCGGCGTCGAACTCAAGAGCGTCCAGTCCGACTCCGAAACCGACTACGCGCCCAACCTGACGAACCTCGTAGACCAGGGCTGCGACCTCATCGTCACGGTCGGGTTCGCGCTCTCGGCGGCCACCGTGGAGTCCGCTCTGGCCAACCCCGACATCGAGTACGTCATCATCGACGACGCGGCCGACAACGACTTCGATGGCGAGGTCGACGCGCCGAACATCAAGCCGATCCTCTTCGACACCGCCCAGGCCGCCTTCCTCGGCGGCTACGCGGCGGCCGACTACACCACGACCAACGTCGTCGGCACCTTCGGCGGCCAGAACTTCCCGACCGTCTCGATCTTCATGGACGGCTTCAAGCAGGGCGTCGACTACTACAACGAGCAGAAGAACAAGGGCGTCACAGTGCTCGGCTGGGACGGCACCGACGGCCTCTTCACCGGTGGCTTCGAAGCCAACGACATCGCGCGCCAGACCGCGCAGGGCCTCCTCGACCAGAACGTCGACGTGCTGCTGCCCGTCGGTGGCCCGATCTACCAGTCGGCTGCTGCGGCGATCCGCGACTCCGGGGCCGACGTCGCGCTCATGGGCGTCGACGCAGACTTCACCGAGACCGACCCGTCGGTCGCAGACCTCGTGCTGACCTCGATCCTCAAGGGCATCGACGTCGGTACCTACGAGGCCGTGCTCGCTGCAGGCAACGGTGAATTCGATCCCACGGCGTTCATCGGCACCCTCGAGAACGAGGGCGTCGGCCTCGCGCCGTTCCACGACTTCGAGTCGAAGGTCTCGCCGACGCTCCAGGGTGAGCTCGACGACCTGAAGGCTGCGATCATCGCGGGCGACGTGACGGTCAACTCCTACCTCGTCGGCTGAGTCGAGAGCGGCACGCATCGGGGAGGTCGGCTTGCCGGCCTCCCCGATCCTCGTTCGATTCCGCGCGTTCGCGCACGTCTCGCAACATCTGAGCGGTCCCGATTCGGGTCCCACAACATCCGTGCAGCATCTCCGACAGATGCGGCACCGTCACTAGGATCGGGAGCATGAAGCTCGAACTTCGCGGCATCACGAAGCGATTCGGCAGCTTGGTCGCCAACGACCACATCGACCTCACCGTGGAGGCCGGAGAAATCCATGCGCTCCTCGGCGAGAACGGCGCAGGCAAGTCGACGCTCATGAACGTGCTCTACGGCCTGTATCAAGCAGACGAGGGCGAGGTGCTCCTCAACGACGAGGTCGCACATTTCGCCGGTCCGGGCGACGCGATGGCAGCCGGCATCGGCATGGTCCACCAGCACTTCATGCTCATCCCGGTCTTCACCGTGGCCGAGAACGTGATGCTCGGCCACGAGTCGACGAAGGCGGGTGGCATCCTCGACTTGGCCACTGCGCGCGCCAAGGTCAACGAGCTCTCCGCACGCTTCGGCTTCCATGTCGACCCCGACGCCCTCGTCGAAGACCTCCCGGTCGGCGTGCAGCAACGCATCGAGATCATCAAGGCTCTCTCACGAGACGCGAAGCTGCTCGTGTTCGATGAGCCGACGGCGGTGCTCACGCCGCAAGAGACCGACGAGTTGATGGGCATCATGCGCCAGCTCAAAGAGGCTGGCACCTCGATCGTCTTCATCACGCACAAGCTGCGAGAGGTGCGTGAGGTCGCCGATCGGATCACCGTCATCCGGCTGGGCAAGGTCGTCGGCGAAGCGTCGCCCACGGCGACGAACGCTGAGCTCGCGTCGCTCATGGTCGGCCGTGCAGTCGAGTTGACGGTGCACAAAGAGGAACCGAAACTCGGCGATTCGGCGCTCGTCATCGAGGGACTCACCGTGATCGACCCGATCGGGCAACTCGTCGTCAACGACGTGAGCTTCACGGTACGGCGGGGCGAGATCCTCGCCGTCGCGGGCGTACAGGGCAACGGGCAGACCGAACTCACCGAGGCGCTCCTCGGGCTGCAACCGCGCGTGCAGGGGTCGATCACGCTCGACGGCATCGACCTTACGGGCGCCGGCGTGCGCAAGATCCTCGAATCAGGCGTCGGCTTCGTGCCCGAAGATCGCAACGAAGACGGACTCGTCGGCGAGTTCACGATCGCCGAGAACCTCATGCTCGACCGCAGCGAGAGCCCGCCTTTCGTGCGGGCCGGCAACTTGCAGCGGAGTGCGCTCGCCGAGTTCGCGCGCGAGAAGATCCAAGAGTTCGACATTCGGGCGCAGGGCATCGACGAGCTCGTGCAGCAGCTCTCCGGTGGAAACCAGCAGAAGGTCGTGCTCGCCCGAGAGCTCAGCCGTGAGCTTCGGCTGCTCGTCGCCGCGCAGCCGACGCGCGGCGTCGACGTGGGCTCGATCGAGTTCATCCACAAGCGCATCGTCGCTGCCCGCGACGCCGGCGTGCCCGTCGTCGTCGTCTCGACCGAGCTCGATGAGGTCGGGGCACTTGCCGATCGAATCATGGTCATGTACCGCGGACGCATCGTCGGCATCGTCCCGGGAGACACGCCTCGTGACGTGCTCGGACTGATGATGGCCGGCGAACATCCCGCAGAAGGAGCCGCCGCGTGAGCGATCCCCACCCGCCCCGGGCCGACGGCGTCGGCGCGAGCTCGCTCGACGCCGACGCCGACGCCGCGCTCGAGGAGCCTGGCGCCATCGAACCCGAGGCTGCCGCCGTCCGGGTTCCCGACGGCGGCGACGTGCCGCCGCCCTCGAAGTGGCACAAGATGCTGAACCAGATCGCGACGGGCAACGCCATCATCTCGGTGCTCGCGGTGGTTCTCGCGCTCGTCGTCGGGGCGATCATGATCGCGTTCACCGACGAGCGAGTCCAAGAGACGGCCGGCTACTTCTTCTCGCGCCCGAGCGATCTTTTCCTCGCCGTGTGGCAGTCGGTATCGGGGGCCTACTCCGCGCTCTTCCAGGGCTCGATCTACAACTTCCGCCGAGACACGTTCATCGACGGCATCCGCCCGCTCACCGAGACACTGACGTTCGCGACGCCGCTCATCGCCGGTGGCCTCGGCGTGGCCCTCGCGTTCCGCGTCGGCATGTTCAACATCGGTGGTCGCGGCCAGATGCTCATCGCGGCATCCGTTGCCGGCTGGATCGGCTTCGGCTTCGACCTGCCGTGGGGCGTGCACATGCTGGTCGCCCTCGTCGGCGGGCTCGTCGGCGGCGCACTCTGGGCGGGCATCGCCGGATTCCTGAAAGCCCGCACCGGTGCGCACGAGGTGATCGTCACGATCATGCTCAACTACGTCGCGTTCTACCTCGTGTCGTGGATGCTGCGCACTCCTGGTCTGCTCCAGGCGCCCGGCTCGTCGAATCCGAAGACCCCGGGCATGAAAGAGACCGCGATCTTCCCTGCGATCCCCGGGTTCAACCTGCACTTCGGATTCGTTCTCGCGATCATCGCGACGATCGTGGTGTGGTGGATCCTCAGCCGGTCGAGCCTCGGCTTCAAGTTCCGCGCCGTCGGCCTCAACCCGAACGCCGCACGCGTCGCCGGCATCAACGTGAAGGGCATGTACGTCTACGCGATGCTCATCAGCGGCGCGTTGCTGGGACTGGCTGGTGTGAGCCAGGTGCTCGGCACCGTCACGACCGGCTTCACCGCCGGCATCGACGCGGGCATCGGCTTCGACGCGATCACGGTCGCGCTGCTCGGGCGTTCCACCCCGTGGGGTACGTTCGTCGCCGGAATCCTCTTCGGCGCGTTCAAGGCCGGAGGGTTCTCGATGCAGGCCGCCGAAGGCGTTCCGATCGAGATCGTGCTCGTCGTGCAGTCGCTCATCGTGCTCTTCATCGCCGCGCCGCCGCTGGTCCGCACGATCTTCGGCCTGCCCGACCCCGACGCCAAGCCGAGACGATCCCGCAAGAACCGCACGAAGGGGGAGGTGAAGGCGAAGTGAGCCGAACCGTGGAACATCAGCGCGTCGCGCCTCAGCCGGAATCGCTCGACACGACGGTCGTGATGAGCTGGAAGGCACCCATCGCCTTCGGCATCTTCACGCTCGTCGCCCTCGCCCTCGCGGTGTTCGCGCCGCGAGAGGGGGTCACGACCTACCGGTGGTCGCGTGAAGCCGACACCATCCAAGTGCCCGACCTCGTCGTGCCGGCGATGGCGACGATCTGGACGGTCGTCGCCCTGCTCGCCGTGGCGACGTTGTACTCGGCGCTGCTCGTGCGATCGAAGCGCCGAGTGCCGCTCTGGCTCATCGTCGTGTTCGCGATCCTGTTCATGTTCGCCTTCCTCACCTGGGCCGGCGCCGGAGCATCGCTGCCCATGATCGGCCTCCTGTTCGGTTCGCTGAGCCTCGCGGTGCCGCTCATCTTCGGTTCGCTCGCGGGCGTGATCGGCGAACGCGCCGGCGTCGTGAACATCGCCATCGAGGGGCAGCTGCTGGCCGGCGCTTTCACCGCGGCGGTCGTCGCCTCGATCGTTTCGTCGAGCACCGGCCAGGGCTGGCTCGGGCTCACCGCCGGAGTGATCGCGGCGATGGTCGCGGGAATGCTGGTCGGCATGGTGCTCGCCGCATTCTCGATCAAGTACTTCGTCGACCAGGTCATCGTCGGTGTCGTGCTCAACGTTCTCGTCGTCGGCCTCACGAGCTTCTTTTTCTCGCAAGTGCTCGCCCCGAACTCGGCTCTGCTCAACAGCACCGCCCAGCGCTTCGAGCGACTGCCGATCCCCGTGCTCAGCGAGATCCCGATCATCGGGCCGGTGCTGTTCCGGCAGACCCTCATCGTGTACCTCATGTACGTCGCCGTCGCGCTCGTCTACGTCGGGCTCTTCCACACGAAATGGGGTCTGCGTGTCCGCGCGGTCGGAGAGCACCCGCAGGCGGCCGACACGGTGGGCATCAAGGTCAATCGCACCCGCTTCTGGAATGTCGCGCTCGCCGGCGCGCTCGCCGGCCTCGGCGGGACGTTCTTCACGATCGGGTCCGGCATCGCGTTCAACAAGGAGATGACCGCCGGAGCCGGATTCATTGCCCTCGCCGCCGTCATCTTCGGCAACTGGGATCCGATTCGGGCGACGCTTGCCGCCCTCTTGTTCGGCTTCGCATCGAACCTGCAGAACACCCTCTCGGTCATCGGCTCGCCGGTTCCGAGCGAGTTCATGCTCATGTTGCCGTACGTCGTGACGATCTTCGCCGTTGCCGGGTTCGTCGGAAAGTCCCGCGCACCCGCTGCAGACGGCAAGCCGTACATCAAGTCCTGACCGATCCGATCGCGACGCGATCCGATCCACCTCGAACCGAACGATCCTGAACGGGGGAGCACCATGACCGCAACGGATGCGATCGACTGGAACGAGCTCCGCGGGCGTGCCCGCGAGGCGATGGCGAAGGCGTACGCGCCGTACTCGGGATTTCCGGTCGGCGCTGCCGCGATCGTCGACGACGGCCGCATCGTGAGCGGATGCAACGTCGAGAACGCCTCCTACGGCGTCACTCTCTGCGCCGAGTGCTCGCTCGTCTCGGCGCTCGTCATGTCGGGCGGCGGAAAGCTCGTCGCGTTCGCCTGCGTCGACGGGCACGGCGGCGTGCTGATGCCGTGCGGGCGTTGCCGGCAGCTGCTCTACGAGCACTCCGCCGAAGGCATGCTGCTCGACACGGTCTCGGGCATCAAGACGATCGACGAGGTGCTGCCCGACGCGTTCGGCCCGCGGCAACTCGCCGAATTCAAGGGAACACACGCATGAGCGCGGTCGAACCGTTCGATGCCGTCGACCTGATTCGCGCCAAGCGCGACGGCCACGAACTCGAGACCCCCGAGATCGACTGGCTCATCGACGCGTACACGAGGGGCTACGTCGCAGACGAGCAGATGTCGGCGATGACCATGGCGATCTTCCTGAACGGCATGACTCGCCGCGAGATCCGTGACCTGACGATGGCCATGATCGCCAGCGGTGAGCGCATGGACTTCTCGGGGCTCGGTAAGCCCACGAGCGACAAGCACTCCACCGGGGGCGTCGGCGACAAGATCACTCTGCCGCTCATGCCGCTCGTCGCGACGTTCGGCGTCGCGGTGCCGCAGCTCTCGGGTCGCGGGCTCGGTCACACCGGCGGCACGCTCGACAAGCTCGAGTCGATTCCCGGCTGGCGGGCCGAGATCACGAATGACGAGATGTTCGCACAATTGCGCGACGTCGGCGGCGTGATCTGCGCGGCGGGTGCGGGCCTCGCCCCAGCCGACAAGAAGCTCTACGCGTTGCGTGACATCACGGGCACGGTCGAGGCGATTCCGCTCATCGCCTCCTCGATCATGTCGAAGAAGATCGCCGAGGGCACGGGCGCACTCGTGCTCGACGTGAAGTTCGGTTCGGGTGCGTTCCTCACCGACATCGACCGTTCGCGCGAGCTCGCCCGCACGATGGTCGAACTCGGCGAAGACGCGGGTGTCGCGACCTCCGCCCTGATCACGAACATGAACGTGCCGCTCGGCCTCACGATCGGCAACGCCAACGAGGTGCGCGAATCGGTCGAGGTGCTCGCCGGTGGCGGACCAGCGGATGTCCGTACGCTCACCGTCGCCCTCGCACGCGAGATGCTCGCGCTCGCCGGGCGGCCCGACGTCGATGTCGAGGCGGCGCTCGACGACGGCCGTGCGATGGACACGTGGCGCCGCGCCATCCGGGCCCAGGGCGGCGACCCCGACGCCGCGCTTCCTGTGGCGCGCGAGCAGCACGTCGTGACGGCCGAGCGTGACGGTGTGCTCGTCGCGCAGCAGGCGCTGCCGTTCGGCATCGCTGCGTGGCGTCTCGGCGCCGGCCGGGCTCGCAAGCAGGACCCCGTGCAGCATGCCGCCGGTATCGAACTGCACGCCAAGCCCGGCGACGCCGTGCGAAAGGGCGAGCCGCTCTTCACGCTGCACGCCGACGAGCCGGCTCGCTTCGCGCGGGCGCTCGCGGCCGTCGAGGGGGCGTGGCGCATCGGCGATGCCGGCGACCCCATCGACGACGGCGGCCCGCTCATCGCCGACCGCATCGGTCGCTGATCGCTCGTCCCGCACGATCCTTCGTCGCCGCGAGTCGCTCTTCTCCTCACGCCTCACGCTCCGCACTTCGCGTCCCGACGTTCCGCGTCTCTCGACCGTCTTCACCGTCTTGCTTCGAGAATGCCGAGACTTCGCGGGCGGCCTGTCGCTATCGTTGACTCGTGAACACGATTCCGACGGAGTACCGCCTCGAAGGCGACGGCACGAACATCCAGTCCCTGCCGAAGATCTCGCTGCACGATCATCTCGATGGCGGAGTGCGCCCGCAGACCCTCATCGAACTCGCCGACGAGATCGGGCTCGACACGCCGGCCGCCGACGCTGAGGCGCTCGGTCGATGGTTCACCGATCAGTCGAACTCGGGTTCGCTCGTCGAATACCTGAAGACGTTCGACCTCACGACGGCCGTCATGCAGACGCGGGCGGGCCTCAGCCGCGTCGCGCGCGAGTTCGTGCAAGATCTCGCGGCCGACGGCGTGATCTACGGCGAGATCCGCTGGGCGCCTGAGCAGCACCTGACGCGCGGCCTCAGTCTCGACGAGACCGTCGAGGCCGTGCAGGCGGGCATCGAGCAGGGCATCGACGACGCCCGGAGCCAGGGCCACGGCATTCTCGCCGGCCAGCTCGTCACCGCCATGCGGCACGCCGAGCGCGGCCTCGAGATCGCCGAGCTCGCCGTGCGTCACCGCGACCGGGGCGTGGTGGGCTTCGACATCGCCGGCGCCGAGGCGGGGTTCCTGCCGAGTCGCCACCGCACGGCGTTCGACTACCTCGCGAGCCAGTACCTGCCGGTCACCGTGCACGCCGGCGAGGCCGATGGGCTCGAGTCCATTCGCAGCGCGCTGTTCGACGGTCGTGCCCTGCGTCTCGGCCACGGTGTGCGCATCGCCGAAGACCTCCTCATCGATCGTCAAGACGACGAGAACACCTACGTGTCGCTCGGTCCGATCGCCCAGTGGGTGCGAGACCGTGAGATCGCGCTCGAGCTGAGCCCGTCGTCGAACCTGCAGACCGGCGCGATCGCCGCGTGGGGCGACGAACTCATCGACCACCCGTTCGACCTGCTGTACCAGCTGGGCTTCCGTGTGACGGTCAACACCGACAACCGCCTGCAGTCGGGCACGAGCCTCACTCGTGAGCTCTCGCTCCTCAGCGATGCCTTCGGCTACGACCTCGACGACTTCGAGACGTTCCAGTTGAACGCGGCGGCATCGGCATTCCTGCCGCTCGACGATCGCGAGCAGCTCATCGAACAGATTCAAGACGGCTTCGACGAAGCCTGACGCGCGTTTGCCCCGATCCACCGCGCGCCCGCCTGCATCACCCTGAACGGACCCACATGACCCTCCCGCCGCTTCCCGACGACGCGATCGTGCTCGGTGCGCACGTCGACGACTGGCGCGCCGCGGTCCGCGAGGCGGGCCGCGCACTCGTGCGCTCCGGGTCGACCCGTTCGGAGTACGCCGAGCGCATGATCGCGGTGATCGAGGAGTTCGGCGCCTACGTGGTCATCGCCCCGGGCCTTGCGCTCGCGCATGCGCGACCCGGCTCCGATGTGCGCCGCGAGGGGCTCGCAGTCGTGACGCTCGCCGAGCCGGTGCCGTTCGGTCACCCGCACAACGATCCGGTGCGAGTGGTCGTCGGACTCGCAGTGTCGAACGCCGAAGAGCACGTGGCATCCGTCGCCAAGCTCGCCAACGCATTCAACGACAGTGGCATCGTCGGGCGCATCGCGAGGGCGACCACGGCCGACGAGGTGCGTGCGCTGCTCGGCTACGCCGGCGAGGCGGGCGCATGAAGATCATCGCTGTCTGCGGGCTGGGCATCGGCACCTCCGCGATCCTGAAGGTCAACGCCGAGCGCGCACTCGACCGCCTGGGGCTCTCGGCCGATGTCGATGCGAGCGACCTCGCTGGCATCGCGGCAGCGGCTGCGGATGCACAGGTGATCCTGACCTCGACCGAGCTGGCCGGGGCGGTGCGCACCGCGATCGGTCGCAGCTTCGCCGAGATCATCGAGGTCTCGAATTACTTCGACGTCGACGAGATCGGCGCGAAGCTCGCGACCTCCCTCGGCTGACGGCCCAGGCGTGCCTACGCCACCAGCTCCCGCATACCGTTTTCAAGCGCTGCGACAGCGGCGGATGCCGCGGCGCGACGCTCGGCTACCGATCCGGTCTCGCTGACGGCGTCGATGTAGACCTTGAGCTTCGGCTCGGTTCCGCTCGGGCGCACCATCACTCGGGCGCCGCCGTCGAGCACGATGCGCAGCACGTCTGAGGGCGGCAGCTCGCCGAATCCGTCGGCGAGGTCTTCGATGCGTTCGACCCGGATGCCGCCGACGGAGGCGGGCGGCTTGGCCCGCAGCCGAGACATGATCTCGCCGATGTGGGCGAGTTCGGTGACCCGGATCGAGATCTGGGCCGAGTCGTGGCATCCGAACCGCTCGACGAACGCGTCGAGATGATCGGCGACCGTGCGGCCCTCGGCTTTGAGTGCCGCCGCGAGGGAGAGGAAGGCGATGCCGGCCGAGATGCCGTCTTTGTCGCGCACCGTGCCGGGATTCACGAGGTAGCCGAGTGCCTCTTCGAATCCGAAGACGAGGGCGGGCGCCCGGGAGATCCACTTGAATCCCGTGAGCGTCGCCTCGAAGTCGAGGTCGTATGCGCGGGCGATGGCCTCGAGGCCGGGGGAGGAGACTATCGAGCAGGCGAGGGCACCGTTCGGGCCCGAGTCGCCCGAGACGTCGGCGGCGCGTTCGGCGGCCTGCCAGCCGAGGATGAGCCCGACCTCGTTGCCCGTGAGGCGCCGGTAGCCCGCCTCGACGGAGCCGTCGGGAATCGCGAGGGCGAGACGGTCGGCATCGGGGTCGTTGGCGACGACGAGCTCGGCCCCGACCTCGCGGGCGCGCGCGAAGGACAGGTCCATTGCGCCGGGTTCCTCGGGGTTCGGGAACGCCACAGTCGGGAAGGCGGGGTCGGGTGCGATCTGCTCTTCGACGAGTGCGGGCGCATCGAAGCCGGCGGCCTCGAGCACGCTCGACATGGTCTGCCAGCCGACGCCGTGCATGGCCGTGTAGACGACTCGCGGTTGCGCCGTCGGCGTGGCTGCGACCGCGGCCGTCTGCCGCACGTACTCATCGATCACCGACTCTGCGGCGGTCTCGACGACGCCGCGGGGCAGCTCGAGCACGTTGACCGTGTCGGCGACCCCGAGGATGTGCCGGGCGATTTCGGCGTCGGCGGGCGGCACGATCTGCGAGCCCCGATCTTCGCCACCGAGGTATACCTTGTAGCCGTTGTCGTTCGGCGGGTTGTGCGAGGCCGTCACCATCACGCCGGCTGAAACATCGAGGTGACGTACCGCGAAGGCGAGCACCGGGGTCGGCAGCAGACGCGGCATGAGTATGGCGCGTACGCCGGCGCCCGCGATGATCTCGGCCGTGTCGCGCGCGAACACGGCGGAGTTCTTCCGACCGTCGTAACCGATGACGACCGACGGCGTCTGGCCGAGCTCGGCATGATCGATCACGTACGCCGCGAGCCCTGCAGCCGCCTGGGAGACGAGCACGCGGTTCATGCGGTTCGGGCCCGCGGCGATCTCACCGCGCAATCCGGCCGTGCCGAATGCGAGCCGCTCGTCGAAGCGATCGGCGAGGTCCGCGGATGCCGCGGGGTCGCCGCCCCGCACCGCGTCGATGATCGCGGCGAGCTCGGCCCGCGTCTCGGGGTCCGGATCTTGACGGAGCCACGCTTCGGCACGGGTGATCCGCTGCTGGTCGGCGTCGGTCTGCGACATCCGTTGCTCCTTAGTGAGTCGCTCGCTCGCTCAGTCTGTCGAGGCGAGCTGTTGGTGCTCCCTTCGACAGGCTCAGGGAACGAGTTGCCTAGAGTTCGGCGACGATCTTGGCGAGCAGGCTGGAGATCACCGGTTCGGCCGAGCGGCCGGCTTCGAGGACCTCTTCATGGCTCAGCGGCGACTGCTGGATGCCGGCGGCGAGGTTGGTGATGAGCGACATGCCGAGCACCTCCATACCCGACTGGCGGGCGGCGATCGCCTCGAGCGCCGTCGACATGCCGACGATGTGGCCGCCGATGATCTTCGCCATCTGCACTTCGGCCGGTGTCTCGTAATGCGGCCCGCGGAACTGGCAGTACACGCCCTCGTCGAGTTCGGGCGAGACGGTGCGCGCGAGGTCGCGGAGCCGCTTCGAGTAGAGGTCGGTGAGGTCGACGAAGGTCGCGCCCTCGAGCGGCGAGTCGGCCGTGAGGTTGATGTGGTCGCTGATCAGCACAGGGGTGCCGGGCGTCCAATGCTCGGTGATGCCGCCGGCGCCGTTCGTGAGGATCATCGTCTTCGCGCCGGTCGCAGCGGCCGTGCGCACCGAGTGCACGACGCGGCGCACCCCGTGGTCTTCGTAGTAGTGGGTGCGGGCGCCGATGACGAGGGCGCGCTTGCCGCTCGGCAGCAGCACCGAGCGCAGCGTGCCGACGTGCCCTTCGAGCGCGGGCTTGGAGAACCCGGGCACCTCGGTTGCGGCGATCGTGTGCGTCGTCTCGCCGATGAGCTCGGCGGCCCGGCCCCAACCGCTGCCGAGGGTGAGGGCGATGTCGTGGCGTTCGACGCCCGTGAGCTCCGCGATGCGGTCGGCCGCGAGGGCGGCGATCGCGAAGGGGTCGGCAGTCGGGTCGTCGAGCGGGTTGGCGGCGTGCATCATCCCACTCTAAATGAGCCACGGATGCCGCGGCATCCGCTGCTCGTTTGCTGGCCGGGCGGCCGCAGCTGACAGAATGTGAGCATGGCCTACGAGTTCGAGCGCACGCAACGCATTGCCATCCTCGGAGGAGGACCCGGGGGATATGAGGCGGCCCTCGCGGGCGCACAGCTCGGGGCGGAGGTCACCCTCATCGAGCGGGCCGGCGTCGGCGGCTCCGCCGTGCTCACCGATGTCGTGCCGTCGAAGTCGCTCATCGCCACTGCAGAGGCGTCGAACGCCGTGAAAGAGGCGGCCGACCTCGGCGTGCAGTTCTATGCGAAGGGGTCCTCCGACAAGGCGGTCAAACCCGAGGTGGCGATCAACCTCGCGGCCGTCAACAAGCGGCTGCTCGGTCTCGCCGCCCAGCAGTCCGAAGACATGCGCGGCAACCTCATCGAGGCCGGTGTGAAGCTCGTTCAGGGCGAGGGTCGCCTCGACGGGCCGAACGCGGTCATCGTCTCGACGGCGAAGGGCGGCACCGATTTCGACCGCATCGAGTCTGACACGCTCGTCATCTCGGTCGGCGCTTCACCCCGCGTGCTGCCGACGGCGGTGCCCGACGGCGAGCGGATCCTCACGTGGACGCAGCTCTACCACCTGCAGCAGGTTCCCGAGCACCTCATCGTCGTCGGCTCGGGCGTCACGGGCGCGGAGTTCGCTTCCGCGTACCTGGCGCTCGGCGCGAAGGTGACGCTCATCTCGAGCCGCGACCAGGTGCTGCCGGGCGAAGATGCCGACGCGGCATCCGTCATCGAGAAGGTCTTCAAGCGCAACGGCATGAAGGTCATGAACAAGTCGCGTGCCGAGTCGGTGGTGCGTGACGGCGACAGCGTCGTGGCGACCCTGACCGACGGGCGCGAAGTGCGGGGCAGTCACTGCCTGATGGCGGTCGGCTCGGTACCGAACACGACCGATATCGGGCTCGAAGAGGCCGGCGTGCAGTTGTCCGAGAGTGGTCACATCCGCGTCAACCGGGTGGCCCGCACCTCCATGCCCAACATCTACGCCGCGGGCGACTGCACGACGTTCCTGCCGCTCGCCTCGGTCGCCTCGATGCAGGGTCGCACGGCGGTGTTCCACGCCATGGGCGACATCGTGAACCCGCCCGAGCTGCGCAACATCACCTCGAACATCTTCACGCAGCCTGAGATCGCCACGGTCGGCTGGACTGAGAAGGAGATCGAAGAGGGCGTCGTACCCGGAGTGGTCTACAAGCTGCCGCTCTCGTCGAACCCGCGCGCCAAGATGATGGGCATCCGCGACGGCTTCGTGAAGCTCTTCGCCTCGAGCGGGTCGGGCGCCATCATCGGCGGCGTCATCGTCGCGCCGAAGGCCTCGGAGCTCGTGTTCCCGATGGCGCTCGCCGTGGAGCACCGGCTCACGGTCGACCAGTTCGCCGAGGCGTTCCCGGTCTACCCGTCGCTCAGCGGTTCGCTGACGGATGCGGCGAGGGCGATGCACATCGTACGCTGAGGTGACTCGGTGCCGCGGTGGCGGCGCCGACCCCAGGGGTGGCGATGAAGCTGGGCAACCATGACCGGTCGCGTCGTACGCGCGGTGACGATCCTGATCGCAGCAGGTCTGCTACTGACGGGGTGCGTCGTGGCGCCACTCGATCCCACTCCGTTGCCGACCGCGACAGCCGAGCCCGCACCCTCGTTCGCGCCGAGGTGAGCGCATGTACGAGTCGTGGACGGACACGTACTGAAGTACGCGAACGCGAACGCGGTCTCGGTCAACCAATGGGGCGGTCCGAGCAACCCAACGGTCGAAAGTGTGATCTCTGCGCCGTGGAATTTCGGGATCGGTCACGTCTGATCCCGCGTGTCGCTCGCTGAAGTTCCGAAGAGTGCTCAGGCGGCCGCGGGGGGGTCGATGATCGCGAGCAGCAGGTGACCGCTCGAGACGGTGGCTCCGGCCTCGGCGTTCACGAGGCCGACGACACCGTCTTTGTGGGCGAGGATCGGCTGCTCCATCTTCATGGCCTCGAGCACGAGCACGAGGTCGCCCTTGACGACGTGGTCGCCTTCGACGACCGCGACCTTCACGATGGTCGCCTGCATCGGCGCCTTCACGGCGTCGCCGGTCGCGGTGGCGACCGAGTGGGCGGCGGTGCGGCGGCGAGGCGCGGGGCCGGCGGTGCGCGAAGCGGATGTCCCGCCTGCGAGTCGCTTCGGCAGGGTGACCTCGACCCGGCGACCCGCGACCTCGACGATGACGCTCGTGCGTGCGTCGGGGCCGCTCGTCTCGGCGAGTTCGCCCGACCATGGCTCCAGCTGGTTGTCGTACTCGGTCTCGATCCAGCGCGTGTGGATCGAGAACGGCTCGTCGCCCTCGGGCGCGAACGCCGGGTCGTTCACGATGTCGCGGTGGAAGGGCAGCACGGTCGGCAGCCCGGCGACCTCGAACTCGTCGAGGGCGCGGCGGGCCCGCTCGAGCGCATCGCGGCGGCTCGAGCCCGTGACGATGAGCTTGGCCAATAGGGAATCGAACGCACCCGAGATCTCGTCGCCGGTCGTCACGCCCGAGTCGACGCGCACGCCGGGGCCGCCCGGGAAGCGCAGCACGTGCACCGGGCCCGGGGCGGGCAGGAAGCCGCGACCAGGGTCTTCGCCGTTGATGCGGAACTCGATCGAGTGACCGGTCGTGACGGGGTCGGCGTAGTCGAGCACACCGCCCTCAGCGAGGCGGAACTGTTCGCGGACGAGGTCGATGCCGGTGACCTCTTCGGAGACCGGGTGCTCGACCTGGAGGCGGGTGTTCACCTCGAGGAACGAGACCGTGCCGTCTTGGCCGATGAGGAACTCGCAGGTGCCTGCGCCCACGTAGCCCACCTCGCGGAGGATCGCCTTCGAGGACTCGTAGAGCAGCGTGGTCTGGGCCTCGGTGAGGAAGGGCGCCGGTGCCTCTTCGACGAGCTTCTGGTGGCGACGCTGCAGCGAGCAGTCGCGGGTCGAGACGACCACGACGTTGCCGTGTGCGTCGGCGAGGCACTGGGTCTCGACGTGGCGCGGCTTGTCGAGGTACTTCTCGACGAAGCACTCGCCGCGGCCGAACGCCGCGACGGCTTCGCGGGTGGCCGACTCGAAGAGCTCGGGCACCTCTTCGCGGGTGCGGGCGACCTTGAGGCCGCGCCCGCCGCCGCCGAACGCGGCCTTGATCGCGACGGGCAGGCCGTGCACGTCGACGAAGTCCAGCACCTCGGAGGCATCCGCCACCGGGTTCAGGGTGCCGGGCGCGAGCGGCGCACCGACCTTTTCGGCCACGTGCCGTGCGGAGACCTTGTCGCCGAGGCGTTCGATCGCCTCGGGCGACGGCCCGATCCAGACGATGCCGGCGTCGATGACGGCGCGGGCGAAGTCGGGGTTCTCGGCCAGGAAGCCGTAGCCGGGGTGCACGGCGTCGGCACCTGAACGGCGGGCGACCGAGAGGATCTTCTCGATCACGAGGTAGGTGTCGGCGCTCGTGCTGCCGTCGAGTGCGTAGGCCTCGTCGGCGAGTTTCACGTGTCGCGCGTCGCGGTCTTGATCGGCGTAGACGGCGACGGAGCGGAGGCCGGCGTCACGGGCGGCCCGGATGACGCGGACGGCGATCTCGCCACGGTTGGCGATGAGGACCTTGGTGATTCGCGGCATAATGCTCAAGCCTATTGCGCGGGGCGGGTCGCCCTTTGGGTGCCTTCCACAAAAAGAGCGGATGTCTCTTGCGGACCTCGACAATCGCGTCTGAACGTCAACCTGTCGCGCCCGTGCGGTTCCAGAGCGAAGGCCAGGCGACGCCGAGTTCCCGCACGAGGTCGCGCAGCGTCGACAGGGAGAGGCCGACGACGGTCGACGGGTCGCCTTCGACGCGCCGGATGAATGGGCCGCCGAGACTGTCGATCGTGAACGCGCCGGCCACGAGCAACGGCTCGCCCGAGGCGATATACGCGTCGATCTCGGCCTCGTCGAGCGCCGCGAAGCGCACCGTCGCGACATCCGCTCGCCCGACCGCACCGTGCACCCGGCCGCCGCGGTGGTCGATCAGCCAATGCCCCGACCACAGCTCGCCGTGTCCGCCGTTCTGGGCGAGCCAGCGCTGCTTCGCCACCTCGGGCCGATGCGGCTTGCCGTGGATGGCGCCGCCGGTGAGGAACGCCGAGTCGCCGCCGAGGATGAGCCCGTCGATCGGCACGCCGTCGGGCTCGGCGCCGACGAGCGCCTCGGCCTTCGCTCGAGCCAGGAGCTGCACCATCTCGCGCGCTGCCAACGGCCCCGCCTCGGCTTCGCGCGCGGCGACGACGGCCTCCTCGTCGACGCCGGGCGGCGCCGCGATCGGCTCGATGCCGGCGGCACGGAGGGTCTGCAACCTGGCGGGCGAGGTCGAGGCGAGGTAGAGGCGCATGTGTCCATCCTGCCTCGGGGCGCCGGCGCTGTGGAATGCTCGTTGCATGGCAGAGAACCGACGTCCCCGTCGTCCAGGCGCGCGCAGGCAGACGCGGTCGCCCCGCCCGGCGCCGAAACCGCCCGCCACCGACGGCCCGGTGATCGAGGTCGAGATCGAGCGGGTCGCGCACGGGGGAGTGTTCGTCGCCCACCACGAGGGTCGCGTGGTGTTCGTCGCCGATGCGATTCCCGGTGAGCGCGTCGCGGCACGGGTCAGCGACCAGGGGCGTGAGCGGTTCTGGCGCGCCGAGACCGTGTCGGTGCTCGATGCGTCGCCCGATCGTCGCGAGCACGTCTGGGCCGAGGCATCCGTCGACCGCGCGCCCGAGCTGCGGGCAGGGGGCGCCGAGTTCGGCCACATCCTGATGCCGCGGCAGCGTGCGCTGAAGGGCGAGGTGCTGCGCGAGGCGCTCTCGCGAATGGCGGGCGTCGACACCGACGTCGAGGTTCGACCCGTCGACCCGCTGCTCGCGCCAGGGGCCTCTGTCGAGACCGGAACGGGCTGGCGCACCAGGATGCGCCTCCACGTCGGCCCAGACGGTCGTGTGGGGCCGTACGCCGCCCGAAGCCACTCGGTCGTGCCCGTGGCATCCGTGCCCCTCGCAGTACCCGAGCTCGAGGCGCTGGCGCCGCTCGACGACCGATTCCCGGGTGCGAGCGCGATCGACCTCGTCGCGCCGAGCGCCGGCGACCCGGCGATCGTCCTGGTCGAGGGCGAGCGGATGTCTCGTGGCCCGCGCACCACGATCGAGGAGCGTGTGGGCGATCGCGCCTTCCAGCTCGATCGCGACGGCTTCTGGCAGGTGCACCGAGGTGCCGCGGCGACCCTCACTCGCGCGGTGCAGGAACTCATCGACGGTGACCTGTTCGACCCGCGTGCGGCCAACCACGACCTCTACGGCGGTGTCGGGCTGCTCGCGGCCGCCGTCGGCGACCGTTTCGGTGAGACGGTGCGCATCACGACCGTCGAGTCCGATGCGCGCGCGACCGAGCACGCCGGGGCGAACCTCGCCGAGTGGATCGGTGCCCGCGCGGTGACCGCGCGCGTCGACCGCTACCTCGACGAGCTCGCGGCGAGCTCCGGCGCAACCGAACGCGGGCGCTTGCGCGACGCCACGATCGTGCTCGACCCGCCGCGCTCCGGCGCGGGCCGCGCAGTCGTCGAGCGGCTCGCCGAACTTCGCCCGCGCCAACTCGTCTACGTGGCATGCGACCCGGTGGCCTTCGCCCGCGACGTCGGACTCTTCCGCGGGCTGGGCTACGAACTCGACGAGCTGCGCGCGTACGACCTGTTCCCGAATACCCACCATGTCGAAGCGGTCGCACGGCTCCGCGCTATCGTGTGAACGTGGAACAGGGGAAGTCGTGACCGCAGCAACGGCCGGAACAACAGGGGCTGCGGCGACCGTCGCGATCGTCGACGACCATGAGGCCGTTCGGCTCGGCCTTCGGGCCGCGTGCCGTGACGCCGGATACGACGTCGTGATCGATGCGGCGAGCGTGCCCGAACTGCTCGCCGGACTCGCGGGTCGAGGCTGCGACGTCGTGGTCCTCGATCTCTCGCTCGGCGACGGGTCATCGGTGACCGAGAACGTGCGTGCCGTTCTGGCGACCGGCAGTGCGGTGCTCGTGCACAGCATCGCCGACCGGGTCGCTGCGGTGCGGGAGTCGCTCGCCGCGGGCGCTGCCGGCGTGATTCCGAAAGCCTCTCCGATGTCGGCCGTGATCGGTGCGATCGCCACGGTCGCCCGCGGCGAGGTGCTCAACAACGTCGAGTGGGCCAGCGCGATCGAGGCCGACCGCGACTTCGCGAAGGCGCAGCTCGGGCGCCGTGAGCACGACGTGCTGCATCTCTACGCGTCCGGTCTGCCGTTGAAGCTCGTTGCAGCGCAGCTCGGCATCGCGCACTCTACGGCGCGCGAGTACCTCGACCGGATCCGCGCGAAGTACATCGAAGTCGGCCGCCCTGCCCCGACCAAGGTCGACCTGCTCCGCCGGGCTGTGGAGGACGGAATCCTCCCCGGGCTCGACGATGGCGGAGATGCCCGCCGTTGATTGGCGGGTGACGCGCCTCGCGCGTCGCCGGTCCACGGTGACCCGCGCACAGGTCGAAACGGTCGCCGGTCGCGCCCTCGGACTCTTCGGGCTCGTATTCGGAGCGCAGACGGTGCCCGTGGCCCTCGAGCAGGCCGCCGCGCTCATCGATGGTGCGGGTGCTGCCCTCATGGCCGTGATGTATGGTGCGATCGTCGCGCTCACCGTCGCAACGGTGACGAAGGTCGCGGTGCGCGCCGCCTGTCTCGGCTTCGCAGCCCTGTACGCGCTGGCGCTCGCGGTGTGGCCGTTCCTTGTCGCCGATCCTGCGGCACTCGACGGCAGCGCCCCCTGGCTCTACTACCTCTGCACGGTCGCGACGACGGCCGCGGTGATCGGGGTACTGCCGATCTGGGCCGCTGCCTACACGCTCGTCATCCCGGCCGTGTACGGCGTCATCCGGCTGTCACCGGCCGGCGGTGACGCCGGTCCGCTGCTGGCGGTGCTCGACGCGCTCTACGCGGTCGTGCTGGGTGTCGTCGTGCTCGTGATCATCACGATGCTGCGTCAGGCCGCCGAATCGGTCGACTCCGCGCAAGAGGCGGCACTGCAACGGTACGACGTCGCCGCCCGGCAGCACGCCAACGAGATCGAGCGCGTGAAGATCGACGCCCTGGTGCACGACAGTGTGTTGACGACGCTGCTCTCCGCCGCGGTGGCCACATCGCCCGAGCAGCAGTTGCTCGCGGCCCGGATGGCACGTGACGCCGTGCACCGCCTCGACGAAGCGGGCGCAACCGGCCCGCGTGCGCTCGACCGCGTCGGACTGCCGGTGCTGGTGCGTCGGCTGCGCGCCGCGCTCACCACGTTCAACACGCCGTTCACCGTGCGAGTCGTCAACGCTGGTGGGGTCGAACTGCCGGTGGAGGCGATGGAGGCGCTGTACGCGGCGGCGGTGCAGGCGATGGTCAACAGTCTGCAGCACGCCGACGAGCCCGGACTCTCGACGAGACGCGAGTTGCGCATCCGCGGGGTGCGGGCCGGCGGTTGCGTCATCGAGATCGCCGACAACGGGCGGGGGTTCGAGATCGATCGAGTGCCCGCGGAGCGGCTCGGCTTGCGCGTGTCGATCGAGGAACGCATGGTGAACGCCGGGGGCGCCGCCGAGATCGAATCGCAGATCGGACACGGCACGACCGTGACGATCGCCTGGCCGGTCGGGGCACGGGGCGGCTCATGATCTCCATTCCCCGCTGGCTCCTCCTCGTGCTCGGGGCGCTGTTCTCCACCTATCACGTCGTGCTCGGCATCTATTCGCTCGATGTGCCCGCGTCACCGTGGCCGGCGATCGGGGCGCTCCTGCTGTATTCGACGGCCACCGCCCTGAGCCTGTGGCCGACGAGGCGCGTGCGGATGCCCGACTGGCTCGCGGCCTTCTGCCTCGCGGTCTCGATCGTGCTGCCGCTGCTCGTGACGAGTCAACTCGATCCCGACGCCGAGAACGGCTACGCCACCTGGTACGTCGCCGCGGTCGGCACGCTCATGACGATCACCGCTGCCCGCCGCCAGCAGACTGCAGCATGGCTCGGCGTCATCGTTCTCGCCGTGCAGACCGTGGTGTGGGCGGGGCCGCTGGCACTCGGCAGCCTGGGCGTGATCGGCAGCGTCGTGTGGGTCGGCATCGCGCACATGCTGACCAAGGCGTTGACGGTGGCGGCACGGGAGACGAGGCGGTATGCGCAGGCCGAACGCGAGGCGGCGGCGTGGCAGGCCGCACAAGACGCGCACCTGTTCGAGGGGCGCATGCGACTCGCGCACACCAACCGACTCGCGGCGCCGATGCTGCGGCGCATCGCCGACCGCAATGGTCGGCTGACCGAGGCGCAGCGTGCCGAGTGCCGCATGCTCGAGGCGGCGATCCGCGATGAGATCCGCGGCCGGATGCTGCTCACCGATGCCGTTCGCGTCGAAGTGCAACGCGCTCGCTCTCGGGGCATCACCGTCACGTTGCTCGACGAGGGCGGCATCGACGACCTCGACGAAGCGATGCGCGATCGCGTGCTGTCCCGCTTGGCCGAAGCGGTTGCCGGTTCGAGGGCCGACCGCATCATCGCCCGTACCGCAGCGGAGGGATCACCCGTGGCGGTCACCGTCGTGGGCCTACGCGAGGCCGAAGGCGGCGACTCGGACTCGGATTCGGACTCGGACTCGGACGAGGCCGAGGTCGAGCTGTGGCTGGAGATCCCGCGGCATTCGTGAACGCTTCGCCCGCGGCATCCGTGGTTCGGCGCGAATGCGCCCAGACGAGGAATTTGCCCGGACAAGAAGGTGGGGGACCGATCTGAGATCGGCCCCCCATCAAGCCCGAGTCACGGCGACAACCCGAATATCGCCCTGACTCGCCCCCAACTGTCATCGGTTACCCGACCGATGACGATGGCGACTCCTATGGAGCCTGCACGATCAATACTGGTACACGGGTGGGCGGGGGCAAAGTCGTCATTTCGGGGGACACGATGAGGACACGGCGTTCAGCGAGATGCGCGCACCCAACGGCCGGCGCCGACGTCGAGCGGTCGGCGCATGGCCCCGCCGCTGCGCACCCAGGCGCTGCGCCCGTCGTCGGCGACGGATGCCGCGGATGACGCCTCCCCGTCGAGTGCGGCGAGGAGCACGGCGGTGACGGCCGCGGCGTCGCCCGGGGTGACGTCGTGGCTCGTGAATCGCAGCGCGGGGGCGCGGTCGTCGATGTCGTCGTCCATGTCGCTCCCTAGAGGGGGATGTTCCCGTGCTTCTTCGAGGGCAGGCTGGCACGCTTGGTTCGGAGCGCACGGAGCGCCTTCACGACCGAGACCCGGGTGGCCGCCGGCTCGATGACACCGTCGAGCTCGCCGCGCTCGGCGGCGAGGAAGGGTGAGGCCACGTTGTAGGTGTACTCGTTCGCGAGTTTCGTGCGCACGGCCGCGACGTCTTCACCGGCACTCTCCGCCGCCTTGATCTCAGCGCGGTAGAGGATGTTGACGGCGCCCTGCCCGCCCATGACGGCGATCTCGGCGGTCGGCCAGGCGAGGTTGATATCGGCACCGAGCTGCTTGGAGCCCATGACGATGTAGGCGCCGCCGTAGGCCTTTCGGGTGATGACGGTGATGAGCGGCACCGTCGCCTCGGCGTAGGCGTAGAGCAGCTTCGCCCCGCGGCGGATGACTCCGGTCCACTCCTGCTCGGTGCCGGGGAGGTAGCCCGGCACATCGACGAGCGTGAGGATCGGGATTGAGAACGCGTCGCAGAAACGCACGAAGCGGGAGGCCTTCTCGCCGGCGGCGATGTTCAGGGTGCCGGCCATCTGGCTCGGCTGGTTCGCGATGATGCCGACCGAGCGGCCCTCGACCCGGGCGAAGCCGATCAGGATGTTCGGAGCGAACAGCGGCTGCACCTCGAGGAAGTCCCCGTGGTCGACGATGCCGTCGATGACCGCGTGCATGTCATAGGGCTGGTTGGGCGAGTCGGGGATGACGGTGTTCAGCCGACGGTCTTGGTCGGTGATCTCGAGTTCGGCTTCGGCGTCGTAGACGGGGGCATCCGTCATATTGTTGTCGGGCAGGAACGAGATGAGCGTGCGCGCGTAATCGAGCGCATCGGATTCGTCGCTCGCGAGGTAGTGCGCGACGCCCGACACCGCGTTGTGCGTGAGCGCGCCGCCGAGCTCCTCCATGCCGACGTCTTCGCCCGTGACGGTCTTGATCACGTCGGGGCCGGTGACGAACATCTGGCTCGTCTTGTCGACCATGATGACGAAGTCGGTGAGGGCGGGGGAGTAGACCGCGCCGCCCGCCGCTGGGCCGCACACGATCGAGATCTGCGGGATGACGCCGGATGCTTGCGTGTTGCGGCGGAAGATCTCGCCGTACTTGCCGAGCGCGACGACGCCCTCTTGGATGCGCGCGCCGCCCGAATCGAGGATGCCGATGATGGGCACACCGGTCTTCAGGGCGAGCTCCATGACCTTGATGATCTTCTCACCAGCGACCTCACCGAGGGAGCCGCCGAAGATGGTGAAGTCCTGCGAGTACACCGCGACCTGCCGGCCGTGGATGGTGCCGGTGCCCGTGACGACGGCGTCGCCGTAGGGGCGCTTGGCCTCCATGCCGAACGAGTGCGTGCGGTGCCGTACGAACTCGTCGAGCTCGACGAACGAACCGGGATCGAGCAGCTCGGAGATGCGCTCGCGCGCCGTCATCTTGCCCTTGGCGTGCTGCTTCTCGATGGCAGCTTCACCCGAGGCCGTCACAGCCTCGTGGTAGCGCAGCTTGAGGTCGGCGAGCTTGCCGGCGGTCGTGGAGAGGTCGGGGCCGTCAGTCGCTTCGGTCACGCCGTTCACTCTACCGGCGAACATCCGGCCGACTTCCTTGACGGAATCCTACAAATACCGCCCCGACGCTGGTGGCTATCGCCAGCCGCCAGTCCCCGCCCAGCCGCCCCTCCCGGCCGAGTTGCCGCGATATGGCGATATTCGGGCAACTCGGCGGTGGGTAGGGTGATGCCATGGATTGGGAGCGATCGCGCGCGGCGGTGTCACGGTTCGAGTTCCTCGCCGAGGCGGGGTCGACCAATGATGAGTTGCGCGAGGCTGCGAGCGGGGCGCATGCCGCGCAGTGGGGTCACGGCGCAGTGCTCGTCACCGACAACCAGACGCGCGGCCGAGGCCGCCTCGGGCGTGTGTGGCTCGCGCCGACGGGGAAGACGCTGGCGATCTCGGTGCTGCTTCGGCCCGAGCTCGAGGGCGGCGCGCCATTCCCGGCCGATGCCTACGGCTGGATCCCGCTCATCGCGGGGGCGGCGATGACCGAAGCGGTGCGCCGGGCCGTGCCCGTCTCGCTCCCTGAGCCCGGTTCGCTCCCTGAGCCCGTCGAAGGGAGCGCTCCCGCGTCACCCGCTCGCTTCGACAAGCACAGCGAGCACGCAGCCGAAGGCCGCACTGGAGGTGTCGAGGTCGAGCTCAAATGGCCCAACGACGTTCTCGTCTCGGGCTACAAGATCTGCGGCATCCTCTCGGAACTGCTGCCCCCTTCGACGGTCTCAGGAACCGCGGGAGCCGTGATCGTCGGCGCCGGCCTCAACCTGACGCTCGACGAGCACGACCTGCCGACGCTCACCTCGACGTCCCTGTTGCTCGTCACCGGTGAGCAGCCCGATGCCGACGCCGTATTGGCCGATTACCTGGCGACGTTGCTCGAGATGTTCGCCGCATTCGCCGCCTCGGGAGCGGATGCCTCGGCGAGCGGCATCGCCGGCAGGGTCAGCGCCCTCTGCGGCACGCTCGGCACCGAAGTCCGGGTCGAACTTCCCGGCGGCCGCGAGCTGCTCGGCCGCGCCGAGCGCCTCGACGACGACGGCCGACTCGTCGTGATCGACCGTGAGAACGGCGAGCCGTGGTCTGTCGCCGCCGGAGACGTGACCCACCTGCGGTATTAATGGCGTATGAGGCAAGCCGCGACACCCGACGCCGCTGCTGCCGCGCCGGCGCAGCCGCCCGAGCGCGTCGTCGCACGGGTGCGGCGACACGCACGGGTGTTGACGATTCCCGCGATACTTCTCGTCGCGGTCGCCGGTGCCACCGCCTTCGGTCTCAGCCTCGCCCCCGAGCTCTGGCAGGATCTCGCGATCGTGGGCGGGGCGGTACTCGTCGTGTTGCTCGGCTCGTTCCTGCCGTACATCGGCTGGCTGACGAGACGCACGACGATCACCACCCGGCGCATCATCGTGCGCAGCGGCATCTTCGTGCGCGTGCGACAGGAGTTGCTGCACAGCAGGGGATACGACGTGTCGGTGCGCCGCAACTGGGTGCAGAGCGCGTTCGGCTCGGGCGACGTGCGCATCAACACGGGTCATGAGCAGCCCTTCGTCCTGAAAGATCTGCCGAAACCCGAGCTCGTGCTCGGCGCGCTGCAGGAACTCATGGGCGAGGAACACTCCCGGATCGCCGACCGACGGCGTGCCGAACAGTCGACGATCGACGGCGATACGGTCGCCTGGGGCGGCCGCTGACGACGCTCGTTGTCGCGGGCCGTCGAACGCGATGCAGCAGGACCTCTCCAAAGGACGTAACGTTGACAGGTGGTCTCGTGCGCCCCCGAGTGCGAGCCACACGATGAAGGGTTCCTCTTGGCCGACGAATGCAAACACGGTTTCGATGACGGCCTCTGCGCCATCTGCTTCCCGCCGCCGGAGCCGGAGCCCAAGCCTGCGCCCGCGCCGGTGGCTCGATCCGCACGCTCCTCGACGACCAGGAACGGCCGCCCGCCGGCTCGCGTACCCGGCGCCTCGCGCCCCGCGATCGCCTCCGACGCGCCGCGCCTCGACCTGAAGGCGATGCGCATCTACCACGTGACGCACATCGACAATCTCCCGCCGATCCTCGACGCGGGGGCACTGCTGGCGGATGCCGCAGGCGCGGTGCCGGTCATCGACCTCGCCGCGCCCGATGCTCGTGAGTACCGACGCGGCGCGGCGATCGGCGACACCGACACGGTGGTCGCCGACTACGTTCCGTTCCTGCTCACGACCGATGCTCACGTGTGGAACGCGGTGCGAACCGCCACTCCAGACCCGCGGCTTCGCGCAGAGGCCGTGAAGCGCGCTCCCGCAGACTTCGTCATCTTCGTGAGCTCACTGGCGAGCGTGCAGGCCGGCAACGCAGACGTGCCCGGTGCGATCGTCGTGAGCGAAGCGGATGCCGCGGTTGCAGGTGCGGCCGTCGCATCCGAGTGGTCCGACGTGCAGCGCCTCCTGCAACGACTGCACCGCGACGAAGAGGGTGCCGGTCTCGACGGCGCCGAACTGCTCGTGCGCGAGTGCCTGCCGCTCGACAGTGTCGCGCTCATCGCAGTGGCCAACGACCCGGTGCGCGACCGGGTGCGTGCAGCGCTCGCCGGCGCAGGCGTGCGCGCGCGGGTCGCGGTGTATCCGCCGTGGTTCCAGCCGACCGTCGAGGCGGCGGAGTAGCAGAAACGGTGCACGCTGCCGGTCGAAGCGGGGTCGGCTTCCTTCCACGTGCTCAGGGAGCGGCTGCACTGTCGGGCTCCTCGAAGAGTGTGCGCTGCGCCTCCTCGACGCGGGCGAGGTTCGAGAGTCCGTCGGAGCGGTGGTGTCCGAACACCCAGTAGCGGTAGAGCACGAACCGGAACGCGGTGCCGAGCGCGAGGCCGACGACGTTCGTAGCGATGTTGTCTGCCACGAGACTCGTGTAGCCGAGCCAATAGTGACTGACCCAGAGGCATCCGAGCGCGATGGCCATGCCGCCGAGGGAGACGATGACGTACTCGGCGAACTCGCGAACGTAGTTGCGGCGGCGGTGGTTGCGGAACGTCCAGTAGCGGTTGCCCAGCCAGTTGAAGATGATGGCGACGCTCGTGGAGATCGTCTTCGCGCCGATCGCCGATTGCGCCCAGTGGTCGTCACCGAAGACGCCGAGGCGCAGCAGGTTGAAGAGTGTGACGTCGATCACGAGGCCGATCAGCCCGACGACGCCGAACTTCACCGCATAGGCGAGCAGGCCGTTCCAGAGGCGTGCGAGGGCGCTCGCGAGGCGGGTGGACACCGGCACATCCTATGCCGTCGGCCGCGGCCTAGACTGAACAGGGCGCCCGCGCGGGCGCCGTTGACGGCGGCGAACGGAGTGCAAGGCGTGCGAGTCGGAGTGATCGGTGGGGGGCAGCTGGCCCGGATGATGATTCCCGCGGCGATCGAGCTCGGCGTCGATATTCGGGTGTTCGCCGAGGCCGACGGCATGTCCGCGGCGATCGCGGCCGATCGCGTCGGCGACTACACCGATGCCGCAGCAGTGCTCGCGTTCGCGCGCGACGTCGACGTCGTGACGTTCGACCACGAACACGTGCCGCAAGACGTGCTGCACGCCCTCGTCGACGCGGGGGTGCCGGTGCATCCCGGCCCCGATGCGCTGCGCTTCGCTCAAGACAAGCTGCTCATGCGCGAGCGCCTGTCCGAACTCGGTCTGCCGGTGCCCGACTGGGCCCGTGTCGAGACCGTCGCCGAGCTCGACGACTTCATCGCAGCCCATGACGGCATCGCCGTGGTGAAGACCCCCCGCGGCGGATACGACGGCAAGGGCGTGCGTGTCGTGCGCAGCGCAGCCGAGGTCGCCGAGTGGTTCGTCACGATCGCCGAAGACGGGCGCGACGGGGCGCTCCTCGTCGAGGAACTCGTCGACTTCCGCCGCGAGCTCGCGCAGCTCGTGGCCCGCCGACCCTCCGGCGACGTCGCGGCGTGGCCGCTCGTCGAGACCCTGCAGGTGGGCGGCGTCTGCAGCGAGGTCATCGCGCCTGCGCCCCACTCGGCCGGCAGGCTCGCGGATGTCGCGGCCGACGTCGCGATCACGATCGCCGAAGGGCTCGGGGTCACGGGCGTGCTGGCAGTGGAGCTCTTCGAGACCACCGACGACCGTATTCTCGTCAACGAGCTCGCGATGCGCCCCCACAACAGCGGGCACTGGTCGATGGACGGCTCAACCACCGGGCAGTTCGAGCAGCATCTGCGGGCCGTGCTCGATCTGCCGCTCGGCGCCACCGGCAGCCACGACGAGTGGTCGGTCATGGTGAACGTGCTCGGCGGCCCGGCCGAGGGGTCGCTCGCCGACCGGTACCCCGAGGCGCTCGCCGGGCATCCGACCGTGAAGATCCACAACTACGGCAAGGCGCCGCGGCCGGGCCGCAAGATCGGTCACGTCACGGCGATCGGCGACGATCTCGACGAGGTCGTCTACGAGGCGCGGGCGGCCGCAGCGATCTTCCAGGACTGACAACGAGTACGGGGCGTGCCCTGCGGTCATCTCCCAGCACCCGCCCGTACACTCGATCAAGTGACTGAGACGAACACGCCCGCCCCGCTCGTCGGCGTCGTGATGGGATCCGACTCCGACTGGAACGTGATGCGCGAGGCATCCGCCCTGCTCGACGAGTTCGGCGTCGCGCACGAGGTCGAGGTCGTCTCCGCGCACCGTACGCCCGAGAAGATGATCGCCTATGGCAAGCAGGCGGCTGCTCGCGGCCTCAAGGTCATCATCGCCGGTGCCGGGGGAGCGGCTCACCTGCCCGGCATGCTCGCCTCGGTCACCACATTGCCCGTCGTCGGAGTGCCGGTGCCGCTCTCGCGACTCGACGGTCTCGACTCGCTGCTCTCCATCGTGCAGATGCCCGCCGGTGTGCCGGTCGCGACCGTCTCCATCGGGGGCGCGAAGAACGCTGGCCTCATCGCGGTGAAGATCCTCGCGACCGCCGACCCCGCTCTCTCGACCGCACTCGCCGACTACGCCACCGACCTCGCAGCGCTCGTCGAGGAGAAGAACGAACGGCTCAAGCAGAACCGATGACGCTCGCCGCCAGCCCGATCCGCTACCCGGACATCGCCTCGCGCACGGTCATGACCCGCCGCGCGTGGTGGCTCGTCGTGCTCAATTTCCTGATCCCCGGCGCGCCGCAGGTGCTCGCCGGCAGCCGCCGGCTCGGCCGGTTCGGGCTCGGTACCACGCTGACGCTCTGGACCCTCGCGATCGTGGCGCTCGTCGTGTGGTTGATCTGGCCAGCGACGCTGTACACGATCTTCTCGATGTCGATCACACTCTGGGTCGTCGCCGCGGTGCTCGCCTTCTACGCGGTGCTCTGGGTGATCTTGACCTTCGATACGCTGCGGCTCGTACGGCTCGTGAAGACCGCGCCGTCGGCGCGCGCCTGGGTGGCCGCGTTCTCGGTGCTCCTCATGGCGGGCGTCTCGGGCACAGCCGCCTATGGTGCCTATTTCGCGACGACGGCGAGCGGATTCATCTCCTCGGTCTTCGTGGCCGGCCCGTCGAAGGAACCCGTCGACGGCAAGTACAACTTCCTCCTGCTCGGTGGCGACGCCGGGCCCGACCGTGACGGGCTCCGGCCCGACAGCATCACCGTCGTCAGCGTCGACGCCGAGACCGGTCAGGCCGTGACGATCGGCCTGCCGCGCAACATGGTGGACGTGCCGTTCCCCGAGGGCAGCCCGCTCGCCGAGCTCTACCCAGAGGGGTACGGTTCGATCGACGGCTGCGAGGTCGACGTCTGCATGCTGAACTCGATCTACACCGAGGTCGAGCTCGTGAGCCCCGAGATGTACCCCGACGCAGTCGCACAGGGCAGCGAGCCCGGCATCGAGGCGATGCGCGATGCCGCCGAGGCGATCACCGGGCTCGAGATCCAGTACTACGCGCTCATCGACATGGCCGGGTTCCAGCAGATGATCGACGCCCTCGGCGGCGTCACGGTGAACGTGCCTGAAGACGTGCCGATCCACGCCGACGAGACGTTCACGACCGTCGCCGAGTGGATTCCGGCGGGGGAGCAGCACCTCGACGGCTACCATGCACTCTGGTACGCACGTTCTCGCCACGGCACGAGCGACTACGACCGGATGGCACGCCAGCGGCAGATCCAAGAGGCCGTGCTCGCCCAGTTCAATCCCGCGAACGTGCTGTCGAAGTTCCAGGAGATCGCGGCGGCGGGCTCGCAGGTCGTGAAGACGGATGTCCCGCAGGGCAGCCTGGGCTACTTCGTCAACCTCGCGGGCAAGGCGAAGCAGCTGCCGATCATCGATGTCGAACTCGTGCCCGCGAACGACGTGGACCCCGAAGAGCCCGACTACGAGTACATCCGGCAGCTCGTGCAGCAGGCGGTACATCCCCCGACGGCCGAGCCGCCCGAGGGGTAGCCTCTTCGGCTACAGGTCGGCGTGCAGCTGCCAGACACGTTCGGCCGAGTCCCGCCAGCTGAACGCTCGGCTGCGGTCGCTCCCAGCGATGGCCAGGCGTTCGGCGAGGGCCGGATCGGTGACGACCGAGGTGATGGCGGCTGCGAGCCGGTCGCCGTACCCGTCGCCGACGCCGACCGGCACGGCGAGTCCCGCGCCTGCCGAGACTTCGAGGTACGCCGGAGCATCCGAGTGGATGACCGGGGTCGCGAGACTGAACGCCTCGATCAGTGCAGTGCCGGAGCCGTCATCGTGACTCGGCGCGATGAAGGCGGTTGCGCCGGCGAGCACGATGGCGAGGTCGCCGGCATCGAGTTCGTCGAGCTGCGTGATGCGTGCCGGCGAGATGCCCTCCTCCTCGGCGACGGCGATCAGATGCTGGTCACCCCAGCTCTCCGGCCCGAGCACGACGATCGGAATCTGGGGCACGCCGCGTCGCCCGAGCGCGGCGAGCACATCGACGAGGCCCTTGCGCGGCTCGAGCGTGCCGGGCACGACGATGTACTCGGACGGAAGTCCCATCCGTGCCGCGCGAACGGGGGCGTCGGCGCCGATCGTCAGGCCGGTGCGTGGTGCCGTGCCGATGACCCGGATGCGGTCGCCGAAATCGGCGATCTCACCGAGCCGCTCGGCGAGTGCGTGCGTGGGCACGACGACCGCGTCGGCGTGACGGCGGGCACGCTTGAGCATGCCCTTCTGCCAGGTCACGGAGGTCGCGCTGAGGGCCTCGGGGTGCGTCCACGGGAGCACGTCATGAACGGTGACGACCACTTGACCGCCGTCGCGATGGTCGTGCTTGCGCAGTGGCGCGAACAGGCTCGGAGCGTGAATCATGCCCGGCCCGGGCGATGTCGTCAGCCCGAGCTGCCAGGCGCCCGCGAGTTCACGCCGAGCGAGGGTCGTCTTGTACAGTCCGGCGAGGCCGGGGATCTCGGAAAGCACGCGGTCGTAGTCGTCGGGCGGCGATGACGAGATGATGCCCTCGACCGTGCAGTCGCGCGGCGTCGCCGCGACGATCGCGCGCGCGAGGTCGTGGGTGTACCTGCCGAGCGCGCCGGGTACCGGTGCGACGATCTGGTCGACGATGACGCGGAGGGTGGTCGTCACGAATCTCCTCTTCGGCTCTGCTGATGGTGGGACTCGCAGATCACCTTCGGTTCGGGTGCGGTGGTTGTCGGCGCAGTCACTAGGCTGCCTCAGCCGCGGGTGAGATACCTCTTGAGACCGGTGGGAATCGGACCTCGGATGCGGAAGAAGCCGTGCACGGCACCCACGATGATCGCGACCGTGTGCTTCGTACGTTTCGGCCCACTGATGATCGCATCGAAGCTCGGCCCGATCTGACGCTTGATGACGGAGAGCGACCAGCGGCGGCGCTTCAAGAAGTTGCGATACACGAGGTCGATGTTGTTTCGAGTGATGTAGTACTGGCGGAACGGCGAGTGGTACTGGTACTCGAAATCGCCGCTGCGATTCCTCACCTGAACACCGAATGGGCGGAATGGGACCATCTCGCCGAGGGCATGCTTGATGTCGGTATCGGCCGCGACAGCGATGCGGAACCCGTGATCACGAGCCCGAAGGCAATACTCCGTGTCGACGCAATCGATGACCAGGCGCTCATCGAACAGGCCGGCGTGCTCGAGGCATCGCCGAGAGATGACGAAGCCCGATTGGATCGCTTCCGGTACGAGTCCGAGGCCTTCAGGCGAATACCAGGTCGGGATCGACGGTTCCCCGTTCACGCGATCGGTGCACACGATGCCGAGATTGGTGACGGAGTTGGCCCGAGCGAACGTATCGAGACATGCCGTGACGTAACCGTCGGGCAGCTCAGTGTCTTGATCGGTGTTGACGACGTAGTCGGCGCCATCGGCGAGTGCTGCGCTCACGCCGACGTTGAGCGCACGGGCGATGCCACTGTTCTGCTCGAGGCGGATGACACGGATCGATGCGTTGGCGAGACGGGCCAGGACCTCGTCGGCCGCGATACCCGTGCCATCGTCGACGACGATCACCTCGTCGACCTGGCGTGCCAGCGCGCGCATATGCGCTTCAACATCGGAATCAGGATGATACGTCGGCACCACGGCGATGACATACGGCCGCGCGGCTGCCTCGGCGGTGATCGAGCCGGTGTACTCACGCTTTAGGGCGGCTCTCGACTGGGGCATTAGGCTAGTTTAGGTCCGGCGCCGAAAGGAAGAGTTCACGTGAGTGCTGCCCTGAACCCGAGTTGGTCGGAAGGCCGGCCCGAATCTCTCCTCACGCCGGAAGAGCGGGAGGCTGAGGGGCGTCTCGAGTTGCTCGATCGGGTCATCGGACTCGAGCAGCAATTGAAGGAACTGCAGGCCGCGAATCTTCTCGTTCCCGCCGAGACGGTTGCTGTCGAGCGGAATCTCGCGAGTATGCGCTCTTCCCTGACGTGGCGTGCGGGCCGCGTAGTGACGCTGCCGGTGCGCGCTGCCCGCTATGTCAAGCGGCGGGTGCTTGGATGAGCGTCGATGCGGCACTTGCAGCCCGTGTGGAAGCTTGGATCGATTCCGCCGGCCACACGCCCGATGAGGTGGCTCGCACCGTGGCAGCGGTGCTCTCCGCCGGGTTCGCGCGTGAGAACGTCCGACTCGTCGTTGATCCTGTCGCGCATGAGGACACCGCCGAGCTCTTGACGCAGGCGAGTGCGATCGAGGTTGCGATCATCGCAGCCGATGCGGAGACGCTCAACCTGCGTCTCACCGAGACCCGAGCGGAGTTCGTCTTCGTCGTGCGGTGGGGCGCGGTGGTCAGGGACGTGGTTGCCAAAGTCGTCGGGTTCTTCGACCGGTTCCCAGAGACCGATGTCGTGTACGGCGACTCGGTGACCAATGCCGATCTCCCCCTTCTCCGACCCCAGTTTTCGCCTATTCGTCTGCGGAGCAACGACTATCTCGGTCCGGTCGTCGTCGCTCGCGTGCGCCTTCTTCAGGCGCTGAACGGATTCCGGCCGGAAGCGCGAAGGGCCCAGGTACTTGATGTCGCCCTGCGCGCGCATCGTGGCGGGCGGGTCATGTCGTTGCTTCCCGATGTGCTCGCGATCGAGGACATCGCACCCGACGATTTTGCCGGAACATCGGCTGCGCAGAGCGATGTCGTCCTCGCGCACCTCGCCAGCTCTGGTGTCTCGGCCCGGGTGGAGGAGATCGAGCCCTTCGTCCGCCGCGTGCACTATGACATCGTCGATGAGCCGCTCGTCTCGATTGTCATCCCGACGCGCGGGAGTGCCGTCGAGATCGCCGGTGACGAACGGGTGCTCGTCGTCGAAGCTGTTCGAGGTATCGTCGCTCGCTCGACGTACACCAACCTCGAGTTCGTCGTGGTCGCCGACGCAGAGACGCCCCCGACGGTGATCGCGGAACTCGAAGAGCTGTGTGGTGACGCGCTTCGGCTCGTGGCGTGGAACGCTCCGTTCAATTTCAGCGCGAAGATGAATCGAGGCGCGGCTGCTGCGAGCGGCGACTATCTTCTGCTGTTGAATGATGATGTCGAGGTCGTGACCGACGACTGGATCGAGACGTTGCTCGGTCTCGCGCAGCAAGAGGGCGTCGGTATCGTCGGCGCGAAGCTCTACTTTGAAGACAGCACCGTACAGCACGCCGGCCAGATCTATACCGGCGGCATCGCCGGCCACGCGGCCTTCGGATGGACCGGTGGGCGAGATGACTCGATCAAGTCCATGCTCGTCGACCATGAAGTCTCCGGAGTCACCGCCGCATGCGCGATGATCAGCCGTGACCTCTACTTGGAGGTCGGGGGCTTTACCCTTGCGTTGCCGGGCAACTACAACGATGTCGACCTCAATATGAAGGTTCGCGCGACGGGACGGACGGCGGTGTTCTCTCCATGGGCGCGGCTCTATCACTTCGAGTCGAAGTCGCGGGATCCGAGGATCCTCCACTCGGACCTGCAAACCCTGCAGGGCCGCTGGTCCCGTCGCATGCAGGTCGAGCTGTACTCCCGCATGCTCTGATCACACCGAGTGGCGTAGTCCCCTCAGACGGGGTCGATCGCACCTTGGTCTGCCGCGTCGGCAAGTGCCTCTCGCCAGTCTCGGATAACCGGCAGGCCGACTCGTGCCCAAGCGTCGTGGCCGAGCACAGAGTATGACGGCCGAGGCGCGGGAAGTGCGAATGCCGCACTGTTCGTGCGCGTGATCCGATCCGGGTCGATTCCACGCTCTTCGAGCACTGCTCGCGCCAAGTCGTACCACGTGGCTTGGCCTGAACTCGTGCCGTGGTAGATGCCCGCTGGCGCCTCGGCGTCGAGCAGGAGCACGATCTGCGCGGCCAGATCGGAAGTCCACGTCGGCTGGCCGACTTGGTCGTCGACGACCGCCCAGGTGTCTTTCGCAGCTGCGAGCTTCAGCATGGTCTTCGCGAAGTTGGGTCCGTGTGCGCCGTAGAGCCACGCAGTGCGCACGATGAAAGCGCCGTCAGGGTGCAATGCGAGCGCGAGCTCCTCGCCTGCGGCCTTGGTGCGACCGTAGGCGGAGATCGGATCTCGTGTGCCTGTCTCGAGGTAGGGTGACGTCGCGCTTCCATTGAAGACGTAGTCGGTGGAGATCGAGACGAATCGGGCACCGGTATCCGCTGCGGCAGCCGCGAGGATGGCCACGCCGCTCGCGTTGATTGCATAGGCAGCGATCTCGTCCGACTCGGCGGCGTCGACTTTCGTGTACGCGGCGCAGTTGATGACGACATTGTGTCCGCTGATCGCGGATCGCACTGCCGCGGCATCTGTCACGTCCAGATCGGAGCGCGAGAGGGCGGTGACCTGACGTCCGGAGAGAGTGGTCTGCAGGTCGCGCCCAAGCATACCGGCGGCGCCCGTGATCAGATAACGCATGGCGCTACTGCCCCTGGGCCTGATAACGGGCCTCAGTCGCGTCCTTCTGCGGCGCCCACCACGTTTCATGGTCGCGGTACCAGTCGATCGTGTCCTTGAGGCCCGCCTCGAAGTCGGAGTACTCCGGGCTCCAGCCCAGCTCGGAGCGCAGGCGGGTGGAGTCGATCGCGTATCGCAGATCGTGGCCGGGGCGGTCGACGACGTGGTCGTAGGCGTCGGCCGCATGCCCGAGCTGGGTGAGGATGAGCTCTACGACCTCTTTGTTGTTCTTCTCGCCGTCAGCGCCGATGAGGTAAGTCTCGCCGATCACGCCCTTCTCGAGGATCGTCAGCACGGCCGAGGAATGGTCGTTCGCGTGGATCCAGTCGCGCACGTTCTCGCCCGCGCCGTACAGCTTCGGGCGTTCGTCGCGGAGGACGTTCGTGATCTGGCGGGGGATGAACTTCTCGACGTGCTGGTACGGGCCGTAGTTGTTCGAACAGTTCGAGATCGTTGCCTGCAACCCGAACGATCGTACCCAGGCGCGAACGAGCAGGTCGCTGCCGGCTTTCGTCGAGGAGTACGGACTCGAGGGGTTGTACGGGGTCTGCTCGGTGAACTTGGCGGGATCGTCGAGCTCGAGGTCGCCGTAGACCTCATCCGTCGAGATGTGGTGGAAGCGGATCGAGTGCTTCCGAGCTGCCTCGAGAAGGGTGTAGGTGCCGATGATGTTCGTCTCGAGGAAGGGGCGCGGGTCATCGAGAGAGTTGTCGTTGTGGCTCTCCGCTGCGTAGTGGACCACCGCGTCGTGCACTGCGAAAAGCGTGTCGACGAGTGCCGCGTCGGCGATATCGCCCTGTACGAATCGGAACCGATCTTCAGGCAGTCCGTCGAGCGACGCGAGATTGCCCGCGTACGTGAGCTTGTCGAGCACGGTCACCGTGTGATCGGTGTTCGCGAGCAGGTAGTGGACGAAGTTCGAGCCGATGAAGCCGGCGCCGCCGGTCACGAGGATTCTCATGGGTTTGGATATCTCCTGACGATGAGTGAGGCCGACCGAGTCTATCCGGACGAAGCTGTGCACGGCCGGCGAGGTCGGGGCCCCAACACTTAGGCTGTTCCGAAACACGACCATGAACGAGGATGCCCATGACGATGCTCGACGGTGAAGCCGCCCATCGATCCGCTGCGACGCCGACGCCCGCGTGGCTCAGCCCGGCCTCGTACTGGCAGCCGGCGCACATCGTGACATCCGCTTGGCTCGAGCACGCACCCTTCGCATTCTGGCTCGTCGACGTCATCCGACCGAATCGCATCGTCGAGCTCGGCACGCATTTCGGATTCTCCTTCTTCGTATTCGCCGAGGCGGTACGCAGGCTCGGGCTCGACACCGAGATACTCGCGCTCGACACGTGGCGCGGCGATGATCACGCCGGGTTCTACGGCGACGAGGTCTACGCCTCTCTCAAGAGCATCGCCGAAGCCGAGTACGGTGATTCAGCGCGTCTGCTGCGCGGGTACTTTTCGGAATCACGCGCTCAGGTCGCCGATGACTCGGTCGACCTCCTCCACATCGACGGTCGACACGGTTACGAGGACGTGAAGGAGGATTTCGAGTCCTGGGCGGGAACCGTACGGAGCGGGGGTATCGTGCTCTTCCACGACATCGCGGAGCATGATCGCGAGTTCGGTGTGTGGAGGCTCTGGGGCGAACTCTCCTCGACCCATCCGTCGTTCGCATTCACACATGAACACGGCCTCGGCGTGCTCGCGATCGGTTCGAACGCCCACCGGGCATTGCAGCCCCTTTTCGAGGCCGATGCCGACGAGACGGCACGTATCCGCGCGACGTACGAGCGTCTCGGTGCGCGGGTGACACGGCAGGCGGAGTTCGAGGCGATGCCCGCGGAGATCAGTTCGCTGCACGACGTGGTCAGATCGCTCGAGGAGGAGATCTCGCGCCTCACGTCGGCCGTCGAGCAACGGGATCAGGCGATAGAGGAGTACCGCGGGAGCACCAGCTGGCGACTCACTCAGCCCCTCCGCGCCCTTGGCGGTGTCCTGGGGCGACGGTCGCGCTGACGGGTCGAGAGGTCGAGATGACTCCCGCTCGGCGACGGTCGAGTAGGCTTGTGTCCCGTGCAGATCCGCGAACTCAGCATTCCCGACAGCTACGAGATCACGCCCACTCAGTTCCCTGATGACCGTGGTGTGTTCTTCGAGTGGTATCGCTTCGATCGACTCGCCGAGACGATCGGTCACCCGCTCGACCTTGCGCAGGGTAACAGCTCTGTGTCGAACCGAGGAGTCGTACGCGGCATCCACTTTGCTGATGTCCCGCCGAGCCAGGCGAAGTACGTCACCGCCAACCGGGGTGCCGTACTGGACTTCGTGATCGATATCCGCGTCGGTTCGCCGACGTTCGGCGAATGGGACTCGGTACTGCTCGATGACGTCGACCGACGGGCGATCTATATCGCTGAAGGTCTCGGGCACTGCTTCGTCTCGCTTACCGATGACGCGACCGTGAGCTACCTCGTCACTTCGACCTTCAACGCTGAGCGTGAGCACGGGATCGATCCGACCGATCCCGATGTTGGGCTCGTGTTCCCCGAAGCAGCCGGTGACTTGCTGCTGTCACCGAAAGACACCGCGGCGCCGGGTCTGCAGGAGGCTGCCGCATCGGGTCTGTTGCCGACGTGGGAAGCGGCCCGTGAGTACTACGCCTCACTGAACGCAAAGGACTGATATGCGCGGCATCATTCTCGCCGGCGGCTCCGGTACTCGACTGTGGCCGATCACCAAGGGCATCTCGAAGCAACTGATGCCGATCTATGACAAGCCGATGATCTACTACCCGCTGTCGACTCTGATGATGGCCGGGATCAACGAGATATTGATCATCACCACACCCGAGTACAACACGCAGTTCCGTGCCCTGCTCGGGGATGGTTCCGACCTCGGAATCACCATCGAGTACGCCGTGCAACCGAACCCCGACGGGCTCGCTCAGGCCTTCATCATCGGTGAGGAGTTCATCGGTGACGATTCGGTGGCGCTCGTCCTCGGTGACAACATCTTCCACGGAACCGGACTCGGCTCCGCACTGCGCGGAAACGCGAACATCGACGGCGCCGTGATCTTCGCGTATCAGGTGAGCAACCCGACCGCATATGGCGTGGTCGAGTTCGCGGCCGACAACACCGCCATTTCCATCGAGGAGAAGCCGGCAGCGCCGAGGAGTAATTTCGCGGTTCCCGGACTGTACTTCTACGACAACTCCGTCATCGAGATTGCGAAGACGATCGAGCCGAGCGACCGCGGCGAATTAGAGATCAGCACGGTCAACGACCGGTACCTGCAACAGGGCAAGCTGCGCGTGCAGGTCCTGGATCGTGGCACGGCCTGGCTCGACACCGGCACATTCGAGTCCATGATGCAGGCGTCGGAGTACGTTCGTGTGATCGAAGACCGGCAAGGCTTCAAGATCGGCTGCATCGAGGAGATCGCCTGGCGAGCCGGGTGGATCGATGACGACCAGCTCGATGCGCTCGCCGCGCCGCTGGTGAAGAGCGGCTACGGCGCCTATCTGCGGCGGCTTGTCGCCCGTTGAGACTCGCGGGAGCGACGTTCCTCGATACTCGACCTCATCCGGAGGCCGGTCAACAGTAGAATCCTCAGCGGGAGGAGCAGCCGATGGGCGTACTTCTTCTCGACGAATCGGGCGGCGCTCCTGTGATGGGCGCGGATCATCGCCGCCGATGACGACCCGGTAGTCGAATGCCCGCCGGTGTGCGTGACTTCTGCCGACGGTTCGAAGCGATTGCGCCATCCGTGCTTCGCGAATCGGTGGCCGAGATCGACGTCCTCGAAGTACATGAAGAAGTCCTCGTCGAACCCCGAGATCTCCTCGAAGGCGCTGCGCCGAACGAGGACGCACGAGCCGGACAGCCATCCGGCATCCCGGGCCTCGTCCATCCCCTCGGACGTGTGGTACCGCCGCGTCCAGGGGTTGGCCGGCCAGATGTTGGCGAGGAGGGCGTGGCCGACCCCCGTGCGGAGACTCGGGACCGCTCGGGCCGACGGATAGACCGAGCCATCGTCGTTGCGGATCAGGGGGCCGACGGACGCGACGTCATTGTTGGCCAGGCCGACGTCGAGCATGGTATCGATCGCCCCGGCATGGAAGACCACGTCGGGGTTGGTGATCATGATCCACTCTACCGATGGTGGGAGCTTCGGCACGAGGGCGTTGATTGCGCCCCCGTAGCCCGGGTTCGACGGCAGCGGGGTGTAGCCGCCGCCGGCGCTGAGAACGGCGTCCTCGGTACCGACTGCCGACGGGAGGTTGTCAGCGACCGCCAGCAGAGTCGGATGCGTCGTCGCGTGCCGGACGCTGTCCAGCATCGTGGCGATCTCGCCGGCGGAGCCGTAGCTGACCGAGAGCACGGCGATGATCGGCTTGGAGGCCGACGTCAAGTTCATCGGGTCGCGGCCGGCGTGACCGAACCGCGCGCGTCGAACTGGACGACCCCCGCGCCCATCGGGTCGTCCTCGAAGTCGAGGAAGCCGGCAGCGTCGAGGAGGGCGAGGGGCTCGCCTCCCTCGGTCGTGGCCCCGGCGCTGATGATCAGTCGTTTCGTTCCGAAATTCGTGGCCGGGACATCGAACCGCACGTCATAGTCACCGGGCACGTTGGGCAGCGCGATACCTAGCCCCTCTGTATTCAGTCGGTAGACGGCTTGACCGAGCGGCGTCTGCAGCGTGAAGCCGGTAATCCAGTCCAGGGGCGTGTTCACCCGAGCATGCACAGTGACAGCGATGTCAGTTCCCCGGGGGAGCGGGGCGCCCCCGAGCGCGGCCCCGTCGGATCGCGTCGTCGAGACGGCGATGATCTCCACGGCGGGATGCGAGGACTCCTCCTCGGTCTCCGCCGCGAGGCGGTCGCGCTCGTACCCCTCTCGCAGGATACGAATCCCAGCACCGACGTCGCCGTCGTGCACGACGACGCCACTGTCGAGTACGACCGTCCGGGTGCAGACATCGGCCACCTGCTCGGCGGAGTGGCTGACGAGGACGATGGTGCGCCCCTCTTTCTGGAACTGCCGGATCTTGTTCATGCACTTCAGTTGGAAGGGCTCGTCGCCGACAGCGAGCACCTCGTCGACGAGCAGCAGGTCGGGGTCTGAGTGCACGGCCACTGCGAACGCGAGCCGCACGTACATCCCCGACGAGTAGAACTTGACCTGCGAGTCGATGAACTCGCCGATGCCGGCGAACTCCACGATCTCGTCGAACACGGCATCGGTCTGCGCGGTTGTCATCCCGAGGATCGCCGCGTTGAGGTAGACATTGTCGCGCCCGGAGAGATCCGGGTGGAATCCTGCCCCGAGCTCGAGGAGCGCAGCGACGCGCCCGCGCCGGAAAACGGCGCCGGATGACGCTTCGATGATGCCGCCTATGACCTTCAGCAGCGTGCTCTTGCCCGACCCGTTGTGTCCGATCAGTCCAACGGTCTCGCCGAGCGCGATTTCGAGAGTGACATCGTCGAGTGCGAGGAACTCGGTGCGCGACTTCGACCGCGACCCCCAATACAGGACGCGGTCCTTGAGCGACTTGTCCTTGTGCAGGACGAAGCGTTTCGAGACGTTCTCAGCGCGGACGAGCGGCTGGGCGGTGGTTGTTGTCATAGCTCCTGCGCGAAGTTGGCCTGGAGGCGAGAGAAGATCCGCTGAGCGATCCAGAGCAGTATCAGGCAGATACCCGTCGCGACTAGCATGCGCAGCGCGAGGTCGTCGGGCCAGTACTGAGCGGTGTCGGTCGTGCCGGCCATCCACATCGCCTTCTGCATGCCGAGAACGGCAAGCGTGACCGGGTTGGCGAGATACACCTGCTCCCAAATAGTGCCGCCGATCGCGGTGTGGACGAATCCCACGGAATACACGATGGGCGAAGCCCAGAACAGCACGAGCAGCAGGATCTCGACGAGGTGCTGCACATCGCGAAGGTACACGTTGAGCGCGGACAGAACGAGGGCGAGCGCAGTGGCGAACACGAGGATCAGTGCGACCGAGAGTGGGAGATAGGCCAGGTCGGCGTGGATCGGTGGTCGACCGAGTGCCAGGGTCGCGACGATCAGGATGCCGAACTGCACCGCGAAGTTGAACAGCGATGCGCCGACGGCGGCGAGCGGGAAGATCTCGCGCGGGAGGTAGACCTTTTTGACCAGCCCTGAGTTGTTGACCACTGAGTTGGTCCCGGCGGTGATGATCTCGGAGTACAGCGCCCACGCGGTGAGGCCCGTGAAGACGAAAATGGCGAAATCGGGAATCGAACGTGCAGCACCGAGGAACTGGCCGATGGCGACGTAGTAGATGAGAAGTTGAGCGAGTGGACGCATCAGCGACCAGATAATGCCCAAGCTGCTGTTCTTGTACTTCGCCCGGATCTCACGACTGATGAGACGGCCGAGCAGCTCACGTCGCCCGAAAACCTCGATGAACGAGGACCACGTGCCCCGAGCGAACGAGGCGTCCCGCCCAAGTCGCTGCAGAGGCTCTGGCACCGTTCGTACGGAGCCGGCCGTGCTCTCTTCGCTCATCTGTCCTTCGCATTCAGTCAGTTGGGATCTCAACGATCCTACCCAGTCATCCCTGATGAGGTGCCGCGCGGGACTCAATGCTCCCCGGGCGTAGCATGCGAGGAGTGTCGCTCGCGGCGATTCATGCGTTCGTGTCCTATTCTGAACGTGCTTCGCGGGGGCTGCGCGGCACTTCTTGGGAGGCGGGGGCCGTTGACGTTCAGGACCAGATTCGCGTGGGCGTTCTTCATCGCGCTGGCTGTTATCGGTGGGGCGATGGTGCCGGTGGCCGTCTCACCCGAACCTGCCGCAGCCGTGACCGGTGCGGAGTTCGACCCCGGGTACATCATCAGTGACGCCAACTTCTACAACGGCGCTGCGATGTCGGAGGCGGAGATCCAGCGCTTCTTGGAGCAGGCGGTCGGAACCTGCGCCAATTCGAACTGTCTTCCTCGGTACACCGAGAACACCCCGACGAGGACCTGGAGCTTCGGCACCTGTGCGACCTATCACGGAGCGGCTGGAGAGTCTGCGGCACGAATCATCTTCAAGGTGCAGCAGGCGTGCGGCCTGAGTGCCAAGGTGATTCTGGTGACGCTTCAGAAGGAGCAGGGTCTGGTTACAGATTCCGCGCCCTCCGATGGGGTGATGCGAAAGGCTATGGGGTACGGATGTCCCGATACATCCTCCTGTGATTCCACCTACTACGGCTTCTTCAACCAGGTGTTTGCCGCCGGACGTCAGCTGACCTGGTACAACAACCCCGGAGGTTCGTTCACCTCGATTCGCATCGGCGCGGTGAACGCTCTGCGCTACCACCCGAACGCCGCGTGCGGTACGAAGGATGTGCGAGTGCAGAACAACGCGACGGCTGCGCTCTATTACTACACCCCGTACACTCCGAATGCAGCAGCGCTCAACAATCTCTACGGTACCGGTGATGCATGCAGTGCCTACGGCAACCGAAATTTCTGGCGCATGTACAACGACTGGTTCGGCTCGCCGACCGACACGGCTCGCAACAACCCCATCGGGAACGTCGAACTCGTTGAGCCGCAGCCGGGCGTGTTCCGAGTGGCCGGCTGGGCGATGGACCCCGATACATCGGGATCCCTGTCGATCCACGTGTACGTCGGATCGGTCAGCTCGGCGCACCCGGCGAACCTCCCGCGTGACGACGTTGCCGCAGCGTACGGCAACGGCAGGCTGCACGGCTTCGACGTGTCCGTCCCGGCGCAGGGCGAGGCTGGGACGCCGATCTGCGTGTACGCGATCAACGCGGGGCCGGGCGGCAACGTCCTCCTCGGCTGCTTCCCCCGCACTGCGAAGAGCGGATCGCCGGTGGGCGCCCTGACCGATGTCAAGACGACGGCCTCGGGCATCCAGGCGATCGGATGGTCGCTCGACCCCGACACTGTCCAACCGTCGACGATCCACATCTACGTCGACTCGGTCAGCGCCGCCTACACCGCGAACGCGACGTCCACAGCCATCCCCAGTCAGTACAGCGAGTATGGGACCAAGCACGGCTTCAGCCAGGCGGTCCCGGCGGCTCCGGGAGCGCACACCGTCTGCGTCTACGGCATCAACTCCGGACCTGGCGGGCACGTCCAATTGGGCTGCAAGCAGGTAGTGGTCCCCGACTCGTCCGGACTGAGTGAGAGGGGCCGTCCGCCCGTCGGCAACCTCGAGGTGGTCAAGGGCGGCATCGGCCAGGTTGAGGTGTCCGGCTGGGCCATCGACCCCGACACGGCCACATCCATTCAGGTGCACGTCTACGTCGATTCCTTCAGTGTGGCCGTCGTTGCGAACGGCGAGCGTCCAGACCTGGCGGCCAACTATCCCGCGAACGGGACGAAGCACGGATTCGGGACGGTCATGGCGGCGTCGCCGGGAACGCATTCCGTGTGCGCCTACGGCATCAACACGGCGGCCGGCGGGAATTCCCTTCTCGGCTGTCGGAGTGTCCAGGTCACGGCTGCCATTACCGAGAAGGGCCGCGTTCCCTTCGGCTACCTCGAGGGCGTGAGCGTGGACGCGACCGGAGTGACGGCATCCGGTTGGGCCATCGACCCCGACACCGCCTCCTCCATCCAGGTGCACGTCTACGTCGACTCGTTCAGTGTCGCGACCGCCGCGTCGCTCGACCGGGGGGACGTCGGGGCGGCCTACCCCGGCTACGGATCCGCGCACGGATACTCCCAGAAGGTTCCTGCAACCCCCGGGCCCCACAGCGTGTGCGCATACGGCATCAACACGGGACCCGGAGGTCCAGCGCTCCTCGGCTGTACGACGGTAACCGTGCCGGGGACCTACACCAACGATCTCGGACGTGCTCCGTTCGGCAGCCTGGAAGCCGCGATCGCCAACCCCGGAGCGATCGACGTCGGCGGATGGGCCATCGACCCGGATACGTCGGCGCCGATCGCGGTCCACGTCTACGTCGACTCGTTCAGCGTCGGTATCACCGCGAACCTCGCTCGAACCGACGTCGGCAACGTCTATCCGGCGTACGGGCCGACCCACGGCTTCTGGACGACGGTGACGGCGACATCTGGAACGCACGACGTGTGCGCGTACGCGATCAACAACGGTGCAGGCGGGAACGCCCTCTTGGGTTGTACGACGGTCACGGTTCCCTGACCGGTTTCGCCCTCGCACTGCCGGCCAGGTGCGACCCGCCGTGGCGCGGAAACGTCCAGGATTCGTTCGTGTCGATGTGGTGGAGACCGTCGTTCGGGGCGCCACAACGACGGTGTCACCTCGGAAGGGTCGACTGGTCGCCTCGCCGCTACCAGTCAGAACTGGACTCGCACGCGTCGCGTCCAGAAATGCGGCATGATGTTGAGGCACCCAAGCCTTTTGCTCGATCGCAGGATTGTGTGCGATCGAAACGAATGGACATATGACGAACCCAGGGTCACCACAGTCGCCGAACCGGCTTTGGCCACGCTCGACAAGTCTGCTCCTTCTCCTCGTGGGCATCGTGCTCAGCGCGACGGCGTTTGCCGTTGTCGTGAATATCCCCGACCTCACCTGGCACCCCGCCCGAGACGCCGAGCTCAGGGTCACGTACGACACCTACCGAGACACGGGAACTCTCCTGATCAAGCCGACGGGCTCAGGCTCATACGGCGTTCAGGCGTCGGCTCCCGGGCCCTTGACGTCAGCGACCTGGGACGACGACCCCGGCTCGTACATCATCGCTAGCCTCATGAGCCACATCAGCAGATCGGATTCGCCCTACCCAGGGTTGGCACTTGCGCAGGCGCTTCTGGTGGCTCTTCCCCTGCTGTGGCTGCCCACTGCCGTCGCTCGGACTCTCAAGAGAGCCAGAGCGGGCTATGCGCTCATTCTCCTCCCTGTTGTGGTGTGGGTTCTCAACCACGGCACTGTGCTGCTGGGAACCGAGTACGGGCTGGCCGATGCGAATAGCACTCTCCGCGTCTATGCACTGTATGGCATCGCTGCGTCCTTCGCTTTCCTCTCGTTGTCGTTCCTCCTTCTTATCAGCACCTATCGACTTCGGACGAGTGTGCTGATCGGCGCGACTCTGGCCGTTGGTGCTCTCGCAGGCTTCGGGAACCTCTCGCGGTCGCTTTCCGGTATTGGGGTCGCGGCATCCGTCGGCGTTCTGTGGTGGATTCACACGAGAGGCCGATGGCGTTGGGCGGCGGCAGCCCTAGGAAGCATCGTTGCCATCACGCTGGCTGTGACCGTACAGAACGGCGTGATGAGCATAATCAACACGGCGCGGGTGGAAACGACGGGCCAGTCGATGGAGGAAGTCCCGGACGCGCACACCGCATGGCACTCCCTGTACTTGGGTCTATCGTATCCTCAACCGATTACCGGCGTGGAGTCCAAGTTCGGTGTCACCTGGTCCGATGAGTTCGCGTGGGCGAAGGCGCGTGAAGTGGACCCGGATGTTCTCGTCGCCAGCGACCAGTACGACGAGATCCTCAAAGGCCTTTACCTGGAGCGGGTCTCGACCGATCCTGTAGGCGTGCTGAAGCTCTACTTGCTCAAGGGTATCTTCGTGGCGAAACACTTCGGCGCCATGATCGCGTTCATCCTGGCTGGTTTCATCGTCGGGTTCCTTCGAAATGCCCGGATGCGAAGACCGCTGGGAATAGTCTTGGCGATCAGCTTGCCAACGCTGATGCTCGGGCTCGCGCCGCCCGTGCTGGTAATGCCGCTGCTCTATTATTTCTCTGAGCTGTCCGCCGTACTCGGACTTCTGACCGCCGTTTCACTCGGTGTCATCGCTTGGGCGCTGACATCGCTGCCGTCCCGGGTGCGTGCACGAGAGCGGGGGCGTCTGTGCCAGCGGCTCACCGCCAATTCGGTTGCGGTCGCCGTGCCAGCAGGAGTGAGTGTGATATTGCCGTGCCGGGACGATGAGGACACGATCGTCTCCACCGTCGACCGTATGGCTGAGCAGTTGTCACCGAACGACGAACTCATCGTCATTCATTCGATGGGGCCAGGTCCGGATCGCGCTTTATCGTTGTCGGCGGATTGGTCGCATGAATGCCGCCTCATCGAACGGCGGAGTTCATTGCCCGGCCTCGGAGACGCGCTACGAACCGGTGTGCTTGCCAGCTCGGGACGCAAGGTTCTGATCGTCGGAGAGGATCTTCCCCCCGAGGTATCCGACATAGGAGAGCTTGTGGATCGGCCCGACATCCTCGTGGCCGTGGTGTCGGAGTCCAGCGTGCGATCGAACGATCAGCCGAACTGGCGACGTACACCTCACACCAGAGTCTCGGCGTTCATCGGGGAGGCGATGCTCGAATCCCGCGGTGCCGACGGATATCGCACAATCCTGGTGGACGGAGATTGGGCTCGCGCATTCGCTGCGCTGTCGAGGGAGAGTGGGCCCCGGTGGATAGATGAACTCGCCCTTGCGGCTCAACTCCAGGGGGCAGGCGTTTTCGAGGAGCGATCAGGGACGCACACCGGCCAGGATGCGTACGCACCGTGGTTTCGTTTCCGAGAGGGTTGGCGGTCGTTCGCAGGATCCTTCAGATTGGCGGTTCATAAGGACGACTACGTCGATGAGTCTTGGGCTCCCGCCACGACCAGTAGCGTGCCGCCGGAGCACTGATCGGTCACGTGAGCGTCATCGATGTCAGCGTGGGGCTGGCGTATTGCCGTTCCCGAGCTTGGCAGCGACGACGTCACCAGAGGCGTCCGGGGAAGCTGCCAGATGGAGGAAGGCGCTTCGGATGTCCTGCAGAGTCCGTGCGATGCCATCAGCGAGATTCGTAGCGGTGCGCCGGTCGAGTTCCGGCCAGTACAGGGACCGGAGACGGAGGTCGGTGCTCTGCAGTGCAGAGTGAGGCGACGAACCCATGATGATGTCCGGTCGTCGGCCGGCTACGCGTCCGAATTCGCTGAGAAGGGCACCGATGCTCACAGAGCGACCTGACGCGATCACCTTCACGTGAAACGGAGTGCGAGTCATGCTCCGCAGGTACAGGCCGCCAGCGATGATCCGATCGGCGCCGTCATCGACGTACAGATAGTCGCGCAGTGTGTCCAAGGGGACAAAAACGGACAGCGGTTTCCGTGTGAAGCTCGACAGGCACAGATGAGATATGAGTCCCTGTGGTTTTGTCAAGCTCTGACCCGGTCCGTACAGATTAGACACTCGACCGACGAGACACTGAACGCCGGTGGATTCGGAGAATCCCCGCGCTATCCCTTCGATCGCGAGCTTCGAACGCCCGTAGTTTCCGAGAGCGGACGTCTCCGAGAGTTCGTCGAATGGCGCGCCATGGGATCCGCCATAGACCCCACCCGCAGATGATGCGACGAACAGGCTGCCTCGCTCCAGCACATTCGCAGGGAGCAATCGGACAAGATCGAGAAAGGACTGGAAGATCTTCACCTCTGCGACAAACTTCTCCGCCGTCGAACCGGTCACTCCGGCCCCGGCGCACCAGTACAGCTGCCACTGGCTGCCTGAGACCGTTTCCACGAAACTGCCGAGACCAACGATGAGATCGGCAATGCACTCGGATGTGTCCCACCTGATGCGGGGACCATCGAACACGGATTCCCCGGATGCGCGGAGTCGGCGCGTGACACCCGAACCCAGTAGGCCGCCGGCGCCGATCACCCAGCTGACGGTGGTCATCAAGTCTGACGGCCGCGCCCCAGCGGACCATCACCGGGATCGCTCGCGATCAGGTACGGGGGCTTGCCCATCGCCATGTTGACCGCCAATCCAAGGTATTCGGCGACCATTCCCACAGAAAAGAGCACGGCGCCCGATACCAGCAGGAGTACGGTCATAGTCGAAGTCCATCCGACAGGCAGATCGACGCCTAACAATCGTTGGACGATGAACACGATCGCCAGGATCATGCCGACTCCTGCGAAAACAGCTCCCGTCGCCGCAACAATCCGCAGTGGCCGAGTGCCGCTGGAGAGAACCAATCGCCAGAAGTGGCTGATGAGTTTTCGCAGAGAGTATCCAGACACTCGCTGGCCCTCGTCACGGAACTCGACGTCGGCGGTCGCGGTGCGAGAGGCGACCCAACCGAGTGCAACGTCGAGATAGACGCCTGACCCGGAATATGCCGCCACGCTCCTTCCGACCTCTCCGAGCACAAGTCGGAAACTCTGGAAGTCAGTCGTGGCCTGACCGGGTGCCAGACGCGAGGTGATCGTCTTGGCTGCTCGGGAAGCTGCGTTGCGCGCCGCACCATGGGGTGGCGCGTTGGTCGGTTTAGCGTACACCACTGGCGATGAGTTCAAGAGGGCGGAATCGATCAGTAGACCGATGGCTGCGGGATCGTGTTGGCCGTCCTCGTCGAGGGTGGCGATCCATTCGGATCCGCTCGAAGCCATTCCCGCAAGAGTGGCCGAGTGCTGGCCGAAGTTGCGGCTCAACCAGACTCCACGGACGAAGTCGTACTGGCGTGCCAGTTCGCGGATGACCTGCGCCGATCCGTCAGGGCCGTTGTCGAAGACGAGGAGAACTTCCGTAACCCGCCATTCTGCGCCGCCAGCGGATGTGGAGGTGTCTGTGAAGAGCGCTATTTCAGCCACGAGATCGGCCAGTGTCATCTCTCCCTTGTAAACCGGGATCACCACGGAGACGAGGTGCGGTTCGTAGGGGGCGTCTGTGTGCATGTGCGCTTTCTGGTCGAGCAGCGAGCAGATCTCGCCTGACTAGACTATCGATTCAGAGACAGCGAGACTATTGCTGCAGAAACTGTAGGGAGCGTCGATGATTCGCCTGATGTCGAGGTTGATCGCCGACCAACGAATCCGCTTCCTGATGGTCGGCGCCACCAATACCGTTGTGGGGTATGTCATCTTCGCGGCGCTCGCTCACTGGGTGTTCGCAGACGTCCCACTCGGCTATTTGATCAGCCTGGCCATCTCCTACGCGTTGGCCATCGGGCTCGCATTCATCCTGTATCGGCGGTTCGTCTTCGCCGTCAAAGGACGAGTGTTCGGTGACCTGGTCAGGTTCGTCAGCGTCTACATCGTCGCGATCGGGGCGAATGCGCTGACGCTACCGCTGCTCGTGGAGGTGGTTGGGGTCCCTCCTCTGCTCGCTCAGGCGATTATTCTCGTCGTCACCACCGTGCTGAGTTTCGTGGGTCACAAGAACTTCTCATTCCGTCGCCGCCCGGACTACGGCGACTCCGCGAGAGAAGCTTCGTAGACACCGCACCGGCTGGTGTCCGTCGTTCCAGCCCAGCACGAAGCACACGCGTCAGGAGGCCCAGTCGACGACGTCGGTGAGGTGGGATCCGCCACCCTCGAGCGCCTTCACGTCGTGGTCGACCATGAGCTCAGCGAGTTGGGGAGCAGTGACGGAGGGAGTCCAGCCGAGTTCGCGCTGGGCGAGGCCGTAGTCGCCCACAAGGGCGTCCACCTCCGTCGGCCGGATGTAGCGCTCGTCGAAACGCACGTACTTCTCCCATTCGAGCCCGACCCGGGAGAACGCGAAGGAGAGGAAATCGCGCACGGTGTACGCCGCGTTGGTGGCGACGACGTAATCCTGCGGGGTGTCGTGCTGGAGCATCCTCCACATCGCCTCGACGTACTCCGGCGCGTAGCCCCAGTCGCGTACGGCATCGAGGTTGCCCATGTAAAGCTCGCTCTGCTCTCCGGCGGCGATCCGTGCAGCCGCGCGCGTGATCTTCCGAGTCACGAAGGTCTCACCGCGGCGCGGCGACTCGTGGTTGAAGAGGATGCCGTTCACGGCGAACAGCCCGAAGGCCTCCCGGTAGTTCTTGGTCATCCAGTAGGAGTAGACCTTTGCGGCGCCGTAAGGGGAACGCGGATAGAACGGCGTCGACTCGTTCTGCGGCGGCGGGGTGGCACCGAACATCTCCGAGCTGCTCGCCTGGTAGTACCGGCTCTCCAGCCCTGCGAGCCGCATCGCCTCCAGGAGGCGGGTCGTCCCGAGGCCCGTGGTGTCGCCCGTGTACTCAGGCTCGTCGAAGCTGACCCGCACGTGAGACTGCGCCGCGAGGTTGTAGATCTCCTGGGGGCGGATGCTGTCCATCAGCGTCACCAGGCGCGAACCGTCGGTCAGGTCGCCGTAGTGGAGCGTGAGGCGGTGGCCGGGCGCGTGCGGGTCCTCGAAGAGGTGATCGAGGCGGACCGTGTTGAAGGTCGAGGCGCGACGGATGAGGCCGTGCACCTCGTAGCCCTTCGACAGCAGCAGTTCGGCCAGGTAGCTGCCGTCCTGCCCGGTGATTCCGGTGATGAATGCTCTCTTGGGTTCCATGTCAGATCGAATGGCTTTCTGTCCGGGGCTGTCGCCCACCGCAGGCGACATAGCGCGCGCTGAGCGACCACCGTCATAGGTTGTCGAAGACCTCTGCGAGGATACCGATCTCGTCGTCGATGGGGAAGTGGTGATTTCCGACAAACAGGCCGTCGTCGTGGATGCGATCGGCCGCCGGGAGTGCGTCCGGCACGATCGCGTCGAGGTGGCGCATGACGGGATTGCGGGTGAAGTTGCCCGCGACGATCGGCCTGCTCTCGATCCCGGCCGTGGTCAGCGCCTGGACGACATCCGAGCGGCGACCGGACAGCGTACCCTCGAGCACGAGGGCGAACCCGAACCAGCTGCTCGCGCCGTTCTCCTGTTGGATGCGCACATTCTCCCTGCCGGCGAACGCCTCCGTGAAGCGAGCCGCGTTGCGGCGCCGCTCCTCGACGATGCCCGGCAGCTTGCGGATCTGCTGGCGCCCGATGGCACCCGACATCTCGAGCGGCCGCACGTTGTATCCGGGCAGCACGAACCGGAAGAGGTCGTCGAAGCTGTCGCCGGTCTTCGCGTGGACGAGGTTGTCGAACGGGAGTTCGCGGGTCCACCCATGCGCACGCAGCGAGACGGCGGCCTGGTGCACGTAGTCGTCATCCGTCGTGATCAGCCCGCCCTCCATGGTGGAGATGTGATGTGAGAAGAACGAACTGAACGTGCCGGCGATGCCGAAAGTACCCGCCTGCTTGCCATCGATGGATGCACCCAGGGACTCGCAGTTGTCCTCGATCAGAATCAGCCCGTGCTGCGCGCACAGCGCGCTCAGGCCGATCAGGTCCGCCGGGTTGCCGAGCAGGTTGACGGCGAGCACGGCCTTGGTCGCCGGCGTGATCGCGGCTTCGACGGCCGCGAGGTCGATGTTGAGCGTGTCAAGGTCGACGTCCACGAAGCGCAGCCGGAGGCCCAACTGGCGGACGGGGTAGTACGTGGTCGCCCAGGAGACGGCGGGGACGATGACCTCGTCGCCTGGATTCAGGTCGATGTGCGGAGCCGTCACGAGCGCGGTGATGGCGATGAGATTGGCGCTGCTCCCCGAGTTGACCATCACCGCGTGCCGGCTGCCGACCGAGGCCGCGAACTCGTCCTCGAAGGCCTTGACCTCGGGCCCCATCGTGAATCGGCCGCTCTCGACGACGCGCTGGATGGCGTCGTACTCCTGGGAGTCCCACGTCGTCGTCGCCAGGGGGAAGCGGATGGATGACATCGTTCAGCCTGCGTTTCCGGTAGTTGCGAGCGTATTCAGGTACGCGTCGTAGGACGCCGTCATGCCGTCCTCGAGGGACGTGCTCGCGGTCCAGCCGAACTGCGCCGCGACAGACGAGTCCATGAGCTTCTGGTGCATGCCGGCCGGCTTCGAGGGGTCCGTCACCAGCTCGCACTCGTAGTCGACCGCTGCGAGCGCTGCGCGGTAGTAGTCGAGGATGCTGTGGTCCTCGCCCTTGCCGACGTTCATCAGGGTGGGCCAGTCCGCCAGCCGGTCGAGGTTCTCCACCAGCCATCCGGCCAGGTCGCCGACGTAGGTGAATTCGCGCCGTGCTGTTCCGTCTCCCCAGACATCGATGGACGAGGCGCCGCTGGTCTTGGCCGCATGAGCCTTGGCGATGCTTGCCGCGACGAGGTGACCCTTCCCGAGGTCGAAGTCGTCGTTGGGGCCGTAGAGGTTCGACGGGATGATCACGCGATAGGCGTGTCCGAACTGGCCGGCCACGTACTCGCAGAATCGCGCGGCGGCGATCTTGGAAATGGCGTAGCCCTCGTTCGTCGGCTCGAGAGGGGCAGCCAAGACGTCGGATTCGACCAGCGGCTGGCGGTAGTCCTTCGGGTACATGCACGAGCTGCCGAAGTAGACGAACCGCTCGACCGATGACTCGAGCGAGGCGCTCAGCACGTTCGAATCCAGGCGGAGGTTGTCCATCAGGAACCCGGCCGGGTCGGCGATGTTCGCCGCGATACCGCCGACACGAGCGGCCGCATGGATGACCGCGTCTGGCCGGACGTCCGCCATGATGCGGCGCACCGCGTCGGCCTCCCTGAGGTCGCCGTCGGCGCGGGTGACCGGTATCAGTTCGGCCGGCCGGCCGGTTCTGGTCCAGGCATCGGCTATGGACCGGGCGAGCATGCCATTGCCGCCGGTGAGAAGTACGCGCATTCCGTCGAGAATAGTCGATGAGTCAACGGCGCGGGGCAGGCGGCCTCCCGGCGCTCACGCCGCAACGGCCTGTAGTGTGTGGATCTGCACATCGCGAGACGCATCGGCCTCCCAATGCGTCCGTTCCATGTCCCAGATCCCCGTGAGGATACCCACACCACGATGACCGACGGACCAGAGCAGGACCATACCGCCGGCGATGCTGGCAGAGGGGGCCACCTCAGGACGCACGCCAAGGGCCTGTCGGCGATCGCGATAGCGACGATCGTCGGAGTGCTCGCCTCGTTCGTCTTCCAGATCGCCAGCGCGAGGTACCTCGCGCCTGCGGACTTCGGCCTGCTCGCCGCCTTCTTCGTCGTCGTCAACGTGGCGGCCATCGGGAGCTCCTCGCTGCAGAACCTGGTGACGGTGCACACGGCCTCCGCCCTGACGGCGGACGGCGCTCAGAAGCGACGGCATCGGTGGCCCGTCGACGCGCTCGTCCTCGGCGGGTTCGGCCTCGTCGTCGTCGCGGTGTTGTCGCCGGTGCTGGCGCGATCGCTCGACACGCAGGTCTGGGTCATCCTCGCGGCGGCGGCGTGCATCCCGCTGAGCTTCCTCTTCGCGCAGTACCTCGGGCTGCTCCAGGGATCGGGACGGGTGGCTTCTGCCGTGTGGTGGTCGACACAGTCCCTGGTCATCCGAGTCGCCATGACCATCCTCGTCGTCCTCATCGGACTGGGGTTGTCCGGTGTCATCGGGGCCGTTGTCGCGGCGACGCTGGTCGCCCTGATCGGGGCATGGTGGGCGGCCAGGAGCATCCCCCGACCGGTCCAGGGCGCTTTCTCGGTCGCCGGCCTGACCATTATCGTCCTGACCGTCTCGTTCGCCTGGCTGACCAGTTCCGACGTCCTACTCCTGAGAGCCGGCGCGTCCCAGACGCTCGCCGGCCAGTATGCCGCCGTGGCGGTGCTGGTGAAGGCGGCGTTCCTCCTCCCGTCCACCCTCTCGCTCTACCTGCTGCCGCGCTTCGTCCGCAACCGCGACAACCCGCGCCTGATGCGACTCGGCGTCCTCGCGACGGCGGGCCTGGCAGCGGTGACCGGCGTCGCCCTCGTGTTCTTCTTCCTGTTGTTCGGACCGTTGGTCATCTCCCTGCTCTACGGGTCTGCGTACGATCAGGCGGCCGAGCTCCTGATACCCGTCTCGCTCGCCTACCTGCCGTGGATCGTCGCACAGGGCATGCTCATCCGCATGACGGCGTCCGCTTCCAAGGTGGCCGCGACGGTGTTGGTACTATCGGTTGCCGGTCAGTGGATCGCGTTCACGTCGGTGATTCCCGATGTCGGAGCGCTACTGGTCTGGCAGGCGGTGATCGGCTCGATCGTCCTGATCGCCTTCATCGCGGTCGAGTTCGCTCACGCACGGGCAGCTTCACAGGGAGAGAATAGATGAGTCGTGTTGGTGCCGACGGTGTCTGTGGCTACGTCATGGGCGGGCTGGGCAACCAGCTCTTCATCCTCGCGGCGGCATGGGAGCAGGCGAATCGGCTCGGCTGTCCGCTGTATCTCGACGTCTCGCACTTCTCCGTGCAGGGGACGCACGGCCTCGGCCTGCAGGCCATCGAGCATCCCGGTCACGTCCTGATTCCGCCGGAGAGCTCCTGGCGCGCCGTCCGGCTGAACGCGGAGCGTGTGTTGCCCGTGCCGAAGCGACCGTGGGGGCGCACGTTCTTCGAGCGCGACGGCGATGCCTACCAGCCCGCCATCCACGCGATCCGCCCCGGCACCACGCTCTTCGGCTACTTCCAGTCGCCGAAGTACTTCGAGAGCATCGAGTCCGACATCCTGTCTAGGATGCTGGCTGTCTATGAGTCGACCCGCGAGACCGAGGTGATCAAGGAGATGGCGCGGCGCGACGTGATCACGCTGCACCTCCGCCGGGGCGACTATCTCAACGTCTCGCCCGACCGGCAGTTCGTCGCGACGGTGGCCTATGCTCAGCGCGCCATCCGTCAGCTGCGCAGGCAGGGCGTCGACCTGCCCGTGCGCGTGTTTTCCGATTCGGTCGACCTCGTCAAGACCGAGCTGTCCGGCACTGACGGCGAATTCGAGTTCGTGGAGGACGACGTCCTCGGGACCTGGGCGACCCTCAAGGCCATGGCCCTCGGCAAGGCGATGATCATGAGCAATTCGAGCTTCAGCTGGTGGGCGGCCGCCCTCATGCAGTACCAGGACGGACGCGACGTGCCCGTCGTCGTGCCGCGCCCCTGGAATCAGACCGGTACGGCCAAGTCCGACCTGCTCAAGCCGGAGTGGATCGCGCTGGACGCCCGCTAGGGCGACGACGTCAGTCGGCTCGGCTCACCGCGATGCCGCGGGCGAAGAGGTCGTCCACAATGATGTCGGAGGGAGACGCCCCGGCATCCGGGTCCGCGACGCGGTGTGACTCGTAGCCGGACAGGAACTCCTGCAGGACGCTGAGGTCCCAGCCCGATAAGACGACATTGGTGCCGATGCCCTCGGCGCTCTCCGTGGTCTTCCGGTGGACGAGAGTCGGCGTTCCGACGACCGCGGACTCCTGCTGGATTCCGCCGGAATCCGTCACGATCAATGCGGCTGAGCGGAGCGCGGCCACGAAACGGCCGTGCTCCAGTTTCGGCATGACGACGAACTTCTCGAGCCCGAGCTCCTCGATGGCCTGGACGACGGCGTCCTGCGAATAAGAATCCACAATGACGCGCAGCTCGACCGGGCTGTGTGCGTCGAGCGTCTCAAGTGTCTCCCGCACGAGGGCACGGTTCGAGATGAACTCGAAACGGTGCAGAAGGACTAGGCCGTATGGCGCCTCGGTCTCCTGATCCCCCGCCCGCGTGTCGAGGACCGCGTCCTTGGCCGTGTTCCCGTGCGTGTTAACCACGTTCTTCCGGCCCGCTAGATTATGCGCTGCCTCCGCTGACGGCACGTAGTGGATGTCGGCCAGCCGGCCGACGATGCGACGATCGAGTTCCTCCGGGAAAGGGTGGCGCCAGTTGCCGGACCGGAGGCCCGCCTCCACGTGGGCGACCGGTACCTTGAGTCGATGTCCGATCAGCGTTCCCAGGACCGTGGTGACGGTGTCGCCGTGGACGATGACCGCCGAGCCCTTGGGCAGGTCCTTGCGGATGCCGCGGATGTTGGCCAGGCCCCAGCGGAACACGGTCATGACCCAGCCCACCATCTGGAGAGGCGAGGTCAGCGGTTCTCCCTTGTTCCCGTTCGCGATGATCCGGTCGGGTGCGGGAAGACCGAGCTGGGGGATGACCTTCCGCAGGGACTCGGTGTGCTGCTGCGTGATCCACTGCTGGTAGGGCACCCCGCGGTCGCCGAGGCGCCGGGCGACCGGGGCGATTTTGATCGCCTCCGCCGTGGTTCCGTAGATGAAGATGATCATGCGGTCTCCTGTTCGCTGCCATCGGGCTGGGATGACGAACCATGGCGGGTGAACTTTGCTCGATGCACGACAATCCCGCGTACCAACCCCGCCCAGAACGGTACGACGAACACGGGCAGATAGCGCGCATAGGCGAGCAGGCTCCGCCCCGGGCATCGGTTCACCGCCGCCGGGATTAGGGGGAGCAGGGCGAGCGCGACGATGATGCCGAGAACCCAGAGCACCCCGGTACCGTGCCCGCCGAGCGCGAGCGTCGCCACGGTCACCACCGCGACAGGCGGGAGCAGCGCGAGTCCGATGAGCATCGCGGAACGAGCGATGCTCGTACCTGCGTAGCTGTCCACGAAGAGCGTCCCTCGCAGGAAGGAGTGCGAGGCGAATCCGCGGACCGTCGTGCGGGGTCGGTACGTTGCCGAGAAGCCCGGGTCGATTCTGATCGGGTGAGCTTCGGCGATCCAGCGCAGCACCGTGGTGTCGTCTGACATCAGGGAGGCGTCGCCGGACGGCCAGGATGCGCGAAAGGCCTCGCGCAGCACGCGGGTCGGCGCGAGGAACATCGTCGTCCCCTTCGGCACGGAATCGAACGTCTCATTCGTGATGTCCATGGGGCGCGGAGCGCGCAGATAGCTCCCCCAGAAGATGTGGGTGGGGACGTCCCAGAACAGTCCGACGAGCGGGGCGCCCGGGGCCATTCGCACGTGCGCATTCCACGGCCGGGGCACATCGGCTCCGGCCAGGCTGTCGAAGACGTGGGACAGGGCGGACGGATCGACGAGCACGCGCGAATCGAGGAGCAGGGTCAGCTCCGCGGTCGCTCGGTCGATTCCCTCCCACCGGGCCAGGAATCGTCCACGGTTGGGCTGCTGCACCAGTTCCACGGCCCCGGGGAAGTTGACGGCCGAGCGCTGCACCACATCTGCGGTGTCATCCGTGGAGCCATCATCGACGATGATCACCTGGACCGTGACCCGCGCGTCTTCGATGGCCGCGGCCAAGGCGGCGAGGGTGCTCGGAAGCCACGGTGCCGAGTTGTACGAGGGGATGACGACACTCAGCGCGGGCCGGTTGTCATCGCCGTTCGCAGGGCTCACCGGCCGGCCACGCGTGCCGCGACGGAGCACCCGGCCGCCGCGCGAATCTGGCTGTCGGGTCGCGGCCGATAGCATATGTGGTTGTGGGAGATCACCCGTCCAGCTTAACCGCGTCGCGCGGGCGCTCGGTCGCAGCTCCCCTGACCATGCACAGTGCGGCGAATGGATGAACGAGGCGTGACAACGACGATGACGAGGACCGGCTCGCGACTCCGTGTGGTGGCGGCGATCCTCGCCCCGCTCGCTCTCCTGGGCGCCCTGCTGAGTTGGGCCATCGCCTCGCCGCCCGGCTCCAGTCCCGATGAGGACTACCACATGGCGAGCATCTGGTGCGCAGGCAGTCCGAGCGCCGGGGTCTGCGAGGAGACCGGATCGGAGTCGAAGCGCACACTGCCGACCGATCTGGTTAACGCGGCCGCCTGCTTCCGGTTCTACTCCGAGCAGGCCGCGTCGTGCGCACTCGGTGAGGGGATGGAGACCACCGACCGCGGCAATTGGAACGGCCATGCGTACCCGCCGGTCTTCTTTCAGGCCATGCACCCCTTCGTGGGTGATGACCTGTCCACGTCGATCGTTGCCATGCGTGTCGTCAACTCAACGCTCTTCGTCGCCGTGCTGACGGGGCTGTTCCTGCTCCTCCCACGACGGCAGCGACATATCCTCGGATGGGGCACGGCGATCTCGCTCGTTCCCCTTGGCATGTTTCTCATCGCCAGCGTCAATCCGAGCGGGTGGTCGGTGCTCTCCGCCGCCGGCCTCTGGCTGGCAATCTGGGGCTTCTTCGAGCAGACCGGCGCGAAGAAGTGGATGCTCGCGGGCATGAGCGCCGCCCTCGTCGTGATCGGAGCGGGCGCGCGCAGCGATTCGGCGATCTACGCTGTGGTCGCGATGGCGGCGGGAACAGTGCTCGCCTTCCGCGCGGACCGTCGTTTTGCGCTCTACTCCCTCCTCCCCGTCGCATTATCCGTGCTCTCGGTCGTGCTGTTCTTCAGTACTGGCCAATCGGCGATCGTCTCGTCCGACGCCGTGGATGGCGAGTATCCGTTGAGCACCCTCGCGTTCATGGATGCCAAACTCTTGCCTCAGCTGTGGGCGGGCGTCTTCGGGTTGTGGGGCCTGGGCTGGCTCGACACCTTCATGCCCGGAATTGTCTGGATCACCACACTCGGCCTGTTCTGCGCCGTGGTCTTCTGGGGATTGCGCACCGGCGGGATCCGGAAGTGGCTCAGCCTCGGCGGCGTGGCATTCAGCCTCATCGTGGTGCCGATGTACATCCTCCTGCACGACAACGTTGTCATCGGCGAGTACGTCCAGCCGCGTTACATCTACCCATTGATCATCATTTTCGGCGGTGTTGCACTCGCCGGGATGCGCCGTCCGAACCTTGGCCTATCGCGATTCCAGATCGCGATCGTCGCACTGGGGCTCTCGGTCGCGAACTCGGTGGCCCTGCATGTCAACATCCGTCGCTACGTAACCGGCCTTGATGTGCAGGGTTTCAATCTCGACCTTCAGCGCGAGTGGTGGTGGGGCGGACCGATCACCCCGATGATGGTGTGGTTCGCCGGCAGCGTCGCGTTCACCGTGGCGACAGCCGCCCTCGCCTTTCTGGTGTGGCGGCGAATCGACGGGCAGCAGCTCGGTCTCGACGAAGGTCAGCCGCTCGATTTCGAGAACCGTGAGACCGTCCGTCGCGACAGCGGTCAAGCCGTCGCGTCGCCGTCCTCCGGAGCGTCGGTGGACTGACGGCGGTCCGTCGGCTGTTCACGCTGGGACACGAGCTCGAGTTCGAGTAGCGCGACGCGTTCCGCGAGGACGCGAGTCTCGGATTCGAGGTCGGTCAGTTCGGCACTGTGCTGGATGCACACCATGACGAGCACGGCGATGCTGACGAAGAACACCAGGTTGGACGGAAGCATGACTCCGAGCGCCTGTGACGCCCATACCAGCATGTTGGGGAAAATGCCGGCGACGACTGCCAATGCGGTGGCCAGGAGCCACCAGACGGCGTGTCGCTCCCGCAGGCGACGCCTGCGCAAGAGTTCGATGACGACGACGAACGTGGCGAGCGCGGCGACCACGCCGAGCGCGTACGCGGTGGGGTTCATGCTGTCGTGCTCCTGGCAGCCACCGGCGGCGCCGGTCGTATGTACGCGAAGCTCAGCGCCACGAAGGCGCGGAGGAGGTACGCGGCCGCCTTGAATGGGTTGTGCGATGGGCGGCCGCCGGACCGCGGACGCATCGCGACCGGGACCTGGCGGATGATGCAGCCGGCGCGGGCCGCGATAACGAGGGCTTCGATCGTGTCGCCCAGATACTCGGCCGGATAGTTCTGAGAGAACAACTTCACCGCGCGTGGTCCACACGCCTTGAATCCGGATGTCGTGTCGGTGAGCTTCTGCCGCGCTGTCCGGCTCAGCACCTTGGCAGTCACCCCCATGGCCATCCGCCGTAACAGGCTCGCATCGTACTGGCCGACTCCGGCGAAGCGCGCGCCGATCACGATGTCGGCTTCCGGCAGTATCTCCAACAGCTGGGGCACCGATCGCGGGTCGTGCTGGCCGTCGGCGTCGATTTGGACGACCACGTCGTAGCCGTTCTCCACCGCGTACTTGAAACCGAGGCGCATAGCGCCGCCGACGCCCAGATTGAACGGCAGCTGCGCGACCATGGCTCCGGCCGCACGCGCCCGTTCCGTCGTCCGGTCGCTCGAGCCGTCGTTGACGACGAGGCAGTCGACCCCGGGAAGAGCCATCTCGATCTCGCGGATGACCTCGGCGATCGACTCTTCCTCGTTGTAGGCGGGCAGCACGATGAGTACGTGATCGAGCGAGGATTGCACGCCCCGAGCGTAACATCACCCGGTCGTCGCGCCCGGAAGCTGCGGACATGCATCCGGCGGCCGCTAAACTCGTCTCCGCGAGCGCCCGATCGAATCTTCGGTGCAAGCGCCAGATTGGAAGCAATGAACCTCCTCGACCGCGCCTCTCGGTTTCTCTCCCGGCCCCTCGCGGCCTTCTTCGCGATCTGGCTCGGCCTGTTCTTCGCCGCCACGGCGTGGGCGTTCGCCACCCCACTGTCCGGCAGTCCCGACGAGCCGGCGCACATCGTGAAAGCAGCGTCCGTCGTCCGCGGCCAGTTCCTCGGAGATCCGACGGATCAGGGCGCTGTGCGCATGGTGACCGTTCCGGAGAGCATCGCGCTTTCCTATGCATGGCCGTGCTTCGCCTTCCACCCGGAGGTGCCGGCGAGTTGTATGACCAGCGATTACGTCGGCACGGGGAAGTCCGTCGAGGCGCCGACATCCGCTGGTCTCTACAACCCCGCCTATTACCTCCTGGTGGGGTGGCCCTCTTTGCTCGTTCCCGACAATGGTGCAGTGGCCGTCTACGGGATGCGGCTGGTCAGCGCGCTCATGACCACCGGATTCCTCGCGGTCGGCATCCTCGCGCTGACGCGTCTTCGCGCCTCGAAATTCGTCGCGCTCGGCGCCGCGGCCGCGGTCACGCCTATGGTGCTCTTCCTCACAGCAGCCGTCAACCCGAACGCCCTTGAGGTCGCCGCGGCACTCGCGCTCATCAGCAGCCTCTTCCACCTGTTATCGCCTGCGCCCTTGGCGCGCCGCTGGCCGTGGCTGCTCGCCGTGGGTGTAGCGGGTGCTCTCCTTCCGCAGGCACGGGGGCTCTCGCCGCTCTGGGTCGTCCTGATCTCCGCCATCGTGCTGACGGTCGTACCCTGGGCGACGATCATCCGCGAGATGCGACGCCCCGCAGGGGCCGTAACGGTCGCCGTCATCGCGCTCGCCAGCGTGTGCGGCGTCGGGTGGACACTGTTGACCGGTTCCCTCGGCAGCCTCGGGTCGTTCCCCGGTGCCGACAACACCCCGGTCCGAGCATTTGTGAACATGCTCTCCGACTACATCTTCAGCGAAGGCATCATCGGGAACTTCGGCTGGCTCGACACGCCGGCGCCGGGCTTCGTCTACCTGACTTGGTCGTTCCTGATCGGTGCCGTCATCGTCACCGGCTTCAGCTCGGCACACGGACGCGCCCTGGCCGGGCAACTTGTGGCGGCGGCCGGCGTGATCCTATTGCCGGCCATCGTGCAGGCGGCCTCGATCTCCACGAGCGGCTACATCTGGCAGGGTCGATACGCCCTCGCTGCCTACGTGTGCCTCATCGCCACGGTCGTCGCCGTCACTCGGATCCCGGCGCTGGACGGCGCGCTGCGGAACTGGGCGAACCGGGCGGTGTGGATCGTCGGCTCAGCCGTCGTGATCGGCCACGTCTGGTCGCTCGTCGAAACGTTGCGGCGCAACCAGGGCGGCGTTTCGGTGATCGACTTGCTCCTGCGGCCCGAATGGACGCCACCCGGCGGAGTCGTCATCTGGATCATCCTCGAGGCGATCGGCGTCGCCTTCGCCGCGTTCGTGCTGATCCGCGCGACGGAACGCCCGGGTTCGCCCTACCGGCCGGTGCCGTCGGCCGCGACGAACGGCGGATAGCTCGGCTCGCTCGGGCTCGCCTGGATGTCGAGTTGGAGCGCACTGATGAGCATCTGGGTGCCCAGCATGAGCGGCAGTGCCGCAAGCATGACAGTCGCCGCCGTTGCAATCACGGAACCGGCGATCTGGAAGCACACCCAGACTGCGACGGCCAACCCGAAGAGGAACATGGCGAGACCGAGGAAGAGCAGCAGGGCGATCGGGGAGAACGACCAGAGCACGTAGCGGTACCAGATACGCCGCCAGAAGCCGCGGACCAACAGGTCGAGCAGTTCCGGCACGACCTTGCGCAGCCTGATGCTCGACACCTCGTCGCCGTACACGGCGGGGACGGGGACGTCGACGGCCGACACTTGAAGGATGTTGAGGTGCACGAGCAGATCGTTCTCGAAGCTGTACCGCTGCGAGACGTGCGAGAGCGGCATGCGCTTGAGGACCTCGGTGCGCACCGCCGTGTAGCCGTTCTGAGGATCGAAGAGGTGCCAATATCCCGACGAGAGCTTCGTCATGAATGAGAGCATGATGTTCCCGAACACCCGATATTTGGGCATGCCGTGGAAGGACTCCGGTGCGAAGAATCGATTGGCTTTCGCGAAGCCGTAGCCGTTGTCGGTGACCTCGTCGAGGAGGGGTGGCAAGAAGTCGGGGTCCATCTGCGCGTCGCCGGCCATGACGACGTTCACATCCGCTCCCGCTTCCATCGCCGCCCGGTGACCAGTGATGATCGCAGCGCCGACGCCGCCGTTCACCTCATGGCGGATGAGCGTGACGCGGGAGTCGTCGGTCTCTCGCACGACCTCGCTCGTATTGTCGGGGCTCTTGTCGTCGACGATGACGATCATGTCGACGTAGTCGGGCATCGTCTCGATGACCCGTCCGATCAGGAGCGCCTCATTGTATGCGGGGACGATGGCTGCGATGCGCGCGTTCTTGTACACGGTCAGTCTTCCGATCGAGTGGGTTGTGCGACCTTCGGCTCGGCGAAGACCCAGTAGCGGTAAATGAAGTAGTTCCAGACCGTCGTCACGATCGTCGCTGCGACCTTGCCGATGCCCCACCCGGCATCGGTGAGGTCGACGAGTGCGACGATGCCCGCCGTCGCCGCTGTATTGAAGACGACGAGCGTGGTGTAGCGCAGGAGCGACCGACCATGCGGTGTGTCGGATTCGAAGGAGAAGATGCGTTGCACGGTGTACGTGAAGGCGAAGCTCAGGACGAACGCGGTGCCCGCGGCGATCCAGGTGGGCCAGTCGAACACCTGGCGGAACAGCGCGAGCAACGCGAAGTCGACTACGAATGCCGCCCCGCCGGCGATGAGATATCGGACCGCACTGCTTTCGAATATGCCGGGCATTCGGCGGCGGGACGGTTGCCGCTTCGCGTCCGTCACACCGCGGCCTTCTGGGCAATGACGTGGTCGACGACGACATGCGGCGGCAGGATGGACGCGCGCTCGTCCGCAGCGTCCGCACGTCCGTCGATCACGTCCATGAATCGTGCGAATTGGGCCGTGAGCGGCTCCTGCGACGTCGCGATCTCCGGAATCTCGATGATCGTCTGCTGACGGTAGCTCGGGCCGTCACCGACCGAGTTCTCCGAAACGTGCCGGTAGATCGTCACATCCCGGCGCAGCAGGTCGACCTCGATCAAGCGGTCGAGCTCTGCGATCGAAAGTGTGCGGATCTTGTGCTGTCCGACGCGGCTGGCGGAGATGCGTGCGATGGCGCCACGCTCGAAGCTCATGAGCGTCTCGGCCACGTCCTCGGCCCCTCCCGCGCTTCCCGGGTGGAAGAAACCGAGCTGGGAGGCGACGTCTGTCGGGGCTGATCCGATGATGTTGATGGCAAGGTCCACGTCGTGGACGAGAAGGTCCCAGGCGACACCGGTGCGGATGCGTGGTGCGTACGGCGAGTGCCTAGTCGCAGTGACGTGGATCGGCTCGTTCAAAGCAGCCTTCGCGGTGATGACGGCGGGATTGAACCTCTCGAGGAGACCGCACATCATGGGGATGTCTCTGGCATCGGCGAGGGCGAGGATCTCTTTCGTCCTGAGCAGGTCATCAGCGACCGGCTTCTCGATGAGGAGGGGACGGTTCTGCCCGAGCACCTGCATCGCGAGGGGGAAATGCGCCTCAGTCGCCGCAGCGACCACCACGGCGTCGATCTCCGCGAGGTCGGGCAGTTCCGGCACCCAAGTCGCGCCAAACCGAGCTGCCAGGGCCGATCCGACGTCTTTGCGTGGGTCGACGAGCACGCTCAACGTCGCGACGCCGGACTGGGCGATCACTCGAGCGTGATGTGAGCCCATGTTTCCCGCACCGACGAGCACGATTCGTTTGGGTGCGGTCATCTCATGCCCCCGCGATGCTGCGCACGGCGCCGATGATCTCGTCGAGGTCGCCTTCGCTGAGTCCGGCATGAACCGGCAGCGACACGACCTCAGAGACGATCTGCTGCGCGACGGGGACATCGCTGACGCGCACATTAGGGTGCGCTCGATAGGCGTCGTAATCGAAAACCAGCTTCGGGTAGTAGACGCCGGAACCGATGCCGAGTTCACCGAGGCGCGTGACGAACTCGTCGCGAACGACGGGGGAGTCGGCGGTGATCCTGACCGTGAACTGGTGCCAGACGTGCTCACGGCCGGGGAGTACCTGGGGGACCACGACGCCGTCCACGCCGGATAAGCCGTCGATGAGGCGACGTGCATGGTGTTGGCGGCGGGCGACTGTCTGGTCATAGCGAGCGAGCTGGGGTATCCCGAGCGCCGCCTGGAGATCGGTGAGACGGTAGTTGTTCCCCGCCATCTCGTAGACGTATCGCGCGCGCATGCCCTGGTTGCGGAGGAGGCGGAGACGGTCGGCGAGTCCATCGTCGTCGGTGGTGATGATCCCTCCTTCTCCGGTGGTCATGTTCTTCGTGGCGTACAGGGAGAACGTGCCCAATCCAAAGGTTCCCGCGAACCGGCCGTTGTACGTGGCACCCTGAGATTGAGCGGCATCCTCGAGGAGGCGCAGTCCTCGCTCCCGGGTCAGCTGGACCAACGAGTCCATGTCGGCCATCTGGCCGTAGAGGTGAACGGGGAGGATCACCTTGGTGCGATCCGTCACCTGCGCGGCGACCGAGGCGGGGTCCACGTTGAAGTCCTCGGCGCGGATGTCGGCGAAGACGGCGGTGGCACCGGCTTCGAGGATCGCGTTCAGGGTGGCGACGAAGGTGAACGGCGAGGTGATGACCTCATCGCCCGGCTCCAGGTCGAGGACCTGCATCGCTGCGACCAAGGCGGTCGTGCCGTTGTTGACGGCGATGGCGTGCTTCGAGCCGAATGCGCTGGCGAAGCCCTCTTCGAGTTGCGCGACCTTGGGGCCTTGGGCGATCGCACCCGAGCGCAGGACCTCGAGGACGAGCGCCTCCTCTTCGGCGCCGAACTGCACGGTCGTAATGGGAATCATGTGGCCTCGTGGGATAGGTTTCTGTGGTGCCGTACACATGGCACATTCGACTAATCTACCCGCAAGCATCCTCCGAGGTAGTCCCGCCAGCGACATCGAGGACCGATTGAATAACATCCATCCCACCGCCATCATTGCAGGCGACGTGGTTCTCGGAGCGGGCAACACCGTCGGGCCGAACGTCGTCATCCACGGACCGGCCCAGATCGGCGACGAGAACTGGATCGGGGCCGGAGTGGTGATCGGTGCCCCACCCGAGGTCCGATCCTTCGTCCATCCTCGTGACGATGCCGACCCTTCCGGTCGTGGTGTCACGATCGGCGATCGCAATGTGATCCGCGAGTACGCGCAGATCCACCAGGGCTGGAAGTCGACGACGGTCGTCGGCGACGACGCCTTCGTCATGAACCAGGTGTACGTAGCGCATGACTGCACGCTCGGCGACGGTGTCACCCTCGCGTCGAGCGTTCTCCTCGCCGGCCACGTCAGCATCGGGTCCGGAGCGAACCTCGGTCTCGGTACGAGCGTCCACCAAGGGCGGTACATCGGGGCTGGGGCGATGCTCGGGATGAGCTCCGTCGTCACGCACGACATCCCGCCGTTCGCCAAGGCCTACGGGAGCCCGGCCAGGGTCGTGGGCGCGAACGTCGTGGGCATGCGGCGCGGGGGGATTTCCGAGGACGCGGTTGCGGGCCTCGCAGCGCTCTATGAGTCCGACGAAGACCCCGACGGCCTGGCCCGGTTCTCGCAAGCCGACGGCCTCGAGGCGGCCGTGGTCGCGTGGCGGGATCGGCACGCACCGGTGGAATCAACCGGTGCCTGACACCGTCGGCGTCTCCGTCGCCCTGTGTACATTCAACGGATCCCGCTTCATCCGCGAGCAGATCCGGTCGATCCTTGCCCAGAGCGTCCTTCCCGACGAGATCGTCGTATCTGACGACGGCTCGGTCGACGACACGATCGAGATCATCGTCGATGAGCACGCGCAGCGCTCCCGTGAAGTGGCGACGCCCGTTCGGCTCGACATCCAGCGGAACGACGCACCTCTCGGAGTGACAGCGAACTTCGCCTCAGCGATGAAACGCTGCTCGGGGGACCTCATCGCGCTCTGCGATCAGGACGACGTCTGGCACGTCGACCGGCTGGAGAGGGGCGTCGCCCAGTTCTCGGCGCGTCCCGAGGTGCTGCTGGTGCACTCGGATGCGCGGATGGTCGACCAGGACGGGTTCCCTCTTGGTGTGGGCCTCTTCTCGACCCTCGGCCTGAGCGCTGGAGAACGGGATGCTGTGTCCTCAGGCCGCGGCTTCGAGGCGCTCATGCGAAGGAACTTCGTGACCGGTGCCACGACGGTGGTGCGTCGGGAACTGGTCGATCGCGCGTTTCCGTTCCCGACATCCTGGGTGCACGACGAGTGGCTGGCCGTCGTGGCCGCGGCGACGGGGACGTTTGTCCTGTTGGACGAACAGCTCATCGACTACCGCCAGCACGGCGGAAATCAGATCGGGGCGTCCAGCCTGACGGCATCCGGTCGGCGAGCGCGGCTCACGACGCCGAGAACGGCGCGCAATGCCCGCCTGCTCGACCGGGCCATCGACCTCGAGGCGCGCCTGCCGGAGCTGTCACCGCGTCCGTCCGCCCATTCCATCGCCCTGGCCGTTGACAAGGCGGTGCACGAGCGAGTCCGGGATGCCCTGCCCGCACACCGCCTGCGCCGGATCGCTCCGGTCTGGCGGGAGTGGCGCACGGGGCGCTACCGGTCGTGCGGCCTCGGCCTGCAGGACGTCCTGCGCGACCTGGTCCAGCCTGTATGAGGCGACTCTCCGGATTCACTCTCGTGCTCATGGCGACCGCCGTCGCCGGAGTCAGCGGCTACCTCATCACCTGGCTCGTACCCCGTTCCATTGGGTTCGCGGCTTACGCGGACTTCGCCGTCTTCTGGTCCCTGCTCTTCCTCATCGTGAGTGCGTTGTCGGGGATACAGCAGGAGGTCACCCGGGCGACGAGCGCGCCGATCGAGTCGGATGTCTCCCGGCCGTACCAGGCTACGATCCTCGCGAGCGTCGGCGCCATCGGCGTGTTCGCCGTCGTCGCGCTCTCGTCGCCGTTGTGGGGCTCAGCTTTCAACCGCTCTGCCGGCGCTCTGGTCTGGCCGTTGTCGATCGGCGCGGCGACCAGCGTGCTGGTCGCCGTCCTGACGGGCACCGTCTACGGCTCGAGGCGGTGGGTAATCGTCTTCATCGTCGTGCTCGTCGAGGCCGTGGTCCGGCTGGTCGGGATCGCCGTCGGCCTCGTCTGGACCTCGTCGATCGTCGACCTTGCGTGGCTTGTCGCCATACCGTTCACGGTGGCGTTCCTCGTGGCGCTGCCGATCGCCGTGCGAACCAGTACGGCTCCGGTGCGGTTCGACGTCGGCTATCGGAGGTTGTCATGGAACGTCGCGCGCACGATCGCGGCCGCAGCCTCGATGGGCCTTCTCGTGAGTGGGTTCCCGTTCGTCCTGGCGGCGACGTCGCGAGGGGTATCCGACGACGAGCTCGGGCTCCTCGTCCTCGTCGCGACGCTCGTGCGCGCGCCGTTGATCGTGACGGCGATTTCGCTCCAGAGTTACCTGATCGTCTTCTTCCGAGACCGCATGGTGACCTTCGCGCGATCGCTTCTCCGGGTGGAGGCGCTCGTGCTCGTCACGAGCATCGTGGTCGGCGCCGCCGGTTGGCTCCTGGGGCCGGGGGTCTTCGCGTTCCTGTTCCCCGATGAGCCCGTGCCGTCGGGGTGGCTCGTCGGGGTGCTCGTGCTGTCGTCCGGCCTCGTCGCAGCCCTCTGCGTGAGTGCCCCCGCCATCCTGTCGTTGTCGAAGCATGCGGTCTACACCGCCGGCTGGCTGGTCGCGGCGTTCAGCACGATCGGATGCCTCCTGCTGCCGATCGGATTTCTCGATCGCACGGTCCTGGCGCTTCTCGTTGGCCCGCTGGCCGGGCTCCTCGTCCACGGCTGCTATCTCGTGGCCATCCGCCCGGTGCGCAGGAGCCTGCCGGATACCGCCGGCTGAATTCCGGATCCCCGCCAAGCCCGGCTATCCTCGAGTGGGCGATCGACGTCCGCAGGCGGATAGGGAGATGCAGTGCCACGGACCGGGATCGATGACTCGCCCGAGCGCCGTCGCACCCTGTTCCGCCGGTTGAGGATCGCGTACCGACGCCGGATCGCCCCCGGGCCCGACGGACTGCCCCGGGTGCAGGTCGCGCTGGCCTTCCCCGCGCTGCTCGTGCTCCTCAGCATCGTGCTGGTGGTCCTCGGGATCAACGGCTCGTCGTCCGGAGTCTTCTACAAGGACATCGCCTACGGCTCCGATCCGGCCCTGATCGCGGGAGAGCCGCAGTTCACGAGATCCGACGAGTGGAACGTGCAAACGGTCTGGGCGATCGCACAGATCGAGCAGGGGCTTCCCCTCGAGAATCAGACCTTTCCAGGCGGCATGGACGCGACCGTGCCGCAGGATCTCCCGCGAGTCGACTGGTCGGTGATCTTCCGGCCGCATCTCTGGGGCTTCCTATTCCTCGACGCGGGTCACGCGATCGCCTTCAAATGGTGGCTCCCGGGAATCGCCCTCGCCGCAGCAGCGTACGTGTTCCTCGTCACGGTCATGCCGCGTCGTCCCGGCGTCTCGGCCATGCTCGCGGTCGGGTTCTTCTACAGCCCGTTGTTCCAGTGGTGGTACCTCGCCACGACGCTCTGGCCTGCCGCGTGGGCACTGGCGACGATGACGGCGCTCATCTGGGCGTTTCAGAGCCGTTCCCGGGTCTCGCGCTGGATCTGGGCGGCAATCATCGCGTATCTCACCGTCGTCATGGCCATGGGGATCTACGTGCCGTTCATCGTCCCCGCCGTGATCGTGACCGCCTTCTTCGCCGTCGGGCTCGTCATCGGCCAGGCGCGTAGGAGGGTGGCCTTCCGGCAGATCGCCGCAAAGCTCGCGCCGGTGGTGGTCGGCGGCGTCGTGGCATCGGCGATCACAATCGTCTGGCTCTACGAGAAGCGCTCCACCATCGACGCCTTCCTGGGCACCGCCTACCCCGGAGCCCGGACCACACCGACCGGCGGCAGCGACGCGCTCACGTTCGCATCCGCCGTCGGGTCATCGTTCACGCAGGCCCTCAACGCGGCGCTACCCGGTCTCCTCGGGGCGAACTCGTCCGAAGCATCGACATTCTTCTACGTCGGCATCTTCCTGCTGCCCGTCATCGTGTGGATCATCGCGAGGCAGGCGCGGGCACACCGACGGCTGCCGTGGGAGCTCATCGGACTATCGGCCGCCGTCGTCCTGCTCCTCGCCTACCTGTACATCCCGGGCTGGGATGCGCTGGCCAGGCTTTTCCTGCTCGATAAGACGATCGCGGCCCGGGTTCGTCTCGGTCTGGGGATCGCCTCGCTCGGCATGCTTGCTTACACGATCCGTTACCTGGACGCCCGTCGAGTGAAGGTGGGTGTCTGGCTATCGGCGATCCCGGCTGCGCTCTTCTTCCTGTCGCAACTGGCGATCGGCCTCGTGGCTTGGCGCCAGCTCCCCTACATGCTCGATCCGGTTCGGCTGTGGTGGCTGTGGGCACTCCTCTCGGCCGCTGTCATCTTCCTGGTACCGCGGCGCCGCATCCGCCTCGCCGCGACCGTGTACCTCGTGGTCACAGTTGCCGGATCGGGTCTGAGCAATCCGCTCTACATCGGCGTGCTCGACCTACGCACGACCAGCCTGTCGCAGGAGATCCAGCGGATCGACGACGCCGACTCGAAGACTTGGGTCGGGGTCGGGAACCGCCTCACCACGGCGATGCTCCTCGAGTCGGGAGTCGAGGCGTATAACGGCTTCCAAGGGGCGCCGTCGCGTGGGATTTGGGGCGTGATCGATCCGACTGCGCAATACGAGTATCACTGGAATCGTCTGGCCGGCGTGAACTGGGTGGCTGCAGCCGGGGAGCCGGTGGTGACGAACCCAGTCGCCGACCAGATCGAGGTGACCTTCGACGCCTGCTCCGACTTCGCGCAGGAGAACGTGGGGTATGTGCTCTCGAGTGACAAGCGCCTCGACACGACTTGCCTCTCGGAGATGGACTCGTTCGAGTTGCCGAGGTCGACCCAGACCATCTACGACGTTGTACCGCGGGCTTAGCGGCCCGGATGCGCCTCAGGTGCGATGGTCATCCCGAGTGCGTGCTTCACGAGCACCGCTGGCGCGCCGGACGAGCCCGACCGGGCCGCACCGGGCAACTGGGTGAGTGCGTTGATCCTGGATGAGAGGTGCGTCCGCGCCGCGCGCTCGGCCCGCTTCCAGCCGCGCGCCCGGAACTCGGCGGCGAGACTGCGGAAGAAGCGCTGCTCCTCGACGAACCGGCTGCCGTCGATCGCCCGCCTGGACGACACGCTGGAGGCGTGGCGACGATACTCGAACGCGACGGCGTCGTCCAGCACGAGGGTTCCGCCGCGGTACAGCAGGTCGATGGCGAGCGCGAGGTCCTGGACAATCCGGTAGCCAGGTCGGAAGCCGACGGCCTGCACCTCGGTACGGCGCCAGGCGATCGCCGGGAAGTTCATCCAGTTACCACGAGTGAGGCTCGTGGCGAGCTCCTGGCCGCCGAGTTCCGCCGTACCAGTCACCCTCGGCCGGTAGAGCGCCTTGACACGATCGACGAGTGGGACGGCCACGCCTCCGGCCTCGTCGATCACTTGTGTTCCCGGGTGGATGAGCGCGGCCCGCGGATGACGGGCGGCCAGCTGGGCGACGCGTTCCACGTAATTCGGGAGAAGCACGTCGTCGCATCCGAAGATCGTGAGCCACTCGTTCTCCGACCGGTCGATGGCCGACTGGAACGTAGCGTTGATCCCTTGGTTCTCAGAATTGCGGTGGTACTGGATGCGAGGGTCGCCGATATGGAGCAATCGCCGTCCCGGTTCCTCATCGGGATTGTGGTCGTCGATGACGAACAGCCGCCAGTCCGGATCCGACTGGGCCAGCACACTCTCGACCGCCGCCAGGAAATGGTCGGTGCGCCCGTAGAAGGGCATCATGATGTCGAGTGTCACGCGGCTCCGCTCCTGGTCCGGCTGGGCGATGGGTGGTGGTCCATCGTCACCATCCTTGCATCCGGTTCCGGCGGCACGCTACCGCGGTGCAGCTGGTGCGATGGCCGCCGCGCGCCCTCCATTAGGATGACGGGGACTGTGCCTTCTCCTCATTAGGAACCCATGACCTCCCCAGCTGAAATCGAACTCTCCATCGTGATGCCGTGCCTTAATGAGGCAGAGACGCTCGCCGTCTGCATCGATAAGGCACAGGGATACCTCCAGCGCTCCGGCGTCGTGGGCGAAGTTCTCATCGCTGACAACGGTTCAACCGACGGCTCGCAGCAGATCGCGGTCGACCACGGCGCTCGCGTCGTGAATGTGGAGCAGAAGGGCTACGGCAACGCCCTCATGGGCGGCATCGTCGCCGCACGTGGCAGCTACGTCATCATGGGTGACGCCGATGACAGCTACGACTTCAGCAAGCTCAGCCCGTTCGTCGAGCGGCTGCGGGCCGGCGATGAACTCGTGATGGGCAACCGGTTCAAGGGCGGTGTCGCTCCCGGTGCCATGCCGCCGTTGCACAAGTATCTCGGCAATCCGGTGCTCTCCACGATCGGGCGGGTGCTGTTCCGCTCTGAGATCCGCGACTTCCACTGCGGGCTCCGCGGCTTCAATCGCGAATCGATCCTCGGGCTCGGGCTCATCACGACCGGCATGGAGTTCGCGAGCGAGGTCGTTGTGAAGTCGACCCTGAATGGGCTCAGGATCAGTGAGGTGCCCACCACGCTCGACAAGGACGGCCGCAGCCGCCCTCCGCACCTGCGGAGTTGGCGAGACGGATGGCGCCATCTCAGGTTCCTCATGCTGTTCAGCCCGCGGTGGCTCTTCTTCATCCCGGGCCTTGTTGCATTCTTTATCGGGCTCATCGGCACCGTCGCGCTCGCGTTCGGGCCGATGGTGCTCGGCTCCGTCGGCTTCGACGTGTCGAGCCAGGTATACCTCGGCGCGCTCACCGTCATCGGCTGGCAGGCCGTGTTGTTCGCAGTGCTGACGAAGTTGTACGCACGTCACGAGGGTTTCTATCTGCCACGCACCAAGACGTTCGAGCGGTTCGCTGAGCGTGCAACGCTCGAGAGTGGCGCGCTGATCGGGCTCGGGCTCGTGCTCGTGGGCATCATCGTCGGCATCGTTCAGTTCACTGCATGGGGCAACACCGGGTTCGGCGAGCAGGACCCCGTGGACACGATGCGGCTTGCAGTGCCGGCGGCCCTCGCGCTCATGCTCGGTGCCCAGACGTTCATGGCGAGCCTGTTCCTCGGCATTCTCTCGATCGACGTGCGACGCGCTTGAGCCGGATCCGCCCGGCTCCGCCGAGCAGCCACCCCCATATGAGGCCTAGTCGAGCTTCTCGTGGGCAAGCGCGCCGCTCGGCGGCCGCCCCGCCGCCAGCGCATCCCGCCAGCTCATGTCCCGCGCCGCTTTCACAGCGCAGACCACGAGCAGCATCCAGCCGCCCTCGACGAGCGCGAAGCTCTCGGCGAACGAGGTCACCGCGATCGCGACGAGCATGAGCGCCGGCCAGACGTAGACGACGCTCCGGCGGGTCGAGGCGAGCAGCCATGCCCGCACGAGCGCGACGCCGAGGAGCGCGATGAAGAGCAGCGCCCCGATGACTCCGACTTGGAAGTACACATCGATGTAGGCGTTGAGCGCCGACGATTGCGCCCGTCCGGTGGCCTGTTCGATCCACGTGTAGGGAGGCGAGTCCGGCCAGGAACCGACCCAACCCCAGCCCTGCAGGGCGTTGAGGTTCAGGTAGCGGGAGAGCTCCCGCCATACATCGAGACGCACGTCGAACTCGCCGCGCGCGTCGAGCAACTCGATGATGCGGATGCGGAAGATCCACGCCGTCACCAGCGCCACCACGCCGGTGACGAGCAGGGTGATCTGCCACCGCCACCTCGTCGGCGCCGAGGCGCGCCGGAGCCCGTACAGGGCGGCGAGAGCCAGCAGGGCTGCACCGAGCGCGAACCAGGTCGTCGGCGAACCCGAGAAAATGAGGCACACCGCCGCGAGCGACAGCGAGGCGATCGCACGCCCGCGCAGCACGATCTTCGTGCGCCACTCCACGACGAAGGTGAGCAGCGCGATGAGCGCGACGAAACCGAGCAGGTTGCGCGACCCGAAGATGCCCTGGATCGGGCCGAACGACGCGATGTGGCCCTGGATGCCGAGCACCTTGATCGGCAGGTCGATGATGATGCCCGACACCACCTCGAGGGCGAGCGACACCCCCAGCAGCACGCGCATGACGTCACCGAAGGCGCGCACGATCTGGATCGTGTCGCGCATGAGTGCGATGTAGACGCCGACGAACGCGAAGGCGATCAGGTAGGCGACGCGGGCGATCGAGTCGAGCGCGGGCAGATTGCTCCAGATCATGGATGCCGCGCACCAGCCGATGAAGACGAGGATCGTGAGCGGGAGGATGCCGTACCACTCGACCGCTCGCCAGCGCGCGACGAATGACGCGGCGCAGAGGATCAGCAGCCCGGCAAGCGCCGTCAGGAGCCCGGGGGTGCCGATGAGGCTGCGCACGGCGTGCGTCGACAAGGCGAGGCCGACTGCGAGCAGCGTGAGGGCCTGTGCGAAACGCGCCGAGCCGGTGAACTCGCGCACGGCGACAGCAGCTCGGGCAGCCCGGTCGCTCCGTTCACGGCCGCCGCCTGGCGCGCTCATCGGCGGTCGCCGGCCTCACGGCGGGAGAGCGACCGCCTCATCGAGCGACCTCGGACGGCGGCATCCGGGATGCCGGAACAGGAAGGGGTTCGGCCGGGAGGGGCTCATGTTCCCACTGTCGGCGTTTGGTCGACCAGGCGATCGCGATGAGCAGTACCCAGCCGCTCTCGATGAGGATTCGACTCTCTGCGAGGCTCTGGCCGATGAGGGCGACCAGCACGAGCAGCGGCACGAGGGCGGCGGCCGAGTGGGGAAGCAATCGCCCCGCGGCATCCATCGGCCGATCGACGGCGAGGAACCATGAGCGCCACAGGGCACCGATGACGATGGATGCGAATGCGAGCAGGCCGATGATGCCGAGTTGCATCCACACGTCGAGCCAGGCATTGTGCGCCTGCAGATAGGTGACGCCGTTCCGGACGGCGAGGCCTTCGAACGGTTCGACCCACGGCACCCAGTAGCCGACCCACCCCCAACCGAACCACGGGCGCTCGTTCGCGAGGCCGATGACCGCGTTCCAGATGTCGAACCTGCCGGTGAGGTCTTCGCTCTTGCCGAAGAACTCGAGCAGTCGACCCCAGAACACGATGAGCAGGCCGACGGATGCCGCGACTGCGCCCCCGGCCGCCCAGTAGACGCCTGTTCGGCGATCGGGGCCGACTCGCCGGGCCCACAGGGCGAACGCCAGTGCGACGACGACGACGAGCACGCCGACGAGCAATACGGTCGCCGAACGGGTGAGGAGCAAGATCGCGCTGGCGACGACGAGCCAGCAGATACCCGAAGCGCGCCGAACGCTGCCGGCGGCGAGCATCGCCCCGAACACGATGAGGCCGAGGAGCGCAATCATGCCGAGGAGGTTGCGGTTCGCAACGATGCCCTCGATCGGTCCGCCCGAGAAGAGCAGGCCGCGCGACCAGTAGAACGCCATCGGGATCTTGTCGCCGGCTTCACCGGTGAAGTCGGGGAAGTTCGGCAGCAGTGGCCCGCCGACGAAGATCGCGACCCAGAGCTCGAACGCCAGCGAGAGGGCGAGCACCCACTTGAGCGCCCCGCCGAGACTGCGCACGAACTGCGTCCAGTTCAGGCACAGCACGAGCGCGACGGCGGTGACGGTCGTCGCAAGGGTGATGCCCACCCCGAGCGCCGACGCGCCCGGGTAGAAGGACCAGGCGATCGACAGTGCTGCCAGCAGCAGGAACACGAGCGTCGACTTCGGCACCCGGCGCCAGATCCACGCAGGGCGCACCCGCACGATGAGCGCGACCGCGCCGATGAGCACGAGGGTGGCCACGACGCCGAAGCCCCACCACCCGAGGAGGTTGCGCCAGAACTGGCCGGCGAGCAACGTGAACAGCGCGAATGTCGCGAACGCACCGATCCAGCGTCGTCGGGCCGTGTTCATGGGGTACAGGCTATCGCGGGGATGGTTGCGAACAGATTTGGATGCCGCGAGGGAACGATCCCGCCGGGGCATCCGTCAATCTGCGCCGGTGAACTCAGACGAACGCGGCCTTGCCGGTGATCTTGCGGCCGACGATGAGGGTGTTCATCTCACGAGTGCCCTCGTAGGAATAGAGCGCCTCGGCGTCGGCGAAGAAGCGGGCGACGTCGTACTCGAGGGTGATGCCGTTGCCGCCGACGACCTCGCGTGCCCATGCGACGGTCTCGCGCATGCGTGCCGTCGTATACGCCTTGGCGAGCGCCGAGTGCTCGTCGCGCTGCTCGCCGCGGTCGAGCATCTCGGAGACACGGACGACCATGCCGAGCGAGGCGGTGATGTTGCCGAGGCACTTGACGAGCAGGTCTTGGATCAGCTGGTGCGAGCCGATGGTCTTGCCGAACTGCACGCGTTCGCCGGCGTACTTCACGGCGGCCTCGTACGCGCCGACGGCCGTGCCGACCGCGGCCCACGCGACCTCGGCGCGGGTGAGGCGCAAGACACTCGCGGTGTCGCGGAACGAGTTCGCGTTCGCGAGCCGCAGCGACTCGGGCACGACGACGTTCACGAGCGTGATGTCGGCGTTCTGCACGGCGCGGAGGCTGATCTTGCCCTCGATCTTGGTAGCGGTGTACCCGGGCGTCGAGGTCGGCACGATGAAGCCCTTGACCTGGTCGTCGGCGACGTCTTTCGCCCAGATGATCGTGATGTCCGAGAAGGTGGCGTTGCCGATCCAGCGCTTGGAGCCGTTGAGCACCCAGGTGTCGCCCTCGCGCCGCGCGGTCGTGCGCAGGCCCTGCGCAGAGTCGGAACCCGAGAGTGGCTCGGTGAGTCCGAAGGCGCCGATGACCTCGCCGCTCGCGAGCTTCGGGATCCACTCGTCGCGTTGCTCCTTCGACCCGCAGACGCTGATGGTGCCCGTCGCGAGACCGTTCTGCACGCCGACGAAGGTCGCGACCGATGGGTCGACGCGTGCGAGCTCGAATGCGACGAAGCCGCGGAAGACGGCGGAGTTCTCGAACGGCTTCGTCTCCTCCCAGTTGTAGGAGAGCGTGCCGAGGTCGGCGAGCGGCTTCACGATCTGCATGGGGAACTCGGCGCGGTCCCAGTAGCCGCCGATGATGGGCTTCACGTCGGCCTCGAGCCAGGCGCGGAGGTTGCCGAGCGCCTCCTTCTCCTGGTCGCTGAGGAGGGACTCGTAGGCGTAGAAATCGCTCGCGAGAGGCTCGAAAGTCATGACAGCTCCAATACATCGTCGGATGTCTCGAGCCTATGCTGCGCTGTCGACAGGCCCGCGGCGTTGGTAGTTTTGACCCAAACGACCGAGAGGAACTCCCGAGCATGTTTGTGGCGATCGGCAACACCCCGCGGGACTACGCATGGGGCTCGACGACGGCGATCGCGGGCTTCCGTGGCACCGAGCCTTCGGGCGGGCCCGAGGCCGAGCTCTGGCTCGGGGCGCACCCGGGCTCGCCGTCGAGGGTGCTCGACGCGGCGCCTGGAGGTCATGAGGACCTCGCCGCATGGATCGCCGCCGACCCCGAGACGGCCCTCGGTGCGCGGCTCGCGAGGCAGGGGGCGCGGCTGCCGTTCCTCTTGAAGCTCCTCGCCGCGGCCGAGCCGCTGTCATTGCAGGCGCACCCGACCCCCGAGCAGGCCCGCGCCGGCTTCGCGCTCGAAGAGGCCGACGGCGTGCCGATCACGGCCTACGACCGCAACTACAAAGACGAGTTCCACAAGCCAGAGCTCATCGTCGCGGTGAGTGACACGTTCGACGCCCTCTCGGGGTTCCGCCCGCTGGGCGAAGTGCACGGCATCCTCGAAGTGCTGCGGGCAGCGGATGCCGCGGCGCCCGCGCCCGAACCGGGCGCACTCGACCTGCTCGAAGCTCATCTGGCCGGCGGGCACCCGCTGCGAGACACGGTCGAGTGGCTGCTGCGCGACGGGCGCGGCGGCGACACGGGCGAGGCGTCGTGGGTGATCGAACGGGTCACGGCGCTCGCCGCGTCCGAGCTTGCGCTCAGTTCTCCGTATGCGCTCTCGTTCGCGACGGTCGGCGCGCTCGCCGAAGCGTACCCGGGCGACCCCGGCGTCGTCATCTCGTTGCTGCTGAACCGCGTGCGGCTGGTGCGGGGTGAGGCGCTGTACCTGGCGGCGGGCAACATCCACGCCTACCTCGACGGGCTCGGCATCGAGCTCATGGCAGCGAGTGACAACGTGCTGCGCGGCGGACTCACGCCGAAGCACATCGACGTGACCGAGCTGATCGACGTGCTCGACTTCACGCCCATCGCACCTCCGCGGCTCGCGCCCGTCGAGGTGTCGCCCGGGGTTGTCGAGTTCCGGCCCGAGGTGCCCGATTTCGTGCTCTACCGGGTCGAGCCGGGCGCGGATGTCGCACGGGTGACGATCGACGGCCCGGCGATCGCCCTCGTCGAGGGCGAGGGCGTGGTACTTCGCGGCACGACCGGTGCCACGGCCCGACTCGCTCGCGGCGAATCGGTCTACGTCACGCCCGATGAGCGCGACCTCGAGGTCACCGGCCCCGGCATCGCCTGGATCGCGACGACGGGCTCGCCCGCGGCATCCGAGGCCTAAGAGGCGACGCGCACGCCGAAGAGCCGGCGGTAGGCCGTCGGCGTCGTCTGCAGCACCTTCACGAAGTGGTGGCGCATGACGGCGGCGGCGCCGAAGCCGGTGTCGCGCGCGATCTCCTCGAGGGTGAACGAGGTCTCTTCGAGCAACTGCTGGGCGCGCAGCAGCCGCTGACGGTTGAGCCATGCGTTGGGCGTGGTGCCGGTCTCGGCACGGAACCGGCGCGCGAAGGTACGCGGTGACATGAGCGCCTTGCGGGCGAGCAGGTCGACGGTCAGGTCTTCGTCGAGGTGCTCGACCATCCACTCGGTGATCTTGGCGAACGAATCGGTGCGGCACTCGGCGACCGGCGTCTGGATGAACTGCGACTGCCCCCCGTCGCGTTGCGGCGGCACGACCATGCGCCGGGCGATCATGTTGGCCGCGCTCGCGCCGAGCTCGGTACGCACGATGTGCAGGGCGGCGTCGATTCCGGCCGCCGTGCCGGCACCGGTGACGACCTTGTCGTCTTGCACGAAGAGCACATCGGCGTCGACCTCGGTGCGGGGGAACATCGCAGCCATCTGGTCGGTGTACATCCAGTGGGTGGTGGCGCGTCGGCCGTCGAGCACGCCGGCACGGCCGAGGGTGAACGCGCCCGAGCAGACCGAGAGCACCCAGGCGCCCCGCTCGACGGCGTCGCGCAGCAGTTCGGAGATGCGCTCGTCGACCGGAGCGTCGATGAGCGCGGCCGGCACGGCGATGAGGTCGGCATGCCGGGCGAAGTCGAGGCCTTCGTGCACGACGACGTCGAATCCGAGCTTCGTCGGGATGGGGCCGGGGTCTGCGGCCACGACATGGAAGTCGAAGGTCGGCCCGGCGGTATCGCTGCGATCGATGCCGAACACCTCGCAGATCACGCCGAACTCGAACGGGGCCATCTGCGGGATGGCGATGCAGGCGATGGTCTGAAGCAACGGATGCCTCCGGGTTGGCAGAAATCGAACGTTTGATGGCTACTCTGCCACTGTCGGCAGGATCTCGCAAGACATACATTTACTGCCATGACCACGATCATCCTCCTCCTTCTTGCGGGACTCGCCATCTGGGGTGTTCTCGCCACCGTGCTCCGACTCGACACCGATGGCTACGGTCGCCCCGAGATCCGCGACCGCACCCGCCACATCGAACACCAGCCGACGCGCCAGGCCTGACCCACAGGCCTGACCCGCCGGGCCTGGCCCGCCGGATACGATCGTTCCGGCGCGGAGGTTCCGTCGCCGGAAGGCGGGAACATGAGCTGGCTGGTCACCGGGGGCGCGGGATATATCGGAGCGCACGTCGTGCGCGCATTCGAGGCCCAGGGCATCGGAGCCGTCGTGTTCGACGACCTCTCGTCGGGAAAGCACGAGTTCATCCCGGCCGACACCCCGTTCGTGCACGGCAGCATCCTCGACGGCGGCGCGGTGGAGCGTGCGATCGACCGCTACAACGTGCAGGGCGTCGTGCACCTCGCAGGATTCAAGTACGCCGGCGTCTCGGTCGATCGCCCGCTGCACACCTACCAGCAGAACGTCGTCGGCACCGCGACACTGCTCGGCGCGATGGAGTCCAAGGGCATCGACCGCATCGTCTTCTCGTCGAGTGCTGCCGTCTACGGCACCCCCGACGTCGACCTCGTGACCGAGACGACCCCGAAGCAGCCGCAGTCTCCATACGGTGAGTCGAAACTCATCGGCGAATGGCTGCTCGCCGACCAGGCCAAGGCCCGCGGTCTCGCGCACACGAGTCTGCGCTACTTCAACGTCGTCGGCTCGGGCGCACCCGAGGTCTTCGACGTGAGCCCGCACAATCTCTTCCCGCTCGTGTTCGATGCCCTGCTCGACGGCCGCACCCCGCGCATCAACGGAGACGACTACCCGACTCCCGACGGCACGTGCGTGCGCGACTACATCCACGTCGCCGATCTCGCCGAAGCCCATGTCGTGGCCGCCCGTCGACTCGACGCGGGGGAGCCGCTCGAGACCGTCTACAACCTCGGCTCCGGCGACGGAGTGTCGGTCGGCGAGATCATGCGGGCGGTCGCAGAGGTGACGGGCATCGACTTCACGCCCGAGGTCGCGCCACGCCGTGCGGGCGACCCCGCCCGAATCGTCGCATCGGGTGAACTCGCCGCTCGCGACCTCGATTGGCGCATGCGCCACACGCTCGCCGAGATGGTCGAGAGTGCGTGGCAGGCCCGCCGCGCGGCATCCGATTCATAACGTATGACCAACACCCGGCGTGTCGAGCGAGCGATGAAGGCTCGACGGCTGCATGAGGGTTTACCCTCTGCGACTTGACTCTCGCGAATTACACCGGTGTAATTGGTCCTGACACACCTTCTGGGTGGTCGGTACAACTGGGTGGGAGACGATATGGGCAATCCTGAATATCGTTCTGGAGTACCTGACGATTGGTTCGTCGATCCGGTCAGGCTGGGCGTTCCGGGGGTTCGTTCGGTCACAGACGATGACAATCAGCTGGCATGGCAGAGCGACGCGCTGTGCGCGCAAACCGATCCTGAGGCGTTCTTCCCTGAAAAGGGCGGATCGACGAGGGACGCGAAGAAGATCTGCACCGGATGCGAGGTACGAAACCAGTGCCTCGAGTACGCGCTCGGCAACGACGAGCGGTTCGGCATCTGGGGCGGGCTCTCTGAGCGAGAGCGTCGCAAACTCCGTAAGAGAGCGGTCTGAGTCGCGGAGTCTGCTTCGGCAGGCTCCGCGCTCGTGGCGTCTCCAGACGGCGCCGGCGCGTCTCGGTGCTTCGAGACGGCGCGCGTCCCCCTCTCTCAACCCGCTCGACATTCGGTTCGCGTTTTCAAGGCACGCCCGGTGCGGTGACGGATGCCGCGGCGCGAGCCGCTTAGGCTGACCTCGATGTTCCCCAGAGTCACCGCCGTCCTCGTCGCACATCTCGGCGGCGACCACCTCGCACGCACGCTCGAAGCGATTCGATCCCAGCGCCGCACGCCCGACGCATTCGTCGTCGTGCTCACCGAGGCGGATGCCGAGGCGCGTGAACTCGTCGACGCGGCGTCGCCCACCCACGTCATCGAGTTCTCACAGCACCTCTCATTCGGTGAGGCGGTCCGCGCCGCCGAACGGGTGCTGGAGGCGCCGACATCGGATGCCGATGCGCTCTGGCTCCTCGCCGAGGACACGGCGCCCGCGCCAGACGCGCTCGAACGGCTCGTCGCCACCCTCGAGACGGCGAAGTCCGTCGCGATCGCGGGGCCGAAGCTGCGCGAATGGGACGATCCGGATCGCATCGCGACATTCGGTCGTACGATCACGCGGTTCGGGCGAAGCGTATCGCTCGTCTCCGACGAGCTCGACCAGGGGCAGCACGACGGCCTCAGCGACGTGCTCGGGCTCGACCCGGCGGCGCTCCTCGTACGTCACTCGGTCTGGCGTTCGCTCGACGGCTTCGATCCGGCGCTGCCGACCGTCGACGATGCGCTCGACTTCTCGATCCGCGCACGACTGGCCGGACATCGTGTCTCGGTGGTTCCCGAAGCACTCGTGCTGTTCGCAGGCGACGGCGTCGCTGGGCCGCCCGCCGACCCGCGCGCCCGTGCGACCCGGCGACGCACCCGGGCCGCACGAGCGGCAGCCCTGCATCGTCGACTCGTGTACGCGCCCGCGGCGGCGGTGCCGCTGCACTGGCTGAGCTTCCTGCCGATGGCGATCATCCGCTCGATCAGGCTGCTCCTCGTGAAGTCGCCCGGCGCGATTCCGGGGGAGTTCTCGGCGGCGCTCGGCACGATGTTCTCCGGCATGCGCGTGGCACGCGCCCGTCGCCGGCTCAAGGCGGCACGCACCGTCGGCTGGTCGGCGATCGCCCCCTTGCGCATGCAGCCCGACGAGGTGCGGCGGCGGCGCCAGCATGCCGCCGAGGCGCGACGAGCGCGTGCGCGCGGACGAAAGCACGAACTGCAGTTCCTCGGCACGGGCGGCGGCTGGGTGCTGCTGGCGTCGGTCGCGGCATCCGTCGCCCTGTTCACCTGGTTGCTCGGTGCGCGCGGTCTCAGCGGCGGCGGAATCCTCCCGCTGTCGAGCGGTCTCGGCGAGCTGTGGCGCAATGCGGCCTACGGATGGCGCGACATCGGCGCCGGCTTCGTCGGCGCCGCCGACCCCTTCGCGGGCGTGCTCGCCGTGCTGGGTTCGCTCGCGTTCTGGGCGCCATCGTTCGGGCTCGTGCTGCTCTGGCTGCTCGCCGTGCCTGCCGCGACCCTCGGCGCGTGGTTCGCCGCATCGAGGCTGACCGAACGCGGCTCGGTGCGTGCCGTCGCCGCGCTCGTGTGGGGACTCGCCCCGCCGCTGCTCGTCGCGCTCGGCGACGGCCGTCCGGGTGCGGTGCTCGCGCACGTGCTGCTGGGCTGGCTCGCGTTCGCCGTGTTCGGCGCGGCCACGTCGTGGGCGGCGGCCGCCACGGCCTCCCTCCTGTTCGCCGCAGTGGTCGCGGCCGCGCCGAGTCTCGCACCGGCACTGCTCGTCGCATGGCTCGTGAGCCTCGCGGTGAGCGGGCGTGCCGCGGTACGGCTCGCGGCACTCCCGCTGCCGGCCGCCGTACTCGCCGCGCCGCTCGTCATCGCGCAGCTCGGGCGAGGAACGCCGCTCGCCCTGCTCGCCGATCCTGGTGTGCCGGTCGGCAGCACGGCGCCCTCCGTGTGGCAGCTCGCGCTCGGCTTCCCCGGTGAGCCGTGGGGCGGTTGGGGTGGGTTCCTCGGCGACGCGGCATCCGTCGACCCGAAGCTGCTCGTCACGCTCCTCGTGCTCCCGCTGCTCGTCGCCGCGCTGGCAGCAGTGCTCGCGCCCGGCATCCGCGGCGCCGTGCTCAGCCTCGGAACCGCTCTCCTGGGGTTCGCGACCGCCGTCGTCGCCGCTCATCTCGCGCTTGCGGTCGCCGGCCCCGAAGCCGTGCAGCTCTGGACCGGAGCCGGCCTCAGCCTCTCCTGGCTCGGGTTCATCCTGGCGGCCGTCATCGCCCTCAGCGCCGTGCGCCGCGGCGGGGCGCTGCTCGGTTGGCTCGTCGCCGCGTGCGCCATCGTCGCGGTGCTGCCGGCGGGACTCGGCATCGCCACGGCGTCGACGGCGATCGAGCCTGCCGCCGAGCGCACGCTGCCTGCATTCGTCGGAGCCGAGGCCGAGAGCGACCCTCGCGTCACCACCTTGCGCATCCAGCCCGAAGACGACGGCAGCATCAGGGCGACGCTCGAACACGGCGCGGGTACGACGCTCGACGAGCAGTCGACGCTCGAACAGACTCGTGAGGGGATGAGCGAAAAGGAGCGTGAGCTGGCGACGATCGCGGGCAACCTCGCCTCCCGCAGCGGGTTCGACTCCGATGCCGCGATCCGCGAGTTCGGGGTGTCGTTCGTGCTACTGACCCCGCCAGTCGGCGACGACCGCGACGCCGAAGCGACCGCCGACAGGGCGCGCACCGCCCTCGACGGCAACGCGGCGCTGGTCGCGGTGGGGGAGACCGACTTCGGCACGCTCTGGCGATTCAGCGCGGCAGAGCCGGATGCCCCGGCGGCCCAGATTCCGCCCGGTGCGGGCGGCGCGCTCGCCGGCGTGATCACCGCGGTGCAACTCATCGTGCTCGGCGCGACCCTGCTGCTGTCGATTCCGACCGGCGTCGGCCGTGAAGCAGACCGGAGGCCCGTGCGCCGACGCAGGCGGAAACCGCGATCGGCGGCGCCGGACGGGGCGGATGTGGCGGATGGACCGGACGACTCCGAAGGCGCGGACGCGGAGGCCGCTGCGGCCGCCGGCGATGCGGATGACGGCGTCGGCGCTGCGGAGGAAGCCGATTCCGACAACGCGGAACAGGGCGAGGCGGCCGACGTCCCGGCGGAATCCGCGCCGACGGAATCGCTCGTACCGACCGACGAGCCAACCGAAGCTGTGGTCTCCACCGCGCCCGCCGATTCGGCGGAATCGGGCGACTCGGGCGACTCCGACGAACCCACTGAATCCACCGAGCCGAAGGGGGACGACGATGCCCGTTAGTCGCACCATCGCCCGCATCGGCGGCCGAGCCGTTGCATTCGTCGCGGCCGCAGCGATCGCCGCGGCCGCACTCGCCGCCGCAGCCGTGGTGCCGTGGCCCGACCACAGGATCGATCCGCCGTCGCTCATCGTGCAGCCCGCAGAGAGCCGGCAGCAGCGGGTCTGCCCGGGCCCGTTGCTCACCCTCGCCGACGACGCGGCCGCCGCGACGACCGCATCGTCGATCGGCTCGGCCGAGCTGACCTCGGGCGCCGACCCCGAAGACGCCGAGATCACCGAGACCCCGCTCGCCGCGCCGGGCAACCCGCGGGCCGCCCGGGACGGCACGCCGGTGGAGATCGCCGTCGAACCGGGAACCGTCGACGCCGGCATGCTGGCGGGGGCCCAATCGCAGTCCGCCGGCACTGAGACCGTCGCCGGGTTCGCGGCGGCCGCATGCGCCGAGGCGAGCGCCGAGTCATGGCTCGTCGCCGGGGCCACGACGCTCGGACGGACGAGCCTCGTGTCGCTGGCCAATCCAACCGACGTCGCCGCGACCGTGGATGTGCGAGTGATCGGTGAGACCGGTGCCGTCGAAGCAGGCTCGGCGCTCGGCATCATCGTTCCCGCAGGCACCCAGCGTGTGGTCTCACTCGCCGGGATCGCGCCCAACCTGACCTCGCCGGTCGTGCATGTCACGACCACGGGCGGCATGATCGCCGCGGCCCTCGAACAATCCGCCGTCGACGGCCTGGCGCCGGCGGGCGTCGAGTTCACGGGCTCCGTCGCGACGCCGGCGAACAGCCAGGTCATCCCCGGCTTCGTCGTGGCAGAAGCCGGCGGCGTCGATCCGGCGGACGATCACGCGGAAGGCGACGACCACCCCGCCGTGCGGCTCCTCGCCACCGGTGACGAACCCGCCGACGTGTCGATCGGCATCATGCCCGAGTCCGGCGCCGTCGGCTCCACGATCGAGGTGACGCTGCAGCCAGGTCGCTCGCTCGATGTGCCGCTCGGCGTACTCGACTCGGGGTCGTACACGATCAGGCTCGACGCCGACGGGCCGATCGTGGCTGCAGCACGCGCGACGACCGGCAGCCCGGCCGCAGTGACCCTGCCGGACGAGACGGATGCCCCGGCATCGGTCGACCTCGCCTGGACCGTCGCGACGACGCCGCTCCTGGAGGACGCGGTCATCGCGGTGCCCGAGGGGCCGGCGCCGACGCTGCACTTGGCCAACGCGAGCGGCAAGGTCTCCGAGGTGCAGTACACGATCGACGGGGAGACCCTGGCGGTCACGATCGACCAGGGGTCGGCGGCATCCGTCGACGTCGAAGCCGGTGCGATCGTCACACTGACCGGTGTGCAGGGCGTGCACGCCTCGGTGTCGTTCTTGGGCGAAGGGGAACTCGCCTCGTTCGGTGTGCAGCCGCCTGGGCCGTTGGACTCGCCGATCCGCGTGTTCCCCCGGTAGGAAGCGCTCGCTGAGCTTGTCGAAGTTCGCTGAGCAGTCGGAGCGGGTCCCCCTCGACGGGCTCAGGGAGCGAAGTCTTCAGAGGTGCCGGTAACGACCCGGAGCAAGCTCCCACGGGTCTTTGCCGAGCAGATCGGCGATCGCACGGAAGACGCAACTCTCGATGAGGAGCTTCTCCTCGCGCTCCTCACCCTCTTGGAGGCGCAGGAAACGCACGATCGGCAGCCGGTAGAACACGATGCGGCGTTCGTCGTGGAAGACCTTCCACCGATCGACGTGATCTTCGTGGATCGCCTCAGCGGGGCCCTGCGCCACCTCGAAGACGACGCCCTCGAGCTCGGGCCAGAGGCCGCGCAGATACGCTGCAGTCGTGCCGACGGTGAGCTCGAACTCATCGAGCCGGTTGTGCAGCATCGGCAGGTGCGGTCCGGTGACGGCCGACCGGAGCCCGCGCCCATGTCGATCTCGAGCGAGCCGTCGGGGTGAGCGCGGCTCGGAGGCGACACGACGGGATCGGGGCATACCCTCCATCGTACTGAGTCGTTGGCAGCGATCGGCCGTGGCGCTCGCTACTCTGGTGGAGCCATGAGACGTTGTTCGCGCACCGCATGCGCCGCAGAAGCGGTCGCCACGATGACCTTCGACTACGCCGATTCCATGGCCGTACTCGGCCCGCTCGCCCTTACCAGAGAGCCGCACGGTTACGACCTCTGCGCGCGTCACACCGCACGCACCTCGGCGCCTGTGGGATGGCAGATCGTGCGGCACGTCAGCCTCGGTGAGGTAGGTTTCAAGGCATGAATCCCGCTGCATCATCCGACGCTCGCGCGCGTCTCGACGCGATCGTGAAGGCCTACGACGTTCGCGGAATCGTCGGCGACGGGCTCACCGAAGAGACCGTCGAGGCGCTCGCTGCTGCTTTCGTCGACGAGGTCGGCGCAGGCGGCGGCCGAGTCGTCGTCGGCCACGACATGCGAGACTCCTCGCCGGGGTTCGCTGAAGCCTTCGCTCGCGGCGCGGTCGCCCGCGGCGCCGACGTCGTCTCGATCGGGCTGTGCTCGACCGACGAGAGCTACTTCGCGTCGGGCTCGCTCGATGCGCCGGCCGCGATGTTCACGGCGAGCCACAACCCCGCCGCATACAACGGCATCAAATTCTCACGGGCGGGTGCCCAGGGTATTTCGCTCGACACGGGTCTCGCGGCCATCCGCGACCGTGCGGCCGACTACCTCGAGCAGGGCGTCTCCTCGGTCGAGTCGCCCGGCTCGGCCACGACCGTCGACGTGCTCGCCGACTACGCGGCGTACCTGCGCTCGCTCGTCAACCTCAGCGGCATCCGGCCGTTGAAGATCGTCGTCGACGCCGGCAACGGCATGGGCGGGCTCACCGTGCCCGCCGTGCTCGGCACAGCTGCCGGGCTCCCCGAGCTGCCCCTCGAGATCGTGCCGCTCTTCTTCGAACTCGACGGCACCTTCCCGAACCACGAGGCGAACCCGCTCGAGCCGGCCAACCTCGTCGACCTGCAGCGCGCCGTCGTCGAGCACGGCGCCGACCTCGGCCTCGCCTTCGACGGCGACGCCGACCGCTGCTTCGTCGTCGACGAGCAGGGCGGTGCCGTGAACCCGTCGGCGGTGGCAGCGATCGTCGCGCTCCGCGAGATCACACGCGCGCGCGCCGCAGGCGAGACGGATGTCGCGGTCATCCACAACCTCATCACCTCCCAGTTCGTGCCCGAGGTGATCGAGCAGGCCGGGGGGATTCCGGTGCGCACCCGCGTCGGGCATTCGCTCATCAAAGACCAGATGAGGCTGACCGGCGCCGTGTTCGGCGGCGAGCACTCGGCGCACTACTATTTCCGCGATTTCTGGGGCGCCGACAACGGCATGCTGGCGGCGATGCACGTGCTCGCCGAGTTCGGTTCGCAGCAGGCACCGCTCTCCGAGATGTCGACGCGCTTCACGCCCTACTCACTGTCGGGCGAGATCAACTCGGTCGTCGACGACGTACCCTCCGCCTATACGCGCATCGTCGAGGCGTTCACCGGTCGGGCCGAGTTCGACGAGCTCGACGGGCTCACCGTCACCGGCACGACGGGCGGCGACGAGTCGTTCTGGTGGTTCAACGTGCGGCCGTCGAACACCGAGCCATTGCTGCGCCTGAACGTCGAGGGTGCGGATGCCGCGACGATGGAGTCCATCCGCGACGAGGTGCTCGCGCTCATTCGCGACGTCTGACCGGGTGCTCGCTTCGACAGGCTCAGTGAGCGAACCCCGGGCGAACTGGCAGAATGGGCTCATGACGACGCTGCCCGCGACCACCGCCCTCCCGTTCAAGGTCGCCGACCTCTCACTCGCCGAAGCCGGGCGCCATCAGATTCGACTCGCCGAGAACGAGATGCCCGGCCTGATGGCCCTTCGAACCGAGTTCGGCGCGTCGAAGCCGCTCGCCGGTGCCCGTATCGCCGGCAGCCTGCACATGACGGTGCAGACCGCGGTGCTGATCGAGACCCTCGTCGCGCTCGGCGCGCACGTGCGCTGGGCGAGCTGCAACATCTTCTCAACGCAAGACGAGGCCGCCGCGGCGGTCGTCGTCGGCCCCGACGGCACTGTCGACGCGCCCGCGGGCGTGCCCGTCTACGCCTGGAAGGGCGAGTCGCTCGAGGAGTACTGGTGGTGCTCCGACCGCATCTTCGACTGGTCGGCGGAAGCCGCGGCATCCGGTGCGGACTGGATCGGCCCGAACATGATCCTCGACGACGGCGGCGACGCGACGATGCTCGTGCACCACGGCCGTGATTTCGAGGCCGCAGGCGTCGTGCCTGCGGCGGCGGATGACGCGAGTCACGAGTTCCGTGTCGTGCTCGACACGCTGCGCCGCTCGCTCGAGCTCAGCACGGACCGCTGGACCCGCATCGCGGCAGAGCTCCAGGGCGTCACCGAAGAGACCACGACCGGCGTGCATCGCCTCTACGAACTGCACGCGAAGGGGGAGCTGCTCTTCCCGGCGATCAACGTCAACGACTCCGTCACGAAGTCGAAGTTCGACAACAAGTACGGCATCCGTCACTCGCTGCCCGACGGGCTGAATCGAGCCACCGACGTGCTCATGGGCGGCAAGGTCGCGTTCGTCGTCGGCTACGGCGACGTGGGCAAGGGCGCCGCAGAGGCGCTGCGCGGCCAGGGCGCCCGGGTCATCGTCGCCGAGGTCGACCCGATCTGCGCGCTGCAGGCCGCGATGGACGGCTACCAGGTCGCCCGCCTCGCCGACGTCATCGGCGAGGTCGACATCTTCGTCACCTGCACCGGCAACAAAGACGTGATCCGGGTCGAGCACATGCTCGGCATGAAGCACCTCGCGATCGTCGCGAACGTCGGACACTTCGACAACGAGATCGACATGGCCGGCCTCGAGTCGCTCACCGGCGCCGAGCGCATCGAGATCAAGCCGCAGGTGCACGAGTGGCGGCTGCCGAGCGGGCGTTCGATTCTCGTGCTCTCCGAGGGGCGGCTCATGAACCTCGGCAATGCGACGGGGCATCCCTCGTTCGTCATGTCGAACTCGTTCACCAACCAGGTGCTCGCTCAGATCGAGCTCTGGGCTCGCCCCGAGCAGTACCCCGTGGGTGTGTACGTGCTGCCGAAGCACCTCGACGAGAAGGTCGCGCGACTGCACCTCGACTCGCTCGGCGTGGAGCTCACCGAGCTCTCGCCTGAGCAGGCCGCGTACATCGGCGTGCCCGTCGAGGGTCCGTACAAAGTCGACCAGTACCGCTACTGAGCCCCCACCCGCTGGTCGAGTGGCGACGAAGGAGCGTATCGAGACCTGGTACCCGGCACGCCTACTCGACCGACGAGGTGCGAGCCACCCGCTGGTCGAGTAGCGACGAAGGAGCGTATCGAGACCTGGTACCCGGCCCGCCTCCTCGGCCGACGACCTCGTCAGCGCTCGGGAAACCCGGGCGGGGTCGCCGTGAGCACGGGGGCGAGCGACGCCATGCGCGCATCCTCGAGCGCGATGGCCGTCGCGTCGCGCTCGCGCCGGAGGGCGGCGACGCCCGCGAGGAACAGCTCGGGCGCGGCATCCGGCACGGGGGAGACCAACGGAGCGACCTCGATCGCGAGGGATGCCGCGACGCGCGCGCGGCTCTCGGGAACGAGGTGCCCGGCGTTCGTGAAGAACGCGGCGACGCGGCGCGCGAGCGGGTCTGGCAGGCGCCCGACGTCGGCGATCGCCGCCCAGCCGACGAGCTCGGCGGGCACGCCGAAGGCGGTCGAGGGGAGCTTCGGCACCCGCTCGACCTGCGCATGGGTGCCGGCCAGCAGGTCGCCGAGCCGCTTCGATGAAGAGTTCAGGAATCCGACGAGCACCGCAAGGCCGCCGAATGTCATATAGATCTCGACCACACCGGTGAGGGCGCGGATGAACGCGTGCCGGAACCCGATCGACCCGCCGTCGTCGCGCACCACTCGAAGGCCCAGCGCGAGCTTGCCGAGAGAGCGGCCCCGTGTCGCGGTCTCGACAGCGGTCGGCACGATGACGATGCAGATCACGATGCCCGCGATCAGGATGGCTTGGAACCCGGTCTCATCGATACCGAGCCCCGCCAGTGCGAGCAGCAGGCCGAGGAAGAGCAACACAGAGACGAGCACATCGATCGCCGCTCCGCCGGCACGGATCAGCGCGCTCGCGGGGCGCACATCGAGTGCGACGGCCTCACCCGTGAGCACGCCCTCGTCGTCGAATCGGGCGACGCGGTGTGCGACGGCGGGGGCTTGGGGCATGGGTAGTATTCAAGCAGATGGACCTCGACGCACTCGCCTCCGCTCGTCACGACGACTGGCAGCGCCTCGACGCGCTCGCACGCCGCAGCCGCCTCGCCGGCCCCGAGACCGATGAGGTCATCGAACGCTATCAGGGCGCGGCATCCGACCTCTCGCTCGTACAGACGACGGCCGGCTCGACGGCGCTCGGCGACCGATTGTCGGTCTCGCTCGCGCGGGCCCGCCTGGCGTTCACCGGCGCACCCGAGAACCCCCTGCGCCAGTTCACGCGCTTCGTCGTCGTGAGCCTGCCTGCAGCCCTGTACCGGTTGCGCTGGCTGACCCTGGCCGTGGCACTCGTGACGGTCGCCGTCGCGGCCCTCTACGCCTGGTGGATCGGCGCAGACCCGCGCGTGCTGGCGTCCCTCGGCAGTGAGTCCGAATTCCGTCAGCTCGCCGAAGAGGGGTTCGTCGCCTACTACTCCGAGAATCCGGCTGCGTCGTTCGCCGGCGCCGTGTGGACGAACAACGCATGGATCGCCGCGCAATGCGTCGCCTTTGGCATCCTCGGTGTCTGGGTGCCGTGGGTCGTGCTGCAGAACGCGCAGAACCTCGGCATCACTGCGGCGATCATGTTCGCCTACGACGAGGCAGATACCTTCTTCCTCTACATCGCACCGCACGGGCTGCTCGAGCTCACGTGCGTCTTCGTCGCAGCAGCGGCCGGGCTCCGCATCTTCTGGGCCTGGGTCGCGCCCGGGGCGCGCCCGCGTGGCGTTGCACTCGCCGAAGATGCGCGGTCGTTGTTCAGCGTCGCGATCGGGCTCGTGTTCTTCCTCTTCGTCTCTGGGCTCATCGAGGGGTTCGTGACTCCCGCCCCGTGGCCGTGGCCGGTGAAGATCGGCATCGGGGTGGCGGCCCTCGGCGGCTTCCTCGCGTACATGCTGGTGCTCGGACGGCGTGCCTGGCTCGCGGGCGAGACCGGTGATCTCGTCGAGTTCGACGCGGGCGCGCGGCGCATCGTCGCCGGCTGATCGAGCGGATGCCGCGGCATCCGCTTCGTCGCGCCCTGCAGGCTGCCTGCCCACCTGTGCACGTGAACCGGCGGTGGCGTCGTGCGCGCGGTCGTGGTCGTGGTTGTCGTGACGAGTCGCTTGAGATGACGAATGGCGGATGCCCCGTGGGACATCCGCCATCGCGAGTGCGGACTATGCGCGGGCTGCGCGCGGACTACGCCGTTAGTCGCTTCGTTCGGTCGAAGACGACCTTGTAGATCGCGCCGGCGATGATCGCGCCGAGGATCGGTGCGACGATCGAGACCCACAGCTGGTTCCAGGCGATGCCGCCGCCGTAGAGTGCGGTGGCGATCGAACGCGCCGGGTTGAATGAGGCGTTCGAGACGGGGATCGCGACGAGGGCGAGCAGCGTCAGAGTGAGCCCGATCGCGAGCGGCGCGAAGCCGGCGGCGGCGCGCGCTCCGGTGACGCCGAGGATCACGAAGAGGAAGACGGCCGTGGCGATCGTCTCGATGAGGAAGACCGACCACAGACCGTAGCCGCCGGGCGAGAGCTCGTCGTAGCCGGTCGATGCGCCGGTGAAGACGATGATGTCGAACTTCGGGCCCGCCGACAGGATCGCGAGCAGCAGGCTCGACGCGAGGATGCCGCCGACGATCTGCACTGCGATGTACGGTCCGACCTCGCGCCACGAGAATCGGCCGGCTACCGCGAGGCCGATACTCACCGCGGGGTTGAAGTGCCCGCCCGAGAACGGACCGAACGCGTACGCGCCGACGACCACCGTGAGGCCGAGGGCGAGGGAGACACCGAGGAATCCGATGTTCAGGCCCCCGTCGCCGCCCGCGAATCCCGCGGCGAAGATCACCGCGCCGACCACGCCGAAGACGAGGATGAAGGTGCCGAGGAGTTCGGCCGTGAGCTTCTGCGCGGTCGAAGGGGCTTCGACGACAACTGCGGTGTCAGACACGGGGATTCCTTTCCTGGAACGAGAACGCATGGTGGCGCGACCCCCTGGCCGCACCTGATGCGAAGATAGCGACCCCGACCGTCGCCGTCGGTGAACCGGGCGCGAATGTTGGGAATCAGCTGAGCGTGGGGAAAACATCGCGACGCGCGACGAAACGCGGCGGCATTCGGTGACGCGCGACGTCACCCAGGCCTCAGAGCCGCCCTGACGCCTTCAGATCGAGGTAGAGGTCGGCAAGGGCCGGCGGCAGCTCATGCGGGGCAGCTGCGATGGTGAGCGCGCCGAGTCGGCGGATGGCGGCGCCCACGCGCTCGCCGTCGAGGAGGCCGCGTTCGGCCGCCGCGGCGACATATACCTGCTCGAGGTCGTCGCGTGTGCGGCTCGCGTCGATGAGGGCAGGGTCGGCGACGGATGCCACGACCACCGTGTGCCGCCCGGTCAACTGCGGCAACACCGAGAGCAGCCCGCGGGCGCTGCCCGGTGAGTCCGCCGCGGTGAGCAGCACGACGAGGGCGTGCTGGCTCGTGATGCGTCGCACCTGACCCGGGACGGAAGCCCAGTCGGCCTCGATCAGCTCGGCGTCGATGCCGGCCATCGTGTCGACCATTCGGGCGAGCAGCTCTGGTCCGCTCGCCCCGTGCACGCGTCCGCGAAGCCGGCGGTCCCATGCGAGGAAGTCGACCCGGTCGCCGGCGTGCGAGGCGAGGGCGGCGAGCAGCAGCGACGCCTCGAACGCGGTGTCGAGTCGCGGCTCGTCGGCGATGCGTGCCGCGGCGGTGCGCGAGGTGTCGGCGACGATGACGATGCGGCGGTCGCGCTCGGGTCGCCAGGTGCGGACCATGAGCCGCATGTTGCCCGGCACCTCGGGGTCGGCGTGCCTGGCGGTCGCGCGCCAGTCGATCGAGCGCACGTCGTCGCCGCGCACGTACTCGCGGATCGAGTCGAACTCGGTGCCCTGCCCGCGGATGAGGAGTGGCGTGCGCCCGTCGAGTTCGCGCAGGCGAGTGAGCCGCGATGGCAGGTGCACGCGCGAATGGAACGGCGGCAGTACCCGCACACGCCCCGGAGCGGCGAGCGTGGCCTGCCGTGACCACAGGCCGAGGGGACCGGCCGAGCGGATCGTGACCTGCTCGGTGCGCCGGTCGCCGCGACGCCACGGCGTGAGTTCGAGGGAGACGCTCCGACGTTCGCCTGGCGGCACTCGCAGTGGCGCACGATTGGAGCCGGTGACCCCGGCCGATGGCTCCCATCCGTCGCGCACCGTCGCCCGGAGCATCCGTTGCCCCAGATTCTCGACGCTGAGCGACGCGGTGATCCGCTCGCCCAGCCGCACCCGATCGGGCAGATCACGGTGCAGCGCCACCCGTCGAGGCGATGCAGCGAGCGACAGGTCGAGCACGCCGGCGCCGATGACGAGTGCGAGCCAACCGAGCAGCGCGATCCACGCCTCGGGCGCGCCGACGACACCCGCGACGACGACGGGCACGACGCCGAGCGCCACGAGCAGGGCGAACCGACCGGTCAGTGTCATATCAGATCCGTGTCATATCAGAGCGGCACCTGCACTTGTTGCACGATCGATGCCAGCACGGCGTCGACCGAGACGCCCTCGAGCTCCGCCTCGGGCCGCAGTTGCACGCGATGACGCCACACGGGCAGCAGCATCGCCTGCACGTGGTCGGGCGTGAGTGACTCGTAGCCGGTGAGCCACGCCCACGCCTTCGAGGCGGCGAGCAGGCCCGTCGTGCCTCGCGGGCTCACACCGAGCCGCATCGACGGGCTTCGGCGAGTGGCTCGCGCCAGGTCGACGAGGTAACCGAGCACGTCGTCTTCGACGCGAACAGCGGATGCCGCGGCGCGAGCCGCCGCGAGTTCGGCCGCGCCCAGCACCGGGGTGACGCCCGCCGCGGCGAGGTCATGCGGATCGAAGCCGTCGGCGTGGCGGCGCAGGAGCGACAGCTCGTCGACTCGTTCGGGCACGTCGAGCACGAGCTTCAGCAGGAACCGGTCGAGCTGCGCCTCGGGCAGCGAGTAGGTGCCTTCGTACTCGATCGGGTTCTGGGTCGCGGCGACCATGAACGGGTCGGGGAGAGGCCGGGTCACGCCATCGGCGGAGACCTGGCGCTCCTCCATCGCCTCGAGCAGGGCCGACTGGGTCTTCGGCGGCGTGCGGTTGATCTCGTCGGCGAGCAGGATGTTCGTGAACACGGGCCCCTCGCGGAACGCGAACTCTCCGGAGCGGGGGTCGTATGCGAGTGAGCCGGTGACGTCGCCCGGCATGAGGTCGGGGGTGAACTGCAGGCGTCTCGTGTCGAGTTGCAGGGTGCGGCTCAGGGTGCGCACGAGCAACGTCTTGGCGACGCCCGGCACGCCCTCGAGCAGCACGTGGCCGCGCGTGAGCAGGGCGATGATGAGGCCCGTGACTGCGCCGTCTTGGCCGACGACGGCCTTGCCGACCTCGGTGCGCACGCGGTTGAGCGCGGCACGGAGTTCCTCGTCGGTCGCTGCGCCGGTCGAAGCGAAGATGGGGTCGGTCATGGGAGCCTTCCTGTGGGGTCGGTTGTCTGAGCATCGCTCGCTGAGCTTGTTTCGCGCGCTGAGCTTGCGTCGTTCACTGAGCTTGTCGAAGCGTGCGCGCCCCCTTCGACGGGCTCAGGGCGCGAAGCATGCGGGTCGAGGGAGCGGTGCACGTCGGACTCCAGCCGGGCGAGTTCGCCGGCGAGGTCGACGAGCTCGCGGTCGTGCATCGGATCGGCATCGACGAGCAGTCGCCGCACGGACGCCTCGTCACGGCCGGTCGCCCGCGCCGCGGCATCCGTCACCTGGGCGACGTCGGCCGAGCGCGGAAGCCGGAGCGCACGCCCGATGCGCCGGATCGTGCCGATTCGCAACTGGTCGAGCGCGTGGATGCGTGCACCGGTGCGTGCGTAGAGACGCGCCCGACCGGCGCTCGTCTCGCCCGCGGGCACGTGCACGGGAAGGTTCTCGACGACGAGCGGGCCGAAGCGGCGACCGCGCCAGATGCCGGCGACGATCACCACGACGATGGCGAGCACCATGATGGGACTCACCCATCCGGGCGTCAGTTCACCGATCGTGGGGGCGTCGGCCGCATCGGCGTCACCGGGGCCGGGCAGATACCAGACGAGGTCATCGGATGCCCCGGCGAGCCCGATCGCGAGTGCCGCGTTGCCCGCCTGGGCGATCGTCTCGTTCGCGAAGACCGTTGTGGCGCCGACGATCGCGATCTCGCCGCCGCTCGGCCCGGGACCGGTTGCGACGGCGAAACCGAACTCGCCGTCGCGGAAGCAGCCCTTCCACCCGGCGTCGGCCGCTTCATCGTCGATCGTGAGCAGCCGTTGCCCGTCTGAAAGCGACTCGGCGCGCGCGGCAGGGCCGAGATCGCAGTCGACGTCGTCGATGGGACCGCTCGCCGCACCGGCGAGGCGCACACCCGGTGCGAGCGCCTCGAGCGCCGTGAACCCGGGCTCGACGACGACGAGACGGTCGGCCGCCTCGGCGAGTTCGGCAAGTCGTCGATCGTCGAGGATGCCGTATTCGTCGTACAACATCACCGTCGCACCGGCGGTGGCTGCGTCGAGGGCGGGCTCGAGCGACCGCGCCTCGAGCACCGTGACGCCGTGGCCGCGCAATACCTGGACGAGCGCCTTAGCGCCCGCCGGGGCCGGGTTGTCGGCGGCGAGCGGCGAGCCAGGCTGGCGGGCACCGCCCTGGATCGCAATCACGAGCAGCGCGCCGAGCACGAGCACGGCGGCGATCACGATCCAGGCCCGACGATGCCGCACGAAGGCACGAACCGTGGGGGTCACGGCGGGCGCCGTGCTCGTCGGCACTGTGCTTGTTGGCGCAGACGTGGGCTCAGACGGGGGCACAGGCGCGTCAGCGACGGAGGCCCTCATCGAGAGACCCCGGCGGCTTCGCGGTCACCGGTGCCGGTCTCTGTGCCGTCGTCGGTGCCGGATGCCACGTGGTCGGTGCTGCCCGCCGGACGGGCGACCGAGATGCCTCGCTCGAGCGCGCTCAGCCGCTCGTAGTTTTCGGCCGAGCCGGCGCGACCGAGATAGCGCACGCCATCGAAGTCTGCGGCGGCTGCACGCAGCTGCGTTCCGAACTCGGGGAAGGGGCGGGCCGCGGCATCCACGAACCCTCTCGCCGTCGTGCCGGGATGCACCGTGACGACCTCGCGCTCGACGAGACCCCGCACGAGCGCGCGGAATCGCTCTTCGATGGCGAGGGGCCAGTCGCCTGTCGAGGCCGCTGCGGCGGCCGCCCGCCGCAACGTCTCGAGGTCGCGCAGATCGTGGTCGTCGAAGAGCGGCACCTCGCTGCGGCGCCGACGTCGCAGCCGCGGCAGCCCGAACACGAGGATGCCGACCACCACCACCGCGATCACCAGCACCACGATCAGCAGCGTGAGGATCGGCGCGGGCAACCCGGTGGCGCCGTCGAAGAGCCCGAGGAACCAGTCGCGGATCGTCTGCATCAAGAGATCGAAGGGACTCGGCTTCGCCGCTTGGTACTCGGGCTTGGCGAGTTCGTCTTCGAGCCACCGGCGCGCCTCGGGCGCGTCGGGGTCGAGGGGCGTGCCGCGAAACCGGGTCAAGACCACGTCGGAGCGGGTGCGGTGCCCGCTGGCGCCGTCGGCGCAGGCGCGCGATAGGGATCGGTCACGGGCGACCCGGCGTCACGCTGTTCGACGTACCGCACGAGTTCGAGGTCGAGGGCTTCTGTGCGCATGCGCAGGTCGATGTAGATGACGGCGACGAGCGAGGCCTGCACGACCGCGGTGATGGCGCCGATCAACAGCGAGAGGATGACGGTCACGACCGTCGTCACGATCGTGATCGCGACGGCTGCGCCGCTGCCGGTCGGATCGATCACTGCGGCGAGGATCGTGCCGACGAGCGACACCGGCTGCACGACGACTTGGGAGGCGAGGTTCAGGATGAACCCGACGAGCAGCAGTGTGCCGAAGGTGCGCCAGAAGTAGCCGTCGGTCAGGCGCCAGGAACGACGCATGGCGGTGCCGATGCCGGCGCCCTCGAGCACGATGACGCTCGGCACCAGCGAGAGCTTCGTGCCGAGCCAAGCGGCGAGGACGACGAGGCCGAGTGCGGCGAACAGCACGACGAGGATCGCCATGATCAGGGTGAACGGGTCGGTGAGCGCCGCGACCACGATGACCACGACGAACACTGCGACCACGAGGAGAACCGCGCCCGTCACGATCGCCGTCCAGCCGAGCAACGGCCAGATGCGCTTCGCCGCCCGCTTCCAGAGTGCACCGAAGCCGAGTCGTTCGCCGAGCGTGCCGCTGGCGACCTCGACGACCATCACGCCCTGTAGGAAGGCGCTCGCGATGAGCGACAGCACGACCGGCACGAGCATCAGCAGGATGAAGCCGCCTACGGCGCCCGAGAGTACGGCGTCGACGTCTTCGGACGACGCCCCCTCGATGCGGGTGAATCCGAGCACCGCGAACGGCAGTACGACCGCGAGCGTCGCGACGACCGAGACCAGCTGAACGACGAGACCCGTGCCGAACGTCGCGGCCGGGTTGCGTCGCAGCACTCGGAACGGCGCCCAGAGCAGGGTGCCGAAACCGAGCGGGCGCAGGGGGAGGAGCCCGGGTTTCGGTGGCGGCGTCCAGCCGAGCGGGGCTCCGTACGGCGCTTGCGGCGAGGGCGGCGCGCCTGGATATGGTCCGGCGGATGCCGCGGGCGGCTGTGGCGGCGGGAACGCGGGCCCTTGCCCGTACGACGGGTTCTGGGCATTTGGCACCGGGGGCTGCGCGGAAGCGCCGCCGGGCGCCTGCCAGTCGTGGTCTGACACCAAGTGCGGCTCCTTCCGGCGGATTCCCCAATGCTCGCACATTCCACGGGCGCGGCGATGACTCTCCACAGGGCTTCGGATACCCTCCCAGCCGCGACCGACTACGCTTGACGCACTGGTTTCGGCCGTGACCCGGCGGTGCTGACAGGAATGAACGGATGACTCCACGCGTACTCGTCGTCGACGACGACACGGCCCTCGCCGAGATGATCGGCATCGTGCTGCGCACCGAGGGCTTCGAGCCCTTCTTCTGCGCCGACGGCACGGGCGCGCTTGCCGCGTTCCGCGAGACGAAGCCCGACCTCGTGCTGCTCGACCTCATGCTGCCGGGCATCGACGGCATCGAGGTGTGCGGGCGCATCCGCGCCGAGTCGGGCACACCCATCATCATGCTGACCGCGAAGACCGACACCGCCGATGTGGTGAAGGGACTCGAGTCGGGCGCCGACGATTACATGGTCAAGCCCTTCAACCCGAAAGAACTCGTCGCCCGCATCCGCACGCGCCTGCGCCCTTCGCCCGAACCGGCGGCCGCGACGCTCCGCATCGGCGATCTCACGATCGATGCGGCCGGGCATGAGGTGCGCCGCGGCGAGACCCGTATCAATCTCACGCCGTTGGAGTTCGACCTGCTCCTCACGCTCGCCTCGAAGCCGCAGCAGGTGTTCACCCGCGAAATGCTGCTCGAGCAGGTGTGGGGTTACCACTACAAAGCCGACACACGCCTCGTGAACGTGCACGTGCAGCGCCTTCGCGCGAAGGTCGAGCATGACCCCGACAACCCGCGCATCGTGATGACCGTGCGCGGCGTCGGCTATCGAGCCGGCGCGACCACCTAGGCGAGCGGATGTCGCAGGCAGAGGCCCCGGCGCTCCTCAGCGCCGGCTCGTGGCGTGACGCGGGGCGTCGCGTCGCAGCTCTGCCCCGCCAGGTGACCGAGCTCTGGCGTCGCTCGCTGCAGTTCCGCACGGTCATCATCACGCTCGCCCTCTCGTCGCTCGCGATCTTCGTGATCGGCATCTACATCTCGTTCAGCATCGCCTCGAACCTCTTCCAGACGCAGCTCGACGTGGCAACCGGCGACGCGAACAACGCGACGGTCGCGGCCCAGCAGATCCTCGAAGGATCGGAAGCCACCGATCTGGATCCGGCAACGTTGCAGGCCGTGATGGGAGACGTCGTACGCACGGTGAGGAGCGTCTCGGGCAGCGCGTCGATCGCCTACTTCCGTCATCCAGACGAGGTGCCGAATTCGAGCGCCCCGCCCACCCGAATCGCGCCGAGGCTCGCGGGCGTCATCACACCCGAGTTGCGCGAACGGGTGCAGGGCGATGAAGGCGGTCAGTACTGGCAGTCGGTTGCGCTCGAGGGCGACGACGGCGCCGACGATCCTGGCGTCGTCGTCGGCAGTACGATCGTGGTGCCCGCCGCCGGAGCGTACGAGCTCTACATCGGGTACAACTTCGCCGCAGCACAAGAGACGCTCGCGTTCATGCAGCTCGTCGGCCTCATCGGCGCCGCAGCGCTGCTCCTGCTCCTCAGCGTGATCACCCTGCTCGTCGTGCGCTGGGTGATCGAGCCGATCCGTTCGACGGCGGCGACGAGCCGGCGCCTCGCGGCCGGCGATCTCGGTGTGCGCATGCCCGAGAAGGGCGAAGACGAGTTGGCGACGCTCGCGGCCTCGTTCAACGGTATGGCCGACAGCCTGCAGGCCCGCATTCGCGAGCTTGCGGAACTCTCCGTGATGCAGCAGCGATTCGTCTCGGATGTCTCTCACGAGCTGCGCACGCCGCTCACGACGATCCGGCTCGCGGGCGACGTGCTCTACGGTCAGCGCGACGATTTTCCCGGCCCGACCTCGCGCACCGTCGAGCTGCTGCACACGCAGACCGAACGGTTCGAGACGCTCCTCGCCGACCTGCTCGAGATCAGTCGCTACGACGCGGGTTCGGTCGAACTCGAGACCGAGCCGACGAACCTCGTGCATCTCTCGGGCGACGCGATCGAGTCGATGCACGAACTCGCGTCCAGTCGCGGCAGCGAGCTGCGGCTGGACGCCCCCGGCGGCCATCTCGATGCCCGCGTCGACCCGCGCCGCATCCGCCGTATCGTGCGCAACCTCCTCGGCAACGCCATCGAGCACGGCGAGGGGCGGCCGATCGTCGTCGCCGTTGACAGCAACGAGTCGGCGATCGCCCTCTCGGTGCGCGATTACGGTCACGGCATGACCGCCGATGATGCCGCGCGGGTGTTCGACCGGTTCTGGCGGGCCGACCCGAGTCGCACTCGCACGATCGGCGGCACCGGTCTCGGGCTCGCCATCGCCCTCGAAGACGCCGTCGCTCATGGCGGCTCACTCGAAGTCTGGTCGAAGCGCGGCTCGGGCACCGTGTTCCGGCTGACGCTGCCTCGCACGGCCGACGCTGATCTCGAGGCCGTCGACTCCCCGCTGCCGCTCGAACCCGATGACATCGATGCGACGGGGCCGCCGGCAACCGGTGTCGTACGTGCCGTCGCCCCCGATGCCGCGGTCGAGACCGAGACGGATGTCGCAGAGCAGGAGGTGCGCGATGCATAGACACGTGTTCGCGGTACCCGCGACCCTCCTCGCCGTGGCGGTGCTGCTCGCCGGGTGCGTCTCGATTCCGAGTTCCGGCGGCGTGAATGCGGGCGATCCGGCACCCGTCGAGGAGTCGCTCGAGCTCGACACGATTGCACTGCCGCCGACGAAGGATGCGACGCAGCAGCAGATCCTCGATGGGTTCCTTGCGGCTGCGGCGAGCCCCACCAACAACTACCAGGTGGCGCGTCAGTTCCTCACGACCGCCTTCGCGGACGAATGGCGGGCCGCCGGGGCCACGATCGACGTCCTCGCCGATCGTGAATTCGTGGTCACCGGCGAGACGTCGATTGTCGTTGAAGCCACTCCCGCGGCATCGCTCTCCGCGTCCGGGCAGTACGTCGTGTCGGAGTCGACGTCGCCGATTCCGCTGCCGTACAACTTCGAACAGATCGACGGGCAGTGGCGAATCTCGTCGGCACCGCAGGGCCTGCTTCTCGACGAGACGACCTTCACCCAGGTCTTCGGCGACTACGCGCTCTACTTCTTCGACCCGCAGTACGACTACCTCGTGCCCGACGTGCGGTGGTTCGCGGGGCGCGATTCGGCGCAGACGAGCATCGTGCGCGCGCTGCTTGCCGGGCCGTCCGACTGGCTCGAGCCGGGCGTCGTCTCGGCGTTCCCTGAAGGGGTGCGGCTCGATCCGGCGTCGGTACCGGTCAGCGGGCGCGTGGCGAGCGTCGACCTCGCCGGAGCGACGTTCGACGACCTCGTCACCGTGCAACGCATGCGCCTGCAACTCGAAGCGAGCCTCGACGGTGTGCGGAACGTCGACTCTGTCACTCTCTCGCTGAACGGCGCCGAACAAGACGTGCCAAAGCTCTCACCCGCTCCGATCACGAACCCATCGGTGGCCACTCGGCCGGCGGTCTCCGACGGCACGACGTTCGGCCATCTCGCGACGTCGGGGGAGGGTATCGAACAGATTCCGGGCATCTCACCGCAGGTCGACCTGCTTCTGCCCACCGGAGTCTCGCTCGGCGTCGGCGGCGAGGCGGCCGCAGTGCGCAACGCCGAGGGCGTCTGGATCGTGCGCGCAGACGAGGAGCCTGTGCGCCTCGATCCGCGTGAGGGGCTCGTGGTGCCCTCGATCGACGGCGAAGGCATCGTCTGGTCGGTGCCGACGGCATCCCCCGACCAGCTCATCTGGTACCCAGCGGACGGGCCGAGCGATGGCGTGCAGATGCCGGTGCCGTGGAGCGGTTCCTCGATCGCCGCGATCGAGGTGTCGCGCGACTCCACCCGGCTCATCGCGCTCCTCGGCGACGGGGCGAGTACGCACTTCGTGGCCGTCGCGATCCAGCGCGACGCCTCGGGCACGCCGATCGCGCTCGGCCCGGTCCTCGGCCTTGCGGATGTCGAGGGCACCCCTCTCGACGTCGCCTGGCTCGACGACCGCACGGTCGCCTCCCTCACGGAACTGCCGGGCGGTGGCACACAGATAGTGATCCAAGAGCTCGGAGGCTTCGCAGCGATCAGCGAGGGGCCCGAGGGTGGTCGCTCGATCGTCGGCGGCAACAGCGAATCCGAGCTGCGAGTGCTGACCACCGATGATGTGCTCGTTGCGCGCAGCGGCGTCGGCTGGCAGCCGAGGGCGACCGGCATCCGCCTCGTCGCACCGCAGCAGCCCGATTGAGCCGACCCGTCCTCCACAGCGACCGTACGCACGATCATCGCCCGAACTCCCGGGCGGCCTCTGCCACCGTCAGTCGGCACCTGTCAGTGTGGCGCGATGCACGATGAGCCCGCGCCGCACCTCGCCGGGTCGCGCATCGGCGGGCTCGTGGAGGCCGCGGTGCGCGACGCGATCGCGGTGCTGCTCCCGGTGACGTGCTCGGGCTGCGGCGCGCCCGACCGCAGCGTGTGCGCCGTGTGCGCCCTCGCGCTCGCGCCTGCGCCTCGGCCCATCGAGCGAGACGCGCTGAGAGCGTGGGCGGGTCTCGAGTACGAGGGAGTCGCTGCCGCAGTGCTCGGGGCGTTCAAAGACGGTGCGCGAACGGATGCCGCGTGGGCGCTCGCCCCCGCCCTGCGCGGCGCGATCCTCGCCGCCCTCGCCAACGTTCCCGCCGGCTCGCCGGTCGAGGTGTGCACGATCCCGTCGACGCCTGCTGCGCGCCGAGCGCGCGGGTACGCGCCCGTCGACGTGCTCCTCGGGCGATGCGGCATCCGCTCGTCGCGTGTACTGAAGCTCGCCCGGGAACGCGCCGATCAGGCCGGCCTCGACGCCGAGTCCCGGCGCCGGAATGCGGCGGGCGGGCTCGTGGCCCGCGGTCGCCGACCCTCGATCCTCGCCGCGGCGACGGACGTTGACGGCGCCGAGGCCGACCTCGCCGGACGCCGATTCCTGCTCGTCGACGACATCGTCACGACCGGTTCCACCCTCGCCGAAGCGGTGCGCGCGCTCGCCGCGGCGGGAGGCGAGACCGTCGCGATCGCGGTGCTCGCCGAGACGCCGCGGAGGTTCCCGCGGCGTGGAGGATTCTCACGGGAAACACGCCGTGACATTGCCGCACAAGGGGGCTACGGTGGCAGGACAGGCGTGGTCGATCCACCCTTCAGAACCGGGTGACACGTCGGTGAACGGAGGTCGTCATGGAACTGAACATCGTCGGACGAAACCTGGGGATCACGGACCGATTCCGCGCCTATGCGGCGGAGAAGGCCGAGAAGGTGACGCACCTGGCCGAGCGCGCGATCTCACTTGAGGTCAAGCTCAGCCGTCACAACGAGAAGAACGGCAACCCGGGCCCCGACCGCGTCGAGCTCACTCTGATCGGCAAAGGGCCAGTGGTCCGGGCCGAGGCAGATGGCTCCGACAAGTACGCGGCGTTCGACGTCGCACTCGGGCGGTTGCTCGAGCGCATCCGGCGGGCGAAGGATCGCCGCAAAGTGCACCGCGGCGGGTCCCGACGGCCGACCTCGCTTCGTGAAGCCACCGATCTCGGATTCTCCGACGTCGGCGTGCAGGCTGCGGCTTCGGAAGTGCTCGAACAGGTTCGTACGGGCAGCATTCCCGTCATCGACGAGAACGAGCCGCATGTCGAGGAAGACGAGGTGTACTGCCCCGTCGTGATCCGTCGCAAGGTATTCGCCTCCACGCCGATGACCGTCGACGACGCGCTCTACTTCATGGAGCTCGTCGGTCACGACTTCTACCTGTTCGTCGATGCGGAATCGGGGCGTCCCAGCGTCGTCTACCGTCGCAAGGGATGGGATTACGGACTCATCGGGCTCGACGAACGCGCCGAGGAGCGGGCGCCGTCGAGCTCGCAGATCGAATTGGAGCGCGCGAGCGCGTGACATCCGCTCGCTGAGCGGTCTTGCTCGCTGAGCTTGCCGAAGCGAGCCGGCCGGCGCGGTCGCGATCACTTCGACGAGATCGGTGAACGTGGCGGGCGGGGCTTCGGCAGCTCAGTGAGCCCCGGCCCGTTCACCGCTAGCATGGCTATGATGGCCGTCTGCACGGCGGCAACGGGCGTGCCCGGGGCTCATCCCGAGGCCCTGCGCCCAACAACAACAGGAGAACATTCGTGGCTTCGATTCTGGAAAGGGTCCTCCGCGTCGGTGAGGGCCGCACCCTCAAGCGGCTGGAGAACTACGCAGCGGCGATCAACGCCCTCGAAGACGGATTCCAGGCGCTCAGTGACGACGAGTTGCGGAGCGAGACGGTCGAGCTCCGCGAGCGCTACTCGAACGGCGAGTCGCTCGACGATCTGCTGCCCGAGGCGTTCGCAGCGGTGCGCGAAGCGAGTCGGCGCACCCTCGGCCTCCGCCACTTCGATGTGCAGCTCATGGGCGGGGCGGCCCTGCACCTCGGCAACATCGCCGAGATGAAGACCGGTGAGGGCAAGACCCTCGTCGCGACCACCGCCGCCTACCTCAACGCGCTCACCAGCCGCGGCGTGCACATCGTCACGGTCAACGACTTCCTCGCGAGCTATCAGTCCGAACTCATGGGCCGTGTGTTCCGCGCCCTCGGCATGACCACCGGGTGCATCGTGGCCGGCCAGAACCCGCAGGTGCGCCGCGAGCAGTACGCGGCCGACATCACCTACGGCACGAACAACGAGTTCGGCTTCGACTACCTGCGCGACAACATGGCCTGGCAGTCGAGCGACATGGTGCAGCGCGGCCACTACTTCGCGATCGTCGACGAGGTCGACTCGATCCTCATCGACGAGGCGCGCACGCCGCTCATCATCTCGGGCCCTGCGTCGGGTGAGGCGAACCGGTGGTTCACCGAGTTCGCGAATCTCGCGAAGCGACTCGTGGCGGGTGAAGACTACGAGGTCGACGAGAAGAAGCGCACCGTCGGCGTGCTCGAGCCCGGCATCGAGAAGGTCGAAGACTATCTCGGCATCGACAACCTCTACGAGTCGGCGAACACGCCCCTGATCTCGTTCCTGAACAACTCCATCAAGGCAAACGCCCTGTTCAAGCGCGACAAGGACTACGTCGTGATGAACGGCGAGGTGTTGATCGTCGACGAGCACACCGGCCGAATCCTCGTCGGCCGTCGCTACAACGAAGGCATCCACCAGGCGATCGAGGCGAAAGAGGGAGTGCAGGTCAAGGCCGAGAACCAGACCCTCGCCACTGTCACGCTGCAGAACTACTTCCGCCTCTACGGCAAGCTTTCGGGCATGACCGGTACCGCCGAGACCGAGGCATCCGAGTTCATGGCGACCTACAAGCTCGGCGTCGTGCCGATCCCCACCAACAAGCCGATGGTGCGTCTCGACCAGCCGGACCTCGTCTATAAGAACGAGGAGGCGAAATTCGCGCAGGTCGTCGAGGACATCGTCGAACGCCACAAGCAGGGCCAGCCCGTGCTCGTCGGCACGACGAGCGTCGAGAAGAGCGAATACCTCTCCCGACTCCTCGCCAAGAAGGGCGTGCGGCACGAGGTGCTGAACGCGAAGAACCACGCGCGCGAGGCCGCGATCGTCGCGCAGGCGGGCCGGCACAGCGCCGTCACGGTTGCGACGAACATGGCCGGTCGCGGCACCGACGTCATGCTGGGCGGCAACGCCGAGTTCATCGCCGTGCAGCTCATGCACGAGCGCGGCCTCAGCCCGGTCGACACTCCCGAAGAATACGAAGCCGCTTGGGACGAGGTCTTCGAGAAGGTCAAGGGCGAGGTCGCCGTCGAAGCCGAGAAGGTGCTCAGCGCCGGCGGGCTCTACGTGCTCGGCACCGAGCGTCACGAATCGCGCCGCATCGACAATCAGCTGCGCGGTCGCTCCGGTCGTCAGGGCGACCCGGGCGAGAGCCGTTTCTACCTCTCGCTCACCGACGATCTCATGCGACTCTTCAACGCCGGTGCCGCCGAGAGCCTCATGTCGCGCGGAGTGCCCGACGATGTCGCCATCGAGTCGAAGGTGGTCTCGCGCGCCATCCGATCCGCACAATCGCAAGTCGAAGCCCGGAACGCCGAGATTCGCAAGAACGTGCTGAAGTACGACGATGTGCTGAACCGTCAACGCGAGGCCATCTACAGCGACCGCCGTCACATCCTCGAGGGCGACGACCTGCACGAGCGTACGCAGCGGTTCCTCGAAGACGTCATCGACGAGGTGCTCGACACCCACACTGCCGAAGGCAACCCCGACGAGTGGGACTTCGACGCGCTTTGGACTGAACTCAAGACGCTCTATCCGATCGGCATCACGATCGACGAGGTCGTCGCCGAGGCGGGAGAGAAGGGTCGCGTGAACCGCGACTTCATCCGCCGAGAGATCCTCTCCGACGCGAAGATGGCCTACTCCCGACGCGAGCAGCAGCTCGGCTCGCCCGCGATGCGCGAACTCGAGCGTCGTGTCGTGCTCTCGGTCATCGACCGCCGCTGGCGCGACCACCTCTACGAGATGGACTACTTGAAAGACGGCATCGGCCTGCGCGCCATGGCCCAGCGCGACCCCCTGGTCGAGTATCAGCGCGAGGGTTATGCCATGTTCCAGCAGATGATGGGCTCGATCCGCGAAGAGACGGTCGGCTTCCTCTTCAACCTCGAAGTCGAGGTCGCGCCGCAGGCAGGCGCTGGAGCCAAGATCGAAGCAAAGGGCCTCGGACGCCAGGGCGCAACCGACGACAAGCTCAGCTATTCGGCACCGAGCGACGCCGGCGGCGTCGAGGTGCGCAACGAGCGCGGACAAGTGCAGCAGGCGGCGACGCAGCGAGCACGCCGGGCCGTCGCCGAGAGCCAGGCGCCGGCTGCCGAAGAGACACGCGGCGCATTCGGTCAGCGAACGGGCGGCGAAGTGGCGCCGCAGAATCGTGCAGAGCGGCGGGCTCAAGACCGCAAGGGTCGCTAGCCCACTGCTGAACCCCGGTCTGGTGCGTTGTCCGGCCGGGGTTTCGCACGAAGCAGGGTGCGCCGTGGCGCGTCAGCGTGATCCGCTACCAGTTGCTCTGCGTGCGTGAACTCAGGCGTGCGCGTGCTCGGCCGGGCGTGTGCTCAGGCGCGTGTGCTCGGGCGTCTCGGCTCAGAGCACGCCGATGGCGCTCGCACGCCAACGCTGGTCGAAGCCCTCGATGCGGATCGCGACCGCCCGGGACCTCGCCTTCTGGTGCACCATGACGACCGCCTCGACCACGCCGTCGGCGGGCTCGCACATGAGTACGCGGCCGACGGTGAACGCGGGCCGCTGCGGTGATTGCCCCTTGACCCTGCGTGCGCGCGCCGCGAGCACGACCCGCTTGGAGAGATTGCGGTAGACATCGTCGTTGACCCACCTCGCAAGCTGTTCGAGGTCGCGAGCACCGCCGAGCGCTTCGATGACGCAGTGGGTCAGGTTGCGCAGCAGCGGCTCGGGATCGGGTAGCTCGGTGCGGCGGGCCGGCTGGCGGGCGAAGTACTCATCTTCATCGTCGAGGAATTGTGCTGCGGATCCTCGATTCACGGCCGTTCGGGTGGCGATCGCGTCGCGTGCGGTCATCTGTACTCCAAGGGGGAGGATGGCTCGCCGGACGTGCCGTCGGGCGACGGGTACACCCCCTTGTGGGGGACATCGGGGTGTTCCCTGAGTGAACCGTATGCAGGCGGCGAAACCGTGTCAAGAGTTTTCCTCGCCTGTGGAAAACGTTTCCGTCATGGTGCGACGCACGGTAGCGTCTCTGCATGCGCTGGGACCTGTTGTTCGACGACCTCGAGTCGCAGATCGACCAAGACCAGCGCGACGAGGAGCGCTCGCTCGCCATCGAAGAGGAGCGGCTGCGACTCGGCCGGCTGACGCTTCGCGATCGGCTGGCCGCGATCGCCCGATCAGAGTCCGATGAACCCGGAGCGTTCGTCCGGATCGAGCTGCATGGTGGTCGCACCGTCGCGTTGCAGCCGCAGATGTTCGGCCGTGATTGGGTGAGCGGGCGATCGATCGAGTCCGGACAGGCGGGCGCCCAATGCGTTGTGCCGATCGCCGCGATCGCCGCGGTGCTGCCCACCCGCGAACAACTGGAGCCGAGCCTCGAGTCGGTGCCCGAGGCATCCGCTCGCCTCGCAGAACGCATCGGGATGCCCTTCGTGCTGCGCGACCTGTGCCGTCGCCGCACAGCGGTGCGCGTGAGCACGCTCGACGGTCAGGCGCATGGCACGATCGACCGGGTCGCGCGCGACCATATCGACCTCGCGTTGCACGAACCCGGCGCTCCGCGACGCGAGCACGAGGTGCACGGTTATCGCATCGTTCCGCTCGCCCGCGTGCTGCTCATCGACTTCCGCTGAGGGGGTCGGGGGTAGAGGATCGCGGTTGGGACGCTCAGTCGACGGGTCGAACACGCCCGGTGCGCGCGCCGGAGAGCTCGGCGATGTTCGCGAACTCGCCCTGATTCCACGCCGAGTGCCGGCGCGTCTCTTCATATTGGAGTTCGATCCAGACCTCGAGTTGCACGCGTTCGATGCGCCATGGACCGGCTGTGCCGATGCGAATCGCCGGCAGTTCCCCGGAGCGGACCAGGTCGTCGACGGCCGCCACATCGACCGCGAGGATCTCGGCGGCGTCTGCGAGCGTGAGGAAGCGGCCGATCTCGTCGCCCGCACCTGGAGAGGTCATGTCTTGATTATCGACCGGAAGCGGGTCGGCCGGGGCGGCTGTGGATAACTTCCGACCAATCTCGCGGGTTCGGGCGACGATAGACCCCGGCGCGACTCGCGCAGAGCGGAAGGAAGCACACGATGGCACGTCGTCAGGAACGCGGGGAGCGGGGAGCGCTGCGTCTCGACCCGCGCCTCATCATCGGGATCGTGCTCATCGCGGGTTCCACCCTCGGGGTCTCCGCCCTCGTGACCGGTCTCGACGACGGCGTCGACGTCTACGTCGCCCGCGACACGATGACTCCCGGCACGCGCATCCACGCCGATGACCTCACCACCGAGTCCGTGCGGCTCGGCGCGGCCACCGCCAGGTACCTCGAAGCCGGCGACATTCCCGCCGATGGGCTCGTCGTGTCGCGCACCGTGACCGCCGGCGAGCTCGTACCCGAGTCCTCGGTCGATGATGCCGACCGCACGGGGCTCGCCACCGTCGTCGTGCCGAGCCGTGGCGCGCTTCCCGCAGGAATCGCCGCCGGTGCACGAGTCGACCTCTGGACCGCGAAGCAGGTCGACGGCGGCGGGTTCGCGCCGCCGGCCGTACTCGTCTCGGGCGCAGAGATCGCCGGTGTCATCGAGAGCGAGGGCATGGTTTCGTCGGGCGGCGTCTCGGTGGAGCTCCTGATTCCCAGAGAGAAGGTTGCGGCGCTGCTCGAGGCACTCGCCGCGAGCGACGCGATCGATCTCGTGCCCGCCCGTTCGGCAGGCGAGTGAGATGGCGCGCCTCGCGCTCGCCCTCGACGGTACGACGGAAGACCGCATCCTCGCCGATGTCGTCGAGCACGGCCACACGATCGTCGCCCGGCTCGTCGGATGGCGCGACCTCGTCGACAGTCTCGACCTGCTGGCACCCGAAGTCGTGCTCGTCGGCGCAGGCAGGGGCACGCTGAGCGAAGAACTGCTGACCGCGTGCGACGAGCGCGGCATCCGTCTGGTCGCACTGGCCAGCAGCGACGCCGAGCGCGCGGAGGCCGCACGACTGGGATTGCACGAGGTGATCGACAGCGCCGCGCCCTGGCCCGAGATCGAAATGATCGTGAGCGGGGGAGTGCCCGTGCCGTCGCGCGTCGGCGATCCCCGGTCGAAGAGCGACCGTACGGCTTCCGTCATCGCAGTCTGGGGCCCCGGCGGCGCGCCCGGGCGCAGCACGATCGCGGTGAATCTCGCGGCCGAGATCGCTGCTGCGGGGCACACCGTCGCGCTCGTCGACGCCGACCCCTATGGCGGTGCGATCGCACCATCGCTCGGGTTACTCGACGAGGCCCCAGGGTTCGCCTCAGCGTGCCGACTCGCCGGTGCTGATGCGCTCGACCGTGCCGAGCTCGAGCGCATCGCCCAGCGCTACTCGGTACCGCGCGCGGCGTTCAACGTCTTCACCGGCCTCGTCGGTCCGAGCCGCTGGCCCGAACTCTCGCGCGAGCGGGTGACCGCGGCCATCGGTGCGATGCGCATGTGGGTCGAGTACGTCGTCGTCGACACCGGGTTCAGTCTCGAGCACGACGAAGAACTGACGAGCGACCAGTTCGCTCCGCGGCGCAACGCCGCGACATTCGCCGCGCTCGCCACCGCCGACCGAGTCGTCGCCGTCGGCTTGGCCGACCCGGTCGGACTCTCGCGCCTGCTCCGCGGTCATGGTGAACTCATCGACCTCGTCGACCCCGAGCGCATCGACGTGGTCGTGAATCGGGTGCGCTCGAGCGCGCTCGGTATCGACGCGCATGCGCAGGTGCGCCAGACGCTGCGCCGCTTCGGTGGGCTCTCCGATGCGACACTGCTGCCGCATGATGCCAAGGCGACGGATGCCGCGATCCTCACCGCTCGAACGCTGCGTGATGCGGCACCGCGCTCGCCGTTGCGCGCCTCCATCCGCGAGTACGCGCTCGAGAGCATCTTGCCGGTGCCGCAGGCGCGCCGACGGGGCTTCGCGATTCCGGCGTTCCGGCGGGCTGCAGCAAGCTGACCCGAGTGCGGGCATTACGCTGGTGCTGTGTCGACCCTCAGTGATCTCGTCCTCGCCCAGGGCCGCAGCAGTCAGCCCGATGTCGATTGGCTGCACATGCTCGTCGGTGACCTGCAGTTGCTCGCCGACCTCGCATTCGCCGATATCGTGCTGTGGGTGCCATCCGGCGACGACGGTTTCGTCGCAGTCGCGCACGCTCGCCCGTCGAGTGCGGCGACCCTCTTCTACCGCGACTTCGTCGGCCAGCAGATCAAGCCGCAGTGGCGTGAACTCGTCGGCCAAGCGTATTCGAGCGCGCGCATCGTCGACTCGTCGGCCCCCGACTGGTACGAAGAGATGCCCACTCGCGTGCGCGCCGTGCCGGTGATGCGGCGCCTGACGACCGCCGGCACTGCCGTCGCACCCAATCCGGTAGCCGTGATCACGCGGCACACGAACCTCGGCGCCACACGTACGCCGAGCCGGCAGGAGCTCACGTTCAACGAGTGCGCCGAAGAGCTCTTCCAGATGATCGCGTCGGGCGACTTCCCCGACCTGGGCGCGCCCACAGGGCCTCGCCGAGGCGCGCCTCGCGCCTCAGACGGCCTCATCCGGCTCCACGTCGATGGCATCACGACCTTTGCGAGCCCGAACGCGCTCTCCGCCTTCAACCGCATGGGCTTCGATGACGAGCTCGAGGGCGAGTCGCTCGCCGAGGTGACCACGCGGCTCCTCTCCGGCAAGCTCGTCGTCGACGAATCGCTGCCGCTCGTCGTCACCGGCCGGGCACCGTGGCGCACCGATGTCGAATCGCGGGGTGTCACCGTGTCGTTGCGTGCCATCCCGATCCGCCACCACGGTGAGCGCATCGGTGCCATCGTGCTGAGCCGTGACGTCACAGAGCTCCGCCACCAGGAGCAGGAGCTCATCACCAAAGACGCGACGATCCGCGAGATCCATCATCGAGTGAAGAACAACCTGCAGACGGTCGCGTCGCTGCTGCGCATCCAGGCCCGTCGCACGCACTCCGACGAGGCGCGCGAGGCGCTCACCCAGGCCATGCGCCGTGTCGGTGCGATCGCAGTGGTGCACGACACCCTTTCAGAGGGACTCACGCAGAACGTCGACTTCGATGCCGTCTTCGACCGTGCCCTGCTGCTCGTCGCCGAAGTCGCCTCGGCGCACAACACGACGGCGCATCCGAAGCGCTCAGGGTCGTTCGGCGTACTGCCGAGCGAGTACGCCACGCCGCTCGCGCTCGCACTCACGGAGCTCGTCACCAACGCGGTCGAGCACGGCCTCGCCGGTCAGGAGGGCGACGTCGAGATCACGGCCGATCGATCGCCGACGACGCTCACCGTGCAGGTGCGCGACACCGGGTCGGGGCTGCCCGAAGGCAAGGTCGGCGAGGGCCTCGGCACGCAGATCGTGCGCACCCTCATTCAGGGCGAGCTGGGAGGCACGATCGACTGGCACACCGTGGTCGGTCGCGGCACCGAAGTGACGATCGACGTGCCGTTGCGCTGGATCGCGGCGGTGTAGGGGGAACGATCGGCGCGGGGGCGGTTGCCGGAGTTCGGGTGCCGGCAGGCGTCGTGGTGCGTGGTTGTGAGCGAGCAACCCAGTAGGTGGTTGCGGACGAGCGTCGCGTTGTCGGGTCTGCCGCGTACGCTTCGCGGCGCTCACGCGCCGCGAGAGCTACGGCTGTCGCCATTCTCGACCTGGCGTGTCGCTGATGCGCGCCACGCCTGGCCGAGAGCTCATGATGCGCGGCGTGCGCGCGCAGCGCGGCGCTTCAGGGCGCGGCGCTCGTCTTCGCTGAGGCCTCCCCAGACGCCCGAGTCCTGACCGGTCTCGAGTGCGTACTGCAGGCAGATCTCCGTGACCGTGCATCGGCCGCAGACGGCCTTCGCCTTTTCGATCTGGTCGACGGCGGGACCCGTGTTGCCGACCGGGAAGAAGAGTTCCGGGTCTGCTGTGAGGCAGGCGGCCTTGTCGCGCCAATCCATGGAGATGCTCCTTGCGGGGTGTACTTCGATTGCAGACGCGCACGATTGCGCTTGCCGAATCCGGCTGCTGCTGGGGGAAAGCCGAATCTCGGGAAGTAGGATCAGTGACTGATCGGCTCACGTCCCTGTGAGCATCAATTCGGCCTCATAAAGGGTCGCATAGCGGAGAGATCGAATCAATAGCTGTGTATGGGATAACCCTGTGAATCGGCGCGACGACGGCGGGCAGAACGTGCTACACGACGGTGCGGCATCCGCTGCTCGACCCCGAGGCGGAGTGCGAGGCGCACTTGCAGTGGTGAGCATCATGCTGTTCCTCGAGGCGTTCGCGATGACCGCACTCGTGATCTGGCTCGCCATCGACCTGCTCGCGTTGCAGCCGTCGTCGTACGCGACGGCGATCGCATTGCTCGTGCTGGTGGCGATCGGGGCGATCTGGGTCGTGGCCGTCGCCTTCGCCTCACTCCGGCGCGCGCCGTGGTCGCGCGCAGCGGCGATCGTCTGGCAGATCCTGCAGGTTTCGGTCGCGGTCGGCGCGTTCCAGGGCTTCTTCGCGCGACCGGATCTCGGGTGGGCGCTGCTGGTTCCGGCGATCACGGTGATCGGCCTGCTGCTGTGGGCGCCCGTGCGTCTCGCCTACGCCCGCTCCGAGGATCACCCGGCGGATCGCCCTGAGGAGTGAATCGCGCTCAGGAGCGAATCACGCTCAGGAGCGAATCGCGCTCAGGAGCGAATCGCGCTCAGGAGTGAATCGCGCTCAGCCGTCGAGGCCGAGCTCACGGCGCAATCGGGCGACGTGCCCCGTCGCCTTGACGTTGTAGAACGCTCGCTCGATGCGGCCGTCTTCGCCGATGACGAACGTCGACCTGATGGAGCCGACAATGATCTTGCCGTAGAGCGATTTCTCACCCCACACGCCGTAGGCCTGCTGCACGGCGAGGTCGGCATCGGAGAGCAGGGTGTAGGTGAGGCGGTCGCGCTCGGCGAACGCGGCCAGCTTGGCGACCTCGTCTTTCGAGACGCCGAGCACCCGGATGCCGGCGCTCGCGAAGGAGTTCAGGTTGTCGCGGAAGTCGCACGCCTCGGTGGTGCAACCGGGGGTCATCGCCTCGGGGTAGAAGTACAGGACCACCTTCGTGCCGCGCAGGGCTGAGAGGGTGACCGGTTCGCCGTTCTGGTCGAGCAGGGTGAAATCTGGAGCGGGGTCGCCGGGGGCGAGTCGAGCATCGGTCATGCCTCCATGTTAAGCAGATCCACGGATGCCGCGAGCCCCGCAGTGCCTCAGGAGGCGGTGCCGCCCGCGAACGTGGTGAGCAGTCGCTGCAGCGATTCGAGACGTGCCGGGCCGGTCTCGCCGAGTTCGCCGGCCTCGACCGCCTCGATGATCGCGCAGTCGGGCGCATCGGGCAGATGCGTGCACCCGCGTGGGCAGCGCTCGGCGATGCGGTCGAGGTCGGTGAAGGCGCGCAGGATGTTCGCGCGGTCGACGTGGCCGAGCCCGAACGACCGCACCCCCGGAGTGTCGATGACCCAGCCGGATTCTCCGGTCGTCTCGAGCTCGTCGGCGCCCGGGATGTCGGAAGGCACGAGCCGGAGCCATACCGTCGACGACGAGGTATGGCGGCCCCGGCCGGTGACGACGTTGACCCGCCCGATGGCCCGCTGGGCGCTCGGAACGAGCGCGTTCACCAGTGTCGACTTGCCGACGCCGGAGTGGCCGACGAACACCGTGCGATGGCCGATGAGGGCACGCGCGATGTCGCCGAGCGGCATCTGGTCTTCGCCGCTCAGGAAGACCGGCAGGTCGAGACCGGCGAAGTTCCGCAGGAACTCCTCGGGATCGGCGAGGTCGGTCTTCGTGACGACGAGCAGCGGCCGGATGCCGGCATCGAACGCCGCCACGAGGTAGCGATCGAGCAGTCGGATTCGCGGTTCCGGGTTCGCCGCGGCGACGACGATGAGCATCTGGTCGGCGTTGGCGACGATGACCCGCTCGACCTCGTCGGTGTCGTCGGCACTGCGGCGGAGCAGTGTCGTGCGCTCACCGACGCGCACGATGCGCGACAGCGTGCCGGGTTCGCCCGACGTGTCGCCGACGAGATCGACGTGATCGCCGGTGACGACCGACTTGCGACGCAGTTCGCTCGCCCGCGCCGCGGTGATCACACGTTCGGTGGGGCCGTTCTCGTCGATGAGCACGCTGTAGCGACCGCGGTCGACTCCGATCACCATGCCGTTCACGGCGTCGGCATGTTCGGGGCGCTGCTTGGTGCGGGGGCGGCTGCCGCGGCGGCTGGGCCGCACGCGCACGTCGGACTCGTCGAACTCGGGCTCGTCGTCCTCGTCGTCGTCGGTGCTCCACCAGGTCATGCCAGCATCTGCTCCCAGAGCTCGGTGAACTGCGGGAGGGTCTTGCCGGTCGACGCGATGTCGTCGACGACGACGCCCGGCACTGCGAGACCGATGATCGCGCCGCTCGTCGCCATCCGGTGATCGGCGTAGGCGCGCCACGGTCCGCCATGCAGCGGCGCGGGCTCGATGCGCAATCCGTCGTCGAGCTCGGTCACTCGCCCGCCGAGCCCGTTGATCTCCGCAGCGAGCGCGGCGAGTCGGTCGGTTTCGTGGTGGCGGATGTGGCCGATGCCGAGGATCGTCGAGGGTTCGTCGGCAAGAGCGGCGAGCGCGACCAGGTTCGGAGCGAGCTCGCCCGCCGCCGACAGGTCGAGCTCGACGCCGCGGATGCCGCGGCGACCATCGCTGCCGAGTGGCGGGGCGTGCACGGTGAGCCGGTCGCCGGCGCGTTCGACCCGTGCTCCGAAAAGCGGCAGGAGCCCGGCGAGCTCGTCGCCGACTTGCGTCGTCTCGGCGGGCCAGCCCGTGATCGTGACCGAGCCTCCGGCGACGAGCGCGGCGACGAGGAACGGTGCGGCGTTCGACAGATCGGGCTCGATGTCGACATCGATCGCGCCGATGGCGCCCGGGGCGACGAGCCAGCGGCCGGGCTCGGGGCTCAGCACGTCGACTCCGCGCGCACGCAGCGTCTCGATGGTCATCTCGATGTGCGGCATGCTCGGTAGCCGATCGCCCGTGTGAGTGAGATCGAGCCCGTGCTCGAAGCGCGCAGCCGAGAGCAGGAGGCCCGACACGAACTGGCTCGAGGCGCTCGCGTCGATGGCCAGGAAGCCTCCTTCGACACGTCCGGTGCCGTGCACCGTGAAGGGCAGCGCACCGCGCCTGTCGTCATCGAGGTCGACGCCGAGGGCCTGCAAGGCGTGGATCGATGCTCCCATCGGCCGTCGTCGGGCTCCCTCGTCGCCGTCGAACGTCGTCGGGCCGAGCGCGAGTGCCGCGACCGGCGGCAGGAACCGCATGACCGTTCCGGCGAGACCGCAGTCGATGGTCGTCGAACCGAGCAGTTCGGTCGCGGGAGTGACCCGCAGATCGTCGCCGAAGCCGCCGCTGCCCGCGACCCGTTCGAATCCGGTGCCGAGCGCGCGCAGGCCCTCGATCATGAGCTCGCTGTCACGAGACCAGAGCGGCGCACGAAGGGTGGAAGGTCCGTCGGCCAGCGCGGCCAGCACGAGCTCGCGATTGGTGAGCGATTTGGACCCCGGCAGGGCCAGCGCTGAAGAGAGCGGAGCGATGGCGAGCGGCGCGCGCCACCCGTCATCCGTCTCGGTTTGCCTCGCTTCGCCGTACGGATCGAACTCGGGTGCGGAATACCTCGAAATCTGCATCGGTTACCAACAGTAGCGTCAGGAAATGCTGAAGGAGTTGGTGCGCGTGTCGTTGGGAGTGCTCGAACGCAAGACGGTCGTTGCGGTTGACGATCTAGGATGGCCGGTGATGACTGCCGACGAGATCGACGCAACGCCGACCGACCCCGAGACCGCGGAGGCCGCCCGGCCGCCCGGTGAACTCTTCGAGGAACAGGCGCTGCCGTTCATCGACCAGTTGTATGCCGCGGCGCTTCGCATGACGAAGAATCCGGCCGACGCGCAAGACCTCGTGCAAGAGACGTTCGTGAAGGCGTTCGCAGCATTCGGGCAGTTCACGCAGGGTACGAACCTCAAGGCGTGGCTGTACCGCATCCTGACGAACACCTTCATCAACAGCTATCGCAAGAAGCAGCGGGAGCCGTACCAGGGCACGATCGACGACCTCGAAGACTGGCAGCTCGGCGGCGCCGAATCGACGACCGCTCGCGCGAGCCGCTCTGCCGAGGCCGAGGCGATCGATCACCTGCCCGACAGTGCGGTGAAAGACGCGCTGCAGGCGCTGCCGGAGGACTTCCGTCTCGCCGTGTACTTCGCCGACGTCGAGGGGTTCTCCTACCAAGAGATCGCCGACATGATGAACACCCCCATCGGGACCGTGATGAGCCGTCTGCACCGTGGCAGGCGCCTGCTCCGCGAGTCCCTCGCCGACTACGCCCGCGAACAGGGTTTCGCTGCGGGCGAGTCGGCGTCACCCACCAGGAGGCGGAGCATGCCCAGAGGGCAGAGCCTGCCGAGGAGCTCACGATGACTGATTGCGGTTGCGAAAAGGCCCGGGCCGAACTCGAAGAGTATCTGCACCATGAATTGCGTGGAGCGGATGCCACCGACATCCGTGAACACGTCGAGAACTGCGCTGACTGCCAGGCCGAACTGCGCGTCGGCGTGGCGATCACCGAGGTCGTGCAACGGGCATGCCGCGAGAGCGCACCGGCTGAGCTGCGCGTGCTCGTGCTGGAGCGTCTCCGGCTGTTCCAGTCCTCGCACGAGCCGGTCGTCTGACGATCGTCGGTCCGTCCGTATCGGGCGTCCACTCAATCGTTCGTTGGATGCGCGTGATGCAGGTCGGTCCGTAACGTAGACGGTGTGATCGAGCATTCCGCCCAGCCTTCGAAGCGACGCGTGCCGACGTGGCTGCGTGTCCTCATTCCCACGACCCTCATCCTCGTCTGGCTCGCGCTGTTCGGTGCCGGCGGCGCCGCCTTCGGCGGGCTGAGCGACGTCTCGACGAACGACCAGGCGCAGTTCCTACCCTCGTCGGCCGAGGCCACCGAGGTCACCGAGTTGCAAGAGGGGTTCCGCGACACGGAAGAGGTACCGGCGATCGTCGTGGTCGCGGGCGATCAGGAACTCGACGAGGCGCAGCTCTCGGCGATCGACGAGCTCCGCGACGAGCTGCTCGCGGTCGAAGGCGTGAACGCCGAAGGTGCCTCGCCGGTGCTGCCGTCGGACGACGGCGACGCGGCCCAGATGGTCATCCCGATCGAGCAGGTCGACGGCGGTGCGAAGCCCGCCGAGATCGTCGCAGAGCTGCGCACGGTGCTCGACGAGCATGCCATCGACGGCACGACGGCTGCCGTCACGGGGCCCGCAGGATTCAGCGCCGATATCGTCGGCGCGTTCAGCGGCATCGACGGGCTGCTCCTGGCCGTCGCCCTCGCTGCGGTGTTCGTCATCCTCCTCGTCGTCTACCGCTCGCCGCTGCTGCCGGTCATCGTGCTCTTCACGAGTCTCACCGCGCTGTGCGCGTCGGTGTTCACGGTCGTCGCACTCGCACGAGCCGACATCATTCTCCTGTCGGGGCAGACGCAGGGAATCCTGTTCATCCTCGTGATCGGCGCCGCCACCGACTATGCGCTGCTCTACATCTCCCGGTACCGGGAGACCCTCACCAGATACGAACGCAAGTGGGATGCCACGTGGGCGGCGCTGAAGGGCTCGTGGGAGCCGATCGTGGCCTCGGGCGGCACGGTGATCGTCGGCCTCCTCATCCTGCTGGTGAGCGAGCTCACCTCGAACAAGATCCTCGGGCCGGTGGCGGCGATCGGCATCGTATTCGCGCTCCTCGCAGCGCTGACCCTGTTGCCGTCGCTACTGCTCTGGGCGGGTCGGGCGGCGTTCTGGCCTCGCCGAGTCGCCCGCATCGGTGATGAAGTCGAGGCGCACGCCCGGCACGCGGCCGGCGTGCACGATGCCTCGGCACCTGACGAGGCCGACCTGCCGGATCGCGGCATCTGGGCGGGCGTCGGCCGGCTCGTCTCGAAGCGCCCCCGCACCGTGTGGATCGTCTCGGTGCTTGCGCTCGGCGCGATGTCGCTCGGCCTCGCGCAACTCGATGCAGACGGTGTCGCCTCGAGTGAGTTCGTCCTCGGTGAGTCACAGGCTCGCGACGGCCAGGCGCTACTGGGCGAGCACTTTCCCGCGGGATCGGGCACGCCGGCGATCGTGATCGGCCCGCACGACGAACTGCAGCAGATGACGGATGTCTCGCTCGACTCCTCCGGCGTGGACTCCGTCGCCGTGCTGAGCGCCGACTCGCCTGCCGGCACGGCGCCCGTCACGAGCGACGGCATCCAGGCGTTGGGCCCGCCCGGGACTCCCGCGCCTGCCCCGACGGTCGTCGACGGCGAAGTGCAGTTGCAGGTGACGCTCACCGACCCGTCGGACTCGCTCGAGGCCGAGGCGACCGTCGAGCAGCTCCGCGAGAACCTCGACGAGGTCGATACCGAGGTGCTCGTCGGCGGGCAGACCGCGGTCGCGCTCGACACGAACGCGGCGGCGATCGCCGACCGCACCCTCGTCATCCCGCTCGTGCTCGCCGCGATCCTCGTGATCCTCATGTTGCTGCTGCGATCGATCGTCGCACCGCTCATCCTGATCGGCAGTGTCGTGCTCTCGTTCACGGCGGCACTCGGGGTGTCGGCGCTCGTGTTCGAGCACGTCTTCCAATTCCCGGGCGCTGACCCGTCGGTGCCGCTCTTCGGATTCGTGTTCCTCGTCGCTCTCGGTGTCGACTACAACATCTTCCTGATGACGCGGGTGCGGGAGGAGTCGATACGGTTCGGTACGCGAGCGGGCATCGTGCGAGGCGTTCGGCTGACGGGCGGAGTGATCACCTCGGCCGGCCTCGTGCTCGCGGCGACGTTCGCAGCGCTGGGGGTGCTGCCGATCCTCTTCCTCGCGCAGATCTCGTTCATCGTCGCGTTCGGGGTGCTGCTCGACACGTTCCTCGTGCGCACCCTGCTCGTGCCCGCGCTCGCGTACGACATCGGACGCGCCATCTGGTGGCCGAGCAAGCTGGCACGCGGCATGCGCTGAGACCCAGCGCCGATCACGAATCGAGCGGATGCCCCGGGGCATCCGCTCGCTTCGTTCGTGTCGTGTCGGCTAGATCGTCGTCGCGCGCCGCACGAGCTCGGCCTGCTCGGTGGCGTGCCGCTTCGCGGAGCCGGTCGCGGGCGACGCTGCTGCTGCGCGGGCGACGACCGAGACGGTGCGCGACCCGAGCTTGTTCGTCTCGATGATGAAGTACGGCCACGCGCCCTGGTTCTCGGGCTCGTCTTGCGCCCACATGAGCTCGGCGTTCGGGTACGAGTCGGCGACGGTCTTCAGCTCACCGGCCGGCAGCGGGTAGAGCTGCTCGAGACGCACGAGCGCGACCTCGGTGTTCTGCTGCTTGTCGAGCTCGGTGATCAGGTCGTAATAGATTTTGCCCGAGACGAACACGACGCGCTTGACCGCGGCCTTGTCGGTGATGCGTGCATCGTCGATGACCGGCTCGAACTTGCCCTGCGTGAAGTCGGCGACCTCGCTCGTCGCGCCGCGCAGGCGGAGCATCGCCTTCGGAGTGAACACCACGAGCGGCCGGCGGGGGCGGACGTAGGCCTGACGGCGCAGCAGATGGAAGTACGAGGCCGGCGTCGAGGGCCGAGCGACCGTCATGTTGTTCTCGGCGCAGAGCTGCAGGTAGCGCTCGATGCGGGCGCTCGAGTGGTCGGGCCCTTGACCTTCGTAGCCGTGGGGGAGGAGGAGCACGACGCTCGAACGCTGGCCCCACTTCTGCTCTGCCGAGGAGATGAACTCGTCGATGATGGTCTGCGCGCCGTTGGCGAAGTCGCCGAACTGCGCCTCCCACAGCACGAGCGCGTCGGCCCGTTCGACGGAGTAGCCGTATTCGAAGCCCATCGTCGCGTACTCGGAGAGCAGAGCGTCGTAGATCCAGAAGTGCGCCTGGTTGTCGGAGAGATTCTGCAGTGGGAGCCACTCCTGGCCGTTCGCACGATCGTGCAGCACCGCATGCCGCTGCACGAAGGTGCCACGGCGGGCGTCTTGGCCGGAGAGGCGCACCGGGGTGCCCTCGAGGAGGAGCGAGCCGAGCGCGAGCAGTTCGCCGAAGCCCCAGTCGATCTTGCCGTTGCGGCTCATGTCGAGGCGCTTCGTGAGCAGTTGCTGGATCTTCGGATGCACGGTGAAGCCCGAGGGCTTGTTGTTGAACGCATCGCCGATGGCGTGCACGACCTCGGTCGAGACGCCGGTGGTCTCGAGTTCGCCGCTGACCGGCTCGACCGGCTTGGCGGTCTCGGTGGCACCGATGATCGGGATCGCCCCGGTCTGCGCGGCGTGCGTTTCGGCGAAGGCACGCTCCAACCGGTCTTGGAAGTCGCGGTGGGCGTCTTCGTATTCGGCCTCGGTGATGTCGCCGCGGCCGACGAGCGCTTCGGTGTAGAGCTTGCGCACCGAGCGCTTCGCCTCGATGAGGTTGTACATGAGGGGCTGGGTCATCGAGGGGTCGTCTCCCTCGTTGTGGCCGCGACGGCGGAAGCAGACGAGGTCGATGACGACATCGCGCTTGAACTCCTGCCGGTAGCGGAAGGCGAGCTCGGCGACACGCACGACGGACTCGGGGTCATCGCCGTTGACGTGGAAGATCGGGGCCTGGATGGTCTTCGCGACATCCGTCGAGTAGATCGACGAGCGTGCATCGCCCGGCACCGTGGTGAAGCCGACCTGATTGTTCACGACGACGTGGATCGTGCCGCCGGTGCGGAACCCGCGCAGCTGCGACATCTGCATCGTCTCGAGCACGACGCCCTGGCCGGCCATGGCCGCGTCGCCGTGCACGAGGATGGGCAGCGTCGAGAACGTGCCGATGGGCCTTCTGTCTTGCTTGGCCCGCACGATGCCCTCGAGCACGCCGTCGACGGCTTCGAGGTGCGAGGGGTTCGCCGCGAGGGAGACCGGGATCTGGTGGCCGTCGTCGGCGGTGAAGGTGCCCTGCGTGCCGAGGTGGTACTTCACATCACCGGAGCCGGAGAAGCCCTTCGAGTGCTGGGTGCCCTCGAACTCGCGGAACACCTGGCCGTAGGTCTTGCCGGCGATGTTCGTGAGCACGTTGAGGCGCCCGCGGTGCGCCATGCCGATGGCGACCTCGTCGAGGCCCTCTTTCGCAGCGCCCTGCAGGATCTCGTCGAGGAGCGGGATCACGGACTCGCCGCCCTCGAGGCTGAACCGCTTCTGGCCGACGTACTTCGTCTGCAGGAACGTCTCGAAGGCTTCGGCCTCGTTGAGCTTGCCCATGATGCGCATCTGCTCGTCGTGGGTCGGCTTCTCGTAGCTGCGCTCGACCTGGTCTTGGATCCATTTGCGCTGCACGGGGTCTTGGATGTGCATGTACTCGATGCCGATCGTGCGGCAGTACGAGTCGCGCAGCACGCCGAGGATGTCGCGCAGCAGTGCCGTGCGCTTCTCGCCGAAGCCGCCGGTGACGAACTCGCGGTCGAGGTCCCAGAAGGTGAGGCCGTGGCTGGCGATGTCGAGGTCGGGGTGCGAACGCTGCACGTACTCGAGCGGGTCGATGTCGGCCATGAGATGACCGCGCACGCGGAACGCGTTGATGAGCTCCTGCACGCGGGCCGTCTTGTCGATCGCGCTCGCGATGTCGACCGAGATGTCGGGCGCCCAACGGATCGGCTCGTAGGGCAGGCGAAGTGCCGAGAAGAGTCCCTCGTAGAAGCCGCGCTGGCCGATGAGGAGCTCGTGCACCTTCTTCAGGAACTCGCCGGAACCCGCGCCCTGGATGACGCGGTGATCGTACGTCGAGGTGAGCGTGATCGTCTTGCCGATCGCGAGGTGGGCGAGCGTCTTCTCGCTCGAGCCCTGGAACTCGGCCGGGTACTCGAGTGCGCCCGCGCCGATGATGCAGCCCTGGCCCTTCATGAGCCTCGGCACCGAGTGCACCGTGCCGATGCCGCCCGGGTTGGTGAGCGAGATGGTCGCGCCCGAGAAGTCGTCGGCCTTCAGTTTGTTCTGGCGGGCACGCTGCACGAGGTCTTCGTAGGCGGCGAGATATTCGTTGAACGTCAGCGTCTCGGCGCGCTTGATCGCCGGCACGAGCAACGCCCGGGAGCCGTCGGGCTTCGGAATGTCGATCGCGATACCGAGTCCGATGTGGGCGGGCTTGACGAGACTCGGCTTGCCATCGATCTCGGAGTAGAAGACGTTCTGGCTCGGGAACTCCTTGAGCGCCTGGATGAGCGCCCAGCCGATGAGGTGCGTGAACGAGATCTTGCCGCCGCGCGAGCGCCGAAGGTGGTTGTTGATCACGATGCGGTTGTCGATCATGAGCTTCGCGGGGATGGTGCGCACGCTCGTGGCTGTCGGCACGGTGAGCGAGGCGTCCATGTTCGCGGCGAGGGCCTTCGACATGCCCTTGAGCGGCAGCACCTCGTCTTCGTGGGGTGCCTCGGCGATGATCGGCTGCGGGCTCGTGACCGGCACATCGGCGGGAACGGGCTGGGTACGCGGGGCGACAGAGGTCGTGCGCGCCGCGGGGGTCTGCCCGATGACCGGCACGGGGGCCGTGGCCGGGGGCGGCTCGACCGCAGGCGTCGCGGGCGCTGCGCGCTCAGCGACGGCTGGCGCCACAGGGGGAGCGGAGGGCGATGCGGAGGTCGCAAGGGGGGCGGCGGGCGGTGCGGATGCCGCGGCATCCGTCGCAGGGGCGGCGGCCGACGGCTCGGCGGCGCCGGTTTTCACCTGGCGGTAGTGCTCGAGCACCGGCCACCAGGTCTTGTCGACCGACTCTGGATCGACGAGGAACTTCTCGTACATCTCGTCGACGAGCCACTCGTTGGCTCCGTATTCGCCCGACGTCGTCTCGTCTGATCCTGACCCGGTCAATTGGCTCGACACAGCCTCTCGCCCACTCTCTCCGTTGATGCTGGAATACCTGCAGCGGCGATCGCGCCACGAGCACGCGGGCCGTGCCGGATCACCTACACAAGCCTAAACCCCCGCGCATGACCGAGAGCACCTGCCCTCGGGGTGTGGCGGCGGTAGCGTGGCGGCATGGAGTTCTACCGGACGACACCCAGCCACGACCTCACCTATTCGGACGTGTTCCTCGTGCCGAGCCGCTCCGGCGTGACGAGCCGCCTCGACGTGTCGCTCGCGCCCGACGACGGCTCGGGGGCATCCGTGCCGATCGTCTCGGCGAACATGAACTCGATCACCGGGCCGCGGCTCGCGGCCACGCTCGCTCGCCGTGGCGGCCTCGGCGTGCTGCCGCAAGACCTGCACCTGCAGGATCTCGACGAGGCGATCCGTTGGGTGAAGGACCAGTCGCCCCGCTTCGACACGCCGCATGACCTCAGCCCGGATGCCACTGCCGCCGATGCCCTCGCCACGTTGCCGCCCGTTGCCGGCCACGGCATCGTGCTGCACGATTCCCGTGGCGTGTACATCGGATGCATCCCGGCCGACCGGCTCGCGACCGCGCTGCCCGACGCCCGTCTCGGCGACCTCGTGCACGGCGGGCTCGCCTCGCTCGACGCCGATGACGTGTCGACCCCGCGCCGGGCGTTCGATCTGATGGTCGACGCCGGACTCGACTTCGCTCCCGTGCTCGAGCACGGACAGGTGGTCGGCACGCTGAGCCGGCGGAGCGCGCTGCGCGGCACGATCTACCAGCCCAACGTCGACGCCGACGGGCGGCTTCGCGTGGCCGCCGCGGTCGGCATCAACGGCGACGTCGCCGCGAAGGCCACCGCGCTCGTCGCGGCGGGCGTCGACATGCTCGTCATCGACACGGCGCACGGGCACCAGGAGGGCATGATCCGCGCTGTGTCGATCGTGCGGAACCTCGGCCTCGACGTGCCGATCGTCGCCGGCAACATCGTGACCGCCGACGCGGTCGCCGACCTCGTCGATGCGGGCGCGGATGTGCTGAAGGTCGGCGTCGGGCCAGGGGCCATGTGCACGACCCGGATGATGACCGCCGTCGGACGGCCCCAGTTCTCGGCGGTGCTCGAGACGGCGGAGGCCGCGCGCGAGCTCGGCGCGAAAGTCTGGGCCGACGGCGGCGTGCGTTATCCGCGCGATGTCGCGCTCGCGTTGGCGGCTGGTGCGGCGTCGGTCATGATCGGCTCGTGGTTCGCGGGCACGATCGAGGCGCCGGGCACGCTGCGGCGCGATGCGTCCGGGCGCCTCTTCAAAGAGAGCTGGGGCATGGCATCGACGAAGGCCGTGCGGGAGCGGTTCGATCGGCTGTCGCCGTACGAGCTCGCCCGGAAGGAGCTCTTCGCCGAGGGGATCTCCTCGTCGGCGATCTACCTCGACCCGTTGCGGCCGTCGATCGAGGACCTGCTCGACATGATCACCTCGGGCGTGCGCAGCTCGTTCACGTACGCCGGCGCCCGCACCATCGAAGAGTTCCGCGACCGGGCGCTCGTCGGCATCCAGTCCGCCGCAGGGTACGAGGAGGGCAAGGCGCTGCCGGTCAGTTGGTGAGCCGATGAGCCACTGCGCTGGTGACGCCTGGGTTACGGCTCGGTGCTCGCACGGGACTCGCCGATATACTGGGCGGACAATGGACGATCCTCCCTCTGCGAATACGCCCGGCCATAGACCCTCGCCCGTGACTGCTCGGGGAGGCGGCGATGTCTGAGTGGATACTCCTCGGCATCGGACTCCTCCTCACGATCGGCACGGGCTTGTTCGTTGCCAGTGAGTTCGCGCTCGTCAATCTCGATCGGGCCGACCTCGAAGCACGGCGCGCACGAGGTGAGACGAAGCTCAGCCTCACGATATCGGCGCTGAAGATCACGTCGACGCACCTCTCGAGCGCCCAGCTGGGCATCACACTGACGACCCTCCTCACCGGCTACACGATGGAACCCGCGATCTCCTCGCTGCTCGCCGGCCCGCTCGAGGCAGCCGGACTGCCCGAGGCGCTCCTGCGTCCGGTCGGGGCGACGACGGCGATCGTCGTCGCGACGCTCCTGTCGATGGTGATCGGCGAGCTCGTGCCCAAGAACTTCGCGCTCGCGCTCCCGAGGCAGACAGCCGTCATCGTGATGCCCTTCCAGACCGCGTTCTCATGGGTGTTCCGGCCGGCGGTCTCGCTCTTGAACGGCAGCGCGAATGGAATCCTCCGCGCTTTCGGCATCGAGCCCAAGGAGGAGCTCTCGGGCGCTCGTTCAGCCGAAGAGCTCTCCTCGCTCGTGCGCCGCTCCGCGAGCGCCGGGCTGCTGGAACAGGACACCGCGACCCTTCTCGGCCGCACCCTGCGCTTCGCCGACCACGATGCGTCCGACGTCATGACCCCGCGCCCGGCAGTCGCCGCCGTGCAGCGCCAGCAGCCGGCAGAGGCCGTGCTCGAGCTCGCGCGTCAGACGGGCTACTCCAGGTTCCCGGTCTACGACGAGAACCTCGATGACGTCGTCGGTCTCGTGCACGTGAAGCAGGCGGTGGCGGTGCCGCGCGAGAAGCGGCGAGACGTGCCCGCTTCGGCGTTGCAGTCCGAAGCCCTCAGAGTGCCGGAGACGATGAAACTCGATGCGCTCCTCGGCGAGCTCCGCGGCCGCGGTTACCAGATGGCCGTCGTCGTCGACGAGTACGGCGGCACCGCGGGCGTCGCCACCCTCGAAGACCTCGTCGAGGAACTCGTCGGCGAGGTGGCGGACGAGCACGATCGCACGCGTGCGGGCATCGTGCACCGCGGCGATGTCATCAGCTTCCCCGGAATACTGCGTCCCGACGAACTGCTCGAACGCACCGGCATCCGCGTGCCCGAGAACGGCGACTACGAGACCGTGGCCGGATTCGTCATGGCCGAGCTCGGGCGACTGCCCGCGGTCGGCGACGAAGTGCTCATCGACGATGGCACCCTCGCCGTGCAGCGACTCGATGGCCGGCGCATCGACCGCGTGCGATTCGTGCCGACCCCGCTGTCCGAATCCGACGGAACAGAAGGTGGTGACCGATGAACGACTGGGCCGGACTCGCATGGCTCGTGGTGCTGCTCATCGCCAACGCCTTCTTCGTCGGAGCGGAGTTCGCAGTCATCTCAGCCAGGCGGTCGCAGATCGAGCCGCTCGCCGAGCAGGGGAAGCGCAGTGCGAAGACCGCGCTGTGGGCGATGGAGCACGCAACGCTGATGCTCGCGATGAGCCAGCTCGGCATCACGATCTGCTCGCTGCTGATCTTGAACGTCTCCGAACCCGCGATCCATCACCTGCTCGAGGTACCGTTGCACCTCACCGGCTGGTCGGTCGAGGTCATCTCGACGATCGCATTCATCGTGACCCTCGTGCTCGTCTCCTACCTGCACGTCGTCTTCGGCGAGATGGTGCCGAAGAACCTCTCGTTCTCGATCCCCGACCGCGCCGTGCTGCTGCTCGCGCCGCCGCTCGTCTTCCTCGCCCGCATCTTCCGACCGATCATCGTGGCACTGAACGCCACAGCCAACGGCGTGCTGCGGCTCTTCGGCGTCGAGCCGAAGAACGAGGCGAACTCCACGTTCACACTCGAGGAGGTGCAGACGATCGTCGACCAGTCACGTCGCGAGGGCGTGCTCGACGACGCGAGCGGCACCCTCACCGCCGCCTTCGAATTCACGACGAAGCGAGTGCAGGATGTCGCGGTGCCGCTCAGCGGTCTCGTGAGCCTGCCACCCGCGGCCACGCCGGCCGACGTTGAACGGGCCGTGGCCAGGCATGGGTTCTCGCGTTATCCGATCCTCGACCAGGCGGGCCAGCCCGACGGATACGTGCACCTGAAAGACGTCATCGATCTCGACGACGGCGAGTTCGACGACCCGATCCCGGCGAAGCGGGTGCGCCGACTCGTCTCGATCTTCGCCGGCACCGACCTCGAAGACGCACTCGCGACGATGCGCCGACTCGGCACCCACGTGGCGCGGGCGTTCGACGAAGACGGCACCACGACGGGCGTCATCTTCCTCGAGGACATCATCGAGGAGCTCGTCGGCGAGGTGCAGGACGCGACCCGACGCGGGTGAGGCGTCGGGCGCGGCTCGTGCCGCGCTTCTCGCTAGGCGAGAGTTCGCAGCCAGGACTCGAGCGTCGCGGCATCCGTGAACACATGCCCGTCGCCGCCGATGGCTTTGGCGCCCTCGACGTTCTCGGCCTTGTTGTCGATGAAGACGAAGTCGGATGCCGCGATGCCGAGTTCGTCGATCACGTGCTCGTAGATCGCCGCGTCGGGCTTGGCGATCTTCAGCTCGCCACTGACGAAGACCTGTTCGAAGAGCTCGGCGAAGGAGCCGTGGCGGAGCCATCCAGAGAAGTCGGCACCGGCGTTGGAGAGCAGTGCGAGGCGAGTGCCGCCCGCGGCGAGAGCGTGCAGCACGCCGAGGGTGCCAGGGTCGAGCGAGAGCCAGCCGCGGTGGTCGATCGCCCAGAGCTCGTGCACGTCGATCGCGTTCCACTCGACGCCGAGCTCGGCGGCCACCGCCTGCCAGTACTCGGCGATCGACGTGGTGCCGCGATCGAGGCCCGCTCGGTGGGCCCAATATGCGGTCCAGAACGGCTCGGGGTCGGCGCGCACGCCGGCCCGGTCGATGAGCGCGGCACGGTCGGCGTCGCTCGGCTCGCGCGAGATGACCTCCCCGTAGTCGAAGACGACGACACGGGGAGCGAGGCTGATCGGTGCGGGGACTGTCGGAGGCATCCCACTCAACCTATCGTTGGAGCATGGACAGGCCGTGGCAGGAATGGACCCTCGACGATGCGGCCGAGTGGATCGCCGCACCCCGCGCCGCCGACGACAAGTACTCGCGCGGCGTGCTCGGCGTCGTCGCCGGATCACCGGAGTACCCAGGAGCGGCCGTGCTCGCCGTCGAGGCCGCTCACCGGGCGGGCGTCGGCATGGTGCGCTACACCGGGCCCCGCGCCGTGCGCACGGCCGTGCTCGCGCGCAGGCCCGAGACCGTGACGACGCCCGGACGAGTGCAGGCGTGGCTCATCGGTTCGGGCATCGACGCGGGGCGCCGATCGTTCATGCTGCTGGGCGACCTGCAGGGCGCCCTCGCCTCACGACTGCCGGTCGTGCTCGATGCCGGCGCTCTCGACCTCGTCGGCACGCATTCGGCCCCGACGGTGATCACGCCCCACGCACGCGAACTCGCCGCGCTGCTCGCCGCGCGAGAGATCGAGACGAGCGTCGCCGAGGTGCGCGAGGCGCCTGCGGAGTGGGCGGTGCGCGCAGCGCGCGAGCTCGGCGTGGCCGTATTGCTGAAGGGCGCGGTCACTCACATCTGCGATCCCGACGGCGACCGGTACACCGTCACCGCCCCCACCCACTGGCTGGCGTCGGCGGGCACGGGCGATGTGCTCGGGGGCATCCTCGGCGCCCTCGTCGCCACGCATCACGAGCGTCTCGCCGACGACGCCGAGGCGCTCACCGCGCTCGCCGCGACGGCGTCGTGGGTTCACGGCGAAGCAGCGCGACGCGCGAGTGCCGAGGTCGCCGGCGGCCCCGTCACCGCCCTCGACGTCGCGCACGCGGTGCCCGGCGTGGTCGGCACGCTGCTCTCGCGCTGACGCTCAGGCGCCGCGGAAGCGGGTGAGGAACTCGCGGGTGCGCTCCTCGCGCGGCGACTCGAAGAACTTCGTCGCCGGTGCGTCCTCGATGATGCGCCCGGCGTCGAGGAACACGACCCGATCGGCCACGTCTCGCGCGAACGCCATCTCGTGCGTCGCCATCACGATCGTCGTGCCGCCGTCTGCCAGCGTGCGAACGAGTGCGAGCACCTCGCCGACGAGCTCGGGATCGAGGGCGCTCGTCACCTCGTCGAGGAGGAGCAGCTCGGGCTCCGTCGCGATCGCACGCACGATCGCGGCGCGCTGCTGCTGCCCGCCCGACAGACGATCGGGGAAGGTGCGCGCGAAGTCGGCCAGCCCGATCGAGGCGAGCAGCTCGATTCCGCGCTGCTCGGCCTCGGCTCGCGGCGTGCGATGCACGAGGCGTGAGGCCATCGTGACGTTGTCGAGCACGCTGAGGTGCGGGAAGAGGTTGTAGTGCTGGAACACCACGCCGATGCGGGCGCGCACCCGGTCGGCATCGACACGGGGGTCGCTGACGTCTTCGCCGGCGAGGAGGATCACGCCGTCGTCGATCGGTTCGAGCAGGTTGACGGTGCGCAGGAGCGTCGACTTGCCCGATCCGCTGGCACCCACGAGTGCGACGACCTCGTGCGCCGCGACCTCGAGATCGATGCCGTCGAGCACGAGATGATCGCCGAAAGCGCGACGGATGCCGCGCAGGCTCAATACGGGCCCGCCATCGCCCCGCTGAACGCCCGCGCTCATACGATGCTCCCGACCTGCTCGCGTGCGCGCATGCGAGCCGACAGCCAATCGGTGAGCCGGATCATCGGCCACGCGAGTGCCACGAAGAGCAGGCCGGCGACGACGTAGGGGGTGAAGTTGAAGAAGTGCGCGGTCTCGATCTGTGCGGCCCGCACGGCGTCGATCGCTCCGAGCACCGAGATGAGTCCCACGTCTTTCTGCATGGCGACGAAGTCGTTCATGAGCGCGGGCGTCACCTTGCGGAACGCCTGCGGCAGCACGACACGACGCATGGTCTGCCCATGGCTGAGCCCGAGTGAGCGGGCAGCGAGCCGCTGCGAGGGATGCACCGCCTCGATGCCGGCCCGGAACACCTCGGAGACGTACGCGGAGTACGTGAGGATGAGCGCGATCGTGCCCCAGAAGGCGACCGGCATGCGGGGGAAGAAATCGAGTCCGGGCACCCCGAACCCGACGAGGTAGAGCACGATGATGAGCGGCACGCCGCGGAAGATGTCGGTGTAGCCGGCCGCGAGGGCGCGGAGCGGGAAGAACACCGGGCCGCGAAGCGTGCGGAGCGTCGCCAGGAGCAGGGCGACGATCACGACGCCGACGCTCGCGGCGACGAGCACCTGGATGTTCAGCCAGAGGCCCGCGAGGATGCGGGGGAGCGAGGCGATCGCGACCGCGGGGTCGAAGAACGTCTGCTGGACCTGCGCCCACCCCGGCGAGCCGATGAGGGCCCACGCGAGCAGGGCCGCGAACACAAGGGTCGACAGCACGCTCGCGAGCACCGAGAGACCCGTCTGCCGCTTGCGGAACGCGCGACGCTCGAGTTCGATGGCGCTCGGCTGCCACGCCGGCGATGTGCCGCGGGCGTCGGTCGTGTCGGTCACGAACCCACGCTAGCGGCGGTCGAGGGATGCCGCGGCATCCGATGCCGTGAACGCCGTCGCGGCCGCGAACGCCACCGTCACTCGAGCACGGGCGCGGTGCTCTCGCCGCCCAGCCACTCCGCGGCGAGCTCGTCGAGCGTGCCGTCTTCGCGGAGCGCGTCGACGGCCGCCGTGACGTCGGCAGTCAGCGGTGAGCCCTTCGCGAGCACGAGCCCGAACTCGTCGCCGTCGCCGGCGGTCGTCGGCACCTGCCCGATGATCGTGCCGCCGTCGAGCTCGACACCCGTGAGGTAGAACGCGGTCGGCAGGTCGACGACGATCGCGTCGACCGTGCCGTTCTGCAGCGCGAGTTTCGCGTCGTCGTTGGTGTTGAAGACCTGCGCGCCCGCGGTGGGCGCGATGACCTGCTCGACGGCGTCGAAGCTCGTCGTGCCCGTCTGCGCGCCGATGAGGAGGCCTTTCAGGTCGGCGATCGACGAGGCCGAAGCCGCGGGCGAGGAGTCGACGGTGATGACGACCTGCGTGGTCTCGTAGTACGGCGAGGAGAAGTCGACGTTCTGCGCGCGCTCTTCGGTGATCGAGAACTGCTGCAGGTTGACGTCGAATTCTTTCGGGCCGGGTGCGATGGCCTGCTCGAACGTCGAGCGCACCCAGACCACGTCGTCGGCGTCGAACCCGAGCTCGTCGGCGACGGCGTAGGCGACGGCCGCCTCGAAGCCCTCGCCGGACTCGGGGGCGTCGTCGATGACCCACGGGAAGTACGCGGGCTCGCCCGTGCCGATCGTGAGCTTGCCGTCGGTGACGTAGTCGCCGCCGGTCGTTCCGCCGTCACCCGCACCGCTGGAGCATGCCGCGAGCGCGAGCGTCGCGGATGCCGCGATGAAGAGCGCGGCGAGAGAGCGTCGAGTCATGGGGCCTCCGTACGGGTGTACTCCCCAGCATCGCGGATCCCACCGTCATCCGTCGATCGCGTGGCGGAATGTGACGCCGCTAGGCTTTTGCCATGACGGATGGGGCCGAGCGCGCGACATCCGCCCGCCCGCTTCGCCGCTTCCTCGGTACGCGCGCGGCGCTCTGGGCCGGTTTCGCTCTCGTGCACCTCGTGCTCATCTGGCTCAACCTGACGGCCTCCGGCTACCCCCTCGGCGACGTGACCGCGGTCTATCGGGTTTGGGCGGAGAATGCCGCGCACGGCTGGGTGCGCATGGGCATCGACACGCCATGGGTGTATCCGATTCTCGCCTTCGTGCCGATGGCGGCCGCGCTCGCTCTCGGCTCGGCGTTCTACGCGCAGACCTGGCTCGCGATCGTCACCGTGCTCGACGCGATCGCGTTCGGGGTGCTCATCGGCCGCGCCCGACTCTCGCGCCCCCGCCGGCTCGCGGCGTGGTGGTGGCTCGGATTCCTCGCGCTGCTCGGTCCCATCGCGTTCGGTCGCGTCGACGCGATCACGGTGCCGCTGGCGATCATGGGCCTCATCTGGGCCGCGGGGCGTCCGCGCGTGGCGGCAGTGCTGCTCACGATCGGCGCCTGGGTGAAAGTGTGGCCGGCTGCACTCGTCGCCGCGCTCGTGATCGCCGCCCGAAGGCGGCTCGAGGTCGGCGCGTCGGCGTTCGCGCTGAGCGTCGGCATCCTCGGGGTCAGTCTCCTCGCCGGTGCGGGCTCGAACGCCGTCGGTTTCATCGCCGAGCAAGCCGGACGCGGGCTCCAGATCGAGGCGCCGCTCGCGGTCGGCTGGCTCTGGCAGATCGTCGCGGGGTCGAAGGCGGTGACGATCGAGTACGACCGCGAGATCCTCACCTTCCAGATCCATGGGCCGGGGGCGGATGTCGCGGCGGCCCTCACCACCCCGATCATGGCGATCGGGGTGCTCGCCGTCGTGCTCATCGGCGTTCGGGCCGTTCGTCGCGGCGCCGCCTTCGGACGACTGCTGCCGCCGCTCGCGCTGAGTTTCGTGGTCGTGCTCATGCTTGCGAACAAGGTCGGGTCGCCCCAGTTCGTGACGTGGCTCGCAGCGCCCGTCATCCTGGGGCTGGTGTACCGGCCGGCGCGCTTCGCCGTGCCCGCATTGCTCGCCGCGGCGATCGCGCTGTTCACGCACATCATCTACCCCTACTGGTACGGGTGGCTCCTGGTCGCGAACCCGGCGTTCGTGTTTCTGCTGACGGCCAAGTCGGTGCTGCTCGTGGTGCTGCTCGTGTGGGGCATCCGTGCCCTCTGGCGGGTCGGTGCCCCTCGCTCGGTGCCCGGCGCGGTCGACGCGGGCGTGACCGGGAGAATGAGTCTCGACGAGTGATCATCTGCATCTGAAGGAGACGAACATGCTGGTTGCATTCTCAGTGGCGCCGAGTGGCACGGGTCGTGCCGACGGATCCGTTCACGACGCCGTTGCGGCGGCGGTGAAGATCGTTCGCGATTCGGGGCTTCCGAACCGGACCACCTCGATGTTCACCGAGCTCGAAGGCGAATGGGACGAGGTCTTCGACGTCGTCCGCCGTGCGACGGAGGCCGTCGGCGAGTACGGGTCGAGGGTGTCGCTCGTGCTGAAGGCGGATATCCGCCCGGGCTACACGGGCGAACTCGACGCGAAGATCGAGCGGCTCGAAACCGCGATCGACGAATCGGGCGAGGGCATCGCATAACGCGAACGCGCTGGGCGCCGACTGTCGAATCGATTCGATTCGTGCGAGAATCGCCGGGTGACCCTCTCATCCGACGGGCCGACGACGTTGTCGCCGGCCCGTATTCGTTTTGCGCTGCTCGCCCTCGCCCTCGGCGGCTTCGGCATCGGCTCGACCGAGTTCGTCGCCATGGGCCTGCTGCCGAGCATCGCGCACGACCTGTTGCCCGAGCTCTACGCGCACTCGCCTGCGAACGCGAACGCGAATGCAGGCTGGATGATCTCCGCGTACGCCCTCGGCGTCGTCGTCGGTGCGCCCACGATCGCCGCCGCTGCAGCGCGCTGGCCGCGCAAGCGACTGCTGCTCGCCCTGCTCACCGCCTTCACCCTCGGCACGGTCGCCTCAGCAGTGCTGCCGACGTTCGAGCTCGTGCTCGTCGCACGCTTCGTCGCCGCCCTGCCGCACGGCGCGTACTTCGGCATCGCCTCCCTCGTCGCCGCGAGCCTCATGGGTCCGGGCAAACGCGCGAGGGGCGTCGCGTTCGTGCTGTCGGGACTCACGATCGCCAACGTGATCGGGGTGCCGGCGATCACCTGGCTCGGGCAGGCAGCAGGGTGGCGCATCGCATACCTCACGGTCGCGGCGATCTTCGCCCTCACCTTCGTCGCGGTGCTCGTCGCGATGCCATGGCAGGCCGGCGACCCGCACGCGACGATGAAGCGTGAACTCCGTGCGTTCACGCGAGCCCAAGTGTGGTTCGCCCTCGGCATCGGCGCCGTCGGCTTCGGCGGACTCTTCGCCGTCTACAGCTACGTCGCGCCGCTCGCCACCGACGTCGCCGGGCTTCCGGAGCAGCTCGTGCCCGTCGTGCTCATCGCCTTCGGTGTGGGAATGACGATCGGCAACATCGCAGGCGGTCGCCTCGCCGACTGGAGCGTGCGCCGCTCGATGTACCTGTTCTTCGCCATCCTCGCGGGCGCGCTCGTACTGCTCGGGTTCACCGCCAGCAGCCCGATCGGCCTGTTCGCCGGTGTGCTGCTCGTCGGCGGTGCATCCGCTGGGCTGTCACCGATCATCCAGGCGAGGCTCATGGATGTCGCCCGCGACAGCCAATCGATCGCCGCCGCCCTGAACCATTCGGCGCTGAACATCGGCAACAGTCTCGGCGCCATGCTCGGCGGCGTCGCGATCGCCGGCGGGCTGGGCTACGTCGCCCCGATCTGGATCGGTCTCGTGCTCACGATCGCCGGCGCCCTGCTCGCAGCGGTGTCCTTCGCGCTCGACCGCGCCCGCGGACGACGAGGCGTGTTCCTTCCGTACGCGACCGGTTCGATCGAGGCTGTCGAACTCTAGAGTGCGTCGACGGGCATCGGATGCCGCGGCATCCGACCGATCGAGAGGCTGCCGATGTCAGTCGGACTGCAGCAGGATGCCGTCGAGGATCGCGCGCTTGCGCAGCGCCACCTTCGTTCCGACGTCGTAACCCGTCGCCCGGTACTTCTCGCGGATGCGCTTGAGATAGCTCTTCGCGGTCTCTTCGGAGATGCCGAGCTGGAAGGCCACGGCCTTCACGGGCTGGCCGGCGCCGTAGAGCGCCATCACCCGGCGTTCTTGCGCTGAGAGCTTCGGTGCGGTGCCCGCTTCGGTGAGGGCGAGTTCGAGTTCAGGGGTGAGGTACGACTCGCCGATGCGTGCAGCTCGGATCGCCTCGATGATCGTCTCGACCGGTTCGGACTTGACGAGGTAGCCGAGTGCTCCCGAGCTGAGCGCCTCGCGCACGACGGCAGGCTCGGAGTACGTGCTCATGAGCATCGTCTGCACCCCGGCGGACTTCAGCATCGAGAGCTTCAGCGAGATCGGAATGTTGTCGCGAAGATCGAGATCGAGCAGCACGACGTCGACGGGGAAGTCGGGATGGGCGAGCAGCTCGGACCACGACGGGACCGCGGCGACGAGCTCGATATCGGATGCCGCGCCGCGCAACCATTCGGAGAGCGCTCCGAGGAGCATGCGGTGATCGTCGACGATCGCCAGGCGGATCGGTGGTGCGGTGTCGACCATTCAGCTTCCCCTCGAACGGGTCGCCCCACGGGCGACCGGAACTCCTGCTGGCACGATCGGGTCGACCCGGCAGTCGACGTCGATGCGGAAGGTCTCGGGTGCCGCAACGACATCGTGTGTACCGACACTACCGAGTGCGTCCCAAGTTGCGGGATCGACGCGTCGCCGGTTGACACCGGCGACCTCGATCGAGAGGCGCAGATCAGGCGCGTCGGGGTCTGCAGCGAGGCCCGGAGTCTCGACCGGCTCGCGGCACGAGACGTGGGCAGCGACGTCGCCGGCACCCTTCGGCTGCTCGCCGACGAGCAACCACAGTGCGAGGAGCAGTCCGTCTCGTTGGTCTTGCGTGAGCAGGCCGGCCAGCCCGTCGGGATCATCGAGCGTGACCCGGTTGCTGAGGTACGCGGACTCGGTGACGGCGTGCCGCAGCCAGGTGTCGTTACGACCTTCGATGAGCCGCACCCGCAGTCGCGCCGCGAGGTCGCCCGCGCGTTCAGCGGACTCGGACGGCAGCGGAATGGCGATGCGCCCCGAGCTGACGTCGTCGAGCAGCGTCTCGGCGTCGAAGTCGAGTTGGGCGAGCTCTTCCGAGGCGCGCATGCCCACCGCGGTCCGCGGGGTGGCGACGGTGCTCTGCACGAGTGAGAGATCGAGTTCGCGGCGTACGAGCCGGCGGAAACCGTTGATCGCCAACGCCGCGATGACGACCGGCAGAACTGCGGATGCCGCGACGACGAGTGCCGTGACGGTAAAGGCGCCGGCCGACTCGAGCTGCAGCAGCGCCGCCGCGGCCAGAACGACGCCGATCGCGCCGGCGACGAGCACCGGGACCTTCGTACCCTTGATGGCCGCCACCGGCATGAGCACGGCACCTGCCGCTGCCGCCGCCGTCGGGGTCACGCCGAGGTGCAGCAGACCTTGGGTGGCGCTCAGGTCGAGCCACACAGGAGCGATGAGCGCGATGAGGAGGGTGACGTAGAGCCAGTCGGGAAGCGGAGCATTGCGCGACACCACCCGTGACAGCACGCCGATGCCGACGACGATGCCCACCGCGAGCCATGCCTGCCACGGTCCTGGGCCGGGCGGGAAGAGGGGCGCCAAGGTCACCGCGTGCGTGAGGTGCCCGCCGATGACGAATGCGGAGGCGATCGTGATGCCGGTGGCCAGCCGACGGCCGCCATGGCTCTCGCGCACATCGCCCGCGGCCCGCGCGGAGCGGGTCGGTCGCCGGAACGGTCGGGTGGAGGTGGATGCACCGATCTGCGGCTCGCTCATGGCTTCGGCACCTCGAGCATGACCGTCGTGCCCGACCCGGGTGAGGAGAAGATGCGGGCGCGACCGCCGACGGTGCCCAGCCGGCCGACGACCGATTCGGCGTAGCCGAGCCGTGCACCGTCGATGGCATCTGGTTCGAAACCGGTGCCGGCGTCGGTCACCATCGCACGCACCGTGCGATCGTCGTCGCTCACCGTGACATCGGCTTCGGTGACGCCGGAGTGACGACGCACGTTCTCGAGGCACTCGCCGAGGGCCCCGAGCAGCGCGTCGAGCGTATCGCGCGGGAGGACGAGCCGGCCGGCTCCGTGCCAGTTCACGTCGAGGCCCATGCGGGCGAAGCGCTGGCGCACGGACTCGAACGTCATGCCGAGCGTGTCGTCGTCGGATTCGGGCGAGAAGATCGCGTTCGACCCGGCGTCGATGCGTGCGCCCAGCCGCAACTGCTTCAGCAGCCTGGCGTCGTCGCCGGATTGCTGGCGCAACGCACTTGCGCCGACGCCGACGCCCGAGTGGGCCAGCAGGCTGAGCGTCGCGAGCACGGTGTCGTGGAGCACTCGTGCATCTTGACGCTGCCGCGATTCGAGTTCGCTCGCCAGCCGCTCGGCTTCGTGCGCGCGGCCGACCTCGTTGATGCGTTCGGACGCGGACGCGATGGCACGGTCGAGCCAGATGCCGATCGAGGCATTCGCGGCCCAGCCCATGAACGTGCCGATCGCCACGGTCGCCACTTGGTGCCCCGTGATCGCGACGACGCCGACGGCGATCAGGGTTGCCGCGGCGAGACCGAGCACGAGGTACGGTCCATTTGGCCGCACGATGAGCGGAATGGCCAACGAGGCGGCGGTGATGCTGGCCGTGATGGCCATCGCGGCGACGGACATGGGATCGAGCACGGGGGCGACGCCGAGCAGGGTGATCAGGGCGATCGAGCACGCCGCAGCGGCCAAAGCGGGGGCGAGTGCGCCGCGCACGGCGTGCAGGGCGATGAAGACGGCCGAGCCGAGGCTCAGGAGCGCTGCCACCGTCAACTCGTTGCCCGAAGTCGCTCCGGGAACGAGGAGGCAGGCGAGCGCGCCGATCGCTCCGCTCAGCCCGGAGACCTGCGCGAGCCGCCGCAGCAGCCGGTCGCGTTCTTTGTGGATGCGCTTCATTGCCACCCCCTCGGCATGGCCGGCGGCCGTTGAAACGGGCACCGTCACTCTCGAAGAGTAGCGGAGTCGAGCCGTGAGGCGTGAGTGGCGCCGTGAAGGATGGCGAGCTTATGAGGAGAGCAGTGCGCTGAGCGCACCCCCGATCGCCTCGTCTTCGATGAGGAAGGCGTCGTGTCCGTACTCGGACGAGACGAGCACCGGGGCATCCCCATGGATGCTGTGTCGCAGTCCGGCCGCGACCTCCAATTGCCCGGCCAGCGGGAAATAGCGGTCGCTGTCGATGCCGAGCACGAGGCTGCGCGCCTCGACCTGTGCGAGTGCGGCGGCGGACCCGCCGCGGCCTCGGCCGATATCGTGCGAGTTCATCGATTGCGTGAGCACGATGTAGCTGTTCGCGTCGAAGCGGCGGGTGAACTTGTTGCCGTGGAAGTCGAGGTAGGACTCGACGGCGAAGCGACCCTCACCACTCAATGGGTCGATGTCGGACTGCCAGCTGCGCTCGAACCGCTGGTTGAGTTCGGCTGCGGTGCGGTAGTTGAGCATCGCCATGCGACGGGCGAGCGCGAGCCCTCGCGTCGGGCCGTCGCCGTCGGGGGCGTCGTAGAACTCGCCGCCGCGGAACGCCGGGTCGGTGCGGATCGCTTCGATCTGCACCGAGTTCAACGCGATCTGATCGGCGGATGTCGCAGCCGGCGCGGCGAGCACGGCGATTCGCTCGACCGAGTCGGGTGCCATGATCGCCCACTCGAGCACATGCATCCCGCCCATGGAGCCGCCGACGACGGCCGCGAAGCGCTCGATGCCCAGTTCGCGCGCGAACGCGATCTGCGCCCGCACCTGGTCGCGGATCGTGAGGAACGGGAACCGGGTGCCCCACTCGGCCCGATCGGGCGCGAGCGACGCCGGGCCCGTCGAGCCCTGGCATCCGCCGAGCACGTTCGGGGCGACCACGAACCAACGGTCGGTATCGATCGCGAGCCCTGGACCGACGACTCCTGGCCACCAGCCCGCGCTGGGGTGCGCCGGCCCGGCCGAGCCGATCACGTGACTGTCGCCCGTCAGCGCGTGCAGCACGAGGATCGCGTTGTCGTGTGCGGGGGAGAGGGTGCCCCACTGCTCGTAGGCGATTCGGGCGGCCGGCAGCGTGCGGCCGGAGTCGAGTGCGACATCGCCGATGTTCACGAACCGTCGGTCGCCGACGGGGTCGCCCTCACGCCAAGCGCCGGTCGTGGGCGCCCGGCCGGCGAGCGACGCCGCCCGCGCCTCGGTGACGATGCTCGCGGGCACCGCGTCAGCCCTCGTCTGCCAGTCCATGCTTCGATTCTTGCCGAGGCGGGCGGCCCGGCGTGCTTTGTTACGCCGGTCTCGAAGGTCGAAGGTCGAAGGTCGAAGGTCGAATTTCGTCGAGAGGTCGCAGATGGTGACGGAGACGACGCCGTGGTCGCCATCTGCGACCTCTCGGTGATCGGAGCGTGCCAAGACGACGGATGCCGCGAGCCCGTGAGCTCGCGGCATCCGTCGTTCGTGTCGCGGTACTCAGACGCGGGAGGCCTCGGTGGCGGCACGCGCGGCCTCGAAGCCCGCCTCGAGGTCGGCCTTCAGGTCGTCGATGTTCTCGATGCCGACCGACAGGCGCACGAGGCCCGGCGTCACGCCGCTCGTGAGCTGCTGCTCGGGCGTGAGCTGCGAGTGCGTCGTCGACGCGGGGTGGATGACGAGCGAGCGCACATCGCCGATGTTGGCGAGGTGGCTGAACAGCGAAAGGTTGTCGACGAGCGCCCGGCCGGCATCCACGCCGCCCTTGAGCTCGAACGAGAGCACGGCGCCGACACCCTTCGGAGCGTAGGTATTGGCCGCCGCGTACCAGGGGCTCGACGGCAACCCCGAGTAGTTCACGCTCGCGACGTCGGCGTGGTTGTCGAGCCACTCGGCGACTTCCTGCGCGTTCTGCACGTGGCGCTCGATGCGCAGCGACAGCGTTTCGATGCCCTGGATGAGCTGCCACGCGCTCGCCGGCGCGATCGCGGCACCGAGGTCGCGCAGCAGCTGCACGCGCGCCTTGATGATGTAGGCCAGGCCGTCGCCGACCGCCGCGGTGTAGCTCGCACCGTGGTACGACGGGTCGGGCTCGGTCAGTCCCGGGAACTTCTCGACGTTCTTCGACCACTCGAACGTGCCGCCGTCGACGATGACGCCACCGATGACCGTGCCGTGGCCGCCGAGGAACTTGGTGGCCGAGTGCACGATGATGTCGGCGCCGTGCTCGAACGGCCGGATCAGGTACGGCGTCGCGATCGTGTTGTCGACGACGAGCGGCACGCCCGCTTCGTGCGCGACGTCTGAGACCTGGCGGATGTCGAGGATGTTGATCTTCGGGTTGCCGATCGTCTCGGCGAAGAAGAGCTTCGTGTTCGGTCGTACGGCCCGGCGCCACTCATCGGGGTCGTCTTGGTTCTCGACGAACGTCGTCTCGATGCCGAGCTTGGCGAGCGTGTACTTGAAGAGGTTGTAGGTGCCGCCGTAGATCGACGACGACGAGACGATGTGGTCGCCCGCCTGGGCGATGTTCAGCACGGCGAACGTCGACGCCGACTGGCCCGACGCCACGAGGAGCGCGCCGGTGCCGCCCTCGAGCGCGGCGAGGCGCTCTTCGACCACGGCCTGCGTGGGGTTCTGGATGCGGGTGTAGATGTTGCCGAACTCCGCCAGGGCGAACAGGTTCTGCGCGTGCTCGGCACTGTTGAACACGTATGAGGTGGTTTGGTAGATCGGCGTTGCACGCGCGTTGGTCACGGGGTCGGGTGCCGCGCCCGAGTGCACCTGCTTGGTCTCGAAACGCCAGTCGGCGGTGTCGCTCATGGAAGTCTCCTCAGTCGTCTCGCGCGGGTCCGCCGCGGCTTCGAGCCCACGTTAGGCGGGCACGGCTCGCCGGGCAACGGATGGCGCAACACGGCGTCACGCGTGGTATACGCCTACTTGTGGTCGGGGTCGGGCGGCAGCACGATCGTGCCCGTCGCGGTCGACGGCTCGGGCCGGAACAACCAGCGGGCGCGCGGTTCGACGAGCGGCCGGAAGATCCGGCGCACGGGTTTCAGCGACAGCACGATCGAGATGCCGACGCAGAAGACCATCATCGCCGGCAGCACCCAGAACGGCTGGTCGCCGGCGAGCATGCCGCTCTCGCGGAACGGGAACAGCACGAAGGTGTGCAGCAAGTAGATGTACATGGTGGCCGTGCCGAACGGCGTGAACCAGTGCGTGCCACGCGGCATCAGCACGAGGAACGCGACGGCGAGCGCCATCGCGAAGAGCAGCAACCCGAGCCGGATGGCGCCGGACCACGGTTCGTCGTACCCGATCGCCTGGTACGACTCGTCGTAGAGCATGAAGCGGCGCAGCTTCAGGTCTCGCCACGTCTCGATCGCTACGGGCATCACGGCGAGCGTCGCGCCGAAGAGCAGGATCGCACCGGCACGCCAGCGCCACGCCACCGCCGAACGGAGCTCCAGCCAGCGCCCGGTCAGCTGCCACTGGCGCAGCTTCCAGCCGAAGACGAAGAACGGGAGCATGCCGAGGGTGCGCGACAGGGCGAGCGTGGCATCGATCGTCTCGGTGTACCCGGCGCCGATCGAGATCGCGATCGCGATCAGCAGCGGGTAGCGCAGGAGTACGAGGTAGGGCAGCACGATGCGCCAGACCGCGAGGGCGATCAGGAACCAGAGCGTCCACGACGCCGTCGTGTAGTCGAGCGAGAACTCGCCGCCGAGAGTCCAGCGGATCACCGTCCAGATCGTCTCGAAGATGAAGAACGGGAAGACGATGTCGGTGAGGATGTGGCGCAGTGCCCGTGCGTTCGGCGGGCCCGACTTCGCGAAGTATCCGCTCACCGTCACGAAGACGGCCACATGGAACGAGTAGATGAACAGGTACACGCTGTAGGCGCTGTCGGACTCGCCGATGAGCGGCAGGATGCCGTGGCCGATGACCACGAGGGTGATCGCGATCCACCGGGCGTTGTCCCAGAGCGGGACACGCTTGCGTCGGTGCGGGGTCGCCTGCGGCCTCGTGTGCATCAGTCCATTGTCGATCAGCTCGCCGGGCTTGTCGAAGCGAGGTAGGGCGGGGTGTCCCTTCGACGGGCTCAAGGAACGCGGGCGGGCACAGCTGAAGGAACGCGAGCGGGCACGGCAGAATGGGCGCATGAGTGAACTGCGGGTCGTCGTCACGGGAGCGAGTTCGGGCATCGGGGAGGCGACGGTGCGCGCGTTCCGCGCCGCCGGGTGGGGCGTCGTCGGTGTCGCCCGCCGGGAAGACCGGCTGCGGGCGCTCGAAGCCGAGACCGGGGCATCCGTCGTCGTGGCCGACCTCACGAAGCAAGCGGACGTCGACCGCCTCCGCGACCGCCTCGCCGCGACCGGCCCGGTGCACGCCCTCGTCAACAACGCGGGCGGCGCCAAGGGGCTCGACTCCGTTGAGGCCTCCGAGATCGACGACTGGGCCTGGATGTTCGAGGTCAACGTGCTCGCCCTGAAACGGGTGACGAGCGCACTGCTTCCGCTGCTGCGGAAGGGCGCCATCGAGCGCGGCGTCGCCGACATCGTCAACGTCACCTCGATCGCCGGACACACCGCCTACGTCGGCGGCGGCGGGTACAACGCCGCGAAGTTCGCCGCGCACGCGCTCACCGAGGTGCTGCGGCTCGAACTGAACGGCGAGCCGCTGCGGGTCATCGAGGTCGCTCCCGGCATGGTGAGGACCGACGAGTTCGCGCTCGTGCGCTTCGGCGGCGATCGCGCGAGGGCCGATGCCGTCTACGACGACGTTCCCGAACCACTCGTCGCCGACGACATCGCCGCGGTCATCGCCGACGCCGTGATGAAACCGCGACACGTCGACCTCGACCTCATCATCGTGAAACCTGTTGCGCAGGCGGCGCCGTACCGGCTCACGAAGGGTCCACTGGTCGTGCGCGGAGAATCGTCATGACGCCCAAGCCGGAGCCGCCCGCCCCGCGCCGACTCGCGTGGGAGCGTCGCACCACGGTGCTGCTCGTCGTGCTCGGCGTGCTCTTCATCGTCGCGTACTCGGTCTACGTGCTGACGCCCTGGATCCCTCGGGGCCCCGATGCGCTGCTGTTCTGGATGCTCCTCGTCACGTGGATCGTATTCGTCGGTGACATCGTCGTGCGCGTCGTGTTGACACCGCGCGGCGGGCGCTGGGCATTCCTGCGGACTCACCCGATCGATGTCCTTTCAGCCATCGTCCCCGTGTTCCGGGCGTTCCGCGTGCTCACCCTCCTGCGCCAGGTGCCGTACCTGCAGCGTCGCAGCGGAGCCGCGGTGCGTACCAACATCATCATCTACGCCGCCAGCTACGCCGTCGTGTTCGTGTACTTCATCGCCCTCGCGACCTTGCAGGCCGAGCGGAACGCGCCCGGCGCGACGATCACGACGTTCGGCGATGCGATCTGGTGGGCCGTCGTCACCGTCGCCACGGTCGGCTACGGCGACATGTACCCGATCACCACCGAAGGCCGGTTCTACGCCGTGTTCCTCATGGCGGGCGGCGTCGCGATCGTCGGCACCGCATCGGCGACGATCATCTCGCTCATCAACGAGCGTGTCGGGCAGGCTCGCGAGGCGCACCACCACGATGACGAGCCCCCGGCCGAAGGCGAGGCCTGAGGCGAGCGGATGCCGCGGCATCCGCTCGCCCTTCGGCACGGCTGCGCGGCGGATACGCTGAAGGCATGACCTTCGATGCCAATGACGCCGCGCACGGAATCGACGCTGTGCAACGTGAGATCCTCACCTGGGACGAGTTCGGCGACGCAGCGCGATCGCTCGCCGGCGACGTGCTGCGCTCGGGCTTCCAACCCGACGTCGTGATCGCGATCGCACGGGGCGGACTGCTGCTCGCGGGGGCGATCTCGTACGCGCTCGGCACGAAGGCGTGCGGCTCGATCAACGTCGAGTTCTACACCGGTATCGACGAGCGCCTGCCCGAGCCGGTGCTGCACCCGCCGATGCTCGATGCGCCCGCCCTCGGCGGCAAGCGGGTGCTGCTCGTCGATGACGTCTCCGACTCGGGCCGTACGCTCGCCAAGGTGCTCGGCCTGCTCAGCGACGAAGGCGCCGATGTGCGCACCGCGACGCTCTACACGAAGTCGCACACCGTGCTCGCACCCGATTTCGACTACCGCCGCACCGACGGCTGGATCGTCTTCCCGTGGTCGGCTCTGCCGCCCGTCGAGGCCCGGGTCGGGGCGGCGTGACCGCCCATTCGACCCCGGCGCCACGACCGAACCGCGACATGGCCGGTGCCTGACATGGCGATGGCGCTCGACGAACTCGCCTCGACCGGGCTCATCGACCCCGAGTGGGCCACCGCCCTCGCACCGGTGGCGCCGAAGATCGCCGAGCTCGGCGACTTCCTGCGCGCCGAGACCGCGGCCGGCCGCGGCTACCTGCCGGCGGGCGACCGGGTGCTGCGCGCATTCGGCGCACCGCTCGCCGACGTGCGGGTGCTCATCGTCGGTCAGGACCCGTACCCCACGCCGGGGCATCCGATCGGGCTCTCGTTCGCCGTCGACCCGCACGTTCGGCCGGTGCCGCGCAGCCTCCAGAACATCTACCGCGAGCTCGCCGACGACCTCGGTGTCGCGCCGCCGCCGCACGGCGACCTCACCCACTGGAGCGCGAACGGCGTGATGCTGCTCAACCGAGTGCTCACCGTGCGCCCCGGCGCCCCGGCCTCGCATCGCGGCAAGGGGTGGGAAGCGGTCACCGAACATGCGATCCGCACGCTCGTGGCGCGGGGCACGCCGCTTGTGGCGATCCTCTGGGGGCGGGACGCGCAGAACCTCAAGCCGCTGCTCGGTGACACGCCGGTGATCGAATCGGTGCACCCGAGTCCGCTCTCGGCCTCGCGCGGATTCTTCGGTTCCAAACCGTTCAGCCGGGCGAACGCGCTGCTCGAGGCGCAAGGCTCCGCGCCCGTCGACTGGAGCCTGCCCGCCTGAACAGGCGCCCGCGCAGGCGTTCGGCCGCGTAACTCGACGGCAACACGGCGAGAGTATTCTTGGCGGCATGCTCGAAGAGGAATACCAGGAGCGTCGCGTACTGCCGCCCCACCTTCGCACCCCGCCGCCGACCGAGGCGCCCTTCGAGCACACGCTCCGCGACGCGCGGGCCGCCGACCTGCCGGCGGTGCGCGAGATCTACAACTACTACGTCGCCAATTCGACCGTGACCTTCGACGAAGACGCCATGACGCTGAAGGAGTGGAAGGCGAAGTTCGCCTACCTGTCGAAGCTGGGCATGCCGTTCCTCGTCGCCGAGTCGCCCAGCGGCCAGCTGCTCGGCTACGCCCTCGTCTCGCCGTGGAGGCAGAAACGCGCGTACCGCTACACGGTCGAGAACTCGATCTACCTCGGCCCCGCTGCATCCGGCAAGGGGCTCGGCCGAGTGCTGCTCGCCGCCCTCATCGAGCGTTCGAAGGAGGCCGGTCTCAAAGAGATGATCGCCGTCATCGCCGATCAGGGCGCCGAGGCGTCGATCGCCCTGCACGAGAAGTTCGGCTTCGACGAGATCGGGCGCATGGGCCGCGTCGGCTTCAAGTTCGAGCGCTGGCTCGGCACCGTGCTGATGCAGAAGACATTGAAATAGGCGTCGGATGGCGCGCGGCGCATCGTCGTAGGCTCGAGGAATGACGGCGCTGCACGATCACACGGCTCTCGAACTCCACCAGTTGTTGCAACGAGGTGAGATCTCGCCCGTCGAACTCGCCGAGCACTACCTCGGCCGCATCGAGCGGCTGAACCCCGAGGTGGGCGCGTTCGCGACCGTGACGCCCGAGGCAGCACTCGAGCGGGCGCGACGGGTCGAAGCCGAGGTGCCGAAGGCCGCGCCGCTCTGGGGGCTGCCGCTCGCCGACAAGGACCTGCACCTGCGGGCGGGGGTGCCCGCGCGGTTCGGGTCGCGGGTCTTCGCCGACTTCGTGCCCGACATCTCCGATGAGCTCGTTCAGGCCGTCGATGCGGCCGGTGCCGTGAGTCTCGGCAAGTCCCAGACGCCCGAGTTCGGGCTGCCCTCGTACACCGAGGGCGTCGGCACGGCGCCGGCACGCAACCCATGGCGGCTCTCGCTCGGCGCGGGGGGCTCGAGCGGGGGAGCGGCGGCGGCCGTGGCATCCGGAATGCTGCCGTTCGCGCCGGGCTCCGACGGCGGCGGGTCGATCCGCATCCCCGCGGCATCCTGCGGTCTCGTCGGGGTGAAGCCGTCGCGTGGGCGGGTTCCGGCTGGGTCTGGGCTCACGAGTCTCGCGGGGCTCGGCGTGGCCGGCCCGATCGCGCGCACCGTCGCCGACGCCGCCCTCCTCCTCGACGGCCTGATCGCCCCGACCGGGTATCCCGCGGCGCATCGCTACGCGGTGCGGGCGCCCGGCGACGACGGGCCGTACCTCGGCGCCGCGATCCGTGGCGAGGGGCGCTTCCAAATCGGAGTGATGACCGATTCGCCATGGGATGAGTCGTACGAGATCGGCCTGGCACCGGAAGCCCGGGCGGCATTGGAACTCGGCATCGAGGTGCTCGACGGCCTCGGCCACGGCGTCGAGGCGATGGCGCCGGCTCCCGAGCCCGAGTATGCGGAAGCGTTCCGCACGATCTGGCAGGCGGGTGCCGCCACGATTCCCGTCGACGGCGATCCAGAGGCGCTCCTCGAACCGCTGACGCGCTGGCTGCTGCTGCGTGGCCGCGCAGTACCGGCGCGTCGACTCGCCGAGGCGCTTGCGTGGCTGACCAGGTTCGAAGAGCGCGTCATCCGACGGTTCTCGTCGTTCGACGCGGTGCTCACCCCGGCGCTCGCCATGACGCCCAGGCCGGTCGGTTGGTACGACCCCGATGACGGCGAACTCAATTTCGCGCAGCAGGTGCAGTTCACCCCGTTCACCTCCTTCGTGAACGTCGCCGGACTCCCGGCGATCACGGTGCCCGTGTCGGAGACCGAGACCGGGGTGCCGATGGGAGTGCAACTGATCGGCCGCCCGGGCGGCGAGGCGACGCTGTTCGCGCTCGCCGCACAGCTCGAGCGACGGGTACGACGCACGGAGCGGTACCCGTCGATCTGGTGAACTTTCGGATGTGACTCCGCCGAGTATGCGACAGAGGTTGACGTACTTAGGTAAGCCTCACCTATAGTGGGAATCATGCTCGGTCACGACCTCACCCTCTCGTACAACGGTGCCCCAGTCGTGCACGGTGCGGAGATCCACCTCGAACCGGGCAAGGTCACCGCGCTCGTCGGCCCGAACGGCAGCGGCAAGTCGACGCTCCTGCGAGCGCTCGCCCGCCTGCACCAGCCCGATGCCGGCCGGGTGCTGCTCGCCGCCGACAACGGCCACACGATCAGCGCGGGCGCGCTCGACGCCGAACCCGCCGACCTTCTGGAGCACGGCGTCGATGCCGCCACGTTGAACGGTCGCGACTTCGCGCGCCGAGTGACGATGCTCGCCCAGAGCCGCCCCACACCGGGCGGCATCACCGTGCGCGAGCTCGTGGAGTTCGGGCGTCACCCGCACCGCGGCCGCTGGATCGCCGGAGACGCCGGGGGCGGCGAGATCGTCGCCCGGGCCATGAAACTCACGGGCGTCACCGCATTCGCCGACCAGCCCGTCGACCAGCTCTCGGGCGGGCAGATGCAGCGTGTCTGGCTCGCCTCCTGCCTCGCGCAAGACACCGGCGTGCTCCTGCTCGACGAGCCGACCACCTACCTCGACCTGCGCTACCAGGTCGAACTCCTCGACCTCATCCGCGAACTCGCCGACGAGCACGGCGTGACCATCGGCGTCGTGCTCCACGACCTCGACCAGGCTGCTGCCGTCGCCGACCGCGTCGTGCTGCTCGAATCCGGTCGCATCCGTGCTGTCGGCACGCCCGCACAGGTGCTCGTCTCCGACGTGCTCAGCTCGGCCTACGGCATCCGCGTCGACGTCGAGGTCGACGACCGGGGCTGCATCACAACGTGCCCCATCGGCCGGTACAACACCCGTCAACGCGTCGAACGACTCGCCGTCGCCTAGCGCCGGCTCGACCCCTCCACCCCCGCGCGTGGGAGCCTCATGCCCGCGCGCCCATCGAAGGACACCATGAGAAGAGCTGCCGTGAATCGGCCGACCATCGCCCTGACCGCCATTGCCGCGGCATCCGTGCTGCTGCTCACCGGCTGCGGCACCACCGAGAACGCCGGTGAGGCGAGCGGCGAGGCCGCGATCGTCATCACCGATGACCGCGGCGAGAACATCGAACTGGCGGCACCGGCCGAGAAGATCGTCGCGCTCGAGTGGAACACCGCGGAGAACCTCGTCGCGCTCGGCGTCATGCCCGTCGGCGTCGCCGATGTCGAGGGCTATGGCGACTGGGTCAAGTCGGAGCCCCTCGATGAGGGCGTGACGGATGTCGGAATGCGCGGCGAGCCCTCGGTCGACGCCATCGCGGGCCTCGCGCCCGACCTCGTGCTGACCACCAGCGACCTGTCGGAGTCGGTCATCGCCCAGATCGAGGAGTTCGCGCCCGTACTCGTGGTGCGCGGCGCCGACGCCTCGAACCCCATCGGGCAGATGGAGAAGAACCTCGAACGCATCGCCATCGCCACCGGTCAGGAGGCCGAGGGTGAAGAGGTGCTCGCCGGCTTCCAGGAGAAGCTCGCAGAGGGCACGGCGGCGCTCGCCGACGCCGGTCTCGCCGGCGCCCCGTTCATGATGAGCGATGCCTGGCCCAGCGGCGGTCAGGTCTCGATCCGCCCGTTCGCCGAGGGGGCGCTGCTCACCGCCGTCGCCGAGGAACTCGGTCTCGAGAACGCCTGGACCGGCGAGGGTGACGCCGACTACGGCCTCGGTACCACCGACGTCGAGGGCCTGACCGGCGTCGGCGACGTGGAGTTCCTCTACATCGCCAACGGAGACATCGACCCGTACCAGAATGAGCTCGTCGGCAACGCAGTGTGGCAGTCGCTGCCCTTCGTGCAGAGCGGCAAGGTGCACCGCCTGCCCGACGGCGTCTGGATGTTCGGCGGCCCCTCGTCGATGAACGACTACATCGATGCCGTCGTCGCCACTCTTGCCGGCTGACGAGGCCGCAGCGCTGAATCCCGCGCCGGGCGGGGCCGCACGGCCCCGCCTCGGCGCGGTGCTCCTGCTCGCACTCGGCCTCGTCATCGCGACGCTGCTCGCGGCGGTGCATGTCACGCAGGGCTCCGCGAGCGTCGGGCTGCCTGAGCTGCTCGGACTGCTCGGAGGCGGTTCCGACGATCAGTCGGCAGCCGTGCTCGTCGCCTCGCGGATGCCTCGGCTCGCCGCCGGCGTACTGGTGGGCGTCGCGCTCGGTGTCGCGGGGCTCGTGATGCAGAGCGTCTCGCGCAATGTGCTCGCCTCGCCCGATACCCTCGCGGTGAACGCCGGATCGTATCTCGCCGTCGTCGCGGTGGCAGCGTTCGGCATCGTGGTGCCGGTTGTCGGCGGCGGGGTCGTCGCCTTCATCGGCGGTCTCGCGGCGGCCGGTCTCGTGCTCGCGCTCTCGGCTGGCGGTGGGCGCGGCGGGGGCACGGTGCGCCTCGTCCTCGCCGGATCGGCCATCGCGCTGGCGCTCATGGCGCTCACCACGATGCTGATCCTGCTCTACCCCGAACGCACCGAGGGGCTCTACTCCTGGGGCAACGGCAACCTCGCCCAGACGAGCATGGGGCCGATGCTGCAACTCGGACCCGTCGTGCTGCTGGCCGTCGCCGCCCTCTTTCTGTTCGCCCGCCAGTTCGACCTCATCGCCCTCGGCGATGACACCGCCACGGTGCTCGGCGTTCGGGTGCGTCGCACGCGGCTCATCGGCATCCTGATCGCGGTGCTGCTCTCGGCCGCCGCCGTCACCGTCGCGGGGCCGATCGGCTTCGTGGGTCTCGCGGCACCCGCGATCGTTCGGCTCATCGCCGTGCGGGTGCCCGGCATGCAACGGCACGTGCTGCTCATCCCCGCTGCCGCCCTGATGGGCGTCATCGTCGTGCTCGGTGCAGATGTGCTGCTGCGACTCGCATTCGGCGGCCAGGCCGCAGTGGAGGTTCCGACGGGCGTCGTCACCACGATCTTCGGCGCGGTCTTCCTCATCGCGCTCGCGATGCGGGCTCGGGCATCGTCGGACAGCGGCACCGGCTTCGTGATCGGCGCCGGACTCTCGCGGCGTGGTCGAGGGCTCGTGATCGCGGCATCCGCAGTGCTGCTCCTCGCGCTCGCCTTCGTATCGCTCCTGCTCGGTGACGCGAAGCTCCTCGGCGGCGACGTGCTCAACTGGATCACCGGCCAAGCCGGGCCGCTCGTCGAGTTCGTGATGAACACCCGCGCTCCCCGCGTCGCCGCGGCGATCCTCGCCGGCGCCGCGCTCGCGCTCGCGGGTACGGTCGTGCAGGCCGTCTCGCGAAACCCGCTCGCCGAACCCGCGATCCTCGGCGTCACCGGGGGAGCGGGCGTCGGCGCAGTGGTCGTGATCACCTTCTGGCCGTTCGCGACGTTCCTCGGAGTGACGGTCGGCGGCCTCGCCGGGGCGGCGCTCGCCGCCCTCATCGTCTTCGGACTCGCGATGCGTGGCGGCCTCGCATCGACGCGGCTCATCCTGATCGGGCTGGGCGTCTCCGCAGCCGCGGGCGCCGTCACCTCGATGCTCATCATCGCGACCGACCCGTACAACGGGGCCAAGGCACTGACCTGGTTGTCGGGCTCGACGTACGGGCGAACGTTCCCGCAGTTGATTCCGCTCGCGCTCGTGATCCTCGCTTCGGTGCCGCTGCTCGCCTCGGCCCGCCGTGAGCTCGACCTGCTGGCCTTCGACGACGACACGCCGCGCGTTCTCGGCGTGCGGCTCGGTTCTGCACGCCTCGGTCTGCTCGCGGTCAGCGTCGTACTTGCGGCGACGGCGGTCGCGGCGGTCGGCGTCATCGGCTTCGTCGGGCTCGTCGCGCCGCACGCGGCGCGGGCGCTCGTGGGCTCGCGTCACGCCCTCGTGCTGCCCCTCGCGGCACTGCTCGGCGCGCTGCTCGTGTGCGTCGCCGATACTCTCGGCCGCACGCTCATCGCCCCCGCCCAACTGCCCGCCGGCCTGCTGACGGCGATCGTCGGCGCCCCCTACTTCGTCTGGCTGCTGTGGCGTTCGCGCCGCACCGCCTGATCCGTTCCCACCAGAGAGAGACGTTCCATGGCCAAGCCCGGATACCGCGTGTTCGACACGAAAGTCGGTGAGATCAGGCGGATGTCGCCGCACTTCGTGCGTGTGACGTTCCGCTCCGACGACCTCCGGGAGGTCGGTTGGGACGGCCCCGATCAACGCATCAAGGTCGTGCTGCCCCTCGTGGCGAGCGGATTCGATGAGGTGCCGATCGAGGCCGACTGGTACGCCGCGTGGCGGGCGTTGCCCGAGGAGCGGCGCAACCCGATCCGCACGTACACGATCCGCGCGGCCCGTCCCGAAGCGGGCGAACTCGACGTCGACTTCGTCGCCCACGGTGACAGCGGTCCGGCATCCCGTTGGATCGCGGGCGCGCAACCCGGCGACCGCATGCTCATCGTTGCGCCCGACGCCACGAGCGACGAGGAGTCGGGTGGTTGGGAGTGGCACCCGGGCGCCGCCCGCACGTTGCTCATCGTCGGCGACGAGACCGCCGTTCCTGCGGTCGGCACGATTCTCGAGCAACTGCCGGCCGATGCGCGCGGGGCGGTCTTCCTCGAGGTGCCCGAGGCCGGCGACGCGCTGGAGCTCCGGGCTCCGGCCGGCGTCGAGGTGAACTGGCTCCCGCGCGGCGAGGCGAGCGTCGGGTTCGGCGCTCGCCTCGTGCAGGCGGTCACGGAATGGGCCGACGCGTGGGTGGCTGCCGACCCCGCGGCGGCGGCCGTACCCGCCGCCGCGCCTGCCGCGATTCGGGAATTGCCATCGCTCGGCGAGGAGGACCTCTTGTGGGAGGTGCCGGAAGCGGCCGACGACGGCGGACTCTACGCCTGGCTCGCTGGCGAGGCCTCGGCGATCACCACCCTTCGGCGGCATCTCGTCAAGGGACTCGGTGTCGACCGACGCCGCGTCGCCTTCATGGGGTATTGGAAGCTCGGCCGCGCCGAGGGGTAGGCAGGTAGCCGCCCGCCTCGAGCCCGGCTTCGATCTCGAACCGGTTCTTCAGTGGGTCTCGCCCGGCGATGAAGTAGAGCAGCGGAAAGAGCATGCCGTACTTCAGCCACTGCTCCTTGTGCACCGCCTCATGCCCGAGCACGCGGTCGCCGGCGTTGCGGTTGGTGAGATAGCAGCCGCCGACACACGAACCGCCGCGGCGGAAGGTCCACTTCGGCATGCCGGTGAAGACGATGAGTCCCTTGCGTCGCTCGATCGGCCCCGTGCTCCAGATGAAGCCCCAGGTGAAGCCGACGGCGGTCGCCCACCAGTAGCCGAGGCGGCTGATCGGGGAGCTCGTGAGGCTGATGCGGAGGGTGGGCTCGCTCACGCGACCGCCGCCGGTGCGTCGGTCGACTCCGCGGCATCCGCAGCCGCCGGCCTCCCGAGCGCTTCGAGCAATCGCAACCAGACCTCACTCATCGTCGGAAAAGCCGGCACCGCGTGCCAGAGCCGGTCGATCGGCACCTCGCCGACGATCGCGATGGTCGCCGACTGCAGCAGCTCGGCGACGTCTTGACCGACGAAGGTCGCGCCGACCACCGTGTTGCGCTGGGCGTCGACGACGAGTCGTGCCTGGCCTTGGTAGTCGTCGGCGAGGATGCCGGCACCGCTGACGGAGGCGAACGAGACGTCGGCGACGCGCACACGCAGGCCCTGGCGCTCGGCGGCGGCGAGCGTGAACCCGACCGAGACGCACTCGGGTTCCGCGAACACGACCTGCGGCACGGCGGAGTGGTCTGCGGTCGCGACGTGCGCGCCCCATGGCCCGGTCTGCTGCTCCCGCGCGAGCGCGCGCGCCGCGATGAGGTCGCCGGCTGCGCGCGCCTGGTACTTGCCCTGATGGGTCAGCAGAGCCCGATGATTGATGTCGCCCACGGCGTAGAGCCATGGTGCATCGTCGTTACCGGTCGCGCCGCCCGCGAGCATCGTGTCGTCGACGGCGACCCAGGCGCCGGGTTCGAGGCCGACGGTCTCGAGGCCGAGCTGCTCGGTGCGCGGCTTGCGACCGGTGGCGACGAGCACTTCGTCGGCCGTCACGACGGCGCCGTCGACGAGGGTGATGACGACCTCACCGGAGTCGTTGCGCTCGACCCGCGAGGGCTGCACACCGAGGCGAACGGATGCCCCGAGCCCGCGCAGACCTTCGGCGACGGCCTCCCCGGCGAACGGTTCCATGCCGCCGAGCAGGCCGCTGCGGGCGAGCACGGTGACCTCGGTGCCGAATCCCGCATATGCGGTCGCCATCTCGACCGCGACGACGCCGCCGCCGATGATCGCGAGTCGTGCGGGCGGATCGGTGACGCTCGTGGCCTCGCGGCTCGTCCAGGCGAGCGCTTCGGCCAGACCTTCGATCGGTGGCACGACGGGGTCCGATCCCGTCGCCACGATGACCGCGTGCCGGGCGAGGAGCGTGATGCGGGTGCCGTCGGGGCGCTCCACGACGACGCGACGTTCGCCGTCGAGGCGGCCGTGGCCGCGCTCGAGGCCGATGTCGACGCTCGCCAGCCAGTCGGCACCGCCCTGGTCGCTCCAATCGGAGACCCAGTAGTCGCGTCGGGCGAGCACCGCCGACACATCGAGGCGCCCGGTCACCGCCTCCCTGGCGCCGCCGACACGTTGTGCGGCGCGCAGCGCGGCGGCGCTTCGGAGCAGCGTCTTCGAGGGAACGCACGCCCAGTACGAGCATTCGCCGCCCACGAGTTCTCGTTCGACGAGCACGACCTCGAGCCCCGCAGCTCGAGCTCGATCCGCCGCGTTCTCTCCGACCGGCCCTCCGCCGATGACGATGACGTCGACTTCGCGTTCCATCCCGTTCCCCTCCGGCGTGCCGGCGCTCGCCGGCGGCCTGGCTCAAGCCTAGGCAGAACGGCGCCCCGGGTCATCCGGAATCAGCGTTGTTCGGCCGTTCCGCCGGAAGTCAGTGCGCCCACGAGACGCAGGATCGTCGGCAGGTCGTCGTCAGCTGCCTGCGGGGAGGCCGGCGCGAAGCCGGCGATCGCGGCGCCCGCGAGCGGGAAACGGGCGACGACGGCACGCACGAGCGCCACGAGCTCGGTGGCGCCGATGCCGAACGGCATCGGGTAGGAGAGCCCGGCGAGCGCCGAGGGATCGAGCACGTCGAGATCGATGTGCACGAAGACGTTCGACGCCCCGGTCGCTTCGAGCGCGGAGATCACGACCGTGGGGTCGGAAAGATCTTCCACGGTGAGCGTCGACACCCCGTGTGCGTCGATGAAGCGGCGCTCTTCGTCGTCGATCGCACGGACGCCGCCGAGTACGAGCCGCTCGGGAGCGACACGAGTGTCAGGACCCAACGCGAGCCCCTCGGCGCCCTCACCGACGATGGCTCGCAGGGTCATGCCGCCGAACCCACCGGACGGCGAGGACTCGGGGGTGTTCAGGTCGGGATGCGCGTCGAGCCAAAGCACCGCGAGGTCGCCCCCGGTGCGCATGGAAGCGTGGCCGACCGACGCGAGGGAGGCGCCGCAGTCGCCGCCGATCGTGAGCGCCCAGTCGGGCACCCGGCGGAGGGCCTCGGCTGTGCGTTCCCGCACGCGCACGAGGGTGCTGTAGCGCAGCACGCCCGTGCCGAGGGCCTCGCCGGCCTCAACGGGGACTTCGACGACGGTCGTCGACGAAGACGGCAGGTCGCCGAGGACGGCTTCGGCGCCGTCTGCATGGCTCATGGCACGGGAGGAGACAGACCCCTGCCAGAGGGGAACGACGACGAAGGTAGCGGGCATGCTGTCAAGTATCTCGCGCTGAACGGAGATCTGCGCCCGCCGTCGCCCGTCGAGCGCCACCGACATGCGAACGGCCGTGCCACGCGATCCTTCGCGCGGCACGGCCGTCGTGGAGCCGATCAGGTCGTGGGATTCGACCGGTCGGCGTCGCTCATTCAGCCGCCGATCGCGCCCTGGGAGCCGCCGGCCTTCAGAGCCGCGAGTCGCGCGTCGACCTCGGTGAGTTCGCCGAGGTCGTCGAGTTCGTTGAACTGCGCGTCGAGGCTCGACGCGGCGAGCTCGGCCTGGCCGCGAACCACGGCTTCCTCGCGGCGGATCTTGTCTTCGAAGCGACCGATGTCGCTCGTCGGGTCGAGGATGTCGATCGACTTGACGGCATCGTGCACCTGCTTCTGCGCCTGGGCCGTCTTCGCGCGCGCTACGAGCTCGGAGCGCTTGTTCTGCAGCTGGACGAGCTTTTCCTTCATGCCGTTGAGGCCCGACTTCAGCTTGTCGACGACCTCGGTCTGCGCGGCGATCTGCGGCTCGGCCGCCTTCGCCTCGTTTTCGGAGGAGATCTGGCGGCTGAGAGCGACCTTCGCGAGGTTGTCGAACTTGTCGGCACCCGAGGCGTCGCCGGCAGTGCGCAGCTCATCGGCCTTGCGACTCGCGGCGACGGCCTTCTCGCCCCATTCACGGGCCGCCTCGACGTCTTCGCGGTGATCGTCTTCGAGCAGGCGCAGGTTGCCGATCGTCTCGGCGATGGCGGCCTCAGCGTCGGCGATCGCGTTTGTGAAGTCGCGCACCATCTGGTCGAGCATCAACTGCGGGTCTTCCGCCTGGTCGATGAGGTTGTTGACGTTGGCTCGCACGAGTTGCGAGATCCGTCCGAAGATGGACTGCTTTGCCATGGTCGTTCCTTTCGTGGTTGATCGAAGTTCGGTCGTGACGGTCGTGGTCGGTCGGAACTCAGTGTTCGCTCTGGCGCGGTTCGCTCTGGCGCGTCAGGGGGCTCAGAATCGGCCTCCGCTTCCGCGCCGCGACCGGGTCGCGGAGCCGCCGAAACTGCCCGCCGAGCGGCCGCTGCTCCGGCCTCCGCCGAAGCCGCCCGAGGAGCGGCCTCCGCCTCCGAAGCCGCCTCCTCGGCCTCGGCCGCCGCCGCCGCCGAGGACCGAATTGATGAGGATGCCGCCGAGCACCGCGCCGAAGATGTCGCCGCCCGAACTGCCGCCACCGGTGTTCCCCCCGTAGCCGCTCATGCCGCCCGCGCCGCCGCCGAACCCGCTGACGTCGCGTTGCGCGTACGACATGGCCTCGGACGCGAGGCGTTCGGCCCGTTGCGCAGAGGTGAGGGCGGCGGCGGGGTCCGTCGCCGCGACTCCTTCGGCCTCGACGAGCAGTCGACCCGCCTCGGCGAGCCGCGTGCGCGCCTCGGCGCCGATCGCGCCGCGCCGCGCGACGAGGTAGTCCTCGGTCGCCTGCACCTGGGATCGCGCGGTCGTGAGGGCCCGGGCGAGTTGGGCTTGGGCTCGGGCGGCCTGCTCGGCGGCGTCGCGAACGCTCTGGATGGTCGCGTCGATCTCACCGTCGGCCTGCTCGAACCGTGCCTGCAACGCGATGGGGTCGCGCCCGGGTGCAGTGATCGCGGCCCGGATCGCGGCGGCCTCGGCGGCGACCCGCTCGGCGACGGCCGTCGCCGACTCGTTCGCGAGTCCGCGTGCCGTTGCAACGTCGCGGTCGAGCTCGTCGACGCCCGACGCCACCGTGCTGTCTGCGGTCGCAAGGTCTGCCGCGAGACGTTCGACGGCGACCGTCAGCAGCTTGGTCTGGTCGACGGCCTCTTCGGCGGCTCGGATGCTGACGGCAGCCTGCGCGGCGTTGCCTGCTGCGAGATCCGCGCTCGCGGCCGCGAGCGCCTCGCGAGCGAACCCGATGCGCGATTGCGCCTGCGTGAGATTGTCGGTCACGGGCGCGGTGGCGGATGCCGCGTACTGCGCGATGAGTGCGGCGAGCCGCTGCCCGGCCGGTGCAATCGCGGCCTCGGCTTCGGTCGCGGCGGCCACCGCCCGCTCGAGTGCCGCGGGCGCGTCCCGCTCGAGCGCGCGCAATTCGTCGAACTGCTCGGCCTGCTCGTCGAGGAGCGCGTCGGCTTCGTCGGCCAGCTTGATGATGCCGCCGTACCATTCGCGACGCTGCTCGTCGGTGTCGGGGGTCGCGTCGTCGAGTTGCTGCTGCAGGGCGAACGCCTCGGCGAGCTTGGCCTTCGCGTTGACGAGGGCGGCCTTGAACGACTCGGTCGCCGCCTCGCCGTAGGAGGCGACGGCGAAGCCGAGTTCCTCTTCGCTCGTCTTCACCGCGTCGTCGGCCTGCACGAGGGCGCTGCCGGCCTGACGGCGCAGCTCGTCGATCGAGGGGAGCGGCACTTTGCCGGCGCCCCCGCCCGCTGCACGCTTCTTCTTGCGCCGCGCGAGCACGATCGCGATGATCGCGACGATGACCGCGGCGATGACGATGAACCAGACGAGTCCCCAGCCCCATCCGCCTCCGCCGGAATCGCCGGCGATGGCGTCGGCGCCCGCGATCGCCGCACCCGCCCAGTCGCCGGCGCGGAGCTCCGGCTCGATGACGTCGAGACTGATGCGGTCGAGTTCGTCGTCGGAGAGTGCGGCGTCGCCGGCCGCCGAGAGGTAGTAGGCGCCGCCGTCGACGGCGACCGCGAGCAGGTAGTCTTCGGCGCCGAGGTTGTTGGCGATGGCGGTTTCGTCGGCCCACGCCGCAGCGGTCGCGGGGTTCGTGAAGGTGCTGACGTAGGCGACGAAGAGCTGCCGACCGCTGCGGTCGGCAGCGGAGTCGAGCGCGGCCACGACCTCGTCGGTATCGCCGCCGAGGGCGTCGACGGTGTCGACCACGGGAGAGCCCGCTTCGAATGCGACGGGGTCTTCAGCCCACGCGATGCCGGTCGCGCCTGCTCCGATCACCGCCCCGGCGACGATCGCGAGAGCCGCGGACCACTTGCGTACTGCGCGCATGCACCAGTGCCTTTCCCCCGCCCGAGCGGACGATCCGAGTCTATGGGGCGGCTGCGTGCCTCGTCCACGTCGTCGCGCGCAGAACCGTGTGCAGGTGATGCCGAGCGAGGTCGCGAGATCCCTCGCGGGAGGCAGGTATTCGCCGGGCGCCAGAGTGCCGGGCGACGCCGGGTGCGAGGCGGCTGCCCTCACTCGACGGTGAACGTCGATGACGGCGAGACCAGGCTGCCGATCGAACTCTGCGCCGGGTCTGAGAAACCGACGACGGCGCTCAGCCCGTACTCGCCGGGCGGCAGCGCAGCGGCCGACACGGAATCGTCGTCGGGGGAGCAGCGCCGGGTGTCGAACGAGCCGACGAGCTCGATCGAGGCGCCGGGGGCGAGTGCGATCGGCCGACTCGCCGGATCGGCGTCGCGCGAGTGCCAAACCGTGATGCCCGACTCCGCGACGGCGAGGGCCGGGGCGAGCCGCAGCTCACCGGTCACCGGGTCGGTGCCCGTGTTCGTCACGGTGACGATCGCGTCGACGGATGCCCCGGCCGCGACGACCTCGGAGACGGTGACAGTGATGGCGAGCGGGGTCGCCGCGGCATCCGACGGCGAAGCGACCGGCGTCCCGCACCGGTTCAGCGACTCGGGCGAGGCGAACCCCAGCCCGAGGGCGTCGCCCGCCGCCGACTCCTCGAGCGACTCCGGTGCGGTGGCGGCCGCGGGAGCCTCGACCCCGGCCGAGTCGCCGGCCGTCGTCGAGACGCCGAAACCGCCGCTGAGCACGATGCCGCCGAGGCCGAGCACGATGACGCCGGATGCCGCGGCACCGACGATCGCCGTGCGCCGCGAGCGCCGCCGGGCACGGCTGGTCGAAACGACGGCGTCGGCGTCGATGGGCCGCGGCGCCGCGGCATCCGCTGCCGCCCTCAGCTCTGCGTCGACGCGCTCGCCGAGCTCGTCGCGTTCAGGTGCCGACATGGCTGCCTCCCGTTCGTGCGGAGCGTTCGCCCGCCGGATCGATCGCGGAGGAGAGCGCCCGCAGCCCGTCGCTGAGGTATCGCTTGACCGCACCCGAGCTGATGCCGAGCACGGTGGCGATGGCGTCGACCGTGAGGTCGTCGTAGTAGCGCAGCACGATGCACGCCGCCTGACGCGGTGCCAACTGCCGCACCCGCGCTGCGAGGTCGAGGCGTTCATCGCTCGCCGCGGCGGTGGACTCCACCGAGGTCGGAGCAAGCGCGAGGTGCCGCACCCGCCGCCACGTGCCGTTGCGTCGCGATCGGTCGATGACCGCATTCAGGATCGCTCGGCGCACGTACGCCTCGGCGCGGGGCAGCGTGAGGCTCATGCGGGGCCGCCCGAAGGTGCGCACGAGCGCATCCTGCACGAGGTCGGCGGCATCGTCGACGCTGCCCGTGAGCAGGTAGGCGTATCGACTCAGCGCATCGCCGCGCTCACGCACGAGCGCGACGGCGACCGCGTCCCACGACCCGTTCACGCACGCTCCTCCCGACGGCGGAGATTCCCCCGTCATCTTTTCAGACGACGGGGCGGCCGGTTTCGTTGGGGCCGAGACGAGATGAGCCCGCAGGGGTGTGGAAGAGCAATCGCCCTTCTGCGTCGTCGTCGCCGGCCGCTTCGGCGGCGCCGGCGACGATGTCCGGATCGCTCGCGCGATCCATCAGGCCCGCGTCGACCCCGTCGAGCATCGCGCCGCGCGCCAGGAGCCACGCCACGATGGCGGCAGCGACGACCACGAGTGTCACCGCGCCCGCGGCGAGCACCGTCAACCGCGTGCGCAGCGTCATCGCGGCGCTCTGAGCACGTAGCCGACGCCGCGAACGGTGTGGATGGCGCACGGACCGCCGTGGATGTCGAGCTTGCGTCGCAGGTGACCTGCCGTGCGCCGTGAGTATGCGCGTATGCCCATCATGCTGACGAAGCTCTGAGTGAGAGAAGAACGAGGAAAGCCGCTCGAATCGAGCGGCTTTCGTTCCAAGCTGCGTCTCGTGAATTCTCTGAGAACTCGAGACCATCCAAAGTGCCCCCGGAGGGATTCGAACCCCCGACCTACGGTACCGGAAACCGGCGCTCTATCCCCTGAGCTACGGAGGCGCACAGCTAGAGACATTACCACTTCGCGCACCCCGTCCCGACCTGTCGGCGGGCACTCTGCGGGGTCAGGAGAGGCTGAGCCGGGCGACCGTGCCGAGCAGGTCGTCGCGCACCTTCGCCGTCAGGAACGCACGCGCGCCGTGCAGCACGGGGTCGTGGTCGATGCGGGTCGCGACGACCTCGGGGTACCAGCGACTGAGGCGACGGATGCCGCGCTCCACCGCCATTGCGAGCGGTTGCCCACCGACGATCGCGGTGGGCCCGGCGAGCACGAGCCGGCCAGGATCGAGTGTCGCGAGCAGCGGCAGTGAGATGTGGGCGACGCGCTCGCCGAGTTCATCGATGATCGCATCGCGGGCGTCACTCGCCGCGATGGCCTCGAGCGCCGAGCGATGGTCGGACGACTCGAGGCCATGAGCGGCGGCGATGCGGCGAACGGCCGCGGCGCCCGCGAGGTCTTGACTCGTGACGGCGTGCGAGTCGAGTGCAGCTGCGGCAGCGGAGAGCGGCAGGAAGCCGACCTCGCCCGCTCCGCCGAAGCTGCCGCGGTGCAGGTCGCCGGCCACGTCGAACGAGGCGCCGACGCCGTTGCCGAGCCAGAGCAGCGCGAAGACGTCTCGACCTTCGCCCGCCCCTGCATCACGTTCGGCGATCGCGGCGAGGTTCACGTCGTTCTCGATGTAGGCCGCGACTCCGAGCTCGGCCTCGACCGTGCGGCGCAGCCCGGTGGCGGGCCAACCGGGCAGCGTTTCGCTGAAGAGCGTGCCCTCTTCGCCCGGGTCGACGTAGCCGGCGGTGCCGATGCAGACCGAGTGCACGACGGCCGGGTCGGTGCCCGCGGCTGCGCTCGCGTCGCGGATCGCGGCGCCGACCTCGCGCACGGCATCGCGGTTCGTCGCGTCGTGCGACAGCTCGGTGCGCACCACCGGGTGCTCGCCGCCGGCCGCGTCGACCACCGACGCCCGGAGTTCTCCGGCCTCGATCGCGATCGCGACGCCGAGCGGACGGTCGGTGCGGGCGGCGTACAGCGTGGCACTGCGACCGGGGTTGCCGGCGACCTGGCCGCGTTCCTCGACGACCCCCGCGGCGATCAGCCGGGTCATCATCATCGACGCCGTGGGCTTGGAGACCCCGACGAGTTCACAGATGCGATTGCGGGTGAGTGGGCCGTGATCGAGCAGGGCAGAGAGGCCGACGCGGTCGTTGACAGCGCCGAGCCACGACGGTGTGCCCTGTGCCGATCTCATCGCGAGAGGCGCCGCCGTCAGGCGGCGGGAAGGTTCCCGAGCACCGCGGTGACGAGTTGGGCCGCATCACCGGGTTCGAAGAGGTCGGCGGACTCGATGACGATCCAGTACGGGCCGGTGAAGATCTGCGCCTGACCGCTGCCTGCGGTCTGACCGAAGTACCCCTCGACCTCGGGCGGCGTGCCGTAGGTGGGCACGGGGTTCGAGCCCATCGCGGCATCGTTCTTGTGGGCGACGAGTGTGGCCGACGGGGGGGTCGCGACCCCGATCTCGATGAGCGCGCCGCTCGTCTGGTTCAGCCAGCCGCACGCGGTGCCGGCTTCGTCGACCACGGCGACGACACCGGCGCCGGAGGGTGCGAAGTCGGGGGCGGCGCCGTAGTTCGGGTTGAACTCGTACACCTGATCAGGGGTGAGCAACGCATCGCACGCGATCTCGAAGGGCACCAGCGGCTCGGCGGTCTCGGTCGGCTCGGCGGTGGCGACCGGCGTATCCGACGCCGCAGGAGGCGGGGCGGTTTCGCTGGCTTCGGGGGATTCGCCGGTGCATCCGCTCAGCAGCATCACGGATGCCGCGGCAAGGAGCGCGATGGCGGTGGGGCGGGTGCGGGGCAGGTGCAGCGAGCGCGACATGAGACGAACCTTATCAATGGCGACGGGTAGGATTTGCGGGTGACTCCCGCCGATCTTTCCCATGCCCTCCACGACCTCGTTCTCGCCCTGATCGAGCGACGTCGTGCGGCAGGCGACGAGGTGACGCTCGAGCTCGGCCTCGGCGACGTCGCGCTCGAGCGGCCGAAGAACCGCGAGCACGGCGACTGGGCCTCGAACATCGCGATGCGGGTGGCGAAGCCGCTCGGCACAAACCCGCGCCAGATCGCCACCGAGCTCGCCGCGGGCCTCGCCGCGATCGAGGGAGTCGCGAGCGCCGAGGTCGCGGGCCCGGGATTCATCAACATCCGGCTCGACGCCGCGGCCGCCGGTGCGCTCGCGAAGACGATCGTCGACGCCGGCCCCGCATTCGGGCACAGCGATTCGCTCGCTGGCAGCGTCATCAACCTCGAGTTCGTCTCGGCGAACCCGGTCGGCCCATTGCACATCGGTCACACCCGCTGGGCGGCGCTCGGCGACGCGATCGGCCGTGTGCTGCGTGCTGCGGGTGCCGAGGTCGCCAACGAGTACTACATCAACGACGCAGGCAAACAGATGGAGAACTTCGGTCTCTCGATACTCGCGGCAGCCAAGGGCGAGCCGACGCCCGAGGGCGGCTACCCCGGCAGCTACATCACCGATCTCGCAAAGCGCGTGCTCGAGCGCGAGCCCAAGCTGCTCGAGCTCGATGACGCAGTCGCCCTGCACGCGGCCACCGAGATCGCATACGAGCTGCAGCTCGGCGAGATCCGCGCCTCGCTCGAGCGCTTCAACGTGCACTTCGACGTGTGGACGAGTGAACGTCGACTGCAGACGAAGGGTGACGACGGCCTTTCCGACATCGACACCGCCGTCGAGCGGCTTCGCGCCCAGGGCCACGTCTTCGACGAAGATGACGCTGTTTGGGTGCGCACGACCGACTTCGGCGACGACAAAGACCGCGTGATCCGTCGCAGCAACGGCGTCTACACGTACTTCGCCGCCGATGCCGCGTACTACCTCGACAAGGGCGACCGCGGCTTCAACCACAAGATCTACCTGCTCGGCGCCGACCACCACGGCTACGTGCACCGCCTCAAGGCGCTCGCCGGCGCCGCGGGAGACGACCCCGAGCGCGACATCGAGGTGCTCATCGGCCAGCTCGTGTCGATCAACGGTGCGCGGCTCTCCAAGCGTGCGGGCAACATCATCGAGCACGACGACCTCCAGGCCTGGCTCGGCACCGACCCGCTGCGTTACACGCTGGCGCGTTTTCCCGCCGACTCGCCGCTGACGATCGACCCCGAGATCCTGCAGCGCCGCACGAACGACAACCCCGTCTTCTACGTGCAGTACGCGCATGCCCGCACGTGCGCGGTCGACCGCAACGCGGCATCCATCGGTCTCGACCGTTCGTCGTTCGCGCCCGAGCTGCTGACCCATGAGACGGAGTCGGCACTGCTCGGCGCCCTCCAGGACTTCCCGCGCGTCGTGGCGCAGGCGGCCGAGTTGCGTGAGCCGCACCGCGTCGCGCGCTACATCGAAGAGCTCGCGGGCCTCTACCACCGCTGGTACGACAACTGCCGGGTGCTGCCGCTCGGCGAAGAACCGATCGGCGAGCTGCACCACACGAGGCTCTGGCTGAACGATGCGACGGGTCAGGTTCTCCGCAACGGGCTCGATCTGCTCGGAGTGTCGGCGCCCGAACGCATGTGACCGACCACCCCGAACCGGAGGCGCAGATGGCCAGCAACGGCGACGACCGCGATTGGAGCGGTGCCGCGACGCTCGGAGGGCCCGTCACGCGCACCCGACGCCCGCTCGGTCGTACGGCCCGCGCATGGATCGTCGTGGTCGCGGTGCTGGTGGTACTCATCGCGGTGTTCCTCATCGCCGACGTCATCGCCCGGAGCCTCGCCGAGCAGCGGGTCGCCGAAGAGATCGAGTCGAATCTGCCCGACGGCGTCGAGGGCGACGTCGACGTGACGATCGGCGGGTTCTCGGTCATCGCCCAATACCTGACGGGCACGATGGAGCGCGTCGAGCTCGAGGCGCCGCAACTGGACGTCGACGGCGCGCCCATCGACGTCTCGGTCCTCGCCGAGGGACTGCCGCTGGACTTCGAGTCGCCGGTGCGACACCTGACGGCGACGATCAGCGCCGATCAGGAGTCGGTCAACCGGCTGGTCTCCGTCGCCGGCATCCAAGCCGGGTTCACCCTCGGCGACGGCACCGTCGGATATGAGGGCGAGCTCGAGCTCTTCGGGGTGCCGATCAGCTACCAGATCACGGCGACGCCGATCGCGGCCGGCGACTCGGTGCTCCTCAAACCTGCGGGGGTCGAGGTCGGTGCCGGAGGCGCGTCGATCGATGTCTCGGGCGTGATCGATCGCCTGCTCGGCGGCGACCCACTCGAGGTGTGCGTCGCCGACCGGCTGCCGGCCGGTGTGCAACTGGAGTCGATCACGGTGACGCCGGGTACCGCGGTCATCGGGCTCCAGGCCGACGGGCTCACCCTCGACGCCGAGAGCCTCGAGCAGACCGGCAGCTGCGGCTAGCACCGGCGTCTCCGATTCGGCCCGGCATACGAGCCTCGGTAGACTCGCGATACGCCGACCCACAAGGTCGGCGCGCACTGCAGGCTTCAGGAACCGATCCGGGTTCGCTCGCCGCGAGCGGTCCGTGCCGTCGTCTCCGTCCCGTGAGGTTTCCCCGTGGTATCCACCGCACCCGTTCCCGGCTGGCTCAGTGTGCCCGCCGACGCCAATGCGCTCGCGCCGCTGGTCTGGCCGTCGAACGCCGTTCGCGACGAGGGCGGCGGGCTCGTCATCGCCGGCCGCGATGCCGCGTCGCTCGCCGCCGAGTTCGGCACGCCGCTCTACGTCGTCGACGAAGCCGACGCGAGGGCTCGCGCAGCGCGCATCAGACGGGCCTTCGACGACGCCGCGGCATCCATCGGCACGACTGTGACGGTCTATTACGCAGGCAAGGCGTTCCTCTCGGGTGCGATCGTGCGCTGGGTCACCGACGAGGGCCTCGCGGTCGATGTGTGCAGCGGCGGCGAACTCGCGGTCGCACTCGCCGCAGGCGCCGACCCGGCACGTCTTGGCTTCCACGGCAACAACAAGTCGATCGCCGAGATCGAACGCGCGGTCACGGCGGGCGTCGGTGCGATCGTCATCGACAGCGAGATCGAGATCGAACGGGTCGCGGATGCCGCGGCTCGCGCCGGCCGGGTGCAGCGGGTGCGGCTCCGCGTCAACAGCGGGGTGCACGCCTCGACGCACGAGTTCCTCGCAACGGCACACGAAGACCAGAAGTTCGGCGTCTCCCTCGACCGTGCGGCCGAGCTCGGCGCTCGCATCCGCTCGCACGCCTCGCTCGACTTCCTCGGGCTGCACTGCCACATCGGTTCGCAGATCTTCGATTCGGCGGGCTTCGCCGAGTCGGCTGAGCGCCTGCTCGCCGCGCACGCCGAGCTCTCTCGGGTCGCACCGGTGCCCGAGCTGAACCTCGGCGGCGGGTTCGGCATCGCCTACACTTCCGTCGATGAGCCGGCGCCGATCGAGGAGATCGCCGTGGGCATCGTGCGCGCGGTCGCGAACGGATGCCGCGAGCACGACGTGCCCGTGCCGAAGCTCGCCTTCGAGCCCGGCCGCTCGATCATCGGCCCCGCCGGCGTCACGATCTACACCGTTGGCACCGTCAAGCCCGTGCCGATCGAGGGCGGCGTGCGCCAGTACGTGTCGGTCGACGGCGGCATGAGCGACAACGTCCGCACTGCGCTCTACGGTGCCGACTACTCGGCGCGCATCGCTTCACGAGTCTCCGACGCGGCACCCGCACTCGTGCGCGTCGCGGGAAAGCATTGCGAGTCGGGCGACATCGTCGTCGACGCCGAATACCTGCCCGGTGACGTCGCCCCGGGCGACCTGCTCGCCGTGCCGGCGACCGGCGCATACTGCTGGTCGCTCGCCTCCAACTACAACCACGTGCCCCGGCCGCCGGTCATCGCCGTGCGTGATGGGCTCGCGCGGGTCATCGTGCACGGTGAGACCGAAGAGCAGCTGCTCGCCCGTGACGCGGGGCTCGATGCATCCGACGACCGGCCCTTCGACGGCCGTGCCCTCGACGACCGCACCACCGAAGGGAACCCGGCATGATCGAGTACCGCTCCATCCGAGTGGGCCTGCTCGGCGCTGGCTCGGTCGGTTCGCAAGTGGCGCGCCTGCTGCTCGAGCACTCCGATGAGCTCGCCCAGCGCATCGGCGCCCGCATCGAGCTCGTTGGCATCGCCGTGCGCGACGTCGACGCCGAGCGCGACGCCGAACTGCCGCGCGAGCTGCTCACGACCGACGCCGATGCACTCATCCTCGGTTCCGACATCGTCATCGAGCTCATGGGTGGCATCGAGCCGGCCCGCACATTCGTGCTGCAGGCGATCGCCTCGGGCGCCGACGTCGTGACCGGCAACAAGGCGCTGCTGGCCAATCACGGCCCAGAGCTCTTCGCCGCCGCCGAGCAGGTGGGTGCGCAGCTCTCGTACGAAGCGGCCGTCGCCGGGGCCATCCCGATCATCCGGCCGCTTCGCGACAGCCTCGCCGGCGACCGCGTCGAGCGCATCCTCGGCATCGTGAACGGCACGACGAACTTCATCCTCGATCGCATGGACCAAACCGGTGCCTCGCTCGAAGACGCGCTCGCGACTGCGACCGAGCTCGGCTACGCCGAAGCCGATCCGACCGCCGACATCGGCGGCTACGACGCTGCGCAGAAGGCTTCGATCCTCGCGAGCCTCGCCTTCCACACGAGCGTGCCCGTCGAGGCCGTGCACCGCGAGGGCATCACGGGCATCTCAGCCGAGCAGGTCGACTCCGCGCGCCGGGCCGGCTACGTCGTGAAGCTCCTCGCGATCTGCGAGCGCCTCACCGACGCCGAGACGGGCGAAGAGGGCGTCTCCGCCCGGGTGTACCCGGCCCTCGTGCCGCGCAGCCATCCGCTCGCGGCGGTGCACGGGGCGAACAACGCCGTGTTCGTCGAGGCATCCGCTGCCGGGCCGCTCATGTTCTACGGTGCCGGCGCTGGGGGAGTGCAGACGGCCTCCGCCGTGCTCGGCGACCTCGTCGCCATCGCCCGCCGGCACGTGATCGGCGGCCCCGGTACCGCCGAATCGACGCACGCCGAACTGCCGGTGCTCGACATCGGGCGCATCACGACCCGCTACGCCATCACGCTCGAGGTCGCCGACGAGCCGGGCGTGCTCGAGCAGATCGCGCGCACCTTCGCCGAGCACGGCGTCTCCGTCGAGCAGTTGCAACAGACCGTCAGCGAGGGCTCCGAGCGAGCTACGCTGGTCATCGGGACGCACGAGGCGAAGGAGTCCGCGCTCGCCGAAACCGTCGTCGCCCTCGCCCAGAGCCCCGTCGTCGCATCCGTCGCGTCCGTCCTCCGAGTCGAAGGAACGTAAGTGAACAACCCCATCTCCCCGAAGGCCGATTCGCGCCAGTGGCGCGGAGTCATCCGCGAATACGCCGACCGGCTCGACGTCACCGACTCCACCCCGGTCGTCACTCTCGGCGAAGGCGGCACGCCGCTGCTTCCCGCGCCGGCACTCTCGGCCCGCACGGGCGCTGACGTCTGGGTGAAGTTCGAGGGGATGAACCCCACGGGCTCGTTCAAAGACCGCGGCATGACGATGGCGGTCACGAAGGCCGTCGAGCGCGGCGCGAAGGTCGTCATCTGTGCATCGACCGGCAACACCTCGGCATCGGCCGCCGCCTACGCCACGCATGCCGGCATCACGGCCGCGGTACTCGTGCCAGAAGGCAAGATCGCGATGGGCAAGCTGAGCCAGGCGATCGCGCACAACGCCCGGCTCATCCAAGTGCAGGGCAACTTCGACGAGTGCCTCGACATCGCACGCGATCTCGCCGACAACTACCCGGTGCACCTCGTCAACTCGGTCAACAACGACCGCATCGAGGGGCAGAAGACCGCGGCATTCGAGGTCGTCGAGGTGCTCGGCGACGCGCCCGACTTCCACTTCATCCCCGTCGGCAACGCCGGCAACTACACCGCATACACGCGCGGCTACCGCGAAGACATCGCCGCAGGCAATGCGACCCGACTGCCGCGCATGTTCGGGTTCCAGGCCTCGGGTTCGGCGCCCATCGTGCGCGGCGAGCCCGTGAAAGACCCCGACACCATCGCGAGCGCGATCCGCATCGGCAACCCCGCCTCGTGGGAGCTCGCCCTGCAGGCGCGCGACGAGTCCGACGGATACTTCGGCGCGATCGACGACGACAAGATCCTCGAGGCCCAGCGCATCCTCTCCGCCGAGGTCGGCATCTTCGTCGAGCCCGCATCGGCGATCTCGGTCGCCGGGCTCCTCGAGCGCTCGGCCGCCGGCGTCGTGCCCGCGGGCGCGCGCGTCGTGCTCACGGTCACCGGGCACGGCCTGAAAGACCCCCAGTGGGCACTTCGTACGGCCGACGGCTCAGACGTGCAGCCCGTCATCGTGCCGGTCGACACCGTGCAGATCGCCTCGGTGCTCGGACTCTCGTCATGACGAGCGCCGCCGTCGCGACGGACGTCGGCGTCTCGCCGTCGCTCGCCGGTCGCCGCGTGCTCGTGAAGGTGCCGGCGACGTCGGCCAACCTCGGCCCCGGCTTCGACACGCTGGGGCTGGCGCTCGCGCGCTACGACGATCTCGAGGTGTCGGTGCCGACCGAGTCGACGGGGCACGACGGCCCGCGGCTCGAGATCGAGGTGCACGGCGTCGGCGAGGGAGAGGTGCCGCTCGATGCGTCGCACCTCGTCGTGCGCGCCATCGCCCACGCCTTCTCGCGCGCCGGGGTTGCGCTGCCGCCGCTGAAGCTCGTGGCGCACAACAGCATCCCGCACGGCCGCGGCCTCGGTTCGTCCGGCGCCGCGATCGTCGCGGGGGTCATCGCGGCCAAGGGACTGCTCGAGGGGGTCGTCGATTTCACGGCGGACGAACTGCTCGACCTCGCCACCGAGCTCGAAGGGCATCCCGACAACGTGGCGCCGGCGCTGTTCGGCGGGCTGACGATCGCCTGGGTCACGCCCGATGGACCGCGCCACAAGAAGCTCATCGTGCATCGCGGCGTTTCGCCGCTCGTGCTCGTGCCCGAACACGAGATGTCGACGGCACTCGCACGCTCGCTGCAGCCCGAGTCGGTGCCCCACGAAGACGCGGTCTTCAACGTTTCGCGGTCGGCGCTGCTCATCGCGGCGCTCATCCAGAGCCCCGAGCTGCTCTTTCAGGCCACCGAAGACAAGCTGCACCAGCACTACCGCGCGAAGGCGATGCCCGAGACCGATCGACTCATCAGGGTGCTGCGCGAGGCGGGGCATCCTGCCGTCGTCTCGGGCGCGGGCCCGTCGATCCTCGTGCTCGCGAGCGATCCGAGCGAGCGTGCCGCGGCGATCGCGCTGGTCGAGGCGTCCGCCGACACTGCCTGGCAGGCGCTGCCGCTCGCCGTGGACTTCAAGGGTGCGACGGTTCTCAACGCGTAGCGTTCACGACCGCCGCGAACGGCGGCAGCCCCAAGGTGACGCCGCCCGGAAGACCTGAGAGCGCACGACGGCGGCCCCCACGGGGCGCAGCAATTCAGGTCGGGAGGTGTGTCGCAGCGCCGACACACCGGGTCAGCGCCGCCCCGCGCCGCTCCCGACCTGAATTGCGCAGGGAGAGCAGCGCGGCATCCGCTTTCCACAGCTGCGTCGTGTGTCGGAATCACCGGTTCGGTGATGGTAGACTGAACACGCACCCGGCAGGCGACGCATTGTTCGCGTCACCGCTCGCTCGTGCAATTCCCGGCAAATTATTGCTTTCGCTCTCGCGCACGTCTGCGCCTTCGTGCGCACCGACATCGCTCGTGCAAGCGACCAGCTCTCCTGTATCCGCAACTCCTGCGTCAGGGGAAAGGAACATACCCAGTGACCAACGGAATCGACCACGCCGACCGCGTGGCCAACACCGCCCGCCTGTCCGCGCTGAAGGTCGCCGAGCTCCAAGAGCTCGCCGCGTCCCTCGGCCTCGCCGGCGGTTCGAAGCGCCGAAAGGGTGAGCTCGTCGAGCTGATCCAGGCCCATCAAGAGGCATCGCTCGGCCAAGGAGCTTCCCTCGGCCAAGAAGCATCGCTCGGCGACACCTCGTCCGACGAACCTACGGCCGTGCCTGAGGCGACCCCTCGCATCGAGCTCGACCTGCCCGAGGCACCCGCGGCCCCGGTGACGCGCCCCGAGCGCGACGCTGCTGCAGCCGACGAGATCGCGGCACCGGATGTCGCGGCCGACGCGGCCTCGACCGCCCCGGTCGTCGCGGCCCCCGCCCGGCAGCGACGCCAGCCCCGTCGGGCCACGAGCGCGACCACTGCGGCGGTGCAGCACGTGAACAACGGCGACACCGGCGCCGGCCTCGTGCCCGAGACCGACGACGCTCGCGAAGCAGCTCGCGCCGCGGTGCGAGAAGAACTCGCCGCCGCGACCGGCGAGGGTGCCCGCGGCGCCCAGTCGGGCGACGGCGATGGTGATGCCACCGCTACCGAAGAGCCCCGCCAGGGGCGCAGCCGGAACCGCGGCCGACGTGGCGGCGAGCGTGCCGACCGCGGCGACGACGCCCAGAAGGGCGAGCAGAAGCAAGGCGAGCAGAAGCAGGGCGAGCGCCAGTCGGGCCGTCAGAACGGCGAGCGTTCGAACGGCGACCGCCAGAACGGCGAGCAGCAGGGCCGCAAAGGCGAGGAGCAGGGCGCAAAGTCCGGCGAGCCGCGCCAGGGCGGCGATGACGACAAGGCCAAGCAGCAGAACGAGGGCGGCCGAGGTCGCGACAACCAGACTCGCGACAACCAGGCGCGCGACGCGCAGGCCCAGCTCGACGGCGAGGGCGGGCGTCGCAACCGGTACCGCGATCGCAAGCGCCGCGGCCAGGGCGCCGGTGACGAGCTCGAGCCCGAGATCCTCGACGACGACGTGCTGATCCCCATCGCGGGCATCCTCGATGTGCTCGACAACTACGCGTTCGTGCGCACCACGGGCTACCTGCCCGGCCCGAGCGACGTCTACGTCTCGCTCGGCCAGGTGAAGAAGTACAACCTGCGCAAGGGCGACGCGGTCGTCGGTGCCATCAAGCAGCCGCGCGACAGCGACTCGAACAGCCGCCAGAAGTACAACGCGCTCGTGAAGGTCGATTCGATCAACGGCCAGACCGCCGATGAAGCTGCTGCGCGCGTCGAGTTCCACGACCTCACGCCGTTGTACCCACAAGACCGTCTGCGGCTCGAGACCGAGCCCACCAAGCTCACGCAGCGCATCATCGACCTCGTCGCCCCGATCGGCAAGGGTCAGCGCGGTCTCATCGTCGCTCCGCCGAAGGCCGGCAAGACGATCGTGCTGCAGCAGATCGCGAACGCCATCTCGATCAACAACCCCGAGGTCCACCTCATGGTCGTGCTCGTCGACGAGCGCCCCGAAGAGGTCACCGACATGCAGCGCACGGTGAAGGGCGAGGTCATCGCCTCGACCTTCGACCGCCCGGCCGAAGACCACACGACGGTCGCCGAACTCGCCATCGAGCGCGCGAAGCGTCTCGTCGAACTCGGCCACGACGTCGTCGTGCTGCTCGACTCGATCACTCGACTCGGTCGTGCGTACAACCTCGCCGCACCGGCATCCGGTCGCATTCTCTCCGGCGGCGTCGACGCCTCGGCGCTCTACCCGCCGAAGCGATTCTTCGGCGCGGCGCGCAACATCGAGAACGGCGGTTCGCTCACCATTCTCGCGACCGCGCTCGTGGAGACCGGCTCGAAGATGGACGAGGTGATCTTCGAGGAGTTCAAGGGCACCGGCAACTCCGAACTGCGCCTGTCGCGTCAGCTCGCCGACAAGCGGATCTTCCCCGCGGTCGACGTCAACGCGTCATCCACGCGCCGCGAAGAGATGCTCCTCTCGCCCGACGAGGTGAAGATCACCTGGAAGCTGCGTCGTGCCCTCGCGGGTCTCGAGCAGCAGCAGGCCCTCGAAGCCGTGCTCGGTCGGTTGAAAGAGACGCAGTCGAACGTCGAGTTCCTCATGCTCATGCAGAAGTCGATGCCGGTCGCTCCCGGACACGGCAACGCGCACGGGCACGAGACCGACCACCGCTGAGGCTTCCGTGTTCGAGTCCGTCCAGAGCCTGCTCGCCGAGCATGCGCAGCTCCAAGAGGAGCTCGCCGACCCGGCGCTCCATGCCGACGCTGCGCGCGCGAAGAAGGTCAACCGGCGTTACGCCGAGCTGAGCCGCATCGTCGCCGCGCACTCGGCGTGGCTCGAGGCTCAAGACGACCTCGCCGCGGCGCGTGAGCTCGCGAAAGAAGACGAGGCGTTCGCCGAAGAGGTGCCCGCGCTCGAAGAGGGGCTCGCCACTGCGCAAGAGCGCCTCCGGCGGCTCCTGATCCCGCGCGACCCCGACGACGGCCGTGACGTGATCATGGAGATCAAGGGTGGCGAGGGGGGCGCCGAGAGCGCCCTCTTCGCGGCCGACCTGCTACGCATGTACATCCAGTACGCGCAGTCCAAGGGCTGGAAGGTCGAGCTGCTCGACCAGAACGAGTCCGATCTCGGCGGCTACAAAGACGTGCAGGTGGCGATCAAGTCGAACGCGACCGATCCGTCGCAGGGCGTCTGGGCGCACCTCAAGTACGAGGGCGGCGTGCATCGCGTGCAGCGCGTGCCGGTCACCGAGACGCAGGGGCGCATCCACACCTCCACGACGGGCGTGCTCGTCTTCCCCGAGGTCGACGAGCCCGAAGAGGTCGACATCAACCAGAACGACCTGAAGATCGACGTCTACCGTTCATCGGGCCCGGGCGGTCAGTCGGTCAACACGACCGACTCGGCGGTGCGCATCACCCACCTTCCGACCGGAATCGTCGTCTCGATGCAGAACGAGAAGTCGCAGCTGCAGAACCGCGAAGCGGCGATGCGCGTGCTTCGTGCGCGAATCCTCGCCCGCCAGCAAGAGGAGATCGCGGCCGCGGCATCCGATGCCCGCAAATCGCAGATCCGCTCCATGGACCGGTCGGAGCGCATCCGCACCTACAACTTCCCCGAGAATCGCATCGCCGATCACCGCACCGGGTACAAGGCGTACAACCTCGACCACGTCATGAACGGCGCGCTCGACCCGATCATCGAGTCTGCCATCCAGGCGGACGAAGAGGCGCGACTGGCCCACCTGGGCGACCAGTAAGCGGCGACGCACAGCGAGCGGATGCCTCGGACCACTCGTGTCCGGGGCATCTGCTGTTCGAACCCGAGCAGCGCCGGTCGGCGGTTTCTCAGGTCGAATGCATGGGTGAACGGGAGTGTTCTGCCAAGCAGCAGACCGGCGTCAGATGTGCCAGTCGTGGATGCCGCGTGCGGCGTCGGCGGTCTCGTGCGTCAGCGGCTTGAACGTCGCCGGGATGCCGACGACGAGCGAATGCGCCGGTGCATCCTTCGTGACGACCGCGTTCGCTCCGATCGTGCTCCAGGCGCCGATTGTGATGTCGCCGAGCACTTTCGCGCCGGCGCCGACGGTCACGCCGTCGTCGAGGGTTGGATGCCGCTTCGTCCCGCGTCGGGCGCCGCGTGCCGATTTTCCGCCCAATGTGACCCCGTGATAGAGCATCACGTCATCGCCGACGACCGCGGTCTCGCCGATGACGATGCCCATGCCGTGATCGATGAAGAAACGCCGCCCGATGGTTGCGCCGGGGTGGATCTCGACTCCGGTCAGAAATCTGAGCAGTTGCGAGAGCAACCGTGCCGGAAGCCTGATGCCGGCGCGCCAGAGGGCATGACTGAGGCGGTAGCCCCAGATCGCGTGCAGCCCTGAATACGCGAGGAACACCTCGGCGTTGCCGCGGGAGGCCGGATCATGGGCGCGCGCGGTCGCGATGTCTTCGCGGAGTGATCGAAAGATGCTCACGCCCATAGTCAATCAGGCGCCGCGTCGATCAGCCCGCGCGACGTTCAGTTGCCGCCCGGCCCGGCCGCCGGGTCGATCGAGCCGGCGGCCTGCTGCCGGCTCGCCCGCTCAGTCGCGGAGATCTTCGTAGAGCACCGTCGAGACGTAGCGCTCACCGAAGTCGGGTACGACCACGACGATGGTCTTGCCGTCGTTCTCGGGGCGTCGTGCGACCTCGAGTGCCGCCCAGACCGCCGCGCCCGACGAGATGCCGCCGAGGATCGCCTCGTCGGTCGCGAGCTGTCGTGCCGTCGCGATGGCGTCGCTCGTGGCGACATCGATGACCTCGTCGTAGACCTCGCGGTCGAGCACGTCGGGCACGAAGTTCGCGCCGAGGCCCTGGATCTTGTGCGGGCCGGGCGTGCCCTTCGTGAGGATGGGGGAGTCGGCCGGCTCGACGGCGATGACCTGCACGCCGGGCTTCTGCTCTTTGAGGAAGCGGCCGGCGCCCGTGATGGTGCCGCCCGTGCCGATGCCGGACACGAGAATGTCGACGCCGCCGTCGGTGTCGGCCCAGATCTCGGGGCCGGTCGTCGCGTAGTGGATCGCGGGGTTCGCCTCGTTCTCGAACTGGCGGGCGAGGATCGCGCCCGGGGTCGCTTCGACGATCTCGTCGGCCTTGGCGACGGCGCCCTTCATGCCCTCAGCGCCGGGGGTGAGCACGATCTCGGCGCCGTAGGCGCGCAGCAGAACACGACGTTCGATGCTCATCGTCTCGGGCATGGCGAGCACGACGCGGTAACCGCGGGCCGCGCCGACGAGGGCGAGCGCGATACCGGTGTTGCCGCTCGTCGCCTCGACGATGGTGCCGCCGGGAGCGAGGTCGCCGGACTCCTCGGCGGCGTCGACGATGGCCACGCCGATGCGGTCCTTCACACTCGCCGCAGGGTTGTAGAACTCGAGCTTGGCCAGCACCGTGGCGCCCGCGCCCTCGGTGAGCCGGTTCAGGCGCACGAGCGGGGTACGACCGACGACCTCAGTGATGTTCTCGTAGATCTGCGCCATGAGGATGCCTCTCGGATTCGGGATTGAACGACGGCTCCAGCCTAGGGTTCGGCCGGGGTGGAGGCGAGTGCGTTACATTCCTTTGCGTGGATACGACGACCCCCGGCGCGCGAGCGCGATCCTTGCGCGAGGTCCGAGATGAGACGGTGGCGGCGCTCGCGTCGGTGGGAGTGCGCGACGCCGAGGTCGATGCCGAGCTGCTGATCGGGCACGTGCTCGGTCTCTCGCGCGGCGGCGTGCAGGCGCGAATGGTCGTGGGCGCAGAGATGAGCGAGTCGGATGCCGCGGCGCTGGCCGACCTCGTCGTGCGTCGTGCACGCCGTGAACCGCTGCAGCACGTCACGGGTCGTGCCGCATTCCGCGGTCTCGAGCTCGAGGTCGGCCCCGGCGTGTTCGTGCCGAGGCCCGAGACCGAGCAGGTCGCTCAGCTGGCGATCGACGCGCTCATCGCGGCGGCGGAGTCCGAACCGATCGGCATCGACCTCGGCACCGGCAGCGGTGCCATCGCGCTCGCCCTCGCGACGGAAGTTCCGCATGCGCGGGTATGGGCGGTCGAGAACTCGCCCGAGGCGTTCGTCTGGACGAGGCGCAACGTCGAAGCAGTCGGCGCTCCGAACCTCGAGCTCGTCTTCGGCGACCTCGCGGATGTGCTGCACGAACTCGACGGCCGCGTGGCCGTCGTCGTCTCGAATCCGCCGTATGTTCCGCTGAGCGAGGTGCCGCGCGATCCCGAGGTGCGGCTCTACGACCCCGAACGCGCCCTCTACGGCGGCGCCGACGGCCTCGATGTCGTGCGGGTGCTCTCGCAGCGCGCACTCCTGCTGCTGCGGCCCGGAGGGGTGCTCGTGATCGAGCACGGTGAGACGCAGTCGGCCGAGATCGCCGCGATCCTGGCAGCCGACGGATGGCGGGCGATCGCGCACCACCGCGATCTCACGACCCGAGACCGGGCGACCACCGCCGTTCGCTGAGCATCGAGCTGTCCGGACTACTTGGCGCGCTCGGCCTTCTCGCGGGCGTTCTTCTCGCGTTCGTGCGCGTTCTTCTCACGTTCGAGTGCGTGCTTGATCGCCTCGCGTTCGCGCTTCTGCGCCTCGCGGAGGGCCTTCTCCGCATCGCGCCGTGCCCTGGCGGCGTCGCGCACGCGCGGGTCGCGAGGGAGCGCGAGCGATGCCGGAAGCGGTTCTTCGGGGCGGGCGACGGCACCCGCCTCCATACGTGCGACGTGGTACTCGATGCCGTCGAGGATTCGCTCCAGCCCGAAGGAGAAGTCTTCGTCGGTGTTTCCGGGGTCTGCTCCGGGTTCGGCGACGTAGCCACCCGCGATGAGGAGCGGGTTCAGATAGGGGAATCGCTCGGGCGTCACGAGTTCGGTGAGGGCCTCGAAGAAGTTCGCACCACTGACATCCGCCGGGTCGGCGGCGGCGGCTGCCCGACCGAGGTCTCGCTCCTGCGCGCCCGTGGCTCGTGCATAGCTCGTGAGCAGGAGCAGCGTCGACATCTTCTCACCGTCGCTCAGGGGGAGGGTTCGGACTTCGCGCAGGAACCAGTCGACGATGAGCAGGCTGTTCGGCGTGATCGGAGCGCCTGAGACCGGGATGTCGACGATCCACGGGTGCTCACGGTAGGCGGCACGCATCGCAAGCACCCAGGCGGTGATGCCGTCGCGCCACCCGCGCTCGAGCGTCTCGTCTGGTACCGGAGGAACGACGGCACCCTCCTGCATGAGCAGGATCAGGTCGTCTTTGCTCGTGACATAGCGGTAGAGCGACATCGTCGTGAAGCCGAGCGACGCCGCGACTCGGCTCATCGAGACGGCGGAGAGGCCCTCGGCGTCGGCGATCTCGATGGCTGCATCGACGATGCGCTCGATCGAGAGTTCGCGCTTGGGGCCGCGCTGGGGGTTCGCCGCGACACCCCAGGCGAGCGCCACCGCCCGAGGGAGTTCGGGATCGCTTCGCTCAGGGCTCACTGGGGTTCCGTTCTCGAGATGGTGTTGACGACAGTCTAGAACTGTGTATATGTTAAACAACAGTGCATCACATAAACAGTTTGCGCCGTACTCATATTCACAGGTGCAAGCGACTACGGAATGGAGAACGCCATGACCCTCGCGATCGACGCACGTGGGCTGCGTAAGCGCTTCGGCAAGACCGACGTGCTCGCGGGACTCGACCTCAGCGTGCCCACTGGCACGGTGTTCGCCCTGCTCGGCCCGAACGGCGCCGGCAAGACGACGACCATCAACATCCTCACGACGCTCGTGAAGCCCGATGCCGGCATCGCACGGGTCGGCGGTATCGACGTCGCGACGGCGCCGACCGAAGTGAAGGAGCGCATCGCCCTCACGGGCCAGTCCGCGGCGGTCGACGAGGTGCTGACCGGCACGGAGAACCTCGTGATGATGGGCCGGCTCTCGGGCTTGGGACGTCAGCAGGCACGCGATCGGGCGGCGCAGCTGCTCGAGCGCTTCGAGTTGACGGATGCCTCGCGCCGACGTGTCGGCACGTACTCCGGCGGCATGCGCCGCCGCCTCGACCTCGCGCTCAGCCTCGTCGTCGACGTGCCGATCCTGTTCCTCGACGAGCCGACCACGGGACTCGACACCAGGAGTCGTCAGGAGCTCTGGAACGTCATCCGCGCGCTCGCCGACGCGGGAACGACAGTCTTCCTCACTACCCAGTACCTCGAGGAGGCCGACCGGCTCGCCGACCGCATCGCCGTGCTCGACCGTGGCCGCGTCGCCGCCGAGGGCACCGCCGACGAACTGAAGGCCCGTATCGGCGGCGACGTCGTCGAGCTCCGCGGAGCCGACGGCACCCTGCTCGTCGAACTGCCGACCGATGGCAGTGTGCACGGCCTCCGCTCGGCCATCGACGAGCTCGACCGTTCTCCGGCGGCCGCGGTCGACGGTGCACAGGTCTCCATCCGCCGTCCGAGTCTCGACGACGTGTTCCTCGCGATCACCGCCGGCGCTGCGGCATCCGCCCCCGAACTCATCGAATCGAAGTGACCGCCATGACGACCAACACTCTTCCCGCCCGCACCGACCGCTCCGACCGTGTCGCCGGTGCGCCGGCTCGCGCGCCGCTCGGCGCGTTCACCGCTGAATCGACGTTCATCGCCCGCAGCTTCCGCCATTCCGTGCGCGACATCGAGGCCATGATCATGGCGATCATGCTGCCGACGATGCTGATGCTGATGTTCACCTTCATCTTCGGCAACGCCATCGACCCCTCGGGCGGCTACGTCGACTACGTCGTGCCTGGCATCATCCTGCTGTGCGCCGGCTTCGGTGCCTCGTCGACCGCGATCTCGGTCTCGCGAGACATGACCACCGGCATCATCGATCGGTTCCGCACGATGCCGCTGCGCAGCGGCGCGGTGCTCACCGGTCACGTGGTCGCGAGCCTCGTGCGCAACCTCGTGGCAACCGGTGTCGTCATCGTCGTCGCCCTCCTCGTGGGATTCCGCCCAGTGGCGACGCCGCTCGAGTGGCTCGCCGCATTCGGCCTGGTGGCGCTCTACATCCTTGCGATCACCTACCTCTTCGCGGCGATCGGACTCGCGGCATCGAGCCCCGAGGCGGCGAGCGGGTTCGGCTTCATCCTGCTGTTCCTGCCGTACCTTTCGAGCGCCTTCGTGCCGGTCGAGACGATGCCCGAGTGGCTGCAATGGATCGCCGAGTACCAGCCGATCACCCCGATCATCGAGACCATCCGCGGATTCCTGATGGACACGCCGGTCGGCGACACCGTCTGGTGGGCGCTCGGCTGGTGCGTCGGCATCCTCCTCGTGTCGGTCGTCTGGGGCGGTTGGCTGTTCCGCCGCAAGGCGGGCCGTCGCTGACGAGGGTGCTGAACAGGATGCCGCGGTGCCGGAGCACACCGCGGCATCCGCTGTTCGCCGACGTCGCGCCCGACCCGCTGGTCTAGAATCGGCAGGTCATGACTGCCATCTACGACTGCTCGGTCGACTCAGAGCTCCTCACCGGTATGCGTCTTGCTCGCGGCGCCATCGGACGCGGCGAACTCGTCGTCCTCCCGACCGACACGGTCTACGGCGTGGCCGCCGACGCGTTCGACGCGAAGGCCGTCGCCCGCTTGCTCGAAGCCAAGGGTCGCGCGCGCACCTCACCGCCGCCCGTGCTGATCTCGGGCATCCCGACGCTCGACGCGCTCGCGAGCGAGGTACCAGAGGCCGTGCGAGCGCTCGTCGACGAATTCTGGCCGGGCGGGCTCACCGTCATCCTGCACGCGCAACCGTCGCTGCAATGGGATCTCGGCGAGACCCGCGGCACCGTGGCCCTCCGCATGCCCGCGAACCCGGTCGCCCTCGAACTGCTCGCCGAGACGGGGCCGCTCGCAGTCTCATCCGCGAATCTGTCTGGCCGGCCATCGGCGACGACGGCAGCGGATGCCGCGGAGATGCTGGGCGATGCGGTCACCGTGTACCTCGACGGCGGCGCCGCCGGGCAGTCGTACGAACCCGTCGGCGAACGCGCGGGCGATACCTCGTCGACGATCGTCGACGCGACGGGGCTGACCCGCGAGGGCGGGCGCCTCCGCATCGCACGTGCGGGAGTGATCACCCGCGAACGCATCGCCGCAGTCGTGGGGGAGGAGCTGCTCGAGCCCGAGCCCGAGCCCGAGCCAGGGCCGGAGCCAGAGCCAGGGCCGGAGCCCGGACTCGAGTCCGAGTCGGCAGTGGACCTCGACCTCGGCGTCGCCGAACCTGCTTCCGGCGGTGGCCCGACCGACGTTGCCACGGCATCAGCCGACGAAACGGACACCGCCGCCTCATGACCCTGTTCCTCGCACTCGCCCTGCTGACGGCGCTCGTCACCTTCGGCGGCTCCATCCTCGTCTGGAAGCTGAGCCTGAAGTACCGGCTCTACCCGAAGATCCGCGAGCGCGATGTGCACACGCGGCCCACCCCGCGTCTCGGCGGCGTCGCGATGTTCGTCGGCATCGTCGTCGCGATCTGCGCCGCGGCCTTCATCTCGACGCTCGGCTCCGCGCGGTTCTCGGTGATCTCGATCGTCTTCCAGAACCCGGGCCAGATCATCGCGATCCTCGGCGCCGCATTGCTCATCGTGCTGATCGGAGTCGCCGACGACATCTGGGACCTCGACTGGACCACCAAACTCGCCGGACAGTTCATCGCCGCGGGCCTGATCGCGTGGCAGGGCGTGACCATCTACTCGCTGCCGATCGGCGGCATCACCGTCGGATCGTCGTGGATGAGTGCCGTGCTCACCGTGTTCGTCATCGTGCTCGTGATGAACGCCGTGAACTTCATCGACGGTCTCGATGGTCTCGTCGCCGGCGTCACGCTCATCGCGAACGGCGTGTTCTTCCTCTACACCTACCTGCTGGTGCAGCAGACGTCGCCGCTGAACTACTTCAACCTCGCGTCGCTCATCGCGATCGTGCTCGTCGGCGCGTGCGCGGGGTTCCTGCCGCTGAACTGGCACCCCGCCAAGCTCTTCATGGGCGATGCCGGGGCGCTGCTCATCGGCCTGCTCATGGCCACCTCCGCGATCGCGGTCACCGGGCAGCTCAACCCGACCGGGGTCGGCTTCGACCAGCTGTTCGCGGCGTTCATCCCGATCCTGCTGCCGTTCGCGGTGCTCGTCATCCCACTCCTCGACTTCGCACTCGCCGTCGTGCGCCGGCTCCGCGCGGGCAAGTCGCCGTTCGCCGCCGACCGCAAGCACCTGCACCACCGACTGCTCGACATGGGGCACTCACACTTGAACGCGGTGCTGATCTTCTACGGATGGACAGCGGTCGCCTCGATCGGTTGCCTGCTGACCTATGTCTTCCCCGTCTACTTCGGCATCGATTCGGCATGGGCACTCGCGCTGATCGGCATCGGATTCCTCGTGTGCGCGGCGATCACGCTCGCCCCGCTCGGCCGTCGCAAGCGGCTGACGGTGGCCGCTGAGGCCGAGATTCCCGAGACGGATGACGCGGCGCTCGGTGCCGACGAGCTCGAGGGCGCCGAGGCATCCGCGAGCCCGGTGCTCGTTCAGGGCCGCCCGGTAGAATCGGGCGACCCCGAACTGGAGCACGATGAGCGACGCACGAGCTGAACCCGACCGCACCCCGACCTCGAACCCCGTGCTGCGCAAGGCGCTCGCGTGGGGGGCACTGCTCGCCGGGGTGATCCTCGTGGTCAGCGCCGTGCTCGGTCTCGTGTTCGCCGGCGTGCCGGGCCTTCTCGGCGCGCTGATCGGCACGCTCATGGCCGTCATCTTCATGGGCATCACGGCGGCGAGCATCCTCGCCGCCAACCGATTCGCCTCGAGCGATCTCTTCGTGGGCGCGTTCTTCGGCATCGTGCTCGGCGGATGGATTCTGAAGTTCATCGTCTTCATCGTGCTCGTCGTGGTGCTCCGCGAGGCGGCCTGGCTGAACACCACGGTGCTCTTCCTCAGCCTCGTCGCGGGCGTCATCGCCTCGCTCGTCGTCGACGTGCTGGTCGTCACGAAGTCGCGGTTGCCGTACGTGAGCGACGTCGAGTTGCCGAAGGCGCCGAGCGATGACTGAGTCGCCCTCGGCGATTCGGCCGCAGCCCGAAGTATTGCTAGAGTAATGGGGATCCCCCCACGGTTCTGCCCTGCTCACGCACGGGTCGACCGCGGTCCATGTTCGTCGCCGCGAGAGCCGAGCTCCACGCCCCGAAACAGGAGAAAGCGCTGTTAGCTAACGCTCTGAACCTGCTGGTTCCGATGTCAACCGATGATGGTGGCTTCCACGGGCCGTCGATCGACGAATTCTTCCCCGGAGCGCTGTTCTTCGAAGGCACCCCCTTCGAGATCAACCGCATCATGCTCGTCCGCTTCGTCGCGGTCGCAGCCCTGCTCCTCGTGTTCTGGCTCGGCACCCGGCGCATGCGCGTCGTGCCCGGCCGGTTCCAGAGCCTCGTCGAGATGGGTCTCGATGTCGTGCGGGTGAACATCGCCGACGACCTGCTCGGCAAGAAAGACGGCAAGCGGTTCTTGCCGATCCTCACGACGATGTTCTTCATGGTGCTCTTCATGAACCTGACGGGTGTGATCCCGTTCCTGAACATCGCCGGCACATCGGTCATCGGCGTGCCGCTCGTGCTCGCGATTGTCGCCTACGTGACCTTCATCTACGCGGGCGTCAAGAAGAGCCCCAAGAACTTCTTCAAGAACTCCCTCTTCCCCTCCGGTGTTCCGTGGCCCGTCTACATCATCGTCACGCCGATCGAGCTCATCTCGACATTCGTGATCCGCCCGATCACCCTCACGCTCCGACTCATGATGAACATGATCGTCGGGCACCTCCTGCTCGTGCTCTTCTTCGCCGCGACCCAGTTCTTCGTCGTGCAGATGAGCGGATGGTGGACTCTCCTCGGTGTCGGAACGCTGGCCTTCGGCTTCGCCTTCACGCTGTTCGAGATCCTCGTCGCCGTCCTGCAGGCCTACGTCTTCGCACTCCTCACCGCGGTCTACATCCAGCTCGCGGTGGCGGAAGAGCACTGAACCCGGGCATCCGCCCAGAACATTCCCTAGGAAAGGAAACCCAACGTGGACGCAACCACCGTTCTCGCTGAGATCAACGGCAACATCGCGACGGTCGGCTACGGCCTCGCGGCAATCGGCCCGGCCATCGGCGTCGGCATCGTCGTCGGCAAGACGATCGAGGGCGTCGCTCGCCAGCCCGAGCTCGCCGGCCGCCTCCAGGTGCTGATGTGGATCGGTATCGCCTTCACCGAGGCGCTCGCCTTCATCGGCATCGCGACCTACTTCATCTTCGTCTGATCCACTCGCCCCAACTGAGGAGGCCAACGTGCTTCATGCAGTACTGAGCGCTGCAACCGAGGGTGGCGAGACCCACAGCCCGGTCGTTCCGGAGTTGTACGACATCATCTGGTCGTCGGTCTGCTTCGTCATCATCCTCATCTTCTTCTGGAAGTACGTGCTGCCGCGCGTGCAGAAGCTGCTCGACGAGCGCGGCGAGGCGATCGAGGGCAACATTGCGAAGGCCGACGAGGCGCAGCGCAAGGCCGAGGCGGCTCTCGAGGAGTACACCGCCCAGCTCGCCGACGCGCGCACCGAGGCCGGTCGCATCCGTGAGACCGCTCGCGACGACGGCAAGAAGATCGTCGCCGAGGCGAAAGACACCGCGACCGTCGAGGCCGCACGCGTCACCGCGAGCGCACAGGCGCAGATCGAGGCCGAGCGCCAGTCGGCTCTCGTCTCGCTGCGCTCCGAGGTGGGCACGCTCGCCATCGACCTCGCATCGGGTGTCATCGGGGAGTCGCTCTCCGACGACGCGAAGGCGACTGCGGTCGTCGACCGGTTCCTCGCCGACCTGGAGGCCTCAGAGGCCGCCGCCGGAGGGAAGAAGTAGTCCATGGGTAGCGCTACAAGAGGAGCTCTCGACGCATCGCGGGCTGCGCTGGCCGAGCTCGGTCGCGCAGAGCTCCCGGTCGCCGAGGCGCTTCTCGCCGCAGGCCGGGTGATCGGGGAGTCCGCGCATCTGCGCACGGCACTCATCGACCCCGAGGCCGACGCTGCACAGAAGCGTGCGCTCGTCGAGACGATCTTCGGCTCTCGCATCCCGGCCGAGGCCGCTTCGCTCCTGGTGAGCGCGGCGTCGCACCGATGGTCCTCCGGAGACGACTTCCTCGCCGGCATCGAAGAGCTCGGAATCCGCGTCGCCGCGGATTCGGCTCCCGACGGCGTCGAGATCGACGCCGAGCTGTTCGCGTTCGAACGTGCCGTCGCCACCGATGCAGAACTCGAGCTCGCGCTCGGTTCGAAGCTCGGCGATCCCGCGTCCAAGACGAAGATCGTCGATCGCCTCCTCATCGGCAAGGCATCGCCGCAGATGGTCGCGATCGTGGCGCATCTCGTGCAGCAGCCCCGCGGCCGCCGCATCGGCGAACTGCTCCGCCACGGCGCATCCGTCGTCGCCGACCAGCGCGGTTTCGACATCGCGACGGTCACGACCGCGGTCCAGCTCAGCGCCGCCCAGCTGGGCCGGCTCGAGCAGGGCCTCGCCGTTCAGTCGGGCCGCCGTGTCCGCTTCGACATCATCGTCGATCCCGCCGTGCTCGGCGGGGTCCGCGTGCAGATCGGCGACGACGTCATCGACGGCAGCGTCGCCTCCCGCCTCAGTTCGCTGCGGCAGAAGCTTGCCGGCTGACGCCGGTTGATACGACCGGCGTCCGCGCCGCGACACACCAGTAGCTGTACAACCGGTACAGAAAAGGGAAAAGACAATGGCAGAACTCACCATCAGCCCCGAAGAGATCCGTTCGGCTCTCTCGGAGTTCGTCTCGTCGTACGAACCCGGCCAGACGCAGAAGACCGAGGTCGGGTACGTGACCGACGCAGCCGACGGCATCGCGCACGTCGAGGGCCTGCCCTCGGTGATGGCGAATGAGCTCATCCGCTTCGCCGACGGCACGCTCGGCCTCGCGCAGAACCTCGACGAAGACGAGATCGGCGTCGTCGTGCTCGGCGAGTTCACCGGCATCGAAGAGGGCATGGAGGTGACCCGCACGGGCGAGGTCCTCTCCGTCCCCGTCGGCGAGGGGTACCTCGGCCGTGTCGTCGACCCGCTCGGCAACCCGATCGACGGTCTCGGCGAGATCACCGGCATCGAGGGCCGTCGTGCCCTCGAGCTGCAGGCGCCGGGCGTCATGCAGCGCAAGTCGGTGCACGAGCCGCTGCAGACTGGCATCAAGGCCATCGACGCCATGATCCCCGTGGGCCGCGGCCAGCGTCAGCTCATCATCGGCGACCGCCAGACCGGCAAGACGGCCATCGCGATCGACACGATCATCAACCAGAAGGCCAACTGGGAGTCGGGCGACGTCAACAAGCAGGTGCGCTGCATCTATGTCGCGATCGGCCAGAAGGGCTCGACGATCGCGGGCGTGAAGGGCGCACTCGAAGACGCCGGCGCCATGGAGTACACGACGATCGTCGCCGCTCCCGCTTCGGACCCGGCCGGCTTCAAGTACCTCGCGCCGTACACCGGCTCGGCCATCGGCCAGCACTGGATGTACGACTCCAAGCACGTGCTCATCATCTTCGACGACCTGTCGAAGCAGGCCGAGGCCTACCGCGCCGTATCCCTGCTTCTGCGCCGCCCGCCGGGACGCGAGGCATACCCCGGTGACGTCTTCTACCTGCACTCGCGTCTGCTCGAGCGTTGCGCGAAGCTCTCCGACGAGCTCGGCGCCGGTTCGATGACTGGTCTGCCGATCATCGAGACCAAGGCGAACGACGTCTCGGCGTACATTCCCACCAACGTGATCTCGATCACCGACGGCCAGATCTTCCTGCAGTCCGACCTGTTCAACTCGAACCAGCGCCCGGCGGTCGACGTCGGCATCTCGGTCTCCCGAGTCGGCGGCGACGCCCAGGTCAAGTCGATCAAGACGGTCTCGGGCACGCTGAAGCTCGAGCTCGCGCAGTACCGCTCGCTCGAGGCGTTCGCGATGTTCGCGTCCGACCTCGACGCGGCCAGCCGCCGTCAGCTCGCCCGCGGCGCCCGCCTCACCGAGCTCCTCAAGCAGCCCCAGTACTCGCCGATGTCGGTCGAGAAGCAGGTCGTCTCGATCTGGGCCGGTACCAAGGGCAAGCTCGACGAGGTTCCGGTGGAAGACATCCTGCGTTTCGAAAGCGAGCTGCACGACTACCTCGCCCGGAACAGCGAGGTGCTGAACTCGCTGCGCGAGACGAACAAGCTCTCCGACGAGATCGTCGCCGAGCTCGAGGCATCCGTCGACGCATTCAAGCTCGAGTTCCAGACGGGCGAGGGCAAGCCGCTCGCCTCGGTGGGCTCGGAGCAGTTCGAGGCGATCGCTGAAGAAGACGTCGTCCAGGAGAAGATCGTCAAGGGTCGCCGTTAGTCATTCCTCGTTCCCTGAGGCTCTCGAAGGGAACGGACCTCACGGGGTCGCCTCGAGAGCCTCAGCACCAGGAAGTCAGGACACAGGAGAAACATGGGATCGCAGCTTCGGGTCTACCGGCAGAAGATCAAGTCTGCTCAGACGACCAAGAAGATCACGCGGGCGATGGAGCTGATCTCGGCCTCGCGGATCCAGAAGGCGCAGGCGCGGGTCGCGGCGTCCGAGCCGTACTCGACGGCGATCACCCGAGCGGTGTCGGCGGTCGCGAGCTACTCGAACGTCGCACACGTGCTGACGACGGAGCCCGAGCGCATCGACCGTGCGGCAGTCGTGATCTTCACGTCAGACCGTGGTCTCGCCGGCGCCTTCAACTCGCAAGTGCTGCGTGAGGCCGAAGAACTCACCGAGCTGCTGAAGAGCCAGGGCAAAGACGTCGAGTACTTCCTCGTCGGCCGCAAGTCCGTCGGGTACTTCAAGTTCCGGCGACGCTCGTTCGAGCGGAGCTGGGTCGGCGGCACCGACAGCCCTGACTTCGATACCGCGAGAGAGATCGGCGATGCCGTGCTCGAGGCGTTCCTGCGGGACTCCTCCGATGGCGGTGTCGATGAGATCCACATCGTGTACAACCGGTTCGTGAGCCGCATCACCCAGGTTCCGGTCGTCACCCGGCTGCTTCCCCTCGAGGTCGTCGAGAGCGAAGAGGTCCCCGACGCCAAGCACGAGGTGTTCCCGCTGTACGAATTCGAGCCCGACCCTGAGACGGTGCTCGACGGCCTGCTCCCGGTCTACATCGAGAGCCGCATCTACAACGCCATGCTGCAGTCGTCGGCAGCGAAGCACGCCGCGACGCAGAAGGCGATGAAGTCGGCATCCGACAACGCCGACAAGCTCATCACGGACTACACGCGCCTCGCGAACAACGCGCGTCAGTCCGAGATCACCCAGCAGATTTCCGAGATCGTGGGCGGCGCTGACGCACTGTCGTCCGCCAAGTAGCCCCTTACGAAGAGAGAGAACACATGACTGACACCGCTACCGCCGCGGCCGCGGCCGCGCCAGTGGCCGGCGCCGTCGGCCGCGTCGCCCGGGTCACGGGCCCCGTCGTCGACATCGAGTTCCCGCACGACTCGATCCCGGCGATCTACAATGCGCTGAAGACCGAGATCACGATCGGCGACACCACGACGGTGCTGACCCTCGAGGTCGCACAGCACCTCGGCGACGACGTGGTTCGCGCCATCGCGCTGAAGCCCACCGACGGTGTGGTGCGCGGCCAAGAGGTGTCCGACACCGGCGCGCCGATCTCGGTTCCGGTCGGCGACGTCACGAAGGGCAAGGTCTTCAACGTCACCGGCGAGATCCTCAACGGTGCGCCCGGCGAGCAGATCGAGATCACCGAGCGCTGGCCGATCCACCGCAAGCCCCCGGCGTTCGACCAGCTCGAGTCCAAGACCCAGCTGTTCGAGACCGGCATCAAGGTCATCGACCTGCTCACGCCCTACGTACTGGGCGGCAAGATCGGCCTCTTCGGCGGTGCGGGTGTCGGCAAGACGGTCCTCATCCAAGAGATGATCCAGCGCGTCGCGCAGAACCACGGCGGTGTGTCCGTGTTCGCCGGTGTCGGCGAGCGCACCCGTGAGGGCAACGACCTCATCCATGAGATGGAAGAGGCGGGCGTCTTCGACAAGACCGCTCTCGTGTTCGGCCAGATGGACGAGCCGCCCGGAACGCGTCTGCGCGTGGCGCTGTCTGCCCTGACCATGGCGGAGTACTTCCGCGATGTGCAGAAGCAAGACGTGCTGCTCTTCATCGACAACATCTTCCGTTTCACCCAGGCAGGTTCCGAGGTCTCGACGCTGCTCGGCCGCATGCCGTCGGCCGTGGGCTACCAGCCGAACCTCGCCGATGAGATGGGTGTGCTCCAAGAGCGCATCACGTCGACCCGTGGTCACTCGATCACCTCGCTGCAGGCGATCTACGTTCCCGCCGACGACTACACCGACCCGGCCCCGGCCACGACCTTCGCCCACCTCGACGCGACGACCGAGTTGTCGCGTGAGATCGCATCGAAGGGTCTCTACCCGGCGGTCGACCCGCTGACGTCGACCTCGCGAATCCTCGACCCCCGTTACCTGGGTGAAGACCACTACCGCGTGGCCACGACGGTCAAGCAGATCCTCCAGAAGAACAAGGAACTGCAGGAGATCATCGCCATCCTCGGTGTCGACGAGCTCTCCGAGGAAGACAAGATCACGGTGTCGCGCGCACGCCGCATCCAGCAGTTCCTCTCGCAGAACACCTACATGGCGAAGAAGTTCACCAACGTCGAAGGCTCGACGGTGCCGCTCAAGGACACGATCGAGTCGTTCGACGCGATCGCCAAGGGCGAGTTCGACCACGTCGCCGAGCAGGCCTTCTTCAACGTCGGCGGCATCTCCGACGTCGAAGAGAAGTGGGCTCAGATTCAGAAGGAGAACGGCTGAACATGGCCGCCCTCAACGTGAGCGTCGTCTCGGCCGACCAGCAGGTCTGGTCGGGCGAGGCGACCATGGTGGTGGCGCGCACCGTCGAAGGCGAGATCGGCATTCTGCCCGGTCACGAGCCGATGCTCGCGATCCTCGCCGGCGGCGAGGTGCGCGTCACTCTGCCCGGCGGCGAGAAGATCACCGCCAGTGCTGAAGACGGATTCCTCTCGGTACAGGCGAACGCCGTGCAGATCGTCGCTTCACGGGCAGAACTCACTTAGGAGCCGCGCGCATGCAGGGGGAGCCGTCGATCGAGCGCCAATTCGGGGACCTGAGTGTCACCCAACTCATCGTGATGGCCGGATTGCCGGGCGCGGGAAAGTCGACGATCGGTGAGATCATCGGTGCCCGCCTCGGCGCCACCGTCGTGTCGGTCGATCCCATCGAGTCGGCCATTTTGCGTGCCGGCATCGATGCGGATCAGCCGACGGGTCTCGCCGCGTACCTCGTTGCCGAGGAGATCGCCGAGAAGGAGCTCGACTCCGGCCGCACGGTCATCGTCGATGCGGTGAACGCGGCCGAGGCTGCACGCTTGCAGTGGCGCGACCTCGCCGAGCGCGCAGACGTGCGACTGCGGGTGATCGAGGTCGTGTGCTCCGATGAATCACTGCACCGCGACCGTCTCGAGAAGCGCGAGCGCAAGCTCCCGCACCTCGAGGAGACCACCTGGCGGGCCGTCGAGCAGAGCCTCGAGGGTTATGCCGCGTGGACGGGGCCGTCGTCGGCGCTGCCACGCGTGACGATCGACAGCATCGAATCGCTCGGATCGAACGTCGACGCAGCGCTCGCCTTCATCGGTTCGTAGTGCGGCTTCTTCTTCCGCCGTCCGAGACCAAACGCGACGGCGGCACCGACGTTCCGCTTGATCTGGATCGTCTCTCGTTCGGAGCGCTCGCTCCGATGCGTGCCGTATCGGCTGCTGCCGTCGTCGAGCTCGCGGGCGACCCGGCCGCGACGATGCGGGCGCTCAAACTCGGACCACGGCTCGCGCACGAAGTCGATCGCAACCGGTCGCTGCTCGATTCACCGACGATGCCGGCGATCGATCGGTACACGGGCGTGTTGTTCGACGCGCTCGACGCCTCCACTCTCGATGCGCGGGCCAGGTCGTTCGCCGCGGATCATCTGGTCGTGCATTCGGCGCTCTTCGGACTGATCGGCGCCTTGGATGCGATTCCGGCGTACCGGCTCTCGCACGATTCGCGTGTGCCGGACGTGCGGCTCAAGTCGCTGTGGCGGGCGCCCATCCGCGAGCTGCTCGAGCGCGAGCCGGGAATGATCCTCGACCTGCGATCGGAGGCGTACGCCGAACTCGGACCGGCGCCCGTTCGCCATGGTTCGGTCTTCGTGCGGGTCGTCACGGTCGATGATGGCGGACGACGTCGTGCCCTGAACCACTTCAACAAGCACGCGAAGGGGCGCTTCACTCGCGCCGTGCTCACCTCGCGTCCGCAGCTCACGTCGATCGCCGAGTTGATCGACTGGGCGCACGGGGCCGGGTTCTCGGTGGCGCTCGCTCCAGAACGTGATGCCGGCGCGCAAGAGCTCGAGCTCGTCGCCTGACTCGTCGAGAGCATCTTGCTTCGTGCCTGATGCGCCACCGACCGCGGTGGGGAGGTCTCAGCGACGGACCCTGCTCACGCCGCTGTCGCTTGCGTTGCTCGATGGCAACCGGCGAGATGGTCGTCGACCATGCCCGCCGCCTGCATGAGCGCGTACATGGTGGTGGGGCCGACGAAACGGAACCCGCGACGGCGCAGCTCTTTGCTCATGGCCACGGACTCGGGAGTCGTGGCCGGCACTTCAGCGAACGAGGTCGGCGCAGTGGCACGAGGCGCTGGAGCGAAGCCCCACAACAGCTCGTCGATCGGCACGTCGAGTTCGAGCGTGGCGCGCGCGTTCTGGATCGTCGCCTCGATTTTGCCCCGATGTCGGATGATTCGCTCGTCGTCGAGGAGCCGCGCGACGTCGTCGTCGCCCATCGCAGCGACCTGCACTGCGTCGAAGCCGTGGAACACCTCGCGGAACGCGGGACGACGACGCAGAATCGTGATCCAGGAGAGACCGGCCTGGAACCCCTCGAGGCAGACCTTCTCGAAGAGTCGCACGGGATCGTGCTGTGGTGTGCCCCACTCCTCATCGTGATACCGGCGGTACTCGGGGTCGCTCGCACCCCAGCCGCATCGGGCGAGTCCGTCGTCGCCGACGATGATCTCGGCCCGGGGAATGACGCTCACGCGGCGAACCCGATCTGCTCGTGGCCGAGCAGCCAGAGCTTCGTCGGCACTCCTTCACCACCCGAGTACCCGGTGATGCGCCCGTCGGACGCGAGCACTCGATGGCAGCCGACGATGATGGGAACCGGGTTGGCTCCGACGGCGCCGCCGATGGCACGCGCCGCGCCGGGGCGACCAACCGCGGCGGCGAGGGCGCCGTACGAAGTGGCCTCGCCCCATTGGAGTCGTTCGAGTGCGCCCCAGACGGCTTGTTGGAACGGTGTGCCGCGCAGACGCACCGGAATATCGAAGTCGAGGCGTCGGCCGGCGAAGTATTCGGCGAGTTGATCGCGCGCTTGCTCGAGCACGGCGTTCGGGCGCTCGGCGAGAGCGTCGTGGGGGAGCACGCCGCCGCTCTCGATGGAGAGACTTGTGACGGCCTCGTCGTCGGCGACGAGTTCTATGCGCCCGATCGGGCTGCTGAGGCGGATGAGGAACACGTTGGTCATACTTCGAGAGTAGTCGTGGCGTCCGACAGCGGCTCGCGGGAATCGGACATGGCGGAGAGTCGGCGTCACCCCGGTCCTGTGGAGGAGGAGTGAGTGCGATCGAGCGCTGCTCCGATGGCGACTCTTCCTCGACAGGTGCGGAACCTCGGCGACCGTCCACGGATCGCCACCGGAGCCTCATCGACAACGAATGCGGCGTCACGCTCATCGCATGACGACCATCATCCGCGCCGAAGCGGCGCACGACTTCCTCGCCCTCGTTCCGTCGCTCGCCGGGTTCCGGCCCGAGCGCTCCCTCGTGTGCGTCGCGTTCGCCGGCAATCGCTCGGTCGGTGTACTGCGCTATGACCTGCCACGGCGCGCCCGTGACCGTGCGCCGCTCGTCGCGGCGGTCGTCGGCACCCTGTGCCGCATGAGCGGTGTCGATGCGATCGTGCCGATCGTCTACACCGACGCGCGCTTCGACGCCCGGCGAGGGTTGCCCGAGCGAGCACTCCTCGGCATGATCGCCAAGCGCGCCGAGCAGGCCGGGTACGGCATTCGCGATGCGCTGTGCAGGGCGGCGGATGCATGGGGGTCGCTGTTCGACGACGAGACACCCGCGACGGGGCATCCGCTCGCATTGATCGACGAGAGTCCCGTGACGCGACTGACCCCACCGGAGACGAAGGTGCTGGCCTCGGCAGGCGAGTCCGGGGAACTGCCCGAAGCAGATCCGACCGCGGCAGCGGCGCTCGCCTCCGCACTCGGCGAGTTCGCAGGCGAGGCGCGAGCTGACGCGCTCGTCCGCCTCGGTCGCAACAGCGATCCCGTCACGCTCGTCGAGTCACTCGTGGCTCGAGACTCCTCCCAGCCCGCGATCCGCCTCGCCTGGTTCCTGCATCTCGTCTCCCTGCCCGCCCTCCGCGACGCGATGATGCTGCAGTTCGCGTTCGGCGGGGTGGTCGGCGAGGCCGCGTACGACGACGCGATGGCGACGGCCGACCGCGCCGAAGCGCGCGATCAGAGCGTCGAGAGCCTCGTGCTTCGAGAGATGGCCGACGGCGTCACCGGCGAGATCAGCGAGATGCTCTCCCGGCTCCTGCTCGGACAGTCGAGCCTCCGTCCGGATCCGCGGCGCGTCGAGCGAGCGCTCGCGGTGCTGCGTCCGTTGATCGCGAACGCTCCGGCGAGCCACCGTATCGCGCCGCTCTGCATCGCAGCCTGGCTCGCCTGGTCGCTCGGTCGCGGCTCGGCGGCCGGGGCGTTCATCGATCGTGCGCTCGAGTTGGAACCGGGCCACTCGATGGCGGGCTTGCTCGCTGCCTACATCGGCAGCGGCGCGTTGCCGGAATGGGCGTTCAGCGCCCGATGAACCCGTCGACCGGCAGGCGGGGCCTCGGCTGCGGAATCCTCTCGATGACGCGGACGAGGTGCGAGCCATCCTCAACGGCTCGTGCCTCGCGCTCCACGGTGCCAGAATGTTCGGCATGGTTGCAGGAGGGGTCTCGAGTTCGGCGAACGCCGGCGCACCCGCGTGGGACGTCATCGTCGGTGACCGGTTCATCGCCGCTCTCGCCGCGCCCGCCCCCGAACGAGTGCTGATCGCGCTCGCCGAAGTGGCGAGCGAACTCGAACTCCAGCTCGAGGTACTCGTCGGCCTGATCCCATCGGGCCGAATCGACCCGATCGAGTCGTTCGGCGTCGTCTGGTGGGATGCGGGTGCGACCACGAGCGTCACGGCGGTGGTGCGCGGCGATGCGGTCGTCGACCTCGCCTCCCCGGGCGGCAGTCGGCGCTTCGATGCGCGCGGCATCCGGCCGTGGCATCTCGCCGAATTCGATGACGTCGTCGCACTTCGCATCACCGATGCCGGTTCGGCACTCGATCATGTCGGTGTCGGCACCGACCCTGTCGTGCATGCGCGGGCGAGCCTCAGGGCGTCGGCGATCGAGTGGTCGTGGCCGGCGTCACAGCACGAAGCCACGGATGCCGCAGAGCGCACGTGGCTCGACGCGGACACGATCCTCGCGCCGCGCCGCGCCGAGTCGGGCCGGCACGAGGCGGTGGCCGATACGGTGCTCACGCCGCGCCTGAGTCGCACGGCGCAGACCGGCGCGTCCGGAATCGCGCTGCAGCAGGGCGGAATCGTCGCGCCACCCGGCCGCACAGCAGACGAGCCCTCGGAACCCTCGGCGCCCTCGGAACCCTCGGCGCCCTCGGAACCGAGCGTGCCGCCCGAGGTGGTGACCGCCCCCCGCTTCCGAATCGGCCATGGGACGCCGTCGATGGTGATTGCTCCGGTGCTGATCGGGCGGCGACCACTGCCACCGCGCATCCCGGCCTCGGGCGCACCGCCCGAGCTGCTCACGGTCGAGTCGCCCGGCGGAGTCGTGTCGGGCACCCATCTCGAACTGCGCATCGTCGGCACGCGCCTCGTCGCCACCGATCTGCGATCCACGAACGGAACGATTCTCCGCACGCCGTCGGGTAGCCGCCGGCTGCGTGCCGGAGAATCGATCGTGGTGGTTCCGGGCACCATCCTCGACCTCGGAGACGGTACGATCATCGAGATCCTCTCCGCCCAGGGCTCTCCCAGCGTATGACCCGAACAGACAGCAGGCTTCACAGGTGACGCAGATCGGCAATGGCAACGCCCGTCATCGAATCTCGCTGCCCGACGGCACCGAGATCACCCTCGCATGGGCCGCCGTCACCGACACCGGCCTGCGACGAGAGGTCAATGAAGACAGCTTCATCGCGCAAGCGCCGATCTTCGCCGTGGCCGACGGCATGGGCGGCCACGCGGCCGGCGATTTCGCGAGCGCAGCGGTGGTCACCCGCCTCGCCGAGCACGGCGGCAAGACGCGCGTCGGCACACCCGAGATCGACCAGGCGCTCCGGCTCGCTGTGCAAGACATGGGGCGCGGCGCCGGCGTCACCGACGAGGGAAGCGGCACCACGGTCACGGGCGCTGCCCTCGGGACGATCTCCGACGAACCCGCCTGGATCGTGTTCAACATCGGCGACTCCCGCGTCTACCGACTGGTCGGAGGCGTGCTCGAGCAGCTCACGGTGGATCACTCGATCGTGCAGGAGCTCGTCGACGCTGGACAGATCACCCGTGAAGAGGCCGATACGCATCCGCACTCCAATGTGATCACTCGCGCTGTCGGATTCCACGAAGCGCCGATCCCCGACTATCGTGCGATCGCCGTCGAACCAGGCATGCGCCTGTTGATCTGCTCCGACGGCCTCACGAAAGAGCTCACCTCGTACGGCATCCGCCACTTCCTCGTTGCCAATCCCAAACCCGAAAAGGCCGCCAGGCAGCTGCTCGAAGCCGCGCTCGGCAACGGGGGCCGCGACAATGTGACCGCCATCATCGTCGACGTGCTGAAGGTCGTGCGGCCGCCGGGGGTGCAACGCCCCGTCGACGGCGAAGCCGAGTACGCCTGACGGATGCCTCGGGCCGGCAGCGGCCTTGTGCAGAGCCGCTGCCGCGGCATCCGTGACCGCAATACAATGGTGGCACCGGGCGCCGCCGGCAACCGGGGCGGCGATCCATCGACCCGAGCAGGCAGGCAGGAGGATCGTGTCGCGTCGATTGCCGTCCACCGCGCCGAATCTGCCCGGGTTCGCGTTCATCCGCGTACTCGGCTCCGGCGGGTTCGCCGATGTGTTCCTCTACGAACAGAACATGCCGAGGCGCCTGGTCGCGGTGAAGGTGCTCCTCGCGGAGGTCGTGAACGACGAACTGCGCCAGATGTTCCAAGCCGAGGCGAACCTCATGGCCCAACTCTCCTCGCATCCGTCGATTCTCACGGTGTATCAGGCGAGCGTGGCGGCCGACGGTCGTCCATACCTCGTGATGGAGTACTGCTCGGCGTCGCTCGGACAGCGTTACCGGTCGGTGCAACTGCCGATCGCCGAGGTGCTCGCGGTCGGCGTCCGCATCGCCAGTGCCGTCGAGACCGCCCACCGGCAGGGTGTGCTGCACCGCGATATCAAGCCCTCCAACATCCTCACGACGGCGTTCGGCCATCCGGTGCTCTCCGACTTCGGCATCGCGGCGACGCTCGGCCAGGCGGAGGCCAGTGACGCCGTCGGCCTGTCGATTCCCTGGTCCGCGCCCGAAGTGCTCCATGACGAGGTCTCGGGCACGGTGGCGAGCGAGGTGTGGTCGCTCGGGGCGACCGTGTACTCGCTGCTCGCAGGGCGCAGCCCGTTCGAGGTCCCTGACGGTGACAACGGCTCGGGTGCACTCATGACGCGCATCGACAAGGCGAAATTCGCGCCTACCGGCCGCGTCGATGTGCCGAAGAGCTTCGAGTCGGTGCTCGCCCGATCGATGTCGCGCAAGCCGTCTGGCCGCCAGTCGAGCGCCCTCGAGTTCATTCGCGATCTCCAATCCGTCGAGGAGGAACTCGGGCTCGCACAGACCCCGCTCGAAGTCGCGATGGACGATTGGGCGCTTGCGACGGCTGTCGACCTCGACGAACGAACCCGCATCAGCGGAAGCCACGGCATCGACGACAACGCCGGGCGACGACGGCGACGCTCCACCGACACCGCGCACGGCTCGCCGCAGCGCAGCGCGGATTCACGCCCGCACGAACCCAGCACCAGCCGTGCCCGCACCGCACCACCGACGACCCGCCGGCTGGCATGGGGCATCTCGATCGTCTCCGCACTCCTCATCGCGCTTGTCGGCGCGGGTGCGTACGCCGTGATCCAAGGGGCACGCTCGATTCCAGTGGTCGCCGACGTGCAGGGGGTTGCTGAAACCGACGCCGTGACGTTCTCATGGAACGACCCCGGCATCCAGAATGGTGACGCGTACATCGTCACCGTCGACGGCACGGCAACGCCCATGCAGCGCGAGCCACGTCTCACCGTGCCCGCGGCCGAAGGCGACCGGGTCTGTGCGAGCGTCACGGTCACCCGCGACGGCAAGTCGGGCCGGCCGAGTGCCGAACGCTGCGTCGAAGTCGTCGTCGTCGTCGGCGTCGACGAGGGGGCGTGATGGCACGTCTGCCACGCCTCGCACGTCCGCGGTCCGCGGTCATCACCGCGGTGACGACCACCGCGGTCGTCGCCCTCGTCGCGGGCGTCGCGATCGCCTCCGGCGGTTACGCGGCCCAGCGCGTCGATCTCGGTGACGCGGCGGTCTGGGTGGCGAGCGACCGCCTCCAATCCGTCGGGCGGGCCAACACCGCCGTGCTCGAACTGAACTCGGTGGTCGAAAACGGGGCCACGGGCGCCGAGATCGTGCAACGCGGATCCACGGTGCTCGTGCTCGATCCCGACCGGGCGACCGTGGGCATCATCGATGCGACCACCTCGAGCCTCACCAAGACGGTCGCCGTACCGCCCGACGACGTGTCGCTCGCCCTGGCCGGTGCACGGGTGATCCTCTCGGCCGGGGGCGACGTCTGGTCGGCGCCCGTCTCGGAGTTCGAGCAGTTCGACGCCGACGCCGAGCCGATGCTCACCTTCGGTGAAGGGTCGGTGACCTCGGTCGATGCCGAGGGAACCCTCTTCGCATACACGCCGTCGACAGGTGTGGTGGCGAGGGTCGATGCGGCCGAGGCCGAGACCGTTGCCGCCCGATGGCAGATCGAACCGATCGTCGGCGACCCCGATGTGCAGATCACCTCGGTCGGCGGCCGTTGGGCCGTACTCGATCTCGATGCCCGGCAGTTGCACCTCGACGGACGCACCGTCGATCTGACCGGCCTCATCGAGACCCGAGACGAGCCGGTGCTGCAGACGCCCTCGAGCAGCGGCGACGAAGTGGCGATCGCCACCCGGACCGGCCTCCTCACGGTCGGCCTCGACGGAGAGGCGCCCCGAGTACTGGTGGATGGTCGGTCGGGGTCGCCCGCGGCGCCCGTCGTGCACGACGGATGCCTCCATGCGGCGTGGGCCCTCGGCACCGCTTGGCGCTCGTGCGGTTCATCCGGCGATCGCATCATCGAGCTGCCGTCGGCACCGGCGACCGGTGACTACTCGTTCCTCGCCAATGGCAGCGCCCTCGCGCTCAACGATCGCCGCAGCGGCAAGACCTGGGCCGCGGGTGACGACTACGGGCTCATCGACAACTGGGACGAGCTGCTCGAGATCGAACGCGACGACGAGACCGTCGAGCAGAACGACCCCGACCAGCAGCCGACGGTCGAGAAGACCCCCGTGCCGCCCACGGTCGCCGATGACGAGTTCGGCGCGCGCCCTGGGCGCACGACAGTGCTGCCAGTGCTCCTGAACGACTACGACGCCAACGGCGACGTCCTGGTCGTCGACACGGTCGAGGGAGAGCTGCCCGCAGGTGCGAAGCTCGACCTCATCGCCGACAACCAGCAGCTGCAGCTCACGCTCGACGACGCGGCATCCGGAGTCATCGCGTTCGGCTATACGGCCGGTGACGGTCTGGGCGGCACGGCGCACGGATCCGTGCACGTGACGGTGCGCGACGCCGACGAGAACTCACCCCCGGTGCAGCAGCGTCCGACGCGAGCGCTGGTCGAGGCCGGCGGCCGAGTGACCACAGCGGTGCTCGGAGACTGGGTCGACCCCGACGGCGACCCGTTCTTCCTGCGGCAGGCTCTCGCCGACGCGCCGGATTCGCTCTCGTCGACGGCCGACGGCGTCGTCGTGTTCGATGAGATTGGCGGGGTGGGCGCCGAGCGTGCCGTCTCGCTCGTGGTCTCCGACGGACGCGACGAGTCAGTCGGCGCACTCAGCATCGGTGTGCGCGCGCAAGGCGCCGTTCCGCTCATCGCCGAACCGTTCGTCGCCCTCGCCACCGCGGGTCAGGAGATCCGCATCGAACCGTTGCGGCATGTGCGCGGCGGTTCGGGTGTCATCCGGTTGAGCGCAGTTCCGGCCAAGCCCGACGCGCAGATGCCCCCCGACTACGACGGCGGCACCTTCCGGTTCACCAGCGAGGCGGAGCGAACGCACTACCTCGACTACACCGTGACCGACGGCCTCGCAACGGTCACCGGGCGCGTGCGCGTCGACGTCTCCGCGCCGCCCGAACGCGACACGACCCCGATCACGGTGCCGCACATCGCGTTCCTCCGTGCGAAGCAACCGGTCGATGTCGACGTGCTCGCCACCGACATCGACCCGACCGGCGGTGTGCTCATCGTGACCGGACTGGGCGAGCCCGCCGCGGAGGCCGGAGTGCAGGTCGAGGTCGTCGAGCACCGGATCCTCCGGGTGACGCTGACGCGGCCGCTCGAAGCGGGTTCCACCGTCTTCGGTTATCGCGTCAGCAACGGCATGGCAGAAGCCGAGGGCGAAGTGACCCTCGTCGAGATGCCCGACCCCGAACGCACCCAGCCTCCGGTGGCGGTCCCCGACACGATCGCTGCCCGCACGGGCGACGTCGTCGACATCGGAGTGCTCGCCAACGACGAGCACCCCGACGCCTTGCCTCTCACCCTCGACCCAGCGCTCGAGACGGCACCCGACGCGGGCCTCCTCTTCGTGGACGGCGACCGACTGCGATACTTCGCCCCCGACGAGCCCGGCGAATTCACGGCCGCCTACCGCGTTACCGGACCCGACGGTCAGTTCGCCACGGCGACCGTGCAGATCTCGGTGCGCGCGGCGGATCCCGAGACGAACGCGGTGCCGGTGCCGGTGACGGTGACCTCCCGGGTGCTCGCGGGTGAGACCGTTCGCGTCCCGATCCCGCTCGGCGGCACCGACCCCGACGGTGACAGCGTGCAACTGCTCGGACAGGAGACCAACCCCGAGCGCGGCAACGTGAGCTCGCGGGGCGGCGACTGGCTCGAATATCAGGCGGGGGAGTACTCGGCAGGCACCGACGAGTTCCAGTACGCCGTCGTCGACGCACTCGGAGCGCGAGCCACCGGCACTGTGCGGGTGGGCATCGCACCGCGCCTCGATGGCGCTCGCACCCCCATCGCCGTCGGTGACGATGTGACCGTGCGACCCGACCGCACGATCTCGGTGCGCGTGTTGGAGAACGATTCCGACCCCGACGGCGGCACGCTCACGCTGCACAGTGTCGAGCCGACGACCGAAGGAGCGACGGCGACGATCGTCGACGACCGCATCGAGGTCGAGATCCCGCCGGGCGAGAACGACTACGGATTCGTCTACACGATCGAGAACGAGCATCTCGGCGAAGCCACGAGCTTCCTCAAGGTCGAGGCGCGCGAGGATGCGCCATTGTCCCGACCCGAGGCATCCGATACCGTGCTCACGCTCAGCGACATCCTCGGCGAAGACGTCATCGACGTGCCCGTGCTCCGCAATGCGTTCCTCGCCGACGGCGATGCATCCGAACTCACGGTCGGACTCGTCGACGACTACGACCGCGGCGCAGAGGTGCGTCGCGACGGCACGATCCGCGTGCAGGTCGAAGACCGCCGCCGCATCATCCCGTTCTCCGTCGCGCATCCCGAAGACCCGGATATCATCGCGTACGCGTTCATCTGGGTGCCCGGCCGCGACGATGCACTCCCGCAACTGCGTACCGACGCCCCGGTCGTGCGTGTCGTGAGCGGTGAGGAGGTCACCCTCGACCTCGAGGACTTCGTGATCGCTGCTTCGGGCCGACCGGTCAAACTCACGGATGCGGCGACCGTTCGGGCCTCGCACAGCGACGGGTCCGACCTCGTCCTCGACCAGCGCACACTGCGCTACCGCAGCGAAGAGGGGTACTTCGGACCGGCATCGCTCTCGTTCATCGTCACCGACGGCGAATCTGCGACGGATCCTTCAGCGCGCACGGGAACGATCGTGATTCCGATCACGGTGCTGCCGACCGACAATCAGCCGCCGGCGTTCACCGGCGGAGTCATCGACTTCGAGCCCGGTCAGTCGAAGACGATCGAGCTCGTGAAACTCACGAACTATCCCTACCCCGAAGCGGTCGACGAGCTCGTCTATCGCGTGCTCCCGCCACCGGTGGAGGGCTTCCGCTTCTCACTCGACGGCGACGAGCTCACGATCCGCGCAGAGTCGGCCACTCTCAAGGGCACCCGTGCGTCCGTCGCGGTCGGGGTGAGCGACGGCTCCGGCGATGGCAAGCCGGGGCGCATCGACTTGAGGGTCGTGCCGTCGACGAAGCCCATCGCCCAGCCCTCCGCGGACAGCGCGATCGCCGCCCGCGGAAAGACGACCTCGATCGACGTTCTCGCCAACGACAGGGCCACGAACCCGTTCCCCGATGTGCCGCTCAGGGTCGTCGGGGTGCGTGGGATCGATGCCGATGACCTGCCCGCGGGCGTTTCGATCGAGCCGAGTGAAGACCGCTCGACACTGAACGTGACCGTCGACTCCGACGCGGCACCAGTGAACTCGACCGTGCAGTACCAGGTCGCCGACGCCACCGACGATCCCAGCCGCTACGCCTGGGGAACGGCCACGATCTCCGTCCAGGACCGACCCGACCCCGTCACCGGTGCGCAGGTCACCGGGTTCGGCGACGGCACCCTCGGCGTCACGTTCGGCGCCGGTGCGTTCAACAACTCGCCGATCACGGGATACGAGATCGCGCTCGTCGACGCGGGCACTCGTGAGGTGCTGCGCACCTCGACCTGCGAGGCCACCACGTGCACGGTCGCGACGCTCGGCAACGGACAGGGCAACGCCGTCATCGTGCGTGTGCAGGCGCGAAACGCGATCGGACTCTCCGACCCGGTCGACGCACCCGGACCGATCTGGTCGGACGTCATCCCGCCGCCGCCCAGCGGACTGCGCGCGCTGCCGCGCGACGGCCGACTCCTGATCGAGTGGTCGCCCGTCGCGACCGGGTCGGGCAGTGCCGTCGAATCCTACGTGGTGACCGTCGCGGGCGTTTCGAACCAAGTGTCGGCCGGCACCGCCTGCACGGCGACGCTCTGCTCCGTCGAGTCGCAACCACTCGAGAACGGCAGTCAGGTGCCGATCGCCGTCAGTGCCCGCAACCAGGCGTATCCCGCGCTCGCCGTCTGGACCGAAGCAGGTGGCAGCGGCACCCCGTTCGGTGCTCCGGTCGCCGGGGCCATCTCGGTCAACGGCGATGCCGGAGCGGGCACGGTCACCGTCACGTGGGCGCCATTCGCCGGCAACGGCGACGCCATCGGCGGCTATTTCGTCGAGCGACTCGTCGACGGTGCGTCGAGCGTGCCGGGCGGCGCCCAGGCCTGTTCGGTGACGAGCCCGGCGCCCGGCAGTGTCGTCGCCCCGTCGAGCGGCGGCACGGTCGCCGATGTCGTGCCCGTCGGCCCCGAGACCACGAGCCTCCAGTTCACGGGCACCGCGGCCGAGTCCACGCGCTACTCGTTCCTCGTCTGGGGGTACAACCGGGCCGCGTGCGTGAACACCGAGGTCGCGGGCACCGTGGTGCGCCCGGCGCCGGGCAGCATTCAGGGCGTCGACAGCCGGATGGAGATGCGCACCGCCGATGTCTGGGACCGGTACATCAACGATGTCGCACCCGATGCGTGGCGGTACATCATCGTCGCCGTCGACGGCAACGGAGCGCAGATCCCCGGCACGCTGAAGCAGTTCAGCGGTTCAGGATGGGCGCGCGACCTCTTCGGGCGACCGTTCGGTGAGACGGTGCGCTTCCAGGTGCAGGCCTGCTCGCTGTGGGGCAGCTGCGGGCCCTGGTCGCAAGTTCTCCCCCCCGATGCCAGCCCATCGCTTACATTCGCGCTGCCGAGCCGGATCTGGGACAACGTGAAGACGTGGTCCTGGACGGCGGCACCTGCGAATTCCGGCCTGCCTGTCGCCTTCCGATGCGGCGTCGACGGCGATGGCAACGGCCACCGCGCGCAGACGGGGACGAGTTGCCAGATCCCCGACGCGAAGCCGGGCGATCGGGTCTGGTTGGATGTTGAGATCGCGGGCGTGAGTGTTCGCTACTGGAATCGCTGAGAAGGAGCCCACATGACCATGACCCCCGAGGAGGCGACGCGGTTCGCCGCGACGCTCGACCGACTCGTCGGCGCGGTCGAGGAAGTGCTGCTCGGCAAGAACCGGGTCATCCGCCTTGCGTTCACCGCATTTCTCAGCGAAGGACACTTGCTGCTCGACGACGTGCCCGGTACTGGCAAGACCTCGCTTGCGCGGGCGATGGCGCAATCCATCGACGGCACGAGCAACCGCGTGCAGTTCACACCCGACCTGCTCCCAGGCGACATCACCGGCGTGACTGTGTACGACCAGCGATCGGGGGTCTTCGAGTTCCACCCCGGGCCGATTTTCGCAAGCATCGTCCTCGCCGACGAGATCAACCGTGCGAGCCCCAAGACGCAATCGGCCCTCCTCGAGGTCATGGAGGAGGGTCAAGTGACCGTCGACGGGCAGACCCACCCTGTGGGGCATCCGTTCATGGTGATCGCGACGCAGAACCCTGTCGAACAGGCGGGAACCTATCGGCTGCCCGAAGCACAACTCGACCGCTTCCTGATGCGTACCTCCATCGGCTATCCCGACCACGCTTCGACCATCCGCATCCTCGAAGGCGCCGACCGCCGGGCGCACGAGCAGCGCGTCGACTCCCAGCTCGCTGCGGAAGAGGTCGTCGAGATGGCCGCGGTCGCACGCACCGTCTACGTCGATCCGACGATCCACGACTACGTCTCCCGCCTCGTCGAAGCCACCCGAACCGCTCGCGAGGTGCGTCTGGGCGTTAGCGTGCGCGGGGCACTCGCACTCATCCGCGCCGCCAAGACCCACGCCGCCGGCCGCGGCCGGCACTACGTCGTGCCCGACGACGTGAAGGCGCTCGCCGAGCCCGTGCTCGCACATCGGCTGATCCTCGACCCCGAGGCGGAGTTCGACGGCGTCACCGCCTCGAACCTGATCGCGCAAGTGCTGATCGAGACGCCGCCGCCCTCGACCAGGCAGGCGGTGTGACGCTCACCCAGACCCGCACCACGATCCCCGAGGAAGCCAAGAAAGATGGCCTGCTCGCGGTCGTCATCGGGCGCGTCGTCATAGCCGCCCGCACGGGAGGCGCCGCCATGAAGCGGGCAGCCCGCGCCGTGCAAGGCGTCGTGACCCCACTCGGGTGGGCCGTGATCGCCGCGGCAGTGCTCGTGCTCGGACTGGGCTACGGCTGGGGCTGGCTCGAACTCATCGCGCTCGGGTGGGGACTCGTTGTGCTCATCGCCGCGGCATCCGTCTGGCTCATCGGTCGCGGGGCGGGAACCATCCGGCTCGTCCTCCCGGCGCCGCGCGTCGTCGTCGGCGAACCGGCCGAAGCGCGACTGATCGCGGCGAATCCCGGTCGGCGGCGCTTCGGCGGGGTGCAGCTCGAACTGCCCGTCGGACACCGCGTCGTCGAGCGTGTGCTGCCCGGACTGCCCCGCGGCGGCGCCTTCGACGAGCAGTTCCGCATCCCGACCGAGCGACGCGGCGTGGTCGCCGTCGGGCCGGCACGCACCGTACGCGCCGATCCGATCGGCCTCATGCGACGCGAGTTCGTGTGGTCCGAGACCGCCGAACTGCACGTGCACCCGCGCACCGTGCCGATCGCGGCTCTCAGCACCGGATTCATCCGCGATCTCGAGGGGTCGCCGACCCGTGACCTCACGGCCAGCGACATCGCCTTCCACGCGCTGCGGGAGTACGTGCCGGGCGACGATCGGCGATTCATCCACTGGCGGAGTTCGGCCAAGACCGGCACCTTCATGGTGCGCCAGTTCGAGGAGACCCGGCGCAGCCGGCTCATGATCCTGCTCGACCTCGATCCCGGCGCGTACGCCGACGATGACGAGTTCGAGCTCGCCGTCAGCGCCGCGGCATCCGTCGGTGCTCGGGCCATCCGCGATGCCCGCACCGTCTCGTTCGTCGTCTCGGGTCGCGTTCGTGGGGTCGAGACGAGACGGAGCGCCATGCGGGAACTCCCCACCGTCTCCCGTGACCGGCTGCTCGATTCGCTCTGCCTCGTCGAGACCGACGCTGACGCCGTGATGCTGCCCGACGTCGCGCGGGCCGCGGCGGAGTCGCTCGCCGGTGTCTCGCTCGCCTTCCTCGTGACCGGGACGGCACGCGGCATCGCCCCGCTTCGGTCGGCTGCGACGCGATTGCCGCCCGAGGTCGAGACGATCGCCGTGCAGTGCTCGCCCGAAGGCGATGCGAGCGCTCGGGCCATCGCCGGCCTGACGGTGTTCGGCATCGGGTACCTCGAAGACCTGCGCGCCATGCTCGCCAGATCGGCGTCGGTCGCATGAACACGCGAACGCCGGCGGGCGCGGCCCGCATCGGTCCCACGCTGGTGACGGTCGTGCTCGTGGTGGCCATGCTCGTGGCGGCCATGGTTCCGTGGTGGCCGATCTACGAGAGCAGCGCTCTCATCATCGCGGCAGGGGTCGGCATCGTCGCCGGTGCGACCATCGGAGTGGTCGGCGCGCGGTTCCGGCTGCCAGCCTGGACGGTCGTGCTCGCCGTCTTCGGCGCGTTCGTCGTGCTGGGTGTGCCTGCCGCTGTGCCCGGGCGCGCGATCGCGGGGGTTCTGCCGACCCCGGCCGGTATCGTCGAGCTTCTGGCCGGCGCCGCCCTGTCGTGGAAACAGCTCGTGACGATCTCGGTGCCGGTCGGCTCGTATCAGGCGCTCCTGGTGCCGCCGTTCCTCCTGACTCTCACGATGGCGACGGCCGCGGTCTCGATCGCGTTACGAAGCCGGTGGCCCGCGGCAGCGGCACTGCCGCCGGCGTTGCTGCTCGTCGCGGGCATCGCGCTCGGAGTGGTGCACACGGCCTTCGCCGTCGAGGCCGGCCTCGGCTTCCTCATCACCGCGGTGGCGTGGCTCGTGCGGGTCGCGATCGCCAATCGGCGTGCACTCACGAGCGGTCGCCGCGTCGAAGCGGCGCTGACCGACGCACGCCGGGTGCTCGGTGCGTCGGCACTGGTGGCCATCGCCCTCGTGGGCGCCACCGCGGCATCCGTCGCCCTGCCGGTGCCGCCGCGCAACGTCGTGCGCGCTGAACTGCAGCCGCCGTTCGAACCTCGCGAGCACGACAGCCCGCTCGCAGGGTTCCGCGCGGCGTTCGCGGAGGATGTCGCCGAGCAGACGATGCTCGACGTCCGCGGTCTTCCCGATGGCGCCGGTGTGCGGATGGCGACCCTCGACACCTACGACGGAATCGTCTACTCGGTGGGCGGAGCCGAAGGATCCTCCGCCTCCGGCAGGTTCACCCGTGTGCCGTACCGCCTCGACCAGTCGGACGCGCCCGGCGACACCGAGCGCCTCGAGCTGGATGTGGAGGTGGTGGGCTATTCGGACGTGTGGGTGCCCGGCGCCGGTCGCCTCGAGCGCATCACCTTCGGCGGCCCGCGCGCCGAGACCCTCACCGAGTCGTTCTTCTACAATGAGGCGACGAGCACCGGCGCCGCGCAAGTGGGACTGCAGGCACGTGATCGGTACACCGCGGTCTCGGTGGTTCCCGTCGATCCGGCCGACCTCGCCGCACTGCAACCCGGCACGAGTGTGCTGCCGGGTGCACCCGAGCTGCCCGAAGAGCTGGCCCATCTGCTCGACGAGTGGGCACCGGCATCCGGCACGCAAGGCGAACGGTTGCGCGGTCTCATCGAGGGCTTCCACCGCGACGGCTACGTCAGCCACGGTCTTACCGACGAGGAGCGGCCGAGCCGGTCGGGGCATTCCCTCGATCGCCTCGCCGAATTCGTGACGGAACGACCGATGGTGGGCGACGGTGAGCAGTACGCGGTGGCGGCGGCGCTCATGGCGCGCAGCATCGGGTTCCCCGCACGGGTGGTCGTCGGCTTCCTGCCGCGACACGGTGATACGGCGGATGCATCGGGGGGCCCGGTTGCCGGTGGCGATGCAGGGGAGGAGACCGGGGCGTCGGCCGAGGCCGTGCCCGACGGCGTCACGAGATTCGCGAGCGCCGACAAGCAGGCGTGGATCGAGGTGCAGCGCGCCGACGGCGCCTGGATCACGGTCGACCCGAACCCCGTACCGAGAGAGATACCCGAACGCGAGCCGGACCAGCCGACGATCGTGTCGAGGCCGCAGCCGGCGCTGCCGCCGCCGGCGGATCGCACTCCTGTCGATGAACTCATGTCCGACCCCGAGGCGTCTCCCGACGAACCCGATGACGATGGAGCGGATTGGGTGCAGGTCCTTCTCCGCGTGCTCGGCATCTCCGGTGTGGTGCTGGGCGGACTCGCCGTGATCGCCAGCCCCTTCCTCGCCATCATCGTGGCCAAGCTCCGTCGGCGACGGTTGCGGCGGCGGGCCCCCGACCCCGTCGAACGCATCGAGGGCGGATGGCAGGAGTTCGCCGACACGGCGGCCGACTACGGATATGCGATCCGTCCGACCGCGACGCGCGCCGAGCAAGCGGCGACGGTCGGGGGGCTCGCTCCGCTCGTGCTCGCTTCGGCCGTCGACCGAGCGGTGTTCGCGCCCGACGGCCCGGCCGATGGCGACGACCTGCGAGTCTGGGAGTCGGTCGACGAGTTGCAGCAACGGCTGGGTGCGCCACGTTCACTGCGTGAGCGGCTGCGCGCTGCGGTCTCGCTGACTTCACTCGGCGGGTACGCTGTGACTCGGAGAGGAGCGCGGTCGTGACGTGTCAGATCTGCGGGGCCGAGCTTCCCGTCGGGGCGATGTTCTGCGGCGAATGCGGCAGCTCGACGAGTGCGACGCCCGAGTCGAGGCGTCGTCCCGATCCGAGGCCCGGAGACACGACGGTGATCGAGCGTCCGGCGCGGCGCCACAGCGGGGTGATCAGCATCCCGGTCGAGGGCTTCCGAGCTGCCACGGAGATCGGGTCGCCCGATGCCGCGTACGCTGCCCCTGCCGCGGCAACGCCTGTCGCCGCGCGCGCGAGGTTCGTGCTGACCTTCAGCACCGGGGAGACGTGCACCGTGTTCGGTTCCGGTCTGATCGGTCGACGGCCGATGCCGCAGCCCGGCGAGGTGTTCGATCATCTGGTGCAGATCGCCGATCGTTCGCTCTCGGTCTCGAAGACGCATCTGGAATTCGGCGAGCACGACGGCACGCTCTGGATCGCGGACCGGTTCTCGGGTAACGGCACCGTCGTCCGCCGAGTCGACGACGGCGCGGTTCGGTGCGAACCCGGCCGGCGCTACCTCGTTCCACGGGGCAGCCGGGTCGAGCTGGCCGAGCAGTTCTTCGCGGTCTCCTGAGTCGTCTCCACACCGCGACCCGTCCTCCACAGCAGCTCGTCGTGCGGCTTCGTGCCCCGATCGATGTCGCGCCGGCCGCGTCGCGCGCCTTCGGTGATCAGATCGCATGGTGCAACGATTCGACCCCGCACCGCATTCGGTGGACACTCCGCTCACCCTGCCTGCTGCGCCCGCAGAGCCGGCCCGCGCCGGCTTCCCAGTGCTGGCCACGTTCGCTCCGGTGGTCGGCGCCATCGCGCTCTGGGCGATCACGCGCTCGCCCTTCGCGCTGGTCTTCGCCGTGCTCGGCCCACTTGTGGCGATCGCGTCGATGTTGGATGCGCGGCGGCAGGCGCGTCGGCACCGCCGTCGGGCGGCGGGCGAGCGGCAGCAGCGCCTCGACGAACTCGCGGTGGAGATCGAGGAGCGCCACGTCCTCGAGCGAGCAAGTGCGTGGCGTCGCGCACCCTCGCCACGAGCGATGCTCGAGTCCGGCGAATATGCGGCTTGGCGCGACGAGGAGCCGCCTCCGATCGTGCTCGGCCGTGGTGCGGTCGCGAGTTCGCTGCGGGTCGACGGCAGCCCCGTCGACGCAGTCGATCGTGACCTGCTGCTCGGGGCCGCACGACTGGAGAATGCGCCCGTGGTCGCCGAAGTGGGTGCCGGCATCGGTTTCGTGGGCGACCCGTCTCTCGCCCGCGCCGCGGCGCGTGCTGCGGTCGTGCACTTCGCTCACAACGTGAGTCCGCGGAGCTTCGGCATCGAGGGTTCCGTCGGTTCGGTGGGCTTCGATGGTCCCGACGTGCCCGTGCGAGGCTCGTGGAGTTGGTTGCGGCTCTTGCCGCACTGGGGCAACCCGAGTCGCTCCACCCTGCTCGTCGTCGACGAAGGTGACGGTGGCGAAGAGCCCTGGCGATCCGCTGCATCCGCTGCCCGTCAGGCCTCACAGCCCGACCGACCGCCGTTCGCGGTGATCGCCGTCGCGCGCGAGGCTGCAGACCTGCCGCCGGGCCTGCAGACGGTCGTGGTGCTCGAGGCACCTGATGCAGCGACTCTGCGCAGACGCGGCGGTGTCGCCGACTCGCGGTTCGCGCCGCTCCTGATCGGTGCAGCCGAGGCGGCGGGTTGGGCCCGATCGGCGGCGCTCGCCGCGGAACGAGCCGGGCTCGGCACGCTGGCGGGCTCGCTTCCCGAGCGCGTTCGACTCGACGAGTTGCACCGCCCGGCCGTCGCATCGTCGGACCGCTCGACGCTCGTCGTGGCAGTCGGCGCCGTCGATGGCGGCACGCTCGAACTCGATCTCGTGCGCGATGGCCCGCATGCGCTCGTCGCCGGCACGACCGGCAGCGGCAAGAGCGAGTTCCTGCTCGCCTGGATGGCGGCGCTCGCGAGCGCGTATCCGCCCGCGCGTGTCTCGTTCCTCCTGGTCGATTTCAAGGGTGGGGCCGCATTCGAACCGATTCGTGTCCTCCCGCACGTGACGGGCATCGTCACCGACCTCGACGAGCCCGAGGCCGAACGCGCGGTCTCGAGCCTGCGGGCCGAACTCAGGCACCGGGAGTCGGTGCTCGGCGCGGCCGGCAAGCGCGACATCGCCGACCTCGGCGACGAAGTGGAGCTGGCACGACTGGTCATCGTCGTCGACGAGTTCCAGGCGATGATCGAACGGTTCCCCGACCTCGGTGCGATCATCGGCGACATCGCAGCCCGCGGACGGTCGCTCGGTGTGCATCTCGTGCTCGCATCGCAGCGACCGAACGGGGTCGTGCGCGAACAGGTCACGGCCAACTGCGCGATCCGGGTGTCGCTTCGAGTCATGCAGCGATCAGACAGCGAAGCGGTGGTGGGCAGTCCGTTGGCAGCAGAGATCCGGCCGGATTCGCCGGGTCGAGGAGTCGTCGATCGCGGCGACGGATGTCCCGTGCTCTTCCAGTCCGCGATCGCCGATGCCGCGACGATCACCGTGCTTGCAGCGCGGACAGCGGGGCTCCGGCGTGCGCGGCGCACTTGGCTGGATCCGCTGCCCACTCGCATCACCCCTGAGGGGCTCGCGGCCCTGGTTCCGCGCGGCTCCGCATCAGAACCATCGAGTTCCGCATCAGATCCATCGAGTTCCGCAGACGCGACGGAGCACGCCGCGGGCTCTGCGCTCGCGATCGGCGTGCTCGACGAGCCCGAGCAGCAACGACGGAGCATCGCCCGCTGGTCGCCTCGCGCCGACGGAAGCCTGCTCGTGCTGGGCGTGCCCGGGAGTGGCCGCAGCACTGCGCTCGCAACGGTCGAGCACGCCGCCGAGCGCGCGTACGGGCCGAGCGCGGTGCTGCGACTCGAGGGCACACGCGGCGCGGTATGGGAAGGGCTCGTCGGTGTCCTGGGCGCCATTCGTGCAGAGGCGACGCCACCTCGTCTCGTCGTGATCGACGATCTCGACGCACGGTTCCGAGCATGGCCCGACGACTACCGCCTCGCTGCCCTCGAAATGGTCGAGGCCCTCGTCAGGGAAGGGCGCGGTCGAGGCACCGCGGTCGCCGCCTCCGCGGTGCAGTCGCATGGGCTCGGAGGGGCCCTCCGCGACGGGTTCGGCGCACGGTTGGTACTGCGGCACGCGACTCGTTCCGACCTCGTTCAGGCGGGCGGCCGGGGTGAACTCTGGCGAGCGGGCGACGCCCCCGGTGCGGGGCAGTGGCGCGGACACCGCGTACAGCTCGTCGAGGTGGAGCGCCCCGCGCCTCGAGTGCACCGTCCGGTGCCGCAGCTCGAGTTGAGTGCCGAGCGGTTGTATGCGGTCGCCGCCGCGGCACCGCGAGCCGCGGCGACGTCGATCGCAGCCCTCGGACGAACTCCACTGCTCCTCTCAGCCGGCGGCGAATCCGCTGTTCGGGCGGCGCTGGCCACCCACCCTGCCGACGCACCGCCACCCGTCATCGTGGGCGACAGCGACGCCTGGTCGGCGAGTTGGGGCCTCACGGCTGCACTCCGGGAGGATGCCGTCCTGGTCGTCCGCGGAGGGGCGGCCGAGTATCGCTCCCTCGTGCGGGCACGCGAACTGCCCCCGCTCCTCGACGAAGGTCAGGCGCAGTGCTGGGTCGTCGAACCCGGCACATCCGTGCGGCGCGCGAGCTGGCCGGAGCGCACCGAACACTGACACCGTCTCGATACAGGCATTCACGATCGAAAACGTGCTGTGCCGCCTGTTTTCGAGACCCCGCGGCGGGTCATCCTGTTGCGGATGCCGCAAAGGGCCGTTTGGGGGATGCCGGTCAGATCGTTGCCCGGACCGCGCCCACACGGCGCTCGCCACCCATGACCCAGAGATCGAGTTCGGTCTGCACGGTGTCGATGGCGTGATCGTCGACGGCACCCGTCTGGGCGAGGAGCCGAAGCGCGATGATCGTCGACGCGCGCGACGAACCGTCGAGCACCTTGAGCGCGACCGTCGTGCCATCGGGTGCCGTCATCACCATGACGCCCTCGGCGCCGATCTTGGCGAAGACTCCGAGACGCTCGATCGCGACGGTGTCGGGCTGCCCCGGGCCGCCGACGGCCCACGCATGCTCGCGAACGGCCCCGGTGAGTGCGGCGGCCTCGCGGTACAGCGCGAACGGCGAGCCGGGTGCGGCCGTCGTGATCTTCTGGATGCCGCGGGCAAGACCGTTCAGACTGATGGCGTGCACGGGCGCGCCGCATCCGTCGACGGCGGTCGCCGCCGGCCGCTCACCCGTGAACCGCTCGATGACGTCGAGTACTCGTTTCTGCAGCGGATGCTCGGGATCGAGGTATCCCTCGAGCGGCCAGTCGTTGGCGACGCACGCGAGGAGCATCGCCGCGTGCTTGCCCGAGCAGTTCATGTACACCCGCTCGCGGGCACCGCCGGAGCGGATGAGCTGCTCGCGCGAGACCTGGTCGGAGGGTGCGGCAGGCGGGCAGCCGAGTACCGACTCGGGCAGGGACGCCCGCTCGAGGAGACCCCGCACGAGCGCCACGTGGCCGGCGGTACCCGAGTGGCTGCCCGTGGCGATCGCCGCATCTTCGCCGCGGAGTGTGACGCCCGAGGTCATCACGGCGACCGCTTGGAACGGCTTGAGGCACGAGCGAGGGAAGATCGGGGTGACCACGTCGCCGAGAGCGCGCAGCACCTCGCCCTCGGCGGAGAGCACGATGGCGGAACCCGCGTGCCGGGACTCGATGAAATCACTACGCTCGACCACGGCGAGTTCGACGGAGTCAGCGACTGAGAATGTGCCGGCCACCTGTGCTATCCGAGCGAGGCGAGGGCGTCGTCGAGCACGCGGAGCCCGTCTTCGATGAGGGCGTCGCTGACCGCGAGGCTCGGCAGGAATCGAAGCACGTTGCCGTAGGTGCCGGCGTTCAGGAAGAGCACACCGTGTTGTGCGGCAGCGGCGACGAGCGCGGTGACGGCCTCGGCGTTGGGCGCCTTCGTCGTCTCGGCGGTACCGGGCTGCACGAGTTCGATGGCGATCATCGCCCCCTTGCCACGGATCTCACCGATGATGTCGTAACGCCGGGCCAGACGTTCGAGGCCGGTCCGGAAGGTCGCCTCGATGCGTTGCGCCTCGGCGAGCAGGCCGTCCTCCTCGATCGACTCGAACACCGCGATCGCTGCGGCGCACGCGACGGGGTTGCCGCCGAAAGTGCCGCCGAGCCCGCCGGGCTGCGAAGCATCCATGATCTCGGCGCGGCCGGTGACCGCAGCGAGGGGGAGGCCGCCCGCGATGCCCTTCGCCGAGAGCACGAGGTCGGGCTCCCAGCCGAAGTGCTCGCTCGCGTAGTAGCGGCCGGTGCGGGCCATGCCCGACTGGATCTCGTCGGCGATCATGATGACGCCGTTCTCTGTGCACCAGGATTGCAGGATCGGCAGGAATCCGTCGGCGGGAACCATGAATCCGCCCTCGCCCTGGATCGGCTCGACGACGAGGCAGGCCAGGTCGCTCGCTCCGACGACCTTCTCGAGATACGCGATCGTGCGCGCCGCGGCATCCGCGCCCGACAGGCCGTCGTGATACGGGTACGAACTCGGCGCGTGGTAGACGTCGCCGGCGAGCGGGCCGTAACCCGTCGCATAGGGGTGCGCCTTGTAGTTCATGGCCATGGTGAGGTTCGTGCGACCGTGATACGCGTGGTCGAGCACAGCCACGGCGCGACGGCCGGTGTGCTTGCGGGCGATCTTCACGCCGTTCTCGACGGCCTCGGCGCCCGAGTTGACGAGTACGCTCTTCTTCTCCCAGTTGCCTGGCGTGTGCTCGGCGAGGAGCTCGGCGACCCGCACGTACTCCTCATAGGGGGTGATCGTGAAGAGCGTGTGGATGACATCCTGCAGCTGGCTCGCCGCGGCCGCGACGACGCGCTGCTCAGTGTGACCGACGGTCGTCACGCCGATGCCGGCGCCGAAGTCGACGAACTGATTGCCGTCGACATCGACGAGGATCGCGCCGTTGGCACGCTCGATGTAGACGGGCAGGGCCGACGAGACGCCGGCTGAGACGACCTTCGATCGTCGCGCCTGCAGCTCGAGAGACTTCGGACCGGGGATGGCGGTCACGACCTTGCGCTCCTGCGGCACTGTGTAGACCGGGGCGTCGGCTGTCTGGGCGGCGATGGGGGTATCAGTCATGGTGCATCCAGCTTATCGCCGCCGCGCCGGAGCGCCGGAGCGCCGTGGCAGAGCGCTTCGAGGTGGAGAATCGAATGACAGGACCATGCTCGCATCGGAGGACGAATGCTCGGCGAACACCACTACGCGATCGAGGTCGAATGGCAGGGCGACCGCGGCGAGGGCACCGCGGGCTATCGCTCCTACGACCGCCGGCACGTCGTGCGCGCCGCCGACAAGCTGCACGAGATCGCCGGGTCGAGCGACCGGGCCTTCCACGGCGACCGCGAGCGCTGGAATCCCGAGGAGTTGCTCCTCGCCGCCCTCAGCGAATGCCATATGCTCGCCTACCTGCACGTTGCCACCAACCACGGCGTGATCGTCCGCAGCTACTCGGACGCGGCGACGGGCCTCATGCGGGAAGACGGCCGCGGCGGCGGTGCATTCGTCGAGGCGGTGCTGCGTCCGCACATCGAGGTCGCGGATGCTTCGATGGTCGAGCTTGCGCGGACACTGCACGCCGAGGCATCCGAGAAATGCTTCATCGCGGCATCCGTCGCCTTCCCGGTGCGACACGAGCCGGTCGTGACGATGCTGACCTGATCAGCCCGCCACGCTCGGCCTCGGCGGTGCGGCCGGCAGGGTCGCCTCGGGAATCGGGCAGGCATGCCCGCCGACGAGCCGGCTGCACGGCGGCAGGAAGCCGGGGTAGCGCTCCGAGCTCGGATCGCCGAACCAACGGTGCCAGAGTCGCCAGAAGTTCAGGTTGCCGAACGCCGAGCACCCGTCGCCGATTTCGGGGTCGGCGATCGCCGCCGGGTTGGGCTGGTAGGGCGTGTAGTTGTAGAGGTTTGCCGTTGCCTGGTTGGCAATGGTGACGGATGCCGCTCCGCACGCGGCATCGGGATGGAACTGCACGTCGACCGCGCCGACGTGATACGCGCGGTCGGGCTCCTCGGTGTACTGCCGGAACTGCCACGCGGCGTTGTACACCTGGTTGAAGAAGCCGAAGTACTTCGTGTCGCAGTCGGCCGTGTCGGGGCATCCGTAACCTGTGGCGCGAAGGTAGCCCGATTCGCTCGGCCGGGTCAGCAGGGACTGCTCCTTCTGCAGCAGCACGAGGAGTGTCTTCGGGCTCACGCCACACGCGGCAGACACCTTCGCGATGATGCGGCTCGCGCGCTCGCGGATGCCGCCACGGTACTCCGCGCAATGCCCCGGCCCTGCGGCGGCTTGCGTGGTGGTGCTCTGCTTGTAGTCGGCGAGGCACGCGACCCGGCCGTCGGGGCGGCAGTCGAGCCCGCCGAGGAAGGCCTGGATCTGCTGTTCGCTCATCGCACCGGCGTCGTAGAACGAGTCGTCGCTCACGATGAAGCTCGGGTCGAACTGCTTCGCCGGCGGGATCGGCAGTTCGGCGACGGCGACGGCGTCCGACTGGGCCCCCGCGGCACGTGGAGTCTCGCTCGGGCCTGCGCACGCGGCGAACGAGAGCATGACGAGCACGGCCGCGGTGATGCGGGCGACAACCTTGGCGGAACTCATCGGACTGACGATACCGGGGCGAATCCGGGATCGGCTGGGAATCCGGTCACATCCGCTCGCGTGGCGCGACCCGATCGGCGAGTTTGGCGAGGGCGCCCTGCGGCGGCGTCTCGTTGTACACGCCGGCGAGCTCCTGCTCGCTCAGCGCGTGGATCGCCGCCATGATCTCGTCGGTCGCGGCCCTGCGCGCACGGCCCGATGTCGCCTGGCCGTGGCGGGCGAGATCGAGCGGCTCGCCGAAGCGCACCGTCACCGGTCGCACGCGCGGGAGCTTCGCACCGACGGGCTGGATCTGCTCGGTGCCGATGAGTCCGACGGGAACGACCGTCGCACCGGTGATGAGCGCGAGCCACGCCACGCCGGTGCGGCCGCGATAGAGGCGGCCGTCGAGCGAACGCGTGCCCTCGGGGTAGATCGCGAAGGCGTTGCCCGCCTCGAGGATGCGTCGGCCGGCGTCGAGCGCCTCCTGCGCCTGCGAGCCTGCACCGCGTTCGACGGCGACAGCGCCGATCGCACCGAAGAAAGTGCGCGAAACCCAACCCGAGAAGCCCGTGCCCGTGAAGTAGCTGGATTTCGCGAGGAACTGCACGGGCCGTGGCGACGCGAGGGGGATCACGATGCTGTCGACGAAGGAGAGGTGGTTCGAGGCGAGGATCACGGGGCCGCGCATCGGCACGTGCTCGGCGCCGATGATCTTCGGGCGATAGATGAGGCGCACGAGCGGGCGGAGGATGCCACGCACGATGCGGTAGAGGGGTCCCTGACGGACCGGTGCGGGGACGGCAGCGGCCTCGATCTCAGTCACCTTGCGACCCTACGCGCGCCGACATGCGTGGCACGGCATATCAGGATCCCGCGCGCGTCGCACAGATCGCAGGGCCCGGCGCGCCGACGACGCGGCCTTCGTGCGAGAAGATGGGGGCATGGATGTCGCGGCCGAGGGGGAGCTGATCGAGCTCGAAGCCTCGGGGGTGCGCGTCGTCGTGGTGTCGCGGGGCAGGCGCGGGCCGGGTGCCGATTCGGTGCTGCGCGGACTCGTGGCGCGTTCGACCGGAGTGCCCGCCGACGACGTTGAACTCGTGCATGCCTGCGCCGAGTGCGGTGCGCGGCACGGGCGGCCGTCGGTCGCGTACCCGCTGACGCCCTCCGGCGGGGCGTGGTACGCCGATGTCGCGGTCGCGGGCGATGCAGTGGTCGCGGCGGCGGCCACGCGGCATCCGCTCGGTGTCGGCATCGAAGCAGCCACGCTCGACCCGGGAGAAGTGATCGACGAAGCCGCGTTCCATGCGAACGAGCGCACAGCCCTCGACGGGTTCGACCCCGCGAGCCGTGCGATCGCCCGGGCGACGCTGTGGGCCCGGAAGACCGCGCTCCTGCGCGCGGTCGGACACACGGACTTCATCGAACCGTCGCGCCTCGCGCTCACCATGCCGAGCGACGACGGCGGGGTCGGTCGCATCGAACGGAGCGTGCCCGAGTTCGGGTCGGGCTGGCGCGACATCCGATTCCACGACATCGAGGTGCCGGGCAACCGGGCCGCTTCGGTCGCGGTGCTCGGCTGAGCGCCGGAGCCGGAACGCGCGCCCGACGCGCGCGCCCGGACCGACGCGCACGCTCATACAGTGGAGGCATGCGTTCCGTCATCATCCTCGGCTCATCCGGTTCGATCGGCACCCAGGCCCTCGACGTCATCAGGGCGAACCCGCGGCGGTTCGACGTCGTCGGCCTCGCCGTCGGCTCCAACCGCGCGGTACTCGATGCCCAGGCCGCCGAGTTCGGAGTCGAGCACACGGCGGTCGGCATCGATGAGGCCGCACAGCTCGTGCGTGATGTCAACGCCGATGTCGTGTTGAACGGCATCACGGGTTCCGTGGGACTCGGGCCGACGCTTGCGGCGCTCGAGCGCGGCACCACGCTCGCGCTCGCGAACAAGGAGTCGCTCATCGTCGGCGGCGACCTCGTGACCCGGCTCGCGAAGCCCGGCCAGATCGTGCCGGTCGACTCCGAGCACTCGGCGATCGCGCAGGCGCTGCGCGCCGGCACCGCCGATGAGGTGCGCCGGCTGGTGCTGACCGCCTCGGGCGGGCCGTTCCGCGGGCGACGTCGTGAAGAGCTCACCGCCGTGACGCCGGCCGAGGCGCTCGCGCACCCGACGTGGGACATGGGCCTCGTCGTCACGACGAACTCGGCGACCCTCATCAACAAGGGCCTCGAGGTCATCGAGGCGCACCTGCTCTTCGGCGTCGAGTATGACCGCATCGACGTCGTCGTGCACCCGCAGTCGATCGTGCACTCGATGGTCGAGTTCATCGACGGCTCGACCATCGCCCAGGCCTCGCCGCCGGACATGCGGCTGCCGCTCTCGCTCGGCCTCGATTGGCCGAATCGGGTAGGCGGCATCGGCAAGCCACTCGACTGGACGACCGCGCAGCAGTGGACGTTCGAGCCGCTCGACAACGAAGCGTTCCCCGCGGTCGCGCTCGCCAAGCAAGTCGGGCGCGCGGGCGGCGAGTACCCCGCGGTCTTCAATGCGGCGAACGAGGAGGCGGTGGCGGCGTTCCACGCCGGGCGCATCGGCTTCCTCGACATCGTCGACACGGTGCGCGCGGTGGTCGAGGCGCACGAGGCATCCGACGGGGCGCTGTCGATCGAGTCGCTGGGCGAAGCCGAGAGCGCCGCGCGCCGTGCCGCAGAGGCACGCATCGCCGGCGTCTCCCGTTGATCGAGTAGGCCAGCCATCCCGTTGATCGAGTAGGCCCGCCATCCCGTTGATCGAGTAGGCCCGCCAGGGCCGTATCGAGATCCTCGTGCGGGGTTTCGATACGCTCCTTCGTCGCTACTCGACCAGCGGAACCGTCGCTACTCGACCAGCGAGCAACGGTGCTGAGCTCACAGCCGACCGCCAGCGCACTCGAAGGCTCGCGCACTACGCTTGCAGCCGTGGAATCCGTGCTCGCCTTCATCCTCGGCGTCGTCATCATTGTGATCGGCCTTGCCGTGTCGATCGGCCTGCACGAGATCGGCCACCTCGTGCCCGCCAAGCTCTTCGGCGTCAAGGTCACCCAGTACATGATCGGCTTCGGTCCGACCATCTGGTCGCGCAAGAAGGGCGAGACCGAGTACGGCGTCAAAGCCATTCCGCTTGGCGGCTACATCTCGATGATCGGCATGTTCCCGCCCGCCAAGGGCGAGCAGGTGCACGCCGACAGCACCGGGTTCTTCCGCGGACTCGTGCAAGACGCCCGCGATTCGAGTGCCGAGACGATCACGGCGGGCGACGAGCATCGCGCCTTCTACCTCCTGCCCGTGTGGAAGCGCATCATCGTCATGTTCGGCGGACCGCTCATGAACCTGCTGCTTGCGGTCGTGCTCTTCGCGGTGCTGCTCATGGGCTTCGGCGTCACCCAATCCTCGACGACCGTCGGCTCCGTCTCCGCGTGCGCCCTGCCGGCGACGAGTGAACGGCAGACGTGCGAAGCGAGTGACCCTGCCGCGCCCGGCGCGGCAGCCGGCATCGAACCAGGCGACCGCATCGTATCCGTCGCCGGTGAGCCCATCGAGACCTGGGCGGAGTCGACGGCGATCATCCGCGATCATCCGAACGAGCCGGTCGCCTTCATCGTCGAACGCGACGGCGAGACCATCGAGCTCGAGGTGACCCCGATGCTGAGCGAGCGTTTCGTGCTCGACGACAAGGGCCAAGTGGCGACGGATGCCTCGGGCGAGCAGCTGACCGTGCAGGCCGGGTTCGTCGGCATCGGCGCTGCGAGCGAGACCGTGCAGCAACCGGTGACCGCCGTGCTGCCCGCCGTCGGTGAGAACGTCGCCGGCGTCGCCGGCATCATCCTGAACCTGCCGCAGCGCATCATCGACGTCGCCAATGCCGCATTCGGCCCGGAAGAGCGCGACCCCAACGGGCCGATGTCCGTCGTCGGCGTCGGCCGGCTCGCCGGCGAGATCGCGACGATCGACGAGATCCCGATCGCCTCGAAGGCGGCGACCATGGTCGGCATCCTCGGTTCACTGAACATCGCGCTCTTCGTGTTCAACATGATCCCGCTGCTGCCCCTCGACGGCGGCCACATCGCGGGTGCGCTCTGGGAAGGCATCCGTCGCGGCTTCGCCAAGCTCTTCCGCCGCCCTGACCCGGGCCCCGTCGACCTGGCAAAGCTGATGCCGGTCACCCTCGCGGTCGTCGTCGTGTTCGGCGCGATGAGCGCGCTGCTCATCTACGCCGACATCGTCAAGCCGGTGCAATTCTTCTGAGCCGGGTGCCGATCGCGTCCATCGCGTGCCAGATCAACTCGTACTCCCTGCGGAGTAGCGGGTGAGCCTCCGCGGGGCCGATTCCAGCCGTCGCCGCCGGCGATACGATCGGGGGATGCCTGTGCCGCCGTGGGTGGACCACCAGTGGGATGGTCGCCCCGAACGATTCCGGCCGCCGCCGGGCTTCGTGCTGTTCGCGCCGGTCATCATCAGCCTGCTCGTGCAGGTGCCCGCCGCGATCGGCATCGCGGTGTGGACCGGCGTGCCATGGGCGGCCGCGATCGGCCAGGTGGCGCTCGCCGCGGCAGGCCCGCTCGCCCTGCTCGGCGCCCGACGATACCCGGGCCCGACGGTCGCCGTCGTCGCGGCCGTCGCGCTCGCCGATGTCGTGCTCGCTCCCGACGTCGGGCCGCCGTACATCGCGCTCGCTTTCGCGATCGTGCTCGCCGTCGCGCGCGGTGCCGTAGTTTGGGCGGTCGCCTCAGTCGTGGTGGCCTGGGCCGCGGCGATCGTGCTCGGTTCGATGATCGGGCTCTCGTGGCATCCGTTCCGCGTCGCGTTCACGACCCTCGCACTCGCCGTCTGCTTCGGCATCGGCTGGTTCGTGCGGACCCGCCGCTCGCGCGCGTCGGCGTACCGCGCCGAGGCGATGCGCCGACGCCAGAGCGCGGAAGAGCGAGAGCGCGTGCGCATCGCCCGCGAACTGCACGACGTCATCGGCCACGCACTCTCGCAGATCAACGTGCAGGCCAGTGTCGGGCTGCACCTCATGGACCGCGACACCGAACAGGCCCGGGCGGCGCTCGGCAACATCAAGGAGACGTCGAAGTCCGCGCTCGAAGAGGTGCGCGCCGTGCTCGGCGTCATCCGAGACGGTGAGGCACCGCTCGCGCCGCAGGCCGAGCTCGCCGAGTTGCCGAGGCTCGTGCGCGGCATCCGCTCGCCCGGCCTCGACGCGCAGCTCGTCGACCGATTGGCCGAGTCGCCGCGCCGCGCGGTGCAATTCGCGGGGTATCGCATCGCGCAAGAGGCACTCACGAACGTCGTGCGGCACGCCGGTGCGTCTCACGCGACCGTCATGGTCGAGCGAGACGGCGATGAGTTCGTGCTCACCGTCGAGGACGACGGCACCGGTGTCGACGCCGGAACCGCGGGCCGCGACGGTAGCGGCGTGCTCGGCATGCGTGAGCGCGCGGCACTTCTCGGCGGCACGGTCGAGCTCGGGCCGTCGTCGCTCGGCGGCACCCGCGTCACCGCCCGGCTGCCCTGGGGAGGGGTCGCATGATCCGCGTCGCGCTCGCCGACGACCAGATCCTCGTGCGTGCGGGGTTCCGCGCGCTGCTCGAATCGGAAGACGACGTCGAGGTCGTCGGAGAGGCCTCGAACGGTGAGGAGCTGCTCGAACTCGTGCGACGCGAATCCGTCGACGTCGTGCTCATGGACATCCGCATGCCCGGCAGCGACGGCCTCTGGGCGACCGAGCAGATCGCCGCCGACCCGAAACTCGCCGGAGTACGCGTCGTCATCGTGACGACCTTCGAGCTCGACGAATACGTCGCGCGGGCCGTACGTGCGGGTGCGAGCGGATTTCTCGTGAAGGACACCGAGCCCGTCGACCTCATCCGTGCGGTGCGGGTCGTCGCGAGCGGTGAGGCGCTTCTGTCGCCGGGGGTCACGAAGCGATTGCTCGAACGCATGTCGGTCGGCCTTCGCGACGCCCCCGATGAAGAACGGCTCGCCGCGCTGACCGACCGCGAGCGCGAGGTGTTGCGCCTCGTCGGCCTCGGGCTCACGAACGACGAGATCGCGGGCCGGCTCGTGCTCAGCCCGCTCACTGCGAAGACGCACGTCTCGCGCATCATGTCGAAGCTGCACGCTCGCGATCGGGTGCAGCTCGTCGTCGTCGCCTACGAGTCGGGGCTCGTCGCGCCGGGCTGGCAGTAGCCGAGGCATCCGCTCGCTCACGGTCGTGCGGAAGCCGGGGGAGGAAGAGGGACAGGCCGTCAGGAGCAGGCCAAGCCCCCGACATGCTCCCCGGGGAGCATCCGAAGTGACTCCGCCGGGCGGATTCGCGGATGTCTCGCGCTCGCGAGACTCGAATCGACGGTCTGAACCGCAGACCGCACGATCACTGGAGTCATCATGCTCGCCACCCTCGCCACCACCGCGGTGGTCACCCACGCCGGCCCCTGGGCGGCCGGCTTCGGATGGGCCTTCTTCCTCATCCCGATCTTCTGGTTCCTCGTCATCGGCCTGATCGTCTTCCTGGTCACCCGCAGCCGGCGCCGCCACTGGGCGCACGGCGCACCCGACGGTTCGTACGGCCCGCCGTGGATGCGCGGCGCCGCCGCGGGTGCCGAGTCGACGCTCGCCGAGCGCTTCGCCAAGGGAGACATCGACGAGACCGAGTACCGCGCCCGCCTCGAGGTGCTGCGCGCCAACCGGCCGAACGCCTGACCGCTTCGGTCGAGTGGCGGATGTCGCAGCATCCGCCCCTCGACCGAACACGGCGCTACGTGTCGAGCGCCCGCTGCAGCGCGGCGGCCTGATGCCGGTAGCCGACCGTCTCGTAGCCGACGATCACGACGAGCGGCGCACACGCCGTCAGCACGATGCCCGCGCCCATACTCGCACCGGCGACGACCGCGAGGAGCGCGATGCCGAGCATCGCCATGCTGAGCACGAACAGCAGGATGTGGAACCGGTCGAGTTCGCGCAGGAGCAGCGAATAGATCGTGAAGAGCGCGACGAGGAAGATTGCGACGGGTACGATCAGCGTCGACAGTGCCGCGATTTCGCCGATGTGCGCTTCGCCCTCGATCACGTACGCGGCGACGTGCAGTCCGGCGCCGGTCGCCGCGATCGAACCGAAGATCGCGAGCTGGCTGTAGCCCCACACGAACCCGCGCTCCCGGAATCGCTGCAGCACTTTGCCCGATGGCATTGTGAAGTAGACCCACCACATCCCGAAGGCGAGCAGCGTGCCGCCGAACGCGACGAGGGCCGCTTCGAGCGACCAGCTCTGTTCCTCCACCACGGCCGAAATGGCCAGGATCGTGCCGAGCACGACCTCGCCGAGCGTGATGATGACGAGCAGGCTGTAGCGTTCGGCGATGTGGTGCCCGTGCCACGGTGTGCCGCCGACGCGGCGTTCGATCAAGTACGGCCCGAGCAGCTCGAGCGTGCCGAGCAGCGCGAAGATCCCGAGCATGACGGGCAGCGACGGGTTGATGAAGATGGTCGACACCCAGCCGACCTGGATGGCGACGATCACGATCGCGTAGGCGAGCGCCGATCGCCGGTGCGCGGGGGAGTCTCGCGCGACCCTCAGCCACACCGCGACGGCCGCGAGCCGCATGATCACGTAGCCGGTGACCACCACCCCGGTGTCGAGGTGATCGCCCTCGTCGATCGAAGTGAACACCGCCGGAAGCCCGAGTGCGAGCACGAGTACGCCGAGCATCTGCACCATCGTCGCGATGCGGAAGAAGACGTCGTCGGTGTCGTAGGCCGAGGCGAGCCACGCGTAGTTGATCCAGGCGAGGCAGATCGCGAAGACGGCGATCGCGAATCCGATGATGGCGGGAACGAAGTGCCCGATCTCGAGCAGGTGCGCGGCCTGCGTTCCAGCCTGGCTGAACGCCACCACGAAGGTGAGATCGAAGAGCAGTTCGAGTGGTGTGGCGGTGCGGTGCGGCTCATCGGGGTCGCGGCCGACCATGCGCCGCAGCCGATGGTCGAGTGGCGGATGCGTCGGGGTGGTCATGCCGATATCGTCGCACGCGGGGGCGCGACGGGGCGCCACCGTGCGCGTCAGCGCGAGAGGAGCAGTGCCTCGCCCTGTCCGCCGCCGCCGCAGAGCGCGACGGCCGCGCGGCCCGTGCCGCGACGGGAGAGCTCGAGCGCGGCGTGCAGCGCGAGCCGTGCGCCTGATGCTCCGATGGGATGCCCGACCGCGATGGCGCCGCCGTGCACGTTGACGATGTCGGCCGAGACGCCGAGCTCACGCGTCGACTCGAGTGAGACTGCCGCGAAGGCCTCGTTGATCTCGATGAGGTCGAGCTCGGCCGCCGTGCCACCGGACTTCTCGAGCGCTGCGGCGATCGCGTTGGCGGGCTGCGCGTGCAGCGAATTGTCGGGGCCGGCGACCTGGCCGGCTGCGCCGACGAGCGCGAGCCAGGGCAGCCCGCGGGCCTCGGCCCATTCGCGGCTCGCCACGACGACGGCGGCAGCACCGTCGGAGAGCGGCGATGAGTTGCCCGCGGTGATCGTGCCCTCTGCGGTGAACGCAGGTCGGAGTTTCGCGAGCACCTCGACGGTCGAGTCGGGACGCACTCCCTGGTCTTCGGCGACGATCAGGGGGGCGCCTTTGCGCTGGGGAATCTCAACCGGCACGATCTCGTCGGCGAAGACGCCGTCGGCCTGTGCAGCGCCGGCGCGCTTGTGCGATGCAGCCGCGATCTCGTCTTGCGCCGCGCGCGTGATCTCGTAACGGCCGTTGAACCGTTCGGTCGAGGCGCCCATGGATTCGTGGTCGAAGGCATCGGTGAGTCCATCGTTGGCTGCGTGGTCGAGCATCTCCCACGAGCCGTACGCTTGGCCGCGACGCGAGCCGGGTAGCAGGTGCGGCGCATTGGTCATCGATTCCTGACCACCGGCCACAACGACGGATGCCTCGCCGAGGCGGATGAGCCTCGCGGCATCCGTGATGGCGACGAGGCCCGACAGGCAGACCTTGTTGACGGTCGTGGCTGGAACCCGCCACGGGATGCCGGCGGCAACCGCCGACTGCTTCGCGGGGTTCTGGCCGGCGCCCGCCTGGAGCACCTGGCCCATGATCACGGCGTCGACGTCGTCGGGGGAGACCCCGGCCTTCTCGAGTGCGCCGCGGATGGCGACGGTGCCGAGCTCGACCGCCGTCTGGCCCGCGAGGTTGCCGTTGATGCGGGCGAACGGGGTGCGTGCGCCGGCGATGATGACGACGTCGGGGATGCTCATTACCAGGACTCCTTCGTTCGGGTTGCGAGCGTTGCGGCTCTGAGCCTATTGTACTTACCTGAGACCTGAACCAGCTGTCAGGTTGACTGAACGCAGCAAGTCGATCCACCCCACGTTCCAGCCATTCACTGTTGAGAGGCACAACCCATGCGAGCTACGAAGAAGTACCTCGCGACGGCCGTCATCGCCGCCGCGACCATTGCACTGGTCGGGTGCGCCCCGACCGCCACCGGCGGCACCGAGTCGACGGATGCCGCCGCCCCCGTGAAGGTGGCGATGCTCACGAGCCAGACCGGACCGCTCGCCGCGTACGGTGCCGCCTACACGGCGGGCTTCGAGGCCGGCCTCGACTACGCGACCGACGGCACCGGCACGGTCGACGGCCGCGAACTCGAGATCGAGTGGGCCGACGACCAGGGCAACCCCGACACCGCCGTCTCGAAGGCGAAGGACTTCATCGGTCAGGGCTACCAGATCCTCGCGGGCACCGCCGCATCGGGCATCGCCACCGCGCTCGCCGAGCAGGCCGCGCAGAACCAGATCCTCTACATCTCGGGCCCCGCGGCCGCCGACGCCATCACCGGCGTCAACGAGTACACCTTCCGCTCGGGCCGCCAGACCTACCAGGACGTCGCCACCGCGGGCACCTTCATCGGCGACCCGGCCGGCAAGAAGGTCGTCGTCTTCGCGCAGGACAACGCCTTCGGCCAGGGCAACCTCGCCGGCGTGCAGGCCGTGCTCGGCGGCCAGGGCGCGACCGTCGAGGGAGTGCTCGTCGCCGAGGATGCGACCGAGTTCACGCCCTTCGCGCAGCAGCTCGTCGACGCGGCACCCGACCTCGTGTTCGTCGCGTGGGCCGGCGCCTCCTCGGGAGCCATGTGGACCGCGCTCTCGCAGCAGGGCGTGTTCGACCAGGTGCCCGTCGTGACGGGCCTCGGCGACGTCGCGACCTACGGAGCCTACGGCGACGCCTCGAGCGACATCTCGTTCCTGAACCACTACTTCGGCGGTGCAGCGGGCACCGATGCCGAGGCCGCGATGATCGAGCACCTCGAGGCCGCGGGCGCCACCGCCGACCTCTTCTCGCCCGACGGCTTCGTGGCGGCGCAGATGATCGTGCAGGCCGTGCGCGAGGGCGGCGACACCGTCGACGGCATGATCGCCGCGCTCGAGGGCTGGACCTTCGACTCGGTGAAGGGCGAGATCACGGTTCGCGCCGAGGACCACGCCATGATCCAGCCGATGTACCAGGCGAAGCTCGTGCAGGACGGAGCGAACTGGGTGCCCGAACTCGTCGACACCGTCGACGCCGAATCGGTGGCACCGCCGGTCGCCGGCAAGTGACCTGCGCGGCGGCCGTGCCCTCGAGCACGGCCGCCGCTCTCCATCCGACTCGCAGTAAGGCGACCATGACCCACGACGCGATGCTCAGCCTCGAGCACATCGGCCTCCGTATCGGCGGCGCCCGCATCCTCCACGACGTCTCGCTCGACGTGGCGGCCGGGGAGATGCTCGGGGTGATCGGCCCCAACGGTGCCGGCAAGACCACCCTCTTCAACGTCATCTCCGGCGTCATGCGCCCCACCGACGGCCGCGTCGTGCTCGACGGCGCCGACGTCACGCGGGAGCCGATCCACCGCCGGGCGGCGGCCGGCCTCGGCCGCACCTTCCAAACGTCGAGCCTCTTCGCCGCACTCAGCGTGCGGGAGAACGTGCGGCTCGCCGCTCAGGCCCACCTCGGCGGCGCGACCTCGGTCTTCCGGCTGCCGCGGGCGACGGATGCCGCGAGCGCACGTGCGCTCGAGTGCCTCGCCGAGGTCGGGCTCGAGCACCGGGCCGATGCCCAGGCCTCCGGCCTCGCGCACGGCGAGAAGCGCAAGCTCGAGATCGCCATGCTCATCGCGACCGACCCCAAGGTGATCCTGCTCGACGAGCCCATGGCCGGGGTCGCCTCCGGCGACGTGCCGGCGCTCACCGAGGTGATCCGCGGACTCCACCGCGGCGGTCGTACCGTGCTCATGGTGGAGCACCACATGGAGGTCGTGCTCGGCCTCGTCGACCGGGTCGCGGTCATGCATCACGGCGAACTGCTCGCCGTCGACACCCCGGAGGCCGTCATGGCGAACCCGACCGTGCAGTCCGCCTACCTCGGGGAGGCGGTGTGAGCACCGCGACCTCGGCCGCACCCATCCTCACGGTCAGGGGCCTCTCCGGGCGCATCGCCGGTCAGCAGGTCGTCGAGGACGTCTCCTTCGAGGTGGCGGCCACGGGGGTCACTGCCCTGCTCGGCCGCAACGGCGTCGGCAAGACCTCGACGATCAAGTCGATCCTCGGCCTCATCGACCGGAGCGGCGAGGTGCTGCTCGACGGCGATCGCATCGACCGCCTCCCGACCCACCGCATCGTGCAGCAGGGCGTCGGCTACGTGCCGGAGGACCGCGAGGTCTTCGGTTCGCTCACCGTCGCCGAGAACCTCAGGCTCGCCGAGCGCGACGACCGGCCCCGCCGCGAGTACATCGCCGAGCTCTTCCCCGATATCCACGACCGCCGCGCGCAACGCGCGGGCACGCTCTCCGGAGGGCAGCAGCAGATGGTCTCCCTCGCCCGAGCCCTCGTCAACGAGAACCGGCTCCTGCTCGTCGACGAACCCACCAAGGGGCTCGCCCCGAAGATCGTCGACGAGGTCGCCGCGGCGCTCGGCGAAGCGGCGCGCACCGTGCCGATGCTCCTCGTCGAGCAGAACCTGCACGTCATCCGCGCGCTCGCCGACCGGGTCGTCGTGCTCTCGGGCGGCCGTGTCGTCTTCGCGGGCGAGGCCGCAGACCTCCTCGACGACGAGGACCGCATCCAGCGCTACCTCGGCGTGCACGACGCCGACGCCGACGCGACTGAGGAGGGTGCCCGATGAGCACGATCGTCCTCCTCGTCATCACAGGCCTCGGCCTCGGCGCGCTCTACTTCCTCGTCGCGAGCGGCCTCTCCCTCATCTACGGACTCATGGGCGTCCTGAACTTCGCCCACGGCTCGTTCCTCACGATCTCGGCCTTCATCGGCTGGGAGGTCGGGCGCCGCGTCTCCGACGGGACCTGGTGGGGGCTCGCGCTCTCGGCACTCGTCGGCATCGCCGTCGGCGCCATCGTCGCGGCGCTCACGGAGTACCTGTTGATCCGGCGGCTCTACGAACGCCACATCGAGCAGGCGCTCGTGACCGTCGGCCTCTCGCTCGCGAGCGTCGCCCTCTTCGAGGGCATCTGGGGCACCGACCCGATCTACACCGAGAAGCCCGCCTGGCTCGGCCAGACGACGATGATCCTCGGCGCGAAGATCCCGAACGATCGCTTCCTCCTCATCGCCTGCGCGCTGCTCGTGCTGGGCGGCATCGTGCTCTTCCTCCGGAGGACCAGGTACGGCCTCATCATCCGCGCCGGCGTCGAGAACCGCTCGATGGTCACCGCGCTCGGCATCGACGTGCGCCGCTCGTTCACGCTCGTCTTCGCGATCGGCGGCGCGGCCGCGGGACTCGGCGGAGTGCTCGCCTCGGTGTACTACGGCTACGTCTCGGCCCACCTCGGATCGACGTTGCTCATCTTCGCGTTCATCGTGACGGTGATCGGCGGGCTCGGCTCGCTCACGGGTGCCGCGATCGCCTCGGTGCTCGTCGCCGTGCTGCAGCAGTTCGCCAACTTCTACCTCGGCGGCACGGGCGACCTGGTCGTCGTGATCGCGCTCGCCGCGGTGCTGCTCATCCGCCCGCGCGGACTGATGGGGAAGGTCGCATGACAGACCGACAGGGCACGGCCCGCCAGACGACGGATGCCGCGGCATCCACTCCATCGACGGAAGCCGCGGCATCCACCACCTCCACGGCACCGGCGGGCGCCGGGGCATCCGCTCGGAAGAGCCTGTGGCTCGCACTCGGCGGGGCGGCGCTCGTGGTGCTGCTCGCGCTGCTGCCGCTCCTCGCGATCGACATCCCGGGCGTGCTGCCCGGCCCGACGTACACGCCGGGCACGCTGCAGCTGCTCGCCTACGCGATGCTCATCGCCGCCCTGGCCCTCAGCTACCGCATGATGTTCGGCCTCGCGGGACTGCTGTCGTTCGGCCACGCGCTCTTCTTCGCGGCGGGCGCCTACGGACTCGGCATGACCCTCGACGCGTTCGCACCGGTGGCCTGGCCGAGCGAGCTCATCTTCCTCGGCTCGATCGTCGTCACGCTCGTCTTCGGGCTCGTGCTCGCGGCGACCGTGGGGGCGCTCGCCCTGCGGGTCACCGGCATCTCGTTCGCGATGGTGACGCTCGCGTTCGCCCAGGCGGGTTCGGTGATCATCCGGCGCAATCCGGGCGGAGCGACGGGCGGCGACGAGGGCCTCTCGCTCGACATCGCGAACGTGCCGGGTGCGCTCGTCGGCGTGCTGAACACCCGCAACCTCTACTGGGTGGCGCTCGGCGTGCTCGTCTTCGTGTACCTCGTGGTGCTCTGGGTCGAGCAGAGCCGGGCCGGCCACGTCGCCGAGGCGACGCGCGAGAACGAGCTGCGCGTGCGCGTGATCGGCATCCGCCCCTACACCGTGAAGCTCCTGATCTTCATCGTGGCCTCCGTGCTCGCCGCCGTCGCCGGCATGGGCTACCTGCTGCTGCAGTCGGGCGCCTCGCCGCGTGTCGCGACGGCCGACTTCACGCTGACCCTGCTCGTCATCGTCGTGCTCGGCGGAGTGGGGTATCGCTGGGGTGCGATCGTGGGCGGTATCGTCTACACACTGCTCGACCAGCGCCTGACGGCGCTCGCAGGCTCGGACGCGATCGCGGCCCTGCCGGATGTGCTCCGGATCCCGCTCTCCGAGCCGTTGTTCATTCTGGGAACGCTCTTCATCCTCGTGGTGCTGTTCCTGCCCGGGGGGATCGCGGGGCTCCCGCAGCGCCTCCGCACCGGGCGGAAGCAGCACCCGGCCGAAGCGGAGGAGGCCGCAGATGCCTGACGCACTCCACACGCTCGGACGGTGGACGCGCGATCGCGCCCGCGCCACCCCCGAACGCGTCGCGATCGACGACCGCGGCGTCGTGGTCAGCTACCGCGAACTCGACGACCGGGCCGAACGGCTCGCGGCGGCGTTCCGTGCCGCGGGCTTCGCCATCGGCGATCGGGTCGCCACCCTCACCGGCAACAGCGCCGATCACGTCGTGCTGTTCTTCGCGTGCGCCAAGGCCGGCCTCGTGCTCGTGCCGCTCTCGTGGCGCCTCGCTCCGCGAGAGCTCGCGACCCAGCTCGAGATCGCCGATCCCGCGCTGCTCCTCATCGAGAGCGAGTTCGAGTCGCTCGCCCGGGCGACGCTCTCCCGTGTCATCCGCGTCATCCCCACCGCTGCGCTCGGCGCGCACGGCGTCGAGGCCGAGATGCCCGCGCCGGCGAGACACGGAGCCTCGGCGCCATCCGCTCGCACCGAGGTCGCCGACGACGACGCGCTGCTCATCATCTTCACCTCGGGCACCACGGCGACGCCGAAGGGCGCCGTGCTCACGCACGCCAACTGCTTCTGGACGAACCTCTCGTTCTCGCGCATCTCGGAGCTCCGCGCGGCCGACACCGTGCTCGCGGTCATGCCGCAGTACCACGTGGGCGGATGGAATATCCAGCCGCTCCTCGCGTGGTGGACCGGAGCGACCGTCGTGCTCGAGCGCACCTTCGATCCGGGTCGGGTGCTGCACCTCATCCAGGACCGCGGCATCACGTCGATGATGGGCGTGCCCGCGAACTACCTCTTCCTCGCCCAGCATCCCGACTTCGCCCGCACCGACCTCTCGAGTCTCGAGCACGCGATCGTCGGGGGAGCGCCCATGCCACCCGCGCTCCTGCGCGCCTGGCACTCGCGCGGGGTCGCGCTCGCCCAGGGTTATGGACTGACCGAGGCGTCGCCCAACGTGCTGTGCCTTCCCGACGAAGACGCACAGAGCCGCGCCGGATCGGCGGGCAAGCCCTACCCGCACGTCGACGTCGCGGTCGCCGACCCGGTGACCGGTGAACGCCTCGACGGCGACGCAGAGGGCGAGCTGCTCGTGCACGGGCCGTCGGTCTTCGCCGGGTACTTCCGAGATCCCGCCGGCACGGCGGCCGCGCTGCACGACGGGTGGCTGCACACCGGCGACCTCGTGCGCCGCGACGCCGACGGCTACTTCACGATCGTCGACCGCATCAAGGACGTGTACATCTCGGGCGGCGAGGGCATCGCCCCAGCCGAGGTCGAAGCCGTGCTCCAGAGCCACCCCGCCGTCGCCGACGTCGCCGTCGTGGGAGTTCCCGACGAGCGCTGGGGCGAATCCGGCGTGGCCTGGGTGGTCGTCGGTCGAGGGCGGGTGACGGATGCCGCCGAGCTCATCGAGTTCGCCCGCGCCTCGCTCGCCCGGTTCAAGGTGCCGCGCGAGGTGCACCTCGTGGACGAACTGCCGCGGTCGACGGCCGGCAAGGTGCTGCGGCGGGTGCTCGCCGAGCGCGCGACCGCGATCGCCGACGCCGGGGCCGACGCCCACAGCGGCGCCGAGCCCGCCACCACGCATCACCGAGAGGACGCACGATGAGTGCAGCACCCCGAACCGCACGTGGCGAGAAGACCCGGCGCCGTCTGCTCGAGGCGGCCGAGCACGTCTTCGCTGCACACGGCTACCACGAGGCATCCGTCTCGCGCATCACCGACCGCGCAGGCGTCGGCCAAGGCACCTTCTACCTGTACTTCGCCACGAAGCTCGACATCTTCAACGAGCTCGTCGAAGACCTGAACCATCGGGTGCGCCAGGCCATGAGCGAGGGCACACGCGGCGCGGCGAACCGCATCGAGGCCGAGCGTGCGGGGTTCGCGGCGTTCTTCCGGTTCACGGCGGAGCACCCTGCGCTCTACCGTGTCGTGCGCGAGGCCGAACTCGTCTCGCCCGACGCGCTGCGCCTGCACTACACGCGCATCGTCGACGGGTACATCGACGGGCTCCGCGAGGCGAGCGAAGACGGTGAGATCGGCGACATCGATCCGACCGTGGCGGCATGGGCGCTCATGGGCATCGGCGAGATGATCGGCATGCGCTGGGTGCTCTGGGGCGACGGCGACGCAGCGCCCGGCGACGACGCCGACCCGACCGCGAGCGGCACCCGTGCCGTGCCGCCCGAGGTGCTCGACGAGATGATGCGCTTCGTCGAGGGGGCGCTCGGCCGACCCTCGGCCGACGGGCGGGCGACCGATCGCACGGGCTCCGGCGCACAGACCGCCGATCGCGCTCCGGCGAACGACGACGACATCGAACCGCGCAGCGACGCGGCCGGCAAGGAGGAATCGTGACCGATCTCAGCGGGCGCCGAGCGCTCGTCACCGGGGGAGCGAGCGGCATCGGTGAGGCCTGCGCCCGCGCGTTCGCCGAAGCGGGCGCGCACGTCACCATCGCCGACCTCAACGGCGAGGCCGCCGAGCGCGTCGCGGCCGAGCTCGGAGGTGAGGCGTGGCAGGTCGACCTCGGCGACACCGCCGCGCTCGCCGACCTCTCGCTCGATGCCGACATCCTCGTCAACAACGCGGGCATCCAGCACGTGCGCCCGATCGAGGAGTTCGAGCCCGAGCGCTTCGCGTTCATCTTGCGGCTCATGCTCGAGTCGCCGTTCCTGCTCATCAGGGCCGCACTGCCCGGCATGTACGCACGCGGCTTCGGCCGGGTCATCAACATCTCGAGCGTGCACGGGCTGCGCGCCTCGCCGTTCAAGTCGGCCTACGTGGCGGCCAAGCACGGCCTCGAGGGTCTCTCGAAGGTCACCGCCCTCGAGGGCGGCCCGCACGGCGTCACGTCGAACTGCATCAACCCCGCCTACGTGCGCACGCCCCTCGTCGAGCGGCAGATCGCCGATCAGGCGAAGGTGCACGGCATCTCCGAAGACGAGGTGGTGCCCAAGGTCATGCTGACGGAGTCGGCCGTCAAGCGGCTCGTCGAGCCCGAGGAGGTCGCAAGCCTGGCCCTGTGGCTCGCGGGCCCGGCCGCCGGCATGGCGACGGGCGCCAGCTACACGATCGACGGCGGATGGAGCGCACGGTGACGTCGACGGCCTTCGCCGCGCCCGTCGAGGGCGGCCTGCTCGCGGGCGGCCAATGGCGAGCGGATGCCGCCGGCCTTCCCGTGCTCGCCGTGCACGGCATCTCGGCGACCCACCGCAACTGGGATCTCGTGGCCGATGGCCTCGCCGAGCGGAGGGTGATCGCCCCCGACCTGCGCGGTCGTGGCCGCAGCAACGCGCTGCCGGGACCGTACGGCCTCGAGCGCCACGCCGACGACGTGGCCGCGGCCCTCGACGCCCTCGGCGTCGACCGGGTCTACGTGCTCGGCCACTCGATGGGTGCGTTCGTCTCGGTGCGATTCGCCGAACGCCACCCCGATCGGGTCGCGGGCATCGCGCTCGTCGACGGCGGGCTGCCGGTGCCGAACCCCGAGGGCGTGCCCGACGAGGAACTGCCGGCGCTGCTGCTCGGCCCAGCGCTCGAGCGCCTCTCCATGACCTTTCCCGATCGGGCCGCGTACCTCGACTTCTGGCGGCGGCATCCGGCGCTCGGACCGTACTGGAACGCCTCGATCGAGGCATACGTCGAGTACGACCTCGACGGCGTCGAGCCGAGCCTCAGGAGCTCGGCGGTCGCTGCCGCCGTCGTGGAGAACGCCGTGCAGCTCGACGGCGCGAGCGGATACCTCGAAGCGCTCCGGGCGTTGGCCGGGCCGGTCGACTTCTTCCGCGCTCCTCGCGGACTGCAGGACGAGGCTCCGCTCTACCCCGAGGCGCTCGTCGCCGAGTGGGCCGAGCGGATGCCGCAGCTCGTCGTGCACGACGTCGCCGACGTCAACCACTACACGATCGTCATGACCGAGCCCGGCGCGGGTAGCGTGATCCCTGTGATCCGTGCCCGCATCGAGGCGGCGGAAACACAGGAAGGTGCATCGTGACACTCGACAAAGTCGTCGGGTCCGCTCAAGAGGCGGTCTCCGACATCCCTTCGGGCTCAAATCTCGCCGTCGGCGGATTCGGGCTCTGCGGCATCCCGATGGTGCTGATCCAGGCCCTGCTCGACGCAGGGGTCGACGGGCTCTCCGTCGTCTCGAACAACTGCGGCGTCGACGACTGGGGGCTCGGCGTGCTGCTCGCGAAGCAGCGCATCGCCAAGATGACCTCGTCGTACGTCGGCGAGAACAAGGAGTTCGAGCGGCAGTACCTCTCGGGTGAGCTCGAGCTCGAGCTCACGCCGCAGGGAACGCTCGCCGAGAAGCTGCGAGCCGGAGGCAGCGGCATCGCGGCCTTCTTCACCCAAACCGGCGTGGGCACGCAGGTCGCCGAGGGCGGGCTGCCCCGGCGATACCACGCCGACGGCACGATCGCTGTCGCGAGCCCGGTGAAGCCCGTGCAGACGTTCGACGTCGCGGGGGTGGCCCGCGAGTTCGTGCTCGAAGAGGCGATCACGACCGACTTCTCGCTCGTGCACGCGCTGAAGGGCGACCGGTACGGCAATCTCGTCTTCGACAAGTCGGCTCGCAACTTCTCGCCGCTCGCGGCGATGGCCGGGCGCGTCTGCATCGCACAGGTCGAGGAGATCGTCGACGCCGGCGAGATCGACCCCGATGCCGTGCACCTGCCGGGCATCTACGTCGACCGCATCGTGGTCGTCGGCCACGAGATCGAGAAGCGCATCGAACGTCGCACCGTGCGAGAGGGGAACTGAGATGGCACTGACCCGCCTCGAGATGGCCGCCAGGGCCGCCCATGAACTCGCCGACGGCTCCTACGTGAACCTCGGCATCGGCCTGCCCACGCTCGTGCCCAACTACGTGCCCAACGGGGTCACGATCCTCCTGCAGTCCGAGAACGGCATCCTCGGCGTCGGACCGTACCCGACCGACGACGCGGTCGACCCCGATCTCATCAACGCCGGCAAGGAGACGGTGACGGTGCTGCCCGGTGCCGCGTACTTCGACTCGGCGACGAGCTTCGGCATGATCCGGGGTGGCAAGATCGACGCCGCCATCCTCGGCGCCATGCAGGTGTCGGCGGCGGGCGATCTCGCCAACTGGATGATCCCCGGCAAGATGGTGAAGGGCCCCGGCGGTGCGATGGACCTCGTGCACGGCGCCCGCAAGGTGATCGTGCTCATGGAGCACGTCGCGAAAGACGGCACCGCGAAGATCGTGAACGAGTGCTCGCTGCCGCTCACCGGGCGCGCGGTCGTGCACCGCATCATCACCGACCTCGCCGTCATCGACGTGACACCCGAGGGCCTCCGGCTCGTCGAGTGCGCGCCGGGGGTGAGCGTCGACGAGGTCGTGGCCGCGACCGAGCCGCCGCTCATCACCTCCTCGCTTGTCGAGTAGGCCCGCCAGGGCCGTATCGAGACCCCCCGGATCCAGCGTCGAGAAAGCAGCATCATGGTCGAAACGATCTTCCCCGGCATCGTCGCGCGCACGGTCGAGACGTCGCGTCTCGTCGCGGGCGTGCTCGAGCGGCGAGCGGATGCCCCGTCGGCGACCGTCGTCTTCGTGCACGGCAACGTCTCGTCGTCGCTGTTCTGGCAGCCGACGATGCTCGCCCTGCCGCCCGGCATCGCGGCGTACGCGGTCGACCTGCGCGGCTTCGGCGACAGCGAGACGCTGCCGGTCGATGCCACTCGCGGCCTGCGGGACTTCTCCGACGACGTGGCATCCGTCATCGACGCCCTCGATCTCGGCGCCGTGCACCTCGTCGGCTGGAGCATGGGCGGCGGCGTGGTCATGCAGCTCCTGCTCGACCGGCCCGAACTCGTGGCGAGCCTCACCCTTCAGTCGACGGTATCGCCGTACGGCTTCGGTGGCACGGCGCTCGACGGTTCGCTGCTCACGACGGATGCCACGGGCACCGGTGGCGGGGGAGTGAACCCCGACTTCGTGGCCCGGCTCGCCGCGGGCGACCGGAGCGACGAACCGGGGTCGCCGCGCGCGGTGTATCGCTCGAGCTACGTGGCGGCGGGCTTCGTCTCGGAGCACGAAGACGTCTGGGTGGAGTCGATGCTCTCGACGGCGACCGGCCCCGACAACTACCCGGGCGATTCGAGCGCCTCCGAGAACTGGCCGGGCTTCGCACCGGGAGCGCGCGGCGTGCTGAACACGATGGCGCCCTCCGTCTTCAACACCGCGGGCATCGTGGACCTCGACCCGAAGCCGCCGATCTTTTGGATCCATGGTGCGCAGGATGCGATCGTAGGTGATGCCTCGTTCTTCGACCTCAACCAGCTCGGCAAGGCCGGCATCATCCCGGGCTGGCCGGGCGACGAGGTGGCACCGGCGCAGCCGATGATCTCGCAGACCCGGGCCGTGCTCACCCGGTACGCCGAGGCCGGCGGCCGGTTCACGGAGCTCGAGCTCGACGAGTGCGGTCACTCGCCCCACCTCGAGCACCCAGACGCGTTCCGCGACGCACTGGTCGCGCACCTCGACTGAGGGCGCGACTATAACCGCCGGTTCTCTCAGATGCGAGGGGGTACCGCAACCCGGCATGCGGCCGAAGACTTGATGCACGGACTGCTCGACGGTCCGGCGGGGTCGATCGTCGGCCGGCTTTCGCACGGCGATCACCTCGAGGCATCCGGTATCGAGGAGGACATCGTGGCCGAAGACGGAGCCAGCACGAAGCTGGCGGATGCCCCGGCACCCGACGACGAGCGCAAGCCAGACTCGTTGCGTGAGGTGACGAAGCGATCGTGGATGTACGTGCTGCGGAAGAGCTTCCGGGAGTTCGTCGACGACGAGTGCCCCGATCGGGCGGCGTCGCTGACCTACTACGGTGTGCTGGCGCTCTTCCCCGGCCTGCTCGCCTTCGCGTCGCTCCTCGCAATCGTCGGCCAGGGTGAAAAAGCGATCAACGCGCTGTTCGAGATCGTGGAGCAGGTCGCTCCAGGCGCTGCGCTCGACGTGATCCGCGAGCCGCTCGAGGACTTCAGCGCCTCGCCGGCCGCGGGATTCGGATTCGTCACCGGTCTCGTGCTCGCGATCTGGTCGACGTCGGGGTACGTGGGGGCGTTCAGCCGGGCGATGAATCGCATCTACGAGATCGACGAGGGTCGTCCGTTCTGGAAGCTGCGGCCGATGCAGCTCGTCGTGACGATCGTCTCGCTCCTGCTGGTCGTCGTCATCGCCGTCATCCTCGTGGTGTCCGGCCCGGTCGTCGACGCCATCGGCGGCGCGCTGGGAATCGGCGAGGCCGTGCAGATCGTCTGGGAGATCGCGAAGTGGCCGCTGCTCGCGCTCGCAGTGATCTTCATCATCGCGCTCCTCTACTACGCGACGCCGAACGCCAAGCAGCCGAAGTTCCGCTGGGTCAGTGTCGGAGCGGTCCTCGCGATCGTGGTGCTCGTGATCGCCTCAGCGGGTTTCGCCCTCTACGTCGCGAACTTCTCGAACTACGACCGCACCTACGGCTCGCTCGCGGGCGTCATCGTGTTCCTCCTCTGGCTCTGGCTTGCGAACATCGCCCTGCTCCTCGGCGCCGAGTTCGACGCGGAGCTCGAGCGCGGACGCCAGCTCCAGGCGGGCATCGAAGCAGAGGAGAACATCCAGCTCCCGCCCCGCGACACTCGAAAGAGCGAGAAGGCCGCGAAGCAGGAGGAGGAGGACGTGGAGCTCGGGCGACGGATCCGGCTCGAGCACTCCGACGACGACACTGCGGGTGAACCGGAACGCACACGGAGTGCGTCGGAAACCGAGCGGGAACAACGCTGAAGCGGACCATCGGCTCCGATACGCAACCCCCGACCTCGGTTCCGCAGGCGCTGGTCGCGCACATGGGCGCTGCCTGAATCGTTATCTTCCGGCATCATCCACGGGACCGGTGACGTGGCACGATCGACTCACACGTGAGGTGCACGTGCGAGAAAGGACTCCACGTGTCTCGACCGCTTCCTTGGGCCGTTGCGGCCATCGCCGTTCTCGTGACGCTCAGCGGCTGCGTCGGAGGGTCCCCAGCGCCCGCGCCGGATGCCGCACCGACGTCGACGGTAACGCCCGAGCCGGCGCTGGAGCCCGTCGACCCGTTGACGACGGTGACGGCGCTCGTCGCAACGCCCGAGGCGCTCGAGCTTCGGGACGACTCCGGGACGGTCGTCGCGTCACTCGACTACCTCGGCGACCCGGCTGAGGCCCTCTCGACGCTCGAGACTGTGTTCGACACCGCCCCGGTGAGCGAGGACTATCCGGGCAATAGTCACTTCACTCCCGGTGTGGTGCATCGCTGGGGTGGCATGGAACTCTGGCAGCCGGAGTACGAGGGTGAAGTGGCTTCGGTGCCCCGCAGCTACTATCTGCCGTCGTTCTTCGTGCGCTTCACCGCCGCGGTGTCCGGCGAGGCCGAGTTGACCACCGCCGACGGGCGTCAGGTCGGCGACCCTTGGGCCGAGCTGCTTGCTGAGCCCGAGCTTCAGACGAACCCGTCAGGGTGCTCGGGTCCGTATCTGGACTTCGTCGAGCTCCCGCGAACGGATTCAGATGGCAACGACTACGTGCAGAGGGTCGCCGTCGAGTTCCGCTCTTCGGATGATGAATCCACTGTGGTTCGGATCGCGGCCCCTGTCGAGGTGCACGAAGACGGCTGCGCCTGACCCGGCATCCGCTTCACAGCCGCCGCCCCTCCACGCGGAAGTAGACTCGACTCGTGCCTGCTGTGAATCTCGGAATGCCCAAAGTCCCTGAGGTACTGGCCCCGCGACGCAAGTCCCGCCAGATCAAGGTGGGCAAGGTGCTCGTGGGCGGCGACGCTCAAGTGAGCGTGCAGTCGATGACCACGACGCCCACGACGAACATCAACGCCACCCTGCAGCAGATCGCCGAGCTCACGGCGTCGGGCTGCGACATCGTGCGCGTCGCGGTGCCGAGCCGCGACGATGCAGAGGCGCTGCCGATCATCGCGAAGAAGAGCCAGATCCCGGTCATCGCCGACATCCACTTCCAGCCGAACTACGTGTTCCAGGCGATCGACGCCGGCTGCGCCGCGGTGCGCGTCAACCCCGGCAACATCCGCAAGTTCGACGACAAGGTCGGCGAGATCGCGGCGGCGGCGAAGGCGGCTGGCGTGAGCCTGCGCATCGGCGTGAACGCCGGGTCGCTCGACCCCCGCCTGCTCGAGAAATACGGCAAGGCGACGCCCGAAGCGCTCGTCGAGTCGGCGGTCTGGGAGGCGAGCCTCTTCGAAGAGCACGACTTCCACGACTTCAAGATCTCGGTCAAGCACAACGACCCGATCGTCATGGTGAAGGCCTACCGCCTGCTCGCCGAGCGCGGCGACTGGCCACTGCACCTCGGCGTCACCGAGGCGGGCCCGGCGTTCCAGGGCACGATCAAGTCGGCCACGGCATTCGGCATCCTGCTCGGCGAGGGCATCGGCGACACCATCCGCGTCTCGCTTTCCGCTCCGCCCGTCGAGGAGATCAAGGTCGGCCTGCAGATCCTGCAGTCGCTGAACCTCCGCGAGCGCAAGCTCGAGATCGTCTCGTGCCCGTCGTGCGGCCGCGCGCAGGTCGACGTGTACAAGCTTGCGAACGACGTGACCGACGGTCTCGAAGGAATGACCGTGCCGCTCCGCGTCGCAGTCATGGGCTGCGTCGTCAACGGTCCCGGCGAGGCTCGGGAGGCCGACCTCGGAGTGGCATCCGGCAACGGCAAGGGGCAGATCTTCGTGAAGGGCGAGGTCATCAAGACCGTGCCCGAGTCTGAGATCGTCGCGACCCTCATCGAAGAGGCCAACCGCATCGCCGACGAGATGGGCGCCGACGCGCCGCTCGGTTCTCCCGAGGTGCTCACCCCGTAGTCGTGAGCGTCGCCCGAGCGTAGGGTGGGCGAAAACGGGTGCCCTGCGGCATCCGATCGCGAGAGGAGACCGCGATGAGCGGAGACGGCACCGAGTTCGAATACCCTGACGAAGCGGGGTATCCCGATGGCATGGGCACGCTCCACGAGGGCACCGACGACGCTGCGACGGCAGCCGAAGGCGACCTCGAGGAGTTCGCGCTCGACGACGAGGAAGACGTCGAGGGCGTTTGACCGGCGGCGGCTCGAGTCGCTCCGACGTCAGGCCGCGTCGGCGACCCGGAACTGCACTGTGCCCGCGCGGATGTCGGCTGACTCCAGCACGACGTCGAGTTCCGTGCCGGCGCGTACTCCCGCCGGCGCTGGGCACGTTGCCGAGACGGCGGGCGCCGCGAGCTGGATCACAGCATTCTCACCGCGCACCTCGAGCACCGTCGCCGTGAAGCGCTCCCCGACGTGCCCGTGCAGCACGGCGGCCTCCACACGGGCCACGGATGCCGCGTCGAGCTGACTGGCCCGCTGCGACGACGCACCCATGAGCGACGGGAGGGAGGCGAGTGACGAGCGAGCCCATTCGGGCACCTCGCGGCCGGCACTGACCGCTTCGCAGACGACGAGCGCCCATCGGTCGACCAGCCGGCGCAGTGGCGCCGTGACGTGCGCGTATGGTGCGGCGATCGCCGATTGCATCGGATCGGGCGGAATCGCACCATCGATCACGACATAGCCCGCACCACGGAAGAGCCCGGACGCCACCTGCATCACCGCGAGCGAGACGGGATCATCCCGGTCGAGCCCGCGAAGGTACTCGCCGTACGAGATCGTCTCGGGCCATGGTCGCCCGAGGGCCTGCGTCTGAATGCGGAATGCGGCGATTCGATCCTCGGTCGGCTTCGGCATCGTGCGAAGTATGCCGATGCGCGCACCGATCATGAGCTCTGCTGCCGCCATGCCCGTCAAGAGGGAGAGTTGCGCGTTCCACTCCTCGACCGGCAGCGGGTGCCGGCGTTCGAGGGCGTAGCCGCCGTCGGGCGTGCGCACGATCTCCTCGTCGGGGGAGTTGAGGCTGGCGCCGCCGCGGGCGCGCTCGAGCTCGATGCGCAGGAGTCCGACTTCGCGGAGGAGGGTGAGCGATGAGCCCCCGTCGCCTGCATCGATTCGCGATTGCGCGTCGTCGTAGGTCAGCTGCTCGCGCGAGCGCACCGTCGCGCGAGCGAGCTGTGTGCCGGTGACCACGCCGTGCCGGTCGAGTTCGAACGACCACACGAACGCGCTGCGGTCGGCGTCGGGCAGGAGCGAGGAACGGTCCTCGCTGAGCACGGGCGGATGCAGCGGCACTCGCCCGTCGGCGGCGTAGATGGTCTGGCCGCGGCGTCGTGCCTCACGGTCGACGGCACCGTTGGGAAGCACCCAGCCCGGGACATCCGCGATCGCATAGTGCACGACGAAGCCGGTGGTGCTCCGGGCGATGTGCAGTGCCTGGTCGAGATCGGTCGAACCTGGCGGGTCGATCGTGACGAACTCGATCTCGCGAAGATCAACCTCGGGTGGCGGTGTAGGGGCGAGGGTCGCGGATGCCTCGGCGTCCACCTCCGGCGGAAAATCCACACGCAGCTCGAGCTCAGTGCGGAGCTCTTCGAGCGCCGTGGCGAGCTCGCTCTGCGCGGCGGAGACGGCGACATGATGGCGTCGTGCTGTCATGCGCCCAGCCTAGGGTGAGCGCCCGAACTAGAATCGTCGGGTGCCCACACGCCTGACGAACTACTTCCTCCGCACGCTCCGTGAAGACCCCGCCGACGCCGAGGTCACGAGCCATCGCCTGCTCGTGCGCGCCGGCTACATTCGCCGCCAGGCGCCGGGAATCTTCGCGTGGCTGCCGCTGGGTCTTCGTGTGAAGGCGAAGATCGAGGGGATCATCCGCGAGGAGATGACGAACGCGGGTGCACACGAGGTGCACTTCCCTGCGCTGCTGCCGCGCGAGCCCTACGAGCAGAGCGGTCGCTGGGAGAGCTATGGCGACAACATCTTCCGGATGCACGACCGGAAGGGTGGTGACTACCTCCTCGCACCGACCCACGAGGAGATGTTCACGCTGCTGGTGAAGGACCTCTATTCCTCCTACAAGGATCTGCCACTCGCCATTTACCAGATCCAGGACAAGTACCGAGACGAAACACGCCCTCGCGCGGGCCTCCTGCGCGGCCGCGAGTTCACGATGAAAGACGCGTACTCGTTCGACGTGACCGATGAAGGCCTCGACGCCAGCTACCAGAATCAGCGCGACGCCTACGAACGGATCTTCCAGCGCCTCGGCCTCGAGTACGTGATCGTGAAGGCGGACAACGGGCTCATGGGTGGCGCTCGCAGCGAGGAGTTCCTGCACCCGACCCCGGTGGGCGAAGACACCTTCGTGCGCTCGGCCGGCGGGTATGCGGCCAACGTCGAGGCGTTCGAGACGATCGTGCCGCCCGCGCTGCCGTTCGACGGTCTACCCGCCGCTGTTGTGCTCGACTCGCCGAACACGCCGACGATCGCGACGCTCGTCGACCTCGCGAACGCCGAGTACCCGCGACCCGACGGCCGCGAGTGGACCGCAGCGGACACGCTGAAGAACGTCGTGCTCGCCGTCGTGCAGGCCGACGGCGCCCGCGAGGTCGTCGTCATCGGACTGCCGGGCGACCGCGAGGTCGAGATGAAGCGTGTCGAGGTCGCGTTCGCGCCCGGCGAGGTCGAGCCCGCGACCGAGGCGGACTTCGCGAAGCACCCCGGCCTCGTGAAGGGCTACATCGGCCCGTGGTCGGTCGACGGCGCCGTGCTCGGCGAAGAGTCGGCCACCGGCATCCGCTACCTCGTCGACCCCCGCGTGGTCGACGGCACCGAGTGGATCACGGGCGCGAATGCCGACCAGAAGCACGTGTTCGGCCTCGTCGCAGGCCGTGACTTCGTCGCCGACGGCACCGTCGAGGCGGCGAACGTGCGCGCCGGCGACCCCGCACCCGACGGCTCCGGCCCGGTCGAGCTGGCCCGAGGCATGGAGATCGGCCACGTCTTCCAGCTCGGTCGCTTCTTCTCAGATGTGCTCGGCCTCAAGGTGCTCGACGAGAACGGCAAGCTCGTCACGGTCACGATGGGGTCGTACGGCATCGGGGTGACTCGCATCCTCGCGATCATCGCCGAAGACAACAATGACGACAAGGGACTCATCTGGCCGGCGTCGGTAGCGCCATTCGACGTGCACGTGCTCGCCGCAGGTAAAGACGCGGCCGTGTTCGACGCGGCCGAGACGGTCGTGGCCGCCCTCGAGGCATCCGGGTACGACGTGCTCTTCGACGACCGCCCGAAGGTCTCGCCCGGAGTGAAGTTCGGCGACGCCGAGCTCATCGGCATTCCGAAGATCGTGATCGCCGGTCGCGGGGTGGTCGATGGCCTCGTCGAGGTGTGGGATCGCGCGAGCGGTGAGCGCACGCAAGTGCCGATCGACGGCGTCGTCGCCGCGCTCGCCTGAACTCGGCGAGCGGATGCCTCGTCGTGACGTATCCGCAATAGGTGCCGAATCGATGCACAGGCACGGCGTTCATCGATACGGCACCAATCGGCTGGCGATCACCTCACGGCGTCACACATGTTCTCTTCGCGGCCGTGGTTGAGCTCCATCGAGCGGATCCCGGTGGTCGCGAACGACACGATGTGCCGGCCGGTCACGTAGTAGTAGCCATTCGGCAGGTCCGGAGCGCTCCCGACCGGCCAGCCCAGGGCGAATGGGCCATTGGCGTCGACCGTCTGCAGGGCTCCCACCTCGGAGAACGTGTAGGTCGCGTGGCCGCTGATGTTGTACCGCTTCGACGCTCCGGTCTCGACATTGACCGCTTCGACGATGTAGGGGCCGAGGTACTCCTGCTCTCGGACATTCCCGTTCTCCCATCGCGAGAGCACCCGGCCACGGACTCCCTGCTGCAACGTATGCGTCTCGAGGTCGAAGTCGCCGCAGTAGCGAGCAGCGGGTGCCCGAGTCACGTCCGGCTCGGTCACCGACTCCCATGGCTCCTGCACGTCGTGCCAGCTGTCGGCGGCCATTGCCGTTCCCGAGCTCATCAGAGTTGCTACCAGCACTGCCGCGCTTGCGAGGACGATACGTCGCAGAGTGTGATTCTTTTCATTAAGCGTTAATGTCATTGCCAAACCGAAGCGGTCATGGGTTGGTGTCGTCAACAGCGGTAACCGAATCGTGACCTGCCGGATGAGCCGAGGGCACTGCTGCACCTGGCGATCGCCACGTCGGGGTTGCCCGAGCCGGTGATCCGCCATCCGATCCGCGTCGCCGACGGCCTCGCCCTCGCGGCCGCCGTCGAATCGGTGCGCAGCGCCCTCACCCGAAGGTGAGCCGTCACCCCCCGCCAGATCGCGGAGCGACGACCTGGCGTACGTGACGGATCGCCGGCGCCGGCGAACCCAACCGAGTGGCGCCGAGTGGATGCCCGGCCCTCGCTCATCCGGTACCGTAGAGTCCTGTCCGCTCCGAGGGGAAGCGGAGTGAGAGCTGAATAGAGGAGGCCGGGTTATGGATATCGACCTCAGCGTGCTGCGGATGATGGAGCGCGAGAAAGAGATCCCATTCGACGAACTGGTGGAGATCATCGAGCAGGCCATTCTCATGGCGTACTTGAAGCACACGCATCCCGACCAGCACGGCCACGCGAACCCCGAAGGTGTGCGCGCCCACCTCGACCGCAAGACCGGTCACGTCTCGGTGTACGTTCCCGAACTCGACGAAGAAGGCAACGTCATCGGCGAGGCCGAAGACTCCCCGAGCGACTTCGGGCGCATCGCCGCGTTCGCCGCGAAGCAGGTCATCAACCAGCGTCTGCGCGACATCGCCGACGACGCGGTGCTCGGCGAGTTCCGCGGGCGTGAGGGCGACATCGTCGCCGGCATCATCCAGCAGGGCCCGAACCCGCGCATGGTGCACATCGACCTCGGCACGGTCGAGGCGATCCTGCCGCCCGAAGAACAGGTTCCCGGCGAGGAGTACCTGCACGGCCAGCGCATACGCGTCTACGTGACGAGTGTCGCCAAGGGCCTCAAAGGCCCGTCGATCACGGTGTCGCGCACGCACCCGGCGCTCGTGCGCAAGCTCTTCGCACTCGAGGTGCCCGAGATTGCCTCGGGCGTCGTCGAGATCGTCTCGCTCGCCCGCGAGGCCGGCCACCGCACCAAGATCGCGGTGCGTGCGACCCAGCCCGGCGTCAACGCCAAGGGTGCGGCGATCGGCGAACTCGGACAGCGCGTGCGCGCCGTCACGGCCGAGCTCGGCGCCGAGAAGATCGACATCGTCGACTGGAACGACGACCTCGCGACGTTCGTCGCGAGCGCACTGAGCCCCGCGAAGGTCACGAGCGCGTTCGTGATCGACGAGTCGACGCGGGCCGTACGCGCCCTCGTTCCCGATTACCAGCTCTCGCTCGCCATCGGCAAGGAGGGTCAGAACGCCCGTCTCGCCGCGAAGCTGACGGGCGCGAAGATCGACATCCAGCCCGACTCGGTCCTCGAGTCGAACTGAGCCAAACGGCCGCGCTGCGGCCGACGCCAGTATCCACCGATTGGCCGCCGTCGGCGGACGAACAGCGCAGAGTGTAAGATGGAACCCGTCAGAACGTGCATCGGATGCCGTTCGCATGCCCCGCGGTCCTCGCTTCTGAGGGTCGTCACCCAGAACTCCCACGTCATCGCAGATGATGCGGCTGTGCTTCCGGGCAGGGGTGCGTGGCTGCATCCGTCACTCGAGTGCTACCGGCTCGCCGTGCGGCGACACGCCTTCGGGCGTGCACTCCGCATTCGCGGCGAGGTGGACACCAGCAACGTAGAGAACAGGCTGAACGGCGTGATCACTAATGAGTAACGACTCATGAGCGGCTCGAAATGAGACCCGTCCGTCATTGATGGTCTGCCCCTGTCCGGGGTCGGACCCGGAACAGGAGAGAAGTGGCTGCCAAACCACGCGTACACGAGATCGCAAGCGAACTCGGTGTCGACAGCAAGATCGCCCTTGAGAAGCTCAAGGAGATGGGCGAGTACGTCAAGGGACCCTCGTCGTCCATCGAGCCCCCCGTCGCTCGTCGGCTGAAGGCCGCGCTCGAGGCCGCAGGCGCGGCCGCGTCCGCAGCGCCTGCAGCTGCCGCTCCCGCAGCGACCGGAGCCAAGCCCGGCGCGAAGCCGGGTCCCAAGCCCGCTCCGAAACGCCCGGCCGCCCCTGAGGCGCCCGCAGCGGCAGAGGCTCCCGCACCCGCGGCGGCTCCCGAAGCTGAGGCCGCTCCCATCGCCGAGGTGCCGCTCACGGTCGCCGAGCGCCAGGCCCAGGCCGAAGAGCGAGCCGCGCAGGCCGCGGCCGAGAAGTCGTCGGATGCTCCGGCGGCTGCTGCTGCTTCGACCGAAACCGATGCCGCTGCGCCGTCCGGTGCCCCGGCTCCGGCCGGCACGGCCCCGCGTCCCGGGGCCCCGCGTCCCGGTGCCGGTACCCCGCGTCCCGGCAACAACCCGTTCTCGAGCGCGCAGGGCATGGGCTCCCGCCCGGCACAGCCGCGTCCGGGCAACAACCCGTTCTCGAGCGCGCAGGGCATGGGCCAGCGCCCGAGTCCCGGCAACATCCCTCGCCCGCAGGCGCCTCGCCCCGGTTCACCGCGGCCCGGCGCTCCGCGCCCGGCCGGTGCGGGTGGTCGTCCCGGTGGCGGCTTCCAGCGTCCCGGTGGTGCAGGTGGCGGTGCAGGTGCTCGCCCAGGCGGCGCACCCGGTGGCGGCTTCCAGCGCCCAGGCGGCGCACCCGGTGGCGGCTTCGGCGGCCCGCGTCCTGCTGGCGGCGGTGGCCGTGGTCGTGGCCCCGGCGGCGGCACAGCCGGTGCGTTCGGTCGCGGTGGCGGCAAGAGCAAGTCGCGCAAGTCGAAGCGGACGAAGCGGGCAGAGTTCGAGATGCGGGAGGCTCCGTCGCTCGGCGGCGTAAGCGTGCCCCGTGGCGACGGCAACACCGTCGTCCGGCTCCGGCGCGGCTCCTCGATCTCCGACTTCGCCGACAAGATCGACGCGAACCCCGGTTCGCTCGTGACCGTGCTGTTCCACCTCGGTGAGATGGCGACCGCGACCGAGTCGCTCGACGAGGCCACCTTCCAGGTGCTCGGTGAAGAGCTCGGCTACAAGATCCAGGTCGTCTCTCCTGAAGACGAAGACCGCGAGCTCCTCGAGGGCTTCGACATCGACCTCGACCAGGAGCTCGAGGACGAGACCGACGAAGACCTCCAGCAGCGTCCTCCGGTCGTGACCGTCATGGGCCACGTCGACCACGGTAAGACCCGACTCCTCGATGCGATTCGCAACGCGAACGTCGTCGACGGCGAGGCCGGCGGCATCACCCAGCACATCGGTGCGTACCAGGTGCACGCCGAGCACGAGGGCGTCGATCGCGCGATCACCTTCATCGACACACCGGGCCACGAGGCGTTCACCGCCATGCGTGCCCGTGGTGCGCAGGTCACCGACATCGCGATCCTGGTGGTCGCGGCCGATGACGGCATCATGCCGCAGACGATCGAGGCCTTGAACCACGCGCAGTCGGCCAACGTGCCGATCGTGGTCGCGGTGAACAAGATCGACAAGCCCGACGCGAATCCCGCCAAGGTGCGTCAGCAGCTCACCGAGTTCGGCCTGGTCGCCGAGGAGTACGGCGGCGACGTCATGTTCGTCGACGTCTCGGCTCGCGAGAACATCGGCATCAAGGAACTCCTCGATGCTGTGCTGCTCACGGCCGATGCCGGGCTCGACATGCGCGCGAACCCCAACAAGGCGGCTCGTGGTGTGGCCATCGAGGCCAAGCTCGACAAGGGGCGCGGTGCAGTTGCAACGGTGCTCATCCAGTCGGGAACGCTGCGCGTCGGCGACGCGATCGTCGCGGGCACCGCGTACGGCCGCGTTCGTGCGATGGCGGATGAGAACGGCGACGCCGTGCTCGAAGCCACTCCGTCGCGACCCGTGCAGGTGCAGGGCCTCTCGAGCGTCCCGCGCGCCGGCGACACCTTCCTCGTCACCGAAGAAGACCGCACCGCGCGTCAGATCGCCGAGAAGCGTGAAGCCGCAGAGCGCAACGCGCAGCTGGCGAAGGCCCGCAAGCGCATCTCGCTCGAAGACTTCACCCGTGCACTCGAAGAGGGCAAGGTCGAGTCGCTCAACCTCATCATCAAGGGTGACGTCTCGGGTGCCGTCGAGGCGCTCGAAGAGTCGCTGCTCAAGATCGAGGTCGACGACTCGGTCCAGCTTCGCATCCTCCACCGCGGTGTGGGTGCGATCACCGAGAGCGACGTCAACCTCGCGACGATCGACAACGCGATCATCGTCGGGTTCAACGTGCGTCCCGACACGAAGGCGCGCGAGCGCGCCGCTCGTGAAGGCGTCGACATCCGCTTCTACTCGGTGATCTACAACGCGATCGACGAGATCGAGGACTCGCTGAAGGGCATGCTGAAGCCCGAGTTCGAAGAGGTGCAGTCGGGTGTCGCCGAGATCCGCGAGGTGTTCCGTTCCTCGAAGTTCGGCAACATCGCCGGTGTCATCGTGCGATCGGGAACGATCACGCGCAACGCCAAGGCTCGAGTCATCCGCGATGGCGTCGTCGTCGGCGACAACCTCGCGATCGAGTCGCTGCGTCGCTTCAAGGACGACGTCACCGAGGTCCGCACGGACTTCGAGGCGGGCATCGGCCTCGGCAAGTTCAACGACATCCAGGTCGGCGACGAGATCGAGACCATCGAAATGCGGGAGAAGCCCCGGGCGTAGCTCGTGGGATGGGGTCCCTGATTCTTTACTCCGGTGAAGAATCAGGGACCGCTACCCCGATTCACGTCGAGGCGGGCAGGGCGGCGAAGCCGTTCTGGCCTTGCCACGAAAGGAGATACATCATGGCGGATCCGGCACGGGCCAGGAAGATGGCCGATCGCATCAAGGAAATCGTTGCGAAGCGCCTCGATAAGGGATTGCGCGACCCGCGGCTCGGCTTCGTCACCATCACCGACGTTCGCGTCACGGGTGACCTGCAGCACGCCAGCATCTTCTACACCGTGTACGGCACGGAAGAAGAGCGTGACGACTCCGCCAAGGCCCTGAAGGCCGCAACGGGGATGCTCCGCAGCGAGGTCGGCCGTAACATCACGGCTCGGCTCACCCCGTCGCTGGAGTTCATCGCGGACGCGATCCCCGAGAACGCCCAGCACATCGCCGCGCTCCTGCATGAAGCGCGCACTCGCGACACTGAGACGGCCGAGCTCGCCTCGACCGCCGAATACGCGGGCGAGGCAGACCCCTACGTGAAGCCGCGGGAGTATGACGACGACCTGCTCGACGGCGACGGCGACCTCGATGCATCTGCCGGCGAGCAGCCCGAGCTCGGCGACGAGCCGGGCAGCGCGCGCTGAGTACCGCGTCAACACCGACGGCGCTTCCGCCGGCCTGTCACGCCTCGGGCAGGCGGTAGCCGTTCGCCTCTTGAACGGCGAGTCCGTCGCCGACGAGGGTCGCGACGGCGCGATCGAGTTGCGCAGCATCCGGCCAGATCGAATCGAGCTCGGCCCGTGAAACGGGACGATGCGCGACCCTGAGTTCGCGCATCACGAGCCCGCGCACCTGCCGGTCGGAGCCCGCGAATCGCGCTTGCGCGGCCTTCTTCGCGCCCATGTATTCGGGGTAGCCGGCGGCTCGCCAGGCGCATGAGTCGGCGATGGGGCAGGCCTCGCACCGCGGTGCTCTGGCGGTGCAGACGGTTGCGCCGAGTTCCATAGCGCCTGAGTTGAAGGCACGTGCACCCGCGGCATCGCGGGGGAGCAGTGCAGCCATCGCGGCGAGGTCTCGCGTCGTCGATGGCGGACCGGGCTCGCCCTGCCCCAGAACGGCGCGTGCAATCACCCGGCGGGTGTTGGTGTCGACGACCGGGACTCGCACGCCGAATGCGAACGCCGCGATCGCTCGCGCCGTGTACGGTCCGATGCCCTGCAGCGCGAGAAGGGCGTCGAGATCTGCGGGCACTTCGCCGCCGTGCCGCTCGACGATTTCGACGGCGGCACGGTGCAGCCAGAGGGCCCGGCGCGGATAGCCGAGCCGGTCCCATGCGCGAACCGCTTCGGACGGCGGCTCGGCGGCGAGAGCCGTCGCGGTCGGCCAACGCTCGATCCACGCCTGCCACCGGGGTACCACCCGGGCGACCTGTGTCTGCTGCAGCATGAACTCGCTCACGAGCACAGCCCAGGGGGAGACCTCGGCCGCTCGCCACGGCAGCGGCCGCGCGGCATCCGCGAACCAGTCGATGACCGGCCGCGTGAGAACATCGGCGGTCGGGCGGCGGGGCATTCGTCCAGCCTACGGCGGGGCGGATGCCTCGGAGCTAGGCTCGGGGCATGCGGCTTGTCACCACGCCCCGAGTCACCTTCCTCCGTTCGATCGCCGATGAGATCATGCAGCACTACGGTCGTGGGCGCATGATCGTGGCGATCGACGGCCCGCTGCAGAGCGGCAAGACCGCATTCGCCGACGATCTCGCAGCGGTGCTCGAGGAACGCGACCACGCGGTGTTCCGCGCGAGCATGGAGGGGTTCCATCGCTCGAGAGAGGCGCAGGCGGCGTTCGGCGAGGACACGCCCGCCCGCTACTTCCGGTACGGCTTCGACGAGTCGGCGTTGCGGCGCGTGCTCGTCGAGCCGTTCCGGCTCGGCGGTTCGACCGCGTTCGTGACCCGGGTCTTCGATCCCGCGCGCGACAGGTGGGTCGAGCCGAAGTGGATCACCGGGCCGGATGACGCGATCCTCGTGATCGACGGCCGGTTCCTCCTGCGGCAACGACTCGCCGGGCTCTGGGACGTACGCATCGCCCTCGACGGGGACCCCGTCGACCCCGCTGACGAGATCGCGTACGCCGAGTCGGATCCGCGTCTCGTGGCGTCCATCGTCGTCGACAACAGCGACCCCGAACACCCGCGTCGCCGGTTCTTCGACAGCTGCTGACGCCCGTCGAATGACGTCGAATGACCGGCGTCCCCCATTCGGGTGCCAATTTCGGCTCGAATCCGAAGAATTCATGGTGAAGTCCTCCGTTGAGGGGACATAATGGTGACACTGCCAACCCTCCCGGCTTCGCGAACCCGATCGCACCACCCGAATTACCCGACGCCAGTCGACGAGCACGTTCGTGCCCGTCGACTCTGCTGTGCGCCCTGAACGCGCCCTTCGTCATCCCTCGGTTTCGCTGACCCAGCCGGGCCAGACCGATGGAGAAACCCGAATGAGCAAGCCCCGCGCCGCAGAGGCGCACGCTGCCGACGGCGATGTCGGTGCGCGTCAGCGCACGACGTCCCGGAACCCGCTGCGACGTATCGCCGCGGCAATCACCGCCGTCGTGCTCGGCGCCGGCCTCGCCCTCGTCGGTGTTGCAGCGCCCGCGAGCGCCCACACCGGTGACCTCAACGCAAACGCTCAATGCAACCCCGTCACCGGCGAGTACGACGTGACCTACACATTGAAGCTGTCGAACGTGTCGAATGGGAACACGGGCACGACGAAGTGGCGCGTCGGCGGTACCAGCTTCGACGAGACGCCGAAGAACGCGAACGGCATGGATCGCGGCCCGATCACGACGACCGGCAACAAGACGATCACGCTCGGCACCGAGCACCTGCCGGGCACGACGAAGACAGGGCCGTGGGTCTACGCGTACACGAAGTGGACTGACGACTTCGACAAGGGCTCCGACGGTCGTGTCGCGAACCTCAAGGGCGATTGCGGAAAGTCGCCTACGGAACTTCTGGTGCCCGCCGCGCCCGAGAAGCAGGATCACTGCGGCACCGCGGACGACCGCATCGTGCAGCCGCCGGTAGTCGAGGGCGTGGAGTGGACGATCACCCCCGTCGTCGATGGCAAGGCGACGGCGACGGCGACGGCGAAGCCCGGCTACACCTTCGCAGACGAGACGACGTCGAAGACCTTCGACTTCACGTTCACTGACAAACTCTGCGGGGTACCACTCGAGGTGCCGGCTGAGGCGACGTTCTCCGACGAGTGCGGTGTCGGCAACTACGAGCTCGACTACGAAGAAAAGCTCGAGGGTGTCGTGTGGAACGAGGCCGTCGTTGGCGGCAAGCTGACGCTGACCGCGAGCCCGGCCGAGGGCTACTCGTTCGTGGGTGAAGCGCAGTCGAAGGTCTTCGGCCCGTGGGACCTCAATGAGAAGCCCTGCATCGAGCCGACGCTGAAGGCGGCAGTCGCGACCGGTGACTGCGTCGCGGATGTCCCGTGGATCTTCTTCGACGTCGAAGTCGCAGACCCTGACGGGCAGTCCACGAGCAACACGGCGCGGCTCGTGCTGACCGACGGCACGAACACCGAGACGATCGTGCTCGGCGAGCTTGTCGACGGCAAGCTCGACGGCAAGGTGCTGTGGCCCGGTGCCACGGTCGCCGCTGACGGCGTCACGCCGACCGGCTGGCCGGGCTGGGCCCAGGTCGGCGATCAGTGGGTCGAGGTCGATGACAACTTCGCGTGGACCCGCGCCGTGACCGAGGCGAAAATCGTCGTGAACCCCGAGGCAGCCGTGGCGATCTCGTACCCGGCAGCCACTCCCGATTGCGCCACCGGGCCGAAGGGCTCGGGTGCCGACGGCACCGGGCTTGCGAGCACCGGTTTCGCGGGCACGACGATCGCGATCGTCGCGGGCATCATCGTGGTCGCCGGACTCGCGTTCCTCGTGATCGCGCGAATCCGACGCAAGCGCGCCTGATCGACTGACGCACGCTGAGGGGGTCCGGTTCGCCGGGCCCCCTTCGTCGTGCCACGTGCTCGCATCGCGCAGGTCGCCGGCCCGCGGCATCCGTCTCGGAGCCGACTCGCCGCGTCAAGCGGGAACGTCGGCGAGCACGCGCTCGGCCGACAACGGTTCGCCGCGTTGCTCGACCTCGTGCACGAGCGCGGTGAGCGCCCGGTTGACCGGAGCGTCGAGGCCGGCGACGGATGCCTCGCGCACGACGGCTCCGTTCAGGAAGTCGACTTCAGTCGGCTGCCCGCGGCGCACGCTCTGCTGGGTGGAACCGAGATTCGGCACCCCGCCCATGCGCACGCGCATGAGCCACGGCAGCACCTGGCCGACCGCGAGCGGCATACGGGCGAAGAGCCGCAACCGCCCGTTGCCGAGCCCCTGCAGGGCGCCGAAGCGTACGCCGCGCGCGATGCCGATGCGCACGCTCTCGCGCATCGAGGCCGTGACGACGCGCCGCAGTCGATGGTCATCGACGACGTCCTGCACGCTGTGCCCGACGATCGCGGGCACGGCGTTCAGCATGTTGACGACGAGTTTCGTCCATTGCGCGCCCCGGAACCCGCCGATCGCGACGACCGGCACCGCTTCGGAGAGCACGGCCGCGATGCGCGTGCACTCGGCGTCGGCCGGGCCGTCACCGCGCCCGAGGTAGCTCGTCGCCGGCGTGGTGATGCGCACGACCCCGGGCTCGGTGTAGTTGGCGGCGATGATCGACAGCAGCCCCATGCAGGAGGAATGGGGGAGCAGGCGCTCGGCAGTCGCGACCCCGTCGAGGCCGTTCTGCACGACGACGACGGGTACTCCGTCGACGAGGTCGGCGTTGGACTCGATGGCGTCCGCCGCGTCGTGTGCTTTCGTGCATACGAGCACGAGTTCGGGCGCGACCGAGAGCCGCTCACCGGCGGCCACCCGTGCGTGCACGTCGCCGTACCCGCCGCTCAGGGTGATGCCGGAGGCGCGAATCGCCTCGAGGCCCGCGCCCCGCGCGGTGACCTCCACGTCGTGCCCTGCGCGCGCGAGGAGGGCGGCGAACGTGCCGCCGAGCGCGCCGGCGCCGATGATGCCGATTCTCACCGTCCCAGCGTAGATGGGTGGCACAGGCCGCGGCACAGGGTCGCGGCACGGGTGCGCGCGGCATGGGCCGGCACGGGTGCGCGGCGCCGCGGGGTGTCGCACGGCTGTTAAGCTGAACGGCGTGAACAGCGGCATCCTCCTCGTCGACAAGCCGCAGGGAATCACGAGCCACGACGTCGTCTCGCGTATGCGTCGCCTCGCCGGCACCCGCAAGATCGGGCACGCGGGCACACTCGACCCGATGGCCACGGGACTGCTCGTGCTCGGAGTGAACGGGGCGACGCGCCTCTTGCACTACCTCGTAGGGCTCGACAAGGAGTACCTGGCCACCATCCGCCTCGGTTGGAACACCACGACCGACGACGCAGAGGGCGACCCCCTTGCCGCGGCCACGCCCGAGGTTCTCGGCACCGTCTCGGAAGAGGCCGTTCACGCAGCCATCGCCCCGCTCACGGGCGACATCGAGCAGGTGCCGAGCGCGGTCAGCGCCGTGAAGGTCGCCGGCAAGCGTGCCTACCAACGGGTGCGCGACGGCGAGACGGTCGAACTCGCGGCGCGCCGGGTCACCGTCTCGGCCTTCGAAGTGCTCGAGTTCCGTTCGGGTGACGCAACCCTCGATGTCGATGTTCGGGTCGAGTGCTCCTCGGGCACGTACGTGCGCGCGCTCGCACGCGACCTCGGCGCGGCGCTCGGCACCGGCGGGCACCTGACGGCGCTGCGTCGCACGCGCATCGGCCGGTTCGGTGTCGACGAGGCCGGCGAGCTCGACGGCTTCGACGTGGCGAAGGCGATGATGAGCCCAGCGGATGCCGCGCGGCGGGCGCTGTCCGTCGTGGCACTGACCGAACAGCAGGCCATCGACCTCGGGCACGGCAAACGCATCGACGTCGCGGACGTCGACGGGCTCGCGGCATCCGACCCCGCTGCTGCACTGCCCCCGGCGCTCGCGGCCATCGATCCAGAAGACCACCTCGTCGCGATCGTCGAGCCTCGCGGCCGGCAGTTGAAGGTCGTCACGGGCTTCCCGCCCGCCGAGTCGCCGGAGGCCGGCGCATGATCGAGTGGTTCACCTGGGTGCAGCTCGCCGTCGCCGTCGCAGCCGGGCTGCTCGGCATCGCGCTGGGTCTGGCCGGGCGGGTGCCGAGCGATTTCACGCTCGGAGCGCTCGCTCTCATCGAGCTCCTGCTCGTCGCCCAGCTCGTGATCGCGATCGCCGCGCCCGCGTTCGGCAACGATCCGACCGGGAGTCTGCTCGAGTTCTACGTCTACCTCGTCGGAGCCCTGCTCCTGCCGCCTGCTGCAGCGTTCTGGGCACTGCTGGAGCGCAATCGCTGGTCGACCGTGATCCTCGGCGTCGCGGCGCTCTCGGTCGCGGTCATGCTCTACCGCATGCTGCAGATCTGGACCGTGCAGCAGGCGTGAACCCCGGTCTGAGAGAATCGAACGACATGAGTGACGTGCGAAGTGCCCGGCCCGAGATACGACAGGGCCGGCGGATGAGTGGCATCGGGCGCGTGCTCGTGGCCGTCTACGGCGTGCTCGCGCTCGCGGCGATCGGGCGTTCGTTCGTGCAGATCGCGTCGAAGTTCGACGAGGCGCCGCTCGCGTACGCGCTCTCGGCGCTCGCCGCGGTCGTCTACGTCGTGGCGACGATCGCTCTGATCATGCCGAGCGTTACGTGGTACCGCATCGCGTGGGCCACGATCGCGTTCGAGTTCACGGGCGTCATCGTCGTCGGAGCGTTGAGCATCGTCTTGCCCGAGCTGTTCCCGCACGACACGGTGTGGTCGTGGTTCGGGCGCGGGTACCTGTTCATCCCGCTCGTGCTTCCCGTGCTCGGCATGTGGTGGCTCGCCCGGCATCGGCCGGCGCGTGGGGCGGATGCCTCGTGAAGACGTTCAAGGGCCTGGTCGGGGTGCCCGCAGGCACCGGCCCGTCGGTCGTCACGATCGGCAAGTTCGACGGCGTGCACCAGGGGCATCGTGCCGTGATCGAGCGGGCCCGGCGCATCGCCGTCGATCGTGACCTCTCGACGATCGTCGTCACCTTCGATCGCAACCCGCTCGCCCTGCTCGCACCCGAGAAGTGCCCCGAGTCGCTCGTCAGCGTGCGCCAGAAGCTCGAGCTGCTCGCCACGACGGGCGTCGACGCGACGCTGCTGCTGCCGTTCGATCGGGCACTCGCGTCGGTGCCGGCGACGGAGTTCGTCGAGCGCGTGCTCGTCGACGCGCTCGACGCGAAGGCGGTACTCGTCGGCAGGGACTTCCGTTACGGCGCTCGCGGCGCCGGCGATGTGCCGCTGCTCCAAGAACTCGGTGCGACCTTCGGCTTCACGGTCGACGTCATCGACGATGTTCGCCCCGAGGGGGAGCGGCGGGTCTCGTCGACGTGGATCCGTGAGCTGCTCGCCGAGGGCGACGTGCGGCGGGCCACCGAACTGCTCGGTCACACGCCGACGGTCTCGGGCATCGTCGTGCACGGCGCCGCTCGCGGCCGCGAGCTCGGCTTTCCGACGGCGAACCTCACGCCCGAGTCCGAGGGGCTGATCCCGGCCGACGGCGTCTATGCCGGATGGCTGACGGACGCCGGCACTCGGTACCCGGCGGCGATCTCGGTCGGCGACAACCCGACCTTCGAGGGCGTGGCGAAGAAACAGGTCGAGGCATACGTGCTCGATCGCGAGCTCGATCTCTACGACCACGTCGTCGACGTGGAGTTCGTCGATCGCATTCGCGGCATGGTGGCGTTCACGAGCATCGAGTCGTTGATCGACACGATTCGCGACGATGTGGAGCGCACTCGCGACATCCTCGGCGCCTGAGGCCTGAGGCCTGAGGCCTGAGGCCTGAGGGCTGAGGGCTGAGGCTCGCGCGCCTAGACTCAGAGGTGATGACTTCGCTCCCGCCCCGACCGCTCTGGGCGGGTCGGGCCCTCGCCCTCATCGGCATCGTGCTCGTCGCCTTCAACCTCCGCACGGCGGTGGCGTCGCTTTCGCCGATCCTGGCGCAACTCGAGGCCGAGGTGTCGCTCTCGCCCGCGATCGTCGGGTTCCTCGGCATGCTGCCGCCGCTCTGCTATGCCGTGTTCGGCATCCTGACCCCGATGGTGGCGAAGCGCTTCGGTCTCGAGCTGACGCTCATCGCCGCACTCGTCGCACTGTCGGTCGGCCTCGCCGGGCGTGGGCTCGCCGGGTCGGCGCTCTGGCTCGTCGCGGCGAGCACGCTGACGTTCGCCGCGATCGGGGTCGGCAACGTGCTGCTGCCGCCCCTCGTGAAGCGCTACTTCCCCGATCGCATCGGCCTCGTCACGACGATCTACGTGACAGCGATGTCGGTCAGCACCTTCACCCCGCCGCTCATCGCCGTGCCGGTGGCGGATGCCGCGGGGTGGCGGGTCTCGCTCGGCGAGTGGGCGCTCATCGCGGCGATCTCGCTCGTGCCGTGGATCGCGATGCTGCTGCATCCGAAGCGTCAGGCGCCTGAGGCGATGCCCGAGGAGGCGGACCCCGGTCAGCTGCGCCATGCCCTGCGCTCGCCGCTCGCGTGGTCGCTCGCCGTCGTGTTCGCCGTGTCGGGGTTCAACGCCTACGCGGCCTTCGCTTGGCTTCCGTCGATCCTGCACGACATCGCAGGCGTCTCACCGGCCGAGGCGGGGGCGCTGCTCTCGCTGTATGCGGCGATGGGCCTGCCCGCCGGTCTGCTCGTGCCGCTGGTCGCGGCCCGGTACGGCAAGGTGCGCCTTCTCACTGGGATCGCCGTCGCAGCGCTCGTCGTCGGATATCTCGGGTTGCTCCTCGTGCCGAGCTGGGCGACGTGGCTCTGGGTGGCGTTGGCCGGCATCGGTCCGCTCCTGTTCCCGCTCGCCCTCGTGCTGATCAACCTCCGCACCAGGACGCACTCGGGAGCGGTCGCACTCTCGGGGTTCGTGCAGTCCGCCGGGTATCTCATCGTGGCCGTCGGGCCGCTCCTCGTCGGTCTCCTGCATCAGTGGACGGGCGGGTGGACGTGGCCCCTGCTGTTCCTCCTCGCCTCGGCCGTGCCCGCGGCGATCGCGGGGGCGGTCGTCGCCCGTCCGCGCTACTTCGAGGACGAACGCGAGCGCTGACGAGGGCGGGACGCGCGCGGCATCCGTCGCCCCTCTGCTCATCTGAGCAGCGTCGCCTGCGAGTGTTGCCGATGCGCATCCGGCTGCCTACGCTGGAACGTGAACGTGGCGGGAACGTGACCGGACGGAGGCGCATGGACGAGATCGACGAACTGCTCTCGATCAGGGCCGCTGAGCTCTACTACGAGGAGAACAAGACCCAAGACGAGATCGGGCAGGCGCTGCGCCTCACGCGGTGGAAGGTCGGGCGACTCCTCGCGCAGGCGAAGCAGCGCGGGTTCATCCGCATCGAGATCCTGCATCCACGGGCGAGGCGGCTGCCGATCGAGCGTCGGCTGCGCGAGGAACGCGGCCTCGCCGACGCGATCGTCGTTTCGACCGCCGGGGTGACCTCAACCGAAGAATTGCAGGCGCGCACCGCGCAGGCGGCGGCCGACTACCTCACCGCGCTTCGGCCGGTGCCCCGCACGCTCGGCGTGAGCTGGGGGCGCACGCTCTTCGAGATCTCGCAGCACTTGCGGAGCGGCTGGGCGACCGGCGTCAACGTCGTGCAGATCAACGGCGGCGTGAGTCTCAATCGTCGGCCAGGCACGGCCGCCGCGACCGCCGTCGGCATCGCGCAGAAGGGCGGCGGCAGCGCCACCCTGCTGCCGAGCCCGGCGATCCTCGAGCGGCTCGAGACGAAAGAGGCCATCGAATCCGACCGCGTCGTCGCCGGCGTCATCGAGCTCGCACGATCGGCCGACGCCTACCTCTTCAGCGCCGGCGCCGCAGACCACTCATCGGTGCACGTCGAGAGCGGGTACCTCTCGGTTCCCGACGTCGACCTGCTCGTGCAGAAGGGCGCCGTCGGCGACGTTGTCGGCCGCTACATCGACTCCGACGGCAACATCGTCGATCCGGCGCTCGATGCCCGCACGGTCGGGCTCACCCTCGACGAACTGCGCCGGGCCCAGCTCGCGATCGCCGTGATCTCGGGGCCCGCCAAGCATGCCGTGGCCGACGCCGTCGTGCGCAGTCGGCTGTGCTCGGTGCTCGTCACCGACGAGGCCACCGCACTCCACCTCCTCGACGGCTGACGCCACTCGGTCGGCCGAACATCAAACGAAAGCCAGGTCATTCCTCATGTCAGGCACCTCCCTCGTCACCGCCCGCGAGCGGGCACTTGCCGTGCTCGGCGGCGAGCCCGACGACGCGACCCTGCGGCGCTACCTGCACGGCATCCCGGGTGTCGACGCCGTCGGACTCGAACAGCGCGCGGCAGGCCTCGGCACTCGCTCGATCAAGACGAGTTCCAAGCAGTGGGCGCTCGACCGCATCATCTCGCTCATCGACCTCACGACCCTCGAGGGCGCCGACACCCCGGGCAAGGTGCGCTCGCTCGTCGCCAAGGCCGTCAACCCCGACCCTGCTGATGCCTCGACCCCGCGTGTCGCGGCGGTCTGCGTGTACGGCGACATGGTTCCGCACGCGATCGACGCCCTCGGCGGCGCGCACGGCGACCCCGACGACGGCCTCATCTCGGTGGCAGCGGTCGCGACCGCGTTCCCGAGCGGTCGTGCTTCGCTCGAGATCAAGCTCGCCGACACGGCCGAAGCGGTCGCGGCGGGCGCCGACGAGATCGACATGGTCATCGACCGCGGTGCGTTCCTCGCCGGGCGCTACGGGCTCGTCTTCGACCAGATCGCCGCGGTCAAAGAGGCGTGCCGTCGTGCCGACGGCTCGAGCGCGAGCCTCAAGGTGATCCTCGAGACCGGGGAACTCGTCACGTACGACAACGTGCGCCGCGCCTCGTGGCTCTCGATCCTCGCGGGCGGCGACTTCATCAAGACCTCCACCGGCAAGGTGGCACCGGCGGCGACACTGCCGGTCACCCTGCTCATGCTCGAGGTCGTGCGCGACTGGCACCTGGCCACCGGCCAGCGCATCGGAGTGAAGCCGGCCGGCGGCATCCGCTCGTCGAAAGACGCCATCAAGTACCTCGTGACGGTCGCCGAGACCGTCGGTGAAGAGTGGCTCGAGCCGCATCTCTTCCGTTTCGGGGCTTCGAGCCTCCTGAACGACGTGCTGCTGCAGCGGCAGAAGATCGCGACCGGGCACTACTCCGGCGCTGACTACGTGACGATCGACTGAGAGAGACACCATGAGCTTCCTCGAATACGCACCGGCACCCGAGTCGCGGGCGATCCTCTCGCTTCGCGACACCTATGGCCTCTTCATCGACGGCGAGTTCGTCGACGGACGCGGCGAGCCGTTCCAGACCATCTCCCCGGCGAGCGAAGAGCGCATCGCGATGATCGCCAATGCCAACGCGGCCGATGTCGACACGGCCGTCGCTGCGGCGCGCCGCGCGTACGACCGCAGCTGGTCGAAGATGAGCGGCCGTGACCGCGGAAAGTACCTCTTCCGCATCGCCCGCCTCGTGCAGGAGCGTGCCCGTGAGCTCGCCGTCGCCGAGTCGCTCGACAACGGCAAGCCCATCAAGGAGTCGCGCGACGTCGACGTACCCCTCGTCGCCGCCTGGTTCTTCTACTACGCGGGTTGGGCAGACAAGCTCGATCACGCGGGGCTCGGCGCGAACCCTCGGTCGCTCGGCGTGGCCGCCCAGGTGATTCCGTGGAACTTCCCGCTGCTCATGCTCGCGTGGAAGATCGCCCCGGCGCTCGCCGCAGGCAACACCGTCGTGCTGAAGCCCGCCGAGACGACGCCGCTGTCGGCGCTCATCTTCGCGGAGATCCTGCAGCAGGCCGAGTTGCCCGCCGGCGTCGTGAACATCATCACGGGCGCCGGTGACACGGGTGCCGCGCTCGTCGCGCATGAGGGTGTCGACAAGGTCGCGTTCACCGGATCGACCGGCGTCGGCCGTGCCATCGCGAAGCAGATTGCCGGCACCGACAAGAAGGTCACGCTCGAGCTCGGCGGTAAGGCCGCGAACATCGTCTTCGACGACGCACCCATCGATCAGGCGATCGAGGGCATCGTCAACGGCATCTTCTTCAACCAGGGGCATGTCTGCTGTGCCGGCTCACGCCTGCTCGTTCAGGAGAACATCCACGACGAGGTCGTCGAGCGACTGAAGTTGCGCCTCTCGACGCTGCGCCTCGGCGACCCGCTCGACAAGAACACCGACATCGGCGCCATCAACTCGAAAGAGCAGCTCGAACGCATCCGCACGCTCTCCGACATCGGAGTCGCCGAGGGTGCCGAGCGCTGGACCGCGCCGTGCGACATCCCCGAGAACGGCTTCTGGTTCGCGCCGACGATCTTCACGAACGTGCAGACCTCGAGTCGCATCGCCCGTGAGGAGATCTTCGGTCCGGTGCTCTCCGTTCTGACGTTCCGCACCCCGGCCGAGGCGATCGCGAAGGCGAACAACACGCCCTACGGCCTCTCCGCTGGCATCTGGAGCGACAAGGGCAGCCGCATCCTCGCGGTCGCCGACCAGCTGCGCGCCGGCGTCATCTGGGCGAACACGTTCAACCGCTTCGACCCCGCGTCGCCCTTCGGCGGCTACAAGGAGTCGGGCTACGGCCGTGAAGGCGGCCGGCACGGGCTCGCGGCGTACCTGGCACCGGCGCCCATCGGCCAGGCAGCCGTCACCGGCGGTCGAGTGAAAGCGAAGCTCCCCGCCGCCGGTCGAGAAGCGGCGAAGCCGCCCGCCGCTGGTCGAGGAGCGGCGAAGCCGCGTATCGAGACCTCGGATGCCGCGAAGGGTGATCTCGATACGGCCGCAAAGCGGCCTGCTCGATCAACCAAGCCCGCGACGAAGGGATCGAAGCGATGAGCCGCCTCGCCGTGCCCAAGACCTACAAGCTCTACATCGGGGGAGCCTTCCCGCGCAGCGAGTCGGGTCGCACCTACGAGGTGCTCCGGGCCGACGGCGGCTTCCTCGCGAACGCCGCGAAGGCCTCCCGCAAAGATGCTCGCGACGCCGTCGTGGCCGCTCGAGCCGCAGTCGGCGGATGGTCGGGCGCCACCGCGTACAACCGCGGGCAGGTGCTCTACCGCATCGCCGAACTCCTCGAAGGCCGGCGGGCGCAGTTCGTCGCCGAGATCGAGGAGGCCGAGGGGGTCACGCGCGCCGTGGCATCCGCTCAAGTCGACGAGGCGATCGACCGCTGGGTCTGGTACGCCGGCTGGGCCGACAAGTTCGCCCAGGTCACGGGCAACGCGAACCCCGTCGCGGGGCCGTACTTCAACATCTCGGTGCCGGAGCCGACGGGCGTCGTTGCGGTCATCGTGCCGCAAGACAGCTCACTGCTCGGCTTCGTCTCGGCCGTCGCGCCGGCACTCGTGGCCGGCAACTCGGTCGTCGCCGTCGCGAGCGAGCGCTTCCCGCTGTCGGCGATCAGCCTCGCGGAGGTGCTCGCGACGAGCGACGTGCCGAAGGGCGTCGTCAACGTGCTCACGGGTTCGCCCGCCGAGATCGCGCCGTGGCTCGCGAGCCACTCCGATGTGAACGCGATCGACCTCGTCGGCGCCGGCGATCTCGACTGGATCTCGCTCGAGATCGACGCGGCCGACACCTTGAAGCGAGTGCTGCGTCCCGAGTCCGGGCCGGATGCCGCGGCGCCCGCGCTCGGCCGCATCAGCGCGTTCACCGAGACCAAGACGGTCTGGCACACGAAGAGCCTCAAGTAGGCGTGACGACATGGCCGGTCGCTCTGGAGCGTCGGACGAACGGGGTCGGCTCGTCACCGACCCGTTCGAGTACCGAGTCACGAAACAGGGAGGCGTGATCGTCTCCCGCGGCGGTACGCCCGTGATGACCGTCGGCGGCCGGGATGCGGCACGTCTCGTCGCTGCGCTGCAACTCGCGGACGATGCACAGGCGCAGCACCTGCTCGCCCGGGCGAGCGGCAACTACCGGCGAGGCAACGAACGGTCATGATGCCCGGCGCGGGCCAGGGCCCGGCCCGGGCGTGCGCATGGGCGGGCAGGCGTCGCCGGTGATGGCATGGCGTAGCCTCAGGAGCAGGTCGCCGCATGCGCGGCCGGTGATTCGACGGCGACCTGTTCATCGCGGATTCCTCTGAGCGAATCCGTCGAGTGCAGCGCACCGGCGGGAGACAGGACGTCCGCCATGACCGCGACCACCCCGCAACTCCTCCGACTCGGAGTGCTGGCGCACTCGAGTAAGCCCGACGAGAAGCGGCTGCCGTTGCATCCGTCGCACCTCGAGCGGATCGATGTCGACCTTCGCGAGAACCTCTTCCTCGAGCACGGGTACGGCGAGCGTTTCGGCTTCACGGATGCCCAGCTGGCCCCGTTGGTCGCCGGATTCGGCTCTCGAGGCGACCTCCTCGCCCGATCCGATGTCGTGCTGCTGCCGAAGCCGCAGGCATCCGACCTCGAAGGTCTGCGCGACGGTCAGGTGCTCTGGGGTTGGCCGCACTGCGTGCAGGACCGTGCCCTGACGCAACTCGCGATCGACAAGGGCCTCACGCTCATCGCGTGGGAGGCCATGAACCACTGGACTGCCGGCGGGGGCTTCGGGCTGCACGTGTTCCACAAGAACAACGAGCTCGCCGGCTACTGCTCGGTGCTGCACGCCCTGCAGCTGTGCGGCTCTACGGGTGACTACGGCCGGCGTCTGAGCGCTGTCGTCATCGGGTTCGGGGCGACCGCCCGAGGCGCCGTCACCGCGCTGAACGCCCACGGCATCCACGATGTGCGGGTGCTCACCAACCGCGACACCGCTGCGGTGAGTTCGCCGATCCCCTCGGTGGACATCATCCAGTTCGAGCACAACCCCGAGGCGCCGTTCGAGAGCACCGTCAACACCGAAGACGGGCCGGTGCCGCTGGCTCCATTCCTCGCCGAGCGGGACATCGTGGTGAACTGCACGCTGCAGGATCCGAACGCACCGCTCACGTACCTGCGCACGGAGGACCTCGGCGTCTTCCGCCCGGGCAGTCTCATCGTCGACGTGTCGGTCGACGAGGGCATGGGCTTCAGCTGGGCACGCCCCACGTCGTTCGAGGACCCGATGTTCATCGTGGGGGAGTCGACAAACTACTACGCCGTGGATCACAGCCCGTCGTACCTGTGGAATTCGGCCACCTGGGAGATCAGCGAAGCGCTCATGCCGTTCCTGCGCACGGTCATGGAGGGCCCGGATGCGTGGGCGGCGTCGGAGACGATCGATCGCGCCACCGAGATCGCCGGTGGCCGCATCTGCAACCCCGCCATCTTGGAGTTCCAGCGTCGATCAGCGGAGTATCCGTACCCCTCGATCGCGTAGGCCGCCCTCGCGACCCACGAACGGGAGGTAACGAAATGGTAACGGGCTTGCTAGAGTGACCTGCACCGATCGCGCAACGGCGCGCGAACGGTGGAAAGGCCCGAACCCGTGCACCACGCCCCCTCCCGACCTGCCCCCCGACTCCGCCTTCGCTTCGCCCGCCCCCGTCTCGCCCGCCTGACGCTCTCGAGCCTCGCGGTGGCTGTGCTCGCCGGCGTCCTCCTGTTCACGCAGGTTCCGCCGACCGTCTACGCCATCGACGTGTTCGGCGCCCTCCGCGAACCGGGCCAACCGGCCTTCACCGTCGGCCATCGCGGCGACCGCGCCGCAGCACCCGAGAACACGATGCCCTCACTCGAACTCGCGATGGACGAGCTCGCGTTCGTCGAGACCGACGTGCAACTCACCCGCGACGGCGTACCCGTGTTGTTCCACGACACCACGCTCGAACGTGTGACCGGCGACCCGCGCTCCGTCGCAGATCTCGACCTCGACGAGATCGCTCGCCTCGACGCCGGATCCTGGTACGGACCCGATTTCGCCGGTACCCGCATCCCGACGCTCGACACCTTCCTCGCTGCACTCGCCGAGCGCAGCGATGCCAGGGCCCTCGTCGAGCTGAAGGCCGACTGGGGAGCCGATGGTGTTCGCACCGTCACGGGCCTCATCGAGCGACACGGCCTGCGGGGCCGCATCGTGCTGCAGAGCTTCAGCCTCGAAACGCTGTTCACCCTGCAGCGCGTCGCACCCACGATCCCGCGCATCATGCTCATCAGAGAACTCCCTGCCGACCCCGTGCCGCTCGCCGAACGACTCGGCGTCATCGGGTTCGGGACGACCGTGGCATCCGTCACCGCAGTGCCCGAGGCGCTCGTCGCCCTGCACGAGGCGGGCGTGGCGGTGCTCTGCTACACACTGAACAGCCATGAGCACTGGCAGGAGGTGAGCGCCCTCGGGGTCGACGGCATCATCACCGACGAACCGAGTGAGCTCGACGACTGGCTCGCGCTCACCGCTCCCGGCACTTGAGTGAGCTCCCGGCACCTGAGTGAAAGTGACTTGAAAGCAGCCTGCACGACGATGGCTCTCGACTATCGAGGGCGATCGGAGCAGGCATGGGCGACACGGGGTATCGACGAGCGGGTAGCGGTGAGGCAACGGCGGTCACGCCGCTGTCGAGGGCACGCATGGTGGTGGTCTGCCTCGCGTTGCTGCTCGAGGGCATGAGCTCGTCGGGCATCAACGTGCAGATCGCGGCGATGCGCGACGACATCGGCATCGGGCCCAGTGAGCTGTCTCTCGTGGCGAGCGCCTTCTTGATCGCCTACGCCGGACTCCTGCCGATCGCGGGTTCCCTCGCCGACACACTCGATCGTCGCCGCGTGTTTCTCATCGGCATTGCACTGTTCGGGCTCGGATGCCTCGTCTGCGCGTTCGCGCCCGAGGTCTGGGTGCTCGTGGTCGGCCGGCTCGTACAGGGTGCGGGCGCGGCGCTGAGCGCGCCGGCGGCTCTCGCGCTCATCACCGAGGGACTACCGGGCGGTGCGGCGCGCAACCGGGCGGTCGCGCTCTACGGCGCGATGGGGGCCGTCGGGTTCTCGCTCGGGCTCGTCGTGCCGGGCGTCGTGGTGACCCTCCTCGGCTGGCGAACGAGTTTCCTCGTCTCGATCCCGGTGGTGCTCGCGGTGCTCGCCGCGACCTGGACGATTCGCGCCAGTCGAACCCGTTCGCCTGGGCGGCCCGACGTACTGGGGGCAGTGCTGCTCACAGCCGCCCTCATGATCGGAGTTCATGTCATCGGGGCGATCGGCTCCCTCCCGGTCGGCGTCGCCGCGGTCGAGCTCGTGGTGCTCGGCCTCGTCGTGACCGCTCTCGTGGCGCGTCGGGGTGTGCGCGGGTTCCCGAGCAGTGTCGTGCGCTCTCCGGGCGTGCGTGCTGCGTGCGTCGCGCTCGCCGGGGTGTTCGCCGGGGTGGTCGCGTCGATGTACGTGTTGAGCCTCGGGCTCGTCGAACTCGGGGCGACTGCGCTCATCGTCGCGCTCGTCATCCTGCCGCAACCGCTCGCCTTCAGCCTGCTGGCCGGCACCGGCGCTCGGCTCGTGACCCGTATCGGCGCTTGGCGAACGCTGGCCATCGGCGTCGCGCTGCTCGTGGCGAGCCTCGTGTGGCTCGGCGCCGTGGGTCTTGCGGCGCCGCCGTGGGTGGGCGTGCTGCCCGCGATGCTCGGCGTGGGGTGTTCGCTCGCCCTGGCGTTCCCGGCCGTGTCGGTCGCGGCGGTCGATGCCGCGCCCGCGGAGGCTCGAGCGACGACGGCCGGACTGTTGACGACCGCGCAGAACATCGGCGGCGCGGTCGGAATCGCCCTCGTCACGACGGCGGGCCTCGTGCCCGGTGCCGGGGAGTCGATCGGCATCGAACCCGCGATGTTCGCCTCAGCGCTCTTCGTCGTCGTCGCCGTGGTCGGGGCGACAAGGATCGGCGTCGTGCAACTCCGAAAGGCGCAGGCGCGCGCGGCGGCCCTGCGATGAGTCTCGTCGTCGCCACGGATCTCGACGGCACGATCGCGTTCGGCAATCGGGCCCCTGATCACCTCATCCGCACGATGCTCGCTCGACTCGTGTTCGGCTATGACGCCCGACTCGTGGTGGCGACGGCACGCTCGCCGCGAGTGCTCGGCACCTGGTTCGGTTCGCTCGCCCAGGAGATCAGCGGAGTATGCTGCAACGGCGCCCTGGTCAACTCGGGTCGGCGCGAGGTGCACCGTGCCGCACTCGCGCCCGAGGTCGTCCGCGAGGCGATACCGTGCTCGCACTGGGCAACGACCTGAACGACCTCGAACTCCTGCGGTCGGCCGATCGGGCGATCGTCGTCGGTCAGGGCCTACCCGGCATCGAGCGGCTCGAGCACGTGGTCCGGGTTCCGGCCGATACGCGGTGGATCGCCGCGGCACTGATGGCGGAGACGCGCAGCCTCGCACCGTGGATGCCGCGGGCGCGATTGGCGTGACATGCGTCGGTCACGGCTCGATGGCGCCGAGTGCCCCGGCCTGCAGGCGCTCGCTGATCGCCCGGGCCTCGTCGAGGAGTCGGGCCGCTTCGGCAGGCGCGCGCGTCTCGCGGAGCGCCGCGAGCGCGCGAAGCGAGGAGGCAAGTTGCGTGAGTGAGCCACTGCGTCGGCTCGTTTCGACGGCTCTCTCGAACATCCGCTCCGCGTCGTCCGGCGCACCATTGGCGAGCAGTGCACGGCCGAGCACTTCGGCCGACCACACCTCCATCTCGGTCTCATCAAGGCTTCGCGCGAGCCTGAGCGCCCGCTGGGCGATCGACACGGCCTCCGGCGGCGAGCCGAGCCCGAGCACCGCGCCGGCGAGCGCCCGAAGCCCGAGGCAGCAGAGGCGTTCGGAGCCGACCTGCTCGGCGATCTGAAGGGCACGGCGGCTCTCGACCTCTGCAGCCTCGTACGCCTGGAGGGCATTGTGAGCGAGCGCGAGGTTGCCGTGGCTCAGACCGACGCGCGTGAGATCGCCTGCATCTTCGTTGATCAACAACGCCTCCTCGAGCAGCTCGACCGCGCGTGCGGGGTCGCCGAGGAGTCGCTCCATCTCAGCGAGGTTGTTCAGTGCGATCGACGTGCCCGTGCGATCGCCGAGTCGTCGACTCAGTTCGAGTGCACGGACGAGGCGCTGGGCGCCGATGCCGTACTCCACACTTTCGACGTCGAGTGAACCGAGCAGTCGCAGGGCCGTGGCCTGAGCCAGCAGGTCATCTCGGCGAGTGGCGCGCTCGAGCAGGTCTTCGAAGAGGACACGCGCTTCGCTGAGCCATCCCTGCCTCGCGAGGTACGGCCGGAGCCGGAGGACGATCGCGATCGCCCTGGCATCCGCCTCGGGGCCGGCCGCAGTGACGACGGCGACGATCGCCCCGCGCTCGTCGTTGAGCCACGCCATCGCGGCCTCGGCATCCTCGAACGGCCCGGCACGCGTCGCGAGATCGACCGAGGCGATGGCGGCTTCGTCGGGTTCGGCAGTATCGCTCGATATCGGCAGCGGGCCCCATCGGGCGGTCAGTGCCGTGGCGGCGTCGGCGCATCCCGCCGCGTAGTAGGCGAGTAGGCGAGCGCGAGCACCGAGCTCGTCTTGCGCCCGAGGCTCCGTTTCGGAGAGCTCCCGTGAATACGCTCTCAACAGATCGTGCTGGGTGTGACGACCGTGATCGTCGACCTCGACGAGATGCACGCGCCGGAGGGAGCGCAGATCGGTGCGTGCCTCGCTCGGGTCGCCGCCGACGAGGGCGACCGCCGCGGCTTCGGGCGCACCCTGTTCGGGCAGGAGCCCGAGCAGTCGGAAGACGCGGCGAATTCTCGAGTCGAGTGCCTCGTACGACCACGAGAGCACGGTGCGCACGCCGGATCGAGCGTCGTCGCCGGTGTCGAGCCGGTCAAGGTGGTCGCGGTGGGCGTCGAGATCGGCGACCAGTCGAGCGACGCCCTCGCCGCGAGCAGCGGCGATGCGGGCGGCGATCTGCAAGGCGAGCGGGAGGCAGGCGCACTGCACCGCGAGTCGTTCCGCGTCGCGCTGTGTGACCGGGTCGTGCACGATGGCGCGGATGAGCTCGACCGAGGCGCGAAGGTCGAGCGCGTCGAGTTCCTCGGTGTGCACTCGCGCGTGCACGCCGAGGCCGACGAGCCCCTCACGACTCGTGACCACGACGACCGGGCCGTCGCCGCCCGGCAGCAGGGGCCGCACCTGGTCGACCGATCTCGCGTTGTCGAGCACGATCACCATGCGCCGGTCGTGCACGAGGCTGCGGAAGAGCGCAGCGAGTTCTTCGGCATCGTCTGGGAGGTTCCAGCGATACCCGAGCGCGCGTACGAATCCGGCCAGCACTTCCCCGGCGGAGCGTGGCTGGGTCTCGCTGAAGCCGCGGAGGTCGACGAACAGACTGCCGTCGCCGAAGTGCCGGCGTGCCCTGCGTGCCCATCCGAGTGCGAGCGCCGTCTTCCCGGCGCCGGCCGTGCCCGAGATGACGGCGATCCTGGGCCCATCGGCGCGGGTCAGGTCATCGAGTCGCTCGAGTTCGGCGTCGCGTCCCACGAGGCTGGCGGCGGCGGGCAGTTGCCGCGGGGCCGGGGTCGGGTCGAGGGCGTCGCCTGATACGAGGCGACGGTGCAGTTCGTCGATCTCCGCGCCCGGGTCGAGGCCGAGTTCTTCGGCGAGCGTGGAGCGGAGTGAGAAGTATGCGTCGACGGCGTCCGCCTGCCGGCCGCTCCGGGCGAGCGCGGTCATCTGCAGGGCGACGAGTTCTTCGTCGAGCGGGTCTGCGGCCACTGCCGCGCCGATCTCGGCGATGAGTCCGGCCGGGTCGTTGTGTTCCAGCTCGGCGTGGAGCACACGGTGCCGCACGGCTCGCTGCGCATCGCGAGCGCGGATCCGCGCAGACTCGAACGGTTCGCCGTCGAACCCGTCGAAGGCGGGTCCACGCACGAGGACGAGGGCGGCGCGGCCGCGGTCGGATGCTGCGAGGCGCTCGAACTCGACCGTGTCGAGCTCGTCGTCGCTTGCGGTGAGCCGGTAGCCATCGGGTTCGCGCACCACCCTGTCGGAGTCGTCGAGCGTCGCGCGCAGGCGGTGCACGAGCAACTGCAGCCGCGCGGCGGTTCCCTCGTCGCCCCAGAGCAGGTCGCTCAGGCGGTCATCGGTCACACGGGCGCCTTCCGCGGCGAGGAGGACCGCCAGCAGCGTGCGCACGCGGCTTCCCCCGGGCGTGACGTCGTGGCCGTCGATGCGCACGACGAGCGGGCCGAGCACCTCGAAGCGCATGGTCATGTGGTTCGCCGTCGACACCGCATCGCCGGAGTCTATCGAACCGACCCCTGTTCGGGGGTCAATCGGGGGTGACGGGCGCGATCCCGAGCTCTGCCGCGGCATCGGCGAAGGCGCGGTGCATGTCAGCGGAGAAGAGCACGAAGCGCATGAGCGCCGGCGACGACGCGGAAGCCGCGGCCCCGAGGGCCACGCGTGCGGCGTCCGCTGCAGGCCAGCCGTAGACACCGGCTGAGACCGCGGGAAGGGCAACGGAGACGGCGCCGAGTTCGGCGGCGAGTGCGAGCGAGTTGCGGTACGAAGCCGCGAGCAGCAGGCGCCGGGCGTCGGCCTCCGCACCGGGGCCGGGCCACACCGGCCCGACGGTGTGGATGACCCAGCGCGCCGAGAGCCTGCCGGCGCCGGTCGCCACGGCCTCACCGGTCGGCAGGCCGTCGGGCAGGATCGTCTCGCGAAGGCGTAGACACTCCTCGAGGATCGCCGGTCCGCCTGCGGCGTGGATCGCCCCGTCGACGCCCCCGCCTCCGAGCAAGGAGGAGTTGGCCGCGTTCACGATCGCATCGACCCGTTGCACGGTGATGTCGCCCGTGATGAGTTCGATGCGCGGCATCCGCTGGCCTACCCCCGATTGTTGGAGAGCTCGAAGATGCGCACGAGTTCGGCCACCGCGGCTTCGCGCTGCTCACCGCCGGCCTCGTACATCTCGGTCACGTGGGTGCGCAGGTGGTTCTCGACGAGGAGCTTGTTGAGCGAGCCCAACGACTTCTGCACGGCGAGCGAGAGCGTGATGATGTCGACGCAGTACTCGTCGTTCTCGATCATCTTCTCGATGCCGCGCAACTGGCCCTCGATGATCTTCGTGCGGTGCAGGGCGCGCTTCTTGATGTCCTCGATCACCTTGACAGGATACCCCGTTTGCAACAGATACCCCCTAGGGGTACGGTTGGGATTCGAATCGACAGGGAGACACGGATGGCGCTGCAGCACGACACCCGCACGATCGACCTCGGCATCGAGGGCATGACATGTGCGAGTTGCGTCGCCCGGGTCGAGAAGCGGCTCGGCCGGCTCGAGGGTGTCGAAGCTGAGGTGAACCTCGCGACCGAGAGGGCGCGCGTGCAGTTTCCGGTGACGACCCCGATCGACGAACTCCTCGAGGCGGTGCGCCAGGCGGGCTACATCGCACACCTTCCCGCCGCACCGCCCGCGACCGAGATGTACGAGGCCGAGCTGCACGAGGCCGGTCGGGCAGGGGAGAACCCCGCGGCATCCGACCCGCTGTTCACGCGTCTCGTGATCTCGGCCGTGCTGACCGTGCCGGTCATCGTGCTCGCCATGGTGCCGGCACTGCAGTTCACGTACTGGCAGTGGTTCTCCCTCGTGCTGACCGCGCCCGTCGTGGTGTGGGGCGGCTGGCCGTTCCATCGCGCTGCCGCCGTGAATCTGCGGCACGGCGCCCTCACGATGGACACGCTCGTCTCGCTCGGCACCCTCACCGCCTTCGCCTGGTCGGTCTGGGCGCTCTTCTTCGGCCACGCCGGCATGCCGGGCATGACCCACGAATGGACGTTCGGGGTGCGAGGCACGCCGGGCGGCGACATCTACCTCGAGGTCGCGGCCGGCGTCATCACGATCCTGCTGCTCGGGCGGGTGCTCGAAGCGCGCTCGAAGCGCCGTGCAGGCCAGTCGTTGCGCACCCTCCTCGAGCTCGCCCCGCGTGAAGTTTCGGTGCTCCGGCAGAGCGGCTCCGCCGAGCACGAAGATCGGATCCCGATCGTCGCACTTCGCCCCGGAGACCGTTTCGTCGTGCGCCCAGGGGAGCGGATCGCTGCCGACGGCGCCGTCGTGCGCGGTGAAGCCGGAGTCGACGAGAGCATGCTGACCGGCGAGCCCGCCCCCGTCGACGTGCAGCCGGGGAGCGCCGTGACGGCAGCGACCATCGTGCACGGCGGCAGCCTCGTCGTCGAGGCGGTACGTGTCGGCGCCGACACGCGGCTCGCGCAGATCGCGCGGCTCGTCGAAGACGCCCAACTCGGCAAGTCCCGCGCGCAGCGGCTCGCCGATCGCATCTCGGGGGTGTTCGTGCCGATCGTCATCGCGATCGGCGTGGGGACGGCGATCGTGTGGGTCGTCACCGGCAGTCCCGTCGAGCAGGCCATCACCGCGGCCGTCGCCGTGCTCGTCATCGCCTGCCCGTGCGCCCTCGGCCTCGCCACCCCCGTCGCGATCCTCGTCGGCACCGGTCGGGGCGCCGAGCGCGGCATCCTCATCACCGGCTCCGAAGCGCTCGACCGCGCAGGCGACGTCGACACGATCCTGCTCGACAAGACCGGCACCCTGACCACCGGGCGCATGAGCCTCACCCGGGTCACCGGCGCAGGCGGCGTCGACTCGACGGCAGCGCTCAGGATCGCGGCTGCACTCGAGCGGCGCTCGGAGCATCCGATCGCGCAAGCCGTCGTCAGCGGGGCGGATGCCTCGGGCTCCGCTCATCGGGCAGTCGCGGTCGCCGGGTTCCGTGCGCACGCCGGACTCGGGGTCACGGGCATCGTCGACGGCTCGGAGGCGGCTGCCGGTCGCCCGGCATTCCTCGTCGAGCTTGGTTTCCGCATGCCGGCCGAACTCGAAGCACGCGCGGCCGACTCCGACGACACGCTCGTGGCCGTGGGCTGGGCGGGTGAGGTGCGGGCACTCCTCGAGGTCGGCGACCGCGTGCGCGACGGCGCCCGCGAGGCGATCGATCGGCTCCGCGCACAAGGCCTGCGTCCGGTGCTCGTCACCGGCGATGCCGAGCGGCCTGCGGCGCGCGTTGCGGAAGTGCTCGGCATCGAGGAGGTGCACGCCGGGGTGAGCCCGGAGGGAAAGCTCGAGATCGTGCGGAGCGCCCAGGCTGCGGGGAGCCGGGTCGCGATGGTCGGCGACGGCGTCAACGACGCCGCCGCGCTCGCCGCCGCCGATCTCGGCATCGCGATGGGCGGGGGCACGGATGCCGCGGCGTCGGCGAGCGACCTGGCGCTCACGCGAGACGAGCCGGGCGCGATCGCCGACGCGATCTCACTCGCGCGGGCGACCCTGCGCACGATCCGGGGCAACCTGTTCTGGGCGTTCGCGTACAACGTCGCCGCGATCCCGCTCGCTGCTGCCGGCTTTCTGAACCCGATGATCGCGGGGGCCGCCATGGCGTTCTCGAGCGTGTTCGTCGTGCTCAACAGCCTGCGGCTCCGGCGGGCGTAAGCGGTCGGCGGCCGCCGTCGCCGCGCTAGCGTAGGGGCATGGTGCGCCCTCGAATTGCCGGAATCCTCGCCGCCGCGACTGTGGCGGCGGCACTCGCCGTCGGGCCGGCTTCGGGTGCGTGGGCGGTGGCCGCGGGCGATGCCGCCGGTCGCACGGGCGCCCAGGCCGCGGCATCCGTCATCGGGGCGGTCTCGACCGGGGTCGACGACTTCACCTTCGATTCGCTCGACGCCGTCTACGAACTGTCACGCGACGAGGGCGGTCACTCGGTGCTCGACACGGTCGAGACGATCGTCGCCCGCTTCCCCGAGATCGACCAGAACCGCGGCATCCGGCGTGCGATTCCGAGCTCCTACCGCGGGCACCCGACCGACATCGAACAGATCACTGTGACGGATGCCACGGGCGTGCCTCGCTCGTTCGAGGCCGAGGAGGACGAGGACGGCGAGTTCCTCCTCATCACGATCCGCGCCGACGACTACGTGCACGGCGAGCAGACGTACGTGATCGGCTACCGGCAGCACAACGTGACCCTGCAGCCCGACGATGCGACCATCGACGAGTTCTACTGGGACGTGAACGGCACGGGATGGGCGCAGCCCTTCGGTCGGGTGAGCGCCGAACTGCACCTGAGTGACGATGTCGGCGCCGCGTTCACGGGCGACGTCGCGTGCTATCAGGGCGCAGACGGGTCGAGCACACCGTGCGACTCGATCGAGGTGGAGGAGTCGCAGCCGCCGGTGCTCACCGCCGAAGCGCTCGATCTCGGGCCCTATGAGAACCTCACCCTTGCCGCGGCCTTCGATGAGGGCACCTTCATGCCGCGCGATGAGTCGTTCGGCTCCTCGCCTGCCGCGATCACGGGGGCGATCGCAGCAGTGTTCGCCGCGCTCGCCGCTGCTGGTGCCATGTTGGTGCGCGGCACGCGTTGGCGCAATCACCCGGGCCGGGGCACGATCATCGCCGAATACGAGCCGCCCGCGGGCGTCTCGGCCATGGTCGCGGCCGATATCGTGGGGCGGCCCGACAAGGGGGTGACGGCGACGATCCTCGATCGTGCCGTCGCGGGCGAGCTGCGCATCGTCGAGTCGGGTGCCAAGAAGTACGCGATCGAGTATCGCGGTGAAGCGAGCGGCGAGCCAGACGACGCCGACGCGGCAGCGGTCGTGGGGGCGCTGTTCGCCACACCTCATGCCGGCGAGCGCCGGGAACTCACTCGCGACACGGCACTCGGCAAGCGACTCCTCGCGCTCCGCCAGCGCGTCGCGAAGCGAGTGGTGACCGACGGTCTGCGCCGGCGACCCGCCCTCGGGCCGCGGCTGCTCTTCGCTGCTGTCGCCGTCGTCGGCGCCGTGCTCGCCGTGGTCTTCGGCGTCATCGCGCTCGACGCTCAGATGGGCGGCTTCTGGCCGGCGGCGTGCTTCATCGTCGCGATCGCGGCGGCCATCGTCACGTTGGTGACGGTCATCGGCGTGCGGCCGCTCACCGAACGTGGGCGCGCCATCAGGGACCATCTCGAGGGTCTGCGCCTCTACATCCGCCTTGCTGAAGCCGACCGGTTGCGCGTGCTGCAGAGTCCGGGCGGTGCGTTGCGAGTGCAACGGCCCGCCGCGTCATCCGCTGCAGGGTCTCCGGCGACGGATGCCACGGGCGCGACGGCCGCGATTGTCGACCTCGACCCGGTCACGGTGCTGAAACTCAATGAGCGCCTGCTGCCGTATGCCGTGCTGTTCGGCCTCGAGCGCGAGTGGAGCCGTGAGCTCGCCGCACTCTACGAGCAGGCGGGTACCGCGCCCGGCTGGTACGGCGGGCGCGACGGCTTCAACGCGGGCCTGCTCGCTGCGGGAGTGGCGTCGTTCTCGACGGCGTCGAGCGCCTCGTGGTCGGGCTCGAGCTCGAGTTCGTCGTCGAGCGGCTCCGGCGGCGGTGGATCCTCCGGCGGTGGCGGGGGAGGCGGCGGAGGAGGCGGCGTCTGACCTCCTTGGCGGGGCGTTGCACCGTCGCGGGCCGCTGTGGCGCTAGAATGAAGCTTGCGCACGGCGAATCCGCTCTTCGTCCGACCGCGTGAGCTGGGTCTTGATGAACCTGAGTTCGCGCGATGCTCGGTTCGGGATTCGCGCACCGCGAGCCACCGACCTGCTCGGTGCGACCAAGCGGTTCGATCATCGGATTTGTCGAGGGGCGTGCCGGATACGGCCCAAATACTGGAGGACCATTGGCCCAGACGAGGCAGCGACAGCGTACGCGTTCGCGTGACGATGACGCACCGATCATCCCGATCCTTGCGCGCAAGGTGCGCGAGGTCGAGCAGAAGGCCCAGAAGGGCAAACTCGGCCCGACCAACCGCACGAAATTCCAGGTGATCGCGCTCCTCATGCGCGAAGAGCGTGCCAGAGTCAAGGCCGACACCGAGGTGACCGATTCCGCGCGCGCTGAGCTGCTCAAACGGCTCGACGGCATCGCCCAGATCCTCGCGAAGACCGCGGCGCGCGACACGAGCCTCATCGCCTTGCTCGAACCCGATGCCTCGATCTCGACGGTCGCGCAGCGGTTCCGCCGCGACTGGCTGCTCGAATCGGGCGCTGAACTCTCGCCCGACGAGCTCATCATCACCCGTGAGCCCGAAGCCAGACCCGAGCTCAGCGAGAACCAGGTGATCCCGGCGTCCGTGCGGTCTCGTCAACTCGCGAACCCGTTCCTTCCGCCCGACTTCGCCAAGTCCGCCGCCGCGGCGGTGCCGGTGCGGCGGCTCGCGAACTGGGAACTGCTGGGTCCGTTGTTCAAGTCGTTCGAGGTGGGCTCCGGCGGCCAGGCCGCCACGATGGAACTGCCCGAGGCGCCGAAGGTCGACCGGCTCTCGCCGCGCGGCCTCGAGCTCATGAAGCACCAGGCGCGCTTCATCGAGAGCGCCCGCCAGGGGCACCGCACGTTCCTGCTCGCCGATGAGCCGGGCCTCGGCAAGACGGCGCAATCGGTGCTCGCGGCATCCGTCGCCGGTGCCTACCCGTTGCTCGCGATCGTGCCGAACGTCGTGAAGATGAACTGGGCTCGCGAGGTCGAGCGGTGGACGCCGCACCGCCGCGCGACGGTCATCCACGGCGACGGCGATACGCTCGACGCCTTCGCCGACGTCGTCGTCGTCAACTACGACGTGCTCGACCGGCACATGGCGTGGCTCTCGACGCTCGGGTTCAAGGGCATGGTCGTCGACGAGGCGCACTTCATCAAGAACCTGCAATCGCAGCGATCGAAGAACGTGCTCGCACTCGCCGAGCGCATCCGCCGCGCCGCGCCGGGCGGCGACCCGCTGCTGCTCGCCCTCACGGGCACGCCGCTCATCAACGACGTCGACGACTTCCGTGCCATCTGGAAGTTCCTCGGCTGGATCGAGGGCGACAAACCCTCGCCCGAGCTGCTCGGCAAGTTGGAGGAGACCGGGCTGACCCCGGCCGACCCCGGGTTCTACAGCGCTGCCCGCCGCGCCGTGATCGACCTCGGCATCGTGCGCCGCCGCAAGGTCGACGTCGCGGCCGACCTGCCTGCCAAACGCATCGCCGACCTGCCCGTCGAACTCGACGACGAACTCGGTCGCTCGGTGCGCGCGGCCGAGCGTGAGCTCGGCAATCGGCTCGCGGGTCGCTTCCGCGCCCTCGTCGAAGCACGGCACTTGCGCGTCGGCGACCTCGACGAGGAGCAGCGCGACCAGTTCATCCGCGCGGTCGCGAGCGCCGAGCTCGAAGAGTCGAAGTCGACCAAATCGGGCGAGAACGTCTTCACGATGGTGCGCCGCATCGGCCAGGCGAAGGCGGGCCTCGCGGCCGACTACGCCGCCCAGCTCGCGCGCTCGGTCGGCAAGGTCGTCTTCTTCGCAAAGCACATCGACGTGATGGACCAGGCCGAGGCGGCCTTCGCCGCCCGAGAACTCCGCACGGTGTCCCTCCGCGGCGATCAGACGGCCCTGCAACGCCAAGCCGCGATCGACGCGTTCAACAACGACCCGGAGATCGCCGTCGCCGTCTGCTCGCTCACAGCCGCAGGCGTCGGTGTGAACCTGCAGGCCGCGTCGAACGTCGTGCTCGCCGAGCTCAGCTGGACGGCAGCCGAACAGACCCAGGCGATCGACCGCGTGCACCGCATCGGGCAAGACGAGCCCGTCACCGCCTGGCGCATCATCGCGGCGCACACGATCGATGCCCGCATCGCCGAGCTCATCGACTCCAAGCAGGGGCTCGCCGCCCGTGCTCTCGACGGCAGCGACGTCGAGCCCGGCTCAGCCGACTCGGTGCAGCTGGACGCCCTGCAGCACCTGCTGCGGCAGGCGCTCGACGGCGCGTTGTAGCACCGGACGGCCTCCTCGGGTCAGGCGCGCGACTCGACGAGTTCGGCGAGCTGTCGGGTGACGGTGCCCCAGCCGTCGTGGAATCCGAGCTGTTCGTGCTGGTCGCGGTCGGCGATGTTGCGGTGCATCGCGGTGGCGGTGTACTCGGTGCCGTCCGGGTGATCTTTGACGTTGATGACGGCGGTCACGAATGACGCCTCCGCGGGGCGCCAGCCGGCAACGAGCGCGTCGGTGTAGACGATGCGCTCGAGTTCGTCGACGGCGAGGAAGCAGCCGGTGATGTGCGGGCCGAATGCGATGCCGTCTTGGCTGAGCTCGGTTCGGAAGGCCCCGCCGGGTCGCAAGTCCATCTGCCGTACGCGACAGACCTCTGGCGCGGGAACCCACCACTGCTCGAAACTCGCGGGGTCGGTCCAGGCGTTCCAGACGGCGGAGCGCGGGGCGCGGATGATTCGGGTGACGGTCAGGTCGAGTTCGGGGCGAGCGGAGTCGGTCATTCGGCGGTTTCCTTGTCGTGAGTGGTGGTGACGAAGTGCTCGAGCCGGTCGGTGCGGCCTTCCCAGAGGCTTCGCTGTTCGCTGAGCCAGGTCTCGATCACATCGAACGAGGTCCTCTCGAGGGCGCAGGTTCGCACACGGCCGGTCTTGCGCGTGCTGACCCAGCCCGTCTTCTCGAGGTAGTGAATGTGCTTCATGAACGACGGCAGGGCCATGTCGAACGGCGCTGCCAGCTCGCCGATGCTCGCCGGTCCCGTGCCGAGACGACCAAGCACAGCGCGCCGGGTCGGGTCGGCAAGGGCCTGGAATGCCCCATCGAGTGCGGATGAATACTGAGCCATGTGGCTAAGTTACATCGAGCGAACACCGAGCGCAACACCCGGGAATCGCTCCCGCTCGGTGCCTCCGGCCCGGCCACGGGAGTCGAGGTTCGCTAGACTTCCGGAGTCGTGCCCCGATGAAGTGGCTCCCGCGACGCTTCCCCCACTGCAAGGAGTCCCACGAGCCATGAAGATCGGCATCCTCACGTCGGGCGGCGATTGCCCCGGCCTCAACTCGGTCATCCGCGGTGCGGTGCTGAAGGGCGTCATCTCGCACGAGGCCGAGTTCGTCGGATTCCGCTGGGGCTGGAAGGGCGTCGTCGAAGCCGACATCATGCCGATCACCCGGCACGACGTGCGCGGTCTCGCGAAGCAGGGCGGCACGATCCTCGGCTCGAGCCGCACCAACCCGTTCGAGGGAGAGGGCGGGGGGCCCGAGAACATCCAGCGGATGCTCGACGAGCACGGCATCGACGCGATCATCGCGATCGGCGGCGAGGGCACGCTCACTGCCGCTCGCCGCCTCCACGACGAGGGCGGCATCAACGTCGTCGGCGTACCGAAGACGATCGACAACGACCTCGCCGCCACCGACTACTCCTTCGGCTTCGACACGGCCGTCGAGATCGCCACCGAGGCGATCGACCGCCTGCGCACGACCGCCGACTCGCACGGCCGCTGCATGGTGCTCGAGGTCATGGGCCGCCACGTCGGCTGGATCGCCCTGCACTCCGGCATGGCCGGCGGCGCCCACGCGATCCTCATTCCCGAGCAGCCGCGGTCGATCGAGCAGATCTGCGAGTGGGTCGAATCGGTGCGCGACCGCGGCCGGGCTCCGCTCGTCGTCGTGGCCGAGGGATTCACACTGCCCGGCATGAACGAGGCGCACTCGCACAAGGGGCTCGACGCGTTCAACCGGCCGCGCCTCGGCGGCATCTCGGAGCAGCTCGCCCCCATGATCGAAGAGCGCACCGGCATCGAGTCCCGGGCGACGGTGCTCGGCCACATCCAGCGCGGCGGAGCCCCTTCAGCGTACGACCGGGTGCTCGCGACCCGGCTCGGCATGGCCGCCGTCGAAGCCGTCTACGACCGCGCATGGGGTTCGATGGTCACGCTTCGCGGCACCGACATCAAGACCGTCTCGATCGCCGATGCGGTCGGCAGCCTCAACCGGGTTCCGCAGTCCCGGTACGACGAGGCGAAGATCCTCTTCGGCTGATCCCTCGAGCTCAGGAACCAGCAATGCCACTGCCCCAGGTCTGCGTCTGCTACCTCTTGCGCGAGCACGAGGGGCGGGTCGAAGTGCTCCTGGGGCGAAAGAAGGTCGGGCTCGGCCAGGGCTACTACGTTGCGCCCGGCGGCAAGCTCGAGCCGGGCGAGTCGGCAACGGATGCCGCGGTGCGCGAGGTGTTCGAAGAATCCGGCCTCGTCGTGGCTGCCGCCGACCTCGAGCCGCGCGGCGCGCTCAGCTACTTCTTCCCGCATCGCGAAGCATGGAGTCAGGTCTCGAATGTCTTCGTGTGCCGCCGATGGGAGGGTGTGCCTGCGGCATCCGACGAACTCGACCCAGAATGGTTCGATGTGCAGCAGATCCCCCTCGAACAGATGTGGGACGACGCCCGCCGATGGCTGCCGGGCGTGCTCGCCGGCGGTCAAGTGCGGCGCAGCTTCGTGTTCGGGGACGACCTCGCGACCGTGGTGGAGGAGCAGAGTCCCGTCGCGTAGTATCGACGAGTGCACGGCGAATGCCGACTCTGCAAGGCACGTCCCCTGAACATCTGGTGAAATCCATCCCGAAGGCGTGGGCATCACCGATCCCAGAGAAAGACGCCGGTGGATCTCACCCTCATCGTCGTGCTGGTCATCGCACTGGCGCTCTTCTTCGATTTCACCAACGGTTTTCACGACACGGCCAACGCCATGGCCACTCCGATCGCGACAGGTGCGCTGAAGCCGAAAGTCGCGGTCGGCCTCGCCGCCATCCTGAACCTCGTCGGCGCATTCCTCTCGACAGAGGTGGCCAAGACCATCTCGGGCGGCATCATCAAAGAGGGCGACGGGGGAGTACTGATCACCCCCGAGCTCATCTTCGCGGGGCTGATCGGCGCAATCGTGTGGAACATGGTCACCTGGCTGCTCGGCCTGCCGTCATCATCGAGCCACGCCCTCTTCGGCGGCCTGATCGGCGCGGCGCTCGTCGGGTTCGGTTTCGGCGCGATCGACTTCGGCGTCGTGCTGTCGAAGGTCATCCTGCCCGCGCTGCTGGCGCCGCTCACCGCCGGGCTCATCGCCTACACCGCGACGAAACTCGCCTACGCCATCACGCGCCGCTACGACGGCAAGCCCGACGGTCGCGACCGATTCCGCCACGCGCAGGTCTTCTCCTCCTCGCTCGTCGCGCTCGCGCACGGCACCAATGACGCGCAGAAGACGATGGGTGTCATCACGCTGACCCTCGTCGCAGCCGGTCTGCAGCCGGCCGGCGCAGACGTGCAGCTGTGGGTCATCGTCACGTGCGCCATCGCGATCGCGCTCGGCACCTATATGGGCGGATGGCGCATCATCAAGACCCTCGGCACCGGCCTCACCGACGTGAAGCCTGCGCAGGGCTTCGCGGCCGAGACGGCCACCGCCGCGACGATCCTCGCATCGAGCCACGTCGGATTCGCGCTGTCGACCACGCAGGTCGCATCGGGCTCTGTGATCGGCTCCGGGCTCGGTCGCCGCGGCTCGAAGGTGCGCTGGCGCACGGCCGGTCGCATCGGTGTGGGATGGCTCCTGACCCTGCCCGCTGCAGGAGGCGTCGGCGCGCTCGCCGCGGTCGTCGCCCACCTCGGCGTCATCGGCATCATCATCGACACGGTCGTCGGCGTCATCGTCATCGCCACGATCTTCGTCTGGTCGCGCCGCAACGAGGTCTCCCACCACAACGTGGTGAGCGAGGTTGCGCACTCGGGCCGCGCCGTCAAGATCAAGCGCAACCCCAAGCCGAAGAAGAAGGTGAAGCCGTGATCGACTGGTTCGCGTTCCTTCTCGTCTTCGTCTCCGCGATGATCGGCACCGTCGTCGTGGTCGCCGCTTACTCGCTCGGAGTCCGGCTCCTCACGATCTCTGGGCGCACGCCCATCGTGACGCCGGCCGAGTTCACCGACGCGATCACCGTGGTGACGCCCGCCGAGATCCGCCAAGCTGAGAAGCGGGCGGCCAAGGCGGCGAAGAAGAGCCCGTTGAGCGAGGGGCAGAAACGTGCCGCGCTCGTCGGTGCGTGGGCGTGTTTCGCTCTGAGCGGCCTCGCCGTGATCTTCGGTCTCTACTTGATCGTGGGCGAGCACGTCATCAAGCTGTTCACGAGCTGAACAATTCCAGTCCACCCGTCGCGCCGCACGCGCGTCCCTCATCGAAGGTTCCCGGATGACCACTGAAACGACCCCTGAGACGGCCCAGCAGAGCGAGAGGCCGTCCCACCCCATCGATCGATTCTTCGAGATCACCAAGCGCGGCTCCACCGTCGCGACCGAGGTGCGCGGCGGCATCGTCACCTTCGTGACGATGGCTTACATCGTGATCCTCAACCCGATCATCCTGTCGGCCGGCGTCGACGTCGACGGAAACCAGCTCGGGTTCGCACAGGTCTCGGCGGTCACGGGCCTCACGGCCGGCGTCATGACGATCCTCTTCGGCCTCGTCGCGCGGCTGCCGTTCGGCTTCGCCGCGGGGCTCGGCATCAACTCGTTCCTCGCAGTCTCGGTCGTCGGTCAGGTCACCTGGCCCGAGGCGATGGGTCTCGTGGTCATCAACGGCCTCGTCATCGTGCTGCTCGCCGCGACAGGCCTCCGCCGCCTGATCTTCGACGCCGTGCCGATCCAGCTGAAGCTCGCGATCACCGTCGGTATCGGCCTCTTCATCGCGTTCATCGGCTTCGTGAACGCCGGCTTCGTCACCGCAACTGGTGCTTCTTCGCCGCCCGTCGGCCTCGGCATCGCCGGTTCCGTCGCGACGGTGCCGACCCTCGTCTTCATCTTCACCCTGCTGCTCACGGGCATCCTCGTGGCACGCAAGGTCAAAGGCGGCATCCTCATCGGCCTCGTCTCGGGCACCGTGCTCGCGGTCGTCGTCGAGGCGGTCTGGAACATCGGGCCGATGTTCGCCGGCGAGGAGTTCAACGCGGGCGGCTGGAGCCTCTCGGTACCCGAGCTCAGCGGCTCGATCGTGAGCCTGCCCGACCTCTCGCTCGTCGGTCAGGTCTCGTTCGGCAGCTTCGAACGCATCGGCGTGCTCGCCGCCGTGATGCTCGTCTTCACGCTCGTCTTCACGAACTTCTTCGACGCCATGGGCACGATGACGGGCCTTTCGAAAGAGGCTCAGCTCGCCGACGCGAAGGGCGACTTCCCGCGCCTGAAGTCCGCGCTGATCGTCGAGGGCGTCGGCGCCGTCGCGGGCGGATACGCCTCAGCGTCGTCGAACACGGTCTTCATCGAGTCGGGTGCAGGCATCGGCGAGGGTGCGCGCACCGGCCTCGCGAACATCGTGACGGGTCTGCTGTTCCTCGCCGCGATGTTCTTCACGCCGCTCGTCTCGATCGTTCCGACCGAGGTCGCCTCCGCTGCGCTCGTCATCGTGGGAGCGCTCATGATGGCGCAGATCAGGTACATCGATTTCTCGGAGTTCTCGGTGCTCCTGCCGGTGTTCCTCGCGGTCACCGTCATGCCGCTCACCTATTCGATCGCGAACGGCATCGGCGCGGGCTTCATCGCCTGGGTCGTCGTGCGCTCGCTGTCGGGCAAGGCGCGCGAGATCAGCCCGCTGCTCTGGATCGTCGCGGCCGGCTTCCTCATCTACTTCGCCCGCGGTCCGGTCGAGGCGCTCCTGGGAGCCTGAACCGCAGGCTGAGACGTGGATGCCTCGTGCCCGATCGGCCACGAGGCATCCAAGTTCGAGCGCCCGATCAGATCGAACGGTCGGTCATCGGGGCGCTGCCGGGGAATGCGACGCTCGCGATGACGACCGCCGCGAGCGCGATGAGCGCGCCGCGAGGGGTATCCGCCCGGCACGGAGTCGTGCACGCCCGCCTCGGGTTCGGGGGGATAGCCCGATACCGCGTGCACCGGGGCATCCGTAGCGTTGAAGCACACCCACGAACAGGAGATACACACCATGACCACCGTCACCGACACCGCAACCCAGGCGCCGTTCGCGGAGCCGAACCCCTATGCTGCGCCGGCCGCGGAGACGCGCGGGTTCAGCATCTCGAGCCTCGTGCTCGGCCTCGTCTCGATCTTCGCGAGCTACACCTTCTTCGTGCCGGCGATCGGCCTCGTGCTCGGCATCCTCGCGCTGAAGCGCGAGCCCGCGGCTCGCACCATGGCCATCTGGGGCATCGTGCTGAACTCCGTCATGCTCGCCGGCGCCGTCATCGCGACCCTCGGCTTCCTCGTCTTCGGACTTGCGATGCTGCCCTTCGCATTCCTCTGAGCTCGCCGCCTGCGCTGGTCGAGTAGCGACGAAAGAGCGTCTCGAGACCCGGTTGCGCGATCTCGATACGCTCGCTGGCGCTCGCTACTCGATCAACGGGTGCGGGCTTCGCTGGGGCGCTACTCGATCGATGGTGAGCGGTTGGTATTAGCACCATCGAGCATGAGCCGCAAGGGGCTATCGGGACAGCCGGTTGCGCCGTAGCGTCGCAGGCTACTCACGCTCCCGATCTCGCCGGGGATTTCGACGTCGCCTTCGGCTGAGCGCGGTATACATCCGGCCGTCGATGAGGACCGATCGGGCTTTCGCGGCGACCCTCGACAGAGGGAAATGCGATGAGAAACACGCGAGTACGTTCGGCATCCATCGGCGCGGCAGTCTTGACCGCGGTCTTCATGATCGGGTCGACGGTCACGCCGGTCGCCGCCGCCGAAGAGCCGTGGATGGACACGTCCCTCTCGGCGGACGAGCGGGCGCAGCTGCTCGTCGATGTCCTCACCCTCGAGGAGAAGGTGACGCTCCTCATCCAGTCCGGCGGACCGGGTCTGCCGCAATACGGCGTTCCACCGATCCGAGGGAAGGACGGATGCTGCGGTGTCGCGGTGACCGACACCGAGTCGACTGCACTGCCCGTCGGCATCGCCCTCGCGTCGACGTTCGATCTCGAGGCGGCAGAAGCCTACGGCGCAGTCGCCGGCGAGGAAGCGCGGGCATTCGGCTACAACGGGCTCGCCGGACCCACGATGGACTTGCTGGTCACGCCCCTCAACGGGCGGATGTGGGAGGCCTTCGGCGAGGACCCGCTCGTCAGTGGCGGGATGGCGGCGGCGCAGGCCGCGGGTAGCCAGAGCGAAGACATCTCCGTCATCGTCAAGCACTACAACCTCAACAACCAGGAGACCCGTCGCGGCCACGTCGACGCCGTCATCGAGGAGCGACCGCTGCAAGAGGTGTACACCCGACCGTGGGAGACCCTCGTGCGCGACGCCGATCCGGGCGCCATCATGTGCGCGTTCAACAAGGTCAACGGCGAGTACTCCTGTGGGAACGACGAGCTCCTGAACGGCATCCTCAAGACCCAGCTCGGCTTCGCCGGGTACGTCTCCTCGGACTTCAACGCCGCGCATTCGTTCGCCGACTATGAAGCGGGCATGGACGTGCCGGGGCCCGGCTACGAGTACTCCTCGGACAACCTGATCGCCGCCGTGCAGAGCGGACTCGTCTCCGAGGAGCGGGTGACGGATGCCGCGCGCCGGGTGCTCCGGACCTTCTTCGCGGTGGGCATCATCGACGATCCGCCGCCCGGTTCGTTCGAGGATCCCCAGCCGGCATCCACGCCGCTCGACGCGGCCACCATCACCGAGCACGACGCCGTCGCCGAGGCCATCTCTGACACCTCGGCTGTGCTGCTGCGCAACGACGGCACGCTGCCGCTTGCCGATGAAACGGGGTCTCTCGCCGTGATCGGAGCCGACGCGGACTGGTACATCGACGGCGGCGGCAGCGGCGCGATCCAGCGGCCGGCAGAGCTGACCACGATCCTCGACGGCATCACCGACCGCGCCGCAGGTGACGTGACCTACCAGCGCGGCACCGATGCGGTCTCGCTCGCCGACACACTGCCGGGCCCTGTGCCGGTTCCCTCGTCGGTGCTCCGGCCCTCGAGCGGCGCCGACGAGGACGGGCTGACCGCGTTCTACTTCAACGGACTCGGGTTCCCGGGGGAGCCGACCCTGATTCGAACCGAACCGCAGGTGAACTACCGCACCGGCATCTCGAATGACACGATCAACACCTCTCAAGTGCCGAGCCCCGGCGTCCAGTATGCCGTTCAGCCGATCTCGGTCGTGTGGAGCGGCACGTTGACCGCGCCCGCCACCGGTTCGTACGAGCTGTCGCTCAGCCACCTCGGCACGGCCAAACTGCTCGTCGACGGTCAGACCCTCATCGACGACTATGGAACGACGTACGGTACCGACGCCGCGACGATCGATCTCGTCGAGGGGCAGGAGTACTTCGTCGAGGTCAGTTACGAGACGGACGTCCCGGATCAGTTCAACGGCGGGCTCAACGATCAGCCGGGGGCGATGGTGCGCTTCGGCTGGGTGCCGCCGGTCGGCGTGCTCAACCCGACCATCGATGAGGCTGTCGCCGCCGCTGCAGACGCCGACGTCGCGGTGGTCGTTGCGCGCGACTACACCGGCGAGGCCGCCGACCGCGGTTACCTGGTGCTGCCGCAGAACCAGGACGCGCTCATCGAGGCGGTGGCCGCCGTCAACGACAACACGGTCGTGGTGCTCGCCACCAGCGGTCCGGTCGCCATGCCGTGGATCGACGATGTCTCAGCGGTGCTCGAGGCGTGGTACCCGGGTCAAGCCCAGGGACGCTCCGTCGCCGGACTGCTCTTCGGTGACGTCAACCCCTCCGGAAAGCTGCCCGTGACGTTCCCCGTGGATGATGCACAGGTCACCGCGGTCGGTGGCCCCTACCAGCATCCGTTCGATCAGGTCACGCAGATCTACCCGACCACGGTGTACGACGAGGGCATCTACGTCGGATACAAGGCGTATGTCGAGAAGGACGCCACGCCGCTGTTCCCCTTCGGGCACGGCTTGTCCTACACGACGTTCGAGTACGGTTCCGCCGTCGAGGCGGCCCCCGTGGATCCGGATTCGGACGAGCAGGTCGCCACGACGGCGACCGTCACGGTCACGAACACCGGAAGCGTCGCAGGCACCGAGGTGGTCCAGGCGTACGTCGGGAACCTCCCGACGGACGTCGAGACGGTCGATCTTGCACTGGCGGGCTTCACCCGAGTGACGCTCGATCCCGGCGAGAGCGCGGAGGTCGCCATCCCGATCGACCGACGTTCCCTGCAGTACTGGGATGTCGCGACCGATTCCTGGGTGACGCCCTCCGGTTCCGTGCCGCTGTACGTCGGCGGCTCCTCGGCGGACACCCCCGCCACGGGAACCATCACCGTCGGGCAGCCGGACGTCACTCCGCCGACCGTATCGGTGACGGCGGATCCGGCGACGCCGAACGGCGACAACGGCTGGTACACCGAGCCCGTCACGTTGACCTTTGCAGCGACGGACGAGACCGATCCGGCGCCGGTCGTCGAGGTGAGCGTCAACGGAGGCGAGTACGCCGTGCAAGACGGTCCGCTCGTGCTCGATGCCGACGGTGTCTACACGGTCGGCGCGCGGGCGACGGATGCCGCGGGCAACGTGTCGGAGGTCGTCACCACCGAGATCAAGATCGACCGAACGCCACCCACCGTAACGGCGGAGCGGACTCGATTCAGGTTCCTCACCCAGCTGACGGCGACAGACGAGATCTCAGGGGTGGCGAGCATCGAGTATCGCTACCAGATCCATATCGGCAAGCGCACGATCGTCAGCCCATGGCAGAACTACCGGGGAGTGGTCTTGACGGGGACATCGCGATTCGTGCTCGAGTACCGCGCAATCGATAACGCCGGCAACGTCAGCCCGATCGGAAGGGCCGGATAGGGCTCGGCGATCGGCCTCAGAGAAGGAATCGTGTTCGTGGGTTCCTCCGCACCGCGAGCGAGTCGGTGCGGAGGAACCGTCTCTCGACGAACAGTGCTTGCCATGGGAGGGGTGGCGGGGCTGGCGGCGGCGATCTCCGCATGCACGCCCCAGTCCGCTCCGAACAGTGCATCACCACGTGCCATGAGCGCGTCTCCGACGCCAGGGTGGAATGTGGTGTGGGAGGACGACTTCTCGGCTGGCCTGAATTCCGAAGTGTGGACGCCTGAGGACTTCGGCGGCAATCGTGACCTGAACGAGCAGCAGTTCAACGATCCGAGAATGGTCGCGATCGAGGGTGGCAACCTCGTGCTGCACGCCCGTCAGGAGGAGATGGACGGGTATCCCTTCATCGCCGGGAGCATCTCCTCGAAAGGCAAAGTCACTGTCGGACCCTATGGTCGCCTCACCACTCGTCAACTCCTCGGGCCAGGACAGGGCGTGGGGTTCGGCGTGTGCCTCTACGGTGCCGACATCGATTCCGTGGGCTGGCCCGCGTGCGGCGAGATCGACGCCACGGAGATCGCGCTGGGTCGCCCTACGGCGCCGTTCGCCTCCCTTCACGGCCCGGGCTATTCCGGCGAGTCACCGATTTCGACCACTGGTACCGTGCCCTCGCTCGTCGATCGGTGGGCGGAGCATGTACTCGAGTGGGAGCCAGGTCGTATCACCTGGGCGATCGACGGGCAGGTGTACCACGTCGCCGAGGCGACTGACTCGCGCGCCCAGGGTGGTTGGCCCTTCGACCAACCGTTCTTCATCACGATCGTGATGACGGTCGGCTCCTTCCTCTCCGGTCCGGTCGATCTGAACACGTGGCCACACGACGAATCCGGCGCACCCGAGACGTACGCGGCCGTACAGTTCGTTCGGTTCGAGCAGCGGTTCGAGTAGCGACGAAGTTGGGTGATCTCGATACGCGATCAGCGGGTGTGGGGTGCGTTGGTCGAGTAGCGACGAAGGAGCGTATCGAGACCCGGTTGCGCGATCTCGATACGTTCGCTGGCGCTCGCTACTCGATCAGCGGTTCACTCACGCATAGAAGCCGCGCAGCAACGCTTCTGTGCCCTCGAGGTGTTCGGCCATGGCGCTCGCCGCTTCTTCGGGGCTGCCCCGGAGGATCGCTCCGACGATCGCTCGGTGCTGCTCGTTCGAATGCGCGATGTTCGGCGCGAGCAGCGGGATGCCGTCGAGGAGCTCGTTGACCCGCATGCGCACATCGGCGACGAGCGGGATGACGCTCGGCGAGCCGAGCACCTCGGCGATCAGCAGGTGCAGACGGGAGTCGGCCATGCGGTACTGCTCGCCGGTGGCCGACCGGCACTCCTCATAGGCCTGCCACAGTCGCTCGCGATCGTTGCCCGTGAGTTCGCTCTCGGCGGCCCGGTACGCGGCGCCGACCTCGATCATCGACCGCAACGCGAGGGTGTCCTCGAGTCTGCCCGCGGCGACGAGGGGATCGTCAGCGGTGCCGGCCGTCGCGGGCAATGCCGCCGGAAGTTCGTCGGAGACGAACGTGCCGCCGTAGCGCCCGCGGCGGGCAATGACCCATCCTGCGTCCGCGAGGGAGGCGATCGCCTCGCGGAGCGTGTCGCGGCTGACCTCGAGCATGCTCGCAAGCTCGCGCTCGGCGGGCAGGCGCTCGCCCGGGCCGATGAGACCGAGCCGGATCGATTGCAGCAACCGCTGCACCGTCTCCTCGAATGCGTTGGCGGGGCGCGCCGGAGTGAGCAGGAGCCCGGCGCTCAGCACCTCGGTGGGTTCCGCCTGCTCGTCGTCCGCTCCGTCGGTCATATCTCGAGCCCGTCGGTCATGTCTCGAGCCTAGAGCGGCGTGACGTACGCCGAGCTGATGCCGCCGTCGACGAGGAACGTCGAGCCGGTGATGAACGAGGCGTCGTCGCTCGCGAGGAACGCGACGGCCGCCGCGAGCTCCTCGGGCTCGGCGAAACGGCCGACGGGGATGTGCACGAGTCGGCGCTGCGCACGCTCGGCGTCCTTCGCGAAGAGCTCCTGCAGGAGCGGCGTATTCACCGGGCCGGGGCACAGCGCGTTCACGCGGATGCCCTGCCGAGCGAACTGCACGCCGAGCTCGCGGCTCAACGCGAGCACGCCGCCCTTCGATGCGGTGTACGAGATCTGCGAGGTCGCCGAGCCGAGCACCGCGACGAACGACGCCGTGTTGATGATCGAGCCGCGGCCCTGCGCGACCATGTGCCGCAGCGCTGCGCGCGAGCACAGGTAGACCGACTTCAGGTTGACGTCTTGCACCTTCTGCCAGGCGGGCAGTTCGGTCGTCTCGATCGAGTCGTCGTCGGGCGGGGAGATGCCGGCGTTGTTGAACGCGATGTCGACCGACCCGTATACCCGCGCGGACTCGTCGAAGAGATGGTTCACCTGATCCTCGTCGGTCACGTCGACCTCGATGAAGAGTCCGCCGACGAGTTCGGCGGCGGCCGCTCCGGCCGTGGCATCCGTGTCGCCGATGACGACCGTCGCGCCCTCGGCGGCGAACCGCTTCGCGGTTGCGAGCCCGATGCCCGATGCGCCGCCCGTGATGACGGCGGTGCGGCCGGCGAGGCGCCGGCTGAGGTCGATGCGAGGGAGGTCGGTCATGGTGCTCCTGTCGTAGGGCTCGGGGTCTCGATACGCTGCGCTACTCGACCGGCGGAGAGTCGACGGCGAGGAAGACGTTCTTGGTCTCGGTGAAGGCGAGCGGTGCATCGGGTCCGAGCTCGCGACCGAGGCCCGATTGCTTGAAGCCGCCGAACGGCGTCGAGTAGCGCACCGAGGAGTGGGAGTTCACCGAGAGGTTGCCGGACTCGACCGCGCGGGCGACGCGGATGCCGCGGCTCAGGTCGCGGGTCCAGATCGAGCCCGAGAGGCCGTACTCGCTCGCATTCGCGAATCGTACGGCGTCGTCTTCGTCGTCGAACGGGAACACCGAGACGACGGGGCCGAAGATCTCCTCGCGTGCGGTGCGAGCATCACGCGACGGGGTGAGCACCGTCGGTGGGAACCAGTAGCCGGGGCCGGTCGGCGCGGCGGCGCGGAAGGCGAGCTCCGAGTCATCCGGCACGAATGAGCGCACCCGATCGAGGTGTGCGGCCGCGACCAGCGGGCCCATCTCGGTCGTCTCGTCGGCGGGGTCGCCGACCCGTACTCCGGCGACGGCCGGCTCCAGCAGCTCCATGAACCGCTCGTACACGCTGCGTTCGACGAGGATGCGGCTCCGGGCGCAGCAGTCCTGACCGGCGTTCTCGAAGACGCCGTAGGGCGCTGTGGCTGCTGCACGCTCGAGGTCGGCGTCGGCGAAGACGATGTTCGCGCTCTTGCCGCCGAGTTCGAGGGTCACGCGTTTCACCTGGTCAGCGCACCCCGCCATGATGTGCTTGCCGACTTCGGTCGAGCCCGTGAAGACGATCTTGCGCACGACCTCGTTGGTGACGAAGCGCTCGCCGACGACCGAACCCTTGCCGGGGATCACCTGGAAGAGCCCGTCGGGCAGGCCTGCCTCGAGGCCGAGCTCGGCGAGGCGCAGGCTCGTCAGCGGCGTCCACTCCGCAGGCTTCAGCACGACGGCGTTGCCGGCGGCGAGCGCCGGGGCGAAACCCCACGAGGCGATCGTCATCGGAAAGTTCCACGGGGTGATCACGCCGACGACGCCGAGCGGCTCTTGGAACGTGACGTCAAGGCCGCCGGCCACCGGAATCTGCCGGCCGAAGAGGCGTTCGGGTGAGGCCGAGAAGTACTCGAGCACGTCGCGCACGTGACCTGCCTCCCACCGAGCCTGGGTGATCGGATGTCCCGAATTGCGCACCTCGATCGACGCGAGTTCTTCGACCGCGCCGTCGACGGCATCGGCGAACCGTCGGACCAGTCTGGCCCGGTCGACGGGTGCGAGTCGAGCCCAGTCGGCCTGGGCTGTGGCGGCGCGCGCGATCGCGGCATCCGTCTCGTCGATCGATGCGGCGGCGACCACGGTCACGACGCTCTCATCGGCGGGGTTGATGATCGTGTGCGTCACGAGGACGTCCTCTCGGCGTCGGTGCGGAACCCGGCGGTGCGGGCGGCGTGATGTTCGCGGGCGGCGCGATGTTCGCGGGCGGCATCGACGAGTCCGGCGAAGAGACGGCCGTCAGCCGCGTTCTCTTCGGGATGCCATTGCACGGCGATGCCGAACGGCACGGTCTCGAGTTCCACAGCCTCGATCACGCCGTCGCCCGTGCGCGCGGTGACCCGCAGGCCGGGCGCCACCTCATCGAGTGCCTGGTGGTGGTAGACGTGGATCGGCAGGGGAACAGCCGCGTCGCCGAGCAGTGCCGCGAGCTGGGAGTCGGGTTCGACGGATGCCTCGGTCTCGCCGAACTGCGCGGGGGCCGGTTGGTACGCATCGCTGCCGACCACGTCGGGCAGGTGCTGCACGAGCGTGCCACCGAGGGCGACGTTGAGCATCTGCGCCCCGCGGCAGATGCCGAGGAAGGGCAGCTCGAGGTCGATCGCCGCCGTCAGGAGGTGGTGCTCCCAGTCGTCGCGGTCGGTGCGCGGCGCGCCGGTGCGTCGGTGCGGCGCCTGGCCGTAGCGCGTGGGGTCGACGTCGGCGCCGCCCGAGACGATGAGCCCGTCGAGCGTGCCGAGCACGGTTCGTGCGATCTCGTCAGTCGCCGGCTGCGGCGGGAGCAGTACGGCGATGCCTCCGGCGTCGGTCACGGCGTCGATGTAGACCTTCGGCAGGAACGACGCGCGCACGTCCCAGACACCGGTCTGCGCCTGCTCGAGATACGTGGTGACGCCGATAACCGGTACGGATGCCGCGGCCCCCACCGCGGCATCCGCACCGTTCCCCGTGTCCCCCCGGGTCGTGGCGCGCCCGTTCGGCTCAGAGTCGTTCGAAGCCACGAACTCGCTCCCAATCGGTGACGGCCGCGTCGTACGCGGCGAGCTCGATGCGCGCGTTGTTCAGGTAGTGGTCGACGACCTCGTCGCCGAACGCTTCGCGCGCGATGGTCGACTCGCCGAAGAGCTCGGCGGACTCGCGGAGCGTCGCCGGCACACGCGCAATGTCGCTCTCGTAGGCGTTGCCCTCGAACACGTCATCGGGTTCGAACTCGTTCTCGATGCCCGCGAGTCCGGCCGCGATGAGCGCGGCGACCGCCAGGTACTGGTTCACGTCGCCGCCCGGCACCCGGTTCTCGACGCGCATGCCGAGCCCGTGCCCCACGACACGGAGCGCGCACGTGCGATTGTCGAGCCCCCACGCGATCGCGGTCGGCGCGAACGAGCCTGCGACGTAGCGCTTGTAGGAGTTGATGTTCGGCGCCGAGAAGAGCGTGAGCTCGCGCATCGCGGCGAGTTGGCCCGCGAGGAACTGCCGGAAGAGCTTCGACATGCCGTGCGGGGCATCCGGGTCGCTGAAGACCGCCTCGCCATCCGCACCGCGCAGCGAGATGTGGATGTGGCAGCTGTTGCCTTCGCGTTCGTCGAACTTCGCCATGAAGGTGAGGGACTTGCCGTGCCGGTCGGCGATCTCCTTCGCCCCGTTCTTGTAGATCGAGTGGTTGTCGCACGTGCCGAGCGCGTCGGTGTAGCGGAAGGCGATCTCCTGCTGGCCGAGGTTGCACTCGCCTTTGACCCCTTCGCAGTACATTCCGGCGCCGTCCATCGAGTTGCGGATGTCGCGGAGCAGCGGCTCCATGCGGGTCGAGGCGAGCAGCGCGTAGTCGATGTTGTAGTCGCTCGCCGTGGCGAGGTCACGGTACCCCTTGCGCCAGGCTTCCCGGAACGAGTCGTCGAAGACGATGAACTCGAGTTCCGTGCCGACGAAGGCCGTGAGCCCGCGCTCGGCGAGGCGCTCGAGCTGTCGCTGCAGGATGCGCCGGGGTGAGGCCTCGACGGGGGTGCCGTCGAGCCATTGCAGGTCTGCGGTGACGAGCGCGGTGGCCTCGAGCCAGGGCGCCATGCGCAACGTCGAGAAGTCGGGGATCATCGCCATGTCGCCGTAGCCGCGCTCCCAGCTCGACATCGCATACCCGTCGACGGTGTTCATCTCGACGTCGACGGCGAGCAGGTAGTTGCAGCATTCGGCGCCATGCTCGGCGACATCGTCGAGGAAGAGCCGCGCCGAGACGCGCTTGCCGATGAGCCGCCCCTGCATGTCGGTGAACGCGACGATGACCGTGTCGACGTGGCCGTCGGCGATGGCGCCGCGCAGCGCATCGAGGGTGAGGTATCCGGTGGGTGCCGACATCCGTTGGCGCCTCCTCAGTCCGTGATTGGTCTGTTCTGCCGACCATTACATCACATGGGTTCAAGGGCACGGGCGGTAGATTGCCTGAAATCTCGGGGCGATGCCGTCGATCGTGTTCGAGAAAGGTCTGTACGGGCAACCATTGGGCGCTCTATAGTCGGGCCAACGCATCCCACCCCCGCGCCGCCTCGGCTGCGCGCTTCGAGAGAGCAAGGGAACCGCCATGACCAAGGACACGCTCAAGGTCTCGGGAGTGAAGTACACGACCGCAGAGTCCGGATACTTCGAGAAGCGGCGGCTCACCCGCACTGCAGGGGTCTGGGGTCTCTGGGGCCTCGCCGTGGCCGCGGTCATCTCGGGCGACTTCTCCGGCTGGAACTTCGGCATCGACTTCGCCGGATTCGGCGGCATGCTGATCGCATTCGCGGTGCTCGTCGTCATGTACTACGGCCTCATCTTCTCGATCGGGGAGATGTCGTCGGCGATGCCGCACACGGGCGGCGCCTACTCCTTCTCCCGCGCGGCGATGGGGCCGTGGGGCGGATTCGTGACCGGGCTCGCCGAGACGATCGAGTACGTCGCGACGACGGCCGTCATCGTGTTCTTCTCGGGCGCCTACGCCGACGCGATCACGAGCGAGCTGCTCGGCTTCTCGATGCCGCAGTGGATCTGGTGGATCCTCCTCTACCTCGTGTTCATCGGCATCAACGCCGCGGGGGCGAGCATCTCGTTCAAGTTCGCGATCGTCGTCTCGATCATCTCGATCGCGATCCTGCTCGTGTTCAGTGCGATGGCGATCTTCTCGGGCCAGTTCTCGTGGGACAAGCTCTTCGACATCACCCCCGATGCCGGAGCGACCGCGTTCCTGCCGCACGGCGTACTGCCGATCCTGTTCGCGCTGCCGTTCGCGATGTGGTTCTTCCTCGGCATCGAGGAACTGCCGCTCGCGGCGGAGGAGTCGAAGGACCCGGTCCGCGACATCCCGAAAGCCGGCCTCATCGCGCGCGCCACGCTCATCGTCACGGGCCTCCTGGTGCTCTTCCTGAACACCGGCGTCGTCGGTGCAGAGGCGACGGGCGTGGCCGGGGAGCCGCTCCTCGACGGATTCCGTGCGATCGTGGGCGACGAACTCGCCGCCGTGCTCGCACTCTTCGCGCTCATCGGGCTGCTCGCGTCACTGCAGGGCATCATGTTCGCGTATGGGCGCAACATGTACTCGCTCTCGCGCGCCGGGTACTACCCGAAGTTCCTCTCGCTCACCGGCAAGCGCCAGACGCCGTGGGTGGCACTCGTCGCGGGCGCAGTCATCGGGTTCGTCGCGCTCCTCGTGCTCGACGTGCTCGCCCAGGTCGACGCCGAAGGGGCCGGCGCGGTCGCCGGCGCGATCGTGCTGAACATCGCGGTGTGGGGAGCCGTGCTCGCCTATCTGCTGCAGATGGTCGCGTTCGTGATCCTGCGCCGCAAGTACCCGAACGCGAAGCGCCCCTACCGCAGCCCGTGGGGCGTGCCCGGAGCCGTGGTCGCGGCGATCATCGCCGCACTCATCTTCCTCGGCTTCCTCCTGAACCCGACGTTCGTGCCGGCGATCATCGCGATCGGCGTCGTCTACGCGGTGATGCTCGCGAGCTTCGCGCTCTGGGGTCGGCACCGGCTCATCCTCTCGCCGGAAGAGGAGTACGCCGTGTCGGGCGGCCTGCACGGCGACCCGCAGGCCGAGGGGTACGGCGGGCAGGTCGAGAGCGAATTGCTCTCGGCCGACGGCATCGACGAATCCGACCGCCGCTGAGCAGCTCCGTCGGATCGGAGCCGGGAGAAGCGGCGTCCGCGGCGATAGGCTCGATGCAGAAGCAGCGCGCGGCGATCCCGCGAGCGAACTGGCGATGGAGCCGGCTGCGGGTGCGTCACATCCCGACGTGCACTCGAGCCCATTGTGGAGGAAGAAATGCACGAGCCCGAGACGACCGACGACACGTACACCGACCCAGCTCCGATCCCGTCACCGCCCGAGGTACCGACCCGCACCGAAACCGACTCGTTGGGCTCCCTCGAGGTGCCGGCCGACGCGTACTGGGGCGTGCACACCAAGCGAGCACTCGAGAACTTCCCGATCTCGAAGCGCCCCATCTCGGTCTACCCCGACCTCGTCGTAGCCCTCGCCTCCGTCAAGCAGGCTGCTGCGCGAGCGAATCGCGAGGTCGGCGTGCTCACCGCGCAGAAGGCGGCGTGGATCGACGAGGCCTGCCAGCGGATCCTCGACGGCGAGCTTCATGAGGAGTTCGTGGTCGGCGTCATCCAGGGCGGCGCCGGCACGTCGACGAATATGAATGCCAACGAGGTCATCGCCAACCTCGCCCTCGAGATCGGCGGCTACCCCAAGGGTCGCTACGACGTGCTGGACCCGATCGACGACGTCAATCGCAGCCAATCGACGAACGACACCTATCCCACCGCCGTCAAGCTCGCGATGACCTTCTCGCTCACCACGATGTTGCGTGAGCTCGATCTGCTGCGCATCTCATTCGGCCGCAAGGGCCAGGAGTTCCACGAGGTACTGAAAGTCGGCCGTACGCAATTGCAGGATGCCGTGCCGATGACCCTCGGCCAGGAGTTCCACGGCTTCGCGACGACCTTGGGTGAAGACCACGAACGCCTCAGCGAAACGATCAAGCTGCTCTCCGAGGTGAACCTCGGCGCCACCGCCATCGGCACAGGAATCACCGCCGACCCCGGCTACGCGGCCGCGGCGGTGCGCCACCTCAGTGCGATCACCGGGCTACGCCTCGAGACGGCGCCCGACCTGATCGAGGCGACGAGCGATACCGGTGTGTTCATGACGTTCTCGAGCGCGCTGAAGCGCAGCGCGATCAAGCTGTCGAAGATATGCAATGACCTTCGTCTGCTCTCGTCCGGCCCGCAGGCCGGGTTCGGGGAGATCAACCTGCCGCCCAAGCAGGCGGGCTCGAGCATCATGCCGGGCAAGGTCAACCCGGTCATCCCCGAGGCGGTCAGCCAGGTCGCCTACGCGGTGGCCGGGGCGGATGTCACGGTGATGATGGCGGCCGAGAGCGGCCAGTTGCAGCTGAACGCGTTCGAACCGGTGATGGCGCACTCGCTGCTGCAGTCGATCACGTGGATGCGGCAGGCCTGCTGGACCCTGCGGGTCAATTGCGTCGACGGCATCACGGCCAACGTCGACCGACTCGAGGCCATGGTCGCCTCGAGCGTCGGCGTGATCACCGCGCTCATCCCGTTCATCGGCTACACCGAGGCATCCACGCTCGCGAAGCACGCGCTGAAGACGGGCCGGCCGGTCGCCGACCTCGTCGTCGAGGCCGGCCTCATGAGTCGTGAGGCTGTGATGGCTCAGTTGCTGCCCTCGAAGCTCTCGGGCATCCGCCCGATCACGATGGCGATCCCGCTCATCGACCTGAAGGGCGAGCCGCGCGAGTAAGCGGATGCGTCGGCGACGCCCCCGAGTCCGTCGAGGAACGCACCTCGCGGAAGCCCGATCAATCGAACGAGGCGCGTAGCGCCGTGAGACCGGTCGTGAGCGCGCGCCGCGCGTCGCCGCCGATCGAGGCGAGGCGGGTCTGCACGGCGCCGACGACGAACGGCGTCGCCCGGGCGAGCAACGCGGTGCCCGGCTCGGTGAGGGTGATGAGCGAGGATCGACGGTCGTTCGGGTTGGCGACGCGTTGCACCCAGCCGTCGCGATCGAGGCGGTCGACTGATTTGCTGACCGCTCCGACGGTGATGCCGATCTCGTCGGCGATGTCCTGCACGCGGCATCCGTCGACCGAGTCGATCACCCGCAGCACGTCGTAGCTCGCCAGGTGCACGCTGTATTCGTCGAACAACTCGCCGTCGAGCCGTTCGAACCACCGGGTCTCGGCGCGCACGAGGTCGAAGAAGAGGGCGAGGTCATCAGGCACCGATGCATTCCTAAGAAATAGATTGACAGGAAGCTAATTACTCGTAGGGTTGATTCCTAGTAATCAATCTACGACAGGAGCAGCAGGATGTCACGCCTCGAGTTCGACCGTTTGTCCGAGTCCTATGCGGCCGCGCGCTTCGCCGCCGACGCGACCGTCGCAGAGATGCGCACCGCCTTCGCCGAAGGCGCGGTCGCCGCGCCCGACGGATTCGCCACTCGCGACGTCGTACTCGGCGAGCGTTCCGCGATCGAGCTCATACCCGGCGACGGCGGGGGAGCCGGTGCGCTGCTCTACCTGCACGGCGGCGGCTACGTGATCGGTTCGGCGGCGACCGGCGTGGGCGTGGCGGCGGCGCTCGCCCAGCGCACGGGCACTACGGCGTACTCGCTCGACTACCGTCTCGCGCCCGAGCACCGCTTTCCCGCGCCCGTCGACGACGCACTCGCCGCCTACCGCGAGCTGTTGGAGCGATTCAGCGCCCGGAGCCTGATCATCGCCGGTGATTCCGCGGGCGGCAGCCTCGCGATCGCGACCCTCCTCGCGGCCCGCGATGCCGACCTCGAGATGCCCGCCGCGGTCGTGGTCTTCTCGCCCTGGGTCGATCTGACGCTCAGCGGTGAGTCGTTCTCGCATCGGGTCGGCGATGACCCGCTCTTCGATCAAGACGACCTGCGCGGCTACGCCAACCGATACCTGCCCGAGTCGGGGGCGGCCGACGCCGCGGCGTCGCCACTCGCGAGCCCCGTCTTCGCGGGCCTGCGCGGCCTGCCGCCGATGCTCGTGCAGGTCGGCAGCCGTGAGCTGCTGCTCGACGACGCGGTCAGGCTGGTCGCCAACGCGGCGCACGACGACGTCGACGTCGTGCTCGAAGTCGCGGCTCGGGCGCCGCACAACTACCAGACGGCGCTCGGCGCGCTCGATGCGGCCGGGGTCGCGCTCGATCGTGCGGGCGACTTCCTCCGGCGCCGCCTCTCGGCCGGCGAACTCGTCGGCTGAGCGGGGTTCGCCGGCGCCTCAGACGACCCGGCAGTGCGTGGTGAGCGAGCCGATGCCCTCGATCGTGACCGTCACGGTCGAACCGTCGCGCAGGAAGACCTGCGGGTTGCGCGAGTACCCCGCGCCGCCCGGGCTGCCGGTGGAGATGAGTGTGCCGGCGGGGATCGTCGCCGATCGCGAGAGGTAGGAGATGATCTCGGCGACGCCGCGCACCATCTCGCTCGTCGAGGCGTCTTGCAGGATGTGGCCGTCGAGGTTCGTGGTGAGCCAGAGGTCTTGCGGGTCGGCGACCTCGTCGGCGGTCACGACGACAGGCCCGGTGGGCGTGAACCCGTCGAACGACTTGCAGCGCGACCACTGCGCTTCGCTGAACTGCAGGTCGCGCGCGGTGATGTCGTTGACGACGGTGTAACCCCACACATGGTCGAGGGCGTCGCGCACGTGCACGCCGCGCGCGGGCCGGCCGATGATGACGCCGAGTTCGGCCTCGTAGTCGACCTGTGTCGTGAGGTCGTCGGGCCAGGTCGTGGTGGCGCCGTGCCCGGTGAGCGAGTTCGGCCAGAGCGAGAAGATCGTCATCGCCGTCTCTGAGCGCAGTTTCAGCTCGGAAGCGTGCGCAGCGTAGTTCGCGCCGATCGCGATCACCTGTGCCGGGCGCAACACGGCGGAGGAATGCCGGAGCTCAGCCACTGGAGTCGGCTCGGTGCCGAGTGCGACGACGGAGTCGATGACCTGACGCACTTCGTCGAGGCCCTCCGCCCCGCGCTCGATGAGGTCTTGCAGATCGCGCGGCGGACGCTGCATGCACTCGTCGAGGAAGATCGCGGAATCGGCGACCACCGCCGCGAGTCGAGGGGTCGTCTGGCCTTCGACTCTCAGGTGCGCGAACTTCACGTCTTCAGGCTATCGGGCGTCTCGGCGAACCTGCTGTGCGCGATGTACAACGAACGTCGCCGCAAGCACCCTCACGTCGACAAGTCGATCACGCGAACGGATGCCGCTTCAGCTCGCCGCCGGTCGCAAGCGCAACTCCTGCATGCCGCCGTCGACCGCGAGCGCGACCCCGGTCGTCGATCCCGAGGCCGGGCTCGCGAGGTACGCGACGGCCTCGGCGACCTCGTCGGCCGACACCAGCCGCCCGTGCGGCTGGCGCGCTTCGAGCGCGGCTCGCTCGGCCGCGGGGTCGGGGGCGGATTCGAGCAGGCGACCGACCCACGGGGTGTCGGCGGTGCCGGGGTTGACGGCATTCACGCGGATGCCCTCACGCAAGTGGTCGGCGGCCATCGCCCGGGTGAGCGCGGCGACCGCGCCCTTGCTGGCGCTGTAGAGGGCACGCTCGGGCAGGCCGGCCGTCGAGGCGATCGACGCGGTGTTGACGATCGCGGCGGCGGGGGAGTCGCGGAGGTACGGCAGGGCAGCGCGAGCGACGCGCACCATGCCGACGACATTGATGTCGAGTACCCGGTGCCACTCGTCGTCGGCGTTCGCCTCGATCGTGCCCTGCGCGCCGATGCCGGCGTTGTTCGCGAGGATGTCGATGCGCCCGAGCTCTGCGACCACGCGCTCGACGCCGGCCCGCACGCTGGTGTCATCGGCCACGTCGACGGCGACGGCCAGATCGGCGTGGGCCGCGGCATCCGGCTGCAGATCGAAGACGGCGACGCGCGCACCGCCCCGCTGCAGGCGGGCGGCGATCGCGGCGCCGATGCCGGATGCCCCGCCGGTGACGATCGCGACGAGGCCGCTGAAGTCGTTGCTCATGTGATGGGTCCTTTCGGGTGGCGTGATCGCGTCGGGCGGATCGGGTCGGGCGGATCGGGTCGGGCGGATCGAATCGGGCGGATCGGGTCAGGCGGATCGGGTCGGGCGGATCGAGTCAGGAGGAGACGTACTGCTGGCGCTGGCGACCGAGGCCGTCGATGCCGAGCTCGACGACGTCGCCGGCGGCGAGGTACGGGAAGCGGCCGGAGAGGGCGACGCCCTCGGGCGTGCCCGTGAGCACGAGGTCGCCCGGTTCGAGGGTGAGGTACTGGCTCAGTGTCCAGACGATCGTGTCGATGCCGAAGATGAGGTCGCTCGTGCGCGAGTCCTGTCGGGGCTCGCCGTTGACGAAGCTCGTGAGGCGCACATCGTCTGCGTCGAGTTCGTCGTCGGTGACGAGCCATGGGCCGGTCGGGCAGAAGCCGGGCGCGCTCTTTCCCTTCGACCACTGACCGCCTGAGACGGCGAGCTGCCAGTCGCGCTCGGAGAGGTCGTTCGCCGTGACGAAGCCGGCGATGTGCGCGCGCGAATCGGCGGGGGAGTCGAGGTAGCTCGCGCGACGACCGATCACGACGCCGAGCTCGACCTCCCAGTCGGTCTTCTCGCTGCCGCGGGGAATCGCGACGTCGTCGTATGCGCCGACGACGGTGTTCGGGGATTTCATGAACATGACGATCTGCGTGGGCGGCTCCGAGCCCGACTCCGCGGCATGCGCGGCGTAGTTCATGCCGATGCAGTAGACGGCCGAGGGGCGGGCGATCGGAGCGCCGATGCGGAGGCTCGAGGCATCGGGCAGCTCGGGGAGTTCGCCGCCGGCGACCGCGACCCGCGCGCGCTCGATGCCGTCGCCGGAGAGGAAGTCGGCGTCGATGTCGGCGGTGATCCCGCGCAGGTCGAGGGTGCGGTCTCCGTCGACGACGACGGGGATCTCGGTGCCGACGTTGCCGAGCCGGGCGAATCTCATGCTGGTCCTCTCCATTGGGGCGCCGTGTGAACATCTGAACTCTGAGGTGCACGCGGGCGGGTTCTGGGAGATTCTTGCACAACTTTGCGCGGTTGACAGAAGAGACATCCGATGTTTATGCTCAGGGTCGCCACGAAAGGACGTCATGAGCACGATCGTCAGAGTTGATACCCGGGACATCCGCTTCCCGACCTCCCTCGAACTCGACGGTTCGGACGCGATGAACCCCGACCCCGACTACTCGGCGGCGTACCTCACGATCCGCACGGACGCAGCTGACGGCCTCGAGGGGCACGCATTCGTCTTCACGATCGGGCGCGGCAACGATGTCGAGGTCGCGGCGCTCGACGCGCTCCGCGGCCACTTGCTCGGCCAGGATGTCGAGGCACTGCTCGACGACATGGGCTCCGCCTGGCGCCTGCTCGCCCACGACTCGCAATTGCGCTGGCTCGGCCCCGAGAAGGGCGTCATGCACATGGCGATCGGTGCGGCGATCAACGCCCTCTGGGACCTGAAGGCCAAGCGTGCGGGCCTGCCGCTCTGGCGACTGCTCGCCGAGCTCTCGCCCGAGCAGCTCGTCGCGCTCGTCGACTTCCGCTACCTCAGCGATGCGATCACCCCCGATGAAGCGCTCGAGCTGTTCCGCGCGGCAGAACCCGGTCGCGCCGGGCGTACGGCCGAACTCCTCGAGATCGGCTACCCCGCGTACACGACCACGCCCGGGTGGCTCGGATACTCCGACGAGAAGCTCGACCGGCTCTGCCGCGAGGCGGTCGCCGACGGCTACCCGCAGATCAAACTGAAGGTCGGCGCCGATCTCGCCGATGACATCCGCCGGCTCGGCATCGCACGCGCCGCCGTGGGCGAGGGCTACCCGATCGCGATCGACGCGAACCAGCGGTGGGACGTCGATGCCGCCATCGAGTGGGTGCGCGCACTCGCAGAGTTCGACATCACCTGGATCGAGGAGCCGACGAGCCCCGACGACATCCTCGGCCACGCGGCCATCGCGCGCGGCGTCGCGCCGATCAAGGTCGCGACAGGGGAGCACGCGGCGAACCGCATCGTCTTCAAGCAACTGCTGCAGGCCGGCGGCATGCACGTCATGCAGATCGATGCGACCCGCGTCGGCGGTGTCAACGAGAACATCGCGAACCTGTTGCTGGCCGCGAAGTTCGGCGTGCCCGTCTGCCCGCACGCGGGCGGCGTCGGGCTCTGCGAGGCGGTGCAGCACCTCTCGATGTTCGACTACGTCGCGCTCTCGGGCACGATGGAGGGACGCATGATCGAATTCGTCGACCACCTTCACGAGCACTTCGTGACCCCCGCCGTGGTGCGCCGCGGCCGCTACCTCACGCCCGACACGCCCGGTGCGGGCACCGAGATGCTCGCGGCATCCGTCGACGAATACACCTGGCGCGGTGCGCACATCGGCGAGGTGCCTGCATGATCGCCGACCTCACCTCGGCCGAGGGGCTCGGGCCGCTAGGGTACGGTGCCGCCTCGGTCGGCAACCTCTACCGCGAGGTGAGCGACGCGCAGTCGGAGGCCGCGCTCGCCGCGGCGTGGGACGGCGGCATCCGCTACTTCGACACCGCACCGCACTACGGGCTCGGCCTCTCCGAGCGGCGACTCGGCTCCTACCTCGCCGCGAAGGCCCGAGAAGACTTCGTGCTCTCGACGAAGGTCGGGCGGGTGCTCGACCCGAACCCCGACTTCGCCGGCGGCGACGATCTGGCATTCGACTTCGTCGTGCCGAACCGCACGGTACGCCGTTTCGATCCGAGCGAGTCGGGCGTTCGCCGCAGCATCGAGGACTCCCTCGACCGCCTCGGCCTCGATCGCATCGACATCGCATTCCTGCACGACCCCGACGTCTACGACCTCGACCGCGGCATCGACGAGGCGCTGCCCGCGCTCGCGAAGCTCCGAGACGAGGGGGTGGTCGAGGCCATCGGCATCGGCACCAACAATGCGGATGCCGCGGCGCGCGCGGTTCGCGAGGGCGACCTCGACCTCGTGATGATCGCCGGGCGCTACACCCTGCTCGAGCAGCCGGCGCTCGCCGAGCTGCTGCCGCTCTGCGAGCAGCGCGGGGTCGGCGTCGTCGCCGCCGCGGTCTACAACTCGGGACTGCTCTCGACGTCGACGCCAGGGGCGAGCGGGCGCTACAACTACGGCACGGTGCCGCCCGAGGTGCTGACGCGCGTCACCCGGCTCGCCGACGTCTGCCGTGCCGAAGGCGTCGAGCTGCCGGTCGCCGCACTGCAGTACCCGCTCCGGCACCCCGCTGTGCGGTCGGTCGTCGTCGGCTCGGCGCGCGCGGCCGAGATCGCCGAGAACGCCGCCCGGGTGCACGCACCGGTTCCCGACGCCCTGTGGATCCGACTGCGCGACGAGGGGCTCATCCCGTGACCGCGCCCGCCCGCACGATCGATGCGCACCTGCATCTCTGGGATCGCGCGGTGAGCGACTACGCGTGGATCACGCCCGAACTCGGACCGCTCGACGCGGACTTCCCGCCCGAAGAGGCGCGGGCGGAACTCGACACCGCCGGCATCGACGCCGCCATCCTCGTGCAAGCCGAGGACTCGCTCGCCGACACGCGGTTCATGCTCGACGTCGCCGCACGCCACGACTGGGTCGCCGGCGTCGTCGGCTGGGTGCCGCTCGACGATCGCGCCGCGGCGTTCAGGGCGCTCGACGAGTTCGAGGGGGAGCGGGCACTGCGCGGCATCCGTCATCTCGTGCACGACGACCCGCGCGACGGGTTCCTCGAGTTGCGCGCTGTGCGTGCCTCGCTCGCCGAGGTCGCCCGGCGCGGCCTCGCCTTCGATGTGCCCGACGCCTGGCCTCGCCATCTCGGGGCGGCCCGGCGGCTCGCGCACGACCTGCCTGAACTGACCGTGGTGATCGACCACCTCGCCAAGCCTCCCGTCGGCCGCGACGACTTCGAGGCGTGGCGGCGCGAGTTCGACGCTGTCGCCGCGCTGCCGAACACGGTCGCGAAGTTCTCGGGACTGCACCTGCCGGGCGTGCCGTTCGGCAGCGCGACGGTGCAGCCGCTCTGGGAGATCGCGCTCGAGGCATTCGAGCCTGCGCGACTGATGTACGGCGGCGACTGGCCGATGTCAGTGCCGCATGGCGGCTACCAGCCGACGTGGGCGGTCATGAGCGGATGCCTCGCCGAGCTTGCTCAAACGGAACGTGAGGCGGTGCTCGGCGGCACTGCCGATCGGGTGTACTCGGCGTGAGTAATCGGATGTCTTTCATCGAAAATCTACCGGAGAGTATTCCATCGGGCTGAAACCTGCTGAAACATCGGATGAGTAGTACACTCGTCCCGAATCTCAAGGAAGAGAGGCGCACGTGCTGAGTGGCATCAACCCGATCCTCGGCGGCGAACTGCTCGCCGCACTCGATCGGCTCGGTCACGGCGACGAGCTCGTCGTCGCCGACGCGAACTTTCCCGCCCACCGCGTCGGTGCACTGGTCGTCGAGGCTCCGGCACTCGCCGCGGCCGACGTGGTCGCCGCGATCCGCACCGTCGTTCCGCTCGACGGCTACGAAGGCGCCTCCGTACTACTCATGGTGGCCGAGGGCGGCGAGCGCTTGCCCGTGCAGCACGAACTCGTCACCGCGGCCGACACCGCCCTCGACCGGATCGAAGAGCTCGAACGATTCGCCTTCTACGATCGGGCCGCCTCGGCACAACTCATCGTGCGTACGGGCGAGCTGCGGCCGTACGGCAACGTCGTGCTGCGCAAGGGCGTCGTGAACACGTACACGCCGACCGGGGCTGCATGATGAACGAGCGCGTCGACACTGCGATCCCACTGCTCGACCTCGAGGACGTCAGCAAGGGGTTCCCGGGCGTGCAGGCACTCGCCGATGTGCGACTCGAGCTTCGACACGGCGAAGTGCTCGCCCTCGTCGGCGAGAACGGCGCAGGCAAATCGACGCTCATGAAGCTGCTCGCGGGCATCTACACCCCCGACGCCGGCACCTTCCGCCTGAACGGCGAAGCGCTCGCGATCGAGGGACCGCGTCACGCACAGCAACTCGGCATCTCGATCATCCACCAGGAGTTCAACCTCATGCCCGACCTCACCGTCGCGCAGAACATCTTCATCGGTCGCGAGCACCGCGCCGGCGGTCTCTTCCTCGACGAGCGAGCCCTCAACCGGCGCGCCCAAGATCTCTTCGATCAGCTGGGCCTCGCCCTCGACCCCACCGAGCGCGTCGAACGTCTCACGGTCGCGCGACAGCAGATGGTCGAGATCGCGAAGGCGTTGTCGTTCGACGCGAAGGTACTCATCATGGACGAGCCGACCGCCGCGCTCAACGACACCGAGGTCGATGTGCTCTTCGAGCTGATCCGGCGGTTCCGCACTCCCGAGACGGGCGTCATCTACATCTCGCACCGCATGGAGGAGCTCGCACGCATCTCCGACCGCATCACGGTGCTGCGCGACGGCAGGTACATCGGCACGCGGGTGACGGCGGAAACCGAACCGCGGGAGATCATCTCGCTCATGGTCGGACGGGAGATCTCGGGCGAGCAGCGCCCACCGGCCGCGACGACGAGCGGCGTGCCCGTGCTCTCGGTGCGCGGTCTCACGACCAAGCACCTGCTGCGCGACGTCGGATTCGACGTGCGCTCCGGTGAGATCCTCGGATTCGCCGGGCTCATGGGCGCAGGGCGTACCGAGGTCGCCCGTGCCATCGTCGGCGCCGACCGCATCGAGTCCGGTGAGATCCTCGTGCACGGCCGGCCGGTGACGATCGGGAATCCCGCAGAGGCCGCTCGGCTCGGCATCGGCTACCTCTCCGAGGACCGCAAGCAGCTCGGCGTGCTGCTCGAGCGCAGCGTTCGCGAGAACATCGTGCTCGCCTCGCTCCGCGACTACGTCTCGGCACTGGGCTTCGTGAACGGCTCGCGCATCGAGGCCACCGGGCGCGAGTACGTCGAGAAGCTCCGCATCAAGACGCCGTCGACGGCGCAGCTCGTGAAGAACCTCTCGGGCGGCAATCAGCAGAAGGTCGTCATCGCGAAGTGGCTCGCGAAGGACTGCGAAGTTCTCATCTTCGACGAACCCACCCGAGGCATCGACGTCGGTGCGAAGGAGGAGATCTACACCTTGCTGCGGCAGCTCGCCGAGCAGGGCAAGGCGATCATCATGATCTCCTCCGAGCTGCCAGAGGTGCTCCGGCTCTCCGACCGGATCGCCGTCATGGCCGAGGGGCGCCTCACCGCAGTGCTCGACAACGCCGAGGCCACCCAGGAGAACCTCATGGACTACGCCACCCGATTCACCAGCGAAGGAACGATCGCACGATGAGCCCGACGACGACGCAACAGCCTGCACCGACCCCGTCGACGACGGCCTTCGCAGCGGTCGATGCCGGCACTCCGAGATTCGCGTGGCTGCGCGGCTCCCTGCAGCAACTCCTCGCCTTCGCAAGCCTCATCGTGATCGTCGCGGTCTTCTCCATCGCGAGTCCGCACTTCTTCACGGCGAACAACCTCGTCTCGATCCTCACGGCCGCGACCGTGACCGGCATCCTGGCGCTCGGCACGACCTTCGTGATCATCACGGGCGGCATCGACCTCTCGATCGGCACCGGCATGGTGCTCTGCGGCGTGATGGCGGGCGTCTTCCTCACCTACCTCGGCTGGCCGTTGTGGGCCGGCGTCGGCGCCACCATCCTGTTCGGCGGGCTGATCGGGCTCATCAACGGCGTGAACGTCTCGGTGCTCGGCATCCCGCCGTTCATCGCGACCCTCGGCATGATGCTCATCGCGGCGGGCCTGTCGCTCGTGATCTCGGGCACGAAGCCGATCTACTTCAACGACACCCCCGAGTTCCAGTCGATCATGAACTTGTCGATCGTGCCCGGCATCCGATTCCCGCTCGGCGTCGCGATCTTCATCGTCATGATCGTCGTCGCCGCGGTGCTGCTCTCGAAGACGATCGTGGGCCGCTACACCTTCTCGATCGGCTCCAACGAAGCGGCGACGGCACTGTCGGGCGTGAACGTGCGCCGGTGGAAGATCATCATCTACACGCTCGCAGGCCTCTTCGTCGGACTCGCGGGCGTGCTGAGCGCCTCACGTCTCTCATCGGCCCAACCGACCGGCGGCATGGGGCTCGAGCTCGAGGCGATCGCCGCCGTCGTCATCGGCGGCACGTCACTGCAGGGCGGCAAGGGATCCATCATCGGCACCGTGATCGGTGCGCTCATCATGGCCGTGCTGACGAACGGACTTCGCATCATCTCCGTGCCGCAGGAGTGGCAATCGGTCGCCGTCGGCATCGTGATCCTCGTCGCCGTCTACCTCGACATGCTGCGGCGCCGCAGGTCCTGATCCGCCGGTGCGCCCGGCACAACTCGCACCACCACGAATACCCACAACATGAAGGAGTGACATGTTCAAGAAGCGAACGATGGGCGTGATCGTCGGCGCCGTTGCCGCAGCCCTCGTGCTCGCCGGTTGCGCGAGCGACGGCGGAGGTTCCGGCACGGACGGCGGCGATGGCGACAAGCCGTACATCGCTCTCGTCTCGAAGGGGTTCCAGCATCAGTTCTGGCAGGCGGTGAAGTCCGGCGCCGAGCAGGCGGCCGAGGAGTTCGATGTCGAGATCACCTTCGAGGGCCCCGACACCGAGGCCGACGTCGACCAGCAGATCCAGCAGCTGCAGACCGCGCTCGACAAGAGCCCCGACGCGATCGGGTTCGCGGCCCTCGACAGCCAGGCGGCCGGCCCACTGCTCCAGCAGGCGAAGGACTCGAACATCCCCGTCATCGCGTTCGACTCGGGCGTCGAGAGCGACATCCCGCTCACGACCGCGGCGACCGACAACCTCGCTGCCGCCTCCGAGGCCGCCGAGCACATGGCCGAGGCCGTCGGCCACGAGGGCAAGGTCGCCCTCGTCGTGCACGACCAGACCTCGGTCACGGGCCAGGAGCGTCGCGACGGCTTCGTCGACTACATGGAGCAGAACGAACCGAACATCGAGATCGTCGACGTGCAGTACGGCGGCGGCGACCAGGCGAAGTCCGCCGACCTCGCCAAGGCGATCCTCGCGGCCAACCCCGACCTGAAGGGTATCTACGGCTCGAACGAGGGTTCGGCGATCGGCGTGGTGCAGGCGGTCAAGGAACTCGGCATCGACCCGAGCGAACTCGTCGTGGTCGGGTTCGACTCCGGCAAGGCGCAGATGGATGCGATCCGCGACGGCCTCATGATCGGCGCGATCACCCAGAACCCGGTCGGCATCGGCTACGAGACGGTGAAGGCCGCGGTCGAGGCGCTCGACGGCACGGAACTGCCGAAGACGATCGACACGGGTTTCTACTGGTACGACGCGTCGAACATCGACGACGACGAGATCCAGGCCGTGCTCTACGAGTAGCTCTGCGGATGCCGCGGGGCGTCGGCTTCGGCCGGCGCCCCGCTTCGCGGGTTGCGGGCCAGGTTTCGCTTCTTGCGGGGCGGTTCGGTCAGAGCGCCGCGCGGAGCCACTGCTCGACACCGCTCACGTGCACCACCGTGAGCGCCGATGCGAGATCGGCGTCGCCGGCGGCGATCGCGTCGAGGATCGCGTGATGCTCGGAGAGGGTGCGCTCGACGGCGTTCTCTTGGGTGATGCCGCGCCAGATGCGGGCGCGAACCGTATGGCTCGACAGCGAGTCGATGAGGCTTGCGAGGTAGGTGTTGCCCGCGGCGTCGGCGATGGCCCGGTGGAACTCGAGGTCGTGTTCGACGAGCCCCTCGACATCGGCGGCATGGTCGACGCTCGCGACGATCTCACGCAGGCGTTGCAGCGCGGCCGCATCGGCGTTGCGAGCGGCGAGCGCCGTGGCTGCCGGTTCGAGGATGCGGCGAACTGCGAAGATCTCGAGCACCGAGTGGTCGTCGTGCAGGTCGACGACGAACGACATCGCCTCGAGCAGGAGGCGCGGCTCGAGGCTCGTGACGTAGGTGCCGTCGCCGCGGCGCACGTCGAGCACGCGGATGACCTCGAGCGCCTTGACGGCTTCGCGGAGTGACGACCGCGAGAGCCCGAGCCGTTCGCTCAGCTCTTTCTCGGGGGGCAGCCGATCACCGGGGGCGAGTTCGCCCGCGATGATCATCTCTTTGATGCGCAGAATCGCTTCGTCGGTGACCGCCATGCCGAGATCGTACCGCGTCGGGGCGCACGCACGAGTACAGACATCAGATCTTTGTGCCGGCGGCGCGCCAGAGGTGCATCGAGGCGTAGCTGCGCCACGGCGCCCAACGCAGCCCGACATGCCCGAGCTCCGCAGCGCTGGCGGGCAGCCCCAGCCGCTCGGCTCCGTTGCGGAGTGCCAGATCACCCGTCAGCAGCACATCGGGTGCCCGGGTCACCCGCATGGCGACGTACCCGGCCGTCCATGGGCCGATGCCTGGCACTGCGAGCAATTCGGCCGTCAGCTCGTGACGCTCGCACTCGGCGGCGACGACGAGTGCGCCCGACTCGAGTCGGCTCGCGACGTCGATGATCGTGCGCACGCGTGCGGCCGGGCCTCTGAGCACCGTGTGGCCGTGCTCGGCGATCGCTGCTGCCGAGGGGAAGAGCACCGTCGGAGCCAGGTCGTCGCGCGGCGCGATGTGCTCGCCGAGTTCGGACGCGAGACGCGCGAGCGACGTGCGCGCCGACTTCACCGACACCTGTTGCCCGATGAGCGCGCGGAAGACGAGCTCGTGCGGATCGAGGCATCCGGGCACCCGAATGCCCGGCGTCTCCGCAACGGATGCCGCGAGTGCGGGGTCGCTCGACAGGGCCGCGTCGATGGCGACCGCATCGGCGTCGAGATCGAAGAGCCGCCGCACTCGTGCGACGAGCGGCGGGAGATCGGCGAGGGTCGCGAGCCGTGCCTCGACGTCGATGGCGGGAGCGTTCGCGTCGCCGGCCGGCGCCAGCGAAATGCTCGCCGCACCGCTCGGCAGTCGGAGCGTGCGCTCGTACCGGCCGGCGTGAACCCGCTCGACACCGTCGAGCGCGCGCGCCGCGAGCCAATCGAACACCCCGGCGGCGTCGAACGGCGGCCGCGCCGGCAGCCGCAGGCGCACGACGCCGGACTCTGCGGGCGAGGCGGGAACAGACGGCGGGACGGCCGCAGACGGCCAGGCGGGCACAGCGAGCGGAGACGGCTCGGCGGCGCCTCGCGTCGCCGATCGACGGGGTGTCGGCCGTCGCTCGCGCACCCGGGCGGCCGCACGAAGCTCGAGCGGACTGCGCTCGTAGACCTCGCGGATCGTGTCATTGAACTGGCGGATGCTGCCGAACCCCGATGCGAAGGCGACGTCGGCAGCGGGCAGTTTCGTCGAGGTGAGCAGTACCCTCGCGGTCTGGGCGCGGTGGGCACGGGCGAGCGCCAGCGGCCCGGCACCCAGTTCGGCGGTGAGCACGCGCGTGAGGTGCCGGGGTGTGTAGCCCAGTCGGGTCGCGAGGCCCGGCACGCCCTCGCGCTCGACGACGCCGTCGGCGATGAGTCGCATGGCGCGCGCGGCGAGGTCGTCGCGCAAGTCCCATTGGGGCGAGCCGGGCACTGCGTCGGGCAGGCAGCGCTTGCACGCCCTGAGCCCCGCCTCGTGGGCTGCCGCAGCGGTGAGGTAGAAGCTGACGTTCGTCGGCTTCGGCGACACCGCCGGGCAACTCGGCCGGCAGTAGATGCCGGTGGAGTGCACGCCCGTGATGAACTGCCCGTCGAAGCGGGAGTCGCGTGCCTGCATCGCGCGGTAGCGCTCGGCGAACTCGGGGTCGTCGAGCGGATCGGTCGCGAGCCGGCGCGTGCTCGTTGCGGTGGTCATGCACCCAGCCTCGCATGCCCCGCCGACATCGACCGGCGGGAATCGGACACGAGCGGCGCGACGTATGGTGGAGGGATGCCGCACGTCGTCGTGACCCTCCTGCAAGACGCCCTCAGGGCATCCGTGTCGACGGAGCCGGCCGACCTCGAAGCCAGCCGCGAAGACCGATCCGGGTGGCGGAGCGCTACGCCGCCGATCGCCGTCGTGCACGCGGCATCCGTCGCCGAGGTGCAGGCCGTGATGCGCATCGCGCACGAGACCGGCACTCCGGTGGTGCCCCGCGGCGCCGGCACGGGCCTCGCAGGGGGCGGTATCGCGAGCCCCGGTGCGATCGTGCTCGACCTCTCGCACATGAACCGAGTGCTCGAGATCTCCGAGGCAGATGAGCTCGCCGTGGTCGAGCCGGGCGTGCTCAACGGCGACCTCAACGACGCCATCGCCCCGCGCGGGCTCTGGTTCGCGCCCGATCCGGCGAGCCGCGCGATCTCCTCGATCGGCGGCAACATCGCGACGAACGCCGGCGGTCTTCTCTGCGCGAAGTACGGCGTCACTCGCGAGGCCGTGCTGGGTCTGGCCGTCGTGCTCGCCGACGGACGACTCCTGCGCACCGGCCATCGCACCGTGAAGGGCGTCACCGGCTACGACCTCACGGCGCTCTTCACGGGCTCCGAGGGCACACTCGGCGTCATCGTCGAGGCGACCGTGCGACTTCGGCCGATCACACCGGGCGAGACCGTCACCGTCGCCGCCGTATTCCCCGACATCGAAACGGCCGCCGCGGCATCCGCTGCCGTCAGCGCAGCTCGCCTGCAACCGGCCGTGCTCGAACTCATCGATGCCGCTGGTCTCGCCCGCGTCGCCGCCTTCATCGGCCCGGCCGGGCTCGCGGGTACGCCGCTCGAATCGATGGCCCCGGCCGAGACATTCCTGCTCGCACAGAGCGACGGCGGAGGCGCCGCCGACGAGGCCGCTGCGATCGCCCGCGTGTTCGTCTCGTCGGGCGGGCGGGCGACCCTGTCGACGGATGCCGCGACGGGCGAGCGCCTGCTCGGCATCCGCCGGGCCATGCACCCCGCGCTCGCGGCATCCGGCAATGTACTTATCGAAGACGTCGCCGTGCCGCGTTCGCGGCTGCCCGAGATGTTCCGCGCCATCGAGGAGATCGGCGCGCGGTACGGCATCGAGATCCCGACGATCGCGCACGCCGGCGACGGCAACCTGCATCCCAATTTCGTGTTCACGGGCGATGAGGTGCCCGAACACGTGTGGGCCGCTGCCGATGCCATGTTCCGCACGGCGGTCGCGCTCGGGGGCACGCTCACCGGAGAACACGGCGTCGGCATCCTGAAGCGGCGGTGGCTGGCCGACGAGCTCGGCGACGACTCGTTCGAGCTGCAACGCGGCATCAAGGCGCTCTTCGACCCCACCGGCATCCTGAACCCCGGGGTCATGTTCGAGGCATCCGCGCCGCCCGCTCGATAGGCTGCCCGGGTGACCTCAGTGGCCCCCGACCCAGCCCAGAACCCGTCGCCCGCACCGCCGATCTGGACGGCACCGCCGAAGGCGAGAAGCGGCGGACTGGTCTTCGCGATCGTCGGCATCATCATCGGCGGCATCGTCGGGCTGCTCGTCCTCGCCTACATCGCGATCGGATTCGGCCTGCCCACGCTCGCCATCGGCTCGCTCCTCGCGCTCGTGCCGCTCGCGCTCGTGCTGCTCGCCGTGCGCTGGGTCGACCGCTGGGAGCCCGAACCGCGTTGGGCGCTCTGGTTCGCGTTCCTGTGGGGCGCCGCGGTGTCGGTCGCGATCGCGCTGCTCGTCGACCTCGGGGTGCAGCTCGCGCTCGCGTTCGCCGAACCGGGTGGCGCGCGCGACGAAGCGCTGCAGGCCGTCGTGCAGGCGCCCATCGTCGAAGAGCTCGCCAAGGGCATCGGGGTGCTCCTCATCTTCGCGTTCTCGCGCTCGCACTTCGACGGACCGGTCGACGGGCTCGTCTATGCGGCCACGGTCGCGGCGGGTTTCGCGTTCACCGAGAACGTGCTGTACTTCGGCGCCGCACTCGCCGAGGGTGGTGCGCAGACCCTCGGTGCGACATTCGTCGTGCGCGGGCTCTTCTCGCCGTTCGCGCACGTGCTCTTCACGGTGTGCACCGGCCTTGCGATCGGCATCGGCGCGCGTCGGGGCGGGGGAGCCGGCGTGATCGGCTGGTTCCTGCTCGGCCTCCTCGGCGCGGTACTTCTGCACGCCCTGTGGAACGGTTCGCTCGCCTTCGCCGACGACGCCATCGGGCTCTACTTCACGGTGCAGGTGCCGATCTTCATCGCCGCCGTGCTGCTCACGTTCTTCCTTCGCAGGCAAGAGGTGCGAGTCACCAGACATCGGCTCGCCGAGTACGGTGCCGCCGGCTGGTTCAGCCCTGCCGAGGTCGAGATGCTCGCAACGCCCGCGGGCAGGCGCCAGGCGAAAGCCTGGGCGAAGTCGCAGACGCCGCCGCGCATCGGTGTGATGAAGCAGCTGATCACGGATGCCACGCACCTGGCCTTCACTCGGCAGCGCATCGCGACCGGGCTCGCGAACGAGCGCACACTGGTCGACGAGCGGGCGCTGCTCGCGGCCGTCGTCGAGGAGCGCCGCATCCTCGTGAGCTGAGGCTCTCTGCTCACGGGTCTCAGGTCGCGGGTCGCGGGTCGCGGTCCGGGGTCCCGGGGTCCGAGCTCCGGGCGGAGCCGGCTCCTCGGAGTGATCGCCAGCCGGCGTGCTCCAACTGCTCCACCTCGCCCGCACGAATCCACCTCGCCCGCACGAAGAAACTCGCCGCCCTGTGGTGTGGCATTGCCGACATCTCTACCAAGCGACGAGTCCTCGAATTCCAGAATGCAACGTGTTCGCAGTCAGCGCAAGAGGGGAGTGGACGGTTGTCCGCGATTGCGACGAAGCCGCGAACCTGTTTGGGTTGATGCATGACCGATACGAACAGCAAGCCTGAGATCGACGCCCCCGAGGGTCCGGCTCCCGTCGACCTGGTGATCGAAGACATCGTCGTGGGCGACGGCGCCGAGGCGCAGCCCGGCTCGACGGTCGACGTGCACTACCTCGGCGTCGAGTACGACAGCGGCGAGGAGTTCGACTCCTCGTGGGGTCGTGGCCAGTCGATCAACTTCCCCCTCAGCTCGCTCATCAGCGGCTGGCAAGCGGGCATCCCGGGCATGAAGGTCGGCGGCCGGCGCAAGCTCACCGTGCCCCCGCAGCAGGCCTATGGCCCGGCAGGCGGCGGCCACCAGCTCTCGGGCAAGACGCTCATCTTCGTGATCGACCTGCTCGGCGTCAGCTGACCGCTCAGCTTTCAAGTCGACGGCCGGCAGAGGCCACGGTGCGCGCCGCCGCGTCCCTGCCGGCCGTCGACGTTCCGCTGACCACGCGCTCGTCGCGAGAGCGGCCACCGCGTTTGACGATTCTGGATGCCGCGCGGTTCGCGATCTGATCGATCGCCGCCCACGTCGACGGTGCCGCGAAGTCGGCCCGGCCGTTGCGGCTGAAGATCACCCAGTCGTCGACGATCTCGATGTGCATTCCGGGAGCTTCGTCGATCATCGCCGCCATGAGGTCGGGGGTGAAGATGTCGAGCGCATCGCGCTCGTACTCCTTCGGCACGAACAGGCGGAAGTGCCCGTCGAAGTCGCCCTCGAGTGAGAGGTGCTGATCTCCGTCGAAGTCGACGGGGAACGCGCGTCCCTCCGTCGTTCGCCCCTGAGGTTCGAGCACCATGTGCGGCAGCGGAGCGTCGAGGCGTACGGCGACGTACCTCCAATACGACGCGGGGTCGGCAGAGGTGGTCGTCGAACCGCCGGGTCCGATCGAGATCCTCACCGACGTGCCGGCCCTCGTCTGCACGTAGAGCAGGTTGCCGATCTCGACCATGCGGCCCGATCTCGTCGAGAACCGCGAATTGCGCGGTTCTCCGCGGAGCTGCTCGAAGAGATGGCCCGGCAGCCTTGGTGCGCCATCCGGCTCGCCGCGAGATCCCGCTTCCGTTGCGCCGCGAGATCCGCGCTCGATATCGGACGGGTGAGGGAGACGGTGTCGATCGCCGGAAGCTGCACTTCGGTAGTCTGGCGTGCGGCCGATCAGTGGCCCGCATCGAAGATCAGTGACCCGCATCGAAGATCAGTGGCCGCATCGAAAGAGAACGACTTGTGAACCGATTCCGATCGCCCCTCATCGCGTTCGTGCCGTATCTGGTGTTCTCGGCGGCTCACCTCCTGCTGCTGTACCTCGGCCCGGCGTGGAGTGTGACGGCGACCAAGGCGCTGCTGATGCCGTTGCTCGCCTTGGCGGTGGTGCTCCTCGTGCGCCCGATTCGAGGCGCCGTGCCGATGCTGCTGGCCGGCATCGCGTTCTCCTGGGGCGGCGATGTGCTGCTCTCCTTCCCGGGTGACGGCTGGTTCGTGGCCGGGCTTGCTTCGTTCCTGTTCGCACACGTGGTGTACATCGTGCTCTTCCTGCGGATGCCCCGCGCCCGTCGTCACCCGCCGGTCTGGTCGTACGTGTACTGGGTGTGGATGATCGTCATGCTCGGCCTGCTGCTGCCGCATGCCGGCATACTCGCCGCGCCGATCGTGCTGTACGCGGCGGCCATCGGCATGATGGCGACCTGCGCGTCGATGCACGGGAAGTGGATCGCCCTCGGCGGCGCGTTCTTCGTCGTCTCGGATTCGGTGCTCGCCATTGGGAGGTTCCTGCCCGGGTACGGGTTCGCCGCGCATGACCTCGTCGTCATGTCGACCTACCTCGCGGCCCAGGGCCTCATCGGGTGGGGCGTGGTGGCGGCGATTCGCGCGGACCGCGCCGCTGCGGATCCGTCGTCTCCTGCACCCGGTCGACGAGCTGACGCCACGGCCCCGTGAGCTGACGCTCGGCGAGCGTCGCCTCGTGCGGTGGGCAGCGGATACGGTACACGAACCGGTCGGGCTCGGGCGGCAGCGGGGGCGGGTCGCCCCATGGGATCTCGTCGATGAGGATGTACCACTCGTCGGGGTCGGGCTGCTCGTCGACACGGACTTCCCAGGTGAGCCTCAACCCGGCGAGGCCACCGCTGCGAGACACGATGACGTCCATGGGCCGATCGTACTCCCGCGTTCGTGCGGGCTACCCCTGGGGCACCTCGATGCCGACGGCCGACCAGCCGCCGGCGACCGCACGCTCTTCGGCGCTGTCGCGCCCGTACCGATCACGTGCCGACCGCACCGTCTCGGCCGCGAACGTGGCGAAGTCGGCATCGACGGGCAGTCGGCCCGAGGTGAGCGCGTCGTACCAGATGCGCCCGACGTGCTCCCAGGCGAAGCCGCCGAGCTCGAGCGCAGCGAGCGCGAACGCTCGGTTCGGGATGCCCGAGTTCAAGTGCACGCCGCCGTTGTCGTCTGACGTCTCGATGAAGTCCCGCATGTGCGCCGGCTGCGGGTCGCGCCCCAGCACATCGTCGTCGTACGCCGTGCCAGGTTCGAGCATCGACCGCAGCGCCCGCCCCTGCACCTCGTCGGTGAAGATGCCCTCGCCGATCAACCAGCTCGCGGCTTCGGCGTCTTGACCGAGCGCGTACTGCTCGACGAGCGCGCCGAACGCGTCGGAGACGTGCTCGTTGAGTGCCCCCGACTGCCCTTGATAACGCAGTTTCGCCGTGTGCTCGGTGACCCCGTGGGCGAGCTCGTGGCCGATCACGCTCAGCGAATCGGTGAATCCGCGGAAGATCTCGCCGTCGCCGTCGCCGAACACCATGCGCTCGCCGTCCCAGAAGGCGTTGTCGTAGCGGTCGCCGAAGTGCACGGTCGCCTCGAGGGGCATTCCGACACCGTCGATCGAGTCGCGCCCGAAGACGCGGTCGAACATGCGGTGCGTATCGCCGAGCCCGTCGTAGGCGTCATCGACGGCCTCGTCACCGGTGGCGCGCTCGCCCTCGCGGCGCACGAGCCGACCGGGCAGCACCTCGTGGCCTTCGGCGTCGGAGATGCGACGGTCTGGCGTCGACGGCGCATCGGGCAGCGCGCTCGGAAGGTCGGGCAGAGGCTCGATGCCGAGCCGTACCGGAGGTTCGCGCAACAGCGCGCGCCTCGCGGCCTCGGCCGCGAGCGGATACCGCGGGCCGGCGGCCTGGGCGATTCGGTCGAGCAGGTAAGGAGGCACGATCTGCTGCATGGCTCGATGTTTGCACCTGCCGACGACATCGGCCCGGCGCCGCGCCCTGAGTCGCTCGCACCTGCCCGGCGGCGACACGGCCGACCCCGGCGAGACGCCGCGCCCGTAGGGTGGACGTGTGACCTCCGCCCCGCTCCTCGGCCTCCTGCTCGACGTCGACGGCCCCATCGCGAGTCCCGTGACCCGCTCGATCGCGATCCCGTCGATCGCTCGCGATCTCGCGGCACTCGCGAACGCCGGCAACCCCGTGATCTTCAACACGGGCCGCTCCGACGCGTTCATCGCCGAGCAGGTCGTGCCGCCGCTCCTGGTCGCGGGGCTCGAGCCGGGAGCGCCCGTCTGGGCGATCTGCGAGAAGGGCGCGGTCTGGGCCGCGATCGACGGTGACGGGCTCGGCGAGATCTTCGTCGACCTCGACCTCGCGATGCCCGCCGACTTCGCCGCCGACATGCGCGCCTACGTCGAGGAGCACTTCGACGAGTTCGCGTTCTTCGATGACACCAAGCGCGCCATGGTCTCGGTCGAGCAGCACGTGCACGTGGCATCCGATGACTACCTCGCGGCCCAGCCGCGCTTCGACGCGCACGTCGGCACCGCGCTCGCTGATCGAGGCTTCGGCACGGTGCGGGACGGCGACGAGCGACCGGATGCCGCAGGGCGCGTGCACTGGCGCATCGACCCGACGATCATCTCGACCGACGTCGAGTCGGTGCGACTCGGCAAGGACCTCGGGGCTGCGCGGGCCATCGAGCTGCTCGCCGAACGCGGCATCCGCCCGCAGCACTGGCGCACGATGGGCGACTCGCGCGGCGACTACCGCATGGCCGACTGGCTGCACGAGCGTGGCGAGCGCGTGCGCCACGTCGACGTGCGCCCGGCCGAGGGCATTCCGGCCACGCCGTATCCGGTGCTCACCGCGGGCGACCTCATCCACGACGAGGCGGGCGCCATGTTCCTCTCCCGCTGGGCCCGGGCATCGCGTCGCGGCGACCTCGGCGACGACGACTGAGAACGGGCAACGCATGCCGCGTACCGACGACGACCAGACGCCCGACTCCCGCAGCCCGGCGCTCGGCGCTCAGGCAGCCGTCCGAACGCATCCGATCGCCTTGGTGCCCGCCCTCCTCGTGTGCGGGGCGGCGGTGCTGCTGTTCGGCTTCATGGTGCCGATCGCGGGCTACGCGATGCTCGCAGCGGGTCTCGTCGCCGCGTGGCTCTGCGACCGTTCGGGCCGCACCGAGCGGTTGCTCGCCGATCTGGCGCTCATCGCCGTCGGACAGGTCATCATCTCGACCGTCTCGCTCAAGGCCGACCTCAGCAATGAGGGCATGGTGCGGTTCGCGGTCGTGCTCGGGCTCGCCGTGCTCGTGCCCTACCTCGTCTCGCGATTCGTGTACCGCGAACGCGTCATCCGATTCCCGTGGCGAACCGGCAACCGCTGGAATCGCATCCAGTGGCTGTACCTGATCTTCGCCACGCTCGCCGGCTGGCTGATCCTGCCGTTCTACTTCATCACCTCGGGCGTCTACCAGAACTGGCCCACGGTGACCGAGCCCGACACGATCGCACGCCTGTTCGTCGGCGTCGGCGCCGTCGGCACGTGGGACGAGCTGTTCTTCGTCTGCACGGTGTTCGTGCTGCTGCTCCGGCACTTCCCGGCGTGGCAGGCGAACCTGCTGCAATCGATCGTGTTCGTGTCGTTCCTGTGGGAGCTCGGCTACCAATCGTGGGGGCCGCTGCTCACCATCCCGTTCGCGTTGATCCAGGGCTACACGTTCAAGCTCACGAAGTCGCTCACGTACGTCTTCGTCGTGCACATGCTCTTCGACGCCGTGGTGTTCGCCGTCATCGTCTACGCGCACACGGGGTGGCCCGCGATCTTCCTGCTTTCGCGGTAGCGCCGTGAGCCTGGTGATCTTGCTCCGGCGCCGTTGCGGAGCGAGCCCGACCACCTTCCTGCTCGCTCGGTCTCGGCGCGCGACCGTATGGGGGCAGCGCGACACGCGAACGTCGGTGACACGCGATCAGAACGGCGCTTCGGTTTCGTATCGAAGCAGCAGTGCTGCGAACTCCTCATCACAGCTCGGCTGCGGATCGATGCTCTCGTGCGGATCGGCGCTCTTCTGCGGTGGGGCGTCCGGTGGTCGAGGATGGTCTGGCGGTGGATCGGGCGGTGCGACCCCCTCGCCCGCCCCGACCGACATGAACGGCCGTTCGGGCTGCGTGCGCAAGAGGTGCCCGGCCGGCGAGGTCCAGCGCAGGACCCCGCCGGGTTCGTGCACGACACGCCATTCGCTCTCATGCTTCAAGCGGTGATGGTGGCGACACAGCGCCGCGAGGTTCGACGCCTCGGTCTTGCCGCCGTGCGCCCACGCACGAGTGTGGTCGAGGTCGGTGAGGTCGGCGCGGCGTGAGCAGCCCGGGAACCGGCAGCCGCCGTCACGCGAACGCACGAAGCCGTCGAGGTCGGCGGGCGCCCGGTAGTGTTCGCGGCCGTAGCTGAGCACCGCGCCGGTCTCGGGGTGCACGAGGATGCGTTGCATCGAGGGCGCGTGCGCTGCGAGCCGTCGAGCAGTATCGGCGTCGATGGGGCCGTAGCCCTCGAGGTCAGCCGGCTCGTCGGAGAGCCCGAGCAGCGTCAGCACCGGCACCGTGACGTTGATGCGCGGCTGCACGCCGCCGGTCGCAGCTGCGCCGGACCGGGTGCGCTCGTCGTCGGCCAGCGTGCCGCCGAGCAGGAGATCGGCCGCAAGGCCGGCGGCGCGCTGTGCCGTCGTTCGCACGTCGGCGGTGCAGGAGCGGGTCGTGCGAACATCGCCGGATGCATCGCGCGCCGCAAGCGCGTCGAGCCGGTGCTTGATCGCGAGCGCGCGCTCGGCCTCGAGGGCACGCTCAGCCACGCCATGCCATCTGGCGCCGGGTCGACGTACACCCGCCGTTCGTCGACGGCACGCACCTGCCGTGCGGCCAACGCCTCGGGGTGCAAGCGCTCGGCCGCCCTGCGCATGCGTCGACGCACATCGGCGTTCGTCGAGACCGTGCCGTCGGCCGCCGCAGCGGTGGCAGCATCGAGGGCCACCTGTTCGACCGCGTCGGCGACTTCAGGCGGCAGTGCCCGGGTGAGCTCGAGTACTGATCGCACCTGCGTCAGGCCGAGGTCGCCGCGCTCGAGCGCAGCGAGGGTCGCCCAACGCGGGCCGGTCAGCCGGTCGGCCTCGTCGACCAGTCGGGCCGCGGATGCCTCGTGCTGACCGAGCGTCGTCGCGAGCTCGGCGACGAACGAGCGTTCGGCGAGGTCGCGCTGCGACGCGCTGCTCGCCGCGGTCACGCCCTCGACCTCTGCAGCGAGTTCACGAGCGCGCCCGATGCGCCGGAACTGGTCGGCCTGGATCTGCCGGATCATGCCGTCGAACGCCGAGATCGCCGCGAGCTCGAAGGCCAACGCCGTCTCTGACGGTGCGATCGCGGTGGCTGGCATGTCTTCATTCAACCAGCACCCACCGACATCGGAATCGACAGGAAAGCGCTGATCAATCCTCGAATTTCAGGATGCGTCACTCTCGACGGATGCCCCGTGCTCGGCGAGCCACTCCAGCAGCACGGTCGCGTGGTTGACCTCCTCGTCGCGCGCCCCGAAGAGCAGGGTCACCCGCTCGTGTTCCCCGCCGAGGGCGATGAGCTCCTGCGCCGCCTCGTTCTCGTCGAGCTCGCCGCGGTAGCGCTCGGCGAACTCGTCGAACCGTTCGCGGTGGTGGTGCCACTCGGTGCGGAGCTCGGGGGAGGGAGCGACCTCCTTGTCCCACAGGTCGAGCTCGGCGCGCTCTTTGCTCACCCCGCGCGGCCAGAGCCGATCGACCAGCACCCGATAGCCGTCGGATGCCTCGGCCGCGTCGTAGACCCGTTTGATGACGAACCCCATGGGGCCAGTCTGCCCCGGGGCATCCGTTCTGCCAAGCACCCGGCGTGCGTCGGTGCGCGCGCGGTCAGCTTTTGCGGCGGCCGCGCACCCCGTAGACGATGAGGCCGATGCCGAGGAGCGCGATGATCGGCCCGAGGATGGCCCACAGGGTTGAGCCCGTCATCTGGCTGCCGCCGATCACACCGAACCCCTGGAACATGAAGATCACGCCCATGACGGCGACGATCGCGCCGATGACGACGGGGAGAATCCGCATGCGGGCAGCTTTGCGCACCTCGCGCCCGGGCGCAAGCATCCGCCGCGCAGAGTCGGGTCTCGCTATCCTCGGAGCACTCGTTGTGCGAGGGGAGGGGACGCCGTGCCGATGCGTGCGATCGTGCTCGACCGGTACGGCCCGCCCGAGCGCGTCATGCGGCTCGCCGATGTCCCGGAGCCAGTGCCGGCGGCCGGCGAGGTCGCGGTGCGGGTTGCCGCGGTGTCGCTCAACTCCTGGGATGTCGACCTCGCCATCGGCGCAACGCTCGTGCGCCTCGCGGCGCCGTTCCGTCCGAGGCATCGGGTGATCGGCTCGGATGTCTCGGGCGCGGTCGTCGCCGTCGGCCCCGGCACGAGCCGGCATCGGGTGGGCGATGCCGTCTTCGGCGAGCTCTCGGCGTCGGGCTGGGGCGGCTTCGCCGAGTTCGTGGTTGCGCCTGAGGAGGCCCTCGTTTCGAGGCCGCCCGGACTCGACGATCTCACCGCGGCCGCACTTCCGCAGGCCGCGAGCATGGCATGGCAGGCGCTCGGCGGCGCAGATGCGATCGCTCAGAACGGCGCGCTGGGCGGGCGACGCGTGCTCATCGTCGGCGCCGGCGGGGGAGTCGGCACGTTCGCGATCCAGCTCGCGGCGCGCGCTGGGGCGCATGTGACGGCGGTCGAGCGCGCGGCGTGGAAGCTCGCCGCGCTCGTCGAACTCGGTGCGGACGTCGTCGGTACGGGTATCGACGGAGCGGGCATCGAGGGCGCGGCGACGTCACCCGAGCCCTACGATCTCGTGCTCGACGTGGTGGGCGCATTGCCGCCCTCGCGGTCGCGCGAGCTGCTCGCCGACGGCGGGCGTGCCGTCGCCATCGGCGGGAGTCCTCGCCGCATCATGCAGGTGCTCATCGCGAGCGTGCGCGGCAGCCGGAATGCCGCCGCCGGCCATGTCGGGTTGCTTGCTGCGGTCCCGAACCGCGACTTGCCCGAACTCGCCGCGCTGGCCGTCGCCGGCGAGCTGCGGGCGATCCTCGACGGCCCGCACCCGCTCGAACAGGTACCGCGTCAACTCGAGCGGCTCCGCGCCGGGGAAGTTCTCGGCAAAGCGGTCATCGCGATCGGCTGACCTCGATGCGTGCGCTCGGATCAGAGTTCGGACGAGGGCGGCGATGCGCACAGGGCGGCCACGAGGCATCCGCTCTGGTAGAGTATTGAGGTTGCCGTCATGACGGCCGCGCACAAAGAGAGCCCAGGCATTCGGCCACGGGCAGCGCGCAACGAAGAGAGAGGGGATCCCATCTATGGCACTTGAAGCTGATGTCAAGAAGGCGATCATCGAAGAGTACGCGACGCACCCCGGTGACACTGGATCCCCCGAGGTTCAGATCGCGCTCCTCACGAAGCGAATCAAAGACCTCACCGAGCACCTGAAGGAGCACAAGCACGACCACCACTCGCGTCGTGGCCTGCTCCTCCTCGTCGGTCAGCGTCGTCGTCTGCTCGGCTACCTCGCCGATGTGGACATCAACCGCTACCGCAAGCTCATCGAGCGTCTCGGTCTGCGCCGCTAAGGAGCTGCGCCGCTAAGGTCTGCGCCGCTAAGCAGAGTAGTCTCTGCGGCTCTCGCTGATACCGCGAACTTCTTCGAACGGGTCGTCACCTCCGGGTGGCGGCCCGTTTCGCGTGTCGCGGCTACTCGCCGACGCGCGCGCGGTGCGCCCGCGCCGCCATGCGATTGCCGCACCGGGTGCTGCAGAAGCGTCGCGACGCGTTCTTCGACAGGTCGACGAAGACCCCGGCGCAGTCGTCGGCGTCGCAGCCGCGCAGGCGGTTCGTCTCGTCGGCACGGATGACGTCGACGAACGCCATCGCGGCCTCGACGAGGATGCGTTCGGTCAGCGGCGCGTCTTGCGACGTCGCATGGATGTGCCAGCCGAGGTCGTCGTGCCGAACGAGTCGGGGCAGGGCGTTCGCCTCCGCGAGGATCGCGTTCACCTCGGTCACCGCGTCGTCTCGGTCGAGCCTCCAGAGCGCGCGCAGGCGGTCGCGAGCCGCCGCGACGTCGGCGACCTCGGCGGTGTCGCCGTCGCGTCGCCCCGTGTACCACCAGGTGTCGAGGATCGCGGCCAATTCTTGTGGGGTCGAGAGCTCGTCGGTGCCCGATTCGGATGCCTCGGGCACCGTGTCGGCGAGCGCCGCGACGAAGTTGAGCGAGGCCGTCGTGTCATCGGTGAAAATCATTTGACTCCTGACTTCCGTGTGTACTACAGTCACGAGCATAACGTCGTTCGGTCATGACGGCGCCGCAATGCCCGAACGCGAAGGAGACGATGATGCGCGGTTCGCGGGGTGTGCTCGGCATCGTTCTCGGCCTCGGTGCCGGCCTCGCATTCGGCGCGGGCGGCGCGGTGGTGAAACCGCTCCTCGAGTCGGGTTGGTCGCCCGGCGCGGCGGTCTTCGCGCGCATCAGCGTCGCCGCGCTCGTGCTCATCGTTCCGGGCCTCATCGCCCTGCGCTTCGACCTCCGGCCACTGTGGCGCGCCCGCTGGACGGTGCTCGCATACTCGCTCATCGCCGTCGTCGGCACCCAGGTGGCCTTCTACGCGTCGATCGCGCTCATTCCCGTGAGCACGGCCCTGCTCATCGAGTACCTCGCGCCCGTCGCGCTCGTGCTCTTCGCCTGGGCGCGGCAGCGCCGTGCGCCGCAGCTCGTCGTGATCGCAGGGTCGGTGCTCGCGATCGCCGGCCTCGTGCTCGTCGTCGGGCCGGGCGGCGGCGGGCTCGACGTCGTCGGCCTGCTGCTCGCGGGCCTCGCGATGGTCGGCGTCTGCGTCTACTACGTGCTGGGCGAGCGAGCGGATGCCTCGGTGCCGCCGATCGCCCTCGCCGCGAGCGGCTTCGTGGTCGGTGCCATCGTGCTCGGCGCGGTCGGGGCGATCGGCATCGTGCCGTACACGGCGACCTTCGTCGACGTGCCGTACCTCGGCGCGATCGCGCCGTGGTGGGCGCCGGTGCTCACGGTCGGCGTCGTCTCGACCGCATTCGCCTACGTCGCCGGCATCAGCGCGATCCGGCTGCTCGGCACCCGGCTCTCGTCGTTCCTCGGCCTCTCCGAGGTGATCTTCGCCGCGATCGTCGCGTGGTTCGTGCTCGGCGAAGCGGTCGGCCCGCTGCAGGGGCTCGGCGGACTGCTCATCCTCGGCGGCATCGTGCTCGTGCGGTTCGAGCGGCCGCGCGATGCCGCTGCGATCGCTCTCGATATCGACCTCGTGCCGGTTCCCGCCGACACGGGCCGGGCATAGCCGACGCGAGTCCGACTCGCGAGGCGGCGCCGGGCGGGCGCGAGGCGGCGCCGGGCGGCGCCGGGCGCCGTAACACTCGGTTCGGCAGGCGTAGCGTCGAGCTATGACACGCGCGGACTGGACCCATCTCGCCGACTCGACCCAGGCGGTGCACGCCGGCAATGCCGTCGACGGCGGTTCGGGGGCCATCCGCACCCCGATCGTGATGGCGAACTCCTACGCCTTGCCCGACGATCCGTCGACGATGAGCTGGTCGGGCACCGAGGCGCCGCTCTACACGCGCAACTCGGGCGCGAACCAGATCGGACTGCAGCGCAAACTCGCGATCCTCGAGCACGGTGACGACGCGGTCGTGCTCGCGAGCGGCGTCGCGGCGCTGCATGCCGTGTTCTTCACGTTCCTGAAGTCGGGCGACCACGTCATCGTGTCGGATGTCTCGTACGAGGCGACCTTCCGGCTGTTCACCGAGCTGCTGCCCGACAAGTACGGCATCCACGCCGATTTCGTCGATACGAGCGACCTCTCAGCGGTGCGCGCGGCCGTGCGACCGAACACCCGGCTCGTGCACGTCGAAGCGATCGCGAACCCGACGACGAAGGTGACGGATGTCGCGGGCGTCGCGGCTCTCGCGCACGAGGCCGATGCCCTGCTCAGTGTCGACTCGACATTCACCCCGCCACCGTTCTTCCGCCCGCTCGACCACGGCGCCGACCTCTCGGTGCATTCGCTCACGAAGTACATCAACGGGCACGGCGATGCGATGGGCGGGGCCGTCATCGGTCGCCGCGACCTCGTGGCCGAGCTGAAGGCCGATGCGATGGTCGACGTCGGCGGGGTCATCAGCCCGTTCAACGCGTGGCTCATCATGCGCGGATCCGTGACGCTTCCGCTGCGCCTGCGCCAGACGTTCACGACCGCCCTGCGCGTGGCGGAGGCGCTCGACGCCGACCCGCGTATCGCGTTCGTCGCGTACCCGGGGCTGTCGGGGCATCCGCAGCACGAACTCGCGACCGCGCAGTTCGGCGGGGCGTTCGGCGGCGTGATGTCGTTCGCCGTCGACGGAGGCCCCGAGGTGCAGAACGCGTTCGTCGCGGCGCTGAAGATCGTGACCTCCGCGGTCTCGCTCGGACACGACGAATCGCTCATCGTGCACGTGGGAACGACCGGGCCGCGGGTGGCTTTCTACCCCGACGGCTTCAAGCGCTTCGGACACTTGCGCTTCTCGATCGGACTCGAGGATGCCGACGACCTGATCGACGACTTGCGGCAGGCGCTCGACGCCGCGGTGGGCCCGATCGCGGGCTGAGGCCTGGCCGGCGCCGCGGCGTTGCCTAGACTCGGGTCATGCGTTTCGGCATCGTCATCCTTCCGCAGCACGACTGGCCCGAGGCCGCCCGCTACTGGCGCGGCGCTGAGGAGCTCGGCTTCGATCACGCCTGGACCTACGACCACCTCTCGTGGCGAGGCCTCGCGGGGGAGCCCTGGCACGCGACCGTGCCGACGCTCACCGCGGCGGCGATGGTGACCGAGCGCATTCGGCTCGGCACCTTCGTGGCGAGCCCGAACTTCCGGCACCCGGTGCCGTTCGCGAAGGATGTCGCCACGCTCGACCAGATCTCGGGCGGCCGGCTGCTGCTCGGCGTCGGCTCGGGCGGCACCGGATTCGATGCGTATGTGCTGGGCAGGCCCGAGTACACGCCGCGGCAGCGCTTCGAGCGGTTCGTCGAGTTCACCGAAGCGCTCGACGTGCTGCTGCGCTTCGAGCGGCCGGGGTCGGGCGGCATTTCCTTCGAGGGCGAGTGGTTCACGGCTTCGGGCGCCCGTATGGTCGGCGAGCCGGCGCAGCATCCGCGCATGCCGCTGCACGTTGCTGCCGAGGGCCCGAAAAGTCTGGAGTTCGCGGCGCGGCTCGGCGACGGCTGGGTGACGACCGGCGGCTCGGTCGACGACACCGAGGCCTGGTGGCGGCGCCTGGCCGAGCTGAGTTCACGTCTCGATGAAGCCTGCGCGAACGCGGGGCGAGAGGTCTCGAGCCTCGACCGCACTCTCTCACTCGACTCGGAGTCGCTGTACAGCCTGTCGAGCGTCGCCGCCTTCGAAGACGCCGTGAGGCGGGCGGCCGAACTCGGATTCACCGACGTCGTGGCACACTGGCCGCGGGAGCACGGCCTCTACGCCGGCGACGAGTCGGTGCTCGACGACGTGGCGCAGCTCATGCCGAGCCTGCGCTGAACGCGGCACCGGGGCATCCGTGGGCGCTGGCGCAGGCGCGGACGCCGCGGCATCCGGCGCGATAGCCTGATTCTCATGCCTGCGCCCCGTTCGAAGCCGTTGCTCGCTTCGTTGAGGGCGGGCACCGCTGCATCCGTCGCGATAGCCTGATTCTCATGCCTGCGCCCCGTTCGAAGCCGTTGCTCGCTTCGTTGAGGGCGGGCACCGCGGCATCCGGCGCGATAGCCTGATTCTCATGCCTGCGCCCCGTTCGAAGCCGTTGCTCGCTTGGGAACCGCTCCCGTATCTCGTCGTGCTCGTGCTGCTCCTCGCAACCGGCATCGTGCGACCGGATGCCGCGCCGTGGCTGTTCTGGCCCTTCGTGCTGCTGATCGTGGCAGCGGTCGCGTGGCTGGTCGCCGGCCTCGTGCGCGGGTCCAGGCGGACGAACCCCGACCAGTGGGGAGACCTCACGACCCTCGACGGTATCGAGCTCGTCGACGCGCCGCGGGTGGAGCGTGAGGTGCGTGCCGTCTCACCGGTCGCCGACACGCATCGCCATCAGCCGGCGATCGAGTTGGCGCGCCTGCACGGCGGTCCGGAGCAGCACGCCGTGCTCGTGCCGCGCGCGAGCCGCTGGCTCTCTCGCCGGTACCGCATCGGGGTGCAACTCGTCGGGGACGACCGGCCCCGCCACGCCGGGTTCCTCGATGGGGCAGCCGACGAGCGGTGGCGAGACGTGCTCGACGACCTGCGGATGCGCGGTCGGTACGTGCGCGTTCCGGCACTCGTGACCGGGGACTCGCGCCCCTACAAGGTCGAACTCGACCTCAGCGGGCTCGAGCACCTCGGGGATGCCCCGACCGACTGAGCAGCCGGACTGAGCCCAGCCGAGCTGTTCAGGCCGAGGCCTCCTCGGCCTCCTGCTTGGCGAGGTCGGCGCGCACCTGCTCCATGTCGAGCGCCCGCACCTGTGAGACGAGTTCGTCGAGCATCGGCCGGGGCAGTGCACCCGCTTGCGCGAACACGCCGATGCCGTCTTTGAACGCCATGATCGTCGGGATCGACGTGATGTTCATCGCCGCGGCCAACTGCTGCTGGTCTTCGGTGTCGACCTTCGCGAAGGTGAAGTCGGGGTTCGACTCGGATGCTGCGTCATAGTGCGGCGCGAACTGCAGGCAGGGGCCGCACCAGCCCGCCCAGAAGTCGACGAAGACGGTGCCGCCCTCGAGGATCGTCTTCTCGAAGTTGTCGAGGGTGAGTGCAACGGTTGCCATGGGTCCAGCCTAAACGCGCTCGCTGTGCCTGCGCTCGGTGTTCGCTCTGCGCGGCCTGTGCGCGACATCTGCATCCGACCGCGAGACGCCGTCGGCGCCGCATGAGCTGAAGCGGGCCTCTCGAGCGGGTTGCGTGCGCAGGATCGGACGTCGCCGGTATCGTGAAGTCGTGGTCGCATTCGGAGGCGCGCGCGGTTCGTTCCGTCGGTGCGTGCCGGTGCCCGACGGTCCGTCGGAGCCGAGACTCGCGCTCGACGAAGCCGGCCTGCTCGATGAGGCGATCCCCGATATCGATTGGCGCGCATTCCCGGCCGCTGCGGAGCACTCGATTTTCAATGCGCCGAGCGGGGCATTGGCACGGGTCGCGCTCGGGCCGGCGTCTGCGCCGCGGGTCGTGCTCGTGCCCGGGGCGACGGGCTCGAAGGAAGACTTCGTGCTGATGATGCCGATCCTCGCGGCGGCGGGCTACCGAGTCGAGGCGTTCGACCTCGCCGGGCAGTACGAATCGTGGCGCGCGGGTCCGTGGAACCTCGATCCACCGCGCGTCCGCTACGACCAACGGCTCTTCCTCGACGACCTGCTCGCGGTGCTCGACGACGGAGCGGGCAGCGCCCACGTGCTCGGCTACAGCTTCGCCGGAACGCTCGCAGAGCTCGCCCTGCTCGAACGACCCGACCGCTTCGCGAGTCTCACGTTGCTGAGCGCGCCGCCGGAGTCGGGTCAGGCGTTCCGCGGCGTCAAGCGCATCGGACAGATCAGCGGCTTCACGTCGCCGCGGCAGGGTGCAACGCTCATGTTGTGGGGCATCCGAAACAACCTCAACCGGGTGCCGCCACGGCGGCTCGCGTTCGTGCGCGAACGGTTCGCGCTGACTCGGCGAGAGAGCGTCGTCGACATCATCGCGCTCATGATGCAGACGCCCGATGTGCGGGCGAGCCTCGCTGCGGCGCCCGTACCCAAGCTCGTCGCCGTCGGCGAGCACGACCTCTGGCCACGCGCATCGCACGAGCGATTCGCCCGCGAGATCGGCGCCCGTCTCGCGGTGTACCCCACAGGCCACAGTCCATGCGAGACCGCGCCGCACCAGCTCGTGCGCGACATGCTCGGCCTCTTCGCCGCGACCGACGCCACACCGTAGCTCCACGGCGGCGGGGCCGCGCGGCGGCAGCGCTGGTGTCGTTCGACAGGGCCGCGAGGTGACTCACGCCGGCAGCGGCTCCTCACTGTCATCGTCGTGCTCGACCACGTCGAGGTTCAGTGGCTCAGTACCCTCGGACTCCCACACCCAGGCGGGCGCACGCCGCCGTTCAGCGCGGCGCGTCAGCGGCGGCCATTCCCGTGATTCGATCGACATCGTATGGAAGGCCATCCGAACGCGACGGGCGAGACCGCCGAAGCTGTCGAACGGCCGTGCGGAGACACCGACCACGAGCCGGCGGTCGCGCACGACCGTCATGCCGGGCCTCATCGACCAGGCGAGGTCGAGATCGTCGTGCACGTCGGCACGGTCGCGGTGCACGATGCTTCGGAGCTCGCCCCAGGCGTCGGCGCGCATCGCGTAGTTCGAACCGAAGATCGGCGGGTGGCCGAGCAGAGGACCGATCACGGTGAAGTAACCGCCGATATAGATGTTTCGGGCGATCCAGCGCACGACGGCGTTGCCGCCGTAGAACGTGCCGCCGTTCGTCACGACGGTCGGGCGATCGGGCCGGGTCATGCGGCGTTCCACCTCGGCCAGCCAGTCCGGCGCGGGCACCGAATCGGCATCGAGGCGAGCGAGCAGTTCGCCGGATGCCGCGTCGAAGCCTGCGGCCGTCGCCGGCCAGATGCCGCGCAGCGGCTCGGTGACGACACGCGCGCCGGCCGCTCGAGCGACGTCGGCCGTGGCATCCGTCGACCCGTTGTCGACCACGATGACCTCGTCGGCGGGCCGCGTCTGCTGGTCGAGCGCTTCGAGGCAGGCGGCGAGGAAGCCCGCGTCGTTCAGGCTTGGGATGATGACCGAAATCGTGCCCATCACGGCGAGTCTAGCCATCGCGTCGCGTCGTGGCGCAGGATTCCTGCGTGCTTGGACGAGTTTGCCGATGGGGGCTGTCGGGCAGTCGCGACCAGCGCCTAGGCTGCCCCCCGAACGGGTGCCAACGGAGACACCCGGTAAGGAGGGGAAAACGATGCGCCCAACCACCCCACGTTCCAGAAAGGCCCGCGTGATCGCGATCGCGACCGCCGCGGCGTTCACGTTCGCACTGATTCCCGCGGGGGCCGCCGTCGCCGGTCAATCCGCGAAGTGCGAGAACCGAAACAACAACACGGCAGCCAAGCTGCTCGAGTGCGTGAAGCCGAACGGCATCATGGCTCATCTCGAGGAGCTCCAGGCGATCGCCGACGACAACGGAGGCAACCGCGCCGCCGGACTTCCGGGGTACGACCAGAGCGTCGAGTACGTCGCCGAGACGCTCGAGGACGCGGGCTGGCAGGTCACGCTGGAGGAGTTCCCGTTCACGTTCACGGGGCCGTCCGCGCTCGAACAATTGGCGCCGGTCGCCGCGACGTACGAGACGGAGTCGTTCTCGGGCACCGGGTCGGGAACCGTCGAAGGCACCGTCATTCCGGTCGACGTCGTGCTCACCGCACCTTTCGATCCAGTGACGAGCGGCTGCGAGGCGGAAGACTTCACCGGTCTCGACTTCTCGGGCGCGAACGATATCGCGCTCGTCCAGCGCGGCACCTGCGAGTTCGGTGTCAAGGCGAAGAACGCCCAAGACGCCGGCGCCGAAGCGGTGATCATCTTCAACCAGGGCAACACGCCCGAGCGGTCGGGACTCGTGACCGGCACGCTCATCGGAGAGAACCCCGATCCGCTCGACATCCCCGTCGTCGGTGCGAGCACCGCCGACGGCCTCGCGCTCGCGCAACCGGGATCGACGGCGAAGGCCTTCGTGCCGGATCCGGAGGAGCGGCCTCAGGTCAACGTGATCGCAGAGCTGCCCGGCAAGAACGACCAGAACGTCGTCATGGCCGGCGCGCACCTCGACTCGGTGCAGGCAGGTCCGGGCATCAACGACAACGGCAGCGGCTCAGCGGCACTTCTCGAGCTCGCCGAGCATCTCGGCAAGCTGAAGCCGCAGAACACGCTGCGGTTCGCTTGGTGGGGAGCAGAGGAGTCTGGACTGCTGGGATCCGCGGCCTACGTCGATGGACTCCCGCAGGCGGAGAAAGACGAGATCGCGCTCTACCTCAACTTCGACATGATCGCATCGCCGAACTACATGTACATGGTGTACGACAGTGACGAGTCGGGGTACGAGGCGCCCGTGCCGGTACCTGAAGGATCGATCGCGATCGAGGACCTCTTCGAGAGCTACTTCACGCTCCTGCGGATCCCGTACGACGATGCGGAGTTCTCGGGTCGCAGCGACTACGAGGCGTTCATCCTCAACGGCATTCCGGCGGGCGGCCTGTTCACCGGTGCCGAGGTCGTGAAGACCGAGCAGCAGGCGGCGATCTGGGGCGGCACCGCGGGCGAGCAGCTCGACCAGTGCTACCACATCGCCTGCGACACGATCGAGAACGTCGACCGAACGGCGCTGCTCGTGAACACGGGTGCGATCGCGACAGCGGTGCTCACGTACGCGTACTCCACCGAAGACGTCAACGGGGTGAAGGGCAAGAAGCTGCCCTTCAAGTTCCTTCCCGAACCGGCCGGCCCGCAGGGCACGGTCGGCGGTGGCGGCGGTCACGAGCACAGCCCCATCGACTGAGGCTGGCGATCGAGGGCGGGGGTGCCGAGTCGGCACCCCCGCCTTCGACGTGCGCGGCGCTGATCGATCGGGAATAGTGGGCGAGGGGCATCCGTTAATCGAAGTGTATGCAAAAGTATGCATTACGGATACCTCGCGAAGACGAGCCCAGGAGGGCAACATGCAGTTCGGAATCTTCACCGTCAGCGACATCACGCAGGACCCCACGACGGGACGCACGCCGAGCGAGCACGAGCGCATCACCGACGTCGTGAAGATCGCCCAGCACGCCGAAGAGGTGGGCCTCGACGTCTTCGCGCTCGGTGAGCACCACAACCCGCCCTTCTTCTCCTCCTCGCCCACGACGACGCTCGCGTACATCGCGGCGAAGACCTCCACGTTGCAGCTGACGACCTCGACGACACTCATCACGACGAACGACCCCGTCAAGATCGCCGAGGACTTCGCGATGCTCCAGCACATGGCCGACGGCCGCGTCGACCTCATGCTCGGTCGCGGCAACACCGGGCCGGTCTACCCGTGGTTCGGCAAGGACATCCGCCAGGGCATCAACCTCGCCCTCGAGAACTACGCCCTCCTGCACCGACTGTGGCGTGAAGACTCCGTCGACTGGGACGGCCAGTTCCGCACGCCGCTCCAGGGCTTCCAGTCGACCCCGAGGCCGCTCGACGACGTGCCGCCGTTCGTCTGGCACGGCTCGATCCGCAGCCCCGAGATCGCCGAGCAGGCCGCCTACTACGGCGACGGATTCTTCGCGAACCATATCTTCTGGCCCGCGTCGCACACGCAGCGCATGGTGGCGCTCTATCGCCAGCGCTTCGAGCACTACGAGCACGGCACCGCCGAGCAGGCGATCGTCGGACTCGGCGGCCAGGTCTTCATGCGCAAGAACTCGCAAGACGCCGTGCGCGAGTTCCGCCCGTACTTCGACAACGCACCGGTGTACGGACACGGCCCGAGCCTCGAGGAGTTCACCTCGCAGACGCCGCTCACGGTCGGCAGCCCGCAGGAGGTCATCGACAAGACCCTCGGCTTCCGCGACTACGTCGGCGACTACCAGCGCCAGCTCTTCCTGATGGACCACGCCGGCCTGCCGCTGAAGACCGTGCTCGAGCAGCTCGACCTGCTGGGCTCAGAGGTCGTGCCGGTGCTGCGCCGCGAGTTCGCGAAGAACCGCCCTGACACGGTTCCGGATGCCCCGACGCACGCGTCGCTCGTCGCCGCGCGCAACTCCACCGCTGGTCGAGTAGCGAGCTCCAGCGAGCGTATCGAGACCCCGAAGGGCGCAGCGTTCAGCGCCGCGGCCGTGAAGGGAGCCTGACGATGACCACACGTACCCTCGCCGTCGTCTCGGCAGGCCTCAGCCAGCCGTCGTCGACGCGCATGCTCGCCGACAAGCTCACCGAGGCCACCGTCGTCAAGCTCACCGGGCAGGGCATCGACACGACCGTCGAGACCTTCGAGCTCCGGGACGTCGCGACCGACATCATGAATCACATGCTGACGGGCTTCCCGAGCCCGAAGCTCGAGGCGGTCATCGAGGCCGTGACCGGCGCAGACGGCCTCATCGCGGTCACGCCGATCTTCACGACGAGCTACTCCGGCCTCTTCAAGTCGTTCTTCGACGTGGTCGACAGCGCCGCGCTCGCCGACCTCCCCGTCGTGATCGGCGCCACCGCCGGTACGCCGCGCCATTCGCTTGCGCTCGACTACGCCCTGCGCCCGATGTTCACCTATCTGCACGCGATCGTCGCCCCCACGGGCGTGTTCGCGGCGACGGGGGACTGGGGCGGGTCCGCGGACAGCGTGAAGACGCTGCCGGCCCGCATCGAGCGGGCCGCGGGTGAGCTCGCCGCGCTCGTCGCGGCGAGCGATCGTTCCACGACGGTGCGTGACCCGTTCGCCCTCGACCGTCCGTTCGGCCATCTCATCGGGGGTCTCGCGGGGGAGTGATCTCCTCGTCGGCCGGTGCCGGTGCGACACCGCTCCGCCGCGCATCGAGTCGGCCGATCGTCCGGTCGACCACGAGACCGATCACGATGGCGACCGGAACGGAGATGGCCGCGGCGAGGAGCGGCGAATCGCGCAACAGGTTGCCGACGATCGCGCCGATCGCCACGTTGTAGCAGGCCCACGCCAATCCGGCCGCGGCCGAGAGCGGGAGGTACCGGCGGAGCGGCACGCGCCCAGCACCCGCGGCGAGATTCACCGCGATGCGGGCGAACGGCACGTAGCGTGCCGTGAAGACGAGCACCGCCGTGCGCCGGTGCACGGTGTCACGCATTCGGGAGAGAGCGGCACCGATGCGACCCTCGCGTTGCCAACGCCACCGGTCGAGACCGACCCTGCGCCCGATCAGGTAGCAGAGGCCGTCGCCGACGACGGCGCCGAGCGCGGCGACGGGGATGATCGCGCCGAGCGGCGGCGATCCGGTCGTCGCCGACAGTGCGCCGAGTGCGACCACAGCGGTCTCGCTCGGGAGCACCACGACGAAGGCGTCGCCGACGACGAGCCCGAAGAGCAGCGGAATGAGCCAGGGTGAGGCGGCGAGCCCGCTGATCCACGCGTCATCCACGCGATCGTTCTACCGGCTGGAAGTGAACAGCAGGGGCCGGATGCGTGGTCGTCAGTCGTCGGCTGAAACGAGCGAGCCGGGCTCCAGATCGTGCACCGAGTCCTTCGGCATCCCGGCCGGGCCGGTGTCCCACCCGCGAAACCACGGAGCCCACCAGATCGTCGTGCCGGCCACCCATGCGCAGACGACGAACCCGACCCAGGTCTGCGTCTCGATCGTAGATCGGCTGAGAGCCAGCGTCGTGATGATGACGGCCACCGCAGTCGTCACGACGGTGGTCGCGGTCACCGCGAGCAACTGGCGCACCCGCAGCGCCTGCGCGAGCAGCGTCAGGGTGAGGGCAGCGGCAACGATCGCAGCGGCGATCGAACGCCAGACGACATGGTTCCAGGGCTCCGGCATTCCCGCTGTGAGCGCATCGAGGCTCGCGGGCAGCACTGCCGTGACCGCGAACGACGCTGCCGCCAGCACGGCGAGCGCGATCCATCGGCCGGGTCGGGATCGCCGGGCGGCCCGCACGGTCTGCAACGCGCGGCTCGTCACCTCGGTTGCGGCGAGCACCGCGATGAGTGACAACCAGAAGGGAACGCCCCAGAGGCCGTAGACGAGGCACGCGGCGGCGAACACGATGAAGAGCACGATCGTGATGCCGATGAGCGTCGCACGCAGGATGGTCGCCCGTCGCTCGGCTGCGGCGATCACCCGGCGCGCCCGGCTCGACTGCTCCGTGTGATTGGCGACGACGAGCCAGTGACGCCGCCACGATGCGGCGGCGCTCGTCAACCGGAACGCCGCGAACACGGCGACGATGGCGAACATCACCCACCTCGAGGTCGACGGCCAGGCGAGCGGCGCCGGATCCTCGAGCTCTGGCCAGGCGAGGAGGATGCCGCAGGCGACGATCACGATGGCGAGGATGAGTCGCGGCGGCGAGAGCACCGCGGGAACGAGCACGAGCAGAGGGCGGATGATCCACTGCAGCGCCCGTATCGGCGACAGCGTGCCGGTGCCGCGCACGAGCGCGACCGAGGCGGAACGCACCACTCGCGAGGCGAGCGCCACGCGATACCCGGAATGCAACGACTCGAGGTCCTGCGTGCCGCGCACGAGCTCCGCGCGCACGGCGTCGGCGTCGGCCGATTCGATGGCGTGCTCGTACGGTCGGGCATCGTCGGCGTTCAGTTCGAGGAGGAGGGCGTCGTGCACGGTGTGCAGCTCGGCCTCGGCTTCGATCGCAACGGGCAGCTCGTTGTCCGCGACATCCGGAGCCCGCTCCATGCTGCCGAGCAACTCGAGCATGCCGGCCGATGCATCGAGGCGCCCCCACCACCAGTCGTTGCGACGCCACGCAGCACTGAGGAAGCCGGCGAAGTTCGCGATGCGGAGTCCGGCCAGCTTCGAGGAGGAACGCAGTTCGGCGTCGTCGTCGAGCAGCTTCATCACGGTCTCGCGGTCGAGTTGGTCGATCGGTTTGGCCAGCGTCGCCCGATACCCCTCGAGCAGCTGCGCGTCGAACAGGGTTCGATAGCGACGCGGCGAGGCCGGCTGCGTGTCGGAACCGATGCGATGGAATCGCACCGTCGACATCGCGGTCGGCATGCCGCTGCCCGCGAAGATGAGCGGAAGATCTCTCGCCGGCAGGTCCACGGACGAAGCGGGCAGGCGGTGCCAAGGGGACTCCAGCCATCCCGATTGCTTGGGGAACCGTTCGAGCACGGCGCTCGCGTCCTGCAGCCAGCGCACGATGCGATCGAGTTCCGCCCAGAGCTCCCGGCGCCGCTCGGGGGTCGCGGCGTTGGCCGTGAGCCACGTCAGCACGAGCCGGCGCGCACGGACGTCGGAGAGCGTGCCCTCGACCTGTGGGATGCCGTCGACGGCATCGAGTGTGCGTTCGACGGCCGAGTCGCGGAGATCGCGGGCCTCGGTCATCACGGCGTAGAGGCACTCGCGGATCGCGGCGCGCGATCGCGACCGGGTCGCGGGTTCATCGGTGACCGCGGCGTCGAAGGCGTGCAGCGAGACGGTGCGGAAGCTCTGGTCTTCGAGGGCGCGGATCCAGGTGAGTGCGCAGTACGAGGCGTCGACGAGTGTCTGGGAGCCGGCCGGGATCGCATCGATCGGCACGCCGTCGGGGAGCGTGCCACGACTCAAGTCGTCGAGCACCGCGCGAAGTGCCTTCTCGAATCGGCCGATGCTGATGCGATCGAGCGCCCGTCGGGCCGGACGATCGACGAGATTCGTACCGAGCGTCCACTCGCCGGGGCGAGTGAAGACCGAGCGCAGGAACGCCGCGTCGGTCGTGGATCGCAGCCGCGCGAATGCCGCGACATGCGCCAGCGCGGCCGGACCGTCTGCCGCGACCGGTCCTCCGTCCAGTCGCACGGCGAGCATCTCGTCGCGCCCCTTGACGACGAGCGCCGCGGCGCGCGCGGCATCGACCGCGTCGATCTCGTCTTCACTCGACTCAGACCCGGCCCGCTTGCGCACGGCGGTGAGGATCGGCGACAGGAATCGTGAGAGCGGGTCATTGCGTGCCGTCGCCGAGTCCGGAGTCAGCTCGGGTGCCGGCCCGTTGTACTCGGTCGCGCGGATGAGCCAGTGCGAGGTCTCCTTCGGCGATGGATCCAGATAGATCAGCGCCCGGTTCACGTGCTCATTCGCGGGGATGTTGCGCACGGCACGAAGCGCGCGGTCGATCGGGATGTTGTCGAGCACGCCGCCGTCGACCACCCGGAAGGGATGCGCTCGGCCTCGCTCCCGGTGCGCGCTGAAGACGTTGCGCATGTCGGGCGGACTCATGACGGCGTCGGGGCCGGTGAGCGGCTCTTCGTCGGAATAGATGAGGGCCGGTTCGAACGCCCCCGGGAACGACGACGTCGCCCGGGCCGCGTAGGCGAGGCGGGCGAAGTCCCGTTTCCGTCGGATGTCGGTGGCGCCGTGGCCGGGAATGCCGCGATCGGGCACCGGATCGACGTCGGCCCCGACGAAGCGGAAGTGCGCCCGGCCTTCTGCCGCACTGCGTTCGTTCGTGTCCTTCGCGTCGATGAGGGTCGCTGAGAGGTCGACGACGACGTGCGGCACGGCGAGGGCGGGATGCGGCGGATTGACCGCCTTCGGCGCCTGGCCCGCGCCGCCCGGACTCACTGTGCCGGAAGCGATGTCGGCGAGAGCACGATCGAGTTCGACCCAGAAGTACTCGTCGCCGCGAAGGACCGAGTCGTAGGAAGGGCGACGGCCCGTCTGCAACAGGCCCCAGGCCGAGCCGGTGCTGAGCCAGGTGCCGAGGATTCCTTCGAGTCCGACGCCGGCTCGCTGGGCGACGGCGTACATGACGCCGTTCAGGCCGCCCGCGCTGGCACCGGCGAGCACGTCGTACTCGACCCGGTCGTATCCTCTCGAACACAGGAGCCGGGCGTACGCGTCCGCCCGTGCGAGCAGATGGGCGTCGGCCTCGTGCCCGTTCGGGTGGATGAGCAGCGCTTTCGGACGCGGGTCCCGTCCATCGCGATAGATGCGGATGCGGCGGAGGATGTCGAGTTCGGCGATCGCACCGCCGATCCACACCGCGAGGCTCACTCCGCCCTTCATCGCCAGCGCGACTCTCAGGCCGCGTGCGTGGTACGGCCGCGCTCCCTCGGGGAGGAAGACGCGCTGGTTCAGGTCGGCCCGACCGTCGGACGCGACCGCGCATCCGGGTTCGGGCGGTGCGAGGTCGATGCCGGCAGGCACGGGGAAGACGCCGTAGTCGCGCGCGGCGTCACCGTCTGGATCGAGGCGAAGCGTGACGTACTCGTGCGGCGGCGGCGGGTTCGGTGCGGACATCGGCGACTCCTCGACGGAGATCTTGCGGGTGGCGACATCGTACCGACGCAGCTGCACGCGCGACCTCAGTGCTCGCACCGAATCCAGCCGGGCGAACCCGTGCCGACGGAAGCCGGCGCCGTGGGTTCACCGACGGCCGACCGTGACCGGATCAGTCGTCGAGCACGAAGGGCGCTTCGAGGGTGACCGGCCATGCACGACGTGCCGTCGACGGCTGGGCGAACGGCTTCCGACGAGTCGGTGAACCCTCGGTTCCGGCCCGCGTTTCCGGCGGTTCCCGCGCCCGGCGACCTTCACGCTGGGGGCGTGAAGGTCGTCCTCCTCGCAGAATCGTTCCTCCCGCACATGAACGGCGTGACGCACTCCCTCCTGCAGGCGCTGCGTCACCTCGAACGACGCGGTCATGACGCGCTCGTGATCGCCCCTCGATCCGGATCCATCGACCACTCGCTCTTCGGCGCTCGCGTCGTGCTGCTGCCGTCGATGCCGCTGCCGAGCTATCCCGAAGTACGGGTGAGCCTCGCGAGTGCGCACCGAGTCGCTGCCCTCATGCGCGAGCACGAGGCCGACGTCGTGCACCTCGCGTCTCCGTTCGTGCTCGGCTGGCGCGGCGTCCTCGCCGCCGACGCGCTCGGCATCCCGTCGGTCGCCGTGTACCAGACCGACATCCCGTCGTATGCCGAACGTTACGGCGCGCCCGGCGCGGCTCCCGCGCTCACCCGGCACCTCGGGCGGCTGCACCGGCGCGCGACCCTGACGCTCGCCCCGTCGTCGTCGGCCATCGAACGGCTCGAGTCGCTCGGCGTCGACCGCATCAGGCTCTGGCGGCGTGGGGTCGACACCGACCGGTTCTCGCCCGCCCGGCGAGATTCAGCCTGGCGACGCGAGTTCGCCCGCGGCGACGAGGTTCTCGTCGGCTACGTCGGCCGACTCGCTCCCGAGAAACAGGTCGAAGACCTCCGTGCGATCGACGGCCTGCCGGGTGTGCGGCTCGTCGTGATCGGCGACGGGCCATCCAGGCCCGCACTCGAGCGCATGCTGCCCGATGCCCGGTTCACGGGCTTCCTCGACGGTGACGAGCTCGCGCGGGCGATGGCGAGCCTCGACGTGTTCGTGCATCCCGGCGAGAGCGAGACATTCTGCCAGACGGTGCAGGAGGCGCTGGCGAGCGGGGTGCCGGTCGTGGCGACCGGCCGCGGTGGCCCGCTCGACCTCGTGGACAGCAGCGTGAACGGTTGGCTCTACCGGCCGGGTGACCTCGAGGACTTCCGCGGACGGGTGCGGGACCTCACAGGGGACGACGCGAAGCGACGGGCGTTCGGCGAGCGGGCGCGCGCCTCCGTCGCGGGGCGCAGTTGGGACCGGCTGGGCGACGAACTCATCGGGCACTACGAGGAGGCGATGGAGCGACGAACGGTTCGCCCGGCGGATGCGGTGCGGCCGGCGCAGATCGTTGCGACGCCGCGGCCCGCGGGCGCAGCCAAGACCTGGAGTCGCTATGTCGCCGTGGGCGACTCGCTGACGGAGGGGCTCTGCGACGTCTCCCGCATGCCGGCGGGTGAGTACCGTGGCTGGGCGGATCGGCTCGCGATGCTCCTCGCCGTCACGAGTTCGGCGGGCGCGCCCATCGCCTACGCCAACCTCGCGGTGCGGAGTCGTCGAATCCGCGATGCGGTCGAGGTGCAGTTGCCGAACGCCGCCGCGCTCGGCGCCGACCTCGTCTCCGTGCTCATCGGCGCGAACGACCTCGTGGGGCGTCGCGCCGATCCCGAGCGGCTCGCGGCGCAGCTCGGCGACGCCGTTTCACGACTGCGTGCGACCGGCTGCGATGTGCTGCTCGTGACCGCGTTCATGCCGCGACGGCCTGCTGCCCGGCTCTTCGCTCGGCGCTTCAGGGTCTTCAACTCGCGGCTTCGCGCGCTCGCAGCGGCGACCGGCTCGATGCTGCTCGATGTCGACGCCCGACCTGAACTCGTCGATGACGATCGGTGGGCCGAGGATCGCGTGCACCTCAACGCGGCCGGGCACCGTGGCATCGCCTACGCCGCCGCGCGCGTCCTCGGCGTGCCGGATGCGGGCGAGCTCGGCGCACTCGAGCACGCCGTCCACGAGCCGGCGGAGGATCAGCAGTCGACGAAGGTCGGTGACGTGGCATGGCTCGGACGGCACGCCGTGCCGTGGATGCTGCGACGGCTTCGCGGCCGGGCGGCGGGCGACGGTCGTGAACCGAAACGCGCCGTGCTGCTGCCCGTCATCGTGCCGGCGACCAACGCGCAGACGACGGTGCCGATGGAGTGAGGCCGGCTCAACCGCTCTTGCGTCGGAACTCGCGCTTGTGCTCGGCGGGACCCTGAGTGTGGTTCGCGCCGCCGCCGCCGTCGAGGTGGGCTTCGCCCTCACGCTTCTTCGACGCGTTGTTCTTGCGATCGAGCGCCTCGCGGAACTTGCGCTTCGTCTCCTCGGAGGGGCCCGGTGTGCTCTGCTCGTCGGAACTCATGCATTCGAGTTTGCCACGGATGACTCGGGCCCGCGCACCACGCGATCCCGGCGTGGACGGCACGCGGCACGCGACATCCGCTGTTCACCGGGCGAATTCGCGCGCTCTGCTAGCATTGAAGCGGTAGCTCGATGGGTTGCCGCCGTCTGATGTGCCGCGAACCGGCGCTTGCCTGTCCGGGCGCAGACGCACAATCGAATATCGAGCACTGTGCTCATTTTGAGCATTTGGAGCAGGCCGGCAGGAAGCTGGTCCCCTGTGGTGGATTACCAAGCCGACCGGTTTGGTGGACTTCTACTGGTGGCCAGCGTGAACGCACCGACCGGTGCGATTCGTATTGCCTGTTCCTGCTCCTCTGTATGAGTCGCGCCCACACGGGGTGCGACGGTAAACAAAGGAGACGACCTCTTGGAAGGTCCAGAAATCACGTTCGCCGAAGCCGTCATCGACAATGGCAAGTTCGGCACCCGCACCATCCGCTTCGAGACCGGCCGCCTCGCCCAGCAGTCGCAGGGCTCCGCCGTCGCCTACATCGACGAAGAGACCATGCTGCTCTCGGCGACCTCGGTCTCCAAGCAGCCGAAGGAGCACTTCGACTTCTTCCCGCTCACGATCGACGTCGAAGAGCGCATGTATGCCGCAGGGCGCATCCCGGGCTCGTTCTTCCGTCGCGAGGGTCGCCCCTCGACCGAGGCGATCCTCACCTGCCGCCTGATCGACCGCCCCCTGCGTCCTTCGTTCGTCGAGGGCCTCCGCAACGAGGTGCAGGTCGTCATCACCGTGCTCGCCATCGAGCCCGACGAATACTACGACGTGCTCGCGATCAACGCGGCGTCGCTCTCGACCCAGCTCTCCGGCCTGCCGTTCTCCGGTCCGGTCGGCGGCGTTCGCGTCGCCCTCATCGACGGCCAGTGGGTCGCCTTCCCGAAGTACTCGCAGATCGAAGACGCCGTGTTCAGCATGGTCGTCGCCGGTCGCGTGATCACCGAGGCCGACGGCTCGCAGGATGTCGCGATCATGATGATCGAGGCCGAGGCCACCGACAACGCGTGGAACCTCATCCAGGCCGGCGGGATAAAGCCCGACGAGGCCGTCATCGCGCAGGGCATCGAAGCGTCGAAGCCCTTCATCAAGCAGCTCGTCGAGGCCCAGCAGCACGTCGCCAAGACCGCTGCGAAGCCCACCGCCGACTACCCGACGTTCCCGCCCTACCAGGCTGAGACGAAGGCCGTCGTCGAGGCGTTCGCACTCGAAGAGCTCAAGGGCATCTACAAGATCGCCGAGAAGGTCGCTCGTCAAGACGCCGACGACGCGCTCAAGGCGCGTGCCAAAGGGCACGTCGCAGCGAAGGTCGAAGCGGGCGAGCTGCCCGAGTCGGCCAACGCCGAGGTGTCGGCCGCGTACAAGTCGGTCACGAAGCACGTCGTGCGTTCGCGCGTGCTCGAAGAGGGTGTGCGCATCGACGGTCGCGGGCTCGCCGACATCCGCCCGCTCGACGCCGAGGTGCAGGTCGTGCCTCGCGTGCACGGCTCGGCCATCTTCCAGCGTGGTGAGACCCAGATCCTCGGCGTCACGACGCTGAACATGCTGAAGCTCGAGCAGTCGATCGACTCGCTCAGCCCGGTCACCAAGAAGCGCTACATGCACAACTACAACTTCCCGCCCTACTCGACCGGTGAGACCGGTCGCGTCGGGTCGCCGAAGCGTCGCGAGATCGGGCACGGCGCACTCGCCGAGCGCGCGCTCGTGCCCGTGCTGCCCACGCGTGAAGAGTTCCCCTACGCGATCCGCCAGGTGTCCGAGGCGCTCGGCTCCAACGGCTCGACGTCGATGGGCTCGGTCTGCGCTTCGACCCTCGCGCTCCTGAACGCGGGCGTGCCGCTGCGCGCACCCGTCGCCGGCATCGCGATGGGCCTCATCTCCGACACGGTGAACGGTGAGACCCGCTACGCGGCGCTCACCGACATCCTCGGTGCTGAAGACGCCCTCGGCGACATGGACTTCAAGGTCGCCGGCACGTCGGAGTTCGTCACCGCGATCCAGCTCGACACGAAGCTCGACGGCATTCCCGCCTCGGTGCTCGCCGGCGCGCTGACGCAGGCGAAAGACGCACGCACGACGATCCTCGCCGTGCTGAACGCCGCGATCGACGGTCCCGACGAGATGGCCCCGACCGCGCCCCGCGTGATCTCGGTGCAGATCCCCGTCGACAAGATCGGCGAGCTGATCGGCCCGAAGGGCAAGACGATCAACGCGATTCAAGATGAGACCGGCGCCGACATCTCCATCGAGGAGGACGGCACCGTCTACATCGGCGCGACCGACGGTCCGTCGGCCGAGGCCGCCCGCGCCCAGGTCAACGCGATCGCGAACCCGACGAACCCCGAGGCCGGCGAGCAGTTCCTCGGAACCGTCGTCAAGATCGCCGCGTTCGGTGCGTTCGTCTCACTGCTCCCGGGCAAAGACGGCCTGCTGCACATCTCCGAGGTGCGCAAGCTCGCCGGTGGCAAGCGTGTCGAGAACGTCGACGACGTGCTCGCCGTCGGCCAGAAGATCCTCGTCGAGATCACGAAGATCGACGACCGCGGCAAGCTTTCGCTCGCCCCGGTGCTGGCTGAAGACGCCGACACCAACGGTCGCGAGATCGCCGGCACGCACGCCGAGGCTCCGGCCGAGGGTGCTGACGTCGACGCGTAGTTCGCGCCCGTTCGTCGCTTGAGCGACGACACACGGATGCCCCGCCCGACACGTTCGGGCGGGGCATCCGTCGTCTCGCCAGCCATTGAACCGTGCGCAATTCAGGTGCGGAGGTGTGTCGCGGTCGCGACACGCCGCGCTCGAACGCGACACACCGCGGGCCGACCTGAATTGCGCACTCCGTAGCAGGGCGGGGGAGACATGGCCGGGTCGAGGCCGACCGCCGTGTCAGCTCACCGGAGGAAGCCCGGCGCGCCGCATCGCCTCCGCGTTGTCGGCGACGGCGCGGCGCGCCTCGCCTCGAAGCGCGATGAGCTGCGCGAGCTCGTCGCGTGTTGGGCGGGCGGACGCGCGACGTGCGCCCCAGCTCTCGAGCGCGCGGCCCGCACGGACGGCGAGGCCGGGCACCCCGGTGGGGAATACGGGGCGGGCCGTCTGGCCTCCCAACGTTGCGGTGTTCATGATGATTCCTCGTCGGTCGGTGCGGGAGTGAGTTCGCCCCGCACGAGTGGGAACGCGTTGATGTGGAGCTGCACCGGCCGCGCGCCCGGTGTGGGTGTGCGCTTGTAGGCGTCGAGGTACCTCTTGAGCACGGCGTCGAGATCGATGACGAGCGCGTGCAGTTGCTCGGCCGTCAGGCGCACGTTGATCGTGTCCGAGGTGGCGACGTCGAGCCACTCCGCTCCGAAGACGTGTTCTCCCTCGGCGAGGTACTCGTGGAAGTTCCGTTCGCGGGTGCGGTACCACTCGTCTTCCAACATGCGCACCGCGAGCCGTTCGGCGCTGCCCGGCGGCAGCTTCCGGGCATCCGGGACCGTGATCGACCCCGGTCGTCGCTCCCACCAGCGCTCGCGACCCTTGCCGCGGGTCTCGTCTTCGCGTACGAGACCCGCGCGCTCGAGCTGGCGCAAGTGGTAGCTCGTTGCGCCGCTGGACTCGCCGAGACGAGCGGCGAGGCCACTGGCGGTGAATGGCCCGTACGCCGAGAGCTCGTCGTAGATGCGCACACGGAGCGGGTGGGCGAGGCTCTTCAGGCTCGAGCTCGTGAGCATATGGTCGACACCCGGGTGCCGCGTGCTGCTCGGCTGTGTTTCGAGGTCGTCGCCGTTCGTAGCATCCATGTTGCAAAGATGCGTTGCAAAGAAACCTTTGCAAATAGTTCTTTGCAACTTGTCGATCACCGCTCGAGCAGTGGCCCCAGCCGGTAGGGGATGAGTTCGCCCATCGCGAGGGACGTCTCGGTGCGCTCGACGCCATCGATCGCGAGGATCTCCCCGTCGATGCGGAAGAGGTCGTGCGCGTCACGGCAGACGACGCGCACGAGGAGGTCGATCGAGCCCGAGAGTCCGTGCGCCTGGATCACCTCGGGGATGCGTGCGATCTCGTCGACGACGGAGCCGAGCAGCTTCTGGCGCACGTGCACGGCGATGAATGCCTCGAGCGGGTAGCCGAGCGGCGTCGGGTCCATGCTGCGTTCGAAGGAGAGGAACGCTCCGGATGCCTCGAGCCGCGCCATGCGCGCCTGCACGGTGTTGCGTGAGAGCCCGAGTCGGTCGGCGAGCGCGACCACCGTCGCGCGAGGGTCGGGGGCCAGGGCGATGAGCAGGGCCTTGTCGACGGCGTCGTAACCGGTCATAACGCCACACGATAGCACCGCTGCGGGCGCTCGAATCGTGCAACATGCTCAACAGCTCGGCGGTTGGTTGAGCTGTGTGCAAGATCGACGTACGCTCTGGGTAACCGGCAGAGCCGCCGGGCGCGGGCAGCCCACGAAGCGCGCCCGCCGACAGCGAGGATCGACGATGACCCCATCCGACCGAGACGCCACCGGGCTCCTCATACAGCGCGAGTTCACCCGGCCAGACGAGTTCGTGCAGCTCGTCAGCCCGACCGGCGAGCGCCGTTCGAACGCCGACTTCGACCCGTGGGTCGCCGACGTCGACCTCGTGGCGCTCGGCCGCCTCTACCGCGATATGGCGATCGTGCGGCGCATCGACACCGAGGCGACCGCACTGCAACGGCAGGGCGAGCTCGGACTCTGGCCGCCGCTCGCCGGCCAGGAGGCGGCGCAGATCGGGTCGGGGCGTGCGCTCCGCGACGATGACTTCATCTTCTCGAGCTATCGCGAGCACGCGCTCGCCTGGTGCCGCGGAGTGCAGCCGGCCGAGCTCCTCTCGGTGTGGCGAGGAACCGCGGCGTCGGGCTGGAACCCGTACGAGCACGGCATGGCCGTGCCTCAGATCATCATCGGCGCGCAAGCTCTGCACGCGACCGGCTACGCCATGGGTGCTGCCTGGGAGGGCACGGACACCGCAGCCGTCGCCTACTTCGGCGACGGCGCCACGAGCGAGGGCGACGTCAACGAGGCCCTCGTGTTCGCCGCGAGCTTCGACGCCCCCGTCGTCTTCTTCTGCCAGAACAACCAGTGGGCCATCTCCGAACCCGTCGGCTTGCAATCGAAGCAGCATCTCGCGCGTCGAGCCGACGGCTTCGGCATGCCGGGCGTGCGTGTCGACGGCAACGACGTGCTGGCCGTGCTCGCGGCGACCCGCATCGCGCTCGACCGTGCACGACGCGGCGACGGGCCGACGTTCATCGAGGCGGTGACCTATCGCATGGGCCCGCACACGACCGCCGACGACCCCAAGCGCTACCGCACCGACGACGAGCTCGCCGAGTGGAGCGGGCGCGATCCGCTGTCACGAGTGCTCGCGCTGCTCGAGGCATCCGGTGTCGACATCGCGCGTCTCGAACGAGACGTCTCGGCCGAGGCCGACCGCGTCGCCGCCGAGCTTCGTGCCGCCATCACGACGATCACCGACCCCGAGCCGTTGACGGTGTTCGACCACGTGTACGCAGAACCCAACAGCCACCTCGAGCGGCAGCGCGAGCACTACACGCGTTACCTCGCGATGTTCGACGACTCGGATGCTTCGACGGAGCTCAGCACAGGTGCCGCGACATCCGTCACCGCCGAAGGAGACCCACGATGACCACACTCACGCTCGCAAAGGCGCTCAACTCAGGTCTTCGTCGCGCGCTCGCCGACGACGACAAGGTCGTGCTCATGGGCGAGGACATCGGCACGCTCGGCGGGGTCTTCCGCGTCACCGACGGCCTGAAGTCCGAGTTCGGGGCGAAGCGGGTCGTCGACACGCCGCTCTCCGAGGCGGGCATCGTCGGCACGGCGGTGGGGCTTGCGTACCGCGGCTTCCGCCCGGTGGTCGAGATCCAGTTCGACGGCTTCATCTACCCGGGCTTCGACCAGATCGTCGCCCAGGTCGCGAAGCTGCACTACCGTTCACGCGGGAACGTGCGCATGCCGATCACGATCCGTGTGCCGTTCGGCGGCGGCATCGGTGCGGCCGAGCACCACTCCGAGTCGCCCGAGGCCTACTTCGCACACACCGCGGGCCTGCGCGTCGTCGCGTGCTCGAACCCGGCCGACGCGTTCGTCATGATCCGGCAGGCCATCGCGAGCGACGACCCCGTGCTCTTCTTCGAGCCGAAGCGGCGGTACCACGTGAAGGGAGAGGTCGACGAGACGGCGAGCCTCGCCGACGCGCGGCCGATGGGCGTTGCGACCACGGTCACCACGGGCACCGACGCCACGCTCGTGACCTACGGCGCCCTCGTGCAGACGGCCCGCGACGCCGCGGTCGCCGCTGCGGAGGACGGCGTCTCGATCGAGGTCATCGACCTGCGCTCGCTCGCCCCCGTCGACTACGCGACGGTCGAGGCTTCGGTGCGCCGCACCGGCCGGCTCGTCATCACCCACGAGGCGGGCCAGCAGGGCGGCGTCGGCGCCGAGCTCGCGGCCTCGATCACCGAGCGTTGCTTCGAGTTTCTCGAGGCCGCGCCAGTGCGGGTCACCGGCCACGACATCCCGTATCCGCCGGCGAAGCTCGAGCGTCACCATCTGCCCGACCTCGACCGCATTCTCGACGGCGTCGACCGGGTGCTCGGGCGTCCGAATTCCATGAGCGGGGCGACGGCGTGAGCATGATGATCAGAGACTTCGCACTGCCCGACCTCGGCGAGGGCCTCACCGAGTCCGAGGTGGTCGCCTGGCGGGTCGGCGTCGGCGACCGGGTCGAGCTGAACCAGATCATCGCCGACGTCGAGACCGCCAAGGCAGTGGTCGAGCTGCCATCGCCATTCGCGGGGGTCGTGACGGCGCTGCACGCGGCCGAGGGCGAGACCGTCGAGGTGGGTGCGCCGCTGTTCTCGTGCGACACGGGTGGCTCGGGCGGTGCCCCGGTGACGGATGCCCCGACCGTCGCGCCGACATCGAAGCCGTCGCCGTCCAAGGCGAGCTCAGAGAGCACCGCGACGGAAGCCGCGCCCGGCCCGAACCTCGTGGGCTACGGCGCCGCAGCGGAGTCGGGACCGAAGCGGCGCGCTCGCCGCACGGCGCTCGCCGACGATCTCGTTCCGTCGCTGCCCGAGATGGCCGAGCGTCCCGCTGATGCCACCCCCGGCGCAGCCGTCTCGCCTGCCGATGCGACTCGCCAGGGCGAGCGTCCGCGCTCGACGCCGCCAGTGCGCAAGCTCGCCCGCGACCTCGGACTCGATCTCGAGACGGTCACGGGCACGGGACAGCGGGGCCTGATCACGCGCGACGACGTCGAACGCGCGGCATCCGGTCTCGCGATGCCGGTGCCCGACGACGTCTCGTCGCTCACCTCGGCGGGTTCGGTCGACGCGCCCCCGGAGACTCGCATCCCGATCAAGGGCGTGCGCAAGCACACCGCGGCCGCGATGGTTCGGAGTGCGTTCACGGCGCCGCACGTGACCGAGTTCCTGACCGTCGACGTGACGGCGACGATGGAGCTCCTCCGCGGCATCCGTGAAGATCGCGACCTCACCGGGCACAAGGTGACCCCGCTCACGGTCGTCGCGAAGGCCGTGTGCCTCGCCGCCCGTCGCACCCCAGAGATCAACTCCCGATGGGATGAGGACGCCCAGGAGATCGTGCGATTCGGTGGGGTGAACCTCGGTATCGCGACGGCGACCGAGCGGGGACTCGTGGTGCCGAACGTCAAGGGAGCGGGGCGCATGACGCTCATCGAGCTCGCCGACGCGATCGCCGCGCTCGCCGAAACGGCGCGGGCGGGCCGTACGAGCCCGGCCGAACTCAGCGGCGGCACGATCTCGATCACGAACATCGGCGTGTTCGGCATCGATGCCGGCACACCCATCCTCAATCCGGGCGAGGCGGCCATCCTCGCGATGGGGGCCGTGCGTCGCCAGCCCTGGGAACACCACGGCGAGATCGCGCTCCGTGAACTGATGACCCTGAGTCTCTCGTTCGACCATCGTCTCGTCGACGGGGCGCAGGGGTCGCGGTTCCTCGCCGACATCGGCACGATCCTTCGTGAGCCGGGCCGAGCGCTGACCATGGCCTGAGAGTGGGCGTCGGCACCCCATGGCGCAATCGACGCGGCGGCGGGAGGATGGACACATGGACGAACGCACCATCCTCTCGCCCGCCGACACAGCCGACGGGCTCGCCGGAACGGCCTTCATCCACGTCGAGGATCATCTGGTTGCCGCATACGCGACAGACGATTTCGCGAGCGCGGTGCGGCTGCTCGATGCCGTGGCGGTCGTCGCCGACGAGCTGAACCATCACCCCGATGTGCGGCTGGGCTGGGGCCGTGTCGAGTTCGAACTGACCTCGCACGATGTCGGCGGTGTCACCCCGCGTGACGTGTCACTCGCACGGCGGATCGGCGTGCTCGCGGCCGAGCTGGGCGCGCGCACCGCCAACTGAGCGCGCCGCGGCATCCGCTCGCCCTATTCGAGGATGTGGGTGAACTCCTCGATCTCGGCGCCGCGGGCGTTCGCGAACGCGACGTCGCCGCCCGTGCGGCGGAAGCCGAGCGTCTCGAGCAGGGCGATGGACGCGGCGTTGTCAGCTGCGACCCGCGCCCGCACCGGCCGTTCGGAGAACGAGTCGAGGAAGAGCCGCATCGCGCGCGTCGCAATGCCTTCGTTCCAGTGCCCGGGGTCGATCCAGCAGGTGACCTCGGCGGTACCGCCTTCGAACCAGCGGGCGACACTGCCCACGATGTCCCCGTCGGCGCGTACGGTGCGCGCATCGACCGTGGGGTCGTCGAACAGGCGCTGCCAGTGGGCGTCGAACAGAGCGCGATCTGTCGGGTCGGTCGGGGTTAACGCGGCCATGCGCACGGCCACAGGATCTTGTTCGAAGCGGAACAGTGCGTCGAGATCACCCGCGCGGGTCACGCGCAGGGTCACGACATGAGGCTCGCCCATGCCATTTCCTCCAGGATGCCGCGGGCGGCGCCGTCGGCGGGTCTGCGCCCAGGGATGCGGGCGCTGTGCGGAGTGGAGTTCAGGAGACCGAAGGCGGCGTGTGCCCGGAACCTGAGCTCCGTCTCGGCCCGATCGGGCCGGAGTCTTTCGAGGGTGTCGACCCAGTGTTCGACGTACCGGCGCTGGAGGAGCCGCACTTCGTGCCGGGCGCCGACATCGAGCTGCTCGAGCTCCCGGTCTTGCACGAGGATGACGTCGGCGTCGCCGAGCGCGAAATCGACGTGGAAGGCGATCAGCCGGTGCAGGGCGGATGTCGCGTCGGGCGCCTCGCCGAGCACTCGCTCGGCGCCGTCGAGGAGTGTGCGGCTCGCACCCTGGAGGATCGCGGCGAGCACGGCGGCCTTGCCGGGGAAGTGGCGGTACACGGCCGGGCCCCGCACGCCCACGGCGGCGCCGAGGTCTTCGATCGTGACACCCGCGTAGCCTCGCTCGGCGAAGAGCGCGGCTGCCGCAGTGAGGATCGCCTGGCGCCGGTCGGCCTTCTGCCGGCTCCGCTCGGTGGTTGCGCCGGCTGTGGCCGCATCGCCGGCTGCGGCCGCATCTTCGGTGGTTGCGTCGTCGGTGGTCGCCGCGTCGTCGGCATCGAGGTCGGTGTCGGTGCCGACCGTCTCGTCGGTGCTGAGGTCGGTGCCGGCCTGATCGACCGCACGCGAAGTGGTTGCCATCTCGGTTAATGCTCGCTAACATCGGGGATCGAGTTAGTGCACACTAACCGAAATCGCGCACCCGCACAAGGGGCCGCGCCGAGCTCGAAGGCGAAGCGGAATGGGCACACTCCACAGCGGCATCGACCCCGCCGGTGAGGCGGCGCGCGCGAACGGCGCGGGCCACGCGGCGCTCGTTCGTGAACTCCGCGAGAAGGTCGCCGCGGCGGCGGCGGGCGGCCCCGCGGCATCCCGTGAGCGCCATGTCGCCCGTGGCAAGCTGCTGCCGCGCGACCGGGTCGACCGCTTGCTCGACGAGGGCAGCCCGTTCCTCGAACTCTCGCCGCTCGCCGCCGCTGGTCTCTACGGAGGAGACTCGCCGGGCGCGGGCATCATCACGGGCATCGGTCTCGTGCACGGCCGCCCCGTGCTCGTCGTGTGCAACGACGCGACAGTCAAGGGCGGCACCTACTACCCGATGACCGTGAAGAAGCACCTGCGGGCTCAGGAAGTCGCGAAGGAGCACCGGCTGCCGTGCATCTACCTGGTCGACTCGGGTGGGGCATTCCTGCCCCTGCAAGACGAGGTCTTCCCCGACCGCGAGCACTTCGGCCGCATCTTCTTCAATCAGGCGCAGCTCTCGGCGAAGCGCATTCCGCAGCTCGCTGCCGTGCTCGGCTCATGCACCGCCGGCGGCGCCTACGTGCCGGCGATGAGCGACGAGACCGTGATCGTTCGGGGCCAGGGCACGATCTTCCTCGGCGGCCCGCCGCTCGTGAAGGCCGCGATCGGCGAGATCGTGACGCCCGAAGAACTCGGCGGCGGCGAACTGCACTCGCGGGTATCGGGGGTGACCGATCATCTCGCCGAAGACGACGAGCACGCCCTTGAACTCGTGCGCGACATGGTCGCGACCCTTCCGGCGCAAGAGCCTCGCGCGTGGACGGTGCGCGAGCCCCGGCAGCCCGCTGTCGACCCGTCGACGCTCACAGCGGCCGTGCCGCTCGACGTGCAGCAGCCCTATGACGTGCGCGAGGTCATCGCCCGCCTCGTCGACGGCAGCGAGTTCACCGAGTTCAAGCGCGAGTACGGCGACACGCTCGTCACGGGTTTCGCCCACATCGACGGACACCCCGTCGGCATCGTCGCGAACAACGGCGTGCTCTTCAGCGAGGCGGCGATGAAGGGCGCCCACTTCATCGAACTCTGCGACCAGCGCGGCATCCCGCTCGTCTTCCTGCAGAACATCTCGGGCTTCATGGTGGGTCGCGACGCCGAAGCGGGTGGCATCGCCAAGCACGGCGCGAAGATGGTGACCGCGGTTGCGACGACGCGCGTGCCGAAGTTCACGGTCGTGATCGGCGGTTCCTTCGGCGCGGGCAACTACTCGATGTGCGGGCGGGCGTACTCGCCGCGGTTCCTCTGGATGTGGCCGAACGCCCGCATCTCGGTGATGGGCGGCGAGCAGGCGGCATCCGTGCTCGCGACCGTCAAGCGCGACCAGCTCGCGGTGAAGGGCGAACAGTGGTCGGATGCCGCGGAGCAGGCGTTCAAGGATCCGATCCGGGCCCAGTACGACGACCAGGGCAGTCCGTACCACTCGACTGCTCGTCTCTGGGACGACGGGATCATCGCTCCGGAGGACACGCGCACGGTGCTCGCGTTCGCGCTCGAGCTCGCGAGTCGCACGCCGTTGCCCGAGCCCTCCTTCGGACTCTTCCGCATGTAGGGCTCGCCCGCGCCTCGCCCGCGCCCGCGGGGGCTCACCGTGCCTGCCGAGCGTGCACTTGGCGCCCCTTCAGGGGCGTTTCCTGCACGTTCGGCGCGTCAGATGCATTCGGTCATGAAGCGGATGCCGCGGCGGCCCGCTCGACCTCGCGCACGGCCTCATCGACTCCGCGGTTCCAGGGCGAACCGTGGCCGGGTAGCACCCAGGTGACGCCGAGGCCCTCGAGACGCCGGAGCGAGGCGAGCGCCTCTTCGGGGTCGTCGGTGAACGGCGCCGGCCGCGGGCCGGTCACCCCCGTCAGCACATGGCGAGTGGTGAGTGCGTCGCCGACGAAGACGGCATCGGCCACCGGTACGTGGATCGCGATGCTGCCGGGGGAGTGGCCGGGCATGCCGATCACCTTCGGTGCGCCCGGCAGGTCGAGCACATCACCGTCTCGTACCGTGACGACCTCGGTGAGCGGGGTCGTGCGGAGCCCGTTGTGCGTCATGGAGTACCAGAGGAACCGCGCCGTCGGGCCGAGCTTCACGCTGCCCCACTCGGGCTTGGTCGAGACCTCGCCGCGGGCACGAGCGGCGTCGGCCTCGTGCACGTAGACCGGCACGCCATGGTCGCGCCGCAGGCGCTCGGCGAAACCGATGTGGTCGGAGTCGCCGTGCGTGAGCACGACGCCGCGGATGTCGTCGAGCGAGCGGCCCATCGCCTCGAGTTCGACGGTGAGCTCGCCCCACTGGCCGGCGAGCCCGGCGTCGATGACCGTGACGCCCTCGGGCGTGTCGACGAGGTAGACCGCGACGATGTCGGAGCCGATGCGGGAGAGGGAGGGGCCGAGCTTCATTTGGTGCCTCGCTTGATCATGGATGCGGGAGGGGGTGATGGCTATGATACATAGCTATCATGGCTACGCGCAATAGCCTAGAGTCGAGATGTCGAAAGGGGCCGAGGATGCCGACACCGGAACGAACTTCCCTCGAGGCCATCGTGGCGGCGGGTCGCGAGATCCTCGAGGCCGACGGCCTCACGGGCCTGACCATGCAGGCCGTCGCCGAACGCGTCGGCGTGCGCGCCCCATCGCTCTACAAGCGCGTGCGCAACCGCAGTGAGCTCGTGCGGTTGATCGCTGCGGCGGCCGTCGTCGATCTCAGCGTGCGCCTCGGTGCGGTCGGCGATGCGAGCAACGTTCGGGCCGACGGTGGCCACGCCGCGCTCGCCGAGGTGGCCCGTCTCGCTCGCGCCGTGCGGGCGTTCGCACACGAGCGCCCCGCGGCGTACGGGCTCGTCTTCGCGCCGGGCGACGACTCAGGGCTCGAGGTCGAGGCGCTGCGCGATGCGAGCGCACCGCTGTTCGCCGTCGCCACCGAACTCGCCGGCCCCGATCATGCCCTCGACGCGGCCCGTACGCTCACCGCGTGGGTCACCGGGTTCATCAGCATGGAGCTCTCGGGCGCGTTCCGATTGGGAGGAGACGTCGACCGGGCATTCGAGTTCGGCGTCGATCGCATCAGCGCTGCCCTCGCGTCGACGAGCGCCTGAGCGGCCGGCGGTCGCCGGTAGGCGGTAGGCGGTCGCCCGCCGGCTGAATCATCCGCTGTTCGTCGATCTCGCAGCGCCACCGCTTGTCATTTCAGTTAGCGAGCACTAACATCGAATCCAGTTAGTGCGCGTTAACTGATGTTCGCGCATGTCGAGCGCAGGGAGGCGCGGATGGGCACGGGCGACACCGTCACCGAGTCACGATCGCCGCGTCAGGCAACGCGTCCGTTCGACCGCGTGCTCGTCGCCAACCGAGGCGAGATCGCCGTGCGGGTCATCCGCACTCTGAAGCGGCTCGGCATCCACTCGATCGCCGTGTTCTCCGATGCCGACGCCGGCGCACCCCATGTTCGGCTCGCCGACGATGCCGTGCGCATCGGCCCGGCGGCCGCGGCCGAGAGCTATCTCGATCCGTCGCGCATCATCGACGCCGCGCGCGAGACCGGAGCCCAGGCGATCCACCCGGGTTACGGCTTCCTCTCGGAACATGCCGGATTCGCCGACGCATGCCGCGCGGCCGGCATCGTCTTCGTCGGCCCAGGGGTCGACGCCCTCGAGATCATGGGTGACAAGATCCGGGCGAAGCAGCACGTCGCGGCATCCGGCGTTCCAACCGTGCCGGGCGTCGCCGATGCCTCGCTCGACGACGGCGCGCTCGCAGCCGCCGCAGAGTCCGTGGGCTTTCCGCTGCTCGTGAAGCCGAGCGCCGGTGGCGGCGGCAAGGGCATGCAGATCGCGCGTGATGCACGAGAGCTCGCCGCTGCATTGGCCGCGGCGAGGCGCGTGGCACTCGCCGCGTTCGGCGACGACACGCTGCTCCTCGAACGACTCATCGAGCGACCGCGCCACATCGAGGTGCAGGTGCTGGCCGACGACCACGGCAACGTGATCCACCTCGGCGAACGCGAGTGCTCGTTGCAGCGCCGCCATCAGAAGGTCATCGAAGAGGCGCCATCGCCCCTGCTCGATGCCGAGACCCGCGCTCGCATCGGGCTGGCGGCGTGCGGTGCGGCGCGCAGCGTCAACTACCGCGGCGCCGGCACCGTCGAGTTCCTGGTCTCGGATGACGCTCCCGACGAGTTCTTCTTCATCGAGATGAACACCCGGCTCCAGGTCGAGCACGCGGTCACCGAGTTCGTCACCGGCATCGACCTCGTCGAACAGCAGTTGCGCATCGCGGCGGGGCAGCCGCTCGAGCTCGCGCAATCGGAGGTGCGTCTCACCGGGCATGCGATCGAGGCCCGTGTCTACGCCGAGAGCCCCGAGCGCGGCTTCCTCCCCTCGACCGGTGAGCTGCTCGTGTATCGGGCACCAATGGGCATCGGTGTACGCGTCGACGACGGCATCGTCACCGGCCAGTCCATCACGGCCGATTACGACCCGATGCTTGCGAAGATCATCGCCTACGGGCGAGACCGCGCCGAGGCGCTCGACCGACTCGACCGCGCGCTCGCCGACACCGTCGTGCTCGGCGTCGAGACGAACCTCGGGTTCCTGCGCCGCCTGCTCGCCGACGAGGCGGTGCAGCGCGGTGATCTCGACACGGGCCTCATCGATCGACTTCCGGCCCCTGACACGGATGCCGCTCCGCCCGAGATGCTCGCCGACGTCGCCGCGTTCCGTGACGCCCAGGCCGTCGCCGCCGCTCGTGCCGGTGGCGCGCATGCCTGGCAGACGGCCCGCGGCTGGCGACTCGGCCGCATCACTCCGTCGCCGCGAGACGCCGATTCCACTCGCCGTAGCGGCTCCGGCGCCGATCTCGGCAGCGCGCCGACCTCGGGGCAGGGCGGCGAACCGGTCTTCGCGACGGCCGACGACGGCACGGTATGGGTGCACGCGTCATCCGGCACTTGGAGCGTGCCGGCCCGAGACCGTCGCGCCGCCCTCGACGCGCGTCTGGCCATGATCGAACGCGGTGGCCTCGCCGATCCCGAACTGCGCGCGCCCATGCCCGGTACCGTCACTGCCGTGCTCGTCGCCGACGGCGACACCGTCGATGCCGGAGACGCCGTCGTCGCGATCGAGGCGATGAAGATGGAACACCGCGTCACCGCGTCCATTGCCGGCGTCGTGCGCCTCGCCGTGGGGGTCGGCGAACAGGTCGCGCGCGACCAAACCGTCGCACGCATCGAGCCTCACCCCGTTGCATCCGACGCACCGACTCGCGACGCCGCGACATCCGACGCACCGACTCGCGACGCCGCGACATCCGTCCCCGCACCGTCGACCGCGCTCCACGAAGGCGCACACCCGACCGCACCCCGCACAGAATGAGGAGCACGACCGTGAACTACGAGCTGAGCACCGAAGAGCAGGCGCTCTTCGACCGGGTCAAGGAATTCGCCGACACCGTCGTCGCCCCCGCGGCCTACGAGTACGACACGAAGCGCCGCCTGCCGATGGAGATCATCGCGCAGATGGGCGATCTCGGCCTCTTCGGGCTGCCGTTCCCCGAGTCGGTCGGGGGTCAGGGCAAGAGCTACTTCCAGCTCTGCCTCGCCGTCGAGGCGCTCGGGCGGGTCGACCAGTCGATCGGCGTCACCCTCGAGGCGGGCGTCGGCCTCGGAATCATGCCGATGTACCGGCACGGCACGCCAGCGCAGCAAGCCGAGTACCTGCCCGACCTCGTCGCCGGCCGCGCGCTCGCCGGATTCGGCCTCACCGAGGCCAAGGCCGGCTCCGACGCCGGCGCGACGCAGACCACGGCGGTGCTCGACGGCGACGAGTGGGTCATCAACGGCACCAAGCAGTTCATCACCAACTCGGGCACGCCCATCACCCGGTTCGTCACGATCACGGCGGTCACGGGCGAGAAGACGGCGCCCGACGGCACCGTCAAGAAAGAGCTCTCGACCATCATCGTGCCGAACGGCACGCCTGGCTTCACCGTCGAGGAGGGCTACGACAAGGTCGGATGGCACACCTCCGACACGCACCCGCTCACCCTCGCCGATGTGCGGGTGCCTGCGGCGAACCTGCTCGGCGCCCGCGGCCGCGGGTACGCGAACTTCCTGCAGACTCTCGATGAAGGCCGCGTGGCGTTCGCGGCGCTCGCGACCGGCGCCGCGCAGGGATGCCTCGAAGAGGCGCTGCGCTACGCGAAGGAGCGCGTCGTGTTCGGCTCGTCCATCGGCTCGAACCAGCACATCGCCTTCAAGATCGCCCGCATGCAGGCCCGCGTGCACCAGTCCCGCCTCGCCTGGCACGACGCCGCCCGCAAGCTCGATGCGGGCAAGCCCTTCAAACTCGAGGCTTCAATCGCCAAGATGGTCGGAGGGGAGGCCGCGATGGACAACGCCCGCGACGCCACGCAGATCTTCGGCGGCTACGGCTTCATGAACGAGAACACCGTTGCGCGCCACTACCGTGACTCGAAGATCCTCGAGATCGGCGAGGGAACCACCGAAGTGCAGCTCATGATCATCACCCGCGAACTCGGAATCGCCGCCTGAGGCGAGCGGATGCCGCGGGCATCCATGACACGAAGGAGCCGAGATGTCCGGTGAAGCCGTCATCCCACCCGTGCACCGCGACGTGCTCGAGCGCGGCCTCTGGTTCGAGGAGTTCGAACCGGGCACTCGCTACTTGCACCGCCCGGGTCGCACCGTCACCGAGGCCGACAATGTGCTGTTCACGACGCTCACCATGAATACGCAGGCGCTCCACCTCGATGCTGCCTGGGCCGAGACCCAGCCGTTCGGCGAGAGGCTCGTCAATTCGATGTTCACGCTCGCGACGATCGTCGGGGCGTCCGTCGCCCAGCTCACGCAAGGCACGATCGTTGCGAACCTGGGCTTCACCGAGGTCGCGTTCCCTGCGCCGCTGTTCCATGGCGACACGCTCTACAGCGAGACCGTCGTGGTCGCGATACGGCCGTCGACGTCGCGGCCGGGGCAGGGAATCGTGACCCTGCGTCACGTCGGACGCAACCAGCACGGCGTCGAGGTCGCCCACGCGACCCGGTCGACGCTCGTGTGGTTCCGCGAAGCGGGGCAGCGGCAGGCGGCGATCGCCGACGCGCAGCTGGCAGCGGGCGCCGCCGACGCATCCGCCGCGGCTGCCGCGGCCACGGCCGCTGCCGGGGCCGTCGGGGCGCGCGCCGACGAGGAGACGAGAGGATGACGCATCCGTCGTTCCGATTCGGCCCGGCCCTGCTCTTCTGCCCGGCCGACCGGCCCGACCGCTACGCGAAGGCGCTCGGGCGCGCCGACGCCGTGATCCTCGACCTCGAAGATGCCGTCGCCGATGAGTCGAAGCACGGCGCCCGTCTCGCGCTCCTGGGCGCACCGCTCGATCCCGAACGGGTGATCCTGCGCCTGAACCCCGCGTCGGGCCCGTACTTCTCGGACGATCTCGCGGCCCTCGCCGAGACCGGGTACCGCACGGTGATGCTCGCGAAGTGCGAGGGCACCGCCGATCTCGTCGACCTCGGCGATTTCGAGGTCATCGCCCTCTGCGAGACGGCGAAGGGTGTACTCGCGGCGAACGACATCGCGGCGATCCCGAACGTCTCGGCGCTCATGTGGGGCGCGGAAGACCTCATCGCCTCGCTCGGCGGTTCGTCGAGCCGATTCGCGAACGGCCGGTACCGCGACGTCGCGAGGGATGCCAGGTCCCGGGTGAGCCTCGCCGCAGCCGCCCACGGCATCGCCGCGATCGATACCGTGCACCTGGAGATCGCCGACCTCGACGGACTGCGGGCCGAGGCCGAAGATGCCGCCGCGGTCGGCTTCGCTGCCACGGCGTGCATCCACCCGTCGCAGGTCGATGTCGTACGCGAGGCGTACCGGCCGGACGCCGACCGACTCGAGTGGGCGCGCGCGGTGCTCGACGCAGCAGAGAGCGAGCCCGGAGTGTTCGCCTTCAGGGGCGGAATGGTCGACGCGCCGCTGCTGCGGCAGGCCGAGGCGGTCGTGCGCCGCGCAGGCGGCTGAAGAACGATTCGGTAACGGTTCACCCGCTGTTCCGCGGATCGCATACCCCGAGCACGTATCCACCCGTATCGTCGGAGTCAATCCTGGGGAGGAGGGGAGCGTGGCACGACGACACGTATACCGGGCACACACGGCGAGCGCCGGAGGGGCAACGCTCGCGTTGGCTGAGACGATGCCGCACGAGACGATGCCGCACGACGAGCTCTCGACGACGTTCGAGGGGCCTCACGTCGAGGTGGTCGCGACGAACCCGCTCTCGGGCCCCATCAAGGTGACTCGACGCGCCACGATCGGCGACACCGGGCTGAACGTTCACCCGCTGGCGCTCGGCGGCAGCACCTTCGGCTGGACCCTCAGCACCGAGCAGGCATTCGACGTGCTCGATCGCTTCGCGGGAGTCGGCGGGGCGCTGCTCGACACGGCCGACAGCTACGCCGCGGGCCGCAGCGAGTCGATCATCGGCAAGTGGATGGCCGCCCGCGGCACGCGCGATCGAATGGCCGTCATGACGAAGGTCGGACACCACCCCGACCACCGCGGGCTCGCGCCGGCCGAACTCGTCGTGGCCGTCGACGACTCGCTTCTGCGCCTCGGCGTCGACCGCATCGATCTGCTCTACTTCCACGGCGATGACCGTGACGTGCCGCTCGAAGAGAGCCTCGGCGCAGTCGACGCCCTGATCGCGGCGGGCAAGGTCCGCGCGATCGGCGCGGCCGACTTCACCCCCGAACGCCTCATCGAGGCGCGGGTGCTCGCCGCCAACGGCCTGCCCAGGTTCCAGGCGTACACGACGAAGTACAACCTCATGGATCGCCACCCGTTCGAGGGCGCTCCCGAGCTCGTTGCGCACGCGCAAGGACTCGCGGTGATGCCCTACTTCGGCCTGGCCAACGGATTCCTCGGCGGCCAGGTGCGTCGACGTGCCGACATTCGCCACGATGCTCGCGGCGAACGCCAGGCGCGCCACCTCGGGCGGCGCGGGCACCGGGTGCTCGCCGCCGTCGACGAGGTCGCCTTCGCGCACGGTGTGCAGCCCGCAGCGATCGCCCTCGCCTGGCTGCTCGCCAAGCCCACCGTGGTCGCTCCCGTCGTCAGCGCGAGCCGACCCGAGCAGGTCGATGCGCTCGTGGCCGCGGCATCCATCGAACTGGCGCGTTCTGAGATCGTCGAGCTCGACCGCGCCTCGGCCTGACGACGCCCGCGACGCAGACGACCGAACGGACGTCGTCTGAGCGCTTCTGCCGAGCGTGGCATAGGCTGAGCGGGATGAACGGCGCCGTTGACCTCCCACTCGGCCAGGCCGAACTCTCTTTCACGGCAGCAGGCGACGCGCGAGTTCGGCGCAGCGTGCTCCCATCGGGGGTTCGGGTGCTCAGCGAACAGGTGCCCGGCAGTCGCAGTGTGACGATCGGGTTCTGGGTGGCGGTCGGCTCTCGAGACGAGCAGCGAGCGGATGCCGCGCACCCGGCGACGTACGGATCGACGCACTTCCTCGAACACCTCCTCTTCAAGGGCACGACGACGCGGTCGGCTCTCGACATCGCCATCTCCTTCGACGCGGTCGGCGGCGAGCACAACGCGCTCACGGCGAAGGAGTACACGTGCTACTACGCGAAGGTGCAAGACCGCGACTTGCCGATGGCCGTCGCCGTGCTCGCCGACATGTTCACCTCCTCACTCCTCGACCCGGTCGAGTTCGAGAGCGAGCGCGGCGTCATCCTCGAAGAGTTGTCGATGGCGGGTGACGACCCCGGCGATATCGCGAACGAGCGTTTCTTCGAATCGGTGCTCGGCCGCCATCCCCTCGGCCGACCCATCGGCGGCAACCCCGAGACCATCCGCGGAGCCACCCGCGACGGCGTGTGGGAGCACTACCGGGCGAACTACCGGCCGCAAGACCTCGTCGTCACCGTCGCCGGCGCCGTCGACCACGACTTGCTCCTCGCCGAGCTCGATCGGGCACTCGCCACGGCCGGATGGGACGTATCGGTCGCTGCGCTACCGGTGGACCGCCGGCCGGTCGAGCCCGTCGTGCTCGAAGCCGGCCCGGCGCTCACGGTCGTCGCGCGCCCGACAGAACAGGTGAACCTCCTGCTCGGGGTGCCCGGGCTCGTCGCAACCGATGATCGACGCCCCACGATGAGCGTGCTGAACGCGATCTTCGGTTCCGGCATGTCCTCCCGGCTTTTCCAACAGGTGCGCGAACGTCGCGGCCTCGCGTACTCCGTCTACTCCTTCGCTCCCGGATACTCCGACGCCGGGCTCTTCGGCATGTACGCCGGATGCGCACCCGCCAAGGCGGGCATCGTCGCCGAGCTCATGCGCGACGAACTCGGACGCCTCGCCGAGCACGGGGTGACCGCCGATGAACTCCGACGGGCATCCGGCCAGCTCGCGGGTGCCTCCGCGCTCGCTCTCGAAGACTCCGACACCCGGATGTCCCGACTCGGCCGGGCCGAACTGACCCTCGGCGAGTTCGCCGATCTCGATGAGGCCTTGCGGCGCATCGCACTCGTCACCGCCGACGATGTGCAACGTCTCGCCGCAGACCTCATCGACCGCCCGTTCTCGCTCGTCGCCGTCGGCGCGATCGACGAATCGGCATTCACCGGTGCGACCGATGCGGTCGCCTCGAGCTCCGACGTCGCCTGAGCGCGGCACCCGACCCGCAACAGAGGAACCGATACCTGTGGCAAACCATCTCTACCTCGTCCGGCATGGCGAGCAGCTCGACGCCGAGCACGGCCTGCCCGACGGGCCCCTCTCGCCGCGCGGGCGCCGTCAGGCCGAACTCCTCGCGGAGCGCCTCGGCGGGGTCCCGTTCGACAACGCCTGGCACTCGCCGCTGCAGCGGGCGACCGAGACGGCGGCGATCATCGCGGCGAAGATGCCGGCCCTGAACCCCGAGCCTTCGGCGTTGCTCTTCGACTGCGTTCCGTCGGGGCCCGCTCCCGAGACGCCGAAGGCGTACGATCCGTTCTTCGGGTCGGTCACCGAGGCCGAGATCGAGGCGGGCAGTGCGCAGATGGCCGACGCGGCTGCGGAGTTCCTCCGCTCGCACCGTGAAGACCGGCACGAGCTGCTGATCACCCACAACTTCGTCATCGGCTGGTTCGTGCGCGAGGTGCTCGGCGCCCCCGACTGGCGATGGGTCTCGCTCAACCAGGCGAACTGCGCGTTGACCGTGCTCACGCAGCGGCCCGGTCGGCCGTGGAGTCTGGTCGCGCACAACGACATCGCCCATCTGCCGCCAGAGCTCCGAACGGGTTTGCCCGAGCCCTACGCGCTCTGAAGTTCGCTGAGCCTGCTTTGAGGTTCGCTGAGCCTGCTCTGAGGTTCGCTGAGCCTGTCGAAGCGAGCGCCGGCGACCCCGATCACCCCGCGAGGCGTTTGCCGAACCAGTGCGTCGCGTTCGGGTTCTCGTTGTACGGCTCGATCTCGAGGTAGCCGCTCGAACGGTAGAGTCCGCCGGCCGCCTCGAGGCTCGCATTCGTGTCGAGCACGAGCTCGCGTGCCCCGAATTCCGTCGCACGCAGCTCGAGCTCCTCGAGCAGTCGCCGCCCCTCGCCAGATCCGCGCGCCGCCGGAGCGAGCCAGAGATGCTTGATCTCGAAGCTGCCGTCGCGATGCTGCAGGCCTCGCACACCGCCGCATCCGACCGCCGCACCAGACTCGTCGACCGCGAGGATGAAGATGCCCGCCGGGGGAGTGAACTGCGCCTGGTCCGGCCAGGCAGGCCGGTACTCGCCCTGCGCGGCGGGGAATCCGGTTGCGCGTTCGGCGAAATACGCGCCGAGCAGCGCGAGCGCGTCGGCGTCGGTCACTGAGGCGTCTCGGAAGCGCAGCATGCACCCACACTATTTGAGCACGGGCAGCGGATGCCGCAGCCGGGCCCACCCCGAGGCATCCGTACCCTCATGCGCGCTTGCTAGGGTGAAGCGGTGACGATACGGGTCGCCGTGGCCGGGGCCACAGGCAAGATGGGGCAACTGGCCGTTCGACTGATCGAGGAGGCCGAAGACCTCGAGCTCCACGCAGCGCTCGATTCCCGCTCGAGCCTCGACCTCATGCTGGGCGCAGACGTCGCGCTCGATGTCACGCATCCGGGAGTGAGCGCCGAGATCGTCGAGTTCGCAGCAGGGGCCGGTATTCCGATCGTCGTCGGCACCTCGGGTTGGTCGAGCGATCGCATCGCCGACATCTCGGCATTCGTGCGCGGCCATGCTGACGCAGGCGCGGTGCTGTTCATTCCGAACTTCTCGATCGGCAGCGTGCTCGGCACCGCCTTCGCCGCCCTCGCGGCTCCCTACTTCGACTCGATCGAGATCGTCGAGGCGCACCACGCCGGCAAGGTCGACTCGCCGTCGGGCACGGCCGTGCGCACGGCAGAGCTCATCGGCGATGCTCGTGGTCGAGGCGGGCCGGTCGCGGCCCCCCACGCCGACCAGCGCGCTCGCGGGCAGCTCGTGAGCGGCGTGCCCGTGCACAGCTTGCGCCTGTCGGGCGTCTCGGCCGAGCAGCGCGTGATCTTCGGCGGCGATGGCGAGACGCTCACGATCACTCACTCCACACTCTCGCCGAGCTCGTACGAGACCGGCATTCTGCTCGCCCTGCGCAGCGCCCCCGAGGCATCCGGAGTCACCGTGGGGCTCGACAAGCTGCTCGACCTCGGGGTACCGGGCGCCACCCGATGACCGAGAAGACGGGCACCACCCGATGACCAAGATGATCGGCGCGCTCATCATGGCCGCGCTCCTCGTGCTCTACCTCGTGCTCGTCGGCTGGCGCGCGGTGCAGTTCATGGGCACGGGGGAGCCGATCGCGATCGCCATGGGTGTCGCGCTCTTGGTGCTGCCCCTCATCGCCGTCTGGGCGCTCTGGCGGGAACTTTCGTTCGGCATCGGTTCTCAGGCGCTCGTGAAGCGTCTCGACGCAGAGGGCGGTCTCGATCTGCAGCTGCCGCTCCTACCGAGCGGCCGACCCGAGCGGGCGGCTGCCGCTGCCGCGCTCGACGCGTTCCGGGCCGCGGCAGCGGCCGAGCCCGGGTCGTGGCGGTCGGCGTTCCGACTCGGCCTCGCCTACGACGCCGCCGGCGACCGGCGGAACGCCAGACAGGCCGTGCGGCGAGCCCTCGATCTGGAGCGCTCGGAGCGCTCGGAGCGCTGAACTCTCGACGAAGCGTCGCCCGGCTAGCCAACCGGCGCGTGCGGCGCGCTGAGCATCGCATCGAGCGCCGACTCGACCGTGGTGTGTCGGAAGCGATAGCCGCCGTCAATGAGTCGCTGCGGTCGCACCTTCTGGCTCGCGAGCAGGAGTTCGTCGGCGGCGCGGCCGAGGGCGATCTCGAGCACGCGCTCGGGCACGCCGAACACGTAGGGCCGCCGCATGCGTTCGGCCATCGCGGTCATCACCCGATCGGCCGTCGCCGGTGTAGGCCCGACGATGTTGACGGCGCCTGACATGGGGGAGCCGAGCAGGTGCACGATCGCGCCGACCTCGTCGTCGAGGGCGACCCAGGGCCAGTGCTGGCCACCGGTGCCGAGGCGCCCTGAGACCCCGAGCCGGGTCAGCGTGCCGACCCGTTTCAATGCACCGCCACGGCCGACGACGACCCCGGTGCGGAAGACGACGGTGCGGGTCTCTTCCGGCGCGAGCTGCGCCGCGGCCTCCCACCGGGCGACGACTTCGGCGAGGAAGCCGGAGCCCGGGCTCGAATGTTCGGTGAGGAGCTCGCCGGGCCGGTCGCCGTAATAGCCGACCGCCGAGGCGTTGAGGAACACCGCGGGCGGGCGCCGCGCCTTGCGCATCGCATCGGCGAGCGTGCGAGTCGCCGTGACGCGCGACTCGAGGATCTCGCCGCGGTAGGACTTCGTCCACGGAAGACGTGCGAGCGAGGCACCCGAGAGGTTCACGACCGCATCGACCCGATCCATGACGGTGAAGTCGATGATGCCGGCCGCAGGCGACCATGCCGCCTCGTCGAGCCCTTGCGCGCGACGGCGTACGAGACGCACCACCTCGTGCCCGTCAGCGGTCAGTCTGCCGACGAGCGCGGTGCCGATGAATCCGGATGCGCCGGCGACGAGAACCCGCATCACTCAGGCGAGTTCGGCTTCGATCGTGATCGGAATCCCGGCGAGCGCCTGGGAGATCGGGCAGTTCTTCTTCGCGTCTTCTGCGAGCACCTCGAACTGCTCTTCGGTCAGGCCCGGCACGCGGGCGCTCACGAGCAGGTGACTGCCGAGCACGCCCTTGCCGGCCTCGAACGTGACCGCCGCGGTGGTCTGGATGCTCTCGGCCGGTGTGCCCGCTTGCGCGAGTCCGAGCGAGAGGGCCATCGAGAAACACGAGGAGTGGGCCGCCGCGAGCAGTTCTTCGGGGTTCGTCGTTCCGGCCGTACCCTCGGAGCGGGCCTTCCAGTTCACCGGGAAGGTGGCGAGACCCGAGGAGTCGAGGGCGACGTCGCCCGATCCCTCGAAGAGCGTGCCTTTCCAGACGGTGGTCGCTTCACTCGTGACTGCCATGTGGTCCTCCTCGTCGAGCCGGGCTTCCAGCCTAGCGGCGCGCGCGCCCGACGGTCAGGTTCGAGCGACGATCCGCGCCCGCGCGAGGAGCAGGTAGATCTGGCAGCCCAAGCAGAAGTCGAACGCGGCATTCAGGAACGCCGCGACGAACGCGATCGCCGCGGCGATCGGCACCGCGTACGGCAGACCGAGCAGCGACAGGATGACGCCGGCGACCGCGACGGCGAAGCCGACTCCCTGCGCGAACGTCGGCGGACGCGGATCTTCGAGCTCGGTCGGTGGCGCGATTCGCGGACGCACGAGCTTCGCGAAGATCAGGCCGAACGGATGCCGACGGATGCCCGCGAACGCACCCCACGCGAACAGGAGCGTGATGGCCGCGAGCAGCCAGAACGCCGCGTCGGCCGCACCGGCGACCGAGAGCACCACGGTGACGAGGAGCAGGGTCGCGGTGATCGCAGCGCCGAAGCGCGGACCGCGCGGGTCGATGCCCTGGGCTCCTCGAGCGGATGCCGCATCCTCGGCGGATGCCGATTGCTCGTCGCGCACAGTGGTGGGGTCAGTGGGAGATGGCACTGCTGCTCCTCAGGAGATCGTCGAGTCGTTCCCGCACCGCGGCGGCACGGGGCAGGCCGGCGATGCGAGCGCGGACCGCGCCTTCACCGTCGAGCAGGAGGGTCGTGGGGGTCTCGGTCACGCGGAAGCGGCCGGCGAGGTCGGGCCGATGCGTGAGGTCGACGACGATGTGGGCTGCGCCTTCGTGTTCGTGCGCGAGCTGCCCGAGCAGGCGACCGGTCGCCGGGCAACGGGCGCAGAACTCGGTCGAGAACTGCACCAGCGTGGCGCGCTCGCCGAACGCCTCGACACCGAGCTCCCCCGGTCGGACCGTGTCGCCCGATCCCTGCCGCGCGATGCCCTGCCGCGAGCGCCACGCGAGACCGACCGCCGTCGCGGCCACGAGCAGCGCGGCGCCCGTCGCGAGGGCGGTGAGCCAATCCATGCGTCGAGCGTACGCAGCGGCCGGTGCGCCCGGGGGAGTGTGACCGAGGATGACGCAGGCTCGCAGCATCCCCTCATCCGACGGCCCGCCTCGGCCTAGATGTCGCCGGCCCGCGTTAGCCTTGAGGGGATGGCCGAGACGATTCCCACACCGTACGAAGACCTGCTGCGCGACGTGCTCGAGCACGGCACGGTCAAGACCGATCGCACGGGCACCGGCACGCGCAGCGTGTTCGGGCGGCAGCTGCGGTTCGACCTCTCGGCGGGCTTCCCGCTCGTGACCACCAAACGCGTGCACTTCAAGTCGATCGCCTACGAGCTGCTGTGGTTCCTGCAGGGCTCGTCGAACGTCGGCTGGCTTCGTGAGCACGGCGTCACCATCTGGGACGAGTGGGCCGATGCCGCGGGCGAACTCGGTCCCGTCTACGGTGTGCAGTGGCGTTCGTGGCCGACGCCGTCGGGCGAGACGATCGACCAGATCTCGCAGGTCGTCGAGCAGATCCGCACGGACCCCGACTCTCGCCGCCTCATCGTCTCGGCGTGGAACCCGGCCGACATCCCCGACATGGCGCTCGCGCCGTGCCACGCGCTCTTCCAGTTCTACGTCGCCGACGGCAAGCTCTCGTGCCAGCTCTATCAGCGCAGCGCCGACCTCTTCCTCGGCGTGCCCTTCAACATCGCCTCCTACGCGTTGCTCACGCACATGGTCGCCGCGCAGACCGGGCTCGAGGTCGGTGACTTCGTCTGGACCGGCGGCGACTGCCACATCTACGACAACCACGTCGAGCAGGTGCGCCTCCAGCTCGAGCGCGACCCGTTCCCCGCGCCGACCCTGCGCTTGGCTCGCACCCCCGACTCGATCTTCGACTACGAGTTCGACGACTTCATCGTCGAGGGCTACCAGCACCACCCGCCCATCCGCGCTGCCGTCGCCGTATGAGTCGAGCGGATGCCGCGGCGCCCGTCGATGCGTCGCCCATGGCCCCGTCGCCCATGGCCCCGTCGCCCATGGCCCCGTCGCCCATGGCTCCTCGTGTCGGTCTGATCTGGGCAGAGGCAGAAGGCCACGTCATCGGCCGCAACGGTGGCATGCCGTGGCATGTGCCCGAAGATCTCGCGCACTTCAAGTCCGTCACTCTCGGGAGCCCCGTCGTGATGGGCCGCAAGACGTGGGAATCGCTGTCTGCGCGCTATCGCCCGCTTCCGGGGCGCCGCAACATCGTCGTCACCCGCCAGCCCGATTGGGCGGCGGAAGGCGCCGACGTCGCGGCATCCATCGATGACGCACTCGCCCTCGTCGCGCAAGACGACGTCGAACGCGTGTGGTTCATCGGCGGCGGGCAGCTGTATGCGGAGGCTCTCGGACTGGCCGATCGCCTCGAGATCACCGAGCTCCGCCACTCTGAGGGCGATGCATTCGTGCCCATTGATGGCGATGTGCACGCCCCGGCGATCCCTGCCGTGTTCAAGCTCACGGCATCGGATCCGCTCGTCGGCGAGCATCTCTCCCGCTCCGGAATCCGCTACCGATGGTGTCGCTACGATCGCGATCGACCGACATCACGACTGCCGCGGTCCGCGACTGATCACGGTCGCACCTGACACGAGCGCCTGACACGAGCGCCTGACACGAGCGCCTGACCACGATCAGACCCACCACGGTGGGCCCGACCAGGATCAGCCGAGCGACCCGAAAGACGGACTCGAGCCGCGTTCAGACCGCGCGACTCCTGAATGCAAGGACACTGCGCGTCAACGATCCGTTGTCCTTGTGTTCAGGAGGCGGCGTTTGTCCTTGTGTTCGGGAGGCGGCGTTTGTCCTTGTGTTCGGGAGGCGGCGTTTGTCCTTGTCTTCAGGAGCGTTTGTCCTTGTGTTCGGGAGGCGGCGTTTGTCTGTTGGTATCAGTGTTTGTCCTTTGGCATGTATGAGGAGTCGGCGTTCGTCCGTGTTCCAAGACGGCGCTCGTCCTTGTGTTCAGGAGTCGAGGGGCGTTTCCGATCAGAGGTCGTTCTCTTGCTCGCGTGACGGCGAGGCGCGGTCCGTCCGAAGCCGGGTACTCCTCAACAGGCGCCGGTCGACGCCAGCTCGGCACGGGACGGTTCGAAGACGTCGTCCTCCAGGCTGGAGGCGGTCATGCTCGGGTATGCGATACGAACGGGAGACGGCCGCCCTCGGCGGCATTGCGAGACGATCCGATCTGCGACGAATGGCGCTCGACGATGAAACCGTGCGCATCCTCGTCGCGCATGGCCGACTGCTTCGTGTGCGTCAGGCTTGGTATGCGCTGCCCGACACGGATGTAGACGTCATGCGGGCATGCGAGATCGGCGGCCGTCTCGCCTGCGGGAGCGCACTTCGCTTCCACGGCGCGCTCGTCGCCGACGACGGCGTTCTGCACGTCGAGATGCCTGCGAACGCGGTGGCTCGCGCCAGGCGCGACGAACAGTGGAACGTGAGGCTTCACTGGTCGCGGCATCCATCGAATGGGAATCGGGCTGCGGTCGATGCTGAGGCCGCGTGGTTGCAGTGGGAGCGATGCGTGCGGGCGGGACGATAGCCTTGACCACGTGGCTCAAGATAATCCCTTCGGACAAGTGCTCGTCGCGCTCGTCACGCCGATGACGGCGGACGGCGAGGTCGATTGGCCAGGGGTCGAGAAGCACATCGACGATGTCATCTCGGCCGGCGCCGACGGCATCGTCGTCACCGGCACCACGGGCGAGACCTCGACGCTCACCGACCCCGAGAAGATCAAGCTCGTCGAGGTCGGCAAAGACGTCGCCGCCGGCCGCGCGAAGATCATCACGGGCGGCGGCTCGAACGAGACCGCGCACGCCATCGAGCTCTACAAGCACAGCGAGCAGGCCGGCGCCGACGGCATCATGATCGTCACGCCGTACTACAACAAGCCGACGCAGGCGGGCATCCTCACGCACTTCCGTCTGGTTGCCGACGCCACCGACCTGCCGGTCATCCTCTACGACATCCCGGCTCGCACCGGGGTGCCCATCATGTACGAGACGATCCTGCGGCTCGCCAAGCACCCGAACATCCTCGCCGTGAAAGACGCCAAGGGCGACTTCTCCGAGGTGAGCCGAGTGCTGAACCAGACCGACCTCATGTACTTCTCAGGTGACGACGCCAACGTGCTGCCGCACCTCTCGATCGGCGCGACCGGGCTCATCGGCATCACGGCGAACGTCGCACCGGCGCCGTATCGCCAGATGATCGACGCCGTGAACGCGGGCGACCTGGCAACGGCGACCGCCGCGCATCAGCAGCTCGAACCGCTCGTGCGCGCCGTCATGACGCACGTGCCGGGCACGGTCGCCGCGAAGTACATCCTGCACGGCCTCGGTCGCATCGCCAGCCCGCGCGTGCGCCTGCCCCTCGTCGGCCCCGAAGAGTGGGAGGCCGCCCTCATCGAAGACGAGATCGACCACGTCACGGGCATCCCGGGCGCCGACTTCCACAACTTCCGCCCCGACCGCAACGCCGCCGCGGGCGGCGCGCTGCCGAAGGTGGCGGGCACCACGCGCTAGTCGCACGCACGAGCTCGCTCGCGCCATGAGACATCCGCGGCCCTGAATGGCCGCACCGAACTGAACACCGCAACAGAAGGAGGGCCCATGCCCGACGTCGTCATCGATCCTGCCCCGCTCGAGGCCGGAACGCTCCGCATCATCCCCATCGGCGGCCTGGGGGAGGTCGGCCGCAACATGACCAGCTACGAGATCGACGGCAAGATCCTCATCGTCGACTGCGGCGTGCTGTTCCCCGAAGAGCACCAGCCGGGCGTCGACCTGATCCTGCCCGACTTCGGCTTCTTGAAGGAGCGCCTCGACGATGTCGTCGGCGTCGTGCTGACACACGGTCACGAAGACCACATCGGTGCGGTGCCGTACCTGCTGAAGCTCCGCGGTGACATTCCCCTGATGGGCTCGCAGCTCACGCTCGCGCTCGTGGAGGCGAAGCTCAAGGAGCACCGCATCCAGCCCTACAGCCTCACGGTGAAAGAGGGCCAGCACGAGCAGATCGGCCCGTTCCGGCTCGAGTTCATCGCCGTGAACCACTCGATCCCCGACGCGCTCGCCGTGGCGATCAAGACCGACGGCGGCACCGTGCTCGCGACCGGCGACTTCAAGATGGACCAGCTGCCGCTCGACGGGCGCCTCACCGACCTGCGCGAGTTCGCGCGTCTCGGCGAAGAGGGCGTCGACCTCTTCATGGTCGATTCGACGAACGCGGATGTCCCGGGCTTCACCCCACTCGAGCGTTCGATCGGTCCCGTGCTCGACGAGGTCATCAACCGTGCTCCCCGCCGCGTCATCGTCGCGAGCTTCTCGAGCCACGTGCACCGCGTGCAGCAGGTGCTCGACGCCGCGTGGGCGAACCACCGCCGTGTCGCGCTCCTCGGTCGCAGCATGGTGCGCAACATGACGATCGCGGCCGACCTCGGCTACCTGAATGTGCCCGAGGGCGTGCTCATCGACTACAAGAAGGCCGGCAACATCCCCGACGACCAGATCGTCTACATGTCGACGGGTTCGCAGGGCGAGCCGATGGCGGTGCTCTCCCGCATGGCGAATCGCGACCACCAGATCGAGGTCGGCGAGGGCGACACGGTGATTCTCGCATCGAGCCTGATCCCGGGCAATGAGAACGCGGTCTACCGAGTGATCGACGGCCTCACGAAGCTCGGTGCGAACGTCGTGCACAAGGCGAACGCGAAGGTGCACGTCTCGGGCCACGCGGCCGCCGGCGAGCTGCTCTACTGCTACAACATCCTGAAGCCGAAGAACGTGCTGCCGATCCACGGCGAGTACCGGCACCTCTTCGCCAACGCGAAGCTCGCGCAAGACACGGGCATCCCCGCGAAGAACACCTTCATCGGCGAGAACGGCTCGGTCTACGACCTGCGGGGCGGCGTGCTGCGGGTGGTGGGTCAGCTCGACCTCGGCTTCGTCTACGTCGACGGCTCGACGGTCGGCGAGATCACCGACGCCGACCTGAAGGATCGCCGCATCCTCGCCGAGGAGGGATTCATCTCCGTCATCGTCGTCGTCGACGCGTCGACGGGTCGGGTCATCACCGGGCCCGAGATCCACGCGCGCGGTTTCGCCGAAGACGCGTCGGTGTTCGACGACGTCAAGCCGAAGATCATCGAGGCGCTCGCCGAGGCGGCGCAGAACGGCGTTCGTGATTCGCACGCACTCTCGCAGATCTTGCGCCGTGTACTCGGCGGCTGGGTGAACCGTCGCCTGCGCCGTCGGCCCATGCTCGTGCCGCTCGTCATCGAGGCGTAGCCCGGCGAGGCGCGCTCGTCATCGGGGCGGTCGCTGGGGCGAGCCTCGGCGACGGCCGGCGATGACGGGCGCGTCGGCGACCGCGTCGCCCCGCCCCGAGTCCTCCTGGCGCCGTCGATGGCGCTCAGCGCAGTCGGCCTGCTCGTGGCCGCGATCACGACTGCCCCGTAGCGCTCCTGCTTCCGGCGGCGGCCCTGATCCTCGTGGGCCGAGGTGCACGGTCGCGGCGGCGTCGGCCCGGCCCGCGGCATCCGCTCGGTTCGGTCTCGTCGCAACGCTCGTCGATACCGGTGGCCCCCGAGTCGGGGATGACCCCGAATCCTCCCTGAGAGGGATTCCGCGGGGCGCTCCGAATCCCTAAGGTGGTGGGGATGCCCGGCGGCCCCTACGGCTGGGCGACCCGACGAAGGAGTGCCGTGGGCGTCTGGCGCAAGTGGATTTTCCCGACCGTACGCATCGTGATGGTGGCGGTGATCGCGATCGCACTCGCGAAGCTCGCGTTCTTCCCCGATCGGGCCGAGGCCGACGCAGAGGTGATCTCGCCCACGGGCACGGTGTCCGAGCCGCAGGCCGTCGTGGCACGCGGTTCCATCGCGAACGACGTCGTGCTCACCGGCACCGTGAACGCGGATGCCTCGGCGCCCGTCAAGGCGACGGGCACCGGCACGGTCGACGAGGTCTTCGCGACGGCGGGGCAGCAGGTCGCCGCCGGACAGAAGATCTTCGACATCAAGGTCGAGGATCCGGTCGAACCGGTCGAGTCGACGGGCCCCGACGGCCTGCCGACGGTCACGGTGCCGCGTGCGAGCTTCCACTTCGAGAAGGTGCTCGCGCCGACGGCGGGCGTGCTCTCCTCCCTCGATGTCATCGCGGGCCAACCGGTCGCCACGGGGGATGTCGCGGGCCAGGTCGCCCCGCCGAGCTTCAACGTGACGGCGACGCTGAGTCCCGAACAGCAGTATCGGCTGACGAGTGCGCCGACCGAGGCGGCCGTGACCATCGCGGGCGGTCCGGCGCCCTTCACGTGCGGGGGCCTGGTGATCTCGACGCCGCTGTCGGGCGCCGGCAGCAGCCCGACCGGATCGGCCGCGGGTGCGGCCGGTGGCGCTGGTGCAGGCGCCGGTGGCGAGGCATCCGGAGGCACGACTGTGCGTTGCGCCGTGCCCGGCGACGTGCGTGTCTTCCCCGGCCTCTCCGCCCAGGTCACGATCTCCGCGGGCAGCGCCGACGACGTCCTCGTCGTGCCGATCACCGCGGTCGAGGGCGGCGCCGAGACCGGCGTGGTGTGGCTCGTGACGCCCGACGGCGAACGCACCGAGCAGCCCGTACGCCTCGGCCTGAGCGACGGCAGCCAGGTCGAGGTCGTCGAAGGCGTCGCCGAGGGCGATCAGGTGCTGCAGTTCGTGCCCGGTGCGCCAGGCGACAGCGGCGCTGAGGGCTGCGTGCAGACGCCCGACGGCATGATGACGTGCGGAACCGTCACGAAATGACGCTCGTCGAAGCACGCGGCGTCGGTCGCACGGTGGAACTCGCCGACGGGCATCCGCTCACGATCCTCTCGGGCGTCGACCTCACGGTCTTCGAAGGCGACCGAATCTCGATCGTCGGCCGCTCGGGCTCGGGAAAGTCGACGTTTCTGAACCTGCTCGGCCTTCTCGACACGCCGACCGAGGGCGAGCTCGCGTTCCTCGGGCACGACGTGCGGCGCATCGGCAGCGGCGCGCGCGATCGGCTGCGCGGGCGCGAGATCGGCTTCGTGTTCCAGCAGTTCAACCTGCTGCCAGGTCGCACAGCCCTCGAGAACGTGCAGACGCCGCTGCTGTATTCGGGCGGGCGCGAGTTCTGGCAGCGCGAGCGCATCGCCCGCGACATGCTCGAACGCGTCGGACTGGGGGAGCGGCTGTCGACGAAGCCCGAGCGACTGTCGGGCGGCGAGCAGCAGCGGGTGGCCATCGCACGTGCGCTCGTGCGCCGGCCGCGGCTGATCCTCGCCGACGAGCCGACCGGTGCCCTCGACCTCGAGACCGGTGCCGAAGTGATGGCGCTCATCGAGTCCGTTGCCGTCGAGACCGGTGCCGCTCTCGTGACGATCACGCACGACCCCGCGATCGCCGCGCGTGCCAACCGGCACTTCCGGCTCGTGAGCGGGCGACTCGAGACGACGGATGCCTCGGCTGAGGCAGTCGCATGACCGGCTGGCTGGCCCGCACCGCGACGGGCATGGTGAGCACGGTCGTCGAGGCCCTCGAAGAGTTGCGCATCCACCGCGGACGCGTGCTGCTGTCGCTCATCGGCGTCGCCGTCGCCGTGTGCGCGCTCGCGACCGTGGTCGCCGGGGCTGCGATCGCCGAGCAGGCCGGCCGCGAGATGCAGGAGCGCTATGGCGGGCGACCCGCGACGGTGTCGCTCAACGTCAGCTCGGCGAGCGGAGCCGTCGACACCGAGGCTGCGGCCGCCGCGTGGCAGACCGCGCTCGACCGTCACGAGATCGAATATGCGAGCCGCTCGGGTTGGGGCAGCCTCACGGTGCAATTCGTCGACGGCGCGGTGCCGGTGCAGATGCAGGTCGTCGATCCCGACTTCGGCATCATGCACCGCGTGCGCCTGATGGAGGGGGTCTGGTTCTCCGAGCGCGATGCCGATCGGCTGGCACCGGCGGTCATCGTGAGCGAGGCCTTCTGGGAACGGCTCGGGAGTCCGTCGCTCGCAACCCATCCGACGGTCGAACTGATCGGGAAGGGCCAGACCACGGGCGTGATCATCGGCGTCACTCCCGCGCAGAGCGAGTGGGACACCGAGCCGAGCGGGTTCATCCTGGCCGACGGGTTCCTGCCGCTGCAGTCTGCGACGCCCGATCCGATGATGGGCGAGTACATGCCGTCGTACGAGATGTGGGTTCCCGACGGCTCGGCCGACGAGCTCACCGAGTCGATGAAGCAGGCCTTCATGGCCGAACTGGGTGGAGGCGCGACGGTCGACGGATATCGCACCGACTACGCGGCCCAAGAGGGCGACCCGTTCCTGCCGATCAAGCTCCTCGTCACCGGGGTGGCGGTCGTGATCCTGCTGCTCGGTGCGCTCGGCCTCCTGACGATCGCGCTCGTGACCGTGCGCGGCCGCATCAGGGAGATCGGAGTGCGGCGCTCGTTCGGTGCGACCGCCGGGAGGGTGTTCTTCTCCGTGCTCATGGAGACCGTGGTCGGCACCTTCGTGGCGGGCGTCGTCGGCGTCGGAGTCGCCATCGCGCTCGTGCGCAGCCCGCTCATGGGCATGGCGCTGGGCGGCGTCGAGGTGCAGGACCTTCCCGGATTCCCGATCGAGGCGGCGGTCATCGGCATCGGCGCGGCGGTCGCGGTGGGCGCGCTCGCGGGTCTCCTGCCTGCGCTCGGCGCGGTGCGCGTGAAGGTCATCGACGCGATCCGATTCTGAGGGTTCGGAGGCTCTGAACTGCGGAGTACTTCGCCGAGTCGTTGTATCGCTCCGAGGGCTTCGCGATCGTCGACGCTCACGCCGGCCGTGACACGATGGTGCGGTCGCTGCGGTGACCTGCATCGTTGCGCACGCAGCCGTCGTGCGCTCAGCCGTCGTGCGCCCCGCCGTCGTGCGTCCGCCATCGCGCGCCCAGCCGTCGAGCGCTTCGCAGGCCCAGGATGCGCCTCGCGGATCGCGAACACTCGCGTTCGGCTGACACCCGGTGGGCGCGCGCGGCCGTAGCCTTATGGGCATGGCTACGAGCACCAGGTCGAACGGTCGTGCCTCGGGCACGTCTTCGCGTGCTTCGAGTTCGCGCACGGCGCCCACGAAGAAGCTGCCCGCGGCGAGCACTCGTGCCGCCGCGTCGAAGAAGACGTCCCAGACGCCCGAGAGACCGAACGTGGTCGTGCGCGCGTGGATGGGCCTCGCTCACCTCACCGGCGGCGCCGCCCGTGCACTCGGACCCGAGACGCTCTCGAAAGAGGAGCGCCGCGACGGCTTGCCGTTCTTCATCGTCGTGCTCGCCATTGCCGGTGCGGTCGTCGAGTGGTTCTTCATCAACGACCCCATCGCGCAGGCGCTCGACTCGTGGACGTTCGGCGGCCTGTTCGGCCGCGTCGCGTTCGCCTTGCCCGTCGTCATGCTGCTCTTCGCCGTGTGGCTCTTCCGGCACCCGAGTTCCGTGCACGACAACACCCGCATCGGCATCGGCCTCGGCCTGTTGCTCCTCACGGTCTCCGCGCTCTGCCACCTCTTCGGCGGCCTGCCCGAGCCCCGCGAGGGCATGGCCGTGCTCGCCCGCGCGGGCGGCGTCCTCGGCTGGATGGTGGCGGCTCCGCTCACCGCGCTCATCACGCAGGCCGGGGCCACGGCAGTCGTCATCGTGCTCCTCCTGCTGGCGCTGCTGATCATCACGAAGACGCCGCCGAACCGCATTCCGGCGCGGTTCCGCGAGCTCTACGAGTGGCTCTTCGGGGCGACGCACGACGAACCCGTGACCGAAGTCGGGCCGAAGCCGTCGCGTCGCGATCGCAAGAAGGCGGTGCAGACCGAACTGTCGGGCCTCGACGCGCTCGACGCCGACGGCGACGGCGAAGACACAGGTCGTGGCGGCCTCGTGCCGTGGTGGCGTCGCAACGATTCCAATCGCGAAGAGGACCCGTCGTTCGAAGCGCCGGGAGTGGAAGGCCTCACCGAGGTCTTCGGCGCGGGTTCTGCCGCAGGCAGCTTCGAGACGCCGCTCGAGGTCGCGGCCGCTCCGAGCAGCTACGACACCGAGGTACTCGGTGACCTCGAGCGTGCCGAGTCGGCCCTGCAGGGCTTCACGGGCGACGTGCCGCGCGGCGGCACCGGCCTTCGCGGTGACGACGCAGGGGCGACGAACGTGCTCGCGGTCTTCGACGAGGTCGATGCGGGCGACGCCGTCGTTCCCGCGGCGGCAGGCGCGGAGCCCTCGCAATTCGAGCCGGAAGCGGCAGCCGAGCCGGATCGTCCGTATCACTTGCCCGCATCGTCGAGTCTGGCGGCCGGTCCGCCCCCGAAGTCGCGCTCCCAGGCGAACGACGACGTCGTACGCCAGATCACCGCGGTGCTCGACCAATTCGGCGTCGACGCGAAGGTCACCGGTTTCTCGCGCGGACCGACCGTCACGCAGTACGAGATCGAACTCGGCCCGGGCGTCAAGGTCGAGCGGGTCACCGCACTCTCGAAGAACCTCGCTTACTCGGTCGCCTCCAACGAGGTGCGCATCCTCTCGCCGATTCCCGGCAAGAGTGCGATCGGCGTCGAGATCCCGAACGCCGACCGCGAGACCGTCACTCTCGGAGACGTGCTGCGCTCCGGCGCAGCCGTCAACGCGAAGCACCCCATGACGATCGGCGTCGGCAAAGACGTCGGCGGCGGTTACGTCGTCGCGAACCTCGCCAAGATGCCGCACTTGCTCGTCGCCGGCTCGACGGGCTCGGGCAAGTCGAGCTTCGTCAACTCGATGATCACCTCGCTGCTCATGCGCGCGAAGCCCTCAGACGTGCGCATGGTGCTGATCGACCCGAAGCGCGTCGAGCTCGCGCCGTACGCGGGCGTGCCTCACCTGATCACCCCCATCATCACGAACCCGAAGAAGGCCGCAGAGGCGCTGTCGTGGGTCGTGAAAGAGATGGACATGCGCTACGACGATCTCGCGTCGTTCGGCTTCCGCCACATCGACGACTTCAACAAGGCCGTCGTCAACGAAGAGATCGTGCTGCCCGCCGGTTCCGAGCGGAAGCTCAAGCCCTACCCCTACCTGCTCGTGGTGGTCGACGAGCTCGCCGACCTCATGATGGTCGCGCCCCGAGACGTCGAGGAATCGATCGTGCGCATCACCCAGCTCGCGCGCGCTTCCGGCATCCACCTCGTGCTCGCGACTCAGCGGCCGTCTGTCGACGTCGTGACGGGTCTCATCAAGGCGAACGTGCCGTCGCGACTTGCGTTCGCCGTCACGAGCGTGACCGACTCCCGCGTCATCCTCGACCAGCCGGGCGCAGACAAGCTCATCGGTCAGGGCGACGCGCTGTTCCTGCCGATGGGCGCCTCGAAGTCGATCCGCGTGCAGGGCGCCTGGGTCACCGAGGCCGAGATCGAGAAGGTCGTGAAGCACGTCACGCGGCAGGCACGGCCGGAGTACCGGCAGGATGTCGCGGCATCCGTCGAGCGTAAACAGATCGACTCCGACATCGGCGACGACCTCGAGCTGCTGCTCGCGGCGGCCGAGCTCGTGGTGTCGACGCAATTCGGTTCGACCTCGATGCTGCAGCGCAAACTGCGTGTGGGTTTCGCGAAAGCCGGCCGCCTCATGGACCTCCTGGAGTCGCGCGAGATCGTCGGACCCTCCGAGGGGTCGAAGGCGCGCGACGTGCTGGTGACCGTCGAGCAGCTGGCCGGTGTGCTCGCACGTCTCCGAGGCGAAGAACCGGCCAGTGCTCCGGCCCCGCGCGCGGTGGCGCCGGCGGCAACGGCGGCCGCGGCTCCGGCTCCTGCGGCGCAGACGGGTCCGCTCGGCGACGGCATCGCCCCGACCGAGGCATACGACGCCCCCGACGCTCGATACGACGATCCCGTCGCTCGCATGAGCGAGGGTCGCCCAGAGGTCGACGGAGACGCTGACGAAGACGCATGGGGTCTCACCGGGCGCGATTGAGCTCGGCCCGCGTACGGCGCGCCCGGTAGTCTGGACGTATGACCTCCTCCGCCGGAAGCCCCCCGCGATCGGCGAACTGGAACCTTCCGAACGCGATCACGGTCGTGCGCATCCTCGCAGCGCCCGTGTTCTTCTGGATGTTGCTCGCCGACGCCGGCGAAGACGGCTGGCTGCGCTGGGCGGCGGCCGTGCTCTTCATCCTGGCGATCGCCACCGACGGCATCGACGGGCATATCGCACGTTCACGCGGGCTCGTCACCGACCTCGGCAAAATCCTCGATCCCATCGCCGACAAGCTCCTCACGAGCGGCGCCCTCGTCTGCCTCTCGATCCTCGGCGAGCTGTGGTGGTGGGTGACGATCGTGATCGTCGTTCGTGAGGTCGGCATCACCGTCTGGCGGCTCTTCGAGCTACGCCGAGGCAACGTCGTGCCCGCGTCATCGGGCGGCAAGTTGAAGACGGTCGTGCAGGCGGTCGCGATCTCGCTCGCACTCGTGCCGCTCTGGACCATTCTCGGCGACTGGGTGCTCTGGGTGAACTGGACCGTGATGGCGCTGGCGCTCGCCCTCACGCTGTGGTCAGGGCTCCTGTACGTGCGCGATGCCGTGCGCCTCGCACGTGCCTCGCGCGATGCGAGCTGAGACGGGCGAGAGCGGATGCCTCGCGCGACCGTCGACTCGGCAGCTCGGCTGATCGCCGAGCTCACCGATCGCGGCCTGCGCATCGCCGTCGCCGAGTCGCTGACAGGCGGTCTCGTCGTCGCCGAACTCACGAGCATCCCCGGCGCATCCGTCGTGGTGAACGGCGGCGTGGTCGCGTACGACACCGACGTGAAGCGGTCGGTGCTGGGGGTCTCGGCCGAGCTGCTCGCGAGTGAGGGCGCCGTGCACCCCGAGGTCGCTCGGCAGATGGCCGACGGCGTTCGCCGCGCGCTCGCGGTCGACGGTCGTGCGGCCGACCTCGGCATCTCGACGACGGGCGTCGCCGGCCCGACCGGTCAAGACGGGAAGTCGCCCGGAACCGTCTTCCTCGGCGTCGCATTCGGCGACGAGATCGAGTCGATCGCACTCGCGCTGCATGGCAGTCGCGCCGAGATCCGCGCGGCGACGGTGGTCGCGGTGCTCGACGCCGCGCTCGATCGGCTCGCACGAGACTGATCCGCCTCGAAGCATCCGACCGCTCGTCGTGGATATCTCGGAATCGACCGGCGGCACTCGGAATAGTCTTCGTGAACACCCTGTTACATGTGGCAGGTTCACACGAAAGCCCCAGTGTGCAACGCTAGATTGGAAGCACGGAGAGTCAGGTAGACTGACGCTCCGGTTTCCGGCTCCAGCAGAGTCGTAGGCAGAGAGAAGGAGGTTCCCGATGGTCCTGGTTCGACAGGAGATCGGCGATGTGCTGAGGGACTTCCGCCTGCAGAAGGGCCGCACCCTTCGTCAGGTCGCTTCCAAGGCGAGCGTCGCGCTCGGCTACTTGAGCGAGGTCGAGCGTGGCCAGAAAGAGGCCTCGTCAGAGATTCTCGCGTCGGTCGCCGATGCACTCGACACGCCCATCTCGGTGATCATGCACGAGGTCGGCGACCGTATCGCCGTGATCGAAGGCCTCTCGGTAGTGCCAGACAGCCTGCCAGACGAGCTCGTCGCCGAGTTCGACGCCGACATGATGGTCCGCTGACCACCACCCACTTGCGAGCAGACTATTCAACGTTTCGGCGATCGGCCGGTCCTCGGACCGGCCGATCGCCTGTCCGGGAGGCACCCGTGAAGCTGAGCGAGTTCCATACCGCGGTCGAAACCGAGTTCGGCGCGGGCTACGGCAGCGTGATCGTGGGCGACCTGGTGCTCGCGTCGCTCGGCGATCGCACGGCACGCGAGGCGCTCGCTGCGGGCATTCGGCCTCGCGAGGTCTGGTTGGCGCTCTGCGAGGCGACGGATGTCCCCGAGTCGCGTCGGCACGGAGCCGGTAGGCCGGTTCCGGGGGAGTCTCGTTCGCCTGGGCAGCCGTAGCCCGTTCGGTCACCCCATCGCGCCCGAAGAAGTGTTCGACACGCGGGCGTTTCTTCGAACATGCGTTCGGAGACTGCGTTAGGCTCCTCAACAGCAGGAGCAACAGCGCATCCGTCCACATCTTCGCCGAACCGGCGTCGGATGTCGGTGGCCGACCATACGGTCGATGCGTCGGAACACACCGCAACCGCCTTGTCGCGAGACGCCGCGGGCCAGCGCCAGCCGGTCTGGGCCCGCAACGTGGAACGACAGCCTACAGGCAGCAGCAATCGAGCAAGAAGGAGCCCCACCCATGGCATCAGCAGCAGACCGCGAGAAGGCACTCGAAACCGCGCTCGCACAGATCGACCGCCAATTCGGCAAGGGCTCGGTCATGCGCCTCGGCAGCGAAGATCGCGCCCCCGTCGAGGTCATCCCGACCGGCTCGATCGCGCTCGACATCGCGCTCGGCATCGGGGGCATCCCGCGCGGCCGCATCGTCGAGATCTACGGCCCCGAATCCTCGGGCAAGACCACGCTCACGCTGCACGCCATCGCCAACGCGCAGAAGTCCGGCGGCATCGCGGCGTTCATCGACGCGGAGCACGCGCTCGATCCCGAATACGCCAAGAAGCTCGGCGTCGACATCGATGCCCTTCTCGTCTCCCAGCCAGACACGGGCGAGCAGGCGCTCGAGATCGCCGACATGCTCGTGCGCTCCGGCTCGATCGACCTCATCGTCATCGACTCGGTCGCGGCGCTCGTGCCTCGCGCCGAGATCGAGGGCGAGATGGGCGACTCGCACGTGGGCCTCCAGGCCCGCCTCATGTCGCAGGCGCTCCGCAAGCTCACGGGTGGCCTCAGCCAGACCAACACGACCATGATCTTCATCAACCAGTTGCGCGAGAAGATCGGTGTCTTCTTCGGCAGCCCCGAGACCACCGCGGGCGGCAAGGCACTGAAGTTCTACGCCTCGGTGCGACTCGACATCCGTCGCATCGAGACGATGAAAGACGGCACGGAAGCAGTGGGTAACCGCACCCGGGTCAAGGTCGTGAAGAACAAGATGGCGCCGCCGTTCAAGCAGGCGGAGTTCGACATCCTGTACGGCACCGGTATCTCGCGCGAGGGCAGTCTCATCGACTTCGGCGTCGATCAGGCGATCGTGAAGAAGTCGGGTGCGTGGTACACCTACGACGGCGATCAGCTCGGCCAGGGCAAAGAGAACGCCCGCAACTTCCTGTTGCAGAACCCTGACATCGCCGCCGACATCGAGCAGAAGATCCTCGTCAAGCTCAACGTCGGCCAACCGGCCGTTGCGGCGGTTCCGTCGAACGTCGAGTCCATCGAGCCGAAGCTCGGGCGCAAGGGCGCCTGACCAATTGGGTACCGCGAACGAGCGGAGATGACCGGGGTGGGCACTGAAATGAACGATGCATCGTCTGAGCGGCTCGCCCCGGTCACCTACCTGCCGTGGGCGAAAGAGCCTGCGGCACGTCGCGCCGATGGTGCTCGCCGGCGCACGCCGACGAAGGAGCCTGCGGCTCCTGCACCGATGAAAGAGCCTGCGGCTCCTGCGCTGACGAGAGAGTCTGCGGCGCTTGCGCCGGCGATGGAGCCTTCGGCTCCGAGTGCCCGTGGCGCTCGCCGGCGCGCGACAGAGGCTGAGGAGTCGGCTCCCGACGAGAGCGGCGCAGAGCGAGACGCGCGCATCGATCGGCTCGTCGTCTCCAGGCTTCGTCGCTCGGCGTTGTCGACGGCAGAGGTGCGAGCGGTGCTCGTCGAACACGGACTCGACGACAGCGAGGTCGAAGACTGGCTCGAGCGTTACGAGCGACTCGGGTACCTCGACGACGCCCGGCTCGCCGAACAACTCGTGCACAGCCACGGCGTGCGCAAAGGCCGAGGCAGCGGAGCGATCCTGCAAGAGCTCGGGCGGCGCGGTGTCGACGCCTCGCTTGCTCGTGAAGCCGTCGAAGACCTCGACCCTGAGACCGAGCTCGAGAACGCGCGCGCGGTCGCCGAGCGCCGAGCGCGTCAGCTCAGGGGCCTCGACCGGCAGACCGCCGAACGACGCCTCTCTGCGTTCCTCCAGCGCCGCGGGTACCCCGGCCATATCGTGCGCGAGGCGGTGACGGCGGCACTCTCGGCGGATGGCTCGTAAACTGGTGCGATCATGAGCACCATTCACGACGTCTCCCTTCATGAGACACCCCGCGACCAGGTCGCTGAAGCGGCAGCGTCGCCGCGCACCTACGAGGTCCGCACCTTCGGTTGCCAGATGAACGTGCACGATTCGGAGCGGCTCTCGGGCTCCCTCGAGGCCGCAGGTTATGTTCCCGCCGACGGCGCCGAAGCCGACATCGTCGTGATCAACACCTGTGCGGTGCGAGAGAACGCCGACAACAAGCTGTACGGCAACCTCGGCCACCTCGCCTCGGTGAAGCGGCGGCACGCGGGCATGCAGATCGCGGTCGGCGGCTGTCTCGCGCAGAAAGACAAGAACGTCATCCTCGAGAAGGCGCCTTGGGTCGATGTCGTGTTCGGCACGCACAACATGGGTTCCCTGCCGAGCCTGCTCGAGCGCGCCCGCCACAATGACGAAGCGCAACTCGAGATCCTCGACGCGCTCGAGGTCTTCCCGTCGACGCTGCCGAGCAAGCGCGACTCGAGCTCCAGCGGCTGGGTGTCGATCTCGGTCGGCTGCAACAACACCTGCACCTTCTGCATCGTGCCTGCGCTGCGCGGAAAAGAGAAAGATCGACGCCCGGGCGACATCCTCGCCGAGATCCAGGCGCTCGTCGACGACGGCGTCGTCGAGATCACACTCCTCGGCCAGAACGTGAACTCCTACGGGGTCGAGTTCGGCGACCGGCAGGCGTTCGGCAAGTTGCTCAGAGCAGCCGGCCAGGTCGACGGACTCGAGCGCATCCGATTCACGAGCCCGCATCCCGCTGCCTTCACCGATGACGTCATCGATGCGATGGCTGAGACGCCGAGCGTCATGCCGCAGCTGCACATGCCGCTCCAGTCGGGTTCCGACCGAATCCTCAAGGCGATGCGCCGCTCCTACCGTTCCGAGAAGTTCCTCGGCATCCTCGACCGCGTGCGCGCGAAGATTCCCAACGCCGCGATCTCCACCGACATCATCGTGGGCTTCCCCGGCGAGACCGAAGAGGACTTCCAAGAGACCCTTCGCGTTGTCGAAGCAGCGCGGTTCGCCTCGGCGTTCACCTTCCAGTACTCCATTCGGCCCGGCACCCCCGCCGCCACGATGGAGGACCAGGTACCGAAGGCGGTCGTGCAGGAGCGATACGAACGACTCGCCGCCCTGCAAGATCGCATCTCCTGGGAAGAGAACCAACGACTCGTCGGCCACCCCGTCGAGGTACTCGTCTCGAACGCTGACGGAAAGAAAGACGACGCGACCCATCGGCTGAGCGGTCGCGCCGAAGACAGTCGACTCGTGCATTTCGAAGTGCCCGAGGGCTCCGAGGTCCCGCGCCCGGGCGACGTCGTCTCCGTCACCATCACGCAGGCCGCACCGTTCCACCTGCTCGCCGATTCAGTCGACGATGCGCCATTGCGCATTCGTCGCACCCAGGCCGGCGACGCATGGGATCGAGCCCAAGCAGAGAGCTGCGCCGTCGCGGCCGCCCCCGGCACATCCGTCGCCGGTCGCGTCTCGCTCGGCCTGCCGACGCTGCGAGCCCGCGGGGCCGAACCGCTCGTCTCGCCCGGAGTGGGCACCATGCCGATCTACGATCTCGCCGACGGCCAACGCTGACGTGACCCTCATCGCGATCGTCGGCGCGACGGGCACCGGCAAGTCCGCGTTCGCGCTCGATCTCGCCGGGGCGCTCACACGAGACGGTCGCACCGCGGAGGTCGTGAACGCCGACGCGATGCAGCTCTACCGCGGAATGGACATCGGCACGGCGAAGCTCCCGCTCGATGAGCGACACGGGGTGCCGCACCACCTGCTCGACGTGCTCGACGTCGTCGCCGAGGCATCCGTCGCCGAATACCAGTCGGCGGCCCGCGCCGCGATCGACGACGTGCTCTCACGCGGCGGCGTCGCATTGCTGGTCGGTGGATCCGGACTCTACGTCTCGTCGGTCATCCACGACTTCCGGTTTCCCGGCACGGACGCCGCGGTGCGCGCCCGCCTCGAAGCCGAACTCGCCGAGCAGGGCCCGGGGCTCTTGCATGCGCGGCTGCGCGCGATCGATGCCGCAACAGCCGCGAGTGTCGACGCGCGGAACGGCCGCCGCCTCGTACGCGCGCTCGAGGTCATCGAGGTCACCGGCGAACCGAAGGCGGCGCGATTGCCCGACCAACCCGTGCCGTGGCGCGCGCATCGCGTGGTGCATCTCCGAAGCGAGCGCGCACCCCTGGTGGAGCGGCTGGATGCGCGCGTCGAGCGGATGTGGCGAGGCGGCCTCATCGACGAGGTGCGCGGGCTCATCCCGAAGGGCCTCGAGCGCGGGGTCACCGCTCGCAAAGCCATCGGGTACGCCCAAGCACTCGGTGAGATCACGGGGCGCATGTCGAGCGCAGAGGCGATCGCCGAGACGCAGCAGCTCACGCGCACCTACGCACGGCGCCAGGTGAGCTGGTTCAAGCGGTATCGAGATGCCGCCACGATCGACGCAGACGACTCGTTCGCCCGAGCCACGGAACTCGCCCGCCAGGCGGCCATAGACTGATCCGATGGCGTTTGATCTGCGGTTCACCAAGGGGCAGGGCACCGGCAACGACTTCGTGCTCTTCAGCGATCCCGAAGGCGAGACCGAACTCACGCCCGTCCAGATCGCCGCCGTCTGCGACCGCCACTTCGGCGTGGGCGGCGACGGGGTCATCCGTGCCGTGCGTTCCGCGAACCTCGCCGACGGTGCGGCTGCTCTCGCCGAGAACGCGCAAGCGCTGTGGTTCATGGACTACTGGAACGCCGACGGCACCGTCTCCGAGATGTGCGGCAACGGAATTCGGGTGTTCACGAGCTACCTGCTCGATCAGGGGTTGGCCGATCTCGGCCCCGATGCTTCGATCGCGATCGGCACGCGCGCCGGAGTGCGCACCGTCCGCCGCAGCGCGTCGGGCTTCGAGGCGGACCTCGGTCGCTGGCGTCTCGCCGGCGGGGAGCCGCTCGTGCGCGCCAAGAGCCTCCCGGTCGCCCGCCCCGGACTCGGTATCGACGTCGGCAATCCGCACATCGTGGTCGCCTTGGCCGATGACGATGAGCTCGAGGGGCTCGATCTCGCGTACCAGCCGGTGCTCGAGCCGGTGCCCGAGGCCGGTGCCAACATCGAGTTCGTCGTGCCCGCCGAGCCGCTCGTCGAAGACGGAGTCGGTCGCATCCGCATGCGGGTGCACGAGCGTGGTTCGGGTGAGACCCTCTCGTGCGGCACAGGTGCGGTGGCGGCGGCGCTCGCGGTGCGGCACTGGGCGGGCGAGTCTGCGCCAGGCACGTGGCGGGTTCAGGTACCCGGCGGCGTGCTGGGTGTGCGCATGTTCCAGGCCGACGACGGCGAGCACGTCGCGCTGTCAGGGCCCGCCGAGCTCGTCTTCGACGGAGTACTCAGCCTCGCCTGACGTGTTCGTACGAATGCATCACTGAGCGGTTGCAGCGTGGCGCACCTCGAGCACACGGAATCCCTTGTCTTGCGCCGCGCGGTCGACCTCGAGGCCGAGCTCTTCGGCGACCCAGCGTTGCAGCGACTCGGCGCCGAGATGCTTGGCCACGACGAGCCACGCACTCGCGTCGTCTTGGAGGAGGGGCAGCCACTGCGTGAGGATCGCGTGCAATTCGGCTTTGCCGACACGGATCGGCGGATTCGACCAGATGCCGGCGAATCGAACGTCGGCGGGAACATCGCCAGGCAGCGCCGCGTTGACATTGGTGATGCCGAGACGAGCAGTGTTGCGACGCACGAGGTCGAGGGCTCGCTCGTTCACGTCGACGGCCCACACGGTGGCGTCCGGAGATCGCAGCGCAAGTGAGATCGCGATCGCACCCCAGCCGCAGCCGAGATCGAGCAGGTCGCCCGTCGCCGGAGGTGCGGGGGCACGGTCGAGAAGGATGCGGGTGCCGGTGTCGAGATGCTCGGGGCTGAACACGCCGCCGGCGGTGGAGAGCGAGAGTTCGCGCCCCGCGATGGTGGCGGTGATGGTGCGGAGAGTGGCCTCGCCGCCCGGACGAGAGGAGAAATAGTGGTCGGGGGCCATACAGGGGAACCTATCGCAGCGACGGGAACTAGGGTTAACACGATGAATGACGCCGAACAGAACTCCGCAGACGATGCCGTCGAGCGGGTGCTCCGTGGCGCTGAGACCAAGGCCGGAGTGTCGCGCTTCGGTTCCGATGCCGCAGCGGCGCTCATGGCGCCCGAAGCGGCCTTCGGCGCCGACTCCGACACCGACGGCGAGCAGTACGACCGCGAGGCGCGAGCGGGCCTCCGGCGGGTGGGAGGGCTCTCCACCGAACTTGAAGACGTCACCGAGGTCGAGTACCGACAGCTTCGCCTCGAGAACGTCGTACTCATCGGTGTGTACTCGCAGGGCTCCCAAGACGAGGCCGAGAACTCCATGCGGGAGCTCGCCGCCCTCGCTGAGACCGCAGGCGCCCGAGTGCTCGACGGAGTGCTGCAGCGCAGACCGCATCCCGACCCGAGCACCTACCTCGGCCGTGGCAAGGTCGAAGAGCTGCGGCACATCGTCTCCTCCCTCGGTGCCGACACGGTCGTCGCCGACACCGAACTCGCGCCCAGCCAGCGTCGCGCGCTCGAAGACGCGGTCAAGGTCAAGGTCATCGACCGAACCGCCGTGATCCTCGATATCTTCAGCCAGCACGCGAAGAGCCGTGAAGGCAGGGCGCAGGTCGAACTCGCCCAACTCGAGTACCTGCTTCCCAGGCTTCGCGGCTGGGGTGAGTCGATGTCCCGACAGGCCGGCGGCCAGGTCGGCGGCACCGGTGCGGGCATGGGCTCCCGTGGCCCCGGTGAGACGAAGATCGAGCTCGACCGGCGCCGCATCCACTCGCGCATGGCGAAGCTGCGCAAGCAGATCGTCGGCATGAAGCCCGCGCGTGAAGCCAAACGCGCCAACCGCAAGCGCAACGCAGTGCCGTCCGTTGCGATCGCGGGTTACACGAACGCCGGCAAGTCGAGCCTCCTGAACCGCATCACGGGCGCCGGGGTGCTCGTCGAGAACGCCCTCTTCGCGACCCTCGATGCGACGGTGCGCCGCAACACGACGGCCGACGGGCGCGTCTACACGATCGCCGACACGGTCGGCTTCGTGCGCAATCTGCCGCACCAGCTCGTGGAGGCCTTCCGGTCGACTCTCGAGGAGGTCGCCGATTCCGACCTCATCGTGCACGTCGTCGACGCCGCCCACCCAGACCCCGCCGGGCAGATCGCGACAGTGCGCGACGTCATCGGCGAGGTCGGGGCACGCGACATCCCCGAGCTCATCGTCTTCAACAAGGCCGACCTCGTGACGCCTGAAGACCGTCTCGTGCTGCGCGGGCTCGAACCGGGCGCGATCTTCGCCTCGGCACGCACGGGCGAGGGCATCCCCGAGGTGCTCGAGGCGATCGCGCGCATGCTGCCCGACCCCGCCGTCGAGATCGACCTGCTCGTACCGTACGACCGGGGCGATGTCGTCTCAACGCTCCACGAGACCGGGCGAGTGCTGTCGATCGAGTATGCCGAAGACGGCACCCGCGTTCGCGCGCTTGCTTCGCCCGAACTCGCGGGCCAGCTCGAGGAGTTCGCGGCGGCGTCCGTCCGGGCGTGAACGACCGGCGGCGCTGCCGACCAGTGCGCGCCGCAGGAGCAGCCCGAGACTGATCGGCGCGGTCGTCGCGGAGGCGCGAGCGCCGAGGCATCCATGACTCTCTGGCTCGAGGGATGCCGCGACCTCGTGTCACCTCGCGTCACAGACGTTCGCCGACGGCCGATGAGGCGTATCGTCGCTCTTGATCGATCTGTGATCGGCCCGAAGCCGACCACACGGAGCGACCGCCGAGCCCGGCACCCGCCCGCGAGACCTACCCGCCGTTCCGGCCGGGGGAGCGCGGCCTGCCGTGTTCGCCCCGTTGCCGCTCGCCAGCAGGAGCACCATGTCACCGACCTCATCCGATGCATCGGGCGACGACTGTCGGCCCAGGCTGCCGATCTCCTTCGAGCTCTACCCGCCGCGCACCGATGCCGCGGCGCTGGCCCTCGGTCGTACCATCGATCGGCTCGCCGAGGTCGATCCGGCGTTCATCTCGGTGACGTTCGGCGCCGGCGGCAGTTCCCGCGCGCGGTCCCTCACGGTGCTGCGATACATGCTCGAGCATACGCATGTCGAAGCGATGGCCCACCTCACGTGCGTGAGCTCCTCCCACGCCGAGGCCAACAGGCTCGTGCGAGAGTTCCTCGATGCGGGCATCACGAGCTTCCTGGCGCTGCGCGGCGACCCGCCGACCGATGCCGACCCCGATGCCGGCATCGGTGACCTCGGCAGCGCCGCTGAGCTCGTGCAACTCATCCACCGGGTGCAGGAGGAACGGGAGCCGTTCGGCCAGATCGGCGTGCCCGGAAATCCCGGGGCATCTCGTATCAGGGAACGGCCTCGCCCCGAACGTGTCGCGGTTGCGGCGTTCCCCAGCGGACATCCGCGATCGCGCGACGTCGGGCAAGACGTCGATACCCTGCTCGCGAAAGAGATCGCGGGTGCGAACCTCGCGATCACGCAGCTGTTCTGGCGTGCCGACGACTACCTCGGCTTCGTTCAGCGTGCCCGTGCGGGCGGCGTGACGATCCCCATCCTGCCGGGCATCATGCCCGTCACGACGCCCGCTCGCCTGGCCCGCCTGACCGAGTTGACCGCTGTCGAACCGCCGGCCGAGCTGGCGATCAACCTCGAGATCGAGCCGGATGCCGCGGCGCAGGCAGAGCTCGGCATCGCCTTCGCCACCCGGCTCTCCGCCGACGTGATCGCGGGTGGCGTCCCCGGCCTGCACCTCTATACCTTCAACCGCCATGAGGCCGTACTCGACGTCGTCGACCGGCTCGGGCTGCGAGCCGAGCGGCTCGCCGACGAAAGGAACACCGCACGATGACCACCCATGCCCCCGCCTTCCCGATCGCCACGATCCTGGGATATCCGCGCATCGGGCGCCGACGCGAACTGAAGCGAGCCGTGGAGGCGTTCTGGGCCGGTTCGATCTCCGCCGACGAACTCGAGCAGACGGCCGCCGAACTGCGAGCCGTGACACGTGAGCGCCTCGCCTCCCTCGGCCTGGCCCGCACGGATTCGGCGATTCCCGAGACCTTCTCGTTCTACGACCAGGTGCTCGATACCGCCGTGGCCGTCGGTGCGGTCCCGCCACGTTTCGCGAGGCTCGCCGATGAGCATGGGGGTATCGACCTCGCGGGGTACTTCACGATCGCCCGCGGTGTCGGCGACGACGCTCCGCTCGAGATGACCAAGTGGTTCGACTCGAACTATCACTACCTCGTCCCCGAGATCGCCCCCGACACCGACTTCTCCCTGCACGCCGAGCGGATCCTCGCCGAATTCGCCGAGGCGAAGGCCGCCGGCTTCGTGACCCGGCCCGTGATCGTCGGCCCCGTCACGTTCCTGCTGCTCGCGAAGGCGGCCGACGGGGCTCCCGAGAGCTTCCAGCCGATCGACCGGCTCGCCGACCTCGTGCCCGTCTACGCGGCGCTGCTCGAGGAGCTCGCCGAAGCAGGTGCCGAATGGGTGCAACTCGACGAGCCCGCCCTCGTGAGCGAGAGCATCGATGTCGCACGCGACCGGGTGCTCGAATCCGTCGCTGCGGCCTACGACGCGCTGGGCTCCCTCGAACGCCGCCCGGCGATCTTCGTCGCCGCACCATACGGCTCGCTCGACGACGCGCTGTCCGCCCTCGCAGCCACCCCGGTGGATGCGATCGGCCTCGACCTCGTGCGCGGCGTACTGCCCGCGTCGCTCGACCCGGCGACGGCCGAGTCGCTCGCGGCGAAGACCGTGGTCGCGGGCGTCATCGACGGGCACAACATCTGGCGCGGGGACCTCGCCGCCGCATTCGAGCAGCTCGAGGCCGCTCAGCGCCTCACCGCGACCGTCGCCGTCTCCACCTCCACCTCGTTGCTGCACGTGCCGCACGACGTCGACGACGAGGATGCGCTCGATGCACGACTCGTCGGCTGGCTCGCGTTCGCCGACCAGAAGGTCGGCCAGGTGGCCGCGCTCGGTCGCGGACTTGCGAGCGGGCGCGCCGCAATCGAGGGCGAGCTCGCCGCGGCATCCGCTGCCCTCGCCGATCGCGGCGGTGCGCCGGGTGTGCGCGTGCCGGTCGTACGCGACCGCGTCGCGTCGCTCACTGAGAGTGACTTCGCTCGCGCGAGCTACGACGAGCGTGTTGTGGCGCAGGCGTCCCTCGGCCTGCCCGAGCTGCCGACGACGACGATCGGGTCGTTCCCGCAGACCGGCGAGATCCGTCGCGCCCGCGCCGGCCTGGTGGGCGGCACGCTCACGGGTGAGGAGTACACCTCGCTCATGCGCGAGGAGATCGAGCGCGTCGTGCGGTTGCAGGAAGACCTCGGGCTCGACGTGCTCGTGCACGGCGAACCCGAGCGCAACGACATGGTGCAGTACTTCGCCGAACTCCTCGACGGGTTCGCGGTCACCAAGCACGGTTGGGTGCAGTCGTACGGCTCGCGCTGCACGCGTCCCTCGATCCTCTGGGGTGATGTCTCGCGGCCGGCGCCGATGACGGTCGAATGGTCCGCGTACGCCCAGTCGCTGACCGAGCAGCCCATGAAGGGCATGTTGACCGGCCCCGTCACGATCCTCGCCTGGTCGTTCGTGCGCGACGACCAGCCGCTCGGCGACACGGCGCGACAGGTTGCGCTCGCCCTGCGCGACGAGATCGCCGATCTCGAGGCAGCCGGTATCCGGGTCATCCAGGTCGACGAGCCCGCACTCCGAGAGCTGCTGCCGCTGAAGCGCGCCGACCAGCCCGACTACCTCGAGTGGTCGGTCGGTGCCTTCCGCCTCTCGACCGGCGGTGCGGCTCCGGCGACGCAGGTGCACACGCACCTCTGCTATTCGGAGTTCGGCGTCGTGATCGATGCGATCAAGAACCTCGACGCCGACGTCACTTCGATCGAAGCGGCCCGCAGCCGTATGGAGGTCGTCGACGACCTCGAGACGAGCGGCTTCGACCACGGCATCGGCCCGGGCGTCTACGACATCCACTCGCCACGAGTGCCGAGCGTCGACGAGGTGCAGGCGCTCCTCGAACGCGCAGCCGGCGCGATCCCCGCCACCCGGCTCTGGGTCAATCCCGACTGCGGTCTGAAGACGCGCGGCTACGACGAGACCGTCGAGTCGCTGCGGCACATCGTCGAGGCGACCCGTGCGGTGCGGGCCGGTCGCGCTGCCTCGGTACTCGCCGGGTAGCACGGGCGAGCGGATGCCGCGGCTCGCGACATCCGCTCCGCTGGCGTTCGGCCGACGCAGGGCTGGGGCTCAGCTGGTGCTCGGCCGACGCTCGGCTGGTGTCGAGGCGACGCACAGGCGCAGCGCGTACTTTGGTCGTATGCAACTTGCGGTCCACGAATCCGGCCGGGGTTCGCGAACCGCGGTCCTCATCCACGGCATCATGTCCGATTCCCGCGCGTGGCACCGAGTGACTGCCGAGCTCGAGGCGCAGGGGTTCCGGGTGCTCGCCGTCGACCTGACAGGTCATGGACGCAGCCCGCGTGCCGTGCAATACTCGCCCGCCGCGTGGGCGAGCGACGTCGTCGAGACGCTCACGCCGGTGCTCGACGGCCCACCCGATCTCGTCATGGGCCACTCGCTCGGCGGGCTGGTGGCGAGCCTCGTCGCAGATCGGCTCGCGCCTCGCGCGGCGATCTACATCGACCCGGCCTTCTCCTTCCCGAAGGGCGTGAAGGGGTGGGCGTTCAAGGCATTCTTCGCGATAGCGCCGAGGCCGCGCCGGTCGGCGCTGGTGCGCATGAATCCGAAGTGGAGTGCGGTCGACGTCGAGATCGAGCTCGCGACGCTTCGAGACTGGGACAAGCGCACCATCCTCGGTTTCACCGATACGCGACCGCTGGTGCCGCCCGTGCGCCTCGTCGCCCCTACTCTGGTGCTCCTGGCGGAGAAGAGCCTGCTCATCACGGCGAAGGTCGCCCGGCAGCTTCGCGGACAGGGCATGACCGTGGCGACCCTGCGCGGAACGGGGCACACCGTGTTTCGTGACGATCACGCCGGGTTCATGGATGCGGTGTTCGACTGGTTCAACGCGCTGGCGCCTGCCACGGTCGGAAGCGGTCTCGCCGCAGTCCGGACCGCGGCGTAGCGACCGGCCGTCGCCGGCCGCTCCATGACAGACCGGTGGGGTTGCCCGGTCAGACTGCTCGGAGCACCGCGACGATCTTGCCGAGCACCTCGGCATGGTCGCCGACGATGGGCTCGAACGCGCTGTTCCGCGGCAGCAGCCAGGTGTGGCCGTCGCGCTGGCGGAACACCTTCACGGTGGCCTCGCCGTCGAGCATCGCCGCGACGATCTCACCGTTCTCTGCGGTGCGCTGCGAGCGCACCACAACCCAATCGCCGTCGCAGATCGCGGCGTCGATCATGGAGTCGCCCACGACCTTCAGCATGAACAGCTCGCCTTTGCCGACCAGTTGACGGGGGAGCGGGAACACCTCGTCGATCTGCTGTTCGGCCGTGATCGGCACACCCGCGGCGATGCGGCCGACCAGCGGCACCATCGCTGCGTCGCCGACCGGGATCGGGTCGGAAGAGGTGACGGGTCGCTCGGTGACGCCCGGCAGCTCGATGAGCACCTCGAGTGCTCGAGGGCGGTTGGGGTCGCGCCGGAGGTACCCGGCGAGCTCGAGCTGGTTCAGCTGGTGCGTGACACTCGAGAGCGAGGAGAGCCCGACGTCGTCGCCGATCTCGCGCATGCTCGGCGGGTAGCCGCGGCTGGAGACCGAGCGCTGGATCATCTCGAGGATCGAGATCTGCTTGGCGCTCAAGCTCTTTCGGCGGCGTGGCCTGCCGGCCGCCTGCACGTCGTCGATGTCGGTGCTCAACGTCTTCGCCCCTCGTAGCGGCCGCCTCGCGGCCGGATGTCGGTGGTCTCTGGTCGACTCTCTTCCAGATATTCGAAACTGTATCCGCCCCGCGCGCGCTCGGCAAACATTTGTTCGAGTGTGTCGCGGAATCCGCTCGACAGAATTCCCCGCGTCTTCCCTTGCGTTGTTCGTCATTCGAATGTATGTTCGGAACAGAGTTTCGCATCCGGTTCTCCCGGCCGAGAGCCGGATGCGACTCCTACAGGAGGTGTGACATGAGTGCAGCGATCGCAACGACCGGCTTCCAGCCCCCAAGTGCCCTTCAGCGAGAGGAGGCGGCGTCGGTTGTTCCCGCGCGCACGCGGCTCCGACTGACGCGACGGGGCCGCATCGTGTTCACGTCGCTCGGCGCAGTTCCGCTCGTCGTGTGGGCATTCGTTGCGGTGATCGGCGCGGGCAGCGCCGCGGCCGACGTCGAATCCACTGGCGTCTCGTTCGAGGCTGCGTCGTTCGAATACACGACGGTCGGGCAAGGCGACTCGCTCTGGGAGATCGCCGAGTCGATCGACCCCGGGGCCGATGTGCGAGAGATCATCGCCGAAATCATGCGGCTCAACGGGCTCGATGACGCGGTGGTCGAACCCGGTCAGCGCCTTGCGCTTCCCGCCGCTCCGTGACCCGTGACCGTCTGAAGCGTCGGGGTTCCGCCGGTCGATGACGGCGCGTCCGAATGACCTCGGTGCGCATCGTTAGCATTGAAGGGTGACGAGTCTCGAAGACCTCCCCATCCGCGATGACCTTCGTGGTCGCACGCCGTACGGGGCTCCGCAGCAGGCAGTTCCGGTCGCGCTCAATGTCAACGAGAACACGCATCCGATTCCCGAAGACGTCGCACACGATGTCGTCGCCCGTGTCGCCGCCGCCATTCTCACGCTCAATCGCTATCCCGATCGAGAGTTCACCGAGTTGCGGCGTGCATTCGCCCGCTATCTGCGCCATGGCCTCGAGCCGGCGCAGATCTGGGCTGCGAACGGTTCGAACGAAGTGCTCCAGCACATCCTCCAGGCCTACGGCGGGCCGGGCCGCACCGTGCTGGGCTTTGCGCCGACGTATTCGATGTACGGCCTGCTGGCCTCCGGCACCGGCACCGAGTGGCTCACCGCCGGTCGTGATGACGAGTTCGAACTCAGTCCCGAAACGGCCGTGTCGGCGGTGCGAGAGCACGATCCCGACATCGTGCTGCTCTGCGCGCCGAACAACCCGACGGGTACGCCGCTCTCACTCGAGACGATCGAGGCGGTCGTCGACGCGGCGCGCGGCATCGTCGTCGTCGATGAGGCCTACTTCGAGTTCGCCGACCCCGGAACCCCGAGTGCGCTCACGCTGCTGCCGGGGCGGCCCCGGCTGCTCGTGTCGCGCACGATGAGCAAGGCGTTCGCGTTCGCCGGCGCCCGCGTCGGCTACCTCGCCGGTGATCCGGCCGCCATCGACGCACTTCGGCTCGTGCGACTGCCGTACCACCTCTCCGCGCTCACTCAGGCGGCTGCGCTCGGCGCCCTGGCGCACTCGACCGAGATGCTCGCGATGGTCGATGAGATACGCACCCAGCGCGAGCGCATCTCGGTCGAGCTCCTTCGACTCGGGTTCCACCCATATCGCAGCGGCTCGAACTTCGTGCTCTTCGGCGGGATCGACGACCCGCATGCGGTCTTCGATCAGTTGCTCGCGCGCGGCATCCTGATCCGCGAGATCGGCATCCCCGGTCACTTGCGCGTCACGGCCGGCACTGAGGCCGAGACCACCGCCTTCCTCGAAGCGATCGCCGTTTCGGCCCCGAATAGGATTGACTCATGACCGCAACGAGACCGCCGCGCACCGCCCGGGTCCAGCGCGAGACGAGTGAATCGAGCATCGACCTCTCGATCGATCTCGACGGCACAGGCGTGAGCGACATCGAGACGAGCGTGCCGTTCTACGACCACCTGCTCACGGCGTTCGCGAAGCACTCGCTCACCGACCTCACCGTGCGGGCACGCGGCGATATCGAGATCGACGTGCACCACACGGTCGAAGACGTCGGCATCGTGCTGGGGCAGGCCATCAAGCAGGCGCTCGGCGACAAGCGCGGCATCTCGCGGTACGGCGATGCCCTCGTGCCGCTCGATGAGGCGCTCGCACAGGCGGTCGTCGACATCTCGGGGCGTCCGTTCCTCGTGCACACCGGAGAGCCCACCGGGTTCGAGTACCACCTCATCGGCGGGCACTTCACCGGCTCGATGGTGCGGCACGTCTTCGAGGCCATCGCGTTCAACGCGGGCCTGACCGTGCACGTTACCGTGCTCGGCGGCCGCGACCCGCATCACGTCGCCGAAGCCGAATTCAAAGCGTTCGCGCGGGCATTCCGTCAGGCGAAGTCGTTCGACCCGCTCGTGTCCGGCGTTCCGTCGACGAAGGGCGCTTTGTGAGCCGCACCCGGCGCGTCGTCGTGCTCGACTACGGCTCGGGCAACGTGCACTCTGCCGCGAAGGCGCTCGAGCGTTCCGGCGCAGAAGTCACCGTCACCGCCGACCGGGCCGCAGCACTCGAGGCCGATGGTCTCGTCGTGCCGGGTGTCGGTGCGTTCAAGGCGGTCATGCAGCAACTGCACGCGGTTCGCGGTGAAGAGATCATCGATCGGCGACTTGCCGGCGGCCGGCCGGTGCTCGGCATCTGCGTGGGCATGCAGGTGCTGTTCGAGCGGGGCGTCGAGCGTGGCGTCGACACCGAAGGACTCGGCGAATGGCCCGGCATCGTCACCGAGTTGCCTGCCGCGGTACTGCCGCACATGGGTTGGAACACGGTCGAAGCGGGTGAGGGCTCCGCGCTCTTCGCGGGCATCGAAGACGAGCGCTTCTACTTCGTGCACTCGTTCGCAGCGCAGCAGTGGCTGCTCGACGTGCAGCCGCCGTTCCCGAAGCCCGCGCTCACGTGGGCCGAGCACGGCGGTCGGTTCCTCGCGGCCGTCGAGAACGGACCGCTGTCGGCGACCCAGTTCCATCCCGAGAAGTCGTCGGGGCCCGGCATCCGCTTGCTCGCCAACTGGCTCGGCACGCTCGACTGAGCCCATCGGCGTCACGTGCACGTCGCCGCGACGTGGTCGGACTAGGATGCTGTGACTGTGCCGATTCGCAGGCGCGACCGCGATCTCTAGGACAGTGAATGAGTGAATTCAACAAGACCCCCCGCCTGGTTTTGCTTCCGGCCGTCGATGTGGCCGGTGGCAAGGCGGTGCGCCTGACGCAGGGTGAGGCCGGCACCGAGACCAGCTACGGCGACCCCGTCGACGCGGCCGTCGATTGGGCCGATCAGGGGGCCGAGTGGATCCACCTCGTCGACCTCGACGCGGCGTTCGGTCGCGGCTCGAACGCGGGCGTGCTGAAGAAGGCCATCCGCCAGGTGCGTGGCGTGAACGTCGAACTCTCCGGTGGCATCCGCGACGACGAGTCGCTCGAGCATGCCCTCGAGATCGGCGCCAAGCGCATCAACCTCGGTACGGCAGCGCTCGAGAACCCCGAGTGGGCGGCGTCCGTCATCGCTCAGTACGGCGAGGCGATCGCGATCGGGCTCGACGTGCGCGGCACGACGCTCGCCGCGCGTGGTTGGACGCAGGACGGCGGTGACCTCTGGCAGGTCATGGAGCGCCTCGAAGAAGCCGGCGCCGCCCGATACGTCGTCACCGACGTCACGAAAGACGGCACGCTGCAGGGCCCGAACCTCGATCTGCTGCGCCAGGTGATGGACCGCACGCACCGCCCGGTCGTGGCATCGGGGGGCATCTCGAGCCTCGACGACATCGTCGCCCTCCGCGAGCTCGTGCCGCTCGGCCTCGAGGGTGCCATCGTGGGCAAGGCGCTCTACGCCGGTGCATTCACGTTGGCCGAGGCGCTGGATGTCGCTTCGCAGTGACCCCGGCGCCGAGCCGGGTCGCGGTGAGACGGATGCCGCGGCATCCGTCGACTCGCAGTCGGCTGCCGGTGCCGGTGCTGGTACCGACTCCGCCGGCGTGCCGTGGGCTGGGCGGGCGTTCCAGTCGAACGCGCATGCCGCCGACGACGGCCGGGCACCGGAGGCCCTCGCCGCCGCGCTGGACGGTTTCCGCGCGGGCACGATCGGCCAGGCCGCCGTTGTGGCGGAGTTCGCCCGATCGCGTCTCCTGATCCCGCTCCTCGCCGAACTCGGAACCGGCGGTGCGGAGACGGGCGCGCACGGCCTCGCTGTCGACAAGAGCCAGGAGCTCTCGATCGTCACCGTCGAGGGGCCCGATGGGCGCAAGGTGCTGCCGGTGTTCGCCTCGGTGCAGGCGATGTCGCGATGGAACCCCGTGGCGCGGCCGGTGCCGGCCGACGGTGTGCGGGTCGCCCTCGCCGCCGCTGACGACGGCACCGATCTCGTCGTGCTCGACCCGGGCTCCGCGACCGAATTCGTGCTGCGGAGGCCGGCGCTCTGGGCGGTCGCGCAGTCGCAGGACTGGCATCCGCCGTTCGAATCCCGAGAGGTCGAGGCCGCATTCCGTCGTTCGATCGACCGGGAGCTCGCGGTGCTCGGTGTGACCCTCCTCGCAGGCGACCCCGACGCGCGACTCGCCGGTCCCGAGCTCGTGGTGCGCCTGGAGCTCATCGGTGGGCTCAGCCGGGACGAGCTGGACGCGACGACGGCGCGTCTTGCACGTCGGTGGGCGGCCGACGACGTCATTGCGACGTCGGTGGATTCGCTCACGGTCAGACTCGTGGGTGGCGCACCGCTCGCCTGATCGCCCGTCTGCCGATTGCGTGGGCGCTGGCGTGGCATCGCGCGGGCGGATGCGTCTGTCGCCTGAATGGGGCCGTTGACCGTTCCCCCTGCAGCGGCGCACAATCGGGTTGTGCGTGCGGCGCACGGAATCCAGGTGCGGCATGGATGGAACGACATCGCCGACCGGTGGCGACACCGCGTACGACGAAGTGCTCGAGGCTGCCGGTCGTCACGCACGGGAGTGGCTGTCGGGGGTGGGCGAGCGCCGGATTCCGCCGCGCGCGACCCTCGATGAGATCAAGGACCGACTGGGGCGCGAGCTGCCCGTGATCGGTGAGCCAGACCTCGATGTTCTCGTGCGGCTCGCAGAGGGCGCCGAGCCGGGACTCATCGCGATCGGGTCGCCTCGCTTCTACGGTTGGGTGATCGGCGGCACGCAGCCGGTCGCGCTCGCTGCAGACTGGCTGGTCTCGGCGTGGGATCAGAACACGGGACTGCGAGCGATCACTCCGGGTGCGGTCGCCGTCGAGGAGCTCGCGGGGGAGTGGCTCCTCGAGATCCTCGGATTGCCGGAGGGCAGTGACGTCGGGTTCACGACCGGGGCGACGATGGCGCAGTTCTCGTGCATGGCGGCCGCTCGAAACGAGGTGCTGCACCGCGTCGGCTGGGATGTCGAGGCCGATGGGCTCGCCGGTGCGCCGGCCGTGCGGTACATCGCCGGTGAAGAGCGGCACGGCACGGTCGACCTGGCGGCGCGTTATCTCGGCCTCGGGGCGCCGGCGACGGTACCGGCCGACGGGCAGGGGCGCATCCGCGTCGACGAGTTGAGCGCTGCGCTCGCAACGGGCACGGGCCCGGCGATCGTCGCCCTGCAGGCCGGCAACATCCACTCGGGCGCATTCGACGACTTCGCCGCCGCGATCGAGGTCGCCCATGCCGCCGGCGCTTGGGTGCACGTCGACGGCGCGTTCGGGCTGTGGGCGGCGGCGTCCTCCGCGCTCCGCCACCTCGTGGCGGGATTCGAAGGGGCCGACTCCTGGTCGACCGATGCGCACAAGACCCTCAATGTGCCCTATGACTGCGGCATCGCCATCGTGCGCGATGCTGCGGCGATGCGCCGCGCGCTCGGCATGCACGCGAGCTACCTGCAGGCGACGGACGTCGGTGCGGACCCGCACGAGAAGGTGCCCGAGCTGTCGCGCCGCGCGCGAGGGGTGCCGACGTGGGCGGTGCTGCGTTCCCTCGGCCGCACGGGGGTCGCGGGCCTCGTCGACGGCCTGGCCGAATCGGCCCGTGCCATCGCCGACGGCCTCGGCCGGCTTCAGGGCGTCGAGGTGCTGAACGACGTCGTGTTCACACAAGTGTGCATCGCGCTCGATGACGACGCGGCGACAGCCGCGCTCAGCGAGCGGCTGTGGTCCGACGGCGAGGTGCTCGCGATGACCTCGCGCTGGCGGGGTCGCACCGTCGTGCGGTTCTCGGTGAGCAATTGGCGCACGGATGCCGCGCAGGTCGCGCGCACGGTCGAAGCCGTCTCCCGTGCCCTCGCCGCGATCCGCGCGGAGACTCCGTCGGTCGAGTAGCCTTCCCCGTCGGTCGAGTAGCGCCCTCCCCGCTGGTCGAGTAGCGCCTTCCCCGCTGGTCGAGTAGCGCCTCCCCGCTGGTCGAGTAGCGCCCGACGAAGGAGGACGCGTATCGAGACCCCACAACGCTCAGCCCGCAGTCGGCGGCATCCGCTTGAATGGAGTCATGACGGAAGCGCTCGACGCGTTCTCGCCTGCGACGCGGGCGTGGTTCACCGAGTCCTTCAGCGCGCCCACCGCGGTACAGCGCGGCGCCTGGCAGTCGATCTCCCGTGGCGAGCACTCGCTGGTCGTCGCACCGACCGGTTCCGGTAAGACGCTCGCCGCGTTCCTCTGGGCGATCGACCGACTCCACCACGAGGGGGCCGACGCGAGCACCACGGGCACCCGGGTCATCTACCTCTCGCCGCTGAAGGCCCTCGGCGTCGACGTCGAACGCAACCTGCGGGCACCGCTCGTGGGCATTGCGCGCACGGCCGCCGCCCATGGTCTCGAGGTGCCCGAGGTGTCGGTGGGGGTCCGCTCGGGCGACACGCCACCGGCCGAGCGACGCTCGCTCGTCGCGCATCCGCCCGAGATCCTCATCACGACCCCCGAGTCGCTCTTCCTCATGCTCACTTCGGCTGCACGCGAGACGCTCCGCGCTGTGCAGACGGTCATCGTCGACGAGATCCACGCGCTCGCAGGCACCAAGCGCGGCTCGCATCTCGCGCTCTCGCTCGAACGGCTCGACGAGCTCACGGCGCAGCCGGTGCAACGCATCGGGCTGTCGGCGACGGTGCGTCCGCACGAAGAGGTCGCCCGGTTCCTCGGTGGCACGCGGAAGGTCACGATCGTCGCCCCAGCCTCGGGCAAACGGTTCGATCTCAAGGTCACGGTGCCGGTCGACGACCTGTCGGACCTCGCAGGCGAGACGAGTGCCGGTTCGGTCTGGCCGCACGTCGAAGAGGCGATCCTCGACGAGGTGCTCGCCCATCGCTCCACGATCGTCTTCGCGAACTCGCGTCGTCTCGCCGAACGGCTCACGGCGAGGCTCAACGAGCTGTGGACCGAGCGCACCGCCGAGCCCGTCGACGCACTCGTCGAGTCGCTACCCATCAGCCGCACCCCCGCCGAAGCGGTCGGCGCCTCGGGCATCACGGGTGGTGCCCCGCCGGTCATCGCCCGCTCGCACCACGGTTCGGTCAGCAAAGAGGAGCGCGCCCTTGTCGAAGACGACCTGAAGTCGGGCCGGCTCCGCTGCGTCGTGGCGACGTCGAGCCTCGAACTCGGCATCGACATGGGCGCCGTCGACCTCGTGATGCAGGTCGAGTCGCCGCCGTCGGTCGCGAGCGGCCTGCAGCGCCTCGGTCGTGCCGGTCACCAGGTCGGGGAGGTGTCGAAGGGGCTCATCTTCCCGAAACACCGTGCCGACGTGCTGCACTCGGCGGTCGTCGCCGAACGCATGATCGGTGGCGCGATCGAAGCACTGCGCATTCCCGCCAACCCGCTCGACGTGCTCGCGCAGCAGACCATCGCCGCGACCGCGCTCGACGAGTGGGACGTCGAGGCGTGGTTCGAACTCGTGCGCCGCGCGGCGCCGTACGCGGCGTTGCCGCGGTCGGCGTTCGACGCGACCCTCGACCTGCTCGCGGGCCGGTATCCGTCCGACCGCTTCGGCGAGCTTCGCGCTCGTATCGTCTGGGATCGCGATGCCGGCACGATCGTCGGCCGACGCGGTGCTCAGCGCCTCGCGGTCACGAGTGGCGGCACGATTCCCGATCGTGGTCTGTTCGGCGTGTTCATGGTCGGCGAGGCCGGCCCCGGCCGTCGGGTCGGCGAGCTCGATGAGGAGATGGTCTACGAGTCCCGGGTCGGCGACGTCTTCGCGCTCGGCGCAACGAGCTGGCGCATCCAAGAGATCACGCACGACCGGGTGCTCGTGGCGCCGGCTTTCGGCGAGCCTGGACGGCTTCCGTTCTGGAGGGGCGACGGCATCGGGCGCCCGGCCGAGCTCGGAGCTGCGATCGGCGCCTTCATCGCCGAGCTCGCGAGTGCACCGACATCCGATGCCCTCGTACGCAGTCGCGCCGCCGGGCTCGACGAGCGTGCAGCGATCAACCTGGTGAAGTTCATCGACGACCAGCGCGCGGCGACCAGAGTGGTGCCCGACGCGACGAACCTCGTGGTCGAGCGGTTCCGCGACGAGCTCGGCGACTGGCGCATCGTGCTGCACTCGCCCTATGGCATGCGGGTGCACGCACCGTGGGCGCTCGCCATCGGGGCGCGCGTGCGCGAGCAGAGCGGCGTCGACTCGAACGCGGTCGCGAGCGACGACGGCATCGTGCTGCGCATGCCCGACACCGGCGACGATCCGCCAGGCGCCGAACTCTTCGCGTTCGAGCCGGCGGAGCTCACCGAGTTGGTCACGGCGAATGTCGGTGGTTCGGCATTGTTCGCGGCACGATTCCGCGAGTGCGCGGCCAGAGCGCTCATCCTGCCCCGCAGCAACCCGGGCAAGCGGTCGCCGCTCTGGCAGCAGCGGCAGCGCGCCTCGCAACTGCTCGAGGTGGCCCGCGACTTCCCCGAGTTCCCGATCGTGCTCGAGGCGGTGCGCGAGTGCCTGCAAGACGTCTACGACCTGCCGGCCCTCACACGACTCGCCGAGCGCATCGAGCGGCGAGAGCTGCGCTTCGTCGACGTCACCACCGAGTCGCCGAGCCCATTCGCCTCGAGCCTGCTCTTCGGGTACGTCGGCGCGTTCATGTACGAGGGCGACGCCCCGCTCGCCGAGCGGCGGGCGGCGGCGCTCTCGCTCGACCCGGCACTCCTCGCCGAGTTGCTCGGCACCGTCGAGCTGCGCGAGTTGCTCGACCCAGAGGTGGTCGACGAGGTCGAGCGCATGCTCCAGCGACTCCATCCCGAACGTGTCGCACGCGGCGAAGAGGGCGTCGCAGATCTGCTCAGCGATCTCGGGCCCCTCACGGCCGACGAGGTCGCCGAGAGAGTCGATGACGAGACGGATGCCGCCGCGGCCCTCGCCTCGCTCGTCGAGACCCGCCGTGCGGCGCCCGTGCGCTTCGCCGGGGAGTCGTGGTTCGTCGCGGTCGAAGACGTCAGCCGGCTGCGCGACGCCCTGGGTGTGCCGATCCCGCCCGGACTGCCAGAGGTGTTCGGCGAGCCCGTGCGCGACCCGCTCGGAGACCTCGTCGCCCGGTTCGCCCGCACACACGGGCCGTTCACCGTTCACGCGGTGGCAGCACGGTTCGGCATCGGCCAGGCCGTGGCATCCGCCGCCCTCGCTCGATTGGGCGGTGAGCGGCGGGTGGTCGAAGGCGAGTTCCTGCCGCACGGGTCCGGTCTGGAGTGGTGCGACAGCGGTGTGCTCCGTCGCATCCGTCGCCGTTCGCTCGCGGTGCTCCGCAACGAGGTCGAACCCGTCGAACCGCGCGAGTTCGCGCGCTTCCTGCCGGCGTGGCAGCACGTCGGTGGGCGGCTCACCGGAGTCGACGGCGTCGCCGCGGTCATCGAGCAGCTCGAGGGGGCTCGCATTCCCGCCTCGGCATGGGAGGCCTACGTACTGCCCGCACGGGTTGCCGACTATCGGCCCGGCATGCTCGATGAGCTGACCGCGGCAGGCGAAGTGCTCTGGGCGGGCGCCGGGTCGCTCGCCGGCGACGACGGGTGGATCAGCCTCCACCTCGCCGAGGCGGCCGAGCTCACCCTGCCGACGCCGGCATCCGCACCGCTCGACCCGCTCGAGTCCGAACTCATCGCGGTACTCGGAGGCGGCGGCGGCTTCTTCTTCCGGCAATTGGCCGAGGCTGTCGGGTCCGAAGACGACCGCGCTCTCGCCGACGCACTGTGGCGGCTCGTCTGGGCGGGGCTCGTGACGAACGACACCTTCGCCCCGGTGCGCGGAATGCTCACCGGCGGCGGAGCGCACAAGACTGCGGCGCCGACGCCTCGGGCGAGGCTGCGTGCCGGGTCGCTCTCACGGCGTTCGCTGGCGGCCAGCGTGCAGGCCGGGCGCACGGCAGCGGCGCGCGCCAACCCGCCACGGGCAGCGGGTCGATGGTCGGTGCTGCCGCTCGCAAGCGCTGCCGCGACGCTGCGCGCGCACGCTCTCGGTGAGGCATTGCTCGAACGCTACGGCGTGGTCACCCGGGGCTCGGTCGTGGCCGAAGGCCATCTCGGCGGCTTCGCGCTCGCGTACCGCACTCTGTCGGGCTTCGAAGACTCGGGCCGGGTGCGCCGCGGGTATTTCATCGACGGGCAGGGCGGTGCGCAGTTCGCCACGGGTGCCGCCGTCGATCGGCTTCGCGCCGCACCGAAGGGTGAAGCCGTCGCGCTCGCCGCGACCGACCCTGCGAACCCGTTCGGTGCGGCACTCGACTGGCCCGAGACAGCCGGCGAGGGCGGGCATCGCCCTGCCCGCAAGTCGGGTGCATTCGTCGCGATCGTCGACGGCGAGGCGGTGTTCTACCTCGAGCGCGGCGGGCGCACGGCGCTCGTGTTCACCGAAGACACCGACGCGTTGTCCGCGGCATCCGCGGCCCTCGCCGCCGCTCTCACCCGCGGGCGCTCAGAGCGCCTCCGTGTCGAGACGGTGAACGGCGCTCCGGTGTTCGGTTCGGTGCTCGACCGGCCGCTGCGCGCCGCGGGCTTCCGCGAGACTCCCCGAGGGCTCCGGTTCGATGCCCGAGGGTGATACCGTCTTCCGCGCTGCACGCCAGCTCGACGCCGTGCTCGCCGGGCATGTGGTGACGCGCTCCGACTTCCGCGTGCCGGCGTTCGCGACCGTCGACCTGGCCGGAGAACGCGTCCATTCGGTCGCCAGCCGCGGCAAGCACCTGCTGATGCGCATCGGTGATCAGGTGGTGCACTCGCACCTCAAGATGGAGGGGGAGTGGCGGGTGTTCCGCCCAGGCGAGCACTGGCGTCGGCCGGCCTGGCAGGCGCGCGCGATCATCGAGGTGACGGATGCCTCGGCAGTCGGTTTCGACCTCGGCACCCTCGAGGTCTTCCCGGCAGGCGAAGAAGCGCAGCGGCTCGCGTATCTCGGCCCCGACCTGCTCGGCGACGACTGGAACGCCGATGAGGCGGTGCGTCGCCTCGCAAGCTCTCCTGAGACGCCGATCGCGGTCGCGCTCGGCGAGCAGCGCAACCTCGCCGGCCTCGGCAACGTCTACGTCAACGAGCTCTGCTTCCTCCGTGGCATCCTGCCGACGCGGCCGGTCGCCGAGGTCGACCTCGAACCGCTGGTGGCGCTGGCCAGCCGGGTCATCCGTGCGAATCGCGAGCGTGCGGTGCGCACGACGACCGGTGATACCCATCGCGGCCGGCAACTCTGGGTGTACGGCCGTGGCGGTGAAGCCTGTCGGCGCTGCGGCACGCGAATCGAGCACGGCCGACTCGGGCGCAACGATCTCGAGCTGCGTGAGACGTGGTGGTGCCCGAACTGCCAGCGCTGACGCACGCGGACTCAGCTGACCGGGCCGGTCCACTTCTCGCCGGGCCCCTGCCCGATCGGGTCGGGAATGACCGACGCCTCGCGGAACGCGAGTTGCAGCGACCGCAGTCCGTCGCGAAGGCTCCGTGCGTGCATGTCGCTGATCTCGGGCGCCCCGGCGGTGATGAGACCCGCGAGCGCGTTGATGAGCTTGCGCGCCTCGTCGAGGTCGATCTGCTCTTCGGGGTCTTCGGCGAGTCCGACCTTCACGGCGGCGGCGCTCATGAGGTGCACGGCGGCGGTCGTGATGATCTCGACTGCGGCGACCTCGGCGATGTCGCGGGTGGCTCCCTCGACGGTGGTCTCGTCTGAACTACTGTTCACGGACTTCCTCTGTTAGACTGCTTCGGGCTCCGGGGCTTCACCCCGGTACGAAAGTGGAGATTCTCCCACCCGCGCATACCGCTTCATCAAGGTTACCGGGTCGATTGCACTCCGCTTCCACGTCACTGCGCCAACCAGCGCAGTACGGGGAAGTAGACAGGGTGCCGTATGAATTGCACGGTGGGATTCCGTGCGCGATTACGTGGATTTCTCCTTTCGTCGTCGGGCGGCAAACGCCTCCCGACCGAGCGAATCAGCTTGAGTAGAGGAGAACACGCATCAGCGATCCCCGTACAAACGACCGTATCCGCGTCCCCGAGGTCCGACTCGTAGGGCCTGCCGGAGAGCAGGTCGGCGTCGTGAAGATCGAGGTGGCCCTGCGGCTCGCGCAGGAGGCCGATCTCGATCTCGTCGAGGTCGCTCCGAACTCGAAGCCGCCGGTCGCGAAGATCATGGACTACGGCAAGTTCAAGTACGAGGCTGCGCAGAAGGCGAAAGAGGCCCGGCGCAACCAGGCGAACACGATCCTCAAAGAGGTTCGCTTCCGTCTCAAGATCGACAAGCACGACTACGAGACGAAGATGAAGCGTGCCGTCGGCTTCCTGAAGGCCGGCGACAAGGTCAAGGCGATGATCCTCTTCCGCGGTCGCGAGCAGTCGCGCCCCGAGATGGGTGTCCGCCTCCTGCAGCGCTTCGCCGAAGACGTCGCCGAGTACGGCACGGTCGAGCACAACCCCACGATCGACGGCCGCAACATGGTCATGGTCATCGGGCCTCTCAAGAACAAGTCCGAGGCCAAGGCCGAGGCGAATGCACAGCGTGCTGCGGCGAAGGCGCGACCGGCGGCGGATGCCCCGGCCGATGCCCCGTCGCAGACGACCGAGTCCGCCGAGGGCTAGGTCAGACACACCCCCGTCCGCCACTCGCGTGGCGGCAGAACCAAGGAGAAAGACGAGATGCCGAAGCAGAAGACCCATTCCGGGTCCAAGAAGCGCTTCAAGATCACCGGCAGCGGCAAGATCAAGAAGCAGCAGGCCGGGATGCGCCACAACCTCGAGGTCAAGTCCTCGAAGCGCAAGGCCCGCCTGAACCAGGACAAGGTCGTGTCGGCCCCCGACGCCAAGGTCATCAAGAAGCTTCTCGGCCGCTGAGCCGACAGCGTACATAGGCAATTAGGCCGTTAAGGAAGAAACAGAGTCATGGCAAGAGTGAAGCGGGCGGTCAACGCCCACAAGAAGCGCCGGGTCATCCTCGAGCGCGCCGAGGGTTACCGCGGCCAGCGTTCGCGTCTGTACCGCAAGGCCAAGGAGCAAGTCACCCACTCCCTCGTCTACGCGTACCGCGACCGCCGCCAGAAGAAGGGCGACTTCCGTCGCCTCTGGATCCAGCGCATCAACGCCGCGTCGCGTGCGAACGGCCTCACCTACAACCGCCTGATCCAGGGCCTCGGCCTTGCAGGCATCGAGGTCGACCGTCGTATCCTCGCCGACCTCGCGGTCAACGAGCCCGCGACGTTCGCGGCGCTCGTCGAGTCGGCCAAGAAGGCCCTCCCCGCCGACACGTCGGCGCCGAAGACCGCGGCGTAAGCAGCGACCTTTCGCATTCGTTCGGCCCGGCACCACTGCGTGAGAAGCAGAGCGTGCCGGGCCGTCCTGTCTCCATCGTGGCCCGGGAATAGACTGGTGACATGCTCGAAAATCCCAGGTCGCCGCGCGTCCGCGCCGTCGCGAAACTCGCCAAGAAGGCCGCACGTGCCGAGAGCGGCCTGTTCCTGCTCGAGGGACCGCAGGCGGTCGCAGAGGCGCTGACGTTCCGGCCGCAACTCGTCGTCGAGCTCTTCGCGACGCCGAGCGCACTCGACCGGCATGCCGAGATCGGCGAGGCTGCCGCAACGGCCGGCGTCGAGGTCGAGTTCGTCACCGAAGAGGTGCTCGATTCGATGGCCGACACGGTGACGCCGCAGGGCTTCGTCGCCGTGTGCCGCCAGTTCCCGACCGCGGTGAAAGACGTCTTCGCGGCTGGCCCGAAACTCGTCGCGATTCTCGAAGAGGTGCGCGATCCGGGCAACGCAGGCACCATCGTGCGTGCCGCCGATGCGGCAGGCGCCGACGCCGTGATCTTCACCGGTCGCACGGTCGACCTGTACAACCCGAAGGTCGTTCGCTCCTCGACGGGTTCGATCTTCCACCTGCCCGTCGCCGTCGGTGCAGAGCTCGAAGATGTGCTCGCGCGTGCGCGTGCTGCGGGTCTGACGGTGCTCGCCGCCGATGTGAAGGGCGACGACCTGCTCTCCACTCGCAATGACGGCGTGCTGGCCAAGCCGACCGCGTGGTTGTTCGGCAACGAGGCGCGCGGCCTCCTCGATGAGCAGCTCGAACTCGCCGACCGGGTCGTGACCGTGCCGATCTACGGGCACGCCGAGTCGATGAACCTCGCCACCGCGGCATCCGTCTGCCTGTACGAGAGCGCCTTCGCGCAGCGAAGTGCGCATCACGGTTAGGTAACCACCGCGCCCCGGCTTGGTGCTGAGCCATCGCGAGCCCTAGTTTTGGGAGTATGGAGCCAACCCAGCCCGCCCCGCCGACCTCCAACATCTCGGTGCGTCGCGGTGAACCCCTCGTCGTCGTCGACCACGTCGAGAAGCACTTCGGTGATCTGCACGTGCTGAACGACATCAACACCGTCGTGAACCGCGGTGAGGTGGTCGTGGTCATCGGGCCCAGCGGGTCGGGCAAGTCCACGCTGTGCCGGGCGATCAACCGGCTCGAGACCATCGACTCCGGCACGATCTCGATCGACGGCGAGCAACTGCCCGACGAAGGCGCGGCTCTCGCGAAGCTGCGTGCCGATGTCGGCATGGTCTTCCAGTCGTTCAACCTGTTCGCCCACAAGACGGTGCTCGAGAACGTCACGCTCGCGCCGATCAAGGTGAAGCGGATGTCGCGCAAAGACGCCGAAGCGAAGGCGATGGAGCTGCTCGAGCGCGTCGGCGTGGCGAACCAGGCGAAGAAGATGCCGGCTCAGCTCTCGGGCGGTCAGCAGCAGCGCGTTGCGATCGCTCGGTCGCTTGCGATGAACCCCAAGCTGATCCTCCTCGACGAGCCGACGAGCGCACTCGATCCCGAGATGATCAATGAGGTGCTCGACGTCATGGTCGGTCTCGCCAAAGACGGCATGACCATGATCGTCGTCACGCACGAGATGGGCTTCGCTCGCAAGGCTGCCGACCGTGTGCTCTTCATGGCCGACGGCAAGATCGTCGAAGAGGCGACGCCGGCCGAGTTCTTCGACCACCCGAAGTCCGACCGTGCGAAGGACTTCCTCTCGAAGATCCTCGAGCACTAGAGACCCGCGCTGCCACGAGCGGCGAGGAACCAAACACAGAGAAGAGGCAGAGACATGAAACGCATGAGAATGGCACTCGTCGCGGCAGCCGCGGTGTCGGCGCTCGCGCTCGCCGGCTGCGCCGGCGGCGGCGACACCGCCGAGGAGCCGACCGCGGAGCCCGCGCCCACGTTCGCGGCCGGCAGCACCATGGAGAAGCTCGCTGAGGCCGGCGAGATCACCATCGGAACGAAGTTCGACCAGCCGCTGTTCGGTCTCGTCGGCCCCGACGGTGTGCCGGTCGGATTCGACGTGGAGATCGCGAAGATCATCGCGAGCGAGCTCGGCATCGATGAAGAGAACATCACCTGGACCGAGACGGTTTCGGCGAACCGCGAGCCGTTCATCGAGAACGGTCAGGTCGACTTCGTTGTCGCCACCTACACCATCAACGACAAGCGCAAAGAGGTCATCTCCTTCGCCGGTCCGTACTACATGGCCGGACAGTCGATCCTGACGCTCGCCGACAACGACGACATCAAGAGTGAAGACGACCTCGTCGGCCAGCCGGTCTGCTCGGTGACGGGTTCGACTCCGGCCGCGAAGCTCGCAGAGATCGGCGCTGAGCCGGTGCTGACCGACACCTACTCCAACTGCCTCGAGCCGCTCCGCAGCGAGGCCGTCGTCGCGGTTTCGACCGACAACGTCATCCTCGCCGGCCTCGCCGCGCAGAACGAGGGCGAATTCAAGGTGGTCGGTAAGCCGTTCACCGAGGAGCCGTACGGCATCGGCCTTGCGAAGGACGACACCGAGTTCCGTGACTGGATCAACGACGTGCTCGAAGAGGCCTATGAAGACGGCCGCTACGAAGAAGCGTGGAACTCCACCGCTGGAACCGTGCTGCCGTTCGTCGAGCCGCCGGCCGTCAACCGCTACTGATCGGAGCGCGGCCCGGGCGATCATCGTCCGGGCCGCGATCCACCCCCACTGACCGGAACGGAGACGCGTGGACGCCGTCATCGAGAATCTGCCGACCTATTGGCGCGGCCTCAGCATGACTCTGCTACTGCTCGGCGTGAGTGGCCTTTCGGCGCTCGTGCTCGGCACGATCATCGCGGCAATGCGCATCTCGCCGGTCGCCTCGCTTCGGGGCTTCGCGACGGTCTATACAGAACTCGTGCGGAACACACCGCTCACGCTCGTGCTCTTCTTCTGCGCGGTCGTACTGCCCGTGCTCGGGTCGAGGCTCGAGTTCGCCACCGCAGCGATGATCGGGCTCGCGGTCTACACCTCGCCGTTCGTCGCAGAGGCGCTCCGGTCGGGTATCAACGGCGTGCCCATCGGCCAGGCCGAGGCGGCACGCAGCGTCGGGCTCGGGTTCGGCCAGACGGTGAGCCTGATCGTGCTCCCGCAGGCCTTCCGCATGACGATCCCGCCGCTCATCAACGTCTTCATCGCCCTGACGAAGAACACCTCGGTCGCGGGCGCGTTCTTCGTCGTCGAACTCTTCGCCGCGACCCGTGGCCTCGCGAACGCGAACGGCGACGCCGTCATCGCGATCCTGCTCGGTGCAGCGACGTTCTATCTCGTGATCACCATCCCGCTCGGTGCGATCGCGGCCCAACTCGAGCGCAAATGGGTGGTGCAGCGATGAGCGGAACGAGTGTCCTCTTCGACGCCCCGGGGCCGAAGGCGCGTCGCCGATCGCTGATCTCGTCGATCATCGCAGGCGTCGTGATTCTCGCGGGTCTCGCCTGGATCGCGCTGACCCTCGCTGCGCCGCGCGAGAGCGGCGGCATCACGCTCCCCGGCTACTTCGACTCGAGCCGTTGGGACATCTTCGCGGACCCGGCGCTGTGGAACCGCATCATCACCGCCGGCGTCTGGAGCACGCTCAGTGCGGCACTCACGGCATCCGTGTTCGCTCTCGCGCTCGGTGTCCTCCTCTCGCTCCTGCGGAGCTCGGAGATCGCGTGGATCCGGATCCCCACAGCGGTCGTCCTCGAGTTCGTGCGCGGCATGCCGGTGCTGCTCATGATGCTCTTCATCCTGCTCGTGCTGAACACCGGTGCCTTCTGGGCGGTCGTCGCAGCGCTGACGCTCTACAACGGGGTACTCATCGGCGAGGCGCTTCGTGCCGGGCTCGTCGCGCTGCCGCGCGGCCAGCGCGAAGCCGGTCTCAGCCTCGGCATGCGTCCGTTGCAGTCCAAGATGCTCGTGGAGTTCCCGCAGGCGTTCCGCCAGATGCTGCCGATCATCGTCGCGCAGCTGGTGGTGCTGCTGAAAGACACCTCGCTCGGGGCAATCGTGGGATACGTCGAGCTGCTGCGCCTCAACATGTACCAGCTCGCGACGTTCTACGGCAACCGCTACCTGTTCTCGTTCTTCGTCGTGACCCTCGTGTTGTACCTCATCATGAACCTCTCGCTGTCATGGTTCGCACGCTGGCTCTCGAAGCGCACCGCGTCGAAGTCGAGCGGCACGCGACTCGACCCCGACAATCCGGGCCAGGCGATCCTCGTCGCTCAGGCGTCAGCGGCGGCCCGCCAGACGGGTAGCGCTCCCGGCCAGATCTGACGCGTTACGTCGCGTCACGCGACTAGACTCGTTCTTCGTGTCCGAGCCCCGTGAAATCACCGAGAACGCCGTCCAGACGGCGGTCGATGCAGCCCTCGCGGCGATCGCATCGGCCGGCGACTCCGCCGCGCTGAAGCAGGTCCGCACCGAGCACACCGGGGAGAAGTCCGCCCTCGCACTGCTCAACGCGCAGCTGCGCAACGTGCCGAACGACCAGAAGGCCGCGCTGGGCAAGCTCGTCGGCGGTGCCCGTGGCCGAGTCAATCAGGCGTTCGCCGCTCGTGAGGCCGAGATCCTCGAGGCCGAAGCTGTCGCGCAACTCGAGGCCGAGACGGTGGATGTCACGGCGCTCGCGTCACGATACCGGCCGGGCGCGCGGCATCCGCTGACGTTGCTGCAAGACCGGGTCTGCGACGTGTTCACCGGCATGGGCTGGGAGATCGCCGAAGGCCCTGAGGTCGAGAGCGAGTGGTTCAACTTCGACGCGCTGAACTTCGACGCCGATCACCCGGCGCGCGCGATGCAAGACACCTTCTTCGTCGACCCCCCTGAGGCGCACCTCGTGCTGCGCACGCACACGAGCCCGGTGCAGATCCGTTCGATGCTCGAGCGCGAGCTGCCGCTCTACGTGCTGGCCCCGGGCCGCGTGTACCGCACCGACGAATTCGACGCGACCCACCTGCCGGTCTTCATGCAGTTCGAGGGTGTTGCCGTCGACAAGGGCCTCACGATGGCGCACCTCAAGGGCACCCTCGATCACTTCGTGAAGTCGATCTTCGGCGACGAGGCGAAGATCCGTCTGCGCCCGAGCTACTTCCCGTTCACTGAGCCGTCGGCCGAGCTCGATTTCTGGCACCCGACCTTCAAAGACGGGCCGCGCTGGATCGAGTGGGGCGGCTGCGGCATGATGCACCCCAACGTGCTGAAGGCGGCCGGCATCGACCCAGAGGTCTACACCGGGTTCGCGTTCGGCATGGGCATCGAGCGCGGGCTCATGCTTCGCAACGACGTGCAGGACATGCGCGAGATGGTCGAGGGAGACATCCGTTTCTCCCAGCAGTTCGGAATGGTGGTCTGAAATGAGGGTGCCGCTCAGCTGGCTCGCCGAGTACGTCGAACTCGTGCCGGGCACGACGCCCGAAGACGTGCATGCCGCCCTCGTGAAGGTCGGCCTCGAAGAGGAGGACGTGCACACGTTCGACCTCGAGGGTCCGATCGTGGTGGGCGAAGTGCTCGAGTTCGTCGAAGAACCGCAGACGAATGGCAAGACCATCCGCTGGTGCCAGGTTCGTGTCGCCCCTGAGGGCGAGCCCGCGGCCGACGGCGGCGACGCCGTACACGGCATCGTCTGCGGTGCCCGCAACTTCTTCGTGGGCGACAAGGTCGTGGTGACGCTTCCGGGTGCCGTTCTGCCCGGTCCGTTCCCGATCGCGGCACGCAAGACGTACGGGCATGTCTCCGACGGCATGATCGCCTCGGCGCGCGAGCTCGGGCTCGGCGAAGACCACGACGGCATCCTGCGCTTGTCGACGCTCGGCATCGACGCGCCCGTCGGTACCGACGCGATCGCGTTGCTCGGCCTCGACGACGCCGCCATCGAGATCAACGTCACTCCCGACCGCGGCTACGCGTTCTCGATCCGCGGCGTCGCGCGCGAGTACGCCCACGCGACGGGCGCGCGGTTCCGCGACCCTGTCGAGCAGGTCACGGCGACGGATGTCTCGGCCGACGCGTTCTCCGTCGTGATCGACGACGCTGCACCGATCCGGGGCAGGCTCGGCTCCTCGGTTTTCGCCACACGCATCGTGCGCGGTGTCGACCCGAGTCGCCTGACGCCGGCATGGATGATCGCACGGCTGAAGCTCGCCGGCATCCGCTCGATCTCGGTGCTCGTCGACATCACCAACTACGTCATGCTCGAACTCGGCCAGCCGATCCACGGCTACGACCTCGACCAACTCCGCGGCGGCCTTGTCGTGCGTCGTGCTACGGCGGGGGAGAAGTTCACGACGCTCGACGGCAAGGAGCGCACGCTCGACGTCGAAGACCTCGTCGTCACCGACGACCGCGGGCCGATCGGGCTCGGCGGCGTCATGGGCGGTGCCGAGACGGAGATGGGTGATTCGACGCGCAATGTGCTCGTCGAGGCGGCGAACTGGGACCCCGTGTCGATCGCCCGCACCGCACGCCGTCACAAGTTGCCGAGTGAAGCGGCCAAACGCTACGAGCGCGGCGTGGACCCCGAGATCGCGGCTGCCGCAGTGTCGAGGGTCGCCCAGCTCATGGCCGATCTCGCCGGCGGCACCGCCGATGACGGCGGGTCCCTGATCCAGACCACCCCGCCGCGAACGCCGATCTTCCTGCCCCATGGATTCGTCTCGGCGATCATCGGCGTCGAGTACTCCGACGACGAGGTGCACGACGCGCTCGCCGAGATCGGTGGCGGCATCACCTCCGTCGATGGCGGACTCTCGGTCGTGCCTCCCGCGTGGCGACCCGACCTCACCGGCCGTGAAGAACTCGCCGAAGAGGTCGCCCGCCTCATCGGGTACGACCGTATCCCGTCGGTGCTGCCCGTCGCGCCGCCCGGTCGTGGCCTCACCCGTTCGCAGCGGCTCCGCCGTCGCACGGCAGACGCGCTCGCCGCGGCCGGCTCGACCGAGGTGCTCTCGTTCCCGTTCGTCTCGGCTCAAGAGAATGCCGTGTTCGGCAGCGCCGACGGCTCGTCCGTGGCATCCGTTCGCATCGCGAATGCACTCGACCAGACCGCGCCGTTCCTTCGCCGTTCTCTGCTGCCCGGCCTGATCGGCGCCGCCCGTCGAAACCTCTCGCGTGGACTGACCGACCTCGACCTGTTCGAGATCGGCACGGTGTTCCTGCCCGAGCCGGGCCGTGTTTACGGCTCGCCCGAACTTCCGGTCGGCGACGCCAGGCCGAGTGACGACGTGCTGGCGGTGCTCGACGACGGCATCCCGCCGCAGCCCCGCCACCTGGGTGCGCTCATCATCGGCGACGTCGTGTCGAAGCAGCCCGGCCAGCCAGCGGTGCCAGCCGGTATCGCCGACGCGCTCGACGTCGTGCGCCAGGTCGAACTCGCCACCGGCGCTCGCTTCGAAGTGGTGCAGGGTCGGCATCGGGCGCTGCACCCGGGTCGCACCGCCGAGCTCCGCGTGAACGGCACCACCGTCGGCTTCGCAGGCGAACTGCTGCCTGCTCTCGCCGATGAAGCGGATCTTCCCCGTGTCGTGGCCGTCGTCGAGCTCGACCTCGACGCCGTCATCGCATTGACGGAGCCGACTGTGGAGGCGCACGCGATCGGTACGCTTCCGGCGGCGACGCAGGATCTCTCGCTCATCGCTCCCGTCGACGCGCCCGCCGCCGAGGTCGCCGAGGCAGTTCGAGAAGGCGCGGGGGAGTTGCTCGAGCAACTTTCGCTCGTCGACGACTATCGCGGCCAGGGCGTGCCGCCGGGCTCGAAGAGCCTGACGTTCGCGCTCAGGTTCCGTGCCGGCGACCGCACGTTGACCGCTGCCGAGGCGAGCGAAGCGAAGCTCGCCGGTGCAGCGCTCGCGCGTGAGCGGTTCGGGGCCGCCATCCGCGAGTGATCGCGCGAGCGCGAATCCGACGCCGCCTTCGGGTCGCGCGAACTCGCTGAATCCCAGTACGCACCGGCGCACCGGCGCACCGGCGCAGCGCGCTGCGGCGATCATCGATCAGGCGCCGTAGCGCGCTGCGATGCGGTCGAATGCGGCATCCAGCTGCTGGTCGACGACGCGCCGCGAGGCATCCGCGTCGTACCAGTCGACGATCTCCTGAGCTCCGCGCCAGAAGGGCACGGTCGCGCGGTACTCGGGCACGAGCGCCTTCACCTTCGCGTTGTCGAATACGACCGAGTGCGACTTGTCGCCCAGAAGACCCGGGCCGTGCTCGGGCAGTTCTCGTGCCAGCACCTCGCTTGCGACATGCACCGGGTTGAACTCGGCGCCTCCGCCGGCAGCTCGTGCGAGCAGCGCGAAGATCTGGTTCCAGGTGAGCACCTCGTCCGAGGTGATCTGGAATGCCTCACCGACCGCGCGGTCGTTGCCGAGCAGCCCGGTGAACGCGACGGCGAAGTCCTCCGTGTGGGTGAGGGTCCAGAGGCTCGTGCCGTCGCCGTGCACGACGACCGGGGCGGCTCGGCGCATCCGATCGATCGCGGTCCAGCCGCCGAGGAGCGGAATGCTCGTGCGATCGTACGTGTGCGAGGGCCGGATGATCGTCGCCGGGAACCCTCGCTCGCGGTAGGCAGCGACGAGCAGGTCTTCGCTCGCGATCTTGTCGCGGGAGTACTGCCAGAACGGGTTGCGCAGCGGGGTGGACTCGGTGATCGGCAGGCGGGCGACGGGCTTCTGGTACGCCGAGGCCGACGAGATGTAGACGTACTGCGCGCACCGCCCGTCGAAGAGCTCGATGTCGTGTGCGAGCTGAGCCGGCGAGAACGAACGGAAGTTCGCGACGACGTCGAACTCCTCGTCACCGATCGCGGTCGCGATGGATGCCGCGTCCCCGGCGTCTCCGATGAGCTGACGTGCCCCGGGGATCGGCGCACGCTGTCGGCTCGTGCCTCGGTTGAGAAGCGTGAGCTCGTCGCCTCGATCGATGACGCGAGCACTCGCCGCCGAGCTGATGACGCCGTTGCCGCCGATGAACAGCACGCGCAGAGCCATGGTTTCCTCCTCGACGGCCGCGGTGGTCGCGGCACCGTCGTGTCGAGCCTAGGCCGTGAGATCTCGTGCTGACATCGGGCGGGCGGATGCTGATCATGGCCGGCGAGTGCCCGTCACCGCTTCGGGCGATTCGTTCTCGGCTTCGTGCGCGACGGTGTGCGGTTCGTGCCGCTTCCACCGGAACAGCATCGCGTAGACGGGACCGAACGCGAGCCAGAGCCCCGCGATGACGGTGAGTCGTGCGGCCATCGCCCAGAATTGGTCAGACCAGATGTCCTCGAAACTCGTCGGAACCCCGGCTCCCGCGAGAACGGCCATGAGGAGCAGGCACGGGAGCGCGATCGCCCACGCGACGAGCACTCGCAGCCATTCCCGCCACATGCGCCGGATATACACGGGTCCACTCTTCTCCGGCGTCTCAGGTGGCGGGCCACCGGCGAATCGGAAGGCGAACCATCGGTCGGTCGCCGCGATGATCGAGTGACCGAACCCGACGGTGAATCCGAGGTAGATCGCCGCGAGCGCGTGGGCGACGCCGGGTTCGCCCCCGCCGGCGAGGTCGACCGCGGTGAGTGCGATGAGCAGGATATCGGCGAGCGGGACGCAAAGGAGGATCACGCGGCTCGCCAGCTCACGGCGCAGAAGGTAGCGAGTCGCGAGTCCGCCGAAGAGGAGGAGCCAGAAGACGACCTCCACTCCGAGGATCGCGAAGATGATCGGGCTGAGTCGGCCGTCGTCGAGAAGATGATCCATGCTTCGAGCCTTGCCCGTGATCCGAAGGCGCGCGTCGACCGAAATCGGTGTCATCGAGGTCGACGTGTACACACTTCGAATGACGGTCGGCCCGTCTGGCTCAGCAGGAGTGGGGTCGCGGGGGCCTTCGCAAGCTGCTTGCATGGAGGTATGGCTTCCCAACGCCTCCGCCCGCTTCTCGCGCGCCACTCGACGCTCGCCATGACGGTCGTCTACCTCGCGCTCGCCGTCGTGCTGCTGCCGGCCGGTCTGCGCGTCTCCTGGGCCGAGGCGCCCGCCGAGCTCTCGCCCGCGCTCGACGTGGTGCTCGATGTCGTCCTCGTTCTCATGATCGCCGCGCTGCACCTCGTTCGGTTCCGGGCTCCACTTGCGGTCGCGCTCATCTCCACCACGGTGCTGTTCGCGTTCGGGGTCATCACCGGCGCCAGCCCGATCGGTGCCCTGATCATCGTGGTCGACCTGATCTACGTCGTCGCCCTCACCTCCTCGTCACGCGGGGTCGATGTGATGATGTACGCGGCGAACGGGGCGGCTGTGCTCGCACTGCTCGCGCTCGCGTTGCCGGGCGGGCCCCCCGAGGAGTTCGCGAGAGTGCTCTGGGTGCCGATGGCCCTCGGGCTCGTTTTGTGGTGGGGGCGCGCGGTGCGCGTTCCCCGGCTTGAGGCGGCGTCCGAACGCGAGCGGGCTGCGGCCGTCGAACGCGCCGCGGAATCAGAGCGCCGCGGCGCGCTCGCCGCCGAGCGCATGGGAATCGGGCTCGAGCTGCACGACCTCCTCGCCGGCCACGTCGTCGCCATCGCCATGCAGAGCGAGGCGGCACTCGCGACCGCGCGGCGCGAGCGTTCGGCGACGGCGAGCGGCCTCGAGGCGATCCGGGCATCGAGCCTCGAGGCGCTCGCCGAGTTGCGGTCGATGATCGATGTGCTCCGGAGCGACGGAGACTCCTTCGCGGCTCCAGCGACGCTCGCCGAGCTCGGCGAGCTCGTCGCGCGTGCCCGGTCGTCGGGCGCGACGATCGAGGTGGAGTCGGACGCCGTGGCCATCGCCCAGTTGCGGACAGCCGTTTCGGTCGCGGGGTATCGCATCGTCGCCGAGGGACTCGTGAACGCCGCAAAGCACGCTCCCGGCCGGGCCGTCGAAGTACACGTCGTCGTCGAGTCCGATCTGCTGCGCATCGAGCTCTCGAACCCCGCCGGCTCGGACTCCGACGCGCTGCCACCGATCGCGGGGGGCCACGGCCTGATCGGCATCGTCGAGCGCGCCCGGCTTCTCGGCGGGCACGCTGAGGCGGGGCTCGCGGACGGACGGTGGAGGCTCCGCGCCGAACTTCCGCTCGGTCGAGGCGAGCCGGCCGACGAGAACGCGCAGACCGGAGCTGCCAGATGATCCGGGTGCTCATCGTCGACGACCACGCAGCGGTGCGCGCGGGGCTGGGTGCCCTTCTCGCGGCGGCCGATGACATCGTGGTCGACGGGGAGGCGGGCAACGGGCGTGAGGCGATGCATCGACTCGAACAGTCGAGCTTCGACGTCGTGCTCATGGACGTGCAGATGCCCGTGCTCGACGGTGTCGCTGCAACGAGGCAGATCGTCGCACACCACGATGCCCGCGTGCTCGTGCTCACGACGTTCGGGCTCGACGACATCGTGACCGCCGCGCTCGCCGCGGGGGCAGCCGGATTCCTCGTGAAGACCGCCACCGCCGACGAACTCATCGCGGCCGTCCGGCGCATCGCCGCCGGCGACTCGGTCCTTGCTCCCGAGGTCACGGGCATGGTGCTCGACCGCTTGCGGAGGGTCGAGGCAGAGTCGCTCGGGAGTCCGTTCCCCGAGGCATCCGCTCGGCTCGACAAGCTCACGGCCCGAGAACGGGAGGTGTTCGACGCGCTCGCCCTGGGTCTGTCGAACGTCGAGATCGCCGATCGCCTTGTGATCACCGAGGCGACCGCGAAGACGCACGTGTCGCGAGTGCTCGGCAAGCTCGGGCTCGACTCGCGAGTGCAAGCGGCCCTGCTCGCCCGCCACGCGCACGAGCAGGGCCGCGCCCTCGGTTTGCGCGGCCCACGCGCCGCCCGGTAGGGTCGCTGCATGTCCACCGCTCGGTTCGCCGCCTCCGCACGCGTCACGCGTGTCGTCGTGGTGCGCAGCCGACGTCGTGGCGAGCGCCGACTCTAGGCGACCCCGCACGCGGCAACGAGGCCGTCAGCAGGTGTCGCCGGAGCCATCCCTCGACCGCTTCGACCTTTAAGGTGGAATCATGACGTTCTCCGTCGCCGTTTCCGGCGCGTCCGGCTATGCCGGAGGCGAGATCCTTCGCCTCCTCGCCGATCATCCCGACTTCGATGTGCGCACCGTGACCGCGCACTCCAACGCCGGCCAGCCGCTCATCGCGGTGCAGCCGCACTTACGCAGCTACACGCATCTCACGTTGAAAGAAACGACCGCCGAGACGCTCGCCGGTCACGACATCGTGTTCCTCGCGCTTCCGCACGGGGCATCCGGTACGATCGCCGCCGAGCTGTCGGCCGAGACGCTCGTCATCGACTGCGGCGCCGATCACCGGCTCGAGAGCAAGGCCGACTGGGCGGCCTTCTACGGCGGCGACTTCCATGGCGCCTGGACCTACGGCGTGCCCGAGCTGCCCCGCCTATCGGGCACGCAGCGCGATCGCCTTGCGAAGACGAAGCGCATCGCCGCGCCGGGCTGCAACGCCTCCACGGTGGCGTTGTCGCTCGCGCCCGGCATCCGCGCGGGGGTCATCGAGGCGGCCGACCTGGTGTCGGTGCTCGCGGTCGGCCCCTCGGGAGCAGGCAAGAGCTTGAAGCAGCACCTGCTCGGCTCCGAGATCCTCGGCTCGGCGAACCCGTACTCGGTCGGCGGGGTGCACCGACACATCCCCGAGATCCAGCAGGCGCTGCGCTGGGCGGGTGGGGCGCATCCCACGATCTCGTTCACCCCGGTCATCGTTCCGATGGCGCGGGGCATCCTCGCGACCTCCACGGCGAAGATCGTGCCGGGTACGGATGCCGCGACGGTGCGTGCAGCGTGGGAAGACGCCTATGCGGGCGAACGGTTCGTGCAGCTTCTGCCGGCGGGCCAGTTCCCGCGCACCGGCGACGTGCTGGGCGCGAACACGGCCCTGCTCGGCCTGCAGATCGACGAGAACGCGGGCCGCGTCGTGGTGGTCGCCGCCGTCGACAACCTCGTCAAGGGCACCGCAGGTGCCGCCATCCAGTCAGCCAACATCGCGCTCGGGCTCACCGAGTCGACCGGCCTTCCCGTGAACGGAGTCGCCCCGTGACGGTCACCCACCCGCAGGGATTCGAGGCGGCAGGTGTCGCCGCGGGCATCAAGCGCACCGGGGCACTCGACCTCGCGCTCGTCGTGAACCGGGGACCTGCCCAGCAGGCGGCCGTCGTGTTCACTTCGAACCGCGCACAGGCCAACCCGATCATCTGGTCGAAGCAGGTCGCGGCCGACGGCATCGTCTCGGCGATCGTGCTGAACTCGGGCGGCGCGAACTGCTTCACCGGCCCCGAGGGGTTCCAGGTCACGCATCGCACGGCTGAAGCCGCGGCCTCCGGGCTCGGGGTCGCCGCGGGCGACGTGCTCGTCTGTTCGACCGGGCTCATCGGCGACCAGCTCGACGGCGAGGTTCTCGAAGAAGGCGTCGTCTCGGCGATCGCCCGGCTCTCCTCCGATGGCGGCGACGACGCAGCGCGCGCCATCATGACGACCGACACGACGCCGAAGCAGGTCGTCGTCGAGGGCGACGGTTGGTCGATCGGCGGCATCGCGAAGGGCGCCGGCATGCTCGCGCCTGGCCTCGCAACGATGCTGGTGGTCGTCACGACGGATGCCTCGCTGCCGGCGTCAGATCTCGATTCCGCGCTCCGCGCCGCGACTCGCGTGACCTTCGACCGGCTCGACTCCGACGGATGCATGTCGACGAACGACCAGGTGTCATTGCTCGCCTCCGGGGCATCCGGCGTCGCGCCCGACCTCGCCGACTTCACCGCGGCGCTCACTGCAGCGTGCAGCGACCTGGCTCTGCAGCTTCTGGCCGACGCCGAGGGCGCGAGCCATGACATCGCGATCGAGGTGGTCGGCGCCGAGACCGAAGACGACGCCGTCGAGGTCGGTCGTTCGGTGGCCCGCAACAACCTCTTCAAGGCGGCGATCTTCGGCAACGATCCGAACTGGGGGCGGGTGCTCGCCGCGATCGGAACCACGAGCGCGCCGTTCGACCCGTACCTCGTCGACGTCTCGATGAACGGCGTGCGTGTGTGCCACGCCGGTCGTCCCGATGCGCCGCGCGACCAGGTCGACCTCACGCCGCGGGCCACGCACGTGCTCATCGAGCTGCACGCCGGCGCGGCATCCGCCACCATCTTCACGAACGATCTCACGCACGACTACGTGCATGAGAACAGCGCCTACGCGAGTTGAGCATGAGCGACGACACAGAACCAGACGAGACGAACGACGCTGCGGCGAAGGCGCAGGTGCTCATCGACTCACTGCCCTGGCTGAAGCGGTTCCACGGCGAGACGATCGTCGTGAAGTTCGGCGGCAACGCCATGGTGAGCCCCGAGCTGCAGCGCGCGTTCGCGGAAGACATGGTCTACCTCCGCTACGCGGGCATCAAGCCCGTCGTCGTGCACGGCGGGGGGCCGCAGATCTCGGCGATGCTCGAGCGCCTCGGTATCCCGAGCGAGTTCCGTGGCGGCTACCGGGTCACGACCCCCGAAACCATGGACGTCGTGCGCATGGTGCTCTCGGGCCAGGTGAACCGTGAACTCGTCTCGCTCATCAACGAGCACGGTCCGCTCGCCTCCGGACTCTCGGGTGAGGACGCCGGGCTCTTCACGGGTCGCCGCCGCGGAGCGCTCGTCGACGGCGAAGAAGTCGATCTCGGGCTCGTCGGCGACGTCGTCGCGGTCGACCCGGCCGCGGTGCTCGCCGAACTCGACGCCGAACGCATCCCCGTCGTCTCTTCGATCGCACCCGACGGTGACGTCACCGGCCAGTCACTCAACGTGAACGCCGACTCCGCCGCCGCCGCATTGGCCGTCGCGCTCGGCGCCGCGAAGCTCGTCATCCTCACCGACGTCGCCGGCCTCTACCGCGACTGGCCGAATCGCGATTCGCTCGTCTCGGTGATCGACGTGCCCGCGCTCATCGACCTGCTGCCGAGCCTCGAGTCGGGAATGATCCCGAAGATGTCCGCGTGCCTCGAAGCCGTCGAGGGCGGTGTGCCGAAGGCGGCCATCATCGACGGCCGGGTGCCGCACTCGATCCTGCTCGAGGTCTTCACTCAGTCGGGCATCGGCACCGAGGTGGTCGCGGCATGAGCGACTGGCAGCAGCGCTTCGACCAGCGCATGATGGGCTCGATCGGCATGCCCCTCGCGAAGCTCGAGCACGGCACGGGCGCTTGGGTGACGGATGCCGCGGGCACGACGTACCTCGACTTCCTCGCCGGCATCGCCGTGAACTCGCTCGGGCATGCGCATCCCGTGTTCGTCGAGGCCGTGACCGCACAGGCATCGAAGCTCGCCCACGTGTCGAATTACTTCACGACCGAGCCGGCCCTCGAACTCGCCGAACGGCTCGTGCGGCTGGCCGGCGCAGAGCCCGAGGGGCGCGCCTGGTTCGGCAACTCGGGCGCCGAGGCCAACGAGGCGGCGTTCAAGCTCGCGAGGCTCAACAATTCAGGCGGAGCGCGCACGCGCATCCTGGCCCTCGTCGACGCCTTCCACGGCCGTACGATGGGCTCGCTCGCACTCACCGGCAAGCCGCACATGCGCGCGCCGTTCGAGCCGATGGTCGGCGGAGTGGAACACATCCCGGCGACGATCGAGGCGCTCGAAGCATCCGTCGACGATGCGGTGGCCGCCGTGTTCGTCGAGCCCATCCAGGGCGAGGCCGGGGTCGTCGAGCTGCCCGAGGGCTTCCTGCAGGCTGCGCGCGAGCTGACTCATCGACACGGAGCGCTGCTCATCGTCGACGAGATCCAGACGGGCGCCGGGCGCACGGGCGAATGGTTCGGCTTCCAGCACGCCGGCATCACGCCCGACGCGATCACCGTTGCGAAGGGCATCGGCGGCGGCATGCCGATCGGCGGGCTCGTGACCTTCGGCCACGCATCCTCGCTCTACCAGAAGGGCCAGCACGGGTCGACGTTCGGCGGCAACCCTCTCGCAACCGCGGTGTCCAACGCCGTGCTCGGCGAAATCGAGCGTGCCGGCCTCGTCGAGAACGCCGCCGTGCGCGGCACCCAACTGCGCGAGCGCATCGAGGCGATCGGTTCGCCGCTCGTCGGCGGCACGCGCGGGCTCGGTCTGCTCATCGGCGTCGCCCTCACCGAACCGCTCGCCGGGCACGTGGTCGCCGACGCGATGCGCGAAGGCCTCATCGTGAACGCCGCCAATGACCACACCATCCGCATCGCGCCGCCGCTCATCATCGGCGACGCCGAGATCGCCGAGTTCGAGGTGCGATTCACGCGCGCCCTCACCAGCGCCCTCGGCGAAGCTCATGCGCACTGACCTCACCGACACCACTCACGAAACGGACGACACCTCACCATGACCCGCCACTTCCTCCGCGACGACGACCTCACTCACGCCGAGCAGACCGAGATCCTCGACCTCGCCGAGCAGTTGAAAGCCGACCGCTGGTCGCAGACCCCGCTCGCCGGCCCGCAGACCGTCGCGGTGATCTTCGACAAGTCGTCGACGCGCACCCGCGTCTCGTTCGCGGTCGGCATCGCCGATCTCGGCGGCTCGCCGCTCATCATCTCCACCGCCAACAGCCAGCTCGGCGGCAAGGAGACCCCGTCAGACACCGCGCGCGTGCTCGAGCGCTTGGTCTCGGCTATCGTCTGGCGCACCTATGCGCAGGCGGGCCTCGAAGAGATGGCGGCCGGCACCACCGTTCCGGTCGTCAACGCCCTGTCCGACGACTTCCACCCGTGTCAGCTGCTTGCCGACCTGCTCACGATCCGTGAGCACAAGGGCCGGCTCGCCGGACTCACCGTCACGTTCCTCGGCGATGGTCGCAGCAACATGGCGCAGTCCTACCTGCTCGCGGGTGCGACGGCCGGCATGCACGTGCGTGTCGCCGCACCCGCGGAGTTCGCCCCCCAGGCATCCGTCGTTGCAGATGCCGAACGCATCGCCGCGACCACCGGTGGATCGGTCGCGGTGCTCACCGACGCGCGGGAGTCCGTGACCGGCGCCGACGTCGTCGTCACCGACACCTGGGTGTCGATGGGCAAAGAGGAGGAGAAGGCGCATCGCGTCGCGACGTTCGGCGGGTACCAGGTCGATACCGAACTCATGTCGATCGCGGCATCCGACGCCGTCTTCCTGCACTGCCTGCCTGCCGACCGGGGGTACGAAGTGACCGCCGACGTCATCGACGGCCCGCAATCGATCATCTGGGACGAGGCGGAGAACCGGCTGCATGCGCAGAAGGCGCTGCTCGTCTGGCTGCTCGCCAGGAAGGGTGCATGATGGCCGACGCCAACGGCGCACAGGGCGCGAACGACGACGCGCACGGCACGAACGAGGGTTCGCTCTGGGGCGCACGATTCGCCACCGGGCCGTCGCCCGAACTGGCACGCCTCTCGAAGTCGACGCATTTCGATTGGCAGCTTGCCGGCTACGACATCGCCGGCTCTCGAGCGCACGCCCGGGCGCTCGCCGCTGCAGGCTACCTCTCGCCCGATGAGCTCGACGCGATGCTCGGGGGGCTCGACACGCTCGAGGCCCGGGTCGTCTCGGGTGAGATCATCGCCGGCGACGCCGATGAAGACGTGCACGGGGCGCTCGAGACCGCGCTGATCGACATCGTCGGCCCCGAACTCGGCGGCAAGCTCCGCGCCGGGCGCAGCCGCAACGACCAGATCGCCACGCTCGTGCGCCTCTACCTGAAAGACCACGCAGCGACGATCGGACGCGACCTCGTGCACCTGATCGACGCGTTGGCGGCCCAGGCCGACACGCACCGCACCGCGATCATGCCGGGGCGTACGCACTTGCAGCACGCGCAACCGGTGCTGCTCGCGCACCACCTGCTCGCGCACGCCTGGGCGCTCTCACGCGATCTCGATCGACTCGTCGACTGGACGAAGCGAGTGGATGTCTCGCCGTACGGCGGGGGAGCGCTCGCCGGTTCGACACTCGGTCTCGACGCGGCATCCGTCGCCCGTGACCTGGGACTCGCCGCCCCTGCTGAGAACTCGATCGACGGCACCGCGAGCCGCGACGTCGTCGCCGAGTTCGCCTTCATCACGGCGATGATCGGCATCGACCTCTCGCGCTTCGCCGAAGAGATCATCCTCTGGAACACGCGCGAGTTCGGCTTCGTCACCCTCGACGACGGCTACTCGACGGGCTCGTCGATCATGCCGCAGAAGAAGAACCCCGACATCGCCGAGCTCGCGCGCGGCAAGTCGGGCCGCCTCATCGGCAACCTCACCGGCCTCCTCGCGACGCTGAAGGCGCTGCCGCTCGCCTACAACCGCGACCTGCAGGAAGACAAGGAGCCGGTCTTCGACTCGGTCGAGACGCTCGAGGTGCTGCTGCCGGCATTCACTGGCATGGTCGCGACGCTCACCTTCCATGTCGAGCGCATGGCCGAGCAGGCGCCGGCCGGCTTCTCACTGGCAACGGATGTCGCGGAGTGGCTCGTGAAGCGGCGGGTGCCGTTCCGCGATGCGCACGAGATCACCGGTGCGCTCGTACGCTACGCAGAGGAGCACTCCCTCGAGCTCGACGCCGTCGACGACGACGCCCTTGCGGCGATCTCGCCGCACCTGACTCCCGATGTGCGGGAGGTGCTCACCGTCGAGGGCTCGGTCGCGAGTCGTGACGGCATCGGCGGCACCGCCCCTGTGCGCGTCGCCGAGCAGTTCGCGCGGCTCGCCGACCGCGTGCGCCATCTCGTGGCGGGTCTTCCGGAGGCGCGGAACTGAGCGAGCTCGTCGCACAGGCGCGGGAGTTCTTCCAACAGGATCCCGTGGCACTCGCGCCGCTCCTCCTCGGCGCGGTGCTGGCGTACGATGCGCCCGACGGTCGGGTCGCGATCCGGCTCTCGGAACTCGAGGCATACCGGGGTGTCGGCGAAGACCCGGGCTCGCACGCGTTCCGGGGCCGAACGCCGCGCAATGAGGTGATGTTCGGTGCGCCCGCACACCTCTACGCGTATTTCAGTTACGGCATGCACGTCTGTCTGAACGTCGTGGCTCGACCAGTGGGCAGCTCATCGGGTGTGCTCATGCGCGGCGCGACGGTGATCGAAGGGCTCGAGATCGCCAGACGCCGTCGCCCAGGCGTGAGCGATCGCGACCTCGCAAGGGGTCCTGGCCGGCTCTCGAAGGCACTGGGAGTGCCGCTCGACGCCGGCGGCAGCGACCTGCTCGCGGCGCCGTTCACACTGCGAGTGCCGAGCGTTCCGCTCCATCACGCGAGCGGCCCGCGCACGGGAGTCGGCGGCGCGGGCGGCGGATCGGAGTATCCGTGGCGATTCTGGCTGCCTGGTGACGAGGGTGTCTCGCCGTATCGGCGTCACAAGCTCGCCGCGGAGTGACGTTCGACGGGGAGGCGGTCACTCGTCGCCGGAAGCAGGTACGCGCTCGCGTGGCCGAACGACCGAGTTGCGGCATCCGCATCTCGTGACGCTCGTCAGCGCACGGCGAGGTGCACGACGAAGGCCGCCGCGCATGCCCAGATGAGGCTCGCGAAGGTGCCGATGATGAATCGCTCGCGCGCCTCGGGTGCCTCGAGCTCGGTGAAACGGCCGACGCCTTTGACCGCGACGACGATGGCAAGCGCTTCGGGGAAGCCTGCGATGATCGCTCCCGCCGAGGCGACGCGCTCGAGCACACCGATGGTGAGTCCTCCGCGCAGCACCTCGCGTCGGCTGCTGGACTGCACGCCGCGGTGCTCTTCGTCGGCTGATCGCTTGTCAGCGACGATGATGCCGCCGTGCAGGCCGGGTGCGACGGTGCCGCCCATGGCGAGGTCGAGCGCCGTGGCAGCGGCCGGGCTGCCGCCGAAGACCGCGATGGTGAGTCCGAGCACGGTGATCAGCGGCGCGAGCCCGAACTGAGCCGGGCCGGTCGCAGAGGCCGCGGCGAGCAGCGCGACCGTGAGCGTGCCTGCGGCGAACCAGATGTAGGCACGCCGCGGCCGAAGGTATGCCAGCACCGACAGTGCGGTGGCCGCGACCATGGCGATCAGCAGGGCGGACCAGGTGATGGCGTCGGCGATGACGACGAGGTGATTCATGTGCGGGCTCCCGTCGCGGCATCCAGATTCTCAAGCAGCCTAGCGAGCGCCGGCACTGCATCGAGCTCGGCTCGAATATTCGCCGACTTCACGCGTGAGCTGATCGCCGGCGCGCTCACCCCGAGCTCGTCGGCGATGTCGGATTGGAGAGCGCCGGCGACGATGCGGTCGTAGACCTCCCAACCCTGGTCCGAGCGCCGTTCACGCAGGATGAGTGCGAGCTTGAAGATCGCCTCGACGTGCGCGGCATCGTCGTGGGCAGCCTCGATCGCGAGCCGAGGCGAGCTCTTCTTGGCCCGCTCGACCGCGTCCCTCGCGGCGAAGAACGCCTCGCCGCTCGCTTCCCGGATATCGGCGGGCAGCGGCTCGCGCACGGCGCCGCAGCCCACGCCGACGCTCCATGCGGCGTCGCGGGTGAGTTCGAAGACGACGTCGACCACGGTCCGCGCGTCACTCGTGAGCAGCTGTATCTCGTCTCCCGCGTTGCGCGCGACGGGGAGTCGGAGCCGATCTCCATGATCGCGCTGGATTCGGTCGCGCTCCACACCCGCCAGATCGGCGTTCGTACGACTGGCGACTTGGTCGGCGGTGACGACGATCATGGCATCTCCTTCACCTTGAATCCTTCATCGTGGTGTGGATAAGCATACAGCATTAATCATCGCACGACACTGTTCCAGCGTGAGACGGGGCGGACTGCCTTCACCTTGACTCCTTCATCGCGGGCCAAGTAAGCATGAAACCTTAATCGAATGTCGGTTAGAGGTCGAACCTAATGGGCCCGCTGATAACCTGACGGAGTGTCAGACCCCGTGATCCTCAGTACCCAGCAGAACGACGCCTCCTTCGCAGACGTCTGGGAGGAGCTCGTCTGGCGTGGCCTCGTGCACGTCTCGACCGATCAGGCTGCGCTGAAAGACCTCCTCGCGGGCGAGCCGATCACCTATTACTGCGGGTTCGATCCCACTGCGCCGAGTCTGCACCTGGGCAACCTCGTGCAGCTCCTCGTGATGCGACGTCTCCAGTTGGCCGGCCACAAGCCCCTCGGCCTCGTCGGCGGTTCGACGGGCCTGATCGGCGACCCGAGGCCCTCGGCCGAGCGCACGCTGAACACGAAGGAGACCGTCGCCGAGTGGGTCGGGTACCTGCAGGGCCAGGTTTCGAGGTTCCTCTCCGCCGAGGGCGAGAACCCCGTTCGGCTCGTGAACAACCTCGACTGGACCGGCGGTCTCTCCGCGATCGACTTCCTCCGTGACATCGGCAAGCACTACCGAGTCGGAACGATGTTGAAGAAAGACGCCGTCGCCTCGCGGCTCAACTCCGACGCCGGCATCAGCTACACCGAGTTCAGTTACCAGATCCTGCAGGGGTTCGACTACCTCGAGCTCTACCGCCAGCACGGCTGTGTGCTGCAGACGGGCGGCAGCGACCAGTGGGGCAACCTCACGAGTGGCACCGATCTCATTCATCGGGTCGAGGGCGCGAGCGCGCATGCGATCGGCACGCCGCTCGTCACCAATAGCGACGGCACGAAGTTCGGCAAGAGCGAGGGCAATGCGATCTGGCTGGATGCCGCGATGTGCAGCCCGTACGCGTTCTACCAGTTCTGGCTCAATACCGACGATGCCGATGTCATCTCACGGCTGAAGATCTTCACGTTCCTCAGCCGGGAGCGCATCGATGAGCTCGAGCAGCTCGTCGAAACCGAGCCGTTCAGGCGAGAGGCGCAGCGGGTGCTCGCCACCGAGGTGACCACACTGGTGCACGGTACGGATGCCACGGCGGCCGTCATCGCTGCCTCGCGTGCCTTGTTCGGTCAAGGCGACCTCGCCACTCTCGATCTCGCGACACTCGAGGCCGCCTTGCGCGAGCTGCCGAACACCACGAGTGCAGCGGATGCCCCGATCGTGCAGCTCCTCGTCGACACCGGCCTGGTCTCGAGCCAGAGTGAGGGCCGGCGCGCGATCGCACAGGGGGGAGTGTCGCTCGACAATGTGCGCATCGACGACGAGGCGGCAACGCTCGATGGTCGCGTCGCCACCGGCGGCATGGCGGTCCTCCGCCGTGGCAAGAAGACGCTCGCCGGAATCTTCGTCGAGTAGTCGTTCATGACGACGTCCAGGGCTCCGGTCGCTCACTTCGGTGAGAGCCCGGAGCCCTTCTGTTTCCGGGGCTCAACACACGACACGCCCGGGATGCGGCCAGAAGTTGCACGCCCCCCGGAATCCACGTAATGTAATCACTCGTTGCCCCACAGGAGCGGAAGAGCAGAACTGCTCATCCTCCTCAAGTGGCACGAAGATCCCAAACCTTGAAGACAATGTCTTCAGTGCGTTTGAAGCGTTCGGTTCCGTCCTTTACAGGATGCCCGAATGAGAACGACAAGCTCCGGTAGTTCGATCCGCTCAGGTTCGAACGCCGGGTGCGTCCGTTCCTTGAGAACTCAACAGCGTGCACTATGTTCAATGCCAATTTTTGAACCCTGTCCCGGTCTTTTGGCCGGGTGGGATTCCTTTGATTGATG